>JAIXUD010000022.1 GCA_027483645.1 Sphingobacteriales bacterium
TTCTTGTGGAGCAACGGTGCTACTACCGAGGATATCACTGGCCTAACCGCTGGTACTTACAACGTAACCGTTACCGACCGCAACGGTTGTGTAAGCACTTCTGGTGTAACTGTCCAACAGCCACAACCGGTTGTTGCAACTGCAACCCCTGTAAATATCGCTTGCTTCGGTGCTACCAACGGTGGCGTTAACCTAAGCGTAACTGGCGGAACTACTCCGTTTACTTACATCTGGAGCAACGGCGCTACTACCCAGAACATTACTGGCGTTGTCGCAGGCACTTACACGGTGACTGTAACCGACAGGAACAACTGTACCGCTACCGCAACAGCTACTGTTAACCAACAGAGCGCTTTGCAAGTAACAGTAACTCCAACTAACTTGACTTGCTTCGGCAACAACAGTGGTGCTTTGGCTACTACTGTAAACGGTGGCGTTGCCCCTTACACTTACACTTGGGGTGCTGGCCAGCCGACTACTGCCAACCGCAGCAACTTGGCACCTGGTACTTACAATGTAACCGTAACAGATGGCAACGGCTGCACCGGCACTGGCTCGGCTACGCTTACCCAGCCTGCTTTGTTGACTGCTAGCGCTACCGGCTCTGCTGTGTTGTGCTTCGGTAACCAAACCGGTACTGTTGACTTGACCGTGGCTGGTGGTACTACTGCCTACACTTATGTGTGGAGCAACGGTGCTACTACCCAAGATTTGAGCGGCCTGGCTGCTGGTACTTACAGCGCAACAGTAACCGATGCTAATGGCTGCACTGCCACTGCATCTGCTACCGTTACCCAGCCTACCTTGTTGACTGCAAGCGCTACCGGTTCTACCGTTAATTGCTTCGGCGACCAAACTGGTACAACTGACCTATCGGTAGCTGGTGGTACTGCTCCATTTACTTATGCTTGGAGCAATGGTGCTACCACTCAAGACTTGAGTGGCCTAGCTGCTGGTACTTACACCGCAACTGTTACCGATGCCAATGGCTGTACTACTACCGCATCTGCAACGGTTAACCAACCTTTAGTATTGAGTGCTATTGGCACCAACACCAATGTGTTGTGCAACGCTGGTAACAACGCTAGCATTACTGTAACCGTAACTGGTGGCAACACTCCATACACCTTCAACTGGGGTGGTGGCGTTACCACGCAGAACCGCACTGGCTTGGCTGCCGGTACTTACACGGTAACCGTTACAGATGCTAAAGGTTGTATCGATACTGAATCGTTTACCATTACTCAGCCTACTGCCCTTACTGCGACTGCTACCCCGCAAAACGTTCGTTGTTTCTTGGGAGCTGACGGTGCGGTTAATACTACTGTAACTGGTGGCGTAGGCCCTTACACTTATCGTTGGAGCAACAACGCTACTACGGCTAACTTGACCGCTCTGCGCGTAGGTACTTATACTGTAACTATTACCGATGCCAACGGTTGTACTACCACGGCCAGCGCAACTGTAACCCAGCCTGGCCCGCTTACCTTGGGTAGCATACCGGCCACGGTTAGCTGTTTCGGTGGTAGCAATGGTGCCATCAACTTGACCGTAACTGGTGGCGTATCTCCTTATACTTACCGTTGGAGCACTGGTGCTACAACTATGGACATTAGTGGATTGGTTGCCGGTACTTACAACGTAACTGTTACCGATGCCAACAACTGTGTGGCTACCGTAGCAGTAACTGTAGTGCAGCCTCAACCTATCACTTTGAGCTTCGTGCCTACCAATGTAACCACCAACGGTGGCACCAACGGCGCGATTGACCTAAGCGTGGTAGGTGGTACTTCACCATTCACTTATGTTTGGAGCAATGGTGGCACTACTCAAGACTTGACCGGCATCCGTGCAGGCAACTATTGTGTAACGGTAACCGATGTTAACGGCTGTACCGCTACAGGTTGTCAAACCATTACCGAGCCTGCTTGTACTGGCTTTACCGCCTCTGCTGCTGGTACCAATGTCAACTGCTTCGGTGGTAGCAATGGCACTGTAACGGTAACCGTAACGGGCGGTAGCGCTCCGTTTACCTACAATTGGGGTGGTGGCATTGCCACGCAAAACCGTACAGGTTTGGCAGCTGGTACTTATACCGTAACCATTACAGATGCGGTACAGTGCGTAGCAACTGCTAGTGTAACCATTACCCAGCCAGCACAATTGGCAGCAACTGCCCTAGGTAGTAACCCAACTTGCAACGGCCAAAACAATGGTTCAGTAGCCCTTACCGTAATAGGTGGTACTGCTCCGTTTACTTATGCATGGAGCAACGGTGCCACTTCGCAAAACCTTAGCGCTTTGGCAGGTGGCAGCTACACCGTGACTGTAACTGATGCTAATGGCTGTAGTGCTACCGCTAGCACATCGCTTACTACCCCAGGTGCATTGGCTATCTCAACCCAAGTAACACAAGTACGTTGCTTCTTGGGTGCTGATGGTACCATTACGAATACCATAAGCGGTGGAACGCCTCCTTATACTTTCCGTTGGAGCAACAATGCTACTTCGCAGAACCTTACCGCATTGCGCGCTGGCTCATATACCGTTACTGTTACCGATGCTAATGGTTGCTCTGCAATCAGAACCATAGTGGTTACTCAGCCTGGTCCGCTTACTTTGGGTGCAAGCACTACAACGGTAAGTTGTTTCCAAGGTAGCAATGGCGCTATCGATCTTTCGGTAACCGGTGGCACTGCCCCTTATGTATACAACTGGAGCAATGGTGCAAGCATGCAAGACATTAGTGGCTTAGCTGCTGGTACTTACAACGTAACGGTTACTGATGCCCGGTTGTGTGTGGCTACTGTAGCGGTAAACGTACAACAGCCTGCGGCCATAGTATTGAATGCCAACATTACCCCGGCTTGTGCTGGTGGCAATAGCGGTGCCATACAGTTGAATGTGGTAGGTGGTACTTCTCCATTTACTTACAACTGGAGCAACGGCGCCACAACCAAAAACTTAGGCACGCTGGCTGCTGGTACCTACGCCGTAACTGTAACTGATAACAATGGCTGTGTTGTAACCAATAGCTTCCAAGTTGGCTCTAATGTTAATTGCCGTACCATAGAGTTCACTATCGATGTGATATTGGAAGGTCCGTTCCAGCAATCGAACATGATGATGCAGAACAAACTGCGCACCCAGTGTAACACGGTTCCATTGTTCCAGCCTTATGGTAGCCCAACAATGGGTTACAGTGGTACCGAAAGCGTAGCTTCCCTAAGCAACGATGTAGTGGATTGGGTATTGGTTTCGTTCCGTTCGGGCATTGACCGCAACACGGAGATTTATAAAGTTGCTGGCTTGTTGAGCCAAGATGGAAAAGTAAGGACCATAACTGGTGATACTATCTTCCAATTGAACAGTAGCCCAAGCGACTCATTGTATGTAGTTGTGGAGCACCGAAACCATATGGGCATCATGAGCCCAGTAAAAATGTGTGCTGATCCTGCTAACGGCGGTGTTATCCCAGTTGACTTTACCCGTATGCAATCGTTCATTACTGGTGCGCCTGCAACTGCTGGCCAAAAAGTGGTGGGTACTGATGCAAACGGACCGATTTATGGTATGCACGCTGGCGACGGTGATTGCAACTTCGACATCAACTCTAGTGATTTTGTAAACTTTGGTAGTGATTTCAATAAATTCGATATATATTCGCCGGGCGATTTTAACATGGACTGCGATTGTAACTCGAATGACTTGCCGAAGTGGTTGGGTAACTTTAACCAATTCTCTGGAGTAAGGTAATTGAGAAGCGCATAAACATTAGGTTTTTATAAAAAGATTGAAACGGATTAAAAATAAATAGTTGATTCGGAAAAAAAATAGCCCTAAAATGCATCCGTATTTAGTGCTACTACGTAAAAATGAGTCTATGAGAAAATACTTATCACTTGTTTGGGTTGTGCTTACCCTGCTTTTATTGGGTAATACTGCCAACGCTCAGACCTGTCCACCGGTCGGACCTAATATCGATATTAGGTTCAACAATGTGCGACTGGATTGTGCCAATGATTCACTTTTCGTGGATATCGAGTTGAGTAATCCGACCGGTACCACGTATAGTGTATCCAGCATGAGCCTGCGTTTTACCTATAACAGCAGCATGCTCGGCAACCCGCACATTAGCCAACAAATTATGGCTGGCTCGGCGAGTATTGCGCAGCAGAACAGCATCTGGTCATTTGGCTTGGTGGAGTTCTCAGCCGCCAACTCGATACCTACAGGTGGCGCTTGGCGTAAGGTTAGCACTCTTGGTTTCAAAGTGAATAACTTTAATGCCCAAGGAAACAGCAACTGTATCGATTTGCGCTGGAATACTACATTGCCAGCCATTACTACGGCACAGCAGTGGGTGAGCTTTACTTGCCAACCCAATATGGTATTTACCAGTTACGGCACCAACTCAACTTGCATTATAGACTCGTGCAACACGACTAGTGGCGTTTTGGAACTTACCGCGTTGCCTACCAACGTAACCTGCACAGGTACAAACAACGGTACGGTTGATTTAACAGTTACAGGGGGCACTGCTCCTTTTTCGTATTTGTGGAGCAATGGTGCTACTACACAAGATATTAGCAGCCTAGCCCCAGGTACTTACAGCGTAACGGTAACCGATGCCGCTAGCCAAACGGCTACCTTGGGCAGCCTAGTAGTAGGTAGTAGTAGCTTAACTGTGCAATATACAGTTGAAGATGCATCGTGCAACCAAACGGATGATGGTAGCATAACCATTAACAACGTTTTGGGTGGTACCCCACCATTTACTTATGCCTGGAGCAACGGCGCTACCACATCTAGCATTTCATTATTGGTTGCAGGCATATACAATGTAACCGTTACTGATGCTAATGGCTGCACAGGTATTGTAAACCGCATTGCGCTTAGCGAGCCAGCTGAATTTCAGTACAACGTATTTATTAACAACATTAGCTGCGCCGGCGGAAGCGATGGTGAACTGGACTTTACCCTAACCGGTGGAACCGCACCTTATACTTACCTATGGGTTCGCTATGACTTGAATACTTATTTGCCGATTGATACTTTAGGTACCACCCAAGATTTGAGCGGTCTTACTTCTGGCCTTTATGGTGTTGAAGTTGGCGATGCCAATGGCTGTACCGGTGCGGTATTCTTCTTATTAGTTGAGCCAGATCCAATCAATTTAATCGGATTGCCTTCTGACGTTACTCCGGTATCGTGCGCAGGTGGCAACGATGGTAGCATCAATATCAGTGCCAATGGCGGTACGGGCGTTATTTCTTTCCAATGGAGCAACGGGACCCAAACCGAAGACTTAGAGAACCTAACTGCGGGCACTTATACCGTAACCGCAACTGACTTGAGCGGTTGTACCGCTACCAAGTCTTTTGTAGTTACACAGCCAGATACTATCAGCGTAGTTATCGACCCAATTGCTACCAGCAACGTTAGCTGCTACGGTGGCAACGATGGTACCATTAATATCACCGTAACTGGTGGTAATGGTGGTTTGGCTTTTGCTTGGAGCAATGGTGCTAATACTGAAGATATTGCTGGCCTTGCGGCTGGTACTTATAGCGTAACCGTAAGCGACCTTCTGGGTTGCCAAGGTGCGCTGGCAAACATAGTAGTTACCCAGCCCGACTCTTTAACCTTAACTGCAACGCCTACCGCGGTAAGCTGTAATGCATTTAATGACGGTACCGTTACCTTGACCGTAACTGGTGGCACTTCGCCATACACTTACAACTGGGGTGGGGGAGTGAGCACTGCAAACCGCAGTGGCCTATCTGCTGGTACTTATACCGTAACTGTAACCGATGCTGAAGGTTGTATCAAAACTGCTTCGGTAAGCGTAGGCACGGCTAACTGCCCGCCACTTGCCCGTAACGACATTAACAATACCCTGAAGAATGTACCGGTTAGTGGAGACATCTCTACTAACGATAGCGACCCTGATGGTGATGACCTTACTTTCACCGTAATCACAGGCCCAAGCAATGGTACTCTAACAGCTTTCAACCCAGCAACTGGTACTTATACTTACACCCCTAACAACAATTTCGTAGGTGAGGATAGCTACACTTACTATGCTTGCGACAATGGTGTACCTAGCCTCTGCGATACCGCAACGGTTTACATCGAGGTTTTGGACGATCCGAAAGATCCGTTTAACAACCCGCCAGTTGCCAATGCCGATCACTTTGTAACTTATGTGAATACCCCAATTGGTAGCACTGTAATCAACAACGACTACGACCCTGATACTGCTGACCAAATTGCAGTAACCACTACTTTGATTGATGGCCCTAACAATGGTACCTTCCTAGTAAACCCTAACGGTAGCTTCTTGTATGCCTCTAACCCTGGTTATGTTGGCAAGGATACCGTTATTTACCAGTTGTGCGACAATGGCACCCCTGGCCCTAAGTGCGATACTGCAATCGTAGTAATCACCATATTGGAGAACCCGAACAACGGCCCAGGCAATCTGCCTCCGGTAGCCGTTGACGATGCGTTCTATACCGAATTGAATACGCCAGTTAACGGCACCGTAATCCCTAACGATTATGATGTTGATGGCAACCAGATTAGCGTTACTGTTCCACAATTTAGTGGCCCTAGCAATGGTACTTTGACTTTGACCCCAGGCGGTGGCTTTATCTACACACCAAACCCTGGCTATGTAGGTCCTGACCAATTCGTGTATATCCTTTGTGATAATGGCGTGCCTAGCTTGTGCGATACCGCAACGGCTTACATCCTGATTCAGAATCCTGCGAATCAGCCGCCGATTGCGCGCAACGACATTAACAATACCCTGAAGAACGTACCAGTTGACGGAGATATCTCTACCAACGATAGCGACCCTGATGGCGATGACCTAACCTTCACCGTAATCACTGGCCCAAGCAATGGTACTTTGACTTCATTTGACCCTGCAACCGGCACTTATACTTACACCCCTGACAACAACTTTGTTGGCGAGGATACTTATACCTACTTCGTTTGCGACAATGGCATCCCTAGCTTGTGCGATACGGCTACGGTTTACATTGAGGTGATTGACGATCCAAAAGATCCGTTCAACAACCCACCAGTTGCTAATGCCGACCACTTTATCACTTACATCAACACACCATTCGGTAGCACTGTAATCAACAACGATTACGACCCTGATACTGCTGATGTGATTACCGTAACCGTTACTTTGATTCAAGACCCTTCAAACGGTACTATAATAATCAACGCTAACGGTAACTTTACCTACACGCCAACTACTGGCTTTGTAGGCAACGATACCTTACAGTACCAGATTTGCGACAACGGTACCCCTGGGCCGAAGTGCGACATTGCTACTGTAGTAATTACCGTGTACGACAACCCAAGCAACCCGAGCAACTTGCCTCCAGTAGCGGTGGATGATGCGTTCTATGCTGAGGTGAACAACCCAATCAACGGTACTGTAATCCCTAACGATTATGATACCGATGGTAACTTAATCAGCGTAACGGTTCCACAGTTTAGCGGCCCAAGCAATGGTACTTTGACCATCAACCCTGATGGCAGCTTTACCTACGTGCCAAACCCTAACTACGTAGGCCCTGACCAGTTTGTATACATCCTTTGCGATAACGGCGTGCCTAGCTTGTGCGATACCGCAACTGCTTACATCCTAATTCAAAACCCTGCCAACCAGCCTCCTTTGGCTCGTAACGACATCAACAACACATTGGTGAATACTCCAGTGAGCGGTATTGTTGCTACTAACGACGAAGAACCGGATGGTGACAACGTAGTGTTTGGTCAGCTTACTGCTACCACCAACGGTACCATCAGCGGTTTCAACCCTGCTACTGGCGCTTACACTTACACTCCTAACGCTGGTTTCATTGGTACTGATGTGTTTACTTACCAGATTTGCGACGATGGCATACCTAGCTTGTGCGACACGGCAACGGTAACCATCCACGTAATACCGCCGTTCAACTATGATAACAACCCACCAGTTGCTAACCCTGATGACTACGTTACGTACATCAACACGCCTGTAACTGGTACTGTTATCCCGAACGACTTCGATCCGGATACTGCTGACATTATTACCGTAGGTATTACTTTGATTACCCCGCCAACCAATGGCACGGTAACCAGCATCAACCCTAACGGTACCTTTACTTATGTTCCAACAACAGGATTTGTTGGCGACGACACCTTTACCTACGTATTGTGCGATAACGGTAACCCTAGCCTGTGCGATACCGCATTGGTAACGGTGCACGTATTGCCTCCGAACGGTGGTGGCAACTTGCCTCCTGTAGCGGTTGATGACGCCTATATTACTGAAGAAGGCATCGCCATCGTTAGCACCGTAATCCCTAACGATTACGACCAAGATGGTAACACTATCACGGTTACGGTTCCACAGTTCACAGGGCCAAGCAACGGTACGTTGACCATCAACCCTGACGGTAGCTTTACCTACGTACCAAACCCTGGTTACACTGGTCCTGACCAATTTACTTACATCCTTTGCGATAACGGTGTACCTAGCTTGTGCGACACAGCAACTGCTTACATCACCATTTACAATACCATGCGTATTGCTTTGGATGACGACAGTGTAGATTGCTTCGGTGCGGCTACCGGCTCTATCGCCCTTACCGTAATCAATGGCAACGCACCGTTTACCTACTTGTGGAGCAACGGCGCTACTACCCAAAACTTAACTGGTGTAATCGCTGGTATCTATAGCGTAACCGTAACTGATGCCTTTGGTGTAACAGTTGCCGGTACCGATACCATCGGCCAACCTGCTGCTGCCATTGCGGTTGCAGAAACCATTATCATACCTACTTGTAACGGACGTATCGATGCCTCAATAAGCATAGTAGCTACTGGCGGTACTGCACCATACATATATGGTTGGACCGGCCCTGCTGGCTTTATCTCTAGCAACGAGGATATTACTGGCCTAGCAGCTGGTACTTATAACCTGACCGTAACCGATGCCAATGGTTGTATCTACACCAACGCCTATGTGGTAACCCAGCCTGATGTGTTGGTAGCCACGGTAGATGGCTCAATACACATTGCTTGTAACGGTGGTAACACTGGCTCAATCGACATTTCTGTTGCTGGTGGTACGCCTACCTTTACTTATGCATGGAGCGGCCCTAACGGCTACACTGCCACTACCCAAGACATTACTGGCTTGGCTGTTGGCACCTACACCGTAACGGTTACCGACATCAATGGTTGTACTGCTACCACCACTGATACCCTTACACAAAACCCAGAATTGGCTGTAACTGCTGATAGCATTACCAACGTAAGCTGTGATGGCTTGGCCAATGGCGCCATCGACCTTGATGTGACTGGTGGTGTTGCCCCTTACAGGTACTTGTGGAGCAACGGTGCTACAACCCAGGATATTACTGGTTTGACTGCTGGTACCTACAGCGTGACTGTTACTGACGGTGCAAACTGTACGGGTACTTCTAGCTTTAATGTAACACAGCCAGTATTGCTTACTGCTTCGGCCATTGCTGATAACAACGTAACCTGCTTCGGCGGTAACGATGGCAGCATCGACCTTACTGTAACTGGTGGTACTACCCCTTACACTTACATTTGGAGCAACGGTGCAATTACTCAAGACCCTAGTGGCCTGGTTGCTGGCACCTACAATGTAACGGTAACTGATGCACAAGGCTGTACAGCGAATGCATCGGCAACTATTACCGAAAACCCTTTACTGGAAGCAGCGTTGATTGATTCTTCTAGCATCTCTTGCTTCGGTGGTAACGATGGTTTCCTTGATATTACCGTGAGTGGTGGTGTTGGCCCGTACACTTATGTATGGAGCAACGGCGCTACTACCCAAGACCTTAGTGGTCTTACTGCAGGTATCTATGCAGTTACCGTAACCGATGCGGTAGGTTGTACCGATACTGGCAGCGCTACCCTTACTCAGCCTAATTTGTTGGTTGCCTCTATCGATGACCAAACCAATGTAGCTTGTAACGGTGGTAACACTGGCGCCATCGACCTAGGTGTAACTGGTGGAACTACTGCTTATGCTTATGTGTGGAGCAACGGCGCCACTACCCAAGACATTTCTGGTTTGGCTATCGGTACCTACACCGTAACCGTAACCGATGCACAAGGCTGTACTGCCACTGCAACGGCTACCATTACCGAGAGCGCTCCATTGGCTATTGCTGCCACTGGCACTGAAAACGTAAGCTGCTTCGGATTGAGCGATGGTGAACTAGACATTACTGTAACAGGTGGTGTAAGCCCTTACACTTATGTATGGAGCAACGGCGCCACTACACAAGATGTAACTGGCCTTGCCGCTGGTACTTACAGTGTAACCGTAACTGACGCTGCTGGTTGTACCGGTACATCAAGCTTCACCATTACCCAGCCTGATTTGTTAGTAGCTACTGCTACTGTTGACCAAATTGTAACCTGCTTCGGCGGTAACGATGGCGAAGTTAGCCTAGTAGTAACTGGTGGCACTACTGTTTACACTTACGTGTGGAGCAACGGTGTTACTACCCAAAACTTGACTGGCCTAGCTGCTGGTACTTATACTGTAACCGTAACTGACGCTCAAGGATGTACCGCTACTGCTAGCGCTACCGTAACCGAGAACCCAGAGTTGGTAGCAAGTTTGAATGCTTCTGACGATGTGAATTGCTTCGGTGGTAACGATGGTGAGATTGACATCAACGTAACAGGTGGTGTTGCCCCTTACACCTATGTATGGAGCAACGGTGCCATAACCCAAGACATTACTGGCTTGGTTGCAGGTACTTACACCGTAACTGTTACTGATGCGGTAGGTTGTATCGAAACTGGTAGCTTCACTATTGGCCAGCCTAACTTGTTGGTGGCTACTATTGATGACCAAACCAATGTAGGTTGCAACGGTGCAAGCACTGGTGCAATTGACTTAGGTGTAACTGGTGGAACAACTACCTACACATATGTATGGAGCAACGGCGCCACTACCCAAGATATTAGTGGATTGGCTGCTGGCACTTACACCGTAACCGTAACCGATGCTCAAGGCTGTACTGCCACTGCAACGGCTACTATTACTGAAGAGCCTTCAATCGTAATCGCTATTGATGAAGTTCGTAATGCTGCTTGTAACGGTACTCCAACTGGTTCAATATTCTTGAATATTTCTGGTGGCGTACCTGCCTATACTTTCTCTTGGACTGGCCCTGGCACCTATGTAGCTACTACCCAGAACATCAGCGGATTGTTGGCTGGTACTTATAACTTGACCGTAACCGATGCTAACGGCTGTACTGCCACTGGCACATACACGGTAACAGAGCCGCAAACACTTACCGCTACTGCTACTGTCGACCAAATCGTGACCTGCTTCGGCGGCAGCGATGGTGAGATTAGCTTGGCTGTAGCTGGTGGTACTACTGCTTACACCTACTTGTGGAGTAATGGTCTTACTACTCAAAACTTGACTGGCCTAGCTGCTGGTACTTATACTGTAACTGTAACCGACTTTAACGGCTGTACTGCTACATCTAGCGCAACCGTTACTGAAAACCCAGAGTTGGCCATCAGGCTTAACTTAGGTACCGATGCATCTTGTTTCGGTGGTAACGATGGTGCGATAGACATTGCCGTAACTGGTGGTGTGGCCCCTTACACTTATGTATGGAGCAACGGTGCCACTACTGCAGACCTTACTGGCCTAACTGCTGGTACGTACAACGTAACCGTAACTGATGCTGAAGGTTGCACTGCAACGGGTACCTTCACCATTATCGAGCCTACCTTGCTGGTAGCCACTATCGACGGACAAACCGACGTAGCTTGTAGCGGTGCTAGCACTGGTGCAATAGACCTAGGTGTTGCCGGCGGTACTCCTAACTATACTTACCTATGGAGCAACGGCGCCACTACCCAAGACATTACTGGCTTGGCTGTAGGCACTTACACTGTGACGGTTACAGATGCTAACGGTTGTACCGCTACTGCTTCGGCTACCATTACTGAGAATGCTCCTTTGGCCATCGCAGCAACTGCTACTGATAACGTAAGCTGCTTCGGCTTGAGCGACGGTACACTTGACATTACCGTAACTGGTGGCGATGACCCGTACACATATGTATGGAGCAACGGTGCTACTACTGAAGACATCACTGGCTTGGTTGCCGGCACCTATGGTGTAACCGTAACCGATGCTGCTGGTTGTACTGCTGCTGCTAGCTTCACCATTACCCAACCTAATGAGTTGACCTTTGAACCTACAGTTACCAACGTAACATGCGGTGGCGGTTCAAACGGACAAGCAGGCACACTAGTAGGTGGTGGTACTACTCCATACACTTATGCTTGGAGCAACGGAGCTACCACAGCTGGAATCACAGGCTTAACTGCCGGTGTATACAGCGTAACCGTAACCGATGCAAACGGTTGTACTATTGGTGGAACAGTAACCATAGTTGAAGAGAACATACTAGTAGTAAATACTGCTGTAACCAATGCTACTTGTGGCGAGAGCAACGGCGTAGCTGGTGTAACCGTAAGCGGTGGTAGCGGTTCGTTCACCTACGCTTGGAGCGTAGCTGGCAACACTGCTGCTATCAGTGGTTTGGCTGCCGGTACTTACACAGTAACCGTAACTGATGCACAAAACGGCTGTACCGCTACCCGCACCTTGGCTGTGAGTGGTACTTCTACCTTAGCCGTTACCCCAACCGTTACCAATGCTACTTGTGGTGCCGCCAACGGCAGTGCAACCCTAGCGGTTACCGGCGGTACACCTGCTTACACTTACCTGTGGAGCAACGGTAATGCTACCAACTCAGCTACTGGCTTGGCTGCTGGCACTTACAGCGTAACTGTAAACGATGCCAATGGTTGCCCACAAGTAGTGGTAGTAGTAGTAGAAAACAATAATGGCAACTTGGGTATCCTTACCAACGTCAATGATGCTACTTGTGGCCAGTCAAATGGTTCTGCAACGGCTTCGGTAACTGCTGGTACTGCACCATTCACTTTTGCTTGGAGCAACGGTGCCACGGCTGCTACTGCTAGCAACTTGGCTGCTGGTACATACTTTGTGACCGTAAGCGATGCCAGCGGTTGCAGCGACGTAGCCACTGTAAACATCGGCAACTTGAACGGCCCATCGGTATTTATTGATAACCTGGTGAACGTAAGTTGTGCCAACGGTAGCACTGGTTCTGTAACCATCAGCGCTGTTGGTGGTGTAGGCCCTTATACTTACTTCTGGAGCAATGGCGAATCAACACCAGCAATCACTGGATTGACAGCCGGTACATACACCGTAACTGTTACCGATGCAAACGGTTGTGTGGCTTCTTTGGCTGCTACCGTAGGCACCCCAGATGCTATCGATGTAATTGTGGATGCTACCCAAGTGAGCTGTAACAACGCCAACAACGGCAGTGTAACGGTTCGTGTAAGCGGTGGTGTTGGTCCGTATACCTTCGGTTGGAGCAACGGCGCATCTTCACAAAACTTGGTGAGCTTGACCCCTGGCATCTATACCGTAACCGTAACTGACGCAAACGGCTGTAACGCTTCAACTCCTGCTACCATCACCCAGCCTACCGTATTGGATGTTACTTATGCCACAACCGACGTAAACTGTACTGATGGCACCGATGGTGCAATTGACCTTACCGTAACTGGTGGTACTGCACCATACACCTACGCTTGGAGCAACGGTGCATTAACACAAGACCTTACTGGACTTGCTGAAGGCTTATATACAGTAACTGTAACCGATGCTAACGGTTGTGATACTGCTGTATCCATCAGCATCGGTACCTTGAACAACTTGGTATTGAACACTGCTGCTACCAACGCAACTTGCGGCCAAACCAACGGTGTGGCTGCAGTAAGCGTGAGCGGTGGTTCAGGTTCATTTACCTACAACTGGGGTACTGGCAACACTGCCAGCATCAACAACTTGGCTGCAGGTGTGTACACAGTAACAGTTACTGATGCAGTTAATGGCTGTACTGCCATTGCCAATGTAGCGGTAAGCGGCGCATCGGACATTGACGTAACCAATGCTACTGTGGATCCTATCTGCGGAGGCACTAATGGTTCTATCAACTTAGGTGTTAGCGGTGGTACTGCTCCATATACTTACGCTTGGAGCACCCCTAACGGTAACGGCGCAAGCGCTATTGGCCTAGCTGCCGGTACGTACTTCGCTACTGTAACCGACGCGGTTGGTTGCCAAGAAGTATTGATATTGGATTTAATTGAAATTGTAAGCTTGCGTGTATTGGTAAACACTACCGATGCGGCTTGCGGCCAAGCTAATGGCTCTGCCAGCATTACCCCAATTGGTGGCACTGCCCCTTACACTTATGAGTGGAGCAACGGTAGCAATGCCGCTAGTGCTGCCAACTTAACTGCTGGTATCTACTTGGTAACTATTACCGATGCTAATGGCTGTGAGCTGGTGAACACCGTAACCGTGAATAACGTTGACGGCCCAACAATCACTATCGATAACGTAACCCCGCTTACTTGCGCAACTGGAAGCACTGGCTCGGTTAGCGTTAGCGTTACTGGTGGTGTTGGACCTTATACTTACCTATGGAGCAACGGCGCAACTACCGAAGACCTTGCTAGTTTGCCTTCTGGTCCGTTCTCATTGACCGTGACTGATGCAAACGGCTGTCAAGCTTCTGTATTGACCCGTGTATCTTCTCCAACGGCTATCGAAGTGATTACCGAAGGATTTGATGTAGGCTGTAACAATGCTAGCGACGGCTCTATCAATACCGTGGTGAGCGGTGGTGTTGGCCCTTACACTTACGCTTGGAGCAATGGCCCAGCCACTGCCAACCAAAGCGGCCTAGCTGTAGGTACCTATACCTTGACCGTAACCGATGCTAATGGTTGCTCAGTAGCCACACCAGTGGTTATTACCCAGCCTGATGTATTGACCGCAACTGCAGCAGCCACTGGCGTAACCTGCAACGGCGGTACCAACGGTACTATAACTACTACTGTAACCGGTGGTACTACCCCTTACGCTTACCAGTGGAGCACCGGTGCCATCACCGCTAACCTATCTGGTGTAGGTGCTGGCTTGTACACCGTAACCATTACCGATGCTAACGGCTGTACAACTACTGCTAGCGCTACGGTTGATATTGTTGGTGCCTTGGTTATCAACCTTGGTATTACCAATGCAACTTGCGGTGCAAGCAATGGCGCGGTTGATGCTTCCGTAACTGGTGGTTTAGCCCCTTACACTTATGCTTGGAGCATAGCTGGTACTGGCAACACTCAAACTGGCTTGGCTGCCGGTGCTTACAGCTTGACTGTAACCGATGCCAACGGTTGTTCTGCTAGCACAACTGCTGCAGTGAGCGCTACTTCCGACATCGTGGTGACCCCAACCGTAACCCCAGTGGTATGCGGTAGTGGTAACTCTGGTGCCATTAGCCTAGCAGTAACTGGCGGTGTTGCCCCTTATACTTACTTGTGGAGCAATGCTTCTACTGCATCTAGCATCAGCGGCCTAGCTGCTGGCGACTATGTGGTAACAGTAACCGACGCTAACGGTTGTGCAACGGTATTGAACATTGAAGTTGAAGAAACTTCACCGTTTACCACTACCATTACCAACAAC
Organism: Sphingobacteriales bacterium; assembly: GCA_027483645.1. GTDB lineage: Bacteria > Bacteroidota > Bacteroidia > Chitinophagales > CAIOSU01 > CAIOSU01. The sequence continues at coordinate 15,665 of JAIXUD010000022.1, forward strand.
CCTGCAACTTGTGGCAGCGCTAATGGCGACGCAACGGTAACCGTAACTGGCGGCCTTGCCCCTTATAACTATACTTGGAGCAATGGTGCTGCCGCTGCAACAGCAAGCGGATTGAGCGCTGGCTTGTACCAGGTAACCATTACCGATGCAAACGGTTGCTCTGCAACAGAGTTTGTAAGAGTACCGAACGCAAATGGTGTAGCGGTTTCAATAGTTGCGATTAAAGATGTTAACTGCGGCCAAGCCGATGGTGCTATCACTATTGCCACAACTGGCGGTACCCTACCATACACTTACCTGTGGAGCAACGGTGCTACTACTGCAAACGTAATTGGCTTGAACGCTGGTACCTATGCGGTAACTGTAACCGACGCTAACGGTTGTATTGGTGTAGCGGTTGCTGAAGTAACCCCTGCTGAAGAAGTAGTGTTTGTTGCTGACCGCGACGATGTGAATTGCTTCGGTGCAACGGATGGTTCAATTGCCGTGAGCATTGTAAGCGGTAGTGGTCCGTTCACCTACGCTTGGAGCCCAAGCGGCAGCGGTGCAAGCTTAACCAACATTGGCATAGGCACTTACAGTGTAACCGTAACTGCTGCCAACGGATGTTCTTCAACTGCAATTATCACTTTGACTCAGCCAAACCAATTGATTGCTACCTTGGATAGCTCAAGCAACGTAACTTGCAATGGCTTACAGGATGGCACGATTGATGTAACTGTTGCTGGTGGTACTGCCCCTTACACTTACGGTTGGACCCCTGCTGGAAACACTGAAGACCTTACCGGTCTAGGTGCTGGTACTTACACCTTGGTAGTAACTGATGCTAACGGTTGCAATAGCCAGCCGCTGGCAGTAACCATTACCGAGCCTGTTGCGCTTACTTTGAACCTAGTAGGTGCTGATACCGTAAGCTGCAACGGCCAAGCCGATGCCACTGCAACAGTAGCTGCAACTGGCGGTACTGCTCCTTACACTTACGACTGGAGCAATGGTGATAACACTGCCACTGCCGATAGCTTGAGCGGCGGTACCTATACAGTAACCGCAACGGATGCTAACGGCTGTATCAGCAACGTGCTTACAGTTACTATTGTTGAGCCAACGCCTATCGTGATTTCTACCTTGGGTACTTCTAACCTGTTGTGCTTCGGCGGCAACAATGGCGAGGTAAACATTAAACTGGTAGAAGGTGGCACGCAGCCATACACCTATGCTTGGAGCAACAACGAAACCGGAGTTACTACCATTGATAGTCTAGTAGCTGGTACTTATACCGTAACCGTAACCGATGCTAACGGCTGTACTGCTTCTGCTAGTGCTACTTTAACCAACCCTGCCCAATTGGTGGTGGATGCGATAGTAACCGACGTTACTTGTTCAGATTCTATCAACGATGGCAGCATAGAGCTTACCATTACCGGTGGTACTGGTGTTGCAACGGTTGAGTGGTCGAACGCTGCACAAACCAACGTAATTGAAGACTTGGCAGGTGGCACTTACAGTGTAACGGTAACTGATGCCAACGGCTGTAGCTTAACCGCTACTTACACCGTGGGTGTGGGCAACTGTAACAACCCGCCAATTGCTGTGAACGATACCGTGACCACTACTAGCGGCACACCTGTCGAAATACCAGTGATTGGCAACGACAGCGACCCTGATGGTGACGGCATTACCGTAACCGATGTTCCGACTCCTCCAAACCATGGTACAGTTACCATCAATCCTGGTGGCACTATTACCTATACCCCAGAGGATGGCTTCATCGGTATCGATAGCTTCTTGTACACTATTTGTGACGACGGTATACCTAGCTTGTGTGATTCAGCTTGGGTTATTGTAACGGTTCTGCCAGATCGTCCGAACGTTACTATCCCGAATGGTTTCTCTCCTGATGGTGATGGTATCAATGATAACTTCGAGATTATCGACATCAGCAAGTTCCCGAACAACAAGTTGATCATTATGAACCGTTGGGGCAACACCGTATATGAGGCGCAGCCTTATAACAACGACTGGAACGGTGTGAACCAGGATGGCGAACCGCTACCTGATGGCACTTACTTCTATGTGTTGGAAATAAACGATGGCACTACGCCTCCTTACACAGGCTTCGTAGTGATACATCGCGGAAGCAATAAGTAAATGATAAACGGTAAGCCGGGGCTGTAAAAAGCCCCGGCATTTACCATATAAAATAGCATGGCATAAAACACGTTATAAGAACCAGCTCGAATAAAAGCTGTTAGCGTGGCAAGAAGTTGATTGACAGTATTGGAATTTTTTTTGACCAATCGCAGGAACGGACCGGACACACTGAGGGTATTCTCTTATTGTTACGTGGTTTCGGCGGTAAGGTTTCAATACTGGGTTTTTATTTTTTTGAACAGACCAAACGCAGATATGAAAAAGTTTTTATTACTCACCGCAATTGTTACGCTCTTTGTAGGAGTAGTTGGTGTAAAAGAAGCCAAAGCTCAGCAGGATGCGCAGTACAGCATGTACATGTTTAATGGCCTAGCAGTAAACCCTGCCTATGCCGGTAGCCGCGAACGCGCCGTTATACTAGCCCTATACCGCCACCAGTGGGCCGGTTTTGGCGATGGGGTGCCGCGCACCGCCCTTTTGGCTGCCCACGCACCGTTGATGAACGACCGCATAGGCCTGGGCCTATCGCTAGCGAGCGACAATATTGGCGTAACCAACATGACCAACGTAACCGCCAGCTACGCTTACCGCTTGCCTGTTGGCAAAGGTAAATGGGCCGGTAAATTGGCCTTCGGTATCAATGCCCAATTTAACAACTACCGCCACCGCTGGAGCGAGATAACATCTACCACAGGTGGAGACCCGAGCTTTAGCAACAACTCGCAGAACGTATTCAGCCCTAACTTTGGTGCGGGTGTTTACTACAGCAACGAGAAATTCTATGTGGGCGCCTCTATTCCGCACATGTTAAACACCAGTACCCGCGACAAGGTTAAACTTGCCGGTACCGACCTTACCGCGCGCATGTACCGCCACTATTTTATTACCGGTGGTGCCATCATCAAATTGAACGAGAACTTGAAGCTACGCCCTTCTGTTTTGTTTAAATACGTAGACAACGCTCCCTTCCAAGGTGATTACAACGTAAGCTTATTGATCAAAGAAGCCCTTTGGATTGGCGCATCGTTCCGTTCATCGTTCCAAGAGCCTGCTGCCGTACTGGGTATGGTTGAGTATATGTTTGTAAAAGGCCTGCGCCTTGGCTATGCTTACGACCATACTTTTACCGCCATCGGCGCCTACCAGAGCGGCTCACACGAGATTATGCTGAGCTACGAGTTCGGCAAAAAAGACAAGTACCTCAGCCCACGCCGCATGAGCTACTTCTAAACGAAGAAATTACCCATTTGGTCTGTATATAGAAGCCCCGCTTTAGTCAAAAAAGGCGGGGCTTTCTTTTTGATGCTACTTTGAGTTCACCGATTACTGCAGGAATTACCCTTTGCTATTGACAGTGATGTGGTATAACCACAAAGTGCACAAAGGAAATCACAAAGAACATGAACCTCGTTATAAGTACTTAGTTGATTTAGTGCCATTTTCATAGTGTCCTTAGTGGTCAATTTTCTTCCAATATCAATGAATTATACCCTTTGGATGTTTAAACCATGCTTATGGTGTAGTGAAGGTAAATACCAACAGCACGAAGAAAAGAACCCCAAAGTACCCTGAGCAATGCAACATTTCTTTGTGTTCTTTGTTTGCCTCTCTACTGGTATTTGTGGTTTATCCGTATAAACCACGCATATCAAGATAAGAAGCATGCAAAAGTCGAAGTGGTCTAATGCAATCATTGTGTTCTTAGTGATTTCCTTTGTGCACTTTGTGGTTAGATAGCGCGCATGTAAATAGCAAAGGGTAGTTCCCACATAACTGGGTGCTCACGATGACACACTTTTGAAAGCAGCTCAAAATGGACACTTTTTTAAAAGCTTCAACGATATTTACTATCATTTTTAGCTAGAAGTTGCTTGCTGGTTTCCGCTACTACCTACCTTTAGGTAGCAGCTACTTGGGCGCTACGTGTTTTCAATTAGTATAATGTTTGCAGCCGTTGGTATTAGGGCTTTTTATATATGGAGGTAGAAGTGTAGATGTGCCAATGTTTTACCCCATTAATAAATATTTTGGCAAAGAACCTCTTACCTATTGCATTACGTTGAAATTGGCATTAACTTAACTCGTTAGTAACAAGCCGTAATATTGGGGTAACAAAAGGGGCAAATAAGGCAAGGTTGCAATTTTTTTTGGGAGAGATATACGCACAATATATGAACGGGAAATTTACATTGGGTAACAAAGGGGTATTGCTTACATTGGTTTTGGTATGCTTGATGGCGGGCAACGCTTTTGCGCAAACCACCTACACTTGGATAGGAGCCTCGGGCGGTTCTTGGGCGGTAAGTACCAACTGGACCCCCACCCGCACTACACCCGCAACAACGGATATTTTGCAGTTTAACAGCGGCACTAACGTAACAGTTACGGCATTACCTCTTACCCAAACCATAAGGCAGTTGCTGGTAACCAATAACACAACCGTTGCCCTTTCTTCGGCATCTACAACTACTTTGAGTATTGCAGGCCCAGGAGCAACCAACAATTTGGTTGTGGCCAGCGGCTCAACCTTGATACTTGGTAATACAGGATTGGTTAATCTTACTTTTATCACTACTGCTAGCCAACGTGGCGATATATCCGGAGCGTTGCAAGTAGGCAACAGCACATTTACAACAACTTTCTTAACCACAGCACCCGGGGTTACAGTAGCTGGTTCATTAACCACCCTTGCTGCTACCAGTGTAGTTACTAGTATTGCCAACGGATTGAACTTTGCAGCAGGTGGCACTTATAATCATCAACGCGACGGTGGTAACATACCCACTGCAACTTGGAACGCCGCATCGAACCTAAATATTACCGGCATCACGGTTACCATGCCCACCTTTGTGGCATCTACCTTTGGCAATTTCACTTGGAACAATACAAGCCAAACCGTGAATACTGGAGGCCCAACCGCAGGTATAAGCGTGGCAGGCAACCTTAACGTATCTGCTGGCAACCTCTTAACCAATAGCAGCACTTTTGCCGTTACTGGCACCGCCAATGTAGCATCGGGCGCTACTTTTACTAGTGCAAGTGGCACTAAAACCTTTAATAACAACTTGACAATTACTGGTACTTTGGTGCCGGGCACGGCTACTTATACCCTAGCAGGAGCAAATAGGGTTTTAACCAGTGCCTCAGCATTAACCCTTGTAAACCTTGACGTAACTGGTACCTGGACCAGTAATCCTAGCCTCACATTAACGGGTAACTTAACCGGAGCAGGTGGCCTAACCATGGCCACCGGTACCACGCTTACTTTAGGCGGTACTAGCACCATTACAACCCTCAATGTTATAACTAATGCCCCCACCACGGTAATTTATAATGGTGCTACTGGTCAATCGATAAAGGCAATAATCTACCACAATCTAGTTATTGATAAAGGCAGCTCCGTAGGTACAGCTGGGGGTACCATTCAAGTGGCCGACGACTTTACCATAACTTCTGGTACGTTTACCGATGGTGGAGCGTCCGTTGTAGGCACTGCTACTGGTATCTTTTCGGTAGCATCAGGAGCTACCTACCAAACCACCCGTACCGCCACCTCTTGGTTCCCAACGGGTTTTGTTGCAGCTAATATTACCTTAAATAATAATAGTACTTTCACGTATGCAGGCACTGCTCATACCCTGCCATTGCTTTCCACTTTACCTATTACGCAGTACCCCATACTGGGAATAGCGAACGGTACGAAAACCTTGGCAGAAGCTACTGGCGTATATGGTTTAAATATTTCTTCAGGTACCCTTACCGATGGTGGCTTTCAAATTACCGCTAACGCAAGCGGGCCGGTTATCATGGCCAGCGGCACTGCCCTTAATTTGGGCTCAGCCACCACGGGCACCACCTTCCCGCTGAATGCAGTAACAGCTAACATCAACCTTAACGTAGGTAGCACGGTAACCTACTTATCAGCTCAAGCACAAACTGTAAGCAGCCAGCCAGTATATGGCATCTTAACCCTTACCAACGCAGGTGCCAAAACAGTAGGGGGTGCCATTACCACCGTAGCTGGGGCCTTTAATATGGGTACTGGCAGCCCCACCTTTAATGTAAACGGACAGATACTAGTCTTGCGAGGCGGGGCTACCTATAATGCAGGTGCCACCTTTAATGCTACAGTTGCCGGCTCGGAGGTACGTATTGAAAATACTGCTGGCCAAACCTACAACTTCGGCACTACCACCCCACTTATTAGGCAGCTTACCATGGCCAATTCAGGCGTTGCGAGCATAACCAATAGCATAGATGTTGCAGCATTTGTGATAAACGGCAGCGCCAACCTTACTGTGAGCAACTGCACCTTGGGCATTACGGGTACCTACAGCAATAGCGGCACCATTAGCCTTAACGGGGGCGTAACATCGGTGCTGGCAATGAAAGGCACTAGTGCCCAAAACCTTGCCATAGGCGGCTACACCAGCTCCGTGGTAGGCAACTTGGTAATAGACAATGCTGCAGGCGTAACCCTCGATTTGCCCATAAACGTTACTACCATTTCCCTTAACAGTGGCTTGCTAAATACTACCGGTACCAACATACTACAAGTGAACGGCCTTACCGCTGCCAACATAGTAGGTGGCAGTAGCACCAGCTATGTAAACGGCCCCATGCGCCGCTTGCTACCCAACGGTGTCTCGGCGGTATCGTTTGTTTTCCCTGTGGGCAAAGGCGATTACAACCCTTTTACACTCAATAGCCCTACCACCAATGCCGCTACCGTAGTGGTGCAAGCAGAAGTAGTGGATGCCATTGCGGGCGGTACTGCGGCCACCGGCTTCAGCGCAGCGCCTACCCCAGCACGCTACTGGCAAGTATCGGCTAGCACTAGCCCGGCCAACCTTACAGCTATTGGCTCGGTGCGGTTACGAGATACCGATATGACCATTACTGCCGATAACGCTATTGGCCGTAGTGCAACACTTACCGGCGCGTATAGCAACTTCGGCGGTGCCAGCCCTAACAGCCCTGCTACTGGCGACCTTACTACCAGCATTACCCTGCCTACTGCCTTAGGTTTTTTCAAAATAGGCGAACGGGGCAGCCTTTGCGGCGCATACAGCGTGGGCACAGGCGAGACCTTTGCTACCCTTACCGACGCGGTGACGGTATTGAATGGTGCTAACATTACTTGCGACGTTTTCTTGGAACTGACCGACAACTACAGCGGCGCTGGCGAGACCTTCCCGATTGTTTTCAACCAACTGAGCTATGTAGGTGGCCCTTGGAGGGTAACTGTGCGGCCGCATAGCAGCGTAACTGTGAATAGAGTTATTGCTGGAGCCCCAGCTAGTGGCTTGCCGCTGATTAACTTAAACGGTGCTGACAGGATTATTTTTGATGGCGTGCCGGGCGGTTCTACAGGCACTAATGTAATTGCCGATAGCCGTTTGGTGCTGCGCAATACCCAAACCACTACCCCTGGCCCAGTAGTGTTGATTGATAACGATGCCCTAAACGATACACTGGAATATGTGCAAGTTGAAGGCCAAAACATTACCGCCACCAGTGGTTTGATTGTAATTGGTGCCACCGCCACCAGTGTGGGCAACGATAACCATGCTATCTTGTTTAGCACCATCCGCGACAGGAGCGACCAAACCGGAGTGCCTTTACAAGCCATATACTCGGTAGGTAGCAGTACCGCTGGCCGCACCAATGATAATATTACCGTGGCCAACTGTAATATTTTCAACTTCTTTGTTGCGGGCACTGGAGGTTATGCCATAAACGTAGGCAACTACAATAACACATGGACTATTAGAAACAATAGTTTCTATCAAACCGCTAGCCGTGCATCATCTGGTTTAAGCCTTGCCCGCGGTGCCATTAGCATATCTACTTCAGGATTTGGAGGAGACGGTTTTGTGGTTGAGAACAACATTATCGGCGGCTTCCAGCCCGATGGCGGGGGCACTGCCTACACCATTACCGGTTCGGCATCTACCAGCACTTTTACGGGTATCTTGTTAAACGTTAATTCCGCAATTAGTGCCGTACCTAGCACAGTATCGGGCAACATCATAAGAAACATCAGTTTCCAAACCAGTTCCGCTGCCACCACCGCTCCAGGTGTTTTCTCGGGCATACACATTGGCTCCAATGGTTACAACGTTAGCGTTACCAACAACCAAGTGGGCGACACCACCGGTACCGGAAGCATTACCCTTACCCGCACCGCTAGCGGTACCACTTATGGTATTTCATTTGCTACTAACGGCTTTGTAACCATTACGGGCAACCGCATCGGCTCGTTTACCATAACCAACACCACCACAACCACACAGGCAAACGGTTTCACTGGCATATTCTTTTCAGGGGGCTCCAGCGCTACCCTTACCCGCAACATCAGCAACAACATAATCGGCAGTATCAGCACTGCAAACAACATCAATTTGGGCACCAGTTCAACCACCACCGCACAGAGCATGTATGGTATTTTTAGTACCTCAGGTATTGGCGACATGACCGTTGAAAACAATACCATAGCAAACCTTACCAACAACCATACGGTAGCCTCCACCGGATTGGTAAACCATGGCATAAACGTAACTTCGGGGTTGGTAAATATATCAAACAATAAAATTTACAATATAGCCAGCGTTTCCCCTAGCACCGGGACAGGCATCGCTGCCGTGGCCGCGGGTATTATTATGAACAGCACCGGCGTTAGCGGCCATACCATAAGCGGCAACCAGATATATAACATAAGTAACACCAGCAATGGCGCGGTAACCGTACATGGCATTTTTTCCGCGGCGGGTACAAGCAGCAAAACCACTCTTAATGCCAACCTGATACACTCGTTGCTGGCCACCAGTACCGTATCTACTACCACGATCAACGGAATATTGCTTAGTGCTGGCGACTATACCGCAAGCAACAACATGATTCGCCTTGGTTTGCGCGTAGATGGCACCACTACTGCTGGCGCCTCGGCAGTAATAAACGGTATCAACGAGGCAGCAGGTGTCAATGACATATATCACAACTCGGTTTATATTGGTGGTACGTTTACCAACACCGTAAACTCGTTTGCATTATTTAGTGCGGTAACTACCGGCACGCGCAATGTAATGAACAACATATTGGTGAATGAGCGCGTAAATGCTGGCACTGGCCGCAACTATGCTATCCGTTTTGCCAATACTACTGGATTAACCAGTAATTACAATGACTTGTTTGTAACGGGCACGGGCACTTTATTGGGCCAAGTAAACGTTACGAACTACACCACCTTGGCAGATTGGCAAGCAGGTGCAGCGGAAGATGCCAACAGTATCAGTTCCGACCCTAAATTCATCAATGCGGCAGGTAGTGCCGGTGTTGACCTACACATACAAGCCCCGCCAGTAAGCACCCCTATTGAAGGCACTGGTTTTGGCGTGGCTGTTAGCTTCGACTTTGATGGAGAAGACCGCACTGCCTTTACCCCAACGGATATGGGTGCAGATGCCGGCGATTTTGAAGGCATTGATCTTACTGCACCTGCTTTTGGCGCTTTCAACATTACCGGTGTGTGCAATGGCGCTACCAGCCATAGCTTTACGGTAGCTATTACCGATGCAAGCACTGTAAATGTAACCAGTGGCACCGCACCGCGTGTGTACTATAAAAAATCAGGTGATGCCAACGACCTTACCGGTTGGAAGTTTGTAGAATCTGCTAGTACTAGCTCACCTTATACGTTCAATATTAACTTTAGTACACTTAACGCAGGCTCGGTATCGCCTGGCGACGTGCTACAATATTTTGTAGTGGCGCAAGATACTGCCCCAACACCTAACGTGGGCATTGCCACCGGTACCTTCACGGCTGCCCCTACCACTGTAGCTTTAACTAGTGGTGCGTTCCCTATTGGTGGCACCATTAAAACCTTCAGCATATTACCTTGCTCAGGCACGGTTACGGTTGGTGCTACAGGTGCCAACTACCCATCGCTTACCAACGCAGGTGGTTTGTTCGAGGCCATCAACGCCACTACCTTAACTGGTCCGTTGGTAGCCAACATTACCACCGACCTAACGCTTGAGTCAGGCTCTGTATCATTGAATCAATGGTTAGAAAGCGGTGTGGGCAACTATACCCTTACCATACAAAGTAGTGCGGCAGCCCAACGCCTAATAACCTCTACTAGCGCAGCTACTACCGGCCTTATCCGTATTGTTGGTGCCGACCGTACTACCTTCAACGGTGGCACGGGCACCAACCGTTACTTGGTTTTCCGCAACACTATTACCAACGCTACGGGTGCCAGTACCTTTAGTTTTAGCGGCGATGCCAGCAACAACACTATTAATAACTGTATTATAGAAGGTGCTGCCATCAGCACTGCAAATGGCGTAATCAGTTTTGGAACAGGCGTATCTACGGGTAATGACAACAACACCATTACCAATAGCGACATTAGCGACAACGGCACTACGCCATACAATGCTATATACTCAGTAGGTACTACTGGCACTGCTGTTAACAATAGTGGTAACAACATTAATAACTGTAACATATCCGATTATCACCACCCAAGCGGCGTATCAACCGGTATATTGCTGGGCACCGGTAACAATAGCTGGACGATTGAGAACAACCACTTCTTCCAGACAGCAACCCGCGCGGCTGCCGCTGGTATACATTCGGCTATCAACATCAACAACAACGTGGCCAACCAAGGTGGCTATGTAATTACAGGCAACTACATTGGCGGCAACGCTGCCGATGGCAGTGGCACTATGACGTATACATCTGGTTTAGCCGCACAGTATGCGCCAATATATTTGCCATTTGTGCCTGCATCACCTGCATCAACGGTTAGCAACAACATTATCGATCATATTTCGGTATCAACCATCAGTGCATCTACCAGCGGCCCTGGCGTGTTTACAGCCATTTATTTGGGTGCTACTACCGCCCCTTGGACGGTTACTGGCAACTTAATAGGTGATACCACAGTGAATGGCTCTATTACAGCAACCCTTAACACCAACGCAGGTGGCCATGTAAACGGTATTAAAATTGAAAGTACCGGTAGCAGCAATATTTCTAACAATAAGATTAGTGGCGTAAGCGCAGTGGGCGGCACTGGTACCAACGTAACCATACACAACTACGGTATAAACATTACCACAGGCAACGTAACTGCCGACAACAACTTGATAGGTAGTACTGCAGTTGCCAATAGCTTGCAGGCAACAAGTGCCGCGGCCGGCAATGGCAGCATAGTGGGCGGTATTTTAAGTGTAAATGGCGCTGGATTTGCAGGCGCATATACTAATAACCGCATTCTAAACCTTACCAACAGTATCGCCACCACTACATCACAAGTGGTTGGTATCGTTACCTCTGGTGGTGGCCAATTTACCATCACTGGCAACACGGTTGCAACCTTAAATAGCAACGGCAGTGGTACCAGTGGCGGCACTTCATCTAGCGTATTGGGTATTTCGGTAAACTCCAGCAACCCAGTACACACCATATCCAACAACACGCTTTATGGTTTATCGTGCAACAGTAGCACTGGTGCCAACGTAACCGGTATATACTATAGCGGCGGAACCGGTAGCAGCATCGTATCCAGAAACTTTGTACATAGCTTAAAGGGAGCCAACTCCACAACGGGCATAGTTACCGGTATTAGTTTGGCAACAGCCCCTGTAACTGCTAGCAATAATATGGTGCGTTTGGGTATTGATACCAGCGGGGCAGCTTTAACCACATCGCAACAGATTACGGGCATAAGTGCAAGCAACAGCAGCGGCACAACCGCCATATATTTCAATACAGTATACATAGGTGGCAGTGGCGTAGGCACTACTACTTCTAACAGTATGGCCCTAAGAACATTTGCATCTACGGGCTCTATAAATATTCGCAACAACATATTTGCAAATGCCCGCTCCAATGCAACCACCGGTGGCAGGCACTATGCTTATTTCTTGGCTAACACTACCAACGTCACCAGCGACTACAACTTGTTCTATGCCCCTGGTACTGGTGGTACACTGTTTACAGTTAACAATGGCACCACCCCCCTAACCACCATCAACGCATTGCGCTTGGCAGCAGGTGGCCAAAACGTAAACTCAGGTGTGGATGACCCTAACTTGGTAGACCCAACCGGCAATGCCGCCGATGTTGACCTACACATAACCGGGGTTACCGCTGCCGATGAGGCCGGTATTGCCATTAGTGGCATCTCTGTCGATTTTGACGGCGATGACCGTACCGACGTTTCTACTACCCCAACCGACATTGGAGCCGATGCTACCGATGCCACCCCTAAAGATATTGTACCGCCTGCTGTTAATGTTACAACCGTTCCTGCCCAAGCGGCTTGCGGTGGCACCTTAACGGTAAATATAACTGCCACCGTAACAGATGCGGCTACGGGTGTAGATACTACTACCTTCCCGCCAACCCTTTGGTGGCGCGAAAGCACCGGTACATGGGCCAGCCTGGCAGCTACCAGCAATACAGGCAGCAATTGGTTGTTTACCCTTAACCTTACTGGTGTAGTCAATGGCCAAACTTACCAGTACTATGCTGCTGCACAAGACTTGGCCGCTACGCCAAACATTGGCTACAGCAACTACAGTGCTTCTACGCCAGTGCATGCCGATGTGCTTACCACGCCATCAACTATCAATACTGCGCCAGCAACGTTTAATATTGTTGCGGCTACGCCATTATCTGGTACAGTTACCGTTGGTAGTGGTGGTACTTTTACTTCGTTCAATGCCAATGGCGCAACGGGTCTGTTCTTCAACTTGATGACCCGTGGCTTGAGCGGCAACCTTGTTGTTAAGGTCGTTAGCGATATTAACGAGTCGGGCCTGTACTATGTATTGGGCGATATACCCGAGTATTGCGGCAGCAACTACACCGTAACCATCACGCCTGATTCGAATTTGGTGCGCACTATACAGCAAACCAGCACCACAGGTGGCAACCCGCTAATTAACCTAGCTGGCTGCAAAAGGATAACTTTTGACGGTAGCTTTGGCGGTAGCGGCAGGTACTTGACCTTTGCATCTAGGGTTACAGGAGCTACTACACCCACCTTCTACCTGAACGGCAATACACAGAACGTGACCATTGCTAACTGCACTATTGAGGGCAACAACCAGTTGACCAACTCAGTAGGGCCCGGCGTAATCAACTTTGCCGGTTTGCTGGGTTCGGGTACGTTAATCACCAACATTACCATTAACAACAACATTATCCGTAACCGGAGTGACCTTACGCAAAATATTGCCAACTCTCCCAATACGTTGATCAATATCGGTGGTTTAAATGCAATGAGTTTGCCCTTGAAATCGAATATTACCATCTCGAACAACGAGATGTTTAATTTCCGCGAGAATGCTATTAACATACGACAGAACTCTAGTTTCAGCGGTATTGGAGACAACATTACCATTACAGGTAATAAAATCTACGAGCCTATCAACTACAACTTGTACCAATATGTTGTTTGGCTAGAAGGTGGCACTAGTAGTAAAGGGCATACTATAAGCAATAATATTATTGGTGGTAATGCCTTGCCTAGCCCTGGCCTAACAGGCACTTGGAGCAACAATAAATCAGATAGCGAAATATGGGCCATATACACGCTGAACGGCGGTACCAACATTAATGATGGTGTTACCATAAGCGGCAACACTATTGGCAACATGAACTTGAATGGCTATGGTTATGGCAATTTCTTAGGCATACGCAATGAGTTTGGCTATGCTAAGATTGAAAACAATATAATTAATGGTATTGCCAACTATGGCCACGGCGCTGCTGAGACTGATGCCAGTGTTTGTATTGGTATTTGGAACGGCGATGAAAACGAAACCGAAATAGTGGGCAACGTAGTGTCCAACATCCGCGCGTTTTATGATGTTGCCTCAGGCTTTTTGCCATACCAGGCGGTATTGGGCATTATGCACGGTAGCAACTTTTATTTAAACGGAACGGATTTTACCAACTATCCGGGCGGTAAAATCAAATTGAGCAACAACCAAGTGTTTAACCTAAGCTCTGGTAGCTTGAACGCAACTGTTGGCACTCCGGATGCGCTCACGGGTATCTTCTGTTTCCCAGCCAATGGCACAACGGGTAATGAAGTTAGTGGCAACCAAGTGTACAACTTAAACTGCACCGAGGGCTGGACCAACAACGCAAATAATACCCGTATATATGGAATCGGTATTGGCCTAGGTGGCTATGGAGCAACTGCTGCTGGAGTAGTAAGCAACAACAAGGTATATGATATGAGCAATAATTCGCGAGCGAATGCCCCTGAAGTAAATGGCATTGTAGCCGCGGGCGGCAACTGGACCTTGGCCAACAACATGGTGAGCATAACCAATAGCGACTACCCAAATGGTAGGCCACTTATTGTAGGCTTGCTTGATTGGATGAGGAGTGGCCGCACGGGTGCCTTCTACAATAACTCGGTGTATATTGGCGGTACCGTAGTTGGCGGCAGTAACTCTAGCTACGCGTATTGCCGCATACCTGATGCACTTGCTAATGTAAATGGCGCAGCGGTTACCATACGCAACAACATCTTCTTTAACGATAGAACTGGTAATAGCACCAACAACATCGCTATTGGTAACCTCGGTACACTCAATACACCATCGGTAGGTTGGGATAGTGATTACAACTTCCTGCTAACGAGAAACACCGGTCAAGTTGGCCGTTGGATAGGCACCACTTCTGGCGACCGTACCTTGTCTGGCTGGCAGACTACCAGTGGCGGTGATGCGAATAGCAAAACCGCAACCATTACTACCGGAACTTCGTCTTCAACCGCTGCGAACCCTGCCGAGTTGTTCCTGAATACCGCCATTGGCGATTTGCATATTTCCCTTACTCCACCAAACGACCCATGGCCATACAGCCATGTGCAAAACTTTGGTGAGACGCTAGCTGCACTTACGGTAGATATTGATGGGGACGCAAGGCCCTTGGGCAGCGCCTATGATATGGGTGCGGATGAGTTTACCGCTTGCGCAACGCCTGTTGTTACCGCTAACCCTGCAAATGCCGCGGTTTGTGCATTGGGCGATACCAGCTTTGCTGTAACCGCTACTGGTACAGGCATTGGGTATAGCTGGGAAGTGTCAACCAACAGCGGTAGCACTTGGAGCACGGTAGCCAACGGGGGTGTGTATGTAAATGCCACCAGTTCAACCCTAGGTATCAACGATGCTACCAGCGGTATGAACGGCTACCAGTATCGCGGCATTGCTACCAATACCTGTGGTGCCGATACCAGTGCGGTGGCAACATTGACCATTAATGCATCACCCGCAGTTACGGTCTACAACCCTTCAAGCTTTAATAATAGCATCTGTGCTGGTAGCAATACCTTGTTTGGTGTTACCGCTACCGGCGGCAGCCTTACCTACCAGTGGCAAACCTTCCCTAACGGTGGTAGTGCCTGGGCCAATGTAACCAATGTAGCGCCCTACTCCGGTGCTACTAGCAACGAGTTGAGCATCGGCACCACCCCACAGAGCTTGGATGGATACCAATACCGCGTAATTGTATCTGGTAGCTGCGCGCCTCCTGACACCTCGAACGTAGGCATACTTACTGTAACCGGCCCAGTGATTACCGCACAACCTAGTACAACCACCACCGTGTGCGATGGTGCATCTACTACTATTAGTGCCACGGCCAACGTAAGCAATTACCAGTGGCAAGTAAGCACCAACGGTGGCGGCGCATGGAGCAACTTGAGCAATGGGGGACCTTACAGCAATGTAACCACAGGTACGCTTACCATTAACCCGGCTAGTACTGCCCTTAACAACTACCAATACCGCGTAGTAGCTACCAACACCTCATGCAGCAATACCGTAAACTCCGATGCGAGCGTGTTGACGGTAAATGCTGCCCCTACTGCGGTTAGCGTTAGTGGCGGCGGCACGTGGTGCGGCAGTGCTACCCTTACCGCCACTGGCGGCACCGGCGGTACCATCTACTGGCAGAATACTACCAGCGGTGGCACCAGCACTACTACGGCATCGTCAAGCGAAACAGTGAGCGCTTCGGGTACTTACTACTTCCGTGCACAGGGGGTAAATGGCTGCTGGAGCGCCGAGGGCAGCGCAACAGTAACGATACTGAGCGCACCTAATGCTGCTACCACTTGGACCGGGGACGTGGATAACGATTGGTTTAACTGGCAAAACTGGACTAATTGCACACCGGGCGCCATTACCGATGTTACCATACCTGCGGGCAGGCCAAACTATCCTGGTTTATACGGTTTAAACCCTGTGGCCAACTCAGTTACCATTCAATCAGGCGGTACTATTACTTTGAACGGTGGCCGTACATTGATTACCACCGACTACATCAACAACCAAGGCACCCTTACCATGTCCGCTGCCAGCACCATTAGGCTGAGCGGAAACTGGACCAACACGGGTACCTTTAACAGCGGTAACGGTACAGTTGAGTTTACCGGTACGGGCACCAGCACTATCGCCGCTGGCGGTACGGGTACCTCCCAATCGTTCAACAACATTGCCATTACCAAAACGGGAGGCGCCAAGGTAACCCTAAGCAGCTCGGTGAAAACCAATGGCAACTTGCAGATAACTACTGGTGAGTTTGAAGTGCCTGCCGGTACATCCGCATTGCCGAATAATGTGATAAATACTACTAACGGCGCGATAAGGGTGAAAGCCGGTGCGCAGTTTAGGGTACAACCATAATCTTTTTTCCATGATTGATTGCAAAGAGGCGCGCCGAATGGTGCGCCTCTTTTTTTGGTTGTTCCGCTCAGCAATACTTTACATACACATAACGATTAGGCATCCATGGTATCAGGGTTTAGTTGTAACTTTGCACACTGACCGAAACTAGGATATGAGTTGTTTACGCTTGACCCTCGCAGTGCTGTTTGTTACCATACTGGCCGCATTGCCTTTACGTGCCCAATTGGTTATTAATGAACTATCTAACGGCACTTCGGGAGCTCAAGAATATGTGGAGCTTTTGGTGGTAGGCACCCCTAGTTGCGCTAACCCTTGCGTAGACCTTAGAGGCTGGGTGTTGGATGATAATAACGGCACCTTTGCTACTGGCACTGGCACCGGTATAGCTGGGGGGCATATGCGGTTTGCTAATGATGCAACCTGGCAATGTATTCCTATCGGTACTATAATCGTAATTTATAACAATACCGACCGCAACCCTGGGGTACCAGCCGATAACCTTACAGGTGCCAACTGTGTGTATGTGATACCAGCAAGCAGTACACTTTTTGAGCGAAATACTACTCAACCTTCAGCAACTGGGGTGGCTACTTATGCTGGGCCATACGTTGCTGGCGGCGATTGGGCCACCCAAGGTATGAGTAATACAGAAGACAGTTACCAAACCCGCGCTCCTGGAGCACTTACTGTGCCCTACCATGCCGTAAGCTATGCAGGTAACAACGCTAACACTATCATTTACTTTGCCGGAGGTGGCGGTGGCCAAGTATATTCAATGACCAATGGTACTAGCAACGACCCGTTTCTGCAAACGAACTGGACCGCTGCCTCGGCCAGCACCAACCAGACACCTGGCGCACCCAACAATACCGCCAATGCTACCTGGATAGCTAGCTTGAATAACAACTGCAATCCGATTACCAGTGTAGTGGTTGACTTAGGCCCCGACGTATCTGTTTGCCTTGGTGATAGCATTACCATAAGGGCAACAGCCAACGTAACTGGAACCTTTAGTTGGCCTGGTTTCCCTTTAAATAATACCGATAGCCTACGCATTGCGCCTACAGCCCCTATTGGCATTATTGTAAACTTTAATGGTGGTGTTGGCTGTACCGATGCTGATACCATTGCTATTAACATCATCGCCCCACCAACAGGGGGCATCACCGGCAATACTGCCATCTGCGCCGGCCAAAGCACCACATTATCTGCTACAGGCGGCGGTACATACAACTGGAGCACCAGCGAAACAACTACCAGCATCACCGTTTCGCCTATTACAAACACCTTTTATGATGTTACCGTTACCAATTCGGGCGGCTGTAGGGATACGGTAGGCATTAGCGTTACCGTAAACACACAACCGGTTGGACAAATAACTGGCGATAATAATATTTGCATAGGCGAAAGCACCACCCTCACTGCAAGTGGTGGCACCTCGTACGAGTGGAGCACCACCGAGAATACGGCAGCTATTACGGTGTCGCCCCTCATTACTACCCCTTACTCTGTAACCGTGGTAGATGTGAACGGTTGCCGCGATTCTGTATTTGCGTTGGTAACGGTAAATGCCCCACCAACAGTGACCATCTCGGGTAATACCGCTATCTGCGCTGGCGATAACACGACCCTTACCGCCAGTGGCGGCGATACTTACGTGTGGAGCACTACCGCAACCACCGCAGCTATAACCGTGAGCCCCCCAACCGATGCAAGCTACACCGTAACTGCAACCGATACTAATGGATGCGTGGGTACTGCAACGGCTACTGTTACCGTTGGGGCAGCCGTAACAGCGGCCATCACAGGCGACTTAACAATTTGCCAGGGCGAGAGCACTACCCTTACTGCAACCGGCGGCACTATTTTTATATGGAGCACTAGCGAAACTACTAATGCCATTACAGTTAGCCCTACTATTAACACCACTTATAGTGTTACGGTAAGTAGCAGCCCTATTTGTTTTGATGTAGCAACGGTTACCGTTAATATTGATGCACCCACAGTGGGCGCCATAGCTGGCGATTTAACCATCTGCCCTGGTGAGAGCACCACCCTAACGGCATCAGGTGGGGTAAGCTATCTATGGAGCACTGCCGAGGTTACCGCCCCTATTACGGTAAGCCCAATTACCAATACCACTTATACCGTAACCGTAACCGGTGCCAATGGCTGCTTGGATACGGTGACTGCGGTAGTAACCATTGATGTGGCCCCAGTGGCCACGGCAGGGCCCGATACCATTATTTGCGAAGGCAACCCTGTGGTGCTTACGGCAACCGGTGGTGGCAACTACCTGTGGAGTACCAACGAAACTACTAATACCATTACTGTAACCCCAAGTACCAATACAACCTATACGGTTACCGTTACTAGCGCCAATGGCTGCACCGCAACTGATGGCGCTACCGTAACTGTAAATGCAAATAACATAGTACTGGCCGTGGACAACATTGCTGCCGAAACTTGCGAGCAAGTAAATGGGCAGATTACCCTACAGTCGCCGAGCAACTTTGTGACCTATGTGTTGGTGGAGAATGGCGCAAGGATAGATAGCGTATTGGGTGGCGGGGTGTTTTTTGATTTGGATGGCGGTAATTATACCATTATTGCCACGGATAATAATGGCTGCCAACGCACCATAACGAATGTGCTAGTGCCGGAAACATTGATACCGCAAGCTACAGTTACTGCCACTACACCAACCTGCTTTGGCGATGCTAATGGAACCATTACGCTTACTTCATCCACTACTGGCTTGTACTATAGCCTAGATGGAGGTACACCGCAGTTGAGCAGCACTTTTAGTGGATTGGTGGGTGATGATTACCAAATTCGCGTCATCGATTCCGTGGCTGGTTGCGATAACCTTATCGACTTTACCCTTACTCAGCCCGATGTACTGGAAGTATCGGTTTCGCCAGATAGCACCAACATTGTGCAAGGTGAGCAAGTGGAGCTGGTGAGCACCGTTACGGGTGGTACCACCCCGTACAGCTACTTATGGGTGCCTAGCACCGCTTTGGATTGCGATACCTGTGCAACGGTTACCTCTACCCCGCAAGACTCCCTGACTGCCTACACCCTCACCGTAACCGATACCAATGGTTGTGTGGACACTGCCCGCGCCGTGATAAGGGTTACCAACGAGTTTTTGATTACCGTACCGAGTGGCTTCACCCCTGATGGCGACGGCAACAACGATTTCCTTCGCCCACTATCCAATGAGCCTATTGATTTCACCCTAATGATTTTCAACCGTTGGGGCGAAAAAATATACCAAGGCGACGGCATGCCTGGCTGGGATGGCACTTATAAATACGAGCGCCAACCCATTGCCACCTACGTTTACGTCATCGAATACACCCGCCTCCTAAACGGCGACACCGGGTATTTGACAGGCAGCTTTACGCTGTTGCGGTAGTTTTTCCAAGTGTTGCGTGGGCATCCCCACTGAAATGCGGGACAGGCTGAAGACGCACGGTCCGTTTCATCCTCGTCTAAAGACGAGGACGAGTGCGTGGAAACCGGCTGGTAACCTGAGGGATTATGTGCAGCGATGATGGATATAGCTACTGCTTAAGCAATCTTATGGTTTCGGTATTCTTAGGGCTCTCTATTTTTAGGAAGTAGATACCGTTGTGTAAGGTTGAAAAATCTTGGGCATTTATGTATGCTCCTGAGTAGATGGTTTGCCCTATTTGATTGGTCAATATGAAGTGTTCGTTGCCTGCCAGATTTGAAAGGGCTATTTTGTCATTAAAGGGATTGGGATAGGCATTTACCGAAGTATTGATGGAGTTGAATGAAGATATACCGCTCGCTAAGCTGCAACTTGCAGTTACGCTGTCGGTTTGATAGAAACTTTCACAACTGTTGCAAAAAAGGCTTTTGAAGAAACAGGCAGCACGCCCCACCCTAAATGGCGTTCCGAAAATGGAGTCTTGATAAACCCCGTGCCCTCCCCCAATCTTCACAGATAGGTCGCTACAAATGCCATTTGATGTCAATAGCGTATGCAAGGCCCTTGAGCCATAAGATTTGTCGACATGAATGCAGCCCCCACCAAATGATGAATCGATGGAAACCGTGCTATCGGCATCTCCATGAAAAGATACCATGGGCAGCATTTCGGTTTGCTCTATGCTCGCTTTCAGCATGGCCCCCCAATCATTAAACAGGCCTTTTATGCTGTAGGTATTGGTGAGGCTATTGCCCGATGTATTCAAGTTTCCCAATAGCGGTTGTAAACTGGGCGTAAAGGCATTCCATTCCGCTTGAGAGATATAAACCACACCGAGGGAACCTACGGAGCCTGCACTTCCGCCGCCAATAAACAGCCACGAAGTATCAACCCTAAGCAATGGGGCGTTTTCGGCAACAAACCTAAATGCCGCATTAATATCCTGCTGGGCACGGTATTTTGCTTTTTCTTCTGATATGGTATCGGTAGCACAATTTAAGCCAAGGCGGTAGTTAATGGTTACGGCAACAAACCCCCGCTTAGCGAATTCTTTGCAAACCCTGGTGTAGTTAATTTTATCGCCCGAAACCAAGCCGCCGCCGTGTACCATTACTATCAATGGCCTTAATGGAAGCGTGTCCACCGCCAAAGTGGGGTAGTAGGCATCTAGTTTGAGGGCTACACTTGAGCCTGTCCAATCTATGGCATTTGCGTAGGTAACATTCAGTTGCGAACTTATTTGCGCGTCAGTAAAGTATGGGTTGTTGCTGAATCGGTTATCAGTGGTGCAAAGCTGGGCAGCAACACTAAGTGCCAATAATTGAAGTGCAAAGATTGAAATGATATTTTTTAGCATACCTACAGTTCATTTGTCGATAAATAGACTAGTCTTTTAACCAAATAGCAAGGGTACATGGTTTTTGCTTTGATACCAAGTTTTTGGCAATGGTTATGCCGGGCTGCAATAAGTGGCTTAGACTAAAAGTAATGCAAATACCCCATTAGTGCAACAACAGCGCAAGCCTGTTACCATTGGCCCTTACTTGTTACAGCTAGGATGCTGCAAGGTGCTTTGCCGTAAGCGGGGAGGGTTAAGGTGGCGGGGGTTATCTTTAAAATGGCGGTTTTCAACGCTGCGTTATTCCATGTAAATCGAAACAAACCAAGTATATTTATACCACATTCCAAGGTATGAAAAGGGTATTGCTGCTAACTGTTTCGCTTACTGTCATCAGCATGGTGCTTTTCACCAAATGGTGGAAATTATCTGAGTATGGCAGTTATACAGCCCATGGTTTCCCTATGGTGCATAGCATACCCTGCTTGCACACTTCGCTGTGCACGCAGTATTTTGTAAGAGCTGTGCTTATTAACATAACCGTTCATTTAATTTTCTGGGGCGCAGTAATTGTTTTTGCCAAGCGCTACATTTCGCCATCAGTTTGGACCAAGCGTTTGGCCATGGGGCTGCAAACCGTGGCGATAATTTTGGTCGTTTTGGTGGGTCTCTATTTTTTAGTCTTTGAGGGTATTTATATGTGGGAGCCCGATTATCCATGGGAAGTATTGGACAGCGGATTGGAGATTTTTTTCAATCGTTTGGACTAACATGCGAAATAACCCTCCCAACCTCCCCCTGACCCATTCGGCAAAAGCTCAAGGTAAAAACTGGGTGAGGAGCTACAGTATTACACGCGCACGAGCATTTGATAGTTGCATCTTCACCACCCGCACCCTGCCCTTTTCCGCGAAAAGCTCCAAAGGGCACAGCACTCGCTTGCACCCTTCGACACGGCTCAGGATGACACGCGGGTTTCCACTGGTAATGTTCATCACAGTGATAATTAGAATTCTATAATTCTTAAATTCTGCAAACTATCTCACACTTTAGCGTAATTCTGATTCAGACATTCATCGTACATCAAGTTGAAGCAGTCTTGTGTCTTGTGTCTCAAATCTTGTGTCTAAAAAACCTAACTTTACACCCCAGAACCCTTACCACACAATGAAGATATCATACAATTGGCTGAAGGATTATATCAATATCGACTTGCCTGCCGCGGAGGTGGGACAGGTGCTGACCGATATTGGCTTGGAAGTAGAGCATATTGAGGAGCATAAAGGCCCGGGCAACGGGCTGGAGGGCTTGTTTATAGGCCATGTAAAGCAGGTGGAAAAGCACCCCGATGCCGATAGATTGCGCGTGACGAAAGTAGATGTGGGCACCGGTACGGACCTCAACATTGTTTGTGGTGCGCCCAACGTGGCCGAGGGGCAGAAGGTAATAGTGGCCATCATCGGCACTACTATGCACCCGTTGAAGGGCGAGCCGTTCCCGATTAAGCGCAGCAAGATACGCGGTGTGGAAAGCGAAGGCATGATATGCGCCGAGGACGAGATTGGGGTAGGGGAGAGCCACGAAGGCATCCTGGTACTGCCTGCCGATGCGCCCGTGGGTGCGGCTTTGAAAGACTACTGGAACGTAAAATCGGATTATGTTTTCGAGATTGGATTGACCCCCAACCGCGCTGATGCCATGGGGCATATTGGTGTGGCTAGGGACTTGCAATCGGCACTGTCGTTGCGCTTGGGTACGGATGTGAGTTACCACCTGCCCCCGATTGTGGAGTTTACCATCCCGAACACTACCCCGATAACCGTGGAAGTGCACGATGCCGTGGCTTGTCCGCGCTACACCGGCATTCTCCTAGAAAACATAAAAGTAGCCGAGAGCCCGAAATGGCTGCAACAGCGCCTACAGGCCGTAGGCATCCGCCCGATAAATAACGTGGTGGACGTTACCAACTATATTTTGCTGGAGTTTGCCCAGCCGCTTCATGCTTTTGATGCGGATGCCATTACCGGCAACAAAGTGGTGGTGCGCACTTGGCCGGAAGGCACCGAGTTTGTAACGCTGGACGAGCAAACTCGCAAGCTGAATGCCGACGACCTGATCATCGGTAATGCCACCGAGGGCATGTGTATTGCTGGCGTATTTGGCGGTGCTAAAAGTGGTGTGAAGGAAACTACTACACGCATCTTCTTAGAGAGCGCGCACTTCCATGCTATTACCATCCGCCGCACGGCCAACCGCCACAACCTGCGCACCGATGCGGCACAGAAATACGAGAAAGGCACCGACCCAAACATTACGGTTACCGCCCTTAAGCGTGCCGTGAACCTTTTACAAGCGCTAGCGGGCGCTACCGTGGCCTCGGCTATTGTGGATGTTTACCCAAAACCTGCCACGCCGTTTACGGTGCACTTTAAATATGCCAACTGCGATAAGCTCATCGGCCACCACATACCGCCGATGGTGATCAAAAGCATCTTGGAGAAGCTAGAGATAGTAATTACCGGCGAAACCGCTGATACCTTGGCATTGGCCATCCCACCATTCAAAGTGGACGTGACCCGCGAGGCGGACGTGATTGAGGAAGTGTTGCGCATCTATGGCTTCAATAATATTCCTTTCCCAGATGCATTGCGCTTTAGCCTCACCAACCAAGTGGGCGTTGATAAAGAACTGGTGCAGAACACCATTGCGGGCCAGTTGGCAGCGGGCGGTTTCCATGAGATAATGGTGAACCCGATTACTAACAGCCAGTACATGGAGCAAAACGGCCTTGCCGATGATATGGTACGCCTGCTAAACAGCCTGAACATGGGCCTTGATTCCATGCGCACGAGCACCTTGTTCGGCGGGTTGGAGAGCATTGCCCACAATGTAAACCGTCGTAATCTGGATTTGCGCTTCTTCGAATTCGGTAAAACCTACCACAAAACCGAAGACGGCAATTACCAAGAGCCAGAGCACCTTTCGCTATTCATTACTGGCCAAAGCACTGGCGAAAGCTGGAAGGCCAAGCAAACGCCTAGCGACTTCTTTGTGCTGAAAAACCAAGTGGAGAACATCTTTACCCGCTTGGGTGAAAGCGGTTTTGAACCGGAATATGTGCAACACCCTTTGTTGGAGTATGGCCTACAGTACCGTGCTGGGCAAAAAATATTGGTGAGCTTTGGTGCCGTTAGCAAAAAGCTGTTGAAGCAATTCGACATAAAACAGGACGTTTATTATGCCGACCTCAACTGGACACAACTGTTGCGCCGTTTGAATGGCCGCAAGGTGCAATATAAGGAGGTAAGTAAATTCCCGGGCGTGCGAAGGGATTTGGCATTATTGCTTGACAAAGCCGTATCTTATACCGAAATTGAAAAAATAGCGTTAAGAGAAGTTAAAAGAACTTTAAAAGCGGTAAATTTATTCGACCGTTACGAAGATGCTAAGCTGGGCGATAACAAAAAGAGTTACGCTGTGAGTTTTGAGTTTCAAGACGAGGAGAAAACCCTTACCGATAAAGACGTGGATAAACTGGTAACCCGCCTGATAGAAACGTATAAAAATGAGCTAGGCGCTGAAATACGCCAGTAACAATTATGGACCCGAACGAAAAGCTCAACCAGATACAGAAAAAGGTGCAGCAATTGGCTGCGGCCCATGGGCAGCTTAAGGACGACCATAAGCGACTAAAGGGAGAAAACGAACAGTTGCTAAAGCTGCTGAAAGAGCAGGGCGAGCAACTGGACGAAGTGGAGGGTAAAATGAAAATACTGAAAGTAGCACAACACCTTGGCGCGGCCCCCGATGCGGAACGTAACGAGTTGAAGAAAAAGATAAACGAGTATATTAAAGAGATTGACAAATGTGTCGCTCTGCTGAATAATTAAGTGTTGAATAGAGAATGAGTAGTGAGCTAATCAATATCAATGTAGTGATTGCCGATAGGCCCTATCCGCTGCGCGTGAAGCCAGAGGAAGAGGAGCGGGTGCGCAACGCTGCAAGGGATATCAATAATAAAGTAAAGCAGTTTCAAACCCAATATGCCGGCAAAGACAAGCAAGATTTCTTGGCCATGTCGGCACTGATGTATGCCGTGGAATCGAGTAGTTATCAAAACAAAACCGTGATAAACGACTCCTCCTTTGGCGATAAACTGGACGAACTTGACCGCTTACTCACCCAAACTCTAAAAGGCTAGACAGTAAGGCATTTACTGTTCATAGCTCATCGCTTCATTATCAGTTTGCAACACTATATTTGCAGAACTGCCTGAACCAAAACTACTACCCAAAGTGTATGTAAGGGCAACGATGCTGTGTGGAACCCCTCGCTAGTAGGGGATTACGTTCATTTACAAACTGAATTGCTACAATGGAAATCATTATCCCGGTTATTGTCGCACTGGTTGCCTTAGCTATAGGCACTGGGGTTGGCTTTAACATAACCAAAAAGAAAGGAAAAGACCAGGAGGACCTGGCACGTAAAGAAGCGGAAAAGCTTATTGCAGAAGCCCAGAGAGAAAAGCTGCGCTTGATTGAGGACGGTAAAAAAGAAGGCGAAAGTATCAAGCGAGACCGCATGCTGGAAGCCAAAGAGAAGTTTTTGTCACTGAAAAGCGAGCACGAAAACGAGACCAACAGCCGCAACCGCAAACTGGAAGAGCGCGAGCGCAACCTGAAACAAAAAGAGCAGAGCATTGGCCAAGAGCAGCAGAATCTAAAGAAGAAACAGGATGAAACCGATGCGCTGAAGCAGAACCTCACCCGCCAAAACGAGGTGATTGCCGCCAAGAAAGAAGACATCGACAAAGAGCACCAATTGCTGGTGAAGAAGCTGGAAACAGTGGCCAAACTATCGGCCGACGATGCCCGCGAACAGTTGATAGAATCGTTGAAAGACGAGGCCCGCACCCGCTCTATGTCTCACGTGAAGGAGATTTTGGAAGAGGCTAAACTGCGTGCCAACAAAGAAGCCAAGAAGGTTATTATACAAACCATACAGCGCACCGCTGCAGAGCACGCCATTGAGAACACGGTATCGGTATTCCAATTGAAATCGGACGACCAGAAGGGCCAGATTATCGGTAGAGAAGGCCGTAATATCCGTGCCTTGGAAGCCGCTACCGGCGTGGAGATCGTGGTTGATGATACACCAGAAGCCATCATCATTTCTGGTTACGACCCGGTTCGTAGGGAGATTGCGCGCCTATCGCTGCAGCGCTTGGTTGCCGATGGCCGAATTCACCCAGCACGTATCGAAGAAGTAGTTGCCAAAACCACCAAGCAGCTTGAAGAGCAGATTGTAGAGATTGGTGAGCGTACCGTTATTGAACTAGGCGTACATGGCCTGCACCCGGAGTTGGTGCGCATGGTAGGCCGTATGCGTTTCCGCTCATCGTACGGGCAGAATTTGCTACAGCACAGTAAAGAGGTGGCCAACCTTTGCGCCACCATGGCTGCCGAACTGGGCCTAAACGCCAAAGTAGCCAAACGTGCCGGCCTGTTGCACGATATAGGTAAAGTGCCTGATGAGGAGAGCGAGCTAAGCCACGCCTTGCTAGGTATGAAGCTTTGCGAAAAGTATGGCGAGCACGCCGCTATTTGCAACGCAGTAGGTGCCCACCACGATGAAATAGAGATGTTGTACATTATTTCGCCGATCATCCAAGCTTGCGACGCTATTAGCGGTGCCCGCCCAGGTGCCCGCCGCGAGACGATGGATAGCTACATCAAGCGTATTAAAGACCTTGAGGCCCTAGCCATGACTTACGACGGTGTGGAGAAGGTTTATGCCATACAAGCCGGCCGCGAGCTGCGCGTAATGGTGGAAAGCGATAAGGTTGCCGACGAGAAAGCCGACGAACTGGCATTCCTCATCAGCGAACGTATCCAAAACGAAATGCAGTACCCGGGACAGGTTAAAGTGACCGTTATTAGGGAGCGTAGGTCGATTGGGTATGCTAAGTAAACTTAGACGCAAGATATAAGACACAACACACAAGACTGATTCAAAGGCTTCGGGAGACCGAGGCCTTTGTTTATAAGATCGAAGGGCTATTGCCTCAACCTTTTAGCCTGCCCGTTGTTACCATTTCCATTCAATGAAAAAGTAGATACCATGTCAACTTCCGATGCGCTTATAGTAAACAAAACAGCCGTACCCAAAGAGTTTAACAAAATAGCCCGCAGGTACGATATGGCCACGGGCCTAAGCCAAGGCTACCAAGCCGACTTGCACCGTAGCGCCGCTTACCTAAACCTAAAAGGCCATGAGCAGGTGCTAGACCTATGCTGCGGTACGGGCAAATCTACCCTAGCGGTATTGCCTTTTATCACCACTGGCAAAGTGACTGGGGTGGATAACTCTGAAGAGATGCTGCAGGTAGCCCGAGAGAAGTTTGCCACCGAGATAAGCTCAGGCATGTTAACGCTAGAGTTGCAAGATGCCATGCAGCTTACCTTTGCTGAAGGTAGTTTCGACGCTATATTTATGGCCTACGGCCTACGCAACATGCCCGACTATGACCGCTGCCTAGCGCAACTATACACCAAACTTAAGCCCGGCGGCAGGCTGGTAATACACGACTACTCACTGGCCGATGGCTGGTTTGCCAAACCCTATTGGTGGGTGCTGGGCAATGTATTTATTGTACCCATCAGCTACCTTACCACTGGCGAAGCCAATATCTTCAACTACCTCATTAAGAGCGTGCAAAACTTCCTTACACCTAAGGTGCTGGAGGCAAAGATGGCTGCTACTGGTTTCAAGCAAGTAAGCTCTCATGCACAGCCCACGTGGCGTGCACCCATATTGCGCACCTTTGTTGGGGTAAAGTAAGGCTTATGTCCTTTGCGCAGCAGTCATTCATATTGCAAGATACCTTTCGGGCAAGCATGTGCTAATTTTGGCTATATTTGAAACAGTAATGTTATAAAAAAGCTGGCTGCATGCGCATCATTGTTTTTATGGTAATCCTTTGCTCTAGCGTTACCTTGTTTGGTCAAGGTTTGGAGCAAAACTTAGATAAGTACTGGCAATATCGCCAAAAGCTGGTTACGCAGTTTATGCTTGTGGGTGATGACCAGGGCTACAGCCAACCAGCCAGCTACATCAACCCCGGGCTAGAGCGAATGAAGTGGAGCGACAACACTATTTGGCTGGGCTGGTACATTGGCACTCTGGCAACCGAATATCACTTGCTGCACAACCCAAGGTATGCTGGCTATCATGATGGTGACAGCGCTACTCGAATCAACGAAAATATCAACGAGCTGTACTTTGCGCTTAAGGCGCTGATTAGGCTAGATGAGACCGCTGAAACGTCTTTCACCTGGAACTCATCGTGCGGGGTGCCCAATGCCCGAAACGGCTTTTTCATTAGGGATGACGTGCCGGCCAATTTTACGGATAGCTTCCCCGGCTACCAATATGTGGATGCCGATTTTGTGGAGCTGAACTATGCCAACGAAATGAGCCAAGACCAAGTGTACCACGTGCTGCTGGGCTTGGCTTTGGTAAAGCAATTTGTGCCCGATACCGTGGAAGTGAATGGCTTCAACCTATACCAAGAGGCGGTGGATCAAGCGCTATTAATTGGCGCTTGGGTGCACCAAGATAACTGGCTCATCAAGAACCCAGCCTGTGGCAATAAGAATGTTGACCGCGGCCATGATGCATCGCTTTTGGCACGAGGGCTGAGCAGGGCTTTGTTGTACCTTTCTGATGGTACGGTGGACTATGGCGGTGATGTAAGCGGCTTGGGCGACTTGGCTTGGACCAACCTTGCTAACCCTTCACCCTTAATAACTACCGACAACCTGCACATGACCATGGCCTTAGCGGCAATAGGTGAAGGCTGGGGGACATCTACCCTGAACAATCTAGTAGCTTTGGCCGATACCAATAAGTGGTTTGCCTATCCATTGCTGTATATTGCCCTGCGCGATACAGCTACCGTAAGCAACTACCAAACCCACAAGGAGCTGATACACGTGTGGGCCGATAGTATGCTGAACGAGGCGCCCATTACTGGCCCGCTCTCCACTTACCCAAACCAAAATGGGCATGGCTATGGGGTAAACAACCGCTTCATTAGGCCGCGGGTAAACCACTATGCGGGTGTAAACCCTGGTGAGGAAGGCCACCAATGGAATGGGCTAGACTACATGCTGCTGCACAACTTACAGTTGCTAGTGGACCCAAATAAATGGCCCGAGCAAGAAGTGGAAGACACCACAGGCATTACGGAGGTATCAACCCTAGGTGCCCGCATCTATCCAAACCCTGCAAACAGCCAAGTAACCATACAGCTAGATAACGACGCCCCTACCACCCTGCAAATACTCGATTTAACTGGTAAGGAAGTTGCCATGCAGGTGCTAGCGGGGCGCACCGGTACGGTTAACCTAAATCTAATTCCAAGGGGTGTTTATTTGGTAAGGCTTACTAATCAGCTTGGACAGCAGCGCACACAGCGGCTGGTAGTTTTGGGGCAATAAAGTATGGCACCTCTTCATCTTTCTCGTACTTCGTTTGCCATGGTTGTTACGGTGGTTTATGGCATTTTGCTTGCCATCACCATGGCGCACCATGAGCTGTGGAGAGATGAGGCGCAGGCTTGGATGATATCTGCAGCCAGCAATTCGTTCGCGGATATATTTCATAATATCCGTTACGAAGGCCATCCACCGCTTTGGTTTTTAATTATATGGCCGTTTACTTACTTTGATAATCCTGATTGGATTAAAGTACCCCATTTTTTATTGGCCGTTGCCACTTGCTATCTCATTCTTCGGTATGCGCCATTCCCCCGTTGGGTTACGTTGCTACTCGTTTTTGGGTACTTTTTCTTCTATGAGTATGGTGTTATTAGCCGCAATTACCAGTTAGGCGTATTGGGTATTATCGGTTTTTTGGTTTTTTTGCCTCGGGCGAAACATAATCCATGGTGGGCGGTGGTGTTTTTGGCTATAGCCGCTATGGCCAACATCTATTCGCTAATTGTAAGTTTGGTGTTTGGACTGTATTACTTAGTTCAAACATTTCCCGCCCTAAGGCATCAGTCTACCAAGTTTAAATGGCACTTCGCGCTGGGAGGAATCGTTTTGCTGGCAATTGTAGGTGCAACTGCTGTTTCGCTTAAACCTCCAAGCAACGAAGGTTTTTCGCCTATCTGGTATCTACAATTGGATATGGAGCGGCTTTCGGGGGTGCTCAACATGTTCTCTAGGGTATATGTACCTATCCCCGATGATATTAGGGCTTTTTGGAACACCACGCTTTTTCGAACAGCTTGGCTGCCATATTGTTCTGTGGCTCTTTTGGGTTTATTGGCATTGGTACTAGGGCGCTATCCGCAATACCTTATATGGTTTTTGCTTTTGGTTATCGGCCTACTAGCGTTTCATTATGTAAAGTACCTAGGGCACTTGCGCCACGGTGGGCACATGTGGCTGGCATTTATAGCCATCATGTGGCTGTTATCCACGCAGATAGGCTGGCAGCAATTGGCTAAACCTATTAAAGTAGTATTTATTTTGCTATTAGCAGCCCAACTCTATGCAGCGGGCGTGGCAACGGTAAAGGAAATAGCCTATCCATTTTCGGGTGGCAAAGCTACTGCCGAGTTTGTAGAGCAAGCGGGTTTTAGCAATTATCGTGTAATTGGGCACGTAGACAATGCGGTATCGGCGTTTACGGCTTATTACGGCAAACCGGTGTATTATCCCGTAAGCCGTAGCAATGGTACGTTCGTCATCTGGTCTGATGTAAGGAAGTTTGATAAAATTGGTGAGTATCTTCAGCAGGAAGAAAACACATTAAGGCAGCAAGCATTGCATACTATTATTGTTACCCACCAAAGCCTTTGGGAGTACCAATGGCTGAACTTGGTATTTGATTCGGGCCGGTGTATATCAGGGGAGCAACTGCATGTATACACAATCGCTCCCACTGATGGCACGGGCTCATAACGTGTTCTGGCCGCTATGTTTGCCCTCTTTAAGTTCCTCTATCATCTTTTCGCAAAATGCCGGAAGGTCTTCGGGCTTGCGGCTGGTAGTAAGGCCCTCATCGGTCACTACTTCTTCATCCACCCAATTGGCACCGGCATTTATCAGATCGGTTTTAATGGAAGGGTAAGAGGTAACCGTTCGGCCTTCCAGCGCGCCGGTTTCAATCAATAGCCAAGGCCCATGGCAGATGGCAGCAATCGGTTTGTTTTGCGTAAAGAAGGCGGTGGTAAAGGCCACGGCATCCTCGTTCATGCGCAGCTTATCGGGGTTCATTACCCCGCCAGGCAGCAGTAGGCCATCATAATCATCGGCATTGGCGTCGGCAAGGTTTACATCCACATCGTACTCGTTGCCCCAGTCGGTTGTGGCCCAAGCCTTCACTTTGCTTTTTTGTGGCGATACCACTACCACCGTAGCGCCCGCTTCTTTAAGCGCTTCGATGGGCTTGGTGAATTCTACTTCTTCAAAGCCGTTTTCCACAAGCACGGCTACTTTGTGGTTTCTCAATTGTTGATTCATGGCATAAGGTTTTGGTTAAAATATTGCCAAGAACTGAAAAAACAATGCCAGCATTTCACCCTTTCGCTGAAAGCTAATGACCTACATACCTTAGCATGTTTTTACCAAACAACCTACCGCGCCGATGTGTGGACGCTATCCAACAAAAAACCGAGATGCCCGGTACAAGACACCTCGGTTGAATCAACAACTGCTATAAATGAAAACAAAAGGAAAATCAGTGATTGCCAGCCTTGTGGGCGTGGTTGATGCCCAATAGCGTGTAGATGGGGCACCAGCCTAAGATGCCGGTAAGGAAGAAAGGTAGGCCCAAAAGCATCATGGGCATGGAGTGCAATACACCGCCCAATATTACCATTACGGCCATCAAAAAGTAGCGAAACAAAACTTCGGGATAACTCAGATTATATTCCATGACTGTCGTTTTTAAGTACAGTACAAATGTACGTTCGGCAGTAGGCGAAGTTGATGACCGTGGTTATGGCTAGGGGTGACTTTCGTCAGTATAGGTAGATGGACGATGGACAATAGACCAAGGACTATGGACCAATGATGGACCACGGACAACTGACGACAGACCACGAAAAACGATTTGCGAAAGATGAAAGGCCAAGTATGTTACCGAGCTACTACCACTTTCTTGAAATATGTACGCGCCCCATCGTTCAACTGGATGATGTACATGCCTAGCGGCAGTAAGCTTACATCTAGTTGGGTATTGCTGGCGGGTTCACTGGCTGAGGTTTGCAATAGTTGCCCTTGTAGGTTTACCAAGTTGATAGCATACCGGGTGGGGGAAGTATTATTGATCTCCACCACATCGTTGGCGGGGTTAGGGTGGATTTTTATTTGGGTTTCGGGGAGTTCTTCCACGCCTAGGATGAGCTTACTGCCGCCTTGCTGGCCGCAGAGGTTGTAGTAGACGAGGGTTTCATTTGTGATACCATCAACACCAGATGAATATCTAATCAGTGGCCCTAAGCATTCGAAATGGATAGGAGGCTCACCGCCATCATAAATAATTTGCTCCCAGTTCCAACAAGTATCACTTGCCTGAACGTAAAATTGGGTTTCCCAAAGCTGTGTTGTTCTTTTACCTTGTAGTGCAACTTCGGGCCCGGTGTAGAGAGCCATATCGGCCTTTAATAATGGTAAGTTTACATCACCGGTTTCTTCAGCGTTGTTTGGCAAAGCACTACCTATATAATCATTAAAGTTGTTGTAGGTAGTAACAATGGTATCAATGTTAAATCTGGGTTGAGTTTCGCTCAGGAAGGTATAGGTTACGGTATTTCCACCATTGGTTACAACCTTGTCTAACACTGTCTTCAATGTAACGGTTACAAACGTACCTCCGAAAGTGTTATATTCTCGCTTAACTTGAAAGTAATCGCCAATATTATAATTGTAAACCTCGCTGTATTTTAGTGGCTTTATTTGGGTTTGTGTAACCACCCTATTGTTTGCAGGAAACGATAACATTTGAGGCATTGATACAAGGCCATTCGATTTTGAAAGTTGCAGCTCCATGCCATCCCATTGACTAAGCGTGGTGTCCCCAGTTATGGTAGCGGTTAAGCGTATAGTCTTTACCGAATCGATACCACCCAAAACCGTTGTCGTATCTATTCCAGTAATCGTTGCTTCAATATATTCCGATGGATTTTTTGTATAAAAACGCCACGAATCGCCAACAGAAGCTAGCGATTGTATTATTATAGTATCCAAATTGTTGTTGAAGAAATGGTAGATCCCATTTGTGGCTTTGTGGATCTCTGCCCCTGCCCAAATAGGTTTGTTGGTGTTGATGTTGTAGCGATCGTTGAAGCAGCTGCTATCGTATTCTAATGTCCGGTACACTTTGTATTGCACAGTATTGCTTACTACAATACTATCCACTGTCGCTAGCCCGAACATTTTACCACCCGCATCCAAATAATACGAAGTATCATTTGGATAAAAAGGTGCCCAGGATTGTGCTTGAGCGGCAAGTGTAGCGGTAAAAAGGATAAGTGCAGAGAGTAATAGCTGTTTCATATAAGACGCCTTTACCACCCAAGATATTATTTTCTATCTGCATTCTTATATATCGAATGTCAGGATTTTGTCAAAGTTTATGGTCGATGGTGGACGGTCCACGGTCTATGGTTAATGGTATGGCTGGTACATTTTTGTCCTTCGTCCTTCGTCTTTTGTCCTTGGTCCAGCATCATTCCACCACCTGCACCAAGTACCTTTCGCCTACCTTCTCTGCCCTGGTGGCGGGGTTGATAAACGCCCAGGTGAGCGCGGTAACTTTGTAATGCGGGTAGGCTTTGATAATGTCAATCTGCGTTTGCGATTGGTAGAGTGCATCCAAGCCTTGTTGGTTGGTATAGATGTAGGTGCCTGCCGCTAGCGACGTGGGTACTGCTTCGTAATATGGCCAGAAGCGACCGGCATAATAATCAAACGCATGGCCGCGTGCGAAAAGGCACATGGCTTCTGGAGGGTTGGCAGAAGCAATGTCGCGACCCGCCATACTGGTGCTTTGGTATTGCATTATTTGCGGGTAGCTGCTGGCGTTCAGCATCCAGTTGGCGGCCAGTATAGCCAGCAGGCAGGCTGTAAACCAGTGGTCCTTATCCCACACAAAGTAGATAACCCCACCACCTATAACCGCAAAAACCAGCCAAACCCGAATGTGCTGCACCGGGAAAGCCCAAAGCCCTAGCCCCACCGCTAGCATTAACAATAGTAAAGCCAGTACTTGCTGCGCCCAAAGGAATGGCCCTTTGGATACGCCACTGGCAAACCTCGCGGCGAGAATCGCCGCAAACGGAAACAGCACATAAATGTAGTGTGGCAGCTTATAATCGGAAAAGGAAAGGGCGATAAACGGGAGGATAAACCCCCACAGGGTAATGACTTCTTCACCTTCGAAAATACGAAACCTATTCTTGAAGAATCCTTTCAAGCCCACCCATAATCCGGCCACCGCCAACAACGACCACGGC
The DNA here is from genome assembly GCA_027483645.1 of Sphingobacteriales bacterium. Taxonomy (GTDB): domain Bacteria; phylum Bacteroidota; class Bacteroidia; order Chitinophagales; family CAIOSU01; genus CAIOSU01. Next base: position 50,881 of record JAIXUD010000022.1, read on the forward strand.
AAAAACGACCATAAAAACGTATGCACAAAGAACAACGGAGACCAAGGTTGCTTACCCATGCCGGAGTTGATAAAAGGGTTGTCGCCCGTGAGCCTGCCGAAGCTCTGCGCCCAGAAATAGAAGTACGGCCCAAAACTGCCGTGTTGCTGGTAAAGTCCATACAACATTGGGCTTAGTAAGATGCCCACTAGCAATATTACTATCAACCATTGCCAGCGCAAGATATTGTGCCATTGCCGCTTGAACACCCAATCGCTACCGAAGGCCAGCACGGGCACCATGAGCCCGATGGGTCCTTTCGCCAACATGGCCAAGGCAAGCCCTACCGCTATGCCCAGTATATTTAGCCAACTGCCTGTTCGCAGGTAATCGGCTATTTGCCATATGGCAAATATGACCGCGCCCACCAGCATGGTATCCGTGCGCACATCGTTATTAATGAGGAACATTGCCTGACAACTGCCCAACATCAGTGCGCTCCACACGGCTATTTGTTGGGGGTAATATAGCTTCGCAAAGCGGTAAGTACTATATACACCGAGTAATGAAAACAGCAACGAGAATAGCTTGTAGCTCCAGTTGTGTATACCGAATACTTTGAACGCCAGCGCGCTGGTCCAAAAGAGTAGGGGAGGCTTGTCCAGATAATCTTGGCCAAGGTGCTGTACCTGCAGGTACTCGCCATGCTGCATCATCTCCTGCGAAATGGAGGCATATTGCGACGCATCCACATCCATTACGTCCACCTGTAGCCCGGCTATGTACACCGCAGCCATGGCAAGTAGTATAAGGATAAAGGGTATGGACCGAGGCATTGGTTTGGTTAATCGGTTAATCTGTTGATTGGTTATTGTCTCGCCAACAGCCGCGACTTACTTTCATAAATGTTGAAACGAGAAAATTAAACCACTAAGTGCGCTAAGAAAAAAGCACTAAGAACACTAAGTACATACCACGTACTTAGTGTTCTTTGTGAAATTCCTTGGTGTTCTTTGTGGTTAACACATAGCACTGTCCAAAGATAAGCAACCGCTCATTACCATTTCTCTGTAAGGTATTTCCAATACCGGGTAGGCACGTGGCGCAGGTGTAGTTTTAGGTTTTTGCGCTCTACAATATTGGTGCTTTTAAAGTAATCCTTCCAGAGTTGCTGGTAAGCCAATTCTTTCTCAGACAGTAGCTCGGTGGGCAGTTGTATGGAGCTGAAAGTCTCGTTATCCAGTACCACGCGCTCCACTTTTTCGCCATCGTATAGCATGCCATAGTTGCGTTTAATATCGTAAATGCACCACTGCATAGCAGCATATCGGTCTCTAAAGTGTTGGTAGGCCAAGGGCAGTACGTCGAAATCCGGTTCTATCGGGGCAAAATACAGTCCATCAGCCAACTCCTGGAAGCGTACGAAGGCATGCATGCGGTGTATCTCGCGGCCCATTTGGCGCACCAGTTGGCTTACCCGCATCACGGCATCCTCATGATAGTGGCCGTTGATGGGTTTCTTCGCCGAAAATAGCAGCCGCAGGTATTCGTATATCACCATTTCGCGGTGCGGGTCTTCGGAGAGGAAGGTTTTATAGATATCCATAAAAGCCTCTTTGCCGCCATATCGCTTTATGCCGTCCATAACCCGTTCTGCTTGCTCTTTGCTAGTGGGTATGGGTATCGGGTTTTGTTGGGCAAACAAATCCTTTAGTACCGCATCCAGCTGGTAGATGCTCGTAGGCACTAGCTTGAGGTTGTAGCACTCAAACACCACCGACAGCAGCCCATCAAAGGTACCATCGTATTGCAGTTCGCCTGTAACTATATTGGTTGCTATTGCCATATACTTCTTTTATCCAAATAAGGCTAATTGTTCAGGCTTATTACCCGTCAATCCGCCCGAAAGTTCTTGCCTTATCATTTCGGGGTAATACTGCTTGCGCAGCAGCAAGTTGCCCGGTATATCAATAAAGTATTTCGCCCTATTCACTGCCACTTTTAGCTTCTTGAGCAAATCGATATGCAGGTGGTGGTATCGGCGGGCGGCCACTATTTTCTGTGCACTTTTCACCCCGATGCCTGGCACTCGCAATATCATTTCGTAAGGGGCTGTTTGCAGCACCACGGGGAAGAGGTGCATGTTGCGTAGGGCATATACCAGTTTCGGATCGTACTGCTCATCAAGGTGAGGATTGCGGTCGTCCACAATCTCGTTATACTTAAACCCGTAAAACCGCATCAGCCAGTCGGCTTGGTACAATCTGTTTTCTCGAACTAGTGGCGGAGTGAGCAAGGCAGGCAGTCGGCTATCGTTGCTTACCGGTATATAGCCGGAGTAGTATACCCGTTTCAAGTTTTGCCCTTTGTACAGCTCGCTGCTCAGTTTCAATATCTGCAAATCTGTCTCGGGCGAGGCACCTATTACCATTTGGGTACTTTGCCCAGCAGGGGCGAAAATGGGTATCTTTTTATCATGCTTCTTTTCCAGCTTATAGTCAGCAATAGCATCTTTCAGGTAGTTCATGGGCTGGTAAACTTGGGCGTAGCTTTTCTCTGGCGCTATCAGTTTCAAGCTTGTTTCCGATGGCAGTTCGAGGTTGGCGCTGAGCCTATCGGCATACAATCCGGCTTGTTGTACCAGCTCATTGCTGGCCCCGGGTATCAGCTTTAAGTGTATATATCCGTTGAAGTTGTGCAGGGTGCGGAGGTCTTTGGCAATACGCACCAGCCGCTCCATGGTGTAATCGGCATTCTTAAAAATTCCCGAACTGAGGAACAACCCCTCAATATAGTTACGCTTATAAAAGCTCATAGTGAGGTCCACCACTTCTTCGACGGTAAAGGCGGCACGCTTTACATCATTACTCTTTCGACTTACACAATAGGCACAATCGAAAATGCAGTGGTTGGTAAGGAGGATTTTTAATAGCGATACGCATCTGCCATCTTCCGTATAGCTGTGGCAAATGCCCATGCCTGTGGCGTTGCCCAATCCACCGGCCTTGGCACCGCGCTCACTGCCGCTAGATGCGCACGAGGTATCGTACTTCGCCGCATCCGCCAATATCTTCAGTTTCTCTTGCACCCGCTCGTTCATACAGTTCTAATTTGAACTGCAAACTAATAATTTTGGTTCAATCTAACTAATTAAATTAGTATGTAGATGAGAAAAGGATATGTGATGGAACAAACCCTCACCTAGCCTCTCCCAGGGGGAGAGGGACTTATGCCTCCTTGCCTTCGGCAAGGTATTTGTTTGAAAGAAGCTTAAAAAAAGCAATTAAAACGAGCCGAAAGGTGAGGCGAATGAAGTCCCTCTCCCAGAGGGAGAGGTTAGGTGAGGGAAACGTACCTCTATTTATCCAACCAGGCCTTAAAATCGGGTGCACGCTCACGGCTTACGAAGCTTTCTTCCAAGTGGTTGTCTTGCAACAGTTCCAGCTTTAAGCGGCCGTTGAAATGGGGGTGTATTTTCTTAATCGATTCAAGGTGGATGAGTAGTTTCCGGCTTACCCTAAAAAAGTGCTTCGGGTTCAGCACGCCTTCCAGTTGCTCCAGCGTAAGGTCTACCAAGTGCTTTTTGCCTTCTCGGGTTATGGCCATTACCACGCCTTGCTCGGCAAAAAAGTACGCCACTTCGGCCACTTGCAGGTAGGTAAGGGTTTGGCCGGTTTTTATCAGTAAGCGCTCTTTATAGTCTGGCTTGCGCATAGCCTGCAGCAATTGCTCAATTGCGCCACGGTCATAGTGTTGCGGGTTTTGGAAGAACTTGCGGTACTTGTTCATTGCTTGGTTAAACTCATCGGGCTCTATCGGTTTCAGCAGGTAGTCCACGCTGTTTAGCTTGAAAGCCTTTAGCATAAACTGGTCGTAAGCGGTGGTGAAGATAACCGGGGCGGTTACCTCGGCTTGCATAAATATATCGAAGCTTACCCCATCAGCGAGTTGAATGTCCAAAAACAATAAATCGGGGTGCTTAAAGGTGCGCAGCCATTTTACGGCACCTTCCACGCTGTCAATTACATCCAGCACCTCAATCTCCGGATCATAACTGGTAATTAAGCGTTGCAGCTGGCGGGAAGCCGGGGCTTCATCTTCTATAATAAGCACCTTCATGCGGCTAAGGGTTTATTAATGAGCGGTAGTGCCACTATAAACGCCGAAGTAGTTACTATTGTTTCCACCTCCCTGCCGCTGGCAAAATGGTAGCGGTTGCGTATGTTTTTCAGCCCGGTGCCAGTAGAATCGAGCACCTGCTGCTTGAGCTGCAGGTTATTGCGCACCACCAAGGTTTGGTCGTTTTTACCGATGTAAATTTCAATATGCAATGGCTTTTCGGTAGAAACCACGTTGTGCTTTAGGGCGTTCTCCAACAGCATTTGTAGGCTTAGGGGTACTACCTGGTGCTCCAGCAAATGCTCGGGTATCTCCATTTTCACCACTAGGTTATCGCCAAAGCGTATTTTCTGAAGGAAGATGTACGAATTGAGAAACTCTAGCTCTTCGCGCAGCAAAATCAATTCCCGGTCGTTAATCTCCAGTATATAGCGGTACACCTTGCTCAGCTTTCGTACAAACTCCACTGCCACGTCGCGGTCGTCGGGGATGATACTTACCAGCGTGTTAAGGCTATTGAAAAGGAAGTGCGGGTTAACTTGGTTTTTGAGTGTTTCCAATTGGCTTTGCACCATCTCGCGCTTCAGTTGCTCCGCCTCTGCCGCAGAGTGCATATACCGTTTCATAAAATACACGGCCTCGTAGATGCTAATAACCAAAATGCTATTGAACAAGCCCGCCGAAAAGCCACCTATCATATTGTTATAGGTTTGGCCGGGATCGTTTTTTAAGAAAGTACATATTATCGGGTCGAGGATGAGGTACGTGCTGCTTGCAAATACTACGGTGGCCATCGCTTGCCACATTAATCGCTTACTCGCTAGACCGGCTTTATCAAATTTTTTATGGCTGTATATCATCAGCTGGCGGTTGCCTTCCCACAGTAATATTGTGAAGGCGAGGCTAACAGCAAAGCTTATTACATAGGTGATTATACCTTCCTGAAAACGCTCGTTAAGAAAAATGATGGGCGTAATAAAGGCAACAACGGGCATGCCGATAAGGCGTGCCCAGTTGTCATTAAAGCCTAATACTGTTTCTGAATTGCTCATGCGTGGTTATACGCTAAAGTTAAAACAAGATTCGATATTGCACATCAGGGAAAAAGCCGATTTGGTAGATGGTCTCTAAGTCGCCAGTGCGGGTATTGTACTCTTCGCTAAACACGTTTTGCCTACCGGTAAGGTTCTGCAAATCAACCGAGAATTTTTGTGTAGCGCGTTTGCCTTGAAAGGTATAGGTAAGTTTAAAATCCCAACGGAAGTAGGTGCTGTGGCGCTCTTCGAAGGTGCGGCTGAAATCGTACACTGCGCCACCTGCCAATCTAGAGGCATCCAAATCGATAGGGGTGTAGCGCTGGCCGCCCGCTACGGCTATCTTGGTATCGAAACCGATGGTATGCCTGCTTTTTATCTTAAACTCCTTACCGCCGAGTATGTTGAACACATAGTTGCTGTTGAACTTGGTGCTGCGCCATACCTCATCGCTACCCTCGTATTGAGAGTTAAAGATAGAGGCCGTGGTTAGGAAATAGTAACCCTGCCCGAAGAACTTCTCCAAGGTAAGCTCAAGGCCATAGTTGTAGCCACGGCCGTTGTTTACCAAACTATCAAAAGGCTCTATCCCAAAACCCGCACCTTCGTTGAGCAGTGATACGGTGCTGGGCATGCGCTCAATACCGGCATTGGTAAGGTACTGCCCATATACCTCGGCCTTGAAGCGGAAGTTTTTACCAATCAAGTTATCATAACCCAATACCAACTGGTTGCTTCGCACAAAATCCAGGTCTTCATTAGTAAGGGCCGTGCTGCCATCGGTATAGTTGGTTTCTACAAAGTAGCTTTGCAACGGCTGCATTTGGCTGTGTAGCCCGGCACCAATGCTCACGCTTTGGCGCTCCTTAAACTGGTAGCGAAGGTTTATACGCGGTTCCACAATCCAAGTATTATTGAGGAAAAAGTGCTGGTGGTGTATGCCGCTATTTAGGGTTACCTTATCAGTAAATCGATGCTGCCACTGTACAAAGCTTTGTAGCAGTGGGGCAATGCCGTTGTAATCTTGCACCAGGAAGTAGGTGTTTTCAGCCACTAGTTGCTCATTGGTCAATCGCAGGTCGAATACATCAAACTGCACACCTGCCTTAATTAGGTTTTTGGCGTTGAGTTTTTGGTTGTATTGATAGCCTGCGGTGTATTTTAGTTGGGTAAATTCAAGCTCATCGGTTCTGGTGGGGCTGCCATCAATGATGCTCAAAGAGTCGGCATTAAAGGCTGTATTCCAGCCGGAAACGGCTAAGATGACTCTGCCCGAAGCCTCATTTTTGTAAAAGTAGTTGTGCGTTAGTCCCAGCACCCCCATATCAGAACCCGCGCGGGAATCTTCGCCTTGGTTGGAGTAGAAATCCTCTTCGCCCGATTCGCTATCCAAAAACTCGATGTAACTGATGCCGCCCACCCCAAAAATGGTAAACTGGCCAAGCTTTTTGGTAGGGGCATTTATTTTGAACGTAATATCTTGGTATTGTGGTATGGCTGCCCCGGTACCAAAATCAATACCGACAGCGCTCAGCAGCCCCAAGGTGCTGTAGCGGTAGTTGAAGATGAAGGATGCCTTGCTCTTTTTGCTAAAAGGCCCTTCAGCACCCAGCTCAAACCCGTTGAAGCCGATTTGTCCCAAAAACTCATACTTCTCATTGTTGCCGTTGCGTAAGCGAAGGTCGAACACCCCAGCTGTGGCATTGCCGTACTCCGCTGGGAAGGCACCAGTAAGGAAATCGGAGTTTTTGAGGTTGTTGGTGTTGAGCATGGTTACCGGGCCGCCCGTGGTGCCCAAGGTGCCAAAGTGGTTGGGGCTAGGTATATCAATTCCTTCCAAGCGCCACAATACCCCCGTAGGCGAGTTGCCGCGGATGATAATATCGTTGCGGTCATCGCTGGCACCACTCACGCCAGCGAAATTTTGCGCCATGCGGCTAGGGTCGCTGCGGGTACCACTATACTTGTTGGCCTCCGTCATGCTCAGCGTACGTGCACTTACGGTGGCCATATCGTTCAGTGGCTTATCTTTATCGGGTGTACCAGAAACTACGACCTCGTCCATGCGGTTTACCTGCTCTACCAGCGGCACATCTAGCACCAGCTCTTTGGCACTGTTTAGCTCCAAGTTAGTAAGGGTAATATTTTCGTAACCCAAAAAACTTATCTGCAGGGTTACGCGGCCCACCGGCACATTCTCAAGTTTGTAGGCGCCATCATAATCGGTGGTGGTGCCAATAAGGGGCTCACTACCCATTACTATAATGGTTGCACCCGGCACTGGGGTATTGCTTTGTGCATCGGTAATTATCCCGCGGATGGTTTGAGTACCCTGTGCCATGGCGGTATAGCCTAGCAGCAGCAGTGCGGCGATAAGCAGGTTGGAAAGCGTAGTTTTCATATAGGCTAGTTTGGTTATCTGGTACGAATATCAGTAGCCTTATTAGGGTACGCTATTTAATAATGATGAATGGCATTTTCGGGCTGGTGAATGACACGGGCGAGCCATGAACGGTTTACCCGATTTACAGCCTCAAAACTTAGTGCTCCTCTTCAACCAATCCTTCTTCTTTGGCGCGTTTGTTCCAGAAGTAATAGAACGGCAGGCCTGAGGCAATCAATACCAAGCCGACGCCGGCCTCGCGAGGCTTATCGTCAATGGTAACCGTTACTATAACCGCGCAGAAAATAACGAACAGGGCTGGTATTACCGGGTAGCCAACTACTTTGTAGGGCCTTGGGGCATCTTTCATTTTCTTTCTCAATACAAATACCCCGAAAGCGCCCGCACCATAAAAGATAAAGGCTGCGAAAATGAGCATATCCGTAAGCTGGTCGAAGTTGCCCGAGAGCACCAATACCGAAGACCAAATAGCGGTAATAACAATAGAGCTGCCGGGTGTATGGAATTTAGGATGAACCGTGGCTGCTTTACGGAAAAATAGGCCATCTTTTGCCATAGCATAAAACACGCGAGGTGCGGTGAGGATGGTACTATTGGTGCAGTTGAAGGTAGCAATCAATATCAACCCGGCGATGGCCCAGCCGCCATATTGCCCGAATATTTTTAAGGCCATGTTTACGGCTGGTATACTGTTGGGGTCGGCCTGTTTGTTGGCTATTATTTCCGTAACGGGGCTTACGTATAGGTACACAAAATTGATGGTAAGGTATATAACCATTACCAACAAAACGCCAAAGGTAAGCGCCAGCGGTATGTTTCGCTTGGGGTTCTTTACCTCAGCGCCTATAAAGCCTACACTGTTCCAACCCTCGTATGCCCAAAAGGCTGCTAGCATACCGCCAAACAGGGCAGTGAACAGGCTGTTTTCTACCTTGGGTATGGTAATGGTTTGCTGGATGTTGGCCCATGAACCTTCTGCACTAGCTAGGCCGGCAATGGCAAGCGCAAATATGGCGATAACCACCGTAGAGGCCAGTATTTGGGCGATAAACCCACCGTATTTTACCCCATTGTAATTTACTACGCCCAACAAGGTTATCAAGCCTATGGTAAGCAGCTTGATACCGGCATCTTTAAATGGCGAGAACACGTGTGCTATGGTACCATCTTCTAAAGCGTAAGGAATAAACTCCATATTCTGCCAACTTAACGGCAACTCGGGCAGGGGCCAAATAGAATGTACGGAGCCGGCAAACACATAAGCAATAGATGCGATGGTGGCACACTGTATAACGGCAAAGGATGTCCAACCATATAAGAAGGCAAAAAAGCGGCCATACATGCGCTTGAAATAAACGTATTGCCCACCGCTATCGGCTATCATGCCCGCTATTTCGGCATTGGTAAGTGCACCCATCCAACTTACTAACCCGGCCAATAACCAGCACAACAAAATCAAGCTGGGCGAGCCTAAGTCTTCGCTCATGGGAGCTACCTTCTTAAACACCCCCGACCCAATAATGGAACTGATAACGAGCAACACTACTGTTGTTAAACCGAGGGTTGGCTCCAACCTAGGAGCATTGGCATTTTGTTTCATGGTGGTGGCTACGTGTGTGTACCCAAAGGTATTAAAAATTGGTTACGGGTTGGGGATTACCGGTTGAAGATTTTTAAGGGTGATTGATATAATAAGCTTGCACATTGTTGATAGGTCTGAAAAGCCCTATCCTAGCATTCTACAGCCCCTTCAGGGCTGTCCGCATTTTATGACGCCCCAACGGGCAATGCCGTTAAGTTAAGCACGATATAATTTTCAGGTAATGAGTGGTCTGACGGCTTTTTTGCGCAAGGAAGTGTTTTGCAATCGCAGCGAAGCTTGCCATGTCAGGCCGTCCGAACACTTTTTCCTTTAGTCATTCCACGCGAACTTGTGAATGTAGCACCGAAGCGTTCAGACGACTCTTTGAGGCATAATAATGAAGATATACTGGATTTTTATACCCATCGCACCGAAGTCGTCAGACCGCTCAGCGACTTCCCTGCATACCTAATATAACGGCATTGCCAACGGGGCACAAGAATTCTAGCCTTGGGCCTTTTCGCTCTATGGAAACAATGCGTTTCCAGAAACTACTTTTTCTTAACTGCCTTACTGGCCTTCCCGCCAATCAATTGATCCAAAGAATACTTCCCGCTGCCAAGCAATAGCAAGGCGATATAGATAGCCAAGTAAAGTAAGGCTAGTTCTTTCTTCTTGAATGGGTCATCACCGTGGGCGATGAATGCGGCGACTGCCATGGTAACTATCAATGGGATGGAAGCCAAGCGTGTGCCAAAACCGAGTATCAACAGCGCGGCGCAAACCAACTCAGCAAACACTGCGAGCAACAACGACGGCGCAGCGCCAATACCAAACGGGTCGGCAAACTCAATATTGCCGCCGGCCGCCAGCTTCTCCCATTTACCGATGCCATGTGTAATCATGAAACTACCACCCACCAGGCGTAGCAGCAGCAAAGCAATGTTAAGGGCATGAGCGTTAATGGCGGTAGTGAAGAGTGTTTTCATAATGCGAAGATAGGGAAGTTGGTCAATGGTCGATGGTCAATGGTCCATAGTCAATAGGCGATGAAATTTCTCATTTCTTCTTTACCAAAAACTCATACCGTACCCCACCCGTATAGCTCCTGCCTGGCATGGGGCGCCAAGCGATGTTTTGGTACTGGGCATTCCAAAGGTTATCGGCGGATACGTAAACGCTCAGACCTTTAAGCTTTCCCCCGAAATCTTTCCCAATACGCAAATCGCCCGTGGTAAATGCATCAAGCGATTGGCTATTGTCGCTGGTGATGTAGCGCTTGCCGCACAAGTGCTGTCGGTACTGGATATAATAACCTTTAAAGCCCACCATACCCGAGATGTTGCCCAAGTGCTGCGGCGTGTATATCAACAGCTTGCCCGAGGAAGCCCCCTGCGAAGTACCTTCGGTTTCGTTAGTGGCTTTATTGAAGTGGTAGTTGGCCGTAAAGCGGTACGTCCAGTTGTTCCTCTTGCCATCTAGTTTCAATAGTGCCTCCACTCCGCGCGACTTTACGCGGCGCACGTTCTCTGGTGTCCAGATACCGGTGCTGCTTTCGGGTAGCCATAGTATCCAATTCTGCACATCCAGGTAATAGGCGTTGATGCTGCTTTCCAGTCTTAGGCCTTTTTTAAAGCTCTTATCATAGCCAATCTTTCCTTCCGTGCCCCAGCCTTTTTCCTGCTGCAAATCAGGGTTGCCGCCGATGCTCCAGTAGCGGTCGTTGAGGGTGGGGTAGCGGTAGTTTCGGAAGATGTTGGAGGAGAGGTAGAAATGTTGCTTGGACGTGTCTCTGTAAAAGGGCTCGTATCTGATATTGAAAGAAGGCAGAAACGGGGATAACTGGCTATATACTAACTCTTGGCGTAAAATTAAGTTTAGGTCCCATTTATTGTCATTCGTGCGATAACTGGAGATTCCCACAAATCCAGATACAGGTTGATATTTTATGCCACTGAAATTATTAGTAACCGCCCATAAACTGGTGTGCTCGAGCTTTGCTTGAAAAATAATGTCCTGTTTTGGTAAGAAGTAGCCATATCTTATTTGTGCAATAGTAGCATGGGTTTGGCTTTTGGAATCTATGATCGGCAACTTAGATTTATAGTAGATTTCATCGAATTTATAAGTGCTTTCAAAGTATAGTATATGCCTGCTGGGTTTAAGCAAATTTCTAGTTTCAAGTTTTACCAAGCCAAGCCAATCCGATTGGTTTTGAAAGCTGTTTGCACTTAACATTGTTGGAGGAATCTGCCGATCCGTTTTAGAAACAAAAGACATTATGTTAAAATGTTTGCTGTACAATTCCGCAATTGCAGCATACTGGACAAAATTGGCATATTGTTGTTTCTGGATTGGTTCACCAAACAGAGTAGTGTTCCTAAATTCAAAATCATTGCGGGCTCTTCTATATAGAAAACCAATTTTACCGGTTAGCTTGTCTGTTCTTGCACTTAGTTTTAATGCAGTATTGTGCGTTCCAAAGCTTCCAACTTCATACCATGCCAATCCAGATAATCCTTTCGGAGGGGGTATCGGAATGCTGCCAACATTAATCGCTCCGCCAAAACTACCACTGCCAGCTTGTATTGTGTTCCCACCCAGAGAAACTGATGCCCCATCAAAAGCACCCATAGGCAGGTTCGTTAAATCAATAGTACCATTCATGCCCGAATTCATTGGAATGCCATTCCAAAAAACCTTGGTTTGTGAAGCACCCATACCCCGAAGTCCTGTAGTGGCTAATGCCCCAGGTCCATATGATTTGATATATACGCCTGTGTTTTCTTGAAGTAAATTTCCTAACGAACTAGATTGGTAGTAGACCTTATCCGTTGAATCAATAATTTGGATGTTAAAAGGATTACGAAACACTATCAGCTTAACACTATTAGAACTCACCTCCACTGTATCAATCCGTTGAATGCTATCCAACGGCACCTGCCCGAACGCGGTAGTGCAGCACAACATCAATATGATATGGAGCCAAGCGATTCTCATTCAGCCACTATAATCTTTTGGGTAAATGTGCCTTCCACAGTGCGCAAGATACCGATGCATAAACCCAAGTTGGTAACGGGTATAGGTAACTGCTGCGCAGGGGTTTCAAAGGTTTGGGTGTAAATGATTCGACCTGTTAAATCCACCAGCGTAAACTCACCCGCAACAGGGCTGGTGAGGTAGATGTTTTCGCCAGCTTTGGCTAGAGATGGGTAGATGTAGTAGCCTTCGTTTGTAGTTAATTCGTTTACGGTTACTTGGCGCAATTGCAACTCGCCCAGCGCATGGCCATCGCCGGGGCCGCCGGTGTAAGCGGTTTGGGCGGTTGCCAAATAGGAAATGTGAAATAGGAGATAGGAAATCACAAACACCTTTCCAAGATACCTGTCATTGCGAGGAATGAAACGTAGCTTTTCGCGAAGTTGAATGACGAAGCAATCCCATGCTTGGCGGTGTGAATTAGTTGATTTGGCGGTTGTTGGTGGGTTGTGCTCCTTGACAGAGGATGATTGCCAAGGCAGTAATCCCCTGAGTTGAGAGGTGAAACGAACCAACCGCAATGGTTGGCGCACATCATGCTTCGTAGCAGGGGATTGCCGCGGGGCATTATAGCTAAGTAGGGACTGCAACATTAAGTAGCCCCTCGCAATGACGGCGTTAGTTAATGCTTTGGTTATTGGTTTATCCTTTCGCATTTTACGTTTTCATATTTCTCATTACATATCCCATATTCACCTTACCCCTCTCCCCCCGCCAGTATTCCTCCTACCAGTAGGTACCAACCCTATATAAAATCTATCACTCACCGCAAGGTCTCTAAAATCGGGTAGGATGCCGCTGTTCCAGCCGCCGCCGCGGTGGCCGGCGCCTAGGGCATCGGTAGCTGGCCAAGTATTGGTATTTGCATTGCCGTCGGTGGTAAGGTTGCCGTCGCCGGTGGCGCCGTTATAGTTTAATCCTGTAGTGTTGGTGGTGGTTATTACCAGCTCCCAAAGGTTGCCGCTTAGTTCTAGTGCACCGTAGTAGCCAGCACCGATGGTGAGGCGCGTGCTGGTGTCGTTACCAGCAAAGCCACAACGCAATGCACCCTGCACGCCTGCATACCCGTGGCTGGCCAAGCCATAGCCCGTAGACACGGCATCGGTTACGGTTTCGTTATCCAAGCCATCATGGGCCAGCGTGTTGGCATCAACTATCAAGGGGGTGCCCCAAGCAAACTCCCCGGCTACGGGCGGTGCCGGGCCGCGGGCGGCTTTTTCAAATTCCAGTTCCGTCATCGGGCGCAGTGCCGCCCAGTCGAGCCAAGCGGCCACATCGTTCCAGTTCAAGAAGTTGCAGGCACGGGCTTGGCCGTCGTCGGTGCTGTTGGGCGGGTTGGTAGTGTTGGCATCGCAAATATACACCGCCGGGGTAAACCCATTGGCCGATTTACCGATGCGGATGCCATTACGGTTCGCATTGAAGTTAGCCAGTGCCAAAGTACCTACTGCAGCCATTGGCGCGGCGGCGGTACGGGTAGTTTGTTGGGCAACACTCAAGCAATTCAAAAAGTCTACATACTGCTCTTGGCTTATCTCATACTTCATGCAATAGAAACCACCATACCCTTTCGGGAAAGCCGCAGGTATATTGCCTGCAGGCGGCTCTTCATTGGTGTTACTTAGTTGGGTAGGGCCAGTGCCAATGATTAGCTCATTTTCGCTGGTAATCAATAATGGCCCCCGGTCATTGCCTCTACCTAGCGCATCGAAGCTGGTACTATCGCCCAGCGCAAACGGACTTTCGGGCACATATACCATCTCCACCCCAAGAACCTTGATGGCACAAGCGTCAGCGGGCAAGGGGTTTTGCAGCTTTAGCGTAACGGTGGTGGTGCTTACATTCCCGGCTTGCGCATCGCCACGGCGGATAAACACCCCCTTTCCATCCGCTACGGCTTCTATGGCCAAAGGCTGACCAATGGTGTGGTCGATTACTTGGCTACTTACATCGGCATGGCCCCAGGTGTGGGCGGGGTAGTGCACCTTTACAAACACCCATACCGCATCGTGGTTGTAAGGTTCGGCCACACTATCCAAGTCCCAAGCATTATCCCAAGCAATGTCAAACTGTATGGTTTGGTAGTCTACTAGTTGCAGGTTGGTTATGCGCACATTGTTGGCTAGTGCCGCCAATGGCAGCACTAGCAACAATGTGAGTATGTGGAGGAGTATTTTCATAGAGACTAATTAAAAACGACCGTCATTGCGAGGAGAGACTTTGCGAAGCATAGGACCGCCGAAGCAATCCCTTGCAATGAAAAATAATGTACGATGACTATTGAACCAATCACACAACACCGATAGCATAGGGATTACTGCCAGGGCAGTGAGAAGAGTTGCTTCGTTATTCCACTTCGCGAAAAGCTATGTTCCATTCCTCGCAATGACGTTCAATTTTCAAGTTCCTACTGCTTCACCACCTTCTGCGTAAACCTACCATCAGCACTTTGCAATAGGTATAGGCCAGGTGCCAAGGTGCTTACGTCCATAGTGGTTAGCATTCCCGCTTCAACGGTTATGGTTTGCAACGTTCGGCCAGTTAAGTCTCTTATCATCATCGTTTGGGCGCTGCTACCGGTATGGCGTATGCTTAATAGGTAGTTAACTGGGTTTGGGTATACGCTCACCTGTTGGGTCGCTACTTCGTTTACACCTACGGTTACTTCATATAATAGCTTGATGGCTTCTGGCGCGTAGCCTACCAAAAAGGTATCTATAGCACTGCCCGTCCTATCAAACACAATACCACGGGTATAGGTGGTATAATCGGTTTGGCTTACATAAAAGTTGCCGCTGATGGTATCGTAGGCAAATGCGGTAACTAAGGTGTCAACTATACTAGTATCAATAAAGGTGAGGTTGAAAAGGTTAAAGCTGGCAATTTTATCATTGAAAACGCCAAACAAGGTATCATCCACTATTTGCAGCAAGGTACCATAACCGCCCTGCACATCCGCAGGAATGGGGGATTGTTGCAAGTTGCCGTTTGATGGGGTATACAGCGTAACTACATCAGTTGCACCACCTACACCTAATACGGCATCTTTAAAATAAAACAAACGGCCAATGTCCGAAACGTTATCGCCCAGCGCGGTGCCCGCAAATGTACCTGTAGGCAAGTGTACCTTGGCAAGGTAGCCGGCAGAGTCGCTAAAGTTAACATCATCGTAGTTTTGCGATAGATAGGCCGTGTCGCCCACTATTACAATACCTTTTACACCACGCTCAATTTGTGGCACTACATAGTCCAGCGTTAAGTCGGTTTTGTCAAACACGTATAGGTTGCTGTCTGCTTGGCCATACCAGTTGCCCACCAGTAGTTGGTTTTGGTAGAGCGCCATGGTGTAGGTGCTAGCGCCTGGGAAGCCAGCCTTGGCAAC
The DNA here is from genome assembly GCA_027483645.1 of Sphingobacteriales bacterium. Taxonomy (GTDB): domain Bacteria; phylum Bacteroidota; class Bacteroidia; order Chitinophagales; family CAIOSU01; genus CAIOSU01. The sequence goes on from JAIXUD010000022.1 coordinate 66,420, forward strand.
CTGGCTAAAATCGCTCAGGCGAATTTTTACCAGCGAATCTTCAGCGGCTATGTAGGCAAAATCGCCTTCTATTAACAGGTCTTGTATGCTTTGGCTGTGGATGGTATCGCTAATGCGGGTAGTGGACAATATTGGGTTGTAGCCAATAAGCGTAATGTCTTCTTGCGGGTTGCCGTATTGGCCGCCATTAAGTATCAGCACCTCTTTGAGGTAAGGCTTGGTAGTTTGCGCCGTTGCGAAATTGGTCCACAACACAGCTGCCAGCAGTACAAGGGTTAGTTTGAGATGTTTGGATCCCATTGCTTTTAAATTTTTGAGGTTAAAAGAATGGGGAGTATTAAATACTGGAATAGAACACCCAGGTAGACAGGGGGCCGCTACTCCGGGCCCTTCTCCCCGAGGGCCCGGGAATAAGATGTGGCATAGGCAGGTCTTCTGGCTCGTTCTGCCTTGGCCGCCTTCCCATCGCGCTTTGAAACGCAAAAGTGGCATATTGGCCAAGGTGTATGGTTGGTTTTTGTCTAGAATATTACCAACCAAATGAACTTACAGCAACGGGGATTGCTCCGGATTTGCACCGGATTCCCTATTAAGTCTCGCTGGAGGCGAAACACCTATAACATCGTAATCCGAGGGTAAAGATAGAAAAAATAGTAACGAGTTAGGTACTTCGATTACGCTGTCAATGACATAAATAGCGTTGTGAAAAATGTAACCACTAAGAACACTAAGAAAAAAAGGCACTATGTTCACTAAGTACATAATACGGGCTTTGTGTTCTTTGTGATTTCCTTTGTGCACTTTGTGGTTAAAAAGCACACTTGAACACAAGGAAAATGGAGAAACGAATTTTTATACAGCAAAAACCATGGTCCATCGTCCTTGGTCCATCGTCCAAATTTATCCCTCGAAGTGCAGAGAGAAAGTAAGCGTACGAGAGAAAAGCTTATCGATGTTACCCGAATAAATAAGGTCTGGGTTGCGGGCGTGGAGGTTCATTACGCCTTGCGAGAACTTAATTTCGGGGCTGAAAATAAACAGCGGGAAGAAAATCTGTATGCCGAGGCCGTACTCAATAGAAAGGTCGTTGCGGAATACTTTGATTTGGTCGTCGGCACGGCGAGCTTTGGCGTTCGATGCCAAATCCAAGCTGTACTTCATGCCGGTGAGCACATAGAACTTCACATCGCGTATAGGCTGTGATTTAAAACGCACCGTTAGTGGAAAATCGAGGATGATGGATTCGATGGTTCGGCTCACCATAGAATCGCGCTGCTGAAACTGCAACCGCTTATCGCCAAACACCAAGGCTGGAACAAACCGCAGGTCAAAGTAATCGCCCATGGATAGGTTGCTCACAATACCGAGGTTAAAACCAGGGCCGCGAGTACTGGTAATCGATTGGATAGTGTCGTTGTATACAAAGCTCTCGTCGTGCACTACCCTAAAGCTCTGCGTGTTGAACCCAAGGCTGATGCCAAAATAAAGGTTACGGTTGAGGTACCGGGTTTGGTTGCGCTGTGCACTGGCCTCATTCGTGAGCATCAAGAGCAGACACAGGAAAATACTTACTTTACTGATACGAAACGCACTTAATGAAACATGTGGCATCCTCCTAAAGGATGTTTTGTGTTTCTCATTTGTCATTTCATATTTCATATTCAGTCTTGTGTCTTGCGTCTAAAAATCTTGTGTCTACTTAGTGCCGTGATAAATACTGCTAATGCCAAAGCTCAACGGTATTTGCTTGTTGCCACTAAAGCCCGCCTGTTTCAGCAGCTCTAAAAAAGCATCCCCTTCTGGGAAAGTGCCCACCGACTCTGGCAAATAAGTATATGCCCGGCTATCTTTACTAAACAGCCTCCCTACCACAGGAAGTACAAAGTGAAAGTAAAAATAAAACAATTGCTTCACAGGGAAAACTTTCGGTTTGCTAAACTCCAGTACCACCACCGTGCCACCTGGCTTCATTACCCGGTGCATCTCGGTTAGGCCTTTTACCGTGTTCTCAAAGTTCCTTACCCCATAAGCAACGGTTATGGCATCAAAAGTATTGTCTTCAAATGGTAATGCTTCGCTATCGCCTTTCACCATTGTTATTAGGCCGTCTAATTCGCGCTTCTTTATTTTCACGCGCCCGTAGCTAAGCATTTGCTCGCTTAGGTCAAGCCCCACAATGCGGTCGGGGTTCAGTTTGCGCAGGGCGATGGCAAAGTCGCCGGTGCCGGTGGCCACATCCAATATCTGCTTAGGTTGTAGTGGGCGAAGCAATTTTACGGCACGATTGCGCCATATTTTATCAATGTTTAGCGAGAGTAGGTGGTTCAAGAAATCGTACTGTGGCGCTATGCTGTCAAACATGTCTTCCACTTGGCCTTTCTTGGTTTTGTCGGCGGCGCCGTACGGGGTTACTTCGCTATGTTGTTTCAATTGGGGTATTTTAAAATTCAGGGCGTATCTTTGGCGGGTAATAAGTAACCTCAAAGCACACGAACAGAACGCAAAGGAATTGAATTATGTTCTGCTTCGTGCCACAAAATTAACCAATGATAATCAAATCGGCGAACTTCGTAGGTAGCTTCCCCCGTATGGACATGTGCCCAGAGAGCGAACTCCCTGAGTTTGCCTTCATCGGCCGCTCCAATGTGGGCAAAAGCACGCTCATCAACCTGCTTACCAATCGCAATAAACTGGCCAAGGTTTCGCAAACGCCGGGCAAAACGCAGTTAATCAACTTCTTCCTCATCAACGAATTTTGGCACTTGGTGGATTTGCCGGGCTATGGCTATGCCAAAAGCAGCAAAAGCAATCGCGCCAGTTGGGGAACCATGATACGCAAGTACCTGAGCGCCCGAGAAAACCTGAAGTGCACCTTTGTTTTGATTGACAGCCGCCTGCCGCCACAAAGGATTGATTTGGAGTTCCTAAATTGGATGGGACAGGAGGGTTTGCCATTTGTATTGGTATTTACCAAAGCCGACAAAAATAGCACCAAAATAGTGCAGCAAAACGTTGCCACATTTAGGGAAACCATGCTAAAAACGTGGGAGGAAATACCGCAAAATTTTATAACCAGCTCTACACAGCGTACAGGCCACCAGGAGATTTTAAACTTTATTGGCGAAATAGTGATTACCACTGCCGAAGAGCTTGCTCTTTGGAAAGCCCAAGTGGCCGAAGAAGCCAAGAATGCCCCCTACGTACCCGAAGGCGAGGATGAGCCCGATGATGTGGAAGTAGAAGGGGATTATGATGAGGAAGAAGACGAAGAGGAGCAATAAACCGCCCACTTAATCAACCTTTGAAAAAAGCTATCTCCCGCTCAAAGTCCATCTCGGGGTAAGCAGCTTTTAGTTGCATGGCCTTTACCAAGTTGCGTTTCAAGAAGTTTTTGTGGCCTTCAGTATCTGCATTGAAAGGGCGATGCGTAAGGGCCAGACGTATTTCTTCCACCTGTTGCATAATAGGCAGTACCCGCCTGTCAATGTAAGCCTTCTGGAATTTATCCCAAATGTAATCGATGGCTATGCCGCTGGGGTGTACCATGTCGGCATCGTAAAAGCGATAGTCGCGCAGGTCGTCCATCATTATCTCGTAAGCCGGGAAGTAGTGCACAAATTCGCACTGCTGTACAATTTTGTGTGCCGCGGTTATCAGCGTCGCTTTGCTTAGTTGGTTACCAGCTGCACCATCCTTTAAGTGGCGCACCGGGCTCACGGAGAGCATTACATTCAGCTTTGCGTTGTGCTTGCGCAATTGCATGATGGTGGTACCCAGTGTATCGGCAATCTTATCCGCATCCAGCATATATCGGCGGAACTCGCTATCGGGCATTTTGTGGTTGTTGGCCACCACTTGCCCAGTAGCCAAGTGCTCATACACCCACGCGCTGCCAAGGGTGATAACCAGCCAGTTGCTGCGCAGAAGGTCTTCGCGAGCAGCTATGAGGGCATCATTGATGCGCTTGGTGGCCATGATAGGGTCGGGGCCGCTGAAACGCCCGTGGTGCTGGAAGCTGTGCCAAAGGTCTTGATGGTAAAAGAGGTCATCAGCACGAAAAAGCTGGTCCTTGAGCAACAATTGTATATGCTGGTGTATGGACAGCGGGTTGAAGACAATGCCGAAAGGGTTGAGGTTGATGCGGAACTTATAATCCCACATGCGGCGGCCCATGTGCTCGGTAAAGCAGGAGCCCATAAACAGCATCCGTGTATGGTAGCTGAATTTCGCGGATGATTCCGGCATGTTTACTTCAGTCCTAAATTGCTGCATAGTCGTTCGTTCTGCTGGCCCTAAATTGGCTATCTTTGTAGGATGATGGGTACTTGCCCCTTCGATAACAAAGTTAAATAGAATAGCCATGACAATAAAGATGACCCGACTTTTTACCGCAGTTTTGTTATTAACATTGGCTTCGTGCGCTGGCACTGCCGAGCAGGAGAGCCCAATGGATACTACTTCGCCTACCGGCGGCCCTGGTATTAACATCAGCCCTGATCTGCTGGCTACTACCATCGACCCTATTTGCAATATGGACCTTGCCCAAAGCAAGATTACCGACACCGCCCACTACAACGGCGGCATCTACGCCTTTTGCTCCAAAGGTTGTAAGGAGGAGTTCCAGAAGGATCCTGCGAAATATGTGAAGCAGTAGGTAAGTATCTTCATTTTTTGAAATGCATTTCCTGAAACCCATTGCCGTGTGGAGGGCGTTGCCCCCCCGATGCCATTCTGGTGCTCCGCCTGAGGCGGACGTAATGCTATGTATTATACAAACAACACTAAAAGAAAATCTGATACTGCAGTTTAACCGAAGGAGCTATGCTCACCGCTTCTGGAGTGATGGCAGCCGAAAACAGTCAAATTCTCCCAATACAATTGCCGAAAAGTAAAATTTGTTGCCCATATTTGCTGCATGAAAAATGCGAATCTCCTCTTCCTCTTTGTGGCATTTGGCTGCATTGGCATCACTACCGAGATATTCTTTACCGCCATTGTAGATAATATAGTGGCGGTGCAGCAAGGCGCTGCCATTGATTGGCGCTTGATGGGCAAATCGTACATTTGGATGTTTCCTATCTATGGGCTTGCCGGGCTGGCTTTCCCCTTGATATGGGGCAAATTGAAACAATGGCCAGCCATAGCCCGATGGGCTTTCTATGGCGTGGCTATACTAGCTGTAGAATTTGTAACCGGCTGGATATTGCACGTAACTACCGGTAGCTGCCCATGGAATTACACCACAGGCTGGCACATTATGGGCTACATAAGGCTTGATTATTACCCACTTTGGGTAGGGTTTGGCATTATGATAGAGCGCATATACCTGCTATTGAGCAAAAAGCTCCATCTGCAATAATGATATGCGCTTAGTAAATACCAATAGATAATTTCACTCGTCCCCAAAACGAAGTGATAGCATCTATGCTTTTACTTTTTTGCCATTCTCGTACATAGCATGCAAGGTTTCCCAGTCCCTTACAATGGTATTAGTATCTACGTAGAAAATAGTTTTTGATTGTATTACGCTTAGCTTAGTAGCTAGTTTTGATGATTGCTTTTTAGCATCGCTTACAGCTTCTTCCAACGTAATAAATTTGGCTTGATAGCCTTCCACCTTAGTTGCCATGTCTGTTAATTAATCGTTAATGAATTTTCCCATTGCGATATTACAATATTCCCACGAATTATTCCACAATATATGACTAGGTAAAGCCTATTTTTTTTAAAAATAGTGCTTTTTTGGGTATGATATAATTGATATGGATAATATTGTTGCGAGCATTTTCAAGGTGTTAAGCGAAAAGTACTAAGTGTAAAAACTTAGGATATGATTTCTGTAAATACTTTGGTTATGTTTCTATTTATGGCGCTTTTGACCAAAAAGCACTCTTAAACAAGAAGAAAAGTGGGAGGAGATAATCAAGCTTTTTTCAACGTAAACCCAAAGGTGGAACCCACGCCTACGGTGCTGCGCACATTAATGGTTTGGTGGTGTGCTTCTATAATGTGCTTCACAATGGCTAGCCCAAGCCCTGTGCCGCCTTGGTCTCGTGCGCGACTCTTATCAACCCTATAGAAACGCTCAAATAAGCGTGGCAGGTGCTCTTCGGCTATGCCAATACCGTTGTCCGTTAGCTCAATCAATATGTTATCATGCATGTCGTATATCCCAACTGAGGTGGTGCCGCCCGCCTTGCCGTATTTTATGGAGTTGGTAAGCAGGTTGGTTACTACTTGCCGTATGCGCTCTTTATCGCCCATTACGGCAAGTGTTTTCAGGGTGTTGTCTTTAAATACCAGCTTAATGTCCCTCAGGTCGGCCTGCATTTCCAAGCTATCCAAAACCTCTTTGGCCATCCGTATAAAATCGAACTTGCGTATATCCAACATCAGGGCGTTGGTTTCAAGCTGGCTGATGGTTTCCAGGTCTTCTACAATAGCGCCTAGGCGGTCTAGGTTCAGGCTGGCTTTGTACAGGTAACTTTTGTTTATTTTCTCGTCATATAAGCCACCATCAATAAGGGTATGCAAGTAGCCCTGCATGTTAAAGATGGGCGTTTTCAATTCGTGCGATACATCGCCGATAAACTCCTTGCGATAGTTGTCGGAGCTTTTCAGCTTTTCTATCTCTTGGGTTTGGCGTTTGGTCCAGTCTACTACTTCGCGCTCCACATTGCCCAATATATCGTCGGTAATGTTTACCGCCAGGGGTTGGGCGTTTTTAGGGGCTTTAAGGTTGTTGATGGTTTTGTAGATTACCTTAATGCGGCGGTAGATAAACTTCTCCAGCAGGGCACTCAGCAAAAAGTAGCCTATAATGAAATTAATCGCTGGTATGCCCAGTATCACCCATATAGGCAGCTCAGTGCCTGCCAAGCGGGTAAGGGCATACAGCACCACCAGCAACATAAACGATAAAGTGCCGGTAACGATGAATACAAGGTCCTTTGGAGAGAGGTTTTTCATTTACTAATGACGTACGATATACGGATTTTGATGCACGAAGTACAATGTACAAAGTACAATGTTTTTTTTATGGTTTTTGGTAGATGGGGATGTTGGCATGTAAGTCATCTTATGTTGATATGACATTGTGCAAGCCCCAAAGGGGTGTAATAATTCTAGCGTGGGGCACCGCCCTACGTACATAATGCGTTTCCGGAAACTCTTTACGTCCCGAGGGCGGTGCCCCCGGCTAAAATTATTGTGCCCCCTTGGGGCGTATTATTAGGATGGAAAGCATCTTTCATTTACTTCTTACATCCAGAATCACATATCAAACTTATACCCGATGCCCTTGATGGTTTTGAACTGCTCGTCGCCAATCTTTTCGCGCAGCTTGCGTATGTGCACGTCAATAGTGCGGTCGCCCACAATAATGTCGTTACCCCATATTTTGCTCATGATTTCTTGGCGGCTGAATACTTTACCTGGCTTGGAGGCCAATAGGCTCAGTAGTTCAAATTCTTTTTTGGGCAGGCTCAGTTTCTCACCGTCCTTATATACTAGGTACTTCTCGCGGTCTATTTCAATAGAGCCAAGGTTCACGCTTTCTTGCTGTACTTCGCTGCCAAAGCGGCGCATCAAGGCCTTAATGCGGCTTATTAATACACGGGGCTTTATCGGCTTGGTAATATAGTCGTCGGCACCTACATCAAAACCCGCTATTTGGCTGTAGTCCTCGTTGCGGGCGGTAAGAAACGCGATGAGCGTGTGCTTGAACTCGGGCATGTTGCGCAGCTCTCGGCAGGTTTCTATACCGTCAAGCTCGGGCATCATAATGTCAAGCAATATTAACTGTGGGTGGTGTACCTTCGCTTTAGTAATGGCCTCCCGGCCATTCTCGGCCAGTATGGTTTCATAACCCTCGCGCTCCAAATTGTATTGCAGAAATTCGAGGATATCCGGCTCATCATCAGCTATCAATATCTTGATCCTTTCCGACATGGCTGTTAATTTTACGCAAAGGTAAAGTTACACCCTTTGCCCATTGTTTTGTGCATGTTAAGAATAGGTTAATACGAATTTTGTTAACACTACTTTTGGTAAGGTAAACATAACAAGGTTTTCATTTCGGGGTAAGACAAGATATAGAGTTTTGCATCAAGTAAAAACGAGATAAACTCTAAAACCAAAACAATGTTTAAAAACATTTCCCTTTACCGAATGCTGCTGATGCTAGTAGCCACTTCTATGGTTGTATCTTCTTGCGACAAAGAAGACGATGATGATGACAATAACAACCCAGGCACCCAAACCGTAGTGCTTGCCGGCGAAATCAACTCCGACCGCACCTTGAGCAGCGATACCATCTACAAGCTTGATGGTTACGTAGTAGTAAACAGTGGCGTAACCCTTAATATCGAGGCTGGCACCATTATCAAAGCCGAGCTGGGTACTGGTACTGATGCATCGGTATTGGTAATTACCCGTGGCGCGAAAATTAATGCTGTAGGTACTGCCGCCAATCCAATCGTATTCACTTCAGTGGAGGACAGCATTACTGTCGGTCAGAAATTCGGCACCAACCTTACTAAAAACGACATTTCTTTGTGGGGTGGTATTATCATCTTGGGCAATGCTAAAGTTTCGGCTGCCAACGGTGATACCGAAGCGCAAATCGAAGGCTTGCCAGCTAACTCAACCTTTGGTGTGTATGGTGGCAGCAACGATGCCGACGACTCTGGTAACTTCCAATACGTTTCTATCCGCCACACTGGCACCGCCATTGATGACGATAACGAATTGCAAGGTCTTACCTTGGGCGGTGTAGGTACTGCTACCGACATCAGCAACGTAGAGGTTTACGCTAGCTTCGATGATGGTATTGAAATTTTTGGGGGCGCAGTAAGCCTTAGCAACGTTTTGATTGCCTATGCTAACGATGATGCTTTGGATTTTGACCAAAACTACTCTGGCACTATTACCAACTTCTACGTAATACACGAAGGTGGTAGCGGTGGAAACGCTGCTTTTGAATTTGACGGCCCAGAAGGTACTACCCACACTACTGGTAAATTTACTGTAACCAATGGCACCGTAAAAAGCTTGAACAGTGGCCTTGGCCGTGCAGGTACCCTAAAGAGTTCTGCGCAAGGCACCATCAACAACACTGAATTTATCGATTTCACTAGCTGGATTAACGTAGAAGGCGGAAGCGCTATCACCAAATTCATCGCTGGCGATTTGAAAATTACCAACTCACAGTTCGACAAATCTTCTTTGAGCGGTGCCGTTAAGCCTGTAAAAGTTGACGGAACAACAGGCGTAAGCACCCTTACTCCTGCCGATTCATTGGCTGTAATTGCTGCTTTCGAATTGGTTGCCAACAACAACACTGCCACTACCAGCCCAACCGTTGGTGCCACTATCAACACCTTCATTGGTTGGACCAAAGCCGACGACGAAGATTTGGTTGACTAAAATGTAATACCCGCTATAATAATTTCTGAACAAGCAGCCCTCCCGGTCACTACCCGGGAGGGCAATTTGCTTAATAATGCTACTGTAATGAATTACGTGATCCATCAGACACAAGACACAAGACACAAGACTTGCTTCAATTTTAATGTCTTGTCGCATTCAGCTAAATTCGAAATGCCTTTTCTTGTGTCTTGTGTCTTCTGTCTTGTGTCTATTCCCCGGATAACTTTTCTTATGTCTTGTGTCTTGTGTCTTGTGTCTATTGCAGGCACGGCCCAAAACGGAACCATACGCGGAACCGTGATTGACGACAAAACCGGCGAAACGCTCATAGGCGTGGCCGTAATGCTAGACGGCACCAGTACCGGTACCAGTACCGACCTGGATGGCAACTATAACCTGACGGTGCCTGCCGGAACTTATACATTGGCGTTCTCCTACATATCCTACACTACCAAAAAGGTAAGCGATGTGATAGTGAAAGACGGCGAGGTAACGATAATTGACCTACGCTTGGCCGGCGAAACCGAAGCCATAGGCGAAGTAACCGTAACGGCCGAGCGTACCAAGAACACCGAAAACTCCCTGCTTACCATACAGAAAAACTCCACCATAGTATTGGATGGGGTATCGGCACAATCCATTAGCAAGGCTGGCGACAACGATGCCGCAGAGGCATTGAAGCGTGTGCCAGGCGTATCCATTGAAGGTGGAAAGTACATGTATGTGCGAGGCCTTGGCGACCGGTATACCAAAACCATGCTGAACGGCATGGATATACCGGGGCTTGACCCTGACCGCAACACGGTGCAGATGGATGTGTTCCCCACGAACTTGGTGGATAACCTGATTGTATACAAAACCTTTTCGCCCGACTTGCCCGGCGATTTTACGGGCGGCGTGGTGGATATAAGTACCAAAGATTTTCAAGACCGCTTAAGGTTTGATATTGGGGGTAGTTTCGGGTTCAACACGGCCACTACCTTCAACAAAAACTTCATCTTGTACCCGGGCGGTAAAACCGATTGGTTGGGATTTGACGATGGCACCCGCAAGTTGCCCTTTGATTTTTCAAAAACCATTGACGAATCATACGAAATAAGGCGAAACCCTGAATTGGAGAATATTGTACGCAGCTTTCCGAACACTTTGGGCGTAGAGCAGACCTCCAATTTCCTTAACCAGAACTACTTTATCGGTTTTGGCAACCAATACAACCGCAATAAAGGGAGCTTTGGCTTTAATGCCGGCCTTACCTATCGAAACACCTATCAATATTATGAGAAGGCTGAATATGGCCGCTACGTGCACGATGTAGACCCTAGCAACTTAGAGTTGGACGAGGAAAATTACAAGATATCCAACGGCCCCACGGGTATCAACAACGTGACCTGGAGCGGTTTGGTTGCAGGTGCGTACAAAACGCAAAAAAGTAAGATTACCGCCCAACTATTCCATACCCAAAACGGGGAGAGCGCCGCCAGTTTTAGAGACCAGTTTGATGGCTTTAACGAGGTTACCTCCATTTCGCACATACTTGCTTACACACAACGCTCCATTACCAACTTTTTGCTTACTGGAAAGCATAAGTTTGGCAAGATGGAAATGGAGTGGAAAAACTCTCTTTCGTATGCCAATATACAAGACCCAGACCTTCGAATTTTACAATTTAGGGTAATAAATGGCGACACGATACTCGAAACCGGTAGCTCAAGTGCTTACCGCTTATACCGAAAACTAAACGAGATAACGGAGAACTTCAGGGTGGATTTTACTCTACCGTTTAAACAATGGAACGGTTTGGCTGCCAAATTGAAATTCGGGGTATTTGAAACGTACAAAACCCGCAGTTTTGATTCCTATAGGGTGCGGTTGATCAACAATGGTTTCCAAATAGAAGGTGGGCCAAACTCCTTACTAGCAGATGAAAACATCTGGAACCCTGAAGATAGGGGCGGCACTTATCTAACCGGCACTCAAGATCTTTCTAACACGTTTGATGCCAGTATGAACGTGGCCGCCATATATGTAATGAACGAGTTGCCCCTGCACCAAAAACTGAACTTGGTGTATGGTGTAAGGGTAGAGAAAGCCGACGTGATTTTTACGGGCCAAAAGCAGCAGGTGTTTAACCCAGAGACTGATAAGTTTGACAATGAGCATACATTGAACGAACTGGACTTTCTGCCATCGGTAAACCTGATATACAATGTGGTGGAAAACATGAACATCCGCGCCTCATACTCGCGTACTTTGGCTCGCCCATCGTTTAAAGAAAAGTCGTTGGCGCAAATTGTTGACCCTATTTCCGACATCACCTTTATTGGCAATATCGACGTACAACAAACCCATATAGATAATGCGGACTTGCGCTGGGAGTATTTCTTTGCCAGTGGCGAGATGATTTCGGCCAGTGCGTTTTTTAAGAATTTCAGCAACCCGATAGAAGTGGTAATATATGCCGACTATGCCCCCAGCGACCTTACCCCACGCAACGTAGACAACGCTAAGGCATTTGGCTTGGAAATAGAAGTACGCAAAAATTTCAAGTTCATCCATAGCAAACTTGAAGGCTTGCTACTGAGCCTCAATGCTTCTTGGATAAAATCGACCACGGAACTAAACGCTGCCGAAATTGAAGGCCGCAACAAGTGGGTTAAGGATGGTTACAATATATCGAACAAGAGGGCGATGTTCGGCCAGTCCCCCTACCTTGTTAATGCCAACTTGAGCTATACCCTGCCCGAGATTGGGCTTACAGCTACGGTGGCCTACAACGTTCAAGGCAAGCGCCTAGCTGTAGTTGGCGGTGGCCGTGCACCCGATGTTTACGAGATGCCTTTCCACAGCCTCAACTTCAAAATATCGGAAGTTTTTGGTAAAAAAGACCAATTTAAACTCAGCTTTCAAGCAGAAAACCTGCTAGGCGATGATTTTGTAAAGCAATATGAAACCTATTACGATTCCAATCCAGCCATTTTCCAACGCTTGGTACCTGGCAGGGGCTTCTCGGTAGGGTTTGCGTATTCGCTTAATTAGACACTAGATTATTAGACGCAAGACACAAGACTTGCTTCAATGATTTTTTTCTTGTGTCCTCTGTCTTGCGTCTTGTGTCTGACATAAAGAAACAGTAGTAGCATGCTTGGCGCCCAGTGATGTAGTGATCGCTGGGCGCTATTATTATTTCCATCAGTGGGGATTTCAATCACGAACGAAGCCTGCGGTTTGTCATGGTGAGCGGAGCCGAACCATCCGTAATATGTACACATAATATGGATACACAATGCGGATATGTGATTAGCATTATGCCACCTACATTGTGGATGGTTCGGCTCCGCTCACCATGACACGCTGGGAAGGCTGTGCTACTATCACCTTCACTCCACTTTATTGACTTAACTGAGAAATATTCTTATACCTGTGTGCTAGTCTTGCGTCAAACACCATTTACTATTACTGTAACCGCGCCAAAAGCTTCTTGCCGGCCACTACGTAATTATGCTCTTCGGGTGCTTTTGGGATGATTGACAGCGCACTTTTTAGCCACGCTAGCGCTGCTTTTTTGTCGCCTAGGTATTCGTACATCAGGGCGATATCGTAGCGGTATACAATATAGTCGGGGCGGTAAGTTATCAGCTCTTTCATCAGGTTTATTGCCTTGTTTATATCGGCCCCTTTGGGGATACCCCCAAACAACATATCGGCCATAGAGCGCTCAAACCAAGTGGGTTTCGATAGCTCATAGTTCCACCAAGCCAGCATGTGTTTTAGTATGGGGTCTTCTGGGCGCAATTTGGCAGCTATGTCGGCATACTTTTTAATGTCCCAAGCAGTAGTTACTCGCTCTTTGGTAGTGCCGTACTGTGCTAGGCGCGCAATAGCGCCTGCCATCAATAAGTTCGCCTCAAAGCTTGTAGGGTATAGTTTGTAGGTGCGGTCGGCGTAATACTTGCTCTTGGTATAGTGGGCCTTGGCTTTTATTTGATCAATATCTTCTGCCATCCAACCCAAGCGCGAGTAGAGGTAACCCGCATTGTAGAGGGCCTCCATGTTGTTAGGGTCAAGGTTTAATACTTTTTCGAACACTGCTGCAGCCTTTATATCCTCATACTTGTCGCGCATTGCTCTGCCTTGCTCCATAAGCTCAGCAACGGTTTGCGACTGGGCGAATAATGGCAGCAAAGAGAGTAATATACTCAATGAAAATAGGGTGATGGAGCGGAAGGGTTTCATTCTAGCGGAAATATGTCACAAGATACTATACAACCATGACGTTTAATATACTCCAATAGTTGCCAATAGTCAATTATTTTGCAATCAGCCCAAAAACAATCATAGCGATGATGGGTACGGGCATGTCCCCGGTCAGTTCCCACTCATCATTACCGGCATCCCACATACGCTTTACCACATTGCCCTGTATCACAAACTCATCGTTGCCTGTGTTCCAGCGGCGGCGCAGCACACGGCCATCCCACTCAAATTCTTCTACGGTATTACAGAAGCGGCACTTTAGTATTTTGCCGTCCCATTCGTATTCGGTGCGGTCTTCCATCCATACGCGGCGCAGGATGCGCCCATCAAATTCCCACTCCTCTAGGTCCGACGAGTTCCAGCGGCGTTTCAGTACACGGCCGTCCCAGCTAAAATCATCTTGCCCCGTGTTCCACATGCGGCGCAGGGTAGCCTCGTTGCCAGTGGTAAGTTTCTTTACGGGTACGTTGCCTCCTACCAAGCTAGTGGCGAGCAATTCTTGCAGTTGGTGCTGCTCATCAAGCAAATAAAATATTGCCGTCAATTCTGCGGTGCTCCACTCGTCGCCAGTAAGCGTTACAAACGGTGCGGGAGGGTGGCCAGCTAGTAATACAATATCGCCATTGGTGCCAAGACTATATTTGGCAATCAGGTGGTCTTCGCTCAAGCCGTAACCAGTAAGATAAAAGCCGCCCTTCCCCATTGCGAAACGCGTACTCTGCAAATCGGAGTTGATGGCATTGGCGCTTTTCTCACTGAACAGGTTATCGGTTCCTATCAACAGCACAATATCGTTCTTGCTTTCAGATGCGCCTTTAAACACCATATTGCCTTTCACCGTCAACATGGGTTTGCTTTGGGCATCGTATAGCACGCCTTCTTGCAAGGTGTACAGCACGTGGCCCGTGGCATCAGTTACCGTTTGCGCCAATAGGGTAGTAGCCATGCAAAGCAAGGCGACGAGGGTAAGCGCAAGTTTGTTTGGCAACAGCATAATGCCTAAACGATAAATGGTATAGATATCGTTCATGCAGTAGCTAGTTTGCTAAAAATATGCAGTAAATGGTTTTCATCGCTTACCAATATGGTTTTCAATCCAGCCGCTCTGGCTCCTTCCAAATGCCCAGCGGTATCATCTAAAAATAACGTTTCTTCGGGTATTAGACCGTTCTCTTCAATGATGCGTTTAAACGATGCCACATCGGGCTTGCGCATACGCATGGTGTGGCTGAAGTATATCTTCTCGAAAAGCGGCTCCAACCCAGGCAGGCCATGGGCATCCAGTAGTATTTGGTTGAAGCCTTCATAATGTATTTGGTTGGTATTGCTGAAGAGGAAGGTGCGGTATTGCTCCTTCAACTGCTTTAGCAATTCCACCCGCTCCATGGGTATATCTAGCAGCATGGCGTTCCAAGCGGTGATTAACTCCTCATTAGTTGCGTTACCTATCAACACTCGCAGCCCTCGCAGGAATTCAGGACTATCCATGTCGCCTACTTCAAAGCGCTTGAATATTTCGTGCTGTACGGTGTAGTTAAACACAGGAACCTCGTTTTTGCCCGCCAATTGTTGGAAGGCTAGGTAGGTGCGGTTCATATCCAGATTGATGATAACGCCACCGAGGTCGAAAATGATGTTTTTTATTTCTTTTAAAGAGTTTTCCACTTGTAGTTTTTATTCTCCGTGCAAATATCTAGATTTGCATTCCATTTCGGAAAGTTATTTTTCGAAAAAGGGCCCTTAGCTCAGTTGGTTAGAGCAGTGGACTCATAATCCATTGGTCGTAGGTTCGAGCCCTACAGGGCCCACACTCTGAAACGGGTCAATGATTCTAGCGAATTGTTGACCCGTTTTTTGTTTTTTGGGGTTACATACGTGGTTCGTTGGGAGGGCGGTGCTGCTCCACTAGAATTATTGGGCCCCTTTGGGGCGTAACGCAATACGGGCTTAATATTGTTTAACACGCAATACCTGAAACGCACGGCGTACGGAGGGCGATGCCGCTCCGCTAGAATTATGGTGCCCCTTTGGGGCGTACGCAATTAAAGGTTTGCAAATTCGGAATTGCTTGGTTTATTTGTATTTTAAATTAAATCGCTATGCCGCAATCCTTAACGAAACAATACACGCACATCATTTTTAGCACAAAAAACCGAGAGCCATTGATTGATGAAAGGATAGAGCCCGAATTGCATGCTTATTTGGGTGGCATCTGCAAAGAGATGGATTCCCATCCGATTATTGTTGGTGGCTACGTTGATCACATCCACATCCTTTGCAACCTCTCCCGTAAGGTTGCCTTGATGAAACTACTGGAAGAGGTAAAAGGCCATTCAAGCAAATGGATAAAAGGCAAGGGTGATAATTATCTAAATTTTTACTGGCAACAAGGTTATGGCGCTTTCTCTGTTAGCCCGACACACATCAACTCTGTTTACAATTACATCGCCAACCAACACGAACACCATAAAACACAATCCTTCCAAGACGAGTGCCGTGGTTTTTATAAAAAATACGGCATTGAATACGACGAACGATATGTATGGGATTGAAGATGTATACTATGTTACGCCCCAAAGGGGCACTATAATTCTAGCGGAGTGGCATCGCCCTCCGTACGCCGTGCGTTTCAGGCCGTGCGTTTGAGAAATTATAGGTAATGGGTTTAAATCCTATCCTTCGTCTTATCAAGCATCTTAAAGAGCAGCTCTTTTGCGCGGAACAATTGGGCTTTTACCGTGCCCAGGGGGATGTTGAGCTCTTGGGCTATTTCCTCATAGCTGAGCTCTTGGTAGTAGCGCATTTCTATAAGTACTTTATATTTTTCGTCAAGCTTCTCAAGTGTGCCCCGAACGGAGATAGAACGTTGCTTGCGGATGAATTTTTCCTCTGGGTTGAGCGTATCCGATTTTACGTCGATGGTCATTTCCTCGCCTTCTTCGTTGCCAAATGGCTCATCAATGCTGGTGGTTTCCAAGCGTTTTTTGCGGATAAAGTCGATGCAGCTATTGGTAGCTATTTTAAAAAGCCAGGTGCTGAAGGCAAATTTAGGGTCGTACTTGTCTAGGCGGTTGAATGCCTTGCCGAACGACTCGATGGTAATATCCTCGGCATCGTCGCGGTTGTGTACCATTTTCAGCACCATAAAGTAAATAGAATCCTTATAGCGCTGCATTAGCTTAGCGAACGCCTGCTGGTCTTTCAGCTCAACTGCGAGCCGAACCAGTTCTAAATCTTCTTGTGAGCGTTGTGATGGTGTTGATTGGTCCATGTATGTACCTTAATAGCCGAAAGACAGCCCAAGCTAAATAAAAATAACGAAATGAGAAAATCGCATATCAATACAAATGGTAGCAGCGAAGCCTGTTCTAGCACGTTTATGGGGGTAGGCAAACCTACCAACAACATCACCAACCTTACAGCCAATAATGCTCCTGTATAGATTAGGAATATCGGGTTAAGAAACACGCCAACCATCAAAGAGGTTATAATCAATGGGTAAAGCGCAATGATTGGTGAGTATATGATGACTAAGAGCAATTTGGTGGTGGGCTTATAATGCACCCCGGCGCTAGTATGCCGCCTCTTTTGGTGCCACCAAGCAGCCCAGGTTGTTTTGGGTTGGCTCCATACAATACCTTCGTTTACTGCGCATATTTTAGTATTGCGGCCATTGGCCATTTCGTTTATCACCAAGTCATCGTCGCCCGATAGGGTGTCTTGATGTTTTTTGGGAGCTGCGGCTTGGAGGTATATGTGCTTTCGGTAAGCCAAGTTTCTGCCCACGCCCATATATGGCTGCTTGAGCAGTGCCAACCCACCGTATAGAAAGGCAGTATATAGCGTTTCATACCTGATTACTTTATTCAGCAGCCCCGATGTTTCTTGATAAGGCGAAAATCCTAGAACTATATCTGTTTCATCATCAAAGCAATTTGCCATAGCCTGTATCCAGTGTGGGCTTTGCGGGCGGCAATCGGCATCGGTAAGCAGTATGGTGCTGTACTTGGCGGCTTTTATGCCCGCATCCAGTGCTTGCTTTTTGCTGCCTTTTTCTCCTACGATGTTTACCACCCACAGGTTGTCGTGCATGCGTTGGAACACTTCCAGCACCTTGCCCGTAAGGTCGGTGCTGCGGTCATTTACTACAATTACCTCCCACGCCCCATATTGCTGTGCGAGTATGGTAGGCAGGTTGTTTTTTAAATTTTCGTCCTCGTTGTGGGCGCAGATGACAACGGATATGGCCGGCCAAGGGGTTTTATCCCGCTTTTCGCGGTAGGGGTAGCGGTATAGCATCCACGCACAGGCCATAGCCACAAACAGCACCCCGTGCAGCCCAGCCAAAATGTAAATAATTATAAGCCCAATGTCCAAATTGGTGGGGGTTTCGTTACTTTGCCTAAATTAATCATTTCAGCACGTGAATTTCAACATAGAGGCAAAAGACCCCGGCAGCAAAGCACGGGCAGGAGCGATAACCACGGCTCACGGCACCATACAAACCCCCATTTTTATGCCGGTGGGCACAGTGGGCACCGTAAAGGCCGTGCATTTTAGTGAGTTGGAGACGGAGGTAAAGGCCCAGATTATCCTTGGCAATACCTACCATTTGTACCTACGCCCGGGCTTGGATACGCTTCAAAAAGCCGGTGGATTACATAAGTTCAATACTTGGGATAAACCAATCCTCACGGATAGCGGCGGCTACCAAGTATTTTCTTTGGCTGAAAGGAGAAAGATTACCGAAGAGGGCGTTAAATTTCAATCGCATATTGATGGCGGCAAGCACTTGTTTACACCAGAAAGCGTGATGGATGTGCAGCGCACCATCGGGGCCGATATTATTATGGCATTTGATGAATGCACGCCTTACCCTTGCGAGCTGAACTACGCCCACAACAGCATGCACCTTACCCACCGCTGGTTGGATAGGTGCATTAAGCGCTTCAGCGAAACCGAACCCATATATGGCTATGAGCAGGCATTGTTCCCCATTGTGCAAGGCAGCGTGTACCCTGAGTTGCGCAAGCAGTCGGCTGAATATATTGCCAGTAAGGGCATGCCGGGCAATGCCATAGGTGGCTTGAGCGTTGGAGAGCCAGCCGAAGACATGTATGCAATGACGGAACTGGTATGCGACATATTACCCTATGATAAGCCCCGGTACCTGATGGGTGTGGGTACGCCCGCCAATATACTGGAAGGCATTGCCCTGGGTATTGATATGTTTGATTGTGTGATGCCTACCCGAAATGGTAGAAACGGCATGATGTTTACCACACAGGGTATCGTGAACATCAAAAACAAGAAGTGGGAGCAGGATTTTAGCCCTATTGATGAGTTTAGCCCAGCCAGCACTAGCCGTAGGCATAGCAAAGCGTACCTTAGGCACTTGTTTGCTGCTGGCGAACTGCTGGGCTTGCAGATTGCCAGCATCAACAATATTGCCTTTTATCTTTGGATGGTAGGGGAGGCCCGCAAGCAAATATTGGCAGGTACCTTTGCCAGTTGGAAGGAGGGTGCCATTAAACAATTCATGCAACGATTATAGTATAAGTGTTTAAGCAGCTCGACATATATATCTTTCGCAAGTACATAGGCACGTTCTTATTTGCACTGCTGCTATTTACTATGGTTGCCATTGTAATCGATTTGGTAGAGAAGCTTGATGACATCATCGAGAAGCAAGTGCCCATAGGCGAGTTAATTGTGCATTACTACTTCAACTTTGTACCATATATTGATGCGCTGCTCACCCCACTGTTCGCATTTATAGCGGTAATATTCTTCACCTCTAGGCTGGCTTACCGTACCGAGATTGTGGCCATGTTGGCCAGTGGCATAAGCTACTACCGCGTATTGGTGCCGTTTTTCGCTGCGGCTTTTCTTATCGCGGGGTTATTGTGGTGGGGTAATAACTATGGTGTGCCCAATGCCAACAAAAACCGATTGGCCTTCGAGGCTAAGTACATCAACAACTTTGATAGGTATAGAAAAAACGTACACCTGCAGATAAGCAAGGATAACTACATTTTTATGGAAAACTACGCCAGCAGAGATAGCACTGGTTATAAATTTTCGTATGAGATTTTTAATGCTGGCCAACTGGTATATAAGCTTAGGGCCGACCGCATACAGTGGCAAGGCAGTACCGAAAGCTGGAGCGTAAAAAACTATGTGGTGCGAGAGTTTACCCGAGAGGGGGAAACTTTCTACAGCGGCAAAGAGCTGGATACGGTATACAACTTTAAACCCACCGACCTTGAAAGGCGCACCAACACCAAGGAGGAGATGAATACCACCGAGCTAAAGGAGTACATTGATATCATGCAACTGCGAGGCGAAGAAGGGGTGGAGTATTATTACATTGAGTTGTACCGCCGCACTGCCGATAGCTTTATGGTGCTTATACTTACTTTAATAGGCGCCACCATAGCCTCTAGGAAGGTGAGGGGCGGTATGGGTTTCCACTTAGCTATGGGGTTTGCCTTGGCAGGGTTGTACATTGTTTTCGGCCAATTTTCTAAAACATTCTCTACAAATGGGAGTTTACCCCCCATATTGGGTATTTGGATACCCAACTTCGTTTTTGCCGCATTGGGTGCTTGGTTATTTAAAAAGGCTCAAAAGTGATATAGGGATGTATTATTCAGTCTTAGGGCGCAAATCGATATCTTCTATTAAGGGTTGCTAGGTATTTTGGTAACAATATTTAGAATTATTCCCCATTCGGTTTTTGTTTGTGGCAAAGCTTTGATAATATTACATAGGCATTATTAACAAACTAATTTAAACTTTAACAAAATGAAAAAGGCTATTTTGCTTTTGGCAGTATTTGCTGCTGTTGGTTTCTCTTCTTGCGAGAAGTGTCTTACTTGTGAATATGGTGGCGGCGTTGCCGACCAAGAGTTTTGCTCTAAAGATGGTGATGAGCGCGATGCGTTCGAACTTGGCTGCGAGCTAGTAGGTGGTAATATTAAGTAAGTTTACCAACTAAGATTTAAGGAAAGGCTACCCCTAGGGTAGCCTTTCTTTTTTTATTCATGTTATTGTGGCACATGCTTTGCCTAACCTCTTCATGAAACTATTTCGGTTTTCACTATTAAAACCATGAAGTCATGAAGAATTGGATGATGATATTGGGCGTTGCTACTATTATGATAGTAGCCACCTCATGTAACAAAGATGAGAACGGGGATTATGTATGTACCTGTAAGGATTCTACCGGTGCGGTAGAAAGCACCACACCCTTCGAGAATGCTAATCTTATAGATTCGCAAGATGCTTGCTCGGATCAAGAGGATCAACTGAACGATAGGCCCCTTGATACTGAAACATACATTTGCCGCATTGATTAAAACCAAATAAGCGCTGCCGGTTGTTTCACCCCTGAGACAATCGGCAGTGCTTTTTTATTAAACTACAACAGCCACTCATGAAAACTTTAGCCCTAGTTGTAGGAGTAACCGTAGTCATAGGCTTCAGCTCCTGCAAAAAAGATTATACCTGCATCTGCCGAGACGCTGATGGCGATGTAGCATCGGCCACCGACTTTAGAGACACCAACCTCCGTGATGCCAAAGATGCATGCGAAGACACTGAGGAACAGATGAATGACAATATTTTCGACCCGGAAACATACATCTGTACCTTGGATTGATATAGATTGAACCCTGCATGTTTTAATAGGCATGCGCCGATGTCTTTTTTTATTGCCACAATTTCCACAGCTTTGGGTTATGTTGAAACGAGTTTCCAATGTAGCCATTGTTATTATCTGCTGTTTGCTAGCGGTGGGTATAATCGTTACCCGCCAAGCGGATACTGCTATTGAGGTAAACGTAAAACGGCAGAACGAACAGCGGGAGAAAACTCGTGATTATACCATAGATTGTAATACCATTCGAAATCCATTGGTAGTAGCAGATACAAGCAAATGGGTGCGATTGCAATATACCCTGCCCAGCTTTAGCTCTTACAACGTCGATAAAAAGAACGGGGCTTGGTTTATAGAAGAAAAGCAAACCAACACAGAAGCCACAAGCAAGTATCTAGGGAAAAT
Source organism: Sphingobacteriales bacterium (assembly GCA_027483645.1). Classification (GTDB taxonomy): domain Bacteria; phylum Bacteroidota; class Bacteroidia; order Chitinophagales; family CAIOSU01; genus CAIOSU01. The sequence continues at coordinate 88,168 of JAIXUD010000022.1, forward strand.
GAGCAATGCCTTCTGGACTTGCGAAGTGCAACATAACAAGCCTGATATGCTTAAGGTACCTGATTATGTGCTGGATATAATCACTAGCGATGCCGAGACCCTCACTTACAGCACCTATGTGGTAGATACTAGCTACTTGATACAGGATAACACCGGTAGAATGTACTACGGCAATGCAGATAGCCTTTTTTGGCAACTATACTTCGGGAAGCACCGCTTTATACCTGAGCTCTCTCAGCAGTAGGCTGCTCGCTACGCAGCATAAGGTATACAAAGAATCCACCCAGTCCAGTGAGTACATGCCACAGCGCATGGCCCTGCAGGTAGCTCTCAGGGTCGCACCAATGCTTATACCTATCTTGCCACCAAATAAAGTAAGCCGCTACCATGCTCAGCACTGCTAGCAAGCCAAACAATATTTGATAGCGGGTTTTGCTAATGGCATGGTACCAAAGCGTACTGAGCAATACGCCCAGTATCAATCCTCCCAAAACGTATTCGGCCTTGAGGTACCATTTGAACGCAAAAATCAGCACAAATACGGTGAACGAAAACACGATTAAATACGGTACTAGCTTCTTTTCACTGATGCTGGTGTAGTGTCTGTAAGTTCGACCTAAGTTAACCATGAATGGAAACGCAACCAGTGCGTAAGTTCCACCCATGTCAAAATGCTGCCCAATGCGGGTAAGCGAGGCATGGTAAAAGAAGCTGCCCAAGCAGAGGTAAACGAAAGTAAACCCGAATACCCAAGAGATAATGGGATGGCTGGTTACCAAGTTTGCACTCGCAAGATTTTGCTTATCATAAATAGCCAAGCGGACGCACAGCAGCCCATAAAAGAGGTATGCTAGGTTGCTCCAGGTATTGGCCGGCTGTCTGATGAGCTGGGTCATGCGGTTTTGCTCACAAAATTCTGCAAAGGTGCCACCAGCGCCCAAGGTCCATCCTTCCCACATGTTCACCTGCCATATAAATGCGAACAATATGGCGAGTATGGCTGTAATGATGATAAACACCACTAACGGCCCAGTAAACAAACTGCCCCATGAGCCAGTATAGTGGAGGTGGTTGCGCATGGGTTAAGACGCTTCTCTTTTAACAAATTTATTTTGTTTGCGCCTTAACTCTTTATTTAAGCGAAGCGAGTTTATTTTTTCTTTATCTGCTAGCTGACACCAATATTCGGCAGGAATAAGTTCGTTGCTATGAATTTCTAGTCTAATGCAGATGTTTTCTGAAGGTCTACGATGCCCATTAATGTATTGGCTTAATACAGTGGGCTTTAGGGATATTTCCTCGGCGAATTGTACTTGAGTTTTTTTGGTAACAGCTATATACGATTTTAGAAAGCTTCCAAAGGTTTTTTCTTTATCAATTTCCTCTTGGTTGATGTAGCCTTTTATCTGCAAACATATTTGGACTATGCTTCCTTTTAACCTCCACTCAGGGGTAATTTCTGCACGGCGTTTTTTAAGGTCTTCTGCCCATACTACATCAGCTTCCTTTTTCTCCTCCTCAGATAATTTCACTGGAAATACAAGATCAGCTAGTTCTTCTGCACCATACTTCTTTAGTAACTTCTCAAATTGTTTATCTGTCATAGCCATATTTTAGTATTAATTTAAACAAATCATTATCACTAAGCATCAACCTAATGCCCAATTGAATAAATCCATACTTGCTTTTGTAATGTTGCTTAAGCATTGTTTTTGGTAACAAAGATATCGCTGCTAATAACCCATATTTATTTAAAGATAGACTGCAAACATATGCTAGTAAATTTCCCGTAATGCCATCAATCAACTTTTCCGCGCCTTTATGTTCTTGTGCCACAGCCAGCAGCCTAACCTCTATACGTTCCTCAATATCAAAATACTCGATTGAAACTATCCCGAGAATATCAGAATTATCCTTTAACGTCAGCTTGTAAACATGGTATTGTTTCTCTGCTTTCCAGTCAAACCAAAATCGCTGCTCTGTAATAAATTCATAATCCTGCTCAGTCATCTTTTCAATGACTACAGGTAGCTTTTGCCCGGTTTTTACTTCTACTAAATACACGAACCTAAATCTACGCAAAATAGTTTACAAAATTTGTAAACTATTGCACTGTATCCATACCGTTAAAACTCATAAGCTTACCTAACCTAGGTCATAACTTCTCGCTTCGGTTTTGGGCAATTTTGTTCAAAACCCAATTACTATGAAATTGCTCGTATTATACGGTACCACCGAAGGCCAAACCCGAAAAATTGCCCGTTATATAGAAAGCGAGGCTGAAAAGCTAGGCTGGGCGGCAAGTGTGTGCAACCTTACGGAGGAAGCACCCAACCTGCAAGGGTGCGATGCCGTGATTATTGCCAGCTCCATACATATGGGCAGGTATCAAACCGCAGTGGCCGATTATGCGATAAGAAATGCACCAGTATTAACCAAGATGCCTTCCGCATTTGTATCGGTTAGCCTTACCGCTGCCGGAAACGATGAAGAATCGTGGAAGGAACTGCACGAATTAACAGAGCATTTCCTTAAGCACTGTGCATGGACCCCTACCCAAACGCTGCAAGTAGCAGGTGCTTTGAAATATACACAGTACGATTGGTTAAGGAAGCAGCTGATGCGTATGATAGCCAAAAGCGCTGGTGGCAGCGTAGAAACTACCCACGACCATGAGTATACCAATTGGGATGAGCTGAAAATGTTTGTTAAAGACTTTTTGCCGGCTAAGGTTGTAGCTTAGCAAAGCATCACTCCACCACTGTTACCCCTTTCCAAAAGGCAACATAGTTCTTAATGTTTTTGGCGGCCTCTTTGGGCTCTGGGTAGTACCAAGCGGCACCCTCGTTTAGTTTGCCGTCAACCTCCAGCGTATAGTAGGCGGCAGTGCCTTTCCACGGGCAATTGGTGCTGTTGGTGCAAGGCCTTATATAGGCTTTGTTTACCGCTTCTATTGGGAAGTAATGGTTGCGCTCCACGATAATGGTAGCATCGCTTTCGGCTATTACTTGGTTGTTCCAGATGGCTTTCATATTACTTCACTTCTTTTACCACAAAAATATATACCGGAAAGTGATCGCTGTAGCCCCCTTGGTATACACCACCCACATACGTGCGATGTGGGTAGCCCTTAAAGTTGCCGTCTTGTTGTGTAAGGAAAGGCTTGTTGTATACTTCGTTCCTCATGAAGCTGTAGCCACTCTGCTCTTTATTCAACCAAGCTTGAGAGATGATTACTTGGTCGAATAGATTCCAGCTATCGTTCCAAGCCAGGGTACCCAGTCCTTTTTTGTAGAAGGCATAGTAAGGGTTATATAACTCGCCAGGTTGTAGTTTTTCTATCTTTCCCTTAGCCTTTAATACATTATTTACACTGTTATTGGTTGGGTCGTCGTTTAAGTCGCCCATGGTAACAATTTTAGCGGATGGATCGGCTACCAATAGGCTATCAATCACTTTTCTACATACGCCAGCAGCCAAATCTCGCCGTGGGGCCGAAGCTGCTTCACCGCCCCTGCGGCTTGGCCAGTGGTTTACAAATACGTTCACAAGCTCGCCATCTAGCATTCCCCAAACCCATAGTATATCTCTAGTATAGCTAGTATCACCATCAGTTACTGGCAGCTCTACGTAAAGCGGTTTGCTACCAAGCAGCTTAAAATATTTTGGTTGATAAATTAAAGCCACATCCACGCCCCGTACATCTGGCGAATTGTGGTGTACTACTTTGTAACCTCGCTTAGCCAAGAGTGGCTGGCTAACCAAATCTTCTATAACCGCGCTATTTTCTACTTCGCCTAGCCCTAGTATGGCTACGCCATCGGGGGTTACATCAGTGGCGAGGCCGGCAATCACACCCGAAAGCTTAGTGAGCTTATCCTGATATACTGCACCTGTATATAAATTGGCACCGCTTGGCAGGAATTCCTCGTCGTTTTTATTTGGATCGTCGATAGTGTCATAGAGGTTTTCAATATTATAAAACCCTATGGCAGCTACCTTATATTTTTTCTCTTGGGCCTCTGCCGTAATAAAGAGTACCGATAAGAACAGCACTAGCAGCAAGCGGGAAACGAAATAATGCCTCATGAATGTAAAGGTAAGAGTTATTGGTTGATCAGTTGATTGGTTAATCGGTTAATACCGGGATGAGATTGGTAAAAATGAAAGTATTACGCTGGTTTGACGGTAGATTTTCTTCTTCGTTTAAAGAAACTATAAACAAAAACAAAGACATGAAAACCAATCAACTGATTAACAGATCAACCTATCACCATTTTGAAGCATCCATAGTCCATCGTCCAGTTTAAATCCCAGGTATCAACGTAATTTCAACAGCATGGTGGTCGCTCAGGTTTTTGCGGCCAATGAACTTCTTGTTGTTCCAGTTGGCAACAAACAAGGTTACTTTTCGGCGGATGGAGCGGAAAATGAAATTGTTGTTCTTTACCAGGATGTAATCTAATGTGGTAGCCTCTTCATAATCCACCAAGTCGTTGCTGTTGCAATCATAAGTGTGTATATCCTCGGTAATGGCAGGATTATCTCCCAGCAAATCGGCAGCGCAAACATTATTTTCGGCAGCAAGTGTTTTTAGCATATGGTTGTAATGCTTCAAGTCGCGCTTGTGTATATTGAAATCACCACAAAGCAGTTGTGGTACGCCATCCACATGGTAGGGGTCAACCAGTTCGGCTTTTATTTGCTCAAGTTGTTTCTCCCGTATCGCTTCTATTTTAGGGCTATCGTCGGCCTGCATATGCGTGCCGATAACTTGATAAGTGTGGCCATCTTTTTCCACCTGCACCATTAGGGCACCTTTACGGCTGCCACAATCAAACCCTTTGCAATCGTCAAACAAAATCTCGCCCATCTTTTTCAGGGGCAACTTGCTCACTATCCAAACCCCGCCATTGGTTATCGACATGCGCTTGGTATTGCGCGATTCGTTAACCGGACCTACGGCATAGGGGTAAATCTCTTTAATAATGCTCCAAAGGATTTTGCGCGATTTTTTGTCGAAAGCTTCTTGAAAAACAATTACATCATAATCAGCGCCAATCAATTTCTCAGCTATAAGCTTTGACCGCTCTAGTTGGCCCACTTGCCTCACTAGGCGCGGTAGCATGTATATATTCCACGAAAGTACTTTTAGCTGAGCCTCGGTGATTATGTGGCTAGAGTCTGATTTGGTTACTGGCGTTTCGTCTAGCACCGGTGCTTGCGCTTTGGCCGAAAAGGAACCTAAGCAAAGCAAAATAGAAAGTGCGACAAGCAGAAGATTTTGCACCATTTGTAAATTTAGTACCAAATTAGAGGTTTAGAAGTACTTTGGTCAAGTTATTTTCTACTCCACATTAATAATTATTCAATTCATAACACTACTTAACAGATGCTTAATCCAAGTACCAAGTTGCATTACTCCAATTTAATCAAAAATGAAGCCAAAAGGCTTGGTTTTGAGCAGATTGGGTTTGCACCGGCTGGTTACTTGGAAACCGAAGCACCTAAGTTGGAAAACTGGCTAAAAAAAGGGTTCCACGGCCAGATGAGCTGGATGGAAAACCATTTTGATATGCGCCTTGACCCCACCAAACTGGTACCAGGGGCAAAGTCGGTAATATCACTGATGTTCAATTACTTCCCCGCTTTTATACCATACGACCTTACCGCCCCAAAAGTTGCACGGTATGCCTACGGGGAAGACTATCACTTTGTGTTGAAAGACAAATTGAAAGACTTAATGCATTTTATTAATGCCCAGGTGGGCGAGGTAAACGGCCGGGTGTTTGTGGATTCGGCACCGGTAATGGAGCGCAAATGGGCACAGCAAGCCGGTTTGGGTTGGATAGGGAAAAACACTTTGCTGCTGAACAAGGGCAAAGGCTCGTATTATTTTTTAGCAGAGATAATCTGCGACCTAGAGCTGGAATATGATGGCCCCGTAACCGACCACTGTGGCACTTGTACCGCATGTGTGGATGCCTGCCCCACCGATGCCATTACCCCTTATGAGGTGGATGCCACCAAATGCATCTCTTACCTCACCATTGAGTTGCGCGATGCCATACCTACCGAGTTTGCGGGTAAAATGGAGAACTGGGCCTTCGGTTGCGATATTTGCCAGGAGGTATGCCCTTGGAACCGCTTCGCCACCCCCCACCACGAACCAGCCTTCAACCCGTCGCCCGAACTGATGGACATGAAAGCCCGAGATTGGCACGAGATAACCGAGGAGGTATTTAAAAAAGTCTTTAAACACAGCCCCCTAAAGCGCACCAAGTTTGAAGGGCTAAAGCGTAACCTTAGTTTTTTGCGGTTTGGGGAAGTTTGATGGGGAATAATGAAATTGATATCCCCCCCAAGCTTAGAGAAGATGTACTAATTTGAAAATTGACCTTATTACTGATCAATAATCCATTTTCATTTCGCCCAAGGCTAGACAAATCATCACATTTTCAAATTAACCTCGTTTATTTGTACCAAACCCGCTGATTTTGGAGCCAGTACAAACCCTTTCCCCTTCGCTTATCCTCACGTTTGTAGCCGGCTATTTCGGTTTGCTGCTGCTTATGGCGTGGTACACTGGCCGCAAGGGGGACAACCAGAGTTTCTTTATTGGCGATAGAAAATCGCACTGGTACTTAATTGCGCTGGGCATGATGGGCGCTTCCATGAGTGGCGTTACTTTTATTTCCGTACCGGGTACCGTGGGCGTGCTTGGAGCGCAGAATGGAAGCTTCTCATTTATGCAAATGGTACTAGGCTATGTGGTGGGCTATACGATTATTGGCTTGGTGCTGCTGCCGTTGTATTATCGGCTCAACCTTACCTCCATTTACACTTACCTCGAGCAGCGGTTGGGCTACTGGTCTCATAAAACGGGTGCGGCGTTCTTCCTGCTATCGCGTACTATTGGCTCCGCGTTCAGGTTGTTTTTAGTAATTATCGTGCTGCAGAAATTTATGCTCGACCCGTGGGGTGTGCCGTTTTATGTAACCGTAGGCTTGGCGCTACTTTCCATTTGGATATATACTTACCAAGGCGGCATCCGCACGGTGGTGTGGACGGATATTTTGCAGACGTTCCTTATGATTTCCTCGGTAATCATTACCGTGTACTACATCAGCCAGGATATGAACGTGAGCGTGGTGGAGCTGTTTACCCAAGTAAAGGATAGTGCCTATTCCCAAATGTTCTTCTGGGACCCGCTGCTCAAAAACTACTTCTGGAAGCAGTTTATCGGCGGGGCACTTATCGCCATTGCCATGACGGGCCTCGACCAAGATATGATGCAGAAGAACAACAGTTGTCGCAATATCCGCGAGGCGCAGCTCAACATGTTCAGCTTTACGTTTGTACAGGTGTTTATCAACTTACTTTTTGTATCGCTGGGTGCGATGCTTTACTTATACTCCAGCGCCAAGTGCCTGCAAATTCCCGAAAACACCGATTACCTGTTTCCATCCTTGGCATTGCATCATTTTGCACCGGTGGCCGGAATGGTATTTATTATAGGGTTGGTGGCAGCGGCCTATTCCAGCGCCGATAGTGCGCTAACCGCACTTACCACCTCTGTATGTGTAGACTTCCTTGGCTTTGAAAAGGAGAGCCTTAAAACCGAAGCGCAGCAAATTAAGAAACGCCAGCAGGTGCACGTTATCGTCACCATCGTTATGTTTATAACCATCCTCATCTTCCGCTATGTGCTCGATCGGGATGTTGTTACGGCCGTGTTCACAATTGCCAGCTACACCTACGGCCCGCTGTTGGGCTTGTTTATGTTCGGCATCCTCACCAAGCGAGCCGTATACGATAATTTAACCCCCATCGTTTGTGTCGTGGCGCCCATCATTTGCGTTATCCTCAACTACAATTCTAAGGCTTGGTTTGGCGGATATGAGTTTGGGCTGGAAATGCTACTGGTAAACGGTGTGCTGACATTTTTGGGGCTGTTGCTGTTGAGTAAGCGGGGGCTGGTTCTTGGTCAGCGATAAAACTGTATGGCATGAAATGCTTGCCACATAACATTTCCTTCCTAAAAAGGCTTGCCAATGCACGCCAGTTTTTTAAAGTTAGCCTTGGCTAGGGTTTTAGGGTGAGCGCCGAAGTGCCGGATGTCCTCCTTGGGGGACCGATGCGCAACAAACCCTTGACAATCAATGAACGGATTCAACGCGCGTCGAGGTGGGTATTTCGGAGTTAAGTTTTCCAACTTTTCTAGAATTCCAGTGCGAGATTGTTAATTCACCACCCACAGCACCGACCCACCCCAACACGCTATACTACGGTTGAAAAGTAGTCCTAAAATCGAACAAAAAAACACATTGGGCATACCTTGTAGCGTGTTGACCCTCCGAGGAGGGTATCTGCCACTTCCTAGCTCAAAAGGCACTTTACTCCTGATAGCGACAGTACGATCTAAAAGTGTGTAAGGATTAGCACTATTACCCACCAAATCTCCTCGCCACCCTTATCTCCACCATCGCTAATGACCCAATCAGCAGAATCTCCCCAATAAAATACATGATACCCAATAGCGACAATTGCTCATAGAAAACAACCATCAGCACCAAGGTAGCGCAACAGTAAAGCAGGTTGGAGATAGCGATGGCTTTTAGGTAAACACCCCGCCAGCCGAATACGCCCAAATAGCCCAGCAGCGAGTAAATACCAAAAGCGAATGCCACAGAAGAAAGGATGAAGAGCACGGATGGCGGCATGCCCAGCAACGCCTCGAAACGGGGCAGTACCAACCCCAGCAACATAACCGATAGCATAGCCCCGAGGCTATCAAATAGAAACAAGTTCTTCAAACTTAGGCGACCCAACCACTCCTGAAAAAGCATAATATCTAAGTTACAAACCGATTTCGATGCCAGCAAGGGTTGGGTAGCGGGTTGAGGGTTTTGTCGTGTGTAAAGGCTTGATTTACAGGGGCTGGCATTTTCACTTAAATTTTTGGATGGTCATTGGCAAGTATACAAACCCAAAACTTATGCGGCCTGCTTAACCATGCCTTGCAACCCATTTTGCCTCACCGTTTAAAACTCACCCAAAAAACGTAAACCCCCAGCACCATTAACTAAAAGTACACGACAAAACTATTGTTCTAGACACAAGATACTAGACACAACCTGCCTACCGGCAGGCAGGGATACAAGTCCTAAAGTGTAGTACATGTAGATAAGTAGTGGGCATAACCTGTGCCCCATGCAATCCACACCCACTAAAAAAGATGTGTAACTTTGAAACAGCATTTATTACCCAAAATAAACCATGGTCCATCGTCCATGGTCCATCGTCCAAAAACCATGACTGAAGAAGAAAAAGAGAGAAAAGACTGGACCCAATACAAAGCCGAATCGTCTTGGGCCATATTCAAGGTGATGAGTGAGTTTGTGGAAGGGTACGAGAAGATGAACAGCATCGGGCCGTGCGTATCCATATTTGGCTCAGCGCGTACACCTGCCAATAGCCCGTATTACATCATTGCTGAAGAGATTGCCCGCAAGCTGGCTCTGGAAGGTTATGGTATCATCAGCGGTGGCGGACCCGGTATTATGGAAGCCGCCAACAGGGGCGCGCACTCCGTAGGTGGGGCATCTGTGGGTTTGGGTATCGACTTGCCGATGGAGCAAGGCAACAATCCGTACATTGATTTGGACAAACTGATCAACTTCCGCTACTTCTTTGTTCGGAAGGTGATGTTCGTAAAATACGCCCAAGCGTTTGTGATGATGCCCGGCGGCTTCGGTACGCTCGATGAAATGTTTGAATGCCTAACACTGGTGCAAACCAAAAAGATAGAGAAAATACCCATTATACTATACGGAACGGAGTTTTGGAAAGGTTTGCTAGAGTGGGTTGCCACTACCATGCGCGATAAGGAGCACACCATTGGCCCGAACGACCTGGATTACGTGAAATTAGTGGACAGCCCCGATGAGGTGGTGCAAATCATCCGCGACTTCTACCGCTCCGAACATGCTTTACGGCCTAATTTTTGATTACACCGCAATATGCTCACTTACCGTTTATTACCTTTCTGGCTGCTGCTTGTTTGTGCTTGCTTTGTTGGCAATAGCTCAAGAGCACAAGTAGTTGATTCAACGCTTAATTTCGGCTCGCCGCTGGACATCCCTATTTACCTCTCCGGCACCTTCGGCGAACCACGTGGCAACCACTTCCACTCGGGTATGGACATCCGTACCAATAGCCAAGAGGGCTTGTCCATATATTCTGTAGAGGAAGGGTTTATCAGCCGTATTAAGATTTCGGGCCGCGGCTATGGCAAATCTATTTACATACAGCACCCCAACGGCTATACCAGCGTGTATGCGCACTTAAGCGACTTCCCGCCCGCTTTGGATAAGTTGATTAAGGCCTACCACTACCAGCGTGAGAACTTTGAGCTGGATGAAGTATTAACGCCGGATATCTACCCTGTAAAAAAGGGCGACCTAGTAGCTTACAGCGGCAACACCGGCGGCAGCCAAGGTCCGCACCTGCACTTTGAGATTCGCAATACCGCAACGGAGTATGCCTACAACCCGCAGTTGTATGGCTTTGCGGTGAAAGACGACATTGCCCCAACCATCCACAGCGTAAGCGTATATGCTAAAGACCTGAATGTAGTGGGCCCGCTCACGTATGCGGCCAAAAAGGTGGGCAGTACCTATAAGCTGGTAAAAGACACCCTATACTTCAATACCGATACTATTGGCTTTGGACTGCATACTACCGATAAGATGCAGAACAGCAACAACACCAATGGCATATACAGCCTGGAGATATGCGTTAAAGACAGTGTTTGCTACCGGTTTAAGATGGACAGCATCGACTTTGCCGAAACACGCTACGTACAGTGCCATGTCGACCATTGTGAGAAGATAGAATCGGGCAGCTCGGTATACCGCACGCACCGCCTGCCGGGCAACGACTTTACCTTCCTATACGATGTGCAGCAGAACGATGGCTATGTGGTGCTGCAGGACAGCGTTTTCCATAAGATTGAGCTTAGCAGCAGGGATTACCAAGGCAACGCTTCTACCATTGTTTTCTACGTAAGCCGGAGCAGCAAGAGTGCGGTCTTTAAGCCGCAAAAGATGGACTTTGATACCGTGTTCTATCACAACCAAGCCAACACCCTCAGCGAGCCCAACATCAAAGCCTACTTCCCTGAGCAAACGTTTTACAACAAGGTGTTCTTCTATTATAAGGCCGATAGTATACAGCTATTGAGCGGGTACAAGACATTTGGGCCGCTCCACCGCTTGCATAAAGATGTGGAACCGGTGCACAAAGCCTATACGCTATCGTTGCTGGCCAGTAGTGTGCCGGAGCAGCTAAGGCTTAAGGCAGTGGTAGCAAGGGTTGATCGCAAGGGCCGCATTAAGGCGTATACCACTACCCATGATGGGCCGTGGTTTACGGCTAGCCCCAAGGAGTTTGGCGGATTTACGGTATTGCTAGATACAGTGCCGCCCTCCATCCGTCCACAGAACTTTACCAACGGCTCTATTATGACTGGGAAGGGTAGCCTTCGCCTCACCGCCAGCGACAATCTGTCGGGCATAAAAACTTACCGAGCCACTATTGATGGCAAATGGATATTGCTTGATAATGATGCTAAGAATAGCCTGTATGTGTACGCATTTGATGACCGCTGCCCACCTGGCGAACATATCTTTGAGATGGTTGTTACTGATGATGCAGGCAATACGGCAACTTATAGGTGTACCTTTAGGAATTAGGTTCTGCCATTTGCCCTTGCTATTTACCAATAACTAATAACCAGTAACCAATAACCCATTTCATGACCACCCTACAACCCGGCCAACCCGCCCCCGATTTCAATACTACCGACGAGAATGGCAAGGCTACCAACCTACAGCAGTACCGCGGCAAAAAGGTAGTACTCTACTTTTACCCTGCCGACGATACACCCACCTGTACCAAAGAGGCATGCAACTTTAGGGACAATTATGCCGCTCTTACTGAAAAGGGCTATGTAGTATTGGGCGTAAGTGCAGATACTGACAAGAAGCACCAGAAGTTTATAGCCAAGTACAGCCTGCCGTTCCCTTTGCTGATGGATGAGGACCGCACCATACAGAACGCTTACCAAGTATATGGCCCCAAGAAGTTTATGGGCAAGGATACCGTTGGCATACACCGCACCACCTTTGTGATTAATGAAAAGGGCATTATTGAGAAGGTAATTGATAAGGTGGATAGCGCCAATGCCACTGCGCAGGTGCTGGGGTAGTAGATGTCGCTATAGCATAGTGCAAATTTATCAATACATTTGTTTGCCATGCTATCCAAACCCGCCCATGCTCCTTTCCCGCTAGCTATCAAGGCTTTGTTTGCTATAGTGCCTGTCGTGTTTTTGGCATATTACCTTATGTCTTTCATTTGGCCGGAGCCGCGTATATTGGGCGAGGCCTCCAATGACTTATTTAGCTTCTACGCAGGCAAGTTTATAGCCATACCCATGAACCGCTATGCCATAGTGCAGAACAAGATATTGCCTTGGCTTCTAAGTATGGTGGGCGCTCCTTTCAAGGTGGTAGTGTATAGTTACCTTATCAATGACTTATTATTCTACCTATTCTTTGTAACGGTGGCCCTATGGCTCAAGGAGTATTTATTGGCCGTGTTTTTCCTACTGTTCAACCTCTTGCTTTGGAAGCACAACTTCTTCATTCTCTCCAGTGAGCTCTACCTTACCCTGCCATGGCTGTTTCTATGGGGGGTTATGCTGCACCGCAACTACCTCAACTACTGGCTGTTGGTGCCCATTATGCTCATTGTACTATGGTCGCACCCGGTTTGCATTGTCGTTTTTGTAATGCTCAACTTCTTGTTCGGTTATGAACGGAAGCTAAGCAAGTGGTTTATTGCCGTATTTGTAACCATTGTTTTACTGCGTGTATGGGTGGTTTCAGCGTATGATGTGCAAGTTATTGGCCGGGTCGTTGCTAGCGGTAGCGCGCAACCTACAAATAGTCTATCCCAATATTTTGACGATTACTGTGGCGAGTATTTTGTGTATATAGTGTTGGCTTTTTTTTGGCTGCTTAGGGGGCAGGTGGCCTTGTGGCGCAAGCTTGCCCTAGTGTTCGCTTGGGGGGTATTGTTTGGCTTTGCCTACAAAAGCATGTTTGAGGTGTTGGACATGAATTTTACCAAATGGCTGCTACCGTTACATTTTATAGGCATCTATGCCTTTTATCTTTACTTGGCCGACAGAGGCTGGCACAAGCGATGGGCCTTACTGATTACCTTTTTCTTTGTGGGCGATGCATTGGTGTCGGATACTATGGATGTACATCAGCAGTTTAGCCACTACCGGCAGCAAGCGCGTAATCTGCATTGCTTGGTAAGTACCACACAAAGCATGGGCTACAGCAAAAGCTATGTAATTGTCAATGAGTTTGAGCAGCCGTTTTCAGATAACAAGTACCAGCAAGAAAGCATCATATTGTCGCAGTTTCCTGATGCTACTACACCCGTACAAGTGGTAATGATTGATAAGGCGCTAGAGCCAACTATATTGCAACTTCCCATCGATGAGTATTACATAGGCCCTGAGTGCATCCAACGGCACGAGTGGCTTAAGCCGCCATTTGTAATAAAGCCCGATGTGTACCGCAAGTTATCGCCGCAGGATTGTGGGTGCCTGGCCGATTAACGTTTCTTGGCCATTGGTTTCCAGGGGTCTACATCAGGGGCGAGGCCGTACATCTGCTCCATAATCATGAGCATATACTCATCTTCGGTGGCGCCTTGGTCTTTTATCATTTTTGCCATCATTACGTTTAGGATCGGTATCATCTCGGTGAGGTTCAGCTTCCATTGGTTTTCCTCCAAGTAAAAATGGAAAAAGAGTGGGGTTACTTTCCCTTTGGCAATGTGTTCACCTTTCGCGAAATCGCCTTTTACAGTCAACTCGCCCACCTCAATATCCGCTACCGAGTTTTTACCTACGAAACCTTTGTTTACGGCATATACAAACATCTTAAAACCGTCAAACTCCTTAATTTCTTCTAAAGAAGAGCGGTGGCGAATGCCCAGTACAATTATCCTATCAATCAACGGCAAGCCTTGCACTTCCATCTTCTCGCCATAGATGGCCAACTGGCATAGATTGTTGTAATAAGCAATGGTTCGGGTATCTATCAGCATCGCCGCATCGGTGCCGCGGTCTTCCAGCAAAGCTGCTTGGTAGGCGTAAAACACCTTTTTAATGCTGTCTTCCTGCTGTGCGTGCAGCATTGAAGCCCAAGAAAGGATAATGGAGAAGATAATGATGCGGATGGTCATGGAGGTAAAAATAGGGAAAATGGTGTTAAGCTACCTAGGTGGAGGCGGTGGGTTTTCAGGGTCGTAGATATTTGGCGTCTGCTCACTGGGTGCGGTAAAAGCAATCATACCACTGGTTCCCTTGCTATGATTTCCAGAGGCATCCATGAGGCTGAACTCTACCTCGTATTTAGCACCAAGTTCTAGATTAAACTCCCCTGCGCACATGCCATGGCCTATGGAAATTACCCTATTGGTTGGGGATAAATAGAACACCCAAGTTTCACCTGTGCTCACCTGCGTGAGTGCTGCTCTTGCCATATATTGGGATTCATCCTTAACCTGAAACCTGAAGTCAACATAAATGGCAGGCCCGCAGCCGTAGTAGGTCAACTCTTTACCTTTCTCGGTAGGTGTTTTCAGCAGTTCCGGCGGGCTATCATCACTGATGCTTTGAGTAACCCATTTTCTCGTTAAGAAATTCGTGTTAAGGTTGTAAGAATGATCGGTCGGCAAACTATCGAAGTCTAGGCGGTACTCTTTGTTTGGTATGAGTGTTCTTGAAGGCTTCAGCACGACTTGATGTGACTGAAAACTACCTACAAGGTATTCCACCAAAAGCAACGGCACCCTATCGTTGTCACTTTGTAAATATGTTGGATAATTAACCAACGCCTGTTTTACAAACTTAGGATGGAAACCGAGGGCATCGATGACGATAACCGGATTGAGGTTGAGGTGTTTTTGATGGGGCCATACGCTTAAAAAGCCGGGTTTGCATTTGGAAAATGCTACTATGGAGTACAGCAGCATTGTTAGAATTATCAGCCCACTTTTCATGTTCGCAATTTACTGATAACAACGCAAATCGGTAACTCAACTGTATTTTAATTCCCCCATTTTTTTACTGATGACCATCGACTATCGACCATCAACCATAAAATTCTTCCCATTCCTTCCCACCGTCCTTAAAAAGCAACTATCCACCTTGCTATTGCTTGAAAGTGGGTGGTTTTCCCTCGATTCGGCGACGTAATTTTACATTGCCGCCAGTCTGCACTGAAAATGGCCAAAATAGGGACTTCTTCGTGATACTTCCCACAGTATCAAACCCTTTGCTATCCAGCCTTTCCTTATGTGGATAAATTTTCCGTGGGAAAGATGATAAATTAGTGGGGAAAAGTGGGCGAAAGTGTTATCTTTACCCATATAAGTATCAAATTCAACCATGGCGGGACTTTTAGGAACATACTTGGTAAGCCTAGACGACAAAGGTCGTTTGAGGATACCTAGTGCCCTGAAGGACCAGTTGCCACCCGATGTGGATGGCCGATTTGTGCTGAACAGGGGTATGGGCAAATGCATTAGCCTGGTAACCTTGCCAGAGTGGGAAGTGCAAAGCGCTAGGGTTAGGTCGCTAGATAAGTATGTGATTCAGAACCAAGAGTTCATCCGGAAGTTTTTTGCCCTTGCCACCAAAGTAACCTTGGATGGCGCTGATAGGATGCTGCTGCCGAAGATTTTGGCCGACTATGCTGGTATCACCAAGGAAGTGGTGATTACCGCCATGGACGATGTGGTGGAGATATGGAACAAGGATGCCTACTACGGATTGGTAGAATCCACCCCAGAAGATTTTGCCCAATTGGCACAACGCGTAATGAGCAACCAAAACCCGGGTGAGCTGTGAGCTACCACGTACCCGTAATGCTGAAGGAGTGCCTGGAAGGGCTGGAAATAAAACCCGACGGCGTGTATGTGGATGTGACTTTTGGCGGCGGCGGACACAGCGGGGCGATACTAGAGCGATTGGGCGAGAAAGGAAAGCTAGTAGCATTTGACCAGGATACCGATGCGGCCAAGAATGTATGGGGCGACCCGAGGCTGATTTTTATACAACAGAATTTCAAGCACGTGAAACGATACCTCAAACTGAACAACCTCCTCCCGGTGGACGGCATCTTGGCCGACCTTGGGGTGTCGTCGTACCAGTTTGATACAGCAGAGCGTGGTTTCAGTACCCGTTTCAACGCGGCGCTGGATATGCGCATGGACCAAGAAAACGAGGTAACTGCTGCCACCATCCTGAACACATACGATGCGGCCGAGCTGCAACGAGTGTTTGGCGAGTTTGGCGAGGTGCGCAACGCCCGCACGCTGGCCAATGCCGTGGTAGGTGCCCGCACTGTGGTGCCGATGAATACCACTGCCGACTTGCTGGCCATTGCTGACCCGCTGAGCATGGGCAACGTAAACCGCTACATGGCGCAGGTTTTTCAAGCATTGCGCATTGAGGTGAACAAGGAAATGGAAGTGCTAGAGACCTTTTTGCAAGATGCCGCGGCTTGCCTAAAGCCCGGCGGACGGTTGGTGGTGATGAGCTACCACAGCTTGGAAGATAGGCTGGTGAAGAACTACATACGTGCTGGCAATGCCAGCGGTGAGCCAGTAAGGGACTTGTTTGGTAGGAGCGAAATACCTTTTAAGGCAGTGAACAAGAAGCCGATTGAGGCCGATGCGGACGAGTTGAAATTGAATCCAAGGTCTCGTAGTGCGCGGTTGCGTGTTGCGGCAAAAGTATAGCCATGGAGATAGAGGACGAGTTGCAAGAGCCGGAAGGCACCAAGAGTGGCTACACCAAAATGGTGGAGTGGTTTAAAGGCATCGACATCATGGCGATTTTTTCGCTGGACAACATGCTCAAGAACTCGGCCTACCTGGCGTTCCTGTTCTTTTTGCTGCTGCTGTACATAGGCAACACGCACGAGCTGGAGAATACCACCCGCAGGATTGATGCGGTGAAGAAGGAGATGAAAGAGTACCGCTGGAGGTACATGTCGGCAAAAGCTGACTTGATGTTCAACTGTAAAATGACCGAAGTAGCGCATGCAGTAGTGCCCCTGGGCTTGAAAACACTGGATGCGCCACCACAAAAAATAACCATAGCGAAAGGTGAGTATTAAGCGCGACATATTATGGCGGATTTACCTGGCATTCTTCATTGTAGGAGTGGCAGGTTTGGCCGTTATAGTGCAAGCTGGCCGCATACAAACGGTTGAGGGCGAGTACTGGCGCAACCTTGCGGACAGCACCACGCTTAGCTATGTGCCTATTGATGCCGAGCGCGGCAACATCTTGAGTAGCGATGGCCGCTTGTTGGCTACCTCTCTGCCTTTCTTCGAAGTGCGTTTCGACATTAACACCGATGCCCTTACCGATGAAATTTTTAATGCCAACCGTAAAGAGCTGGCCAAGAAGATGTCGGGCTACTTTGGCGATAAAAGCGTAATCGAGTACGAAAACTTCTTGATTAAGGCGCGCAAAAGTGGCCAACGCTATGTGTTGATACGCAAAGATGTAACCTACCCACAACTACAGGTAATGAAGACCTGGCCGATTTTTGAATTGGGCCGGTACCAAGGTGGCTTTATGGCCATACAGCACAACAAGCGCGTAATGCCGTTCCGTATGTTGGCGCACCGCACGATAGGATACACCCGCGATGATATTAAGCCCGTTGGCCTGGAAGGTTTTTTTGATGATGAGCTGGCTGGTGTACGCGGTAAGCGGTTGATGCAGAAGATTGCCGGCGGCGCTTGGATACCCGTAAACGACGAGAACGAGATAAGCTCAGAGAACGGTAAGGACATTTTGACCACACTTGATGTGAACCTGCAAGACGTGGTGGAAACATCACTGCTAGATGCCGTAACCAAACATGGCGCGGCATACGGTACCGCCATATTGATGGAGGTGGAGACCGGCAAAATCAAAGCGATTGCCAACGTAGGCAAAACCAAGGATAGCTACTGGGAGAATTTCAACTATGCTATTGGCGAGGCTACCGAGCCAGGTTCTACCATGAAGCTGGCTTCGGCGTTGGCTTTGTTGGAAGATGGCTATGTAAGCCTGAACGATAGTATTGATTTGGAGTTGGGCGCAAAAGTATTCCACGACAAAACCATGCGCGATAGCGAGAAGCACAACTTGCGCAACGTAACCGTGAAGCATGCTTTCGAAGTATCGAGCAACGTTGCCTTCTCCAAACTGATTGACAAGTACTACGGCCATCAGCCCGAAAAATACATTGAACACTTGCAGAAATTTGGCTTGCATGAGCTGACCGGTGTAGAGATTAAAGGCGAAGCGGTACCCTACATCAAAGACCCTAGCAGCAACCATTGGAGCGGCATTTCGTTGCCATGGATGGCGGTAGGGTATGAGTGGCGCTTGACCCCGTTGCAAATCCTGACCTTCTATAATGCCATTGCCAATGGCGGCTATGTAGTGAAGCCCTATTTGGTGGACCAGATACAGAAGAACGGTAAAACTATCACCAAGTTTAAGCCTGAAATAAGCAAGCGCCAAATCTGCTCTGATAAGAGCTTGAAACAAGTGCAGCAGATGCTAGAAGGCGTAGTCCTAAACGGCACTGGCGACCACTTGGTGAGTAAAAATTATGCTTTTGCTGGCAAAACCGGTACTGCGCAGATTGTGAAAAGCGGCCGCTACGAGAAGGTTTACCAAGCGTCTTTCGCGGGTTATTTCCCAGCGGAGAATCCTAAATACTCTTGCATTGTGGTAATCAACTCGCCAAGCAACGGCATTTTTTACGGCGGTTGGGTAGCTGGCCCAGTGTTCAGGGAAATTGCGGACAAGGTATACGCCATGTCCTTCGATATGCACCCGAACGTGAACACGCTGCACGACTTTATGGCGGAGAAAATACCCTTCCTAAAGCCTGGCTACAAGCCCGATGCGCTTGAAGTATACAAATCGCTGGGCGTGAAGTGCGAAACAGAGACCGATGCCCTGTGGGTAAGCTACCAACGCCGCCTTAACGACATAGAGTTGACCGAAAAGCTGATGAACGAGAAGCAAGTACCCGATGTGCAAGGCATGGGCTTGAAGGATGCGCTGTATTTGCTGGAGAACTACGGATTGACCGTGCAAGTGAAGGGCAAGGGCCGCGTGAGGCAACAATCATTAACCCCGGGCAGCATTGCCACTAAGGGGCAAACCATAACCATAGAACTGAGCTAAATGAAGACGCTACAGGACATATTGAAAGGTGTAACCTTGCTGGAAACCGCAGGAGACCACTCCGTTGCCATTGCGCAACTGAGCTTGGATTCTCGTGAGGTAGCCGCGGGTACTGCCTTCTTTGCCCTGCGCGGTACGGCGGTTGATGGCCACACATTCATCACCAAGGCGGTGGATTTGGGTGCTACGGCCATTGTGTGCGAGGAGTTGCCCACCGAGCGCAAAGCAGGTGTGGCTTATGCTCAGGTAAAGGATAGCTCAATCGCCTTGGGTATTGCCGCAAGCAACTTCTACGATAACCCTTCTGCCACCCTGAAACTGGTGGCGGTAACGGGTACCAATGGCAAAACCAGCACGGTTACCATGTGCTACAACCTCTTCCGTGAGTTGGGCTACAAGGTGGGTTTGCTTTCTACCGTTCGCAATATTGTTGATACTGCCGAGATACCATCAACCCACACCACCCCCGATGCCATTAAGCTCAACGCTTTGTTGGCCGATATGGTAGATGCCGGTTGCGAGTTTGCCTTTATGGAAGCCAGCAGCCACGCTATTGTGCAGCACCGCATTGCGGGCCTGCAATTGACTGGCGCGGTGTTCAGCAACATTACCCACGATCATTTGGATTACCATGGCACGTTTGATAACTACATCGCTGCTAAAAAGAAATTGTTTGATGACCTGGCGGCATCGGCTTTCGCGCTCACCAATATTGATGAGAAACGCGGCCGTGTGATGATGCAGAACACCAAAGCCAAAGTATATACCTATAGCCTTAGCCGCATTGCCGATTACAAAGGACGTATTGTAGAGAATAGTTTCAGTGGCTTGATCATGGACGTGGACGGCGTGGAAATGCACACCCGCTTGATTGGTGAGTTCAATGCCTATAACCTGATGGCTGTGTACGGCATTGCTATGTTGTTGGGCGTGGATAAGCTAGAAGCTTTGAGCGGCATCAGCAACTTGGCTTCTGCCGAGGGTAGGTTTGACTACGTGGTTTCTTTCAAAGAGAAAGTGGTAGGCATTGTTGATTACGCCCACACGCCCGATGCTTTGAAGAAAGTGCTTTCTACCATTCAAGCCATACGCACCGGCAACGAGCAGGTGATTACGGTAGTAGGCTGTGGCGGCAACCGCGACAAAGAGAAGCGCCCTATTATGGCCCGCATCGCTTGTGAGTTGAGCAACCGCGTTATATTGACCAGCGACAACCCCCGTAACGAAGATCCTGCAGAGATATTACGCGAAATGCAAGCTGGCGTAACGCCTGTGTTTGCCACCCGTGTACTCACTATACAAGACCGCAGAGAGGCCATCCGCACCGCATGTGCGCTGGCACAGCCGACGGACATTGTGTTGGTGGCTGGTAAAGGACATGAGAAATACCAAGACGTAGCGGGTGTAAAACACCCCTTTGATGATAAGAAGATATTGGCTGAAACCCTAAAAGAACTGGACAAGTAATGCTGTACTACCTGTTCACATATCTCGATAAAGCTTTTGACGTGCCTGGCGCTGGGCTGTTCCAGTTCATTACGTTCAGGGCGGCTATGGCCATCATGGTATCGCTACTGATTTCATTGGTGTTTGGTGGTCGTTTGGTTAACTACCTGCGTCGCCGTCAAGTGGGCGAAACCGTGCGCGACTTGGGTTTGGAAGGCCAGTTGCAGAAACAAGGTACCCCAACCATGGGTGGCTTAATCATTCTAGCAGCCATCTTTATCCCAACCGTATTGTTCGCCCGTTTGGATAACATCTACATCCTGCTGATGCTTTTGGTAACGGTTTGGATGGGCGCGATTGGCTTTATCGATGATTACATCAAAGTATTCAAAAAGGATAAGCGAGGCTTGGCCGGTAGGTTTAAGATTGTTGGCCAAGTAAGTGTTGGGTTGATTGTGGGCGCGGTATTGTACTTCCACCCAAGCGTAACCGTTAGGGAGCCGGTAACTGCTTCCAACGGACAAGTCCAAGCTGTTGTAAGCTCACGAGGCTTTCAGGCCGATACTACTACTATTTACCACGATGTAAAGAAAATCACTACCACTATTCCTTTCGTGAAAGGCAATGAGTTTGATTACAACAGCTTGTTGAGCTGGCTTGGCCCTAATGCCGCCGACTATGGTTGGTTGGTTTTTATCCCGGTGGTAATTTTCATCATCACTGCGGTAAGCAACGGCGCTAACATTACAGATGGCATTGATGGGCTGGCAACAGGTACATCCGCCATAGCTGCATTTACGCTGCTGGTGTTTGCTTATGTAAGCGGCAACATAGTGTTCTCCAATTACCTGAGCATTATGTACCTGCCCAACACGGGTGAGCTGGTAATCTTCTTGGCCGCCTTTATCGGTGCTTGCGTGGGTTTCCTTTGGTACAACTCATACCCGGCCCAGGTTTTCATGGGTGATACGGGCAGCTTGGCACTCGGCGGCATCATTGCCGTGCTGGCCATCATCGTTCGCAAAGAGCTTTTGATTCCTATCCTATGTGGCGTATTCCTGGTAGAAAACCTATCGGTAATGCTGCAGGTAGGGTACTTCAAATATACACGCATCAGGTTTGGTGAAGGCCGTCGCATCCTCAAGATGGCGCCGCTTCATCACCATTTTCAAAAATTGGGCATGCACGAGTCTAAGATTGTTACCCGCTTCTGGATAGTAGGTATCATGCTGGCCGTGCTAACGATTGTAACACTTAAAATCCGTTAATCCGTGGGCAAAAAACTAGTAATACTGGGTGGTGCGGAAAGTGGGGTAGGAGCAGCAGTGCTCGGCCTCAAGAAGGGCTATGAAGTATTCTTATCCGATAACGGCCCTATTAAAGACCGCTATCGTCCATTATTACAGCGCTTTAAAATCGACTACGAAGAAAGCGGCCATACCGAGGCTCGCATCCTAGAGGCTGATTTAATCGTGAAGAGCCCCGGTATACCGGAAAAAGCGCCTATCATCCAAAAAATCCGCGAGAAGGGCATCACCATTATCTCGGAGATTGAATTTGCTAGCCGCTATACCAAAGCCAAGGTGATTGCCATTACTGGTAGCAACGGCAAAAGCACCTGTACCAGCCTTACGTACCACATCCTGAAAAGGGCTGGCTTCAATGTAGGCTTAGCAGGCAACATCGGCCAAAGCTTTGCCCTGCAGGTAGCGTTGGAGAAATTCGACTACTATGTGGTAGAGGTGAGCAGCTTCCAGTTGGATGATATTGGCTCACATTTCAAGCCACATATCGCAGTGCTGCTCAATATTACGCCCGACCACTTGGACCGCTACGAATACAAATTCGAGAACTACGTGGCCAGCAAATTCAAGATTGTACAGAATCAAGACCGTAACGACCACTTCATCTATTGTGCTGATGATACGGTGGTAACAGAAGTATTGCGCACCAACGAAATACAAGCCCAGACTTATGCCTTTGGCCTGGAACACCAACCAGAGTATGTGGCTTACACCGAACACGACCAACTCATCATTCACCATAAAACCGAATTTAAGATGTCCATCAACGAACTAGCCCTTGTAGGAAAGCACAACGTTTACAATTCAATGGCAGCCGGCATTTCAGCCCGATTGTATGACATCCGCAAGGAGGTTATCCGTGAAAGTTTGACCGATTTCCAAAGCCTTGACCACCGGTTGGAATTTGTAGCCAAAATTGGCGGTGTTGAGTACATCAACGATTCCAAAGCTACCAACGTGAACAGCACTTGGTATGCCTTGGAAAGCATGACTAAGCCGGTTATTTGGATAGTAGGTGGCGTTGACAAAGGCAACGATTACGAGATATTGAAAGCCATTGTGCAGAAGAAGGTAAAAGCGATTGTGTGCTTGGGTACCAACAACCTGCGCATACACGATGCCTTCAGCCGCTATGTGGATATTTTGGTAAACACCACTAGCGCGCAAGATGCCGTGCAAGCCGCCCACAACCTAGCCGACAAAGGCGACGTGGTACTGCTGTCACCAGCCTGCGCCAGCTTCGACATCTTCGAAAACTACGAAGACCGCGGTAACCAGTTTAAGGCAAGCGTACGTGCTCTGTAATAGACACAAGACGCAAGACACAAGACACAAGACACAAGACACAAGACTCGAAAATGTCAGGAGTAATGAGATGGTAAATGATTGAATAAGTTGAACACAGCGAGTCTTGATACTTGATACTCGCTACTTGATACTAAAAACACAGTGAGTCTTGATACTTGATACTCGCTACTTGATACTAAAAACACAGTGAGTCTTGATACTTGATACTCACTACTTGATACTAACAAATGGAAAGACTGCTTAAAAAACTAGAAGGAGATAAATGGATCTGGTCCATCGTGGTGGCCTTGTCCCTCCTTAGTTTATTGGCAGTATATAGTAGTACCGGTACTTTGGCTTACAAATACCAAAGCGGCAACACGGAGTATTACCTCTTTAAGCATACCATGTTGCTGGTGTTGGGTTTGTTTTTGATGTACGTGGCGCATTTAATACCTTACCGTTACTATGCCAAAGTTGCGCAGGTAGCCCTGTATTTGTCTATCCCGCTTTTGGCGTATACACTATTGTTTGGCTCGGATATCAACGATGCCAAACGGTGGATTACCTTGCCTATAATCAACTTCAGCTTCCAGACTTCGGATTTGGCCAAGCTGGCTTTGATTATGTTCTTGGCCCGCACGCTTACCGTTAAGCAGGCCAACATTAAAGACTTCGGCTCGGCATTCGTGCCATTGATATTGCCGGTGTTTATTGTGTGCGCTTTGATATTGCCAGCCAACCTTTCTACTGCGGCGGTGCTCTTTGCTACCTGTGTAATCGTGATGTTCATCGGCAGGGTAAGTTGGAAACACATCTTTGGTTTGATAGGCTTGAGCTTGATTTCGGGTGCATTGTTTGTTACCCTGTTGTTCGCTTTGCCACAAGAAACCTTGGAGAAAATCGGACGTGCCGAAACTTGGAAATCGCGCTTGGAAGCCCAGTTTACCGATAACCAAGAAGTATCATACCAAGTACAGCAGTCCAACATCGCCATTGCTAAGGGAGGTATTATTGGCCAAGGCCCGGGCAAGAGTATGCAGCGCAACTTTCTGCCGCATCCATATTCCGATTTTATCTATGCCATTATCATTGAAGAATACGGCCTCATTGGCGGCGCATTTGTGCTGTTCTTGTACTTGGCTTTTTTATATAGATGTATCAAAATAGTAGCTAAGAGCCCCAAGGCTTTTGGTGCATTCTTGGCCGTGGGTTTGGGGTTGAGCTTGGTGTTCCAAGCCATCATCCACATGGCCGTATCAGTAAACTTGCTGCCTGTAACGGGGCTGACCCTCCCGTTTGTAAGCATGGGCGGCACCAGCATGTTTTTTACCAGCATTGCGGTTGGCATCATACTAAGTGTGAGCCGCAGTGTGGAACAAGAAACAGCAGCCGATATTAACCCAGAAGAAACAGAAGAAAAGCAAACCAAAACCAAAGCGGAACCTAAACTTGCAACAGCCTAAACCATATCGTATCCTTATTAGCGGTGGCGGCACTGGCGGGCATATATTCCCGGCCATTGCCATTGCCAACGCTTTAAAGGCCCGCCATCCAGAAACAGCCATTCTGTTTGTGGGTGCTGAGGGACGTATGGAAATGCAGAAGGTACCAGAAGCCGGTTACAAAATTGAAGGGCTGAATATTACCGGTTTTCAACGCGTCAACCTGTTAAAGAATATCGGCCTGCCATTCAAAGTGATGGGCAGCTTGATGAAGGCTAATAGCATCATCAGCAGCTTTAAGCCTGATGTGGTAGTAGGCGTTGGCGGCTATGCCAGCGGCCCTACTATGTGGGTAGCGGCCAAAAGGGGCATCCCTGTTTTGGTACAAGAGCAAAACCAATTTGCAGGTATGACCAACAAATTGGTGGCCGGTTCTGCCAGTAAGTTCTGTGTGGCTTACGATGGTATGGAGCGCTTCTTCCCGAAGGATAAGATAGTTAAAACCGGAAACCCCGTACGTGCGGAGATATCCATTGGTGAAGTAGCCCATGGCGAAGCGGTGAACCATTTTAAACTCAACATCGGCAAAAAGACCATTTTGGTTATTGGTGGCAGTTTGGGTGCGCGTACCATCAACAACAGTGTAAAGAGTGCTTTGGATACCTTGCACCAAAGCGGCTACCAAGTGCTATGGCAAACGGGCAAAACCAACTTCGATGAAATGAACGCCGCTGCCAAAGGATATGGCGATGTGCATGTACACGAGTTTATTAAGCGTATGGATTTGGCCTACGAGGCGGCGGATGTAATTATCTCCCGTGCGGGTGCTATCTCCATTTCTGAGCTGAGCATTGTAGGCAAACCAGTGGTATTGGTACCCAGCCCGAACGTAACCGAAGACCATCAAACACACAACGCCCAAGCCTTGGTAACCAAAGGTGCAGCTGTGATGATTAAGGATGCCGTTGCTGCCAAGGAGTTGATACCGGCCATTTTGGAACTATTGAATAATGATGCCCACCAACAAACACTGGCAGAAAACATAAAAGGCTTGGCCATACCGAATGCGGCCGAGCGTATTGCTGACGAAGTAATTGGACTGATAAGGAAATGAACTTAGGAAAGGTACATAGCGTGTTTTTCATCGGCATTGGCGGCATCGGCATGAGCGCCCTGGCCCGCTACTTCCGCCACAATGGCGCGAAGGTGGTAGGCTATGACCGCACTGAGACCGCGCTCACCAAGCAGTTGGTTGCCGAGGGCATGGAGGTTCATTATGAAGATAACATTGCCCTGATACCTGCGGATGCCGAGTTGGTGATTTACACGCCGGCCATCCCTAAAGGTCACCTGCAATTCAACCACCTACGCGATGCGGCCAAAGTACCCGTACTGAAGCGTTCGGAGGTGTTGGAGATATTGACGAAGGATAAATTTACCATTGCCATAGGTGGCAGCCATGGCAAAACCACCGTAACCAGCATGACGGCCCACGTGCTTACGCACAGCGGCTACGGTTGCACGGCTTTCTTGGGCGGCATTGCTACCAACTACCACAGTAACTTTATCCCAGGCAACCCAGATGTAGTGGTGGTAGAGGCTGATGAGTTTGACCGCTCGTTCCTGCGCCTGCACCCTAACATCGCGGTAATCACTGCGGTGGATACCGACCACCTAGATATTTACGGTAGCCGCGAGGCGATTGAAGATACGTTTGTAGAGTTTGTAGGCAAAGTGCAGCCCGACGGTATGGTTATCGCCCAACAGGACGTAACCATTTTGCCAAGGATTCAGGATAAGAGGATTCTTACTTACGGCATTAATAATGGGGCTGATTATCAAGTAAAAAATATCAACGTTGCTGACGGGCAGTTCCAGTTTAATGTGGAGCGCCCAGTGTTGGAGGCAGGCGAAATGCGCCGCAAAACAAGTAATGAAACCGCCAGCCTAGCAATGGGCGGCCGTCATAACGTGCTAAACGCAACCGCCGCCACCGCTGTAGCCCTACAATTGGGCATCAGCATGGAGAAAATTGCGGCTGCTATCAGCAGCTTCCAAGGCATACAGCGCAGGTTTGAGTATATCATCAACACGCCTTCATTGGTTTATATTGATGATTACGCCCACCACCCAGAAGAGATTCGTGCATGCATCAGCGCCGCTAGGGAGTTGTATCCTGATAAACGTATTACTGCCGTGTTCCAGCCGCATTTGTTTAGCCGTACCAACGACCTGTACCCAGGTTTTGCGGAGAGCTTGCAATTGGCGGATGAGGTAATACTGATGAACATATACCCAGCCCGCGAACTACCTATGGAAGGGGTAACCAGCGGCTTGATATTGGATGCCATACAAGGCACCGATAAAGCCTTGGTTGCCGATGCCGATTTGGTAGCGGAGTTGGTTCGTCGTAAGCCCGAGGTTTTGTTGACTATCGGTGCGGGCGATATAGATAAGCAAGTGGATAAAATCAAACATGCCTTCACCCTAAAAAACCATCAACAATAAGATGAAAAAGTTCTTTAGGATAGCGAAGAAAATCTTGACTTTGCTGCTGTGGATTGGTGGTTCGGTGGGCTTTGTAGTGCTTGCAAGTGCTGCTATTACTAAGCAGGGCGACATAGCTTGCAAACGACTGCACATTCAATTGGACAATGACCAAGGGCTGTTCTTTGTAGATGAGGATGATGTGCGCTTGGCGTTTACCAAACAAAACGGTTCGCAACCAGAGGGTAAACCCATCAAAACCCTTGACCTGGCTATGCTTGAGCAAGAATTGGAGCGCAATCCATACATCGCAAATGCCGACCTGTATGCCGACATAAAAGGCGACTTGCACGTGAGCATTAAACAGAAGGAACCGTTGGTGCGCATTATTAACAACAATGGTGTTAGCTTCTATATAGATAAAAAGGGGTATAAAATCCCAGTGTCCAGTAAATTTACTTCGCGAATTACTGTAGCGACGGGTTTTATCAATCCTACGCAGGTAAAAGACGGGAAGGTTGCTGACAGCACGGTGCTGAACGATCTGTATCAACTAGCCTTGTTCCTTGAAAATGACCCTTTCCATAAAGCCCTTGTAGAACAAATCTATGTGGACGAACGTGGTGAGTTTGAGATTGTCCCCATGATAGGCAGCCACACGGTGCTTATCGGCCGGGCCGACGACTTGGAAGGGAAATTTAAGAGGCTGATGATATTCTACAAAGAAGTATTGACCAATGTAGATGAAGCACAGTACCGAACAGTGAACGTAAAGTATAAAGACCAGATAATCTGCACAAAATTTTGACCATGGACAACCAATCTGACATCATCGTAGGCCTAGACATAGGAACCACCAAAATCTGCGCTATTGTGGGCCGCATTACCGAGCACGGTAAAGTGGAGGTGTTGGGCATGGGCAAGGCCGACTCGCTGGGCGTAATGCGCGGTGTAGTGGCCAACATCGATAAAACCGTGGAGGCTATCGAGCAGGCCGTGGCACAAGCCGAAGCCCAATCTGGTCAAAAGATAACCAAGGTATACGTAGGTATTGCCGGCCAGCACATTAAGAGCCTGCAGCACCGCGGCATTATTATGCGCGAAAATGGAGAAGAGGAAATCAGCCGCAAGGATATCGACCGTTTGGTGAACGATATGTACAAGTTGGCCCTGAATCCTGGCGATCGCATTATACACGTATTGCCACAGGAGTTTATCATCGACAACGAGCAAGGTATCAAAGAGCCTATCGGTATGTCGGGTATCCGTTTGGAAGCCAACTTCCACATCATTACCGGACAGATTACCGCTGCACAGAACATTAATAAATGTGTTGAGAAAGCTGGCCTTAAAGTAGCCGACTTAGTGCTGGAGCCTTTGGCATCCTCAGCATCGGTATTGAGCGACGAGGAGAAGGAAGCCGGTGTGGCCCTAGTGGATATTGGTGGCGGTACTACCGACCTGGCTATTTTCCAAGACGGTATCATTCGCCACACGGCGGTTATTCCGTTGGGCGGCAACATCATTACCGAAGACATTAAAGAAGGTTGCTTAATCATGAAGAACCAAGCCGAAGCGCTGAAAGTACGCTTTGGTTCTGCATTCGCAACCGAGACTCAAGAAAACGAAATCGTTTCTATACCAGGCCTTCGTGGCCGCGACCCAAAGGAAATCTCTATCCGCAACTTGGCTAGCATCATCCAAGCCCGTATGGAAGAGATTATGGAGCAGGTGTATTTCGAGATTCGTAGCAGCGGTTTCGAGAAGCGCATGATTGGCGGTATTGTAATCACTGGTGGTGGCTCTCAGTTGAAGAACATCAAGCAACTGGCGGAGTACATTAGTGGCATGGATACCCGCATTGGCAAACCAACCGAGCATATGGTGAAGAGCCAAGTGAAAGACATTGATAACCCTATGTACGCCACTGCAATCGGCCTAGTGCTGAAAGGTTATGAAGACCAGATGCGCTACATGCCGGCCAAGAAAAAGAAGAGAGTGAACCAACAACAGCAAGAGCAGCGCGAACCAGAAATGGCCGGCGAGGAAAATCTGGACCAAAGCCCGCGCTGGTGGGAAAAGATGTTCCAGAAAGGCCGTGAGTGGCTGGAAGAAGGCGACGTAAAAGATTTTTGATAACCCCGAGATACTAACAAGCAAGCATAAAGATTACCCCGAGTACGAGTAAAAAACCCTATTGACAACCCCATTAAAACGTAAGGATATGTTGGAATTCGATCTGCCAAAAGAACAATCCTCTATCATCAAGGTCATTGGCATTGGTGGTGGCGGTAGCAACGCTGTAAATTATATGTTTAACCAAGGCATCCGAGGCGTCAATTTCGTTATTGGCAATACTGATGAACAGGCATTGGAGCTGAGCCCAATCCCTAATAAAATACAACTAGGCCCAGCCTGCACACGCGGTTTGGGAGCTGGTTCAAATCCTGACATAGGTCGTTTGGCTACAGAAGAATCTTTGGAAGAGCTGCGCACTTTGCTGGAGAAAAACACCCGTATGGTGTTTATTACTGCCGGTATGGGCGGTGGTACCGGTACCGGTGGTGCCCCTGTAGTGGCCGAGTTGGCCCGTAGCATGGGTATCCTTACCGTGGGTATCGTTACCAGTCCGTTCTTCTTCGAAGGCCGCCGCAAAATCAAACAAGCGGAAGCCGGTATTGAAGAGATGCGCAATGCGGTGGATAGCTTGATTGTAATCTCAAACGATAACATCCGCGAGATTTACGGCAACCTTACCCGCAGCGAAGCCTTCGCACATGCTGATGACATCTTGGCGATTGCTGCCCGCAGTATCTCTGAAATTATCACCGTTCCAGGACAAATCAACGTCGATTTTGCTGACGTAGAATATATCATGAAGAACAGCGGTGTAGCCATTATGGGTAGCGCAACTGCCGAAGGCGAAGGCCGCGCGGCTAAAGCGATCCAAAATGCGTTAAACTCACCATTGTTGAACGATAACGACATCCGTGGTGCACAGAAAGTGTTGTTGAACATCACTTCTGGTACTGACCAAATGCGTATCGACGAGATTACCGAGATACACGAGTATGTATTGGAGGCCGTTGGCGCCGATACCGATGTAATCTTCGGTACTTGCGATGATGACAGCTTGGGTGATAAAATCTGCGTAACCATCATCGCTACCGGCTTCGACAAGAAGAGCATTATGGGTGGCTGGGAAGCAGCTAACAACAATCGTGTGGTGCACACACTTGACCGCCCCACTGCTGTAGTAACACCTAAAGTTGAAGTAGCTACTCCGCCAGTTGCAAAGTTTGAAGAAGAGATTGTAAAGCCTAAGTTGGAAGACCAAATGTTCGTTTTCCGCAGGGATGAGGTTGTTGAAGAAGCTGTGGTGGAAACACCAGTAGTAGACGAAAGCAACGCCATCACTTTCTCTTTCGACCTAGGTAACGAGGTTGTGGAAAACGTGAAAGAAGAGAGCACGTTTGAAATGGCCAACGAGGATAACTTCTTCTTTGCCAATGAGGAGTCGATTGTAAACGAAGTTGAGGAAACCCAACCAGTTGAAGACCCGGCTTTGAACTTTACCTTGCATAAGGTAGAAGAAAAAGTGGTTGCTGAAGAGCAGGGTTTTGTGTTCCGCCAGCGCGAGCGCGAGGTGGAGCAACCTAAGGCAGCCGCCAAGCAAGAAGACGACTTGTTGAACGAGCGCTTGCGCCGCCTGCGCAGCCTGAACATGAAGCTGAACAACCCGAACAGCCTCACTGAACTAGAAGCCGAGCCTGCGTTCAAACGCCGCAACATACAGTTGCACAACACGCAATATTCATCTGAATCAAGCTACTCCCGCTACAGCCTTTTCGAAGGTGACGACAAACAAGGCGGTGAGTTGCGTAAAAATAACTCGTTCCTACATGGTAATGTAGACTGAGTAAAGACGCTGTTAGTATCAATTATTGTGCAGATCACGGAGCGCAACCTTTTCAGCGAGGTTGCGCTTTTTTTTGGTTATTTGTTACGGGTTGCGAGTTACGGGTTATGAGTTGAAATTGCGCAACCTTTTTAATAAACGTTAATCAGTGTTGGCTACAAGTTTTGTAGTAACATCACTCCGTTTTCGAAGGATCACTTTTCTTGCTATCAGGGTCAATTTGTTTTTTCGGGGAATCTGCTTCACCAGAACCGGCTGGGGTTTTGTAACCCGGCGTACGCGGGAATTCTTTCTCTTCCCTAACTTTCTGTGGGTTTTGCTTTTCTTTTGGGGTTTTCATGGCAGGTTGGTTTGGTTGCCAGATGGTGGGGCAAATATCCTGCCAATGCATGATGGTTCGGGGTAAATCGTTAAAACGGTTGGTCTTTTAACGTGCTTATACCCACGGTTAAAACCGTGGGCTTGGTTTGAATTTAGCTAGAATACTCCATTCCTTCAGTAGTTTAACTTCTAACCAAGGAGAACACTGAAAATGTACGGAATTAATTGCACGTTCTGAATTCTGCAATTCTTAAATTCTGAAAATTCTGCTTCTGACACTCACCTTAAAAAAACCGCTTCACCACCTTCAACCTATGCGTATACTTCTTCTTATCCTTATTGTAAATGCCGTAATGGTCTAACATATCAATGCGCACGCGGCCGGCAGCGTGGATGATTTTGCCATCGTTCAGCACGATGCCTACGTGGGTAATGCGGCCCTCGTCGTTCTCAAAGAAAGCCAAATCCCCTTCATGGGCTTGGGCAACAAAATCTATAAGTTGGCCACCTTCGGCTTGTTGGTAAGCATCGCGGGGAATTGGGATACACAGCAGCTTATACACCACTTGCGTAAACCCACTGCAATCAATACCGAAGAGGCTGCGGCCGCCCCATAGATAAGGGGCGTTCATAAAGCGCAAGGCTACCTTTTCTATAAACTTATCTACTTGGGCGCGGTTATGGTCGGGCTGTATGGCTTGGCCGTTGTAAACGAACTTCTCTTTGCCGATGCGGAAGTTCATGCCATCAAAACCTGGCAGGCTGCTTCCAATAAGGATAGGTATATGCCGCTCAGAGCTCACTGCCGATTGCACCACATCCAACGCTACTGGCATAAACTTGCTATTCATTTGATCGAACTGATCTTTCGGCAATGCCATAAACTGCTTCCCGTCAATCCAGCCCTCGTAGTGGTCGTATGCCGACTCAATCTTTACCCACTTCTCATCGCGCACAATAATGGTAAACGTCTCACCAAACAGCAACTGGCTCACCATCTCGCTCTTGTCAGAAGCTTCCGCTCTTATCGGTACTACACTCAGGTCGCAAATGCCATATTCCATGGGTGGTGGTTATTGGTTATTAGTTGATGGTTAGGGTTGGTCCACGGTCGATGGTCCACAGTCCACGGATGCTTCATTAAGTACGGTAATTGGCACAATTCTTTACAAACAACTAGCCAATTATATTGGTTTAGGCTATTTTTCCGTTAAATCCTTTTACCATGGACCGTGGACTGTGGACCGTCGACCGACATCAAAATTACATTTTTCGGTAATAGTCATGGCAGTTCACGTATGGGTTGGTACACTTTTCTTAATTTTACCGTCTTAGTATGATGGATTTAGGTAAACGATTCGGGTTAATGATTTGTTTGGCGGTGCTGGCGTTTCTGCCCGTGCAAGCTCAAATACGGCTGAACGAGGTGTTTATCAACCCTGCCCAAGATGCTACTGCCCCGCTCTACCAATCTTTGGTGGACTGCAACAACACCAACTTCGGCTACGAGTGGGTGGAGATATACAACGCCAGCCGTTGCGATACGGTGGATATCGGTTGCTATGTGCTGGCTTCTAATACTGGTGCGGCAAACATTGGCTCCTTCACCTTTCCAGCAGGTACTATCTTGGCACCGCTGGAGCATCTAGTTATCGGTGGTCCGAATGTAGCTGGGGTAGATATTGACCTTTCTACCTTTTGCGGTAGTGGCAATCTATGCACTTCAGGCAACTGGGCTTTGGAGAACGGCTATGGGTGGATTGGCTTGTACTTGGCTGATGGCACTGTTGCCGATGCCGTATACTGGACCTTAAACACCGGCGAACCGAACGCTCGCAGCACGCAAGCGGCTTACGATGGCGTACCGTGCACACCCACTACTGCCAACTGTACCTTCCCGAATGCTTTTAAGGCTGCCGACCAAATGAGCGCCGGCTTAGAGATAAACTATGCCAGCCGCTTCCCTGGGCCTGGCCTTACCGTGTTCCGTACTATCGATGGCACGGGCAACTGGCAAACTGCCGGTACGCCTACCACTGGTACCTGCAACGGCCCTTGCAATCCAAGTACCGATCTTACCGTCGTGTTCGATACGGTAGCGCCGGAACGCTGTCGCGCAGCGGATGGGTTCCTGTCAGTAGCACCTGCGGGTGGATTAGGGCCTTACCAATATATTTGGAACAATGACGACCGTGACCCGGAGATAGAAGAGTTGGTTGAAGGGCCTTATGCAATCACAGTAACCGATGCTGAGAACTGTACTTTCTTGTTGGATACCTTGTTGCCCAACATTGGCGAACCTGTGGTAATATCCATTGACCCAGGCGAGGCTACCATCTTTAATGGCGACCAGATTCAGTTGGAGGCGGTGAGCCCCAACCCAATCATCAGTTACTTCTGGGAGCCTATTACGGGCCTCTCATGCGGTACCTGTGCCAACCCACGTGCGGACCCAAGGGTAACCACTACTTACACCTTGCAAGTAGAAGATTTGGATGGTTGCTTAGGCGATACTACCCTTACCATCACAGTAATTAAAGATGAGAACTCTTCTTTTGTGCCCACGGCCTTTTCGCCTGATGGTGACGGCAAGAACGATATACTCTACATTCGCAGCCCAAGGGTAACCAGCTTGGAGTTCCGCATATTCGATCGTTGGGGGCAAGAAATGTTTGTTACCACCGATCAAGGCATTGGCTGGGATGGCACCGATAAAAATGGTAAAGCTGTAAATGTAGGCGTGTATGTCTACTATGCGGTATTGACGTTTGCCAACGAGAAAGAACGGACTATAAAAGGTAACATAACCTTGTTGAAATGAGGATAGTAGTAGCGATAATGTTGGCGATAATGATGTCTTTGGCAACGGTGCTGAAGGCGCAGGATCCGCAGTTTTCGCAATTCAACTCCTCACCGCTGTTCCTAAACCCGGCCCTTACTGGTTTCTTTACCGGCGATTATCGATTAGGAGCCAATTACCGCAGCCAGTGGGGCAGCTTTACCAATACCTATCGTACAGCGGCTGTTTCTGCTGAAATTTCTTTGTTTAAAAGTAAATTGAAGGATGATAACTTCGCGGTGGGGTTGCACTTTTATAATGATGTAGCCGGTACTGCTGCCTTCGGCACCAACCAACTATCTGTATCGTTTGGCTACCGAAAGCAATTAGGCCGAAGGGTGAAGCATACCTTGGGTATCGGTGCGCAGTTCAATATGATTGGCCAAAACATCGATACTGAAGAGCTTATTTTCGACAACCAATACAATGGTATCGAGGTTGACCCAGATTTACTTTCTGGCGAAAACGTTGCGGGTGGCTCAGGCCTTAAGCCTGATGCTACGGTGGGTCTTTTGTATCAAGTAATGCCAAGCAAGTATGCCAATATGTACTTTGGCGCCGCCTATGCGCATGTACTGCAACCTACCATTTCTCTACTATCTAGTGCTAGATACCGTTTGGAGCCTAAGTACACCGCTCACTTCGGTGGCTGGTTTCAAGCTACCCGAACCATTAACTTCTTACCCAGTGTAATGTACGCCCAGCAAGGCACTGCCAAACAGATAAACGCTGGTACGTATTTGCAATTTGTGATGGAGTACCGTGATGATGGAGACGTGGCTTTTGCCATTGGCGCATGGGGCCGCGTAAGTAACACTACCCCCGATGCTGTAATTGTTGGTGCCAGGCTCGATTTTATACGGTTTGCGCTAGGCTTGTCTTATGACGTAAACGTATCCAAGCTAAACACTGTAAGCAACTCCCGTGGTGCTTATGAAGTATCCCTGATTTATACAGGGGCGTATACTACAGTAGGTAAGCGCAAGTTGAGCATCCCCTGCCCACAATTGTAAATTTTGGTATCAAGTATCAAGTAGTGAGAATCAAGTACCTCCTATTTGACTATGCTGCCAATGATAGAATTTGTGTTGCTAGAATGTTAAACCACTAAGGACACTAGGAAAAAAGACACTAAGTTCACCAAGTACATATTACGGGCTTCGTGTTCTTTGTTATTTCCTTTGTGCACTTCGTGGTTAAAAGCATATCAGTACAAATGCACTTCTGAGGTGTTCCGTCAATATAGCAGAATTTACTCCAGCTTAATCGAGAATGTCCCCATGCACTTCTTTAAGTCGCCACCGCTGTTGAGTGTTACCTCCAGCGAGCCGCGCAAGTAGCCATCAGCTAGCGTAGTGTTAACCCAGCCGTTGTTTTCTGAGTAGGGGGCGAGATAAGTGGGCCCTTTGCCGGGTGCTTTGCTGTAGGTTACACTTACGGGTCCGCCCTGCGAAACAGTGTGTGCTGCAGTAGCGAGCGGGTCAGGCAACATGATGCTGAAAGCGGAATTGTCGGCACCCAAACCTTTCACTACCCAGAAGATGCCCATCCGTTGTATTTCGTAGCTGGCCGCATGCCATAGTGCGCCGTCAATATTGATGGCAATACCTACGGTTGGTGCACCCTTGTCATTGCTTACTGCAACTGGCTGAAGGTATGCGGTATTGCTTGCCGATGTGTTGGTAGTAGATTTACAACCCAATACAGTTATCATTATCATGATTGCTAGGCTAGCCATTTTCATAATAGGATATTTATCTTCTAAAGTTAGAAACCGGAATGGTATTAGCTACGATTTAGCCAAAAAAAACCGTCACCCCAAAGGGTGACGGCCGCACACTAACTACTACCTATATTTTGAGTTCCTGAAAGTCCACAAATAAGTTCCTTTCAGGGAACGATTGATCAAGTTGATGGTTGCGGGAAAAGGGCGTAACCCACAACCATCGTTTATAAAGATGCTTCATTACGAGACGCTGAAGCTGGTATGCTTTTTACCAGTAAATCGTCATAGTTATATCGTTCGCTGCTTAGTCTTCCTTCTCTATAACTGGTGCAACCTGTTCGTTGCGTCTCTGGTTTACATAAGGCAGTAATTGTGCCAAGGATTGGGCTGATCGTAAGTCAATTGACTATCAACATATTAAGTGGGAGGGTCTGCAATCATGCAATCTTGTTGTGTATTTATTTCTACAAATTGGTGTAGAAATAGTGTAGATAATGAAGCATTAAGTAAAAACCTTAAAGAGTGTTAACGATATACTACTTTAACCCTTGCATGCGTTTCTTTAGCTCACAGCTTTCAACTAACTATTTATGATTACCGCAATCCGTCAATTGTTCTCCCATCGATTTGGAGTTTTGTATGCCTCCATAGCATTTACGGTGTTCATGCTCACAGTAAGGGTTACCCTAACAGGAAGCATTTTCGGGGGATTCTTAGTTTGGAACCTTTTCCTGGCCGGATTGCCCTTGTTCTTTGCACTTTGGCTGCAAAATGTGAGAGATGGTAAAGGAAATTCGCTATTTCAGTTGGCATTGTTCAGCGCTTGGCTACTGTTTTTCCCCAATGCCATGTACATCGTTACCGATTTGTTTCATCTTAAAACCCGCGTGCCGGTGCCTCAATGGTTTGATATGATATTGCTATTTTCTGGCGCTTGGAATGGTCTGTTGCTGGGCTTTAACTCCCTTGCCATTGTGCAGCGCATCTTCAATGAAATGTTCAACAGCCTTGTGGGCAATCTATTGGCGGTGGGCTGCATGTTTCTGGCTGGCTATGGTATCTTTTTAGGCCGATACTTGCGTTGGAACAGTTGGGATGTAGTGAGCAATCCGTTTAGCCTAGTGGCCGATATTGCGCACCATGTACTGCGCCCTCACCACCATCTATTTATGTATGGTTTTGTGTTTCTCTTCAGCAGCTTTATGTGTTTGGCTTACTTCGCGATTCAGCAGCGCACAATAGTAGGTCAACCAAGTAACAATTTATTTAGCAAAACTCGCAACCCGTAACTGGTAACCCTCGGGTAATTTTACAAAGCCAAAGTCACTATCGACTTCTCGGCATAGAAAGGATCTTTGAAAAACTTCGATAGTGGAACCACTTTCGCCCGTTTGCCATAAGGCTCCAATTCCAATTTCAAGTCGCCGCCTTTAAGGGCTATAAGGCCGTTGGCAAGGGTATGGTTGCTGCGCTTTTTTATTTTACCGCGGGTCCATTGTACTAGGTCGGGCATCGGGGCCACGGCGCGGGTGATGGCAAAATCCACGTGGCCATCATGCCTTTCAGAGCGGATGTTTTCGGCAAAAGCATTATCCAATCCCAGCGCGTCCTTAATCGCCTTTACTACTAGTATCTTCTTGCCGATAGAGTCGGTAAGGTAAAACAAAGTATCAGGAAACAGAATGGCTAAAGGAATGCCAGGAAAGCCACCGCCTGTGCCCACGTCCAATATCTCTGCACCTGGATTAAAGGTCACAATCTTTGCAATAGCCAAAGAGTGCAGCACGTGCCGCTCATAAAGGTTTTCAATGTCTTTACGGGAGATAACATTGATTTTCTCGTTCCACTCCGAATATAGGGCTGGTAGTGCCCCAAAGCGTTCTTTTTGTTTGGCGGTTAGGTTCGGGAAGTGCTGGTAAATAAGCTCGAGGCCAGTTTGGCTCATGGTGTGGGTGGATGTGAGTGGCAAAGTTCGGCATTTCGGGGGATACTTTGTTAGGTAGAAACCACCCCCAAATACTTACAAAATAGAATTTTGCGTATTTGCTACTATTACATTAACTTTGCACTCCTATCTTAATGGATAAAGTATAAATCATGCTCTTCACGGTTATAGTAGTTATCATCATCATCGTTTGCATACTGTTGTCATTGGCAGTTTTGATTCAAAACCCTAAAGGCAGCGGCCTGGGTGCAGGTTTTGCAAATATCGGCAACCAGGTAATGGGCGCCCGTCGTGCTACCGAAACTATCGAAAAGGCTACATGGACTTTGGCCATTACTTTGCTAGCCCTTACCTTGTTGTCAGCCGTGTTTTTGCCTGATAGCAATGGAGTGGTAGTTACCGATGAGAAATCGGCTGCTGAAAAATCGTTGGAAGAGCGCCCAATTGCACCAGATTTGGGTGGTGCACCAGCTATTGCTCCAGTACCTGGTGGCGACGCTGCCCCCGCTGGTGAGGCTGCTCCTGCTGCTCCTGCTGACCAACAGCCTGCTGGCGACGGTCAATAATAGCTGAGACTCAGCTTATTCGGCTAAGTTCTTTTATTAATAACCTTTTGGCTATTGGGTAAAGTGTTTCCGTAAATGGAAAATCTTTCTCAGCCTCTATGGCAAATGTTGCCGGATTGGGCAACTCCTTCCTAGTCTTTATCAATTCGTATTTAATGCTCTGGTAGGTACTGGTTATGCTCAATGGGTAGCTTGCCAAGTATTGGGTTTTCAATGCACGATAGTTTTCGTTAGCGCTTTCAAACAGGGTGAGCGTATACTCGAAGACATCTACCTTTTTTTGCCCCCCTTCGCGCAACAGCATATAGCCTTCATCCATTTTCATGGGCACTATGCCAATGGGTTGTAGCATCATTTGCTCTGCCACGTAATCATAAATGTATTGGCCGTTCCTTAAGTATTTTCCCAATTGCGGCAGGGCATATTCCATTATTTGCTGTATCTCTTCTAGGTATTGATCATCCTGCACCAGCCGCTCGTATTCCAACTCAAACTTAGCTGGGTCTATACTAACTATCTTTTTCGGGAAGCTATTGAGGGCCTGCTGTTTTTGCTCCTTTAGGTCAAGTAAATTGTGGTGGTGATTGATGAGGTCGGCAAGGCATGGGTACAACTTTTCTTGCTTAAATTCCTCATCAACGTGCTGTAAATAGCCTAGCAGTAGGTACTTTTTGTACTCAAGGTCAATGGTGCCTTCGGTAAGCCAATTGGTGCTGAGCTGTTTCATACTATAGATACTGGTTGGTAAACAAAAAAGTTACGTTCCAAATTCTATACTAAGGGGCGAGCTTAAAAGTTAAAGCCTACCGTCATTACATAATTATCGAATTTCAGCTTTTCCTCACCACTAATGTATGGGGAAATAATGGCAGTGCCCTCGGAGGCAATGCGGTAGTAGGCCATATCAACATACCAGCGCTCGAAACGATAACCCAAGCCACCAGAGTACATTTGCGATACCAAATCTCGCCCTTCTACCACTTGGTTTTTCTCTAGCGGGCTAGTGGTGTAAGAATATCCAGCCCTTAGGCGCCAGTTTTTAATAGCCACCTCAGCACCGCCCCGTATGTTATGTATTGGGCGCAGGTAGTTTTTCACATCTTGGTTAAGGGCGTTCTCCGCAGTATCGAAACTGTCAAAATTGTACTTCGCCCGATTGAAATTACTGTATTCATAATCAACGGACAGGAAGCCAAAAGTTTTAACAATGAATGCCGCACTGGCTATTGCCCGCCATGGGGTGGAGAGCTTGTACGTAAACTCTCCATCCGAAAAGTCGTTGTAAGAAATCGTATCGAATTGAGAGTTGATTTCAGTATAATAATCTTCGGAAAGGCTGTAGCGGGTAGGGGTGTGGAACGATGCGCCAAGACGCATCCACTTGGCAGCTCTCACTATAAAGCCAAATTTAGCATTGATACCTGCTCCACTCGCCTTAAGGGTTTGGTTGAAGCCATAGTTGTTGAAGGATGGGATGGCATTGGCTTCATCGCTCTCTTTTACGGTAAGCTTTTCATTATAGCTTAAAAACGGAACTCCCACCAACATACCAAAGTAGAACTTATCATTATAGTTTGAGCCGAGGGCAAACGACATTTCATCGATTCCACCACGGCGGGTAAGGGCTATTTGTTGGTTTACCAGCCGGCCATCGGTTATGGCGCTATAATCAGTACCAGTAATGCCGGTAGGGTTTAATAGATACGTGTAGTAGCCAGCTACTGCGCCTGCGCTGGCATTATCGAGCGATATTTGATCTTCTGTAAGGGCAGAAGTGGTAAGCTCGTCGCGGTAATGATTTAACAGTGAGTTTGGGCTTTCACCATTGGTAAATACACTATGTGCATTAAAATTGGCAAGCCTATTGAACCCGAAGGCAAAGTTGGTAGCTATCCATTTACCACGGCGCCTGTTGCCGCGGCCATCCACATGCAAGCGGCTGATAACAATGCTAGCGTTTGGCAAGTAGGCACGGAAACGGGTACTCGTATTGGCATTACCTAGTAAGTCCGTTTCTGAAACCGTATTTTGAAAACCCAAGCTTAAGGATAAATCGCTACGGCGGTATACACCCAAGCCGCCTGGATTAATGCCGATGCTGGTATAATCTGCCCCAACAGCGCCGAAAGCTCCCCCAACGCCAAGCCCGCGGGCAGTGCCGCCGGGCCGTATTTGAGAGTATCTTAAAATTTCGGTAGGGTTTTGGGCGAAAGCTGTAAAACCACCTGCAATCAAAACTACCATGTAAATAAGGATGCGCTTCATTGCTTTTATTCCTTTCTTTCTATTTGCAGAAAATGGTTTACTACAACCAATGTTTAGCCATTAGTTACGCGGGCCACGAGGTGCACTTCCGCCGCCACCACTGCCACCGCCGCGGTTGTAACTTCCACCACCGCCACCACCGCTAGGTGCAGGGCTAGGAGAGGGGGCAGAATAGCCACCACCACTGTTTCGTGGGGCGCTAGGCGCAGGACTATTATTCCTTGGTGTAGAGTAGTTAGGCTTGCTTGGCGCAGGAGTACTAGTTCTAGGCGTAGAGTAGCTCGGCTTATTATTTGGCGCTGGGCTGCTATAGTTTGGCTTGTTACTCGGCGCTGGGCTAGTAGTTCTTGGCGTGTTGCTTGGTGCCGGGCTATTATTCCTAGGCGCAGAGTAGTTAGGCTTATTATTTGGTGCGGGGGTGCTATAATTAGGCTTGTTATTCGGCGTTGGGCTAGTCCTTGGTGTATTGCTTGGCGCAGGGCTATTGTTCCTAGGTGCTGAATAGTTTGGCTTATTACTAGGTGCCGGCGCACTGTAGTTAGGTTTGTTATTCGGCGCCGGGCTGGTAGTCCTCGGCGTTGAATAAGTAGGGTTAGTACCTGTTGGTGCCGGCGTGCTATAGTTTGGCTTATTGGTAGGAGCAGGGCTGGTAGTCCTCGGCGTGTTGGTTGGCGCTGGAGACGTTGGCCTAGTAGACGGTGTTGATGTGCCTGGCGCAGGAGCATTACGGTTTATATTACCACTAGTATTTGGTTTACTAGTAGGAGTTGGTGTAGTGGTTATATTACCATTGGACCTAGGGTTAGTGTTCACACCATTTGGATTAGTATACGTATTTGGTGTAGTGCCGTTATTATACCTTCCAGGATTTGTGCCAATACCAGTATTTGGAGCAACAGTAGTGCCTACTGGCTTGCCATTAGTGCTAGGGGCAGCAGTAGGGGTAGTACCACTATAACGGCTCGGGCCAGTTGAAGTAACAGGGCTACCAATATTTCTACCATCAGTAACAGGGGCAGTGGTTACATTACCATTTCTAACAGGGGTTGTAGAGGATGATATGGGTGTACCTACAGTTTTGCCACCATTGGTAGAACCAATACTTGGCTTCACTCCAGTTGTGGTATTTGGCACAGTATTGCCAATAGGGGCAGCAACTACGCTACCATCGTTTCTACCACCGTTTGTGTACGGCTCGTAGCTGGTTTTGCCACCGCCGCCAGCGGGGTTGTCCACTGCTTTTCCACCACTAGCATAGCCTTGGCTACCACCTTCGCGGTAGCGTGGACCATATTGATTATTATAAAGTGGGCTGTTATAGCCACTATTCCATGAACCATCATTATATCCATCCCAGTAGCCATTGGCATAACCATGGTTGTATCCGTTCCAGTAGCCATTGTTCCAGCCACCATTACCCCAACCATTGTTCCAACCATTGTTCCAGCCATTGTTCCAGCCGAAGCCACCATTGCCCCAACCATTGTTCCAGCCCCAGTTGCTATACCAGCCATTGCCCCAGCCGTAGTTCCAGCCAGTGTTCCAAGCCCAAGCAGTGTGCCAAGATGTTGAACACCAGCCAGTATTAAAGCCCCAAGTAGGGCCGAAAAAATAGCCACTACCTACATAAATGCTGGAGCCCCACATCCATGGGTCGTTGTAACCATACCAGTACGGATCGGTGTATGCACTGCTATACCAGCCAAAGCCAGGGTAAGGGTCGTAGAAGCGGCGCAAGCGGCTACTATAATAAAAGTCATGGTTGGTATTGCCATAGTAGTTGTTGGTAATGTAGGTATTGCCATCACCATCGGTGTAGTACTCACTGGTATCGGCATAGTCATATCTATCGGCACTGCCATACTCATTGTTATACTGGTTGTAGTTGTAGCCAGTGTTGCCATCACCGCCAGTTGTTGTAGTGGTGCTGTTGGTTTGGCTACCGCTATTGTCGTTATTATAATATTGGTCTTGGCTGGTGCTGCTATTACCGTCGGGTTGGTAATACACATCATCATAGTTCTGCCCCCAGGCAGTAACCATGGTTACCAGTAGCAAAGCGGATATGAGTGTAAAAGTTTTCATAGTAATGCGGTTTATCTAGGTATAAGGTGCTGTTATATTGCCGTTTGGTTGTTCGACTCCAAAAATAATAATTGGTTTAAAACAAATTTTTCGCAACCACCATTCTGCCCTTCCTTATTCACTCGTTAAGTTACACAATATTAATCGCTAACTTTGGCGCTCTGGTTGCCTATATTACCTTAACAAACAAATAGTATACCAAGTTTGCTATGAGCAAGAAAATAAGCAGTAGGGCTGAAGATTACAGCCAATGGTATAATGATTTAGTGATTCGTGGCGGGCTTGCGGATTATTCGCCAGTGCGTGGCTGCATGGTTATTAAACCCTATGGCTATGCCATTTGGGAGAATATGAAGACTGTACTAGACAA
Source organism: Sphingobacteriales bacterium (assembly GCA_027483645.1). Classification (GTDB taxonomy): domain Bacteria; phylum Bacteroidota; class Bacteroidia; order Chitinophagales; family CAIOSU01; genus CAIOSU01. Next base: position 131,526 of record JAIXUD010000022.1, read on the forward strand.
GAAATTCAAGGATACTGGACACGTAAATGCCTACTTCCCGCTTTTTATACCGAAAAGCTTTTTAAGCAAGGAAGCTGCCCACGTAGAAGGGTTCGCTAAGGAGTGCGCCGTGGTAACCCACTACCGCCTTATGAACGACCCGAACGGCAAAGGTATTGTGGTAGACCCCGATGCAAAGTTGGAAGAGGAGCTTATTGTGCGCCCTACCAGCGAAACCATCATCTGGCACACCTATAAAAACTGGATTACCTCTTATAGGGATTTGCCTTTGCTCATCAACCAGTGGGCCAACGTAGTGCGCTGGGAAATGCGTACGCGCCTATTCCTACGCACGGCTGAGTTTCTTTGGCAGGAAGGCCACACGGCCCACAGCACCAGCCAAGAGGCCATTGCCGAAGCGGAAACCATGTTGGATGTATATGCCGATTTCGTAGAGAAGTGGCTGGCGATACCGGTATTGCGCGGGGTAAAAACCCCTAACGAGCGCTTTGCCGGTGCGGTAGAGACTTATTGCATCGAAGCTTTGATGCAGGATGGTAAAGCCCTGCAGGCGGGTACCTCCCACTTCCTAGGGCAGAATTTTGCCAAGGCATTTGAGGTACAGTTTATGACCAAAGAGAACAAGCAAGAATACGTTTGGGCTACCTCTTGGGGGGTGAGCACACGCTTGATTGGTGCCTTGCTGATGGCGCACAGCGATGATGAAGGCTTGGTATTGCCGCCGAAAGTAGCCCCGCTGCAAGTGGTTATCATCCCTATCTTTAAAAATGCTGAAGAGCTGAACGCCGTGTTTGATAGGGTAAGCAGTTTGATGAAAACCTTGAAAGCGCAAGACATCAGCGTAAAACTAAACGACGACGACCAAACCCGCCCGGGCTTTAAGTATGCCCAGTATGAGTTGGAAGGCGTACCGGTACGCATCGCCATCGGCCCACGCGACTTGGTAAGTGGCACTGCCGAAGTGGCCCGCCGCGACACCAAGGAGAAGCAGATTGTGCAAATTGATGACTTGGAAACCTTTGTACCGGCTTTGTTGGATGAGATACAGGCGAACATGTTCCAGAAGGCATTGAAATTCCGTGAGGAGAACACCCGTAGGGCAGATACCTACGAAGAGTTTAAGCGCTTGTTGGACGAGCAGCCTGGTTTTATCCTGGCCCACTACGATGGCAGCCCTGAAACCGAAGACAAAATCAAGGAAGATACCAAAGCCACCATCCGTTGTATACCTTTAAACAACCCGTTGGAAGATGGCGTTTGCATCCTTACCGGCAAGCCTAGTACGCAGCGTGTGGTGTTTGCGAGAGCTTATTGAGTTACTGGTTTCGAGTTACGAGTTACGGGTTGACTTTGAAATTTATAAGATACAGCCTCTAACGAAAGTTGGAGGCTGTTTTTGTTTCTAGTATACATTATTACCTCATTTCTATTTACCCCCATCTTTCCCTAACTTCAACCTCCAAATGATTGGCATGAGGGTTACAGGCATTATTACCATCTTATTATTGCTAATATGGTCGGGCACTTGGGCACAAAGCGTAAAGTTGGAATGGGCTGGGCATAATACTGGCTCGGGCCAAAGCAGCGCCGTGGATATTGCCGTAAGCGATTCAGGCTTTGTATATGTGGTGGGCTACTTTACCGATACGGTAGACCTTGACCCTGGGGCAGCTACGCTTACCACTATCTCGGCAGGTGCTAAAGATATTTTCGTACAAAAGCTTTCGCCCAGCGGCAGTTTGGTTTGGGCAAAACGTATTGGCGGCACTGGCAACGATGAGGTAAAAGCCATTGCGGTGGATAGGCTAGGCAATGCGTTTTTGACGGGTTCCTTTAGCGGTGCTGTCGATTTTAATCCTGGTGCGGCAACCAATAACCTTACATCAGCAGGCGGCACTGATATTTTTGTACAAAAGCTTTCTGCCGCCGGAAATTACCTTTGGGCATATAAAATAGGTGGTATTAGCAACGATGTGGGCCGAGATATTGCAATAGATGCAGTGGGTGCGGCCTATATTACGGGCACTTTTATTGGAACGGTTAATTTCAACCCTGGTGGTACGGCGGTAAACTTTACATCTGCCAGCCCCAATTTCCCAGATTTTTTTGTCTTGAAGATTAGCGCTACTCCAGCATATGTTTGGGTTAAAAAAGTTGGCGGTACTGGTTTTGATGAGTCATTTGCCATTACAGTGGATCAGCTTGGTAGCGTATATACCACTGGCAATTTTAGTGCATTCGCCGATTTTAACCCCGATGCTGGCGTTGATACGCTATTTGCCCAGCCAAGTAGGGATGTATTTATACTGAAATTGAACGCAAATGGCAGTTACGGCTGGGCCAAACAGTTGAACGGTAGTTTATTCGCCTCACAAGGCAATGATATTGCCGTGGATGCGGCGCGCAACTTATACGTAACCGGTCAATTTATATCGAGAGTGGATTTTGACCCAGGACCAGATTCTGTGTTCTTAACCCCGGCTGGTGGTAGCGATCCTTTTGTATTGAAGCTAGATTCTTTGGGAGCCTATGTTTGGGCACGCAACTTTACCGGCATAGCCAGTGGGCAAGGGGCAGCTTTGGCTATAGATTCGGTCGGTTCTGTTTATACAACAGGCTTCTTTTCTGCCACGTTTGATTTTGACCCAGGTGCCGATAACTATAACCTCACAACAGGCGGCCAGGCAACTGATGTGTACATAAGCAAACTAGACTCAAGTGGGCAGTTTATTTGGGCGCGCAATGTTGGCCATGCAGGCAACGACGCTGGCGAAGCCATAGCAGTGGATACTTTAGGCAATGTGTACTTTGCCGGCAGCTTTGTAGATACGGTCGATTTTGACCCTACCATAGGCGCTACCGAACTTATTGGTGCGGATTCGGCCACTACGTTTATTGCCAAATGGAACCCGTGCGAGCCAACTTTTGCTACGCTGGATACCGCTGCTTGCTACGCCTTTACTTCAGCAAGCGGGCTGGTATATGATTCTTCTGGAGTATATAGGGAGGCACTGCTAAATGCATCGGGCTGCGATAGCTTTATCGTTATCAACCTTACTATAAATGATACGGCAAGGCAAACCTTGGTGCAAACCTCTTGCGGTAGCTATCAATTGAACGGGCAAACTTATGACAGCACCGGCGTTTATACTCAATTGTTTACCAGTTTCAGTGGCTGTGATAGCGTTTTGACACTTGAGCTTATTGTTAATGCCAATGTGCAGGCTGATGTTACCCAATCGGGCGACACGCTCCTGGCTACCGCTGTTTCGGGCATAACCTACCAGTGGCTTGATTGCAACAACGGCCTCGACACAATAGCCGGTGCCGATGGCGCTACGTTTATTCCCACTGCAAGCGGCGACTACGCCCTAGCGGTAAATGCCAATGGCTGTGGCGATACTTCGGCATGCTTTACCATAACCATTGTTGGTACCGAGGAGGCATTTGGCGAGCGATTTGCTTTATATCCTAACCCAAGCAATGGTAAGTTTACCATAGTTTTGGGTAGCTTTTACCCTGAGCTTGGTGTAACGGTTTCTAACCTAGCGGGGCAAACTATTTGGGCCGCTAATTATCAAAACCAAAGCAGTTTAGAGGTTGATTTGGATATCCCTGCCGGTTTATATCTGATAACTATTGTTGATGGAGCAGGCAATAGGCAAGTGCTTCGTATCGCTAAAGATTAAGCGCATTTAACATCCATTAACCACGCTCTCAACCATTTTGCCTTATCTTCGTAGGTATGAACCGAGTACATTATTGGCTTTTATTTTTACCATTGGCACTGCTATCCGGTTGCGGTGGTTGCGAGCAGAAAGATGGATATACTGGAGACCCTAATCCCATGCTGAAAATGCATAAGATATATGGAAGGGTGAAAACGGTGCGTACGGAATACTTCGATGTAATACAGAAAGAAGGAAAGCTAGTGCCAGGCAGCCACGTAGGCGATAACATCACCATGGATAGTGTAGATGAAAAAGGCAACCTTTTGGTGTCGCAGGTATTTGCCGTGGGTGGTGGGCTGAGGAAATCTGAAAAATTTATCTACAACCCTAAAGGAAAGATAATTGCCATTGAGGCCATTAACGGGAGTGGGGTAGTATCATCAAGCCAAGACTTATACTATGATGAAAAAGGCCGAAAAATAAAGCAGGTGGTGCACATGCATTTACCCGATGGAATTGAAACGTACTGGCGTACTTGGGCGTTTGATAGTATAGGGCAGATGGTGGAATCGCTTGTATATAGGTCTGATACTACATTGGATAGTAGGGAGGTGCTCACTTACTATGAGCAAGACTCAGGTAAAATATATACTCATAGCTTATTTGTTGGCTACGATTCGTTGAAATATCGCAACCAATATGAATACAGTAAAGCAGGGTTCGATTCTATTATCCACCGGTATCGCCCTATAGGTAACACGGATAGTATTGGCTACCAAAGCCGATACGAATATACCTTTGATGAACGAGGCGAGGAGGTTACCCGAAACTTGGTAAGCCCCGAGGGCCAGATACGCGCCAAGGTGCTTTACACCTACGAGTACGACGACCATAATAACTGGATACGCCGGTTGGAAACCGTGGATGATGAACCCAGCGTTTTTAAAGTGCGCACCTATACTTACTATGAATGAGCAGCCAGCCCGTTAAACGCATTCGCCGCCCAAGGAAGGCTGTGGTAATACCGTTTGAGTTTATCAACCTGGATGAGGAAAGCAACCACGTAATGTTACGAGGCACCCTTAATGGTAGTGCCTGCCGCATGATACTGGATACGGGCGCATCGCGCACTGTGGCTGATTTAAGTTTTATAAAAAACACCTTCCCTGAAACCTTTTTGGAGAGCAATGAGCAACTGTCAGCCGGCTTGGGCACCAATACCATGGAGAGCCATTTTTTTATGGCAGAGGAGTTGACAATAGGTGATAAAGTGGTAGCTAGTCAATTTTTAGCAGTGATTGACCTAAGCCACGTGAACGAAACGTACCGAATGCTTGGCATACCTGAAGTGCAATTGATACTCGGCAGCGATATATTGAAAGCCCATAAAGCTATTATTGATTATGGGGGCAAGCAGTTGATTTTGGGGTGATATTGCGCTGTTATGGAAATGAAGCGCTAGTTTCTGCGGTCTGTCCGCTCCAAAAGTACCTGGTGGTTGAAACACGAAACGCCAGATGACAAAAATTAATAGCTTTTTAATACATTACTACAATTCGTACCGCTGTCTTAATTCTGCATGTACTACATCCCAGTTGTGGGTATGGCCCAGCTTTGCTTGAAATAGGGCATCGTCTGGTTTTATTGCAACCACTTCCTTAACGACTTGAAAGGTACTATCCTTCACTATTACCTCAGCCACAAAATCCATGGAGCTAAGCATGGCCTCCAGCATTTCTGCCTTAGCTGGGTCTGATAATTTTACGGTTATAGTGGTCATAGAATTCAAATGTGATATCAATATATGGATTTTACTTAAGGAATACAAGTTTGTGGGTGAAATAGACGGAGGCCTAAAATAAAAACGCCCACCGGTAAAACCAGCGGGCGTAATGATATGTATTGAAGCAAAACCATGGTCCATCGTCCATGGTCTATCGTCTATTTAAGTCCCAACAACAACTTAGTGGGGTCTTCGCCAAACAGCAAGTGAGCCGGGTTTTCCAGAAGGCTCTTTACTCTTACCAAGAAACTTACCGACTCTTTACCGTCAATAATTCGGTGGTCGTAGCTCAGGGCTAGATACATCATTGGGCGTATCTCTACTTTGCCATCAATGGCCATTGGGCGATCTTGTATTTTATGCATGCCCAAAATAGCCGACTGAGGGATATTCAATATCGGGGTGGAAAGCAACGAGCCGAAAACACCACCATTGGTAATAGTGAAGGTACCGCCAGTCATTTCTTCCATAGTCAATTTGCCATCGCGAGCTTTAGTAGCTACCGCTACCACAGCCTTCTCAATACCAGCCATAGTTAAACTCTCCGCATTGCGGATAACCGGTACTACCAATCCTTTCGGGGTTGATACAGCAACGCCCATATCCACGTAGTCGTGGTATACTATGTTGGTATCATCTTCAATAGCACCATTTACCGCCGGGAACTCCAACAACGCAATGGCGCAAGCCTTGGTAAAGAACGACATAAAACCCAGGTTGATGCCATGTGCCTCTTTAAATTTGTCTTTATGCAGGGTACGTAGTTTCATTATCTCCGTCATATCCACCTCATTGAAGGTGGTAAGCATAGCCGTTTGGTTTTTGGCGGCCAACAAGCGCTTCGCAATGGTTTTGCGCAGGTTGCTCATCTTCTCTTTCTTCTGCTCACGGCCACCGCCAGTTGCTGGTAGGTTATACTCGCCCACACTGGTAGCTCCGTTTTGCAAAGCGTTCAGCACATCTGCTTTGGTTACTCGACCACCTTTGGCAGTACCTACCACTTGGCTTAGGTTCACCCCGTTTTCGTTAGCAAGCTTGGCTGTGCCTGGGCCGGCGTGGCCTTTGGCATAGCCAGCTTCGGCAGTTGCGGCTAGCGCTTCGGCTTTTGCAGGCTCTGGTTTAGCTTCTTCTTTTTTAGGTTCTTCTTTTTTAGCTTCTGCTTTGGGAGCTTCGGCTTTAGGGGCCTCGCCACCTGCCGGTGCAACAGCATCGGTATCTATCTTGCATACCACAGTACCAATAGCTACATCGCTTCCGGCTGCGGTTACTATAGCTATTTTGCCCGCTTTCTCGGCGTTCAGTTCAAAGGTTGCTTTGTCGCTTTCCATTTCGCAAAGCACTTGGTCTTGCTTTACATAGTCGCCATCCTTTACCAACCAGTTAGAAATGGTTACTTCGGTAATCGATTCGCCAACAGTAGGTACTTTAATCTCTAGTAACATAGTTTATCGGTTGATCAGTTAATCTGTTAATTGCTTAACTGGTTTTTTGTTTTTCTTAGTCCATGGTCTATCGTCCCCCGCCCAAAAGCGTGGCAGGCTATGGTCCATCGTCTATATTGTAAAAGCTTTGTCAAGTATCGCTTCCTGCTCCTTAACGTGTACTTTGTGGTATCCCGTAGCTGGCGATGCGCTGGCTTTGCGACTTACCAATTCCCAATCAATATTGCGATAGCAGCTTAGCATGTATACCCAAGCGCCCATGTTCGCAGGCTCTTCTTGTACCCAAGCAAACTTAGCGTTTTTATACTTGGCCACAATAGCGTCCACTTGTTTGTAAGCCAGCGGGTATAGTTGCTCCAAGCGAACAATGGCGACATCGTCACGCTTATCGGCTTCTTGCTTCTCTAGCAAATCATAATAGATTTTGCCAGAGCAGAACAATACTTTCTTCACCTTATCGGCCTTCTTGATGCTGCTGTCGTCAATCACTTCTTGGAAACCACCTTTGGTTAATTCTTCAACCGCCGATACGCAACGGGCGTGACGCAACAACGATTTAGGCGACATCACTACCATCGGCTTGCGGAATGGCCTCACTTGCTGCCTACGCAAAGCGTGGAAAAAGTTGGCTGGCGTGGTTATGTTGGCAACGGTAATATTGAACTCAGCACACTGCTGTAAGAAACGCTCAAGGCGAGCACTGCTGTGCTCTGGCCCTTGGCCTTCGTAACCATGCGGCAATAGCATCACCAAGCCGCTAGTGCGCTGCCACTTGCTTTCGCTACTGGTTATAAACTGGTCAATCATGGTTTGGGCACCGTTCACAAAGTCGCCAAACTGTGCTTCCCATATTACCAAGCTATCAGGCGATGCCAAAGAGTAACCAAACTCAAAGCCTAGGGCCGCAAATTCGCTCAATAAGGAGTTGTGTATGCGCAGCTTGCCTTGCTTAGCAGCTAGGTTATCCAAGCGGTTGTACTCGCTATTATTTGTTTCGTCGTATAATATGGCATGGCGGTGAGAAAAAGTGCCACGCTTCACATCTTGGCCTGACAGCCGCACGTCGTTACCTTCCACAATGATGGAAGCATAGGCAGCGAGCTCAGCAGTAGCCCAATCTACTTGGCCACCTTTTATCTGCTCGAGTTTCTGCTTCAGCATTTTATCCACCTTTACTAGTGGCTTAAACTCAGCAGGTAACTCGTTTATCTTTTGAAGAATACTAGTAAGTTCTTTCTTGCCAATGCCCGTTTTAGGCGAGCTCTCGAAATCCTCTGGTGTTGATTTACGCAAAGCTTTCCAGGCACGCTCTGGGTCTTGGTATTTGTATGGCAAGCTCTTTTGCTTTACCATCTCCAAGCGGTCTTGCAGCATAGCCCAGAAATCATCATCTATTTTCTGTGCCTGTGCCTCGTCAATCTTACCCTTTTCAATGAGGTTTTTGATGTATACTAGGCGTGGGTTATCATGTTTCTCAATAAGCTTATACAAGCCTGGTTGGGTAAACTTAGGCTCATCGCTCTCGTTGTGCCCATGGCGGCGGTAGCACACCATATCAATAAACACATCGGCATCAAATTGCTGGCGTATCTCGGCGGCCAGTTCCACGGCAAATACTACCGCTTCTACATCGTCGCCATTTACATGGAACACCGGTGCCTCCACCATAGCGGCCATACTGGTAGCGTAGATAGATGAACGGGCATCATCAAAATCGGTAGTAAAACCAATCTGGTTGTTGATTACAAAGTGCAAGGTACCACCGGTGCGGTAGCCCTTAAGTTTGCTCATTTGTACCACCTCATATCCTACCCCTTGGCCCGGCAAAGCCGCATCGCCATGTATCAGTATAGGCAATACCTTATCATAATTGCTACCATACACTAAATCGGCCTTGGCGCGTGCAAACCCTTCTACTACTGGGTTTACCGCTTCTAGGTGCGAAGGGTTAGGTACCAATTTCAAGTGTACTGTTTTATCGCTAGGGGTTGTCACCATGGAGGAGAAACCCATATGGTACTTTACGTCGCCATCGCCCATAGTGGCGTCTGGTATCATGTTGCCTTCAAACTCGCCGAAAATCTGCTCGTAGGTTTTGCACATGATGTTGGCCAACACGTTCAAACGGCCACGGTGCGCCATGCCTATCACTACTTCTTCCACGCCCAGGTCGGCGCTCTTATTGATGATGGCATCTAATGCTGGGATAGTGCTTTCGCCGCCTTCTAGGCTAAAGCGCTTTTGCCCTACATATTTGGTGTGCAAAAACTTCTCAAAAACAACCGTTTCGGTAATCTTTTGCAGCACACGCATTTTCTGCTCTTGTGGCAGGTCAATTTCATAAGCACGCTTTTCAAACTGCTCCTTTACGAAGTTGTGCAACTCGGTATTAGTAATGTAAGTATACTCCACACCGATGGCACGGCAGTAGATGCGCTCTAACTTGGCGATAATATCTTGCAGGGTGCCATTCTCCAGGCCGATATCTTTACCCGCTTGAAACTTGGTGCCCAAATCCTCCTTAGTAAGGCCGAAGAACTCGATCCCCAAGTTGGCCTGCCAATCGCGGCGAGGGCGGATTGGGTTGGTTTTGGCTATCAAATGACCTTTGGCGCGGTATGCTTGTATGAGGGTATAAACCTGCAGTTCTTTCGGGCTTACAGATGTTGCCGAACCATTCTCGCTGAAATACGAAAAGGCCAGGTCGAAACCTTCAAAAAACTTCTGCATATCCGCATCTACCGATTCTGGATTGCTCTTAAAATCCTGGTATTTGTTTTCGAGGTAGGCAGGGTGTGCGTTAAAGATAAACGAGTCAGCTCCCATGGACGTAGATTCCTAAATTTTAGATTGTTGCAAATATCGCAAGTTTACATCAAAAACTACAACCCGCTATCAGGAATATAGTTCAGCATAAGTTGCGGGTTTTCAATTATTGTGGACAGTTGGGTGAACCAAGGACCAAAGCCTGCCGTGCTTTTGGGCGGTGCGCGATAGACCATAAAGCATTTTACCGCTATTGTAGAGAATCTTATTAAGCTTCCCTTATTTAGCTATAGCCTACAATTTTATGGTACTTTTGCTAAATTACTTTTCAAATTTTTTAATTATGTCTCTAATACCTGGAATAGAAAATTGGCTAAAGGAAATACTTACCACACCCGAGCCACCCGAAGAGATAATTGCTTACTGGTTTGGGTTGTTCGAAACCAAGGATTTCTATGTGCTGTATGTCATCGGCTCGACAGAGTTTGATGAGAATGATAATGACTGGGTTTATGAAATAGGATACGAACCCACTAATAAATACTTCCACTTGGATGCCCCTGAATGGAAAGGATTGAAAGGGAAAGCGGTTTTAGATAAGGTGAAAGCCCATTTGCAAGCTAGCCCCTCATTAAAAGAAGGCCGCTTCGCACAAGCAGAGGCTATTGCTGTGGGTTTTGATGATGGCGAGGTAGTGCGGGTTAAGTGATTTATTATAAAGGACCGTCATTTCGATAGAACTTGCTGATTTTTAATAATTACTTCGAGCAAAAGTGCGCTACTTGCAAAGGCAGTGCTCGTCAATGGCTCGCCTTCGTGAAAAACTCCGGCTCACTTAGCAATCGCTCGCGCCCTTCGACAGGCTCAGGGTGACACGCCAATTTACGGTATTAGTTGTGGTCCGTCGTCTGTCGTCAGTGGTCCAAATTTACTTTACCAGCGTGTAGCCAAAGCCCAGCCTCAACATCACTGGCTTTATATCTATATCCTCATATAAGCTTCCGCTATATTGTACGCCCAAAGTGCCGTGGAAACCGCTCGGGTTGCCGAAACTCACAGCGGCTTCAAGGCCTGGCACAAACTCACGCGCAACTGGGCTGCCCTTCTCGCCAAAGCGATACTTCTCTTTTTCTTTGGTATCGCCTACTTCGGTTAGTATGCGTATTTTGGTAATACCCGCAAAGCTAAACACTGGCCCAGCGCGGAACCATACCTTGGGGTGAGCGTAGATTTGCAAAAAGAGCGGAAACTCAAAATAATCAACCGTATAATAGCTCCTTCTACGGAAATCGAAATCCTCGTTTTTCTCAAATACCCAATATCCTTTCGGGCTATAAACCATGCCGGTACCCAAACCTACCAATTCATGAAAACGGTAATCGACCAATATGCCTACATAAGCACTGGTTTTGGGCAACAAAGAACCTGAGAAATCAGCATCAGCAGCTTCGCGGTCGCTTATGGAGTTGCGTATTTGCTTGGCATCGGGGCCGACCACCGGGCTGGATATAAGCCCAGCCATAAACTCGAAGTTCAATGATTTTATTTGGTTGGTTCGTTTGAAGCGGCCCTCGGTCTGGCCAACGGCGGAGGCAACCACTAGTAAAAGCAATGCATGCGATAGTATAATTTGACGCATATAGAAACAGTTTTGGTAAATATAAATCACCCTGCAAGGTTATACAACCATGCAGGGTGAAAAGGGTTTTAATTTGAAGCAGTTAAATTACTTCTTGGCACCGCCGGTTTTGCTGTCGGTTTTGCCACCAGTTGATTTGGTGATGCTTGATTGGCCTGAAGACTTCTTTGTAGTGTCTTTGCCTTTGTCTGCTAATTTTTTGTCAGTACTCATGATGTTTCGTTTTTAAGGTTACTTTGTCAATTATGTATTGAAAGAAGCAACCATTGTGCCACTAGCAGCCCATATAACAGCAACAAGCATAACCGTATAATAATCAATTGGTTAAACGAAATTAACCATTTGTAAAAATGTGTATTACGCCGTACGATTTGTAGAAATCAAGGTGCAGATGGAGAAGAACGCTCCACATCATTTGGCAACAAAGGGTTGTGCTCACTGCTGCCATCCATATCCCGTTTATTACGAAGCCAATAATGGGCTATCACAATTTAGAAGATAGGCAGAGCAAGGACAAATAACATGATAACTGCCAGTGGGTTGATATACTCCGCAAATACATCGTAATACTCCAAAAACAGCTTGAATGCCTTCATGATTTACCCTTTTATCATTATGGGGTAAATATAGTTTTTTTCTGCAGTCTACTTAAACGGGTCGCTAAACCGCGGGTCGGTTACAAACTCGTTATCGGTAAGGGTCATTAAGAAAGCGATAAGGTCAAGCTTTTCTTGAGGGGTGAGTTGTACTCCGCCCTGAAAAGCAAATTCCATACCCCCAGCATCAATATTGGCCGTTTGGTGCACGCCCGTGCTATAAAAATCTACCACCTCTTCCAAAGTAGCAAAGCGCCCATCGTGCATATAAGGTGCTGTAAAAGCTAAGTTTCGTAAAGAAGGTACTTTAAACTTTCCGAAATCGGTGACAATTCCAGTGGCTTCACCCAAGCCCTTATCTACATACTCAACAGCAGTGGCAAAAGAATCCAACCCATTATTGCGAAACTGTAACGACGGGCTAAGCTCTTGGAAAACTTGATTGCCGTTGGGGGTGCCATGGCAATGAAAGCAATCAGCACCATCTTGCGATATGAACAACTCCAATCCTCTGCGCTCTTGATCGGTAAGCTCCCCAAAACCGGTAACTGCTTCGTCAAATTTACTCCTACCTGACACTAGAGTAAACATAAATTGCGCCAAAGCCTTTCCCGCATGCTCCTTGGTTATATCTTCGGGCTCCACACCAAATGCTTCGTAAAAAAACTTAGGATAGTCTTTGTGCGCTTGTAGTTTTATGATGTTTTCAGGCCAATAAGCGTGCATCTCCAACGGGTCTTCAACTGGTATAAGGGCTTGTTCAGCCAAATCTGTTGCACGGCCATCCCAAAAAAACCGGCTGCTATATACCAAGTTGAACAGCGGCATGGCATGGCGCTTACCCTGCAAACCATCAATACCCAAACTCAAAATCCTGTTATCGGAAAAGGCATTCTCTTGTTTATGGCAACCGGCACAGGCCAAGGTGCTATCGCCACTCAGAATGGGGTCATAAAATAACATTCTACCCAGTTGCACCCCCTGTGTGGTAAGTGGGTTGCTAGCAGGGAAAGTAGCTGGTGGAAAGTTGCGCGGTATCTCCACGGTGTAAGCTTGCGGATTGTATACCCAGCCCCTGTCGTTTTTGGTTCCGTCATCATCATCAGGTTCTTTTCCACAACCTGACATGATTGCAACTAGTACAATTAATGGTAGTATATATCGTAGTGCTTTCATTTAAAGTTTAGTTTCGAGTTGCGAGTTACGGGTTACGAGTTATCTTCTAACTAGCAATCTATATTCCCTCCACTTATTGATACAATTTAATGTTTCCATTTCTAACTCGCAACTTTTAACCCGCAACCGCATTATTCCGCAAATGCCGCATTGGTTGTAAATTCATAATCGCTCAAGGCGTTTAAAAATTCCAATAAGTCGCTTTTCTCTTGGGCTGTTAGGTTTAATGGTTTTATCCTTTCATCTTTCTGAGGGTTGTTTGCCCCGCCGCTATTGTAATGCTCCACCACTTGGGCTAAACTGGCTATGCTGCCATCATGCATGTATGGGGCCGTAAGTGCAACATTCCGCAACGAAGGCACCTTAAACTTGTCCCGATCAGCTTCCACCGCCGTTACCCTTATCCTACCCGAATCTGCATAAACCTCAGCCAAACCATTATTCTTAAAGCTGTAATCGGTAAAATTAAACCCGCCGTGGCAGCCAGAGCAGCTCAACCGCTCGCTTTGGAACAATGCCAAGCCACGCTTCGCCGATTCATTTAGTGCGCTACTTTGCCCGTTATTGTATTGATCATAAGCACTGTTGCCCGAAACCAAGGTACGCTCGAAAGCCCCCAAGGCCCTTGTTAACACAAAAGCATCAAACTCCCTGTTGTAGGCTATCCGGGCCATTTCCTGATATCGAGGGTTTTGCGCCAACCGCTCCACCGCCAGCGGAAAATCATGGTCCATCTCGTTCACATCCTGCACCGGTGCCAGCACTTGCAGCTCAAGTGTAGGTACCCCGCCATCAAAAAAATAATAAGGATGATAACCCAAATTGAATAATGGCGGGCTATTTCTCATCCCTTTTCTGCCTTCAATACCGCTGCTTATTGCGATCACATCACTAAAAGCATTGGTTTGAAGGTGGCACGAGCCGCAAGAAACAGTACTATCGCGAGACATGCCTTTATCAAAGAACAGCATTTTGCCCAATTCGACCCGTTTTACCGTAAGCTCATTTCCTACTGGCACCGGCATTGGCGGGAAACCAACTGGCAAATTGAGTTCATAAGGCGCATCCAACGGCTCTAGTTCATCTTTGCCACAGCCCGTTGCAAGCAATGCCGTAATAAGGCATATCCCTATGAATACCTTGGTTTTACCCATACCCTATTACGGGTTTGAAAGGCTAAATGCCCTTATGAAATTCTCGGTAAAATCTTCTGCCAATTGATAGTTACTGGTGCTATGGGTTATCGCTCCCATGTTTCGGCTAATATCCCTTGAGCCGTATAGTGCCCTGTTTAGGTCTAAATCCAGGTTATACGTGTAGCTATCACCTTCGCCTACGCTAAATGGCACACTTGCCGCACCCAATACCGCTTCGCGATACAGTGTGTTAAGACCAGTGTGATAATTAAAGAACGACGTAGTTGCAACAGGCCCTGGCGTATTGGCTAACGTATCATAATAGCCTTCTAGCATTACAAATCGGTAACCACTATTCCAGGTCCAGAAAGTACCCTGAAATGCACTTAACGGGTGATCTTGCGCATAGGTGGCCGGGTCGCTAGCGTTCTGCGCACTATCCAATCCAATCCAAAACCTAACACCTGTATAGTTACCGGCAGGTATGGCGGCCTCAATAGTAAGCGGTTCGCCCGAAGCTAAGCCCTCCAAGCTTAACAAGGCAACATCCTTTATCTCGAGTTCGCCACTATCGGTTAACAAAGTAAGGTGCGATACATAAAACCGAAACAGCGTGGGCATGATGCGATAGCTGTCTTCATCTAAATACTCTTGGTTAAGCACCATTGGCTGGTTGCCTACTTTTGGGTATATGTTGAAGGTAATACTACTCGGGTCTGGCTCGATAATCAACTCCGGGTCTTTTTCACATGAAGAAGCCATTATTACCCAAACTAGCATGGGTACCAGTAGACGTAGATAGCGCATAAACACAATTATTTATGATAAAACAGGAAAACAGTGCATTTGGTTGCACTGGGTGTTTAAACCAATTGCATTATACCGCTAGAAACAGTTTTCTTAATACTGTTTCCAGCGGTATATTTTGCAAATGGAATTACTCCGCAGTGAATGCTGAGCTGTAATTCGTTTTTACCCTGGTAGCCAAATCCATATTGTTCATGGTCATCGTGATCACATCGGCACCGCCCAAGTCCACATTCGAGAATAAGGCAGCGGTATTGAGGTACACGTTGATGTTCGGATGGCTTCCTTCGCTCACCTGTTTGTCGATGTCAATCGACACGGTAGACAGGTATGAATCGGTGCCCACATGGAAAATCCAAGGGCCATCAACCGTACCGTTAGGCGTGGCGTTGGTATCTACCAAACCTTCCGCCATAAAGAAAATGTAGCCTGAGTTCCAGCTCCAGAACATGCCCGAATTATTGGTTGGCGACAAATCCGATTCAGCATCCAACAAGCTAGGGTCGCCGTGGTTGGTTACGGAATCCACGCCAACATCGAATTTCAATTGTGTGTAATGGCCAGTAGGTAATTCTTCCATTTCAAGCTCGTTTACCCCATTGGTTTTAACCAATAAATATTCCCCAGAGAATGGTACTTCATTACCATCATGGCCTACCAACCTTACATTCGAAACATAGTACTGCACTTTGTTAATCCTAAAATCACGGTTGTTAGTTCCGGTTTTTACAGCGTTGGTATCCAACGCTTCGGTAAGGCCATAGCGGTTGTTAAAGTAAATATGCATGTGCCCTGTACCATCATGGTCGTGGTCTTTTTCGCAGCTGGTAGTAGATACGATAGCTACAAAGGCAAAAAGTAATAGTGATAAGTTGTTTATGATAGATTTCATAGTTCTTGTTCTTTTGAGTTTGTTGAATTGTTTGATTTTTTTGAATTAAACGCATATTTGGCCCCTACTTGGAAACCCGATACATTGCCGAATTGTTCGTTCACCACAATCCTTTGTGCCAGCGGATGCCTCCACAGGCAGTTGAGCCCCCAGTTACCTTTAAATAAATCAAGCCCTACCGTACCAAAGAGAAAGAGCCCGCCCGTAGGGCCTTCAGGCACCGCGGCGGTGGTTTGATTGCTTCCGGCATGTTCTAGCCACAAGCCTGTGCTAGGCGCAATGGCTAGCCGCTTAAACTCCTTAAACCAAAAACCACGCAAATCGGCATTGAGGCTATTGGCAAAGCGATAGCCCAACTTGTTGGCGGTATTTACTTTATAGGTAACCATGGCGGTTGCACCCCAGCTCTTCGAACGGATGATGTAGTTGGTAGTGGCAATAAAATCGACACTGCCGCTGCCATTTTGCAAATCGGGGCGCAGCATTTCGTCGTATCCTATTTTCTGAAAACTGCCCGTAGGCAACTTCACACCTACCCCAACCACTAAGCGTTGCTGTAGTTTTTTGCTTACCAAGCGCTTGCCTTCGCTTAGGGCTTGGTATTGGGTAAGCAAAACTACATCGCCCAAGCCTTGATGCTGCTCTAGCTTACGGCCATCGCGATATTGGTTATCCTCGCTACACAGCAGCTTAGCCGTTAAAGGCACTATAGCCATAAGGCTCCACTTAGGGTGCACGTAGTAAGTGCCCCGTACATCGGTAGTGGTTTGTATTTGTCGGTATCGGGTCTCTACCTGTGGCTCGGTATGCACGTGTCCATCGTCCTGTTTTTTCGGGCCGGCTATATAATCCATCAAGGACTCGTGAAGCGTGGCGCTAAAAAAGCGGCTTTGTTGCTGTATACCAATGGAGTGCTGGCCGTTGTTGAGTTGCAATTCAGCATTGAATATGCTCAAGTTGGCACTACATCCGTCGCAGGCATAAACTCCCCTTACCGTTGCGGCCACCAATAGCATTACTAGCCACAGGCGACACAACATATTTGTGTTCATTGAAGGAATTTAGGCTTACAAAATGGTTATTCCATTTACATTAAGCCAAGTAGCACGGCGGATGCGGCTGTGGGGTAGTATTGTATTGGGTAAAAAACGATTGGTAGTAAGCCGCAGGTGCTGCGGTAGTTTCTATAGTTGGTTCGCTTATAACAACCATGGGTACTTCATATACCCAAGTGATGCTTTGCTGCACGGTAAGCAAGTTGCTTTTTGGGGTATTGTCGGTTTGTTTTTGGAATTGCTTTTTTAGATAACACTTACCGTTACACTGCAAATCTGGTGCCGTGCGGTTCTCGCACAAGGTGCGGGCAATAAAGCTTTGATTAACCTGAAAGTTAAGGAAAACAGCAGTATATGCCCCGGAGTGGAACAAAATAGCTACTAAAGCTACCATGCTGAATAGGTACTTAATGGTTTTCAAGCAAAAGTAAATATAGTACACTATTGTTTAAATTTCATAATACTGAACATAAAAATGCCCATCAGTTTCGCTAATGGGCATTATTAGTTTTACAGGTATAGTTAATCAATGCAGCACCCCTTCACTCGCATATAGCGGGAAACGCTTGGCCAATGCATGTACCTCTGCTTTCACCGCAGCTATTACGGCTTCGTCGTCAGGGTTCATGATCAGGCGGTCAATCAGGTCAATGATTTGTACCATCTCGCGTTCTTTCATGCCGCGGGTGGTAATGGCCGGAGTACCGATGCGGATACCAGAGGTAACAAACGGCGAACGGTCGTCGAAAGGCACCATGTTCTTGTTCACGGTTATTTCTGCTTTGCCTAGGGTTTGCTCTGCTTTTTTGCCGCTAATGTCTTTGTTGTGTAGGTCAATAAGCATTAGGTGGTTGTCCGTTCCACCGCTGATGATGTGGTAGCCACGTTTCACCAATTCCTTAGCCATAGCTTGCGCATTGGCAACTACTTGGCGACAATATTGGCGGTAGTCTTCAGTCAATGCCTCGCCGAAAGCGATGGCTTTACCTGCAATTACATGCTCTAGCGGTCCACCTTGCGTACCAGGGAACACCGCGCCATCCATTATTGATGACATCATGCGTACCTCGCCTTTTGGCGTGGTCAACCCAAATGGGTTTTCAAAGTCTTTGCCCATCAATATCAATCCACCACGCGGCCCACGAAGGGTTTTGTGTGTGGTGGTAGTTACTACATGGCAGTGGGGGATGGGGCTATCCAATAGTTTTGCCGCAATCAGCCCTGCAGGGTGCGCCATATCGGCAAGCAAGAAGGCACCTACCTTATCGGCAATAGCGCGGAAACGGGCATACTCCCACTCTCGTGAGTAGGCCGATGCACCGCAGATAATCAGTTTCGGCTTGGCTTCAATGGCAATGGCTTCCACTTTATCCATATCTATACGGCCGGTCTCTTTCTCCACACCATAGAAGTGTGGGCTATATAGTTTGCCCGAAAAGTTTACCGATGAGCCGTGCGTTAAGTGCCCGCCATGCGAAAGGTCGAAACCCAAGATGCTGTCGCCCGGCTGAAGCAAGGCTAGCATTACGGCAGCGTTGGCCTGTGCGCCACTGTGCGGCTGCACGTTGGCATACTCGGCACCATATAGTTCTTTAGCTCGGTCTATGGCCAATGTTTCCACCTCATCCACAAACTCGCAACCGCCATAGTAGCGGCGACCCGGATACCCTTCGGCGTATTTATTGGTAAACACACTGCCCATGGCCTCCATTACCTGTTGACTGGTAAAGTTTTCGCTGGCTATAAGCTCTAGTCCGTTTTGCTGGCGCAGTTTTTCCTTCGCTATCCATGCAAATACTACTTCATCTCTGGGTATCATAAATGTGGAGTTTGTAATTGTAATACAAAGCTAACCATGATTTTGTTGATTTGAGGATGGGGGCAGGATTTTCTTTTAGCTAAAGTGTGTTATAACATGGTACCTATCTGTTGCCATCAAACCCATTATTCCTTATCTTTGGTACATGCGTGCCCATAAGTATGAACCCAATTATACCCTAGCCGACTACGATATGTGGGAGGGCAATTGGGAATTGATAGATGGTTATCCTTATGCCATGTCGCCATCGGCCAATTCCAAACATCAACGCCTTGCTGGTAAGTTGCACGTACAGTTTGTTTTGAGCCTAGGAAAGATAAAGGGAAGTTGCAATTGCGAAGTATTATATGAACTAGATTGGAGGATAAACAACAAAACCGTCGTGCGGCCTGATATGGTTGTGGTTTGCAACCTTACCGATAGATATATAAGCAGTTCGCCGGCATTGGTTGTGGAGTTGCTTTCTGAATCTACTGCCCTTAGGGATAGGAACCTCAAGTTTGAAATTTATCAAGAGCAAGGTGTACCTTACTACATTATTATCGACCCCGAAACTCACAAGTTTAATGTGTTCGTTTTGAATGATGGTGCGTATAGTGAACAGAACGATGTGACGGTATTCAATTTGGGAAATGATTGTACCATGGAACTGGATATTGCCAGCATATTAAGGCAAAACCTTAATAGGATTTAACTAAACCCACCTTAACATTTCATAACACCTCACCTCCAAATTTGGCACAATTCGTGCAATCCCTGCGTTATCATCTACAACATTTGATGGAAAGGGGTGTTGTTTAAGCTAAAAAACTGCCTTGTCCGTCTATTGTATTGTTCCCTTTGCTGGATATTGTTTTATATTAGTTGTGTAAAATCAAGTTGACACGATGTTTTCAAGAATATTTCTCGTTTTAGCCCTCGCAGCGGGTGTGCTTTTCTCCGCTGCAGCCTTCCGAACGCCTGCTACTGGCGATAAGGATAAGGTACTACTCGATATGGTGCTCAACGGCGTACAGCAGAACCACTATGCCGATATGGCCATCGATGACAAATTCAGTGAGCGGGTATATGACCTATACCTCAAGAACCTGGATTTTGGCAAGCGCTTTTTTACCCAAGGCGATATTGATGCCTTTGCCCTTTACAAAAACAAGCTGGACGACCAGATGAAGGCCGGTAGCTATGAGTTTTTTGAACTTACTACCAGCGTATACCAAAAGCGCCAAAAGCAAATTGAAGGCTGGTATAAGGAGATATTGGCCCAGCCATTCAACTTCGAGAAAATAGAAGATTTGGAGACGGACGTTGATAAGCGAGCTTTCCCTAAAAACGAAACGGAGTTGAAAGAGCTATGGCGCAAGCAGTTGAAGTTTCAAGTGCTTACCCGCTTGAGCGACAAGCTGGATGAACAAGAAAAGGCTGAAAGCGGTGATGAAATAAAAAAGAAAACGGTTGCCGATTTTGAGAAGGATGCCCGCGAGCGTGTGCTTAAAACCCATGCAGATTGGTACCACCGCCTGAGCCGTCAAGATTTAGACGATTACCGCAACATCTTTTTGAACTCGGTGGCAATGGCTTTTGACCCTCATACGTCGTTTCTGCCTCCAGAAGACAAGGAGAACTTCGACATATCTATGAGTGGTAAGCTTGAAGGTATCGGTGCCACGCTGCAAGAAGAGGGCAGTTATATAAAGGTAACGGCCATCGTATCGGGCAGCCCTAGCTGGAAACAAGGCGACTTGAAAGTAGGCGATATTATATTGAAAGTGGCACAAGGCAAAGGTGAACCGGTTGACATTGTGGACATGGCGGTGGGCGATGCCGTAAAACTCATCCGTGGTGATAAGGGTACCGAGGTGCGCCTTACTGTGAAGAAGGTGGATGGCGCTATAAAAGTGGTGCCCATCATTCGCGACGTGGTGATTTTGGAAGAGACCTATGCCAAATCGGCAGTGTTGCAGAAGAATGGCGAAAAGCAAAAAGTGGGCTACATAAGCCTACCTAAGTTCTATGCCGACTTCAACAAGTCTGGCGGTGCCAATAGCGGCGATGACGTCCGCAAAGAAGTGCTAAAGCTGAAAAAGCAAGGCATTGACGGCTTGGTTATCGATTTGCGTAACAATGGCGGCGGCTCATTGCAAGATGTGGTAGATATGGCCGGCTTGTTTATCTCCAGCGGCCCAATTGTGCAGGTAAAGTCGCGCTTCGGGCAGCCTTACTTGCTAGAGGATAGGGATACCAACTTGGTATATTCTGGCCCTCTAGTGATATTGGTAAATGAGTTCAGCGCATCGGCTTCTGAGATTTTAGCAGCTGCCATGCAAGATTATAAGCGTGCCATCATCATCGGTAGCCCTGCCACTTTCGGTAAAGGCACCGTGCAGCGCTTTATTGATTTGGACGAAAACGTAAGTGCGGAGCTGGCCAGCATTAAGCCCTTGGGTGTGTTGAAGCTAACGACCCAGAAATTCTACCGAATTAATGGACAAACTACCCAATTGAAAGGCGTGATACCAGATGTTATTTTGCCTAGCCTATACAGTTCAATGGATATCGGCGAGAAGGATGAGGATTATCCATTGTCTTGGGATGTAATATCGCCAGTACCTTACAAGGTGTGGGGCAACAACATGAGCAACTTCGATAAGGTGAGCAAAAATAGTACCGCACGAATAAGCAGCGATAAATTGTTCGGCCTAGTATTGGAGAATGCTGAGCGCTTAAACATTAGCCGCGGCAGCAGTGTATATAGCCTGCACCTAGGCCTATACCGAGATAGGGAGAAAAGGCAGCAAGAGGAAGGCAAGAAGTATGAGGCGGCGAGCGATACCCCGCAGCCGATTACGGTAACCACCCCTGATGCCGATAAGGCAGGCATTAACGCCGACGAAAGCAAAAAGGAGCGCACCACTGCTTGGTACAAAGACATCCAAAAGGATATTTACTTGCTGGAATCGTTGTGTGTGGTGAAAGATATTATTGAGTTGCCGAAGAATCCGGTTTCTCAAAAGAAATAGACGATATTAACCTGAAATATAATGATAGCAAGGCGCAACGAGGGTTGCGCCTTTGTTGTGTATAGGTGGGGTGACAAATGTCATCTTTAGCGCGGGTTGAAGTTATTGAAACGCATGAAAACTAGCCCCAGCAAATGTTTTGCGAACGTTTAAGTAAGCCACATATTGTTGATAAAAGTGCCGGTGTCGAGTAATTATGCAAATTTTAATCATCTAAAGTATTGATTTTCAATTACTTATTGTGTTTGTTTAGAATGTTTCCAAACAACGGAATTTTATTTTCTTTTGTTGTTTGGTTAGAGTTTCATGCATAACTTTGCCCGCAGTCTGAATTTTGACAAAAGACTGACAATTCAAGGGAAAACACCGGTTCAACATGAACGTTTACAGATATTCCTTCTTTACCTTCTTACTAATCGTTGCCCTACTTGTACCATCAAGCGTTGCCGTATATGGCCAAGCCTCTGAGCAAGTACTGGCTGGTGAGAAGATTTTTAAAGCCAAGTGTGCAAGTTGCCACAAGTTAGGTACCAAACTTATTGGCCCTGCGCTTACCGGCGTAGAGCAACGTTGGGTTGATGGTGCAGAACATGCTGGTGTAAGCGGCCGTGACTGGCTGAAGCGCTGGATTAAAAACTGGCAAGACCCAGTGAAAGCTGGTGTTGGCTATGCTGTTACCATGCAAAGCTACGATGTGTCTGCTATGACCCAGTTTCCAGAATTGCAAGATGCTGATTTGGAAAACATCCTGGCATATATAGCTAACCCGCCTGCCGACGTAGTACCAGTAACTACTGCCGCTACCGCTGATGGTGGTGCAGATACTGGAAGTAACAACACCTACTGGCTAATCGGTTTGGTAGTTATTTTGGGTATAATTGTAATTGGCTTAACCATTGTATCGGGCAGTTTGAACCGCTTGGTACTAGAAAAAGAAGGTGAGCCAATTCCGGCAGCAGTACCTTTCTGGAAAAACAGGAAACTGCGCGCTGTAGTAACTTTGATAGTAGTTATCTACCTTTCTAATGCTGTTGTAGTTGGAGCTATTGATTTGGGCCGCCAACAAGGTTATACCCCAATCCAACCGATTAAGTTCTCTCACGAGTTGCACGCTGGAATCAACAAAATCAATTGCGAATATTGCCACACTGGTGCTGCAGTTAGCAAGCACTCCAACATACCTTCGATAAGCACCTGTATGAATTGCCACAAAGGCATTAAAGGTGATGACCCAAAAAACGGGAAATACGGTAAATTGGAGATTTCTAAAATTTACGCTGCTGTTGGTTTCAACCCAATTGATGGTAATTATTTCGAAAACTACGTTGCCCAGCCAAAATCTTACATCGATAGCATCTTTACCATTTGGTTGAGCGATAGCAAACCTGTTGCTAGCAAAAAAAATGTTGAAGAAGTATTAGCCCAAGTTCAACAGCCTGTTGAGTGGGTAAGGATACACAACCTGCCCGACCACGTTTACTTTAACCACGCGCAGCACGTAACTGCCGGTGGCGTAGAGTGCCAAACTTGCCACGGCCCAGTTGAAACGATGGAAGAACTTGGCCAGCACTCGCCGTTATCTATGGGCTGGTGTATCAATTGCCACCGCGAAACAGAGGTGAAATTCAGCGAAAATCCTTTCTACGAGACTTACCAAGTGTTCCATGACCGCATTAAGGCTGAAGAAATGGATCCGAAAGTAACCGTAGAGAAGATTGGTGGCACCGAGTGCCAAAAGTGCCACTATTAATTTAAGCATCACTAGAATCATCATATAATGGCTGAACAACAATTTTGGAAGGGTTTGGACGAGAAGTTCCAAGACTCGGAGTTCATGCAGCAAACCGGTAAGGAGTTCCCAGAGGAATTACCTGGATTCGGTGCGAAATTACAAGAGGCCAATACCAGCCGTCGCGACTTTTTGAAAGTGCTAGGCTTTAGTGTTGGTGCAGCTACTATTGCCGCAGGTTGCGAAATGCCCGTTCGTAAGTCTATTCCTTATCTCGTAAAGCCAGATGAGATTACGCCAGGTATTGCCAACTACTATGCCTCTTCGTATGTAGATGGTGGCAAGTATTGCAGCATTTTGGTTAAAACCCGTGAAGGTCGCCCTATAAAAATTGAGGGTAACAACCTTTCAAAAATCACTTACGGTGGTACCGATGCAGGCGCACAAGCTTCAGTATTGAGCTTGTATGACAGCTACCGCCCAAAAGGCCCAGTGGCAATGACCAAAGCCACTACTTGGGGCGAATTGGACAAAGCCGTCTACGACAAATTACAAGCCATTAAAGCAGCCGGTGGTGCTATCCGCATCGTTGCTGCTACCATCATTAGCCCTTCTTTGAAAGCTGCTATTGCCAAGTTTACCGAGCAATATCCTACTACCGAGTTGGTACAGCACGATGCAGTATCATACAGCGGTTTGCTGGATGCCAACGAGTTAAGCTTCGGCAAGCGCGTGGTGCCAAACTATCGTTTCGAGAAAGCTAAGGTAATAGTTAGTTTGGGTGCCGATTTCCTTGGAACTTGGATAAGCCCAACGGAATACGCTTACAACTATGCTATCAACCGCAAAGTGAGTAAAGACAATCCGAAGATGTCTCGCCACTACCAAATTGAGTCTTACGCAAGTTTGACTGGTTTGAATGCTGACGTGCGCGTACCAGTAAAACCATCAGAAGAAACTGCCGCTGCCATTACCCTTTATAACTTAGTAGCTGCCAAAACTGGTGGTTCGTCCATTAGTGGTGGTAAACTGGAAAGCAAATACATCGCCAGCATTGAAGCTGCTGCTGCCGACCTAGTTGGTGCCAAAGGCGCTTCGTTGGTTATCAGTGGCTCAAACGATGTAAACGTACAGTTGATTGTAAATGCCCTGAACCAATTGCTTGGGAACTACGGCACTACCATTGACATGGTAGAATACAGCAACCTACGCCAAGGCAACGATACCCAGTACAATAAATTGGTGGCCGACGTTATCGCCGGTACCGTGAAGGGTTTATTCTTGCTAAACTCTAACCCGGCGTACAATTTGCCAAAGGCAGATGAGTTTATCGAAGCCCTTAAAAAGGTGGAATTGACCGTATCGCTCAACGACAAGAAGGCTGAATCGGAGACTTTGTGCCAATATTTGGCTCCCGACCACCACTTCTTGGAGAGCTGGGGCGATGCAGAGCCACGTAATGGCCATATAAGCATCATCCAACCTACTATCGACCCATTGTTTAATACCCGTGCCGCTGGCGAAAGCTTGTTGAAATTTGCTGGTATTGACAAAACATACTACGACTTCGTAAGGGAGAATTGGAATGCCAACATCTTCGGCAAACAATCAGGATTGACCACCTTTGGTAACTTCTGGGACCGTGCCGTGCACGATGGCGTGTTCACTTACACCCCAACCGGTGCTGCCCCTGCTGCTGTAGGTGCCCCTGTTACCGAAGGCACCCCAACGCTTGCTGGTGGCGCTATTGATGTAGCCGCTGCTGGTGCTGCCGCTTTGGCAAACGTAAAAACTGGCGGAATTGAGGTAGTGGTTTATGAGAAAACCGCTATTGGCGACGGTAAAGATGCTGATAACCCTTGGTTGCAAGAGTTGCCAGATCCGGTATCTAAAATCACTTGGGACAACTACGCTTGCGTATCCCTAGCTTTTGCCGAAGCCAATAAACTTGACTTTACTGCCGACCGTACTAGAAAGAGCTACGGCCGCACGGTACAAACTATTAAGATAAGTGCCAACGGATATGAAGTGGAGTTGCCTGTGCACATTCAGCCAGGTATGCCTGATAATACCATCGCTATTGCCCTAGGGTATGGCCGTGAAGTGGTTGGCAAAACTGGTGAAGTAGGGGAGAACGCTTACCCTTTCATTACCAACTACAAGAATGGTGGACAGAGGCGTTATTCGGTTGATGCTACCTTTACTGAGACTGGCAAAGACTATAAATTGGCACAAACGCAGACCCACTTCAGTGTGAGTGATGGTTTGAACCAACGTGGTATTGTAAAAACAACCACCCTTGATGCTTACGCAGCTAACCCTGCTGCTGGCAACCATGACCGTGCACACGTAAAGGATCACTTGTTCACCTTGTACGGCTACCACGAATTCCCTGGCCACAAATGGGGAATGGGTATTGACTTGAATTCTTGCTTTGGTTGCGGCGCTTGCGTAGTAGCTTGTAATGCAGAGAACAACATACCAGTAGTAGGCAAGAAAGAGGTAACCTTGTCCCGCGAGATGCACTGGTTGCGTATTGACCGTTACTACTTCGGCGATGTGGAGAATCCATCAGCGGTATTCCAGCCGATGATGTGCCAACATTGCGAAAATGCCCCTTGCGAAAACGTTTGCCCAGTATCAGCTACCAACCACAGCTCTGAAGGCTTGAACCAAATGGCCTACAACCGTTGTATCGGTACACGCTACTGCGCCAACAACTGTCCATATAAAGTACGTCGTTTCAACTGGTTCGATTACTGGGGTGCTGATAGCTTTACGCTTACCGGTGCGTTG
This sequence comes from Sphingobacteriales bacterium, assembly GCA_027483645.1. Taxonomy (GTDB): domain Bacteria; phylum Bacteroidota; class Bacteroidia; order Chitinophagales; family CAIOSU01; genus CAIOSU01. The sequence goes on from JAIXUD010000022.1 coordinate 157,850, forward strand.
GAAAACAACTACGACCCTCATGAAATGAGCCAAGACCTTACCCGCATGGTGTTGAACCCTGATGTAACGGTTCGCTCACGTGGGGTAATGGAGAAATGCTCTTTCTGCGTACAGCGTATACAAGAAGGTAAATTGACTGCCAAGAAAGAAGGCCGTAAACTGAAAGATGGTGACATCAAAACAGCTTGCCAAGCGGCTTGCGTAACTGGTGCCATCGTATTCGGAGATGTGAATAATCCCGAAACTGAGGTTTCAATTATTGGCAACGATGAGCGTGGTTTCAAGGTGATTGAAGAGATACACACCTTGCCGTCTGTTACTTACCTTACGAAAGTGCGCAACATTTCGGATACGGAGCAGCTGAAAGCAGTAAATTTGTTAAGCGATAACGCTATAGATGTACCAGGCCAAGTAGACCACCACAGCGGTGCGCACCATGGCGAGGCACATACCGATAGCACCCACGTTGAAGAACATCATTAATAGGATATAACAGAATATAAGAGATGGCATCTTACGAATCACCCATACGCGAACCGTTAATTCTTGGAGACAAGAATTACAAGCAAATAACCACGGACATCGTGAGGAGCACCGAAGGTGTACCGCCGAAGCTATGGTTTTTGGCCATAACCATCGCTGGTTCTTTGGCTGCGTTTTACTTTTTTTGCGTGGCATGGACAGTATACTACGGTATCGGTGTTTGGAACCTAAACAAAACCGTAGGTTGGGCTTATGACATTACCAACTTCGTTTGGTGGGTAGGTATCGGCCACGCAGGTACGCTTATTTCTGCGGTGTTGTTGCTGTTCCGTCAAAAGTGGCGTACTGGTATCAACCGCGCAGCTGAGGCTATGACCATTTTTGCGGTAATATGTGCCGCCCAGTTCCCTGGTATACACATGGGGCGTCCATGGATGGCATTCTTTATATTTCCTTATCCCAACTCACGCGGCCCACTTTGGCCAAACTTTCAAAGCCCACTGATGTGGGACGTATTTGCGATTTCGACTTACTTTACCGTTTCGCTTTTATTCTGGTACTCAGGTTTGTTGCCCGATTTTGCAACCATCCGTGACCGCTCGAAAGGTAAAATACGTAAGGCTATCTACAACGCTTTGAGCTTCGGCTGGCGTGGAGAGGCTAAACACTGGCAACGCTTCGAATCTTTGGCCCTTATTTTGGCCGGTATTTCTACCCCACTAGTACTTTCAGTACATACAATTGTATCTTTTGACTTTGCTACATCTGTTATCCCTGGCTGGCACACCACCATCTTCCCTCCATACTTCGTTGCAGGTGCCATCTTCTCTGGTTTCGCGATGGTATTAACTTTGATGCTTATTACCCGTAAGGTATTGAAACTGGAAGATTACATTACCATTGCGCACATCGAGGCGATGAACAAGATTATTCTCCTTACCGGCTCTATAGTAGGTATTGCTTACATCACTGAGTTGTTTATGGCTTGGTACTCTGGCTTTATCTATGAGTGGTTTGCCTTCTACAACCGCGCATTGGGCCCTATGGCTTGGGCATACTGGATTATGATGACTTGTAATGTGATCAGTCCGCAATTCTTCTGGATCAAAAACCTACGTCGCAACCTTTACCTTACGTTCTTCCTATCTATCACCGTAAACATCGGTATGTGGTTTGAGCGATTTGTAATTATTGTGACTTCTTTATACCGCGATTATTTGCCATCAAGCTGGGTTGATTACTACCCTAGCTGGGTTGAGGTGGGTATCTATGTTGGTACTATCGGCTTGTTCTTTACCTTATTCCTACTGTTTGCTCGTGGGTTCCCGGTAATAGCTATCGCCGAGGTTAAGTCAATTTTGAAATCATCAGGTAGCCAAGCTCGTGTAAAGCAGAAAGCGAAAGATGAGGCTACTGCAAAAGGTGGGTATAGCGAAGGCCTTGACTTGTCAGGTGCCCACCATGATGTTAAAGAAAACTAATAACGAAATAACCTACACCCAATGGATAAATACATAGTAGGATTGTACGATGATGAGGAAGTGTTGCTTACCGCTGTAAAGAAGGTAAAGCAGGCAGGTTTCCACATTCATGAAGTGGTTACGCCATTTCCGGTGCATGGTTTGGATGACGCGCTAGGTTTAAAGCCAAGCCGCCTCCATACCGTTGGTTTCGCTGGTGGTGCCACGGGGTTGACTATTGCCCTTTCTTTCATGATTTGGGCTACAGCGGTAGATTATCCCATTATTTATGGTGGTAAGCCATTCCTATCATTGCCATCTTATATCCCTATCACGTTTGAGTTTACGGTATTGCTTACCGCAATCTCCATGGTAGTTGCGTTCTTTATCCGTTGTGGCCTATCAATTTCCGCTAAGCCAAAGATTTATGACGAACGTACCACCGATTACCTTTTTGGCTTGGCCATTAAAGTAACTGCTGATACTAGCCAAGACGACTATGCACGTATAAATGAAACCTTTACCAATACAGGTGTAGCGGAAATCAAAGTTCGCGACTTTGATGATGATAAAAAATAATTGAAAGATAACCACAGGGTTGACATGAATATTTATCAAACTATACGACTAAGCCTTTTAGGCGCCCTGCTAATAGCACTGGCGTCTTGCGGAAGCGATAAACGACAGCCAGGACGCACGTTTGTACCTGATATGGCATATTCGCAAGCGTACGAAACCTATACCAAGAACCCAGCCTTTGGTAAGGATAGCCTTTCGGGTGTAGATAGCTTTTCGGCACGCCTACCGGTAGCAGGTACCATTCCACGTGGTTTGCTGCCAGAACTGAGCGATAGTGCTACCGACCAGGAGTTGGCCTCGTACCTTTACAAAAGGAACTATCCTAACGATTCGTTGAACTATGCTAACGCAGGTGCGAACGTTAAAAATCCTTTTCAACCAACTAAGGAAGTACTTGAGCGCGGCAAACACATTTACACCATTCACTGTATAGTTTGCCATGGCGAGAAAGGTGCTGGTGATGGAAGCATTGTCCAGTCAGGTGCTTATCCGCAAGTGGTTTCTTATGCTGATAGGTTGCCAACGATTACTGAAGGGCAAATGTTCCACACCATTACTTATGGTAAAGGTTTGATGGGCAGCTATTCAGCGGCATTAACTGCGGAAGATCGCTGGAAAGTTATTCTATTTATTGAGCAATTGGCAGCCGTTGGCCCGTTTGCTAAAGGTGCTGCTACTACTGCAGCTGCGCCAGCAGACACTACTACAACCGCAGCACCATCAAATTGATAAGCGACGAGCGAAAGTCCATCCAAAAAACTCTAAACAGCGCATTTAGCAATGACTGAAACATATAATATCTCATCAGGACTCAAAAAGGCAGGTGCCATTTTTGTAGGAGCCGGTCTTGTGGCCGTCATCCTCGGCGCTCTTTTGGCTGGCGATCATGGTATCGCTCGCATATGGTCTAACTTGCTTATATGTACCTACTACTTTACGGGTATCGGCTTGGCATCTATTTTCCTTATCGCTGCTCACCAAATCGGTTACGGCGGTTGGCACATCCTAATTAAGCGTATACCCGAAGCTATGGGCACCATAGTGCCGGTTATGGGTATCTTTTTGTTGGTTATCTTGGCAGGTACCTTGTTTCATGGCCACCACTTATATCACTGGGCTGCTGAAGGCATTACTGACCCCACCAGTGCACAATATGATGCCATCATAACTGAGACTCAAGGAAAATCAGTGTTCTTTAATCCGGTTTTTTATTCAGTACGTATCATTGCCTATATCGCATTGTGGACGGCTGCCATTTATGCCATGCGCAATATTTCCAAGAAAGAAGACGTGCTAGGGGTGCAGGCTACTTACCAGAAGAGCAAATACATAGCCGCAATTTTCATCCTTATATTCGCCGTAACCAGTTCTACCGGTGCTTGGGATATTGTAATGAGTGTAGACCCACACTGGTACAGCACGCTATTCGGTTGGTACAACTTTGCTAGTTATATGGTTGGTGCCTTGGCTACTATGATATTGATTGTTGCTTATCTAAAGTCTCAGGGCTACCTAAAACAAGTAAACCAAGAGCACTTCCACAACATAGCTATGTTGATGTTTGGCTTTAGCGTTTTCTATACCTATTTGTGGTTTAGCCAGTTTATGTTGATATGGTATGCTAACATGCCAGAAGAGACTGCCTACTTTATGGCACGCTTCGATAGTGGCTTGTTTAAATTCCTATTCTTCTTGAGTCTTTTCATCAACTTTATTTTCCCATTCTTGTTATTAATGAGGAGGGATTCGAAAAGAAGTGTAGAACGCCTGGTGTTTGCCTCGATAGTTTTGTTCTTTGGTCACTGGTTGGATTTTTACAACATGATTACGCCGGGTACTATGACAGATCATGTAACTGGAGAATCGCACGCAGGTTTTGGTTTAGTTGAGTTTGGAATGTTATCCGTGTTTGTAGGCATCTTTGTTTTCGTAGTGTTCAATACACTTACTAAGCAGTCTCTAGTGCCGGTTAACAATCCATATTTGAAGGAAAGCATCACGCATCATACCATTAAATAACAGTACGCAATGAATACTTTAATAGGTTTATTAGCCGTAGTGCTCATTTTCATCATCGTCTTCCAGTTGGCTAAGGCGAGTGACTTAATGGGTATACTGAAAGGTGAAAAGGAAGGTGAAAATACCGAGGGTGCCAACAAAACCCAGGGGCTGCTATTGATGATATTCATGATAGTGGGCCTGATAGGTGTTGTAGTGGGTTGGTTGATTTATGAGCCACAACTGTTGCAAGGGGGATGGAGCTTTGTACCAGCATCAATGCACGGAGTTGAAATCAATAGCTCGTTTTGGATCACTACCGTTGTTTGCGGTATCGTGTTTTTCATTACACAAGCTATTTTGTTTTGGTTCGCTTACAAGTATCGTGGCCGTGAAGGGCACAAAGCTCAACACTTTTCGCATGACAACAAGTTGGAAATTATCTGGACAGTAATTCCAGCAATTGTATTGACAGTGTTAGTTGCCCGTGGTATTGAGACTTGGTACGATATTACTTCAGAAGCGCCTGAAGGTGCACGTATAGTAGAGGTAACTGCACAGCAGTTTAACTGGACCGTGCGTTATCCGGGAGCGGATGCGGTATTAGGTCAACGTGAATTTGAATTGATTAGTGGCGAGAATGCATTAGGTATTAACTGGGGTGATGTGAAAAGCCAAGATGATTTGATGCCTTCTGAAATAGTTTTGGAAAAAGGTGTACCTGTTTTATTTAAATTGGGCGCGAAGGACGTGTTACACTCTTTTTACTTGACTCACTTTATGGTGAAGATGGACTGTGTGCCAGGCATTCCTACCCAGTTTTGGATGACTCCTACTGTTAGTACCCAAGAAATGCGTGACCATCGTAACAATCAAGAGTTTGATTACGAGCTTGCTTGTGCCGAGCTGTGCGGACGTGCCCACTGGAACATGCGCTATGTAGTGAAAGTGCTAGAACCAGCTGAGTACAAATCATGGGTAGCTAGCCAGACGCCTTTCTATGAAAATGTGAAGGCTTCATTGGCCCCTCCGGCTGACGCTATACCAGCAGGCGCTGATAGTACTGTAACTGTGCCAGTTGAAGGAGATACCACCAAACCGAGTATTGGTGAAAAAGAGAGTGATACGAACGTTATTTCAAGCTTATAAATTTTATTACAATGGCTGAATTGCATAACCCAGCGATTGAAGTTCACCATGACGACCATGCGCACGCACATGACCACCACGGACATGACGACCACGGCCACCATGAGTTGAATTTTATTGAGAAGTATATTTTTAGTCAAGACCATAAAGTAATCGGGAAGCAATTCTTGATATTGGGTATGGCTTGGGCAATAGTAGGCGGTTTGTTTTCCATCTTTTTCCGTTTGCAGCTTGCATGGCCAGACGAGTCATTCCCGATTTTGGAGTGGTTCTTAGGCGGATGGGCAGAAGGTGGCAAATTGAGTGCTGACTTCTATTACGCTCTAGTAACGATGCACGGTACCATATTGGTATTCTTTGTATTGACTGCGGGATTAAGCGGAACCTTCAGTAACTTCCTGATTCCATTGCAGATAGGTGCCCGAGATATGGCATCGCCCGCAATGAATATGGGTTCGTTCTGGTTCTTCGTGCTATCTAGTATTGTTATGTTTGTCTCTTTGGTTATCCAAACTGGCCCTGCAGCTGGTGGTTGGACAGCTTACCCTCCATTGAGCGCACTGCCGCAAGCTAGCCAAGGCTCTGGTTTAGGTATGGATCTCTGGCTGATAAGCATCGCACTCTTCATTATTTCGGTAGCATTAGGAGGTTTGAACTATGTAACCACTATTATCAATATGCGCACCAAAGGCATGGATTTCTTCCGCATGCCACTTACAATATGGGCGTTCTTCTTTACTGCAATCATTGGTTTGTTGTCTTTCCCTGTGTTGTTTGGCGCAGCCATTTTGTTAGAGTTCGACCGTTTGCTGGGCACTAGTTTCTTCTTGAGCGACATTTATGTAGCCGGCGAAGCGTTGCATCACTCTGGTGGTAGCCCAATCCTTTTCCAGCACTTATTCTGGTTCTTGGGTCACCCTGAGGTGTATATCATCATTTTGCCAGCCATGGGTATCGTATCCGAGGTAATGGCAGTGCACTCACGCAAGCCTATCTTTGGTTACAAGGCCATGGTATTCTCTATCTTAGGTATCACTATCCTATCTTTTATCGTTTGGGCTCACCATATGTTTGTAACCGGCTTGAACCCTTTTGTAGCTTCAATCTTCGTATTATTTACCTTATTGATTGCAGTACCAAGCGCCATCAAGGTGTTCAACTGGATAACCACTCTGTGGCGTGGTAGCATCCGCTTAAATCCTGCGATGTTATTTGCTATCGGTTTCGTGTCGTTGTTCATTTCTGGTGGTCTAACAGGTATATACCTAGGTAATGCTACTTTGGATATCCAGTTACACGATACCTACTTCGTTGTAGCGCACTTCCACATTGTAATGGGCCTTGCTGCTTTTTATGGTATGTTCGCGGGCATTTACCATTGGTTCCCTAAAATGTTCGGTAGGTATTTGAATAGTACCCTTGGTTATATTCACTTTTATGTAACCTTGGTAGGTAGCTACGCTATCTTCTGGCCAATGCATTATATTGGTATGTCGGGTGTTCCACGTCGTTATTTCGATTTTACTGTATTCAATCAGTTCAATCAGTATGCTGATTTGAACAAGTTCATTACTGTAGCAGCTATCGTAGTATTCTTTGTGAACCTGTTGTTTGTGATAAATTTCTTCTACAGTATTTTCAAAGGACGTAAAGTAACTGTACAGAACCCATGGGGCGCTACTACTTTGGAGTGGACAGCACCTATCAACCCTGGCCACGGCAACTGGGAAGGTGATATACCAGCAGTATACCGTTGGCCTTATGATTATAGCATCAACGGTCGTGACTTTATCCCTCAAACGGAGAAGCTTGGCCCTAACGAGAGCGAAGACCATGACATAGGTAGCGATACACCTAAGCCTACCGAAAAGGTACCAGGTGAGAACTTGCACTAGTTTTTGATAAGGTACGGTGTACAATAGCAGATCGTAAGAATACTAATAACTTATAACAAATAACCAGTAACTAAACAAAGTGAATACTCAAGTACAAAGCATACAAACAGGCGCATTGGTAAAGGCGAAACTGGCTGATTATAGCCAGCTAGTGAAGCTGCGTTTGGCTGGTACAGTAGTGTTTTCTTCGGTGATAGCCTATGCCATCGCGGCCTATGGCCAAGTGGAAGTGATGTCAATGTTTCTGTTGTTTGTGGGTGGTTTTTTGGTTACTGGTGCTGCAAATGCTTTGAACGAGGTTTTTGAAAAGGACTTGGACAAGTTGATGAAGCGCACGGAAAATCGTCCACTAGCTACAGGGCGCATGAGTAGTACCGAAGCTATATTAGCTGCGGGTATTATGGGGGTTGCTGGTATATTGATATTGGGTTACTTCTTTAATTACCTAAGTGCATTTTTGGGTGCGGTATCTTTGTTTAGTTATGCATTTATTTACACTCCGCTTAAGCGCATATCGCCAATAGCGGTGTTCGTAGGAGCCATACCGGGTGCTATGCCTCCGCTTATCGGTTGGGTAGCTGCCACTGGTGCTATCACTGAAGGTGGTTTGGCTATTACTATGATGCAGTTTTTGTGGCAGTTTCCTCACTTTTGGTCAATTGCTTGGATTGGAGAGGCGGATTACCGTAAAGCCGGTTTTAAGTTGTTACCATCAAGTGGAGGCAAAGACCGTTTTACCGCCATGCAAAACATCATCTACATTACAGTATTGATACCCGTATCTTTAATACCGGTAATGATGGGCATGGTGCACTGGATCGGTGGAATTGTAATATTGATATCGGGGTTGGCATTTATGGCACAGGCGGTGCAGTTGTTCCGTAATTGTGATGATAAAGATGCGCGTAAGTTAATGTTTGTGTCCATTGCCTATCTACCGATAGTACTTTTGGCCATGTTAATTGGGAGGATAGGATAATGGAGAGTTTAACCTATAACAAAACGATTTTGCCAGATAATGTGCAACAGTTTCGGGTACACCCGCAAAAGTTTGCACTATGGCTGGGTCTTTCTGTGTTGAGCATGGCGTTTGCTGGCTTGACCAGTGCATATCTAGTAAGGCAGGCAGCACCTAATTGGCAAGAGTTTACGATGCCAGAGGCATTTACCTGGAGTGCGATACTGATGGTGTTCAGCAGTATCAGCATCCAAGTAGCAGTTTGGGCATTTAAGAAAGAAAGAATTGCGGTTTATAACATTAGTTTAGTTGTAACTATTTTGCTAGCGGTAGCTTTTTTGGTGAGCCAGTATATGGGTTATCAAGGTTTGCAAGACCGTGGTGTTTATTTAAATGGGAATCCGTCTGGGTCGTTTGTGTATGTAATTAGTTACTTGCACATAGCGCACGTGTTGGGCGGTATAGTACCTATGTTGGTGGCATTAGTGCGTTCATTGTTTACATTTGGCAACCCTGAAAAGTTGGCGAAATTCAAATCGAACGGTAATAGAAGGGTGGGTATAGAATTGCTTGCGACATACTGGCATTTCGTTGACATCCTTTGGATTTATTTATTGTTATTTTTTATGTTCAGTTAAACCACTTACCATAAATGGCTGCTGATACCCAATTTGAGAAAGAAACCGAGCAAGTACAGGATAACTGGAGCGGTGGAAATGAGCCTATGAAGGCCAGTTATGGCAAACTAATGATGTGGTATTTCATCCTTTCGGATGCATTTACCTTTGCCGCATTCCTAATTACTTATGCAGCGTTGCGCATGAGTTCCGAGATTTGGCCTGATCCGAATGCGGTGTTCAACTCTATGCCGTTTACCCATGCGCGGTTGCCATTGGGTTTCGTAACGGTGATGACATTTATCCTTATCCTAAGTTCGGTATTTGTTGTGCGTGCCGTGCAAGAGGGCCATCGCTTCAACCAAAAGGGTGTCTTGCTATGGATGTTCTTAGGTATAGTTGGCGGTTTGGGTTTCTTAGGCTGTCAGGCGTGGGAGTGGAATCACTTGATTCATCAAGGTTTGACTTTGCAATCAAATCCTTTCGGCTACTATACTACCAATGAGGTAGTAGAGGGTCAGACGGTGGATGTGTTTAAAGGTTATGTAAATCTTGCCGTTGATGAAGAGACTCATGCATTGGTTTTAGGAGAGGATGCCGTTTCAACTAAGGGAGAAGCCGTTCCAGCTGAGGCAAAATGGCACCAAGGCAACTGGCTGTTTGGTTGTTTGTTTTTCTTTATCACAGGTTTCCACGGTTTTCACGTTACGACAGGTGTACTATTGAATTGTATGATTTGGATACAAAGCGCGCGCGGGGTATACCAACGCAAGCGCAACTATGAGATGGTTGAGAAGGTTGGCCTTTACTGGCACTTTGTAGACTTAGTATGGGTATTTGTATTCTTGGCATTCTACTTACTGTAAAAAAATACGATAATGGCTAGCGGACATCACGATAACGAAGCTTACGAAAAGCAAAAGAAAGCCGTGTGGGTAGCAACTGCTATCATGGGCGTAGTAACAATAGCAGAGGTAGCAATTGCTCTTAATTGGCCCGAGGGCTGGGGTCGCGGTGTGCTTAACTTGCTCTTTATATTGATGAGTGCCGTGAAGGCAATATTCATTGTAGGGGAGTTTATGCACTTACGTTACGAGATGCGAGCCATGATGATTAGCATTCTTGCACCATGCCTTTTCCTTATTTGGTTTTTGATAGCCTTTATGATGGAAGGTGAATCTTGGGCACAATTGCGCCACTTTTGGGGCGCGTAATAATTGAACATTACTAAATACGCCTAAATGGCTACTCATAATAAGGAAGGAAACAGAACACTCTTCATTGCAATGATGGTGTTGTTGTTCCTTCCTTTATCGTTTTTTACTTACTTCTATTTTTTGCACGATAGCACTCCGTCGCCGCTGAAGCATTTACCTATGCTTAGTTTGGATTCGCTACCTCCTTTCGAGTTCCAATCGCATAATGGTAAAACCATTACACAAGACTCCCTCTTGGGCAAAATTGTTATCGCCGATTTCTTCTTTACCACCTGCCCAGGCATTTGCCCTCGAATGAGCGATAATATGAAGTTGCTGCAAGATTCTATCATGAATAATTTGAGAGCCTTTCAGTCCGATATTCAACTCATTTCGCATACCGTAAACCCTACAAACGATTCGGTGCCTGTACTGGCTGAATATGCAAAACTACATGGTGTAAACGACAAGATGTGGTGGTTGGTGACGGGCAATAAGGATTCGCTTTATAACTTGGCCACCAAGTTTTACAAATTGCCTGCAATGGATTTAAGCGATGATTCTACCATGAGGAGTGAACCGTTTGTACACAGTGAGCGTTTTGTATTGTTAGATAGAGAGGGCTACATACGAGGTTATTATGACGGTACTGACTCGGCAACGGTAGCACAGCTGTGGAAAGATTTGATAATACTGGATATAGTATACCACAACAGAGACCGCAGGCAGAAAAGGGAATCTTTTCGAAATAATTAGTTAAACCTATTAAAGTGACTGAGTCAATTTATAAAAAAGCCATCATTGCCATTTCTTTGGCAGTGCCAGCGCTAGTGGTGGTATTGTTTTATGTTAGCCCTCCGGATATTAATCTAGGTATCGACCTTAACTTCTTCCCTAAGTTTCATGCAGTGCTCAATGCTACAGCAACTCTATTGTTGCTTTCTGGCTATTATTTTATCCGCAACAGGCAGATTACTTTGCATAAAACCATGATGTGGTCGGCCTTTGCTGTATCTACCGTTTTTTTGCTTTCTTACGTTACTTACCATGCGCTATCGGTGCCTACACAATACGGCGGTCAAGGAGCGATTAAGTTTGTTTATTACTTTATCCTTGCTACACACATTGTATTGGCTGCGGGGGTATTGCCGTTTATCCTTTTTACTTTTTTCCGCGCCCTTACCGGAGATTATGTTAAGCACAAAAAAATAGCAAAACTTACCCTGCCCGTTTGGCTGTATGTAACTATTACCGGAGTTTTAGTTTACCTTATGCTATCCCCATATTACGTATGAAACGCTACCTGCCATATCTGCTGACCTTCGTGTTGTTGGCGATAATCATGCTGATACCCGACACTGCCGCTGCTCAATGCCCTATGTGTAAAGCCTCAGTCGAGTCATCAATGAAAGAAGGTAGCCGCGTAGCTATGGGCCTCAACAAAGGTATTCTATACCTACTGGTTATGCCCTACCTTTTCTATGGTACTATTTTTTTTGTGTATTGGCTGAAGACTCGAAGGAAGGTAGTAGTAGGTTGAAGGGAATAGGTAACTATTTTTTGATTAGTCCAATCTCCACCAAGCGCTCATAAAGATATTCGCCAGCGGTAATTTCATTATAATGCTGGGGGTTCTCATCGGTTACACAGCTATCAAGTACAGCCAAACTCATATTGCTGCGCGGGTGTAGAAAGAAAGGGATGCTCAAGCGTGGTTCGTGCCAACGCTCACGCGGTGGGTTTACAACGCGGTGGGTAGTACTCTTAAGCACATTGTTGGTGTAGCGTTGCAGCATATCGCCCACATTCACTACTATCTCTCCTGGGCCAGCAACTATAGGTAGCCATTCGTTGGCTTTGGTAAGTAATTGCAAACCGTCGGCACTGGCGCCAACCAATAGGGTAATCATGTTTATATCCTCGTGCTGCTCGGCACGTATGGCGGTTTTGGGGTCGCTGGTTATAGGCGGGTAGTGTATGGCGCGCAAGATGCTGTTGCCATTGTGCAAGTCAGCGTCGAAATGGTTTTCGGGTAGGCCCAAATACAAAGCAATAGCCTTCATCAATTGGTTGCCAGCTTTTTCGAAGCTTTGGTAGAGTTGGTTACCTGTTTCTAAAAACTGGGGTTGCTCGGCTACGGCCACATTATCAGGGTATTGCGTCTTGATTGGGTCATTATCAGTCACGGTTTGGCCAATTTGCCAGAACTCCTTCAAATCGCCCACATTGCTGTGCTTGGCATGTTCTTTACCGATGGATGTATAGCCACGCTGGCCGCCCAAGCCTTCAATTTCGTAACGGTATTTTACTTCGCTTGGCAGGGCAAAAAATGCTTCCACAGCCTTATAAAAGTCAGTGATAAGGCTATCAGCTATGCCGTGGTTTTTCACTTTTACAAAGCCTGTATTTACAAAAGCCTCACCCAGGGCAGCTATAAAAGCTTGCTTTTGCTCAGGGGTGCCGTTGCTGTAATGCGATAAATCGACCGTGGGGATGTTGGGTGTTTGGCTCATAGTGGGTTTCAGTTTATGGCTGTGCTACAAAGATAAAGTTTTAACCTTTTGCAGCTTACTGTTTGTAGCCCTTTTAAATATTATGCCTTCGCGAAGCCCATATTGGACTAAAAACGTCATGGCTTCCTCCTCACTTGCTACTTGCATTACATTTCGCTTAGCGTACCACAATGCTTCGGGCGAGGGGGTATAACCTATAACGAACAAAACTGCCGCATCAGGCTCTTGCTTCAGTATCAATCCTTCCACAAGCTCTTGGTCGTACCTATCTCCATTAAAGCTAAAAGTGCCATACGGATTGATGGTTGTGTACAATACAATGCCAGATACAATGCAGCTTATTACCACAGCAGTCTCCATCAGTTCTTGGTGCTTACCAGCATCAATTTGCCTAATCGCTGCCGCTATAACTATGCTGAGCGGCACGGATAGGTAAAGGGTAGTGAAATCATGCCCGCTATATTCGGCAAGCAGCAGGTGTAGCAAGGCTATTGGCACCAAGCCGATAAACATAAAAGCATTAAAACCATCAATTACCAGGAACTTCTTTTTCATCAAAACCAACACCGGGATGAAGAAGAGCAGCGCGCCATAATTGGCAACATAGTTTTTGATGAGCTGGATGCTCAAGCCCCAAATATGTTGAGGGCTAGTTCCCCTTTGCCCAAACCTGTGCGTCAGCTCTGCCCCGTAAGCATCCGCACCTGCAATCTGGCTGTATTGCCATGCCATGAGCCCCAAGGCCACGAGTTGGGAGATGGCTAATGCCACTAAAATATACCACCTGGCAGTGTGTTGGCCTCGATACCATAAAAAGTATACCGCGCTGCTACCTGTAATAAGCAGGCCGAACCAAGTGGTGTAAGTTGCCAGAAAACCTACTACGGCTAGCAGTGCAATATATGCGGGTCGCGGATTGACCCGAATAGTAAGCACCAATAAAAGTATGCCGATGAAGAACGGCTGCACCATCATATCGCTCATGTAAACATTACTCTGGAACCACAGCACCGCAGGGGTAAACCAATAGATGAGCGCACTGAGCACTCCTATCCAATCATCATCAGGCAAAAGCTTATTGGCCAAAAGAAAGATGCCGAAGCCGCAAAGGAGGTTAATGAGTAGGTTGAAAATAACAACAGATCCGACAGTGGCCTCCAAATGCAGCACACTGAAAGCGGCATGAGGAAGGTAATATGCCAAAGGTGGGTGCGATACGTAGTAGTAGTTGCCTTGGGCATCTACCATGGTGCGGCTACCCGATGCATGGTTGTTGATGTTTTTATTGGCTATACCCGCAAAGTTAGTTGCTGGGTTGAAGCCCTTACTTGCGATGCCTTCTTGTTCCCAAACGGTGAGAACCCTAAGGGCCGTAGCCGTGCAAAACTCGTGGTGCTTGCCCATGGGCCTGCCCAAATGTGGCCACCGTATAGCTACCGATATGGTAAACAGCAGCAACAATATGCCCACATAGCGCAACGGAATCATGGCTTTGAAGATACGATAATTGTGTCTAGTTGCGAGTTTCTAGTTACGGGTTGCGAGTTGGAAATTGACCCACTATAAATCTACCCCCGCGCCTTATCTAGCAATTCACTCAGCGTTCGGGCTTCGTCTTCGGTAAGGGCGTGCAGGTGGTTATCGATGTTAGGGCCGGCAAGATTGTCCACATCTGAAAGTAGTTTCAAGCCAGCATCGGTAATGCATACATCTACTAGCCGCTTATCGGCCTTGCAGGTTTTACGCTCCAATAAACCTTGATTATGAAGGCGGTCTACAATGCGGCTGGTATCGGGCATACGGTCAAGCATTCGGTCTCGTATCTCGCTGGTTGAAATTGGGTTGGGGTGTTGGCCGCGTAGTATGCGCAGCACATTGTACTGTTGACCAGTAATGCCGTAGGGCTTTAGCACATGGCGTACTTTATCATTCAGCCAATAAGAAGTGAAAAGAATATTGAGCGTGACACGGTGCCATTCGCTCTTAAATTTCGACATTTTCAGTTCTTGCTCCAGTTTCATATCCGTCTTTTCCTCAGTGTTGTAACATTGATGAAGCTAAATAAGTTTGCGTGCTGCCAATTTGAAAATTTGGGAATGGGATAATTTGGAAATAGCGTACAAATTATTGATTTAGCTATATACGGCAATTTAGCACATCCTAGCTCATTTTCAAATTTTTAAACTGCAGCGTTTAAAATTGCCTGTACCTTTTGTAGAAATTTTTCGGGCACCGCTTCCACCTTCCGTGTAGCATAGTTAAAGAATACCAGTCCCGTCTTCGCCTTGCATAGCAGCTTGCCGGTGGTAAGGTTGGTGGCGCGGTAATAAATATCCATACCGCAACGGCTGAAATCGCCAATATGCACTTCAATTTTTATTTGGTCGCCATGAAACCCTTCGCTGATGTACTGCAGCGCAGCATCGGCCAATATCATGCTACTGCCTTCCACATCGGCCTCACTGTAGCCAAGCCACTTAAAGAAACGTATACGTGCTTCTTGTAACAAACCCATCAAGCGATCGTTGCCTAAGTGGTTGGCAAAATTAATATCACTGGCCAAGATAGGTACTTCGGTAAAAAATGGAAACTCCTCGGGTAGGTCAATCTGTACTCTGGGCATAAAAGGCTATCGGCTGATGAAAACCTTGCAAATATATCGGCTTTCACCCGAAACTACTTGCAAAAGATACAATTGCTGGGGCAAATGACTCACTTGCAATTGCATGTTGCCGTTGGCGGAAGTATTTAAGGCTTCAATTTCGTAGCTGCGGCCCAACAAATCGGTAAGGAGCACTTCACTACCTTCAGGCAAACCTTCGAT
The DNA here is from genome assembly GCA_027483645.1 of Sphingobacteriales bacterium. Classification (GTDB taxonomy): domain Bacteria; phylum Bacteroidota; class Bacteroidia; order Chitinophagales; family CAIOSU01; genus CAIOSU01. The sequence continues at coordinate 173,522 of JAIXUD010000022.1, forward strand.
AGCCAGTGTATTACTAGCAGGGTTTGGATAGACTTGAATATTAGCCAAAGGCCCAACAGCTGGCACCCCTGTTACCGTAAACGACTTGGCAATATAGTAGCAACCATTACTATCCACTACCTCAGCATAATACCCACCACTGGCAGGGTTGATAAGGTAATTGGTGCTGTTCCCAATAGAGGCCCCGTTTCTAAACCAAGCAGTAACTGTACCTTCTGATATATACATAGAGTCGCCATCTACCAGTACTTCGGGGGCTAGATAGCTTTGGTAGAAGTTGATGTTTACACCAGTGCCCGTCACAGTGCAGCCGCTACCCTCGGTTAAGGTGCAGTTATAAAATCCTGATTGGGTTACAAAAATGGTTTGGGCGGTATCGCCAGTACTCCATAGGTAACCGTTGTAATTGTCAATTGGCACTAATCTGGCAGTATCGCCTTCACAAAGGTCAGTGCCATTTAACGATACTATCGGCGGCGACCACAGCACGGGGCCATCGATGATAAAGGTATCCAGCAGCGTGCAACCAGCATCATCGGTTACTTCCAGAATGTAGTTGCCCACTTCAAATCCAAAGGCACTGTCAGTGGTAATGCTCGGTAAACTTTGCCAGTTATATTGATATGGTAGCGTGCCGCCAGTTACGGTTGCCTTTGCGGTACCATCTGCATTATACGGGCAACTAGCCAAAGTGGTGCTTATTGTTACCCCCAAAGTACCTGGTGCGGAAATAAGCACTGCAAACGTATCGGCACAGCCAGTGGCATCGGTAATGGTTACAGCATAGTTGCCGCCGCCTAGGCCGATTACCGTGCTCGTAGTATCGCCCACAGGCCAATTGTAGCTGTAGGGTGCAGTGCCGCCAGTGGTGGTAAGTGTAGCCGCTCCATTACTGTTGCCACAGCTAGCATTGGTTATAGTTGCCTGTACTTGCAGTATCGATTGGGTGATGGCTTGTGTAGCCGTATCCTTACACCCAATAGCGTCTGTAACTATTAGCTCATAGTTGTTGCTTTGGGTTACTACAATTTGTTGCTGAGTGCTGCCGCCCGTCCATAGGTAAGCATTATTGGTATTGGCAGTAAGGGTGGCGCTATCGCCATTGCAGAGGATTTGACTGCCAGTAAGGGTGATGGCAGCGGTTGGCAACTGGTAGTTGCAAGTGTACTGCACCACCGCCCCAGTTGGGTTGGCCAGTAGTTGCTGATATATTGGCCAAGCGCTGCAATTGCCTTTAAGATAAAAGGCCAAAAATGGGTTGAGGTATTGAAACGTTTTGGCATGTTGCGCGCTGCGGCTAATGTAGGAGGCGAAGGGGCATGATGTAGTCTCGCCGAAGTTGCAGAGCGTATTGCTTTCACCAAACTGGCAATGGCTGCCATCGGTAATGTTTACGTAGCTTTTGCAAACCGAGGCTAGTGCATTGTACATAGGGGTTTGGTTGCCGCTGGGGCCTGCCACACAGTCTTTGCTACCTGCAAATACCAGTGCGGGCACCGTGATATTGGCCGCCGCCGCTATGGCCGAAGGGTTGGTTTCCGCAGCGGCATAGTTGGCAATTACGGTTACATTAGGGTTGCTTGCTGCTGCAATATAGCTGCAACCACCACCCATGGAGTGGCCCATTACGGCAAACTTGCCGTTTACTTTTTGATAATAGCGCGATGCAGCGGTTGTATTTTCGGCTATAAACCAAGTAATGGTGTAGTTCATATCCGCGGCAAGGTCGCCGTGGGACGGAAAAGGGATGGGACCTATTTCGGTTTTCGGGAAAGCGAGTATATAGCCTTGTGGCACAAACTGGTTCCAAAAATTGCTGTAAGCATCATAATTCATGGAGAAGCCGTGCCCAAATACGATAACCGGAAAGATGCCACTAGCTACGGGCGTATTGTTGCCGGCCGATGTGGCGGGGTAAAAAATCTCGCTGGCAATACTACGATTGCTACGCGCTGGATCGGTAAGGGTAATGGTTTGCCGCCCTATGGCAAACGGTTGGGCCATTGCGGAAACACCACAAAAACATAGGCATAATAATAGTAGGAATCGCATAATTGGTTTGTGTGTTGTGTAAGTTATTGGATAATGAACACAAAACCAAATGGAATGTTCCACGAGCTTGTAGGGGTAAGGGAAGCGGAATTTGAAAGATTATGCAATATTATGGAACACGGCTTGCACGTCGTCGTCCTCTTCTAGCTTATCTATCAGCTCCATTACTTCCTCGGCCTGCTCTTCAGTAAGCTCTTTGGTGCTCATGGGTATGCGCTGTAGGCTGGCGTTAGTAACGGTAATACCTTTTTCTTCAAGGCCCTTCTGCATTTTACCAAAGTCGGTGTAGGCGGTGTATATTTCTATTTCCTCGTCGTGGCTTTGTATATCCTCGGCACCAAAGTCAATTAGGTCAAGCTCCAACTCTTCCAAATCCACTCCTTCTGCCGGAATGCGAAAAACGCCCTTGCGGCTAAACATAAAATCTACCGAGCCATTAGTGCCCAGGGCACCGCCGTTTCGGCTAAAGTACACACGCAGGTTGGCAACGGTGCGTACTGGGTTATCGGTAGCGCACTCTACCATCAGCGGAATGCCATGTGGGCCGTAGCCTTCATATACGACTTCGGCAAAGTCTTTCTCACCCTTTTCGCTGGCTCGTTTGATGGCGGCATCCACGGTATCTTTGGGCATGTTGGCACCGCGGCTGTTCTGTATAGCAGCTCGCAGGCGGGCATTGGTTGATGGGTCGGGGCCGCCTTCTTTTACGGCTATAGCTATTTCGCGGCCAATTTTGGTAAATGTTTTGGCCATTTGGCCCCAGCGCTTCTCTTTGCGCGCCTTGCGGTATTCAAACGCTCTTCCCATAGGTAATGTGTTTACAGTGGGGCTAAATTAAGGCTTTTAAATCAACGGCGAAAACCTTTACCTATTTGGTTGATGGGAATATAAGTGGCCGAGTTAGTGGCGTAGATTGTTGGCAAGCCCATGCAAACAAAAAGGCCATCGCAAACATTTGCAATGGCCTTTCAGTATAAGGTATAACTATGCTTACAAAGCAGCGGCAGTTGCCTTCAAATCTACTTTTAGCTCAATCTCATTGTTGATGGCATTATCGCCCAAGCCTTCAAAGAAGTTGGTAGAACCGTACTTAACATCATACAAGGTACGATCGAAGAAGAAAGATGCGGTAGCATTGGTATTGGTAGCATCCAAAGTAACTTTTGCTGGGAAGGTAAGGTTTTTGGTAATGCCTTTGATGGTAAGGTTTCCACTAATGTCGTGCGTTGCATTTGCATCGCCGCTTTTGGCAGTAACGCCAGTAATCTCAAACTTAGCGGTAGGGTGGGTAGCAACGCCAAAAAAGTCGTCAGACTTCAAGTGGCCCAACAACTTGTCATAGCCATCTTTACCTTTAAGGTCGGTATTGTCAAGGCTGGTCATGTCAATGTTGAAGTTACCACCAACCAATTGTCCGCCTTCAACTTTCAAACTACCATCCGACAATTTTATAGTGCCTTCGTGTGTAGAGCCGGTTACTTTTGAGCCTTTCCAGGTAATCAAGCTGTTTTGGGCATCTACATTATAGGTAGCCGCTGCAGGTGCTTCAACTGCTGCTGTTGGCTCAGCTACGGTAGCTTCAGAACCTTCAGGTGAGCCGCAAGATGCAAAGAAAATTACGGGTGCGGCCATTAGGGTAAGCAGGGTAATACGTTTCATGGTTTAGTGGGTTTTGGTGATGGAGGAATAGCGATACAATCGTCTATTGTAATTAATAGTTCAATAAAGATAGTAATAGATGTTGTTACATGAAGTGCAATTCCTCCCAAAAGGTGCCACATAGTGGGTCTTTATCCATATTATTTACATACAAAACCTGCAATTATAGCAGCCAAACTGACGTTTCAGCAGTATATTTTATTGGCAGGGAATTTGAATAGATTAATTCACGTTAAGTAATGCGAAATAGGTTGGGCAAAATATAGCAAATAGTGTTTCGTCATTAAACAATGGATACCTTTACATCATTATTACAAAGTAGTTTTTAACCAAAAGCGAAAAAACAGAAAATGGATATTACCTATTTGATTATTATAGGTGCGGCAATGTTGGCCAGTTTTATTGTGGGCAAAATATTGCAAAGCAAATTCGATAAGTACACCAAGGTGCCCTTGGCTACTGGCCTAACCGGTAAGGATGTGGCAGAGCGCATGCTACGCGAAAATAACATACACGATGTACGCGTAGTGAGTGTACCTGGCCGCCTTAGCGACCACTATAACCCTATGGACCGTACCGTAAACCTAAGCCCTGAAGTATTTGAAGGGCGCACTATTGCTGCCGCAGCGGTGGCAGCCCACGAGTGTGGCCACGCTGTGCAACATGCGCAGGGCTATGCTTGGCTTCAGTTTCGCTCGGCATTGGTGCCGGTGCAGCAGTTTAGCGGCCAAATATTGAACGTCATTTTTATTGGTATGTTCTTATTGGGTGGTTTCGCTGCCAATTTGGTATCGTGGGATATTGTCATTCTTACCATCATTGGTTGTTATGGCGCTATGGCATTGTTTAGCGTTATTACGCTGCCAGTAGAGTTTGATGCCAGTAACCGTGCCTTGATTTGGCTAAAAACCAGCCGTGTGGCAACCGTTGAAGAGAAAGACCAAGCATACGATGCCTTGAAATGGGCCGCTATGACTTATGTAATAGCCGCGCTTTCTGCCCTATCCATGTTGTTTTACTGGGTAATGATTTACCTAGGCCGTAACGACGATTAAGAGGCAACGCTTCAAAATATCAAGTCCAGGTTTTCGAAAGAAGGCTTGGACTTTTTTTGTTTTACAGAGTTATTGTTCACAAACACAACTCCCGCACAACCACCCTTATTTGTTCTTCCGGCTTTGCGGGTGAAGTGCTGCTCACGGAACCCACATACAGTATAACTTGTAAATTGTTTACATACTAATCAGGTGCTAGTTTTATCGTTGGTTAGTATTGCTGTCCACTGCGGGTTCTTCCACTACTTCGGCATCCACACTATCGGTCTCAAATACCGTTGAAGTTTCCAAACTGTCCACCGGCATTTCGGGGTGGGCGGTAAAGTAGGCCTCTAGCTCTTTCAGGGCTTGGGCATCGGCATAGTTGTATGCCAGCCAAGAGCGCTTGGCTACCCGGGCGTTCATGCGCTGGTAGCGATATTTTACCAATTGTTTAAGTGTGCCGCTGGTGCCAATGTGGTAGGCTTCTTCAAACTTAGGGTGGGAGAGGAGCGCGGGCAAAGCCTTGTCCGAAAGGCTCAACAGATAATCCATATCCACCTTATCATGCTTGAATTTGCGCTTCTTGGGCTGGTAATCGGGCAGCGTTTGGCTCTTAACAGTGTGCACGTTGTAGCTAGAGATAAAGTAATCCCAGTTCCAGAAGCTGGCCACTACCAATAACCCGTAAGCTATCCAAGTATTGGTGCGCCACAGGAAGAAGTTGCTGCGCCTTTGGCTGATTTTGTACACCAGCGTGGCGAGGCCGATAACGGTCATTAACAAGAAGGTATACACCCCGATACGTTTGTAGGTAAGGCCATGGTTGTCAATATAATGGTAGTTGCGAATAACCACGCTTATTACCATCACCACGTTTTGCAAAATCCAAGCATAGGTAAGCGTTTTGAGGGCGCCGTTGCCAGTGTTGAAGTTTTGGTTGCCCCGGTAGAAGTACATCAATATCGCCATAGAAAGCACGATACTGAAGATGAGCCAATACGTGCCTACGTGTACCAGTGAGGAGAGGTTCATGCCATCTTCCACTTCAAATTTGAACCATAACGTGCTTATATCAATGGCGTTTACGGTGAGGATAAGTAGGTTCACCAGCACTAGGGTTATGATGCCTACCAGCGTTTCGTCTTTCAAGCCGTGCAAGCCCAGCCATGCCACGAAGCTCACTTCGCCCTCGCGGGGCAGGGCGGCGGCATCCAATTTGGCTTCAGCAGGTGCGAAGAACTCCGGCAACCAATGGTATATGGCGGTACCTATTAGATAAGCACCCAATAGGGTAAAGCCCACGCGCTCCATCGTCCAACCGCTAAACAGCTTATCAAATATGTCGATAATAAAGTCGTTGAACTGCTCGGCAATTTTCGCAAACACTGGGTTGGCCATGGCGAAGATGAAGTAGAAGATAGCCGTAATCATGATGGGGATGATGGCCAGCTTTACGTAGCGTTTCCACTTGCGGGGCTTTGGTAAATCTTCTTCGGTACCTGGCTCGGCAAAGCGCTCATCTTTATCATAATGCTTAAACAGCCCTACCATAAAGCCGCCACACAGGTTGGTAACCGTAGCCGCAAATGGCGAAATCAAGCTTTTCGCCATCGGGAACATGGCCAAGCCATTGAGCAACAGAATGGAAACGAGCGCGGCAATCTTCGATACGTTGGAGTTGAAGATAATGGTAGACAGGGCGCCCAGTAAGCTGCCAGCGGCAACCAACCAAGCGGCCCTTTTGCTACGTATTTCTGGATAGAGGTAGAATAGTAGTAGGTTGATGGCAGCCGTAAACAGCAGCAGGTTCACCCCTACCGCTTCGCGCCAAAAAAGGTAATTGAACAAGATGGTAAATAGCAAGAGCAGCGTTGCTCTGGGAGCTTTAGTTCTCATATATCGAGTGTCTAGTTGTGAGCAATTTGGTTGCGAGTTACGAGTTACGGGTTGCGAGTTAGATTGTGGCTTTTATGAAATGAGCATGTTGAACATCTTTTATTAATCAACTCTTAACCCGTAACTCGTAACTCGAAACTGAAGCATCCATGGTCCTTCGTCCTCGGTCCATGGTCCTTCGTCTATCTTCCGCGAAGCAGCCTCTCCAGCGCATCCAAGTGTTCCTTGAAAGCCTTCTTTCCCGCTTCTGTGGCGGCATAGGCAGTGTTGGTTTTTTTGCCTACAAACCGCTTAGTAATGCTCAGGAATTCCATCTTTTCCAAGGCTGTAATATGGCTGGCCAGGTTGCCATCCGAAACATCTAGCATTTCCTTCAGGGTATTGAAATCGGCATACTCGTTCACCATCAGTATGGACATGATGCCCAACCTGATCCTGCTCTCAAAAGCCTTGTTCAAATCCGAAAGGATATCCTTCATCGCTCGTACTTATAGTACATCATCGTTCCGTAAACAATATGCAGCGCCCCAAAACCAATCATCCACGATACCATGCCATAGCCGTAGAAGTATGCCGAAAGTAGACCGAGGGCTATCTCACAAAAACCTAGGTATTTAATGTCGTTGAGGGTGTATTTGCTGGCGTTCACCAGTGCCAGTCCATAGAAAATTAAGGTGGCTGGTGCAATGAGATATAGTATGCCGTGTTGCAACAGTATCAAGCAGAACACCCCGCCTGCCGCCAATGGCACAAATAGGTTGAACAATAACCTGCGCGTAGTGGCATCCCACATACTAACACTGTTCTTTTTGGCGTTTCTTTTAGTGAAGTAGATGCCAAGCAGTACTGCGCTCAGCAATATCAGCATGGCATCGGCTGCCAGAAAGGTAAGGTTATTAATTATTACCGAGTTGGGCGAGGTATATAGGTGCTTCACCAAATTGTACTCATTCGGCATAAAGCCCAACTGCCAGCAAGCCACGCCCGAGCCAATGAGGGCAACAATGCCTACGGCTATGCCCGAGAGGCCGCTAAGGGAAATAAAGCGGCTGCTGCGCTCCATCAACTGGCGTATCTCGCTCAGCTCTTTAAGGTGGTCAATTGGTGGTTCGGTCATAATGCAAAGCACTTTGTAATTCAAAGTAAAAACAAAAATTTCGGATAATTATTGTGTATGGCGATATTTTTTGGTGAAATATTGTTAATGTGTGAGAACGGCGACTACCTAAAAGGCATAAAGTCGCCCTAGTAATTACGTTTACTAGGCTATTGTCTTCCGATTTCTGCAGCAAAAAAACTGTGGACCGTCGTCTGTCGTCCGTGGACTAAATGTACTCAAACACCACTTCCTGCTTAATATCCGGGTGCAGGCTTTTAGCAACTGGGCAGGTTAACGCAACGTTTTCCAGCTTTTTGCGTTCTATATCTGTAAGCGTTCCGCTTGGTATGTACATGTGTACATGTACTTCGCTGATGCGGCGCGGTTCCGCGGCCATCACTTTTGTTATCGAGGCGCGGGTGCCCTCAATAGCAAGGTTGTGCTGGTTGGCATAGATACCCATGATGGATAGCATGCAACTGCCCAAAGCGGTAGCCACCAAGTCGGTAGGAGAGAAAGCCTCGCCCTTGCCGTGGTTATCTACGGGGGCATCGGTAATAATTTCGTTGCCCGATTTGAGATGTACGGCACTGGTACGGAGCTGGCCTTGGTAAATTATCTCTGAAGTCATGGTTTGGTGTCAATAATTTTGATAAATTTAAGAACTATTTCGTGTGAGGCATGTATAAAAGTGTGATGAGGATAACGGTCTTTTTTCTTTTGCTGATGGTTTTCAGCAATGCTACCTATGCACAACAGCGTAAGGTAAAGAAGGAAATTGAGAAGAAGGGTATTATCTATAACAAAGAGATGACCTTTGGTGCACGGTTGGCTAGCAATGGCTGGAGCTTGTACATGAACCATGGCAAAATCCTCAACATCCGCAAAACCCGCTTGTGGATGATTGAGATTGCCGACATCAAACACCCCAAAGAGAAAAAGCAAGCAGCAGATTTTAACCTTGCCATTTCCGGCTTCGACTCTCCCCGCGATTTTTTTTACGGCAAGCAGAATGAATTCTTTACTATCCGTGCAGCTTTTGGTTATAAAAAGAACTTAGCCGAAAAGGCCAAAAAGAACGGCGTGAATGTGGCTCTTACCTATATGGGCGGCATATCGCTGGGATTCTTGAAACCTTACTATCTTGATTTAGCTTACATCAGCCAATTAAATGACTCCACGTTTATTGTTGAGGCCAAATCAGAAAGGTATGATGATAACCCTGAAAGTGGCAATGCCCAGAAATTCCTGAACTGGTACGAAATTATCGGTGCTTCAAGGTACAGCAAAGGTTTTAGTGAAATACGCCCCGTGCCGGGTGCTTTTGTAAAATTGGGCTTAAACTTTGAGTGGGGCTCCAGAGATGCATTTATTACTGCCCTTGAAGCAGGTGTGGCCGCGGATGTATACTACCGCAACATCCCCATTATGATCGACCAGCCCCAGCGGCCCTTCTTCATCAATGCCTACATTAGTTTTGAGCTGGGAAAAAGATGGTAGTGGTTTGGACGATGCTTCAGGACAATATTACATAACGCGCGTCATTGCGAAGGCCAACCTAATTTGAGTGTTTTGTATTGAAGCTTCATGGCCTGAAGCTACTTTTATCACTGCTTTTGCAGTAATCCCCTGACCAGAGTAGTGAGTCCATTGAGCCGATGAAGCAAACGTATTAAATAAACGGTATCGGCATTTTCCAAATTATGCTTCGTAGCTGGGGATTGCTTCAAGCCATTGAAAAGCATTAGAGATTGCAATACCAAGCAGGCTTTCGCAATGACGATATTTTGTGTATTGATTGCGTGGTTTAACTACCATGGTCCATCGTCCGCGCAGCAACTACTCTTTCTTCGGGTCCACCCTTATGTCTTCGGGGGTAATGGATTCTATGTTGTATTTCTCGCTCAGTATTTTGAAGGTGGTACGGCGGTTTAGCTGGTGCTCTTCTTCGGTGCAGTCTACTCCATCTGCGCACTTGTTCACCAGGCTGGTTTCGCCATAGCCTACTGCTCGCAAGCGTTCAATGGGTATGCCTTTAGCTACCAAATACCGCACGACCGATGCCGCACGGCCTTGCGATAAGGTTTGGTTATACTCATTCTTACCACGAGAGTCGGTATGCGAGCCAATCTCGATTACCAGCGTTGGGTTCTCCATAAATAGCGAGTATAAGCTATCTAGCGCTGGGAAAGACTCTGGCCTAAGCGCAGTGCTATCGTAATCGTAATAAATGTTAGGGATGGTAATGTTGATGTTCTCGAAAATACGCTCTACTATAATGCGCACCTTTACGGTGATGGTAATGTTGTTCAAATCACGCAAGCCCTTGGTAGTGAATTTAATAGACTGTTTCAGGAAGCCTTCTTTCTCGCCGCTGGCATAGTAGTCGCTTTCCTTCTCTAAATCTTGGTTAAAGCGGCCAAACTTATCAGACTTTAAAGAGCCCACTACTGGGAAGCCAGGGCCGTACTTTTTAACGGTGATATTTGCGTTCTCAATTGGCTGAAAATCGAGTACTTTACTGTTCGGGTCGCCCGGTGTGGCAAATATTTTTTCTAGTATCACCCCTTCTAGCACATATAAGTTCTCGTTGCTCAATTGGAACGCATAAATATCATCCTTCCCAGCACCACCTGGGCGGTTGCTGGTAAGGAAACCGCTCATACGAACCGGGTCATTGGCATTTTTTGGCTTTGCCTTGGTAAGCCAAAGGCCATAATCGTCGGCACCGCTGTTAATCGGCAGTTTCAGGTTTTCAGGCTTGCCCCAAACACCACCGTTTGCGGGAGACATAAAGATATCCAATCCACCCAAGCCATCGTGACCATCGCTGCTAAAATACAATGCGCCCAGTTCATCAATAAAAGGAAACACCTCATTGCCTGCGGTGTTCACTTCCTTACCAAGGCTCTTAGGCGTGCCCCAAGTACCGCCTTGCAGATAGGTAATGTAAAGGTCTTTGCCGCCATAGCCGCCTGGTGCTTCGGCAGCAAACAGCATATATTTTCCATCTCTGCTCAAAAACGGATGTCCCACGTTAAAAGTGTCATTCTCGAACAAGAAGATTTTCTCCGGGTCGCTCCATCCACCAAGTGCCTGCTGGCGGCTTACATATATAGTGCAATAGTCATTTGCGCCCTTGCCTTGGCTGCCGCAGCGCGTGAAGTAGACTTCATTGCCATCCCGGCTAAAGGTAGGCGTACCCTCGTTAAAGCCACTATTGATTTCGGCAGCGAACGGCACCACGCCAGTATAGCTGCCGTTTGCTTGTTTCTTGGTTAGGTATAGGTCGCTAAATTTTTCGCCCGTCCAGCCATAGGTGTCGCTACCGGTTGCATCCACTCGGTCTGATGTAAATACCATATCGCCGGTTCCTAAAATTACTGGTGCATATTCGCTAGCGGCGGTATTGAGGGTAGAGAGGTTCTGTAAATCGAGATTGGTGCGTTCTTTCTCCCAACGGATGGCCAGGTTGCACGATTTTATCTGGTCGAAAGCCTTTTCTTTGTTAAATGGCTCCATGCGGGCATAGTTGGTAAACTGTTCAATGGCCTGCTTGTACTTTTCGTTGGCTTTTAGGGTAAGCGCATAGTTATAGGTTGCAATAGCATCGTAGCCTTGTTTCATGGCCTCGGCGTACCAGCCTTCGGCATCCTTGGTGTTGCCGTTCAAGCGGTAACTTTCGCCCACATAAAATGCCTTCTCGCCGCGCAGTAAAGGCACTTGCGCCTCTTTGTACTCGGTTTTTAGTTGGGGTATAGCCAGTGTGTAGTTCTTCTCTTGGAAAAGCGTCATGCCATTTTTAGCCTTTCCACTGCCGCCGCATGATGCTAAGGCCAATAGACTAATCAGCGCTACCGCAAAAATATATACTGAAAATGCTCTCATTTATATTAAGTTAAGGGCTAGAAACGCCTTTTTTTTAGACATAACGCAGTTGTATAACGCCAAGTTGTCTCAAATTTAGCAATATTATTGTGGAAGAATGGGCGAATTGGTGCAGAATACCTAGTACTACGATTGCTATTTGAAAAACTAATGAATATATTAGCCAAAAAACAAACTATGCGTACACTCTTTACTACCTTAAGCCTCGTTTTTGTATCGGTAATGTGGTGCAATGCCCAAACGTATATTTACACTAGCGAACGGGAATATTGCGCTTACAACACTAGCAACGAGGAATTTGACAAATGCGATAGCTGGGAAGACCACACCCTTTTCATCATCGATGCCCGCGAAACCAAGTTTGACCACTACACCGATGATGTAAAATCAACTTACACCATCGATAAGAAAGAGTGGAACGACGACATGGAAATGAACCTGTGGTACGTAACCAGCAATGCAGGTAACAAATACACCTGCATTTTCAACATTGAAGGTGGTGTAATAGCCATGTTGTACGATAGCGGCGATGAAAGCTTTATTGTAACCTTTACGGTGAAGAAGAAGTGGAAATAGTAGCTGCTGCTGTTAGGTGACGCACTATATACTAGTTTCTTAAGCGTTCTTCATGCAGCGGTATCTGGTTGTTTAGCCAAAAATAATAATCTTGCTGCCCAGAAATATTTGGCATAGTGTATGCAAACACTGTTGCCAAGCATTCAGCTTTTGATTGTTGTAAACTACTAAAAACCAAGTATGTACAAGCTAACAAGTACCTTAAGCCTTCTTTTTGCGGTAACCCTATGGTGTAGTGCACAAACCTACGTGTACTCCAGCGAGCGTGAGTATTGCGCCTACAATACCAGCAATGAAGAATTTGATAAATGCGATAGCTGGGAAGACCACACCCTGTTTATTGTTGATGCCCGCGAAACTAAGTTTGACCATTACACCGATGATATAAAATCGACCTATTTTATAGACAAGAAGGAGTGGAATGACGACATGGAGATGAACCTGTGGTATGTAACCAGCGATGCTGGCAATAAATATACCTGCATCTTCAATCTGGAGGGGGGTGTTATAGCCATGTTGTATGACAATGGCGACGAAAGCTTCATAGTAACCTTTACGATTACCAAAAAATGGAAGTAGCTTAGAAAAGGCTACCAACCAAAACAAGAGAAGCGCCTCATACGGGGCGCTTCTCTTGTTTTATAAGTTTACTAATGTAGCAGTTAGGTTTACATTACATCTTGCACGGTTTGCTTTTGCTCACGAAAGTCGAATATTTCGCCCTTCTTTTTGCCATCCATTGCTTGGAAGAGCGGAGAATCGGTAGAAATGGTAAAAAAGGTTTTGCCTTCTACTATCACCTTACCTATGCTCACACCCACCAGTACGTTAGTTTTATCGGTCATTACCAGCGCACCATGCTTTACAGTGCTATGCGCCTGGTTGGGGTCGATAAGTTTAAGGGTGGCGTATGCGGCCGATGCTTGGTCTAGTTGGCGAGAGTACATATCCACGTCGGCAAGCAGCTGCTCGCGCATGGAGTCGGCTTCATCACCAGCCCCTTTTTCGGCGTTGGCGCTTTCTTGCAATTCCTTTATGGTTTCCTTCAATCGCTTAATGCTATCCTGCTGTTGTTGCAGGCCCACATGTAGTACTTGTTCTTTCAGCTTCATAATCGGTACAAAATTATCGAAAATCGCTCGTAACAAAGAATGTTGGGAAGGATAGAAATAAAAAACCCTTCCACAACGTGAAAGGGCTCTATATACGCCAAACGGGTTAGCCTTGATTAGGCCAACCGGTAATTGGTAAAGAAGCTTTGGTATTGATTGCCAAAAGTACGTATAACCCAAGCTTGCAGCTCATCCCTATCGTTGGGTATAAGCATGCTAAGCGCCTTACGCAGTTCCTTTTCGAACAATTTGTGGTCGAAACTTACTTTCTCTAAGATTACTTTACAGTAATCAAGCATGGAGGTACTCATAGCCTGAACTATTTGTGGTGAATAAATCAAGAGTTTTAAAGTAACCGAAAAAACGGCAGATTAACTAACCATTTATAAGGCTTAACTTGATACGAGTTGCTTGCCTTCGCAACGTACTGGATATATTAATACGCAAAACGCCAGCAGCACCTCACATTGATATAAACGGGCGTGCAGACAGTAAATTTTAAGGTAGCAATAGTTTAATGGCTTTTTAACGAGGATTAACTTTTACAAGAACTTATGTAAAGTGAAATAGTATGTTAGATTAAGCCCTCGCTGGATCAACCCCCTCCCAACCTCCCCCTGAAAAAGGGGGAGGAGCTCAAAAGCGTTTACATACGCTCGGGCACATTAATGCCGAGCAATTTAAAGCTACCTGCCAATACCTTGGCTGTCAACTGGGCCAAACCAAGGCGCAAGTGCTTGGCTTCGGTGGTTTCGGCATTGGCTATGGAGTGGTCCACATAAAACTTGTTGAAGGTCTTAGCCAAGTTAAATGCATAACTGGCCAGTACCGACGGGTCGAAGTTTCGGGAAGATTCTTGTATAATAGCTGGATACTGATAAAGCTCCACCAGCATTTCCTTCTCTAGTGGCGATAGGGTATAGTCCTCAGGCAAATCCAGATCAACCTCACCAATCTTGGTTTTGATGGATTGGATTCGTGCATAGGTATATTGAACAAATGGCCCGGTCTGGCCTTGTAGGTCAATTGATTCTTCAGGGTTAAAAAGCATTTTACGCTTCGGGTCAACCCGAAGCATAAAGTATTTCAGCGCGCCCATGCCTATAGTACAGAACAGCTCTTCGGCTTCAGCGCTCTCTGGGTTTTCCAGTTTGCCCAGCTCCAAGGTTTGGGCCTTAGCCGTGGCTATCATTTCGCGTATTAGGTCATCTGCATCTACTACATTACCTGTCCGGGTTTTCATCCTACCTTCAGGCAAATCAACCAGGCCATATGATAGGTGGTAAATACCGGCAGCATAAGGTTTGCCCAGTTTTTCCAACGTAAGTTGTAGTACTTTAAAGTGGTAATTCTGCTCATCAGCCACTACATATACGCTACGGTTCATGTGATAATGGCCGTAACGCAAGTCGGCAGTGCCGAGGTCTTGTGTAAGATAAACGGAGGTACCGTCGCTGCGCAACAATACCTTTTGGTCAAGACCTTTATCGGTTAAGTCGACCCAAATAGAGCCATCCTCTTTTTGGAAGAACACACCGCTTTTTAACCCTTCCAACACCAAATCCCTTCCCAAAAGATAAGTCTCTGATTCATAATAGTCGCGATGGAAATCCACACCTATTTCCTTGAAAGTAGCTTGGAAACCTTCATAAACCCAGTCGTTCATTTGTTTCCATAGGGCCATGGTATCAGGGTCGCCTGCTTCCCACTGGCGCAGCATTTCTTGGGCTTCCAGCATTAGCGGCACCTGTTTCGCTGCTGCCTCTTCGGTTAAACCTTGCTCCACCAGTTCTTTTAACTGTTGCCTGTACACTACATCAAACTGCACGTAGTATTTGCCCACTAGGTGGTCGCCCTTAATGCCGCTGCTGGCAGGCGTTTCGCCATTGGCAAACTTTTTCCATATCAGCATTGATTTGCAGATGGCGATGCCGCGGTCGTTGTACATATTTACCTTGATCACCTCATTGCCGGCAAACTCTAATATGGAGGCTACCGAATAGCCCAGCAACATATTACGGATGTGGCCTAGGTGCAAGGGCTTGTTGGTATTGGGGCCGCAATACTCCACGGTAATTTTTTGGCCTGTGCTGCTGCCTTTGCCGTATTCATTATTCAATAAGCCGAGGTTCAAGGCATCAATCCAAAAGCTATCGGCCAAGGTAACGTTCAAGAAACCCTTGATTACATTGAAGGCTACCACCTGCTTTACGTGCTCTTGCAGGTATGCGCCAAGGTCGTGGCCAGTTTCCTCTGGTTTCTTTTTGCTCACTTTCAGCAAAGGGAACACCACCACGGTATAATCGCCTACGTGCTCTTTATTAGTGCGCTCCAAAGCAATGGCTGTGGGGTCAATTTCTGCCCCATATAGTTGCTTTACTGCTTTGGCGCAAGCGGTGCGTATCTGTTGTTCAATGCTGATGTTCATTTCGGCTGGGTGGTATCAATATAAGTAAGGCCACAAAGTTATGCTTTAGCAAGAAGATTAGCTATTACAGGAATAGGTAACAGTCAAACTGGCGTTGGTAATAGTATGGCTTATGGATAATGAGCTGAAATTGCCTTTCCTAAAAGCACTGGCTTAATGTAAAGAGTATACTTCAAGCCATTCGGGATATTTAAGGGAACGACGGTAATCATCAAGTTACTTTTTCTTGTACCAATCAATCACCGTCTTTTTCTTCTTAATGTTGCTAGGGATGGAATATACATGCAACTCATCCGTCCCTACCAACCGCACGCCACCGCCATTGCGGAAGTGATTGCCATCGGCTACAAAAAACTGCTTGCTGGCCGTTTTCTTTAGGGTAAATTTCTTGGTCTCATTGCTGAAAGATATTTCGAATAAGTCGGCGAAATTACCGTCCTTGCTCTTGAAGAAAGCGAACATATACATCTTGCCATCAGCACCGGTAAACAGATTGATACCTTGGTAGCTACGCCACCATTTGTCAATCCAGTCGTCTTTTTCGCCTTTGGTGGGGGTCCAGGTTTGTATGAGTTCAAATCGGCAAGCTGGGTCGCTGAGGGGTTTGGCGTTACTCCAGTAAAAGTCGATGGTAGCGGCATCCCAAGTAGCTACTGCCAGCAGGTGTTGCGTATCAAAGTGGGTAATGCCCACTGCCCCGGCAGTTTTGGTTTTAAACTCCCCGCTACGGTCGATGGTCAACGCAGGCGCAAGGTCGCTAACCCCGGGTTTGCTAATATCGAAGAAGAGAATTTTAGAGCTGTTTTTATCCAAATTATCTTCTACGCCAACTACTAGAAAGTCGCCAATAACCTGAATGCCGCCCGCATGGTCGAGTGGTGTAGTTGTCATTTCGTGGTAGCGCACCACTTTTTGGGTGGCAATATCAATCATGGCGTAGTACGACGTGCTATCGCTGCTGCCGCTTACTATCATATATTCGGTGATGCCATTGGTGTAGTACTGCACGCCTTGTAGGTGTCCGCCTTCTCCACGAATTTTAAAGTCAGGATTGTTGAAGGTGATTTTAGTGCGCTCAACTGCTACGTTTTGGAAGGCGGTCGGTATATCGGTATTGGTGGGGTTTTTATCATTGGTTTGGGCCAGTAGCGCCACGCTCTGCAACAGCAACCCAATCAACAGCACATAATATCGCATTGGTAAGTTTTTGATAAAACTACGGAATGGACAGGGGAATGGCAAGGAATCAACGTTAGTATACCCTAACCCTCAACTATCGCAACTCTGCAAACGTCAACGGCGTTTCCGGCACATAGCTTGGGGTGCGGCCTTGCAGCACTGGCAACTTAGCCTGCGGCAAATGCGGCAGGATGAGTTTGCTTACATACTCGCACTCCTCTATCAACGGGAAACCGGAGAAGATAAACGAGCGCATGCCCATGTCCATATATCTATCCAGTTTGCCCAGTATCTGCTCAGCGCTGCCACAAAGGGCGCTACCGCAGCCCGACCACGCTTTGCCAATGCCCGACCATACTAGCGGCTCGATAAAGCCTTCCAAATCAGCATTTTTACGAAGTAAATCCTGACGGTATACGCCATAAGAAAACGAATCCTGCCCGCGCGAACGCAAGGCTAGGCCTTCGTCCTCATCCAGTTTGCTTATCAGTTTGCGGGCGTAGGCTTTGGCCTCTTCCTCCGTTTCGCGCACTATCATATGTATGCGCAGGCCAAAGTCAAGCTTGCGGCCGAAACGGGCGGCGCGCTCGCTCATGTCGCTCATGGTTTCTGCCATTTGCGCTTCGGTCTCCGGCCACAAGAGGAAAACGTCGGCTTTCTCTGCTGCCAGTTCCCGTGCTGGTTCGCTCATACCGCCAAAGTAGAGTAGGGGGCCTCCGTTTTGTTGGTAAGGTTTCACGGGGTCCGATGGCAGTTTAAAGGTATAATTTTCGCCTTTGTGGTCAATCACATCGGTATTCCAGCCCTTCTTCAATATGTCAATTATCTCTCCCGATTTTCGGTATCTATATACGTTATCTGTACTGTACCCTGGCAAATCGGAAGAGATGATGTTGATGATAAGCCTGCCCTCCAACTCATGGTCGATGCCTGCCAAAATACGCCCCAGCATGGGCGGGTGGATCTCGCCCATGCGCACGGCTACAATGGGTTGTATCTGCTTTAGCTCCTTGGCAATACCTGCAGCAAAAAACAGCGGGTCCAACCCAACCGTATACGCCGATGGCAGTAAAATGCTATCAAAACCCGCTTCATCAGCTTTTTTGATGATGGCAGCACAATGCTCAAAGTTGCTGCGGCGGTCGTTGTCCAACTCACCCAAATATTGTGTATCCCCATTGCAAAGATCTACAAACCAACCTACTTCGGCCACACGCTCGTTGGTGCGTATTATGGGTGTATTCATATCTTAGGCATAGTATTCAGTGGTCAATGTTTGGTTGCAATTTTTCATATTCCATTGTATAGAGGATTTGGATTCTAGGTAACTACTATTGACTTGGCTAAAATTACCTTGGGCAAGGCTTCGGCTTGTTGCCGTATCTCCCGCAGGGCCGTGCTTTCCCAAAGGTTTCCTTTCCTCAATGAGCCCATGGCAAACAATCCCTTTTGTACTTGCCCGTTGGCATTTATCACTTCGCCTTTTTCGTTGGTGTTCAATCCCATTTCTAGTGGCCCAGTAGCAGCCGCGCCGCTTTGTATAAGTTGTTCCATTAGCGGATCGCCGCAGCGGCTAAGATCGGTTACGGGGCCAGTGCAGTTTACTATCAGGTCTGTATCAAAGCTCACTCTGGCTTGGGTGTGGCGTGGGCGGTAGGTTACCGTTACCTTACCGTTCGTGCTATTGTCAATGTCGGTAATCCTGCCTTTCAACAATTGCAACCTGCCGGCGGCAATCAGGTTTTGTATCAATTGGTACGAAAACTGTGGCACTCGGTGGCGGTGTACTTCCCAATAAGGCTGAACGTGGCGTAGAAAACGTTGTTTTTCTTCGTCCGTTAATGCCTGCCACAGCGCCGGTATTTGCGGGCGGATGTTATGGAATATGGTGCGCCAGCCGCTGCCATGCGCCTCAGCCTCCTTAGCCAAGGCGCGGAAAGCCGTCAACTGCTTGTAAACCGATGGATTGATAGTTAGCGTAAGGTGGTTGTGCGGCTCGGGAACCTCTGGCAATGGTATTAGCCCATGGCGCGATAGTACGCGTATTTGGCCTTTAAAACCCTGCTTATCCAGCTCTATAATGGCATCCACCATACTTAGCCCGCTGCCAACAATTAACACTTGTTTTCGCGAATCGATGTGCGGCAAGCCTTTCCAAGAGTGTACAATCGGCAAATCTAAATCGCGGCAATGCTCAGGCAAAAAGATGGCCTTTTGTGGTGGCACATTACCCGATGCTAGTATAACTTGGTGGTAATGATTGTTACCCTCGGCCGATTCTACATCATAGCCATCGCCTGCAGGTATTATGGCAGTTACTTTGTTCTTTGCTATTGCTATATGGTGAAGGTCCCCCGTTTCGGCTACTATATTATTAAAAGTGTCTTTTAGATAATCGCCAAAAACTTTCCGGGGTACGTAGTTGTCTCTTTCAATACCATATATGCAAACCTTGATGCGTTGCTCGTCTTCCCGAAGCCAGTGGTAAAAGTGGTCGGGCTGGTTGCTGAATAAACTCATGCGGTCAATCGGCACGTTCAGCGGTTGGTAAATGTTGTTTTTGGTATAGGCCGCACCGCGGTTTAATTGTTGCGCTTCCTGCTCATAAAGGGTAATGTGCACGGGCACTTCCTGCCTTAAAAGGTTAATGGCTGTAAGCGTACCGCTAAGGCCGCTTCCTATTATGGCAATGGTGTTATGGCTCATATATTGGATGATGTCAACGAAATTACTAAAAGTCTATGGATTTGGTAGGGTAATAGGAAAAATTAACTTTGAATTAGTAAGTGAGAGTTGTTAACAATTGTGCGAAACGTATACCGATTGAAAGAGTTGAGGGTGATATTTTTGTACCAAACCTCTCTCCCCATGTACCAAGGAACCCTCATTTTCGCTACTGGTAACGCCAACAAAGTAAAGGAAGTACAAGTCTTGGTGGGTGATGATGTCCAAATAAAAAGCCTCCACGACCTCAACCATTTTGATGAGTTGAGCGAAACCCATGATACGCTGGAGGCTAATGCGCTGGAGAAAGCACAGTTTATCTTTGAAAAGTACGGACAAAACTGCTTTAGCGAGGATACGGGCTTAGAGGTGGAAGCACTAAATGGTGAGCCGGGTGTTTACTCAGCGCGCTATGCCGGACCCGATAAAGGGGCGGACGATAACATGGAACTGCTGTTGAAAAATCTCGAAGGCATAACTAACCGAAAAGCGCGTTTCCGTACTGTCATTTCCCTCATTATTGATGCTAAAGAATATCGCTTTGAAGGGGTGGCAGAAGGGCATGTTTTGGAGGGTAGGAGAGGGGCGCACGGTTTTGGGTACGATCCGGTGTTTCAACCCATTGGTTATGAGCGTACTTATGCCGAAATGAGCCTCGAAGAAAAGGCCCCAATTAGCCATCGCGGGAAGGCTGTAAAACAGTTAGTTACGTTTTTGAAAAATTTTTAGTAAAAAGTTTCAAAAACTATTGTAACTGCGAAAGTTTCTTTGTAATATTAAATCATATTCCCCTCTCTTATGAAATTCGGGTTCATCGGCTCATATTCGGAAGACCAAATCATCAACGGTTGTATCGTTGGTGACCGTACAGCGCAACAAACGCTGTACAGTAGGTATTCGCCGAAGATGTTCGCCATCTGCCTGCGTTACGCCAAAGATTACCACAGCGCTGAGGATATTTTGCAAGAGGGTTTTATCAAAGTTTTCCGCTACATCTCCAACTTCCGCCGTGAAGGTTCTTTCGAGGGCTGGATGCGCCGCATATTCGTAAATACTGCTATTGAGCACCTGCGTAAAGCAGTTAGCCTCTACTCCATTGTGGATGATGAGGATAAGCCAATGGACATCCTTGACGAGAGTGCCTTTGATGAGCTGGATTACCAAGATTTGCTTAACATGGTTCAGAGCCTTTCCCCTGGCTACCGCACCGTATTCAACCTATATGTGGTTGAAGGTTACAGCCACAAAGAAATCGCCAAGTTGCTCAATATCAACGAAGGCACTTCCAAATCTCAACTGGCCCGTGCCCGCATGATTCTCCAAAAGAAAGTGGAGCAATCACAGCGACTTCCTATGGAGGGAACTTCTGATTGGGGTTAATTGAGTATCGAATACAGTTCCTCTATTATTTTCATTTACCCATTGTATTTCTCCCCACGGCAAGGTAGTTTGTTACCGTTACGTTCAATTCTGTTTGCACCGCTGGTACGTCAAAAACCCGTATTTTCACTGCATGTTCCAAAACATAAAAGTGCGAATACAATTAATGGCGGTGCTAGTTGGCGTGGTGCTGATGGCGGTTAAGTTTTGGGCGTTCTACATTACCAGTTCCAATGCCATCCTTACCGATGCGCTAGAGTCGATAGTGAATGTGGTAGCAGGCGGCTTTGCGTTGTATAGCTTGTGGCTGGCTGCCCACCCCAAGGATGAAAACCACCCATATGGGCATGGCAAGGTAGAGTTTATCTCAGCCGGTGTGGAGGGTAGCTTGATAGCCATTGCTGGGCTCATCATTTTTGTCAAGTCTATTTACAACCTCATCCATCCACAATCAATTGAGCAACTCAATTGGGGCTTGGCGCTTACGGCTGGTGCCGGTGCCATCAATTTTTGCTTGGGCTTATTTTTGGTAAGTAAAGGCAAAAAATACCGATCAATGACGTTGCAGGCCGATGGCAAACACTTAATGTCTGATGGCTGGTCGAGCTTAGGTATTGTTATCGGGTTAGGTTTGATGTTGCTCATCCCTGGCAATCCGTGGATTGACTCGGTTGTGGCTTTATTTTTTGGCGCTTACATTATCTATGCTGGGGTAAAGTTAATTCGTGGCTCTGTAGCGGGCATCATGGATGAGGCCGATGTTGAATTGATAGAGCAAGTAGTGGCTATCCTCAACAAAAACCGCCGCCCCAATTGGATTGATATCCATAACCTGCGCATCATTAAATATGGCAGCAACCTGCATGTGGATGCGCACGTAACCCTGCCATCGTACCTTACCTTTCAGCAGGTGCATGATGAGATGGAAGCCATTGACGACATCATCAGTGAGCGCTTCGGTGAAGAAACAGAATTCTTTCTTCATCCTGACCCATGCGTACCGGGTGCTTGTGCCGTGTGCACTACCGATAGATGCTCAGAAAATCAACTGCCTTTAAGCGAACGCGAAGCTTGGACGCTGGATAAAGTAATGCAAAATAAGAAGCATGGCAGGGTGAGGTAATTTCTAATGTGCCAATGTGCCGATTTGCTGCTTCTTTGTAATGTATACCAATAACCAATAACCAATCCACCAATTCAAAATGCTTCCCCAATAGCCAAATAAAACCCTCTGGAGCCATCCAAGCCGAAACCTGCATCAAAGCGGATATTGATGCGCTCACGGGCATCGAGCGTAAAGCGCAAGCCACCGCCACCGGCAAACTTAAGGTTATTGAAACTACCTGAGCTATAGGGCCCAGACGT
The DNA here is from genome assembly GCA_027483645.1 of Sphingobacteriales bacterium. Classification (GTDB taxonomy): domain Bacteria; phylum Bacteroidota; class Bacteroidia; order Chitinophagales; family CAIOSU01; genus CAIOSU01. The sequence continues at coordinate 195,917 of JAIXUD010000022.1, forward strand.
ATTACCTACCCCTGCAAATGCTGCACCCATAAATCGCCAAAAGAGCGGGAAACGGTATTCTGCCTGTAGGGCATACATGTGTTGATCTCGGTACCTGCCGTAAAAGTACCCCCTCATTAATTCAGGTCCGCCAAAGGTGGACATCATTTTGAAGGGCGGTGGGTTACTATGTACCTGTGCTACGCCTTGCACGGCAATCACATGGCCGCCTTTGCCTGGGTTCCAGTATTTGCGCAGGTCGAGCCGTAAGCTACCTATATCGGTATTCCCACCAAAGTAGCGTGAGTATTGGTGGTGGCTGAATATCATGTACCAACCCGTAAACGGGAACAGGTTGTGGTCGCGGCTATCGTAAATCATGGCAAGGCCCAACCCCGATGCGGTGAAACCGGGTGTGCCTGGTGGTTCTTGTTGGTCAAAGTATCCGCCCTCCTCAGTCTCAAGGTTGTAAAGATGTTCAAAACGGTACTGCAGCCCTATCTGGAAGCCTTTGATGAGTTGCTTGGTAATTCGATTACGAACCAGGATGTAATTGGATGAGTATCGCTCGCCGGTTTTGGGAGTTTCGTTACCCAGCCCGAAATACGAATCAGGGTATCGCTGCCAGAGTGCCGCACCCGTTAGCCTGAACTCTTGTTTTCGCCAAAAGATGTCCCATTGCGGGTTTATGATAAACTGTTTCCTTAGGGTATATATAAGCGTTAGCCCCACGCTGGATAGGTTGCCGGTGCTATCAGTGCTTGGGGTTCTAAACAGGTATTGTGCACTCAGCCCAAACCCCCAACTGGTTTCTGGACTGTACGAAAGAAGCGGTACCGGTATTAAACGGCCTTTGTATGGGTCTGTGGATGATTTAAAATACCTAGTTAGCCTTGGTAACTTAGTTTGCGCGCTGCTAACCAAGGGCAGTATTGCCAAAACCAAAACCACCAGCCAACCCGAAAGGCGCTGTAAACTAAACAGGCTAGAATGTTTGGTGTGGCCCATAGCAGCTATAAATATAATAGGCTACCCCAAATGAAGGGATAGCCTATTAAGTATATCAAGCAAATAAGCTTAGTTGTTTGGTTTGGTATCTACTTTTACCACAGGCTTAGTGGTCTGCACTGGGGCAGTACCATTAATTACAACCTTGGTGCCGGGTGCTACCGCCCTATTGGTACCCACGTTATTTTCTTGGGTAGTAGAAGGTGCAGTGGTTGGTGTATTGGCAGTTCTAGAAAGTACTGTGGTGGTGGTTGGATTAGGGGTTAAAGGTGCTTCTTTTATCCTAGTACCGTCTTTTTTAGGGGCATCCTTTTGTGGGGTGGTTTGGGCTTGCACCATAACTACACTACCGAACATCAAAGCTCCAACTACAAATAATTTTTTCATGTTTCTAGTCTTTTAAAATCTCTATTATTAAAGGTACACTTTTTTAATCGTTTGGCATACGGGCTATTACCGTTTTGCCACCGCGTACTTTTTGCTTTAGGTTTACTTCTACTTTAGCATCAAGGGGCAGGTACAAATCAATACGCGAGCCGAATTTGATAAAGCCAAACTCAGCACCTTGTATTACCTGCTGGCCTTCCTCTACGTAATGTACTATGCGGCGGGCTAGCACTCCTGCCACTTGGCGCACCAGTACTTCCACGCCATCATCTTCTATTACCAACGTGTTGCGCTCGTTGTGGGTGGATGATTTTGGGTTATAGGCCACTAAATATTTACCAGGGTGATACTTTACGTATTTCACAATGCCGCTAATCGGGTTCCAGTTGATGTGCACATTGCTAGGCGACATAAATATGGATACCAATAGGCGTTTCTCGTTAAAATATTCTACCTCGTGCGTTTCTTCTATGGTTACTATCTTACCATCGCAAGGGGCTACAATGCACTGTGCATCAGTCATCATGGCGCGGCGCGGCTTGCGAAAGAAGTATGCCACAAACAGAAAAAACGAGGCAGAAATGCCGATAAGCAAGTACATACCGTTGTAAGGCAACAACTCCGAGTAGTGGAAGGCTAGGTTGAAAGCCACCAATACCAAGAACGTAACCAGTATTATCTTATATCCTTCTTTATGTATCCTTAATGCCATCTGCTATTATAATTCGCTACTGAACAACGCTAAAGCCGTCAAAATTAGTACATTTCAACAACATTCCACTTCGGGTTAATGTTTACTAAAGATACCTAATGGGCTTCACATTCTGGTAGTCCTTTTTTTAAGTACAGCATAACTAGTGGCACCGTAATTATGCATTGCCTGCCGCAGCAAGCTCTTCATCGGTTAAATTGCGGAAAGAGAAGCGGTACCCTTGATAAATGGCAATACCATAAAACAGTAGGTCCATCGGTTGTGCGGTTTCCTGCAACAATGCAAAAGCTGCCGATACATCTATAAAGCCCAATACCTCAAACACACCGACATTTCCTTCGCTGGCGATAAAACCAATAACACTAAAGAAATTGCCTAATACACAACCCAGCAGTGCTAAAATTGCACCACCGATGCCGAATATTTGCGACATGCCTTTGCCACCAAAACGTACCGCAAAACCTACCATAAAGCCCACGGCAAGTGCCACATAGCCAATGGTATAACCGGTACTTACAGCTATCACAGCCCAAAGCACACCACCAACAATAGCGGCTGCAAGGCCTAGCAACAAGCCCAGTAGCAAATTTTCTTCTTTATGTAGGCCATCCATATAGCGCTGCACCTTTTCCTGGTACAGTGGGTCAATGTTGAAAGCCGCAGCGGGTGAGTTATCAGGTATTGCAGCCTCTAGCGGTGTTGGTTCTGCGGCTGTGGTTTGCAGTTGGTCATTTTCGTGTTGTTGCCCTTCCATTTTTTTAGGTTTAGTTAGTTTGAAAATGGAAGGTAGTAATAATTATACAAAGCGGAAAAAATATCCTTGATGTGTTGTCCAATGGCGGTAGTTTTCAAACCTTATCTTTACCAAACTTAAATCCAAAACAGACTATGTGGACCGAAACCGATAATAAACTGCACCGCGCCTTTAAATTCAACGATTTTTCCCAAGCATTTGCCTTTATGACTCGGGTAGCCCTACTTGCCGAAAAGCAAAACCATCACCCCAACTGGAGTAATACCTACAACCAAGTGGACATCTACCTTACTACCCACGATGACGGCAACACTGTTACCGACAAAGACCGTAAGCTGGCTAAGGCGATTGATGGTTTGGTATAAAGGTGGTAGCTACGGTGTTCAAGAAATGAAAAGAGGCCATCCCACAGTATGAGACAGCCTCTTGGCATTCCAATCAAAGCAAAAGTTTATTTCTTAGGCATAATCACGCCATCAATTACGTGTATTACACCGTTGCTACCTTCCAAATCGGTGGTAGTTACATAGGCGCTTGCACCGGTGGCGTCGGTCAGTTTCACCTTACCTTTGTCCAAGGTTGCGGTTAGCTTCTCGCCTTGTACTGTTTCTACTACCAATTTGCCTTTGCCTTTTTCAATACCGGCCAATACATCGGCAGCTTTAAATTTACCAGCAATTACGTGGTAGGTAAGTATTGAAGTAAGTTTGGCTTTGTTCTCAGGCTTCAACAACGTTTCCACAGTGCCTTTTGGCAATTTCTCAAAAGCGGCATTTGTTGGGGCAAATACGGTAAAAGGGCCAGCGCTTTTCAAAGTTTCTACTAAGCCAGCAGCTTTTACAGCGGCTACTAGGGTAGTATGGTCTTTAGAACCTGCAGCAATATCTACTATATCGCCACCTTGGTTTACAGGGGTAACAAATGCGGTAGAGATTACACCTACCATAAAGAGCATTACAATTGACTTCAACATAATTATCGGGTTTTGGATTTGATTAATGATAGAACAACCGCGCGCACCTCATTTTGTTTAGCTCAAGGGTATTATTTTACAATTTAATAACACTTTCTACTATTGCGAATATCTAGAAATAGATAAAGTGAGTAGGTTACTTGCGCCGCGCTTAACTCCTGAAAGTAGGGTGTATATGGGCATCTAGCTATCCTTCAAATGGCGATATACCTTGCCAATGTGCTATTAATTGCATTTTGCAATCCATTGCCAATCAACGAATTAATCAATCAACCTATCAGCCCTGTAACCATATTCAACAAATATTTCGCGCAACCCCGTAACCTTTGCCTACGCATAGCCGTAGAAGATGAGTGTGAGATGATATGGAGTGTTAATCTATTAACATAGTGAGGATGAGGATCGAGAAAAAAGAAAATGGCTTGCGTGAGCGCCGGTCGAAGACAGTACGTGCTTACCTAACAGAATATACGGCCAAACATGCCGTGAGCGAACAGGATACCCTCGGCCTTGCTGAGGCTGCCCGAAACGGCGACCTGAACGCACTTAATACCTTGGTAAATGCCCACCTTAGTTTAGTAAAAACGGTGGCCCGCAAGTATCAAAATCAAGGTCTTTCTTTCCAAGAACTTTGTTATACCGGCAACATTGGCCTTATTAAGGCTGCCAATCGGTACGATGAGAGCAAAGGCGTAAGTTTTCGCACCTATGCTATCTGGTGGATTCGCCAAACAGTTTCCAAAGCATTGCAAGAACACCTGCGCATTAGCGAAGTACGTGAGGTAAGCCTTACCGACCTGTGGGTGATACCCGAAAGTTTCAACTCTTGGGAGCAAATGGGCGAACTGGAGCCTTCTCGCAAGCAGATGCATGCTTTCTTGGAAACAAAAGTATACGAAATAGCCAAGCTTAACCCAAAGGCCCACCCGGACCGCTTTGCTTGGTTGCCCCGCGCCTAGCGCACTTAAAACCCCAACCTTTTTTAGAAAAGCTATTACCACAGCCAATTGCCCGGCAATACCCTCCGCATGCCCACGCGGAAGCCAAGCCATTGCTGTACCATTACACACATTGATTAGGGTTTTAAAAATTGAGGAGTAAGATTTATGAGGCAGTTGAAAATCAACCAACGATTCACCACACGTGATTCGTTAGCGCTCGAAAAATATTTTAAAGAAGTAAGCAAAGAGTCGGCCATTACCGCCGAAGAGGAAACCATGTTGGCCAAACGCATCCGCATGGGGGATATGCAAGCCCTGGATAGTTTGGTACGGGCCAACCTGCGCTTTGTAATATCGGTTGCTAAGCAGTATGAAGGGTTCGGTATGAACTTGGAAGACCTGATAAGCGAAGGTAACATTGGCTTGATGAAAGCTGCGCGCCGCTTTGATGAGAGTAAAGGATACAAGTTTATTAGCTATGCAGTGTTCTGGATTCGCCAGTGCATACTGAAGTCGCTAAACGAGAATGCCCGGATTATAAGAATGCCGAGCAACCAGTTGGCGCAGATGCAGAAATTGCATAGCACCTTCAGCCGCCTGGAGCAAACGTTTGGCCGTGAGCCATCTGCCGAAGAATTAGCATTGGAGCTTGACCTTACGCCAGCAGAAGTGAATAAGGTATTGATGCAATCGCAATCGCCGCTGTCTATTGATAGGCCAATTGGCAGCAATGAGGACGATGTAACCTTGCTAGAGCGCATTAAAAACGAGGCCGAAGCACCCGATGAGGAGTTGATGAAAGATTCGGTTTCGCAAGAGCTTACCCGCTGCTTGGATAGGTTGAATGTGCGGGAAGCGGAAGTAATACGGTTGCACTTTGGCCTTGATGGCCGGATGCCACTTAAGTTTGAAGAAATAGCCGATACTATGGGCTTGGGCAAGGAGCGTGTGCGCCAACTAAAGGTGCAAGGTATACGAAAGTTGCAAAAGCTTACACAGCGCAGCGGCCTCTTGAGTAAAATATAATTTGGTGGATTGGTTATTAGTTGATTAGTTATTGGTTGATAGGTAAAAGTATTTTGTCCCAATAACTAATAACCAGTAACCAATAACCCTGGAGAATCATGGTTGGTTTTGAGACCTAGAAGCAAAACGGGGGTTGCATAGCCTTTGTGCCACGATGGCGGCAACCCCTGCTTTTAGGATTGTTATTAGTTGATTGGTTATTGGTAAATAACAGTTAAACCAGAAGCAAACAGCACAACAAAAGAATAAGGTAAATTATAAAAACATAAGGGTACTAGTTAACCAATAACCAATTAACTAGTACCAAAGATTGAGGTTGGTTTTGAGACTTGAAAGTAATGGGCTGCTACTTGGCAGGCTAAAAAAACTGCGGTAGCGGCCCTCTTTTAAGATAGTTATTAGTTGATTGGTTATTGGTTGATTGGTAAATAACAGTTAAACCAAAAGCAAACAGCACAACAAAAGAACAAGGTAAATTTTAAAAACATAAGGGTACTAGTTAACCAGTAACCAATTAACTAGTAACCAAAGATTGAGGTTGGTTTTTGAGACTTGAAAGATATGGCTGCTGCCGACGGGGCGAAAGCTTGCTGCAGCAGCCCACTTTCGAGATAGTTGATTGGTTAACTAGTTATTGGTTAATTGGTTGATTAAAAAAAGGACCATGAAAATATAGCAGTACTAGTTAACTAATAACCCATTAACTAGTAACTAAAGATTGAGGTTGGTTTTGAGACTTGAAGGAACAGGGGCTGCCGATGTAGACCCATTGCATTGCAGCCCCACCTTTAAGATGGTTAATTGGTTGACTAGTTATTGGTTGATTGGTTGACACAAAAACAAAAAAACATAACGTTACTAGTTAACCAATAACCAATTAACTAGTAACTAAAGATAGAGGTTGGTTTTTGAGACTTGAAGGAGATAGGGCTGCCGTGTGATGGCTCCACCATACCGGCGGCCCCCTTTAAGGTTGGTTTATTGGTTTACTAGTTATTGATTGATTTGTTAATACAAAAACAAAAAAGAACATAATGTTACTAGTTAACCAATAACCAGTCAACAAGTAACTAAAGATAGAGGTTGGTTTTGAGACAGTACTACAGGCTCCTTTTAGGGGCCTTTACTGTTTTGGGTTGGACTGAGATTGATCTGTCTACTTTTTTGCGGTCGGTTGTCTGTGGGCCGTTTTCTATTTATAGTTCCGCAAATCTTGGCTCCAATCGTATTCTTTGTATGCTATCTTATAGTCGGTGAAATCCTTTTGCAGGTATTTTTTGAGGATGTTCTTTATGCCGCGCTCACCTCCGAAATCTCCTTTAAACCACTGCATAATCTTGGTTACGCGCACTATTTTTTTGGCGTCGTCTACCTCCGCATCCTGGGTTATGAAAGATATGGCGGCCGTTTCTAGTTGTTCCTCTAGGTTGTCGTAGTCGTAAAAGGCAATAGGCGGGCAGCTCTTCGCCCCACAGTTCAGGGCAAAATGTATTCGGTAGTCAATAGTGGTTACAGCCAGTTTCTTTATGTGCGGTGCAGGCCAAAAGCTGGGCAGATAACCCATACTGAGTTTCCATCGGTATTTTCTCAGTATTCCGTGCTCCACATCGTCAAGGCTTAGCTGCATGCTGCCTATGGTTATGGCTTTATCTGTAAATATGTCGGGTGTGGTTTTCTTTTCGCGGGTGGCTAGCAGTTGGTAGTAAGCATTGTAAATGTTTATCCAAAAAGCCTTGCGCGCGTTATCGTTGGTCAGTGCGTTTATCAATCCTTGCTTGGTCATGCCCGCCAGTACCGCTTCAATACTATCGGTAGTGGCCTCTGTTTTTACAGCATACAGCAGGTTACCTGAAAGGGCCACCAAATCTACTTCTGGTGGCATCGTATCATCTCGGTATGCGGGCATAGCGCTTACTGTCCACACCAGTAGAAACAAGAATGTTATGCCGAGCAGCGCAATCAATGTTTTTCTCAAATCGGAACGGAAGTTAACCTATGACGGTATAAGTTAAACAAAGATATTAAGCTGGCAAAAAAACGGCCACCCAAATAGGTAGCCGTTTCTATTGAGGTATACTGAAGTGATTATTGTATTACTACCACAATCGTTTGGCCATTAAAGGTAAGGTTGCCCAAAGCATCGCAGTTGCCACCGCCATAGTCTATCGTTGCAATATCGGTACCATCAACTGTGTAAGTTACTATGCCTTCAGTAAGGTAAGGGCAGCATACGTTTTTCCTTACCGGGGTTTCGGTACGTATGCCATATGGGGTACCATCGCTAATTTCTCCGCTAGCAGTGCCGGTTATGTCGTACACATCATCGCAAATAGCTAGTGGGGTGCTTTCGCCTTCCGCCCACACATGGGTACGTGTCGATTCCCAAGTAATAATGCCGCCATCTGGTTTGGTTATGGTGCCATTGTTATCCACGACACTGTAGGCTAGTTTTTGCTGTGCATTGCGGCCCTGGTTGGTAATTAGTTTAGTGCCGCCTACTTCATGGTTATTTACAAAGTAGTTATCAAATGTAACGGTAACAGTAGTACCTGCACTTGTATAGAAACCAGTAAACACGCCAATTACCTTGCCTTTGCGCTGTACACCGTAGCTATCAGTGCACCCGCTACCAAAATCGATAGTTAAGGTCATGGGGAAGTTGCCGCCATTGGTGTTGAGGGTAACTATGGCGCAAGTATCTACGGATGATACCCACTGTACAACACCCAACGAGGTCTTGCCAATATCTTCACTGTAGTTGCCTGAGCGAGACTCTTGGTCAACAATGCGATAGGTATCGCTATTTATTGACTCGGATACGTTGGCATCGGTAGCTAAAAGCTGATAGTCCACATCCTTCGGGCGCTTGTTCTCTACTTCGCAAGAAGTAAAGGCGATGCCTAGCATTGAAATTGCTCCAAGTAATACGTGCTTTATGTTCATGGCGGTGGGAGGTTGATTCGATTTCCAAATTTACAAAAGGTATGCCAAATATTCTCGTTTCGATTATACAACCCGTTTTTCCCCAACTTGTTGGTGTTTGAGCAAACATTACCACGAAAGTAGTTGATAGTATTTTGGTTATCAGTATATGCTTAGCTGTTGGTATCAAACGGTTTCCGAGCAAGCAACAAGTTTATGCTGATCTTGGCAGGGTGTTCGCTAGAAAGGGTGGAAATCAACAACCATGAAGGCATTCATCTTAATACTTGTTACGGCTACCATTTTTGGGTTAGGGTCTTGTAGTAAGTGCTATACCTGCAAAAGCCAATTAGGCACTGAAACCGATTGCTGTGGCGATAAGGAGGAATGCGAGCTATTTCGTGACGATTGCACTTTAACAGGCGGAACCATTGATTGAATTCGATAATTAGAACCGAACCATATAAATTATTCAACCTCAAAACCGAAACTATGAAGACTTTGATTATTACTTGTGTAGCGGCTGTAGCCTTAACTTTTGCCTCTTGCGAAAAATGTTATGAGTGCGAAGGTGCTTTCAACATTACCACTGATTGTTGTGGTAAAAAAAGCGATTGTGAAAAATACCGTGGCGACTGCGATCTTGCCGGTGGTAGGATCAAATAACTGTCCTAATCAAGGATAAAAATACCCAATCCCAATTCCCCTGTGGAGGCCGATTTTCTGAAGGAAGTCGGCCTCCCTTTTTTGTAGTATCAAGTAGTGAGTATCAAGTATCAAGTACCCAGATATTTCATGCAAAAAAGCCAGACACGGTGATGTGTCTGGCTTTTTTGGTATTGCAAAAATATTCTTTCTAGTCTTGATACTATCGAATCAAAGTAATTGAACCCGTTTTTTGTTCTTTAGCACCATCTTCGTAAACTATGTTTACCATGTACACGTAAGTGCCTTCTATTGCTGGGTCACCATTGTGTTCACCGTTCCAACCATCGCTATCTGCTTGGTTTGCATTATAATAAACTTGTGAGCCAAAGCGGTTGAAGATAAATACTTCTACACTAGTGGTTTTGTTCAGCCAGAATTGGAATATATCGTTTACTTGATCATTATTAGGGCTAAAGGCATTTGGTATAGCTACATAAGCACTGGTATCGTTAACTGTTCCATTACCGCATGAGCCACCTGGTGCTAGTTCAGCAATGGTTACGGTATCAATTCGTACGCAGCCTTGGCCATCAGTTATCACCACACTATAGGTGCCAGCAATAAGGCCTGTTACGTTTTGGGTAGCCGCAAAGTTCGACCAGAAATAGGTGTATGGTGCAGTGCCGCCACTTACAGTAAGGGTGGCCGTACCGGTAATGCTATCGGCACAGTTGGCATCGGTTTTTACAATGCTCGATACGATAGAATCTGCGGGGCCGCTTACTGTATCTGAATCAATAACGGTACAACCGTTGGCATCAGTAATGGTTACTTGGTAAGTGCCAGGCAAAGCGCCAAACAACTCTTCAGATGTTGAAGCATCAGACCATAAGTAAGTATATGGCGAGGTGCCACCTATTACGCTCAATCCCACAGCACCATCATCCGATGATTGGCAGCTTGCATTGCGAACGTTGGTAGATGAGCTGAGTATAGAAGGTTCTGTAACCACAAAGCTGGCGCTTTGAGTACAGCCTACATTATCTGTTACCACTACATTGTAAGTGCCCGGCGCTAAGCCTGTTAAGTCTTCAGTAGTTGGCAAGGTAGCAGGTGGATTACTGGTCCAAGCATAGCTATATGGAGCATCACCGCCCGTTACATCCATGCTTATAGCGCCGTTGTTGGCACCAAAGCAGGTAATGTTGGTAGTTGAAACTGGGGTGATTACCACCGTGGTAGTTTGTGCAACAGTAGCAGTTGCAGTTACAGTACAACCGTTAAAATCGGTTACTGTTACAGTATAGGTACCTGCTGGCAGGTTTTGTGCGGTTTGTGCACCTTGCGTCGGGTTGGAGTTCCAATTGTAGAAATAAGGAGCTTGACCGCCAGATGGGATAGCTGTAGCCGAACCATCGCTAGCGTTTCCGCATGATACGTTGGTAGCGGTAGTAGTAGCACCAATTGATACTGGCTGGGTAATGGTGCCAGTGGCGGTTGTTTGGCAACCTTCGCTATCACTTACAGTTACGCTAAAAGTACCAATCGGCAAGCCACCAGTTGAGTCAACCGGGGCTAGGCCACCACTCCATTGGTAAGTGTATGGTGGCACACCGCCTGTAGCATTTACTTGTATGGTACCATCGCTACCACCAAAACATGATACTTGCTCTGTTACTACAGTTGCACCAAGTGAGAAGCTAGGGTTATCCTCCACCGTAAGAGTAAAAGTGCCCAAGTCAGCCAAGGTAGCACCGTCAACCACTACATAGTAGCGGCCAGTGGCGCAAAGGGCTTTTGAGATAATGGCTGGGTTGGTACAGGTGCCGTTGCGGGTACTATCCACGGTACAGTTGTTTTGCAAAAGGTTCAATTGCACATTGAAAGTACCAGTGCCGCCTGGGCAATCAGCCGTTACCCGAACAGTTACACCAAGTGGGTTATTAATCTGGAAGGTGTAGTATACATCATTACCCGGTGCACCCGCAAACACGTTGCCGTAGCACTCGTTACTATTAAAGTGGCTAATGCTAGTACCAGGGCTGATGGTACCTAAATCTATAGCTGCGGTTGGGGAGCAAGCAGTACCACGAGTGTAGCGCCAGAAAGTTTTAATCTCTGGGCGATAGAAGTTATTAGAACATCCGCTACCTGCTATAAAGCCGCGAGAAGTAGTTTGGCAAGGTGGACCTTGACGGTAGTTGATGTTGGTGGCATATGGGTTGGCATCGCACAGGTAATCGTCACCTTCATCAAACACACAACCGAAAAGGTTTAAACAACATACACTTGATTCATAAGTACAACGGGTACCTGATGAGGTTCGTCCGCAAGCAGTAAGACCTGAAATGATGGAAAAATCCTCAGGTACATCATCTTCCCATGAGCGCTGGCGAATATTAACAAATTGAGGAACGGTAGCTCCGGTGTAGGTAGTAAAGAATAAGGTAGTATCAAAATCGCCTGTAATGTCGGGACCACCGCTGCTCATGGCCAATTCGTCGGTAAGGCAGAAGCCGCCTTGCCAAGGCAGGGTGCTTACATTGGCATTATCCTGTGCCCAAAAGTAAAAAGTGAGCTCATCATCTTGTAGGTTCGGGGCCAACTGATTACAAAAGCTTCCGCAAGCAATAGCAAAGTCGGATGAGTTGTTGCCTGAGTAAGCAACCCGCACTTCGCCTACTTTTACCCTCAATTGTATTGGGCCGTCGCTGTATGTTTGGGCATTAGTTAAACTGTTAACAATCAATGCGCTTATCAATAATAGCGTAATACGTAAGGTTTGTTTCATAGCAAAGCGAGTTTGTACTTACTTTATACAGTTTGTGAAGATACATCATTTCCTTTTAAAAATTGAAAGGTGAAATCCGTGAAAATGTTGAATAAACAAAAAAGCCCCTCGCAACTGCGAGGGGCTTTCATTTGAAATTATTTTTGTGATTAGCGTATCAAGGTGATGCTACCAGTTGCTTGGCGCTTTTCGCCATTCGCATACACCACATCAATTACGTATACATAGGTTCCTTCTTGGGCTTCATCACCATTGTGCGTGCCGTCCCATCCAGCGGCTTCCGATTCTTGGTTAGCGTTGTAATATACTTGTGCACCCCAACGGTTGAATACCCTTACCTCGGTAACCACCGCACCGAAAGAATAGAATTGGAATTGATCGTTGTTGTTGTCTCCGTTCGGGCTAAAGATGTTTGGTATCGCTAGGCGGAAGTCGTCGTTTACAAATACAGTCACAGTTGTGGTTACACTACATCCATTAGTGTCGGTGGCTGTTACTGTATATAGTGTAGTTTCACCTGGGCTGGCAACCGGCTCAAGGCAATCCGTGCAGCTCAAGCCTGCTTGTGGTGTCCATGAAATAGACGATAGCGGTGTATCGCTAGGGTCAAGTTGTGCAAATAGGGTATCTTCCTCGCTAAGCGTAATGTTTAGGTCGTCGTACTCCAGCGTAAAAATGCTGCCATCATTTATGCTCACTGCCCCTGTAGATGTTATGCAACCTTCAGCATCGCGCACCGATATTACGTAAGCACCAGGCACAAGGTTGTTAAACACACTGTCTACTTGGTAAGCAGCGCCGTTCAATGAGTAGCTATATGGAGCTGAGCCACCGTTTACATTCACGGTAAGTGTTCCATTGCTGCCACCTGCGCAGGTTACTGTACCGGTAATAGTAGCGTTCACTACCAACGCTGCCGATTCACTCACCGTTGCAGTAATGGTTTCAGAGCATCCGTTTGCATCGGTCACCGTTACCGTGTAGTTACCTCCCGGCAACTCGTTAATGTCTTCGGTAGTGGCGCCGTTGGTCCAAAGGAAGGTATAAGGTGCGGTACCTCCATTTATGGTTATATCTACTTCGCCATCGTTAGCGCCATTGCAGCTCACATTGTCGATACTAGCTACATTTAAGAAGATTGGTGGGGTTTGACCTACAACTACTGCTAGTACTTCATCACAACCATTACCGTCTGTTACGGTTACAGTGTAGTTGCCGCCAGCTACGTTTTGCGGGTCTTGAACTGCAGGCAAGCCACCAGACCAGTTGTAGGTATAAGCTCCGGTACCGCCAGTCACGTTAATATCAATAGCACCATTGCTTACGTTGAAACAAGCAGCATCGGTAATATTCACAACAGTAGCTACCAAATCGGTAGGTGATGTTATGGTGATGATGGTATCCTTTTGGCAGCCGTTAGTATCCTGTACCCTTACGGTATATGAACCCGCGGCTAGGTTTGTAAAGTTGCCGTTATTGCCCAAAGTACCGCCATTAAGCGAGTATTGGAAAGGTGGATTACCCGTGTTGCCAGTGGCGTTAATAGTGCCCGAGCTATCGCCAAAGCATAAAACATCTGTACTGGTTACGGTTATGCCAATGCTACTCACAACGCCTACTGCAAAGGTGAAGTTCTCTTCACATAAGTTCACGTCGCGTACGCTGAAGTTGTAAGTGCCAGTTGCCAAATTGCTAAAAGTGCTATCGGTAGAGAACAAGCCTCCAGCAGTAGCGTAACGATATGGCGGTGTTCCACCTGTTGCGTTAATAACTATTTGGCCATCAGTAATACCTTGGCAAGTAGCTGGGGTAATGGTGGCTGTTGCCGAAATGACCGCTGGGTCGATAACCGTAATCAATGTGCTATCAATACAGCCGTTGAAATCCCTAACATAGAAACGGTAAGTACCGCCTGGCAGGTTACTGAATGCTGCATTGTTTACATAGGTTATGCCATCATCAGAGAAATCGTAAGGTGGTGTACCGCCCGATGCTGATACCACAGCAATACCATCACTCAAGCCATTGCAACTTACATCCACCCTGAACAATTGACCTGCATCAAGCAAGAATGGTTGGGTAATGGTTGCAAATATTTGTACCGTACAACCGCGCGCATCTGTTACATCAATGGTGTAGTTGCCTGCGAGTAGGCCATTGAAGGTGTTGCTTCCTTGTGGTGTACCACCGTTGAGACTAAACTGATAAGGGGTAGTACCGCCCGAGCCAGTAATGGTAAGCGTGCCAGTAGCCGTGCCGAAACACAGCGCACTGCCATTGTTGCTTACCAAAGCACCCAATGTTTGTGGCTGTGTGATGCTGAAAGAAGTATCAACTAAACAGCCCAATGCATCCTGTACCCTTAAGGTATATAGGCCCAAGGCCAGATTACTAAAGGTGCCGTTGTTTACAAAACTTGCTCCGTTCAATGAGAATTGGTAAGGGGCATTGCCATTGCTAGGGGTAGAGGTAAAGGTACCGTCGCTTAGGCCATTGCAGCTAATGTTGGTGATGGCTACATTCGGCTGTATGCTCGCTGGAGGATCTACTAAAGTAACTGCAGGGGTAACGATGTATACGCAGTTGTTGTCGTCCCTAATTTGTATAGCGTAATTGCCAGCAGGCAGGTTGCTCAATACGTTTCCAGCTTGGTAGGTAGAACCGGTATCGGCTGAGTACTCATAAGGGGCAGTGCCACCGCTTAATGTTACAGTGATGGTGCCTGTGCTGCTGCCATTACAAATTGGGTTGGTGCTTGTAGTTGAGGATACAAATGGAGGTGGCGTACCTACTACTATGGTTTTGGTTCGGGCGCAACCGTTTACGTCGGTAACCGTTACCGTGTAGGTGTCAGCACTCAAGCCTGTTAACGATGATGTGGTAGGCAAAGTGCCTGGTGCCCAAGCATAAGTAAATGGACCGAAACCTTGGGTTGTGGTAACCGATGCAGTACCATCAGTGCCGCCTGGGCAAGATACTGGGGTGCTGGTGGTGGTAAAATCAACATATGCCGAAGGCGTTTCACTAACAAACAATGTAAATAAACCTTGTGCGCCAGGGCTAGTAGCATCTACTACTATAGTATAAGTGCCAGGTGTGCAAATGGTAGTAACTATCTGCGACTGGTTGCCACATGAGTTGTCATTAGAGTTAATGATGACGTTGCAGTTGGCATCCAAAAGATACAAGTAAGAGTCGAAAGTAGCTGCAGGATTGCACAAAGAGATAGTGATACCGATAGGGGTGGTAACAGTAAAGTTATAGAACACATCATTGCCAGTGCTATTAGGCCATACATTGCCGTAGCACTGGTTGCTATTGAAATGGGTAACAGTACTGCCTACACCTATACTGCCTAAGGCTATAGCATCGGTACAGCTAGTACCCCTGGTGTAGCGCCAGTAGCTCTGTATACGTGGGCGGTACACATCATTAGCACACGCACCTGGAGTCATTTGAACGAAACCATGGTCATAGGTTTGGCATGGTGGGCCCAAGCGATAATCAATCTGTGTTTGAAACGGGTCGGCAAAACAATCAAAGTCATCACCTTCTTGCACAACCAAAGCACAAGTAAAGTTTGGCACATAAGTACACCTTGAGCCATTATTACACGGTCCATCTTGTACATCGGATTCGTGTGCCTCCAAACGCAAATCGAAGCTGGCAGGTACACCTGGCCCTGGATAAATTTGGTTGAGCATTACATAGTTGAAATCGGTAGAGTTGGTACCGGTGTTTGATGGTTGAAAATCCGATGTCAAACATTGTCCACCTAGCCAGCCTTGCCCTAATAAGTCGTTATTAGCCCGGGTCCATACTTTGTATGTAAGTTCATCATCGCCAAAAAGAAAGCTGAGGTCCGATGCATCGTAGAAAGTCCGCACCTCTCTCACTCTTACTTCAAGTTGAATAGGCCCATCGTTAATAACTTGGGCTTGCAATTGCTGAAGGGAGAGCGTGGTGAAGATGGTGACGAATACGAAGAAAAGTTTGGTGATTCTTTTCATAAATTAACAGGTTAGCAGGTTTATTACGTTGCGAGGTCTAAAATAGTGTTTTTTAGCTATTCTAGGGTATAATTTTCTTATTATTTACTGGCCAATTAACCCACCAGAAGCAAAAAGCCCCCGCTCAGCGGGGGCTTTTTGCTTCTGGTGGGCATAGATAGCTTAGCGGACTAGTGCAACTGTACCTGTTTGAGAAAACTCTTTTCCATCTCGGAACAGGCCTTTAACATTGAACAGATAACTATCAGGTGATAATAATTGGCCTTTGTAGGTGCCATCCCAACCTTTCAATATATCGTTGGTTTCGTAAACTTTCTCTCCCCATCGGTTAAATATTTGGATGTCTATTTCGCTAGTAGCACTAAAGTCTATTGGCAACCAAGTATCATTTCTACCATCGCCGTTCGGTGAGAAGGCATTCGGGAAGAATATTTCGTAGCGGTTTTTAATCACCACTGCGGTTTGCATACTGCTCTCGCAACCATTGCTATCTATTAGGCTTACAGTGTAAGTGGTAGTTTCCAGAGGGGATGCGCTTGGGTTTATACAGTCTGTACAGCTCAATCCATCCGCAGGGCTCCATTGGTAAGATGCGATGCCAACAGTGTTGGTGTGCTTAGGTTCTAGTGTTACCGAGCCGCCACGCGAGGTGAACACATAAGGATCGTCAAAGTACACTTCCCAATCTGCCGGTTCAGTAATGGTAAATGGCAATATCGCGCGGCAATTATTGGTATCCAATACCAAAACGGTATAGTCACCTGCTTCCAAATCAGCAAATGAAGGGCTACCTTGGAAAACGTTGTTCTGCACCGAGTAGATGTAGTTTGGCGTACCGCCTGTGGCATTTAGGTACAAGCGGCCATCATATCCATCATAGCAACTTACATTAAACAGGCTATCAATGGTTACTGTCAATTGGGCTGGGCCGTTAATATTGCCGCTAGCGGTTACGCTACAGTTGTTACCATCCGTAATTGTTACTGAAATTGGGCCTGCACCTAGGCTATTGGCTACTACTGTATTTTGCCCGTCGCTCCAGTTATAGATGTAGTTTGGCGTACCTCCGTTTAGGGTAGTGGTGGCCATGCCATCCTCATCGCCAAAGCAGGTTACATCAGTAGTATTGATGGTTAAGCTAAGGGCGGTAGCCTCTTGCACTTCATAGCTAAAGGTGGCCGAGCAACCTTGTACATCGGTAATGGTAACATCATATAAACCACCTGAAAGACCTGTAATGTTATTTGAGTTGGCATTAGCTGGGCTCCAATTAAAGGTGTAAGGTTGTGTTCCTCCAGTTACTGCAAGGTCAATACTGCCATCAGCAGTTCCATTGCAAGGCAGATCAACAATGGTGGCAACCGCTATTATTTCGCTGGCATTTGATAGGGTGATGGTATCCGTTTTTACACAGCCTTGCACATCGGTAACAATAGCCGTATAAGTGCCAGATCCTACGTTACTCAGGTTTGGTGTAGTTGCGCCGTTGCTCCATAAGTAGGTGTATGGAGGGGTTCCACCACTAGCTATAAGCACTATGCTACCATTTGCAAGGCCTGGGCAGCCCGGGTTAGTACCACTAAGGAACGTGGCCAAAGGTTGCGGCTCAATTATGGCAGTATTGGCACTCGCGGATACACAGTTCTGAGCATCGCGAACGCTTAGTTGATAGAAACCTGCCGGTAGGTTTACAAGGTCTTCATTGCTGCTTCCGTTGGTCCATAGGTAGGTATATGGTTGCGTACCACCGGTTACATCTACACTTATGGCACCATCGCTACCACCACTACAACTTACATCTACGGTATTAGTTATGGTTGCGGTTAACGTGCCTGGTTCTGCTATCGTAACACTAGTTGAATCCGAACAACCATTTGGGTCGGTTACCGTTACGGCGTAAGTGCCTGCTGGCAGGTTGGTTGGGTTTTGTCCTGTTACTGCTGGGTTCGACCAGTTGTAAGTGTAGTTCACCCCTGTACCACCGCTTACCGTTAACGCTATAGCGCCCGTGGCATTGCCATTGCAATCAGCATTGGTAGTTGAAGCCACGGTTACTTCCACTTTCGGATCGGTAAACAATACGGCAAAATCAAAGTATAAGCAGCTGTTGCTATCAGTAATTAGCACACCATACACTCCATCCCCTAGGCCATATATATCCTTGGTTGTTTCTGCATTCGTCCATGCGTAGGTGTAAGGGGTGGTGCCACCAGTTACTGCCAGTTCAATGAAGCCGTCAGTTTGGGCAAAGCATGTAGGGTTTTGCGTCGTCCAAATAATGTTCAGCGGTGCAGGCTCATTAAGGGTTTGGGTGGTGATGGTGGTACATCCTTGGGCATCAGTTACAGTAAGGGTATAAGTGCCGGCACTTACATTTAGTAAGTTAGGGTTAGTACGGCCATTGCTCCACAAGTATGTATATGGAGGGGTGCCGCCGTTTGTAATGGTAGTAATGATGCCATCGCTGCCGCCGTTGCAGCTAAGTTGCAGCGTGTCAATAATTGCAGTTTCCAATAATGTAGGCTCGGTAATGTTATAGATGCCAATTACGAAACAACTGTCTTGGTCATAAGCGGTTACGCTGTATTGCCCCGGTGCTAGGTTGGCAACATCTTCAGTAGTTGGGCCATGAGACCAATTATATGTATATGGCAAGTTACCACCTGCTAGCGATAGGTTTATGTATCCATCGGCAACGCCATTACAGGTTACATTGCGCACCGTATCTAGCGTAAGGATAATTTGAGTATTGGTACCTATGGTTACCGAATCAGTAATCACACAACCGTTATCGTCAATTACATTTACCGAGTAGGTTCCAGCGCCGAGCGCCACTGCGGTTTGAGTTGCCTGTAGCGGGAAGGTTATCCATAGATAAGTATAAGGCGGGGTGCCACCACTAGGTATGGCAGTGGCCGTGCCATCGGTATAGCCACTACATTGTACATTGGTAGCGCTTAGGCTTACTTGCAGCGGGGTAGGTTCAGTAATGGTTACACTTTCGGTTACCGTACAACCTTTAAAATCAGTTACTGTTACCGAGTGTACGCCTGGTGCTAGGCCGTAAACCGAATCGGTAGTAGTACCTCCAGTACCCGATGACCATAAATAGCTATATGGTGGGAAGCCTCCATTTACGTTGGTTTTTGCCCAACCATCATCAGCGCCAAAACACAATACATCACCCTTCACAATAGGGGCGCGGAAGGTGAAGTTGGTGTCTTCGGTCAAATTAAGAGTAAAGGTACCTTGTGCATTTGCAGTATTGCCATCCACCACTAGGAAATAAGTACCAGGCTGACAAAGGTAATATGATACCGTTGACTGGTTGCCGCAACCATCGTTATTTGATGTTTCTACGGTACAGTTCGGGTTCAATAAGTAGAGCTGGCTATCAAACTGGGCGCCGTTTACGCCGCAAAGGCTGGCATTGATACCTAGTGGGCCAGTAAGCGTGAAGCTGTAGAATACGTCATTACCCGGGCTATTCGGGAAGTTGTTGTTGTAACAGGTATTGTTGTTGAAGTGGGTGATTTGGGTACCGGCATACATGGTACCTAAGTCGATAGCATCGGCACAACTGTTGCCCCTGGTGTAGCGGAAAAACGTTTCAATCCGGGGGCGATAAAAATTATTAGTGCAACCACTACCTTGCACATAGCCATGGTCGAACCACAAACAGGGCGATATGCGCTGCATGGTGGTTGAATCTAAGCGATAGTCAAGTTGAGGTTGGAATGGGTTTGCATTGCATCGCAAATCATCTTCTTCATCAAATAGACAGCCAAAAAGATTTAGGCAGCAAACACTGGTTTCGTAGGTGCACCTGCTGCCAGTGCTTCCGCAAGCGGTTACGCCGCTTATCAAAGCAAAATCCGTAGGTACATCATCTTCCCAAGCATCTAATCTAAGAGATGCATATTGAGGAACAATATTGGTTGGGTAGGTGTAGTTAAAAAGTACTGTGTTATAATCGGGCGTAAAATCAGGGCCACCGTTCAGCATTTGCAAGCTGGGCTGCCTGCACGTGCCGCCTTGCCATCCCAAACCGCTTACGCCTGAATTATCTTGTGCCCAGATAAATATGGTAAGTTCATCATCTTCAAAATTAGACAGCCCCAACGAGCCTACACTTAGATTCAAATCAGAAGAACTGTTGCCACTATACCTAATCCTTACATCGCGCAGGCGTATTTGTAGCTGGATAGGTCCATCACCATAAGACTGTGCAATGGCAATTGGAAGATCCACTAAACATAGGGTGACCAATATTAGCAGGAAGGCAAGACGTTGTTTCATAGCAGGTTGTCTCGGCGATAAAGACTGGGTTGCAAAATAACCAATTGGTTGTAGCAGGTACGGGGCTTACCTACTACAAACTGCCTGTAAGATACGAACTTGATTTTAATCTGCCAAGAGTCTCCATATCAAATATTAATTTTATACTGAACAACAAAGTTCAGAGGAGCTTCCATACGTGCCGGGCGATAAGATATTTCGCTGTTCAATACGTTATTTACTATAAAGCTAATTTTCCCATATTTATTCAGTGAATAGCCCATGCGAAGGTTAAGCAGGAAGGCGCCCTTGTCATTCTCAGCCCTGTATTGCTCTAGCCCTGGTATATATGCCACAAATATAACGTCCACTTTTTCTACGCTGCCATAAAAGCGGGTATCGATACCCCAAATGAACTGCTTGTACTCAATTTCAATGTCGTTTTTCACCGAATGGCGCATACGGTACTTTAGCAATGGAGCTAGTACATCCTCGTCATCAGAACCGATACTTTTGAAAAATTTGCCCAAGAAAGTGCCCACATTGCTTACTTCAGGGTTTTTGGCCAAATCTACTCCATAAGTGTAGGTGTACCCACCTTGCCAACGTAAGGTTACGTTATCGTTAATTTTGCCTTCGCCAAATAGCGATACCTCGAAACCGGCAATACGGGCACGGCTTACATTGACCGCTTTAAAGCCAATAAAGTCACCAGGTGAGCTACCTTCTGGAAGTGGATCGGGTATATATACGTCGAAAGTAAACTCTGTCATATCCCAATATTCCATCCAGAACATCGAAACATCGGCAAAGGCTAAAAACTTACCGATTTGAAAACCTTGTTTCAACCCAATCTCGCTATTGAAGCCATACTCTGGCTTTAAATCGGGGTTGGAGAAGATGTTGATGCCTTCCAAGGTTTCGTCGATAAACCTTTCAGCAATGCTTGGGAAACGGAAGCCTTGGCCAAACGAACCGCGCAAATAGGTTGCTTTTCCAGCTTGATAGTTAATACCAACCGATCCTACTGGCCTGCCATTGGAAGTAGTAGTATCTAGCTTGAAGTATTCATAACGGAAACCAGCAG
Source organism: Sphingobacteriales bacterium (assembly GCA_027483645.1). GTDB lineage: Bacteria > Bacteroidota > Bacteroidia > Chitinophagales > CAIOSU01 > CAIOSU01. The sequence goes on from JAIXUD010000022.1 coordinate 217,433, forward strand.
TTAGATTCACTCGGCCTATTTTTTGGTCGAGCTGGGCATATGCAGCCATGTTGTAGCCATTGTGGCTTCCAAAGGCATCATCATTCAGGTTGAAACGTTGCACCAGATAACCGGCTGTGGTAGTTAACCCTAGGCGATACTTTCGCTGGTATTGGTACTCGCCAAGTACTTGGTCGGCAATATTGTTGTCACCAGTAAAGTTTAGGTTAACGTGGTAGTAGCGGAACCGCAAGGTATGTTTGTTGCCTGCTTTATCAAAGTAGTTTACCCAAGGGTCAATCATTACACTACGTCGGCGTTGTGCGCTAATGGAACCGCGGTCGTTATTACCATCGCTGCCAAATGCTATGTAGGCGCTGGTTTCGGCGTTTTTCCAAAAGAAATAGTCCCCTTCTTGGCTATCCATTAAGTTGGCTAATACACCATATGAAAGGCCTTTTGCGTTAACGGGCCTATGGCGGTACTGTAGGGTAAGGCGTGTGTGGCCCACATCTAGAGATCGGATAAATCCGATTGTTTTGTTGTAGCTGCCACCAATCGATAGATCGTGTGCGCCGATGCGCTGCTTGGTACTAAACTGCCCACCGTAGCGCACTGGGTTGTTAGCGGCCTCGGTCCACCAGGCATAATCTTTATTACGAGGTTTGGCATATGCATTATAGTAAATAAGGGCCTCGGTTTTGGGCTCATTGGTGGCGTAGCCTGTCCGCACATTTACCACCCCGTTAAGGGCTGAGGCACCATACAGCGCTGATGAGGCCGATTTTGTAACCTCTACTTGATCTACTATTTCAAGCGGCACAAAGTTCCAGCGTATTTCTCCACGGTCAACGCTCATTAAGGGTAAATCATTGATAAGTAGCAGTACCCTGCTACCCGCGCCGAATGAGTAGCCACTGCCACCACGTATGGTTACTTGGTTGTCGAATATGGTTACACCAGCTACCTTATCAATCGCTTCGGCAAGAGTTACACTATTGGTATTGTCAATTAGGTCGCTTCTCAGTATTTCGATGCTCACTGTTTCCTCGGGTAGGCGGCGCTCGGTTTTGGAGCCGCTCACCGTTACCAAGTTTAGCTCTTCTGCACCTTCAAGCAAGCGTATGTCGAATGTTATTGTTTCGCCATCCTTAGCCCTGCCGTCTTTTTCTAGGTCTTTATAGCCTAGGAAGCGATAAGTAAGTTTAAACGTACCTTCTGGAACAGTAAGGCTGTAATTGCCATCTATATCGGTAGTAGTACCGGTGGAGTCATCCAACATAACACTTACGCCAGGCAAGGTTTCCTTGGTCTTTTGGTCGTAAATAGTCCCTTTAATTACAGCCGTTTGAGCGAATAAGATTGAAGGTATTAGGCAAACGAATAGGGTGAAAAAGTGCACCTGTTTCACGATCGGATTTTTTAGTAAGACCCTTTTGGATAAGGGTGAATTTTGTCCCAGTGCAAAGCTACAGAATAATCAATCAGTTATTAAAACGCAAGTTAGTAACATCGGTTGCCTCATTTGATAAGTTTCTATATAATTCACTGTTAAACAGGGACTATAGAAATGTACACAACGCCTGAAGTTTCCGTATTGATAATATTCGTTTATTGGTGTGACGAAAATGGGATGGGTGATATTGTAAGTGACGGGAGAAAAACGAAGACGAAATGAAAAAAGCCAGTAGGCTCAATTACTCTGTAGGAGTGGCCCTAAGCTGCCAATCCCATCTATTGGCCCCGTCGCGCACTTGCAACCCAATGCCGAATTGCTCTTGCGTAGTGGGGTAAAGGATAGGTGAGTACCACATTTCGGCTATGATGCGGTCGGGCGTAATGTCCAGTATGCCGTAGCCGTGCTGTATAAAATCGGTAAATACATGGTGAGGGTTGGTGCGCATGCTCACTTTGCGGATGACTTCTATGGCGGGTTTAGGAACACCAGCCTCATCAAAATTGCCGCGGCTAATACTGCCTGTTAATATCTCCACCCCTATTGAACCTTTGCCCGTGCGGCGCTTATACACCTTCCGGCTATGTGGGCTGGGGGAGAGGTTCATGGCAAAGGTCATGTGCATATCGCCGCTTAGCACTACTAGATTATTAATGGCGCTATCAGCAAAGAATTGCAACAAAGCATCGCGCTCTTCGTGGTAGCCATCAAAGCTACTATCATCCCAAAAAGTACCGTCGCCAGGCAGCCCTAGCCACTTAGGTATTCCTTTGCTATACCAGCCGCCAATCATCTTTTGGCTGCCAATTACCTTCCATTTAGCGGTGGATGCGGTTACTTCGTTCTTCAACCATTGCAACTGCGCCTTACCCATAAAGGTACGGTCTTGCCCTTCGGTAATCACGTAGCTATCCATATCCAGCATAAACAAATCGAACAGCCCGCCGAAGGAAAACTTGCGATAGATGCGGTATGGCTCTTCTAATGTTACCTCGCGTATGGGCAGATACTCAAAGAAGGCTTGCTTAGCTTGTTTGTCAATTTCAGGTTTGCGTACCTCAATATCATGGTTGTCCCAAATGGCGATCCACGTTTGCTGCTGGCGGGCATAGCGCAGGTCTGGGTCAGCCAGGTAATATCTATGCCGCTCTCGGAAGGTAGCAAGATCATTTGGGTTTTTTGGATAAGGAGATGGCACCCTATATTGCTCGCTTTTGTCCACAAAATCATAAATGTAGTCGCCCAGGTGTACTACCACATCTAGATCGTTGCGCTCACCAATCCTTCTATAGGCGTTGAAAAAACCGGAGTAAACGCTGCTGCAGCTCATGCTAGCGATTCGGAAATGGGTAGCACCTTCAGCTGGTGCGGTTTTAGCACGGCCGATGGGGGAGTAGTTATCATCAGGGGAAATGAACCGATAATAATAGTATGTACCTGGCTTTAATCCATCAGCATCTACCTTTACGGTAAAATCTTTTGAGCTAGAGGTTTCAGTGCCACCACTGTTTACTAGGTTTTTGAAGGTGCTATCACTAGCCATTTCCCACCTTACTTGTAGAGGGCTTAAGTCAGCATTGGGGCTGATGCGGGTCCAGATGATTACCCTATCGGTAAGGGGGTCGCCACTGGTTACGCCAAATAGGAAAGGGGCGTGGGCAGTATCTAAATAGATGTTAGCAGGGAATGAATCAACCGAGGGCAGCTCTTTTTGAGCAAGGAGACCAAGTGAAACGAGTAACGATAATATGATTGTTATTGGCTTCACACATCTCTGTGTTTAAAGTAAATTTCATCAATAAAGAGTCGTTCATGCTCCACAATGTAATCCACCATTCGGTCTTTGGTTTTTTCAGGATATTTGCTGAATAGGGCCAGGCCTTTCTTCATAATGTTTAGCCCCATATTTATGCCCGCTATCTCGTCGGTACTATACAGTTTGGGTTTGCTTTCCATCTTTACGATTACGTCTTTCATAATCTCAATGGTTTTAGAGAGCAATTGGGTATTGGCCATAGAGCGGAACAGGCGGCCCACATCCAGCGCAAACGAATCGAGCTTCTCGCGCGGAAGATTCCTCAAGCAATCCATAAACTGTTCATCGGTAAGCGGCAAGGTATACTCAGAGGCAATGGCGGCCTTCTTCATCGTCTGCTCAAAATTCTTGGCTGAAGAAAAAGCTTCCATTGAAACAATACCCGTTTTTAACGCTGCCGGCAACATAGTACCGAATCTAAAAATGGCCCCGGTGAGGTTACCCAATATGCCCCAAACCTTGGCGGGCTGGTGCACATAGCTTTGCAACTGTGCAAAGGCCGCATCCAATTCGTGGCGCTTGGCTGGTTCGGGGTATATGCTATTGAGAAAGTAATCGCGTATTTCTTCCACCGTTTCTTTAGTAATACCTTCTGGTAGCGGTTTTCTGGCCGTTAACTTATCATAATCATACCTATTGGCAATGATTTGGCGGTATCTCTCTATTAGGTGGTCCTCTAAGTTCATATACCCTTACTGGTGGTTAGTATTGTTTTTCATTTCCATAACACCTGCTGCGAGCCATGTGTTCAGCCGCAAAGGTAATTAGGCCACGTTGTATATTTCGTCAACCTCTTTCTGGTACTTCTCCATGACCACTTTGCGCTTCACCTTCAGGGTAGGGGTAAGCTCACCGCCTTCCATCGACCATTCTTTAGGCATTACTTTAAAGCGCTTCACCTGCTCCACATGGCCGAAATTTTTATTAAAGCCTTCTACTTCGTCTTTAAACAATTTGAGCACAGCCGGGTCTTTCAGTAGCTCTTCATTGCTTCGGGTAGCATCCACATCGTGGCGCTTGGCCCATTCTTTAATTGCTGGGAAGTTGGCAATAATCAATGCCGATACAAATTTTTGGTTTTCGCCTATTACCATTATTTGCTCAATGTAAGGGCTCTCTTTCATTTTGTTTTCTATTACTTGTGGTGCCACATATTTGCCACCACTGGTTTTAAAGAGCTCCTTCACGCGGTCGGTTATCTTCAGGTATTTGCCATCAACAAATGTACCCACATCGCCGGTATGCAGCCAACCATCTTTTATGGTTTCGGCAGTAAGATCGGGGCGCTTGTAATAACCCATCATAATATTCGGGCCCTTGGCTAATATCTCGCCATTAGCTGGGTCAAGTTTTATCTCTACCCCAGGTATCACCTGGCCAACGGTACCAAGGTAGTACTCTCCATCTTCAAACTTATCAACTGTAAGTACTGGCGAGGTTTCTGTTTGGCCATAACCTTGGCGAACCCTGATACCTGCTGCGCTGAAAACCTTGGATAAACGGTTTTGTAAAGCAGCCGCACCAGTTACTATACCTAGCAGATTGCCACCGAGCGCCTCTTGCCATTTGCTGAAGATAAGCTTGCGTGCAATGGCCAGCTTTAAGTTATAGATAGGGCCATTCTTACCTTGGTCGTCAAACTCTAGCCCAAGGTTGAGTGCCCAAAAGAAGAGCGATTTCTTAATACCGGTTAGGGTGTGGCCCGTCCCTACAATTTTGTCGTACACTTTTTCTAGCAGGCGCGGCACGCTAGAGAAGAAGTGTGGTTTTACTTCTTTAATGTTTTCGCCTATTGTTTCCATGCTTTCGGCATAGTAGATGGATGCACCTGTATAGAAGTAGGTATAAACCACCACCCGCTCAAAAATATGGCACAGTGGCAAAAAACTCAAGGCCCTATGCGTGCTTTCAAGCGGCAAAATATCGGATACGGAAAGTATGTTGCTAATAATGTTGCGGTGGGAAAGCATTACCCCTTTAGGTGTACCGGTAGTGCCCGAGGTATAGATGATGGTAGCCATTTCTTCGGCATCAACTTTGGCGAAAAGGGCATCTACCTCCAGTTGGTTGCTATTGTTATCTAAAGCTAAGAAATCCGTGAAATGCTTAGCGCCGCTTACCTTATCGAAAGTAAAAATGTCCCTTAGGCTGGGCACTTCGCCACCAATGTGAGATACTTTTGCATACAACCCACCATCAGATACGAAAGCCAACTTTACCTCCGCATCGTTAAAAATAAACTTGTATTCGCCTTCGCTAATGGTAGGGTAGATAGGCACCACTACCGCACCAATGTTTAAGATGCCAATATCTACAAAGTTCCACTCCGGGCGGTTGTTGGCTATCAAGGCAATCATATCGCCTTTTTGGATACCGTACTGTAATAGCGCACGGCTTACTTTGGCGGCATTGTCAATTACCTCTTGGGTGCTGTACGTTTTCCACTGTCCGGCCTCTTTGTAGGCGATAGCATCGGATTGTGGGTGTTTCTTTAGCTGGTAGGGCAGTAGGTCAATGATGCGTTTTACTTCCATAATGGCGATATTGTTTTGTAAGAGCCTCAAAAATAGCGTATTTGATGTAAAGGTGTAGGGCTGTGTAATTTTTATCTTTGTCGCCTGTTGAGATTCTGCCTGCTGATATTTTGTAAAGGATGAAAAGCCAAAGTAATTGACAAACTAACCCACAACCAATCCTCAATGCGCCGATAACCTTTTTACTGGCCCCCATGCAACCCCAAGCCACTTTCCCTCGTTTAAGTAAGCACACTCTGTTACCGCTGAAACCTACTGTTAATGAGTATTAAACCGTTTATGGTGGACCTCCATTGCCACCCTAACCTAAAGTCTTTCCATTCCGGACATCCTGACCCTACTTGCGACCTTTGGCAATGCATTGATCATAGCGAGGCCAAAACCGGTTTTCTGCGCATGATTCGGCAAAACAGTAAAATGGTGTTAAAGCATTCTCAGTGCAATATGTATGCGCTGCACGAAGGTGCCGTTAGGGTTATAAACCTCTCGCTTTACCCCATGGAGCATGGCTTTCTAAGGGTACGCGATGTACCAAGCTTTATGCTGGGCAAAAATAATAGCGAGCAGATGATTTCGCTGATAACAGGCATGGACAGCAAGCGCATTAAATACCTGCGCAATACCGATGACCGCTACTTCGATGACCTGCAAAAAGAATATGAGTACGTGGCGAAAGGCCAAGGCCGCTCGCCCGATGGTAAGTTGGCTTATAAAATAGTGAACAACTATGCCGAGCTGAAGCATGTGGTGGAGAAAGAACCCGATACCATAGCCATCATAATGAATATTGAGGGCGCCCATGCTTTTGGATGTGGCGTACAGGCTACTGAAAAAATACCGCTGGAAGAGCTGAAAACCCTAATGAGTGCGAATATACGTACGGTGAAAAACTGGGAGCACCCACCCTTAACGGTGAACTTGGCCCACCACTTCTGGAACCAACTAAGCGGCCATGCCACTAGCCTTAAAGGGGTGTTGAATGGTTTGATAAATCAAAGCAAAGGCCTGGATAAGGGGCTTACAGAACTGGGCCGCCACGTTTGCCGGGAGTTGCTGAGCCGTGAAAACGGCAAACGCATCTATATTGATACCAAGCACATGAGCGTGGCAGCACGTATGGAGTATTATGGCTTCATCCGCAACTATAATTACCTAAACCCGAACGACAAAATACCGGTAATATGCAGTCACGGCGGCGTAAACGGTTATAAAGATTTGTCTACTTCCCTCAAGCAGAAAGATACTTTAAAGAAGAGCGCTAAAGGCAACTTCCATAAGTGGAGCATCAACGTATGCAACGAGGAAATCCGCATCATCCATGAATCGGAAGGGTTGATAGGCATTATGATGGATAAAGGCAACTTGGGTAGCGTGGAGCTCATTAAGCGAGTTTCGGCCATAACCGACCCAGCCAAACAACGCGAGGAATTTGCCAGGGTTATCCTCAACAACATTTTCCAAGTAGTGAAGGCAGTGGAAGCCAAAAGCGGGTGGGACATTGTTTCCATCGGCACTGATTATGACGGCACCATTACCCACGTTGACCCTTACGATACTTCGGCTAAAATGCCATTGCTACGTGAGGACTTGGTGGCATACTTATACCGCCATAACTTCCATAAAGAGCTATGGTACGGCTACACGCCCGAGCAACTGATTGATAAAGTTTTCAGTGGCAATGCGATGCGGTTTTATGAGAAGTATTTTGTTTGAAATAAAGACACAAGACGCAAGACTCAAGACATAAGATTGCTTCAAAAACTGATAGATTGAACCTTTGGTATAACGATTCTATAATTCTTTAATTCTGAAAATTCTGATTCAGACAAAATCATTGGTACATTAGCACATCGGTACATCAGCACATTAACATTATGGCCAAGAAAGATATTCGCCCCCGTTATAAATTCCCAGAGAAGGGCCGCGATGCGGAGACCTTGAATAAGGCTTTACGAGAAGCAGGCGAGAGGGATGCGCTTTGGAAAGACGGCAAGACCTTCAGCCTAGTATTTTATGCGGGCGAAGATGTGAGCGAGGTAACCCGAAATGCCTACGATGCTTACCGAAATGAGAACGGCCTTAACCCAACCGCCTTCCCTAGTTTGCGCAAGTTTGAGAACGAGGTAGTTTCGCAAACCATCGATTTGATGCATGGCGATGACGACGTAGCAGGCAACATGACTTCGGGCGGTACGGAGAGTATACTATGTGCCGTAAAGGCTGCTTACTCTTGGGCCAAAGCCAACAAACCGCACATTACCCAACCCGAAATGGTGGTGCCTATAAGCGTGCACCCAGCCTTTGATAAGGCGGCGCACTACTTCGGCATTAAGATGGTACACGTACCTGTGAACGCAGTGGATATGCGTGCCGACGTAAAGGAAATGGAGGCGGCGATTAACGCGAACACGATACTAATTGTAGGCTCAGCCCCGGCCTACCCCCATGGCGTGGTAGACCCAATTGAAGAACTGGGTGCCCTTGCCGAGAAAAATAACCTGTGGCTGCACGTGGATGCCTGCGTGGGCGGCTATATTTTGCCGTGGGTAGAGCGCTTGGGCTATACAGTCCCTAAGTTCGATTTCAGGGTGAAGGGTGTGCACTCCATGAGTATGGACCTGCATAAGTACGGCTACTCTGCCAAAGGCGGCTCGTGTGTGCTTTATAAGAATAGCGAACTGCGCAAGCACCAATACTTTGTATACACGGGTTGGACAGGTGGCATTTATGCCTCGCCATCGGTAGCGGGTACCCGACCTGGTGGTGCTATTGCGGCGGCTTGGGCAGTGTTGCAGTATTTAGGGGAAGAGGGCTATATGCGCCTCGCCAAAGATGTGATGGATGCCACTATGAAAGTGCGCCGGGCGGTGGAGAGTATTGAAGGTATCCACATCATTGGCAACCCGCATATGTGTGTATTGGCCATCGGTTCTGATAAATTGCCTATATATAATGTGGGCGATGAGCTTACAGCCAAAGGCTATCATATCGATAGGCAGCAAAACCCTAGCAGCTTACACCTTACCATTTCGTGGGGCAATGTGAAGGCTATTGACCAGTTTATTATTGACTTGCAAGAAGCGGTGACCAAAGTGGGCAAATTCAATATGCACAAGCTTTCCACCCAGTTTACGATAGGTTTGGTAAAGACGGCGGGCAAAGTGCTGAACGACGACCAGATGAGCAAGTTCACCAACTTCCTAGCCAAAATGGGCGGCGGCGACGGCCCACCGAAGCGCACCGCAGCTATGTACGGCATGATGGGCGCCCTACCCAACAAAGGCGATCTGGACGACCTTATCCTAGATATGCTGGATGGCCTGAATAAGCCGGAAAAACTATAGTTTTTAGACCTTGTAATACTTCATAATACTTCCGTGTTTTTCCGTGCCTTTTTCCGTGTTCTCCAGCTTGCCTCGCCTCGGGCGATGGTGGTTAAAACACAAAATGCAGGAATCACTCACCTATACATATACACCGTAAAATCATTCGGCAGATAGCCTTGCACAAGCTTTACGTTAGGCGTAAGGGTTTTGCAATATGCTACTATTGCTTGCGGATTATAACTATTATGGAACCCGTCATCGGCGGCCAATTCGCTTAGCAGATTAAAGGCCAGCCCTATTCTGCTTGCTGCAAAGAGCTTCTCAATCATTTGGTACAAAAACTGCCCATCGCTATGGCGATAACTTAGCGAGCCTGATGCTAACACGTAATCGGCCTGGGGTAAGGTTGAACTCCAAAAATTGCCGAGTTGGAACGTAACGTTTTGAAGGCTAAAGTAGCGGGATATTGCCACGTCCAAGAAGGCCGGAGATTGCTCGACGCCCACATACTTTAACTCGCCATACTTCTCGAAAAGGAAAGGGGCAAGGTCGCCATGGCCGCAGCCTGCGTCCAAAACTTCCTTACCTCTTAGGTCAGCTATTTCAGCCAATACAGCAAAACGTATTTGCTGCGTTTCTGCTGACGTCCAGCCCAAAGCCTCTACAGTTCCTCCACCGCTTTTCAGTGCTAGGGCTTTATAGAACAATACTAGCTTGGCGGTATCAATTAGGCTCATGTTGAAGGGTATTACTAGTCCTCGCTTCTAGCGAGGATGATACAATGTGGAGCTTTCAGTTCATTATCTGCGTATCTCAAAGCCTTCAAAACCCGTTTCTGCGGCTTCGGTAGCAGCCACGGTATCCACAACCGCCATGTCGGGCCCTTGGTAGCACCAGGCTACTATATTGTCCAATAATTCTTGCTCACCTTCCACCTCGGCATATACGCTACCATCGGGTTGGTTGCGCACGAAGCCATTTACTCCCAGCTCATGCGCTTTCTGCCGCATACTCTCGCGGTAATATACGCCCTGCACTTTGCCGGTGATGTGGAGGTTAAGGTGTGGCATGGGAAATAGGTTTAATCAAAAATCAAATTGGTACATCCGCACATTAGCACAACGGCACATTAAGCTCACCCCACATTATAATCACTCTTTCCACCGGCCAGCTTAAAGATGTCGCTCTCGTAAGGGTAGCGCTCTTGGTAGAGCATACGTACCTCGTCGGCCACTTTTTGGCGCAGCTCTTCAATGTTTTCTTTGTTAATGGCGGATATAAACACCGCGTTGCCGTTGCTACGCTTTTCCCATGAGTCCCTTAGCTCTTGCAGCATTTCGGTTTTCACTTCTTCTTCTAGAAACTCATCAAAGTGGCGCTCGCGGTATTGGTCCATTTTATTGAAGATCATCATAATGGGTTTGTCCGTAATCTTCAGTTCGGCCAGGGTTTTGTTTACTACATCTATTTGGTCTTCGTGGGCGGGGTGGCTAATGTCTACCACGTGCAGCAGAACATCGCTCTCGCGTACCTCATCAAGGGTCGATTTAAAGCTCTCCACCAAGTGATGGGGAAGCTTTCGGATGAAACCAACCGTATCCGATAATAGGAAAGGTACCATGTCCATCACTACTTTGCGCACCGTAGTATCCAGCGTCGCAAATAGCTTATCCTCTGCAAATACATCCGATTTGCTTAACAGGTTCATTAAGGTCGATTTACCCACATTGGTATAACCCACCAGCGCTACGCGGATAATTTTGCCACGGTTTTTGCGCTGGGTGAAGCTCTGCTTATCTATTTTCTGCAACTGCACTTTCAGCTTGGCAACCTTATCGCGCATCACCCGGCGGTCGGTCTCAATCTCTTTCTCGCCCGAACCACGCATACCGATACCCCCTTTTATCCTATCCAAGTGTTGCCACATACCACGCAGGCGGGGTAGCAGGTATTGGGTTTGGGCCAGCTCCACTTGGGTGCGGGCCTGTAGGGTTTGGGCACGGCTGGCAAAAATATCCAATATCAGCATCGGCCTATCCACCACCTTGCACTTTAGCTCAGCTTCTAGGTTACGCTGTTGGCTAGGGCTTATCTCATCATCAAATATTACCAAGTCAATCTCTTTGGCCCGCACATACTCTACAATTTCTTCCATTTTGCCCTTGCCCACGTAAAACTTCACATCGGGGTGGGGCAACTTTTGGAAGAAACGTTTGTAGGTTTCGGCACCGGCCGTCATGGCTAAAAACTCTAGCTCATCGAGGTATTCGCGCAGCATGGTCTCATTTTGTTGTGGGGTTATCAGGCCCACCAACACAGCTTTTTCTGGCTCTAGCTTATCTAGGGGTTTGTGTTCTTTCGTCATATAGCAAAAGTTGCGGCAATGATTATGCCGATTGGGTTCAAACGTAATAAATACTTATTAAATAACAGAGGCTCTCGCTGTGCGAGATAAAAAAGAGGAGAAAAGAATTGACTACTTCATTGCTATGGGTACCTCGTTTTGGGCTTTGGAGACCCCTTATATTGGTAATATTACAAAGAGTTTTACAAAATGGAAAGGGGGATGTTTCCAAAACCAATAAAAAATCCCCACAACATTTCTGAAACGGGGACTTTGTTTATTGGTCAACGGTGTTTACACGTTAAACAAGAAGTGCATCACATCGCCGTCTTGCACTACATATTCCTTGCCTTCTATGCCCAGCTTGCCATTGTCGCGGCAAGCGCTCTCGCTGCCGAACTTCACAAAATCGGCATAATGAATAACTTGGGCACGGATAAAGCCTTTCTCAAAATCGGTGTGGATTACGCCCGCTGCGCCTGGCGCTTTAGTGCCTTTTGAAATGGTCCAGGCACGTACTTCTTTTACGCCGGCGGTAAAATAGGTAATAAGGTGCAGTAGGCTGTAAGACTTCTGAATCAAACGAGTAACGCCCGATTCGGTAAGGCCCATTTCCTCTAGGAACATCTGGCGGTCATCATAGCTTTCCAGCTCGGCTATATCAGCCTCGGCAGCCGCGCTTACAAACAATACTTCAGCGTTCTCATCCTTCACCGCTTCCATTACGGCACGGGTGTGCTCGTTGCCGCTGATTACCGATTTATCGTCAACATTGCAAACATACAAGGTTGGCTTGCTGGTAAGCAATTGGTATTCGTCGATAATTAATTGGCCGTCTGCTTCGGTTTGGAAACTGCGGGCAGATTTGCCCTGCTCCAAGTGCTGTTTCAGGCCGTTCATTACTTCGTATATGCGCTTAGCTTCTTTGTCGGCACCAGTGGTAGCTTGGCGGTACACTTTGCTCACCACTTTTTCCACAGTTTCCAAATCTTTCAATTGTAGTTCTGTATCGATAATTTCTTTGTCGCGCACTGGGTTTACGCTGCCGTCCACGTGCACTACGTTATCGTTGTCAAAGCAGCGAAGCACGTGAATAATGGCATTGGTGCTGCGGATGTTGCCCAAAAACTGGTTGCCCAGCCCTTCGCCCTTGCTGGCGCCTTTTACTAGGCCGGCAATGTCAACTATCTCAATGGTAGTAGGCACTACGCGCTCAGGGCTTACCAAACTTTCCAGCTTTATCAAGCGATCATCTGGTACGGTAATGGTACCAACGTTGGGCTCTATGGTGCAAAACGGGTAGTTGGCCGATTGCGCCTTAGCGTTGGATAATGCGTTGAAAAGGGTCGATTTACCTACGTTCGGTAATCCTACTATGCCACATTGCAAAGCCATGTTGTGTGCTGTTTTTTATGAGGCTGCAAAGGTACGAAATTAGTTGTTTGGTTGATGCTTGGTTATTAGTTATTGGTTAATGGTCGATTGGGTCCACGGTCGATGGTCTACGGATGCTTTTGGTGTTATGTCCCCTCACCTAGCCTCTCCCATAGGGAGAGGGACTTATGCCTTCTTGCCGTTGGCATGAAGATTCTGCTAAAGTTTCCCCAAAACAAACAGTTTTATAACGAGTCGAAGGCGAGGCGTACAAAGTCCCTCTCCCTCTGGGAGAGGCTAGGTGAGGGATCGTAATACTACGCCTTCCGCACCTGCAAATAGTTTCCTCTGGAGCGTAGCACTATTATTTCTGTACCCTTTTCAATCCATTCGCCGTCGGTAGAGGCTTCATGGTAATCGTTGCCAAGGGCTATTTTGCCTGTTGGCTTTAAGTCGGTTTGGGCGATGCCGTGCTGCCCGGCCAAGCCGTCCAGTTCGGTTAGTTTAGCGGTGTAGTCATCGCCGCCCAAGGTATCTTGAAGGGTCAGTTTTTTAAAGGCAGGGCTATTGGCTATCCGCTCATGGAACACCAAAAAGCCGATTATAGAAACCGTGAGAATCACCGTTACTTGCAGCACTGCGCGGGTAAGTTGTGCGCCATCGGCAAAGGTAAAATCAAAGCCATCGATATTGGCCAACAGTGACAGTATCAACGACCCAACGATCAAAACAATACCCGTGATGCCGAAAATACCAAACCCTGGTATAACAAAGAGCTCCACAATGATGAGCACTACCCCGACCATAAATACCAGTATCTCCCAATAAGCAGCCAATCCATCCAAATACAAGGGGGCAAAATACAACACCGCACAAAGCACTGCTACCCCAAGCGGGAAACCGATGCCTGGGGCTTGCATTTCCATATAGATGCCACCGATAATGCCCATTAATAGCAAAGAACTGATAAGTGGGCTCATCAAAAAGCCAATTATCGATTCCATGTTGCCCGGCTGATACTCTTCAATCTCAAAATCGGTAATGCCCAACTGTGCTATTACCTCGTCACGGTTTTTACTGATGCCCTCGCAGTAGCCATATTTCATCGCTTCTGAGCTGGTAAAGGTTAGCGTATAGCCGCTGTCGATAATGCCAGGTATTACAATACGGTCATCCACCATTGCCTCGGCAATAATCGGGTCGCGGCCATTGGTTTCAGCAGTGCTACGCATGGTACTGCGCATGTAGCTTTGGTATTTGTCGGGCATTTGGGTGCCGTCTTCGCCACTTACTACCGTTGCCGCACCTATGCTAGCACCGGGTGCCATAAAAATACTATCGCAAGCTATTGATATCAACGCCCCTGCTGACGCGGCATTATCATTAACAAATACCACGGTAGGTACCGGGGCGTTCAGCAGTTTGTTACGTATCTCATCGGCAATGTCCACGCGGCCCCCGAAGGTGTTCAGTTCCATTAATACTACGGTTGCACCCCAAGCTTCTGCTTCCGCCAAGGCTTTCTCCACCAATCGGCCAGCGGGCGGCATTATATCCTCATCCAGCTTAAAGTAGTAAACCTTCTGCTTGCCCTTAAAGCCAGTATCTACGGTGGTGGTATCCATAGCCACTGGTGCTACAAAGCCAGTATCGGCAGCAGTATTGGGCTCGTCTTGCGCGGGCAGTAGGGTAGTGAGCATGACCATAATGCTGAACACCCAAATTGGCAAAAGTTTGTAAAACCTAGTTTTCATGTAGTGCTGGTATAATAATATGCCCGTAATTTTGTTGAATAGTAGTGGCACGTGTTTTGTCCACTTGTTGTTACCCTATCAATACAACCAAATTTAGCCATTTTGTATAACATGTTGCGCCGATATTTATTAGCCGTTTTATTTCATGTCTTCTTGTTGTTTAGCACAGCCGCCTTTGCGCAAGGTGGCAAGGTAACGGTAGACGGCAAAGTGTATACCGTACACCAAGTGCTTACCGGCGAAACGTTCTACTCCATTTCGCTTACCTATAATGTACATGTTGATACCCTGCGCGGCGTAAACCGCCTATTGGATGCCAACGCTGCCATACGCCCTGGCGATATGCTGATAATACCCCTTTACGCAGTGCGCGGTGCGGCCAGTACGCCATCGGTTGTACCAGTAGTAGCAAAACCAGCCACCCCGCCCGCAACCCCACCAGTGGCGACTACACCATCAGTAACCAATGGCTCGTATTTACGGCATACGGTTGCCACGGGCGAAACTTTGTACTCTGTAGCGCGGCTGTACCCCCATACAACTGTGGCCGAGATAAAAGAGCTGAACCAGTTGCAGATAGAAAGCCTAAGCATTGGGCAAGTGCTGCTGATACCTGCTATAAAAGGTACGCCAGGCGTAAGGCCTACCACTCCACCATCTACCCAACCGGTTGATACCCATGCCATCTATAAGCCTTCTGGCGCCATACTTACTAGTGACAGTAACGTGACTGCCGCACCCAACCGTGCCGACAGCAGTGCTGCCTCGGCCGCATCGTTTGATTTAAACATGCTGCAAGATTTAGAGCGCAAATATACAGCGGTACTAAGCGCAGGCACCGAGCAAACCGTAACGGGCACCGCCACTTGGATTACCGACCCTTCGCACGAGAACCAGTACCGCTTTTATGCCATGCACAAAACCGCCCCCATTGGCAGTATATTGAAGGTAAAGAACCTGATGAACGATCGAGTGGTGTATGCCAAGGTGATTGGCAAACTGCCCAACACACAGGCCAATGCCAAAATCATCGTTAAGCTATCCGGCGCTTCTGCGCGGTACTTGAATGTGCTAGATGATAAGTTTATGATTGAGCTTTCTACTGCAACTAAGACGCCGGTGGTTACGGGTGAGCAGTAAGTTTTTGGACGACAGACAACTGACCACGGACCACGTGCCGCAATTTATAATTTCTTTGCGTTCGTTGCGATTGAACTTTCTGAAACCGAATAACCAGTATCAGTTACTTCCAAATTCACCTCGCCAGTCTAACCATGATTGCTGCCAACACGGCTAGGTATATATTCTTCATGGCCCTTTTGTATTTATTGGGGCGAATTTAATGCATTTGCAATAATTTGGAAAGGTTTTATGGGCTTGCCACCCCTAAATAGGCTATTATTATCATAAAGCACTTAAATCATCTTGCCTTTTGAAACTTCATTAGCGAATTTTTGTTTTAATTTGTAGGCAATCAGCGGTTTAGACACTCCTCATGGACAAAGCGAGCTATATAGTATTAGCCATTCCAGTATTCTTCCTACTCATCGGGATAGAGCTGCTATTCGACCGCCTGAAAAAAACCAATTATTACCGCTTCAATGATGCTATTACCAACCTTAGCCTGGGGGTAGGTTCACAGGTTTTTGGCATTTTCCTAAAGCTGGTTATCAGCCTAGGCTATCTGTACATCTACAAGCACTACCGCATTACCGACATGCCGGGCATGGAAACCGACCACGCCACTTTGGCAGTGGTGCTTACTTTTGTGGCATTGTTTATAGGGGTTGATTTCTTTTATTATTGGTTTCACCGCTTAGCGCACGAGATTAGCGTACTGTGGGGCAGCCACGTGGTACACCACCAAAGTGAGGAGTACAACCTTACCGTGGCGTTACGCCAAGCATGGCTGCAAGGGGCTTTTTCGTGGGTATTTTATCTGCCGTTGGCATTCTTGGGTTTCGACCCGATAATGTTTGTGGTGGTGAGCCAGTTTCAAACCCTATATCAATTTTGGATTCATACCAAGGCCATCAACAAATTGCCACACTGGTTTGAATATGTGTTCAATACGCCAAGCCACCATCGGGTGCACCATGGGGTAAACCCAAAATACATCGACCGCAACCACGGCGGTACACTCATCATTTTCGACCGCATGTTTGGCACTTTCCAAGAAGAGGAAGAGGAAGTGGTGTACGGCATTACCAGCCAAACCAAAAGTTGGAATCCGCTTTGGGTTAACTTCAATTATTGGGGCGATTTGTTTAAGGAAGTGGCTAAGGCCAGCAACGTAAGCGATGCCCTGAAAATGCTGGTATTTAAGCCCGGTTGGCGCCCCGATTACCTGGGCGGCGTGCAGCCATTTAAAGAAGTTACCCCACAATCTTTTCATAAATACGATACCGCCATTACACCAGGCTTGGCTTACTACATCTTCTTTCAGTTTGTATTGATGTTGGCGGGTGCTACTGGCTACCTTATTGCTGCTGGTGGGCTAGATTGGCCTGCTCGTATTGGTGTGGCCTTATTGATTATTTTGGCGCTAGTTACTTTGGGCGGATTATTGGAGCAGCGGCGCTGGGCACTGTTTATGGAAGTGCTGCGGCTGCTTGCTACCGCGCCGGTAGCCATCATATTGCTCCAATCCATCGCGAACCCTATAGCCCTTGCCATTGTTGTAACAGCCATTACTTTGTTTTCCATTGCTTGGTTGGTACCTTACCATAACAAGTTAGGCACTGCTATTGGCGATGGGCATATTGTAGCTAACGTTTAATTACTATCCTCAATGTCGTTTTTCGAATCCCTTGAACCTTCAGATGCCGTAATCATGTTCGCCATCCCGCTGTTTCTCACAGCGATAGTGTTGGAGCTTATATTCAACTTCGTGCACGATAGGCACCTTTATCACGGCAAGGATAGTATTGCCTCTATATCTATGGGGATTGGTTCCTTATTTATGAATCTGGGTATGAAGGCCCTTGCCATGTTGGCTTATGGCTTTTTATATCAGTTTAGGATTTTTGAAGGTTTGGAAACCTATTGGTGGGCTTGGGTTATCTTGTTTTTTGCCGATGATTTTAGTTTCTACTGGCACCACCGCTTGAGCCATGAGGTGCGCATACTTTGGGCGGCGCACGTAAACCACCATAGCAGCGTAAACCTAAACTTCAGTACCGCCTTGCGCCAGAGCTGGACGGAGCTGTTCCATAAATACATCTTTTGGCTTTGGCTGCCCATTGTGGGCTTCCCGCCTTGGATGATATTGACTATGATGAGCTTCAGCCTTATTTTCCAATTTTTGCAACATACTAGGCTGGTGGGCAAGCTTGGGCCAATAGAATGGATTTTCAATACGCCGAGTAGCCATCGCGTACACCATGCCAGCAACATACGCTATATGGATCGCAACCACGCTGGCGTACTCATTATTTGGGATAGGCTGTTTGGCACCTACCAAGAAGAGTTGGATGAGGACGAGCCAGTTTATGGCATTACCACCAACATATATACTTACAACCCCATCAAGATTGCCAGCCACGAGTATAGCGCCATTTGGAGCGATTTGAAAACCATGCCCACCTTTAAGGATAAGGTAAAACTATTGCTGTACCCACCGGGCTGGAGCCCCAATGGCCCTGACCAAACCGCGAAGTTCCTTCAAAAACAGCTACATTTGGAGGAAGAAAGAACCGGGGTGGTGAAACCTACGCATAAAGATGCCAGCAGGCATACCGCACCCCAAGCAGAAACTATAGCAGCATGAGTTTAAAGTATTTGATGATGTTGGCGCTTGCAGCCGTTACTATTGCTGGTTGCAGTTACCCGGAGGGTTTACAGGAAAAAGAAGTGGCAGGCCGTTTTAAAATGAGCGTAGTAGGCTACGTAAGCGAAACCGATGAGCTGCACCCGAAAGGTATTTTTCAATACCAAAACGAGTTTCGTACCGTATACTTGTTGGTGCTGGATACCCCCCGGATTGACTTGAGCCTAGCTGAATATGGAAAATTTGCCAGCGAAAAGATAGCGACCGTTCTTACCGACTCCTTAATTACCCCTATTGACAGCATTACCAGCATAAACGGCGCACCTGCGCTAGAGTACGAACTGGAGGGCAACATAACCAACGAGCGCGTTTGGTACCGCTTGGCAGTAGTGGAAGGCAAACAACACTACTACCAAATACTCGGCTGGACGATATTGCAACGGAAGGATAAGTATGGGCAAGATATTGCAGATATGATAAGGTCGTTTAAATTGGCGGAGTGATTTGAGTATCAAGTAGTGAGTATCAAGTATCAAGACTTGCTGCAATGATATTATGAGTGCATTTCTGCTAAAAGATCTCTATTCCAGCTTTTGCCCTTAAATGTATTATGAAAGGTACTTGATACTCACTACTTGATACTATAAAAAAATGAAACCCCTCTCCCTCTTCTACTGGCTAATTGCCATCATCCACTTGGTTTTCGAGGCATTGTTGATTGCCGATGTGCCCAGTGCCCTGTTTCCGGCAATGGTAAGTAAAACGCTGCTGATGCCGGTGTTGGTTTGGTACTACCTGAAAGCCACTGGGCCAAGCATGACAGGTGCACAGAAGCTGATATTGGTTGGCTTAGTTTTCTCTTGGAGTGGAGATGTAAACCTAATGATGCCCCAGCTTGAAAGCTGTAAGCCTTATGAAGAGTTATTCTTCCTGGCTGGATTGGTTTCGTTCTTAATTACCCATGTGCTATATATCCTGTCCTTTAAAAAAGACTTTGCCAATAAAAACCAATCGGCCATTCTTAAATCCAAACCATGGTTGGTGCTGCCGGTGCTAGGCGCTTATGCTGGTTTACTGGCCATCCTCATCCCTACCATACAGGCCAATGAGCCCGATATGTTGATACCAGTGCTGGTTTATGCCTCGGTTATCACTATTATGGTCATTTTCGCCATCAATCGCTGGGGCAAGGTTTCGGCCGCAAGTTTTGGTATTGTATTGGCTGGCGCACTGCTATTTATGTTTTCTGATGCCAATATTGCCATCAATAAGTTTCATACGCCATTTGCCTTGGCGCCGCTGGTTATTATGTCTACCTACATCACATCGCAGTATCTATTCGCCTATGGCACACGCAAGGGTGTATAACTTTAGCTAGGGTTGATTTAGGCAATATCACCCGAATTGCTATATTTACGCCACATAGCACGATGCAGTAGGCCGATTATTGAGTATACATGGAGTGGTTGTCATACATTTTATTGCCTTTAATTGCGGCCGCCATCGGGTGGCTTACCAATTGGACCCTTATCAAAATGCTCTTCCACCCGCGGAAGAAAGTACGCATTCTGTTTTTGGAGATTCAAGGCGTATTCCCCAAACGCCAATACTTGATTGCGGAGCGCATAGGCAAAATGGTGGCGCAAGAGGTGCTCTCGTTTAGCGACCTAAAGCACCGCATCAACGATCCGCGCAATATGGAGTCCATCAACCAGAACATTGAGGCCAAGGTGGACCAGTACCTTGATGAGACCTTGCCCGCCAAATACCCCCTAATGAGCATGTTGCTGGGCAAAAAAGTACGCTCAAAAATGAAGAACGACCTGCTTAAGGAAGTACAAGAAATAGCGCCTGTAGTAATAAACGGCTACGTAGATAAGCTGGAAGACAATTTTGATTTGGAGAAGCTAGTTCGCCAGAAAGTTTCGCTTCTCTCACCCATAACTTTGGAGCATCTGATAATGGGTACCCTCAAAAAGGAGTTCCAGTTCATTAAGCTCACCGGGGCCTTGCTCGGCTTCTTAATAGGGCTGATACAAGTGCTGTTGGTAGTATTGGGCGACCACCTGTAGTGGCATTTGCCCCCAAATACTTGTTTTTGATGATTACTCCCGCCCCTTCTGCCGTAAACATCAGAATAACCGAGCAGCAAATTTTACAACCTGCCACATAAGACCCATCCACCTCCCCCCACACACAAGGCTAGAGGCTAACTAGGCAATAATATACGTATTGCTTCCCATTTATGGTATGGTCTTATTTGCCATTCGGTGGTGTTTGCACCCAAGGAAGAAATTGCCCTAAAATTGTCCTAAAACAAAAGACAACCCTTTTGAGGTTGTCTTTAATTAGATGATAAAGTATTTACTATCAACGCTCTGGTGAATCTCGAAGAAATTGATTCAAACTTACTGAGGATGTATGCCGAGTTGGTTAATAAAATCTTTGCTATTAGATAGCATGTTCTCGACGTCTTTTTTGCTGTAATATCTATAGATATGCAATATTGGCAACTAGCAGATGCGATGGCCGTTGCATCGTCGTCAGCAGAGGAGGAAGAGTTGTGAAAGGTGTATCGGGTTTATCCCTTAATTTGAAAAGCACTTTAACTACCCACAAGCTACATCAGTTTACTCGCAGGCACAAAAGTACAAGGTTATCAAACCAATAATCCCCATTACAAGCGGTACATTGCCTACTACAGCTTACTTTCAGCTTTATACTAAAAAATTACCCTAATTTAAGTAGCTGTCTATACCCTTTTGAAAAGTATAAATTAAAAATTTTATAAATTACCTAACATTAGGTATAGCTATGGTTAGGGTACATAATAATTTTATTGTTTTTACTACTGTCAACCCTTTAGGGCACCTCTGCGCAAAATGATACCTCCAAAGTTAACACCAACTTACATCATGAAACTATTTACTACCGCTTCATTTCTTGTAGCAGCGCTGCTGCTCTGTTCATTAGGGTCAGTAGCACAAGCACCCCAGGCCTTCAACTACCAAGCCGTGGTGCGCAACGCCGCGGGGCAGGTGGTGGCCAACCAAGTTGTGGCCATACGCACCAGTATTGTTGACGGCAGTGCCACCGGCACGGTGGTATACACCGAAACCCACCAGCCTACTACCAATGCCTATGGCTTGGTTACCCTTGCGGTGGGCAATGGCACTGCTACTTTAGGCAACTTTGCAACCATTGCCTGGGGAAGCGCAACCAAGTACTTAAAGGTAGAGGTAGATGTAAACGGCGGTAGCGCATACATTGATATGGGCACTACCCAATTGCTGAGCGTACCCTATGCATTGTATGCCGAAACCAGTGGCAATGCTGGTGGTGCTACCGGCCCAACCGGGCCTACTGGTGCTGCGGGCATACCTGGCGCAACGGGTGCCACAGGGGCTACTGGTGCTACGGGTGCAACAGGCTCGTTTACCCCAACAGGTACCAATGGCCTTACCATAAGGCATAATGGTACTAGCTGGGTTTCAACATCGTTTTTGTTTAATACTGGCAGCCGTATTGGCATCAACACCACAACACCGGTTGCTGGGCTGCATGTACAAGATAGTAGTGTATTGTTTTTTAGGCCGGGAGTTATACCGTTCACCATTACCGAGGACCCCCCAGTAAGCGCGGCTGGCCGCAAAATGTTTTGGTACTCCCAACTTGCGGCGTTTAGGGCAGGATATGTTGACGGTACACAATGGAGCTCAGGTAACATTGGAGCATACTCAACTGCATTCGGGGTAAACACCAGGGCCAGTGGATTTGCTTCTTTTGCAATCGGCACTGAAACTACGGCCAGTGGGCAATATTCTTTTGCCAGCGGAAATGCAACCACGGCCAATGGACTGAGCTCTTTTGCAAGCGGAGAGTTAACAACTGCCAGTGGGAATGGTTCTTTCACAAGCGGATATGCATCCTTGGCCAGTGGCTCGTTCTCTTTTACAAGCGGAATTCGAACAACTGCCCCAAGCTACGCAGAAGTAGCTATTGGCACCTACAACACCACCTATACTCCAAGTAGCAATAGTGCTAGTATCGGCACGGATAGGGCTTTTGTGATAGGCAACGGATTAAGTGGTGGTACTTCAAGGAGCGATGCATTTACCGTTTTAAAGTCTGGCGATGTAAAGATTGGCAATAAGGGTACCTTTTTCACCAATATGCAAGAAGGGGAGATAAGTGCAGGCTCTAGCACCTCAGTAACTAAAGATATAACCATTACTTTCCCTAATTCGGGCTTTAACAGTGGCACTCCCGTTAGGCTTATAGTGCAAGCGGTAAACGAGCAGGCAGGTTTTTTTGATGAGTTCGTGGTAACGGTGCGGTCCATTTCAAACCTAATAGCAGTAGTCAGGATAAGGCGGTTGGATGTATCAAGTGGCTGGTCGCAAAACCTAAAACTGCAATGGATGGCATGGCAGTAGAACATTGCAATTGCAAGCAATTTACACCAATAGCAAAGCGCTTTTTCAAACTTTAAACCATCTTTTTTAAAACCTCCAAAACCAAACCTACAATGAAAACCACTTATTCCTTCTTCTTGTTTACTGCAATCCTTACCGTATTGCTCTTTTCCTCAGCTTGCGAAAAAGAAGGCCCTGCTGGCCCTCCAGGAGCGGATGGTATTAATGGTACCACTGGTACTAATGGTATGGATGGTGAAGACGGTAATGCTAATGTGCAATTATTTCTTTTTGAAGCCGATAATGTATTTAGCCCGCCAACCTACGGTAAAAAATACGAGCACCCGAATTTCAACCAAGGTCTTATCGATTCTAGCTTAGTATTGGTTTATTGGCAAATTGATGCAGGTCTTGCTCCAGGTTCTTGGAGATTGGTAGGCACCAATCTTGGTACCGAATATTCTACTAGGTGGAATTGGGTAGACAGTGTCCCATTTACAGGCGCAGCGGCTGGGTTTTTTATTGAAATAGACAATGCTAGTGCTGACGGTGAATATGTAAGCGCACCTTCAGGGTTAAATGTTACCTGGGACAAAGTAAAATTCATTATTGCTCCTGCCAATGTATTTGTAGGCAAGCGTGAAGTGGACTTTACCAATTACGAAGAAACGATGCTACAACTTGGCTTGCAGCCATAAAACCCTGCTCCATGAAGTATCTATTGTACATACTATTTCCGCTCATGTAAGTAGCTACCTGTTGCAGCGACGATGAGGACGACAACCCCACCTTGCAAGAGATAACGCTCGATTGCAAGAGCATAACCGCTGATAGGATATTGGATAGGGCAATCTACTTAGTAGATTGCCCTAACACCATCACCAACGACGCTTTGCTTACCATAGCCGCTGCTTCGGTCAATACCTTTGCTGATAATGCATTAGGCACTTTTAAATTTAACTAAATCCGATTTGCCGTATGCTTAAAATATGCCTTATATGGTCTATAATCTTTGTGAGTTGTGCTGTCCTAGCTGGCGACGGTGCTTCGGCGAAGGATGAGAAACACACTATAACCACACCTTACTACCGACCGCTTTTCCCCGTAAAAAAGCCTGCGGATTATGGCACAAGCTACCAAACCTATACCGGCTGGATGCCCCGTATAGGGCTTATTGTAGCCGCGCCCCGTAGCGATTTCAAGGCTACATCGGGTAGTTATGCAGGTGGTTTCACCTTGGGGTTTAGTTACCAGCCTTGGCAAAAAGCCCCTGTGAGTTTTGGCTTTGATGGCGGGTTGATGTGGTATGGGTACAATGTAAAGGATATATCGCCGGTTATTGAAATCACCTCGGGTGGGGTGGTGGTAGACCGTATAGTGCTAGAAATGGAAATGCAGCTACAAAACCGCATGTGGCCTATGCTAGGGCATATGGAGGTATGGGCACCCACGCCGGTAGCACAACCCTTTGTGGGTGCTTATGGTGGCATGAATATGCTTACTACCGTAACCCGAATTATGGACCGCACGGGCAACAATATCTTCTCTGACGAGGATAGCGATTTGATACTGCGCAAAACCAACAAACTATCGGCCACTTGGGCGGCTGGTGTTGGCGGTGGCTTAAGGGTAGACCTTACGCATAGTGCCATGCTCGACCTAATGGCCGTATACATGTGGGGTGGCAGGGCCAAATACTACGATGCCGATGACACTGAAAGTTGGGACATCAGATATGCGGGTACCTTATCCAATTATAACCCAGCCACCTTGAGCAAAGATGACCTGCAAATAGGCATTGACCCCAAACAATCAACTACCGACATGCTATTTTTTCAATTGAAACTAGTGGTTCGAATTTAACCACAGCTATCTCCAAACTATGTCAACCAATCCATTTACAAATGCACAAGAACCCGTTGAAGACCCACGCGGATGGCGCAAGGGTGGCCGAAACACCTGGTTTTTTATAGCCCTGGCGCTAATGGTAGGCGGATGGTTTTTCTTTATATCAAAGTATGTTGTATCGGGCGCTAGCTCAATCAACAAAGATTTTACCTCGGCATATTTGATGGGTGACCCATGGAACGGAAAAATAGTATATATGAATACTACCACGGCCATGACTTGGGAGTTTGGTATATATGATACCAAAACCGAAACCTACAACAACTTTGCTACCTACAAAATTAATTTAGATCCCCATTATGACTTTCACTTTATCGGCGACAATAAGGTGGTGCTGGCAGATTATGATGGCAGTTACCCAGTAACATTTTATTTTGACAATGAAGGCAAAGTAATCCGCACCATCAATAGCGCTGATTTTAACCTTGAACAATCGGGCGGAAATTATTATCGGAAACAACCTCGGGATGATTATTGCTTGGGTATTGGTGATGATGGATATGAGAACAACGAAATAGGATTGGATGCACCCAGCCTTAAGGCTATGGGGGTAACTGATTTTAAAGGTTTTGCAGGCCTTGACTACAGCTATTGGGTATCAGACAACTACGCTCGCAAACGCATAGCAAACGCCGCTGGAGATCGTTTGGTTTTAGTTGAAATGCTAAACCAAACATCCAGCAACAGTACTACCAGCTTTTTTGCCCTTATTGACAGCAGTAACATAAAAATGAAGCTAACCGGCTACCCGGATAATATGTTTAGCGGAGCTGGATATTTGCACGGGCATGCACTTAACGGTAGGCAGGTGGACGCGGATCATTTCATCTGCCTTACCCGAGATAAAGTGCTGAGAGTACAAATATCCACTTGCAAAATTGAGGAGCTAGCAACATGGTAAACTTAAGTAAAGCGAGAGATTTTGCACTTACGGTATCGCTTGCTGTAGCAAAACAGCGGCTAGCGAGCATTGCTAATGCTGAACCTATGGGAAAGGACGGCATTTCAAACCCTTTCAAGGGGAAGCTGCTGCATAATGGAACCGTTGCTTCACTTACCGAACCTGCCAGAACCATAAAGGACAAATACATTGAAGTAGAGCTGCGCGAATCGGAAAACGAAACCTGGGTGCGGATAACCGTTGGCCCTACCAAAACGGCACTCGCAATTTTTGCCCTACTGCTAGCCATCGCCCCATTGGCGCTTGTATTAGGAAGCCAGCTATTGGGCTATTCAATTCCTTTGCTTATAATTTTGCCTTACATCCACTTTTTAGGTTACGGAAATCAACGCCAAAAGGTAGGTATGTTAATCGACCCGCTATATTTTAACAGCCCTGCCGTGTTAGCGGCATCAAGCAAAAGTATATTATCGATAGCAACTTTTACCAACAATGCCTTTATGTGGATTGGGATAGCAACTGCTATAGGAGTTATTGCTTGGGCTGCATTCCGAATGTTATAACACTACCATGTCGAAAGTAACAATTTTAGGTATCATTTGGGTGTTTATGGTCATAGCCACGGTTATTGGCCTTTCCGTGTACGGTTCGCTTGTCGGCTCCGACCCTATGGCATTCTTGCGCAACGGCAAAGGGGGTCTGTTAATAAGCGGTGGCATTATGTTTGGCTCAGTTTTGATGATGCTAGGCGGTATTTTCAATAACAATAAATATTACAAATTGCTTACCCCAACTAAAAAAGACCTTAATGCTGAGCAACGAGCATACTTTGAGGGGTTATTAGCCAATAATGAGCTAAACCCAGAAGAGAGAAAGGCTATTGAACGCAAACTAAGTGAACTGTAAAAAATGCAGCAAACAAATAACCAGCTTGGTAATGGCAATATAGGCAAATTGCCTACCGATGGCTATCAAGTGCTGTTGGCTCAACACAGAGCCAGTAGAAAGAGCCTTGACAAATTGGTTGATGCGGGTATAATGCCCGGCAAGATGACCAAACAGGGCACGATTTGGAAATTTGGTAGTTGGATTTACGTAGTAGGCATGTTGCCGCTATGTTTTACAGTGCTATGGGTAGTGGCTATATTCACAGGTATAGCAGATAAGATATCTTTAAGCTGGAACAGTTTTATATATGACAACCCACAAGCCGGCAAATTTGCGGCTATATTTATTTCGATAGGGGCAGTAGGTTTGCTGGCCTTAATGATGTTTGGTCCGCTAATGAAGCTTGGTATTATTTCCTTTAACCGGAAAAAAGAGCCCAGCCTGGAGGAGCAGGAAGCCGATATGCAAAAGTGGTTTTTCGAACTCCCAATGCGCACGTTTAGTGGGTATAATACGATGGTTCTTATTCCTATTTCAATAACATCGGTTCTCTTAGGTATCGTTGTGTCATTGATGAAGCCTATTATCGGCACCATTATCATCGCTACCGTATTGCTGGTAGTTGTATTTTGGTGGTATTGGCAGCGGGTATCAAGACCATACTTTGGTTTTAAACAGAGCGGAGCGGTATTTGCCAAATACGCTAATAGCTCATGGGAACTTCAACTTACCGATTGCCGAAGTGTAGCTATGGCCTATGCCGACTCAAGCTACTTCAGTGTATGGTACGATCGCCCATTTTTAAGGGGTGTAGTACAAGCCGCTGGGGCAACATCGTTGTTTCCATTTAGGTTAATCTTTGAGCTTAACACCGGAGATACCAAAAACTTGGTTATCTACAATGCCAAGTTTGACAACAACGAGCACATCAATGCACAAGAGGTTGAAATTTTGGTAGCTCAAAAATTGAACTCATTGGGCTTTCATATTCAGCTGCATTACCAAGATAATAACATAGCCGGTTGGACTGCTATACCCAAACTATAAAGCTATTTAAAGGCATTGTTAGCCAGTATGGCGTTTTACCATTATCAACTTTAGCAGCACCGTTAAATAATAATTTTTCGCTTAAAGGCTAGCTATAATTGATTTTTGGTACTAGGCTTTTATTAGGATAAATTATTGGCATAAATAGTTTCCACTGCTGTTATCCTCAAATTGATTGTTGACCATAAGTGCAGTGTAAACATCATTGCTATTAGCCGGACAATTAGTGGCAACGTCATTAATGAAAGAAGATACATAGTGCTCATAAATAAAAAACCCATACCCAGCTGAGTGGCTAATGCGGCTATTTTTTATGCTTAACCTAACTTGGTTGTTGATACCTTTAGCGCAAACAATCGAATTTTGGACATCACTAGCATGTTTGGCACCTCCGCCATATTCAATTATACAATACTCCAACTTGTTTAATGGGCTATTGGTATCTTCAAAAAACAGTTGGCCCCAATAGCCAGCCACTTGCTGCTTGCCAGTAATAGTTATCTTTTGTGTTGCGGTACCGGTTGCGTTAAGCGTGCCACCGGTTTTTATTAGCAATATACGTTCAGTTCCCATCACTAATTTCACGCCGGGCTCTACGGTGGCGGCTACATTATCAATAATGTAGAGCTTGACGCCATTATCATCAAAAAGCAAGTAGGGCACATTAAGTTTAGGGATGGTAAAGTCAGTGCTAACTTGATTCACCAAAATTTTCACATAGCTGTTTAATGAATCGCCATAGTTATTATTGGCCGGTATGTTACCTATTTCCGACCAATAAGTAACCAATGGAAACGCGTTATCGGCGAACACATTACTTTCAAAGTCGTCTAGTATCGAAGTCTTTCCTAAGTGAACTCCAGCCCCGGCACTATACTTTATAGTTGAGTTGGTCATATTCAACCTGCCGATAGCATTCACATAGTAGGCGGTAGCGTATCCGTAATCGCCGACCGAAATTAAGGCACCTGAGGCAGCGCCGCCGTAACTAAAATCGCAATAAGCGAACTGATTGTTGTTGGTGTTACTAAATATTTTCAACCCCTTCCAAGAGCCCGGCACATCTTGTTTACCCGTAAAAGTGATGCGCTTGTCGCTTGCCCCAAGGGCTTTAATGCCACCGCCGTTGGTAGTTTTAAAGCCTCCGCTAGTGCCAAATTTGAAAATACTGCCTGCGTCAATTGTAAGTATGGCGTCGTTGGTAACAAGCACTTCGCAATCCACTATATAGATGGCCTTTTTTAGGGTTTTATCAGCAGTTATATTGGTACAATCCAGCGTTAACGTTTCCAAATCGTCGTCAATCCTATTGTCATCAGCCTCGTTGCAACTAAACGATAGGGTGAGTAAGGCAAATAGAAAAAATAATTTACACTGTCGTTGTATGGCTATCATCGCTTTATTTATATTAACTGTTAGAGCGGTTATCGTTCAATATTTATCGGGGGCATTTAGAGGATTAAATTTAAATTAACTATACTCGCATATAATACCTAAGATTAGGGATTTCTAGGCCTCGTTTTGTTTGGAATTTTATGTAGCATATGAAAAACCGCTTCCAGAAAGTAAAACGTTGGCTTTCCGAATTAGCGGTGGTGGTTTTTTTATTACTGGCATATCGTCATATGAGCATAGAATATGACATATATCAAGCGCCCAACACTTACAAAAGTTCGTTCCATAAGTTTATAGGTATTGCAGAACAATACAAGCGCACCGTGCCCGATACGCTGTTGCTGAACCTGGAAAGAACGCAAGAGCATCTAGGCAAATATTACATGTGGTGGGGCACGCCTGTTAAAAATATGGAGGTGGATAGTGTGCTGCAGCATTTCCGCAATGGCGAGTTTCAACCTTGGAGAAGAAACCCATTTGCACAGCCAGCAAACAACCTTAACTATTGGTTCTACCTAAATATTAAGAACCCCTTCCCTAAAGATGTTGATTTATTTTTTGGCTTGGGCCATGGTGGATATACGGTTACCCTGTATAAATTAAACAACAACGGCACATACCAAAAAATTGATAGTACTAGTGTACATGCCCCTATCTCAAAAAGACCATATCCTACATCCAACTTACGGATACCAATTACTGTACCTGCCAATGAACTGCACACATACCTGTTTAAAATACAGAAAACATCGGTGCGAAGTTTGTTGGTAACATTTGCCCTTGCAAGATTCGATGACCCATCGCTCTATCCACAAAGCTTCGTAAACTTAGAGTCGGTGGTATTTGGCCTGTTTCCGTTTGCTATTGTACTGCAATTAATGCTCTTTTTAATATTCCGAGATCGGCTATACATCTACCAAGCGCTATACATTTTTAGCATGGGTATTATGGCTATCAACAATTACAATATGCTCACCGTTTTACTGCCCGAAGGGCTTTACATACCGCTAAGCTACATGCCGCTATTATTGCCCGCAACTGCCTCGGCCATATTTATGTGTATCATTTTTAGGCGCTTTACTAAGTTCAACGTACTATTGCCAAAGTTAGATAAGGGCTTAACCTTCATCATGTGGTTAAATTTGGCTTCCGTAGCCATCCACTTAATATTGTATCTCCTGTACTTTCAGCTAAGTGAAGATATTTTTTGGGGAATTGCAGATATAGCCAGATGGGTGCCAATAGCATCGCTGGTAGTTTTTATCCCGTTCATGATGATTTGTTCGGTGATAACTTACATCTATACCAAAGAAGTTACCCTAAAGCTATATACTGGCGCATTGTTTTTTGCGCTTTTATTATGGGGTTTCCACCTCACTAACCTTTCAGGGGTCACCAATCGGTCCTTTTATCAACAGAACAACCTACAAAGCGCACTGGTAGTGGAGATATGTATTTTCACCGCCCTTATGCTTATACGCTTTTACAATGAGCGCAGAGAGCGCATTACGCTGCTTGAAAACCAGTTGCTGATAAAAGAAACACATACCCTGGCGGTGATTGAAGCGCAGGAAAGCGAAAGAAAACGTATTGCCCAAGAACTGCACGATGGCTTGGGCGGCTACTTAGTAGCAATGAGGTTGATGGTAAATAAAAAGAAGAACTCTCTTACTGAAGCCTCCTTGCCCGATGCATTGACCACCCTAACGGAAATGCAAAACAAGCTGGATACAGTGATAAAAGATGTGCGCGATATTTCGCACAACCTGATGCCCAACGAGTTTGACTCGAAAGATTTTTCGGATATACTTAAAGAGCATATCAGCTATTTCAATGAAAACGGTGATGTGGAGATTCAGTATTTCTTTGATGGGAAAGTAAACATGTTGGCCAAAGAAATACAGATAAACTTGTACCGTATAATTGCTGAACTGATTAAGAACATCGAAATGCACGCAAAAGCTACCCAAGCCACCATACAATTGATAGCACACGACCAAACCGTGGTGCTGCAGGTAGAAGATAATGGCATCGGTTTCGAACCACAATATAACATGAAGAGTGGCCTTGGGCTTAAAAACATACGGTCGAGAGTGGTATTTATGAGCGGCAATATGAACATCGATTCAAGCAAGATAGGCTCTACGCTTACTATTGAGATCCCAGTAGTATACCGCCCAAGCCATTAATTAGAAGATTGGTTAGATACAGATTCTGCATCGAGCCCACTCACCATTAATAGCTAAAATTTGGTATAAATAATAACAAAATATACCTAATATTAGGTAATTTTATGAATCAGTTAAATGTCATTTTTACACTTTCGTGAGAAGTAATTAAGCCATTCTGCCTGAATGGGGATAAGGTTAGCTATTCCAAGTACATCTGCTTTATGAAAAATTACAAAATAATAATTGCTGATGACCATCCATTGCTGATTGACGGCATCCGTTCCATCATAAGTTCGGAAAAGGGTTTCGACCTTTGCGCCGTAGCGAGCAACGGTAAGCAACTACTACAGATTATTCCCCTACATAACCCCGACTTGATAATATTGGATATTAACCTACCAGAGATTGATGGAATAGAAGCGGCAACCTTTATTAAGAATACGCATCCTGAAATCCTGATACTTTGCATCTCTACATACTATAGCAAAAGCCTGCTCGACAAGCTTAGGGCCATTCCTGTAGAGGGCTTTATACCCAAGCAAAGCGATAGCCGGGTAGTGCTGCAGACGATAAAACAAGTGATTGATGGAGGGCATATTTTTATAAAAAGCCCTAAAGACAACATCTACAAAAAAGAAGACCCGGTAGAAATAGCCCTCCTATCCACCCGCGAAAAGGAAATAGTAAGGCTTATTAAGAAAGGACTAAGTACCAAAGAAATTGCGGAAGGACTCTATCTAAGTGCCTATACGGTAGATACTCACCGCAAAAACATCTGCCAAAAATTGAATATAACCACTCCGGGGGCGCTACTTAGGTATATTAGCGAGAAGGATTTTTGATTTATTAAAGTAGGTAGCATTATTACTGAATCGGTTCAAAAAGGATAATCTCGTACCTATCTACAGGATAACACAACTAGAGTTGAGAGCTGTGCCTTGCTTTCTGCCTTAGCAGAAAAAAGCGCTGGGTAGTGAGGCTACAATAGCATGTCTACTTCAATCACTGACGGCAGCCCTGCATAATTGGTCGCACTGCTGTCAAGGTAGTGGGCAGGCTGGGCTATGATGCGACAATATCAAAAAGCTCCATCTCGATTTACATGAGACAGGGCTTATAAAACATCGTTTACCAATCAACCAATCAACCAATAACCCTCGCCCTAAGCGAAGCAAGCTAATCAACCAGTAACCAAACGTGAAGCTTGAAGAAATTGATTCGAACTTATTAAAGATGGATGCGGAGTTGGTTAACTTAAAATGGCAGAACTCATAAATCCTACTCAAGCGCTACTGACGAGATAGAAAAGAAATTCTTTAATCCTTGTATTGAAGTCTCAGTACTCTATATCTGGCGCATATATCTTTCGTAGTTGTGCCTTTTTATGGGGAAAGTATTTACATACACCGCGCATTGATAATCATTCCAACCAACTTTACTATTCCATCGCATGTAACCCAAAGTAAAAATCTCTAAATCGTCGTTTTGCAAACATTTGGGGATAGAGTATATGAACACCTCGGGGTCGCACAGCATTGTAAGGTAGTGCACAGTATCTTACGCTATCATGCGTAAAGCGATGTAATTCTTGCACTTCTGAACCCCTTAAGGTAAGATAGCGCACAACTGCAGATAACTGATGAAGGCCGAAAATGCATGTAAAAGCGCATGTAACTATATGAGAACGTACAATAGTAGTTGGTTCAACTTCTGTGGGTTTTGACAGAAGCCAGGCTAGGTTCAATGGCCAACTGCTCATTTTGTTGTTACAATGTGTTCGGTCTACATCAGTTTCTGTGTAGATGAAAACTACATAGGTTGATATAGAAGGGGGTTTGATTTTTTTCACTAAAAATCTCTTTGCTTGAGATATTTATGGTGGGTACAGGGACTCTTCGAAAGCCTCCTCTGTTTTGTAATCGGGGAACCACAGGCTAACCATGCGTTGCGCTACCGATGTGTTGAGTTTGCTGGCCAATAGAAACGGCCGCATACCAATATCCACCAAGCGCGAGATGATGTCACACGCAGAGTTGTTATGGATGTGGACAGCATCAAATGATTTCTAATTTTTATTGAAAACAACTCAAAACCCGATCTCCACACTTACTCCCCAAAACAACCCGTTTACACCTCCACCTTTATCGTATGCGAACTTTAGGAACTAGAATATATTAAGGAAACTACCTTTATAACCGTCCCTATAAAAATGCTCGCTTATGAAACCCCTACGCCTATTCCCCGCTCTAGTAGCATGTTTGCTGTTGTTTGCTTCATCAGCATTAAATGCACAAGTTATAACGGTCGATGTTAACGCTATTCCGCCAGATGTAACTTTCTGCCAAGAGAATGTCATGTATGAATTGCAGGTGGAAAACCTCAGTATGGCAAACCAAGAGTTTGGGATAGCCATAGATTTCGGCAATGCCGATGTGGCCAACAGCTTTGCTTTCACTATACCCAATGGTTTTATAGAAACCACAGTTGGTGCTGTTGTCACTATCCATACCCCCTTGGGCGTAGGGCTGCCGCCTACCGTTGGTACACCATTGCTCATTGAGTACTCGGTGGATGCTTATTGTGTTGATTTGGAAGATGGCCTAGTGCAGGCAATCAGCGTAACCAACTCGCCAGAAATCGGTGCGCCTGCACTGGTGGGCTCTTACGCCATCAACTCGGGCACATTGAATGCCCCTGCTACTATCACATCGCTCATGCCCAATTTCCCCAGCATTGATGCCACTACAACCGCTGTTAATAGTATAGATCTTGCCACCGGCGAACAGGGGCATTTCAGCATTACCTATACCAACAATGGCAACATCGATTACACGGGCGACTTAGAGCTGGTGCTAAGCAGTGCTTTTGCTTGCGGTGCTGGCATCGTTTCCATTGATGCTATCACCGTAACTATCGGTAGTGGCAGTCCGACTCCATTCGCTGGTTTTCCGGTAATATTTCCGGGTGTTACCGTATTGGAAGATGAGGATATTATTGTAGATATTGCTGTTACCTTGGATGATTGCATACCTGGAGGGTTGGATTGCTTGGCAGAAGTTGTGCTCAACTGGGGTTGCAATGGAAACTTGTGCCAACAGTCATTTCAACAGACGTTGGAGGTTACCCAAACCACTGAGAGGCCATGGGTAGCGGTATCACGCATTTCGCCAGCACCAAGCCCTTCAGGTAATTCTTTTGACTATGCTTGGGATAACTCTTGCATGAATACTTCCTTCGGCTGGGAATATGTAATCATTAACCGTGGCGATGCAGTAGCCAAAAACGTTGATATTGATCTTACCAGCATGCTGGGCACTTATACCTACATTGATGCTAATAGCATTCAAATTACTATAAATGATGATAGGTTTAGCACTACTACCCTAACCGACTTTCCTACCCCAAGCATCAGCACGCCGTTGCTTACTAGTGGCTCGGCACATTGCCTCAGCGCATTGTCGCACCCTATAGATAGCATGTATTTGGAAATACCTGCCCTGCAACCCGGCGAAAACCTTGTAATATACTTTGAAACGTACCGGTGCTGCCCAAATGATTTGGCCTATGATCAAGGAGCCTACTTTAACCATTGGAAACTTGATGTGGATTATGACCATTGCGGTAGCACATTTAATGCAAGCGAGAGCTTACCTAATGGCAACTGGTATGCCGATAGCTATACAGGTGTACTTGGTACTGTAACCCAAACTTATGAAGCCTACAACTCCGATAACCGAGCGGGTTCTTATATAGCCTCGCATGTGTTTGATGGCAATGCCGATTTGGATTTGATACAAACCTATCAGCCTGACATCTTAGAACTTACCGGTGGCCAAGGTGTTTGCGGCCCCGCAGAAATGTTCAAAATACGCAACCGTACCTTCACCGGCTTAAACGCCAACTCGGAATACGACACCCAGATATTCACCACCAACGGCACATCGGGTGGGGGAGCTACGGTAACGGGTGCCAACCCGGCCGGTAAGTTTAAATTGGAATTCAGTTGGGACCCTGGTTTAATACTTGACAATACACCCACAGACCCTATTACCATTACTAACCAAGGTATAACCTGGCGCCCAGTACCCGGTACCTTGATAGTGAGCACAGGTACAAATACCGCCGAAGTGTGGTTTGATATACAGTCAGGGTTTACAAATGACCAATCGGGCCTTCCGGTAACATGGACAACTAGTTTTGCCTTCAGGAAATTCTTCTTGGAGTCGGACATCAACTTTTACCTAAAGGCCTGCTGCCCGCTGCCTGATAACGATAAAATAGTAAAAGCAGAAGCTACCGTAAACACACTTTTCAACCCTTCTACAGGCTCGGGTTGTGCAGTATGCCCTACCGATTTAAACTGCTGCCTCATTCCTCTTTCCCAAATAGTGTTTGAAGTAAACCTGCACTGCCCAGGCTGTGTAGCACCGGGCATTATTATGGATAAATATACTTTGGTGCGTACTACTTTAGGCTATGCTGATGCCGACAACGACGGTATGCCCGAAAGTGCGCCACCTACCGGGGCGATTACGAGTGCATATGATCAATATGAACACGTAAACCTGAAAGGCTCAGTGGTGGGCGACGAATTGCTTGGCGTAGCTGAAGGCTTATTTGTAGATGGCGACCCAAGTGTAACCTTTGCCTATGCCGATTGGCAAGCCTATTGGGCCACCCATACTTCCAACCCTAATCCAGGAGTAGCACCAGTGGCCCACCAATTCTACTTTGAGCAGAAGATTACGAATGCCAGTTTGGTTGGGCTATCATGTACGGGAGCTACGCTGTACTATATAAAAGGCTCAATAGAAACACCTTACACGCTTACCACCTTCCCTACTAGCCCAACCGCCGACAAGCTGCTGTTTCATGTTGACATGGATGCGGCATTCCCCGGCATGACTATAGATGTACAGGCCGGCGATAAATTTAGGTTTGAAGCCACTTACAGCAGTTGTACTAACCCTGCGAACACGGTGATGCTATCGGTTGACAATTATATGTACTTGAGTGTAGGTACACTTAGCTCAGGCTCTCCTTTCCAAAGTGGCTACAATCAGGTGATTGACGCATATAGAGATTACTTCCCGCCGCTTACCGACCCGATACCGAATGAAGTATTTGATGCGGTAAACCCATTCAATAGCACGGGCAGGAACGCATTGTTCTATTGCGATGCCAAAGCTGGTGCACACCACGTGTACCGCATAGCAAGGGAATACAGAGAGCTGTGGTATAACAACCCTGGCTGTAATAAATTGTTGGAAATTGAAGTAGGTTACAAGATTACCGACGATGGCAATGATAATGTTTTCCCTTATGAGTATAGGTATGTGCCCCGTATTGACACGCCCGATTTAGACCTAGGCCCTTGGTTGTCAGGGTCTCCTATCGGTCCGGTAAAATTCCATATCAACCTACCTCAAGGCTATATGGCCAACTTTTTGGAAACATATACCGAAGGCCTGTGCTTTGAAAACAACGTGCAGAACAGCATCATAATAGCCCGAGTAACCGATGCTACAAAAATGCTGCCGAACACGCTACTGGTACCTGGCCAAATAATTGGCGGAATGGGTGCCGTAGATTTCAGTATTGATCCTGTCCAAGTGAATTATACCGCTCCGTATAGTGGGGCAGGTTTCTATTGCCCTACAGCCCCTTACCCATACCCTAACCAAAACCTAGGCAACAAGCTGGTACTGGGCGACGAAATGTTCAGGCAGGGCATCAAGTTCAGCATCACTCCCGTATGTAGCACGGCCTTATCGCCAGATGCCCATATTGCTACAGGTGATGCCTACGCCATAATACCTGATTATGATTCACCTTGCGATGGAACAAATGGCAATGATATAGCCGATAATGGTAACACCCACTACCTAAGTATCCCTACCCCTAGTATTGTAGTGGTACCACAACCTACTACTAACTACGGTTTGGAGTATGTTGATTATACCTTTACTATGCAAGTAAGCAACGGCTTTACTGCTAGCAACTTATACTTGTATTTTAACACTGCCGATGTTGCATTTACCAGTCACGGTATTACGGTGCTGTCAATTACTGAAGGCAGTACTACACACACCTTAAGCTCAGTAGCGTCCAACCCTAATTTGGTTCATGTTCCACTAGGAACTTTAAATGGTGCTGTACGTACCTTTACGGTAAGGTTTGCATTAAGCAACTGCAACGTTGCAGGCAATACCATAACCTTGCCATTTAACTATGCCTGGAGCTGCGACGGATATCCTGATATTATGGATGCCGGCATTACTTACCCGCCAGCAACTAATTTGTGCTCTGCACAAGTACCTATGGAGGTTGAGATTGCTTTCCCAAATGTTTCTTTAATAATCAGTCAACAGCGTGGCCCATCTCCTACCACCTGCATTGATTACGAGTATAGGGCATGCATTAGAAGCACCAATTTGGGTGGTGTAGGCAATCTAATGGCTACATTAACACTGCCTGATGAGATTAACATTTCTATGGTAAAAGTGTCATTAGGCACTGACCTGCATACCGTTACGGCAGTAAGCAGTGTGAACATAACTGGTCCAAATACTGATTGGACTATTGACATCTCTGATTTGACTGCGTTTAGTGATGCTTTGCCATCTATTGTGGGCGAAAATGGCCTAAATAACAGCGAGGGTAACCTATGCTTGTTGGTTTACATTAACATACCATGCGCCAAAGCCTCGTATACTCCCGTACTACCTGTTGTAACCATTCAAATGACGGGTGACAGATATTGTGGCGAGCCGATTGATCTGATCACTAGCCCTACAGAAGAGGGCATACTTTATACCTACACCGGTGGTACCGTGGCTAACGGCTGTGGACCTTTCATTACCTTAACCAAAAACTGTTCAGGCAATCTCCTCTTTAGAGTAACGGGTGGCCCTACCAGCGCTGGAACTTACAGCACAGCATGGAGCCATCCTAACCCATACGGCTTAACCACCTTTAATGCCAATACAGACTATAATGCTACCGTAACCGTTAGCTCACCAACGGTGTATACAGTTACCGTTACCGATGATGCCACGGGTTGTATGTCAAGCAAGAGCATTACCTTATATCCCGTTGCCACAATCGATCCAATAACCGCAAGCCCTTCAACCACGGTTTGCCCCGGAACTCCAGTAGTGCTCACCACCAATTCCAACGTTGGCGTATATACTTGGATTAAAAGACTTCCAGCTCCTAGCGTTACACTTTATACTAATACTACCAGTAATTCGATAACCGTTACACCTACGGTAACTACTACTTACCGAGCCTCGGCATTGTTTGCAGGCAGCGGCTGTACGGTTCTTTCCGATTATACGGTGGTGGTACATGCCGTGCCTACGCCAACCTTTGTATATGGCAATGGGCCAATATTATGTAGTTATCAAAGTACCACATCAATAGCAGTAACCCAAGCAGCAAACATTACCAGCTACCAGTGGAGCAATGGTGCAGGCATCATATCCACCGACCCAACTATTACAGTGGGTGTTGGCACCTATACTGTAACAGTAACTTACACAACGGGCTGCGCCGCCACGGCCACCACTACCATTACACAGGCCGCTGCGCTTAGCCTGAGCGCTACGGTAACCGATGCCAGTTGCCCAGGCGTGGAGGATGGCAGTATTGATTTAATGGTAGCTGGCGGCGTGCCCGCTTACTCTTATAATTGGGGCAGTGAAGGTACTACGCAAGATATCAGTACGTTAGGTGCTGGTTCGTATACGGTAACCGTTACCGACAACATTGGTTGTATCGCAACGCAGATTTATAACATCAGCGAGCCCGCTGAGTTCTTTGTGAGCCTAGATGCCACCGATGCCACTTGCCACAATGCTGATGATGGCAGTATTACTGCTACCGTTACGGGTACTTCTGGGCCATTTACCTATCACTGGAGCACCAACCCAAGCGTGGCCGGCACCAATACCATTACGGGCTTGGCACCAGGGCTGTATAGTGTAACCGTAACAAAAGGGGTTTGTACGGTTATAGAGAGCATTAGCATTACAGAACCAGATGCCATTGTAATAACTGGTACGGTAACCAACGTATCGTGCTATGGAGAAGATAATGGAAGTATCGATATAACCGTAACTGGAGGAGGAGGCGCACCAGGTGCTTATACCTACTACTGGGATAATGGCGCATCAACCGAGGATATAACCGGCCTTTTTGCGGGTACTTATGTAGTGGATGTAATTAACGACCCCGGCTGTACAGGCACCAATATCTTTACGGTAACCCAACCTGACGAATTACTGGTAAATACCGTAAGCTACAACACAACTGCGTGCGGCGTGGCTGACGGAGCACTTGAGGTGACTATTTCGGGAGGTACTGGACCTTATGACTTGGACTTCGATGGCGGAACCCTTCCCATTTTCGATCAAATCATGGCAGGCCCAGGCACCCTCAACATTATCGGCGTGGGCCATGGTACTACCAACTTGCTAATTACAGATGCCCATGGCTGCGAAGTTTCTACCGTGATTACTGTAAACAGCAACTTTACTTCGGAAATTGAGGTAACTACCACAGGTTGTATTACCCCAGGTGGCGATAACCTCTTCGCCCAGAACCTAAGTGTAAACCTTGCCAACGGTGCCGGCGGTACCTATACCTACCTTTGGAGCAATGGCGCAACTACTGCTTATATAAACAATGCCACTTGCGGCAGCACTTATACGGTAACCGTGACGGATGTTTCGGGTGGTTGCACTACTACTGCCTCTTTGCCGCTACTATGCCTGCCGAGCACTATTTGCGAGGAATTTGACGTTGCACCTTTAATTACCCCAGCACAACAAACCCATGCCTTTAATACCTTTGGAAATGGCAACCCTGGGTTTCTTTCAAACTGGCGCGTTGCTAGCGGTACACCGCAAATTGCCAACTCGTTTACCATTGCGGGTGTAAGCCCTTTCTCAGGCAACCAGTATGCTCTATTGGGCTTATGTGGGGGCGGTAATAATGGCGAAGGCATTATGTTAAACATATCAGGTCTTCAGCCAGGTAGTTACCAAGCTACCATGCAAATACGCAACAAGACATTTACTGGTCCAGTACGCCCCATTACAATTGAATTTGCACTGTTGGATAATGCCATACCATTTACTTACCAATTTTTAAACAATTGCACTGCAATACCTACTTTGCCTATGGCAGGCGCTACTTCCATTGCCACTTATGCAGGTTTCAATGCCCAAGATTGGGTGCCTTATACTGTTTACTTCAATGTGCCAGTAGGTGGTACTAATGATTTCCTATGGATACAGCCACGGTTCACAGGTAGTGTTGGTACCCAAGGTCAAGATGCAGCACTATTGATCGACCATCTGTGCATCAGCCCTGCTGCCACCGACCCGCTTACTGCAACGGCAGACTTAGTGGACCCTTCTTGTGTTGGCGACTGTGACGGCTCTATAACAGTATACCCAGCCGGCGGTGTCGGGTATGGATATGAATATAGTTGGGTTATTGGCAATCGTGGCTACAACACACCCATGGTTCCGGGGCTATGCGCGGGTACCTACACAGTAACCTTGGTAGATGATAATAGCTGTGGCTATGTACAATCATATAGCTTGAACGACCCTCCGCAGCTTACTGTATCAGTAACTAAAACCGATGCAACTTGCACTAATAGCAACGGAACGGCTACCGCAACTGCGGCCGGGGGAACACCGGGTTATACTTATGCGTGGTCTCATGGCCCTACTACGGCAACCGTTACAGGCCTATCGGTAGGCACCTATATTGTAACCGCTTTCGATTCGCATGGGTGTAGCGCTACCGATACGGTGGATATTGACAGCATACCTATGACGGTAAACATAATAGCCACCAACGCCACATGTAATGGAAGCAACAATGGCACACTGACAGCGGTACCATCAGGCGGCATACCACTATATACCTATATATGGAGCAATGCGATGGTTACACAAACTATCACCGTACCAGCAGGTATATACAGCGTAACAGTAACCGATGCCACGGGTTGCATCGCTACCGATACCGATACCATCTATCAACCAGATAGTTTGGACTTTAATGAAGTAATTACCGACGTGAGCTGCTATGGTGAGAACGATGGTTCAATCTATCTTTACACCAGTGGTGGTGCACCTGTCTATAGCTATGTATGGAGTACTGGTAGCAACAATAGCTTTATTACTGGGCTTAGCGCAGGTAGCTATAGCGTTACCCTGTACGATTTCAATGGTTGTGGCAAAGGAGGCTACTTTACCGTAGGCGAACCCGATGAGCTAGATATGTATATTAACCAAACGAATCCAACAGCTTGCGCAGTGGCAGATGGGCAAATTGAAATCACATTGATTGGGGGCGTTGGTCCGTACAGATACAGATGGAGCCCAGGTGGCCCAATAGCACCTATACCACTTGCATTAGGAGTAAACAGCGCTACTATTACAGGCCTATCAGCCGGAAGTTATACACTTACAGGCTATGATGCCAATGGTTGTGAAGTAGGGGGTTTATCAATATTAAGTACTAGTGCCGGCTTTAGCCTTACCATGTCATCAACTGGGGTGGGTTGCAGTACACCTATGCCAAATGGTACCGCTACCGCTTCTGTAGGTGGTGGCCCTGGCGGCCCTTATAGCTGGGTGTGGAGTAATGGTGGCACAACCAGCACCATTAGCGGGCTCAGCACGGGAACCTATAAGGTTACTGTTACTAATGCGGCTGGCTGCATAGCTACAGGAAGTGTTAACGTAACTCAAAATGTAGTTCTAGCAAGTGCTTCGGGCAACAGCTATAGCTGCCATTACGTTAGTGGTATGCCTCTAACTGGGACAGTATCCGCATCCGCAATGGGTGGGTTTGGGGCTTATACCTATACTTGGCAGTACCCCACAGGCATATACCCTACCGGTTCAACCTTAAGCGGTTTGCCACCAGGCAGCTATACCGTAACCGTTACTGATATGAATGGTTGCACTGGTATGGCCACCGCTACGGTTACCAACCCTGCACCACTGGTAGCAACGGTAAATACCAACCCTGCCACTTGCGGAAATAATAATGGCAGTGCATCGGTAAGCATTACAGGTGGCACTGCACCGTACTCCCCTATGTGGAGCACAGGCATGCCCGCCATAGCCATTGGCGGATTGGCCCCTGGGCCATACTCAGTAACTGTAACGAGCTTGGGCGGTTGCTCTACCTCGGCCACTGGAGTTGTGAATGCACAAGCTGGATTGAGCTTAACAACATATGTGCAGAATGTACAGTGCGGCGGCTCGCTGGGCTCCATAACCGTAATGACTAGTGGTATACCGCCACTCAATTACCAATGGGAAGATAATATTGGTTCAACATTGCCTTTTATTGGCGCATTTGCTTCGGGCTTAACAACCGGCAATTACCGTGTTACCGTTACCGATGCCAATGGCTGCCAAGGCGAAGCATACGTATATGTAGGCTTTGATGATGGGTTTGACATAGATTACACCTCCGTGCCTACCTCTTGTTATGGACTACTTGACGGGTCGGCTACGGTAACACCACTAGGTGGTACTGGTCCCTACAGCTACGAATGGGTAGACCAATATGAGAATGACCTAGGGGTAGTTGGACCAACAATTACCGGCGTAGGTGCTGGTGCCTACGGTGTAACCGTTACGGATGCAAACGGTTGCAGCAGCAGAATGGAAGTATATATATTGGGTACTGATTGTTGCGAACCATACTATATAGAAACCCATACCATAATTGACCAAAGCGTGGTATCGGCTTATGCAGCAGGTGCGCATATAGTATGGCCTCCACAAGTATATGTAAGAGAGCTTTTATCCATACCGCCCGATGTGGAAATTCTGGATATTACCAATACCGATGTGGTATTTGATGCTGACGGGGGTATCCAGTTTTCGGGTATTACCCATTTAAGGGCCAACAATTCCGTATTCAGGCCTTGTGATGAAAACTTGAACTGGGTGGGCATGCTGTTCCACGAAAACAGTACTGGGCAGATAAACAGCTCCACCTTTAAAAATGCCGCTGCTGCAACTGTTATGATCGAAAACACCTCAACAGGTGTGGCTATAAACAACAACCTGTACAAAAACTGTATTGTGAGCGTAGCCGTAATAAATAGCATAAGCAACGAACCTATAACCGGCAACACCTTTATGAGGGACGACCATTACCATACCTTTGTGCCGCCTCCTATTGTACTGCCATTCCCTCCAGGTGAAAACAGGTTTATCTTTATGATGGATGCCACGGTTACCAAATTGATATCGGAAAACGACTTTATCAATACCCAAATTACTCCAGTTGCCTTGAGTTATGGTATTTTCTTAGATGGGGCTAATGCCAATATCTCTAAAAACAACTTTGCGAATGTATGGCGTGTGCTGGATATGGAGTTGGTACCCGATTATATGAACTTTACCGATAATGAGATTTCATATCAAGAAGGGTATGAAGAACATACCAGCGGTATCCACACCATTAGTATGTACGACATCAACAGCAGCGCCGCTATCTATATCGGTACCAATACTTTTAATTGCCAGCATTCGGTAGGCGATTTTAATTCCCCTACCAACAACGTTGCCATATTTGGAACGGTAGCCGACAACGTAATTATATTGGAAAACGAGTTCAAAGGCTATAGCGTGCCTATTGAGTTTCACGGTTCTGGAAATGCCACCATTGCATTTAACAAAATTGAACAGTTTGAAGAGCAAGGCATCTATATGAGTGGCGCCAATGGGCTTCAGATATTCTTCAATGAAATTAACGGCATTGGTGCACTAACTGAATTCCCAGGTGCGGGTATCCATATCGTGGAGCCTAGCAGTCAAATGATAGTGATAAGGAATAAGATTTCCATGAACGGTATAGGTATTAATCCGAACGATCCTGCTGCAGTTGCAGGCGTATGCAATGGCATCGAGTATAGCAAAACATCTAATTCCGTGTATATGCCTACCGTACCTTCGGCCGAGCACTTCATTATGGATAACTGCATATACGACACTAAAACGGCTATGCACTTCTATGGCGTAAACTTTAACCCCACAGCTACTAATACCCTACCAGTGTTCTCCAATAACTATCTATACAATTACACCGATTTCGGAGTATATATAGATGATTATAGAGGCAACGCATCAAGCCCAGCCACAGGTGATATTGGTACCAATGCTGCTGTGCCACATACTGCTGGTAGAAACTCGTTTATAAGCAACTACCTAAGCTTCCCGGTAACCTGGGGTGGGGCTATGGATATATTCAGCTTAACGAATCCGATATATTCATTTGGCAACTCTGATAACTTGGTAGTAAACCCTAATGTGTATAACGTGAACGACGATGTGGTTTTCACTTCCAACACTAGTTGTGGTAATATGATAGGCAACA
The DNA here is from genome assembly GCA_027483645.1 of Sphingobacteriales bacterium. Taxonomy (GTDB): domain Bacteria; phylum Bacteroidota; class Bacteroidia; order Chitinophagales; family CAIOSU01; genus CAIOSU01. Next base: position 261,935 of record JAIXUD010000022.1, read on the forward strand.
ATGAGTACGAAATGCCTGATGATGTTACCATGTTCCGAATTATGGATGAAAGCGTTTGGGTAGATGAAAACAGGTATGAAGCTGAAGAACTGGATGTAATAAAATCAAGTAATACGCAACACCCGGTTACCAAAGTAGGCAATACCTACCAGTTGGCAAGCAACTATCTGGAAGTGGTAGAACAGGTAATAACCCGCCGGATGGAGTTCAGCATCAAAACGCTGTCGCTATTGAGAGGCAATAATAATGACATGGATGTGTTCCATGCAGGCATTAATGGTTCGGGCCTGCTGGCCGCCGATGAGTTATTGCACTTCAACTACACTTACCTACAAATTAAGAAAGACGATGTAGGTATGGCTACCTTGATAAACGGTGCTACATCCAGCGACCCTGATATGCTGGAGTGGATTCAGCTTAAGAAGATTGGGTTGAACCTTAAAGGCTTCAACATGTTGTTTGAAGCGCCGCCAGTCACCGATATTGCCACCTTAAGGGCTATATCGCAAAGGAATGGCAAATATGCCAATATGGCTCAAGGCAAGCTTAACGCATTGCTAGGCGGCCACGACCATATCTTTGCTATGCCTGAACCGCCACATGCACCAAAACGTGCGGAGGGGGATGAATTGGCTACGCAAGGTAATATGGCTATGGTGTACCCTAACCCATTTAGTGGCTCATTCCAATTGGTTTATCAAATCGGGGAAGATATGGTGAATGCAAAGGCATATGTAACCGACATTCTAGGCCAAACACTTATGACCATTCCATTGATAAACCAAAACGGTGTTATCGAGTTTGACTTGTCTCACCACGCCAACGGTATTTACTTCTTAACCGTGATGAACGGAGATGAACGCTTTACCGTGCAAAAAGTGGTAAAAGGGCTATAACCCTGTTTTGTTGTGGTGCTCAGCGGCCGTTGCATTCTGCAATGGCCGCTGCATTTCAGCAATACTTGGCTGCTACTAAGTTTATCCGTTTGTATATATTAACTTTAGTAGCGCTCAACTGAAACTATGCCCGAACCATTCCCCCCATTGCTACCGAGATGGTGCTTTGTAATGTTGCAACTCTTAATAGCTATGCTTTTGTTTATTGCGCCATCACAAGCACAAACATATAGGCACTTTACCACCGCTTCGGGTATGCCTAGCAATGAGGTATATACGGTTTTTCAAGATAAGGATGGCTATTTATGGTTCGGTACCGATCATGGATTGGTAAGGTATGATGGTAACCGCTTGATAACTTACACTACCAACGATGGCCTTACCGATAACACTATTTTTAATATTGAACAAGATAACAATGGCTGTATTTGGCTCTTAACCTTTACTGGAGGTATGTGCTATTACGATGGTGTCGGGTTTTATCCGCACCCACAAAACGACTCGATAAGGGCATTGTGCCATCAGCAGCTCCCTACTTCCATGATGACGTTGGGCAACATGGAGTTGTGGCTCGGGTTTAACGATATCGGCATCTACCAGTTTAGCGCAAATGCAACAAAGGCTTACATCCCCAGCGCTACGGTAGATTATAACTCCATTTACCGATTTAAATTTGGCCCAAAAAAAACTGTTTATGCTGGTTTTAGTGGAAAAACCTTTGCTGAACTGCCAGATAATGGAAGTTGGCAAGTAAACCATTTTAATATTGCCCAAAGTAGAATCATCGGTCACAACTTTAACTTATTCCCTACTGATGGCAACCAAACAGTGGTGGCTGCGCTTAATCAATTACTAATATTGGCCGATAGCGAAACAATAAGTAAATATGAATGGGGCCAGAAGGTGCGCCACACCAGTTTAAAAACCCTTGCTGATAGTTCTACTTGGCTTACCAGCATCAATAGCCCCGTATACCAAGTATCTTTTAAGAACGGCACAATGCAGCTTATCGATTCTTTGAACATTACACGCAAGGCAACAAATATACTTATTGATAACCAGGGAAACTGCTGGCTAACTACCTTGGGCGAAGGCATATACATGTTGCCCAACAAAAACATAAAGCAAGTAACAATAGATAAAACTGCAGCCGCACAGCCCATCTCTAACCTACAGGTAATTGACAACAAACTATATGTAGGATTGCCCGAGAGTAGATACTGGCAGATAGATTCGACTATGAATATTGCAACCGTAAAGGTAGATAGCACGGCATCAGCACCCATGAGCTTTATGTTGCAAAACGGAGGGGTGACAACTAATATAAGCGAAACTAATTATTGGCGCAAGCGATATAACAACCCATCCCTTTTCTACATTTCGAAAATAGTTGAGCTGCCTAATGGCAATACCTTGATAGGCGGAGTTAATGGATTGATGATAATAAGCCCCACGGGTATCTTGTTCAACTCAAGTGACATGGGTTTCAGTGGGCGGGTAACATCCATGTGCAAACTAGCCTACCCTCATTATATTATTGGCACTACACTAGGGCTATACTATTTTAATGTTGACACCAAAAAATTAGTACACGAAAAAGCATTAGGCGAAACAAGAATAACAAGCTGCCATACCAATACTGACAGTACATTTGTGGTTACCACCCGCGGTAAAGGGATGGTATATTTTAAGCACGATATACCTTACTATGTAAACCAATCCATTGGCCTCATTAGCGATTTGGCTGAAGATTGCTATATAGAAAACGACTCCACAATATGGGTAGCCACCTACAAAGGCGTATGCAAAGTGATTTATCATTTCCAAGATGGCCAATTGTACACCCAAATTGCTTACTATTCAAAAGAAGATGGCATATGCAGCGATGAGATAAATTCGATAATCGGTTACAACGGGTATATTTGGTTGGGCACCAATAATGGCCTATGCTACTTTGAACCAGAAAGCATAGCTAGGGATACAGTGTTGATAGCGCTTTCCTTTGGCAATGTGCATGTTAATGGAGTGTTGCACTCCCTAGATAGCCTAGAACTGGAACATGACCAGAACAACATACTTATCAACTTTAATGGCATGTATCATCGCCTGCAAGATAATATGCGCTATAAAGTACGGCTAAACTCAAGCAAGTGGCAATACATAACGCAAAACTCCATACAATACTTTAACCTACCACCTGCTCAATACAAGCTGGAGATAGCAGCGGAAAGCAAGTATGGCAAGTACCGATCAGCAATACAAGGCATTAGCTTCTCCATATCGCAAAGATTTACTGATACGCTCTGGTTTAAGAGTATTATGGGAGGCTTCCTTATAGCTATCATCGTACTTATTGTGTATGCTATAATAGCCTACCAGCGTGCGAAGGTACGCAACCAGATAAGATATCTTCAAGCAGAGCTAAAGGCCCTAAATTACCAGATAAACCCCCATTTTATTTTCAATACCCTTAATTCCATTCAACATTTCATCTTAAAAAAAGACAGTAAGTACGCCGCCGAACTACTTACCTCCTTCTCTTCCCTAATTAGGAAAATAATATTGAATGCCAGGAAGCCATATATAAGTGTTTTGGAAGAAGTAGAATGTTTAAAGGAATATATGGATTTGGAAAAAGTACGTCTTGACAATCAATTTGATTATGAAATTGTTATCAATAGCGACATCGATATTCAGAAAAAATCTGTTCTACCAATGGTTATACAACCGATAGTGGAGAACAGTATCTGGCATGGCATTATTCCGTCTTTGAAAAAAGGAAAAATTATTATTACATTCAAGAAGGAAAATAACAGAATAGCTTGTACTATTGAAGATAATGGCATTGGTTTTACCCCTAAAAACAAAAACGACAAGAAAAAAAAGAAGAACAACTTATCACTGGCAATGGACAATGTACGTGAACGACTCAAAATTATTGGGGAGCTGAACAACAGCTTGGGCTCGTTTACGATTACCCACAAAGGCTCGATTGGGGGAAATGAAAAAGGGACGATTGTTACTATTACATTTCCAACTTTAAAGCACCACTGATGAAAATCATTCGTTCAGCTATTATAGAAGATGAACCAAGAGGCACCCAAACCTTGCTATCACTCATTAAGGAGAATCACCCCGATGTAAGGGTAAGCCGGTTTGCCCGAACGGTTGCTGAAGCCAAAGAGGCACTCATTGATAAAACCATCAATCTTTTCTTTGCCGATATTGAGCTGCTGGATGGTAACATTTTTGAAGCGCTTGATACCACCACACTCGATGCTAGCCAGCACATCGTTTTTATAACGGCGTATAGCGAATATGGGGTACAGGCCTTTAATTATCCTACCATACATTATCTAATGAAACCCATTAGCCCGGTTGGGCTAGCCAAGGCAATAGCTAGATACAAGGAAGCCCATATGGGGATGGAGGCCCCTCGTAAAAGTATTGATCCGATAAACAAATTCGAGCGCGACAAGATATTGTTGCCAACCCAAAATGGCGCCACCTTTATTGATGTGGATACCATATTACGGATTCAATCAGCCAATAAATACTCTATCGTTTTCACTTCCGATAAGAAACAGCATATTGTATCAAAACCTTTGCTACGGTTTGAAGAGTTGCTGGTAGAGAAAGGCTTTATAAGGGTACATGATAGCCACCTTATTAACATTTACCAAATAACAACCTATATGAAAGGCAAAGGAGGGGAGGTAGTAATGTCGGATGGCAGTCATGTGCCAATTTCGTCTCGAAGGAAGGACATGCTATCAGAATTGCTGAAGCTTACACTATAAAGCAAGGTTTGATACCACTCTCTATTCGGCAACCTATAATTAAAACGAGACCATGAGCCCCCTAAAATTTGCATCCATATTGTGGAAGTGGTATTGGTGATCTCGGCGGGAATCGAACCCACATCAAAAGTTTAGGAAACTTCTATTCTATCCGTTGAACTACGAGATCAAAATGCGGACTCAAAGATAGGCTATTTCTGCTTTTATGGAAAGCATTGAAAACAAAAAGGCCTCTTGGGTACACCAAGAGGCCTCTATATAGGTTTGTATTGGTTATTGTACTATCAATTTGTGGTTGGTGAGCAAGGTGCCAGTAGCGCTATCGCTTACCCTTACTAGGTATACACCGCTTTGCACGGCGCCAAGGTCAAGCTGCTGCTGGGCATTGATGCCCAGTTGAGTAGTACTTACCAGTTGGCCTATCAGGTTGTATACGGCCACAGTAACAGGGGTTGCATGGCCGGTAATTGCGATGGTAGCAATACCATTATTAGGGTTTGGATATACGCTCAATGTACCGCTAAAACCAGGGGCATCAAAAATGCCGCTGGTGAGTGATTGGCAGGCAACTATAGAGGCGTTTTCTGATGAGCGGTTCAACACAGTATCATTATCTTGGGCATTGTTGAAGTATGATACGTGGCCCGATCGCTCAAACCAAAGGTAATCAAAATCAACACCTACATTGGCACAACGTACAGCCATGCTGGCGCTTCCGTCGGCCACCAAACCAGTATTAACGCCGAGGGCGTTTATGGTATCGGTACCGAATGGAACGGTATTATCTAAGGTATCGTGAAACAAAACGATAGGAGGGCTGCCCGCTTCAATCCATGACGAATCGCCGATGGTACCACTATAGCTAAGTACACCATGTACCGTTGATGAATAGCCTAGGTTTCCACTTTTGCCATCTACACTGCCAATTGCTGCGGTATCGCTGTTCAGATAAGCAGGTATTTCGCTCTGCTTATCCAAGTATGCAGTATGGATGGCGGTGATAGCACCAGCAGAAATGCCGCCAACAATGATGCGGTTGGTATCAATTCCGAAAGTGTTGGTAGTGGCGGCATCTTTGTAAAAGAAGCGTACAGAGGCCTTCATATCGTGCATGGCACGTACTACTGCCAAAGTGGTAGATTTTTCATTAATAGGGAAGAAGATGCCTGTGCGGTAATCGATAGCGGCAGTTACATAGCCGCGGCGGGCAAAGTACTCGCAAAGAAAATGTACTTGCGTACGATCGCCTGATACAAAACTACCACCAAAAGCAAAAATAATTAACGGTCGATTGGCTAAGGTATCGTTTGCGGGCTCAAAAAAATCAAGGCGCAACTCTTGCTGGGTTGCGCTGCCCACGGCTACGTTGGAGCCGAACAAAACATTGGAAGTTTCAACAATAGAATCAAAGTAATCTTCGGTAACATAGCGTCCTTCGTCACAAAGGCCTTGGGCTTTTAGGCCAAAAACCGCGAGCAGGGAAAATGCGGTAAGTAGAATGTTTTTCATAGTACAGGTTTCTTGATGATTTTTAGGTACTTTAAATGATGTTATTGTTAAAGTTAGGTAAAATTTAAGTAAACCAAACTTTTTAACATCATTATAGCGCCGATAAACGCTAGTGTAATTGCTTGTCTATAATCATGATCCTCGGATTATTAGTTATTGAGGGAGGCAATACCTGGACCCCATGACTTTTAAAAATGGCAATCATGTGGCCCGCATTGAGCAGCGAATCCAATACTTGCTCATTAGGCCACCAATGATGAGCGTTCAGGTCGGTATAAAACATCATCTCCACATCCTCAAAGCTTTTGCAGTTGAAGACTAGATAACCCTCTTCTAGGGTTTGGCCAATTTCTTTATATACTTCTGTGTTGTATATCTTTTCGTTACGCTCTTTGTTATTGATACTCCTGTTTTTATCTATATCCCACGGCCTGAAAGCAAATAGCATTATCGCTATCATAGCCGAAATCAACACTAGTTTATGGGCGTGGCGGGCGGCCACTTGATAAGCACTTACTAATGCATAAGCCGTAACCATGTATAAGATAGGCGCTACTGCGAAGGTGAAAGCGGGCATTTTTGTTTTTACTTGCGAAAAGAACAGATAGATAATCGCCACCATCACCAGCATTTCGATGGTGTAGGGGCGCTTGAGCCAGCCCCTAGCAAAAACCATGATCAAGCCTACAGCCATAAACGGTAATAGGGTAATGCCATAGTGGGGCAGCATATACCGCAAATGGTACCAAGCATCGCCACCATGACCTTCCAGCGGTTCAATAATATGCAGGTAGTTGTGGTATTGGCTCCAAGCCATTTCTTTAGGAAAATGCTGTGCCGTATATATTTGCCAAGGTAAAAAGATTGCCACGGCTACTGCTAGGGCCAATAACAGGTGTAGCCAATTCTTTTTATCAGTGCGTTCAGCGGGTGTAAACAATAGCATAGTGCCCCACCCAGCGAAAACCAACAACCCCGTAAGCCACTTGTTGAGCACCGCACAGCCCACAAAAAGCCCTATTAGCAACAACCACTTAAGGGGCTTGTGCAATTGGTTGCGATACTCCGTATAGGCCCAAATAGAGGCTAATACATAAACATGGTAAACGAGGTCGTTGTGGTCTAAGCCCATTAAACCAGAGGTCATCTCCAGTTGATAATAGCTAAGGGCAAATAGCAGTGCTGCTAAATATGCCACCGCTTTATCTTTCAACCATAGGTAACCTGTTCTATAAACCAACCACACCGCAATAGTGCCCATAATGGCACTAGGCAGGCGCATGGCTACTTCGTTTACCCCAAATAGCTTCATGCTTAGGGCCATTTGCCATAAAAACAGGGGCTGCTTGTGTACCCAAATATGGTTGCAGCACCAGTCCTGATAGTTGTAAGGTAGTACCGGGTTTACCCGCAACATGGGTACCCAAGGGTTGTCCATCATGTTTTTGGCAACCAGTGCATGGAAGCGCTCATCCCAATCGTGCAGAAAGGGGTCGAGGGTAATCATTACCATGCGTAGGCAAAAGGCACCGAGCAAGAGGAAAGCAATACCAAGCTTCTCTTTACCACTGAAAAAAAAGTATGTACCCAAGGCTATTGGCAGCACGGCAAACAACAGTTTTACGAAAGGTGTGAAAGCGGTTATATCCAATTGCCGTTTTTTCTATATAAACAATAATGCCACCTAGACGCTACGCTTAGCCAGTAGGTTGTATGGTGGTTTCCTTTATGCATCACCATATTATGATACTAATAGTAGCTATTGATAATGGGGAAATGGAAATTGTACCATATAGTGTCTGTTACTACTGGGGTCTGAAAACGTTGCACCGAGCAGATTATATCAATAATATCGAACTCCCCACACTTATCACTCCTATAGTCGATGTTATCTCCGAACAAATCAAGCCAGCGATTATTATGCTTCTTGAGATAAACCCGTTGCACATTAACGGCTTGAGTATCCTGAATATTAAAATCCTTAACCAACCTCATTACTTCTTCTTCGTCGTTTGGCAAGCTGCTGATTAAATAGTATTCGTGCACATAGTTTCCACGCTCTACTTTGCATAAATACTCTACTTTAGGTTGAGAGCAACCTGATAAGACAATAGAAAAAATGAGCAATAACGGGATCGTTCGGCTGTTCATTTAAAGCCCTTTTAATTAACGCCATTAACAGCTATCAAACAACTATCGTATCACCGACCCATTCGGTGTGCCTTCTGCCGGAACAGTAAAGTACAGTTTACCAGCACTATCTTCAGCCAGCAGTATCATGCCTTGGCTCTCAATGCCTTTTAGCTTACGTGGTGCAAGGTTGGCTACAATACTTACCCGCTGGCCGATAAGAGTTTCAGGTTGAAAATGCGAAGCTACACCCGATACTATGGTGCGCTGCTCAAAACCCAAATCAACGGTAAACTTCAATAACTTATCAGCTTTCTCAACCTTCTCCGCGGTAATAATGGTGCCAGCACGCAAATCTATCTTGGCAAAATCATCAAATACTATTTCAGCCTTCATAGGCTCGTATGCTGATGTTTGAGTTGTTGCTATTCCTTCGGTTGATGGTGTTTCTTCGGTAGGTGTTGTCATAGGTTGGCTGGCGTGCAGTTTTGTTACTTGTTTGGCAATGGTTTCGTCTTCTACTTTGCTAAAGAGGAGTTCAGGTTGATTCAATTGATGGCCAGTTGGCAGGTAAACCGTGCCCGGGTTCCATTCAAATTCATTGGGTAGATTGAGCAAACGGCGTAATTTGCCGGACGTGGTTGGCAAAAAAGGCAAGCTCAATACCGATAGATGCGCAATAACCTGTAGGCCATTGTACAATATCTCGGCTGTGCGCTTTGGGTCAATTTTGTATAGTTTCCAAGGCTCAAGCAAACCCAGGTAACGGTCGCCGCTTCGGGCAAGCTCCATTAGGCTATTTTGCGCCTGGCGGAAATCGTATTTCTCTATGCTCTCGCCTACGTTTTGGTATGCCTTGGCTATTTGGGCAACGAACTCGATATCCTCTTGTTTCAAATCACCTTGTGGACCATCGGGTATTTTGCCTTCAAAGTATTTATGGGTGAGCACCATTACGCGGTTCACAAAGTTGCCAAGCGTGGCCACCAGCTCATTGTTGTTGCGGGCTTGAAAGTCGGCCCAGGTAAACTCACTATCCTTGGTTTCCGGCATGTTGCTGCACAGGTAGTAGCGCAGCACATCTTGCTGTCCTGGGAAATCTTCCAGAAACTCATGTACCCACACCGCCCAGTTGCGGCTGGTGCTCAGCTTTCGCCCCTCTAGGTTCATAAACTCATTGGCAGGCACATTGGTAGGTAGTATATAGTTGTTCGCCTTGAGTATCGTAGGGAAGATGATGCAGTGGAACACAATGTTATCCTTACCGATGAAATGCACCAGCTTGGTATCCTTGTTTTTCCAATACAGCTCCCAATCCTTGTTGTTGTCAATAGCCCATTGTTTGGTGGCACTTATATAGCCTATGGGCGCATCCAGCCATACGTACAACACTTTTCCTTCGGCACCGGGCAGCGGCACGGGTACGCCCCAGTCAAGGTCTCGGGTAATGCTGCGCGGGTGCAGGCCCTGTTCAATCCAGCTACGGCACTGGCCGGCCACGTTCACCTTCCATTCTTCGTTGCGACCGTTGCCTTTTATTATCCATTCGCGTAGCCAGTCCTCTTGCTTATCAAGCGGTAGGTACCAATGTTTGGTAAGGCGTTTTACAGGAGCCTTGTTGCTCAGCATCGAACGGGGGTTAATTAGTTCGTCAGGGCTGAGGGTAGTGCCGCACTTTTCGCACTGGTCGCCATAGGCGTTTTCGTTGCCGCAGTTTGGGCAGGTGCCTATAATGTATCTGTCGGCCAAAAACTGGCTGAACTCGTCATCGTAATACTGCTCCGTTTCACGTTCCTCAAAAAAGCCCTTGTCATACAAGTCTTTAAAGTACTGCGAGGATGTTTCGTGGTGTAGCTTGCTGCTGGTGCGGTGGTATATATCGAAATTGATACCCAAATCCTTAAAGGCCTGCTTGTTAATTTCGTGGTACTTATCGATAATGGCCTGTGGCGTGGTGCCTTCTTTCTTGGCCTGTATGGTAATAGCCGCACCATGTTCATCGCTGCCGCACACGTACACCACATCGCGCCCACGCAGGCGCAAGTAGCGCACATATATGTCGCCGGGTAGGTAAGCCCCAGCAATGTGCCCAACGTGTAGCGGGCCATTGGCATATGGCAATGCGGAAGTAACCGTATATCGTTTCGGCTCGCTCATAGTCTTTGGTAGGCTTTAAGGCAAAGATAGTTGATTGGTTGATTGGTTGAATGGTTACTGGTTGATTGGTTGTGCTTCAAGGCAGAATTATTAATTCATTTCCTTGCGATTCGTGCCAAAACAGGTTCATCACCCTTTTTCAGGGGGAGGGTAGGAGGGGCTAATTGCGGGCGTGATGATAAGGTTACAGATGATTTCATTCGTAGTAGAAAAATAATTTAATACTAACTATGAATGTTATTATTCCCCCACCTTGCTTAGCACGGAGGTTACTTCCGGCATTCGGGAAGAGCGAGGGCTAATAAAATTGAGCCTTTTGCGGCGTTCTGGAACCAGCCCCTTTACAGCACTTTTATCAAGTGTTATCGTATAAATCTCTGCAAAATCAGCAGAAGTAATATTGCGGGATGCAACCACTTGGTTTTGGAGCAGCACATTGAGTTGCAGGGTATCGTTCGGCCTCAGTAATGATAAAAAAGTACTGTCAAAAGCTAAACCACCTAAGCCGGAAGCATTGGTAATGGCGGCCATTGGAGTGCCCGCAATACTTAGCTGTGCCCCAGAAAGGGTTTGCCAAGACTTTCTACCGTTGGGGTAAGATACTTCCACCACAAGTATTAATTTGTTGTCCTGTTTTATGCCTGCAATTTCGGTAGCCTTTTTGCGTACGGTCATAGTGCCTAGTAGAGCTTCACTATTTACAATGCTATCCTGTTGTGCAATACCATCCGTATAGCAAACAAGCACAAGTAAACTCAATAGCAAACCATATTTCATAAGCACTATTATTATTTTGCTACTTCTCTAGGTTCCCTTGGCGGCAGCTTATCTTCCTTTTGGAACCACTTCCATGGGAAGAAAATACGCTTCAGCATTTCACGGCGACGCTCTTGGCGGCTCATGCCTGTTTTCGTAGCCACATCGGGGATGTAATGGGTAACGATAAAGTCATCGGTATTATTGGCTAAGGGCACCGTTATGGTGGTGTCCCAATCGGTTTGGTGTTGTACGAGTATTTGAAACGAGTCTTTCTGGGAGGTGGATTGGAGCGACACTTTCACTTGGAAGTTACCGTTGGCATCGGTATATACCGGTGCTGCTCTCCCCGCTGCCAACACAGTAGCAGAACGGATGGGCGTAGAGTCGTTTTGGTATACCCTTAATACACGTCCTTTTATGGTGATGGTGTCAGCTGGGGCACTCCCACCTCCACTAGACGAGCCGCCCAAGTTGCCCAGAAACTCCAACCCACCTGGTATAAAATCGCCCATATGCACCTTGCGCACCACAAAAGTGCCAGCCTGCAAGGTATCTTGCCCGCACAAATGCAGGGGCAGCATACACCATAAACCAATAAGCAGCAGGCACTTCATCATACTAAAGATAATATTCAGGCATTGATACTGCTATAACTCGGGAAGTAGATTTGGTTACAGTTTTCTTTGACATTTATTTTTCCGTGGCCCTTACCAACTTACAAGACTCACCAACGGTGCAAATCTTTTGAATTACCACGTCCGCTCACCATGACACGACTGGGGCATAGTGAGATAGGTTGTTTATGCATCTTATTCTGCAGCGTAACTTATATTCAATTAATCAAAGTCCCACCTTCCTAAACGTCAAATTTATCCTCGGCCCCATCACTTTGGCGGACTTGGGCAGGGAGTGTTGCCAATAATGCTGCAACTGGCCGCCCATTACGAGTAGCGAGCCATGGGGTAGGGGCACATCTAGTTTGCGGGTTTTGTCATGCTTGTGCTTTAGCTTAAATACCCGCTCTTCGCCTAAGCTTATGGATGCAATGAGCGGATTGCTTCCAAGTTCCTTCTCATCGTCGCTGTGCCAGCCCATACTATCTTGCCCATGGCGGTACAGGTTAGCGAGGGCGGAGTTGAAATCGGCGTTGAGGTATTGCTCAATGTCGAACTTTATCTTCAACAGGGTAGGAGAGAAGGGGTGCGGCACAAACGTGGTACCGCTGTAGGTGTACACGGCCTCGGGTTCGCCATACCAGGCCACCAAGCGCGGCTGCATAATCTCCTTTCCGAAAATTTTGATGGCTTTGGCTTCCCATTGCAGCTCTAGGGTAAGGGTTTTAAGCAGTTGGTTGGCTTCAGCCAACGGGTAAAAGCCTGTAACCAATAGCAAGCTGCCATCACCTACAGGAATATCTATCGCTTCTTTACCGAACATGCTTGCAATATATCACATTTACTACCGGCTCTGTAGGGCTCGCTCCAAATCCCTTACGTAGTTGGGGTGCGCTTTTTGGCCTAGTTTGCCAGCTTGTATTAAGTCCTCCTTAGCTTGCTCGTAGTGCCGCAAGTTATAGAACGTAACGGAGCGGTTGAGATATGCTTTTCCTACTTTAGGCTTTAGGCTGATGGCTTTGTTGTAGTCTGGTACGGCCTCCGCAAATTTTGATTGAAACGCCAACGCATTGCCCCGGTTAAGATAGGCACTGGCAAAGGTACTATCGTATTTTATGGATGTGGTAAAGTCTTTTTCGGCAAGCTCCAGCCGTTTCTGTTCCAAGTTCACGACCCCGCGGTTGTTGTAGGGCAATGCTTGCTCGGGGTAGCGCTCTATGGCGGTATCCCACAGGGTATAGTCTTTCTCCCAAATGGGTAACTGCAAAAAGGTAATCGCCCCAAAAAACATGATGATAACTGTGGCACCTACCTGTGCACCCCTGCCCAGCTTGTATACTGCATACGACATTGCCAGCCCTGCCGGAAACATAGAAAGGTAGATGTACCTATCGGCCACGTTGGAAAACTTTTGAAAGAAAAACGGGATAATGCCCGAAACGGTTGCAAAGCCCACGGCAAATAGTAGCAAGCAAGCCAGAAATGGACGGGCGTGCTTGTAAAAAACGGCAAATAGCACCCCTAATACCAAGGGTGTAAGCAATGCCCAGTTGATGAAGCTTTCCTCAATAAGGCTTTGTGGCGTGCGCCCATACGATGGCGACAAGTTGAAGGGGGCTATCAACTTCATTAAATAAAAGTTGAGCGCATCCAGTGCCAATAGCGGCCGGCTCCACAGCGGGGCTACAAAATCTACCTTGCTGGCGGGCTGTACATTCAGGGTCATTACTATTATCGGTATGGTAAATAACATGGCACAGCTAGCTATGAGCAAACTGTTATTCCATTTTTTATGCCTCAGCATCACATCGCCAATAAAGGCAAAGATGGGCAGCACCACCATATTGGGCTTGCAAAGCATACCCAGCGTGAACAGAATAGCGGGTACTACAAACTTTCGGGCGATGGATTTATTATCAACCGGCGTACCCCAATAAATAAAGAGTGCCCCCAACCCAAAGCCAGTTGCTAATAGACCCCTAAACTCCGATACCCAAGCTACGCTTTCCACTTGCAACGGGTGTAGTAAAAACAGCGCTGCGCCAATAGCCGATGCAGCTATGTGGGGTATAAACAGCCTAATGATCGCAAATACTAGCCAGCCATTAATAAGGTGCATGAGCAAATTTATCAAATGGAAGGGTACGGGGTCGGGCTTGCCTTGGGCATCTTTATCGGCCACTTGATACACCAGCCCCCATACGGTATAGCTAACAGGTATATATAATCCTTCGTAAGGTTTCGCCCAAAACTTGCCCAGTTTGCCTTGGCGCAAGTTTTCGTTGGCGGTAAGGTGTGTGCGCTCGTCGTCCCAAACAAAGTCATAGTCTATGCTACGGCCGTAAATTAAAAAAACAAGCACCAATAATAACCCAAAGGGCCAATAACTTGTTATCTTTTGGGATGGAAGCATTCGGTTGGGTGATTAACGGCCTCCAATATTAAACAATCTGCCCCGAAAAACATTTATGGAGACCTACAAAAGCATTACATCGGGCAAGTGGACGGCCTATAACCACCCATTTAGCAGCGCGGCCTTTTTGTTGGGGCTGGCAGTAGTGGTTATGTTATTAGCCAAAACTACAAACCCCACACTACCTTGGCAGGTGTGCGGGGTTAGTATTTTGTTTTTTAGTGTTTACAACCAAGTAATGGGGCTGTTTCTACAGCGTTGGCCGCTGTACATGGGCCTATCTTACCTGGCATTTATAGCGCATGTAGTTTTGGCAATTTTGGTTGCAGGGCTTATTGCCGATGCACCCTTGGCCGAGTTGCCGAGTTTCAAAAAAACATATGCATTGCTTAGTGTTTTCTTTATTATGCTTACGGTGCTGGCCAGTGTATACCGGGTAGCATTGTACCTTATTGCTACACCTAAAAAGCAATAGTGCTATCAATCCAAGTCGTCATCGTCGTTTAGCCGCTGCAGGTGGTGCGGGCGTTGGTTTTTAGATTTATGTCGTTCGCGGCGCTGGGTTTTCATAGTTTTCGCCTTCTGTTCCCATTGTTCTATGTCGAATTTTTTGCCGTCTTTTTCTTTTTTGTCGCGGCGGTAGTTGCTTTTCATTGTGCGGTATAGGGTTGGATTTTAATTGAACATAAAAATTGATTCCAACTATTTATACGCCAAACTGCTGTGTAGGTTTCCGTCAACTAATAAAAAGTAAGAAATTTGCGTAGTTATCCGTAAAAACAGTTACAACCTGCTAAAAATCAACAGAAAAAGTTAACTCGAGAAAACCTTTTATAAACTTCTCTGTTATACCCCATATACCTATACCCCTATGGAATTAAATAAGGCCAAGCCTTCGTGGTGGATAAGACCCGTTTTGTTTATAGCATTTCTTTACAGCCTGGCTTTGGGCTTGTTAATCATTTTTAGACCAGAGTTTATTTTTGCAGCTACTGGTATCGACCAGCCCAACCACATGTACATGTGGCAAACATTGGGAGCGGTTGAGGTTGTGCTGGGCTTTAGTTATATTATAGCTCTCACAAATCCTTACCGTCATTGGTCGCCGGTGGTTATGGGGCTTCTTTATAAAGTCTTTGCTACTATCATTTTCTTAAGTGGTGCCTTTGCCAGCGCAGAGTTAATGAATCTGAAAAACTACGTTTTTGTCAATAACCTTATTTGGATGATTCCGTTTGCAGCCATTTTGGTGCATACCTACCTGCATAGCATGCGTAGCGACGACTTGTTGATTGAGGCATTTGATGATGATCAGATTACTTTGGATATGTTTGATACCACTGAGGGTATCGATTTAAAAGAAACGAGCCATCGCTCTCTCACCATGGTAGTTTTTTTAAGGCACTTTGGCTGTACTTTTTGCCGTGAAACATTACAAGATTTGTCTAACCTACGCAGCGAAATTGAGGCTAAAGGTTTGAAGATTGTACTAGTGCACATGATGGAGGATGAAGAAGAAGCGCAAAGGCAAGTTCTCTTTTATGGTCCCAGTTTAGTAAACATCCCACTTATTAGCGATCCTGAAGGTATTTTGTATAAAAAATTCAAGTTGCGCCGAGGCACGTTGTGGCAGTTGCTGGGTGGAAAGGTATTGTTCAGAGCTTTTATTGCCGGTATTATCAAAGGTAACGGTATTGGAAAAGAAACTGGTGATATGACCCAAATGCCTGGTGTATTTGTAATGCACAAGGGGGAGGTAATTGATCATTTTGTACACGAAAGTAGTGCCGATAGGCCCAAGTATATTAAAATTGCTGAGATGGCTTTGAATAAGGCTGCTTAAAAGTTTCAGTGATGCCCTTCTCCGGTTGAATTTTTATTTCTAACTAAGTTTACTCGATTATCATAATCTCCGTTCGGCGATTTTGCCCTCGGCCTACTTCGGTGTCATTGTCGGAAATAGGTTTAGTGGCACCGTAGCCTTTGGGTACTAGTCTTGTTTTATCAATACCCGCAGCCACCATAAAGTTTACCACTTCGGTTGCCCGTTTTTGAGATAGGGTAAGGTTATTGGCGTCGGTGCCTACATTATCGGTATGGCCTGCCACCTCGAGTTTTACGGTTGGGTTTACTTGCATAAACTTCACTAAGCGGTCCAGTTCTATTTTTGATTCTGGCTTCAGCTTAAACAAGCCCGTTTCGTAAAACACGTTATTCAACACCACACTGCTCCTATTAGTTATGGGCTCCAGTAGTATGTTGAGCTTTTGGCTGTTTTTCTGCTTATCTATGGGCAAGTTATAAGAGTAGAACAGATAGCCGGGCTGGTTGATATTGAGTCCATAATTACTGCCTGTTGGCAACGTAAGCAGAAACTCGCCCGTTTGTACATCAGGTACCACCAAGTTGGTGGTAAGGCCTGTGTTCAAATCAATAAACTCCACCACAGGGAAGATGGCTTTGTTGGTTGTCTTGTCTTTTACCGTTCCTGAGATATAGGTAACCGTTCTGGGCCTAGCTGCTATGGGCATTTCAAAGGCATAGATATCCAAGTTGCCAGTGCTGGTAAAGCGGTCGGTAGCGAAGTAGCCGGTATCGCCCGTTAGGCTTACAAATATACCGCCTTCGTAGTAGTAAGAGTTCAGCGGGTAGCCTAAGTTTTCGGGGGAGGCCCAGCCATCGGCTTGTTTGCGGCTATAGTATATATCGGCATCGCCAAAGCCCGGTCTGCCATTGCTGGAAAAGTAGAGCGTTTGCCCATCGGGGTGCATATACGGCCTTTCATCTATTTCCTTGGTATTTACATTTGGGCCAAGGTTTATCGGCATGCCCCACTCACCTTCAGCATCCATATGGCTCACCCAAATATCTAGCATGCCCAACCCGCCGGCTCGAGAACTCACAAAGTATAGCGAGCGACCATCGCCACTTATGCAGGGCTGCGTTTCCTTAGCGGTTGTATTTACTTTCGGGCCTAGGTTTTGTGGCTTCCCCCAGCTATTGCCCACACGCTTCGAAACATAGATGTCGCAACTACCGTAGCCGCCGCCTTCGCAAACCGTGAAGTAAAGCTGGCGCCCATCCGGCGAAATGCTGTGCGCGCCTTCGTTGGCATCAGGGGTGTTTATCAAATCGCTTACTGATATGGCCGTGCTCCAGCCAGTACTATTGCGTTGGCTTACCAATATATCTTCTTGGTTGTGCCTGGTAGTAGGGTCTTTTACTTGGCGTGTAAAGAATAGGTACTGTCCATCGGCTGTAAGTGCCGGAAAGTATTCGTTGTTAGTTGAGTTCACCCCATCACCAGCAGGTTTGGGTGTAAAGGGGAATGGCTTCTTCACCGCCTCGCGGGCAAAGGTGATACTGCTTTCCAGTTGTTTCAGCTCGCCCTCGCGCTTTTCGTTTATAGCACCTACGGTTCTGTAGATGTTTACGTAGTGCTGCGCGGTATCAAACTGTTGTATATAAAAGCTGCTGCGTGCTAGGTAATAATAAGCTTCCTTGCTTTTAGTTGGCTCTGCTTGCACTACTTGTAGTAGGTGGTTTTTGGCATCGCTATATCTACGTATGTTGTAGTATATAAGGCCTAACCGATCGTGCGCCAAAATGAAGTCCGGTTGTATTTCCAGTGCCTTTAATAGGGCCTGCTCCGCTTCGCTAAAACGGTCCCAATGCAGGTGCTCGGTGCTTTCGGTATACAGGTCCATTGCCTTTTTGTTCACCTTTTGGGGCTGGGCAATGAGCGGGATAGTACCCAATAGCAAAAGCAATAGTAAGCTGCTCAGCTTTACGGAATATCTAAGTATTTGTGTGTTTGCAGGGAGATTTCCCATTTCGGGTGGGCTTTTACGTAATCAACAATCAATGGGGTTACCTTCTTATTAACGCTCCATTCGGGTTGAAGATACAATTTACATGCCGAGTTTACTTGTGCGGCATGTTCCTCAGCCCATATGAAATCGCTTTTGTTGTATACAATAACCTTGATTTCATTGGCATACGGTGCCACTTTTGGCAGTGGGTTTTTAAATTTCTTCGGCGACAAACAAATCCAGTCCCATTGGCCAGTAAGCGGATAAGCGCCCGATGTTTCAATATTGGTTTGGAAACCTGCCTTGTGCAGCTGTGCCGTTAGGTAGGTTAAGTCGTACATCAGTGGTTCTCCGCCTGTTACTACTGCCAGCCTGCCAGGGTATTTGGCTGCTTCGGCCACTATATCGTCCACTTCCCAAATAGGGTGTACGCTGGCGTCCCACGATTCTTTTACGTCGCACCATACGCAGCCTACATCGCACCCACCCAAGCGAATGAAATAAGCGGCATGGCCTTGGTAATAGCCCTCGCCTTGTATGGTGTAGAACTGTTCCATCACCGGTAGGCGGGTCAATAAAGCATTGGCAATCATCCTGCAAATATCGGAAGGATTATTGGTATGGCGATGGACCATATAATCTGGTTTCCCCAACGGGGTCTTGCACCGCTAGAATAGGGCATCGCCCTATAAACATAATGCGTTTCCGGAAATGGGTAATACGAAAATTATTTTCACCCACCTCGTAACCTTTTCCAATTACCCCCGTATACCAACATAAGTTAACCAATTATTTAAACTCAAACACCCATGCAGAAAGGAATATTGATTGCCGGATTTTTGATAATTCTTGGTACCGCTTTCGTAGGGTTCCGTTATGGGAATGATGCCCAGTCGTTGGTTATTAAATACGAAGTGGAGTGCAAAGAATGCACCGTAACGTACCGAGACGAAAATGGCAACTCTGCTGAAATTAAAGGCGTTCGAGACGAATGGACCTATGAGTTTGTAGGCAAACCGGGCCAGTTTGTATATGTATCGGCCAGCAACCCTGACGGTAGCGAAACCGAAGTAGCAATAAAGCGTGGCGGAAAGCACCTTATTAAGGGCTCAAGCGTAGCAAAAGAACAAGCAGCCAGGGCGGGCTCTATTTTGTAATATCAATACAATCATCGTTTATAAAGGCAATAAGCCACTCCAGTTTGGGGTGGCTTTATTGTTTTTTGCGCTTCATACTAACGCCTATAAATACCACCCCCGCCATCAATACGGCCGATACACTTAAGAGTATACCGAAGTAGGTATTGAAGGCCAACATGCCTTCTTGCATATCAAAGGTTTGGTAGGCCAGTATCAATTTATTGTTCAATAAACCGTAGCCAACATAGGCAAACAACAGGAAAATGCCACAGGCTAACAAGTAGTAGCCCCTATGGTTCTGACTGCGGTGCAAATAAGCTGCAATGATAAGCAGTATTAAATAGCTAATAAGATTGGTGTAAAATAGCTTTTTGCTGAAGCTGTAAAACTGTACAATACGATATTGTATGTCGTCATCGGCATCCAATGCCCACCACGCCAACATGGCCAGTATGGACATAAAAACAGTGGCCAGGCCAGCCGTATACCATATAAGCTTGGTAGCTGTAAAGGGTTTAGAAGGCTGGGAGGTCGCCATTAATGGTAGGGATTAGTTGCTAGCGATTGTTTTTTTCTGACGTGCTAAATAATTATTGCTTAGCTGCCCAGCTTTTGGCATCATCAATTTGGTGCTTCTGGGGCAGCAATATCAATTTGCTTGGGTCGGTAGTGCTTTTGGAAAGTATTTTTATAAACTGCAAGCTACCTGGCTGCGAAGGATAAGCAAGTTTCTGACGGTAAGATTCTATCAGCAGCAAAGCCTCCGCCGCAATGCTTGATTGCACATTATCAGGCGGGTTGGGGCCTTCGTTTTTAAGGCTTACCCCGGCACAAGGCTCCACATTATCGAGCATAGCAATCAGTTGCGGTATGTGCTGCTTTTTTACCCAATCTTTAGGTGCTTTATCCAATAGCACGGTGCCGCTGGCGACGTTCTCCTTTAGGTAATCAATAAAAGTAATAGGGCTATACTGGGTATACCCATCTTCTGGAAACGTAATAGCGTTGGTGCCTTTTCTCACCGGTGGCGGTGGGGCGGGTACTGTATCGGCTACGGGTGCCATTGCTACAGGTTCGGCATCGTTGGTACAACTTGCACAAAACAGCATGCAAGCAAGGGTTGAAAGCGCTAGCAATCGAAGCATGAATCGTTATTTTACTACGGTGATAAAGCGTGTTTCCACTGCGCCGTTTTCAAATTGTATCTGCACGTAGTAGAAACCTTTGGAAAGCCTGCCAGTATTCACCATCAGGTCGTTAGCACCCGAAACGCTGTTAATTGATTGTATATGCCTGCCCTCGGCACTCAATACCGATGCACCAATTACGCGGTGCGTAGGACTGCTGATAACAAAGTAATCTTCTACCGGATTGGGGTATATAAGTATATCCGATGCATCATCAAGGGTGGGTGCCGCCACGGGCTCAATAAAGTTGAGATTGTCAATCATTAAAGTGCTAATACCTTGCGCAGGGGCATTTAAATTAGTGGAAGTAATAAGGATAACGTAGCTATCTGGAATTGGCGTGGTTGAGCCAGGGAAAGCATTCAAAACCGGAAACTCAAAGTACGTCCACTCCGTTGCGGTGGTAAGCCTTGTATTGCCGGTAGCAACCAGTTTGTTAGTATCGCCATTTTGATCATACTCATACATGTATAGTATCACCCTAGCGGTATCGCCCGGTGTGGGGAAATACTTATAATAGCCACTAAACTTATCGGGTCGGTAGTTAATTTGCCAGCCGTTGGTACCAAGCGAATCGGGGTTACGTGTGCCGTTTGTCAAAAAACCACCAAAATACTCATCCAAGCTAACCGAGTATACAGTGCGCACCACAGCAGCTAGGCTGTCTTTTTGGGCATCGGTAGTGTCGGTTACGGTATTGCCTAGCGAAAGCGTGCTAGGGTTGTTGCTGTTCCAGTTTTGTGGTTCAATAAAGCTTACACTATCTTCCCATTGTTCAAAGTTGCCGTTTACTACATTGTTTTGAGCTACTGCTGCTAACACTGTTAAAGTGGCCAGCATCATTAAATACATCTTTCTCATAGTCCGGTTCTCACAGTTTTATTAAATAGCTTTACATCAAATGCTAAACATTTCAATACCAAGATAGGCAAAAAGAAAAAGGCACGGAAACCTCCACGCCTTTTTCTTTGAGAAATTTTATATTCTTTAAGCTGGGAAACACCTTTTAAATATTGTACATCGTACATTGTACTTTGCACATCCTCGTTCATATATCAAGGAATAAATCAGCTACCAAACACTTCGGCAAGCTTCTGCTCCAAGGCCACGCCACGAAGGTTTTTGGCTATGATGTTGCCTTCTTTGTCAATCAAGAAAGCAGCAGGGATAGAGTTAACGTTGTATTGGCGCACCACTGGGCAGTTCCAGAACAGGAGGTTGCTGCCGTGGTATTGCCAAGTAAGGTTATCCTGCTTAATGGCATTAACCCAAGCATCAAGCTCCTTATCCAAACTTACGCTGTAGATGGTAAAGCCTTTGTCTTTATATTGCTCGTAGGTTTTTACCAAGTTCGGGTTCTCCGCACGGCAAGGCTTGCACCATGATGCCCAGAAATCGATCAATACTACTTTGCCTTTCAAACTTGAAAGTTGGATGGTCTCGCCAGTTGGGCTTT
Source organism: Sphingobacteriales bacterium (assembly GCA_027483645.1). Lineage (GTDB taxonomy): Bacteria > Bacteroidota > Bacteroidia > Chitinophagales > CAIOSU01 > CAIOSU01. Next base: position 283,807 of record JAIXUD010000022.1, read on the forward strand.
TTAAAGAAAAATCAGGGGCTGCACTGCCTACTGATATCTTAGATGTTTCGCTTACCTTGGCAGCAATCTCTTTAGCCAAAGCCAAGTTTGGATCCTTTTGAAGGGCCTTGTCAGTTACCTGTTTCAAGAATGCAGCGTTCTCTTCTACGCTTAGGTTGCTTACGGCAAAAATGGCCAACAACGGGTCGCTCACAGTATCGGCAAACGTCTTCAACGACTCTACCATGCCCGTTTGCAACTGTATGTATTCGTTCTGTAGCGCCGTTAAACTAGCTTGGTCGGCACCGCTGTATTGCGCGTTCATAAACTCTTGGTTTATTTCGCCTACCCTGCGGTTAGTATTGCCCATGTTTTTAATCAATTCGTTCAGCACCACGGTGGATTGGTGGCCGGTAAAGTTGTACTTCATGACATCGTTCAAGTCACCATCGAAGGTAACCTCTGCACCTGGCTCCAGCACCATTAACCAAGTACGCTCTTGGCTTACGCGCAGCATGTACAGGCCACGGCCAGTAATGGGCTTTTTCATGGTAAAATCACCTTCTTTGCTAATGATGGCGGTGTCCACTGGGGTAGCGGTAGTTAGGTTGTCCCATTTATCCAAAAAAACGGTGGTGCCACTGGCGTTGGCCATTTTACCTTTCAACAAATATCCGGTTGCATCAGCACCTTCGCCGGTTTCGCAAGATTGGAAAAGGGCGGCGGCCGCTAATACTAAAAACAACGTACGTAAGCTATTCATTTGGTTTGGAGTTTATCAAGTAATACCTGTGTAGCCGCTTTTGGGTCGGCAATGCCCTTGGATGCTTTCATAACCAAGCCCATAAAAAAACCTTGGAGTTGTTTCTCGCCATCGCGGAATCGCTGTACCTCCGTTGGGTGGGCTTGCAGTATGTCATCAACGATGTTTCCAATCACTGAAACGTCGCTTTGTTGAATCAGATTTAGCTCTTTGGCCAAGATTTCAGCACCTTTATCGGGTTGCTGCAACATGGCCGGGAAAAGCTGCTGGCTGGCAATGGTGTGGTTGATTACCCCGTCGTCTATCAGCTTGATTAAACCCGCTAACGACTCAAAGGTAACAGGAAATTTTGCCATTTCCATACCGTTGTCTTTCAAGTAAGAACGCACATTGTTTAAAATCCAGTTCACGGCAGCCTTGTAATTGATACTAATACCCGCAAGATTAACAAAATATAACGCTACGGCCCGTTCTTCGGTTAGGCCACGGGCATCTACAGGGGATAGGCCATACTGGCTTTCAAACTGCACCTGCAACGCAGCTGGCAAGGCGGGCATATTAGCCTTTATGGCATCCACATACCCTTGGGTAACTACTACAGGCGGCAAATCGGGCTCAGGGAAATAGCGGTAGTCATCCGCATCTTCCTTGGTGCGCAGGCTAAAGGTGGTGCCGTTGTCCGCATCAAAGCTGCGGGTTTCCTGTACTATTTTGCCACCGTTTTCCAGCACCTCAATCTGTCGGGTTACCTCGTGCTCAATGGCGCGCTTCAGGTTTCGTATGCTGTTGAGGTTCTTCACTTCTGCCCGCTGCCCATATTGAGCGGCATCCTTCAGCATTACCGATACGTTGGCATCGCAACGCAGACTGCCTTCTTCCATGTTTCCATCGCAAATACCTAGCCAGCGAACCAGCTTTTGTATTTCTGCAAAGTAGGCAAAGGCTTCATCGGCACTACGCATGTCGGGTTCGGTTACTATTTCTATCAACGGCACACCTGCACGGTTCAAATCGACTAGCGTGTTGTTAGGGTCAATGTCGTGGGTGCTTTTGCCTGCATCTTCCTCTAGGTGTATGCGGTTGATGCGGATGCGCTTGGTTTCGCCATTTACGTCAATATCCAAATGGCCGCCATAGCATATCGGCGTATCCATTTGTGTGGTTTGGAAGCCCTTAGGCAAATCGGCATAGAAGTAGTGCTTGCGGGCAAACTGGTTTACTTCCTGTATCTGGCAATTGGTTGCCAGCCCCATCCTCACCGCAAACTCTAATGCCTTTTTATTAAAAAACGGCAACGCCCCCGGATGCCCCAAAGATACCGGCCCCAACTGCGTATTGGGCTCACCGCCATACAATGCCGACTCGCCACTAAATATTTTGCTCTTGGTGGATAGTTGTGCGTGCACTTCCAAGCCTATTACGGGCTGGTAGAGGTGTTGGGTTGGTATGAGGGTGGTGTTCTGCAAATGATTGGTAATGAATACTTTAATATTTTATGGCAGGCCTATCCGTTGTGTCATGGTGAGCGGAGTCGAACCATTCACCATGTAGGTGGCATAACACCAATCTTGTGTAATTGCGTGCAATGCTGTTACTATGATTGGTGTTATGTGACCGTGTTACGGATGGTTCGGCTCCGCTCACCATGACACAACGTTAATTCCTTGCTGTATATCTAACATGCTACCCAGCCGTTACAAACCCCTTCGCCTTCTCCAACACCGCTGGCAAACCAGCAGGGTTTTTACCGCCTGCTGTAGCGTAGAAGGGCTGTCCGCCACCGCCGCCTTGTATCTCCTTGGCCCACTCACGTACCAGGTTACCGGCGTTCCAGCCTTTACCTTGTACGAGCTCCTCGGCTATCATTATGGTTATCTGTGCCTTGCCGTCGCCTTGTGAACCCAGCACCAAGAACAGATTCGGTATTTCCTGTTTCAGGTTGTAGGCAAGCCCTTTAATGGCATCGGCATTGTTCAGGCCGATTTCGGCAGCAATGAAGTTTACGCCGTTCAGGTTCTGTATGGTTTTGGCTAGGCTGTCTTTCAGTCCACTGGCTTGGGCGATGGTGGCTTGGTCCAGTTCTTTTTTCAGGGCAGCATTCTCCTCGGCTAAGGCTTGTATGCCTTTTACAATGTCTTTATTGTTGCGGCTTAGGGTAGCAATCTGCTCCAGTTGGCTCAGCTTGTCGTTGATGTAAGCTAAAGCACCTGGGCCAGTCAATGCCTCAATACGGCGTATGCCGGCCGCCACGGCGGTTTCGGTAGTTACTTTCAGCAAACCGATTTGGCCGGTTGATTTAACGTGTGTACCACCGCAAAGCTCTACCGAGTTGCCGAATTTGATAACGCGCACCACATCGCCATACTTCTCGCCAAACAGGGCCATAGCACCAAGGGCTTTCGCCTCGTTAATCGGCACGCCACGGCGCTCATCCAACGGGTAGTTGGCACGGATGCGCTCGTTTACAATCTGCTCCACGCGGGCCATTTCCTCGTCGGTTACTTTACCGAAGTGGCTAAAGTCGAAGCGCAGGTAATCTTGGTTTACCAAAGAGCCTTTTTGCTGTACGTGCGTGCCCAATACTTCGCGCAACGCCTCGTGCAGCAAGTGCGTGGCGCTGTGGTTTAGTTCAGTCAACTGGCGCTTCTCGCGGTTCACTTGCGCATGGAAGGTAGCCTTTGGGTCACTTGGCAACTTATCTGCATAGTGTACTATTAAGTTGTTTTCTTTCTTGGTATCGGTAATGTGCACGTACTCGCCCTTCACGCTCAAAGTACCGGTATCGCCAATCTGGCCACCGCTTTCGGCATAGAAAGGGGTGTAGTTCAGCACCAATTGGTACTGCTCTTTATCTTTAGCTTTTACTTTGCGATAGCGGGTAATTTGCACCTCGCCCTCTTGATAGTCGTAGCCTACAAACTCCTCGTCGGCATCCTCGTTCAATATCACCCAATCGCCCTGCTCGCTGGTAGCATCAGCACGGCTGCGTTTCTTTTGCTGTTGCAGTTCGGCTTCAAAACCGTTTTCATCAATATTAAAGCCATTCTCGCTAGCTAATAGTCGCGTTAGGTCAATTGGGAAACCAAAAGTATCGTACAGTTCGAAAGCCTCTTTACCGGTAATGGTATTCTCTTTCAGCTCCTCGGTTATCTGGGCAAACTTACGCAAGCCGCTGCCTAACGTGTTCAAGAAAGCAGTCTCTTCCTCCTTAATCACTTTCGAAACAAAATCAACTTGCTGCTGCAATTCTGGGAATACACGCTGCAATTGGCCGCCCAGTACCGCTACCAGTTGGTGAATAAAAGGCTCTTTCAGGTTAAGGTAAGAGTAGCCATAACGGATAGCCCTGCGTAATATGCGGCGGATAACGTAGCCCGAGCCACCGTTGCTTGGCAACTGCCCATCGGCAATAGCAAACGATACGGCACGTATATGGTCGGCAATAACACGGATGGCGATGTCGCTCTTAGTATCGGCATAGGTGTAGGTAATTCCGCTAATTTCTTCTACTTTATTAATTAGTGGCGCAAAAACATCCGTATCGTAGTTGCTGCGCTTGCCTTGCAGCACCATACACAGGCGCTCAAAGCCCATACCGGTATCTACGTGCTGGGCAGGTAGCGGGGTAAGGCTGGTATCGGCATTACGGTTGAACTGGATAAATACCAAGTTCCATATCTCTATTACCTGCGGGTGGTCGTTGTTTACCAGGTCGCGGCCGTTTACTGCAGCACGCTCCTCGTCGGTACGCATGTCCACGTGTATCTCGGTACAAGGGCCGCAGGGGCCGGTAGCGCCCATCTCCCAGAAATTATCCTTCTTGCTGCAAGACAGGATGCGGTCGGCTGGCATATACTTACTCCACAGTTGGCGGGCCTCGTCGTCTTCAGGTAGGTTGTCCGCGGTATCACCTTGGAAAACGGTAACGTACATGCGGTCGGTATCGATGCCGTACACATCAACCAACAATTCCCAAGCCCAATCAATAGCTTCTTTTTTAAAGTAGTTGCCAAAGCTCCAGTTGCCCAACATCTCGAACATGGTATGGTGGTAGGTATCAATTCCTACTTCCTCCAAGTCGTTGTGCTTGCCGCTTACACGCAGGCATTTTTGGGTATCGGCAATCCGCGGATTCTCCGGGGTTTTGTTACCCAGGAAAAACTCCTTGAACTGGTTCATGCCCGAGTTGGTGAACATCAGGGTCGGGTCGTCCTTCACCACGATGGGCGCCGAGGGAACGATACGGTGCTCTTTGGAGTTGAAGAAATTTAAGAAAGTCTCCCTAATCTCGGCTGATGTCAATTGCTTGGGCACGGTTTTAACTTTATTTAGGTTTTGATAAGAGGCTGAAATAATTATCTTTGTTAGCTGCCCATTGGTAAGGGCAGTGCAAAATTACATGAATTAAGTATCAAGTAGCTTCTTGTCTGAATCAGAATTTATAGAATTTTTGAATTACAGAATCGATTTGGTAAAGAAGTTTAAAGATTTGATTGTTAAGGCTTGCTGTGTGTTTCTGAATTCTAGAATTCTTTAATTCTGTAAATTCTGATTCAGACAAACGAACAACCAAACTGCATGAAAAAAGTAAAATACCATTACAACAAACAAACCCTGCGCTACGAGCGCATTAAACCATCAGTGGGCAAAAGCCTGTTGCTGGCTATGGGGTTTTTGGTTACCTCGGCGCTGTTTGGCTTTGCTGTGGCTATGATTGGTTTCTATTATTTTGATTCGCCCAAAGAAAAGCTGTTGAAACGCGAAATTGAAAAGATGGAGATTGAGTACAGCTTGATGGACCAAAAGCTGGTGCAGATGAGCGAAGTGCTGGATGGCCTGCAATACCGCGATGAGAATATTTACCGGGTGGTTTTTGAGGCTGAGCCAATACCGCTTTCGGTACGAGAGGCGGGAACGGGTGGTTCGCAAAAATATAAGAGCCTCGAAGGGTACGATAATAGCGAACTGATGGTGAACACCGTAACGCTGATGGACAGGTTACGCAAAAAGATGTACATACAGAGCAAGAGCTACGATGAGGTGGCCGAACTGATACAGAACAAGGAGTTGATGCTATCGTCCATCCCGGCAATTATGCCGGTAGCCAATAAAGACCTTACCCGCGTGGCATCGGGATACGGTATGCGCATACACCCGGTTTATAAAACCTATAAGATGCATACGGGCATGGACTTTACGGCCCCCATCGGCACCGATATCTATTCTACTGGCAGTGGTACCGTGGTGCATGTAGAGTATAATAATGGCGGCTATGGCAACCACGTAATTGTTGACCACGGCTTTGGTTTCCAAACGCTATATGGCCATATGCACAAGGTTTCTGTAAGGCAAGGACAAAAAATATTACGCGGCGAAGTGCTGGGCATCGTAGGCAACACCGGTACTTCCACTGGCCCGCACTTGCACTACGAGGTAATTAAGAACGGTGTAAAAATCAATCCGGTTAACTACTATTTCAACGACCTAAGTCCTGAGGAGTTTGAGCTGATGATTGAGATAAGCAGTAATCATAACCAATCGTTTGACTAAGCTTAGTTACGAGTTACGAGTTGCGAGTTGAAAACCTTACAACTAATTGCCTTTTTGAACGATATTTGCACTGTTACTATTTCAATAGTAGCAGTCATAATCTCCCTTTATAAACTCGTAACCCGTAACTCGCAACCCGTAACTAAGATGAAAAATGCGGTTTCCATACTTAAAGACCATCAGCTTCGTAATACCGAGGCGAGGGTTGATGTGCTTAACACCTTTTTGGGTCAGCACCATGCCCTCTCGCATAGCGATGTGGAAAAGACCTTGGGCGAGCAGTATGACCGTGTGACCATTTACCGCACCCTTACCTCATTTATGGAGAAGGGCCTATTGCACAAGGTACCCGTTGATGACGGCAGCACCCGCTACGCCCTTTGCAACGACCATTGCGACGACCACCAGCACGAGGACAACCATATACATTTTAAGTGTACCAGCTGCGGAAACACAGAATGCCTGGATGAACTACCCATACCGCAAGTAAAGCTGCCTAATGGCTACACCCTAACCGAGACCAATTTTTTGGTGCAAGGGGTTTGTGGGAAGTGCAATGGGTAAAGTATTGGAATATTTAAGTTGCATATTGCATCCATAAACATCCAAGCACCTGACTATCGTCATACCTTATCGGCTTTTTGGGTAATAATTTTACTTCATTTACAGATTGCTGCGAACGATTCTGGCGAGGCTTGCCTTTACACATTACTACCGAAGCAAATGATTGATATGAAACCGATTTCTTTCCAGCCTTATCTTGACAAAGCCTTTACTTATTCACAATACCGCGATTTAATTGACAAGCTATTGGCTGAAGGCAAAACCACTGGCGAAAACCACTCGGAGTTTTATTTGGACTATACCAAGATGAACGTTCACCGCATGGAGCGGTTGGACAAAACCACCACCCTTACCGATGACATGGTTGAGGTGCTGGGCAACTTGAAACGCAAGTATATTTGGCTGGTGATAACCGAAGCCTGGTGCGGCGATGCGGCGCAGAACTTGCCTGTGCTGAACTTGATAGCCAAGCAAACGCCTAACATTGACTTGCGGCTGGTGCTACGAGATGAGAACCTGGAGCTAATGGACCACTACCTTACCGATGGTGGCCGCAGTATACCCAAGCTGATAGTGCTAGATGCCGAAACGCTGCAAGAGATTGGACACTGGGGGCCGCGCCCTGCTGGTGCGCAGGCTTTGTTGGTTGCACATAAGGCCAACCCAGCCCAAACACACGAAGACTTCGTAAAAGAAGTGCAGCTATGGTACGCAAAAGACCGTACCTTGAGCACCCAGCACGAACTGTTGGCACTATTACAAGCTTGGGAACGGCAGCAATAGCCATTTTAGGGTAAATGATGGTAAGCCAGTTTGTTGAGTGGAATATATTGTATAATATAGCTTATGAAGAGCTCCGGTAGACAAACCATAGTAATAGTATTAATAGAATGAGAGCGGTTAGTTAATCTTGGAGCAGCTATTTTTAAAAACCTTACTATGATAGAGCATATATTAGTGCCCACCAATTTTCTTGATTATGCAATAAATGCGGGCCACTATGCTGTGCAGTTTGCTGCCCAGTACAATGCCAAGGTAACCTTATTCCATACGTACCACATCCCCGTGGTTGATCCACTTATACCTTCGGAGTATTTGGCGGAGTTGGCAGGTACTGCTGAGAAAAACGCGGAGCGTAGTATTGCCCAGCAAGCTGAAGACCTGAAGGCTGCTTACCCGAATATGGCGCAATACATCTACCACCAAACGTCCATGGGGTTTGCCGCCGACGAGATACTTTCGGTAGCACAAAGCCTTAATGTGGATGCTGTTGTGGTGGGTACCCGACATACAGATAAGGTGCAACGCATTTTGCTGGGAAGTGTTTTAGGCACGGTGCTTGAGCGGTCGAATGTGCCGGTGATAGTAGTGCCCGACCATGTTGTTTACCATACGGTAAAGAACATCCTATTTGCATCAGAGTTTAACGATAGCGAGGATGTTGCATCGATAAATCAAGTGTTGGACTTTACCTCTAAGTTAAATGCAATTCTTTATAGCGTGCATATTCAGGACGCAGATCCTGATGAGAACGATGTAGCCCGTATACAAAACATACGCTCGCAATATGAAGGTAAATTGGGGAATGGTAAGGTACATTTCGAAAACATCTCTTACGGCAACATTATTGAGGGCTTAGCAAAGTACAGCCAAGTGAACGATATTGACATGGCAGTAATGGTTACGCACAAGCGCAGTTTTTTTGAAAAGCTGTTCGATAGGAGCCTTACTAAACAGATGGCCTACAAAACCGACATACCGTTGGTGGTATTTCACAAATAAATCGTTTTTACTGAACAGTTTTGCCCCTTGAAGCGTACATTTGTATAGCTAGTTCGTTCACTTATGAAGTTTGCCCAACCAGATTGCGTGCATTGCCAAGGTCGTCGAGATTCTTTGTTCCATTTTTGCAAAATGGATGAAATTGAGGAGTTGAACAACGAAAAATCATGCTCATTATACAAGCGTGGGCAGGTGATTTTTCAAGAAGACGCCAATCCTTTAGGCGTTTATTGCATCAATTCGGGAAAGGTAAAGATGTACAAGCACGCGTCGGATGGCAAGGAACAGATTATCCGCATCGTTAAGCCTGGAGACTTTTTAGGTTACCGCTCTATGTTGGCAGGAACCCGGTACAAGCTTTCTGCCGAGGCGCTAGAAGATACCGCCGTCTGCATGATTCCTAAGGCTACTTTCTTAGAGCTGTTTCGCACCAATGAGGCTTTCTCCAAAGGTTTGCTGGCAGTTTTGTGTAGTACCCTTGATGAAAGCTACACTAAAATTGCCGACATCGCCTACAAGCCTGTGCGCGGCAGGGTAGCTGAGGCATTGCTTTTCCTCCACAACTTTTATAAAGACGATCAGAACCCTACAGGCATCATCAACATTGGCCGGGAAGATTTGGCAAGCTTTGTAGGTACAGTTAAAGAAACCGCCATCCGTATGCTCAAGGAGTTCAAGGACGAGGGCTTAATTGAAACCGACAAAAGCAACATCATCATTAAAGATACCGAGGGCTTGTTGCACATAAGCGAGCTCTACGATTGAGATAGACACAAGACACACAAAAAAAGCGATGCCGCGCAAACTTTTGCGCGGCATCGCTTTTTTTAAGAAAACCTAAGGAAAAATCTTGTGTCTTGTATCTTGTGTCTTGCGTCTAAATTTACTGCTTCACCAATTTACTGGTAATCGCTTTTTCGCCAGATATTTGCGCAGCTATAATGTAGGTGCCGCTTTGTAAATGACCCAGTTTTAAGCTGATTTTATTCAAACCACTATGAAGGGCATTTACCTTTTGGTCTACCACCATACGGCCAGTAATATCAAACACTCTTACTACCGCCTCACGACCATTCACTACAAATAGCTCTACGGTAGCGGCTTCGGTAACGGGGTTTGGGTACACCTTTAGGCTAGCGGTTTTATTAGTAGCTAGGTCATTAACGCTGGTTAAATCTTTACAAGCGTTTACATCACAATCGATAGGCGTAAGGCTGGTACTGCGGAAAACACCACGGCCGTGGGTACCGGCATACAAAATGCGGCAGTCCTTTTCATACAACTGGTCCACACGTACTTGGAAGGTAGGCACCGCCCCAAAGCTTTGGCTGTTTTCAGTTGCCCAGCTTACATTGGTTGAGCCATCCAATGCATTGTTGGTACTCCACACGCCTAGCTCAGTTCCCAAAATGAGGTTGTTGCCATTGTAGTAGTCATATACGGCATCGTAAACTGGCATTAGAGGCAGGTTGCTCTGTATTGAAGAGAACTGCGCAGTTGGTGTGGTTTGGCCTACTGGAGGGTCATTAGCATTTAATGCTTGGTAAACATAATTGCTATTGCCATAGTTACCTAAAGTAACAGCTACTTGGTTGCCGTTTTTAGGGTTAATAGCGATGCCTGTTACATAACGGCTGCCTGCGTTAAGTTGAATATTTACCCTACGGATGCCTTGATGTGTTCCAAAAGGTACGTTCTGACCGGGGAAACTCCAAGTATCGCGGTCTAAAGGCGATTTGTAGAAGTAATCAAAAGTAGTATCGATGATATCAATATTTGGGTCGTTAGGGTCAACGGTAGTAGTGATCCCTGCAATCAACGAGTCTAATGCATAGCCATCTGCCAAGCCATCAATGCGGTACAACAATCCATTTTGGGTACCAACAAAAGCCACACCTTGCTCAGAGGCTGATACTGCTGTTGCAGTACCTTGAATTGGCACATTGAACCATGTGGGGGAATTTGATGGAATAAGAGAATTTGGCGAAAACCAAAGACCACCATTGGTGCACAAAAACAATATTGACTTTTCTAAACGTACCTCTTGCAACTCTGGCGTAACGTCTACAGATACTACTGTTTGTGTTACACGGTTAAAGCGTGTGCTCTTTTTGTAGATGGTGGTTTCCACCAAAGTATCAAACTCCCACAAAGTAAAAGGAGAGATAAAAATGGTACCGTTATCTGGTTGACAGTCAGAGTTTGCATCTATGTTTATATCCAAGGCACAACCATAAGAGTCATGGTTGTTTACCGAGCGCAGCAACTCCCCACTATACAAGGTGGCAAAAGAAATATTAGGGTTAAGGCGCGAAATCAAGCCATCACCTCCATCACCGCCGTTTACTTCACGGAAGCTCTTTGCGGAGTTGTTGCGGCAATCGTTCAGGTTGGTACCGTTATCTTGTGTACCACCCAATATATAGCCATTGTTGCTTGCACTGAAACCATAAAACTGGGTAATGGCCAAGCCCTTATTACGAGGGGTGAATTTAGGGAACTGGTCTTGCGCAGTAGTGCTTTTACTTACCCCGCCATCGGTACCAATAAACAGAATGTTAGGGTCGGTAGGGTGGAAACATACCACGTGCATATCGGCATGTATGTAGTATGGGTTTGATGGAATTTCGGGCTGCCAGTAACCAATCAAATCGCGGCCACCGCTTACGTTTACGCTCCACAATTCCAACTGGCCACCAAGAATCAAGCGATTTACATTGTTAGGGTCAACACCGAAAGCAATGTTCCAGAATGACTGACCACCGAGCGGATTGAAACCGTTTTCGCTACCTACTACAACGGTAGTCCAGTTTGCACCACCATCATCAGAACGATAAATACCGTCCAAAATGCCACCAAAACCAGGCGTAGCTACACATGCATACACCAAATTTTCTTGTGATTTGGTAGTAGAAAACTCTACCCTACCAATTCTTGATTGAATTGGGAATCCATTTTGACCAGTAAAATCAACAAAGTTCAATCCGCCATCGGTTGAGCGAAAAACCCTATTGCCTAATACTGCATATACGTGGCCCAGAACAGGGTCGGTTACTACATCAACAGATGGGTTATTTTGCGATGGTGCAGGAATGCCATTAGGTGTGGTAAAGGTATTTCCACCATCAGTGGTCATTACCAATCCTTTGTGGGTAGATACGTAAAATTTATTGGCATCAAATGCATCAACGGCAATTTCGTAGATAAACGCCCAACGATCATCACCATCATTTACTGCAGGTGCAGTGGCCGGTATTAACTGAAAAGTTTCGCCATTATCAGTAGAACGGTAAACGCCACTACCTATAAAGCCAGGCGCACCAAATGTATTCGGCACACCATCAAGAACTGGTGCAAAGCCCTCACCAGTACCTATGAAGATTTCTCCGCCCGGTCCCATCCTCAATACGGTAACGCCCACATGGTCGTTTTCCAATGTCCAAGGGTGTATATTCCAGTTTAGGCCACCATCTTCTGATACAAACAAGCCACCGCTCACACCGCCCGTCCACATTTTGTTAGGGTTGGCAGGGTCAATCAATATGGCACGTACACGACCGCCTACGTTATCAGGGCCCATTTCTTCCCAAGTTAGCCCCAGTGAGCGGCCGCCATCGGCTTTCAGCTGCTTCGCTGCCAACCATTGGTCACGCGCGTTTATCACGTCGGCTATCGAAACGATTCCCGTATGCTGGTTAGCCCGTATCTGGTATAGCCATTCTTTGGCGCCAATAATACCTTTGTTTGGTTTGTCTTTGCCATATTTCAATTTCAACTGCATGGCAGGAGAATCGCTCACTACGGCAGTACGCTCAGCCGACTTGGTTAGGCTATTGGCCCAGAAACTTGCAGCCACTAATGCAATAGCAGCGACAAAAACTAGTAAGACTTTTTTCATCAGTTTCCTAAATTTGAACTTTTATAAAAGTAGGACAGCGCGCTGCCACAACTATGCTATTAACGAAATTACTAAAAATACACTAGATATGCCTTTCAGCATGATAAGATGACCGAACCAACGGCCCGCTCTCCACATAGCTTAATCCCCGTTTCAATCCTTCTTCTTTATACATCTCAAAAACCTCCGGGGTAACATATTCTTTCACTTCTAAGTGCATACGCGTTGGTTGCAAATATTGCCCTATGGTCATCACGTCGCAACCATGCGCTGCCAAATCGTCCATCAGTTCAAAAACCTCCTCGTGTGTTTCGCCCAAACCCAGCATTATTCCGCTTTTGGTGCGCATGCCTCCTGCCTTTAGCGCCTGTATTACATCCAAGCTACGCTGGTATATAGCTTGTGGCCTTACTAGGCGGTACAAGCGTTTCACCGTTTCCATATTATGGCTTACTACCTCGGGCGCTACTTCTATGATGTCATTTATAGCCTTTTGGTTGCCTTTGAAATCAGGAATTAATGTTTCCATGGTGGTGCCCGGGCTCCATTCCCTTACGGCCCTTACAGTTGCGGCCCATACCTTGCTGCCGCCATTGTGCAGTTCGTCGCGGTCTACTGAGGTTAGCACACAGTGTTTTACACCCATCAGTTTCACGGCCTCGCCCACGCGGCGCGGCTCATCCCAATCAATAGCTGCAGGGCGGCCAGTTTTTACAGCGCAAAACGAGCAACTACGGGTACATACGTTGCCAAGTATCATAAAGGTGGCCGTGCCTGCACCCCAGCACTCGCCCATGTTGGGGCAGTTGCCGCTTTCGCAAATGGTGTGCAGCTTATATTCGTCCACTAGGCCGCGTACTTTGCGGTAGCCTTCGCCTGTTGGCAGCTTTACACGCAGCCACGAGGGCTTGCCGCCGCGGCGTTCTTTCTTTTCAACAATATCTAGTTCAATCATGGGCAGTAGCTGTAGATACTACAAAAGTAACCAATATTGGGTTCATTGGTTTATCGGTTAATTAGTTTCTGGTTGAGTTTAATGTAAGGTTATTGGTACAACTTGCCACTCCAAGACAACTAAATTGCTTTATAGGTATGGTTGTCGTTAAAGGCAAGTAGTACTACAACATCTGAAGCGGTAGGTCTGGTTTATTAATACAAAATTATTTAATATATCTTCGGCCATTTGTCTGGGTCGGCATCGTGCATCAACCCGTACAACACCTCAAAGATATCATCGGTATTCGGTTTGCTGAAGTAGTCGCCATCGCTGCCGTATGCGGCGCGGTGAGGCTTGGCCGTAATAGTGCGTGGTTCAGCATCCAAGTGGAAGTAGCCTTTCTGGGTTTCTAATATTTGCTGCAGGATATAGGCAGATGCACCACCGGGCACATCCTCATCCAACACCACCAGGCGGTTGGTTTTCTTTACCGATTCTACTATTTGATGGTTAATGTCAAATGGCAATAGCGTTTGCACATCCACCAACTCGATAGAAATACCATACGGCTCTAGCATCGCAATGGCCTCCTGCGCCACCCGCACGCATGAGCCATAAGTAACCAAAGTAATATCCGTTCCTTCCTTCACCACTTCTGGTATGCCCAACGGGACACGGAACTCTGCAATATTGCTCGGCAGTGTTTCTTTCAAGCGATACCCATTCAAGCATTCCACTACAATGGCAGGCTCATCGGCTGCCAATAGCGTGTTGTACATGCCTGCTGCTTGCACCATGTTGCGCGGTACGCAAACATGCATGCCACGTAGTGAGTTGATAATCATCCCCATTGGGCTGCCGGTGTGCCATATACCCTCTAGCCTATGCCCGCGGGTACGTACTATCAACGGGGCTTTTTGCCCGCCACGGGTGCGGTAGTGCAAGGTTGCCAAATCATCGCTCAGCGGCTGCAGGCCATAAATAAGGTAATCCAAATACTGTATTTCGGCAATAGGGCGCAGGCCGCGCATGGCTAGGCCCATCCCTTGACCCATAATGGTAGCCTCGCGTATGCCAGTATCGAACACGCGCTTTACCCCAAACTTCTCTTGCAAACCTGCAAAGGCTTGGTTTACATCGCCAATTTTACCAACATCCTCGCCAAAAGCTACAACCCTACTATCGCGCTCCAAAATACTATCAAAGCAGCGGTTCAATATCTCATAGCCGTTCAGTTGTTGCGCATCGCCGTCATATTGGGCAGCTATCGGTTCAATCTTCAAAGCCGCCTGTGCCGATTGACTATGCACGTGGCTGCTGAATTTATCCTCGCCTTCGGCCAGCAAGGTTTCTAGATACTGCTTTATGTTGGTACGGGCATCGTTATCCTCACCAATAGTAAGGCGCAACGCCTTCTTTAGGTTAAGTACCACATCCTTCCGCATCGGGTCCAGCATCTTCTGCAAGGCTTCTTTTGCTTCGGTAATGGCTGTAGCTTGGGCACTGTCGTTAGCTAAGGCATCGAGCAACTGGCCTGCGTAACTCAATTGGTTCTTAATAGGCTCTAAAAAACGCTGCAATGCTGCCTTTTGTGCATCTCGAACGGTTTTGCGGGCGGCCTGCTCTATGCTGTCAAGCTCGTCTTCGGTAGCCAATTGGCTATCCAGTACCCATAGGCGGAACTGGCGATTACAATCATATTCCTTCTCCCAATCCAAGCGCTCCTTGCTCTTGTAGCGCTCGTGCGAGCCACTAGTGGAATGCCCTTGCGGCTGGGTAACCTCAGTAATATGGAACAGCGCCGGTATGTGCGTTTCGCGCATCTGCGCCACTGCGGTAGTAAAGGTTTCTATCAGCTCGGTATAATCCCAGCCCTTAGCGGTATGTATGGATACGCCCTTGCCGTTTTCATCCACCTGAAAACCCGAAAGCGCCTCTGAAATGCTGCCCTTAGTGGTCTGGAACTCTTTGGGTACAGAAATGCCATAGCCATCGTCCCACACGCAGGTAGCTAGCGGTATACGCTGTACTCCTGCGGCATTGATGGCTTCCCAAAACAAGCCTTCGCTGGTGCTGGCATCGCCAATAGTGGCAAAGCTCACTTCGTTGCCATTGACGGAGAAGTTTTCGCTGCCTTCAACTTTGTTTTCCCTATATACTTTCGATGCCAAAGCCAAACCCACGGCACGAACCATTTGGCAAGCGGTTGGCGAAGCATCGGCACTGGTATTGAATCTGCTGGTAAGGTTTACCCAGTTGCCATCCGCATCTAAGCTGCGGGTAGCAAAGTGGGCATTCATTTGCCTGCCGGCTGATGAAGGGTCGGCCTCCACGTCGGGGTTGGCATATAGTTGGGCAAAAAACTGCTCAAGGGTAACTACGCCAGTAGCCAGCATCAAGGTTTGATCGCGGTAGTAACCGCTGCGGAAATCGCCATTGCGCACGGCTTTTGCGAGGGCCACTTGTGCCAGTTCCTTACCATCGCCAAATATGCCGAATTTAGCCTTGCCAGTAAGCACTTCCTTACGGCCCAAAAGGCTGGCCTCACGGCTTTCCCACACCAAGCCATAGTCATTAAGCACCTGCGCCTTAAACTCCTCAAATGATAGCTCAGTGCCTTGCCCGCCCTTAGTTTTCACGTCTTGTTCCTCCATTTTGTCCGGCTTTTTGGAGTAGTAAAGATAAGGATAATGTGCTGATGAGCGAATGTGCTGATGTACCAATGTGCTAATAAATGATGCCATAATTTTTCCATTAGTTGATGTCCGATGAGTGACTCAAAAAATTTCTATTATAAAAAATGACTGTAAACAATCCTATGTTTGGCTATGGTAAAAGAAACAATGGTACATTAGCACATCGGTAAATCGGCACATTTTATGCATTGGTACATCAGTACATTGGTACATTAATTGCAGCACATTAATTAAACACTATGAAGAACATCGACATACGCAAACTGCCCACCGCGCCACCTAAAGGAACTGACAAATCCGTTAGCAAAGGGCACTTGGTTTCACTGCGGCAAGAACTATCAGAGCTGCAAAACGTATTTTATGCAGATGGGCGATTTGGGTTGCTAATCATTTTGCAAGGTATGGATGCATCGGGTAAAGATGGCGTTTGCCGCCATGTAATGAGCGCGATGAACCCGATGGGCGTGCAGGTAACTTCCTTCAAAAAACCCACAGAGGCTGAGTTGCAGCACGATTTTTTGTACCGCATTTATCCGCATTTTCCTGCAAAGAGCAGGATACGGGTGTTCAACCGCTCTTACTACGAGGATATACTGGTGCCTACCGTAGAGGGATTGTACGGTAAAGAGCGAATTAATGACCGCTACAAGCTTATCAATACCATTGAACGCCACTTGCAAGTAAACAACATACATGTGCTTAAATTCTTCCTACACTTATCTAGGGAAGAGCAAGCCGAGCGTATAGCCGAGCGTAAAACCATACAGCATAAAAAGTGGAAGTACGACCACGCCGATAATATAAGCGATGAGAAATGGGACCACTTTCAAGAAACCTATAGCCAACTATTCAACGATTGCGATAACACCCCTTGGCACATAATACCCGCCGATAGACGCTGGTACCGTAACGAGCAGGTGGCCATCATCCTGCGCGACCACTTGAAGGGACTAGGCCTAGAATACCCAGGGTAATTTTAGTTACGGGTTGCGAGTTACGAGTTGCGAGTTTTTTTATGGAAATTTATGCTAGCTGTAACTTCGACCCTTAATCGATTTCATCCCTAATTCTGTCAATATAGTTATCATTGTTATTCAACCCGCAGCTCCTAACTCGCAACCCGTAACTTAGTTTCCCATGAACCATATCTATACCGCCGCCGCCGAACTCGTATTCAAAGCCGGCCTCTTCATTCGTAAGGAAGCAGCCCATACCGCTGATATTTCTATTGAGGTAAAGGACCGCAACAGCCTGGTGAGCTATGTAGATAAGCAAGCGGAACAGATGCTAGTGGATGGCCTATTAAAACTGATACCCGACGCGGGCCTAATAACCGAGGAAGACACTACCGACATACAAGGCCGCGAATGGGAGTGGATAATTGACCCGCTGGACGGCACTACCAACTTCCTGCACGAGCTACCCGCTTATAGCGTTAGCGTGGGCTTGCGCCACAACGAGCAGCTAGTAATGGGCTTTGTGTACGAAGTGAACCGTGGCGAGATGTTCAGCGCCCTGAAAGGCGAAGGCGCTAAGCTGAACAACCGCGCTATACACGTAAGCAAGCGCGCCACCATAGCAGACGCATTGATGGCTACGGGCTTCCCATATACCGATTATAGCCAGGTGGATGCCTATATGGAAAGCCTAAAATACTTGATGAAGAGCAGCCGCGGTGTGCGCCGTATGGGCAGTGCCGCCGTAGACCTCGCGTACGTGGCCGCTGGGCGTTTTGATGGTTTTTTTGAATATGGCCTAAGCCCTTGGGATGTAGCTGGTGGCGCCATCATTGTGCAGGAGGCAGGCGGCATCATTACCGACTTTGGCGGTGGCGATGATTATCTTTTCGGCAAAAACATCATTGCCAGCAGTCAGCAAATACATGGGGATTTGCTGGAGGGTGTGGGGAGGAGGTTTACAGGGAAGTGAGTCTTGGTGTGTTCAGCCACGCCTTAGGCGTGGAAGCCGTCCGAACACTTTATACAGCTGAACTCTAAGATAAGAATGTCGACCCGTAATATGAAGCTTGTATGATAATGAGAGTAGCGGTCAATTGGATCTTTACCACGGTAGTGTTCGGACGGCTCGCAGCCGTCTGACCACAGCTTCAGTTCAAATTATTTCTTAGGTTAGCAGAAAGATTATTAAATGCAATTTACTGCTGATAATATCTATCACGTCTATAATAGAGGCAATAACAGCCAGCGTATCTTCTTTTACAGAACCAATTACATTTACTTCATCAGGAAGATTAGGGAGTCATTGTTACCTGAATGTGAGATTTTAGCTTATTGTTTAATGCCCAACCATTATCACCTACTCATCAAACCAAACGCTCAAGGTTGCGAACAGCGGTCACCAAGTGGTCAGACGGCTGCGAGCCGTCCGAACACTCCTGCGCTGCAGTCCCTCTCCCACAAGATTGGCAATTTGCAAAGCTCTTACACCAGGGCTATTCAAAAACAAGAGGGAATTAAGGGTTCTCTGTTCCAACAAAAAACAAAAGCTAAGTTGCTCGAATTGAATGCGTGGCCTGGTATGAATACTGCGGCCATTTGTATGCATTATATTCACCAGAACCCTCTAAAAGCAAGTTTAGTAAATCGCATGGAAGATTGGGAATACTCTTCGTTTCCAGATTACGCTCAACTACGTAATGGTACCCTTTGCAATCAAAAATTAGCTTTTGAAGTAATGGGTCTTTCAAGTGAAACATTTACTTTAGATAGCTATGCAGTAATGCGGGATGATGTTTTGGAGAAAGTACTGTTTTAATCTGATCGTTGGTTGGAGAACCTTCCCTGAAAAGTGTTCGGACGGCTCGCAGCCGTCTGACCACACAAATGTTTGAACATAATTATGGCTACCATCGACGATTTCCTGAAAATAGACATGCGCGTGGGCCGCGTGGTAGATGCGCAGCCCTTCCCAGAAGCGCGGAAGCCTGCTTATAAACTCACTATTGACTTTGGCGAGGAAATAGGCACCAAGCCACCAGTGCCCAAATAACCCACCACTACACGCCTGAAACGCTTATAGGCAAATTGCTTGTGGCGGTAATCAATTTCCCGCCAAGGCAGATTGGCCCATTTATTTCCGAAGTATTGGTGCTCGGCCTACCGGATGCCGATGGGCATATTGTGCTGCTAGAACCCCAGCAAGATGTGCCAGTAGGTGGAAGAGTCCATTGAAGCAACCATGGACCATCGACCGTGGACCGTGGACTACTGCTTAAATCCAATCTTCTTATGCGGGCTAAGGTAGTTTTTGTCTTTCAGGTGGTAGATGTCCGCCAGGGTCATTGGCTCAATGGCCTCAAAGCCGTGGCCAAGGTTTTTAATCAGGGCATTGGTTTTCTCCAGCTCCAGTTCTTTAAACTCGTACTGTGCTATTAAGCGTCCTTTCCGCAGCAGTGCATCGTCAATATCGCCAAGGTTGGTATTGAAAGTGCAAATAACTTGTATGTTGTAGCAGTCGCTTATAAGGCCATCGCTCAGGTTAAGCAAGTTGGCTACGGCGCTGCCTTCGCTGTTGCTGCGTTTCTTTAGTATGCTCTCCGCATCCTCAATAATCAGCACCGAGTTTTCGTAGCCGTCGAGCAACGAAAGAAACTCCGGGCTGGCAATTTTCTTGCCCAACTCCACCGGTATAAAAAGTTTCTTCTTGTTCACCTGCGAACATAAGTAGCGTATATAGGTGGTTTTGCCCGTACCTGGCTTGCCGTGTAGCAGCAATATGCCTTTCTCGTCTTTTTGGTTTAGCCGTGCCACTATATCGTTATTCAGCTCCACCAACTCATCGTTGTAGTGCTTGTTGAGCTCAATGGCGGGTATGTTTAGCTTAAACTTATGGAAACCCATGCCGTATTGAAACGTCTTCAACAGGTACAGATTATTTGTTTCATCAACTGCTTTGTAGGTCTGCCTTTCGCGGAACAGTTGGGTCAGTTTATCCAAAAGCTCTTTCTCCACCTCTTTGGTGTGGAGGATGATGGCTGTAGTCTCCTCATGGTCGTACTCGTTCATGCTCAGGCTCACCAGCAGGCCCTCACCAAGCCAATAGGTGCCAGTCGGGGCCATGCCTTCCTTGTTCTCGTTGGGGTACAGGTAAGTACCTAGTACTTGCTCCAAGCCTGTAAACGATTCGGCTAGCAAATCTTGCACGCCCGCCATTTCAATACCTTCAATAATGATGCGGTAAGGTATCTTGCCCGTTTTTACATAAAAGTAATAGTACGGCTGAAAATAATCGGCCGTGGTGAACATATTCTGTAATGCATCTTTCGTCTCTGCTGCCATAGTAGGCGCAAAATTAAGGATTAGTTATTGGTTATTAGCTTGCCATGCATTTGGGTGTGGGTTATTAATTATGGCTTATTCAAGGCTATCGAATTTAATTTTTATGCCTATTTATTTTGGCCAATGTCTCTCATGGTTAAAAATGCGAAATTGGTTTCTAATACCTTATTAGGCTAATAATATGGCTACACCTGTTATGCACTACCCAATTGGCACAATATCTGTAAGCATTCCCACAAGTTTATTATAAAAATTGTAGTTTTACTTCCGTATTCTCAAACAGAAAAACACTCATCATGAAAAAAAGTATTCTATTCGCCAGTGGTATTGCCCTGAGCCTGGCTTTTGCCGGTTGCGACGATGGCTCTGCCAAAATTGCCGAACTACAAACCCAATTGGATGCAGCCAAAGCTGAGCGCGATGCCGCTAGCCTAGCCAGCCAAGAGGAACTTGCCAACTTGGGCACCACTTACCAGTTTCAAGTAGACTCTTTGCAGTACATCATTGATTCGTTGACTGCGCCTAAAGGCACTACCCCTAGCAAGCCTAAACCTAAGCCAGCTACTCCAACTACAAAAACTGAAGAGCCCAAAAAAGACGACAAGTTGGATGTAGGGACTCAAGGTGGTAAAAAACTTGATGTTGGTACCAACAAAACTGAAGAAGACAAAGGTGGCGGCAAGAAATTGAACGTTAAGCCATAATTATTTCAATAATATAATTAGGAGCCCCGCATCTTTCGAGAGCGGGGCTTTTTTATGTTGTGGACATTAAGATTGTCAATGATGGTATAAAAACGCTAATAACGTGTTGTAAAGGTGCGCACCGCTGCGGTTATATTGAACCTATACTCTCATTAACCGCTAGCCCTAGGCAATACCAATTAATGAGTGTAGAAAACGGCGAAGCATAAAGTGATGGGCTGATTACAACAATCAGAAGATATTAAGGAAAAGTACGGGCAATAAAAAAGGCCTCCCTTTGCAGGAAGGCCTTCTAAAAAGCGTTTAGTCAATTATCATTGGCTGATAAAAGTACAAGCATCAGAGCTACCAGCAACCGCTACGGTGAAGCTGATAGTTGTAACACCACCAGTCCTAGTGATTGAACCAGAAATAGTACCTGTACCAAAAGTTTGGCTAGCGATAGTGATGCCACCATCAGCATTTACGGTACCGTTTGTTACCAAACCCTGGTCATAAATGTTGCTGATAGTTACATTCTCATCAGCTGTACCAGCGGCAATTGTAACTGCATAGATATCACTACCGGTAGTACAAGTTTCGTTACCGTTGATGCTACCTAGGAATTTAGCGCGAACCAAAGTGCCGCAATCAGTGCCTTCATAGCCAGTTTCGCAAACGCAAGCACAAGCGCCGGCAGCTTCAGTAGCAGTACCGTTAGCACCACACTCTACATCTTTACAAAGATCCTCTTCGCAAGAAGTGAAAGAAAAAGCCAATGCAAATGCCAAGCAAGCAGTAGCCAATGATTTAATAGAGAACAAATTTTTCATGATTTAATAGTTTTAGTTGGTTTAATCAATGGAATAGTTTTGCGAAATTAAGGAAATTAGTTGAGGTAATACCAAATCGGCCACTTAACATTTTTCCTACATATTGTTGTTGATATCGTAATTTACCATTCAACCTTGCTGGCAGACGTTTCGCCCACTATATTACACGCTTGGGTGCATTCCATTTTTTGGGAAAATAAATAGCGGTTAATAGCCTGCGGTCTTACCAAATTCCATTTTGCAGATTCAGCTACTATGGTAATGCCATCGATAACTATTTTTATTCAGGGTCGGTTTTCGCCGCCCTTACAAAATGATAGTAAATAATATGCAGTAAAAGTAACCATTAATTTTTGCACACAATGTTGCTAAAAATTAAAATAATACCGCTTT
Source organism: Sphingobacteriales bacterium (assembly GCA_027483645.1). Taxonomy (GTDB): domain Bacteria; phylum Bacteroidota; class Bacteroidia; order Chitinophagales; family CAIOSU01; genus CAIOSU01. The sequence goes on from JAIXUD010000022.1 coordinate 306,183, forward strand.
TTGCTCGTAAATACATCCATCTATTATTGTCGGGTGGCAGCAATACTAACTTTTGCAACTGATTGAATACTAGTTTTGGCAAAGGGGCACGATTTAATTATGTATACTTAAGGGAGCAACTTACTAAAGTTTTGTTAACTTTACACCCCTATACATTAATGTGCGACAATTGGATTTGATGGTTTTAAACACCTTTAGGATGAACATGAAGAATTATTTACTCACGTTCCTGACCACGACGACATTACTATTTACTATTGCCCAAGAAGCCCGTGCCTCTCATGCCATGGGTGCCGACATTTTTTACGAATGCGTAGGCCAGGACTCGTTCCTAGTTACGCTTAACTTTTACAGAGATTGCGACGGTATTGATGCCCCTACTACTGCCGCAATCAATGTTAACGGTTGCGGAGTAAACTTAAACTTTACTGCACAGCGTACAGCATTGATACAGCCCGAAGGTATTGCCAATGGCAGCGAAGTGTCGGCACTGTGTAACAGCCAAATACAGAACAGTACCTGCAACAACGGTGGCTTACCGGGCGTGCAGCAATACCAGTACAGCTTTTTGTTTGTGGCACCTTCTGAGTGCGCCAATTGGCGTGTTTCGTTTGACTTGAATGCTCGCAATGCACAAATACAAACCTTGCAAAACCCAGGTTCGGTGGACTTGTACGTTGAGGCGTTCATTAACAACGTAAATAACCTTTGTAATAATTCGCCAAGGTTTACCAACCGCCCAGTGCCGTACTTTTGTTATCAAGATTCCATTTTGTACAACCACGGTACCATTGATATTGATGGCGACTCGCTGGTATATACCTTGATACAGCCATTACAAAGCCCAGGCGTTACAGTTCCTTACGTTGGTGGTTTTTCGGTTACCAACCCTTTGACCACCAATAATAGCTTCACCTTTAATAATGCGACAGGCCAAATGTTTTTTGTGCCGCAACAAGCGCAGATTGGAGTAATTACCGTGAGGGTTGATGAGTATAGAAACGGCGTGCTTATTGGTTCAACCATGCGCGACATCCAGGTTATCGTGCTAGGCCCGCCGCTTTGTGTGCCGCCATATGGGGTTATCAATGAAGATGGTATCGATTCATTAAGCGTTTCGGGTGGTGTATTCACGGGCCCTTATGACCTAGAAGCCTGCCCTGGAGACACGGTGAAGTTTACCATTCGGTTGGGTGGCCAAAACATTACCCTTACCTCTAATGCAGCCCAAGCGCTGCCAGGTGCTACATTTGTAACTACGCCTATTGGTACCGACTCTATAGTTGGTCAATTCAGCTGGGTAACCACTGCTTCTGATACTGGTATCCGCAACTTTTCCATCAGCTATGGTATCAACTCTTGCCCTATTGATAGGAGTGCTTTCCAAACGGTTACTATTACCGTATTGGATGGAACCGACGCTGGTGCCGATCAAACTTATTGTACCGAAGGCGCACCCTTGCAGCTATTTGTAACAGGGGGCAACAGCTTTACCTGGACACCACTTGCTGGGTTAAGCAATAACACTATCCAGAACCCTTTGGCTAGCCCTACGGTAACTACTGACTATATAGTGCAGAGCGACTTGAGCGCACGATGCAAGAATAGGGATACGGTAAGGGTAACAGTGGTGCCAAACTTTATCTTGGACATATTGCCACTGGATGATACGTTGAACATTTGCCGCAACTCATTGGTGTTCTTAAATGTAGAAACCGATTCAACATTTGCACCTTATACTTACTCTTGGAGCCCTGGCGGTGGTTTGAATGACTCCACCCTGCAAAACCCAGTGGCATCGCCTATTTTAGGTACCAATTATGTAGTGGAAGTAACATCGGATACTGGCTGTACCCTGCGAGATACCGTAAGGGTAAACGTGGTAGGCGTTGGCCCACAGGTTACCGTTACGCCAGCAGAAGCCTTATTGTGCCCAGGGGCTAGCGTGCAGCTGAATTCATCAGTGGTTGCAGTTACTTGTGGCCCATCTATTGGCACCGGTAGCTGCGGTGCGGGCAATCCGCCAACTTCTAGAGTTTATGGCACAGGTACCGCTACCTCATCGGTTACCCCCTTCTCAGGTGGTAGCAGTGATGGGCGATATCAAGTTTTATATAGAGCATCCAATTTGCTCGCAAGCGGTTTTACCGCTGGTACTATTTTCCGTATGCAGCTCAATGTAGGCGCAAAGGCTAGTAACGCAGTGTTTAGTAACATGACCATCCGTATCGGTTGCACAAGCGCTACACAACTTACTCGTGGCGACTGGTTACCTACTTCAGCACAGGTATTTTCTTCGGCAAACTTCCTTACAGTAGCTGGTGTAAACAACTTTACCTTCAGCCAGCCTTATGACTGGGATGGTGTATCGAATTTAGTAATTGAGTTTTGCTATGGCAATGCTACTTCTACCAATGCAGGTGGCAACGATTTGTTGCTATCTACCAGTGTAAACTATGCAGCCTCTATGAGTGCGGTAAGCACTACTAACAATGGTGGTTGCAATTTGCCTGCTAGTGCTATTCCATTGGCACAACCAGTACAGCAGGTGCCAAACCTTACCTTCTTTATCTGCTCGGCTATTGTACCTACTTATACTTATGAGTGGACCCCAGCACAAGGTTTAAGTAGCACTACTTCGCAAAACCCGACAGCATCGCCAACGGTACCAACTATCTATACCTTAACAGTTCGCGATAGTGTTTGCGACGGACAAGATTTTGCTACTGTAAATATCGACACGTCTAGCATTAATATCACTAGCGACACTTCTCTTTGTAATGCTGATAGTATTGAGCTATTTGTAGATGTGTTGGGCGTTATTACCAGCGATTGTGGTTTTAATGGCAACGGCTGCGATGGCAACTTGGATACAACTATAGTAGGTACTGGCAATGCGAGCAATACTTCAACCGGCTACCCAAGCCCGTATAGCAACAATTTTGAGAGTGCCAAGCACCAATTTTTATACCGTGCCAGCGATTTATTGGCTGCCGGTGTAACCCCAGGAAGGTTAACATCATTAGGGTTTAACATCCTTACCCGTATTGGTAGTAGTACTTATCGAAATTTCTCTATTAAAATTGCTTGTACCAATATAGTATCTCTTACCCAAGGCAACCCCACTTCGGCCAACTTTGTAACGGTATTCAATCCTAAAAACATTTCTCTACCTAGTAGTGGATGGACAACCCACTTGTTTGATAACCAATACGACTGGGATGGCGTATCGAATTTGTTGATAGAGGTATGTTTTAACAACGACCGAGACCCAAGCGTTAGTTCTGATATTACCCTTAATACAATAGTACAAAGTACCAATGCGGGTTATGTGGCCTCGGCTTGGTACCCGGTAGATAACCAGGATGCCTGCGCAGGAGGCCTTGGCTTACCTACTAACCAAGGCGCCAGCAACAATAGGCCCAACATACGCCTAGCTACTTGCGATGCGGCACCACCGTTTACGGTTTCTTGGTCGCCAGTTAATAGTTTAATAGGCGCTAATACCGCCACCCCTACGGCGTTCCCAACGGTAACTACTACTTACACAGCTACCGTGGTAACTTCAAGCGGTTGCACTAAAATTGATTCAGTTACAGTAAACATAGGGGTATTGCCATATACCATCATTCCTGATACTACCATTTGTGGTGGAGGTAGCGCGCAGTTGCGGGTGTTCGGCAACAATGGCTATACCTATAACTGGACTACTGGTACTAGTACCTTATCATGTACCAACTGCTCAAACCCCATAGCTACACCAGATACCACTACTACTTATTTCGTAGTAATAAGTGATGGCAACTGCACGGTAACTGATAGTGTGGTGGTAACAGTGTTTAACCTTGGTGGAAACGTAATTGTAGACCCAGGCACCCTTTGTGTGTTCGATTCTACTTTGTTGGTAGCATTTGGTGGCTTTGCTGATTACTTATGGAGTAATGGTGATACAACTGCCACCACCTTTGTATTTGGTGCAGGAAATTATTCCCTTACCATAACTGATGCCAACGGATGCACCGCGGCTGATACTATAACTATTAACCCAGCAGCCAGCCCACCGGTCAATCTAGGTAATGATACTAGTATCTGTGTTGGCGATAGCGTAATACTAAGCATTAATGATATCTACACCAGTTATGACTGGAACGTACCAATTACTGTTGATACTGGGTACACGGTGCTCGCTACTGGTAGTTTCCAAGTAACGGTTGTAGATGCTAACGGTTGCTTTAGTAGTGATACGGTATTGGTATTTGTTAACACGGTACCAACGGTTAATTTAGGTCGTGATACTGCCATTTGTGATAATGAAGTATTGAATTTATCCGCTGGTTTCCAACCGGGCTATAGCTACTTGTGGCAAGATTCAAGCACCAATAGTTTATATACCGTTGATACAACTGGTACCTATTATGTAACCGTATCAGGCGGTGCAAACTGCTCGGCTAGCGATACCATTAATGTGGTGGTAAATCCGGCACCCGAAGTGTTCTTGGGCCCTGATGTTCAAAGTTGTGTAGGCCAAGTGGTGATTTTGCGTGCTGGCCAAGGCTTTGATAGCTACGTATGGTCTAACACCTCTACTAGGGATAGTACCGTAGTAACCGTATCGGGCACTTACAGTGTAACCGTGGAAGATGCCATTGGTTGTAGCGATGTGGACAGCATCAATGTTACTTTCAACAATTCGCAAGTAGTAATAGTAGATACCATTATTTGCGAAGGCGAAACGGTGATTTTAGATGCTGGTATTTTCGCAAGCTATACTTGGAGCACTAGCGATACCACACGAACTATTGCTGTGGATACGGGTGGTACATATGCAGTAACTGTGGTAGATAACTTTGGTTGCACAGCAACTGATGCTGCTATTGTAACAGTATTGGCTACACCAACGGTAACCATTACCGCCAGTGCCGATAGCATCTGCCCGAATACTGCTATTACCCTAGATGCTGGGCCTGGTTTCACCACATATATTTGGTCAACCTTAGGAAATACCCAAACTATATCTGCACGTAATGAAGGTGCCTATGCCGTAACGGTAACCAATGCTGGCGGCTGTGAAGCATCTGATACCTTTAACTTGTTTGAGTATCAAAATGCTACGCTATTGTTGGAAAACTTAGTATTGTGTCCTAATGATACGTTAGTTTATAGCGCACCTGCTGGCTTTACAGTTTACAACTGGAGCAATGGCTCCCAAACTGCAAATACTACGTTTACAGCTACTGGCGACTATATATTGACAGTAACCAATGCCGAAGGTTGCCAAGCGATAGATACGCTAACCGTTACCGATGGCGGCTTTACCGCTACCGCATTGGTTGACCCTAGCCAAGTGAATATTGGCGAATCGGCATCTTTGCATGTAGATGTATTGGGTGGTACTGGAAACTACAGCTATAACTGGAGCCCAGCTAGCTATTTGGATAATGCCAACGTGGCCAACCCAACTACTAAGCCAGATTCTACCCTTACTTATACCGTATTGGTAACTGACGACAGCACTGGCTGTATCGCTACTGATACTATCTCAATTACAGTGTTCAATGAGTCGCGCTTTGCGTTTACTGATGCTTTCTCACCAAATGGCGACGGAAACAACGACGTGTTCTTCCCAGAGGTTGCTGGTAATATTGATGTTACTACTTTCCGCATCTACAATCGTTGGGGCGAGTTGGTACACGATGAGGCAACCCCTTGGAATGGTACCATTGAAGGTGCTAACCAACCTATGGGCACCTATGTATACTATGCGGTAATAGAGATAACTTCGGCAACCGGTGTAGCTACCGAAACCGTACAGGGATCATTTACACTTTTGAGATAATTTATAACACAAGAACTGAAACTATAAACCGATGAACTGTTTGACTCGTATGAAGGTGCTCAGTATATTAATGTTGCTGTTTGGCTTGGCAATGATGCCAAAGTTTGTTGCTGCCCAAGACATTCACTTTTCACAATTCTATGCATCGCCGCTTACGCTGAACCCTGCCTTAACCGGTAAGGTGAACGGTAACTGGAGGGTAGCTGGAATTTTCCGCAGCCAATGGGGCGGAATACCAAATGGTAGTGGGCCAACTTTCGGTACGCCATCTGCTTCCTTTGATATGCCAGTATTTGTAGGCAAAAACAAAAAAGATGCAATCGGCTTGGGAGCTGTATTCATAAATGACTATAGCAATGGTAGGTTGTACAAGCTTACTCGCGGCATGTTATCAGTATCTTACATCAAGTCGCTGGGTTCTAATGGCAGGCACCAGTTATCGCTGGGTGTGCAAGGTGGCATACAGCAGAACAAAGGTGGCTTCTTCCGTTTCTCTGATCAGTTTACCGACGCGGTTTACCAAGATGGTAGCACGAGCTTTGATGCAGCCTTGAACGACCAGTCTACTATTGTTCCCGATTTCAACGCTGGTTTGTTTTACAACGGTGCCTTGTCGAAAAAGTTGACTGTGTTCGGCGGTTTCAGCATGTTCCACTTGTTTGAGCCTAACGAGCAGTTTGGTAGTGGTGCGAAAAGCGAGTTGCCCCGCCGTTATGTTGGCCACGCAGGTTTGGAGTGGGACATTACCAACCGCTTCAGCCTTTACCCTGGCATCATCTACATGAACCAAGCGCAGAACCAAGAATTGAACTTTGGTACAAACATTGGATTCCACCTAAAAAATACTGCTGACAAGCGTACCACCATCTATGCAGGTGGCTGGTATAGGAACCAAGATGCCTTTATTGCCATGATTGGCTTGGAAATTTATAGGATAAGGGCTGGATTTAGTTATGATGTTACTACTTCTACCCTTGAAAACCCCAATACGAGAGGCTCTTTTGAAATTTCTTTAATTTATGTGGGCCGTTTTGCAAGTATAGCTGATAATAACGTATTTTTGTTCTGCCCTAGATTTTAATAATAAACAACAACAACAACAAAACCATTACTCATAATCCGAAAACCACATCGATGAAGAGAATTGTTATACTGACTATCGCAGCGCTTACTATGCTCCCTCTATTAATGATAGCGCAGGAAACTGATACTGATACTGGTCGCAGTCACATTGACGACTACCGTTCTGAGAAGCTAAAGAACCTTCCTTACAAGAAGAAGGTGAAGATAGCCAACAACCTTTACAACAACGGTAGCTATATAAATGCCTTGATGTACTACGAAGAGGCATATGCTGAGAAGCCAGAGAATGCCTGCATTGTATCGCGCTTAGCTAAGTTGAACTACTTGGTAAGGGATTATGTGAAAGCTGAAACGTACTATCAAAAGTTCTATGAGCTTGACCCAGTGAAGTACTCAAAAGCGAAGTACATGCAAGCCCTTATGCAGAAGTATAACGGTAAGTATGATGAGGCCATCAAAAACTTTGAAGGCTTTATTGCTGAGTACGACAATGCCGACGAGGATAAGAGCGATTTTGAAAAGATCGTTAAGCGCCAAGTAGAAGGTGCAAAATTGGGTATCAAAACTACCAGCGACCCTGAGCGTGTCATTGTTACTTTGCTTGATGAGCAAGTTAACAATCCATTCAGCGATTTTGCCCCGATAGCTGGTGAAAACGGCGAATTGGTTTACTCTTCTTTGATTGCTGATAAAGCCATCATTTTGCCAAACGAGGAAGAAGAAAATGCCGACTCGGTAGCTGCTGCCATCCCTTATGCCAAAATCTATACTACTAAACGTAGTGGCGATACTTGGTTGGATAAGCAGTTGTTTCCTGGCCCTATTAATAAAGATCAATACCACGTGGGCAACGGCGCATTCTCTACTGACGGCAACCGTTTCTACTTTACCCAGTGTGTGGTGGGCGAGCAACTTAAAATGGAGTGCGAGATTTATGTTAGCCAAAAAGAAGGTGGCTCTTGGGGCGAACCTACAAAGCTTGATATAAATGCAGAAGGTACTACCAATACACACCCGAGCATAGGAAAGATGAAAGACGGCAAGGAGTACATCTTCTTCACCTCTACCCGCACCGAAGATTCTAAAGACAACGACAAGAAGGATTTGGATACTCCAGGCAACAGCGACATTTTTTATGCCGAAATTACTGGCCCTGCTAAAACTGGTAAAGTATCTAACCTTGGTAACAAGATAAATACTGACATGAACGAGGTTACCCCGTTCTATGATAATGCTACACACACGCTTTACTTCAGCTCAGAAGGTTATGTAAGCATCGGTGGCTTTGATGTGTATAGCGTAACCCACAACGGCAGCGATTGGGATACTGTTACCAACTTGTTGGCTCCAATCAACTCTAGCGTTGATGATTTGTACTACAACATATCTAAAGATGGACGCAATGGTTTTATCGTATCCAACCGTGTAGGTGGTTACGGTTTGAAAAGCGCAACTTGCTGCGACGATATTTATAGTTTCCGCGTGGTGAAAGAAATCAACATCCGAATTTTGGTTGCTGATAGGAAAAACCCTGAACAGCCTTTGGTTGGCGCTGATGTAAGTATCATCAAAGCAACCAACAACCAAAACACGCCAATCGGTAACTTTACCACTACTGCCGATGATGCTGTATTGTTTGCTTTGCAGCCTGACGAAGTTTACCAAATCAATGCCACTAAAACTGGCTACTGGGGTGCTGATACCATCTTGGATGTAAACGCCCTTGCTGAGACTGTTGACCCTAAAGATACCCTTGACCTAGTATTGTTGTTGGATGAAATCCAACGCCAAAAAATTAAGCTGAAACGTGTTTATTACGATTTCGACCGTTACAACCTTACCAAGCAGTATAAAGTTGCTTTGGATACGTTGGCAGCATTGTTGGTTGCCAACCCAACTTGGACTATCGAAGTTTACGGACACACGGATAGCATTGGTAGCGATGCGTACAACATGGTACTTGCTAAGCGTCGCGCCCAGACTTGCGCCGACTACCTTGAGTCAAAGAAAATCGACATCGCCCGTATCAGTTTGATCGCTGTGGGTAAGAGCCAGCCGGCTGTGCCAAACAGCACTGAGAATGGAAAAGACGATCCTAAAGGTCGTGCTAAGAACCGTCGTGCTGAATTCAAGATTAACACCAACGACGTAAACAAGTTGGTTGAAATTGAATACACCGACCAAGGCCCTTACGTAAAGTATACTGACCAAACGAACAAGTAGTTTTTAATGGTTAATCTAATAAAGAAAGAAGGTTGGTTTCAACCTTCTTTCTTATTTTACAGCAGTTTGAAACTGGTATGGTTTTAGCTTACACCAGCCATTAAGTATAAAAGGATGAAGTACCTAGTTGCCTTTTTTGCCCTTAGCATGTTGAGTAGCGCGCAGTTGCGGGCGCAATGCATTAGCGCCTTTATTGATCAGCGAAATTTCTTTTTTATTGTGGATGATGGCCAGGTCATTCAGCAAGAGCACAACCTGATTTACGAATATAAGGTTGGCCGTAATTACTTGGCTTATTTAAGCTTTAACAACGACTTTAAGATCTACCATAACGGACAAACACAAACCCTTCAAGGCTTTCCACCATTAAGCTATACCCTTACGGATTATGTTATGGTAGTAGAAAACCCTGGCAGCCAGTTTTATGTGCTGTATGGAGATAAAATGGAAATGCTGTCAAGAGGTAGTGGGTTTATCTACGGTGTTGGCGATAGCCTGGTAGCTTACCAAGATTACTTGGGCCAGTTTCAACTCTTTATGAACGGTAGGGTATATGAAATTGACCAGCGAGACCCTGCCATGGTAAAAGTGGAAGACAACATGATGGTGTACCTTGACCGTAACAACGAGCTGCGCACCTTTTGGCAAGGCGAGCTGGTAACGCTTGATTATGGCAACCCACCTATCTCTCTACAGCTTAACCGCAACATTGTAGCTTTCGTTGATTACGTAGGCAACTTTAAAGTATTCTACGCTGGCGAACTGTATAGCGTGCTAAACTTCCAACCTATTAACTATAAAGCGGGACAAAACTTGGTAGCATATGCCGATAATAGGAGGGAGTTTAAAGTGTTCTATAAGGGTGAAACGTATGACCTAATGTCGATAGAACCTAAGTGGTACGAAGTGAAAGAGAACTTTGTGGTGTGGGCAGACAACAACAATCACTTTTATGTTTTTTATGAAGGAAAAACTGAGCGATTGGAAGGATTTATACCGGCGAGCTACCAGATAAGCAACAACATACTGGTGTACCCCGACCTGGACAACTACCTTTGGGGCTACATCAACGGCCAAAAAGTGAAAGTATCAGATGAGGTAGTTACCTGGTACGAAATACAGAACATGGCCGTGAATTATTACAAAATCAAGAACTTCTTGAAGATATCCTGTGACGGTAATATTACGAATGCCATAAATAGATAGTATCAAGTATCAAGTGATAATTGTTAGTTGTTAAAAAGTTCATTTTGTCTCTTTCTTTGAAGCAGTCTTGATACTTGAGGATTTTATCCTGAGCTGTTGCCGAAGGACACTACTTGATACTATCAACCCGCAACTGTTTTTGTGCTATCTTTGTTGAGAAGATAAATGCCTATAATGTCCATTACAAGAGAGCAAGTTTTAGAGGCGTTAAGCCATGTGAACGATCCGGATTTGAGGAAGGATTTGGTTACCCTCAATATGATTGAGAACATTGTAATAGCTGATTACAATATCAGTTTTACGGTGGTACTAACCACACCGGCCTGCCCGTTAAAAGAGGTGATTGAGAAGGATTGCCGCAACGCCATCGCTCAATACATATCGCCAGATGTGATAGTTGAATTAGCCTTTGATTCAAAAGTTACCACCCGCCGATACGATAAAAAAGAGATACTGCCTGGGGTGAAGAACATCATTGCCGTTTATTCAGGTAAGGGTGGTGTGGGCAAATCAACTATAGCTGTTAATTTAGCTCTGGCATTGCAACGTAATGGCTCGCGGGTAGGTTTGGTAGATGCTGATATTTACGGCCCATCAATACCACTAATGCTAGGTATTAAAGGTGTGCGCCCAACCGTACAGCAAATTGATGGCAAGCATTACATTGTGCCACTAGAGGCGCACGGGCTGAAGGTGCTTTCAATTGGTTTGTTGGTGGACGAGAAACAAGCGGTGGTGTGGCGTGGTCCGATGGTATCATCGGCATTGCGCCAATTCTTTACTGAGTGCATTTGGGGCGAGCTGGATTATATGGTACTCGACTTGCCTCCAGGCACGGGCGATGTACACCTTACCTTAGCCCAGCAAATACCGATTACCGGTGCCGTAATTGTAACCACACCGCAGAAAGTGGCCATGGCAGATGCCCGTAAAGGCATCAATATGTTTCGGATGGAAGGTATGAACATCCCGATTATTGGGGTGGTTGAGAACATGTCGTGGTTTACACCTGCTGAATTACCCGAAAATAAGTACTATCTTTTCGGTCAGGGTGGCGGTGCAGCGTTGGCAGAAGAGTTTGACGTGCCGCTACTAGGGCAGATACCTTTGGTGCAAAGCATACGCGAAGGCGGGGATTATGGAAACCCGGCCGTGTTGCACGATGATGTAAGCGCACAAGCATTTATGGACCTTGCCACTACTACCGAGAGGCAAATTGCCATTGTAAACAATACCACAAACAAGCCTGTGGAGGCTACCGTAGCATGATGATGAGCGCCGTAGAAACACATAAGGAACAGTTGATTGCCCGTGCGGAAACCGCGCTGAATACTATGCGACCCTATCTAGAGAAAGACGGCGGCAACGTGGAGGTTGTAGATTTTGATGAGGAAAGTACCCTTTGGGTGCGCCTGGTAGGTGCCTGCGAAACCTGCCCGCAAAGCTTTATGACCATGAAAGCTGGCATTGAACAAGCAGTAATAAATGCCGTACCAGAGATATTGGCGGTAAAGTCAGTTGCTAAATAGTTATTGGTTGATTGGTAAAAAACTATTACCAATAACTAATAACAAGTAACTAGTAACCAAACTTAACGTCCCTTCTTCATCAGCGGGAAATTCATCCTATAGGCCACCTCTACCTCGCCCTTGCTAACCCTTTCCAATTTCTTGCTGATGAGTTGCTTTTTTAGTGGCTTTAGTTTGTCGGTAAACAATACACCTTCAATATGGTCGTACTCGTGCTGTATTACACGGGCGGTTACACCATCGTAAGTTTCGGTAATCAGTTCAAAGTTTTCGTTTTGGTATTCAATGGTCACTTTGCTGGGGCGCATTACTTCTTCTCGCACACCAGGTATACTTAAGCAGCCTTCTTCATAAGCCCACAGCGCACCCGTTTCTTCCAATATTATGGGGTTGATAAAGGTTTTGATTATGCCTACTTCATCATCTTTGGCACCTTTGCGCTTCTTTTTCTTCTGGGGTTTGCCGTCCTCGTCCTCTTCGTCTTCAAACATCTGCACCGTATCTACCACAAACAAACGGATAGAAAGACCCACTTGCGGCGCTGCCAAGCCCACGCCCGAGGCATGGTACATGGTCTCGTACATGTTGGCTATCAGCTCCTTCAATTTAGGGTAATCAACCTCAATCTCCTCGGTTTCGTCCCTCAGTACTGGGTCGCCATATGCTACTATAGGTAATATCATCTTTCCTTACTTTCCAAATAATCCTGCAAGATAATGGTAGCGCTCACTACATCCAAATTTTCCTTCTTTTGGCGGTCTTTCTTCTTCATGCCGCTCTGCACCATACTTTGCACCGCCCGCTTGGTGCTGTAGGTTTCATCTACCAGCTCCACCGGTATGTGCGGAAACGTGCGCTGCAAAAACTTCACGAAATTATACACCATTTCGGCGCTGGCAGAAGGGGTATCATCCAACCGCAAGGGCTCACCAATAATGAAGGTTTCCACTGGCTCTTTGCTTACATAATCTTTTATGAAAGGCATTAGTTCCTGAGTGGGGACGGTTTTGAGGCCCGTGGCGATAATCTGCATGGGGTCGGTTACGGCCACGCCGCAGCGCTTGCCGCCATAATCAATTGCGAGGATACGAGCCATGGTACAAAGATAGGGATTTGGTTGTTGGACTATGGACCATGGACGATGGAGAAAAAGAAAAAGAGGCTATGACATACTGCGGTGGTCGGATGAGTACTTTGAACGGTTTATATTTCAGGCAGGCCTTTTAAAAACAGTTACCCTTTTTCCAGTTTTCCCAAAGTAAGAATGCTCTTTTTCCAAACGTCTAACGGAAGCCACTATATCTTCTTTTAAGTTTAACTTCTTGTTGAGTTGAGTTAATAACTCGTTCCAGCCATCATTTTTGTCTTCCACCGTTACTACTTTGCCATTCATCAAAACAACATCCAGCAATACTAACAAGTACCTTTTTCGCTGGGTATATGCATAAACCGACACTATATCATTGTAAGCAACGAACTCGTCAAGAACACCTGAGGTGAAACCATTGTGAAAAACTCGGGTTGGGCTTATGCTGCTAAACATGTACTTAGAAGATGGCTCATTAACATGTCTTTCCCAAAGATGAATGCCAATTAAGAGTAATGGACTACCAAGGATTAACCATATTAAGACTTGATGTAGGCCATAACCAGATAATGTATTACATAAATTTAATACCTCGAAATGGCAAATGAAATAAGCAATAATTAGTCCTGGTAAGCCAGCGACTATTAGGAGCATAGATGCGGTAAATCCATCAATACTTCTCATGTTGTACTTCTATCATTGAGCATATAAAGTTATCAAATTTATCTAATGAGTAGGCCCCTTTCCCCATTTTTCCCCTATCTTCATAGCTCCTCAAACATCCTCCTCCTCACAATGAAGCCCTTACAAGTTCTTTTAGTACTGTTCCTATTTTGCAATGTTGCCATCCAAGCCCAAACCCGCGACTACGCCGCAAACGTAACCATTGCCCGCGATAAATGGGGCGTGCCGCATATCTATGGCAAAACTGACCCCGACGTGGCTTATGGCCTTGCTTGGGCACATGCGGAAGACGATTTTAAAACCATTGAGCAAACCTTGCTGATGAGCAAGGGCATGGCCGGGCTGGTAAATGGGAAAGACGGAGCGATTACGGATTTCTTTGTGCATGCCATGGGTATAAAAAACATGGTAGATGCCAGGTATGAAACCGATGTGTCGCCGGAATTCAAACGCTATCTGGATGGCTATGCTGCAGGCCTAAACGCCTATGTAAAAGCGCACCCTAAAGAAGTACGCATCAAAAAGGTCTTTCCCGGATCCGGAAAGGATATTATACAAGGGTATGTGCTGCAAATGGTGCTCATATCTGCTGCTCATAAGTCGGTTGAGAAAGTTGTTAAGGGTAAATATGACTTGCCCGAAAACATGGGTTCCAACGCGTTTGCTTTCTCATCGGCCAAAACTGCCAACGGCAATACCATGCTGTGCGTAAACCCGCACGTGGCTTTCGAAGGGCTATTCTCCTGGTATGAGGCCCATTTGAAAAGCGATGAAGGCATGGATATAATGGGGGCATTGTTTCCGGGTGGGGTTACCATTTTTCTGGGCACCAACCAGCACCTCGGCTGGGCGCATACCTGGAACGGCCTGCACCTTACCGATGTATACCGGTTGAAGATGAACCCTGACAAGAAGAACCAATATTGGTTTGATGGCAAATGGGAAGAGCTGGAAACTGGCAAAGCCAAACTACGGGTGAAAATAAAGAAATGGCTACCGCGCATACCGGTGGGCAAAAAGCTGTATTGGAGCAAATTTGGGCCGACTTTTGAATCGGAGAACGGTCAATTTTACTCGATACGGGTAGCAGCAAATATGGATATAAAAACAGCAGAGCAATGGTACCGAATGGGCAAGGCCAATAATAAGGAAGAGTTTTGGGAAGCGGTAAAGATGAATTCCATCATACGTTTTACCATTACCTATGCCGATAAGATGGGAAATATCAGCCTGATCGACAATGGCATGATACCGCAGCGCCGCAACGACCTAGACTGGACGAACCCTTTGCGCGGCGATACTAGCCTGCACTTATGGCAAACTTGGTACCCTACCGACTCGCTGCCTCAAATACACAACCCGCAGTGCGGATGGGTTTATAACACCAACAATACGCCTTTTGATGCCACCTGCGAAGGTTCCAACGCAACGGAAGCCAATTATCCGGAACATATGGGTTTCCGCAAGGGAAACAACAACCGCTCTACCCGCTTTAAAGAGTTGATGCAGCAGTATGGCAAGATATCGTTTGAAGAAATGCGGAAGATTAAATTCGACCACTCTTACCCCACCAATAGTGAGTTTTTGGTTTCGGTTATGAAGCAGCTGGATTTTGAGTGTGCCAAGCCGGAACTAAACGCCTTGCGCCTGCGCATGATCAACTGGAACAGGCAGGCTAAGCCTGACAATGTGGATGCTACATTGTTTTTTGTGGGCATTGCCTACATTTTCAAAAAGAAAGGTTACGATGATAATGATTTTAGGGGTGCCGTAGTAATGGAGAAAGAGCTGGTGGAGGAGGCCTTGCAATACACGCACGACTACCTGATGCAGCACTTTGGCTCTACCGAGGTGCCGTTAAGCAAGGTGCAGTTGGTAAGGCGCGGAGCAGTGGAGCTGCCCATGCCAGGCTTCCCCGATGCACTGGCGGCCAACTATTGCAAGCAGGATAAGGAAAGCGGCAAGTATTACGGCTATGTGGGTGATAGCTATACCTTGCTGGTAGAGTATGATGCCAAAGGACCGGTGCGCATTGAAACCCTACAAAACTATGGTAGCTCTGCTAGGCCTGATAGCCCGCATTATAATGACCAGATGAGGCTCTTCAGCAAGCAGCAAACCAAAACCATGACCATGGATTGGCCAACGATACTAAAAGATGCCGAGCGGGTGTACCAGCCGAAGTAGGCAAAATATGGCGAACGCCAATTTCTGCTTAAATTTATATGGGTAGGGCTGTATGGTACCTTGATAAAGAAATAGCGTGAAAACTAAAACCTGGAAGTTTAAGCTCTTATTTGTTTTGCTGCTATGCATCATTATTGAGCTTATCGGGTACGTGGGTATGAGGGTAGCATCGGCAAGGGTGCCTTATCTCAGTTTTGGCGATTACATGAAAATCCGGCGCAACTTGTTGGGGGAGGCAAGGGCCGATGACTTGCCCAGATATAGGCCAGTGGCCAACTTGAACTATATGCCAACCCCAGGATATGTATATGCCGGCAAGGTACAGCATAACGATGCAGGCTACCGAGGTATTGAAGTACCACTTCAAAAATCGGATAAGTTGCGCATATTGTTTCTAGGGGGCTCTACAACCTATGGTAGTGGCGTAGGCGATGCTGATAGTACTTACCCCGCACAAGTTGGTCAAATACTGAAACGGATGCGCCTAGAAGGCTTGCATAACCGAGAAGTGGAAATTATAAACGGTGGGTTGGAATCAGCAACTTCGGCGGAGGAGCTTGCTTACTATCACTATAAGTTCCGCTATTATCAGCCTGATATTGTGGTGCTGCATACTGCGGGCAACGATGCCTTGTTCAATGCTACAGATGAAAACTATCAGCCTGATTATAGTCATCATCGAAACGTAGATTTTAATTTGCCCGAATTGCCCGCTGCTGGCAAACTTGCTATGAGATCCTACTTTATCAGTTTTGTTTCGATTAGTTTGTATTACCAGCAAGTTGCGGGTACTGATCATCCGCTGGTACATCATCAATTCCCGGTTCCAAACTATGCGAAGTGGTTTGATAGGGCGGCTATTGATACTGCTTACATTTCGCCTGATGCTTTTTACAATAATATTGACTTGCTACTGTATGAAATTGGGAAAGATGGTGCAACGGCGATGGTACTGCCTTTCGTAATTAATGAGCAAAGGAAATTTAGTGTGGAGCATCCTGAGTATGTAAGAAGAACCTACGAACTCAACGGATATCTAAAACAGCTAACCGCTCAACATGGTGCTATTTGGGTGCCATATGAGTTTGGCACTATAACCAATGAAACCTCATGGCAAGATGATTGTCATTTGGATGCGAAGGGGGAATATAATAAGGCAACGCTTGTGGGCAATACGATACGGGAGTTCATTATTACTAAACCACCCGTGCAACTGGATACTACTACCTTCTAAAACCCCCAAACAAACCGCCGCAGAATACCACGCATTGTGCGATAGCTACAACCAACCAGGCTGCCACGGCAATAAACATCACCAATACCACTAAGCGGCTTGTTTGCTCGCGCTCATTTACCATTTCTCCTTGCAAAACTTGCCTTTCCATATCAGTGTTTTTAGATTTCAATTGATATTGGTAAAAAGGCAAATGGTATGCCCCGAAAGGGAATAATTGAATACTATTGATAAAGATTGCGAACCGGTGTTGTGAATTGAGATAACTTGTTGGCTATTAATTCTTTGGCAATCTTCAATTTCACAACCTTATGGTGGTTACTGAAAGTACTGAATTGTGGATTGGTAATCCAAGGGCAGAATTTCCCCGTTTGCTACGTCATAGCCACAGGGTATCGCCACAAAACAGGAGCCTATATCTCCAATACCTCTCCAGGGCGAGGCAATAATAACTGGCCATTGATGTTGCCTAGCTCTTGCTGTTGAAGCATAGTTTGGTAGGGGTCGCTTAAGGCTTCATCACTAAGGTCGAAGGTACCGTAGTGCATGGGCATCAAGTGTTTTGCGCCTAGCTCGTTAAATCCCTTCACGGCATCTTGCGGGCTTATATGGTTGCTGCCCATAAACCATTCGGGCTTATAAGCCCCAATGCCGATGATGGCGTGCGTAATATCAGGAAACAATTCGCCTGCCTGCTTAAAGTGCGAGCCATAGCCCGTGTCGCCACTAAAGTAAATGGTTTTGTTGCCGGAGCGGATAACAAAGGCACCCCAAAGGCGTACATTGGTATCAGTAATCAATCGCCTGCCCCAATGCCGGCTAGGCAGATAAAAAATCTCCAGCGGGCTATCGGGCGTATGGAATTTCTGGAACCAACCAGCCGATTGTATCAATTTGCTTTGGGTAAACGATTGCAACAAGCCTTCAATTCCCAGCCCGGTAAGGTAATGCGCTTTGGGGTTGTTTTTGGCGAGGGCTTTTACACTAGGCTCATCCAGGTGGTCACGGTGGTCGTGCGAGAGTAGGATGTAATCCAAGTTATTTAGCTTGCTAGGGTCCAAAGGAAACTTCACGAAGCGCTTCACCAAAAACGATAAATCGCCAAAAACCGGGTCAATCATTATCGTTTTACCATCGAGCCTAATAAAGAAACTACTGTGTCCCAGCCAAACGATACAATCCACATTGCTAGTAAGCCAGTCATTATAAGGTACAGGCTGCAACCGCCACCTGTCGAGCTTTTTGGCTGCCTTATCAGGATTGTTGCTCAATTGCCATTTAAACACGTCGGCGAAATCCATTTTCATCGGGTGCTCGTGGTTCACAAACCGCCCTTCGCTGGTTATGGGGGTTCCTTTCCATTCAGTGGGGGAGAGGATGGTTTCGAGTTTTGGGTTGGAGGTGAAAGACAATTGGAAGATTTGAAAATGGTTGATGGACGAAGGATTAGTATAAATATCGTATTTCCATCGCAAATATTGCTTCCTTATCTTTTCGAAATCTTGTTTGAGGTAATGGCGCGCTGCAGTGTGCACTTAAACCTATCTACATCGGTGGAGCGCTTTTGCAGGTGTTTGGTATCGCGGCCTTGCACTCGCTGGCGCCACATGCTGAAACTTTTGGACTTCATTTCCCGACGCATCAGTTTAATTACCTCGGCTTCTGTAAGCGCAAATTGTGCTTGTATGGCTTCAAATGGCGTACGGTCTTCCCATGCCATTTCAACAATGCGGTCGATATCGGTTTGTGGTAGTTGGCTCATGTAGCATTAACAGCCCTGGGTTGTTTTTGTTGAAATTACCAGTAGGCAGGTTGTATTTTTAATGAATTGAACCACATAAATCAACTAATAATCTCATCAAGTTTTTTTTGCCATTTCTTTAACCCTTTCTCAATGCTAAGCTGCTTGCCTGCGGCCAGTGCTTGGTCGGCTTTGTCGGTATCACCCGTAAGGCTATAAAGCTGGTGCAAATCTTGGTACGATTCGCAAGCCTCCGACCAATATCCTTTTTCTAGCCTAATGGCCAAAGATTTATTGATGTAGCTTTTTGCCACATCAAAACCGCCCCATGCTATATAAAGCTTGCCCAAGCCAGCCAGTATAAATGAATGTTCGGTAAACATCTGCTTGTTCTTAACTACTTTAAGGCCTTTCTGGAAATGGATTAATGCTTGCGCATACTCTTTTAGCTCTATATAGCTAAAGGCAATGTGGCAATACGCTTGCGATTGTGCCAACGCATTGTTGTTGGCTAAATATCCTTGTAAGCCATACTCGTAATTGGTAATGGCTTCCCTGTAGTTTCCTTTTTTGTACAGTATTAACCCTAGGTTGCTATTCATTAAGAACATACTTTGCTTCCTATCAGAGTTTTCAAGCGTTTCTAAGGCCAGTCGGTAATATTTCTCTGCCTCGTCTAGCTGCTCCAAGTAGTTGTAAGAGTTGGCTATGTTATTATAAGCCAATCCAATAGCACCATTATGGGCATTTGTTTTTTTATAAATCTCTAGTGCCTGCATGGCCATTTGCAGTGCTTGTTCATGGTTGCCTTGCCTGTTGGAGATAAAGCCGTATGATTCCAGGCACTGCGCCCTTCCTCCTTCATGGTTTATCTCTAAAGCCATGTTTTCGGCCTTTTTGAAAAACTCAAGAGATTCATGCAGTTCTCCAGCCCTATACTTTACGCGCCCCATTACAATATTATGATGCATAATGGCGGCAGGTATATTATGTTCTTGCCCAAGCAAAAGCAGTTGCATAGCCACATCCTCGCAACGCGCCAAGTCATTGTTCAAGTAGCCGACGCTCAATTGAAGAAGCAACAGCATTTTTGCGCTGGGGTCTTGCTCAAGTTCTAGTTGCTTATAAATGCTTTTCATCTACTATCGGTATTTCGATCCAGCCATTCAATTCTGAGTTCGAAATTTTGAATTATTCCTCCACCGCTGCAACGGCCATGGCGGCTGGTTCCGTCAGAATGTCCTTCTCAATCTTCAAGTTATCGATGATAAAGAGTTGGCGCTCGGGTGTGTTTTTGCCCATGTAATAGTTTAGCAGATTTTGTATGCTGGTATCTTTGGTGAGTAGGATAGGGGAGAGGCGGATGTCTTCGCCAATAAACTGCCCAAACTCATCGGGCGAAATCTCTCCCAAACCCTTAAATCGCGTAATCTCTGGCTTTACTCCCAACTTGGCAATAGCCCTTTGGCGCTCCTCATCGGTATAGCAATAGATGGTTTCCTTCTTGTTTCGCACCCTAAAGAGCGGTGTCTCCAATATATACACGTGCCCGCTCCTTACCAAATCGGGGAAGAACTGCAGGAAGAATGTGAGCAACAGCAAGCGTATGTGCATACCGTCCACGTCGGCATCGGTGGCTATTACCACGCGGTTGTAGCGCAGGTATTCTATACCGTCCTCAATATTAAGGGCGTGTTGCAGTAGGTTAAACTCTTCGTTTTCATACACTACTTTCTTCGTCAAGCCAAAGCAGTTTAGCGGCTTACCACGTAAGCTGAACACCGCTTGGGTCTGCACATCGCGGGCTTTGGTAATGCTTCCGCTTGCCGAGTCTCCTTCGGTAATGAAGAGGGTACTGTTGTATCTTTCCTCCAACCTGCCATCATCCAGGTGCATGCGGCAGTCGCGCAGCTTCTTGTTGTGTAGGTTGGCTTTCTTTGCCCGTTGGTTGGCCAGTTTTTTAATGCCCGCTATCTCTTTGCGCTCCCTCTCGCTTTGGGTAATGCGGCGCTGCAAGGCATCGGCCACGTTGGGGTGCTTGTGCAGGTAGTCGTCCAGTTCTTTTTTGAGGAAGTCCATTACAAAGCCGCGTACCGTCGGCCCTTCTTGCGCCATGTTGATGGAGCCCAGCTTGGTTTTGGTTTGGCTTTCGAACACCGGCTCCTGCACCCGTACGCTGATGGCACCTATAATTGCCGTGCGAACATCCGCCGCATCAAAGTCTTTCTTAAAGAACTCACGAACGGTCTTCACCACTGCCTCTCTGAAGGCCGCCAAGTGTGTGCCGCCCTGGGTAGTGTACTGGCCATTTACGAAGCTGTAATACTCCTCACCATAGCTGTTGCCGTGGGTTAGGGCAATTTCAATATCTTCCCCTTTTAGGTGGATGATTGGGTATCGCAGGCTATCGGCATCGGTTTTGTTTTGCAGCAAATCCAATAGACCATTCTCTGAATAGAACTTTTGCCCATTGAAATACAGTGCCAACTTGGCGTTTAGGTAGGCGTAGTTCCAAATCTGGTTTTCCAGGAACTCCGGTATAAAATGGTAGTTTTTGAAGATGGTATCATCGGGCACAAAGGTCATGGTGGTGCCATCGCGCTCATCGGTATTTATTACCGCTTGATCATTTATCAACTCCCCCTTTTCAAACTCTGCTACCTTCATCTTACCATCGCGCACCGATTGCACCACGAAGTTGTAGCTCAAAGCGTTCACCGCCTTGGTACCCACACCGTTCAATCCTACCGATTTTTGGAAGGCTTTGCTATCATATTTGCCACCGGTGTTTATTTTGCTTACGCAATCAATTACCTTACCCAGTGGAATGCCCCGGCCATAGTCGCGCACCACTACTTTCTTGTCGCTAATCTTAATGTCGATGCGCTTGCCGTAGCCCATTACGTGCTCATCGATGGAGTTGTCGATTACCTCTTTTACTAGCACGTATATGCCATCGTCATAAGCTGAGCCATCACCCAGCTTACCGATGTACATACCGGGGCGCATGCGTATATGCTCCTTCCAGTCCAGCGACCGGATGTTGTCTTCGTTATAGTTATGCGGTATTTTTTCTTCTTCTGCCATGGGGGAGGTTATTGGTATACTGGTTATTAGCTATTGGTTGATCGGGGTGTTGGGATATCACTTTTAACGAAAAGCAACTAATAACCAATAACTAATAACCATTAACCCAAAATTAACCAAACGTCCGCACATATAGTTTCGTATATGAGGATGGGTTATTAACAAGCACTGTGTAATTGTTGGCTGCATAGCCTAATACAAAAAAGCGGCCGTGGTCTTTACCACGGCCGCTTGCTACATAAAACAGCTTGTTAATCTCCTAATCTCAATATCAATCCATAGCTACCCTGCAGAACCACAGTACGCGGCCGCCTTTATCGCTGCCGAAAAAGGTAAGCTTGTTGCCATCTTTGCTAGGTAGTATCGGGAAACTGTTTTCCAAATAGTATTTGTCGCCTTTGGCTTGGCCCAGAGCCATAAAGTCGTTAACTGTGGCACCTGCCAAATCTATCTTGCCTATGCGGGCATAGTTTAGCTGGCGGGGTTTGTTGCCACCTTTCATACCGGCTACTTCAAAAATAATCCAGTTCATGCCTTTATTGTCGCCCGATGGTACAAAAAGGCTTTCGGAGAAGCTTGCCTTGGCATACTTATTACCCTCCAGCACATCCAACCCGTATTGGGCCATAAGCTTACCTTGGTTGCTAAAGTGGAACACGATGATATCCGTAAACTCCCAGCCCTCTTCTTTCGGTTTGTAATTTTGGCCGTAGATGAGTAGGTCGCCATTCGGAGCCTGCTCCATACCACCGATATAGAATTTTTTACCTTTATATGCTGGTGCTTTTTTCTGTGATGGCGGCGCTTGTAGCTTACCCTCAAAGTCATCTAGATTGGTATTGGTTACCCAAGCCAGTTTACCGCCAGCAACTTTCAAAATCATAAAGTCGCTAAATTTTTCAGCACCTATTTGCTCGTTCCAGTACTTATCGTTGTTTTTAGAGTTGGCAGCACCATAGATAAACACGTTGCCATCGTCATCCATTGCTATGTCTGATACGGCCCAGTAGCTGTTCAACGATTTAAACGAAATGCGGTCCTTTATCTTACAATCAACAGACGAAATCTTCACATAGGTAAAGTTCAATGGGTCTGGGTCTGATACTTTTTTGCCAGCATTTACTGGTGAAAAAACGATCACGAAATCACCATCGGGTGTTTGCCTAGTAGCTACAATATTTTGTGGGGTGGCAAATTCAAATTTCTGCTCAGCTTTTATGGTCAAGTCGCTCGCAGATATTCGCATGGTTACATACTCATACTTAATGTTGCCGGCTTTGGCATCTTTCATAGAGTTGCCCACGGCGCACACCACGGTTACATCGCCCGTAGCGGCGCTATAGTCTTTGGTTTTTACGCCTAGCCATCCCCAGCCACCGTAGGTGGTTATTTGGTCGCTTGGGGCATCGGTAGCATAAGTTACCAGGGTCAATTTGCGGCCTTCTGGGTCTTTAGGTTTTACCTTCTCGGTAAGTATATAGTCCACGTCGTAGCCGCCATAAAACCAATCCCACTTGCGCACAAAGCGGCCTTTTTTAAGTACCAACTGGCCTACCATGTTGTTTTCAACAGTTAGCAATTCGCCAGAGCTTTCCTCACCAGCAAAGGTGAACCATCTCCATTTGGTGCGGGCTTTTTCAAACTCTACTTCTTCCTCCACCAATTCTATAAAATTGAAGTCCTTATCAAACTTATAGGTTTCGAACCGCCCAATTTTGGCGGTACTTTTGGTTACGTAGGTAAGCGAGTATATTTGCTTTGCCTCGTCGTACTCCACGCCGCCTAGGTAGCCGCGCTTAGCCTTGCCCGATATTTCATAGGTTTTTTCAACTTCTACCTTCTGGGCATAGGTAGCGGTAGCCAGCATTATGCAGGCTATCATCATCATTACTCGGGTTAGTGTTTTCATATGAGGCTCTGTGTTTTGTTTAGGGGTGTATTATACAAGTTGGGGCCTTTTTATACGATAAACATAACCATCAATAAAACCTGATTGAATGGCAAACTTCACCAACCCGATGGGGTTGCGCACGTTGGTTTTGTGAGATATATTTTTGCGGTGTGTCTCAACCGTTCGAACGCTTATACCCAAGTCAATGGCTATCTCGGTAGATGTTTTTTCTTCTACAATTAGCTTCAATACTTCAATTTCTCGGCGGGTAAGTATCTTTTTTGAGGACATGGATTCCTTTTTTTGGAACGTGTTTTGTAGTTTGTGCGCATTATTGGATGAATTTTTTTAAAATTGCGAGCCTTTTTTTGCTGCTAGCCCTGCCTGTCCAATAATTATGGTGAAGCTATATATTAGGCATGTGCTCGCTTATACAAGCTGTTGGGTATTTTGTATACCCATTGCTAGGTAGTGCTAAAGTGGAAAACCGCGTATAGCAATTTCATAATCTATTACCAATAATGTTTTATAATCTATAAAGTAGGCCTGATAAAATGGATAAGGAAAGATGGAAACTTGGCTACGACCGTGCAATTGAGCTAATTGTAACCAAAGGCCCCGAAGTGCTGCTGGCCATTTTTTTCCTAATTGTAGGTTGGTGGTTTATTAACCAAGCTACTAGGGTAGCGCGCAGGCACATGATAAAGCGCAGTGTGGACCCATCGCTAATAAGCTTCATCAGTAGCTTGGTTAGCATTATCTTTAAAGTGCTCCTTATTATAAGCGTGGCGGGGATGATAGGTATAGAAACCACCTCGTTTGTAGCGGCTATTGGTGCCGCGGGTTTGGCTATTGGCTTGGCTTTGCAAGGCAGCTTATCCAATTTTGCCGGTGGGGTGCTTATACTGTTTTTTAAGCCTTTTAAAGTAGGTGATGATATTGAAGGCGAAGGGGGTGCTGGGGTTGTAGAGCGTATTGATATATTGCATACTACGCTTTCCACAGCCAATAATGAGAAAATTATCATCCCCAACGGTCAGTTGAGCAATAATGAGATTACCAATTTTACCCGTAGCGACGAACGCCGGGTTGTATTTACCATAGGCATTGGCTACAACGATAGCATACAAACAGCTAGAAACGTAATGTTGAAGGCGTTGAACCAAGATAAGCGTACGCTAGAGATTCCTGAACCGTTGGTTCATGTAACCAAACTTGGTGATAGCTCGGTAGAACTGCAAGTAAAGGCTTGGGTAAAAACTGCTGATTATGTGGGATATAAGTTTGACAACTTGGAGCAACTAAAATTGGCATTGGATAATGCAGGCGTTTCCATTCCATACCCGCAGCGAGATATACACCACTACCAACATGTAGTGTCGGGGCCGCTAGGGCCACAAGCCCCTCAGCAGCAGAATAACGATAATTAATATTAATGTGCCAGCAGCCTAAATACGGTGCTGCTAGCCCCTTGCTGTACCCGGCAAAAGTAGATGCTACTGCCCACTTGCAATTGTATTGGGAAGCTAGTTTTAGTATCAACCGGTGTGTGGGTGGAGGTGTAAACCTCTTTGCCCAGTACATCAACAATTGATATCACCATAGGTGCATTTGGGGTAAGCTCACCCAAGGCTATCTGCCAATTGCCATCCGACGGGTTGGGGTATGCTCTTGCAGAAATTACTGGAACCGCTGCATCGTTAATACCTACATAGTCAGTCTCTTGGTAAAAGTTAATGCCGCCACGTTTGCTGCCCACGGCCATTTCCCACTTGCCGTCGTTGTCAATATCTGCCACAGCTAAGCTAGCCGATTCGCCGATATCAATACCGCTAAAAAAGCCATTCACCCGCTTAAACCTACCGCTATATCTTTGGCTGGCATTTAGCTCATACAACTCAATGTATCCTGCAAGATTGGATACCATCAAATAGGGTTGGGTGTTGTGTGCCAAATAAACCACCCGTGGCGCACTTAGCCCATCTAGGCTGTTCACTTTTACCAATACCTCACCAAAGGCATAGTTGGAAGGTATAGAGTTAAAATTGGGGTTGGTAGTAGTGCCAATATTTTCGTAATAATATAATGAGCCAGGTGCACGGCCTACAATCAAATCAGGCAGGTTGTCTCCGTTTACATCAAATATTTCTGGCTTGGCAAAGTTACCTACATCAATGTCTTTGTATTGGTATCCACCCGTAGGTTCAATTACCAGTTCCATGCTATCGCCAGCGGCTGCTTGGTTGGGGAAATAGTGCAAAGACCCAAGCTGATCACCAACAATCATATCAATGGCGCCATCACCGTTCATATCGCCAAAAGCGGGCACAATGGAGCGTATTTTTTGCACGCCGGTGGTGAAATTACTGAAGCCCATATAGTCTGTATCAATGAGCTTGTATGCTGGGGCTGAAGCGGTGCCTACATTAATAAGCAATGCTAGACCTGAAATAAAGGAGGTGGTGTTTTCATAGTATCCGCTATTGCCCACTACCATATCCATTAAGCCATCACCATTGATATCGGCAAATGCAGGGTAAGCACCTTCGCCAAAATCAAGCATATCATTGGTCATAAAACTATCGGTTTGAAACTCGAATACCACGTTGGCATTACTGCTGGTATCTTTATACCACCAAGCACAGTTGTGGTTTAAGCCTCTATTGGGGGTATTGGGTGCTACTAACAAGTCTTCCTTCCCATCATTATTTACATCGGTGTAAAAGCAAGCTGGGAAAACTGGCAAATCAATAGAGCGGTTGTAAGATGGGAAAACGCTATCCTGAGCGATAGCCACCGCCGAATCTAGTCTACCGCCATTAAGCAATTTCACTACATTTTGAAAGGTGATATCCCCCAGCAATACTTCTTTAAGGCCATCGCCATTTTCGTCGAATGCCATTACCGATGAACCGGCATGTCGAGCAGAGCCTTCTACTTCGCCATCAGTTTTAGGCGCTCCACAGGGTAAAAACAAATTAACCGCTTTGGTAATACCAGTTTCCTCAAACTCATCCCAGCAATAGCTCCTAATCTCAAATCCAATAGTATCGCCACATCCATTACCTGTTTCCACCGATAGGTTTTCATAATACTCTAGTTTAAAACCAGAGAAATCGAACGTAAGCACATCAACATCGCCATCATCGTTTACATCTATCATGGCCGGTATGTCTACTGGCGAAACGAATATGTTGGTGCCGGTGGTACCTGTTTGGGTGGTGTAATTCAGAAACCCTTGTTGGGCATACTGCAACCGCCCATTGGGCAAGCGGGTGCCTGTATACAGCATCATTACCGCTGGTGCCGCTGAGGTTATAAAATCGGGTACCCCATCGCAATTGAAATCATTGCTTAGCATCCAGTGCTCAAGTGGGGGTAGGTTGAAGGTATACTCGGGCGCATAGGTGTAATCTACTTGGTTGGGGGTTCCACCATTTATAAAGGTAAGCACATATTGCCCACCTGCTATGGCACCACGGTTAAGCACTACCAAATCATCCGTGCCATCACCATCCAAATCGGCAGCGGCAAATTGGGGGTTGTTGAGCCCGCCTGCCCAAGGGTACTTCAGTTGCTTTGTGCCGTTGGAAACAGGTATGGTATTATCCTGTGCAAAGAAGTTTTGGGCATTGGTAGTGTAATACGCTGCTAATAGTAAAAATAGGCTAATAATAAATTTCATAACCAATCGGGTGTTAGTGCTTTATTAGTTTAATAGTGCGTGAGTGCGCCCCTTGCGATATGCGTACAAAATACAAACCTGCTGGGTATTGGGCAATGGATACTGCCCCCGTCCAGGTATCGCCGGTAGTAGCTACATTTTGGTTGAGCACTACATCGCCCAACAAACCAATAATGGAATAGTTTAAAGGCACCCCTTGGGCAATGCCCGAGACACTTATAAACACCTCTTCATCGGTGGGGTTGGGCGCTACGGTAATGTTTATGGGGTTGGCGGCCAAGCTTGGCACAGCTATAATATTCTCAATGGTATCGCTAAGGGTAAAAAACTCTAGGCCGCCGCGGTGGTTGCCCACTATCATCTCTAGTTTGCCATCGTTGGTAAGGTCGGCCAGGGTAATGTTGGTGCGCTCCCCTGCGTCAATGTTAGAGTATTGGTTAAACACCTGCCTCAGCGAGCCGGTGTAGATACTATCCAAATCAAACAAATAACCGTAAATATTACCTTCTTCGTTGCCACTTAGCAGGTACAACTGGCCAGTGGTATCCAGCGTAGTAATCACCGGCCGCGAGTAGCCATCTAGGCTGAAAGCCGTACTTACATCTATAAGCCCCAACAACGGATTAGTAGGCAAGGCATCAAAGACGGGTGCCGTGCTGGTGCCGCGGTTTTCGTAGTAGGCAATGGTGCCACGGCGCGAGCCCAATAGCAAATCGGGTAGGCTATCTCCGTTTGCATCATACACATAAGGGGCGCTATACTTTCCGGCATCTATCGCTGCAAACTGCCTTACTGGTGCAGCAAAAGCCATAGTAGTATTAGCACCCGCGGTGTTTTCGAAAAACGAGATATAGCCACTGCTATCGCCCACAAACAAATCTAAATCGTCATCGCCGTCAATATCCCCAAAAGTGGGTGTAAAGGCCATCAAGGTTTCGGCAGGGTACCAAGCCGATAAGTTGAGCCAATCATCATCCAACAGCTCAAAAATGGGTACTTCGGGCGTGCCGATGTTTAGGAACAGCGCCAACTGGGCGGCGGTAACGGTGCTATCTTTATAATAACCATAGTTGCCCACTACCAAATCCAGCAGCGAATCGGCATTATAATCAACCAGTACGGGGAAGGCACCCAGGCCGAGGTCTACCATTTCACCTTCCAAAAAGTCGTTTTGCGCCAAGCGCACCCTTATTGAATCGTTGGGGCTAATGTTCTCGAAAAGAAAAACCGAATTTTTGCTTGATGAGCTTAAGGCATCACTGGGCGCCGCTACAATGTCTTTCTTTCCGTCATTATTTACATCCAATCCAAAAGCGAGGGGATAGTAGGTAATGGCTGGTGATACATCATAAGCTGGGTACGCTTCATCCACCGAATCGATAAATGGAATAGCTGTGGTGCCGCCATTGTACAAGCCGTACAAATATTTTTTGTCCGTATCGCCCATTATTAAGTCATCATCGCCATCCCCATCCAAATCGATAACCAAAACCGAGGCATTGTTATGCCTATTAGATCCTTCGCCACCACCACCTGGGCCGCCCTTTGCTGGGCAAATAATATTGGTTTGAACGCCGCTTGCGGTAAGATAAAACTGCCCGAAGCAGTACTCCGTTGGTTCATGGCCCATGGTATCGGCGCAGGTGCTACCAGCTTCAACGGCTGTATTGCTGTATAAAGAGAATGAGCTAAAAAGACTGTTGAAATTCACAAAATCAATATCGCCGTCGCGGTCTACATCGCCTACACCTGGGTAGTCAGCGCGTTGAAGCTCTACAGGGGCAAATTGGTTGGATGTGTTCAACGTATCCCGATATTCAAAGTACAGCATTCCATCATTATCCCTAAGTCCTTCGTACCAATTGTAAAACGACAATTGTTGTTGGTATGCCGATAACATATCAGGTATGCTATCGCAGTTCAAATCATCCAATTTCATCCAAAACACCAAAGGCGGAAAGATGGATTCCCACTCGGGTTTATAGTGGTAGTCAATTTGATTGGGGGTACCGTTGTTGCGGAAAGTAAGCACCTTAAAACCACTGGAGCTAGGGTTGGATGCTAAAAAAGCCCTATTGAAAATCACCAAATCCTTGTAGCCGTCGCCATCAATATCGGCCTCGCTAAACTGTGGGGTGTGTAGGCCGCCCGCCCAAGCATTACGCAAGGTATCGCCATCTATTACCACTTTTATTTTACCCTCGCGGCGCATGGCATTTTGGGCATCGGCAGGCAACGCTAAGCCCACCAAAACAATACACAGAAGGTAAATTTGTTTCATACTACTGGGTTAATGGCCTTTTTAGCTATTGCATGTGGCAACAATTGGCAATTTAAATTTACGCATAATAATCAATCTAGCCATGGATAGCCTAATCGAAAAATTTAGCATACCTACTAAAGAATGCTTTAGGGGTAGGGATAGTTGCAAGGCTACTGCAAATTACCTGTTACCAAACGGGGTTAACCGTTAAAAGCATGGTATGAAAAGTCTGTACATAGTGATACTCTTGTTATCCAGTCACTTGATAATAGCCCAAGTAGATGTTGAAGGGGTGGTGCTTGATGCCAAAAAGCAGCCGGTACCTTATGCGTTTGTGGGTTACAACAATCAATTCTTTACCAGTGCAGGAGAAAATGGCGAGTTTAGCCTTAAAATACCTGATGCCAAAGAAACTGATACCATTACGGTAACCGCGCTCGGCTTTGTGCCTTATGAAACCACACTGGCGCAGCTAGGCAGCGCCAAGCCTTTCATTATCACTTTGCAGCCCTATACCTTTGAGCTAGATGGGGTAACAGTAACTTATAGCGAGGCACGAAACCATTGGTTAAAGGCGCTGCAAAAGTTGCAGCAAGCCCTGCCCGGTATGGCCTATACTTACCCCGCCTACTTCCGCCAAGTACATCAAGAAAACGGTACCTATGTGCGCCTCATTGAAGCAGGGATGACGGTGTACGACGTGGCCGTTACTTACCAAGCAGGCATTTTGCAAGAGCGGTTTAGCCTACAACAGGTGCGGCGCAGCAACGTGTATGAGCGCAATGGCGATGAGCACGGCGACCACTTAGTGGATATGTTTATGGAAAACTGTGTGCGCTATCCTAGCCGCACTGTAATGGATGCGAAGGCCGTAATGCGCTATGAGGTAAACTTTGCCGACTGCCACTGCACTATTTGCGGAGATAGCTTGGAGATGCTAACCTACCATTACCGGCAGCCCAACGACCCCAAAATATTGGATGGTAAAATATGGCTATACAAAGGTACGATGAAGCTGTTTGGCTTGGAAGAAACCGCTAGCCGCAATCCGAATTTTAGGCAGGGTGGCATTAGCCTGGGCGGCGGCGACCACCACTGGATGTTTCAGGAAAGCAGAAAGGAACTCAGGTTTGAATATGCTGAAGGCAAAGTATACCTAAGCAGCTTGCACTTTGAGTACCTGCACCATATACAAGACCGTGCCGTGGGCATGATACGGTATGAGGTTGCGGAAAGCTTCTCCTTCTTTTGTGGTGCCCCAACGCTGCGGCCTGATGGCTTTCTGCCTGATAGAACTTTTGCCCGAAGCGGAAACCTATACAGCCGCAAATACCAATACCAGCCAGCCTTTTGGGAGCAGTATCACCTAGCTATTGAGAATCCATTGCCCATAGAAGTGGCGCAGCCCTTTAGCGGGAAGGTACCGCTGGATGAGCAGTTTAAGAGGAACGGGGAATAGCTAAGCCAAAGGTTTTGCTTTTCCAGTTGTTTCCAATTTTACTATGCGCTTCCCCGAGTTGCCTAGCAGACCTTTAGCGTGAAAATCCTTTACGATAGTTTTTACCGCCATTTTACTTAATGCACTGGCAGCTATTTTTTTACCTAAAAAGAAGGCAGGCCTCTCAAAGATTTTCCACCCCAATTTTGATAACACTTGGCTGGTGAAAGATTGCGGATACAGGGCATTAAGCAATGCGGCCAGTTCTGCTTTGTCCTCTTGCTGTGTGGGCGTTAACTCGGCAACATTGTCTGCGGGTTTATGCAAAAGGTACTGTACCTCCTCTACCAATTTTTCTATCCGCTTAGCTATTAAGGGTTGCAATGCATCAAGACGCTTAAGGTTGTAAGCAGGAAAAGGTTTGTAAGTATAATCGTACGGATTTAGATTGGTGGTATCGGTAAGCAAAGTCATGTCGGGTATGATTTGCAAATACGAAACACCATTCTTTGTGGTTTGGAATATTTGTCGCATTTCATCGGTCCAGTAGCGGTGTATGGGCTCCGATGTCTCCCCATCTGCAGTGTGTTTCAGGGTAAAATACCTCCTAAGAAAGTTACGGCAATTGTTGCGCCCCAAAAAGAAATCGTGCTTGCGGAACTCTTTATCAAAAAAACCGCCAAACGCTCCTAGCGATGCGCAACAAATAGGGTGCTGGTATGCAACATGTTTTTCCTGCCATTTAAATGGAACTATCATCCACCGCGCATACTTCTTGGTAAACACACTGCTATCCTTTACCATTGCTTCGTTTCGCAAGCTGCCATATAGCTCGGCGGGCAGTTCTGGCACGCTAGATTTAAACTTATAATCTTCCTTATCGGCATAGTTGGGAAAAGGGTCGATCATGATAATGCCATGGCAAACGTTCCCTGGAGCTGCAGCACAGGTGTTTTTAGCCCGCTCGTGCAATACGTTATATACTTCTGAGAAAGGCTCATTGTTCATAGTACCGCCATCTACGGCAATAAATTCAAAGTCTTTGTCCCATTCAAAACCTTCATAAGTGGCATCGTAGCTCACCGAGCGCCTAAGGGCTGCATGTATATAATGGTGGCTAAATCCTATAATGCGCCTAGACTTGAGCCCGAAAGGAAAAGCACCAGTAGCTATGGAACATTCCTTTAAAACGTCCGACTTCATATCTAGGTAGTCCCATTTTTCCGTTTTATCCAGCTTATCATGGTCTATTGCAAAATGTGCTACTAGGGTATGAGTGTACATATTGTGTTTCAGCTTGGCATCCAAGGCTGCCGATTGCAAGTCATCACTTGCGGAGAAATCCACCGAAAGCTGGATACCCCGCAAGGAGGTTAAGGTAAGCAGAAGCTCTATTTGCTTGGAGAAATAGGGCTTTAAGTTGTTGCTTTCTAGCCTACCGATATTTTTAAAAGCTACTTCGGCCAGTTTATCTATAATATCCACATTAAGCAACGAAAAGATACCTTTCCCGCCCAAGTCGGTATGTTTCAGCATTAGGTCCATCGCCTTTTCCTTCTCGGTCTCCAGTAGGCGCACCCAGCTTTCGTAAAAAATGTTATTGGCGGTTTGTGCAACATCGTTGGCCTGTGCTAAAGTTTCTACCGGAACATAATTGTCATCTACCGCCGCCATCATAGCCATTGTAGATGTCATACCACCGGCCGATGCGCCGCCGATGGCCTCAATGATTACTTGGTGCATGGGTATTCTAAAATCGTATCCCAATGCGGCAAGGTTGTCTTCAGTGAGCTTCCCGGTATCCTCAGCTTGCTTCCATATCTTATTGTTTTCGTCTTTCCGCTGCTGCCACTTCTCCAGCGATTGCATAAGATAATCCATTACCCCACCTGTATAAGCACCTGCCGATACGGCACCTGCCATGGTAAGGCCCAAGTGAAAAATTTGTTGTTTTTGTTCGGTTATGAGGTCGATAATATTGGGAGTAGTCATGGAAGTTAGAGTCTATTACTAAAATAGTAATACTTCAACTACATTGTACATTTTCATTACAATATATTCAATACCGTTACTGCTCCACCACAAATCTGCCAGTTGCTACATTGCCCATAACAGTATTTAGGTGGTATAAGTACACCCCGCTTTGCAGCTTACTAATGTCCACCTCGGTATGGGCGGCGGTAAGGGTGGCTGCATCCACCTGCTGGCCTAGGGTGTTGTATATGGTAATTACCGGCTGCCGTGTAAGTACTTCGCCATCAATTTTGAATGTAACCTTGCTAGACGCTGGCACGGGGTAAACGCCGATGCTGATGTTGGCAGCGTTTAAGTCGATAACCGAGTTCCAATTATCATTTTTCAAGGCCAAACCGCCTAGGTTTGCCACTTGGTTAGGATTTCCACCAACACCGCTACCAAAAATAGCAGTATCAAAAACGCCCCCTACTATCAACTCGCTGTTATAAAGATTGATGGAATACACGGCATCATCAAAAGTGGTTACGCCCTGCATGCCCCCATATCCACCGCTACGGTAATATTTCGCTAAATTGGACCCATAGTAGGCAATAACGCCATCGCAACAGCTAAACTTACCGCCCACGTACAAGTAATCGTCGTTGACTAGGAAATCATGTATTACATAGTTGTTGCTGGCTATGCCACGCACCAGCGTGCTCTCGTCCACCCATGTGGTATCGTTCCAGTAAGCCAGGCCCATAACGGTATCGCCGTTATTGTCAAAAAAGCGCCCGCCAATGTATAAATCATCTTGATAGCTTGCCAAGGCCAATACCGTAGTATTTACCCCATTGCCAATAGCTACAACGTTGCCTAGGTTGTCAAGTTTGGCCACATTGCTCAGTACAACCCCGTTAAAGGTGGTGGTAAACTCCCCGCCAAATATCAGTTCCCCATCGTGTACGGCCAAGCTGTGCACAGGCCCCATCGGGAAATCGGGTAGTATCTCTCCGATTGTATCATCAACAGCCATCAAAAATCCACGCAGGGCACCGGTAGGGAACTCAAAATCACCGCCTACATACAATTTGTTGTTAAATACTTGCAACGCAAATACATCTCCATAAATGCCCAGGGTGTTAACTGCTTCCCACTCGGTACCATTCCATTTAATCAACCCTTCTGATCCTACGCCACTCTCTGAGCCCATGAAGTTTCCGCCTACATACAGCTCATCGTTATATACGGCCATGGCATATACTTCGCCATCCAATCCACCATCCAAATCGGCCCAAGTGCCGCCATCAAGGTAAGCAATATTGCCAAATCCAGTGGTACCGCCTACGCCAGTAAAGTCGCCAGCAATGTATATCGCTCCATTTACGGTCACTACATCATTTACATGTCCATTGGTGCCGCTGTTGCCAGCTACAAAGGAGAACGGGGTTGTTGCCAAATAGCCTGGCTGTATAAGCGCCAACTCTTGCGCCGTAAAGCCAGAGCCAGCCACCCAAGTGCTTAACTCGGGGTATTGCATGTCTAGCAAGTACTGGTAGTTGTTGTTGTTGAGTATCATTTCGGCCAGGGCTTTGTGGCCATCGGCAATTATCAAGTAGCCCACCGCGCAAGCGGTGTTGTGGGCATCAATAAAATAGGGGATGCGGTAGCTGAAGTCATAGTTCTGCGGGAACACTGCTGCTTCGGCGTAGCCATTCAGCACATCCAACAAGTGGGCGCGCTTTTGTTGCAACTCAGCCGACAAATGGGCTACTAGTTGGCTGCGCAAATACTGCTCGGTATTAAACAAATGCGCCTGTATGCGGCGGGTATCGTTTTCAAAAGAAACCGGTAGAAGCTGCGCCGCCGTGGGCTCGATTTTCTCCCACTGGGCGTTTACATCCTTCAGGTGGTCGTAAAGGCTAACCTTTGCACTCGGGTTTAAGGCCAATGCCCAAAGCGGGGCTATTGCCAATAACAAAACGGTGAGTAAATGCTTTTTCATGGCGAGTTAGTTTTGAGGTAAGGCTAAATAAATATCGCATTTTGAACGCACTAATACAATAACGAAAAATGTTAGGGAGGGGTTGCTTTGGATTTTGGGGTAATGTATAACTTTACAAACACAAGTTACCTTCTATGAAATTTATCACCCCCAGCCTTGCATTGGTCCTTTCCCTTGTTTTAGCTTCCTGCAACAACACCAGCAATAAGCCTGGCGTAGGCGAATATGATGCGGAGCATGATATTATTTCTTTTGCCCAACAGGATAGTATGATGAATGCGGCTACCGAGATGGCAAATGCAACTTTCCCAATGTTCATGCTGGCGTTTAAAAACCCTACGCCGCAGATGAGCCAGTTTTATGTAAAAATGGCTTTCGATTATGATGTTGATGGCTCTACTGAGCATATTTGGTTTGCCGAGCCGCACTATAGGAGCGATAGTGCCCTATATGCCATAGTGAGCAATGAAGTGGCGCATATTGATGGCTTGGAATTTGGCGACACCATGCCAGTTAACATGGCCCAACTAAGCGACTGGATGTACGTGGAAAACGATACTTTGCGCGGCGGCTACACCACCCGCGTTATCTGGGCCAACATGACCGAGGATGAAAAGGCCGACTTAGTAAAGCAGCTTGGGTATAAAATTGAGTAGCGTTTTCCTTAGTAAATATTAAACCACGGAGAGCACGGAAAAAAGCACGGAGAAACACGGAATACATAACTCGCAACCCGTAACTCGAAACTCGCAACTACTTTTTACTCAACTCCGTGTACTCTCCATAAAACGCCGTAATAGTCTCAATCCCCCTGTAAAAGTTGAACAAACCGTAGTGCTCATTGGGCGAGTGGATGGCATCAGAATCGAGGCCGAAGCCCATCAATAGCGATTTCAATCCCAACACCTCTTCAAACAAAGCAACAATAGGGATGCTGCCACCGCTGCGTTGCGGTATCGGCGTTTTGCCGAAGGTTTTGGTGTAGGCATTTTCCGCTGCCTTGTAAGCGATGGAATCGGTAGGTGTTACTACCGGTTTGCCGCCATGGTGGGGCATCACCGTTACCTTTACAGAAGGTGGCGCAATGCGCAGGAAGTGCTCGGTAAAGAGTTGGGTTATTTTGTCATCATCTTGGTTAGGCACCAGGCGCATGCTTATTTTAGCCTTGGCCTTGCTTGGCAATACGGTTTTGG
Source organism: Sphingobacteriales bacterium (assembly GCA_027483645.1). Lineage (GTDB taxonomy): Bacteria > Bacteroidota > Bacteroidia > Chitinophagales > CAIOSU01 > CAIOSU01. Next base: position 342,511 of record JAIXUD010000022.1, read on the forward strand.
CGCCTTCGCCAATGTAGCCGCCCCACATGCCATTTACGTCCAGCGTGGGGCGTATGCTAGTGCGCTCCAGCGTGCTGTAAGTAGCCTCGCCGTGGATGTCGTTAATATCGAGGTGCTTTTTGTAGTGCTCTAGTTCAAACGGGGCACGAGCCATGTTGGCGCGCTCTTCAGCGCTTAGCTCTACCACATCGTCATAAAAACCGGGTATGGTAATATGGTTGTTCTCATCGGTAAGTGAAGCAATCATTTTAGCGAGAATGTTGATGGGGTTTGCCACCGCACCACCGTACACGCCACTGTGCAGGTCGCGGTTCGGGCCCACTACTTCCACTTCCAAATAGGCCAAGCCACGCAGGCCGGTTGTAATGGACGGGGTATCATTGGCAATCATCGAGGTATCCGAAATCAAAATGATATCGCCAGCTAAGCGCTCTTTATTTTCACGAATGAAAGGCCCAAGGTTCGGCGAGCCTACTTCCTCTTCGCCCTCTATCATAAACTTTACGTTGCAGGGTAGCGCGTTGTTTTTATGTAAGGTCTCAAAAGCCTTAATGTGCATGTACATTTGGCCTTTATCGTCGCAAGCGCCACGGGCGTATATTTTGCCGTCTTTCACAATCGGGTCAAATGGCGGGCTGTCCCACAGTTCGTATGGGTCGGCAGGCTGCACGTCGTAGTGGCCATATACCACCACGGTAGGCAGCTTTGGGTCGATTATCTTCTCACCATATACAATAGGGAAACCATCGGTAGGGCACACTTCCACGTTATCGGCACCAGCTTCAATCAAACGCTCTTTTACATACTCGGCAGCTTCAAACACATCGTCGGCAAAATCCGGGTCGGCACTTACTGACGGAATCCGGAGCAGCTCCATCAATTCTTCCAGAAAACGGTCTTTATTCTTAAGGATGTAGGCGTTTAAGTCAGCCATGGGTACTGTAAGTTTGTGGGCAAAGATAATAAATAGTCGATGGACGATAGACGATGGACGATGGTAGATATTTTTTTGGTAGAGCGTAATAATGGCTTTAAGTACAACAGCAAGTCAGTTTCCATCGTTTAATTAAATCCTATCTTTATTCCACTTATCAGCTCATGAAAAAACAACTCCAAATCCTTTCCACTCCCGGTTTTATTGTTGGGTTAATATTGCTGTTGTTGAACGATTGGATGCTGAAAGACCTCTTTCACAACTGGGCAACTGGCAAACTGTCAGATTTTGCGGGGATGTTTGTGTTCCCGATGTTTTGGGTGGCGTTGTTTCCAAAGCTGGGTAAGCATTCCTTTTGGGCGAGTGTGGTGTGGTTTATCTATTGGAAATCGCCCTACAGCCAACCACTGATTGATGGATGGAACAGCCTTGGGTTATATTCTATTGATAGGGTAGTGGACTTAACGGATTTAATGGCGCTGGTGATGGTGCCGCTGGCTTATCGCTACTGGAGGCGTGAGCCCAAACCGGTGCCATTTAGGCTGCACCCAGTGGTGCCGCTGGGGGTGGCGGCTTTTGCGTTTATGGCAACTAGTAAATCTGGTCATACCGTTAATCCAAAGGATACCTATTTACTAGCATTTCCAAAAGATAGCCTGATTCAATGGATGCCTGTGCTGGATAGTATTGTTGATGTTGGTGGCTGGGATAACAAAAATCCAGATACCATCTTTGCGCAGTTGCGCAGTAATCTAGATGTTCGTTGTTATAGTGATGCATACCAATTAGTGTTAGTGGTATCAGAGTTGTCAAATAAACAGACGCTCTTAATGCTACATGAAGCGGAAATTAGAAGCAATAATAATGATAGCACGCTCTATTGGGTGTCGAATGATTTTAAAGATTTTGTCATCAACCCCCTCCTAGAAAAACACCGCACCACTCAAGATTCCCTCCCCAATATTCCCTAATATTGCCGCATGGATTTGGAACAACTTAACGATTGGGAACGGCGCTTCACAGCATGGTGGCAACAGCGGCCAGTAGATGACGGCGCACACGATTTAGCACATTTCCGTCGCGTGTGGAACAGCGCCAAACACATTGCCGAGCACGAAACCGAATCAGCCGATTTATTGACGCTGCTTACGGCTGCATATTTCCATGATTTGGTATCGTTGCCGAAGAACCACCCAGAGCGCAGCCAGTCTTCCTGGCTCAGCGCCGAGCAAACAGAGGAGATTTTGAAAAGGGACTTTCCAGATTTCCCGATGGGCAAGCTGCCCCGCGTAAGGCATGCTATACATGCGCACAGCTTTTCGGCCCAAGTAACGCCGACTACCATCGAGGCCAAAATATTACAAGATGCCGACCGTATGGAAGCACTGGGTGCCATCGGCATTGCCCGCACGTTCTATGTATCGGGCCAAATGAACCGCGCCATGTTCCACCCCGACGACCCGCTGGCCGAAAACCGCCCGCTGGATGATTTGGTATATGCACTCGACCATTTCCAAGTAAAACTTTTCAAACTACCCGACTTGATGAATACGATAGCGGGCAAGCAAATGGCTGCTGATAAAGTAGCCTTTGTGAGGGAGTTTATGGTAAGGATGGATGCCGAGGCAAGGGGCGAGGTTTGAAAGTGATGCTAAATATACTCGCTGTGAGCAAAGCCGAGGTAACATTATGAAGCAGTCTTGATACTTGATACTCACTACTTGGTACTTACTGCTCACTACTTGATACTGGTATCGTTATCTTTGTAAACAAATTCCCCGCTCATGGCTTTGCTTAAACCTATCAAGCTTATTATTGCTGATGGCAATTACCTCATCAGGCAAGGGTTGCGATTGATTTTTCAAGGAAATAAGCAATTTGAGATACTGGGTGAAACCGGTTCGTTTGAGTCTATTTTCGACCTAGTGCGCCAGCAAGAGCCGGATGTGATTATCATTGGCCTTAACACGCCCGGTGCCAGCGCCATGGATGTAATTGACCGCCTGCTGCACACCTTCCCCAAGAAGAAAATATTGGTGATTGATACGATAGAGGATAGGCAAGAAACCATACAGATATTGCAGATGGGGGTGCATGGCTATATACTACGCCAGTGCGATGGCGAAGAGATAATAGAAGCCATCCGTGCTATTACCGCCAACAAAATGTTTTTTTGTAGCAATGTACTCCAGTTTAATAAGGATCTGGCTGGCAGCGCAGCAAGTAAGCTGAGCATGCGCGAGGTGGAGATACTAAAATTGATTGCGGAAGGCTTTACCAATAACGAGATTGCCGATAAGATATTCCTGAGCTCTCACACGGTGGCTACGCACCGCAAAAACCTCATGAAGAAATTTCAAGCCAAGAATAACGTGGACTTGGTAATCAGCGCCATTAAGGAGAGTATCATTGTGCCATAGTCGACGGTCCACAGCCTATCGTCCACGGTTGAAAAATGGATTGTTCGCAATTAAAACAATACTATTTGCGTTATAAACCCACACCACCATTTTTGGCATAACTTTGGCTATATGCGCAATATGAAGAATTTATGGGTGTTGATGCTGGTTATGCTGCCCGGGCTACTGTTTGCGCAGAAGCTTGACAAAAAGGCCCATGACTTTGGCAGCGTGGAGTATTGGGACAACCCGCTCGCTACCTTTACGGTAACCAACAACACCAAGGCCGATATGTTGTTTTTGCCTACCTTCCCCGCTAAGGATGTGCTGGTGCAGTTGCCATCAGGTGCCATGAAACCAGGCGAAAGCACCACTATTACCGTTCAATATTTTACCGAGAAAAAAGGCACTTTCAACCGTACGGTGAGCCTTTATACCAGTAATACCGGCACGCCGCTCGATTTGGTGTTGAAGGGCGACATTCGCTCATTTGCATCGGGTGCGCTAACTACCTGCCCAACGGTAGGCCCAAAAGATGTGCAGGACAAAATGTACAGCCAAGAGTTTCAAGTAATTGATTCGCTTACGCGCCAGCCTATTGTGGATGCCAGCATCAAGCTAAGCGCGCCTGATATTAGCACCATTAATGGCCGCACTGGCAAAGATGGGGTTGCAGTTACCAAGGTATTTGTAGGCTTTTATGAAGTGGAAGTAACTGCAAGAGATTATGCGCCTTATCAAGTGCGCGGTAACTTGGCTCCGCACCAAGGGCGGGTGGTATTTGAGTTGGTAAGGGTAGCACCCGAAGAACCCGTGGTAGCAACTATCGATGAGCCGTGGATAGATGAACCAGTGGAAGAGCCAGACCCGGCGCCTACCGTCAAGCCCGTACCTGCGATAGTGCCCGATGAAATTACTGCCGACGGAACCCTGAGTACCAGCCTGTTTAAGCCTAACAACATTGTTTTTGTGCTCGATGTGTCGTCATCTATGCGCACACCTGATAAGTTGCCTAAGCTAAAAGAAAGCATGAAGGAATTGGTGGCCGTGCTGCGCGATATTGATTATGTAACCATCGTGACCTTCAACAAAACCGCCCAAGTACACATACCTACTACCAAAGCTAACAACAAGCAGTACTTGTACGACATGATTGACAGTTTGGTGGCCGCTAGTTTTACTAATGGTACTAAAGGGGTATCGATGGGTTATGAGTTGGCGCTGCAGAACTTTTTGCCCAAGGGCAACAACCAAGTAATCATCTCTACCGATGGCGATTTTAATAACTCCACCGACGAGCAATCCAACATGCTGAGTGATATTAGAGGCCACACCCGCCAAGGTATAATACTCTCGGTAGTTGGTTTTGGCGAAGACCCCGCCGGCAAGCGCCTAATGCGCCGCATGGCCAACAACGGCAGTGGCAACTACATACACTTCAACGAGGGCGATACCCGCCGCGCCCTACTAGATGAGATAAGGACGCAGAGCCTGGTTATGGAGTAGGCATTGTAGGCTATGGGTAATATCTATTGATTTCAAGTTCTGTACGATGAAAGGGTTGGTAACATTATTAATATGGTTGTTGGTATCCACTACTGCCTGCACGCAATACAACAAAGATGTGGTAGTGGCCATACAGCCGCTAGGTACCATACCCCAAACGCAGATAGACCTTGTAAAAGCCGCCATCGATAGTGTTTACGGCTTGCCTGTAAAGGTATTACCTACAAAACCCCCTTTCGAAGCAGCTTATACACCGCTAAAAGGCAACCGCTACCGCGCCGATTCCACCATAGCCATTCTAAAGCGCACCCGCCCTGATAGCGTGGACTACATCATCGGCCTTACCAATTTCGATATTTGCATCACCAAGTATGCGGCTGATGGAAGTATTAAAAAGCCCGAGCACAAGTATACTGATTTCGGCATTTTCGGTCTTGGTTATCGGCCAGGGCCTAGTTGCGTAGTGTCCACCTTTCGCTTTGGCAGTTTTGATACGGAGGTTGCCAAAAGCAGGCTTGCAAAAGTATGCGTGCACGAGCTGGGGCACAACTTCGGGCTACCCCATTGCCCCGATAAAAAGTGCGTAATGACCGACGCTGTAGAAACCATTGCTACAGTTGATAATGCCGAGCTGCGCTTGTGCGATAAGTGCAGGGCGAAGCTGGACATGGACTAGCGATTTATTATTCCTCAGTGTTCTTAGTGTAATCTTTGTGTTCTTTGTGGTTAACTTCACCATACAATGTCGAAGCAAACCCTCCACCAATACTGCCTACACCTAGCCCAAGAGCAGGTGGACAACCTCAATGCCATACAAGCCGAGCTGAAAGACGCCCTAGGCAGCGAGAGCAAGAGTACCGCGGGCGACAAACATGAAACTGGCCGCGCCATGATACAACTGGAGCAGGAGCGTGCCGGGCATCAACTAAGGCAGGCGGAAGAATTGTTACTGGCACTGCAATCCATCAATGTATTGCTACCACCAGCTGATAGTGTGCAATTGGGCAGCCTGGCCATTACTAGCAAAGGGCAATTTTATATTTCGGTTGGGCTGGGCAAAGTGGTGCTTGAGGGGGTGCAGTACTTTGTGGTATCCCCTACCGCCCCAGTGGCGGCAGCCCTAATAGGAAAGAGGTTAGGGGATGAGGCTCAGTTTAATGGGCAGGCATTAACGGTTACCAGTATAGAGTAAGTAGTTTACTTTCATTTTACCAGTGGTAAATGTAATTTGTAATTTCGCTCCAAGAAAAACCACCCCAATGAAAACCACCCCCAACGGAAAAGTTGCCCTTATTTCAGGTGCCGCACATGGGCAAGGCCGGGCTACCGCTATGGCGTTAGCCACCGAAGGCTACCACATTGCCGCGCTGGATATTGGTAAAAACGTGGGATACCCTACTTATGCCATGGGGAGCAACGATGACCTGCTTACCTTGGGTGCTTTTTGCGAATCGCAAGGGGTACAGTACCTACCGCTAATGGCAGATGTAAGCCAAGCCATAGAGGTGGAGGCTGCCATAAATAAGCTTATCGCTAGATTTGGTAGGGTGGATGTGCTCTTCAACAATGCGGGTATTTGCGCCTATGGCTTTACCCACGAAATTACCGAAGCCGAATTTGACCGAATGATAGATGTGAATCTGAAAGGCCCCTGGCTAGTGGCGAAATATGTTATCCCCCAAATGATTAAGCAAAACAGCGGCGTAATCATCAACAACTCATCCGTAGGCGGGTTGCGTGGTATGCGCCGCCTAAGCCATTATGCGGCTACCAAGTGGGCACTAACGGGCATGACGAAGAGCTGGGCGCTGGAGCTGGCACCCTACAACATACGCGTAATAAGCATACACCCCACTGGCGTAAATACCCCAATGAACGATGGCCTTGCCGAAATGGAGGGAAAAACCCCGCAGGAGATTGCCGAGGCCAGTGCAGGAAATTTATTGCCAATTCCGTGGATAGAACCTGAAGATGTTGCGCAAGCCGTCGTATATTTGGCATCGGATAAGGCAAGGTTTATAACTGGCAGCCAATTTGTATTGGATGCAGGTCTCCTTACCCGCTAAAACTATCATAAACTATGGACTTTCATCTGTTCGGAACGATATTCGATTTCTCAATATTCCTTACTGGCGAGGCGTGGATAGCATTGGCTACGCTTACACTATTGGAGATTGTGTTAGGCGTGGATAACATCATCTTTATTTCCATCCTTTCCAATAAATTGCCAGAACATCAAGCCGAAAAGTCGCGTAAAATAGGATTGATACTGGCACTGTTTTTCCGTGTAGCCCTATTGCTTACCATCAGTTGGCTTACAAAAAGCCTCAACGACCCATTGTTTACGGTTTTTGGTAATGGTATCAGTGGCCGTGATTTGATTTTAATAGCGGGTGGCCTATTCCTTTTGGCCAAGAGCACAACCGAGATACACCACAAACTAGAAGGTGCCGAAGAGCAGGCCAAATCGGGCAAAGCAGGAACCACTATGAGGAGCGTAATCCTTCAAGTGATTGCGATGGATATCATCTTCTCTTTCGACTCCATACTTACCGCTATAGGTTTGGCCAAAGAGGTGCTTATAATGATTATAGCAGTGGTGCTCTCCTTGATTGTAATGATTACCTTCGCTGGTAAAGTGGCAGTTTTTATCAAAAAGCATCCAACCATCGAGATATTAGCCCTGTCGTTCCTCATATTGATTGGCTTTATGCTGGTAGTGGAAGGCCTTGATTTCCACGTGCCAAAAGGCTACATCTACTTCGCCCTTTTCTTCTCATTAATAATAGAGGTGCTCAATATACGCCTTCGTAAGAAAACCACACCCGTGGACTTGCGCGATACGTATCAGGAGGAGGATGAAGAGGCTAAATAAAGGATAGCTAAAAGAAAAGATCCGTAATGAGTGGTCCGACCACTCATTACGCCAAAAAACAAAAGACCCCGCCGAAGCAGGGTCTTAATATTATTATCGGTACTTAAATCTTTGTACTTGATACTTGATACTCAGTACTTGATACTATCAAATCAATCCCACTTCATATCATCATCATTAATGGGTGCTTCAGGCTTTGATTCTGCAGCTACTTTGGTTTCCACTTCGGCAGCAGGCTCAGTCACAGGGGCAGGGCGAGATGCTACGTGCGGTGGGCGGTCTTCGCGCTTTTTGAAAGTACGCTCCTCATCAAAATCATCCTCGCCACGGTCATCGTAGTCGCCGTCTTCGTCGTAGTTGTTGCTAAACTCATCAAAGTCGTACTCCGGCAACAAATCCTGTTTTACGTGGTTTACGGTTTCGTTAAGCGCCTCAATAAATTTATTGAAATCCTCCTTATACAAGAAGATTTTGTGCCTATCATAGCCATCGTCGTTGAACTTCTTTTTACTCTCCGTGAGGGTAATATAAAAGTCGTTGGATTTGGTGGTCCTCACGTCAAAAAAATACGTTCTCCTCTTGCCGGCTCGGATGGTCTTTGAATACACTGCCGCCGATTTCTTGAACCGGTTATCGCGCTCGTTCTCCACGTGTGGTACTGCTTTATAGGTTAGTCAATGTGTACGTTTCTATACAAAGGTAATATTTTTATAAAAGCTATAGGGGTATTATTTCCTCAAATTAGTTTATAGTGGTCTCTTCTTGCTGCTGGCGTTCAAACATTTCTAAATATAAGCCTTTTTTCTCCATTAGCTCCTCATGCGTTCCCTGCTCTGCTATTTGCCCATCATCTAGTACCAGTATCTTGTCAAACTCTAACAACGACGAAATACGGTGGGTGATGATAATAGCTGTTTTCGCTTCTAATATAGTTTTTAAATTTTTAAGTATCAACTTTTCGGTTCTTGCATCCACCGCTGAAAGACAATCATCAAGGATTAAAATGCGCGGATCTTTCACAAAGGCGCGGGCTATGGATATACGCTGTTTCTGCCCACCCGAAAGGGTCACACCGCGCTCTCCCACAAGGGTTTCATAGCCTTGGGGTAGTGCCGCAATGTCAGTATGTATGGCTGCATTCCGAGCCGCATCTTCAATATTATGCCGTTCAAAATTGGCAGAACCGAAGGCAATATTTTCTGCAACGGTATCCGAAAAAAGAAAAACATCTTGTGGTACATAGCCCGTTTGAGCCCGTACCTCGCCCAAATTAACCTCGTTTATCGGCTTACCATCTAGCAATACCTGGCCAGTGGTAGTGTCGTACATGCGCACCAGTAAGTCGGCAATAGTGGTTTTTCCGGTACCAGTTCGGCCCACAATGGCCATTTTTTGCCCTGCGCCTAAGCTGAAATTAATATTTTTAAGCGCCACAATGCCCGTGTCAGGATAAGTGAAACTTACATTCCGGAACTCGATATTGCCCTTCAAATCCAGTGGCTCGGTAGTTGGGCTGGCCACCGAAGGAGCTGTTTCTAATAAGTAGTTGATGCGCTTTTGCGATGCGGCGGCGCGCTGGGTCATACTGGCTACCCAACCGATGGCCATTACCGGCCAGGTGAGCATGTTCACATAAATCACGAATTCGGCCACGTTACCTGTGGTTAAACTACCGGCTATGATGCCCTGCCCACCTACGTAAATGGTCAAGATGGTGCTAATGCCAATCAGCAACAGCATCAACGGGAAGAAGTACGCCTCAACTTTGGCCAGCTTTAGTGAGGTATCTTTGTAGGTATCACTCTCGCGCTCAAAGAAGCGCAGCATCTGTTTTTCCTGCACAAATGACTTGATTACACGTATGCCTGAGTACGTTTCTTGCGCACTAGTAGTAAGCCACGAAAGCTGCTCCTGTATCTTTTCGCTGCGGCGGTTGATGATGCTGTTGATGTAATACACGGAGAACGATAGAATAGGCAGTGGCGTAAGTACCCAAAACGTAAGCATGGGGCTCACGTTCACCATCGCATATATTACCATGATAAACAGCACCACTAGGTTGATACCGTACATAAAAGCCGGGCCTAGATAATCCCGCACGCGCGAAACATCTTCGCTAATACGCGACATCAGGTCGCCTGTGTTGTTTCGCTTATAAAAGGCAAGGTCGAGCTGCTGGTAGTGGCTATATATTTCGTTTTTGAGGTCAAACTCAATCATGCGCGACATAACGATGATGGTTTGCCGCATAAAAAAGAGGAAAATTCCTTTCAAGATGGCCAATAGCAGCACCACAATGCCCGTAAACAAAAGGCCAGAGCTAAATACGGTGCGGAAATCTTCTTGCAGTGCAAAGCCATCGAACATTTGGTAATAGGCTATATTCTCCTGTACCAAATCGAACGAATAGCGGATAACCAGCGGTGATAATACGTTGAAATAGTTGGAAATAATAACAAAAAGGATACCTAAGGATAGTCGGTAACGGTACTTCCAGAGGTACTTATTAAGGTAGGATAAATGCTTCATCGTGCGCTGTCTGCTCCAGCATATTAATCCAAAAAGGCTTACTTTCGTTTCCACTGAAGCCGGTAATTTGAACCAAATAGTGCCAAAGGCTATTTGCAATAATAACTAAAAGAACTGAATGTTGACGCTGAAAGAGACCGCAAAAGAGACCGCTAGCGAAGCTGGCGTCTTCCAACAGATTGATAACCTTGGCCACGAGCAGATTGTTTTCTGCCAAGACAAGGAGACGGGATTGAAGTCCATCATTGCCATTCACAATACCACGCTGGGCCCAGCCCTTGGCGGTACCCGCTTTTACAACTACAAAAATGAGGCTGATGCCTTGCACGATGTGTTGCGCCTTTCGCGTGGTATGACGTATAAAAACTCCATTAGTGGCATCCACCTTGGTGGTGGCAAGGCCGTAATTATTGGCGACCCCGCTAAATTAAGCTCCGAAGCCTTCTGGCGCCGCTACGGTAAGTTTGTAAACAGCCTAAATGGCAAATACTACACTGCCGAAGATGTGGGCACCGGCACCGCAGATATGGAATATGTATCGCTGGAAACGAAATTCGTAGCCGGTAAGCCTGATTACTTGGGCGGTGGGGGAGACCCTTCGCCGTTCACGGCATACGGTGTGTATTTGGGTATGAAAGCCGCCGCTAAAAAAGCATACGGCAGCGATAGCCTAGTGCGCAAGAAAGTATTGGTAGAGGGCGTAGGCCATGTAGGTACGCACTTGGTGGAGCATTTGGTGAAAGAAGGTGCGGTAGTATACATTACCGACCTTAATGCCGTAAAACTAAATGCCCTTGCCGACCGTCTGCCTGTAAGCATAGTGCCATCCAACGGCACGGCTTACGATTTGGATATCGACATCTACGCCCCATGTGCTATGGGTGCCACGCTCAATACCCAGAATATTGATCGCCTGAAGTGCCAGGTAATTGCAGGTGCTGCTAACAACCAGTTGGAGGACGAGCAAGTACACGGAAAAATGCTGATTGAAAAAAGCATTGTGTACGCTCCCGACTTTTTGATTAATGCTGGTGGTGTTATCAATTGCTATATGGAGCTGGCCGGTTACAACCGAGAGCGCGCCATGGCTGGTACCGAGCGCATCTACGACCGTACCTTGGAGATTTTCGCTAAAGCTGATGCCGAGGGCCTTACTACCCAGTTTGCCGCCATTAAGCTTGCCGAGGAGCGTATTGCTTCTATTGGGAAGTTGAAGGCACGTTAATTGGTTATTGGTTATTGGTTTGCCCGTATTTTGTAGTCGGACGACTACCTTGGTGTGAGCCTACTTTTGCCAAAATAAGAAGGGGTGTCCATTCATTGCTGTCTTCTGCACCACTAAACGTGCTGCTTGCATTTCCGTGGGCTTTCAAGGTCATCTTTCGTAACACCTTTCCGCACTTAGCTGCGCAGCTTATTGTAAAATGAATGTAAATAAAACGCTTAAATAGCTTCTTTTCAATAGAAATATTTGAAATTTAAGGTACAATTATTTCTAACCTCAAAATCACGGCGGTATGAAAAGGCTTTTCATTGTTTTTACCATGCTGGCGCTTTGCTGTGCATTACAGGCACAAACATTCTCACTTACCGTAGATAATGGATATGGTAGCGGAAACTATAATGCAGGTGATACGGTGCATATTTGGGCAAAAGAGTTCCCCGCAAACAGCGTGTATGATAAATGGACCGGCAATGTAAGCACCGTACAGAGGCCCGAAGAATGGCATACCACATTAGTTATGCCTTCGGCCGATGTAAGTGTTACCGCCAATTTTAGAAGTGTGCCTACATACAATATTGTTTTAGATACCATCCAAGGGCAGGTAATTCCCAAACCTGTTTACTACTATTTCCCGACAAGTTATTATGGCGTTATTTACTTTTTCCATGGCACAGGCGGAAGTGCCAAAGGATGGATTAATAATGTGGAAAACAGGCAGATGGTAAACCAAGCCATTGGCGACAGCTTTGCTGTTATCATTACAGAGGCCGATGAGGCCACCACGGGCGTGGACGCCAATAGCGACGGAAAACTGCGCTGGTTGGCTTACCCGTTGGATAGTGTGGGCAATGTTGATTATGCCAACATCAAAGCTATTACCGATACCTTTATTAACCGTGGCCTTATGACCCATAGCACCAAACGATATTCCATAGGTATGAGCAATGGCGGTGGTTTTTCAAGCACCTGTTCTGCTCTTCTTGGTTTTGATGCGGGGGTTAGTTACTGCGCATCGGGTGCAAGTGCCCTGTTTTCGGTTTCTACGGTTCCATTTTTGTTTTGTATGGCTAATTATGATTCAAACCAAGAGGTGGGCTCCGCAGGCAATGCCGACGCTTTTGCCAATTCCAATCAACTCATTTCTAGGAACGTTTGTAGCAAGTATTATTTGCACGACCGCAGCCCTGTATATCCCGAACGTTTTGTTCGTATCCCCGGCGTTACGCTTACGCAATCTCAAGACTTGTTGACCGATTTAAGCAGCAATAATTTGGTTGACGCCAATAACTATGTAATTGTGCCATTGGATACCATTGTACAGCGGTATACTACCAACCCCTCTTTCTTCCCAGGATTAAACGCGCTAACAGGTAACCAAAAATCGGAAGCACTAAACCAGATAGCCTCTTGCTATGCCGATCATCAGTTCTACAGCGATTACAATGCACTTTCATTGAATTTTTTGAAAAATTACTGCGACACGGTTACTACTACGCCAAGTGCTGTTGCAAACGTTTTTGCACAAGATCGGATTGCTATCTTCCCTAATCCCACTTCCTCAACCATTACACTTAGTTTGCCAATCGATTCGGATTTTGAAATCGAAATTATGGACGTAACTGGCGCTGTGGTAATGAAAACAAGAAATGAGAAAATCGTTGATATTTTAAAGCTTGATAAGGGCATCTATTTGGTACAAGTAAAAAGTGCTGGAGATGTTTACGTCCAAAAGGTAATCAAAGAGTAAAGTAAAATTTTCAAATTGAAAAGCCCTATTTTTCGGCATGAATCTTTACGAAAGCCAGTCGAGGATAAAAATCGGGTTCTTTGTAGCCGCCTTTTTAATTGTGGTGGCTTCGTTGGGCTACACCAATTGGCTGGCAGGCGACCTGGCTGAGCAGGAGCGAAATAAAGTGACCCTGTGGGCCGATGCCTACCGAAACCTGAACTTGGCCGACGAGAATACTGATATCGGTTTCCTTTTTGAAGTGATACGCAACAACAATACCGTGCCCATGATACTCACCGATGGGGACGATAATATTATCGATTCGCGCAACTTGGATACGGCTAAGGTGAGCCGAAACCCTGATTACCTACCCAAGCAGTTGGAGGAGATGAAGCAGGGCATGCCGCCTATCACTATCGAAATTGCACCCGGCGATTTTAACTACATCTATTATACCGATTCGTTTCAACTGGTGCAATTGCGCTACTTTCCGTGGATACAATTGGGTGTAATAACCCTGTTTGTGGTAATTGGCTACATTACCCTAAGCACCACCCGCGTAAGCGAGCAAAACCGCCTATGGGTAGGCATGGCCAAGGAAACGGCACACCAACTCGGTACGCCCATCTCTTCGCTAATGGCGTGGGTGGACTACCTGCGCGAGACCGCACCAGATCAGGAGCACATTACAGTGGAGTTAGAGAAAGACGTAAACCGCCTGGAACTGATTGCCGACCGCTTCTCCAAAATAGGCTCGAAGCCAGACTTGGAAGCACATGACATCAAATTGATTTTAAGTGGAATATCCAATTATATCGAAAGCCGTGTATCCAAGCATGTAAATTTTAACTTGCACCTGCCCGAAAACGTGATGGTAATGCTCAACCCACCGCTGTTTGAGTGGGTAATGGAAAACTTGTTAAAGAATGCGCTCGACTCAATGGAAGGCGGTCGCGGCACCATCACCATTACTGCTCAAGTGGAAGGTAGCAACATCCATATCGATATTGCCGACACGGGCAAAGGCATCCCTAAATCGAAATTTAAGACTGTTTTCCAGCCCGGTTATAGCACCAAGAAACGTGGCTGGGGTCTAGGGCTAGCATTGGCAAAGCGCATAGTGGAGCAATACCACAGCGGCAAAATCTTCATTAAAGACTCGGTAGAAGGGAAGGGTACTACTTTTAGAATAGTGCTAGCGCTTAGCTAAGTATCAAGTAGTCAGTAGCAAGTATCAAGTACTCAATACGTCCAAAAGAATTTAAAGTATTTATTTTGCTTTTGAAGCAGTCTTGATACTTGATACTCATTACTTGCTACTTATTTTCCCAAGTAGGCACTATACATCCATACCAGCTTTTCTTGCTCACGAATGTAGTCGCTCATTTGGGCGTTAGTGCCTTCATCGTTAGCATCGCCGCTAAGGTCTAGCAATACCCTCTGCCTGGCCAGCAAGGTGGCAAAAGAGTTCAATATCTCGCTCACGGCCTCTTTTGGGCTGGTCACGTTCTGCTTCTCTTTAATGTCCGAAATCTTCAGGTAGCCGCTGTAGGCGTGTATTGGGGTTTCGCCCAAGGTAAGCACGCGCTCCGCAATTTCGTCTGCTTTCAGTATCAAGTTGCTGTATAACTCTTCAAACTTTAGGTGCAGTTCAAAAAACTTCTCGCCACGTATGTTGTAGTGGTAGCCACGGGCATTCATATAAAACACCTGGTAGTTGGCTAGTAGCTCGTTCAGCTTTTTGGCAAGCTCTTTGGTTTTTTCGGCATCAAGGCCAATATGATTCAACTTAGGTGCTTTGGGCTCCTTAGCAGCTTTTTCTTCTTTCACAGGGGGCTGCACTTTAGCAGGTTTCGCTTCTTTGGTAGCTTTAGGGGCTGCAGCTTCTTTCTTCAATTTACTTTCCTTGCTAGGTTTAGCCTCTTTGGCGGGCTTACTTACTTTTGCCATAATACTTTATTATGTTTTTTGTAGCGGCAAAGTTACGCAATTGCTCAGCCATCTGCATCAATATTAACCTTAGGTTATTAAAAACTTAACATTGAAAGGTTGTTAATATTGAAAAAGCCCTTTCCCGCATTGCAGGAAAGGGCTTTCTACCAACTAACTAATCGTTCTAAAATTACTTCGCAGAAGTAAGGTATAGGTTGAATTCAACATCATCATAAATAGCATTGTCGCCCAAGCCTGAGCCATACTTCACATCCCACTTGGTGCGGTCGATGGTGAATTTGGCAGCGGCAATAAAGCCAGCTTTGGTCAAGGTTACCTTAGCAGGGAAGGTGATGCTGTTGGTAATACCTTTTATGGTAAGGTCGCCAGTAATTTCATGGGTAGCGCCGTCTTTACCTGCTTTTGCAACAGACTTGGTTATTTTAAAGGTGGCCTCTTTATGGCTAGCTACCGAAAAGAAGTCATCAGAGTTTAGGTGACCTAACAATTGGCCATTGGTTTCGGCATCCTTAATGTCCAATACCTTGATGGTGGTCATATCCAGCACAAAGTTACCGCCTGTAATTTGGTCGCCGTTTACGGTAAGGCTACCGCTCTTAATGTTTACCGAGCCATCGTGTTGGCCAGTTACTTTTTTAGCCAACCAGTTAAGGGTGCTTTTGCTGGTGTTTACGGTGTGCGTAGTTTGGGCGGCAAGTGTGCCAGCCGAAAGCACAACTAATAGGGTAAATGCAAGTGTTTTGATCGTTTTCATGATGTTACTGTTTAAGTGTTTTAAGTTTTGTGATTGCTAAGTTACGCAAAGTTTACAATCAATGTTACAACATTAATTATAGAAAAGTTCATGCTTGTCAAGGAGGTTGGCGTTAAGTGCTTGAAAATGAACGAGTAAAATTTTGAAATAGGCTAGAGAGCATAATGTTAATGGTTGTTAAACTTTGGATATACCCCCGCCACAACTGCCAAAACCGCCGAACTAATCATAGATTTGTGTAATTATAAGTTGAGTAGGAAAAAACTTACTTTTACGGTAGTATAAAAAACAGCATTATGAAAGCTTTGGTACTTAGTTTAATGATGGTTGCTGGGTTTGTTTTTGGCGCTGAGGCACAAAACGATCAGGCACCAATAATTACTTTCGCTAGCGAAACCCACGATTTTGGTAACATTCCGCAGGGCAAGCCAATTACGGTCGAGTTTAAATTTACCAACACCGGCAAAACCGATTTGTTATTGGCCAATGTAAAGCCATCATGCGGCTGTACCACCCCTGAGTGGAGCAAAGAGCCCATTGCCCCGGGAGAAACTGGCATCATTAAAGCTACTTTCAATGCTGCCAACGCTGGCCCTTTCAATAAGGCCATTACCATTACCAGCAATGCCACGGTTGGCACTGCCCGCATCTTTATCAAAGGCTCGGTAACAGCGGCACCGGTTGCCCCTGCCAACGATGGCGTGCCTGCCAAGAAGCCAAGTATCGTAAACCAATAAGTTGGACGAAGGACCATGGACGATAGACCATGGACCACACTAATTTTCAAAATAAAGAAAGACATTCCCGAAACTCCGTGGTAACTTTACCACGGAGTTTTTTGTTTTAATAACATTGTTGAAACTAGAATTGAAGAATTGGAGGTGTCTACAAGAAAACTCCCTTGGATTAACCTCAATTCTATAATACTTCAATTCTGTAAATTCTGATTCAGAAAAAAGTACATCACTCATGCCTGCTATATCAAACAAAGGAAAGAACATGCCCGCTTCACCCATTAGGAAGCTGGTACCGTATGCGGAGAAGGCTAAAGCAGCCGGCGTAAAAATTTATCACCTTAACATCGGCCAACCCGATATTGCTACCCCGCACGAAATGCTGGATGCGGTGCACAATTTCGACCATAAAGTGCTGGAGTACAGCCACTCCGCTGGTAATGAGAGCTACCGCCGGAAGCTGGCCACCTATTACCAAAAGAACGGCATCAACGTTGATTTTACCGAGTTGATGATAACTACCGGTGGCTCGGAGGCAATTACTTTCGGCATGTTCAGTTGTTTGGATGCGGGTGATGAGATTATTATCCCTGAGCCCTTTTATGCCAACTACAATGGTTTCGCCACGGCGGGCAACATTGTGGTAAAGCCCATCACTGCCCATATCGAGAATGGCTTTGCCCTGCCTGCCGCCAGCGAGTTTGAGAAGCTAATTACCCCGAAAACCAAGGCTATCCTTATCTGCAACCCAAACAACCCTACAGGCTATTTGTATAGCAAAGAGGAGCTGCTTGCTTTGCGCGATTTGGTGTTGAAGCACGATTTATTCCTATTTGCCGACGAGGTTTACCGAGAGTTCTGCTATGATGGGTTGAAACATACCAGCATCCTAACCTTGGATGGCATCGACCAGAACGCCATAGTGATTGATAGCGTGAGCAAGCGCTACAGCGCCTGTGGTGCCCGCATAGGGGCCTTGGTAACTCGTAATAAAGAGGTAATGGCCACGGCACTGAAGTTTGCCCAAGCACGCCTAAGCCCGCCAACAATTGAGCAAGTAGCTGCCGAAGCAGCGGTGGATGTGCCGCAAAGCTATTTTGACGAAGTACTGGAAGAATACACCCGCCGCCGCGATCTGCTGATTGAAGGATTGAACCGCATACCCGGCGTATACTGCCCCAACCCAGGCGGTGCCTTCTATGCCATGGCGCAATTACCTATTGATAATAGCGACGTGTTCTGCCAATGGATGTTGGAATCTTTCAACCATGAAGGCCGCACCGTAATGATGGCCCCAGCCACCGGTTTCTATGCCACGCTGGGCCTAGGCTTGCATGAGGTGCGCATAGCCTATGTGCTGAAGCTGGAAGACCTCGCCGGTGCATTGTCCGTTTTGGAAAAGGCGCTGGAGGTTTATCCGGGTAGGGTAGAGGAGATGGTGGGGGAGTTGAAGGCGAAGTAGAATTGTCTTAACTTAATACTTATGGTGTTTCTTTAAAGATAAGGAGCAGTTCTCCCTCAATAGCCTTTCTAAATACGTAGTCTAGAAACAGCAAATCTTTTGTCAGGATTGGAATTTTGTTTAGCACCTCTCTTTTGCTGGCAAGATTATATCGTAAGATTTCTACCATTTCCGGAAAGAGTATGAAGTAGTATAACTTGTTATTACCCTCTGGGTCCTCCAAAAATGGCGCATAAGGATTTACCATTTCAATTCTGTTTGAGAATGAAGTTGTTTCCTCCCATATAGGATAAAACAGACCAGCCATCTCAAACGGTGGGGAGTATGTGGCAAAGTCGCGATAAAAATAGCTGGTAAAGAATGCCCCGGCATTATAAATCAACATTTTTTCAGAAAATGCCCATAGCTCATCTTCATTTAGAGCGCTTTTATTATTTTGTCGGCAGCTGTCGATAAGCTCAAAAAATATTTGACGCTGCAAATTTGTCAATCCCTCTACTACTTCCGTGTCATACAGTTCGTTAAAAGTAAAAGGCGTATTATCTATTTCAATGGTATCGCTTACAGCTTTTGAATCTTTCAAAGATTGCTCCATAGCAAACAACATCTCCAGAAGTGAAGTTTGAGTAAGAGTTTCCATAAATGGCCTAAACTCGTTTTCATACCGAGCTTTATCAAGTATCAATAGCTCGATATCTGTATTCCGGTAGATTTTATTTTGTGCCAACATTACAAAGGGGTTACTCAGTAAAATTGTAAAATATATTAGTGTTACTAAAATATTTTTCATTGACAGTGCTTATCCAATTTATGCCTCATCTACCCACTCCCTCAAATACCCAAAATCCCTGCCCAACTGCCCATTTTCGCAAATCGTAGCGCGGGTAATCATATCGCCGTGTTTAATGCCAACAAGTTCTTCCAATACATGCCCGATAAACTGCTCGCCAAAGGCTTGTGATGCATCGCGGGGCAACTCGTTGGGCAAGTTGTCGATGCTCATAATATCGATGCTGTTCGGCTGGAAAGGTTCGGTCTCCTGTTGGGTAACCGGGTCGTAGCCCATGAACGGCTCTGCAATGGTGGTGGCGCGAAGGGTGGCCGGTACGCTGCCGCCAATATCGCAAGTAATGTCGGCAATGGTACGAATGCGGAAATCGGGTTGGGCCATTTCGTCCAACGTAAAGTAGCGTGGCGCTTTAGGGTCCCAATAGATGGCATTAATCATCAAATCGCTACTGCGATAAAACGGCGCGAACGCACTGCCATAATCTTGTGGATTGTGCACAAAGTGCTCCATGGAGAAAGGCTTTCCACCCAAATGCTGATAAATGTCGTGCGTATTGACTTGCACATATACCGCTTGGGTCGGCTCATCAATTTGCAGGTATTCTTCTTTGGTTACTTCTTTAATACGCAGCAGGTCCAGTATTTCTTTGGCGCCGCTGGCTACGCGGCCACTACCGGTAAGCACTATTTTTACAGGGGGTATGGTGATGGTTTTGTAGTCCTCCTTCTTCTCAGCGAAGTCGGCGTAGTCTTTTACTCGCTTTAGGTTGAGTTTACCAGTGCGTTTACCCCAAGTAAGCAAGCCATTGTGCGCGCCCACCAGCCCGGCAAAGTATCCAAAAGCAATCACCCTTATTCCTTCGTCATTGGTAAGCAGCTCATAATCTACCAATTTCACGTCCTTTTCAATAAAGGCTTTCAACAAGGGGCGGTTGTATAGCTGTTGCTTATGGGTATGAGAGAAGCAGAGGTAGGAGCGGTTTGGAATGATTGAGGCTATCGGAATCTCCTTTACACCTATCAGTATCTCGCGGTCGGTCATGTCTTCCACCACACGTATGCCAGCAGCAGTATATTCGGCATCGGTGTAGCAGCGGCCAGGGCTGCTCTGCAAAGTTATATCCAGTTGGGGGTATTTTTTCAGTAGCTGCGCGCACTGTGCCGGGGTAAGCACCACTCGACTATCAGGCGGGTTTTTCATTTCTCTTATCAACCCAATTTTAATATGGCTCATAGCTACCGGTTTCAATGCTGGTAAAGTTATGCAATTTGCCGACGATGCTGATAGCACACGCATCGCAAAATCCATTACCTTTGCACCCGCGGAACTTTTCTAACCGTATTTACCTTATTACTGTGCTTCTGGATCACAATCTGCGGGCATAATCAAAAAATGTTCTTTACAATTATTGGGGCTGTATGGATTTGACAGCGGGACTTGTAGTTATACTGGCATGCCGAGAGAGGTGTGTTGACTCGTAAATCCCGGCACACAAACACTTTTATACGGCGAGAACAACTACGCCATGGCCGCCTAATTCTAGGAATTAGATAGCCTTTGTCCCGGGTAGACTTGGCACGTTCAGTACGCCATTGGGGCATCGAGAAGATCGTGCTGGCTGCTGCGCCTCACCTGACGCAGCAGTAAGATAAAAGGTGTAAGGAAGCAATTGGTGGGTTACCTGACCGGCTGCTCTCCCCACAATTAACAGGCAACTAAGCGTGTAGAAGGTATAGCCGCAACTTGACTGGACGAGGGTTCGAAACCCTCCAGCTCCACTTTGGTTATTGGTTGATTGGTTAATTAGTTAATCGGTTGATTAGTAGCCCGTAAGAACGTTTTAAACCCTGCTTCAGTAATGAGGCAGGGTTTTTTGTTTTATCCCACAGCCACAACTTGACTTGACGCGGGTTCGAACGGCGCAGCCCTCGGGCGCTTTTCGCGCCCAACCCCTCCAGCTCCACCCATTTTAGTTACTAGTTAATTGGTTATTGGCTGATTAGTAACTTGTAGAACGTTTTTTAGAAACCCTGCTTCAGAGATGAGGTAAGGTTTTTTGTTTTAACATACTTCTCATCCCAAGTTTTAAGAGCCTGTCCTGACGAATGGAAGGGAGGGACATTCTCGCATTAATCAATTTTTACTCCCCAACCCCACACATTTCCCTTTCCCACATAAATAATTAAAAATTTCAAAAGTACCCGTACCTTTACGCTACTAACCAAAACCACCACCTATGAAAGCCTTGAAAATTATTGGAGCCCTGCTACTGGTAGTAGTAGTTGCCTTTGTTATTGCCATGTTCATTTTCCCCACCGAACTAGTGGTGGAGCGCAGTGTAGAAATCAATGCCCCCAAAAGTGTAGTGCACAAACATGTAAGCAGCCTAGCGCTAATGCATGACTGGTCGCCGTGGGCGAAAACAGATTCGACCATAAAATGGGAGATAGTAGGCGAGGACGGAACGGTAGGTGCCATTTATAAATGGAGCGGTGAAAAAGTAGGTATTGGCGAACAGGAGTTTATAGCTATTGGCGATGATACAGTCAAAATGCAAGTGCGCTTTACCACCCCGTTTGAATCAATAGCCGATGCTTACATTATTCTGAAAGAATTAGCTCCTACCTCTACCCAGGTAACTTGGGGCTTTGCCAGCAATGCGGGCCGCCCTGGCAACGTATTTATGGGATTGATGGGCGCTGAAGAAACGGTGGGCGCCGATTATCAAAAGGGCTTGGACTCTTTGAAAGTAATTGCAGAGAAAGCAGCCGCCAATATTACTTACGGCGGTTTTAAGATAGAGGAAACCACCTTCCCAGAAACGCACTTTGCCTTTGTAAGGGATACCGTAAAGTGGACGGAGATGGACACCTTTTACAGCAACAACCTGCCTAAGATATACGAAACGCTAGGCAAAGGTGGCAAAACACCTGGCTATGCAACTGGCCTATATCACACTTGGGATGAGGCAAACCAGCAAACCGATTTGGCAGCTGCTGTGGCCTATAGCCCTGTAGGCGAAGTAGTGGGCTACCAAACCAGCACCTTGAGCGGCAAAGCAATAAAGATTGACTACTATGGCTCTTACGAAGGGGTAGGCCCTGCCCACGAGGCCTTGGAGGCATATCTGAAGGAAAAGAATTTAACCTTCAAAGCCCCAGCTATTGAGCAATACGTTACCGACCCAATGACCGAAGCCGACACCAGCAAATGGCTTACCCAGATTTATTATTTGGTTGAATGATTGGTTGATAGTTAGTGGCTATTAGTTATTGGAAACTTAAACAAAGGCCAGGGAACCCTCCCGGCCTTTGTTTGTTTAAATTCATGTTGCAACAGTAATCGGCACAGTCTTTTCAATACACCGCTACCTTGTAACTATTAAAGCTACTTACTATGAGCGTGCAGCGCCTTACCACCACAGCCAATATTACCCATGCCTTTTGGCCAATACTATATTTGGTATGGGAAGACCAGATACTTACCCAAGCCGAGCACCAAGCTATTAGCAACTTTCTGAGTAAGCAAAATTGGATAAGTGTAGATGAGCGAAACTACATATTGGGCAAATTAGACCCCACTGCCCCGCCTAGCCCGGCAGAGATGCGCAAATGGAAGCAGGCGATTGTGGAAGCTGCAAAAGACAGTGCAACCCTCACCGAGGCATCGATACAACTTGCCAAAGGCGATGAAACGATAAAGGACAACCGGTTAGCGCAGTTGCAAGTGGGGCTGCCTCAACTGGAAACTGCCCTGGGCATCATCGGCAAAGAAGCTATTTACAACTTTAAACTGGGCCACAGTACCCTTACCCAACAGTATGATACGACCGATAACTTTGATATTGCTAAACTAACTGAACTTTTGGATGGTGACCAAGCAGATACTATCAATAAAGTGAAGTCGTTGCTATCGGAGCCTGAGTTTGAATATATAGACCCTAGCAACATAGAGGAGTACCGCGAACAGGTGTTGAGGTGGTGCCACACCCTGGCCGACAATGGCTTGGGCAATGCTGCATTTCCCAAAGAATTTGGCGGTGGCGGCGATATGAAGGGCTACTTTGCCATTATGGAAACGCTGAGCTACCATGACTTGAGCTTGGTTATTAAGTTTGGGGTGCAGTTTGGGCTATGGGGCATGAGCGTGCACTCACTTGGTACCGAGAGGCATCACCGCAAGTATTTACAAGACATCGGCACCTTGCAATTGCCAGGCTGCTTTGCGATGACCGAAACAGGCCACGGCTCGAATGTAAAAGGCATCGAAACCACTGCCACTTACAACCATGCAGAGAAAACCTTTACCATACACACCCCTAACGAAAATGCTCGCAAAGAGTACATAGGCAATGCAGCAGTGCACGGCGAGGCGGCCACGGTATTTGCGAAGCTGGTAATTAATGGGCACGATTACGGGGTGAATGCCTTTGTGGTGCCACTTCGTAATAAAGCCAAGGAGCTGCTACCTGGCATTACTATTAAAGACTGTGGTCGTAAAATGGGTCTAAATGGGGTGGACAATGGAGTTATATACTTTGACAATGTTGTAATACCCAAAGAAAACATGCTGGACAGGTTTGCCAGCGTAAACGAGGCGGGTGAGTTTGAAAGCCCCATAGGCAGCGATAATCGCCGCTTCTTTACCATGCTTGGTACCTTGGTGGGCGGGCGTATAGGTATACCACGCTCGGCATTGGCAGCATCCAAGTCAGGCTTGGCCATTGCCATTCGCTATGGCAACCAGCGCAAGCAGTTTGGCCCCGAGGGCAGTGTAGAAGTGCCCATCCTCAACTATCGCATGCACCAGCGCAGGTTGATGCCGCTATTGGCCAAAAGCTACGCAATGCACTTTGCCTTACAATACCTTACCCAGCGTTTCCTTGACCGAAAAGAAGAAGAAATGCAAGAAATTGAAGCTCTTGCAGCAGGCCTTAAAGCCTATACCACCTGGCACACCACTGCTACTTTGCAGGAGTGCAGAGAGGCTTGTGGTGGCAAGGGTTACCTCTCGGAAAATAGGATAGATGCCCTAAAGAATGATACCGATGTGTACACCACCTTTGAGGGAGACAATACGGTACTTACACAACTGGTAGCCAAGAGCCGCTTAGCCGAATTTAAAAAGAGTTTTAGCGGGATGAATTTGATAGGAGGGATCAGCTACTTAGCTGGGCAGGCGCGCACCTCAATCACTGAAAAAAATCCACTCATAAAGCGTCGCACTGATGACGAACATTTGCTGGACCCGCAGTTCCAACTCAATGCTTTGCGCTACCGAGAGGAGGAAATATTGAGCTCGGCAGGCCGGCGCATCAAGCGGCTGGTGGATGAGGGTATGGACTCTTTTGATGCGGTTAACGTAGCTCAGCATCATTTGGTGAATGTTGGCCTAGCTTATATTGAGCGCATAGTGTTGGAACAATTTATACAGCAGGTTGAGCGTACAACCGATGAAGGCTGCCGCAACACGCTCAAAAAGCTGTGCGACCTATATGCCCTTATCACCATCGAACAAAACCAAGGCTGGTACTTGGAAGAAGACTACATGGATGGTGTAAAAACCAAAGCCATCCGCAAATTGGTGAACCAGCTGTGTTGGGACATCCGCCAAGATGCCGTGCTGCTGGTAAATGCGTTCAACATTCCCGGTAGTTGCTTGGCCGCGCCTATTGCGTTTTTGTAAGTGTTTATCTATTTAAGGAAGCATAAACCAAGCCCACGGTTTTAACCGTGGGTTGTTAGCCATATACCACTAACCGTTTTAACGGTTTCCACTATAATATGTATTCCATGAAGTTTAAACCGTTAAAACGGTTGGGTATTTCGCCCGTATATACCCACGGTTGAAACCGTGGGCTAGGTTCCGAATAATTCTTGGGCAATATTGTTTCACCCCACCAACACCAAATAGTTATTCTTCTTCCCATTTTGCACCCAAACTAAGCTGCCATTAATAAGGTCGGTGGTGGATATGGTGGCATTTTCGTCGGTTATTTTCTCGCTGTTTACGGCAAGGGCATTGCCTTTTATGGCGCGCCTTACATCGCTTTTGCTGGCGAAAATACCCGTGGTGTCGCTTAAGAAGTCAATCAGGTTTAGGTTGTCACTTACCTGTTCTTTACCAACATTAAACTGCGGCACGCCTTCAAATACGCTCAATAAATCGCGGTTCGAGAGGGATTGCAATGTTTCGCGGGTTCCTTTACCAAAAAGGATGCTGGAAGCCTTGATAGCGGTTTCCAAATCCTCTTTGCTGTGTACCATCACCGTTACTTCTTCGGCTAGACGCTTTTGCAGTACGCGGCGACCTGGGTCTTGCTGATGCTCTGCAATCAAAGCTTCAATAGTTGGCCTATCCAAGAAGGTGAAAATCTTGATAAACTTCTCCGCATCTTCGTCGCTCACGTTCAACCAAAACTGGTAGAAACTGTATGGCGAGGTCATTTCAGCAGAAAGAAACACGTTGCCCTTCTCGGTTTTGCCGAATTTGGTGCCGTCGGTTTTGGTAACTAGGGGGCTGGTCACTGCATATACTTCGCCGCCTTCCATGCGGCGTATCAGTTCCACGCCACTTACTAGGTTGCCCCATTGGTCGCTACCGCCCATTTGCAGTAGGCAGTTCTGTTGCTTGTACAGTTGCACAAAATCGTATGCCTGAAGCAATTGGTAAGAAAACTCTGTGTAGCTGATGCCCGTTTCCATGCGGCTCTTCACCGCATCCTTGGCAATCATATAGTTTACAGTAAGGTGCTTACCCACGTCGCGTAGGAAGGTAAGCACGTTCATATCTTTGTAGAAGTCGTAATTATCAACCAGTATGGCTGGGTTTTTACCCGCACCGAAATCTAGGAAACGGCGCAACTGACCTTCCACGTTCTTTTTGTTGATGTTCAACTGCTCTACCGACTGCAAGTTACGCTCATCCGATTTGCCCGATGGGTCGCCAACCATACCCGTAGCACCTCCCAACACCGCAATAGGCTGGTGCCCGGCACGTTGAAAGTGCATAAGGATAATGATTTGCACCATGTTGCCAATACCCAAAGACGGGGCAGTTGGGTCAAAACCAATATATCCCTTTACCACGTTACCTTTCTGCAATAAGTCTTCCGTACCGGGAATTTCTTGGTGGTACAGTCCGCGCCATTTCAGCTCTTCTATGAAGTTCATGGTTATTGGTTTATTTGGAGCGCAAAAATACCACTTAATTGCTAGAACCAATTAAGGTTGAAGCCCATTTATACGCAGTAAAATTGGATATTTTGATGGAAATAGAAACACTGGTTACTTGGATAGATCCATAACAGATGCACTAATAAGCAATAACCAGTAACCAATCAACCCTACGCAAATCGTCTTTCCACGATCTTAGTAAACTGCTTCTCCACCTGCTCTTTGCCTGCCCAGTTATATTTCGGCCGCAAATCATTGTTAAGGTAGGTTTGGGCTTCGGCCAAGGTTTCAAACTGGTTCAGTTGGCGTATAGCGCGATCATAATAGTCGGCATCGCCTGCAAAAAGCTCTTTGGTAAACACATATCGCTCGCTAAGGTCAATCATCTCGCGTAGGTTGCGGCGTTGCTGAAACTGGAACCTTGAGCCTAAGTCTGCCGGCTCGCTGCGGTGAAACAGGTCGTTCAGTGAGCGTTTCACAGGTTCTTCGTTGGTTTCAGCCGCTTCCTGCTTTACCGGCTCGGCAAAAAAGCTAGGGGCTGTGGCAGGCTCTGCGGTTGGTATTTCTGCTATTGGTGCTTCTTCAATTGGCTCTATAAAGGCTATTGCTTCCTCTTCCAGCTGGGCTTCAGGTTCGGCGGTTGGCTCTGCAGCCCAAATAGGGTAGTGGGGTGCCAGTGGCTCAGGGGTTGTTTCCGCAACTGATTCAGGTGTGGTTTCTTCCCCTGTCTCAGGGGTAGCTTCTGTAACTAGCTCAGGCTCCGCAGGGGCAGCATGGTACGTTGGCCTTTCCCACTTAAATTCTTCCTCTTCGGGTTCTTCGTCCGCTATCGTTGGCTCAGGTGCTGTTTTGGCAACAAGCTCAGGTTCAGCTTCTGTAAAGGGTTCAGGCTCGGTAAAGGTCCTTTCCAAGGCAGGCTCTTCTATTTTCTCAGTCTCTTGCAGCGTTCCCCATACAATTACTTCCTCATCAGGTTCTGGCTCTGTTTCTTCCTGTTCGGCTTCTGGTTGCGTTGGCCCTTCCTCAAAAGTTGAAAAATCTTCTTCCGGATCGGTCAATTCCTCATATTCTTCTGCTTCTGGTGTTACCTCTTCTTCTTTAGCCTCGCTAGGATCGCTTTCCCAAGAGAAAGTATGTTTGGGTTCTTCTTCAATTGCTGGTACCGGTTCTTCTATACCTACGGCTTCTACTGGCTGGGTTTCAGCAATCGGGGCATTTTCGGGCTCCGTGGCACTCACCGTTTCCTCAGGCCGGCTTTCAACTGCCGGCTCTCTTTCATACTCCTTGTTTATAGGGTGTGGCTGCCAAGTAGGCGCAGGGTAAGCTTTTGCCTGTGCTATAGGTTCTTGTATTGGGGGCACAGGGGCTTGTGTTTCTTTAGGGGTATTGAAACCACCCAAGCTACTGGTTTGCGTCACGGGTTGTTGCGGCGGGAACGTAGGCTTTGGCAGTTGCAAAAGCGGCAGGCTTTCCCCCAGTTTCTCTATCTCGCGCAGGTACGATTTTAGCAAATCCAATTCCACGGGGTGCATCTTGTCTGCACCCGCCAGCTTTATGTTCAGGTGGGCTATCTTTTCTAGCAACTCGGCTATATCGTAATGTATCTGGTCTTTCGGGTTCATCTTTCGCTAGTTGTTTCCTATTACGGCTTGAAATTATAAATTTGATGTTTCCTTACCAATTTTAATAATCAACACCATGTTTACCGAGCCGTACAGCACCCAAGAACGAAAAGGATGGATTGAGGTGATTTGCGGCTCCATGTTCTCGGGTAAAACGGAGGAACTCATCCGCCGATTGCGCAGGGCAGAGATTGCCCAGCGCAAAATCAACATTTTTAAGCCTCGTATGGATGTTAGGTACCATGCTACCAACATTGTTTCGCACAATGCCAACAATGTGGCCTCCATCCCTATAAGCCACTCTTCCGAAATATTGCTAATGATAAGCGATGTAGACGTGGTGGCTATTGATGAGGCCCAGTTTTTCGATGAGGGTTTGGTGGAAGTAGTGCAAGCCCTTGCGGCAAAGGGGATACGGGTAATTGTAGCTGGGCTTGATATGGATTACCTGGGCCAACCATTTGGCCCTATGCCACTATTGTTGGCAGCTGCCGAGTACGTAACCAAGTTGCACGCTATCTGTATGGTGTGTGGCGATAATGCATCGCACTCTTTCCGAACAGTAGCCGACCCTAAACAGCTATTGCTTGGCGAAACCGAGGCATACCAAGCACGTTGTAGGAAGTGTTTTGTACTGGGCATGGCACGTGCAACCACTACCGATCCTTTTCCATCTCTATAATGGAAGCGTTTACTAATTAATCAGTATCCGCCAACGCATTTTAAATGTTTTTGTTACCCTATTTGGAATACGATAATTTAATACTAGTTTTACATTTCGTACCAAAAGCGATTTTGGCTTTCTTTTTTTTAGTTGTTGAATCTCAAAAACCTTTAACCTAATTCATCGCCCATGAAAAGTTTAATTTTTACTCTTTGCTTTGCTATGGTTGTTACCGTTTCTTTCGGTCAATTGCCTGCTAGTTACTTAAACAAGAGGCCCATTCCATTTGTAGATGTTCCCTCTAAGCCGGCTGTGCAAGGTGCGCAACGTGGTATTTCTACTTTTGAAGTGAGCTACCATGACATGGAAAGCAACTATTCAGATCTAAACGGTTTTGACTTTGGTTACTTCGGTTGGGATTTGAATAAAAACTTTGATGTGTCTTGTACCCCACTGGATACCTTGGATGACAACACCGTATCTTGGGCTGCCGTTGTGTTTGATAGCATTTACGACTATACAAACGAAATCGCTTACCAAAAAGCTACTTTCAATAGCATGACTGTTGATACTATTTTTTGGTTGTACAGCCATGAAAATCTTTCAAACTTGAATGATACTTTGATAGTATCAATATATGCAGTAGCACCAAGTGCTTCAGGTCTTTCATTTACCAACGCTACCCAGAAAGTATTCTCTAATACGCTTTTGTGGTCTGATACTACTATCACCGATTCTTCACTTACCCCTACCGCCGGAACTGACCTTTATTTTGGCTTTGTTCCCACTGGTGGTGTTACCATTCCAGCAGGTCAAGGCTTTGTAGTTCGTTTGGATTATGCCGGCCCTAAGCAAGATAAGTTTAGCCTTGCTGACGGTAACAGGTTAGAGTGCGGTAGCGCAGGCGCTGCTTCTGTATCTACCGTTCCAGGAAACACTTTCCGTTACTACAACGGCGGAATCTATACCCCAACATGTACTGATTTGAGCGGTGTTGGTGATTTGGTGTTCCCATCATTGCCTGCCAATTGCAACCAATTTTATTTCCAAAACTGGGCCATATCTGCCGTAGTTACTGTTGATGCGCCACTTGCAGTAGCTGCCACTGCTGATACAACTGTTGGCTGCCCAGGTCAATCTGTAAATCTTGCTGCCAACGCTAGCGGTGGTTCAGGTACTCCAAGTAACTATTCTTATTCTTGGACTGGTCCTGGTGCTATCACCAGTCCGTTCTCAGCTAATACTGATGTAACATTGGCTCCCGGCAACGGCATCCAGACTTATACCGTTACTGTAATTGATGGAACTGATACTCTTACGAGCTCAGTAACCGTTAACGTACGTGGTATTACCGTGAATTTAGGCAACGATACTACTATCGCTTGTGGTGATAGCATTTTAGGCAGCGCCATAGTTGGTGGTTTCCCGAATGGCGCTACTTTTAATTGGAGCACCGGTGCAGTTACTTCTACCGATTCTTTGGCCAATGGTACCTTCAGTGTTACTGTTACCAACAATGCTGGTTGCAGTGCAACTGATAGCAAAGTGGTAAGCTTGAATGTAAGCCAAACGGTTTCATTCACCTCTTCTACCTTCTACAACGGAAACGAAGAAGATACTTTGCCACTTTCTCAAAACCGTGCTTGCTTAGGCGAGACCGTATTGTTTACCAATACCTCATCAGATCTTTCAAATGCATGGGCTTTTGAATGGAGCTATGGCGACGGCAACGGTAGCATCAACACCAATGGTGTAAGGGCTTACACTGCTGAAGGTGCTTACACTGTGAGCTTAACTGCTAGCAACAGCGCAGGTTGTGTTATCACTTCTGCGCCAGTTACCGTGAATATTTTGGCAGCCAACCACCCACTTTGTATTGTAGGTATCGCTGAAATTGAGTTGTTGTCTAACATCAGCTTGTTCCCTAACCCTAACACTGGTACCTTCACTGTTGACCTATCTAAGGTTAATGCTGATGACGCTACTGTAATGGTAGTTAACATGTTGGGCCAAGTAGTATACAACAGCAACACCTTCTCAACTGCTGTAGCCCCAGTACAAACTATCGCTATGGAAAATGCCTCTAACGGTATCTACTTCGTTCGCATCACTGCCAACGGTGTAACCGCTACTAGCAAAATCAGCGTAGCTAAGTAATAAGAGCTTACAACACTTATATAAGCGCCCTCCCCAGACAATGGGGAGGGCGCTTTGTTTTTGGTATGACGCCAAGGCAATGCATATCCATTGAAATGGCAGGAAGGTTTAGGTGTTTGCCCCCCATCAGCTAACAAGGCCTCCTATGGACGCTATATGCGCTACCCATAGGCTAGACCAGGCAAGCTCCGAGCCATCCATTGCTACCAGAAAAAGCGCTTAGTGGCTTCCCGCAAACACGTCTTCAAACTCGACCACGACGAGCAAAGGGATGAGATGATGCGGAGGGAGGTTTAGTTACGGGGTGCGAGTTACGAGTTGGATATAAAAGCCCAGCATATCACATTGAGCCGAGTAATGTACAAGTGAAAAACAATTTTAGGGAAAAATCCTAAAACTGAAAGAGAGCATGACATTGATGTTGTAACCCGCGTGTCACATTGAGCGTAGTCGAAATGCGCGAGCGATTGCTTAGCGAGCCGAAGTTTTTCACGAAGGCGAGCCCCATACGGGCATTGCCTTTGCGATAAGTCCACTCATGCCCCGAGGTGGAAACCTTTGCTGCGAATCATTTACAATATTCTGTCATAGTGAGCAGAGCCAACTACAACATGCGCGAGCGATTGCTATGCATAATTACCCTAAATAGAGCATTACCGTTTCAGTAGTGTTCTTACCAACTGATGGGTACCGCCTTCCAGCCTTAAATAGTAGGTGCCCGCTGGCCAAGCACTGGCATCAATGGTGAGCATATAGTTGCCAGCTGGCTGCATACCTTGGTATATTTTATCCATCCGTTTGCCTTCGGAGTTGTATATGCCAACAGTCACTTTTTGGGTAGCCGGCAGCACATAGTTTAGGTAACTGAAGTTTTCCACCGGGTTGGGGTACAGGCTCATCAGCACCGGTTGGGTGCTGGTAACCACTGGCCGAATGTAGGAGATCACCGATGTATCAACAATGCCAACGCTATCGCCGGGGCTAAAGCCTGGCAGGTTTGGCAGGCCGATAATGGGCTGTACCGCCGAGCCGCCGGGTATGAGGCGGTTGCCGCCGTCAAGGGTTTGCCAGCTACTGCCAAAAGATTCGGTATAATCGTTCGGGTCGGTAATGTTCCCCACGTACCAAAACTCGCCCTGGGTGCGGGTACTGTTAATATCCAACAGCAGATACCCATGGCTGGTAATTTCGGCTTTTTTGATGTGCGGGTTGGCGCCAGGGATAAGCTCTTCTACAATTCCGGCGGGCAAGGTTATGGGTGCTCCACCGAAACTGATACCGCCTTCATCGTAGTTGCCGCCCGATATGCTAGGCACCACCAGCTCCACCAGCAGCGAACCATCGCCATTGGCCGGAGTGTACACGGTGGTGTCGTAGGGGTCGGGGGCAACGTCCAAAGCAAGGGTAACGTGAAAATCGCCGGTGGCAAATACCACATTGTCGATGTTATTGTCGCTTAGGTGGTTAAAAAACTTGGTCCGCTCGTACGGGTAGCCGTCCCAGTTTTCAAAGATCAGGGGCACCGGGTCTATGGCGCGCAATTGGGCCAGCATCAACTGGTTGCCCACCACCTTCCACTGTGCCGAAGTGCCCGAGAGGGTGCTTAAGAACCAGCCCAATTGCTCCGCGCCCATAATGTGGGCACTGGTATCGCTATAGATGGGGTCGTTGGCATCGGCGGCAAAGCGGTCGCGGTCATAAAGGCGAACGTCAATCAGCACCACATCTAGCAGGTTGCCAAAAGACAGGGTGCGCCAGTTTTTATAAAAGCTATATAGAGTGGTATCCGGGTCGCGCATGGGGAGCCATTCGCGAGCGGCGGTAACGGCGGCAAACTTACGGTCAAGATAAGGCCCGAAGGCTTGGTTATGCCTGAAGCTGGTATCGGTAAGCGCATCCACCACTATGTCGTGGTCGTCCCAGATGGTCGCAAAGGGGTGCATTTGATGGCAGCGGCGCAGGTCGGGGTCTAAGTGGTATTGCGAGTATCGCTGGCGGTAATCCTGTAGGCGGTATATTTCGGCATCGGGCTCGTGTACCCTACCTGGTTGCCCGCCGCCCTGCTCATAAATGTAATCGCCCAAGTGTATTACTAAGCTAATATCGTTGCGGTCGGCAATCTTGCGGTATGCCTGAAAATACCCCTCTTTGTAATCGGAACAACTGATGGCCACCACCTTAATGCGATCCACATTACCTACCGGGGCGGTTTTGGTTCTGCCAGTAATGGAAACCATGCTATCGGTTATAAAGCGGTAATAATAGTAGGTGTTGGCTTGCAAATCGGTTACATCCACCTTTACCGTATAGTCTCTGCTGGCATCGGTAACCACACTGTCGGTTTCGATAATCTGGTTGAAAGCCAAGTCGGTAGCCACCTGCCAAGTAACGGAAACCGGCTGGCTGAGCGTATCGTCCGGCGTCACTCGGGTCCAGATGATAACGGCAGTGGGCAATGGATCGCCAGAGGCCACCCCATGGTAGAACGGCTTAAGCGCGGGGTCAATCAGGTTGCTATCAATTTTGTTGGCATCGCGGCTCACACTATACAGTTGCGCTTGGGCAACAACGCTTGCTAAAAGTAACAGCCCGACTAAAAATCCTGATAATTTCATGGTAAGCAATATTTTCCTCTAAAATAGGGAAAGTCTGTTATCCGAGTGTTAATGCTGTGCAAGTGTTAATGCCATATGTGCTATAGGCAGTGCATTTATAATAGCTTTGAACATGTTACGTGGACCAGTAAATAATGGTCGCATGAAAAGTCACAAGCAAATGCTTGCGCCAGATGGGGGGAATTTGTCTTGTGTCTTGCGTCTTGTGTCTTGCGTCTCCCCCCCATCTGGCCCAAGTATGTTCCGTTATATTTAGCCCCATCTAGCTTAAGTATGCTACGTATATCTGGCGCAAGTTTTTCTCCATCTGGCGCCAGTTTTAACTGGTGCCTTTTTATGTCGTCAGTGTTTACTGGCGCACGTAACATGTACAAGGTTGCCGAGAGTGACGCTCCCCAACCCCGCACAACCCCCACCCACAAAACCTCACCTTCACTACCCGCACCCGGCACTCCTTCGTGAAAAACTACGGAGTGCAATGCAATCGCTTGCACCCTTCGACAGAGCCTGCCCTGAGCTTTTGTCGAAGGGGCTCAGGATGACCCGCGGGTTTCCACCCCTCACCCAACCTCTCCCAAAAGGAGAGGGGCTTGCTTCACTGCTCTTGCAATCTTCAACTCGTAACCCGTAACTCGCAACTCGTAACTGGGACTTACTTCACCCCCTCAATCAACCGTTCCAAAATCTTCTCCGCCGCATCGGCAATCACCGTACCGGGTCCAAAAATGAACGATACCCCGGCATCAAACAAAAATTGGTAATCCTGCTGGGGGATGACGCCCCCGGCGACTACCATGATGTCGCCGCGGCCGAGGGACTGGAGCTCGGCGATTACTTGGGGCACGAGGGTTTTGTGGCCCGCGGCTAGGCTGCTTACGCCCAGTATATGCACGTCGTTTTCCACGGCTTGGCGGGCGGCCTCTGCTGGGGTTTGGAAGAGCGGGCCAATGTCCACATCGAAGCCCAGGTCGGCAAAGCTGGTGGCTATTACCTTGGCACCGCGGTCGTGGCCGTCTTGGCCCATTTTAGCCACCATTACGCGCGGTCGGCGGCCCTCCAGTTCGGCAAAGCGGTCGGCCAGTTCACGTACTTTCATAAACAGTTGGTTGTGTATGTTCTCGGCCGCGTACACGCCGCTAATGCTGCGTATGGTGGCTTGGTAGCGGCCATACACCGCCTCTAGCGCAGTGCTTATCTCGCCCAGCGTGGCGCGGTTGCGGGCTGCCTCCACGGCCAGCGCCAGCAGGTTGCCTTCTCCGGTGCGGGCACTTTCCGTAAGGGCGGTAAGGCATTGCTGTACCGCTTCGGGGTTGCGCTCGGCCTTTAGTTTATTCAAGCGGGCAATCTGGCTGCGGCGCACCTCGTCGTTGTCCACGTCGCGTATATCAATCTGCTCCTGGGCATCCAGCTTGTAGGCGTTCACGCCCACTATCACCTCTTGGCCGCTATCAATGCGGGCCTGCTTGCGTGCTGCCGCCTCTTCAATGCGCATCTTCGGCAGGCCGGTCTCAATGGCCTTGGCCATGCCGCCAAGGGCTTCCACCTCCTGTATCAGCGTCCACGCCTTTTGGGCCAGCTCGTTGGTAAGGTGCTCCACATAGTGCGATCCGCCCCAAGGGTCCACCACACGGGTTATGTTGGTCTCCTTTTGTAGGTATATCTGCGTGTCGCGGGCAATTTTGGCCGAGAAGTCGGTGGGCAGCGCAATGGCCTCGTCGAAACTGTTGGTATGCAACGATTGCGTACCGCCCAGCGCGGCAGCCATGGCCTCAATGCAGGTGCGCGCCACGTTGTTGAAAGGGTCTTGCTCGGTAAGGCTCCAACCGCTGGTTTGGCAGTGGGTGCGCAGTATCAGGCTCTTGTCGTCTTTGGGGTTGAACTGCTTGATGAGCTTGGCCCACAGCATGCGGGCTGCGCGCATTTTGGCAATCTCCATAAAGTGGTTCATGCCGATGCCCCAGAAGAACGAAAGGCGCGGCGCGAAGTCGTCGATATCCAGCCCCGCGGCAATACCTGTGCGGATGTACTCCAGGCCGTCGGCGAGGGTGTAGGCCAGCTCAATATCGGCGGTGGCACCGGCCTCGTGCATGTGGTAGCCGCTGATGCTGATGCTGTTGAACTTCGGCATGTGGCGGCTGGTGTAGGCAAATATATCGGCAATGATGCGCATGCTGGGCCCGGGCGGGTATATGTAGGTGTTGCGCACCATAAACTCTTTGAGGATGTCGTTTTGGATGGTGCCGCTCAGTTGGTGCAGCGGCACGCCCTGCTCTTCGGCGGCGGCGATGTAGAAGGCCATGATGGGCAGTACGGCGCCGTTCATGGTCATGCTTACGCTCATCTCGTCCAGCGGTATCTGGTCAAAAAGGATTTTCATATCCAGCACGCTGTCGATGGCTACGCCGGCCTTGCCTACGTCGCCCACCACGCGCTCGTGGTCGCTATCGTAGCCGCGGTGGGTGGCCAGGTCGAACGCTACGGAAAGGCCCTTTTGCCCGCCCGCCAGGTTTCGGCGGTAGAAGGCGTTGCTCTCTTCGGCAGTGCTGAAACCGGCGTACTGCCGTATCGTCCATGGGCGCACTACATACATAGTGCTATATGGCCCGCGTAGGTACGGCGCCAGCCCCGCGGCGTAGTGCAGATGCTGCAGGTGCTCGCTATCCGCGGCGGTGTAGAGCCCTTTCACGGGATTGCCTTCGGCAGTTTGCCATGGCGCACGGGTGGGTGCTTCGGGTTGGGGGAGCTGCGCTAGGGCGGTTTTTATATCAATCTTGCTGAAGTCGGGATGCACGGTATTGGTTGCGGGTTACGAGTTACGCACTTCGGCTACGCTCAGTGTGACAATAGTTGCGTTTTTTGTGGTCGGTCGTCCGTTGTCCGTCGTCCATACAGCTAAGATAGGGAGTTTGGGCGAAAAGCAGTTGTCATGTGGAGCCAGAGGCTCAATGACTCAGCCACCGCGCGCTTGGAAGCGCGGGTGAACAACAGTGTTTTGTGTGGTGTTGTGTACGTCGGGCGGTGCCCGACGCTAACGGTACATATCCCCCCTGGGGAAGACCGTATGCCGAGATCTAGTGGCTCGCGCTATTGATATTGCTGTGGACCGTGGACTGTCGACCATCGACCGTCGCCCATTAACCACCTATTTCCCCAACTTATTGCAAAAGCCTCCACCAATGCCGACCTTTGTAAGAAGAGAACGCATTTCACTATAAATCGTTGGCAATTGATAAAGGTAATATGCCACATACTATTACTGGCAATGGTTTCGCTGGGCAGCACCGGTTGTTCGGCACAAAACGGAAAGAAGATGAACGATCAAAACAACCCCTTACTGTGCGACCCTGTTGAAGGTTGCGTAATGCCTGGCCATAGCACCGCCACGGGCAACCAACCAGTAACTACCAGTACCAAGCCGGTGAAGATTATATATTTTACCGACCCCATCTGCTCCTCGTGCTGGGGCATTGAGCCGCAACTGCGCAGGTTGAAGTTGGAATACGGTGCCTTTGTCGAAATTGAATATCACATGGGTGGCCTGCTGCCGGACTGGAGCTACAACAGTGGCGGCATCAGCAAACCATCGGATGTGGCGCACCACTGGGACGAGGTGAGCCTCCACTACCAAATGCCGATTGATGGTGACGTATGGCTGGAAGACCCGCTGCACTCGTCGTACCCGCCGTCCATTGCCTTTAAGGCTGCGCAAATGCAGGATGGGCATAAGGCGATATTGTTCTTAAGAGAGATTAGGGAAATGGTTTTCTTGCAGAAGAAGAACATCACCAAGTGGGAGCACTTATCGGCAGCGGCTATTAAGGTGGGGCTGGATGTAGAGCAACTGAAACAAGACTATGAGAACCAAGCTAAAGCGCTCTTCCAAGCCGACTTGGACCTAGCCAAGCAATACGGCGTAAGGGGCTTTCCCACGCTGTTTATTACCGATGGGCAGGGCCAAACTGAGAAAGTATATGGTGTAAGGCCCTACAGCGAGTTTGAAGCTGCCATCAGCAAGGTGTATCCTCAGGCCGAGCGGCTGCCCTACGACAAGAGTTGGGAAGGCCTTTTTGCCAAATACCCAACCCTCACCACCCGCGAGTTTGCTGAGCTGAGCGATGTAACCATACCACAAGCGGAGGCCACACTGGCGAAGCTGGCCCAGGAGGGCAAGTTGACGAAGTTTGATACCAAGAATGGGCCTATTTGGATTAAGAAAGGCTAACTAAAAATTGAAAATTGCGGTGGTCTATGGCCATTATTCAGGGTACTTAACCGGTTCTCTTGTTTAAAAATTAGGTTAATATATTGTTAACCTGTTTTGGGGTGTTTCTGGTCTGCAGAAGTAATTAATATTACTGATATTGTACTCCTAATTTGAAGCCAAAAATATCCATGAACCTTATTTGCTTTTCGTTGTTTACAGTTCCTAAATCATCCAACGCATGATTGCGAAACTGGAAGGGGTATCCAAAGAATACAAGGTAGGAGATCAAATCATCACGGCCTTACAACCCACCGATTTGACCATTAACAACAATGAGCTCACGCTCATTATTGGCCCCTCAGGTTCAGGAAAAACCACCTTGCTATCATTACTCGGCTGCGTAATATACCCTAGTACGGGCAAGCTGTGGGTAAACGGTGAATTGGTGAACGAGTTGAGCGAAAAACAACTGGCCAACCTACGGTTGAATAATATAGGCTTCGTGTTTCAAAATTTTAACTTACTGGCACCCTTAAACGCCGAAGACAATGTGATGATGCCATTGCGACTGATGGGCGTAGGTGACAAAGAGGCCCGACAACGCACCAAAGCTGCACTGGAACTGGTGGGCATGATGGACCGCAAGCGCAACCTACCCAAACAACTATCAGGAGGGCAGCAGCAACGGATAGCCATTGCGCGTGCCTTGGTTACCGAACCTAAACTGGTACTATGCGATGAGCCTACCGCATCGCTGGATAAGGACTCGCTAAAAGTAGTGATGGGCGAGCTGCGCAGCTTGGCCGATAGGGGCAAGGCCGTAGCGGTTGTAACCCACGACCCGAGATTAAAAGAATATGCCCATAGGGTATTGGCCGTGAACAATGGCATTGTTACCGAAGAAAACATCAACGCAGACCTTTTTCATTGAAAACCACTTTATGAAAACCATATCATACATTATCATTGCTTGCGTATTACTAGCCACTGGCTTATTTACTTCGTGCGGTGGCGGAAAAGGCGGAGAAGCAGCGGCTAATCCAGCTGATTCGCTGATAAGGGTGAGTGCCGTGGAGCAAATAGTAGGTGTAGCCATCATCGAGCCCAAAGATCACATCATTTCCCTGTACGCTGAGTCGGCAGGATTGATTACCAAAATCTACTTCGACATCAATGATACCGTGAAAAAGGGCGATGTGATTCTTGAATTGTCATCGGAAGTTGAGGCGGCCCAGTTGGCCCAAGCGCGCTCGAAACTAAATACGCAGAAAGCCTTAATAGATAATGCTATTTCTCAGTTGTCTTCCCAAAAAAGCAAACTGTCCAATGCTCAAATTAACTTCGAACGCAACCAAAAGCTGCTGCAATCGGGCGGGATAACCATAAAGGAGTTGGATGATAGCAAATACGTTTTCGAAGGGCTGCAATCAGATGTTTTGGCGGCAGAGGCCAATGTGAAACAACAGCAAAGCAAACTCGCTGAAATTGCTGCAGATATACAGTATTACTCGGAGTTGTTGAACAAGAAGAAAGTGGTTGCACCCATGGATGGCCAAATCCTTTCTATGGATGTAAAGCAGGGCAACAACCTAAGCACTACCCAAGTTGTTGGCGATTTTGCCCCAGCTGGCCCCCTAATGGCCGTTACCGAAGTGGATGAACTGTATGCCGACCAAATAGTAAACGGGCTAAAAGCATATGTGAGGCCCCAAGGGAAAACGGATACTATAGGCGTTGGCACAGTGTTTCTTACGTCGCCTTATCTCCGGAAAAAATCGTTGTTTGCGGATGACCCAGCCAACATGGAAGACCGCAGGGTACGGGAAGTAAGGGTATTGCTCGAGGAAGGCAGCAAAGCATTGATAGGTAGCCGCGTGGAGTGTGTTATTCAAATTAAATAAGCAGCCATGTTCAAAACAGCCCTACGTTTCATCCTATTTGACAAACCGAAGTCCATTGGGGCATTGGCGGGTACCGTTATTTCTGTTTTCCTTATTGGCCAGCAAGTAGGCATTTTTATTTTCCTCATCAATGCTATGTCGACGCTGGTGGGCAACAATCCGGAGTATGTATGGGTAGTGGACAATAAGACCACGAATGTAAATACGCTAGCCGAGCTGGATATGCGCATCAATTACGAACTCAAGAGCCTGCCCAATGTTGAGGCATCTTACCCACTGGTTGTCTCGGGAGGTTCGGCAAGATTTGAAAATGGCAAATCGACCGGTATTACTTTGATTGGGGTAGAAACCCCCGCCTTTGCCGGTGGCCCTTGGAACATATCGAATGGCCGTAAAGAAGACCTACTGAAAGACGGCGCCGTGTTTACGGAATTCTTTGACACGCCCCTTTTTGGTGGCTTGGAGCCGGGGGAGTATTTTGAAATAAATGGCAAGAAAGTATATAATGCTGGGCAAACTAAAGGCATTAGGGCCTTCGGCGGTGGGGTGTATACCTTTACAACCATTGAGCGGGCCAGGTACTTAGGCAATGTGCCCACCACCAAAGCCAATGCATTTTTGATAAAGATGAAAGACCCCTCGCAGCAAGATAAACTGATAGCCTCCATCAACGGCAGTATTTCCAGCGTAAAGGCTTGGCGCAGCGAGGATTTAGCCGAGGCGAGCATTATGACGGTACTGGCTACTTCGGGCATTGCTATCTCTTTCGGCACCCTTATCGTGTTTGCATTAATTGTGGGTTTTGTGATTATTGGGCTTACCCTCTATTCCTCTGCAATTGACCGAATCAAAGATTACGGTACCCTTAAAGCCATAGGCGCCACTAACGGATACATTCGCAGGCTGATAGTAACACAGGCCATGATTATTGCCGTACTGGGCTTTTTCATCGGTATGGTGCTGGTGGAAGGCTTTAGGAACGGCATTGCCAATGCGGGTACTATTTTCGACTATCCTATTTGGCTACGATTAACCTTTTTTGCCGTCACCATCCTCATTGGCTTGTTCGGCAGCTTGTTCGCAATCAAACGCATTACCAGTTTAGAACCGGCCGCGGTATTCCGGGGATAAAACAATCATCATGAAAAAAACCACCCTTTTTTGCATCGCCTTGGTAAGCTATCTATCCATGTTCGGGCAGCAAGCCCTCACCTTGGAAGCTGCCTTGGAAAACGCATTAAACAATCGAAAAGACCTTAAGGTACAGCAGCTAAATGTTGAGATTGCGGAAAACGACATCCAAAAAATCAATAGCCGCAATCTGCCTCAAATTAACTCCGAGATTGACTTTAGATACAATACCCAGTTGCCCAACAACGTCATCCCCGGTGAAGCATTCGGCGCATTAGGCTCGCCTGACCGCATCGTGCAGTTCGGTACTGATTTCAATAGCACTTGGGCTTTTAACCTGAACCAAACCTTGTTTGACCCGAACAATAACGGTGATCGAAAAATTGCACAATCGCAGATGCTGCTCAACTCTTTCAATACCCAAGCTACCGAAGCCCAAATAAAGCTAGAGGTAACAGAGGCCTATTTTACCGTACTGTTGTGGCAAGAAAAGGTAGCATTGACCAATAGCAACCTACAGCGCACCAAAGACATCTATACAACCGCCGAAGGCCAATTGAAAGAAGGGACCATAACCCTATATGATAAGCAAAAGTACCAATTGGACTTTGCCAACGCTGAGGCTGAACATACTAAAAACATGAATAGCCTAGCCCTTGCCATACAAGATTTATGGTATAAAATGGGCGAGGATACTCCCGAAAACGCCGTATTGGCCGACTCCCTAAGTACTATTTTTGTAAAGTTGGGCAATGAGTTATCCCTTAGCGAATCATTGAACAGGCCGGAGTTGCAGGCTCAAAAGGTACAGCAGGATATATGGCGGATGAACATCCGCAAGCAAAAACTATTGTATGCGCCTACCCTAAGCTTTTATGGAAACTACACCGTGCAATCGCTTTCCGACAATGGCAATATTTTTAACTCCGACACTTGGTATCCCTTCAACTATATTGGGCTAAAAGCGAGTATACCTATTTTTGATGGATTGTTGAAATCCAATACCAAGCAAGAGTATAATCTACGTTTACAGTCGGCTACTTTTCAATACGAAAAGTTGGAGGACGATTACCAACAGCAGGCCCGGATAGCGCTCATCGCTGCTAAAAATGCCCAAACCGACCTAGAATACCAGCGTAAAAACTTGGAGCTAGCCAACCAACTGTACCAGATAGATACCGATAGACTTAAAAATGGTACGATCAAAACCAACGATTTGGCTACCACCAGTTATACCTTGCGCCAAACGCAGACCAACTACCTGAATGCCGCCTATAATTATTTAGTAGCAGTGGTGCAGTATAAGAAGGCAGTGGGCGCGCTTTAGGCCATCTATGGTACCTTAGCTAAAATGCCATTTAGACCTTTAAGTGCTACTTGATTTTTTCGTTGTGTTCGTCGTGTTTTTTTTGCAAAGGCTTACCACATTATTAAGAAGCAAATAAATTCGAATTGGTATAATAAGCAAACCGGGCTAGCACTAACCATGGAACAAATACCCACTATACGCCAACCCCTTGGCCACACTTATAAAATTATCCCCGCTTTGCAGCTTCACACTGGGGAATTTATGCTCGAACAATGCTTTAACAGGGCGAACCATAGAGGTGCCGCCGGTGAGAAAGATGGTATCCAACGAGTTTAAGTGTTCTCCGCTTTCCGCTACAAAACCATCCAAGCAATCCGCAATCTTTTTTAGGTCGCGGGCGATGATGGTCTCATAATCGGGTAGGGTAGAGGGTTCGTCTATTTCGATGCCCAACCTATTGAATTGGAATGTAGCCTCATCGGCGATGGAGAGGGCTATTTTAGTTTGCTCAATCTGGCGGAAAACTTGGTATCCGAGGTTGTTTTCAATAAGGGTCAAGAGGTTTTTGAGCTTGGGGTGTTTGTTACTGAAGAAGTAAAAACCCTCTATCTCGTTGCGGATGCGGTTACTGTTGAAGAAGTTCATCTTCTCCCAAGTGGTAATGTTGTGGAACAGTGGCAGCGGCACTTCCAAGTGTTTGCCCGGCATGCTCTGGTACAGGAGGCCCCGCCCGAAGTGCGGCGTGCCGCGCTCCCACATAAAACTGCTATCAAACGCATCGCCGCCGATGTAGATGCCCGAGGTTTTAAGGATGTCCTGCTCTCGGTTGAGGATTCCCTTGGCTTTGGGCGAGAGATTCATAAGGGTAAAGTCGGTAGTGCCACCGCCCAAATCGGCTACCAGCACGCGCTCGTTATGCAGTATATCCCGCTCGTAGGTAAAAGCCGCTGCAATGGGTTCGTACTGGAACTTGTATTCCGTAATGCCTGCCAGCTCTGCTGCTTGGGCCAGTCGCTTTTGCGCCAGTTGGTCGCGCTCAGGGTTATTCTCGTCAAAAAAAACCGGTCTGCCGATAATAGCCTTGGTGCACTCCTGCCCTATAAATGCATCGGCCTTGGCCTTCAGGTGTATCAGTATGAGCGCCACCAAATCGGGGGCGGTCATTTTTTTGTTTAGCACATGCGTATGCGTAAAGCTGCTGATGGGCAGCACCCGCTTTATCGATTTCATAAACCGGCCCGACATGCCATCGGCTAGGTACTGCTCAATGGCCTCGTGCCCCACAAACGATATTAGCGGCTTGCCAGCTTCCTGCTTCGACGGGAAGTACAGTATCGACGGCACCGAAATGGTCTGCACTATTGCATCCTGCTCGCTATCGTAAATGGAAATGGCCGAATTGGTGGTGCCGAAATCGATGCCATAAAGGTATCTGCTCATTAGTGCAAAGGTAGACACAAGACACAAGACGCAAGACACAAGACTGCTGTCCGTTGCGGTTAATTTCTTAGGTGTGCGGGCTGTTTATACCCAACCATGTCCCATATTTATTACAAGATAATTTCACGATACTTACAAACAGTATTCATTTACAGCGAAATATCAATTGTGTTTTTGTTTGCCGAATCACTTGGAATGGTTTTGGCAACATACCAGCTGTTCAATTTTATTTTAAGAAAAACCTACGACGTGAAAACCTTCATCATAATTTTCGCAACGCTGTTTAGTGGCAGCATTGCGTTTGCCAACGGCGGTGGTAATGGCCCTATTAGTACTACAACTGCAAGCTGCAGTGGTGCTGTATATACGGCGCAAGTACCGCAAGATACTACCCGCATGCAAGTAAACCCTACGCCGGGCACTACCCCAAGTACTACGCCGGGTGTACCGAGTACCACCCCTAATACCACACCAGGTAATACACCCAGCACTACGCCTGGTATACCGGGTACTACACCCGTAAACCCTGGCCAGCCCAGCAATACACCAAGCACGCCGGGTACCACACCAACTACCCCGGGTTCTACCCCTGCACCACCTAATACGCCTAATACCCCTGGCAGCAACACCCCTGGTGTGGTGCCACCTAGATTTTAGTAGATAGATGGTATAACTGTTTAACAAAGCGGCCAGCTTTGCAAAAGAGCAATGCTGTCTTTTTTTTAACAATCAACCTTTTGGCTCGATTGTTGATTCTTTATGTTGTTTTAACTAAAAAATCAACTTATGAAAAAGCATTTTTTGTATGCCTTGCCGATACTTTTGGCAGCTACCGCATTTTCATCTTGCAGCAAAGATGATGATGATGATATACTCGACATCAACACCCAATCCTTATCGACCCTTGTTCTGGAAGATACTTGGAAG
Organism: Sphingobacteriales bacterium; assembly: GCA_027483645.1. Classification (GTDB taxonomy): domain Bacteria; phylum Bacteroidota; class Bacteroidia; order Chitinophagales; family CAIOSU01; genus CAIOSU01. Next base: position 386,546 of record JAIXUD010000022.1, read on the forward strand.
GTAACCTACTTTTTTGATGATGATGATGGCGATGAAACGGCTCAGTTTAATGGTTATACCTTTACCTTCACCACCCAGGGTAGCGTAACCGCCACCCGAAACGGCAACACCGATACCGGCATTTGGCTAGTAAGGCAAGATGATGGCCGCACCGAGCTGGAGATAGATTTTAACGATGACGACGACCCGCTGGATGAGCTGGACGAGGATTGGGGTGTAACCGAGCTAACCCCCAACCGTATTAAGCTGGAAGACTTGGACGACGATAACGATGACGACGAGGAGTACCTTACCCTCGAGAAAATTTAAATAACTAGCGGCCCTGCATCATTGTAGGGCCGCTTTTAGTTTTTGGTGAATTTGGGATTGCTTAACCACGGATAGCATGGAGAGAAAGGGCACGGAAAAGCACTGAATAAAGCTGGAACAGATAAAGCTTAAGCCGTCATGCAGAGCCCTTCGACAAAAGCTCAGGATAAACTCCGTCGAAGGATGTGCGATTGCAATGCACTCCGTAGTTTTTCACGAAGGAGTGTAGCATTACTTTATCACTTCTTCTATTTCTTCCGATTCTACTTCACTTTCACTTTCACTTGCACCAGAGTCTACCTCCATGGGTGACGGCGCTTTTCTGGCTTTTTGCTCCAATTTTTTTCGAGAGGCATCGTTTAATACCTCAATTACTCTGGATTCGTCCGCTCCTCTTGGAGCCGCTTCTCCTTCCGGCGATCCTGCAGCCATAGCCTTATGGGGCTTGTTGCCTTTAAGGTCGCTGAAAGGCCTATCGGAAGTTACCGCCAACTCCGCTGCAAACTTGCGCGATAATCTTTGTCCTTCACCTAGTGGCAATTTTTTCACTATTTCCTCGGCTCTTTTCTGAACATCTTTAAGAGCTTCCCGGCATACTCCTGTAGTGCATACAGTATTGGGCGAAGAATGGGTGCGGATTACGGCCTTTAAAATTTTAGCGTCATGCGGAAGGGCTGCAACTACCTTTGAGGATTCAGCCCTTATCATGTCTTCAAGTCCAGGATCGGCCGCCATAGCCACCTCACTATGGGCATGAAGTTGCGGAGAAAATGTCCTAGCACCACCATCAGGCTTAGGATGCCTGGCCGTAAATTCAATCAATTGGGTTCTAAAATCTGGTTTCTCATCTTCTTCTCTAAATTCTTGTTCATAACCGCTATTCCAAGTTTGTGGAAATGGAGCGTATGTGTTGGCTTGCCCATCGCCAGTGCTATAGGCTATCTGCAGGCCAGCTTTCAAAACGTTCGTGGTTTGTCCAGCGGAGCGTTCAGGTGCTGCCTCCCTTAGCTCCTGATGATGCTCGGTACCAGGCATATGATAATGCTCGTCATCGCTATCCACAGAATCTATACTGCTACTCCGGGCCATCCTAGTACCGGCAACGCCATCGTATGTAACGGTATGATGCGCATCTTCTGCTTCAAGCTCGCCCCCATCTACAGCATCTAGTATCACCGCGGCTTCAGGTGTCCCTGCCCCTGCTGGCATCGGCGCCACCGCTATAGCAGCAGGCATCTGCGGCTGTGCTGCAATACCTCCTGCTTGGGCAGCGGGAGCTTGCCTACGCTTAGCTGGCGGGGCAGCGGCGGCCGCAGCCCTACCTGCTGCTCGTTCAGGAGGTGTAGGTCTTTTCTTTGGAGGCATACAAAACAGGAAGTTGGTAGTAAACTATCTCCACGCAAGTATTTGCAGTAAATATATGAAAATGAATGAAATTTTTTTGTTAGTAATTTTCCCGTAATGATTTTTAGGGTTAAAGAGCAACATGGCTCAGTGTGACAGCTTTGGCTTTAAATGCTTCCGTGTTTTTCCGTGCCTTTTTCCGTGTTCTCCGTGGTTATAAAGCACGCAACCCGTACCCATTCGACTACGCTCAGGGTGACATTCCCCGCAACGAAAACCAATCAACCGATTAACCAATCAACTAATCAACCTTCCGCCAAGGGCAATGCTTGCACCCATTCCCGCAGCAATACCCGCGCCGCAGGTGGTACTCGGCAGTCATTACCATGAGGCCTTGCTCGTCGAAGTAGTAGTCTTTGCCTTCCTCTAAATTTGCCATAATATGCGGATTTAAAGTGTCACACTGAGCGTAGTCGAAGTGTCATACACCCGTGTAATTAAACGGCGTAATCTGTTTCAGCTCCGCTTTTAAGGTGTCGTTTACTTCCAGGGTATCGATGAAGTCGTATATGGTGGTTTCGGTGATGGCGGCGTTGGTGCGGGTAAGCTCTTTCAGCTTTTCGTAGGGGGCCGGGTAGTTTTCGCGGCGAAGCACGGTTTGTATGCCCTCGGCCACTACCATCCAGTTGTCCTCTAGGTCTTGGCGGATTTTGGCTTCGTTTACCAATAGCTTGCCGAGCCCTTTTTGGATGCTCTGCAAAGCGATAAGCGTATGGGCAAACGGCAAACCCACGTTGCGCAGCACGGTGCTATCGGTAAGGTCGCGCTGCAGGCGGCTGATGGGCAGCTTGGCGGCCAGGTGCTCAAACAAGGCATTGCCGATGCCTAGGTTGCCCTCGGCATTCTCAAAATCGATCGGGTTTACCTTGTGCGGCATGGCGCTGCTGCCCACCTCGTCCTTCTTTATCTGCTGCTTGAAGTACTCCATACTAATGTACTGCCACATATCGCGGCACAGGTCGGTAAGGATGGTGTTGATGCGCTTAAAGTTATCGAACAGCGCGGCCAGGTTGTCTTAGTGCTCTATTTGGGTGGTGAGCTGGTAGCGCTCCAGGCCTAGGTGCTTTTCGGTAAAGCTGTTGCCAAAGCTCACCCAGTCCACTTTCGGGAAGGCCACCTTGTGCGCATTGAAGTTGCCCGTGGCACCACCGAACTTGGCGCAGTATGGCACCGCTTCCAGTTGGCTCAGTTGCCTGTCCAAGCGCTCTACAAATACCAATATCTCTTTTCCCAAGCGGGTAGGGCTGGCGGGTTGGCCGTGGGTGCGCGCCAGTAGCGGTATGTGCGCTAGGTCATTGCCGAGCTTGCCCAGTTTATTGGTAAGTTCCTTTAGTTGCGGCACCATCACCTCTTGCACCGCATCGCGAATGCTCATGGGGATGCTGGTATTGTTCACGTCTTGGCTGGTAAGGCCGAAGTGGATGTACTCCTTAAACTCGCCCAGGCCCAGCTTTTCGAAGCGTTCCTTTAGCCAATACTCCACGGCCTTTACGTCGTGGTTGGTAATGCGCTCAATGGTCTTGATTTTCTCCGCATCGGCATGGCTAAACTCCCGGTACAGCGAGCGCAGCGCCTCATTCTTTTCATCGCTAAAGCCCGCCAGTGCCGGTACATCGGTTTGCGTAAGGGCGATAAAGTATTCCACCTCCACCCACACGCGGTATTTAAATAATGCCCACTCCGAAAAATATTTACTTAATGATGCGGTTTTTTCGTGGTAACGGCCGTCGATAGGGGATATGGTGGTGAGGGGGGTGAAGTTCATTTTTGGGTGTAGTTGCGTGTAGGGGGCAAAATTAGGGAAATGTTACGGGTTGCGGGTTACGGGTTGCGAGTTTTTGATGTGTGTTGTACAATCTGTGTTTCCCAACACTGGGGCGTGCCTAGAAGCGAAAATGACCGCGTGCAACCTGTGCGGGTGATGATGCCATTTCCTTTTAGGCATATGAGAGGAATCCTCGCTATTTATATTGTATTATTGAATCAAACAGAAAATATAGGAAAACTGCATATCCCATTGATAACAATATTGCAAATGCTACTTTAACAGGCTCCACTTTTTTGTTTTGATTTGCAGTACTCAAGGCAACTACTTTAGTACCAGCTAAAAAATCACCCATTCGTCTATTCGGACTTACAAGAGTTACTAAGACCTCAATTGGCCATATCGGAATGAGTATATTGCGTATAAAACATTGCAGTGGCGATGCTTCTATCCCAGTACTTTTATCTATCACTTGTAGTTTGAGCACTCGTTTTGCAATGCTTCTGCTATTAATACTATCCTTGCAAAAGTATATTACAAAGCCTATTAAAAGCGAATATTTGAAACCTTCGGCAAAATGTGTTTCAAAGCCATTTACTACGGCGGATGATGAATTTATTTTATCTACTATTCGGAATGGAATATCAATAATAGCAAGCGCAAGACATATTACTACATGGTCAAACAACATTGAGCCTAAACGTATTCGGAGAGGTAGTTTTTCAATCATTTCTGCTTTGTTATCCGGTATTTCTAATAGTATTTTTATTACAATCTACTTTAATAGCCACAATGTTTTAAAGATACGTGATTTTTCTACCCTCGCCTAAAAGTGCCACACTCCTCAATCAACGAGTGCCCTGGCAGATACCCTCTTGGGAGGGTCGACACACTCCTAGGCTGTTCTTAACGGGCTGAACTCTCCAGCAATCGCAAGGATTTAGGGCGAAGGAAGGTGTGGCGGGGTGGGTCGCTCGGAGCCGTGCTCTTGAATCCACGAAACTATTGATGCGAGTACGAAGTCCATTTCATATGGTACTTCCCTGTTACTAAACCGCAAGAATTTAACGCCCATAGCTTCTAGCCTTTCCTGCCGTGCCCTGTCTTTTTCATAATCATGGTCGGATCCATCCACTTCTATCGCCAGATTAAGCTCTTTACAATATACATCTACAATGTAGATGTCTATTGGCCGTTGCCTGTCGAAATCATAACCTAGCAATTGCTTGCCTTTCAGTTGCTTCCATAATAGCACCTCTGGCAAGGTCATCTCCCGCCTTAGCTTTTTGGCAAACGGTTTTAAGTATGGTTGGTATGGGATGACTTTCCTTTTCACAAAACTGAAATTAATAAATTCTCACTTATCGCCACATTGCCCCGTCAGCAACGACCCACCCCGCTGCCTTGCTTTCTCGCTGCAGGAACTCTAAGAAAAGCCGAGTTTCAATCTTCGAATTAAAACCGATTAGGCAGCGACCCTCCCGAGAGGGTATCTGCCACTGCCTTGCTCTGGACTGTAGGCTCATCTTCGGACAATAGTGAATAATATTTCCACCGCAATCTCCGTGTGACCACCCCCAGCCCCTCCTTGGCCAAGGCGCTCATTGCCACGCGAAGGAGGGGAGCTGCTTCACTTCAAAATTGAAGATTAGCACAAAAATCAAAGTGATTGTAATAGAAAGCCAAATGATTTTGAGTAGAAACCTAAATCTTTGCGAAACTGTATCCGCAAAGTCGAGAAGCTGGAGCTCCCCTCCTTCGCCAAGCCTTTTTTGCGCGCCTTGGCCAAGGAGGGGTTGGGGGTGGTCGGGCACTACATTTCCGCACTTCTACACTCCAATGTGCATATCGCACGGAAACCTTTTTTGAATTGTTTGTGAGTAAACTCTATTATTGCATTGTTCAGTTGTCAATTTTTCAAGAAACACGGAAACAAAGGAAGCAAGTCTTGTGTCTTGTGTCTTATATCTTGTGTCTAAATTCCACCGATGTCCAAAAATCTACTTATAGTTGAGTCGCCCGCAAAAGCAAAAACTATTGAAAAATTCCTGGGAAAGGATTTCAAGGTGGTGAGCAGCTATGGTCATATTAGAGACCTGGAGAAGGGCAACAAGGCCATCGACATCAAAAACGGCTTCGCACCCAAGTACGAGGTGCCGGCCGATAAGCAGAAGCTGGTAACAGAACTGAAGAAAGAAGCCAAGGCCGCGGAGCATGTGTGGCTGGCAACGGACGAAGACCGCGAGGGGGAGGCCATTAGCTGGCACCTTTGCGAAGTACTCGGCCTCAACCCAAAGATTACCAAACGCATCGTTTTCCACGAAATAACCAAGAACGCCATACAGAATGCCGTGGACAACCCGCGCTTTTTGGACCTGAACCTCGTAAACGCCCAACAAGCCCGCCGCGTGTTGGATAGGCTGGTGGGCTTTGAGCTATCGCCGATACTGTGGCGCAAAATTAGCATGAAAGGGTCGCTTTCGGCCGGCCGCGTGCAATCAGTTGCGGTGCGTATAATAGTGGAGCGCGAGCGCGAAGTAGAAGAGTTCAACAGCCAATCGTCGTTTAGGGTTACGGCCGTTTTCGAAGTTAAAGACAGCAAGGGCCGCCAAAGCAAACTGAAAGCCGAACTAAGTCGCAAACTGGATACCGAAGCAGATGCCCGCAAGTTTTTGGAGAGCTGCAAAGGCGCAAGCTACACTATTAAAGACATACAAACCAAGCCTGCCAGCAAGAGCCCGGCAGCGCCGTTTACCACCAGTACCCTGCAACAGGAGGCCAGCCGCAAGCTGAGCTACAACGTAACCCGCACGATGAGCATAGCCCAAAAGCTATACGAGGCCGGGCACATAACCTATATGCGTACCGATAGCGTGAACCTGGGCGATACTGCCCTTGCAGCCGCTGCGGTGGCTATTAAGGCCAGCTTTGGCGACCAATACAGCAAGGTGCGCAAGTACAAAACTAAAAGTAATACCGCGCAAGAGGCCCACGAAGCCATCCGCCCTACTTACTTCGAAAAGCAGACCATAGAAGGTGCCAAAGAGGAGCAACGCCTGTATGAACTGATATGGAAACGCGCCGTGGCCAGCCAAATGGCCGATGCCCAACTGGAGCGTACCACGGTAAAAATCGACATCAGTACCAATAAAGAAGAACTGCAAGCGCAGGGCGAAGTACTCTTGTTTGACGGTTTCCTGAAGCTATACATGGAAAGCAGCGACGAGGAAACCGACGAGGAGGCAGAAGGCATGTTGCCACCGCTTACCGCCGGGCAGAACCTGCCGCTGGAAACCATGACGGGCCGCGAACGCTTCAGCAAAGCATCGCCGCGATATAACGAGGCTAGCTTGGTGAAGAAACTGGAAGAGCTCGGCATAGGCCGCCCTTCTACCTATGCGCCAACTATCAGCACCATTCAAAAGCGTGGCTACGTAGAGCGTGCCGACCGCGAAGGTGTGGTGAGGCCATACAAGGTATTGACTCTAGCAAAGGATAACATTAAAGACCAAACCGAAACGGAAGTAACGGGTGCCGAAAAGGCCAAGCTTTTCCCTACGGATGTGGGCAGGGTGGTGAACGACTTCTTGGCGGAGCACTTTGTGAACGTAATGGACTACCACTTTACGGCCAAGATTGAGCAGGAGTTTGACGAGATAGCACAAGGCAACGTGGAGTGGAGCAAGATGATTGACACCTTCTACCAGCCTTTCCATAAAGAAGTAGAGCAGACCATTGAGACTGCCGAGCGTGCCACCGGCGAACGCGAGCTGGGTACGGACCCGAAAACGGGCAAGCCGGTTTCGGTACGCATCGGGCGTTTCGGGCCTATGGCGCAGATTGGCAAAACTGTAGAGGGAGAGGATAAACCCCGCTACGCTAAGTTGAAAGAAGAGCAAAGCATTAATACCATTACGCTGGAGGAGGCGTTGGCGCTGTTCGGTTTCCCGAAATTGTTAGGTGAACATGAGGGTAAAGAGGTAACGATAGGCTTGGGACGCTTTGGCCCGTACGTGAAGTACGCCGATGCGTTTGTAAGCATCCCGAAAGGCACCGACCCGCAAGAAATTGATTTGGAAGAAGCCATTGCTTTGGTAATAGCCAAGCAAGAGGCCGACGCCAACAAGTTTATCAACTCGTTTAAGGATGGGGCGATACAGGTCTTGAATGGCAGGTTTGGCCCTTATATTAAATCGGGCAAAGACAACTTTAAGATACCGAAAGGCGTAGAAGCAACAAGCCTTGATTTGGCTGCGGTAGAAGAGATTATAGCAAACACCAAACCATCAGGAGGCGGCAAAGGGAAAGCACCTTTCCGCAAGGGAGCTAAAAAATGACGGAAGCGCAAAATAACGATAGAGAACTTCAGGCCCTGCTGCAACTGCTGGACGACCCTGACCAGGAGATATTCTCCCATGTGTCGGGCAAGCTGGCTAGCTACGGCCCGGAAATCATCCCCAAGTTGGAGACCTACTGGGAGGAAGCGCTCGACCTTATTTTGCAAGAACGCATTGAGCACATCATACGCCATATACAATACCACGGCCTAGAGCGCGACTTTAAAAACTGGCTAGAAAACGATGCCGACAGTCTTTATAAAGGTGCTTTACTCGTGGCTCGTTTTCAATATGCTGATATAGATGAGGTAAAGCTTCGCGGGGAGATAGATTACATCCGCCGGGCTATTTGGCTGGAGATGAACTATAACCTTACCCCCTTTGAGCAAATCAACGTGTTCAACCATGTGTTTTACTCGCTTATGGGCTTTACCGGCAAAACCGCCGAAACACAACTGAGCCTGCCTGGCTACTTTATCAACCAAGTAGTGGAAAGCAAAAAGGGCAATGCCATATCACTCGGCATCCTTTATACCATCCTCGCTCAAGAGTTGGATATGCCCGTATATGGCGTAAATTTGCCAAGGCACTTTGTAGCCTGCTATACCAAAGATTTCCTAGAGACGCTGGATGAAGACGAAGACTTGCGAGACCAGATTATCTGCTACATCAACCCGCTTAACCGCGGTACCATTTTCACCCGCAACGAGGTAACCCTTTACCTCAAAAAGATACAGGAAGACCCCACCCCGGTGCACTACCTGCCTATCCGCAACAAAGAAACCATCAAGCTATACCTCCAAAACCTCAAACTTGGCTACGAAGCCGACGGCAACCCCGAGAAGAGCAAGGAGTTGGATGGGTTGATTGGTCTTTTCTAGACCACAGCCTGCCCCGCTTTTCAGCGGGGGACGACAGACGACGGACCACGGTTTGCTGCAAAGGACCACGGACGACAGTAAATCTACTTGCAGGAAATAGTGTAGCACCTCTATATACTTTATTGGATAGTAAAATATTTAATACTATATTGGCATCAAACAAATAAAGGGCCATGAAAACTTGGTTATTAGTGTTGGTGTTGGTGCTTCCGTTTTGGGCACATGGCCAATCGTTTTACGAGCGTTATCTTTCTGGTAGCCAATCGCTTGAGGGTCGAGATTTGGCCGAAATGCAAGACGGTTCCATACTATCAGTGGTTAGCGGCTTGAGATATTCGCTTTTGGTAAAACTGGATGCCCAAGGCGATTTGCTGTGGGAAAAGCGATACGACTCCGTTATCCTTTCCAAGATAATTATTCTACCCAATAATGACGTCATGATGCTGGGAGAGAAAAAGGGTGCCGTACTGATGCGCACCGACTCCTTAGGCAACATACAGTGGGCTAAACATTTTGCGAGAAGTACCGCTACCGTGCCACATGAACTTTTATTGTGCAGCAATGGCGATTTGCTCGTGAGCGCAACCGATTCCGCTCGCGCCATAATTATTAGGCTCGACGATGCCGGGTTGGTAAAGTGGAGCAAGCACTACTACGGCCTCGACTTGCGGTATGGTCTAATGACGAACATTGTGGAAGATACCGATGGCAGCCTTACATTTGCAGCCCTTGTAAGCGAGATGATATGGCCTAGCCCCCAACCGGCTAATAAAACTGCTTTGATAAAAACGGATAGTGTAGGAAATGTATTATGGTCTACCAGCCTTAGTCATTTGCCCGATCCCCTTGTTACGTTGCCAATGGATTTTTTCATTCATCCAGTGCAGGTGTTTAGGGCCAGTAATGGCGACATATTCCTCAATTACTTCTGGGGTATTTGGTTTATGTATGGTGGGCCTACTTATCAAGTAGCTAGGTTTAACGCCTCAGGTACCTTGCAATGGACCAGCCAAGCTATTGATTGGGCTCCCGTGGTCATTGCTTCCGAATCACCAACCGGTACGCTAAATTTTACCCGCTTGGGAGGTACCACCGCCGACGTGGTTTTTCCTGTGCAAGCTGGCATCCTACAAACTGATTTAAACCTAACCGTTCTCAAGGACATCAGCTACCGGCCTTATAAGAAAAACTTTGACCACTTTGAGTTTAATGCATGCAAGCAATTTGCTGACGGAAGGTTTGTATTTACGGGTATACATGATGCCCAATACCCTACCCGCGGCGCCCAGTATCTAGCAACGGATGATACCTTGGGCCAAAGCTGTACAGCCGTGCCCCAACCCCTATACCCATTGATGGAAGACACTTTCATTGTAGGTGCAAGCACCACGATAACCATCGCCTCGGGCATTACAGAAAGCAATATAACCATTAATGATTCTACGTTCGCCCTGACTAGATGTGATTGCGCTTCCTTGCCCTGGCCTAATTTTGGACTGAACGTTCAAGGTAATACCGTAACCGTTACCGATTCTTCGCTTAATGCTGACCACTATGTTTGGCGTTTTAGTGATAATACCATAGATACCACCCAAAACCCAGTGCATACTTTTACCGATTCCGTTTGGGGGTATGTAAGTGTCGAAATAAGAAACGGATGTGGTTCCAACGGCACTTTTAAGGCGGTGTTTGATACCGTTATCATTCCACCAGTGGGTGTTGTGGAGCCGATGTTGCCGACGCTTATGCTTTATCCAAACCCTGCGCAAAACTTGGTAAACATCCACACCAACGGCCAAGACATCGGCACTGCTCATTTACTAAATTCGCTTGGGCAAGTAGTGCTGCAATCTAAAGGCTCATTGCTGGAAATAGGTAGTTTGGCCCCAGGACTTTACTGGGTAATAGCCGAAGTGGACGGCAAGCTTCTTCGGCAAAAACTGGTGAAGGAACTGTAGGATCAACATCAATCCTTGCTCGAATCCCCCACAAAGAAATCATCCTTCCTTTGGAAGAGCACGTTGAAGGTGGTAAGGCTGCCGTAGATGCGGGTGATGTATTGCTGTAGGTTGATTTTGTCCTCGTCGCTTAGCTTGCTGTTGCTGTTGATGGCTTGCTCCATTACGCGCAGGCGGTCGCGAACCATCACTATTTTATGGAAGAAGGTATCAATGGGGATGTCCTTCCCTTTCAGGCTGCTATCGGCTGGCAACAGGCTCATGGTGCCACCGCGCCATTTATCGCCTAGAGGGATTAGCATGGTAAAGTCGGCAAACTTAGAGAGCACGCCACGCAGCGCTTCTTCTACATCTTCTACGGATAGGGCTTCTTTAAATTTTTCAGGTTGGGCAACTACGGTAATACCATCAAAATCGCGGGCGATGTCTTTATCGCCGTGGTCTTTAAAGAATATTTTTAGGGTATCTAAATCGCCGCCTGATACAATGCCTTCGCCATATTTGGGGTGCTCAACGCGGGTGCCGATGCCATAGGAGTTTGCCATAGTTTTCTTAGTATCAAGTAGTGAGTATCAAGTATCAAGTAGTGTTTTGTAGCAGGTATTTGTCAACAAGTGCCAAATATATGGAGTTAGAAGCACTTTACGATGTTTGAAATGAACATTGAAGCAGTCTTGATACATGATACTTGTGTCTTGATACTAGCTATGGCAAACTAGCTTTAAATGCGTTGTAAGCAGCATCGTTGGTATTGGTGCCAGTGCAGCCAAGCTCCACCTCTTCGGCATTGATATTGGCAATGCGGTTGTCAGGGTTTGGGTGTGTGCTAAGGAACTGTGGTGTGCTGCTACCGCCCTGTGACTCTATTTTTTGAAAGAAGCCCGCTGCGCCCGCTGCGTTAAGGTCGGTAGGGCATAGGTACTTTACGGAGTATTCATCGGCTTCCGTTTCGGCACTTCGGCTAAAGCCTAAAAACAATAGGTTCTGTGCAATGTCAGTCAAGGTGTTAGGGTCATTTCCCAAAACCACACTTACCATAGTACCGATGCCATAAGCTTTAGTCAACTGGTCGGTAGAGTGGCGGCGATCGGCATGGGCTATCTCGTGGGCCAGCACGCCTGCTAGTTGATCTTCCGAATCAAGATACTTTATCAAACCAGTGTACACATATATATAGCCACCAGGTGCGCAAAAAGCATTTAGCATGTTATCATCTCGCACGATATACAACTCCCAGGCAAATTCATTTTTGTAAAACACGTTGCCACCGTTCAATATCTTATCGCGCAAGCCACGCAGATAAGTATATGACTGGGCATATTGCGTTTCGGATAGTATAGGGTAGGTAGCAGGGTCAGATGCTATTTCGTTCTTTACCTGCAGGCCAAGGTCTTTATCATCTTGTATAGTAAAGATGTTGAAACTGCGGTCGTCTTTATTTTTGCAACCTGCGGCCAACAACACTAGTGCTAACGATAATATCCAGGTATAACGGTTCATCCTCATAATGGTGGTTTTTTTCGGTAGGTCAAAAATAGACAATTTGGCTAATCTAAAATGTAAAATCCGGTGTCGGTTGCTACATTCAAGGTTTCCTGTCCTTTTTTGCCGCTTAGGTTAAGTTTATAGATGGTGTAAAATATGGTGTTATTGGCTTCTTTATCCTGCATGTTCCAGTTGGGCATACCAGCCTGCGTATTACCAATTGTTGTGCCATCTTTAAAATTGCCAAAATAACCCTCCACTGGCGCTGCCGCTTCGGCATCCCACTTGTGTCCTTGTAGCACCATCCAGCCGTAGTTTCCATCCACTACTCGGTCTATGGTATATTGGTCTCCGGCACGTACAAAGTGGTTGCGCATAATTACGTTGTCCTCATCTAACAAAACAACCACCACGTCTGTCTGCAATCTGTTGGTCACCACCACCTGGCCGCTATTGGGACCTGTCGCTGAGGATGCTGATTGATAGGGCGATGCTCCCGTATCCAGCCGATCGCGTAAATCGCCAAACGGGTAGGAGCGCTCGTCTTCGCCGGGCCGCTTGATGCCGTAAACCGAGATGTTATAGAATATTAACGATGGCAACATAATAGCTACCATGATAAGGGCAAGGGGATAATATTTTTGAAACCATGGCCGCTGGGCCCAGCCTGGCTTTTGGTATACGCCCGATGCTGTAATACTGGTATCGCCCGAAAGATATTCGATACTGCCAGCTATACCCGATGCTGGCCCCAACTTGAAGGTACCTTCTTCAATGGCCTTTAGCACATAGTGCACTTGGGTAATAATCTGACCTTGGTAAGGCATTTCGTGTTGCACGCTTTTTAGCAACTCGAAGTGCTCTAGCCCCCGTAGTTTAAATCCCTCCAACCGCCGTGGGCAGCGGAAGATGATGGTAAACGGTTCTTGTGCGCGCACCCGAGTGGTGCTTAAGTGCATCTCAATCAATCGGCTGGTAAACCGGCTAGCAACATGATAGTAATTATCGGCTACGTCTTGGTTTAGCGCCAATTGCCTGTTATAGGCTTCGCGAAGGGTCGAGTGGGAGAGTACCTCGTAAGCTTTTTGTATGCGGGTAAAAATGACGGCGGTCTCGGGGTTGGCGCTTTTATCGGGGTGGTAGCGGAGTACCAACTTGCGATAAGCCACCTTAATGGCCTCATCCGTAGCGGTTACCTCTACCCCCAGTATTTGATAATGATTATCCGTGTTCGTCTGCCCCATCTGCTCTTACAACTACTGCGGGTTATGGTATAGTATAATACTCTACAAAATAAGGGGTTTAGGTTATAGACACAAGGTGCAAGACACAAGACAAAAGACAAAAACAAAGTGCTCGTCATTGCGAGGAATGGAGCCCCGCCTTTCGCGGGGCGAAATGACGAAGCTACTCTTTCACTGCCTTAGCAATAATCCCATGGGGGAGGATTGAAATTCCCCTACCTATGCTCCACTACATAATTACTTACTTAGTTCCATGGCCATCGCAGACCTTTCTTCGGGGGTAGGGATTGCTTCGTCGCGCCATTGCGCGAAAGGCGCAAAGTCGCTCCTCGAAATGACGTCCATTTTGTCTAAGTACGTTGTTTTCTTCGAGGCTGTCTTGTGTCTAGTCAAGGAAATCCACATCCACATCAAACGGATACTTCATTAGGTATCTCAATCCCTCGCTGGCGGGTACGCCTTCAAACAGGGTTTTGTACATTACTTGTATGATAGGCACACGCACGCGGTAGTGGTCGGCCAGTAGCTTAATGATTTCTACCGTGTTGATGCCCTCCGCCACTTCATCGCTGGTTTCAAGTATCTGTTTTAGGGTTTCGCCTTTTGCCAAGCGATAGCCCACGGTAAAGTTTCGGCTGGAGGTGCTGGATGAGGTAGCAATGATGTCGCCGATACCTGCCAAGCCCAAAAAGGTCTTTACATCGCCGCCCAATACTTTACCTATGCGCACCACTTCGCCAAGGCTCTTGGTAATTAACAGGGCTTTCGCATTTTCGCCCAGTTCCAGGGCGGTAAGTGCGCCAGAGGCTAAAGCGATGATGTTTTTCAATGAGCCAGATAGCTCTACACCGGTTAAATCTTTGCTGCCATATACTTGAAAGCGGTTGCTTTTAAGGGCATTGCGGCCTAAGCGTATCACCTCGTCAAAGTGGCTAGCAATAACCGCTCCTGCGGGTTTGTGTTGGCTCAGCTCGCTGGCTAGGTTGGGCCCCGATAGGCAACCCACGCGCACTACTATGGTTTCTTTGCGAATGAGCTCGCTCATAGTGTAGATGCTATCGCGGCCCAGTTCTTTAATATCCTCCAGCTTTTCTTCCTCGCTTACGTTGATGTGGAAACCCTTGGTACCATGGATAAGAATATGGTCGGGGCGCAGGTACGGCACCATTTGCAACAGCACATCCCTAAAATAGGCAGAGGGGATGGTGGGGAAAATGAGCGTACATTGCTCAGTAACCTCCCTAATGTCGCCAGTAGCACGCACCCTTTCGTGCATGGCCTGGTTGGCATTCTCTCGGCGGATGTTGATGTTGTCTATAGCCTCCTCGCGGCGCGCATATATAAGCACATCGTAGTTTTCGGCAATGAGGTTGGCCAAGGCAGTACCGAAACTGCCCGCACCAATTACGCCAACGGTTTTCAAATCAGACATAGGGTGCCAGTTGATAGCCTTCTAGGCGGTTATGATAAAACAGTAGCAATTTCAGGTCTTCGCTGGTTATGTCCCCATCCTTGTTCCGCATAATGGTGCGCTGGTTGTGGTAAAGCCCAACGTTTTCAATACCATGCTCAATAAAATCATCCAAGGTACCTTCATGAAAGTGGCTGGCCGTTTTAATTTTGCCTGCCGCTTCCAGCTCAAATATCCTATCGCGCACTCGCTCAACTGCTGTTGCAAAATCGGCATACGGTATTATACGGTCTTCTTTGGGCAGGCGCAATATGTCGTATAAGTCGTGCCTGCGGAAGCGTTTTTTGAGCATGCTAAAGGCCACATAAGCCACCACAAAGCTGCTAAACACCACATTGTATTGGTGAAATTTCTCTACTATTACCTCGCCCAGCAGCTTCACATATTCTTCGTTTCGCTGGTCGTCTTGGCGCAGCTCGCCACCCGAGCGAAAGTAGCCACGTATATCAATTTCATTTCCGCTTTTATCTATACTTACACCTTCGGGGGTAACGTTATTGCCAAAGAGGTCCATACTTGGTGCGAACGACAGGTAAATTTTAGAGCTTTTGGTAAAGAATTTCCAAATAAAGCTCAACATCTTAAACGAGGTACTAAACCTATCGTTTTCTACCAAATACTGTTCCTTACCTGTAGCTTTCAAATACTCATCAATCAAGCTTGGCGCTTCTAGCACAAAGTGGTAGCTGATGGTAACGGGTACTACAATTATCTTTTTGGCAGCTTCTGGGTTGCCTTCTTTCTCGGCTTTTAGGTAGTTAAGGTACTGCGCATCCATAGCGGTGCCCAGCAAACCCAATTTCAAGCGTTTCTCCACCTCACCGCTGCGGGAGCGGGTACCACCGGGGAAGAAGAGGCTGTGAACGCCTTCGTGGAGGGCTTGCCTGCTGTATTCCTTAAGGGTTTCAATATAGAGGGGGTGCTTTTTGCGTCTATCAATTTTATATGCACCTAAGCGTTCAATAAAGTACGCCACAATGCGGATGCCGAATAAGTTGAGCCCTGCACCATAGATAAAGGCAGGCAGGCCCATTTCGTGTATTGCCCAGCCAATAACCATACTATCCAAGTTGGTAATGTGCGTAGGTACTATTATTACGGTATGGGTTTTGGCCAGCTCGCGAATGGTTTCTAAGTCGCCCTTGTATATAAAGCGGTTCTTGGTGGTGTACTTTTCACTAAGGCGCTCTTTGAATTTGATACCCAAGTTGGAACTCAGCAACCGTGAAAAGCCAAAAGGCAATGCTCGGCTGGCAAACTCATATATGGATGGGTCGAAGTTGCCTACAATCTCGTTGGTGTAATGCGACACGATAGAGCTAAGCATTTCCTTAGCCTCTTGCTCCTGTAACTGCGGGTCTTCGGTAGTGCCGGTAATGCGTACCAGCCGTTTTTTTATATCCGCCCAAAACTCTTTTTCATCTTCTGGGTCGGCAGCCCAAGGCTTGTCAGTAAGGCGTATTCGCTCTTGGTAAACGGTTCGGGCCAGTTCATCCAATAGGGCTTCTGTAGTGGGGTAAGCCTTTAGCAGTTGGTTGTTAGTGGCAGTTATCACATCCTGTATAAACTCATACCGTTTGGTGCTAAGTTTATAAATGGGCCATTGCTCAATATCGGGGATAATGGGCGGTTGGCTACCGGTCTGCTCTTCCGGTCTATTTAATATTGGTTCCTCCATAGATATCGCCTCGTGGTGAAATTAGAATTTTTTTTTGGTCCATGGTCCATAGGCGATAAGCTACGACCAAAAAAGGAGATTTAGATTGTCGGAAGTTTGTGTGAGTCGGTATTGGCAAAACAAAAAAGGTAGAAGCGTAATAACACTTCTACCTTTTTATTTTTTGAAGCAAACCATGGTCTATCGTCCATGGTCCATCGTCCAAACTACTTCTTCTTCTTCAAATCCCTAATTGGGTAGCCTAGCAATTGCTCGGCTTCTTCGTCGGTAATGCGTACACCATCTTTGTAAGGCACTAACCATGAATCTTTAATGCCCAATTTCTTCATGTCGGCTTCAAAACCCTTGGCCGCATCAAAAGATGTAAAGTAACCGATAACGTACTTATTGGTACCTTCCACACTCTCGTAGCCCATTTTTTTAATATCGCTAAAGTACTGGTTGATGTTGAATTTTTGGTACGCGCCCACTTGCACTTTAAATGCTACGCCGCTAGGTACGGCATTAACAGGGTCAACCGGTGGTGCAGGGGCTGGCTTATTGCGCTCGTCGGTCAGCTCGTCCTCCAATTGGCCAATTTCTGCATCTTTTTGGTCAACCGCAGTTTTCAGGCGGGCATTCTCTGCTTCTAGGTTTTTTACCTGGCTGTTTAGCTGGCTTACCATGGCATTTAAGTCATCCTTGCTAAGCTTTGGTGGCTTTGCAGTTTTTTCTTTTTTCTTTTTTTCTTTTTTCTTCTTTTTACCGTCTTCTTGGGTGGTGGTATTATCTGTATCGCCCTGTGCCTGTGCATTATAGGCCGGTGCCAATGCCAAAACCATCATCAGTAAGGCTACAATTACTTGCTTTTTCATTATATAATTTTTGGTGTAGGTGGAGTATTAATGCCTAAAACTAAGCATTATCACTTATAATAAACACCTTTGTATGGTTAAGTAATATCAGTGCAAAATGTTAATTGCGTAAATTGTTGTACACTATTGTGGTGAGCGTATGAGTTTAAAGTTGCCGATTTTCCCCCTTGGCCTGGTAGTGTTCCCTGGCGAAAAGCTTAACCTGCATATATTTGAGCCCCGCTACAAGCAGCTGCTCAACGATGTTTTGCAGGAGCATATTACTTTCGGCATCCCGGCCTATATAGAAAACGAACTTATGCCCTACGGTACCGAAGTGGAGCTGCTAGGCGTGGAGCGCGTATACGCCAAGGGCGAAATGGATGTGCGCACCGTAGGTAAGCGCATTTTCCGTATTGCACAGGTCATCAACCCAATGCCAGCAAAGCTATACTCGGGCGCTTATGCTGATTACGTAAATGAGGTGAACAATGGCGATACGTTTTTAGGAAAGGAGATTGTGGGCCTGATGAAGCAGCTTCACCTAACCCTAAAAGTGGAGAAAGAAGAACTAAAAGACCTTGACGAGCACTTTACTAGTTGGCAATTGGGCCATTTTGTGGGCTTCAACGTACAGCAGGAGTATGATTTCCTCACCCTACCCAGCGAGCGCGACAGGCAGTTTATGATACTGCAGCACCTTCAGAAAATATTACCATACGCCATGGAAACTGAGCGCCTAAAAGAGCGCATACAAGCCAATGGACACTTTAAGGATATACTTCCACCTACCATTTAGTTTCTGTAGACACAAGATATTAGACGCAAGACACAAGACTTGCGCCATTTTCTTGATTTATATTTAACAAAAGCCACGATAATACTATTGATTGCAATATTATTCTTGTGTCTTGTGTCTTGCGTCTTGTGTCTCTTTCCCAAACTTCCCCTTCACCCAATCTACCAGCCTGCTCGATTTTTTGGATATCCAGCTCGGTGGCTTCTCTTCTTCGCCTATCAGTATACTTATCGGCTCTAGCCTATCTACCTGGTCGCACAGTATTTTTACAATGCCCATGTAAGGTATGGCTATTATCATACCGGCTATTCCCCAAATACCTCCGGCTATTACCACCCCTATAATAGCCGCCATTGGGTTTACTGATACTTTGCCGCCCACAATGAGGGGTTCTAAGAAATAGCTTTCAATAAATTGAGCACCCATAAATAGCCCTATTATGGCTAAAATAGGCCAAGTTTCCTCTTGGGTTACCAGTACCATGGCCATGGGCAATATACCCCCAATCATGTTGCCAATAAATGGTATAATACTAAGCACGGCAGCTAGCACTCCCAAAAGCACGCCATACTTAACCCCGATAAGGCTAAGCCCCACCGCATACGCAATAGCCAAAAAGGTAACCAGCATTAGTTTGCCAAACAGGTATTGCGGGGCTACCTTGCTTATTTTGTTGAGGGTTTCCTCTGCTTTGGGTTGATTTTCTTTGCTGGCAAACTTAATGAACGCTTGCTTTATTTGCGCGTGGAACAATAGAAACAACAGCGTATCAATAAGCGTAAGGAAGAAATTGGTCATGGTTTGTGTGGTGGCACTAAATATGCCACCAGCCTGCTCCTTCATGGTCGAAGTCATTTCGTTAATTCCATTGTCAGTAGCATCTTCAACCTGCTGTCTGGTTACGCCAAATTTGCTTTGTACATATTGGGTAAGGTCGGCAATACGCATCTCGGCATTTTGCTTCAGCTCATCGGCATTTTGCACAAAGCTGTATATCTGTACCGATACTAGGCTGAAAACCCCGGCAATAAACAACACGATTAACATCAGTGAAAGTATAGCTGCCGGAACCTTAGGTACTCCCCAGCCCATCAACTTATCCATAACTGGGGTAAGTAGCATGGCTAAGAGGGCACCTACTACTATGGGTACTAATAAAGTTTGGCCATAAATCAGCCCCAAAAGCACTATGGCAATAATGATAAGGGTAAGCGCGGCTGCCGCAAGTTTTTGCAAGGGCTCGGTCATAGTGGTTGTGGTTTGTTGGCCAATGCACAGCTATTGTTGTGCCAAGGGATATATGTATATAAATAGTGCCCGTAGAAGTGCCGTTGGGCAATATCTTCTACAGGCACTAAAACTTAAGCGGGCAATAAAATACCCAGTTGCCAGATTAATCTACCTTCACAAGCCGTTTCACTTCTAGCGTATTGTCTCGGCTTACTTGCACTAGATATACCCCTGCGGCTATATCGGCATCGGTTATTTGGTAGCTATAGCTACCGGCGCTTAGTGTTTGTGTAGGCAACACTGCGCTCACGGTTTTGCCAAATACATCCGTTAAGGTAATCGATACCGATTGTTCAACTGCAACCTGCAAATCGATAGTTACCGAATTGTTAAACGGGTTTGGATAAATCACCAAGCTGCTTTTGGGTGCAAAGCCACTAGTTGTAGATAGCAGGTCATTTTTATTGGTACAGGGGGCAATATAAGCGTGAAGCTTCCCCCCTCCTCCAACTTCGGTGCCTGGCCCTAGGGTTATCTGGGTGCCAGCCACAAATTGCAGATCTGCTGTGCCCGTAATAACCAAAGATGCAGAAGGTGCGGGTGCATTTATGGTTTGATCTGCTTGGTAAACGGTAGATCCACTTGAGATAGAGCCGTCAACATTCACATTGGTGGGTTGGGTACACGTTTGGGCATTTGCTATCCAATGGCAACAGCAAAGCCATAAAATGATTAGATACTTCATGATTGAGAAATTTTAGGTGAATAATGTGAAGCGGTGTTATTCCTCAATCTGCTTTTTCAGGGCATCAATCTGCTCTTGCTGTTGCAATAGGTAGAGGGTAAGTTCCTCAATCTTCATTAACAGCATAGCATTGGTCTTGCCCAGGTCAATACCAGTTTCGCCAATCTCTTGGGCAGAAGGCACATCAGGCAAGTGGCCATTGGTCTCAATAAAGCTTTTTACTTCTGATAATGGTTTCAGTTGGTAGTCAGCCTCAAACACAAAGTCAGCCCAATTTGATGTAGTTACAATCAATTCTTTAGTAACAATTTTACCGTCAACTGAAAACTTGTAGTCGGTATGGGTGCCAGATGTAATAGTTTCTGCTCCCACGTTTACCTTTCCGTTGTTGTTCACCCTAAATAGAAAGTCAGAAGAACTGCTTAGCACTTGAAAGCCAATAGAGGTAACATCCTTGCCCACTATCTTGAAACCATCGGTAAGGTTCAAGCTAGTAGAAACATTATCAGTAAGGTCTTCAACGCTTAAGGTAATGTCATCATGGGCAAGGTCAATTATCCCAGTTTGGGTTGTAGAATTTGCAAAATCTTCCTTTGTATTGGTTAATTGGTAGGTCGAGTTATCCATGTTTAAAAATTTCAGATAATCTACATCCGCCGGTGCAGCATCATAAAAAACGTGTTGCAGGTTTAGTACATTTTCAGTACCCCCTTGGCGCCGGCCAGCGAAATATGCTACGGCACCGTCAATATCGTCAATGATTCCTCCCGCAGCGCCAATTGCATTAGGGCCGATGGAACTTGCGTCAATTACGCCACTCAGAACCCTATAATTTATTCCAGAGCCACTGCCCACGTAATAGTTACCTGAGCCAGACATAAATGGAACTGGTGGAGAAATACCTAGCAAGCTATTTAGCTGCCCAAAATCTCCAGTAGAAGTTTCGGCGAAGTAGTTACCCAAATTAGCACGCATATCACCAGCTACATGTAAAACAAAAGCAGGGGAAGTGGTACCAATACCCACAGCGCTGGTGGTGTTAACTAAAAAAGAACTTGGGACTTGCGCCGTACCATCATAACGGTAGGTGTCATTTAAGGTCTGGCCAAACATCTGCGTGCATACACATAGCAGCACGGCAAAAATAATTGAGTGTCTCATTTTGTTTAGGTTTAATGGTTAGAAATATGGTTGAAAATATTTTTTACGATTGTTGTCGAATCAATATAAGGGGTCAATTCACTTTCACTAGGCGCTCTGTATACTTGTGGTTGCCAATTACTATTTCGGCAAAGTATGCCCCGGCAGTAAGGTTGTTACCAAGCAATTGGTAGGTGTATATACCCTTGTTTAATTGCTGATTTGGAGCTACAATCATCACTTGCTTACCGTACATATCGGTTACTGCAATAGCCATGTTGGTTTCGTTCTCGGTTACGGTAATGTCGAAGGTGGTTAGCTCATTAAAAGGGTTCGGGTAAAATGATACCTTTGGCACATCTGCAATTTGTGGTGGTGAAGTTGGCTCTTGAGAGGTGTTGTTAGTAGTCGCATCTTGATAGGGCGAGTTTTTTTGTGGAGGGCATATATTGGCAATGTGCGCATGGAAAAAGTCTACCTCTTTAATCCAAGTACCTGGGCCTAAAACAATTTCTACACCCGATACCAACTCAATTGGAGGTGCATCAACCTCAATCACAAGGCCGGTGGAGCACGTTTCTACTAAGTTGGTAGCCGCATATACGGTAGGAAAGGTGTTAATATTGAAGGTGCCACATACTGTTTCGGTAGTAGGTGCTGTACCCGATGTAAGTGCGCCTACTGGCACGCCTACTGCATCCCAAGCATTAATGGTTTCTTCTACTTCAAAAGAGCAGGCGCCAAATAGATCGATTGCAGCAAGTATGGTGGCATCGCGAGTGTCTATGAAGGTGGAGGTGTTATGCAGATATCTAGTGATGCCTCGGTACATAATGGCGGCAGCATCTTGCATACCTATTGTAGCTACTGTATACGAATTCGAATAACCATTAGTACCCGAACCGCCATTTGAGAGTAGGTAAAACCAATAGCTTATTACGCCAGCGTTTATGTGCTCGTCCGCATAAGCTGCATCCCAATAAGGATCATTTATATACGTTTTGGGCTGCAAAGAATTGTGAGGATTCTGTAAATCTCTCGTTCCAGAAAGACCTGTTTCTGCTCCAATAACCCAATCGGCATTTGTACTTCCCAATGCATGGAATTCATTGAGTGTGCCGAAAATATCCGCAAAAGCTTCATTGATTGTGATGGCTTCTTGGTTACCTATTAAACCTGCTGATGAATATGCTACACCGTGCCCCCACTCATGGCCCACAATATCTAGTGTAACGAAGTATTTAGAGGGGTCAGCAACACTTTGCCCTAAAAACACAAATCCGGTAGTGGCGCTTGTGGGGTAAAATCTTGTCCAAGGCCCGCCTGTTACCTGTGCCATGCGAGAGTTTTGATTATTATAGCCATCGCGCCCATGAGCTGTACTCAGGTAATCGTAAAACTGCATTAAAGCCCAATGTGCTGCCACTGCCTCTGTAGGCACATCATTATCTGTCCAATCATTATCAGTATCTATGTAACCACCCCACATACCCGACTGAAGGACATTTGCGGTTACTAGTCCATTGGGGTTGTTGCAGTCATCCCAAAGAATGTACTCATTGGTACCAACCATTCGGGTATTAATAGGCTGTATACCGTTATACAATGTTTCGCCAGAAGTTGGCGAACAGTTGAGGTCATGCTGAGCTACCCTTACAACAGTATTATTTATGGCATCAACATAAACTTGTTGTTGCAAATGAGGGTCAATTGCAAAAACCAGCACTTTGTATACCAGCACATAATCGGCTGCAATGCCAATGTTAGCCTCGTCGTCAAACGTAATTACCAGCTCAGGTACTGGGTAATAAGTAGCAGAGGCATCATCTAAAATGTACTTTAGGTTATCTTCCATGTCTGGGTCATCCCAAGCATAGGTTGTGGCGTTTACATAGGCTAGGGCAGTTGCAATGGCTGTGCTACCAGTTATGATTGGAGTAGTACTTAGGTTGAGCCCTACCACATATGCGCCAGTTACACTTTTGGTTGCTTCGCCATTTGCATGTACTGTTAAATTGGCATATTCCACTGGCACACCATCGTATTCCTGTTGATATTTGTAGTGGGTCAATCCTAATTCATCAGTTTCGGTGCTTAGGGTCACCATAGCATCATCCACCCCCAGCAAGAAGGCATCAGCTTCATCCACCAGCACTGTGGTAGGATCAAGGTTAACCTCTTCCTTTATAAATACCCAACCCGGTCTGCTAGCAGGTGCTGCTATCTCTAGCATACTGGCATTCCAAAAATCACCGATGCTTTGTGCCTGCATAGCTATTTGGGTAAGCAGTAAAAGTGCAATAAATGTATTTTTCATTTTGTATGATTTATAATGAAGTTTTATTAGTGTACATTCTTTTAAAAAAATTAAACATAATGGGACACACCGATAGCAGCACAGCCACGAGCAGTGAATGTCTCATTTTGATAGGTTTAAAATATTAAGTTAAAAGGCTTATTTGTTGAATGGAAAACACATAACTAGTGAATGGCCCTTTAATAAAATTGAATGTATGATTATTTTTTTAAAAAACAATGCCTTTCTCCAGAAAAATTTACATTTAATTTTGGCATACCATTAGCATAACAATAAAATTCCATCCGGCGCTTTTAGGCGCATTTGATCATCAAAACAATGGCATACTAGAACCATTCACCCAGAAACCGATGTTATAACTATATTTGCTGTTTGTTGCTCTATTTGGATACTGGATTTTAGCGATATATTATGATAAAATACGAGCGTTTCACGCTGGATAATGGTTTGAGGGTACTGGTGCACGAGGACGAAACTACCCCGCTCGCTGCGGTAAACCTGTTGTACGATGTTGGCTCAAGGGACGAGGATGCGGAGAAAACAGGCTTTGCCCACTTGTTTGAGCACCTCATGTTTGAAGGCTCCAAGAATATTGAAGATTTCGATGAGCCACTCCAACGAGCTGGTGGCGAGAGCAATGCCTTTACCAATAACGACATTACCAACTATTACGACGTATTACCAGCATCGAACCTAGAGACGGCATTTTGGCTTGAATCGGATAGGATGCTTAGCTTGGATATAAACAAGGAAAGCCTAGACCTGCAGCGCAAGGTGGTAATTGAGGAATTTAAGGAAAACTACTTAACCCAACCCTTCGGCGATGTGTGGCACCTGGTAAGCGCTTTGGCCTACAAAGTACACCCATACCAGTGGCCTACCATTGGTAGAAACCTTGAGCATATTGAGGGTTTTAAGCTGAATGATGTAAAGCAATTCTTCAAAAAATATTATGTGCCCAACAATGCCATACTGGTGGTTGGTGGCAACGTGAAGGTTGACCAGGTAAAGGGCCTGAGCGAAAAATGGTTTGGAGATATACCCAAGGGAAAGCCCATTAACCGACTGCTGCCAAAAGAGCCCTTGCAAACCGAAAAGCGTGTATTAGAGGTGCATGCCGATGTGCCGGGCGACGCTTTGTACAAGATGTTCCACATGGGCGACCGTAATAGCGATAACTTTTATGTGGTTGACTTGCTGAGCGATATATTGGCCAGCGGCAATGCCAGCATACTATACCGCCGCTTAGTGAAAGAATTGCGCCTGTTTACGGAGATTGAAGCATACGTAACCGGCACGAGCGATGATGGGCTGCTGATACTGGAAGGTAAGCTGGTGCCTGGCGCAAACATGAAAAAGGCTGAGAAAGCTTTGGATGACGAGTTGGATAAGTTTGCGCAATCGCTAATTAATGAGCGCGAACTGCTGAAGGTGAAAAACAAACAGGAGAGCGTGACCGTTTTTAGTGAAGTGAACTTGTTGCACCGCGCCATGAACCTAGCCTACTACGAGGTGCTAGGCGATGCCAACCTGATAAACACTGAAATGGATAAGTACTTGGCGATAACTACCGCCGATGTGCTGGAACATTCTCAAAACATTTTTAAGCAGGAGAACAGCTCCGTGATATACTATTATGCCAATAAAAAATAAGCTAAAGCTCGATCGTACTGCTACCCCGCCATTGGCGCGCGTAGAAAAGCTGAATGTACTATTGCCCGAAAAACTGGCCTTGCCCAATGGCATACCCGTGTATGTGTTTACGGGCATGCAGCAAGATGCGGTAAAGGTGGAGTGGGTATTTAATGCAGGTAAGTGGTATGAGCATGAGCGCCTACAAGCATCAATGACGGCGCGCATGATGAAGGAAGGTTGTAAGGACTATCCATCGCATGAGTTTAACGACTTGCTCGATTTTTACGGTGCCACCGTCAAGTCCTCTGCCGGGCCTGATACTTCTAGTTTTCAGCTTTATAGCCTCAACAAGCACTTGGCGCAGGTGCTACCCATGATAGAGGACGTGATAAAAGAGCCGCTGGTAGACCCACGAGATTTGGAAATAGTGGTGCAGGCCAATAGGGAGCAACTGAAGGTAAACCTGATGAAGCCCGACTACTTGGCCGATAAGCTGTATTCAGAGACGCTTTACGGCAGTACCCACCCCTATGGCTATGATTTGGAGCTTGCCGATTATGATAATTTGGCCCCTGAAAAGCTGCACAGCTACCATAAGGAATTTTACAATGCCAGCAACTGCAGCATTGTGGTATCGGGCAATGTGGATAGCAAAGTAATGAAACTAATTGAGCGTGAGTTTGGGGGTGCGGATTGGTTGGGCGATAAACCCCGTGTGCACCTGCGCAAAGATTTGGATAGCAAAGAACGCGTGTCTCGCAACGAAGTTATGCAAGGCTCCTACCAGAGTGCTCTGCGCATTGGCAAGAAAATGTTTAACAAAGCAACGCCCGATTACCAAGAGTTTTCGGTAGTCAATACCATTTTGGGCGGCTACTTTGGTTCCAGGCTAATGTCGAACATTCGTGAAGAGAAAGGTTATACTTACGGTATATATTCGGGCCTTAGCAGCATGCGCCATGGTGGGCATTTAATAGTATCTACCGAAGTTGGTGTAGATGTAAGGCAAGCAGCCATAGATGAAATATATGCTGAAATGTTGCGTTTGCAAGATGAGCCCGTATCTCAAGATGAGCTGGAGCTGGTGCGCAACTATATGCTAGGCCGCTTGCAGAATGGGCTTGATGGCCCTTTTAAGGTAGCCAGTATGTACAAAGGCCTGTATACTTATGAGTTGGATATTGACTATATTTACAGCTTGGTTGAAGTGATAAATACCATTACGCCAGAGCGAATACAGGAGCTGGCCAACAAGTATCTTGACCCTACCACCATGCATGAGATAACAGTAGGATAACACAAATAATGAAACTAATACTACCTATACTTACCTTTTTGTTCGTCATGGTGGCTTTGCCACTTTTGGCACAAACCATACCGGCCCCCACGCTGCAGTGCGTAGCTACCAATGAGCAGACAGGTGCTGTTGATATAACTTGGACGGCACCGCCGCTTGACCCTTGTGGCCCATTTACCCAATATGTGCTGCAAGGTTCTACCACTTCGGCTACTGGGCCATGGATACAGGTAGCCCTTGTAAATAGCTATGGTACCACCACATTCAACCACACTGGTGCCAATGCCACTGTAGTAGATTGGTACTACCGCATTTTTATGGTACAGGGCTGTGGGGGTTCCGTTTCTGATACTTCGGCGGTATTGGCAGAGGAGATTTTGTTTACCCCAACCATTGACTACATTACGGTATTGCCTGGCGGCGGGGTGGAAATCAATTGGCAACAAAGCCCCAATGCAGCACCCGATGGGTTTGTGGTGCTATATATTGATGGAAGTACCGGTTTGGGCATCCGTATCGATTCCGTTCTAGGCTCAACTGCTACTACTTATACTGATGTATCGCAAGATGCGGGCGCCAGTGCGGTGGTATATGAGGTGAAAGCATTCAACTCTTGCGGAAACGAAACCGCCAACAACCCCACGCATACTACCATTTATTTGGATGCCACGGTAGACCCTTGTGCGCAAGAGGTAAGCCTTTCCTTTAACCCATACCGCAACTGGCCTGGCGATACTGTGCTCACCTACCGCCTAGAAGTGGTGGTAGATGGCGGCACGCCCACTATTACCGATTTAGGCAACAACTACCCAACCAGCATTGCCCGGTATACGTATGTGTATGATATTGCCGGCCTTTCTGGCAACACTATTGAGTTCCGTTTGGTCGCAGAGCACCCCAATGGCACCTTTGAGTCGTCAAGCAACGCCATTAGTGCACCGTTGAATGCCTTGCAGTCCATCGCCTTTAACATGATCTGGAATGCCACGGTAAACCGTGATAGCACCATCAGCCTTAGTTGGATAGTGGACACCACTGCCGATATATCTTCTTATGTAATTACCCGCAGTGCCGACGGGGTTACCTATACAGGCATCGATACCATCCCTACCGTGTTGGGCTCACTAAATTATCTCAACGCCTATATTGATAGCAGCGTAGACGTGAATGCCAATAGCTGGTACTACCAAGTAATAGCACGAGATACTTGTGGTTTTAGCTTGGCTTCGTTGCCAGTGCGCACCATCTTCCTTGCTGCCGAGTTAGTGGGCGGGTTTAACGAGCTCAACTGGAACAATTACGAGCAAGACCAAACCTTCCTGCTCAATACAGAGATCCTTAGGGCGCAGAGCAGCACTTTGGTACCTGTTGAAACGGTATTGCCAGCCGTAAACAATTACCAAGACCCGGTAGAAAGCGCCATTACTACCGATGGTACCTTTTGTTACGTGATTAAAACGGAGTATCAATTTGTGGTGCCTAGCATGGGTATTTCGCGTGGGTTGGAAACCTTCTCGCAAGTGGCCTGTGTTGATTTGCCCCCGAAAATATTTATTCCCAACGCCTTTGTACCCGATGGCACCAACAAGACCTTTAAGCCGGTATTGCTATTCCCCCCAAAAGAGTATAGCTTCTACGTGTTCGATCGCTGGGGCAAAGAGCTGTTCTTTACCGAGAACATCATTGCCGGTTGGAACGGCACCTACAATGGCGAACGCCTTCCCTTCGGCGGCTACGTATACGTAGTAAAGGCAGTAAGCCAAGCTGGCGAAGTGGTGGAAGAGAAAGGTGTGGTGGTGCTTGTGAGGTAGTGCTTTTTTTCTGTATCAGAATTACGCTAAATAGCGTAATCCTGATTCTAACAATTCCCACAACTATTTCCTATATTAGCATAAACACACCTAACCCGCTAAACACCATGAGAAACATCGCTATCCTTGCCCTTGGGGCTATTATTACCCTTGCGCTATATACTGGCTGCGTAAAGCTGCAGAATAAAGTGATTATGAAAGGCGAATGGGAGCTGGTAAACTTTCAACTGGAAAACTCACCTGACAACTTAATGGAGGGCATTTTGCAGGGTTACAATCAGCCACCTGGTTGCTGCAAGTACATGATTGATTTTCAAGATGGGGATAAAGTCGTTGGCACTTACTATGTAAATGATACCATTAGTTATACGGTAGAGGGGAATTGGAGCTTAGATGACAAGAGCGAACTGTATATTAAGTTGGATGATTATGTAGATGGACTATTCACAATTGACCGGCAGAGCCGCCGGGAGTATCAGTTAAAGTCAGACAAAAATTTAATTGAGTTGTTACCGGGCAGCCCATTTGAGACACCTACCACACTTGATATTAGGCGTAGGGATATCTAATCAAATCATTTTAGAATAATTGATGCCCAAGGCAGTTCTGTTGTCCCTAGCAATATACTTGCAAAGCACTTAATTTTGGTTGGTGTCAAGTTCACAATAATGATGTCGAGTGTCAGTAGGTGCAATCTTTATGATGTTTGCCGCATTGGTAAAGTTGAAAAAGGAAAGTGCCCGAAACCAATTTCGGGCACTTTCCTTTTTACAAACTTTAAACCCTTTTGGCTGTTACCATTTACAAAGCAGCTTATCGCTTGGCAACATCCTAAACTGCGCACTGATAACTACCAATGATGAAAGGAATAGTATGGTTTCGAAATGATTTGCGTGTGCATGATAACGAAAGCCTGCTGCAAGCCACCCAGGACAATAGTGAGGTAGTATGTGTGTACTGCATTGACCCGAGGTGGTTTGCTGAAACGCCATTCGGGTTTTCCAAAACCGGCCCTTATCGCGCTCAATTTTTGCTTGAAAGCCTTCACGATTTAAGGCAAAACCTACAAAGCCTTGGCGGTGATTTATTGGTAACCTTGGGTGAGCCCGAAACGGTTGTTATTGAGCTGATTGCCTTACACGGCATCAACAACCTATACTACCAACTCGAAGCGGGCACCGAGGAGGCCTCAACAGAGCAGGCCATTGTGGACTATTGCAATGCAAAAAACATAGCGGTACACACCAGCCATGGCGCAACGCTGTACCACATGCATGACATACCCTTTGCGCTGGATGAATTGCCCCACATTTACACCAACTATCGTAAAGCGACCGAGCAAAAGAGTAGGGTAAGGCCGCTGTTGCCAACGCCTATTGCTATTTATACAGTAACTAATGTAGCAAGCAACCCTATACCTACGTTGGCCCAGTTGGGCCTAGCAACACCAGAAACTGACCCAAGGGCAGCAATGGTTTTTACAGGGGGCGAAACCGCGGCATTGCAAAGGCTACATCATTACCTGTGGGGCACCGAGGCTCTTAAAACCTATAAAGAAACCCGCAACGGCCTGTTGGGTGCCGATTACTCTTCCAAGTTTTCCCCGTGGTTGGCATTGGGCTGTCTTTCGGCTCGGCAGATATATTGGGAGGTGCAGGCCTTTGAACAACAGCGCATCAAAAACGACTCTACCTACTGGCTTGTATTTGAATTGATTTGGCGCGACTATTTCCGCTTTGTGGCCTTACGCTATGGTGCCGTGCTTTTTCAAAAAGGGGGCATACGCCAGCAGCCAGGTGCTTGGCATACCTTGCCTAAGGTGTTCAATGCCTGGAGACTCGGCAATACGGGAGTCGACTTTGTGGATGCCAACATGCGCGAACTGCTTTACACAGGGTTTATGAGCAACCGGGGTAGGCAAAATGTGGCCAGTTACTTGGTGAAAGACCTAAAATTGGATTGGCGCTATGGTGCCGCATGGTTTGAGCACTGCCTTATTGATTATGATGTGGCCAGCAACTATGGCAACTGGAACTATATAGCGGGTATTGGCAACGACCCGCGCGACGACCGCTACTTCAACATTGCCACCCAAGTTGCCAAATACGATCCAAAAGGCCAGTACATGCACCATTGGCTGTATTCGTAACAATATTGCTCTCCTCTGCACGTCGTTTACCATAATTTATCCTAATTTGTAGCCTTCAAACCACCTACATGAAAGCTTATTACTTGGTACGCAACGGCGCTGCCGACAAAGCCTTTGAACTACGCGGTTTGCCTGACCTTAAACCCAAAGCGGGCGAAGTGTTGATTCTATCGGAAGCGTTCGGGCTAAACTTTGCTGATGTAATGGCGCGCATGGGCTTGTACCAAGATGCACCACCGCTGCCAGCAGTACTTGGCTACGAAAATGTGGGTAGGATATCTGCCGTGGGCGAAGGGGTAGCCACCCTAAAAGTAGGCCAGCGCGTGGTTGCGCTCACGCGTTTCGGGGGCTATGCGCAGGCGGCCATTGCCGATGCCCGTGCCACCATGCCGATACCCGAGGATATGGATGCTGGTGTTGCTACAGCGCTTGCCACCCAGTATGCTACCGCTTGGTATGCTGCCGAAGAAGTGGTGCGCCTTCATGAGGGTGACCGTGTGCTGATACATGCCGCTGCCGGTGGGGTAGGGGTGGCCCTTACGCAAATGGCCAAGCGCCATGGCGCCATTGTGCTTGGTACCGCTGGTAGCGACGAGAAGCTGAAATTCCTTAAAGAGCAGGGCGTGGACTACCCTATAAACTACCGCAAGGTTGATTTCGCCAAGGAGATTACCAGGTTGGGTTTTGATAAGAAGCTCGATGTAGTATATGACCCTATTGGTGGTAGCTCGTTTAAAAAAGGGTTTAAGCTATTGAATGCCGGTGGCCGCCTAGTGGGCTACGGTGCTAGTAGCATGACCGAGGCAAAGGGCAATATATTTAAGACCATTGGCGTAGCCACTGGCTTTGGTTTTTGGAGCCCTATTGAGTTGCTTACCAGTTCGAAATCGATGCTGGGCATTAATATGCTGCGCATAGCCGATAACAATCCCGAGATATTGGGCCGCTGCATTAAGAAGGTGGTAGAACTCACCGAATCTGGCGAATTGAAGCCGGTAGTTGGCAAAACTTTCCAACACCATCAATTGGCCGAAGCACACGAATACCTAGCCAGTAGGCAAAGTATTGGAAAGGTAGTGGTGCTGTGGTAATATAGGTGCTCATTTTAAGCTTCCTTCCAAACCCTAATTAGCTTGAGCAATTGTATCTAATTGTCGGCCAGCTTTTGCGCAACTTAGGCATAGCTTATCACCATTATGAGTTTACGAAAAGACAAAATTCGCCCTCATTATCAATTAATTGCGTATTTTCGCCCCATTATTAATATCCCGTGCTTGCTTTTACAAAACCCTTTGAATATCTTTGCATTCCTTTTTGAGACAAAATAAAACACGCATAGTGAATACTTTAAGTTACAAAACCAAGTCAGCTACTAACGAGACGGTTGTACGTCAATGGTTCGTTATCGATGCAGAAGGTGTAGTCTTGGGCCGTTTGGCTACCAAGGTTGCTTCCATTTTGCGCGGTAAGCACAAGCCTAGCTACACTCCCAATATCGATACTGGTGATAACATCATTATATTGAACTCTGACAAGGTAGTGCTTAGCGGCACTAAAATGGAAGACAAGCAGTATATTCACCACACTGGCTACCCTGGTGGCCAACGTAGCTTGAGCGCTAAGGCCCTAAATGCCAAAAACCCTCAAGCACTGGTAGAGATTGCCGTGCGCGGTATGTTGCCTAAAACCAAACTAGGCCGTGCCATGTTCAGCAAACTATTTGTATATGCAGAAGGTGAGCACCCGCACGCTGCACAAAAACCTCAAACTTTAACAATAGATTAATATGAGCACTAATATCGGACTTGGCCGTCGGAAAGCTGCAATTGCCCGCATCATCATTACCAAGGGTACTGGCGCTATTGTGGTAAACGGTAAAGATTACAAAGAATACTTTAGCGTGAACCACCTTCGTACCAAAGTGGAGCAACCGCTTAACCTACTAGGCCTTGCCAATGAGTTTGACGTTCGTGTCAACGTAAAAGGCGGCGGAGTTATGGGCCAAGCAGATGCTGTGAAACTAGGCATCGCACGTGCTTTGGTTGACCTAAACCCTGATTACAAGCCAAAGTTGAAGGCTGAGCACCTGATGACCCGCGATTCACGCGTTGTGGAACGTAAGAAGCCAGGTTTGCGCAAAGCCCGTAAACGTGCACAGTTTAGCAAACGTTAATCACCGAATCTCCCATATCAATATCAATATGCAAGAAATTACCCATAAGCAGTTGTTGGAGGCCGGCGTACACTTCGGTCACCTAAAAAAGAAGTGGAACCCGAAGATGTTGCCTTATATCTTCATGGAGAAGAAAGGTATCCACATCATCGACCTTTACAAAACGCACGCCAAGCTACAAGAGGCGGCCAACGCTTTGAAGAGCATTGCCCGTAGTGGTAAAAAGATTCTTTTTGTTGCTACCAAGAAGCAAGCAAAAGAAGTGGTGAAAGCCTGTGCGCTTCGTGCAAACATGCCTTTCGTTACAGAGCGTTGGTTGGGCGGCATGCTTACCAACTTCGCTACCATCCGCAAGAGCATTAAGAAATTGCAGAGCATCGATAAGATGTTGAACGAAGGCAGCGAGAACATTACCAAAAAAGAACGTTTGGTATTGCAGCGCGAAAAGGAGAAACTGGAGAAAATCCTCGGTGGTATCGCTCAGTTGAACCGTATCCCTGCCGCTATTTTCATCGTTGACATCAGCCATGAGCATATTGCTTTGGCAGAGGCTTCTAAACTGAACGTTACTACTTTCGGTATAGTTGATACCAACTCTGATCCTACCCAAGTAGACTTCGCTATACCAGCGAACGACGATGCCAGCAAATCAGTTGCTATCATTGCCGAATACCTTACAGAGGCTATCATTGAAGGCTTGAACGATCGCAAGACCGATAAGGACGAAATGGAAGCTGGTAAATACGCTGATGATGATGATGAGGAGCGTGGAAGCCGCTTACGCATCGACGACGAAGAAGATCGTAACAAGCGTAGCGCTGGCGACAATGCTGGTGGCCCACGTAAGCGCAGCAACGGCCCTGGTGGCGGTTCTGGCGGCCCGGGTGGTGCTTCTAGTCGCTCACGCAAGCCTGCTGGTGGCCCTGGTGCCGGCGGTGGCCAAGGTGGACCAAGGAAACGTTAATTAAAAGAACCATTACAATTTACACATACCATGGGAGTTACAGCTTCTGAAGTAAATGAGTTAAGGCAAAAGACCGGTGCCGGTTTGATGGATTGCAAAAAAGCCCTTACCGAAGCAAACGGTGACCTTGAAGCAGCAATCGACATCCTGCGCAAGAAAGGCCAAAAGGTTTCTGCCCTGCGTGCTGGTAAAGCAGCTAGCGAAGGTGCAGTAGTAGCAGTTACTACTGCCGACGGCAAAACAGGTGTAGTTATCAAATTGAGCAGCGAGACCGACTTCGTTTCTAAAAATGAAGAGTTCGTAAGCTTTGCTAATAAAATCGCCCAATTGGCTATCGAAAATCAGCCTGCTGATTTGGAAGCTTTGAAAGCCTTGCCATACGAGGGTAGCTTAACCCTTGGCGAAAAGGTTTTGGATATGGTCGGCAAAATCAACGAGAACATCCAAATTACCGATTACGAGAAAGTGACTGGTGCAGGTGTGGTAGCCTACAACCACGCTGGTAACAAAATCGGTGTATTGGTTGAGCTTAGCTTGCCTGCTACTGCTGAAGCTGCTGCTATTGGTAAAGATGTTGCTATGCAAATTGCCGCAATGTCTCCAGTATCGGTTGATGCTTCTTCGGTTGACCCTAGCGTAATTGAGCGTGAGTTGGCCATCGGCCGCGACAAAGCTCTTGCTGAAGGCAAACCAGAGAACATGGTTGACAAAATTGCCCAAGGTAACTTGCAGAAGTTCTATAAAGAGAACACTTTGCTGGCCCAGCAGTTTGTAAAAGACGGTAGCAAAACCGTTGAGCAAGCTTTGAAAGCGGTAAACAAAGACTTGAGCGTGAAAAACTTTAAGCGTGTAGCTTTGGGTTAATTGCCTAAGAAGTTCTATAACTGATGATATGAAGAGAGAACGCCCTTGCGTTCTCTCTTTTTTTTGGTACATTTGCACCCGATGAAATACAAACGGATACTCCTGAAGTTAAGTGGCGAAGCGTTAATGGGCGATAAACAATATGGTATCGACCCGGTACGCATCCAGCAGTATGCTAGCGAAATAAAAACCGCTATTGAATCGGGTGCAGAGGTAGCCATTGTTATTGGTGGGGGCAACATTTTCCGCGGCCTGCAAGCTGCCGACAACGGCATAGAGCGTGCGCAGGGCGATTATATGGGCATGTTGGCTACCGTTATCAACGGCATGGCACTGCAAAGCGCATTGGAAGGGTTGGGGCTGTTTACCCGTTTGATGAGCGCCATTAAAATGGAGCAAATCTGTGAGCCTTACATCCGCCGCCGCGCCATGAGGCACTTGGAAAAGGGCCGTGTGGTTATTTTTGGCGCCGGTACCGGCAACCCTTACTTTACTACCGATACCGCAGCCAGCTTGCGTGCGATTGAGATTGAGGCCGATGTTATTTTGAAAGGCACCCGAGTGGATGGCATTTACACGGCCGACCCTGAGAAGGACGTGAACGCAGTGAAGTACGATACCATTTCCTTCCATGAGGTATATAGCCAAGGTCTCAATATTATGGACCTTACGGCGTTTACCCTTTGCAAAGAGAATTCATTGCCGATTGTGGTATTTGACATGAATAAACCCGGCAACTTGCAGCGCATTTTGCAAGGTGAAGCTATAGGAACACTCGTATCCAACTAAACCGATACTATGAACGAGGACGTAGAAATTTATATTGATGAGGCCAGGGACGGTATGAAAAAGGCCCTGCTGCACTTGGAAGACGAACTTGACCGCGTGCGTGCTGGCAAAGCTAACCCTACCATGCTTTCGGGTGTATTTGTTGATTACTACGGTACCAGCACCCCGCTGAACCAGGTGGCGAACGTAACAGCGCCAGATGCTCGCTCGCTGATAATTAAGCCATGGGAGAAAGGTATGATAGGCCCTATCGAAAAAGCCATACACGCCGCCAACATCGGCCTTAACCCACAAAACGATGGCGAAATAGTACGCCTCAACCTACCCATAGTAACCGAAGAACGCCGCCGTGAGTTGGTGAAAAAAGTGAAACTGATAGGGGAGAATAGCCGTGTATCCGTGCGCAACATACGCCGCGAAGCCATGGAAGCTATCAAAGCCTTGGAGAAAGATGGCCTAAGCGAGGACGAAGCCAAAGACGGCGAAGCACTAATACAAGAGCTTACCAACGAATTCATCGCCAAAGTAGACAAGCATTTGGAAGTGAAGGAAGTGGAAGTGATGAAGGTTTAGTTTTTTAAAGGAGGGACGATGGACTACGGAATTGTATAGCTGACTCTATACCGTTTATGCCCAAACCTTTAATCCTTCCGTACAATTCTTACAAATATCAATCTCATTTCGAGCCCTAAGTATACGAGTGCGGAAGTCTTGGTAAGGCTCGCCCTGCCAAATCTCTTGAAAGGTTTGGGTTTTGAGATCGCCCAAGCGATGTTTTGCATCTTTATCAAAACAGCAGGGTACTACCAGCCCATCCCAGGTGATTACGCAACTATGCCATAGCTTCCAGCAGTGGTTTTCTAGCTTATTCTTTATTTGGTAGGTGCCATCGGGTTGCTTGGCGTAGCGGCTATATTCGTCTTGCTGGGGTATTAAGGGGTTACCATGCTCAAAATCGTATATCTGCGCGGTTTTGAGGGTTACCTCATCCACGCCTATTTCTTGGGCTAGTTTGTATACTTCTGGTATTTGATGCTCATTGGGTTTAACCACCAAAAACTGGAAAATAATGTGCGGCGTTGCCGATTTCAGTTGCTTCTTCCATTTCACCAAGTTGCGCGCGCCATCAAGTACCTTCTCAAGGTTGCCTTCTTTGCGGTAGCTTTCATAGGTTTCTTGCGTAGTGCCATCTATGGAAATGATAATACGGCTGAGGCCGCTTTCCACCGTTTGGCGAGCGCGCTCGTCATCCAGGAAATGGCCATTGGTACTGGTAACAGTATAAATACCCCTCAAAGAGGCCGTTTGGGCCATGTCCAAAAAACTCGGATTGAGGTAAGGCTCCCCTTGGAAATAAAAATAGAGGTAAACCAGCGTGTCCTGCAACTGGTCAAGAATGTTACCATACAGGCCATTTTTCATCATGCCAGTATCGCGGGTAAAGCTACGCAAGCCGCTGGGGCACTCGGGACAGCGCAGGTTGCAAGCAGTAGTAGGCTCTATGGAAATGTTAAAAGGCAGGCCCCATTGCAAGGGCTTGCCAGTGGTTTTAGCGTATTGATAAGAGCTAAATACCTTTAATGCATTGGCCATTTTAGCCGGACCAATTGATTGGCCGAAATGTAATTTATCGCGAAAATTTATTTTTTTATATCGGTTCAATTCGGCTCTAAATTAAAATTTCTCTTATTATATTTGCAGTCCCTTTTGGTAGGCTATGCTTTTGACTTTCAACAATTAATAAAACAAGCCTTTCCCAAAGATACACCTATAACCAATAAAACAACCAAAAACCACTTTTATGAAAAAGGTCTACCTTTTAGCACTACTTTGTTGTGCATGTTTTGGTGCATGGGCCCAAACGGGTCAAGTACCGGCATCAGCACAAGCAGCGGTTCAGAACCGATTGCACCCAGTACCCCCTAATTTTGTTTACCAATCTAGCCTTGGTGGCTCAAGGGCTCCGTCAACCATAACGATTGACTACTCTGTACTAGAGGATGTACGTTTCCCTGGCACCGTATTTTATACCGGTTGGTTTTTAAACAGAAACTTTGTAATGAACGTTCCGCCAGTAAGCACTGCCGATACTGCGGATAACTTTTCCATTCGTTGGGCATCTGTA
Organism: Sphingobacteriales bacterium; assembly: GCA_027483645.1. Classification (GTDB taxonomy): domain Bacteria; phylum Bacteroidota; class Bacteroidia; order Chitinophagales; family CAIOSU01; genus CAIOSU01. The sequence goes on from JAIXUD010000022.1 coordinate 423,949, forward strand.
AAATTTGATAGTATTGTAGATACTGATAATGACGTATCATACAGCAAGTCGACATTTACTAGCTTGACCTTGGATGAGTTTTTTATCTATTGCAACCATACCAATGTGAGCGGCCTTAATGACTCGCTATTTATTACCGTGTATGAATCAGCAGCCACAGTCACTGGCTTAACTTATGCTGCCGGTACTGGTAATAATGCCAACTTTACACCAACTAACACTATTCTATATAGGGATACGTTTGTTACCAACACTTCTTTGACCTCGACATTACCGTATGATGCTATTGGGGTGACACTTACCACACCCATTACCATACCTCAAGGAAAAGGCTTTGTAATAAAAGTCGACTATGCTGGCCCAAAGCAAGATATTTTTGAGATTATCGACTTCAACCGTTTCCCTTGTGGTACAACTTCGGGTGCAGCCCCTCCGGTTATTCCTAACAACTCGGCCCGTTGGCTTAACCTTTGGTTGGGCAGTGCCCAAGATTTCCGTGGTATTACCCCACTAACCGTTGGTACCACAGCTGGCTGCCAAAACTACTTTTTCGGTAACGTAGGTATTGGCGCCGTGGTTACTTTTGATACCCAAGCTTCTACTGCTTGCCCGAGCGCTGCTACAGGCGTAGGCGAGTACCGCCCTGCTTATAACTCATTTACTTGTATTAATCAATCAACTCCTTATACTGCACAGCTAACATTCGAAGTACCAGCAACGGTATTTGGTTTACCGGTTACCAGTGTTAGGATAGATAGTATTCGCAACCTTCCTTGCGGTATTACCTTTACCTTGGACCGACCTAATGGTACATACAACGGTGGTTCAACGGGTTGTATCACTTTTAGCGGTACTACTACTTCCCCAGTAGGTGCATACAAGCTGCTCAACTATGTAACCGCAAACGTATCTGGTAACCTTTTCCCCAGCTCTGAAATTACTACTTTAGGCGTGGGCAACTATGAGTACTTCCTACGTGTTATTGCCAATGGCGCCACTAACTGTCCTACGGTAGCAGCTGGCTCGGCTGGCCTTACCGCTAACTGTAACGTAACTGCGCCATTGACTGCAACCCCTACCGCCACCAACCCAACCATTTGCCGTGGCAACAGCACTGCGCTAAGCGCAGGTGCTGCCGGTGGCACATCTCCTTATACTTATGCATGGTCGGCAAGTGGCGGCGCTACTGCCCCAACTGCTGTTGCTAACCCAACCGTGAGCCCAACTGCTACTACGACTTATACGGTAACAGTAACTGCTACTGGCGGTGCCACTGCTACAGGCTCGGTGGTAGTAACGGTTAACGCACCACCTTCTGCGACTATAACTGGCAACACGTCATTCTGCCCTGGCAACAGCACCACGCTTAGCGCCCCAGCAGGCCTTTCTTACCTATGGAGTAGCAATGCCAACAATTCAACCAGCCAACAGGTAACTGTAACCAGCGCTGGCACTTACAGCGTAACTACTACCCAAAATGGCTGTACTGCTACTAGCAGTGTAAACGTAACGGCCGGTACAGCGCCTTCGGCCGCTATTTCTGGCAACACTACCATCTGTGTAGGCGGTAATACTACGCTTAGCGCACCGGCGGGCCTTACTTACCAGTGGAGTGCTAATGCCAACAATGCTACCTCCCAAACTGTTAACGTTACAGCCGCTGGTACTTATAGCGTAACCACTACCCAAAACGGTTGTACCGCTACTAGCAGCGTAAACGTAACCGTAGGCAATCCATCGGCTACTATTACACCAGCAGGCTCTACCACTTTTTGTGCTGGCGGCAGTGTAAGCCTTAGCGCACCTGCTGGCTACACCTACCAGTGGAGTGCTAATGCCGGTAGTGCTACTACCCAAACTGTAACAGCCACTGCAAGCGGCACTTACAGCGTAACCGTATCTGCCGGTGTTGGTTGCACTGCAACCAACAGCATTACAGTAACTGCTAACCCAATACCAAGTGCCACCATTACCCCAGGCAGCACTACTACATTCTGCCAAGGTGGAAGCGTAAACTTGAGCGCACCTGCGGGCTTTACCTACCTATGGAGCAGCAATGCCAATAATGCCACTACACAGCAGATTACTGCTACTACTGGCGGTACCTACAGTGTAACGGTAACCAACAACGGCTGTACTGCTACCAGTAGCCAAGTAGTGAACGTGAACCCTACCCCAAGTGCTACCATTACGCCAAGTGGGGCAACTACCTTCTGCATTGGTGGAAGCGTAAACTTGAGCGCACCTGCTGGCCTTACCTATACTTGGAGTGCCAATGCAGGCAACTCAACCAACCAACAGGTAACCGCTACCGTTGCAGGTACTTATAGTGTAACCGTAAGCAACGGTACTTGTAGCGCTACTAATAGCGTAAGCGTAAGCGTGGTATCTTCACCTACAGCTACCATTACCCCAGGTGGCCCTACTACCTTCTGCGCTGGTGGTAGCCTTAGCTTGACCGGCCCTGCTGGTTACGTCTACACTTGGAGTGCCAATACTGGCAATGCAACAAGCCAAACTGTACAAGTTACCCAAAGCGGTACTTATAGCCTTACCGTATCTGCCGGTGCTTCGTGCACCGCTACCAGCAGCATACCTGTTACGGTAAACAACCTGCCAAACGTTACAATTTCGGCAAGCGGCCCTACCACTTTCTGCACCGGTGGAAGCGTAACCTTAACGGCAAGTTCTGGCACTTCTTATTTGTGGAGCAATGGCTCTACCCAGTCTAGCATTGTTGCTACGCAACCAGGTACTTACGAAGTAACTGTAACTAGTGCTAATACCTGTAGCAACACCGCATCGCAAGTGGTAAACGTGGTAAGCACCCCTAGTGCCACCATTACCCCATCAGGTTCTACTACCATTTGCCCAGGCAGCAGCGTTACATTGAGCGCACCTGCTGGCTACAGCTATGCTTGGAGCAATAGTGCAACCACAGAGTCAATTACTGTTACTTTGGCAGGCAACTACAGTGTAACTGTATCAGCTGGTGGTACATGTACTGCTACTTCTAGTATTGCGGTTAACCAAAATGCCGCACCTAGCGCGGTGGTAACCCCTCCGGGCCCAGTTGTTATTTGCAATGGCACCTCTACCACGCTAAGTGCGCCTGCTGGCCTTACCTATGCTTGGAGCAACGGTAATACTTCACAGAACATTAGCCCTACCTTGGCTGGTTCTTACACAGTAACCGTTACCAACGCAAATAACTGTACCGCTGTAAGCGCACCAGTAGTGGTAACCGCTGCCAATCCTCCAGCAGTACCTACCATCACCAACACCAACAACGTGCTTACCTCTAGCACGGCAGTTGGCTACCAGTGGTACTTGAATGGCAGCCCTATTAATAACGCTAACGGACAGAGCTTCACCCCAACTGTAAGCGGTAACTACAAAGTGGTTATCACTGATGCAAACGGCTGTAGCAATGAGTCTACCGTAACCGTTGTTACCATTGTAGGTATTGCCAATATTAATAGCAACTTAACCATCAAGGTTAACCCTAACCCATCAACCGGTATGTTCTTTATTACTACTGGTAATTTCAGTGGTACTTTCAACATTACCGTTTTGGATATGGCTGGCCGCGAAGTGATGAGCGAAACCGTTAACGGACAATTGCAACAGTATCCTTTGGATTTGAGCACTGTTACCGATGGAGTTTACATCTTGCGCATGAGCAATGGCGATGCGGTTAACTTTACCCGTTTGGCGGTATATTAATCGATAACCTTAACTAATTTAAAAGCCCGGTTGCAGGATTGCAGCCGGGCTTTTTTATGTTAATGGGGATATATTGGGAAGGGAAGAGAGAGCAGGTAAACTCAATACTGGTTATCACAATATAGAGATCCAACACTAGCTAAAATAAAAAAATAAAACCACTGAGTACACTCAGAAAAGGCATATAGGACACTAAGCACCTAATGCGGGCTTTCGTCGCATTCTTGCCTGCCCTAAGCGAAAATGGGGTGGCTAACACCCGCACAAAGTTTGTATAAAAGCGACGAAACAACTTGATAGTCTGTCGTCTGCTGTCGGCATGTTAATTTGCAGCAAGTCATGGTCAATATTGCGTTTATGGTCCTTGGTCCATCGTCCATCGTCCAAAACTTACGCTTCCTCTTCCCTCCTCACCAGCACCTTATCGATGCGTGCTTGATCGGTATCAACTATTTCGAAGCGGTAGCGTTTTACCGTAAAGTGTTCGCCAGCCTTGGGGATGCGCTTGAGGTAATACATTACGAAACCACCCATGGTGGTGTATTCCTCGTCTTCATAGCCAGGCATTTCTTCAATATCCAGCAGTTCAAACACATCGTGTACCTTGGTGCTACCATCAATCAGCCATGAGCCATCTTCGCGCTCAATTATTTCGGCCTCTTCACCAATCTCCGGCAGGTCGCCCACTAGGTGCTCAATTAAGTCGTGCAGGGTTACTATTCCTTCTACAATACCATATTCATTGGTTACGTAGCCCACATAAGAGCGGCGCACCTTGAAGATATCGATAATGCTCAGCGCGGAAGTGCTCTCATGTATGAAGATGGGCTCGGTGGCAAAGTCTGATAGCGGGGCATCGCTGCTGGTTATCATCCATTGCAAGATATCCTTCACGGCTATGGTACCTATCACGTTTTCCAAGCTGCCATTACAAAGCGGGAACTTGCTGTACGACGAGTTCAGCACCATTTGTATATTTTCATCGTTGGGCAGGGCGGCGTTCAGCCACACCACATCTTTGCGGTGTATCATTACGCTGTAGGCGCTCTTGTCTGCCATACTGAAAACGCTGCTCATTATGTCGCTCTCCTTTTGCTCCAGCACGCCGCTTTCGGAGCCTTGAGCAATCATGTACTTCAATTCTTCTTCCGAAACCGAGTCCTCACCACGCTCTTTAATAAACAGCACCTTTAGCAACAGTTTGGTAGAAAGGCTTAATAATACTACAAATGGGTAAGTGATTTTAGAAATGACCTTCATTATCGGCGCCATTACTATGGTGATGCTCTCAGCATACGTCATAGCAATGGTCTTCGGCACCAGCTCGCCTACCACTAAAGATAAATACGTGATTATGGTAACTATTAAACCAAACGCTACTTGCGGGGCATAAGGCTCCAACCACGCAATACGGGCCAATACAGGCGTAAGGTCGTCGGCCAGGGCAGTGCCACCATAGGCACCCGCAAAGATGCCGATAAGGGTAATGCCGATTTGTACGGTGGAGAGAAAATCTTCAGGGTCTTTGATGAGCTCTAGCGCAGTCATAGCGCCGGTGCTACCTTTGGCGGCCATCTGTTCCAGTTTCGATTTTCGGGAAGATACTAAGGCAATCTCAGCCATGGCGAAAACGCCATTGATGACAATTAACAGGATTATTATGATTATTTCCATATAGGCTTACCATACAAAGTTACCAATTTTGTGATAGTATTGGGCTGTAGTTTGTTATAACCATGAAGAACAAGGAAAAATGCACGGAAAAACACGGAATTATTATGTGTTTGTTAAGTCTTGGTCTATGGTTTCTAGTCCAATTACATATTCCACCTTTATTTGTTGTTTGTCTTCAGCGGTCTATTTTGCAGCAATCATGGTCCACCGTCCACGGTCTATTTCAATCCACAAATAACCGTACCTTTACTTTTACATTTTTACAATCAAAACCCCATTGCCCTAGGCCTAATGAAGAATAGATATATTGACCTTATCGAACAGACCTTTTATTTCCCCCAGGAAGGTTTCGACGTAAATAACGGATTGTTGGATTTTAACGGCGTCCCGTTAATGGAGCTGGTAAAGGAATACGGCACTCCACTTAGGATAAGCTACCTACCCAAAATAAGCAGCCAAATACAGAAGGCTAAGCGCATTTTCAACGAGGCCATCAAGGCCAACAACTACGAGGGCAAATATCATTACTCATATTGCACCAAGGCATCGCACTTCTCGTTTGTAGTTGAAGAGGCATTGAAGAACGACATCCATATCGAGACCTCTTCGGCTTTCGATATCAACTTGGTTGAGAACCTTACCGCCAAGGGCAAGATTAATACCAGCCAATTTATCATTTGCAACGGCTTTAAGACCGATGAGTACAAGGCCAACATACTGCGCCTGCACCAAAACGGTTTCAATAACATTATCCCCATACTAGACAATAAGCCTGAGGTAAATTACTACCAGCAGCACCTAGAGGGCAAGATGAAAATCGGCATCCGCATTGCTGCCGATGAGGAGCCCAACTACCAGTTCTATACCTCGCGCTTGGGCATACGCTACAACGATATACTGGAGTTCTACATCGAGAATATTAAGGACAACCCGAAGTTCGAGCTGAAAATGCTCCACTTCTTCATCAATACCGGTATTAAGGATAGTACCTATTACTGGAGCGAGCTGAACAAGGCCATACGTGTGTATACCAACTTGAAGAAGATTTGCCCCGAGCTGGAGTACATCAACATTGGCGGCGGGTTGCCTATTCGCCTAGGCCTGCATAGTGACTACAACTATGAGTACATGCTGGGTGAGGTGGTGAAAGCCATTAAAGCCACTTGCGACGAGAAGGGCATACCCGTGCCGGATATCTTTACCGAGTTTGGCACCTTTACCGTGGGCGAGAGCGGCGCCACCATATTCAGTGTACTGGCCGAAAAGCGCCAAAACGACATTGAGGATTGGTACATGATTGATGGTAGCTTGATGACTACCCTGCCCGATATTTGGGGTATGAACCAGCGTTTTATCCTGCTGCCAGTAAACAAATGGGAGAAGGAATATCAAAAAGTGAACATCGGTGGCCTAAGCTGTGATATTGGCGACTACTACAATAGCGAAACGCACCAGCACCAGGTGTTTTTGCCTGTCATTGATGATAATGAGCCCCTTTATTTTGGTTTCTTCCACACTGGTGCTTACCAAGAGAGTATTAGCGGCTACGGCGGTACCAAGCACTGTCTGATACCAGCACCGAAAATGCTATTAATAAACCGCGACGAAGAAGGTAACCTCACCAAGCAAATCTTCAGCGAAGAGCAGGAGCCGGGGGCAATGTTGAAGATATTGGGTTATTGATTATTAGTTGACTGGTTATTGGTTAATTGGTTATTACATTCTAAATGAAGAATTATAGCCACGGCTCGTTGGGTCGTGGCATTTTTTGCGCAATAAACCATTCGCGAATAATCCTACATTTTCAAATTCTCAAACCTTCCAATTTTCCAACCGAAAAACCTATTTTTACGGGTTAATGAAGGGTGGCAGTCATTCGCCAACCCCGAACTTTATAACTCTGGAGAGACATAAGCATGGCAGATAGCAAGGTATTATTGGAAGTGAAGGACTTGGTGACCGAATTCCGCACGGATGACGGCATCGTGAAAGCGGTAAACAAAATCAGCTTTACCCTCAACCGTGGCGAGACCATCGGTATTGTGGGCGAATCGGGTTCGGGCAAATCGGTTACCTCGCTATCCATTATGCGATTGATACCCAACCCTCCTGGCCGCATTGCCGGTGGGCAAATTATCTACCACCACAAAGAGAAAGGCCCCATTGATTTGGTAGCCCTATCTGAGAAGGAGATGCGCGAGTTTCGTGGTAACGAAATTTCGATGATTTTCCAAGAGCCGATGACCTCACTTAACCCCGTATATACCTGCGGAGACCAAGTAATGGAGGCCATCATCCTCCACCAAAAGAAGAGCAAGACCGAAGCACGCCAAATGACGTTGGAGCTGTTTGCCAAAGTGCAACTGCCCAACCCACAGCGTATATTGGATGCCTACCCACACCAAATTTCGGGCGGACAGAAGCAGCGCGTGATGATAGCCATGGCCATGAGCTGCAACCCCGGCATTTTGATTGCCGATGAGCCTACCACTGCCTTGGACGTAACCGTGCAAGACACGATACTACAACTGATGCGCGACCTGCGCGACCAGATTGAAACCTCCATCATCTTTATTACGCACGATCTTGGGGTAATAGCCGAGATTGCCGACCGCGTAATAGTAATGTACAAGGGCGACATTGTGGAGCAGGGGCCGATAATGGATATTTTTAGCAATCCCCTGCACCCTTACACCAAAGGTCTATTGGCTTGCCGCCCGCCACTAGAAAAACGCTACAGCAAGCTGCCTACCATTACCGACTTTATGGGCCGCGATGAGCAAGGCAACTTGGTGGAGTTGCAAAGCAATATACAAGAGGTAATTGCCAAGGTAACCGTAAGCGACGAGGCACACGCCCAGCGCTTGGAAAACCTTAAGAAACAGGAGCCGCTATTGCAAGTGAAGAACCTTTGCACGTGGTTCCCGGGTAAAAAGAACTTCTTTGGCAAAACGCTGGAGTATGTAAAAGCGGTAGATGATATCTCATTTGACGTATACCCGGGCGAAACCCTAGGCCTAGTTGGCGAATCGGGTTGTGGTAAAACTACCACCGGCCGCAGCATTCTGCGCTTGGCACCGGTTACCAGTGGCGAAATTATTTACAAAGGCCGCAACGTGCTGAACCTTGGCGACAAGGATATGAAGGAACTGCGCGAGGAGATGCAAATCATCTTCCAAGACCCTTACAGCTCCCTGAACCCCCGCATGACCATCGGCGGTGCCATTATGGAGCCTATGCAGGTACACGGCCTGTACAACAACGATAAGGAGCGCAAAGAGCGGGTAATCAATCTATTGGAAAAGGTGAACCTACCCGGTGCGCACTTCAACCGCTACCCGCACGAGTTTAGCGGTGGCCAGCGCCAGCGTATCTGTATTGCCCGTGCCTTGGCCTTAAACCCTAGCTTTATCATTTGTGATGAGTCGGTATCGGCTTTGGATGTATCGGTGCAGGCGCAGGTGCTCAACTTGTTGATACAACTGCGCGAAGAGTTTAAATTTACTTACATCTTCATTTCGCATGACCTTTCGGTAGTGAAATTCATGTCGGACCGCATGGTGGTAATGAACAAGGGCAAGATTGAGGAAATGGGCGCTGCCGACGAAATATACAACCACCCTAAACAGGCCTACACCCAAGGCCTTATCGATTCCATCCCTAAAGGCCGCCTAGAAGACATCCAACACCGGATTGATGAAAGGCATGCTGCGGCGAAGTAGGAGATTGGTTATTGGTTATTGGTTATTGGTTGCAAGTTGCGGTTCAAAATGTACGTCATTGCGAGGAATGAAACGTAGCTTTTCGCGTAGTGAAATGACGAAGCAATCCCATCCCACGGAGCATGGTGTGGGATATACCGCGAAGCTAAGAACTTAAATACGATTAATTTAGCGTTTATTGAGAATTCATTACCTAACGCATGGGATTGCTTCGTCATTTCGCCCTGTGAAAGACAGGGCTTCATTTCTCGCAATGACGGACGTTATGTGCTTTTTACAAAAAATTACATCCGCTTCCTTCTATTCCGCTCAAAATCCTCAAACAGCAACTCTCCCAAGCCTTTAAGGCCGGTGTAAAATGCTTTGCCGTGGTTTACTTCTGTAAACTCTTCTACGAATGCTTTTAGATATGGGTCGGTGGCAATCATAAAAGTGGTGATGGGGATGCGCAACCTGCGGGCAGCTTTGGCCAGGGTAAGCGTTTTGTTGATGATGCGCCTATCCAGCCCAAAACTGTTTTTATAGTACTCGCCGTTTTCAATCATGCAAGTAGGCTTACCATCGGTTACCATCATTATTTGCTTGTTGGCATTTTTGCGGCGGCGCAGCAGGTCCATGGCTAGTTCAAGCCCAGCAATAGTATTCGTGTGGAACGGGCCCACTTGTAAATAGGGGAGGTCTTTAATCTCGATTTGCCAAGCATCATTCCCGAAAACGATAATATCCAGCGTGTCCTTCGGGTAGCGGGTGGTAATCAACTCCGCCAATGCCATGGCTACTTTTTTGGCAGGGGTAATGCGGTCTTCGCCATACAGTATCATACTGTGCGAAATATCAATCATCAGCACCGTGCTAGTGTTGGTGTTGTATTCCGTTTCCACCACTTCCAGGTCGTCGTGGGTAAGCTTAAACTCTCCGATACCGTGGTTTATCTGCGCATTGCGCATGCTTTCAGTAAGGCTGATGTTCTCTAGCGCATCGCCAAACTCAAAAGGGCGGTGGTCGCTACCGGGCTCATCGCCTTGCCCGCTAAACGGAGTTTTGTGGCTGCCGCGCTTCCCCTTCTTCAGCTTGCCAAAAATCTCCTCTAGTGCATTCTGGCGAATGGCTTGTTCGGTTTTTGGGGTAATGGCGAGATTTCCACCCGGTTCATCTTCTTTTAAGTAACCGCGTTTTTTTAGGTCTTCAATAAAGTCGCCTACGCCATATTTATCGTCGGTAAGCTTATACTCTTTGTCTAGTTCATTAAGCCAACTAATAGCCTCCGCCACATCGCCGCTAGTATAAGTAAGCAGCTCTTTAAAAATCTTAAATAGCTTGTCGAAAGGAGTTTGGTCCTGAGCGTTGGGGTCAAATTTGGAGAAACGGTAACCGAGCATTGGCGAAAATTGAGACACAAGATATTAGACGCAAGACACAAGACCTGCTTCAATGTTACCTACAACCAAAATACTGGGTTTAGAGTTTAGTTTTTTGGGATTATTTCCTTTTAAAGAATTCCTCAAATGAACGTCATTGCGAAACCCTACTTGGTGCTCCAATTACTTAGGAGTTTACATGGGTTGAAGCAATCCCCTGCCACGGAGAATGATATTCTCAAACCAATGAAGCCAATTATGTAATATGTATGAATGCCTAAGTTATGGAATTTCTCCAGCCTCGTAGGGGGATTGCTTCAGGCCATCGGAGTGCATCACATACCGCAAAATCAAGTAGGCCTTCGCAATGACGTACATTTTTGGACACAATAATGTGCTTTTTGTATAGGATGCCTTCTCTTTTTTGAAACAAGTCTTGATACTTGATACTTGTGTCTTGATACTATCATCTCGCCTTCACCACCGCATAATACAACCCTGCGCAACAACCTAAAAACACCCCAAATCCAATCCAATCGGGTAGTGGGTTTTCGATGAGGCGCATTACATTGTCATCTTCATAGTACCATATTGGGAAGGCCATAGCTACACCTACCAAGGCTTCGCCCGTAATCAAGCCAGAGGCGAATAATAGCCCAGCTTTCTCAGCATTACCTTTGCGCATTTCCAGGTCTATACCGGCATTTGGAAGATCCAAAATATTTACTTCGCGTTCTGCGGCTACTTGCGCCGTTTTGTGCTGCTTTTTGAAATACCTATCCACCAACCAAGCAATTACCCCACCAAAGAAAATGGCGGTATCCAAATACATGGGCAGGTACATGCCTACGGCCACGGCAAGCACCGGCATACGGAAATTGCTGCCACGGCGCGCCAAAATCTGGTCGATGATGATGATAACCGCGCCAATGGCCATGCCACCATAAATATAATCCCATGGCAGCTCGCCGCCGAACACGCCTTCGGCTACGCTCATCATCAAAGTTGCCTGTGGGGCCGATAAGTCTTCTGACCCTATAGTGTAGGCTTTATTCAATAAATTGAGTACAGGAGCCATTACCAACGCTGCCGTTACCACGCCTATTATCTGCATGTACTGCTGGTACTTGGGTGTCGCGCCCAGTTCGTAGCCCGATTTAAGGTCTTGCATATTATCGCCGGCAATGGCGGCAGCACAACACACCACGGCACCAATCATAATGGCCGAAGCCGCACCCACTGGCGAATCTGTGCCCAAAAGCACCGCCAAAATGAGCGCACACGAAAGGATGGTAGCAATGGTAACGCCCGAAATGGGGTTGTTGCTACTACCCACCAAGCCAGCCATATAGCCAGCTACAGCCGAGAACACAAACCCAGCAATAACCATAAGGATGGTCATGAAAATGCTGATTTCCAGCATCTCTATTTGCCTCCAGTAGATAATAAAAATAGGTACAATCAACACCCCAATGCCAATTAGTATCCACTGTATCGGCATGTCGTACTCCGTGCGCAGGATGGTGGCGTTGTGGTCTTTGCCTTTCTTGAAAGCGCTAATACCTTCCTTAACCGCCGACAACAACGATTTGCGGATGCTGATGATGGCCCACAAGCCGCCCACTATCATAGCACCCACACCTAGGTAACGAATCTGATATTTGTAGAGATAGCCTGCATGGTCCATCAGGGCCGTTCCTTCGGGTACGCCATTAATGGCCATGTGCGCCGGGATGCCAATATACCAAGTAATGGCACCGCCCAAGATAACCAGCAGCGAAATATTGAGACCGACAATGTAGCCTACCGCCATTACCGCTGGGGTAAGGTAAGTGCCGAAGTATAAAAAACCTTTACCCTTCACCAAGGCCGCCGCCTCAAATTGCCCCGGCCACAGTTTAAACCCTTCAATCACTAGCTTGATAATGCCCCCCAAACCACTGCCTATTATCAAATACTTCATAAAGCTGCCGCCTTCAGTACCTGCCTTCAGTACTTCTGCCGTGGCCAATCCTTCGGGGAACATCAACTTTTCCTTTACAATCAGCGCATTCCTGAGCGGGATGGTAAAAAATACGCCCAGCACCCCGCCGCAACCAGCAATCAGGGTAGTTTCCAAGTAGTTGAATTCCGTCCAATATTGCATCAGTACCAACGCAGGAAGCGTAAATATCACCCCTGCCGCAAGCGCCTCGCCTGAAGAAGCGGCCGTTTGCACACCGTTGTTTTCCAAGATGTTGGAAGTGCGGAACAGCCTTAGAATTGCCATCGACATTACCGCAGCAGGGATGGATGCCGAAACCGTCATTCCCAAAAACAAGCCCATGTAGGCATTGGCCGCGCCCAATATGGCCGATAGGATAATAGCTAAAATGATAGCCTTTACGGTTATCTCCGGCAAAATGGTACTGGCAGGTATATAGGGCTTGTGCTCGGGCTGCGACATGGTGGAGGGTTGTGTGCTGGGTAAAGTTATAAAAAAGTAAGTGCGATAAGTGAAGTAGACGATACAATGTATCGGTATATCAATTCCAATTTCTAAAAGTTTACCTTCGCCATTATGTACTGGCAAGATAAAGTTTACGAGGTAAGAAAGCGATACGATTTAAGCGATCATGAACTGCGCACGCCCTATACCGATTGGCCGAAAATCATGAAAAAGATAGAAGCCAATTTCATTATCAAGGAAAACGCCAAAGATCATTTTGCCAATTGGCTACTACACCTTAACACCAATTTGGTTACGCAGCAAAGCAATGATTTAACTGATTGGAAAACGGTATTACCGAAAAGCGGGCATTACTACTTGGTGCTTACCGGCAAAGTGGCCTCCAACAAACATTTTGTGTTCGATTGCTCATTGAAGGCATTGATAGCTTTGGTAGACCTTGTGGAAGACAGCCATTTTTATGTGATTGATAAAAAATATCATTGGCTGATTCTGTTCGAACGAGATGAAGCCTTTAAGCGAGTAGTGGGTTATAAGTTGTTGGAAGCCCTGCCGAACCTTGCCCAACCAAAGGGTAATGCACAAAAATAAATACCCGTACTACTCAAAATAATTACCAAAAAGCGGTATATTAAAGGCTAATTTCAAAAACTAAACGGCTAAAGGGGCTGAAACAACAATGATGAACTTAAGTGCTCTCAGGCGCTGCATTCCGACAATTTGCCTATTGTTAATCGTGACCGCGGTGTGGGCCCAGCACCAGCACGGATCACCCGAACCGCCTGACCCCGATGGCGGTAGGGCTGCCTCATTTTCTGAAAACAAGGGCCAGTGGGATGACCATATTTTGTACGAACTGAGGTTTAATAACGGTAAGCTCTTCCTTGAAAACAATGCCTTTACCTTTGCTTTTGTCGATCCGCACCAATTAGAAGAAACCTTAGCCCATCCGCATGAGCACGGCCAAGAGGTTTACGATAAGCTTATGCGCCGCGAGTCAATTTACTTTGATAGCCATGCGTTCCGTATTCGATTCAAAGGAGCCAATCCTGATGCGGGTACTGCAGGTACTTCTCCATTTGGCCACTATGAAAACTACTACATCGGCAGCGACCCTAACAAATGGGCCAGCAAGGTAAGCGTATATAATGGCGTGAACTATACTGAGCTTTACCCCGGCATTGATATGCAGATAAACGGCCACGGGCAGGCGCTGAAGTACGACTTCATCATACAACCAAATGCTGACCCTAAGCAAATTGTATTGCAGTTTGAAGGGGTGGACGACCTGTACCTGAAAGATGGACAACTGCACTACGAAACCAGTGTAACCCATATTTATGAAACCGCCCCTTATGCCTATCAAATGATTGACGGGCAGCAGCGCAAAGTTGCTTGTAAATTCGTGTTGCAGCGCAATGAAGTAAGCTTTGACCTGCCTAATGGCTATGACCCCAACTACCCGTTGGTGATTGACCCTACACTGGTATTTTCCTCCTATACTGGCGCCACTACCGACAACTGGGGCTACACTGCTACTTACGACCAAGCCGAAAACCTGTATGCTGGTGGCGTAGTTTTCCGTGGGTTGGGCTACCCGGTAACCACGGGCGCTTACCAAACCTTTTTTGCGGGCGGCAACCCTGGCAGCAGTGGCGGCTCTTTCCCCTGTGACATTGGTATTTCCAAATTCACTGCCGATGGTAGCAGCCTGCTGTTCTCTACTTACCTAGGTGGGGCTGGCAATGAAGCTCCCCATAGCTTGGTGGTGAACAGCCAAAACGAATTGCTGGTGTACGGTGCTACTGGCTCCAACAACTTCCCGCTGGTAAGCCCTGTGCAAAATGTATTCCGTGGGGGTACCTTTTACATCAACACCTACGTAATTGAGTTCGATCAGGGGACCGATATTTACATCAGTAAATTTAGTGCTGATGGTTCTTCGCTTACCGGCTCTACCTATGCTGGCGGTACGGGAAACGATGGCCTGAACACTGCTGTAACACTAGTAAACAACTATGCCGACCAAGCCCGTGGAGAGATAATAGTGGATGATAACGATTTCATTTTTGTGGCATCTAGCACACAATCCAACAACTTCCCGGTTACGCCCAATGCCCCTCAAAGCACTAATAGGGGCGGGCAAGATGCATGCCTACTGAAGTACACGCCCAACCTACAAACGCTTTTGATTTCAACTTACATTGGTGGCACTAACGATGATGCGGGCTACTCCATGAAAGTGGCCGCCAACGATGATGTATACTTATGTGGTGGCACTCAGAGTACCAACATGCCTAGTATGGCCGGCGGATTGAACCCCACCTACCGGGGCGGAACTGTTGATGGGTACGTGCTAAAGATTAATGCTGCCGGTACTGCATTTTTAAGGGGTACTTACATTGGCACCAATGCTTACGACCAGGTGTACCTTATTGAAATGGATGCCAATGAAGACATTTATGTTTATGGACAAACGCTAGGCACATACCCCGTTACGGCAGGTGTTTATTCCAACCCCAACGGCAAGCAGTTTATACACAAACTCAACAATAATCTTAGTGCCACACAGTTTTCAACCGTATTCGGTTCTGGCTCGACAGGCATAGATATATCACCCACCGCGTTATTGGTGGATATTTGCGACAACATTTACATCTCCGGCTGGGGCGGTGAGGTAAATAATGCCTTCCGTAGCGATGGTACCTTAGGGTTTACCAATGGAATGGCCGTAACGCCCGACGCCTACAAGGCTACCACCGATGGCAGCGACTTTTACTTTATGGTGCTTAATAAAGACGCCGATAGCCTAGTATATGCTACCTTTTTTGGGGGTAATGGCCCCAATGGCGAGCATGTGGATGGCGGCACCAGCCGATTTGATGAGGATGGCATTATCTACCAAGCAGTTTGCGCTTCTTGCGGAGGTACCAATATTTTCCCCACCACACCAGGCGCGTGGGCTGTTAGAAGTGGACAAAACGTGGCTGGCGGCAACTGCAATTTGGGCGTAATTAAATTCGAGTTTGAACTGGCTACTATCGATATAGAAGTTGACCTGCGTCCATCGGGGTTTGGCTGTGTGCCCTATACCGTAGCTTTTGAAGGGATAACCAGCACCGCCAATGCCTATTTCTGGGATTTGGGTAATGGCGATACCTCGTATGCGATAAACCCAACCACTACCTATTTGGATACGGGTACCTACCAGATCATGCTTATCGGCTTTGATAGTACCACCTGTAGCGGTATAACCTTAATTGATACAGCTTATGCCACCATAGTGGTAGGAGACGACTCCATTACGCCTGCCTTTACCATGAATGTGTTGAGCGATTGCGGCACCTACGAAGTGGAGTTTATAAATAATACCGTATCCACCGGCCCCGGCACGGTTACTTACAATTGGAATTTTGGAGATGGCAATAGCTCAAACCTTGCGTCGCCCACGCATGTATACGATTCTGCCGGAACCTATATTGTGTTTTTGGTGGTGGTAAACCCTGCTGCTTGCCGATCGGTGGCGATAATTAGCGATACAATTACCTTTTTACCCACGCAGATTTTCGATTTCACCCCATCTGATACCGTGGGTTGTATCCCGTTAACTGTAACATTTGATAACAACAGTAGCAGCCCCTTGGCGCAAACATTGGTTTGGCAATTTGGCAATGGAAGCCAAACCACCACTATATTGCCGGGCGACGACCCTGACCACCTGTACACATCCCCAGGGGTGTTTACGGTTACCGTTACCGCTACCTCCCCCGGGGCATGTAACCCAATATTGGCTGATTCGGTGGACATCTCCATCGCCCCACGAGACTCTGTTTTTGCTGGGTTTGTTCTTACGATTGTGGATAGTTGCGATTATACCATCAGCATTACAGATACCAGCCGTGGTGGGCTTTTTAGGTACTACTATTTTGGCAATGGCGACTCTACCACCGTGCCCAATCCCAGTTATGTATACGCCGCACCGGGTACCTACACCATTACCCAAATAGTGAACAATGGCTTCTGTAGCAATAGCGATACCACTACGCTCACCATTACCCTATTGCCTAGGTTGCTGGCGGCCCTTGCAACGCCCGATACTACCTGCCTTACCCAGCCTATGCTTTTTGTAAACAATACAGTTAGCGTAAGTGGCAACACCACATATACCTGGAACTTTGGCGATGGCAACACCTCTACCCAGCCCAGCCCCATATATACGTATGGTAGCACGGGTACTTTCAACGTGACCTTAGTGGCCACCAATCCGCAAACGTGCAACGGTACCGATACCGCACGTACAACAGTAACGATTATTGACGACAGTATTTTTGTGGACTTCACCTACAATATATTGAGCCGCAGTTGCGATTCGCTGGTGGTGCAGTTTACCAATACCAGCACCAACGCGAATACATTCTCGTGGGATTTTGGCGACGGTGCTTTTAGCACCTTGCCATCTCCGAGACATGTATACACGGTGGCAGATACGTTTTTGGTGACCTTCACCGCGGCCAATAGGCAGGTGTGCAATCAACCCGATACCTTGAATGAAACCTTCATTCTAGAGCCTCGCGTTACGGCGGTCTTCGATCCTACAAATGGCTGTATACCGTACTCTTATCAAGTGCAGAACTTGGGGGCAAACGTAGCCACCAGCTACTGGAGCCTCAGCGACGGACAGAATTCTACGGACATCAACCCGACCTTCGTTTTCGATTCCATTGGTTCGTTTACCCTAAACCTCACCAATTACAACCCCGAAACTTGCAACGACAGCGCCAAGTTCCAAGGCTCATTTAACGTTTATGCACCGCCTACTGCGTTCTTCGAAACCGATAGTAGTGCGTTCCAGTTGTATTTCCCTATCCTGTTCAACAACCAAAGTACCTCCCCGAGTTTCTATAGCTGGACGTTTGGCGATGGCGATACCTCAGCACAGCGCAACCCTTACCATGAGTATCGCGATACTGGCTTCTACGAGCCTTGCGTAACCGTGCTCGACCAAAACCTGTGTACCGATACCTATTGCAAAGAGCTGGAAATATACTTTATTGGTGTGGTGGATGTTCCCAATGCCTTCAGCCCCAATGGCGATGGCAGCAACGATGTGCTGTATGTGCGCGGCTATGGTGTTACTGAGTTGGAGTTTAAGGTGTTCAACCGCTGGGGCGAGCTGGTGTTCGAGTCCAACAGCTTGGACGTGGGCTGGGATGGTACTTACAAGAACAAAGGCCAAGAGATGGAGGTGTATATATATACCTTACAGGCCCGCTTCTTAGACGGTTCCGACACCGGCATTAGGAAAGGTAACGTAACCCTGTTAAGATAAGGCCATGAAATACACAGCAACCATCATCATACTGCTGCTGGCCACCATCGTAGCCAGGGCGCAAGACCTCCACTTCTCGCAATTTTACGCCACCCCCCTCACCATCAACCCTGCCGAAACGGGCAATTTTATTGAGGATTACCGCGTAGGGGGCAACTTTAAAAACCAATGGCCTTGGGGGCAGCAGGATAAGCGCTTCTCGTACCGCACCTTCTCGCTTTATAGCGATTTCTCCCTGTTCCACAACCGCCTGCCCAATAAAGATTGGATGGGCGCGGGGCTGGTAATGTTGCAAGACTTTGCCGGCGACGGCAACCTTTCCATTACCAAGGTGTATGGCTCGGTGGCCTACCATAAGGTTATTGGTAGGGAGGCCAAGTACTACCTATCGTTGGGGGTGAATGGCGGCTTGGTGCAGAAACGCATCAACTACGATGCGCTCTTTTTCGACAACCAATGGAACGACCTCTTTTTTGATCTAGATGAAGCTACCGGCGAACCCGGAAACGCTAATTGGAACACCCTCTATTTCGACATGTCGGCAGGGGTGAATTTTAGCATGGCGCCTCGCAAAAACATGCGCTTTAGTGTTGGCGCGGCCCTCATGCACCTTACCAAGCCACAGGAAACCTTCTATGCCGATGCCAACAACAACCGCCTCGGCATGCGCCCTGCGGTTACGGCTACGGGTAGCATCCGGTTTAGCAAAAAGTGGCACATTGAGCCTGGCTATTTCTATATGTTCCAGAAGCGGGCATCGCAGCACGTTATCAACCTTTTGGCGGGCTACAGCGTGCCTACCAACAGCCGCACCAGCCACCACACACTTTACTTCGGCAGCTCTTACAGGGTAAAGGATGCCATCATACCCGTGGTGGGCTACCGCTATAAATCGGTGAAGGTGCTGATGAACTACGACGTAAACCTATCGAAGCTCACCGAGGCCAGCAACGCCGTGGGCGGCTTCGAGATATCGGTAGTGCACACAGGCTTCTTCCCAAATAGCACAGGCAACAGGGCTGTGCCGTGCCCTAGGTTGTAAGATTTTTTCTGTCAGAATCAGAATTACCAGAATTTAAGAATTAGAGAATTTGGTATGTCGAAGACCATTATACGTCTGTACTTCACATTTGAATTCTAAAATTTACAAATTCTGCAAACTATCTCACGCAAAGCGTAATTCTGATTCAGACAAAAGCACGAAACACCCTAATCACTCCACCACCACCCCCGAATACCCTTCCAACCTATTGACCCAACTGGCCTGCGAAAGCATCAGCAATACTTTGCGCTCAGCCATTATGGGCATATCCACGGCATCCTTATTAAAGTTGAGCAGCACCAGCACCCGGTTCTCGCCCTCGCCGCGGTAGTAGCCCAGCACGTTTTTGGGTAAAGAATCTTCAGGCACCAACTCCATAACGGGGCTGGCGAACGCCGGATGGCTTTGCTTGAGGTGAAGCAGCCTGCGGTACACGGTCAACAGGCTCGTGGGGTCGGCTTCTTGGGTGGCTACGTTGGTAGTTTCGTAGCCTTCGGTTACGGGCAGCCAAGGGGTAGCGATGGCGGTAGTGAAGCCCGCGTTGGCGGTGCCGTCCCACTGCATGGGGGTGCGGCACTCGTCGCGGTTGAGGCTCTCGCTGGCCATGTTTACCATAAACTGCGGCAACCACTTATAGCGCAGCGCCAGCGAATCTTGCGCCTGCTTGAGCGGTATGCGCGCCTGCACCATGCCTATTTCCTCGCCCATATACGTGTAGCTCACGCCGCGCACGGTAAGCTGCAGCATGGCCAGCAGCTTGGCCTTGGCCACATCGTTGCCGATGCGCGAGATGCTGCGCTTGCGGTCGTGGTTGCTAAACACCCACGTGGGCGTAAAAGGGTAGGGGAACTCCCCCTCCAGCTTGGCAATGAGCTTATGGAAGTACTTCGCCTCAAACTTAAACGCCAGCATTTCGAACAGGAACACGGTGTGCAGACCGTCGCGCTGCTCGCCGATGTACTGCTTGAGCACCTCGGGCTTGCCGAACACCTCGCCCACCAAGTAGCGGGGCGGGTTGTTGTATTCGTCCAGAACGGCCCGCAGCTCTTTAGCAAAAGCAAAGCTGCCGGGGTGATCTACCGTATGCTCCATGCGCTGGAAGAAGCCGTTGGGGTTGCTCTCGTTGGGCAGTATGGCAAAGCTGAACGGGTTGTCGCGAAACTGGTCGTCCTCGTACAGCGAGTTGAAGATATCGAGCCTAAAGCCGTCCACGCCCTTATCCAGCCAGTACCGCACATTGTCCAGCATCGCTTGGCGCACCTCGGGGTTGTGGTAGTTAAGGTCGGGCTGGAAGGGCAGGAACGTAGCCCAATACCACTCCTGCGTGTGCGCATCATATTGCCAGCCGCGGCCGCCAATCATCGCCTTCCAGTTGGTGGGCGGGTTTTTGTCCGGCCGTTTGCCCTTGCCCTCGCGCCACACATACCAGTCGCGCTTGGGGTTATCCTTGCTGCTCCTCGCTTCCACAAACCACGGGTGCTGGTTGCTGGTGTGGTTCATCACCATATCGAAGATGATGCGCATATCGCGCCGGTGCACCTCCGCAATCAGTTTATCGATGGTGGCCGGCGTGCCGTACTCCGGCGCGCAATCGCGGTAGTTGCTGATGTCGTACCCAAAATCCCCCTGCGGACTCGTAAAAAACGGCGACACCCAAATAGCCGTAAACCCCATGCTCTTAATATAATCCAGCCGCTGGATTATCCCCTCCAAATCCCCGATGCCGTCGCCGTTGCTATCCTGGTACGAGCGCGGGTAAATTTGGTACACGGCGGCATTGCGCCACCATTCTTGGGTTTGTGCTTGGGTGGTGAGGGTCAGCATGAGTGCCAATGAAAGGAGGAGGGTTTTCATTGGGTGTGAAGATAATTATTTGTTGCGGGTTACGAGTTACGGGTTACGAGTTGTTTCTACATAACATCTGTCACCCCGACCTTTTCGGAGGGGTCTCTTTATGATTGGGTAGTTAAGGTGCGGTTGTGTATAACATTGTCAAAGCCCAGCGTGTCATCCTGAGCCGTGTCGAAGGGTGCAAGCGATTGCTTTGCACTCCGCAGTTTTTCACGAAGGAGTGCCACATGCGGGTGGTGAAGGTGCAGTTTTGTGGTTGAGGTTGTGCGGGGTTGGGGAGCCTAGTTCTTGGCGGCACTGTTCATGTTACGCGATGAGGCGAAGCTTCTTACCTTCAGTGCCACGGGAGGCACAGCTTCCGCAGAGTACGGGGGAATTGAAAGAATAATTATGGCTTATTTTCCTAAGGCCTTTTGTGTATTACAGCTTCTCTTATTATTTTAAAATTTTTCATGGTTTCGTTATCCGAGATGAAGTGATTGTATTGATAGTAATCCTCAACATAGGGAAAAATAACCCTAGCTAATGCCTCAGCTTTACCCCCCGCATCTATCACATCCTGCAAATAGTCTTTAAAGGCATTAGGTGATGGAAAATATTGTTTAATAAATGCATCAAAACCATAATGATTGTTATCATCAAATTGGCTAAGTAATCCCACTGATTGATATAAGTAATCGTGGGGATAAAGGGTTATTAAACGTCTAAATTCTTCTAATGCACAGGTACTTAATATAATGTTGTTATGCGGATCTAGGCTTTCTTTTGTATTTCTAAATAATGTCCACGCCTCATCTGTTATACCCTTTGTTTGTTCATCCGAACAATATTTTTTAAATAAATCGCATAACATAGATTGAAGTTCAATCCTGCTAAAAGCTTTTAAGCCATCTTCAGGATTTCCATATAAGTACTCTTTTAAAAACATTTCCAAAATGGTGGATTCTACCACGTAAGGGTATTCTGCATTGTAATAAAGAATTGTTTTTAAGAAATTATTGTAATCTGTCTCAAAGCCCTTATAATAATTTCGGGCAATTTCTTCCAATAGGACAATTCTCTTGGCTAATAGATAATGAAAATTATGGTGAAGTTTTCTATTAATGTGAATCGCAGCCGCTAGATTTAACTCTAATTCCTCCTTGTTCTCAAAAATTTCTTGATTGTTAATTATTTCATAAACCTCGCCGATTGCTTCCTGATTTAATCCATCGAGATATGCTATAAATGCATTGACACCTTTAGTTTTGGCAATGCGAAAATCCTTCAGACGTATTTTCGAAAATAGTGTATAGCCAAAATACAAGAGATAATTATCTCCATGAAATTTGCAGAAATCTCTATTGTTGATATTGTTTTTTTTAAACAAGTTTATAGTTAACATTTTAACTACTTCATGTTGCAGCATCGTTTTAATAACTGCGTTAGTTACTTTGTCATCTGGAACTAGCTGCCATTCTTCGCATGGCGTCAATGCGCCCACGGGTTTAGGTTGCATCAACGTCTTACCTCTTAAACCTAAGTAAATCTCAGGAAACCGAATTTTAAGAATTATCAAAGAGATTAATTGGTCAAGATTGATATCTTCAAACGAAATAAAGTGCAGCGCTAGTTTTAGCTCATTAACTGCTCTAACTACCTCCCTTAGATTGTCAAAAGGCTCAAACACGCTTGACTTAAATGTAAATTTTCCTGTATTAGCAATGCCTGCAAGAGCTATTTGTATTCTATCATTTCTGTCTTTAGGGAGTAATTCCCTTGCTAATTGTTCAAATTTATCTTTCAGTATGTCCTTTTTATAGTCGTGTAAATAATACTCTAGTTGGAATATTTTATCAGTGAAACGCTTTTGGCCTGTGTCGCCTTCTTCCATTTTAATTTTATCAAAATCGTATGCCACAATGAAGACCACATTCCTAAAATTGAAGGCACTTCTAATTATTCTAAAAACAACCTCCCTTTCATCAAAGTGTAACCTATCTAAATCATCAATTATTATGACAACTTTTCGATTAAGCTTTTCAAAGCTTTGGCTTATACTAGTATGTAGTTGATCATAGCTTTTGTCTGAATCGAAAAAATTAAATAGGTTTCCTAGTAGTTTATAATTACCACCTTCGATAAAGCTGTTAAGCTTGGTCAGATAAGTGTCTAAAACATTTGATAGCTCAGGATCGTATTTCCTCAGAGTATTTATTAAATTTTTATAGAACATGGAGAACAAGTCTTCTCTATTGCTATCATATTTCCATGGGTTAAATTCTACTGTTATAATGTTGTCCTTCTTTAGTCTTTCTAAAATGAAGGAAATAAAAATACTTTTACCACTTCCCCATGGCGCAACTATTCCAATTGCAAATGAATTTTCATTCTCTAAATTGCAAATAATGTCTGCAACATGAGTAGCGTGAGCCTTGCGCTTTAATACGTCTTCTTTATTGAATGCCGAATGATTATCTTCCAAAAGCAATGGAACATTGTTATGTTTTGGCATATCTAACATTCTATTTTTCCAAACAGTTATTAATGGCAGCAGAAGTATGAGTAATAGATCAATCTCATATAAGCCATTTAAAAATGGTGACTCTATTAGAATCCATTGACCATAGGCCAGCCTAAACGTAAATACATAATACATACTTATCAACAATAGTATTAAACTGCTTGATGTTGTTAAGGTACTTTTCCTGAATTGATATATAAACCATGCAACTGATCCAAAAGCTGCTAATAGTAATATTGCAGATAGCAAGGGTGTAAGGTCAACAAATTGATTGTATAGCCCATTAAATTTCGGGATTAAAGTGTTATTAACACCTTTCTGAAAGATAAATAATAACCCAATTAATACGGCGATAAATTTGTGGGATTTTGTAATGTACATCTCAATCTTATAGTAATGAAATAATTTAAAGTGTAAAATAATAAATTGGCACGGCTTTTCTCATCTAGCGCATAATTCAACTTGAGCTTCTTTAGGAATATTAGGTAACGATACTGTTTATTAAACTTTGCTTATCAAACAGAATTTATTAACAATTCACAGCCCACGTACTTTGTGGATAACGGAAAAACACTTGCAAAATCTTTAGATTTCAGTTACTCTTGTGATATTAAACAAAGAAGGACAGCCTCAACTTTTCGACGGTTGGCTGTCCTTCCAAACATAATGCAACATGGTGAGATATTGTATCCGTAAACGTTTTGTGCGTGCTTGCGCTGATTTTATAGAGTATGAAGAATGGTTCTCTGATGGCACTATCGAATTTGCTGCGTATTACCTGAGAAACTCCCCCCATCTCGGGTAAGTATGTTATATCATATCTGGCGCAAGTTTTTCAACTTGTGTCTATTATGGGGCAAGTATTTACTTGCTAAATATAACATGGTAAACACACCAATCAATATACATACTACGGATAGCAAGTAAATACTTGCCCTAAGTTTAAGCACAAGTTGAAAAACTTGCGCTAGATGTAAGTTGCCCTTTTCTGTAAATGCATCTTATTGAATGTCAATCAATTACACAATCTAGCATCCTCACAACTACCTGTTAATCAACCACCTACATCTTCTCAACCCCGCCCCACGCAAACCGTTGCTATTACTCACTTCGTGGACGACAAAACCCTTGGCACCACAGACGACTGACGACAGACCACGGGTGCTGCAAAAGCCCAGAGAGCAGTGAAGCAGCTCCCCTCCTTTTTTCAAGAGCCTGTCCTGAGCTTTTGTCGAAGGAAGGGGTTGGGGGTGGTCAGCGCGTAATCCTCATCAATACTCACTTCGTGGACGACAAAACTGGGGGTAACAACCATTTCCAAGTCGAGGCAGCAGTGGGCTAATTGCAGGTGTAGTGCTCGTCCGTGGCTCGCCTTCGTGAAGGACTTCGGCTCGCTATGCAATCGCTGGCGCCCTTCGACGGAGCCTGTCCTGAGCTTTTGTCGAAGGGCTCAGGGTGACAGCTGGTTTCCACTCTGTAATTCCCATCAATACTCACTTCATGGACGACATAAGTCGATTGGTCCATGGACTGAAGCTATCGGTGGGCGGTGAAGCAGCTCCCCTCCTTCGCGAGGCTTTTTTGAGCGTTTGGCCAAGGAGGGGTTGGGGGTGGTCAGCGTGTAACTCGCATAAATGCTCACTTCGTGGACGACAAAACTGGGGGTGCATTAGGTAATTCAAGTTCACCACTTAGCGGCCCGAAGGTCCCTCGTGAAAAACTCGGGATGACAGATATTTTATTGACAGTTTAGCACGCAACCCTCATCAACACTCACTTTGTGGACGACAAAACGTCCATGGTCAATGGACTGCTTTAAACCAATCAACCAGTCAACAAAAATTTACATTGCTATGACAATAGCATTCGTTCCTTAACCAAAGGAAGCGGAACTTTGCAACCGGAAACATATCCCCTACCATGCGCTACCTAGTTCTGTTCTTGCTGGGCCTTACGGCCACTACGCTTGCTGCCCAAACCGATGCTGCCAAAGAGCAGGTGTTTTTGCAAAATGCCCGCCAGTTGATATACGAGGGTAAGCGCTCGGGCGAGGGGTACTTTTCGCAAGACGGCAAGAAGCTAATCTTCCAGAGCGAGCGCGAGGTGGACAACCCGTTTTACCAAATCTACATCCTCGACCTGGAGACGGGCGACATTGAGCGGGTATCGCCGGGCACGGGCAAAACCACCTGCGCCTACTTCCAGTGGAACGGCGACAAGGTGCTGTACAGCAGTACCCACCAAGACCCAGAGGCCAAAAAGAAGCAGCAGACCGAAATAGATTTCCGCAACAGTGGCCAAAAGCGCCGCTATAGCTGGGATTATGACGAGACGATGGACATCTTCGCCAGCCAGCAAGATGGCAGCAAGGCCGTGAACCTGACCAACGTATTGGGCTACGATGCCGAGGGCAGCTACAGCCCCGATGGCAAGAAGATTGCCTTTTGCAGCATGCGCGATGCCTACGGCCGCAAGCTTTCGCCCGAGGAGCAAAAGCAGATGGAGATTGATGCCTCGTACTACGGCGAGATATACATTATGGATGCCGACGGCAAGAACGTGAAGCGCCTTACCAACTACAGCGGCTACGATGGCGGGCCGTTCTTCTCGCCCGATGGCAAGCGCATTATCTGGCGCCGGTTTACCCCCGATGGCAAAAGTGCGGACATCTACACGATGAAGATTGACGGCACGGACCTGAAGCGGGTTACCGAGTTCAAGGCAATGAGCTGGGCGCCGTATTACCACCCCACGCAGGAGTATATCATCTTCGCCAGCAACAAGCTGGGTTTCCAAAACTTTGAGCTGTATATAGTGGATACCGCTGGCCTCAAGGAGCCCGTGCAGATAACCCACACTGATGGTTTCGACGGCTTGCCAGTGTTCTCGCCAGATGGCACCAAACTAAGCTGGACTAGCAACCGCACTTCGGGTGGTATCTCCCAAATCTTCTATGCCAACTGGAACCACACCGCGGCACTAGATGCTTTGAAGAAAGCACCACTTAAAGGCCAAGGTGGTAATGGTTTTACCCCTACTATCTCCGCAAAGGAGCTTCAAAATAAGGTAGAGTACTTGGCTTCCGACTCGTTGGAGGGCCGCATGACGGGCAGCAAAGGTATACAAGCCGCAGAGGCTTATATCTCGAAGCTGTTCAACAACTTAGGTTTAAAGCCCGTGGGCAAATTGAAAGACTATAAGCATGCTTTTGAGTTTGTAAGCAAAACGCAGGTAAACAAGGAGCAAAGCCAGTTTAGCATTACCATTGGCGGCAAGCGTGAATATAAAGAGGTGTTTACCCATTGGTTGCCACAATCGTTTAGTATGAACGGCAGCGCCAGTGGCGACGTAGTTTTTGTGGGCTATGGCATCAAGTCGGCAGATAAGTCGGCGGTAGATTACAACTCTTACGATGGTTTGGATGTGAAAGGCAAGATAGTAGTAGTATTCAATGGCACGCCGCCGCACCTGAGTGATGCCGATGAAAAGGAACTGCTACGCTACAGCACCCAGCGCTATAAGGCTTTGGTGGCGCGAGAGCTGGGTGCAGTGGGTATCATCTTCGTAAGCGAATTGGAGAACACATTTGGCGGTGTAAATCAAGAGAACACACCTGGCAATAGCGGTATTGTTGCCGTTACTATCAACCCTTCCGTAGCCGACCAACTGTTTAAAGGCAGTAAGCTTACCGTAGCCGATTTGAAGGCGCGTTACAAGGAGTTCAACCCGCACGTGAAGAACGAAACCGCACTAAAGGACGTGAAAATTGACCTGAAAGTAACGCTGGACAAGGTGCAAAAAACCGACTACAACGTACTGGGCATGATACCTGCCAGCAACGGCAGCGACAAGTACATCTTCATTGGTGGCCACTACGACCACCTAGGCTATGGCGAAACCAGCAGCCTAGCCAATGGTGCCGATAAGAATGACATACACAACGGTGCCGACGACAATGCATCGGGTACGGCGACGGTGATTGAACTGGCGGAGTACTTCGCCCAAGTAAAGAAAGACCACCCAGAGCTGATTACCCGCAACCTGGTATTTATACTATGGAGTGGTGAGGAGCTGGGCCTGGTAGGCTCGCATAAGTTTGCCGCCGACACGGTGGTGAATATGAAGAACGTGGAGGCCTACATTAACTTTGATATGGTGGGCCGCTTGAAGGATAACAAGCTGATGGCACAAGGCTTGGGCTCATCAACAGGCTGGAAGAAGCTGCTGGAGAAGAAGAACATTGCGGCGGGCTTCAACCTGATAATGCAAGATGACCCATACGTACCTACCGATGCCATGAGTCTGTACCAAGCGGGAGTGCCGGTGTTGGCGCTGTTTACCGGCATACACGATGATTACCACCGCCCAAGCGACGACGCTGACAAGATTGACTACCCAGGCATGGAGCGTATTGCCAAGCTGGCGCAGGGAGTTATTGATGAATTGCTGAAAGGCGCGCCTATAGATTACTTGAAAGTAGAGATGAGCAATAGCAAAGCTGGCGGAACCAAAGGTTTCAGCGTGTACTTGGGTACCATACCCGATTATGTGGCAGAGGTGAAAGGAGTGAGGCTAAGCGGTGTTCGCCCCGGTGCCCCAGCGGAGAAAGCAGGGCTGAAGGAAGGCGATATTATCATTAAACTCGCTGGCAAGCAGATTAACGACGTGTACGATTACACCAATGTATTGGGCGATTTGCAACCTGACAAAACCGTGGAAATCGTCATCATGCGCGAAAATGTTGAAAAGGTGCTGGAGATTACCCCCGGGGTAAAGTAAGCAGCGGTCTAGCACTTAGGCTATAAACACCACATTGTCAGATTCCCAGCCGCTTTGCTTAAGGTGGGCGATGATGTCGGTGCAAAGCTCTGGTTCGCCTTGGGCGTTCAAGATGTGAATGCGGTAGCCCAAGTCTTTAAGCATACCCACAGCCTTTTTATGACCCGTGTTTTTGTCGGGGTTAGCTAGGTATTCCATTATAATAGTGGGCTTGTGCTGCTTGAAGTATTCCAGCCCGCCACGCACTACCATATCTTCCGCGCCCTCGACATCAATTTTGATTAGGGTAGGGTTGAATTGTTGCTCGGCCAAAAGAGTGGTAAGGTCGTATCCCTGTATTTTTACCTGCTTGGGGGCATTGGCTTTGTACCACTCTTCCTTTTCATATTGCTTGCCAATAATGGAGTTGTATTCCGAAAGCAGCACTGGGAACTCATTAAACGTTATTTCTTCCTGCTTATCGCTTAAGGCAATGTTTTGGGAAGTAACCCGCTTTCTATCCTCCACGTTTTTCAAAAGCACTTTATAGGTCGCGGGGGATGCTTCCACGGAAATTACCTTGCCGTTTGCACCTACCAAGCAAGCGCCAAGCAAAGTGAAGTAACCGAAGTGCGCCCCCACATCCAAAAACTGCGCACCGTCGTTCAGGTTCTTAACCATATACCGGGCCAGGCGAATTTCGGAAGGATGGGTTTTGCCACCGGTAAGGTAGATGTCGGTAGCTGAGGGCAGTATTATGTTTATTGGTTGACCGAAGAAAGTACGTGCCACCGTCATCATACCCTTTTTGGTATAGCGATAGATGAGCCATTTATAGCCCTGCGCTGTAAAGTAGCGGCCCGGAACACTCATCAAACGCAGGATTTTGGAGGCATTCGCCAAGCGCTCCACCTTATCCAGGTTTTTCAGCATTAAGGGTCTATCGGGGGTATTCATGTATCAAATATAAGCAATTGGGGATGGTTACGAGTTGCGAGTTACGTGTTACGAGTTGGAAATGTGAATAAATTAGGAAAACAAAAGTTACAGCAACCCGTAACTCGCAACTTGTAACCCGTAACTGAGTTTACTCGTTTTGCGCTTGCCCGTTTACAAATACGGTATCTATCATATTGCTGCCGTAGCTGTAGGGTAATAGCGCCAGCGAGGAAAGGGGCTTGGTAAGGAAGAAGTTGGCTTTTTTGCCGCGGGCGATGGTGCCGTAGTTATTCAGGCACTCCATAGCCACCGCACCGTTGATGGTAACAGCGTTGATGGCTTCTTCGGGCAACATGCCCATTTTTAGGCAGGCCAAAGTAAGCACAAATGCCATCCTGCCCGATGGCGTGCTGCCTGGGTTATAATCGCTAGCCAAGCATACGGGTAGCCCGGCATTTATCATCTGGCGAACGGGCGCATAATCAATACCCAAAAAGAACGACGTGCCCGGCAACACCGTAGGCATGGTTTTGCTGTGTAGCAGTTCCATAATTTCCTCAATGCCGATGCGCTCCAAGTGGTCAACACTTACAGCTTTGTTTTTTACACCCACTTGCACCCCGCCGCTTACGGCCAGTTCGTTGGCGTGTATCTTGGGTTTCAGGCCATGCTTAGCGCCGGCTTGTAGTAGTTCGTCAGTTTCTTCCACCGTAAAAAAGCCCTTGTCGCAAAACACATCAATATATTCGGCCAGCTTTTCTTCGGCAATTATAGGCAGCATTTTTTTGATGATGAGGTCGATATAGCCTTGGCGATTTTCCTTGTACTCCAGCGGTATGGCATGTGCCCCTAAGAAAGTGGCTTTGATATGCATAGGGCTCAAGCGCTTCAGCTTTTTAATGACCCGCAGCATCTTTAGTTCCCCTTCTAGTGTAAGCCCGTATCCGCTCTTTATCTCCACCGCACCAGTGCCGAGCATCATGATCTCCTTCAGTCTGGGTAATGATTGTTTCAATAAGTCCTCCTCAATGGTTTCGTTCAGTCGTTGGGCGGAGTTGAGAATGCCCCCACCTTGGGCGGCAATTTCTTCGTAAGTGGCACCTTGGGTTCTTAGTACAAACTCCCCCTCGCGGCTACCAGCATACACCAAGTGCGTATGGCTATCGCACCAGCTGGGGAACAGCCATTTGCCCTCAGCACTGATAACAATGTTACCATTATCGGGGCAGTTCGCCATTGGTCCAAAATCCTCAATAATATCATCCTTCACCATCAGCCATGCCTTCTCCAAGCGGGGCAGGTACTTCATATCACTGCCCTTAACGGCGGTAGTACGTGGGGTGCCCTCTTCCACTTGAATGATAGTATGGATGTCTTTGATTAGGATACGCATTTTTGGTTGATCGGTTGATTAGTTAATCGGTTGATTGGTTTTTGGTCGACGGTCCACAGTCGACGGTCCACGGATTGCTTCATTATTGTCTCCTACAAACTTATAAATACCTTCATTGAATTTTCAATTAGCCAATAGCTAGCAACCAATAACCCATTTTAAACCGTGGACTGTCGACCGTGGACTGTCGACTACTCCGTTTTAAAATCTTGGCTCAAGGTTATCCAGCCGGGGTAGGCGAAGGCCATTTTACCGATGTTAATGGTGGGCTTTACTTTCATACCTACGCGGCGGGGCTTGCCGTCTTTTTCGGCTAGTCCGAAAGCGTAAGTCGGTATTTTGTCTTTGCTTTCGCCTTTGAAAGCCTGTATCAAATCGGCAGTTACGGTTAGGGGTAGGGTAGTGGTTTGGCCGGGGCCAATCTCCACGCGTTTGTTCAGCACTCCGTTTACCAGTTCTTTGTCGTCTATAAAGGCAATCCAATCCAGTTTATTCATGGCCGCCAGTTCCGTATGCGGGTTGTTAACCTGTAGGTTGATGGTAAAGTTGAGTGGTAGCCTGCCTTGTACCAAGTTGGCGCCAACCTTTGCTGCATCGGCAAAGTTGAGGTCTTTGTAGTTCATTACCTTGGTAACATCCACGCCCGCTACTTGTGTTTGGGTAATGTTGGTATATCGGAACTTGCATTTGGCAAAATTCTTAAGCTCTTTAATGGTTGCACACCCTCCCAGTACAATCAAAAAGGCAATAAATACTATAATGGATGAGCGTTTCATAGGGTAGTTTGAAGGCGTTAAGTTACAAGTAATGTGCCAGTTAGGGAAAAGCCTCTATTTCGTTCATAACGTAAATAGGGCGGTGCCCTATGCTAATATACAATACCCCGTTGGGGAACCCGTAGTACGTACAAGCCCCAACGGGGCGTAATAGTTTTAGCGGGGGACATCGCCCTCCGGACTAAGTGCGTTTTAGGAAATGCGCGTTGCTGCCCTTTGCAGTAAATCAAAGAATCGGCTAAATTTGACTTACCAATAACCAATCAACCAATAACCAATCAACCCTCACCCATGTCTCACAATCCTAAATACTGCATAGACCTTAAGGCGATAGCCGAAGTAACCATTTCGGACACGGGTGTGTGCGAGGAGTGTGTGAAAGTTGGGAGCGACTGGGTACACCTGCGCACTTGCCAAACCTGTGGTGGAAACCACTGTTGCGATAACAGCCCAAACCGACATGCCACACGTCACTTTTTAGCGAGCAAACACCCTATAGTAGCTTCCGCCGAACCAGGCGAGCGCTGGCTTTGGTGCTACGACCACAACATGTTTATGGAGTATTAAATGAGCGAGCGATTGATATCGCCGATTACACTAGGCCCTGTATAAATGAACCCGGTATATAGCTGTACCAAAACTGCACCGGCATCTAGCTTTTCCTTGGCATCTTCTGCCGTCATAATTCCGCCCACACCAATAATAGGGATAGTGCCGCCTGAATGTTGATGGATATATCTTATCACTTCCGTAGCGCGGTCACGCAAGGGTTTACCACTAAGGCCACCGGCACCTATTGCGTTCAAATCTGCATCGGTTGTATTGAGGTTGCTGCGGTCGATGGTGGTATTGGTGGCTATAAGCCCGTCAAGCTTGGTCTTGTGCACAATAGCAATAATGTCGTCCAGTTGGCTATCCGTTAAATCAGGGGCAATTTTAAGTAATATAGGCTTGCGTTTAGGTTTGCCGTTGTTAAGGCCTTGAAGGGTTTTAAGGAGATGGGTAAGTGGTTCCTTCTCTTGCAACTCGCGCAGGCCGGGGGTGTTGGGGGAGCTTACGTTTACCACAAAATAATCCACGTACGGGAATAGCCCTTCAAAGCAAATGATGTAGTCGTTTACCGCCTCGTCGTTAGGGGTTACCTTGTTCTTGCCGATGTTGCCGCCTACTATCAGGTTGGGATTGCGGTGCTTCAGTCGTTCAATAGCATTATCCAGCCCGCCATTATTAAAGCCCATTCGGTTAATTAGCGCTTGGTCTTTAGGTAAGCGGAAGAGGCGCGGTTGTGGGTTGCCATCCTGCGGCTTTGGGGTGATGGTACCAATTTCAAAAAAACCAAAACCGAAGCAAGCCAAATCCTCGTAATGCTTGGCATCCTTATCAAAGCCCGCTGCCAAACCCACTGGGTTCGGGAATTTCAACCCAAACACTTCCCGCTCCAACTTTGGGTGTTTTACATGGTAAAGCTTACTGAAAATAGCCTTCATACCTGGTATTGCCAAGGCAAAAGTCAACAAGGCCAGGGTAACTTTATGGGCCTTTTCAGGCGAAAGGTTGAATAGGAGGGGGCGGAGGATGGAGTACATTTGGTAAAGTTAGACACAAGAATTTAGACACAAGACACAAGACACAAGATTTAAGACAATAAGGTGTAATTCCTTTTTTATAACAAAATCCGTTTGGCATTTAAGGAGATAAATTTTCCTGAACTTTGCACTATTATCATTTTGTTCTCACAAAGCACTTGAAGCAATCTTGTGTCTTATGTCTTGTGTCTTATGTCTAGAACTTCCTTCTCCCCCCTTGCCGAACGAATGCGCCCCCGAAACCTAGATGAGGTGGTGGGGCAACAGCATTTAGTTGGCCCCGATAAGGTGCTGCGCCGCATGGTGGAGCAGGGGCAACTGTATAGCATTATTTTTTGGGGGCCTCCCGGCGTGGGTAAAACTACACTGGCACAAATAATGGCCAATGCTATGGATAGGCCTTTCTTTGCCCTTTCGGCTATTAGTGCGGGGGTGAAGGATATTAGGGAGGTGATAGAGCTGTCGCGGAAGGCGGGCAATGCGGTGCTGTTTATTGATGAGATACACCGGTTTAATAAGTCGCAGCAGGATAGTTTGCTAGGTGCGGTGGAGAAGGGTGAGGTAACGCTGATTGGTGCCACTACCGAAAATCCATCGTTCGAGGTGAATTCGGCATTGCTGAGCCGAAGCCAAGTGTATGTGCTAGAGACTTTGCAAACGCCCGATTTGGTGAAGTTGCTGAATGAAGCAATAACCAATGATGAGGTGCTGAAAGAGCGCAATATTACCCTACAAGAGACCGATGCCTTACTTACCCTTAGCGGCGGCGATGCCCGCAAGCTGCTCAATCTACTGGAGCTTACGGTAACCAACGTGCCTGCTGGCCCGGTAGTGATTACCAATGCCATGGTGCAGGAGAACGCCCAGAAGAAGGTAGCACTGTATGATAAAGCGGGTGAGCAACACTATGATATTATTTCGGCCTTTATCAAATCCATACGTGGGAGTGACCCCAATGCTGCACTGTACTACCTAGCCCGTATGGTGGAGGGCGGCGAAGACCCTAAGTTTATCGCCCGCAGGTTACTCATACTAGCTTCGGAAGATATTGGCAATGCTAACCCGAATGCCTTGCTGTTGGCCACGGCCTGTTTCCAAACGGTAACGATGATTGGCTACCCAGAGTGTGTGCTCACGCTTTCGCAAACTACCATTTACCTCGCTTCATCGGCCAAGAGCAATGCCAGCTATATGGCCTGGAAAAAGGCCAGCCGCTTGGTGCAAGATACTGGCGACCAGCCCGTGCCGCTGCACATACGCAATGCACCCACCAAGCTAATGAAGGACATGAACTACGGCAAAGACTACCAATATGCCCACGACCATGAGGGCAACTTTGCCGATATGGAGTTTATGCCCGAAAAGCTAAAAGGTAAAAAACTCTACGACCCCGGCGACAACCCCCGCGAGCACGAAATGCGCGCCCAGTTGAAGAAGTGGTGGAAGGGGAAGTATGGATATTAGTTGTGATAGGAATTAGGAAGGAGAATAGTTATTTCTCCTTACAAAAGTCCACATTAACCCGTCATTGCGAAAGCCTGCTTGAATTACCGACTAGTGTTACACGCTAAAGGCTTGAAGCAATCCCCAGCGATGGGTGTTGAAGCCGACATACCCGATGAACTATTGTGGCTTCCTCTGGTTGTATAATAGCTTTGCTCTGGTGCAGGGGATTGCTTCAGGCTCATGCAATCAATAGCTGTATTTAAGATTAGTCGAGCCTTCGCAATGACGATGTTTTGTAGATTAATACTATCACAACACCCCCTTCAGCACATCTATCTGCCAGCCTGCCCAGCTTTTGCTGTCGTAGTAGCTTTGGATGAGGGTTTGGTAGGCTGTTTGCTCCTTGAAGTATTTCAGCAGTGCTACCGCTGGGCCGGCTAGGCGGCTGTTCGGATTTAGGGTGGCATCAAATAGATGGGCTACCAGCTTTTCATCCAAGTAGTTCAGGCGTTTCAGCACATCCATGGCATTGGTACGTGTGCGGAACTCGTAAGAGCTGCTGGTGTATGCAACCAGCTCTGGCAAATACTTCTCACGCTCCAGCCCAATCGCAATCTCTAACCAAGCGATGCGTATTTTTTGGCCCATGCCTTTTTCGTTCTTGGTAATATCCAAGTACCGCTGGCGATTATCGGGGAAGCTAGCACTAAGCTTAACCAAGGCTGTTTCTACTACGTTGTAAGATGAGTCGGCAAGCAGTTTCTCAAAAAGTGGTAGGTGCTTGGGCAGTATTTCCGTTACATCCTCAATAGCAGCTAGGCGCACCTTGTTGTTCTTATCGGCTACCAGGCTTAGCATTACTTCATCAGGTAGGGTGGTGTCGTTTATCAACTGCTTCACTATTTCGGCACGAACAGCCCAAAACGGCTCTTGCTTAAAGATTTTTATAAGCTTTTCGCGCTTTTGGGTAAGGGGGGTGCTACGTAGGGCTATCAGCGCATCGTAGCGGTCTATCATGTTTTTGGCATTGGCTGCTTGCGCCAATAGCATAGGCGTTTCCTTCCTAAAGTCTACCGTTTTCAACACTTCCGAGTTTGGGTCGAAAAGTACGTAGCTTACTTTTTTGTTGCCCGTGTTGGGTATGGTAACTGTGTGGCTATGCTTTTCAATCCACTCGGTGGTGATGGCGCTGGTGCCATCGGTATAGTGTACTTCAAATACAATCGGCATCCTAAAAAGGCCCACCACATTGTCCATAGTGTGCACTTGCTTAACCGTAAATACGGAGGAGGCTGTACTGCTAGTAGTGGCAGGCACTTCCAATACGCTTACCTCATATTTCGGCTCGCCACCTTTGCGCACCCATTGGTCAAAAAACCAATCGAGGTTAATGCCCAGTTTGTCATTGAATGCTGCCCAAAAATCGTGCGTGCTTACGTTGCTGTAGCCGTGCTTTTGTAGGTAGTGCTTCAATGCCACATTAAACTGCTCCCGGCCTACCACGTACTTCAGCATATCCAGTACTAGTGAACCTTTAGGGTAGTGGCGGGCACTACCTGGGGCGCTGTGCATTACAGGCAGGTTGTTTTGCTTGGAAGCCTGTAGCACGCTCCATAGCTCGGTGCGGCAGTTCCAGCGGTAGTGGTCTTCGCCGAAAATGTGGCGCTCAAAGTGCTTTTGGTAGTGTGTGGCAAAGCTCTCGTGCAGCCAGTGGTGCTCCGGCGAGCGGGTGGTGATAAAGTCGCCAAACCATTGGTGCACCAGCTCATGCGCATTGGTGCCGATGTAATATCTATCCAAAAACGCACGGTTATCGATGTTATAAAAGTCGCCGAAAATAGTAGCTGTGGTGTTTTCCATAGCCCCGTACATAAAATCTTGCACCATCACTTGGCTATAGGCATGCCATGGGTATTTGGTGCCGAACTCCTGCTCCATCCAGTCCATCATCTCGGTGGTGTAGCGGTAGGTTGGCTCGGCGCGCTCCGGGTATTCGGGGTAGTACCAGTTGTTTATCACCACACCACCTTTGCTTTTGCTGGTTTGCACGGCATATTTGCCAATGGTTAGCATTACCAAATAGGCACTATGCGGCTTTTCCATGGCGTAGTGCCAGGTTTTGGTTTGGCCGTCTTTATTGGCTTTTTCACTTACCAGTTTACCGTTGCTCAGCACTTGGTAATCCTTATCGAAAGTCACTTTCACTTCCGTAACCATCTTATCTCCCATATCATCGAAAGTAGGGAACCAGTTGCGGTTGTCTATCCCTTGGCCCTGGGTCCAAATCTGTTTGCGGCTCAGGTTGTTGGGGTCGTTCCAGCCGATAAAGTATAAGCCCTTGCGCGGGGTAGCTTTGTACTTGATGTTGAGGGTGTGGATAGTTTCCCAAGTAAGCGGCTCATCAAAGCGGATGGTGATGCCCTTGGTATCCACGGTGTATTTAGCCCTCGCTTTATCCACGGTTAGCTCCAGCACCTCAATGCCCGGTGCATCCAAGAAAAGGGTATCCACCGTTTTGCGTAGGGGTACAAATGTATGCTCCACTGTGCCGTTTACTATGCCTTGGGTAGGCTCAAAGCTTACATCAATTATCGTTTTGGTTATATCCACCACCCGTTCACGGGCGTGTGCCCCGGCATCGTGTATGTAGCAGGTATGCTCTTGGGCGAAGAGTGTAGGGCTAAGGAAAGAAATCAAAATCGTAAGCAAAAAGGTGTATGCCAATTTCATTTGTAGTGGGTTGATATGGCTACAAAAGAACAGAAAAAGCCTGAAAAGCCGTAAATCAATCTCATAAATTCCGCCATCTTCAAGCAGAAACGCTAACAGGATTTCCTTAACACAAATAATAATATTATTTAGATAGCCGTTTCCTTTAACTTAATATCTTTGAGTAACCAAATCAAGCGAGCCGACTTATGCAACTGAGCGAGAACCTTTTATTTGCAGGTAGATACCGATTGATTAGCCGCATTGGCATGGGCGGTTTCAGCGAGGTATGGAAAGTGGCCGACGAAATGGCCGAAGACCGCCACATGGCCCTGAAGGTGTATGCCCCCGAGCGGGGCTTGGACGAGCATGGCATCAAGCAGTTCCGTAGGGAGTATGCCATCACGCTTGACCTAAACCACCCCAACCTGCTCAAAGCATATCACTTTGATGTTTTTAACGGCTCGCCCTACCTGCTCATGCCCCTTTGCACGGGTGGCAGCCTGTACAGCAAGCTGGCCGAGAAAGGCCCTTTGACCGAAAAACAATTAGCCGAATTGTTGCTACAATTGGCAGCTGCGCTAGAGTACCTACACCGCAAGGATGTAACCCACCAAGACATAAAACCCGACAATGTACTGATTGACGACGACGGCAATTACCTGCTCGTTGATTTTGGAATAAGCAGCAGGCTGAGGGTTACCATGCAGAAAAGCACTACCACGGCCAAATCGATGACGGTGGCATACGCGCCACCCGAAAAATTTTTGAGTATGGCCAAGCTGGGGCCGGAGGGGGATGTTTTCTCGTTGGGGGTAATGATGGTAGAACTGCTTACCGGCGACCTGCCTTGGAACGGTATGGGCGGTGCCTACTTGCGGCCCGACAGCTTACCGATGGCGCTACCTGAAAGCATAAGCCAGGGTTTGACAGCCCTCATTCAGCGATGCACCGCCTACGACCCTGCCCAGCGCCCAGCGCCGAAGGAACTTCGCGAGGCTGCGGAAAGGTTTTTGAGTAGTGGCAACTGGGCACCACCGATGCTATTGAACATGGGTAGGAAAACGGAGGTAATTGCGAACTTACAGCCCACTTCAACGATTGAAACTATATTGCCTGAACAGCCTAGCCAAAGTGACCGCAACCCAAAGCTTGGCAACAAAACGGGAGCTATCAATGACAAACGAAAGAAGATAATATTGGGAGTGGGCACTATAGCTTTAATGCTGGTTTTGGCCATTACTTTTACTATTTGGCCGCAAGGAGTGCAAAATGAGGAAGCAACGATAGTAACCGAAGATTCTAGTGGCCTTGCCATAAGCCAAATAGATATTATGACCATGGTGCCATTAGATACGGCCCCGATGTTAACAGAAAACCCTAAACCAACCAAGCGTGATACGTTAACGATAGAACCAGAACTCCCTAAACTAATCAAGCGCGATACAGTTGTAATAGAACCTGAAACCCCTAAACTAACCAAGCGCGATACAGTTGCTAAGACCGACAACACAGATTGGAAAGATTTGGAGAATTATAAGGATGTAAGCACAGCCCTTTATGGTTACCGAAACAAAAAAACGAAAGAAGCTATAATTAAGCCCAAGTATGACGATGCAGATCGTTTTTACGAAGGACTCGCTGGGGTTAAACTTAACAACAAATGGGGCTATATAGATAATACTGGCAAGGAGGTGATACCATTCAAGTATGAGAGGGCTGGTTATTTTTTTGAAGGGCTTGCCAGTGTAAAATTCTCCAGCCAATGGGGCTTTATAGATAAGACCGGTAGCGAGGTGATACCATTCAAGTATGAGGGGGCTGGTGAATTTAGGGAAGGGCTCGCAGTGGTTAAACTTTACGGTAAATTTGGCTTTATAGACAAGACAGGTAGGGAGGTGATAACAATCAAGTATGATAATGCTGATTGGAAGTTCAGCGGGGGCCTTGCCAAAGTAGAACTCAACGGCAAAACCTTCTACATCAACAAACAAGGTAAGTGCGTTAAAGGAGACTGCCCTTAAATTACTGGTGTAATATGCTTCTACCACACCAGCCAATAATATCCTTGGCTTAGGATATGGGTGAAATGTATCTTTTTTGGTACACTCTTTTGGCCCTATGTGCAGCCATGGCTAAATATTAGGATAATAATCTTTACTTTTGGGGCTGCACAACAAGCAAAACCAACCCATGAGAAGTCTAACATTTGTTGTCCTGCTATTGGCAGGGGTGTTTTTGGTTTCCAACCAAGCCTTGGCACAGTTAAGTGGTTTTGGATACCAAACCCCTATTGAAATAATCGAAAACCGTGGCGAGACCGGCACTGATTATATACTATCAATAACCTTAAACACGGCTGCAATTATTAGTGCTGGCGACATGCAACCTGATGGCGATGATATAAGGTTTGCCGAATCTTGCAGTTCAACCGTTCTTATTCCTTATTGGATTGAAAGCGGCATCAATACGCCCAATACAAAAATATGGCTGCGCTTACCGCTCTTAACCGCAAATGATACCACTGCAACCATTTTGTTCAGCGGCAATACCACTGCCACGGCAGGTTCTGCATTTGCTAGCGTGTTCCAGAACGTATTTATCTCTGCTGGCAATAGTACTGTACCGGTTGGTACTTACAATTTTGATTATTTCGAAATTTTAGCTGGCGATACGTTAACCGTAAATGGAAATAGCGAAGATGCACTTACAATAAATAGTGCCTTAACGATAATCAACGGCGTTATAGATGCTACGGGGCAAGGTGCTTCTCCTGCTATACCAAATGCAATAGGCAATGGACCCGGGGGTGGAGAATCTTCGGGTAACGCAGGAGCTGGCGGTGGTTCTTACGGGGGCATTGGTGGTACTGGAGGATATGATTCGGGCGATAATATTGCAAATGGAGGATCATCTTACGGCTCTTCAACTGGCCTAACCATTGAATTGGGCTCATCTGGTGGGGGAGGGACAGCAGTTACTTCTGGCGGCGGAGGTGGAGCCATCTGGATTAAATCATTTGAGCTAAGGGGCGCGGGATCAATATTAGCAAACGGAAGTAATGGCTTAGATGATTCCCGCTCATCTGGTGGCGGTTCAGGTGGCGGTATACTTTTAGAGTTTGAAAACGGAAACATCAACATTACCTGTAACGCTAACGGTGGCAATGGCGGGCAGGGCACTAGCTCGGTTAACGACAGTGGCGGTGGTGGCGGTGGTGGTCGTGTAAAAGTGGCTTATTACAACTCTCAAACCGGCACGCCATTGTTGAGTGTTACAGGCGGCCTTGGTGGGCCAAACGGTACACAAGCCCCAGGTCAGAATGGTACGGATGGAACCACCGATATTGCCGACCTAGTAGGCGAGTTTGTTATAAACGTTTTTCCCACATCACAGGTTTCAGGCAATACCGCAATACTCACTAGCACGTCAGTAGCTTGTTTAAATGATAGCCTAACCTATATCGCCAACAGTAATGGTAATAATTTATATACTTGGCTGTTGCCTACTGGAGGTAATATTGTTAGCGGTCAAGGCACCAATGCCGTAACTATTGCTTGGACAACTGCTGGAACACACGAACTCATCTTAACAGATGCAGGCGGTTGTTCAACTACTTCCGATACATTGGTGGTTACCGTTAATAACAATAGCCTTAATAGTGGATTCAGTGCTGGTGCAGCATGTGCAGGCAGCTCAATAACTTTTACACCTGTTTCCGCAGCTAGCACTAGCTATGCTTATAGCTGGGTCTTTGGTGATGGAAATTCTTCTAGTACCTACCAGCCTAGCCATATATACGCTAATATGGGTAATTATAGCGCTACATTTACCATAACCGATAATGCTACAGGATGCTCATCGAGCACTACCAACCAAGTAGTTGTTGGGCCAGCGCCCGTAGCAAACTTTACCTTTACCAGCCCCACCTGCCCTACTGGTACAGTTACCTTCAGCAACAGCAGCAGCAACGCAACAGCCTACCTATGGAATTTTGGCGACGGCAGTGCACCCAGCATTGTAGCTAG
Source organism: Sphingobacteriales bacterium (assembly GCA_027483645.1). Lineage (GTDB taxonomy): Bacteria > Bacteroidota > Bacteroidia > Chitinophagales > CAIOSU01 > CAIOSU01. The sequence goes on from JAIXUD010000022.1 coordinate 465,238, forward strand.
CCCAACGCACACTTATGCTACTGCAGGTACTTATACCGTTACCCTAACGGCCACGGCTAATACTTGCACATCAACCATTACCAAGGTAGTAACCATCAGCCCCAACCCAATACCCAACTTCAGCGTAAGCGGCGATACCTTGGCCTGTACCAACCTTAATGAAATATACACCACCAGCATTGGCGGTGGCAATACCATCACTTGGGCATTGAGCGGCGGTGGCAGCATTGTAAGTGGTCAAGGCACCAACGCCATAGAAGTGGATTGGAACACCCCGGGCAGCTACTTTGTAAGAGTAACTGCTACCAGCGTGGCCGGTTGTACTACCCGTGATAGCTTGCAGGTTGACGTAAGCAACGTAATTAATGTAGCGGTACCCACCTTTACCCGAGCATGTGCTGCCGAGGTAATGCAGTTTACGGCTAATGCCCCACTTACTGGTGGGCCTTACACGTTCTTCTGGAACTTTGCCGATGGCGCTACCAGCACCGACCAAAACCCTACGCATATTTTCGCAATTGCGGGTACTTATGCCGTTACCTTGGCTATTACCAGCCCCGCCAATTGCACAGGCACCAGCACTACCAATGTAGTAGTACCTGCCAAGCCCGTTGCAAGTTTTGTAGCAACCCCAGCTTGCCCTGGTGCCAACGTAACCTTTACCAACAACTCAACCGGCGCCACCACCTACACCTGGGATTTTGGCGATGGCGGCACCAGTACGCTTGTGAGCCCTACACACGCGTACACTGTAGCGGGCACTTACACGGTTACGCTTACAGCTATCTCCACACCAAATTGCAATGCGGTAACTACCCGCAGCGTAACCATAAGTCCTAGGCCAAATGTTGATTTTGCATCAATTAGCGCTTGCCCCGATAGCTTAGTAAGGTTTACCAACTTGAGCACCGTAGTCAGTGGTACCATCGCATCCTATAGCTGGGATTTTGGCGACAACAGCACCAGTGTTCTTGCCAATCCTACCCATGCCTATGTTGCAGCTGGAACTTACCAAGTGAAACTGCGCGCAACCACCAACAGTGGCTGTACCGATAGCCTAACCCGCAGCGTAACCGTTTATCCACGCCCGGTGGCCAACTTCACCTCTAACTCACCAGTGTGCGATGAGGCAACCGTAAACTTCACCAATACTAGTGCTATTGCTACTGGTACCCTAAGCTACGCTTGGGCATTTGGCGATGGCGGCACCAGCACCGATATTAATCCAACACATCTATACGCTGCTGATGGTACTTACAATGTAACACTTACCGCCACTAGTAACAACGGTTGTGTGGATACGGCTGTGGTTGCGGTAGTTGTAAACGTGGTACCTGCCCCAACCTTCACCGTAAGCGCTACTACCATTTGCTTGGGCGATACCATTTTGTTTGACAATACTTCTACCAACGGGCCTAACGTAATGTACGGCTGGAATTTTGGCGATAGCAATACTGCCATGGGTGTTGATACAGCCTATCTATATACGGCTACCGGCACATACAATGTAGTTTTTGTGGCTGCTGATACCGCTACTGGCTGCTTCGATACTGCTACCGTAGTGATTATTGTAAATGAGGAGCCAACTGCCAACTTTACCTTTAGCGATGTATGCGATGGCACTGCGGTTACCTTTACCAACCAAAGCACCATACCGGTTGGCACGCTAAGCCACTTGTGGAACTTTGGCGATGGCAGCAGCAGCACCGACATCAACCCTACGCACCTTTACAGTAGCACCGGCACTTATAACGTATTGCTTACCGTAACCAGCAACAATGGTTGTGTTGATACGCTTACCCAACAAGTTACCGTGTTCCCTGAGCCTTCGGCTAGCTTTACCGTTAGTCAGCAAGAGTGCGATGCCGATACCTTCTTCTTCACCAATACTTCGGTAGTGGTAGGTGCGGATATCGTGTATACTTGGAACTTCGGAGATGGTAACACCAGCAATGATGTTAACCCTGTCTACGTATATGGCGCTCCTGGCAACTACCGGGTAGTATTAACCGTTACCGATACCATAACTGGTTGCAGTGATGCGGCTAGCGATACCGTTACCGTATTTCACCGCCCGGTTGCTGCCTTTACCACGACTGATGTTTGCATCGGCACTTCTGCTAGCTTTACCAACGGTTCTACTATAGGCGTTGGCACCATGAGCTACTTCTGGGATTTTGGTGATACTACCTTCAGTACCAACATCAATCCAACCCACATATACGACACTATTGGTATCAAAACCATTACCCTAATTGTAACCAGCAACAACGGTTGTACCGATACCACCACACGTACACTAATAGTTCACCCTGAGCCGGTGGCTGACTTCTCCGTAGGCCCAACTTGCTTCGGCAACCCAACCGATTTTACCAACCTTACTACGATCGACTTTGGTAGTAATACCTTCCTTTGGAATTTTGGTGATGGCACCACTTCAACCGATAGTAACGCTACCCATACTTATAATGTATTGGGCAACTATACCGTAACCCTTACCGCCACCAGCAACGCCGGTTGTGTGAATTCGGCCAGCCAAGTAATCACCGTTCACCCGAACCCTACCGCCAGCTTTACCGCTGCTAATGTTTGCGAAGATGAAGCGGTGCAGTTTGATAACACTTCAACTACTCCTTACGGCACGCTCACCAGCTTCTGGGAGTTTGGCGATAGCTTTACCTCGGTAGATGATGACCCTAGCTATACTTACACGGGTTTTGGCAACTTCAACGTTACCCTTATCAGCACCACCAACAATGGCTGTGCCGATACCGTGGTGCGTACCGTTACCATCCATCCTAAGCCTATTGTGGCCTTTGATGTGGAGGATGTTTGTATTGGTGATATTGTAGCCTTTAACAACATCTCTGCGGTTCCAAACGGCGGTACCATTGCCGACATCCGCTGGTTCTTTGGCGACGGTGCGGTATCGCTTGAGGTAAGCCCTAGCCACTTGTACGCTAGCCCAGGCATTTACGAGCCTTACTTGGTAGTTACTTCTACCCAAGGCTGTACCGATACTTTGAGGAAAACAGTAGTAGTGCACGAGTTGCCGCCATCAACCATTCAAGCCTTAGGCCCATTACAGTTCTGCGATGGTGGCAGTGTAGAGCTTCGCGCACCAAGTGGCCAAGCAGGCTATGCGTGGAGCACTGGCGAAGTTACCCAGAGCATCACCGTTACTACCTCGGGTATTTACTCGGTTACGGTTACCAGCGTGTTCAACTGCACTGCTACCAGCAGCATCGAAGTTACCGTTTGGGCATTACCAATTGCCAACGCTGGCAACGATACCACCATCAGCAAAGGCTACACGGCCCAATTGAACGGCAGCGGCGGTGCGGATTATGAATGGACCCCTACCGAGAGCTTGGACAACGCCAGCATTGCTAGCCCGATTGCCAAGCCTTTAACCACCACCACTTATCTGTTGCTGGTTACCGATATTAACGGTTGCCAAGATACGGATGAGGTAACGGTATTTGTTGATGAGGATTACCTAGTAGAAGCCACCAACACGCTTACGCCAAACGGCGACGGCAAGAACGATGTTTGGTACATAATCAACATTGAGACCTACCCAGATGTGGAAGTGCTGATATTTGACCGATGGGGTACAGAAGTGTATACCAGCAAGGCATACAACAATGATTGGGGGGGAACTTACAAGGACAGTGAGTTGCCAGAAGGAACCTACTATTATGTAATCCGCTTTGAGGGCTCTGATCGCCTATACAAAGGAGCTGTAAACATACTTCGCTAAACCACCGAAACCGGACCGCATCATGAAAAAGCTGTTTATACTTATAGCACTTGCCGCAGCCGCTTTCACAGGCTTGCAAGCTCAGCAGATACCATTGTATTCACAAAACTGGTATCACCCCTTCTTGTACAACCCCGCTCGTGCTGGCTTTAACGACCAAGCACAGGCATACTTTATCTACCGCCGCCAATGGGTAGGCTTTGAGGATGGTCCACAAACGCAGGCACTTACCTTCGATATGCCTATTATGAGCAAGAAGGCAGGTTTTGGAGTCTATTTGTTTAACGACCAGAGCAGTATCTTCCGTCGCTTGGGAGGTAACTTTAGTTATGCTTACCATTTGAACTTCTCCGATGAGCACCGCTTATCGTTTGGTTTATCGGCCGGCTTGCAAGATATCCGCATCAACTACAGCGACGTAGTAGTGCTTGACCCTACCGATGAAGTTATCTTAAACGGCCGCCGTCGCAATTCGTTTTTTGAGGCAGGATTTGGTATCCACTATTACTTCAAGAAATGGAGTTTGGGCTTATCTGCACCAAGCCTTTTCGGTACCGATTTGAGGTATTTGAGCCAAAGCGGTCAAGCGGGTTATGAGATACAGCGCCACTACGTGTTGCAAACATCATACAAATTGAAACTGGCCCAAGAGAAGTTTACCATTGAGCCAATGGCTGCGTTCCGCACTACAGAGGCGTTCAACTTCCAGTTTGATGTAGGCGCATCGTTTATGTACAAAGATTGGGTGTGGATTAACGGCATGTACCGCTACGATTATGCTGCCAGCGTGGGTGCCGGTTTCAAAGTGCATGACCTGATTACCATTGGCTACTCTTACGATTTGCCTATCAATAACCTGAACGGATACCAAACCGGTAGCCACGAAGTTTTGCTAGGGGTAACGTTTGGCACTGGTGGCAAGAAGGACGGTGTTGCTGACGAGAAGACCCAAGAGCTGCTGGATAGCCTCATCGGCATCACTAATAAAAATGACAGCTTGCTGCAAGAGTTGATTGGCAATGTAGATTCGTTGAACGGCGAGGTGGACTCCCTGAAGAAGATATTGGAAGAAGGACTTGAAGGGGAGGGCGGCGGTGCCGACCAAGAACAACTGGATAGCCTGAACAAGCGAGTACAAGATTTGGAAGACCAGTTGCAAGGCAGGTTGGATTCGTTGCAGAAACAGGTGAACAAAAACACTGACAAAGCTAATGATAACGAGGAGCGCACCCGTATTGTAGATGAAGCCGACTTGGAGTACAAGCGTGGTGCCGAACTGGGTAACTACTTCATGGTAGTGGGTTCGTTCCGTATCGAGCAGAACTCTTACAACTTCCAGGAGCAGCTTACCCGCGAAGGCTTTAAAGCCGGTGTGGTGTACGATAAAAAACGCAAGTGGTACTATGTATACCTAAGCCAACCCGACAACTGGGAGAAAGGTTTGGAGCAACTGTTCAAGCTCCGCGAAGATAACGAGCGTTTCCACGATGCTTGGATACATATCATGGAGAAATCATTTAAATAGTCTTTTTAGACACAAGACGTAAGACACAAGACACAAGACAAAAACCACCAACCATAGAAGGGCTGCCCGCGAGGGTGGCCCTTTTTGTTACGAGTTACGGGTTGAGGGTTACGAGTTGTTTATTGAATAGTGATTACGGGAATGGAGTTGTAATTTTGGATGGAATTGTAAACTATTATCAAAAGAGAAGCAAAAGGGCATGTTGGATAGAGCTTTATGGGAGAAGGTCAAGAGGGGCTTTGCGATAATCGCACTGTTAGCTTTTACCCTGATAGGGTATTATGTGGGTTTTTTATGTAAGCCTTATTGGTCGTTTAATGTAATCGCATCTTTAGTGTGCTTCTTTACTCCATCGCTTCTAATGGTGATTTATGCATTAGTTACTGGCGAAAATGCTTTGATAGCCATTTTTTCAAAACGCAAGGCAGCCATAGCTACGGCATGCTATCTTATACTTTGGCTTTCATTTGGGATAATTATCGAGGTGTACCGCCTTAGCAATAGAGCCTTTTTAACGACAAATGATTTCCAATCTATTGCCCTTTCTCTATCTAATACCACTGTGCAAACTTTTGGCGGTGATTATAAGCTTCCTAAGTACTTTCTTACTATCAAAGAATATCCAAGGGCAATATTCTACATTTCAAGAGGTGTTTTAAACAAAGAAACCGTTGAAGCAATAAATGAAGAGATCAGGCAGGGAAGCACGGTAAGCATCGATGTTACCAAAACAGATTTTGATACGAAGCTTACTAAAAATAAACAAATGGGTATTCTAAACTGTCTCTATTGTCCACAGATAGTAGAAATTCATTCATTTACTAGGGGATCCAACCATATTTTACCCTTAACTGATGAATCCGTAAATAGGGCTAACACTTTTGTTTGGGCATTGGATGGGCTAAATATTGCGGTTTTTATCCTCTTGCCGATCTTTTTTCTATATCGATTAAGGAGAAATTGGAGCATTAACAAGGAAAGAGGTTTTACTGATTCTTGACATTAAAAACTTAGTTTCAACTCGTAACCCGTAACTTATAACCCGCAACTAAGTTTATGCGCCACCTTATCACCACATCCGACGGCTCGCACACGCTGTATGTACCCGAACTGGGCGAGCACTACCACAGCGTGCACGGCGCGGTGCAAGAGAGTATGCACATCTTCATCCAGCATGGTCTGCAGGCTTTGCCAGCAGGGGAGGGGCCTTTGTATATTTTTGAGATGGGCTTGGGTACAGGGCTGAACTTGCTGCTTACCGCACTAAAGCCACTAGATAGGCCGGTGCATTATGTATCTGTTGAGGCATACCCTGTAAATGCCGAAGAAGCTGCTAGCCTGAATTATGGCACTTTGTTTACCGACCATCCTGAAGCGGCTGGTTTAATGAAAACCATTCATGCATTGCCATGGAATGAGGCGGCCGAGTTGCGGCCCGGCTTTACGATGCTTAAAATACACGCTAAACTAGCGGAGGTAGATTGGACTAAATTACCGCAATTCCACTTGGTATATTTTGATGCTTTTGCACCCGATGCACAGCCGGTCTTGTGGGCGGAAGAGGTGTTTCAAACACTTTACAACCAAATGCACCCAGGTGGTATATTGGTAACCTATTGCGCCAAAGGCAGCGTGCGGCGTGCGCTAAAAGATGCCGGTTTTACCATTGAGAAACTGCCCGGCCCACCAGGTAAGCGAGAAATGACTAGGGCGAGGAAATCAATTTGAGATTGCTTGTATCGCCTCCGAACCAATGCAATTACAAACGTGTTTCTATATAGACTTGAATATCAGCCAAAATCTGTTTAATTTTCACCTGCAATTTTGAATTTTCAATATTGAATTAACAATTCCTCAGTATGTCCTCTACCGCAGTAGAAACCCGCCCAGTACAATCCACCACCGCCCTTGAGCCTTGGCAACAAAAGTTTATCGATAGGTTGAAGAACCCGTTTTTGTTCCGATTGTTTTTGTTCGGGAAGTTGCCATTGGGCTTTTTCTCGGGCATGAAGGTTACCGAAATTAGCAAGAGCCATTGTGTAGCCACCATCCCTTATGGTTGGATGACCCGCAATCCATTTAAATCGACGTACTTTGCTGCATTAGGCATGGCTGCCGAGCTTTCTACTGGCGCTTTGGCACTATTCGCGGTTGAAAAAACCTCGCCCTCCGTTGCTGTAATCATTATCGGAATGGAGGCGGAGTTCCCTAAGCGCGCTGTAACCGTTACCACCTTTACCTGCAGCGAGGGCGACAAACTGTTTGCCGCCGTTCGCGAGGCGCAAGCCACCGGGCAGCAAGTTATCTCTACTGTAAGCACCATCGGCCTCGCTGAAGACGGTACTGAGGTAGCAAGATTCACCTTCACTTGGAGCTTTAAGAGAAGGAAGGGGTAAGGTAAGTTACGGGTTACGAGTTGCGGGTTTCGAGTTGCAACTTGTAAGTGTACTTTTTCTTACTAAAACTTATTGTGACCTTCTGAGAATAGAATAGTTAATTGGATATAAAACTCGCAACCCGTAACTCGTAACTCGCAACCGGTTTTATCCCATTGTCCATCGTCTGTGGTCCATCGACTAAAATAGCTGCCATTCTGTCACCATCCCCGTTTTTTAGCTATCTTTGCGCTTCAATAATTCGCAAATGTCTGACCTGCAATTTCAACACACTTCCAGACAGCCAGTAGAAGAGGCGAGGCAAGGTGAGGCGTATGCCCCTGCCATTGATGAGCTGGTGCCCGTGGGCACGAAGCAGTTCTATATGGAGAGCTACGGCTGCGCCATGAACTTTAGCGATAGCGAGATTGTAGCATCCATCCTTAAAGACAACGGTTTCAGGCCCACCAAAGAGTATCTACAGGCCGACCTGATATTAATAAACACCTGTGCCATCCGCGACAATGCCGAGCAGCGCGTTCGCGCCCGGTTGGCCGAGCTGGGTGCAGTGAAAAAGACCAAACCCGAAGCTGTAATAGGCGTGCTAGGCTGCATGGCCGAGCGCTTGAAAGCTAAGTTTCTAGAGGAAGAAAAGTTGGTGGATATTGTAGTAGGCCCCGATGCTTACCGCGATTTGCCTAACCTAGTACTTACTGCCGACAGCGGCCAAAAAGCCGTGAACGTATTGCTGAGCCGTGAGGAAACCTATGCCGACATAAGCCCGGTGCGTATTGATAGCAATGGTGTTTCGGCATTTGTGTCGATTACCCGTGGATGCGACAATATGTGTACTTTTTGCGTGGTGCCGTTTACCCGTGGCCGTGAGCGCAGCCGCGACCCGCAATCCATCATGGCAGAGGTAAACGATTTGTTCAACCGTGGTTTCCGTGAGGTGACTTTGTTGGGGCAAAATGTGGATAGCTACTTGTGGTATGGCGGTGGTCCGAAGAAAGAGTTCGAAAAACAAACCGAAGAGATACAAGCTGGTGCTACCACCTTTGCACATTTGCTGGAAATGGTGGCCCAAGTAAGCCCGAAGCTACGGGTGCGCTTTAGTACCAGCAACCCCCGCGATTTGACGGAGGAAGTGGTATGGGCCATGGCCAAGTACGACAACATCTGTAAGTGCATACACTTGCCGGTGCAGAGCGGCAACACCCGAATACTGGAGAAAATGAACCGTGGCCACAGCCGCGAGCAGTATATGCAGTGGATTACCCGCATTAAAGAGATTGTTCCCAGTATGTCGCTAACAACCGATATGATAGTGGGCTTTTGCAGCGAGACGGAAGAGGAGTTTGAGGATAGCCTGAGCTTGATGGACTGGGCCGGTTTCGATTATGCGTATATGTACTTCTATAGCGAGAGGCCAGGCACACCCGCGGCGAAGAAATTCCCGGATGATGTATCGCTGGAGGATAAGAAGCGCCGGTTGGCAAAGATGATTAAGCAGCAGCGCGAGCGTAGTGAGCTGAACAACCAAAATGACCTAGGGCAAACCTACGAGGTACTGGTAGAGGGTTTTAGCAAGCGCAGTGAAGAGCAATTGGCTGGCCGCAACAGCCACAACAAAATGGTTGTTTTTACTAGGGTTGAGGGTATAAAGCCTGGCGACTATGTAATGGTGAAAATAACCAGCGTAACCTCAGCGACGTTGTTGGGAGAGATGGTGCTTTAAATGCAAAATATGAAATGAGAAATATGAAGTAGGAAATGCGAAATGAGAGATAAGAAATAGGAAACGTTATTATCGTTTCATTTCGTGTCCCTGATTTCTTATCCCATATCTCATATTTTTAATTTACCTTTTCGCATTTCTTATTTCAAATTTCATATTTTAAAGTGGTGGACTTAAACAGTGTAAAACAGCGTTTCGGAATTATCGGCAAATCGCCTGAGCTGAACTACGCCATTAGTATTGCCGTTCGCGTGGCCACAACAGACCTTACCGTACTCATTACGGGCGAGAGCGGTGTGGGCAAGGAGATTTTTAGTAAGATCATCCACAACCTCAGCACCCGCAAACACAATCCTTTCATCGCCGTAAACTGCGGCGCGATACCGGAAGGCACAATCGATTCGGAGCTCTTTGGCCACGAAAAAGGCGCTTTTACCGGTGCAAGCGACGCGCGCAAAGGATACTTTGAGCATGTGCAGGGCGGCACCATTTTCTTGGATGAGATAGGGGAGATGCCCCTGGGCACCCAAGCCCGTTTACTGCGGGTGCTGGAAACGGGGGAGTTTATCCGCGTAGGCTCCAGCAAAGTAATGAAGACCGACGTGCGCGTGGTGGCTGCTACCAATGTGGACTTGATGGAGCTGATTAAGCGGGGCAAATTCAGGGAAGACCTTTATTACCGCTTAAGCACGGTGCCTATTAAGGTATCGCCACTAAGGGAGCGCAGGGAGGATATTTACCTGCTGTTCCGCAAGTTTGCTGTTGATTTTGGCGAGAAGCACCGCAGCCCAGCCATTCAATTGGATGAAGAGGCGCAGCAAATGCTCACTACTTACGACTGGCCCGGCAACATCCGCGAATTGAAGAACATTGCTGAGCAGATATCTGCATTGGCAAGCGATAAACTGGTTTCCGCCTCCGAACTAAAGCAGTTTCTGCCTACCCAGAACCGTAGCGGTTTACCGGCCATACCCCAACTAGCAGGAAACAATAGAAATGATACAGGTACGGGCGACTTCTCCGAAAGGGAATTGCTGTACAAGTTGTTTTTCGATATGAAAAAAGACTTAAACGACCTGAAGAAGTTTATCTTTGATTATGTTGGTAAGCAACCCTTGGATTATTCCAAGAGCAAAGCTGCCCAGCCGCATATGGATGAAGGGATGCTGGCCCATTTGGATGATTATGAGGACGATGAGATGCCAACTGCCCGCCCGATTGTGATTGACAATCCGCAGGTGTATAGCAACACGCGCCAAGTAACCGTGCAGGAAGAAACTTCCCTGTCGCTAGCCGATAAGGAAAAGGAGATGATACAGGCAGCATTGAAGAAACACAAAGGCCGCCGCAAGGATGCCGCTTTGGATTTGGGTATTTCGGAACGGACACTTTACCGCAAGATTAAGGAGTATAAGATTGCGGAGTGATTTTGATGTACAATGTACAATGTACGAAGTACAATGTAAAAAATGTAAAAAGGTTAGAGGGATAAATGGCTAGAACTGGAAATCCATTTAGTTTTCAAAGTAATGTGAGGCAACATTGTACCTTGTACATTGTACTTTGTACATTATTTTTCTTCAGCTCATGCTATTCCTTTAAAGAGGGCCGTATTGCGCCAGAGATAACTACGGTTTCTATATACAATTTCACCAACCAATCGGCCAACGGTAATGCCCAGCTAAACCAGGGCATGACCGATGCGCTGAAGAACCGTTTTATCACCCAAACTAACCTGCGCCTAGTGCCATTAGGTGGTGATATTGAGTTTAGCGGGGTTATTACGGGTTACTCAGTGTTAGGTACTGCCGCTGCAGCCAACCAAACCACTGCGTTGAGCCGATTAACGATTACCGTCAAGGTTGATTTTGTGAACAATACTAAGCCGGGAGACCAATGGAGCCAATCATTTTCGAGGTTTGCTGATTATAGTAGTGCGCAAAATTTGTTGGATGTTGAGGCACAATTGCTCCAAGATATTTATTTTCAATTGGTGGAAGACATTTATAACAAAGCCCTAGTAAACTGGTAATGGAAGCTAAACAATTCGCGGAGCTATTAAAATCGCCCCTGCTGGTAGAGCAACTACCGGTGGACGCCCTCCGTGATTTGGTGAATCGCTACCAGTTTTCGCCGAGCTTGCAGATGCTTTTGCTCAAGCACCACCAGCTAAACGAGCACCCCGCTTATGATGAGCAGCTGGCCAAAGCCGCCATTTATGCGCCAGATAGGCGGGCGCTGTATCGCTTGGTGCAATTGAAGCCTGTGGTTGGAGAGACCCGTTCGCCATATGAGCGGCCAGAAGTAGTAACCGAGCAACCTGCGCCTGAAGAAGAGCCTCTTACAGCATCAGTTGTAGAAAAGATTGTTGTTGACGAGCCTTTAGTCGCTACCCCCGAAACTAACACTTGGCACCTGCCGATTGAGCCTGGCGTTTTGCCTTACGAGAATGTAAGTGACGATGAGATTGTGGAAGAAGTTGCTCCGGAAAAACAAGATCAAACCGCATCAACTGAGTCCTATCAGCCCGCCCAGCACACAGCAGAAATTATTGAAGTTGCGTCATACGACCCCGAAAACCACAAGTTGGAATTGGTGGAAATAGCACCAGTGCCATTCTTTGATTTATCAGAGTTTATTGTGCCAAATGAGCCGATAGAAACTGCTGAGCAAACTATTGAAGAATCGCTAGTAGAAGAAAAAGCAGCATATATTCCTGATCAAGAGGTAGTTGTAATTCCTGAAACAGCAGAGGAGTTTTTTGTTGAGGAGGTGGTAGTTGAACCAACTGTTGGAACCGAGCCAGAGCAACCTGTTATTGAAGATCAGGAAATACTGGTGGCGCAGGAGGAGGTTGTGGAAGTAGTAGTTGTGGAAGAGGGGACCCCTACGCCAATTGTTGAGGAGGTTGAATTTGTACCTGAAATTGAGGAAAAATCCGAACCTGTTATAACCGCACAAGAAGATGCTGTTATTAAGCCACAACCGGCCATCGATAGCAAAGATAGCTTCAACGGCTGGCTACAGCGCCTAAAGCGGCATGAAATACCTCTTATTGAAGATCAACTCGTAATTAGTAACTCGAAACCCACAACTGATTTAGGGGAAGATAAAGCCGAACTAGATGCCTTGCTCGGGGCCGTTAGCTATGAAGCCGCTTTGATTAAGGACTCCATTGATATGCCGATTAAGCCGTTTATCGACCCCACAGCGAGGCACACTAAGGAAGAGCTGATGGATGCCGACAGTGATGCCAACAAGCGCATGGACGAACAGGCTAGAAAGAGCCTAAGCATGGGAGAGGAGTTGGTAACGGAGACCTTGGCCAAAATATACGAGATACAAAAGAAAACAGCTAAAGCCATCGAGGCTTACGAGATACTCAAACAGCGGCATCCGCACAAAGCCTATGAGTATGATAAAAAGTTGCAAAAGTTGCGGGAAGGGTAATGTTACGCTTGTTAATTAGGATTTAGTTGAAAAGACTGCCCAGTTAAACTAGTTATGGAGCGACCATAACGGCTGCTCCAACTGCGATAGGAAATATTCGTTCTTCGCACGCTTACTCTTTCTAATTTTTTGCCGTGGGTTGCCGACCAGAGCAACTTGTACCGCTTGGGAGGGAACAATAACCCGGATATGAGTCAATGGAGGTCCCCTAAACTTGTTTCAATTTCTTCTACGTAAGCACTTTTAGAAGGTTTCAAGTAATGTTGATAAAAATTTAGCCCGCAACTAAAGTTGCTGATAATCAATGCTTTAATTTGAAGTGATGGGATTATTTTCAGTTAATTTCAAACTATCTATTGCTTTATTTGGTTACCGAAGCTACATTGTCCCTATAATAAAGCCATTAGTGCTTGACAATGAAGCTTCTTATAGTTAATTTTACTGAGATAATAAGCGACCAGACCAACTTGTTTCGACCATAGTTTTTAATAAGTAAACTAAATACCCGGATATGAGAAAAATGTACATGATCTTTAGCCTAACGCTAATAACAGTTCTTGCGGCCCATGGCCAAGTAGCATTCTATAATGCTGGAACAGTTACAGTGGAAGGCACAGGCCTGCTGTATGTAGATGGAGATGTGGAGATTGCGAGCACTGGCTCTGTTACCAATGATGGTACAATAGAGATCAAGGGTAACATGCAACTTGACCGTGCGGATGGAACCATTAATAGCGGCAGTACGGGCGAAAGAGTGGTGAAGTTTACTGGTACAACTGGTCCGCAAGTACTTACCTCTACCAACATTAGCACCACCAGCATTACCATTCACAAAATTGAAGCTTCTAACTCTCAGTTGCTAGCTTTGGGCGGTGGTCTTTTTGCCCGCGGTTTGATTGTGGAGAAAGATTTAAACATTACAGGTGGCATCGACTTCCAAAACAGTGGCGCCATTTTTATGGATGTTAACGACCTTACCATTGGTTTGAATGCTTCATTAACCAACTACTCTGCTACCCAAAACATCCGTTTTACACCAGGTGGTGAGTTGGTAAAGAAAATCGCTACTGGCCAGCCATCTACCGTGCACCAATTTCCTTACCAATTGGTAGGTTTTGGTACTGGCGAAGGCACTTACCTGCCAGGGACTATCAGGTTGAATACCGCACCTGCCCAAGCTGATGAAATTCGTTTCAGCTTTGCACCTGAAAGCAACATTGGTAATATCTTCCACGTAGGCAACTGTACCAACATTGGCCCAGGCGGTAACCAAAACATTATGTTGAACAAAATGGTAGAAGATTTTGGCTACTGGGTAGTTGATGCCGAAGATGCCGCTGGCAATAATTTGGACAATACTAACGGCTGGAATTACGATATCACTTTGTATCCTACTGCTGCTGCCTTGAACAACTTACAGGCAACCTACGGTTCTGATTATTTCAAAATCCTTCGTAAGCCTTCGCACTCAGGTAATACCCCATTGGCTGCACCAAATTCAAGCACCGACTGGAGTAATTTTGTTACCGAATCTGGTACTTATTGCAATGGTATTGTTGAGATTGCTAGCTACAATGCTAATGTTGGCATAACTGCAACGCAGGTAAGCAAGTTTTCTAACTTTGGTGGTGCCGGCAACGAAGGCGGTGCCAGCCTTCCTATTGAATTGTTGAGCTTGGAAGCTGTTCCAGTTGACAACCAATACATCGCAGTAAAATGGGCTACTTCTATAGAGATTGACAACAAAGGCTTCGAAGTATTGCGCAGTACCAATGGCGAAGACTTTACCGTACAAGGTTGGGTTGATGGCAATGGAAGCAGCACTACTTTGCGCAACTACAACTTTATTGACCGCAACGTAGTGCCAAACCAATTGTACTACTACCGTTTGCGCCAGGTTGATAACAATGAGAACAGTGAGCTTACCCACATTGTAACCGCCCAAATCACTGGCTCTTCAATCTTCGTAGTGAGCGATTTTATCCCGAACCCTTCACACAGTGCTACCCGCATCGAGATTACTAGCAGCGACGTGAAAGAGGTTAACGTAACCATCTACAACACTTTGGGCCAAATCATCAGCGCTCAAAATGTTAACTTGAATATCGGTACTACCCCAATCAACTTTGATATGAGCGAAGTAGCTGCCGGTACTTACTACGGTGTAATTACAGTGGGTGAGGAAGTATACAACAAGAAAGTAGTTATCGCCCGTCAATAATTAATCAGGCGATATAAATGATAAATGAAAGGTTGGGACGTTTGTTCCAGCCTTTTTTTATTTTGGTTGATTAGTTAATCAGTTAATCGCTTTGATTAAACGATTGATTGGTTAATTGGTCAAACATCTGCCATAAATTTTTTGTAGATGACATCCTTAAAAATCAAGCTTTAACCATTAACGGTATACTTTTTGTTGACCGTTGTTTATGCTAATAATCTATTTTGCCGATTAACCGATTAACAGATAAACCAATCAACCCTAGAAAAACATGAATCGTAACCTACTACTATTTACATTTATTGCCACAGCACTACCATTTGCCAGTTTTGCGCAAAAGAATGTACCTGCCAATGTGGTAACTACCAATAAAACCATCTACGATAAAGCTATTGAATATGGCGACTTAAATACGGCCATTGTTGCGGCGCATACCATTTTAGCCAATTCGCCAAACGACTACCACTATATGGATTCGCTGGTTGGGCTGTACTATGATGCTGGTAATCTGGTAGCTGCCATCAACATTGGTAACGATATACTGGCGGCTGCCCCACAGAACGTAGCAGTAAGGGAAGTGGTAGCGAATAGCCAACTAGCCCTGGGTCTTAACGGCGAGGCTATGCTCAACTACCAAGACCTATACACCCGCACAGGTTATTTGGTGTATTTATACAACATCGCCACTACCCAGTTCAGTATGAAGAACTTTACCGAGTGCACCACCACAATAGATAGCATCTTGGCATCGGACAAAAATATGACCGAAGTAGTGATAATTAATGCCGACGGCCAATCGGAACCGGTGGCGTTGAAAGCCGCTGCTTACAACATTAAAGGTGCCATAGCCATGGAGCTTAATAATGCCGCCATCGCCAAGCAAAACTTTGAGGAAGCCCTGAAAGTTGCGCCTAACTTCACCTTGGCCAAAAAGAACCTCGAAGCGGTTACTAAGAAGTAAATCGGTTTATCGGTTGATGAGTTAATCGGTTCTATTTAGCCATTAATTAATTGTACATTGTACTTTGTACATCGTACATGAAAATCTTGTGTCTTGCATCTAATAAGTGTACCTTTGCACCACAATAGATAGTAACCATCTTAACCCCCATGGACAGTAGTAGTGGTAGAAATATTCAAAAAATCTGGCGATGAGCTAATACGCATCGAACAGGCCGAACCGGGCTGCTGGATTAATATTTACCCTCCTTTCAACCATGACAACCTTGAGGAAATAAGTAATACCTACAATATTCCTCTTGACTTCTTAATTGACTCTCTCGACATTAACGAGCGCTCGCGTTTTGAGCATGAGGATGACATTAAGCTCATTGTGTTAAATACCCCCGTAGACAACGAGGATGAGGTGGTAGAAGATGACAGGGCAGTATATGTTACGGTGCCTATCGGTATCATTTTGCTGCCTGAAATGATTATCACTCTTTGCCAGCACCCGAATCCGGTGATCGATAGTTTTATGAACCAACGGGTAAAGCGCTTCAACCCCGCCGATAGGCAGAAGTTTGTACTACAGTTGTTTGACCGCAGTGTGTTCTACTTCCTGCATTACCTTCGCCAGATAAATAACAAACGTAACCTTATTGAGGATGAGCTTTACAACTCATCGCGAAATACCGAGTTGGCGCAGTTTATGAACCTACAGAAATCGTTGGTTTACTTTGTGAATACCTTGAGGGGTAATGAGCTGATGATGGCTAAAATGGGCCGAACTGATTTTTTGCAGATTAAGAGCAACGAAGATCTAGCGGATTATCTAGAAGATATAATAGTAGATAATAGTCAGGCTTTGGAGATGTCGAACGTATACACCAACATTTTGAACGGCACTATGGATGCCTTCGCCAGTATCATCAGCAACAACCTGAATACGGTAATGCAACGCCTTACGTCAGTAACCATCGTATTGATGGTGCCTACCCTGGTAGCCAGCTTTTATGGTATGAACGTGCAATTGCCTTTCCAAAACAACGCAGGTGCCATTATTATCGTTATTGGCATTTCACTAGCGCTATCGCTTTCGTTGGTGTTCTTCTTCCGCAGGAAGAAATGGTTCTGATAACTTGAAATTCAAACCAGGGAAGGCATAGAAAAGGCCCTGAAATAAATGCCGTTAATACTCACAAAGAGGAACGTTTTGCAATTACCGCAATACTTTATATGCACTACCTGATGCTCAAGGGTTAAACAACCTAGTATCTTGCAAGCACTCTGCCCCAAAAACCACCTTGAAGTCGCTATTGCCTGTAAGCCCTAAAAAGTTACCCGCATCGCTAGAGGCTTGTTGCTGCCAGTACATTACACAATCAACGTTACTGCAGTGCGCCTTGTAGTCTGGGTCTTCGTGGCTAGTGGTTTCAGGCACACCACTATTTACCAGTCCAAGGGCATGACCCAATTCATGTACCACGGTAGATTGCTCGGTATAGCGGTGCAAAGCAGCCAAACCACCAGAGCTGGTAATTACAGGCTTAAAAATGGCAGTAATACTAGTACCGGTAATGTTTACACCCAGTACATTGGTGCGAAGGCTATCGTCGCTATCTTTAAAATAGCCATCCAAAAATACCACCCAGAGGTTGCCTAGGTTTTCGCTGTTGTTACCTTCGCGGTACTTAGTGGCTAAGTTGAGAATGTTCTGGGCACTAAAGTTATCACGTCCTTGGTCGGGTATCGGGTTCATCGCTGCTAGATTGGGCGGAACGGTTACATCCACGTCGATGGCCCGCCCAGCAAACAATGCCTCGATATTCGTTTCGGTGAATTTCCAGATGTTGTCGCCATTGGTAAGGGTAGTAAATGGCTCGGCATCGGGCTCATAGGCTACTTCCACCTCTATGACCGAAACATTGCGGTAGTAGTTTTCAGTAGTATCGTAATCTATGCTGTCGTCATCATCTTTCTTACAGGCAGAAAACCCCAAAACAACTGCTAAAGAGAGCAGTAAATAGTAATTCTTCATTCGAGCGAGTTTTTATCTAGTCCAAATTTAAGCATCTCCACCTAGATTGTGGCTACATGCTTTTAATGCTGCTGTGGTTATCAATGAAAAACCCCGCACGTTTGTGGGTGCGGGGTTCTTAGTGTATCGTATATCGGTATAGACCTACTTCTGGAAAGTAGTGGTTATGTGACCTTTGCGGTGACGCAGGGTTAAAATATACTGACCTGATGAAAGGTTGCTACCATCAATCTGCAGCATGTTTTTGCCTAGGTTTACAAACAGCTTAGTAGTTTTTACTTGTTTGCCAGAAGCATCATAAATGATTACATCCACGTAATCATAAATATTGGAGTTCAGGGAAACGGTAAACACATCGGCAACTGGGTTAGGATAAATTACCAAAGTATTGAACATGCCGGTATCCTCCATTGGGCCAGCAATGCCAGTGGTAGTATCGCCAAGGTCTTCCTTGAGAGCGATAATCAAGGTGGCGGATTTGTCAAAAACAATACTGCGGTCCGCTACGTCATTCTGCCAATCAGTATTGGTAGTTTCTGGGTGCTGTATGCTTACAAACATGTACTTGCCATCAGGCGTAAAATGCGTACCTGTGCTCTCACAACCGTTAGGGGTGTTGGCAAATACATGCACTTTAGGGTTCGCGGCAGTGTGGCTAGGCTCTACCATCCAATAATAGTTTTCGCCGCCATCTTGGTTTACCCAAAGGTTTCCTTGGTTATCGAAAGCTAAATTGTCAGGAGAAGAAAATACTGCTTGTATAGTTCCCGATGCAGTTTGGATAGGGAAGCTAACGTTGTCAACAAATATCTCGAAATTGTTTACGGTAGAATCATTAACATCATCAAAACGGAAAACGATGTTTTGTCCAGTTGATACCATATATATTTTTCCATCGGGGCCAATCTCTACATCTTCCACTCGGTCAAATTTTGTTGCGCCCAGGCTGTTGGATGCGGCAGTTACCTCGTTACGCTCTGTTTTGCTAGTATTGGGTATCAATATCCATTCTCCAACACCAGTAGTTACCCAGTTGCTTGCTAGTTTCAAGGCATATAGCTTGCCACTGCTCAAGTCAGTTTTGTTGTCCATTACAAACTTGTACATGTAGCCGGCTGATGAGTTGTCCTCGCCTTGGTATACAGTAATACTGTCATTGGCAAAAGCAACATTCTCATGCTTCATATTGCCCATGGCCCATACCTTATCAGGGTTGCCATCATTATCATAATCTGGCACTTCGCCTGTCACTGGGTTTATTTCCACGTTCCAGCCAAAGCTTTTATAGCCTTGATAATTGCATAAGAACTGTGGCACTTCATCCGACTCTTCGGAAGTAACCACGGTACCCCAAGGGGTTACACCACCTGAACAGTTGGCTATGGTGCCTGCAACGGCAATACCTGCATTACAAAGAAAAGCGTCAAAATCAGCGCTTTTAGAGTTAAGAACCTCCCAAAGTTTTGTGGTAGTGTTTAATTGTATTTCGAAAATAGAAACACCTCCTGGTACAAACTCTGCATTAACACAAAGGTATCCGTGGGTGCTACTGCCATTAATTGGTACGTAAGCGGTTAGATCGCTCCATTGGCCCATGGTAGTGGCATCATCAAGCAAATCGCCCTCTTGCGCAATAACTTGAAAAGCATGGCTAGATGGAATGTGCAACAATTCATCTTGAAAAGATGGTTCTACCGAAGTAAAATTACCGATTTGGGCAAAAGATACTATGCTAAGAAGAGATAGGCATAGCGTTGAAGTAAAAAGTTTCATGTGAGTGTTTTAATTAGACTCAAAATTAGGGTGAAAAAGTTTTCCAGCCTGTTAAGTTAATGTTAATAGAAGATTACCATGTTAGGCAGTTTCACTAAAGTTACAAAATTACTCTAACCTAGCAATAACAATACTTCCAAACACAAAATAACTTTTATCTTGCAGCGCGTACCCACTTTAAATTATTAAGAAAAGGTTAACGAGCCATTGCCTATACAAACCACAACCATAACCTAATTTCGCTTGTCAAAGTACAACCATGCCGCCACGTATTTTTCTAATGATTTCGATGCTGTTTTTGTATGCTTACATGCAAGCCCAAACAGGCATGCTTAAAGGTACAATAACAGATGGCAGCAATAACGAAAATCTTCCTTTCGCCAATCTTTATGTTCCTGGCACCAACTATGTAGCCACTACCGATTTGGATGGAAACTACAGTATGGAGCTGCCTGCTGGCAAACATATAGTGGTAGTAACCTTTGTTGGCGTTAATACTGATTCTCAAACGGTGACGATAACTGCAGGTGTAACTACCACCTTAAATTTTGCCTTGGTTAGTGATGCCAAACAGTTGGGTAATGTAGAGGTTGGGAGTACCCGCATAACCAATACCGAAACGGCTGTAATATTGGAAACCAAAAGGAGCGATGCTATTGTAAATGCTATTTCGGCAACGCAAATTGCCAAAACGCAAGACCGGAACACCACCGATGTATTGAAACGCGTACCAGGTGTAACCATTATCGGCAGCAATTTTGTGATGATTAGGGGCCTTAGCGAACGATACAATAATGTATTGCTTAACGGCGTGCTAACACCCAGCGCCGAGGTAGATAAAAAAGCTTTTTCGTTTGATGCCATCCCCAGCAGTGCATTGGATAGGGTGCTGATACATAAAACCGCTACGGCCGATATGCCTGGAGAGTTTGCTGGTGGCATTATTAAGGTTTACACCAAGAATATAGCCGATAGCAACCGGATTGACGTGGGCCTGGCACTATCTTATCGCTCGGGTACTACTTTCAACAATTACTACCATGGTGGCACCTATGCTGGCGATGCGTTTGGATTTGGGGCGGGCGCACGAAACCTTCCTAGTAGTTTCCCAGCTAGCTTGAACAATGTGGATGATGCGGAGTACCTGAGCACCCTTGGTAAAAATTTCGCCAACAACTGGGCTACCAATCAAACCATTGCCATACCCGATATACGGTTCAACTTCCAGCTTTCGCGAAACTTCCAAATAGGTAAGGTGCGCACCGGCACCATTACTGCTATCAACTATAGCAACACATACCGTTCTTATCAAGCTACCAACTTTAGCTATAACCAGTTTGATGAGGAGTTGCAAGAGAGCGATAAAATATACGAGTACCTGGATGACAACTACATAAATACCGTAAGGACCAGCTTAATGCACAACTGGTCGTTTCAGTTGAAAAAAGGCCATAGGCTGGAGTTTCGTAACTTTTTAAACCAATTGGGTACCAACCAAGCGGTAATGCGCACGGGCAACAACATTGAGGAAAATAGCCAAGTGCGCGACTACTCTTACCAATACTACAGTCGCACCATATTCAATAGCCAATTAGCTGGCGTGCATGAGCTACGCAATAACTTGTCGAAAATTAATTGGACTGGTGGATTCTCGAAAGTAATAGGTAATCAACCCGATTTTAGGAGGGTAAGAACCCGTAAAACCATAGGCAGCGCCGATGATGTGCCGTACACCGTTATCATTTCGCCAGTGGCTTCTACTTTGGATGCAGGTAGGTTTTTCTCAAACCTTGATGAAACCCTAGGCATGTTCAGCGGCGATTTTGAACATGAGTTTATCAATAAAAAGAAAGAGAAGTCATTTGGCGTGTTGAAGGCTGGAGCTTACTATGAATACAAGCAACGCACCTTTTCGGCCAGGTGGATGTCGTACAAGAAAGCCAAAACATCTACATTCAACCAAGACTTGCTAGTACTGCCATTAGAGGAGATATTCGCAGCCCAAAACATCAACGATACCAACGGATTTTCACTCAGTGAAGGTACCAACCCTAGCGATAGGTATGATGCAACCAATCAATTGATGGCTGGCTATGTAAGCTTTAAGTTTTTAGTTAGTAGCAAACTTACCGTTTTGCCAGGCCTGCGGCTGGAGTATAATATACAAGAGCTTACCAGCCGCACCTTTGCGAATAGGCCAATATTGGTATACAACCCCATTGCCAGTTTGTTGCCATCGCTTAACATATCGTACAGTATTAACGAAAAGCAGCAGCTTCGCGTAGCTTACTACCGCACTATCAACAGGCCCGAGTTTAGGGAGTTGGCACCGTTTTCGTTCTACGATTTCCAATTCAATATGAACGTTTACGGAAACGAGAACTTGCAAACCCCTGACATCCACAACGCCGATTTACGATGGGAGTACTACCCTAGCAGCAGCGAAATGATAAGTGCCGCGGTGTTTTACAAGCACTTCATAAACCCTATTGAGATGTTTTTTGTGCCGGGCGGCGGCTCTGGCGGTACCAAAGATTTTACTTTCGGCAATGCCGATTTTAGCCACAACTTGGGCGCAGAAGTAGAGGTACGCAAAATATTTAAACTAGGTGCCGAAAGCAAAAGTGGCAACTTAACCTTATTGGCCAATGTAGCCTACATCTATAGCATTGTAGAGCTCGGCAGCGAAGCGGTAGGCCAAAGCAGCAACCGCCCGATGATGGGGCAATCTCCATTTATTGTAAATTTGGGTGTATTTTATGAATTGCCCGATAAGCAATTACAGTTCAATGTGATGTACAACGTAATTGGCAAGTGCATTTTTGCCGTGGGTACGGTCATAAACCCTGACATATACGAGATGCCACGTAATGTGCTAGACCTAACGGTGAGCAAAGGTTTTGGCAGGCACTGGGAAGTAAAAGCAGGAATACAGGATATGCTAAATAGCAAAATGCGATTGATACAAGACTCCAACTCCGATGCCAAAATAACTGAGGTTGACGAAGATATAATGAGCTATCGCGAAGGAGTATACGTTACCGCCGGATTCATTTACAAATTTTAAGAACTATCACGAAATGAAGAACACAACCTTATTTTTAGTAAGCATTTTGCTAGGCATTGCGCTATTTACCTCATCTTGTTCCAAAGAGGGTTGTACCGATCCTGATGCCCTGAACTACGACCCGGATGCCAAAACCAGCAGCGGCGATTGTATCTACCCCGACAACAAGCAACAGTTTACCCTTACCCGTAGCGGAAATACCGTTACGGTAGAAGGCATATCTGAAGCCGATTTCCGTTTCTATGAGGATACTACCTACGTCTTGAAGGGTTTCGTGTATGTACGCTCAGGCGGTATACTTACCATTGATGCCGGTACGGTTATTAAAGGCGATAAAGACTCTAAAGGTTCTTTGATTATTGAGCGCGGCTCAAAAATTATCGCCGAGGGTACTGCTGCAAAACCCATTGTATTTACTTCTGGTGAAGCCCCTGGGGACCGCGACTATGGCGATTGGGGTGGACTGATTGTATGCGGCAACGCCCCTACCAACCTGCCTGGTAATGAAGGCTTAGTGGAAGGTGGTACGGGTGCACTTTTCGGCGGCACCGATGCTGAAGACAATTCTGGCATCATCAAATATGTGCGCATCGAGTTTGCTGGCATACCGTTTCAGCCTAACCAAGAAATTAACGGCCTTACCCTTGCGGGCGTCGGCCGAGGAACAGTGGTGGAGTATGTCCAAATCTCTTACTCGGGCGACGACTCCTATGAGTGGTTTGGAGGCGAAGTGAATTGCAGCCACCTCATATCGTTTAGAGGATGGGACGATGACTTCGACACCGACAATGGCTACAAAGGTCTATTGCAGTTTTTGGTTGCCTTGCGTGACCCAAATATTGCTGATGCCTCTGCATCTAATGGTTTTGAAAGCGACAACGACGCTGCTGGTAGCAGTTCAACGCCTTTTACTAGCCCAGTATTTAGCAATGTGAGCCTTTATGGCCCCAACTTTACCGGTACCACCACTGTTAGCTCTCAGTTCCGAACTGGGGTGCATTTGCGCAGATTATCAAGCTTGAAATTATACAACTCTGTAATTACCGGCTTTCCAGAAGGATTGTACGTAGCTAAAAACACCGAAGGCAACTTGGATGATAATACTTTGCAGATTGAAAATACCATCATTGCTGGCTGTGCAGAGAATTTTGCGATAGATTTGACCAGCTCTTATGATCTTGCCGCTTGGTTCAACACCGCGAGCCGAAACAATAGCGTATTGGCAAACAATAGCGACTTGATGTTGACGGATCCGTTCAACCTAACCGCTCCCAATTTCCAACCAATGCCGGGCTCGCCATTGTTGAGCGGGGCATCATTTAGCAACAGCAATCTATCGAACAGCTTTTTCCAACAGGTAACCTACAAAGGAGCCTTTGATGGTACCAACAACTGGACCCAAGGCTGGACCAACTGGGACCCACAAAACACGGTGTACTAGTATCTAGCAATAACTACTGATTAACCAACTTGAAGCCCTGGGTGTATAACCTGGGGCTTTTTGTTTGCTTAAGAAAGCCAAGCATGCCCGCGTCACCGTTATTTTTGAGGCTCGGCATCCAACATTTAAGTGATGTGCTTAAATTACCTAACTTTGCACTCCCTTATTATGACCCCTCGTACCCTCAATATCGATTTCCACAACTACGTGAGCCCAGCCGAGCAGCAGATACTAGCTGCAGTGGGTAAAGCCGCGGAGGCGCAGGGTATTGAGGCATACGCCGTGGGCGGCTACGTTCGCGACTTGCTGCTTAACCGCGCTACCAAAGATATTGACTTTGTATGCGTGGGCAGCGGTATTGATTTGGCACATGCTGCGGCTAAAAATTTCAAGCCATCGCCTAAGGTTAACTTCTTCAAGAATTTCGGTACCGCCATGTTTAAGGTGCTTGATATGGATGTGGAGTTTTTGGGTGCACGCAAAGAGAGCTATGACCGCAACAGCCGCAAGCCTGTAGTGGAGAACGGTACCCTGAACGACGACCAGAACCGCCGCGATTTCACCATCAACGCACTGGCCATACGCCTTACCCCTGAGGGTTTGGGCGAACTGGTAGACCCGTTTGGCGGGGTGGAGCACTTGGAGCAAGGTATCATCCGCACCCCGCTGGACCCGGATATTACCTTTAGCGACGACCCGCTACGGATGATGCGAGCCATCCGCTTTGCCACTCAACTCGATTTTACCATATCGCCAGAAACGCTAGAAGCCATTACTCGCAACGCACACCGCTTAAGCATCATTAGCCAAGAGCGCATTATTACCGAACTGAACAAGATTATTGAAACACCGATGCCTTCGGTGGGCTTTAAGCTGTTGTTTGATACGGGCCTGCTCCACCACTTCTTCCCTGAAATGGTGAAGTTGCATGGTGTACAAGTACACAAGGGCAAGGCGCATAAAGACAATTTTTACCACACCCTGCAGGTGCTGGATAACTTATGCCGAACCAGTGGCGACCTGTGGCTACGCTGGGGCGCTATATTGCACGATATAGCCAAGCCCAAAACCCAGCGCTACGAAGATGGCCATGGGTGGACTTTCCATGGCCACGATGCCATTGGTGCCAAAATGGTACCCGACATCTTCCGCCGTTTGAAGCTGCCGCTTGACCATAAAATGAAGTTTGTGCAGAAGATGGTGGCTTTGCATTTGCGCCCTATTAGCTTAAGTAAAGAAGATATTACCGATAGTGCCATACGCCGCTTATTGTTTGAGGCGGGCGATGATATTGATAGCTTGATGAAGCTTTGCGAGGCCGACATTACTACCAAAGATGCCAAAAAGATGCAGCGCTACTTAAGCAACTTTGAGCTGGTGCGCATCAAGCTAAAGGAAGTAGAGGAGAAAGACCACGTGCGCAACTGGCAGCCCCCTGTAACCGGTGAGGAGATTATGGCGCACTTCAACATCGGCCCAGGCAAGGAAGTAGGCATCATTAAAGTTGCCATTAAAGATGCCATAATGGACGGCGACATACCCAATACCCGCGAGGCAGCCTTTGCCTTTATGCTGGAGAAGGGTAGGGAGCTGGGGCTAGGCTAATTTGAAGATGGGACGAATTCGTCATCAATAATGCCGCTATTTAGGAATTTTACTTTCCTCTGTATTCCCGATGTGTCATGATAGTGAGCACAGCCATTCCCAAGGGAATTACCCATTGCAATTGACACGCGTGCTTTCAACCACAAAGTGCACAAAGGAAATCACAAAGAACACAAAGCTCGTATTACGTACTTAGTGAACTTAGTGCTTTTTTCTTAGTGGTCTTAGTGGTTATATTCTCTCGAAACACCATTATGTCATTGGCAGCAGAGCCGAACCATCCGCAACATGGTCACGCATCGCTTCATTAAAAGGGGAATACCACACGCCTTTGCTAGCATAAATTGCCGCAATATTTTTATCTTTTCAGCCAAGAAAGGAAAAGGGCTTTATGAACGACTTACTGGATGCACCGCAACAGCAACTAACCGAGGAAAACGTGCGGTATGCGGGTTTCCTGCCTCGGTTTGGTGCTTCCATTATCGATGGGTTTCTCATCTGGTTAGTTACAACTATTTTCAACCTGATTACCATACCCACTGCTGGGGGAATGGTAGTAATATTGTTGGGTTTCCTAGCCACTACCCTCTATCAACCCATAATGGAAGGTGCCTTTGGCGCCACACTAGGTAAAAAATGGACCGGCTTAAGGGTGGTAAATAAACAGTTTGGCAAGATAAATTATGTACAAGCCTTTAGCAGAAACATTGTTCATTTGCTACTGGGTGTAGCGTATATAGGCCTTTACCTTCTTATATACTTCGATCCCCCATCCATAGCTGAACGATATGCGAATGCAGAGAATATTGGTTCATTAATTATAGGTGCTGTTGGCTTCATCTATTTTATTGATTTCCTTGTGTTTTTAAACGACCCCAAGCACCGTGCCTTGCACGACATGATTGCCGGTACCTAAGTGGTAAAGACCGATTACGTGAATATGGACTAACGCTGCCAATTGCCTTTAAACCAACTAACTACCTAACCATGGAGCAAGTATTACAAACCCCCGCACAAGACCACCGCTATGCCGATTTTGGTAACCGCTTTTTAGCACTGTTTCTTGATTATTTAATTGTTAGTATACCGATTATTGTAATCACATATTATAATGTTCTAGAAGTAAAAAGCCTTTTTCTATATGTAGTGATTTGTTTACTTACATTATCATATAGACCGATGCTTGAAGGTCTATATGGAGCAACATTAGGTAAAATGGTCATGAAAATAACAATTGTAGATACGTCTTATCAAAAACCTAAGTGGAAACGGATTTTGCTCAGAAATGCTATTTACCTTATTCTTGGGGTAGCTATGTATATTCCCGAAATCAATATGTACCTAAATCCGGATTTCGAAAACGTGCACACTTTTACTGAGTACGGGGAGTTTGGTGCACAATATAGTAGCGATATTTTAATGGGCATTTACTTCGGGGTGATGATTATTGAAATGATAGCCATGTTGATAGACAGTAAGAACCGCTCGCTGCACGACAGGGTGGCTGGTACCTATGTAGTGGAAACCAACATACCTGAAGCGCAGTTTTACAGCAGCAAAGGTATTTAAGTGCCAAAACAGCATTGCCCAAAATTATTTTCCCAACCTATTCCGCTAATTCCGTAAATTTGAATGGTACCTAAGTTATCAGGCATGAGCATTTATACTTTTGGCGTGTATGTGGACGAACTAGAAGATGTGGTTCGGGAGATTGAGATTAAAGGCACGCAAACATTTAACGACCTACACACGGCTATAGCCAAGAGTTTTAAGCTGAACCTTAAAATGCAGGCTTCCATTTTTGTAAGCAACAGCCGCTGGCAAAAGCTGAACGAAATAACCCTAGGCCATAGCAGCGTTTTTGAAACTCCCATTAATGGCTTGAAGGATACTATTGATAGCGTATATCCGGAAAAGGGCAAGCACCTTGTATACTTCAATGAAGATGCCGCCGACTACACCATACTGATATTGCTGGAGAAGGTAACCGATAAGGAAAACCCCGGCAAAACCTACCCTGCCATCGTTACCTCAAAAGGTAGCTTTTCCGGCAGCGGGCAGAGCTTCTTTGTATCCGACTTTGGCATCAGCGAGGGCGACCTTGATGTAGAGGGCATGGAAATTGGCGAGGCACCCAAGGAGTAATGACTGCCAAGTATTTGGTTTGCGTATTGGGCCCCACAGCTAGCGGCAAAACCGCCCTTGCTATACAGTTGGCACAGCATTTCAGCACCCACATCATTTCTGCCGATAGCCGTCAACTATATAAAGGCTTGGATATTGGTACCGCTAAAGCCACGCCCGAAGAGCGGGCGCAGGCTCCGCATCATTTTATCGATACCCTTGAGATTACCGAAGAATACAACGCTGGGCAATTTGAGCGCGATGCGCTGGCTTTGTTAGATGAGCTGTATAAAATCCATAATGTAGTTGTATTGGCAGGAGGCACTGGCTTATATGTGCAGGCGCTATTGTATGGGCTGGATGAATTCCCCGCTACGCCAGATGAAGTACGCCAACAAGTACGCGATGACTATGCAGAGAAGGGGCTGGAATGGCTGCAGCAACAAATACAGCACCTCGACCCAGATTATTATCAAATAGTAGATACCCAAAACCCCGTGCGG
This sequence comes from Sphingobacteriales bacterium, assembly GCA_027483645.1. Lineage (GTDB taxonomy): Bacteria > Bacteroidota > Bacteroidia > Chitinophagales > CAIOSU01 > CAIOSU01. Next base: position 493,803 of record JAIXUD010000022.1, read on the forward strand.
CTGATGCGTGCACTGGAAGTGTGCCGCGCCACGGGCAAGCCTTACAGCACCCTACGAAGCGGTGAACCCAAGCAACGCGACTTCACTCCGATATTGATAGGGCTGGAGTGGCCCCGCGAGCAACTCTACGCCCGCATTGACCAGCGGGTAGACTTTATGTTGCAACACGGTTTGATTGAGGAAGCCCGCAAATTCCATCCATACAAAGCATATCAAGCGCTGCAAACCGTAGGCTACGAAGAGCTATTTGCCCACTTTGAGGGTGAGTACGACCTAGAAGAAGCCACCCGCCTAATAAAACGCAACACCCGCCACTACGCCAAGAGGCAGATGACTTGGTTGAAAAAGGTGCATGGTCTGGTATGGTATAAGCTTGGAGAAGTTGAGGGGGTGGTGGGTTTTGTGAAGCAATTATTAGACCCGAAAAAAAGGCAATGAGAAGCAATTTTTGTCGTTATGTTTCTTACAATTTAAACCTATCATGAAAATATACATTGCTTTCATTTTTGTAGTCGTGTTAAGTGAGTATTCCTGTCAAAACTCCTCCCTACCAAATAATAAACCTCATAAAGATGATAGCTCTGGCAAATTTGGGCTGATAAATACTTATCCTGCAATTATGGATACAGCGGTCTTTATTCAAGAGCTAAAGGAAACATTTGACTTAAGTATAGAAAATACTAACCTTGAAATTGAAGTAATCACCGCATTTCAAAAAGTAAAAGTATTTGGGTCAAACGAGACTTACTATTTAATAGAATACGACTATAAAATTGGCTCTGGTGCTGGGTATCCTTGGAAATATCAACTTGTGTTGGATGAAACAGGAAAATTAATCCAATTGTTTTCCGCACAACGGTGCGAACTGGTGGAGGTGTTTCCGAATGAAAACCCATTCCTGCTGATATTAAACGTAACGTATAAAGGGAACGGATATCACGAACTGTATGTAGTACAAGCCGACACCCTTGAAAATGTTTTGGAAAGCGACATTAACACCTACGATATTCACGAGGATATGCAAATATACCGACCGGGTGAATTAACTCTCACCATCAATGACTGGAATAAAGATGGCGTAAATGATTTGTCTTTCAAGGGTAATATTATCTTCTTAAGCGGGATAACCGATGATGGATTGGATTATGATGTGACGGTGATTGATGGAAAAAGTATCCCATTCACTGTAGATAATCCTTTCAAGGTAAAGCCAGTGGAATTGATATTTCTGTACAATGAAAAAACCAAACACTTCAGTGCAAAAGAGGATTATAGCGGTATCCGCTCTTTACCTTAGTACCCAAAATCATACTTTAAACTGCCGTAGTTAAGAGTCTTGTGTCTTGTGTCTAGTATCTTGTGTCTAATCTTCCTAATTTAGCCCTCGCAACAAAGCAACCTTTACCGATGAATTTTGATGTAATAGTATTGGGCAGCGGCCCAGGAGGATATGTAGCAGCGATACGCGCTTCGCAATTGGGCCTTAAAACGGCTGTTATCGAGAAAGCTGAACTTGGCGGCGTATGCCTCAACTGGGGCTGTATACCCACCAAGGCTTTGCTGAAGAGCGCGCAGGTGTTTGAATACCTAAGCCATGCGGCAGACTACGGCATCAAGGTACAAGGTGGCGAGGCCGACTTTGGCGCAGTAATAAAGCGCAGCCGTGATGTTGCTGGCCAAATGAGCAACGGCGTGCAGTTTCTCCTAAAAAAGAACAAGATTGAGGTGATTGCCGGCGAAGGAAAGGTAAAACCGGGCAAGAAAGTTGCCGTAAAAGGCGCTGATGGAAAGACTACCGAGTATACTGCCAAACATATCATTATTGCCACCGGTGGCCGCAGCAAAGAGCTGCCAAACCTGAAGCAAGACGGCAAAAAAGTAGTAGGCTACCGCGAAGCCATGGTATTGCCAACCCAGCCTAAGAGCTTGATAATAGTAGGTGCTGGGGCGATAGGCGTAGAGTTTGCCTACTTCTACCGCACCATGGGCACCGAAGTAACCATAGTAGAGTACTTGCCACGCCTAGTGCCAGTGGAGGACGAGGAAGTGAGCAAAGAGCTGGAGCGCCAGTTCCGCAAGGCGGGCATTAAGGTAATGACCGGTGCCAGCGTAGAAAGCCTGGATACCAAAGGCGATGGCGTAAAAGCTACCGTGAAAACCAGCAAAGGCACCGAAGAATTGCAAGCAGACATTGTGCTTTCTGCCGTCGGTTTTACCCCTAATATTGAGAACATTGGCTTGGAGGAAGTTGGCATTAAAGTAGATAAAGGCCTCATTGGCGTGGACGAATACTACCGCACCAACGTGGAAGGCTACTACGCCATTGGCGATGTAGTGAAAGGTCAAGCATTGGCGCACGTGGCATCGGCGGAGGGCATTACTTGCGTGGAGGCTATTGCTGGTCATCACCCTGAAACGATTAATTATAATAACATACCGGGCTGCACCTACAGCCAGCCAGAGATAGCCAGTGTAGGCTATACCGAGGCCAAAGCCAAGGAAGCAGGATATGAGTTGAAAGTCGGTAAGTTTCCGTTTACCGCATCAGGTAAAGCTACAGCCGCAGGTGCACGCAGTGGCTTTGTGAAGCTTATTTTCGATGCCAAATATGGCGAATTGCTAGGTGCACACTTGATTGGTGCCAACGTAACCGAAATGATAGCCGAACTGGTAGTAGCCCGCAAACTGGAAACCACAGGCCACGAGCTCATTAAGAGCATCCACCCGCACCCAACCATGAGCGAAGCCATTATGGAAGCCGCTGCGGCCGCTTACGGTGAGGTGATACATCTTTAGTCCACGGACGACAGTCGATGGACCACGGTTTTTGCATATCTCCAAAACGTACGTCATAGCGAGTATCAACCGCACCGCGGCTCGTCCGGAAACGGAGATGATATTTTTGCGAAAGCAAGCTGTCATCCTGAGCCGTGTCGAAGGGTGCCAGCGATTGCTAAGCGAGCCGGAGTTTTTCGCGAAGGCGAGCCATGGACGAGCACTACTCTTGCAATTAGCCTAATGTTCCTCGAAGCTAGGAACCTCGTCAATACTCACTTTTGTCCTCTTATAAAATTTATGTCATAGGTAAGAGCGACTTTACACGCTTCGCGCAATTGAGCAACGCAGCTACTTTCTCACTGCCTTTGCAGTAATCTCATACTATGGCGAAGGATGGTGGTAACCACTGAGGTAGACCGAATTAAATAATGATTTCTCAGGTTTGTAGAGACTTTTCTTTGGGGGTAGGGATTACTGCCAAAAGCAGTGAGAAAGTAGCTTCGTCATTCCACTCCGCGAAAAGCTGCGTTTCATTCCTCGCAATGACGTTCAGATAAGGGTTTTTAAAGCAGTCCTTGGTCCTTCGTCTATTTCTTCGAAACTGGCTCCGTTTCCCAACCATCATAGTACCCCGCATTTTTCATGGAGATATCGATTAGGCGTAAGGATTCAGCTTCTATGTTTTCGCGATCTACAGCGTGTTTTTTAGTAATGATGATGCCGTATTTTAGTTCGCCGTCATTTTCGCCTTTTCCAACAATCTTAAAACCTAGCAAACTTACTTCTTTCTCAAAATCATCCCTATCGCGCTCGGTGCGGAAGTTGGCGAAGTGCTCTACGGTGCGCGGCGCCGCCAAGCTATCGCCAGCCGCCGCCAACTCTTCCATCTTTAAGGAATTATACTGTATCTGCTCGGTGTATTCATCAGGGTATACGCCAAAGTAGTTAAACCAATACGGGTCTAGCTCCAGTTGCGTTTGGAATACATAGCCAGGGAAGGCTGCCATCACATCCTTTACGGTCTTCTTAAAGTTGGTGGTATCTGCTAGATAGAAATAGTAATCACGGTTGCCCTCTGCTGTTACCATAGCATAGTATAAGCCACCAGCGCGCGATAGGGTAGTGGTCAGTTTATCTTCTATTTGCCAGAAAGTCTCTGGGTTTTTCAGTTCTTGCAAGCCAGTTTCATCAGGCTTTTGAAAGCGCAGCAACACCGATGCCTGGTATACATACCCTGTTGCTGGAGCGATGCGCTGTAAACCCAGATCTACCACCACGGCTGCGGGCTTTTCGCTAGCGGTTTCAGTGTTGAAGGTCGTCCACCGGCTTAGGTAGCCAGGTTTGGTTATCTGTGCCATGGCCACTTCACCAAGGCAAACTGATAGCAGTATTACCATCCAAACCAGTACTATTTGTTTGTTGTTCATGTTTTACAAAAGTAACTAAAAACAGCCATCTCAAGGTTTTGTGTAAACTAGCTTTTCATTTGTTTTGAGTTCTCGCAACATACTAAAAGAGCCTTAACTTTATAGCGTTATTATTTACTACTTCTTAATTCCTCCATTGACAACCAGCCAAAACACATTACGTGCCCCAATCGCTCCACCACCATCAGGTTGGCAGCTTGTGGCTTGGGAGGCGGTGGCCGTGGTGTTGGGGGCTACCTACACCTACCTTATTACCTATGGCAGTGTTTGGTGTTGGCCAGCGGCGTTTATCAGTTCTGCCATATTTGTATACCTGTGCTGGCGCAAGCGCATCTATGCCGATGCTGCGCTTAACTTATTTTATGTAGCCATGGCCGTGTATGGCTGGACCACTTGGGGCAATACCATTGAAGGTGGCTATATAACCTTGCCATGGCAAACCCATGCTTGGGTTATTAGTGGCTCGTTGGCAGTGGGTGGGGTAGTTGCATGGCTGCTGCGTCGCTATACCAATGCTTTTTGGCCTGGTGTGGATACCTTGATAGCTGTGTTCGGGGTGGTGGCTACTATCTTGATGATAATGGCCGTAAGGGAAAATTGGTATTATTGGATCGTGATTGATGCAGTTTCCATACTTTTGTATGCCAGTAGGCGCATGTACCTTACCACGGCGCTGTTTGTGGTGTATACTATTTTAGCAATAAACGGGGCCATGGAATGGAGTTGAATGAGGTGAAAAAGATTGCGATTGTAGGTGCCGAGTGTACTGGCAAATCATCGTTGGCAGAGGCTTTGGCTAAGCAGTATGGCTGCCTGTGGGTGCCAGAGTTTGCACGGGAGTATTTGGAAAGCCTCAACCTGCCTTATACTGCTGCACATGTAGAAACCATAGCCGAAGGGCAGTTGCTGCTGGAAGACCAATTTGCCGATTTGGGCAACGGCTACCTGTTTTGCGATACCAACCTGTGGGTAATAAAGGTGTGGATGGACAATTCCTACCAAATAACCCCCGAGTGGATAGAGCAAGAGATAAAGCTGCGCCAGTACCACTTACACATCATTACCGATTACCACATACCCTACGAAGCCGACCCCCTGCGAGAGCACCCCGAGCAGCGCGAATACTTTACCCAAGTTTACAAGCAATTACTAGAAAAGCACGATGTGCCGTACCTATATGTAACCGGCAATTTAGAAGAACGGGTGCAGCAAGTGGTGGAGCACTTGGGGGAAAAGTGATGTTGGTTTCATCTGAACTGCTTATCTTTAAATTGTGTTTAAAAACAAAGGTTCTATATGGATATATCTGCTCGAAAATTGAGCCTCATCAAATGGTTGAGTGACGTTGAGGATGAAAGATTACTATTACGAGTAGAGGCTTTAGTTAAAGAAGCTAGAACAGAAGTTTATAAAAAGTATCTGCAACCTGCCAATGATGAGGATTTGAAACGGATGGTTCAAGAGAGTGAGGCAGATTATCAGGCAGGCCGAACCTCTACTCAAGAAGAAGTAATGCAACGGTTCAAGAACCGCAAATGACCAATCTCATAATTTGGACAGACTATGCTGAACTGCAGTTGCAGTTGGCATATGAATTTGCTTACCAACAGTCGCCCAATTATGCTGAAAAAATGCTTGTGGGCATTTTGGAAAGCACAATCCAATTATTAGAATTTCCACTGTCGGGATCAATAGAGACACGTCTAAATAGTTTGGAGTTAGAATACCGGTATGTTTTATATAGCTATTATAAAATACTCTATCGAGTTGAAGAGCCTAATGTGGTAGTAATCGTAAATGTATTTGATACCCGACAAGACCCTGCAAAATTAAGGGTTGGCTAAAACCTAGCCTTAAATTACATTTTACCTTGTACTTCGGAAATTTTTTGAAGCAGGTCTTGATACTTGATACTCACTACTTGATACTAACAAATGTACCTCCCCAAAACCCCCAATTTCATCCAGCAACTCTTCCCGCAGCTATTGTGCAGGATAGGGGGCGATGAAAAGGTGGTGTATCTTACTTTTGATGATGGGCCAACGGTTGGCGTAACCGAGGAGGTGCTGGAGGTATTGGGGCAATATCAAGCAAAAGCAACCTTCTTTTGCCTCGGCAGGCAGGTGGAAAAGTACCCAGAACTATATGCGCGCCTCATTACCGAAGGCCACCGCATAGGCAACCACGGTTTTGCGCACGTAGATGGCTGGCGAACCCCAACAAACAGCTACTTGCAAGATATTGAGCAGGGCGCGGCTTTAATACAAACGGATATTTTCCGCCCACCATACGGACGGTTGCGGCCTGCACAATACCAAGCCTTGAAACAGCGCTACAAAATAGTACTGTGGGATGTAATGCCTGGCGACTTCCATAAAGACCGCACCCCCGATGCCTGCTACCAAATATTACACGACCATGTTTCTCCCGGTTCCATAGTGGTGCTGCACGATAGCCTAAACGCCCATCCCCGCCAAAAGGAGATATTGCCGCGATTTCTACAGGAGTTTGGTAACAAAGGCTATACCTTTGCTGCGATACCGTGAACAAGACACAAGACACAAGACACAAGACACAAGACACAAGACACAAGACACAAGACACAAGGTTTCGCCTACGGCGAAACCAATAACCAATAACCAATAACCAATAACCAATAACCAATAACCAATAACCAATAACCAATAACCAATAACCAA
>JAIXUD010000002.1 GCA_027483645.1 Sphingobacteriales bacterium
TATTATACCTGAAATCACTGACTCTGATTATTCCTAGGGAGGTACCAATAATAAAGGCCCAACAAATAATTACTCTAGAAAATGCGGGCAAGGTTAGGTAGGGTGTTTATAAGTCCAGTCTCTCTCAAAAATTGAAGCTTCCGTAAGCCTACACCCCCAAACTCTCACCACCACTCACTTCCTAGACGACAAAACCCCCAAGTTCAGCGGTAAGGGGGCAGCAGTTCATATCGGCCCGAAGTTCCCTCCTGAATCACGCCCAAAAGCGTGACGGTATGACACGTGTTATGTAGCAAAGTACTTCTGTAACCCGCACCAAAACTCACTTCTTGGACGCCAAAACCCCAGAATAGACACAAGATGCCAGACACAAGACACAAGACTGCAGCAAAAACCAAGATGAGCCTGCAGCAGCTCCCCTCCTTCGCGTGGCCTTTTTGAGCGATTTGGCCAAGGAGGGGCTGGGGGTGGTCAGCACGTAACCCTTACCAAATCTCACTTCGTGGACGACAAAACTGGTGGTGAGCATATTTCTTCGAGGCAGGGGATTGCCACAGGCCATTAGAAGGTATCACAAACCGCAACACCTAGTAGGCCTTCGCAATGACGGGTAAGGGGGACGGCAATTAACCAATAACCTACCCCACAACCCTCATCAAATCTCACTTCTTGGACGACATAACACCCAACTCGTAACCCGTAACTCGCAACTAATCAACCCATGTTTTTGCGCAAAAACCCGCACATCGCCTTATAGAACTCAAACTTGTTCTCTTGGTTGCGGAAACCGTGGCCCTCGTTGGCTTTCACTAGGTAGGGTACCTGCACGCCGTGGGCGCGGAGGGCCTTTACAATCTGGTCGCTTTCGTCAATGTTCACGCGGGGATCTTTGGCGCCCTGTACTATGAATAGGGGGGCGGTTATCTTGTCCACATGGTACACGGGGCTGGCGGCGCGCATGGCTTCGGCATCCTTTTCGGGGTGGCCTACCATCTCGTACATCATGTCCAGGTAAGGCTTCCAGTACGGCGGTATGGTCTGCATAAAGCTGAAGAGGTTGCTAACGCCCACATAGTCGATGGCGCAGCGGTATAGTTGGGGCGTGTAGGCCACGCCGGCCAGTGTGGCGTAGCCGCCGTAGCTGCCGCCATATATGGCGATGCGGGCCGGGTCTGCAATGCCCTTGCCGATGAGCCACTGTACGCCGTCGGTAATGTCGTCTTGCATGGTGCCGCCCCACTGCTTAAACGACTTCTGCCAGAACTCTCGCCCGTAGCCGGTACTGCCGCGGAAGTTGATTTGGAACACCGCATAGCCGCGGTTGGCCAGCAGTTGCACCTCGGGGTTGAAGCCCCAACTGTCCCTATGCCAAGGCCCGCCGTGCGGGTTGATGACTACGGGCAGGTTGCGCGCCTCCACGCCCACGGGCAGGGTGAGGTAGCCGTGTATGGTGAGGCCGTCGCGGCTGGTGTAGGTTACGGGCTTCATGGCCGCCATCTCGTTCTCATCGAGCGCGGGGCTCACTTCGGCCAGTTTGGTGAGTGCGCCGGTGGCGGCGTTGTATAGGTAATAGGCGCCCAGGCTGCGGTCGCTGTAGGTACGTACTATGAAGACCTGCTCGGCGCGGTCGTGGCTGGTGAGGGCCACTTCGTAGCCGGGCAGTAGCTGGTATAGGTGGTTGTAGATGCGCTCCACGGTCTCGTCCAGGAACACCATTTGGCGCTTCCAAGAGGTGTAAGTGATGCCGGTGAGCACCTTGCGCTTGTGGCTGTAGTGCAGGTTGTGCACGTCGTACTCGGGGTTGCTGTACAGCACCTCCACTTCCTCGGCGGTGTGCGGGTTGTAGCGAATTATGGCGCTGGTATCGCGGCCTAAGTTGCTGCTCATGTAGAGCTGCTGGTTGTCGAAGGTAAAGAAGAGCGGCGAGAGGCTGTTCTTGAAGTCAACGGTCTGCAGCACGCGGAAGTCGTCTTGCTCCATGTCGCGGTACAGTAGGCTTACGTTTACGCCATCTTTCATGCGGCTGGCTACGCGTATGCGGCCGTCGTGGTCGGTCATCCAATCGCTGATGGGGTTCTCCTCGTCGGTGTTCTCAGCCAGCAGGGTCAGTTCGCCAGTGTCCAGGTTCAGGCGGTATGGCTCAAAGAGGCTTTCGTTGCGCTTGTTGAGGCCCACGATGATCTCGCCATCGATGTCCTTCAGGTCGTCAATAATGTCCGCCTTTACGCCGGGGAAGGGCGTGAGGTCTCGCTCTCCGGCGCCGTCTCGGCGGATGGTGTATACGTGGTAGTTCTCGTCGCCACCATCATCTTGCACGTATATCAGGCGATCGGCATCGGCCCAGAAATAGCCCGGTATGTCGCGGTCGGTTCGGCTGGTGATGCGTTGCTCAGCACCGGTGGCAATGTGGCGCACGTACACGTTCATGCGGTCTTGGTACGGGGCCATCCAAGAGAGGTACTGGCCATCGGGACTTACTTTATAGTCGCTCTGCTCGGGGTTTTGGAAGAAATGCTCTACTGGCTTGGTGCCGTTATCTAGGGCCACTAGGGCTTGTATCTCTTCTTCGTCGGCAAGGGGGAACTGGCTCTTGATGCTCTGTTGGCTCTGGCTCATAGTATCGGGGTTTCTTGGGGTGCAAAATAGGGCTTTCGGGCGGGTTGGGCAACTTGAAGATTGGGTGATTGTGATGGGGGATGAGACCATTGGCATCACTGCATTATGCCCACATCTTCCTCAAAACTCCAACACCTCGCCCATCGCCGCCGCAACCTTATCGGCATTCGGCAACATGGTAAACTCTAGGGTGGAATTCAAAGGGATGGCCGGGGTATTGACCGCCCCTATGATGCGAACAGGGGCATCCAAATGCTTGAAACAGTGGCTGGCAATGCGCCCTGCCAATGATTCGGCAAAGGCGTTGCTGATGGTTTCTTCGGTAAGGACGATGCACTTGCCATGCAGCTTTACCCGTTCATAGATGAGTTCTTCGTCAAGTGGATTGAGCGTGCGCAGGTCTACCACCTCGATGCGGCCAGGGAATTGCATTGCCGCATTCAAAGCCCAGTGTACGCCCATGCCATAGGTAATTACCGTGAGGGTGTTACCGTTTTTTAGCTCCGTTTCATTTGTTTCCAAAGCTATACGCCCCTTGCCGAGGGGGATGATGTAATCCGCGTCGGGTTCGGTGGTTTTGGCAGCACCTGTGCCTGGCACTTTACTCCAGTATAAGCCCTTGTGCTCCAGCATTACTACTGGGTTCGGGTCATAGAAGGCTGCCTTCATCAGGCCCTTCATATCTGCGGCGTTGCTGGGGTATACTACTTTGATGCCTTTAACCTGTAGCAGCACGCTCTCTACGCTGCTACTATGGTAGGGGCCGCCACTGCCATACGCCCCAATGGGGATACGGATGAGCGCCTGCACTGGCCACTTACCGTTGCTCAGGTAGCACGAGCGGCTTACTTCGGTAAATAGCTGGTTGAGGCCTGGCCACACGTAGTCGGCAAACTGTACCTCTACAATCGGCTTGGTGCCCGCAGCGCTCATGCCCACAGTACTGCCAATAATGTAAGCCTCCATAATGGGCGTATTAAACACCCTTCCATCGCCGTACTTTTTGGCTAGTAATGCCGCCTCCCGGAAAACGCCGCCCAGCTCACCGCCTACATCTTGGCCGTATAGCAGGGCCTCGGGGTGTTGGCGCAATATCTCGTCCACGGCATGTAGGGCCGCATCCACCATTACTACCTTTTCGGCATTGGCGGGACTGCGCTGGCCCTTCTCTTCGGTAACGGGTGTTGGGGCGAATATGTGGGTAAGCAAATCTTCCGGCCTTGGGTCGGGTGATAAGAGGGCGCGCTCGAAGTCCGCATTTACCTTATCCCGGGCTGCCGCTTCCATCTCAAACACCTCGTCCTCACCTATCCCATATATACCTAGTTGGTCTCTAAGGATGGGGTACGGGTCGCGGCTGGCGTGCTCGGCTAGGTCGGCCTCGCTGCGGTACCACTCCTTGCGCACACCGCTGGTATGGTGGTTTAGCAGCGGAACCTTAGCATGTACCAGCACTGGCCTGCGCTCGGTACGGATGATGTGCAGCACCTTCTTCAAGGTTTCGTAACTCTCAATAAAATCGTTTCCGTTGATGCTATATGCCTCCAAGCCTTTAAAGCCTCGGGCATATTCAAAAGCGTTCATGGCGCGTACCTCGCGGGCATGGGCGCTTATGTCCCACTCATTATCCTGTACCAGGTATAGTATCGGCAACTGTTTCAACACCGCCATCTGGAATGCTTCGGCAACCTCGCCTTCAGTAACACTGGCATCGCCCAAAGAGCATACCACCAATGGCTTATGTGTCAAGCTGGCATCTGCCAAGCCTTGCTGTTCTTTATACTTAATGCCTTGCGCCACGCCAGTAGTGGGTATAGCTTGCATACCGGTAGCTGAGCTTTGGTGCGGTATTTTGGGCATATCGGCCCGGTTGCTGCTGGGGTGGCCATAATAGGTTCGGCCGCCACTAAATGGGTCGTCGCGGCGGGCAAGGAGTTGCAACATCAAGTCGTAAGGTTGGTAGCCAATGCCCAGCAAAATAGAGTCATCGCGATAGTAGGGCGCCACAAAATCTTGCGGCAACAATTGCAATGCCATCGCCAATTGTATGGCCTCGTGGCCTTTGCTAGTAGCGTGTACGTATTTAGCACAAATATCCTTCCGCTCCTCATACAGGCGCGACATCTCCCTAGCCGTAGCCATCAGGCTGAACGCCCGTTTCAGCACCTGCACATCCACCCTCACCGTTCTATCTTGTATGTTCGCCTCCGCCATCATAGTGTCAATTTGGAGAGGTTAAGATACGAAAATAAGTTACGGGTTGCGAGTTGCGGGTTGCGGGTTGGTGAAAGAATAGTTGTAAGCCAGTGGCTTTACTACTTTCAAAACCTTGATCAGAAGCGATAAAATTTAGTGTCAGAATTTTACCACCATTGACAAAAACCGGGGTCAAAATATGTTTAATAATCTGATTGTCAGCAAAGTGGCAAAGCAATTTCAGTTGTCAAGTATTACTTAACAACTGCCCTCACTAACATAGAATGACTGTCTATCTCCCCATTTTTCCTTTTATTTACACCCAAAACCCACCATGCGCCATCAATCCATGTTACTCCTGCTCAGCCTTTCTATTTTTGCTACCTCCTGCAACTCGGGCAGCGAGGAAGTGCCTGTGGAAATGGGCCAAAAGCGCATTAACCTGCCGGCCAACTTGCCAGTGTACGACTCCATCCCCAAACCAGAAACATTGGCTGGGTATGCGTGGACCAATGCTGAAAAACGCATAGTAGAAACAGGTTGTGGTAGCCGCTGTAGCAATATTGGCTGGAAGTGGTTCACCCTTTCTCAAGCTCCTAGCCCAGTTTTGATTGATTCGGTGCAGCGGTATAACTGGTACTACCTAACGGGTATACCTGGAGCGCGTGAAATTGACCTAGATAGCATTGCCGCATCATTCTTCAAAGAAGCGCAGAAGGAGGTATCTGATAGTAGCGGAAGGGCAGTATGGACAGAAGGCAACAGCGTATGGCCAGTTGCCGCTACCGCTAATACCTTCACCATAGGGGGCTTCATATCCGGTAGCTATGGCGGCCCATCTCAAAACTATGCCAGCAACTTGGATAACTTCAATATTGCCAGCGGTAGATATATCACCTTGAAAGACCTTGTGGCCGTACCTTTCGATATCTTCGCCGTGGGAGAAGCGGTCTTCCGCAAACAAAAGGGCGTAACAGAAGGTACCAGCCTTATCAATGCTGGGTTTAGATTCCCCGAAGATGTGTTTTACCTGCCAGAAACCTTTGGTATATTGCCCGATGGATTGCTGTTTGTATACGTGCCCGAGGAAGTGGTAAGCTATACCGAAGGCGAACAATACTTGTTCATCCCTTACTCGCTTATTGCAGACCAATTGAAGCCGGAATATCAATATCTTGCCAAAGCGCAGTAATCTGTTTTATCTCAGTTACTTCTTGTTTTTCCTGCGTTCCTTCCTGCGTTCTCGGAAAGATTTGTCGCCATCTACCGTAGTGGCTCCGCCATTTTCGCCGAAAGTAATGGTTCCTTCAATATCAGGGTTCAATGCCTGTATAAAGCCATTGCGCAATAAGCTTACCACAGTATCCCAAATCTTGAATTTGGGGTTTTGAAGGTTTCCACTCATTGGTATTTGCGTAGCAAATTGGTCCTTTTTCTGATTTTGGAAAATGTTTACGGTAAGCCCCACCAGGCCTTCCCATGCCGTCCGTAAGAAGGGATCATCTTCCTTGCGCAAATCCAATATATCTACATCGTGCAACAGGGGTTTAATGTAGCCTTCAAACTCCCCTTTTTCGGCTGCCGCCTCTGCATATAAACTAAAGGTGCCGCCTTCTGCATCAATTTTAGCATAGGCATCTAGGAAGTTATTAATGTCAACCAACGGCAACTTATCTAACTCTAAATCGAAGTTAAAAGTACCGAGGCTGTCAAAAGGGTCCAATTTACCTTTAATATTCAGTGGTGCGCCGCTCATTACGGCTGCACTCACTACTAGGTCGCTAACCATGGTTTCTGAGAGGTCGGTACTATTGGTAAGGTTGGTAACTAAAACATAGAGCTCGTCCATATATACATCCAATGCTGGCTCAACGGTAAAATCACTATAATGTATTTCACTGTTCATTACCTCAAAACGGTTGATTTTGATTGGTACCAAATCGATCACCTGTTGCCTCCAATCTACACCTTCCCCAGTCTGTTTGGGGTCAGCTTTACTCGTTCCTGCCACAAAGTTCACCCGTAGCTCGTCCAAGATTACCTCCGCAACGAAAGAGCCCTGCAACAGAGCCTTCCATTCTACGGAAATATCCATAGATTTCAAATCAACAAAAGGCACGGGTATGGAGTCGGTAACGGTTTTGACGGTAAGGTCTTTAATCACATATGCACCCCTATAAAGGTTAAGGTCAATATCATCTACGTGGCCGGTGTAGCCATCTAAGTCAGCTAGTTTTTTGTTTATTACATTAAGCAGGATAAATGGTAGCGCAATACGAATGGCAATAATAAGGACAACCAGCACCCCCATGCTAATCCAAAAGCCTTTGCCCAATTTCTTAATCCTGTCTTTAAACTTCATGGTGGTGCATTTGATATGCCGCATAGGGTAATCAAATGGTTTGCCAAAAAGGGTTGAGGAACTTACCCAGCTAAGGAACTCCCGCAAACCGGCGAGCGTTTAACTACCTGTGACGAAGAAACTACCGCACGAATTTTATACCCGTACCGATGTGGTGCAGATTAGTAAAGACCTGTTGGGTAAATACCTGTTTACCAACGTTGGTGGCAACCTTTCCGCGGGCATTATTGTGGAAACGGAAGCCTACTGCGGCCGGGGCGACAAAGCCTGCCACGCTAACAACAAGCGCACCCCACGCACCGAAGTGATGTTTGCCGAAGGCGGCAAAGCCTACGTGTACCTGTGCTACGGAATCCACCACCTGTTTAATGTGGTCACTAATGTGGAGGGTATGGCCGATGCGGTGCTGGTGCGCGCCATTGAGCCTGTGCACGGGCTGGATTGGATGTTGCTGCGCCGCCAATACCCCCAACTGAAACCCGCCCTCACCGCTGGGCCGGGCGCCATGAGTGCCGCACTGGGCATTACCACCAAACTATACGGACAAGACCTATTAGGCGATACCATCTGGATTGAAGACCATGGCATAATAATACCGGAGAAAGACATCATTGCTAGCCCTCGCGTAGGCGTGCAATATGCTAAGGAGGATGCCCTGCGGCCGTGGCGCTTTCGCATACGCGGCAATGCGTATACTAGCCCCGCCAAGTAACTTCCCTAAACTATTACTCCCGCAACACGGGCATGGCCTTTCTGCCCTGCTGGTTCTCCATCAGCAGCCAATAAGTACCCGCCGAATAGGGCTTCAAATCCAACTGTAATGTGGTAGTGTTTGGGTTGATTTCTTGCTGTTGCAGCACTTGACCCAGCGCATTTACCAGCCAGTGCCGCACAAACCCGTCTTGAACTTGCCAAGTAATATTTACCGAACCGTTGGTGGGATTGGGGTATATATTGATTTGAGCTTCTAACGGATTCTTAACTCCCTGCCAAACCCCAAAACCATACGTGGTATCGTACACACAGCCATACGCATCCTGAATCCTTAACGAGCATTCCCTAGCGGGGTCGCCGGGCAAGCCACCCGTATATATCCGGCATTGCAGTTCGGCAATGGTGAAGGGGGCAGTGCCGCCAGTAATACTGTCCCAGCCTAGGCCGATGCTATCAAAAGTTTCGGCTACACCCCATACCTGCAAGGCTGTGGGTTGGGCAATGCTGTAACTACCTATAGCCGTACAGCCGCGGCCATCGGTAACGGTTACTGCATAGTTGCCTGCGCTTAGGTTAGTAAGCGTAGCCCCGCTGCCAGTGTTCCATTGGTATTGATAAGGCGCCCTGCCGCCCGCGGGGGTAAGGGTAATTGAACCTGTTTGCCCGACACAGTAGGCATCGCTCACAAAAGCGTTGATCAAGATGCTATCCGGCTCCCCAATCACCACTATCACACTGGCTATGCAGCCGTTGGCATCGGTGGTGGTTATGCTATATACACCAGCACTGAGGTTGTTTAGTTGCGTTGAGTTACTACCCGTGTTCCATAGGTAGCTGTAGGGCCCGTTCCCACCCGAAACGCTCACGGTGATGCCGGCGTCCGCATCGCCTGGACAATTTAGGGAGTCAATAGTAGCGGTAATGGCAATACTGCTCACACTATTGATGGTAAACGAATTGCTAGCTATGCAGCCGTTGGCATCGGTGGTGGTTACACTATATACGCCAGCACTAAGGTTGGTTATTTGGGTTGACGTGCTGCCCGTGTTCCACAAGTAGCCGTAGGGTCCATTACCACCCAAAGCGCTTACGGTAATGCCAGCATCCGCAGCGCCAGGGCAATTTAGGGAGTCAATAGTAGCGGTAATGGCCATACTGCTCACACTATTGATGGTAAAAGCTTCACTGTTGGAGCACCCATAGGCATCCACAACAGTTACGCTATAGTTACCGGCATTCAGGCCGGTGCGGATGGCGGTGTTGTTCCCGTCGTTCCATATCAGGCTTAAAGCACCCGTGCCGCCGCTACCGCTTACGGCTATATATCCGCCTTGGCAACTGGCATCACTTAGGCTATCGGTGGTAATGGAAATGCTATCAGGCGATGCAATGCTTGTGCTGGCGGTAGCCGTGCAGCCCGCGCCATCGGTAACGGTGACGGTGTAGGTGCCTGCGGAGACGCCCACAATGGTTTGGAAGTTACCAGTTACGTTCCAAGCATAGCTATATGGCAACGTACCCGCCGAAGCGGTAACCGTTACCATGCCGTCACTGCCGCTATAGCAAATGGGTGGCGTACTACTCAATTGCAACGATGGATTGGGCGTGGAAGGGATGGAGAACACTTGGCTTACGGAGCAGCCATTGGCATCCGTTACCGAAACGGTAAATGCCCCCACGGGCATATTCGTGCGCACCGGACCGGTTGTGCCGTTGCCCCATACATAGGTGTACGGCGGGGTGCCGCCCGAACCCTCCACGCGGATGTAGCCGGGGTTGCAGGTTGCCGGCCTTAGGCTATCCACCGCCACGGACAAGCTGCCGGGGCAAGCCGCACAGCTCCACGTTGCCGCAAAGCCCGTACTGTTGATGCTGCAATCGCTAGTGAAGAGCAGGCTCATGGTGCCGCTGTTGGCCGTGAGCGTGCCTGGGTTTTGGGTGCCTGTGTACCGGCCCAGCAAGGTGCCACCCGTACCGTTGCCATCGTAGATATACAGCGAATCATATCCCGCCTCGGTACTGAAACTGGTAAAGTTAATGGTGACCGATACCGCGCCGGCAGGCTGAATAACGGTCAGGTATTTGGTGAGGTCGGTATAGTTGCCTGTGCTGCCACCGTTATCGGTAAGTGTGCCGATGCAAGCACTTAAGCGTGTGGTGGCAATAGTATCGTTAATCAGGTTGTGGTACAGCGGCCAGTTCCAGTTCACGCCAGGGTCGGTGTGGCTTTGGTTGGGGTAATGGGTGTGCCCTTTAATGCGGTAGCAACTGCTTAACACCACCTGCGCCGAGCCCTTGTACGTGCTCAGTGGGTTGATGATGTATTTGCCCGCCAGGTACTTCACCAAGTTGGCCGAGCTTTGGTACATGGCAGGGGTGTACCAACTTGGGTCGGTTACATACCCCTCGTGCTCAATGCCCACGGTGTAAGGGTTTTCGCTGCCCACATGGTAGGCGCGGTTGGCCTCGGGCACCATTTGGGTTACCTGCCCATCGCTGCTGCGTATCACGTAGTGGGCGCTCACGCCCGCATTACAGTTCTGGAACCACGAAATGCACCCCGCATAGCTGCCCTGCACCGTATGCACCGTAACCGCCGAAATAGCCGTGCCGTTGCGCGAGCCATAGTTGCAGCTCGCCGCGGGGTTCCATAGCGCATTGGGGTAATCGGCTGCGCTGCGGCTGTTGCTATAGGGTTGGCCTTGGCCGTTGGTAATACCCTGTGGCGATATAATCACTTGCCCGCTGCTCAGCACGTCATAATTCGCCCCAAACACCTGCCGCAAATCGATTTGATAAGCCGGGAAACCATATTGTTGCTGCTTTGCTGGGTCGTTTAAGAAGGTAAGTACGCTGTAGAAGTAGCTGTTAAGCGCAAAGTCGGCGCCTTCTAAGGTGTCAAGTGGCAGCTCGCTGAGGGCGGCCAAGATGGGCAACTGCGCTGCGAGGTCTTGATTGGCAAATGAGTATAGCCCATATTGCGCCCTCTCGTAAACGTGCGCAAAAGCCATGATTTGTACACTAGGGTTACTTGCCAGTGATGTTAACGGTTGGTTCGTTATGCTGGCTAATAATTGCATGTTTTCCCTAAATACCCCTTTGCCATCGGCAATCAGTCCCATTACGCCCACATACTGCGGTATGCCACTGCACCCAGATGCCTCGTTAGGCTCTACGTGGCGTATACGTGTTTGCGTATAGCTTATCGCTTCCAGCATCCCTCGGGGGATGGATGGGTACTGTTGATATGCTTGCTGAAATGCTTGGGCGTAGGGATAGGTGGTTTGGGCGGCCAAGGAGCCGGTGAGGGTGAGGGTAAGGAGGATTATGGTTAATAGGCGAAGCATGGGGTTGGATTGCCTTTTTGTAGGTGCAAGTTAGGGAATTATGCGATTTGGTGAGAATGATTTTGGGAAAACACTTGCCGCCTTCCAGCGTCCTCGTTGTAACAATACTTGAAAATTTATTGCAACAGCATCTAGGTTTAAGGCACTATGGAGAGGCTAATTTTAATACAACCTCTCATGTAATACACACCGACTCGCAATGAAAATTCGGGCAAATTGGGAGGAGCATTAAGTAGTTTGGGGACGTTGTTTTACTTCTAGCCAATATACCAAAGCCCCATACAGCGCAAGGTATACCGCCTTAATCAAGTAGGCATGGGCCGGCAAATAATGGGTAAAGTTGCTATCGATAAAGAAGATAAGCGCAGCCACCATAATGTAAACCGCTATGCGGCCCACTTGGTAAGGGATAGGGTAGTACCGGTTGCCAAGGATGAGCGATACCACCGCAAGGTATACATATACTATGAGCGTGGCCCAGGCAGAGCCCGTGTAGCCAAATAGCGGTATCCACCACACATTGAGGGCTATGGTAAGTGCGGCGGCGCTCAGGGCAACCCAGCCGCCAAGGCTGGTTTTATCAGTAAGCTTGTACCAAATGGAAAGGCTGATGTACAGCCCAAAGAACAAATTGGCCATGAGCAGTATGGGCACTACATTCAACCCTTCGTGAAACTCGGTGTTGCGGATGAACCACTTGAATACATCCAAGTACAGGGTTACGGTTAAGAAGATAAATGCCCCTGCAATGGCAAAATAGTTAAGCAGCTTGGCAAACAAGGGTTTGCTATCCTGCTCCTTTGCCTGCGAAAAAAAGAACGGCTCGGCGGCGTAGCGGTATGCTTGTATAAAGATGGTCATCAGCATGGCTAGCTTGTAATTGGCGCCGTACACCCCAAGCTGGTAGAGGTTGGCTTCGGTATCGCCGGGTAGCAAGTATTTCATCAGGGCACGATCTAGCGTTTCGTTTACAATGCCGGCTAGGCCAACTATTACCAAGGGCAGCCCGTACCCCATCATACGCTGCCAAGTGGGGCGGTGGAAGCCTTCGGCTATTCCTTTAAACGACGGCAGTAATAAGATGAGTGTAACTATGGTAGCCACCAAATTGGCGATGAAAATATAGCCAACCCCGATGTTCGGGTCGTAGCATTGTGCCAGCCAAGAGGTTTCGCCAGCTTGGTGGGCGTTCAAGGCAAAATAGAGGAAGAATACATTTAGCCCAATATTGACCCCAATATTGATTAGCCTAATTAAGGCAAAGCGCAGGGGCTTATTATCGAACCTCAACTTGGCAAACGGCAATGCCGAAATAGCATCCAAGGCCAATATCCAAGCAAACCAGCTAATGTATTCGGGGTGCTCTGGGTACTCTAGCGCCGTGGCTATAGGTCCCGCTGCCAAAGTAAATGCTACGGCAAACAATAAGGAGGTTACCAAAAACGATATTAGAGCAGAGCTGTAGATTTTTTTATTACTTGGCTCGAGGTTTGCAAAGCGGAAGAAGGCCGTTTCCATGCCGTAGGTAAGCAGCACCACAAAAAACCCCACGTAGGCATACATTTCGGTGTATACCCCAAACTCCGCAGGCGACAGCCCCGCTGGCCGGGTATATAAGGGCACCAGTAGGTAATTGAGCGAACGGCCCAAAATACTGCTGATGCCATATAAGGCGGTTTGGCTGGCAAGTTTTTTTAAGGGATTCAAATGGCGGTGCTATTTCGGCATGCAAATTAGCAAGAAAAAGCTAGCTGATTAGAATCAGCCGTAATCCGGCATTTGTAACTGATATATTTTGATATTTTTGTTGACATTACTGCACATGCATTATATTGTGGAAATTGGGAAGAAGGTAACATAAGGATGCAACGAGCAAAAAAATTATTAGGCCGCATAGGCCGCCACATTAGCGTTCGCAGGTTGCTATCCATTACGGGCAAGCAACTGGTGTTGCCGTTTTATCATGTAGTGAGCGATGAGCATCTTCCGCATGTGGCCAACCTATATCAATACCGCAATACCCAGCAATTTGAGCATGATTTGGATGTATTGCTGCAATACTTTGAGCCCGTATCGCTAGAGCAACTATTGAAAGGCGGCGAAAAGCCCGCAAGTTTCCAGAAGCCATCTTTCCACCTATCGTTTGATGATGGGCTGCGCGAGTGTGCGGAGGTAATAGCGCCTATATTGCTGCGCAAGGGCATACCGGCTACCTTCTTTCTCAATAGCGGGTTTATTGATAACAAGGGATTGTTTTACCGGTACAAGGTATCGTTGATTATTGAGCACATCAACCAAAATGAGATAAGCCGAGAAGAGCTCAATACCATACAAGCCTTGATGCCAGAAGGCTCAAAGCAGCTTAAGGACGTGGTAAGTGTAAAAAAATTATTGTTGAGCCTTGGCTATGAGCATCAATTCGTCATTAACCAAATAGCCGATGCGTTTGACTTGGATTTTGGCACCTATACTCGTCAGCACAAACCTTACCTTACCAAATTGCAAGTGCAGGAATTGATAAATACAGGCTTTACTATCGGGGCGCATAGCATCGATCATCCCAACTACAATAAGCTGGAGCTGATAGAGCAGGTAGAGCAAACATTAGATAGCGTGCACTATGTACGAGAAGTTTTCCAAGTGCCGTACGGTGTATTTGCCTTTCCATTTACCGACAGTGGGGTGGGAAGCCAGTTCTTTAATAAAATGTATCCCAAAGGCCATCAGCGTCTGTTAGACCTAAGTTTTGGCACTGCGGGGTTGAAACAAGATGCCTACCCGCTGCACTTGCAGCGCATACCTATGGAAGATTACCCTAGTGGTGCTTTGCAAGCTATAAAGAGTGCATATATGACCAGCGCGGTACAGCAATCGTTGGGCATTAACCGCATAAAGCGCCGCTAATGGAAATTGTGGCCTATACCGCAGCAGCACTGGTGGAGCTTACCGATAGCCGAAAGTTTGCCCAATTGCGGCATCTGCCGGTAAGTAGGTTAAGGGCCCAAAGCCACCTGCATAACCCCAGGCTGAAGTCTGACAAGCCAATGATGTACATTGCCTGGCTTAATGGCGAAGTGGTGGGCTACCGCATGGTGCTGTGCGACGACATATTGGCAGATGGCGAAGTACAACCGGTAGGGTGGTATAGTTGTGTGTGGGTAAACCCGGAAGTACGAGGGCAAGGGATAGCCAAAAAACTGGTAACCCGCTGCTTGGAAGACTGGAACGGCCGCATTTTTGGTGCCGACGCTGTGCCCGAATCACGCAGCCTTTACTTAAGCACGGGCCTGTACAAGGGTGAGCTATACCTAGAAGGCACGAGAACCTACCTGAAGCTGAACCTAGCTGATACGCTCATTAAAAAGCGGCCGCAACTTGCCATACTGAAACCATTGTTTAGCATGGTTGATAAGGTGCTAGGCCTAATGGTGCCGCGCAAAGGCGGTAAAATGCCAAATGGCGTGGAAATAGTAACCCAGGTTGACGATGAGGTAGCGACATTTATAGAACCCTACTTGGCTACGCTGCTTTTTAGGCGAGATAAACACGACCTTAACTGGATAACGCAACATCCTTGGGTGCGTAGTGGCGAGCCCGACCATGAGAGCAGGAGGTACTATTTTTCATCGGTGGCGCGGCGATTTGAGTATAGGCAATGGTTGCTGCGCGATGCGCAAGGGAGGATAATGGGCTACGCCATGCTATCAATTAGGGATGGGCATGTTAAAACCCCTTATGTATTTGTGGAAGACCAAGCCGTGGCGATGCTGGCCAAAGCCCTTGCCGTACTCATGGTGAACGAGCGGCTGGAGATGCTCTCCACCTTCCACCCGAAGCTGTCGGCTTATTTTAAGCAGCACCGTAGCCCATTTATCTTTGTTAAATCCATCCGAAGGGAGTATTTTGTTTCGGTGCCAGTGAGCCAGTATGTAAAGATGGGTGCCGAGCCCAACATTTGCGACGGCGATGGCGACCAGGCTTTTACCTAATGAACCATAAAGAACTATACCGCCAATGGGCCGCCAAGCGCGAGCTGCCACTTTTCCACCGCCCAAAGTGGCTGGATGCGGTATGCCAATGGGAAGCGGTTGTATATGCCAAAAGTGACAATGTGTGGGGCTTGTGGCCACTGCCCATAGCAGAGCAGGCAGGCTTTAAGCGGATTACCCAACCCTATCTTACGCCTTACTTGGGCCCGATTGTGTTTTACCCTGAACGGCAGAAAAATGCTGGCCGCCTGGCACACGAAAAAGAAGTGCTGGCAGGGCTAATTGACCTACTGCCCGATTATGCATCGCTTGATGTAAAGTGCTTGCCCGAGCTAACCAACGGCCTACCGTTTTTCTGGGCGGGGCTTAACCAAACCACACGGTATACCTACCTATTGGAGGATTTAAGTGATACCGATGCCGTATTCGCCAACTTCCGCGATAATGTGCGGAGGGAAATACGCAAGGCGGAAAAGCAGCTTACCATATCAGCAGGTTCTGCCATACAGCCGTTATTCGACCTAAAGAAGTCTTCCTACCAAGCCAAGAAGCAAACCGTACCATTCCAAGTGCCGTTTGTTGAGGGAATCCATCAACTGGTGAAAAGTGCCCAATGGGGTCAAGTACTTGAAGCCTATGACGAACAGCGCAACTTACACGCCGCCATACTATTAGTGCACGACCACCAAACCATGTATTACCTTCTGGGTGCTGCCGACCCGAAACATAATAATAGCGGCGCTATGAGCTTGCTACTGTGGCACGGCATACAACAAGCTGCGGAAAAAGGGCTGCAATTCAATTTTGAAGGCAGCATGGTGCCCGCCATCGAGCGGTTTTTCAGTTCCTTTGGCGGTACGCTCACCCCTTATCACCATATCAGCCACGAGCGCTCCAAGCTTTTGAAACTGAAGAAATTGTTAGGATAATGGCGCTTAGGCGTTGTATTGTCTATCGTAATTTAACTTAATCTTAAACCCTCCTACAACCATTGTGGCACGGCGGTTGTACTTGCAATATGAGTATTTGTTGGTATCGCTACGCTCAATACAGTCGAACAACTTTTAACTACTTGCCTCCATTATTTACCTTTGCAACATTGGGGAATATCATTATTTGGGGGAGATATTGATTAGGGTATGTTGAACACGAAAATCATCTACGAAAAGTTAGAGGCTTGCACAGATGATAACCATCGGCTGCAACTGCTTTTTGACCTTACGGTGAACCTACTCAACTTTGACGAAAAGCGCACGTTGGAGGTGGCAGAGGAGATATTGGCACTCGCTGAACGACTTGATAGCAACAAAGGCCGCTCTTACTATCATTCAGCAAAGGCAAGAGTGTTTTTCAAGAAATCGCGATTTGCCGATGCCACGAGGGAGTTTACCCTCGCACTGGATATGGCCAAGCTAACCAATGAACCCGCCTTACAGGCCATGTGCTTGGATAGCCTAGGCATAGTTTACAACCAGGCAAATGAGTACGAGAAGGCCATTGAGGCTTCTACTAAAGCGTTGCGCATTTTCCGAAACTTGCCCAATACCCTCAACTACCAAGCAGTATCGTTAAACAATATTGGCAACGTTTATAAGCGACTCAACGATTTCGAAAAGGCTGAGCAGGTTTATCTGGAGGGTTTGCATATAGCGGAATCGGCTGATGATAACCGCATGGCGGCCAACTTGCTAAACAATTTATCGGCCATTAACATAGAGCAGAAAGATTTTAAAAATGCCATAAAGTATGTAGTGCCCGCATTACAGAATTTTAAAAGCAATAACCATAAATATGGTGAGGTACATGCTACTGTGTTTTTAGGGCACTGCCACTTTGGGCTGGGGGAGTATGCCAAAGCCTTGGACCAATATGTGATAGCGCTTAAACTACTAAAGCAGGTAGACCATAAGCCTATAGAAGCACAGGTATACAAAGGCTTAGGGGATGTATACTTAAAAATGGAGGCCTTGCCTGAAGCCCTTAAAAACTACCTAAAAGCGACAAGAATCTCGATAGAGATAGAGGATTATATAGATACTTGCGACTTGTACATGGACCTAGCCAGACTATACCGTCAACTAGGCCGCAAGCAAGATGCGCTGGATGCTATTGATAAATGCCGGCAGCTAGCCCTAAGCCATAATATGCCTAAAAAGCTGGCCCTATTAGATGCGCTAGAAAAAGAGCAAGGGGCATAACACGTGCTATTATTGCCCTGTTTTTAGCTATTATTGCTAACAGATGAGGATAGCTGTAAACACCCGTTTTTTGCTAAAAGGCAAGCTAGAAGGCATTGGTGTGTTTACCCACGAAAGCCTACAGCGCATTACCCGTGCTCACCCGGAGCATGAATTCATTTTCATATTCGATAGGCCTTTCGACCCATCTTTTATCTATTCCGACAACATTACCCCTGTAGTTATACCCCCACCAGCAAGGCACCCGGTGCTTTGGTATATTTGGTTTGAGTGGGCATTGCCGATGGTGTTGCGCAAGTATAAGCCCGATGTATTGCTTTCGCCCGATGGCTTTCTGCCGCTATCGTCAAGCATACCCAGCCTATTGGTGATACACGATTTGGCCTTTGAACATTACTCGGAGCATGTATCGGGGTTGGTGGGTAAGTTTTACCGCCGCTACACCCCGCAATATGCGAGGCGCGCCAGCCGAATAGCCACCGTATCAACCTACAGCAAAATGGATATAGTGCAGCTGTACGGCATTGATGCAGCAAAGATTGATGTGGTGTATAACGGTATAAAAGACGTGTATAAACCACTACCGCTTACTGCCCAACAAGTGGTGCGAGACCAATACACCGGCGGGGCCGAATATTTTGTATATGTTGGCTCCATTAACCCGCGTAAGAATACAGCTAGGCTTTTTCAGGCTTTTGATGCTTTTAAAAAACAGACCAATAGCCCCGATAAGCTGGTAATAGTAGGTGCGAAAGGCTGGCAATATGGCGAGATAATGGCTGCCTACAATGCCATGCAATATAAAAATGAGGTCATATTCACCGGTCATTTGGAAGGCGAGCAAGTGGCCACATTGGTGGCATCGGCTAGGGCGATGGTTTATGTGTCGTTATTTGAAGGGTTTGGTATTCCTATCGTGGAGGCTTTCGCTAGCGGCACGCCCGTTATTACCAGCAATACCAGCTCCATGCCCGAAGTAGCGGGTGATGCTGCCATCCTCATCGACCCCACATCCGTAAGCCAAATTACCGATGCGCTGTGCCGCATCTACCAACAGCCCGCAACGGCGGAAGCCCTCCGTGAGAGGGCTTCCATACAATTACAAAACTTCAGTTGGGACCAAACCGCCCAAAAGCTTTGGGAAAGCTTGATGCTTTCAATTAACGGGAAAATATAAACACGAAGTGCACTAAGAAAAAAATCCACAAAGAAAACTAAGTAAATATTATAGGCTTAGTGTTCTTTGTGGATTCCTTAGTGCTCTTTGTGGTTAAATACATGGCACTGTCAATAGCAAAAGGTAAGTCCCAAACTAATGTGGTACAAACTTACTTCACCAACACCCCTGTGGCTACTTTGCCGCCTACATTTATTTTATAGATGTAGCTGCCCGCAGGTAGTGCGCTGGCATCCCAATGCATTACGTTGTGGCCAGCTGTGGCCTGTGTGCCTATTGCAAGCAATTGGCGGCCAGCCAAATCGTAGATGGCCAATGCTGCGGTGCTATCTTGCTCAGCAGTAAAACTGAACGTGGCAATATGCTGTACCGGATTAGGGTACACGCTCAAGCCTTCTAATTTGGCTGGTTGCTGGCCAATGCCAGTAGGGCCACCTTCTTGATAGTATTGACGGCGCTCCATCATTTTTACCCAAGCACTACTGCTCCAATCATAGTCTTCTTGCAAAGTTTGGTTGCCATTCGCATCATAGCTGTAGCTGGTGCTAGCTAGGTTTAGCCAGTTGCCGCTACTTTTTTCTTGGGCAATGGTAGAGTCTAGGCGGGTGCCAGTATATAGGTATTCCATCTGCTCGCTTTCTTGCCATGCGCTACCATCCCAAACTTCTATCAACCAATCTTGCACCAATCCGTTTGTGCCAACAGTGTAATAGGTTTGCTTCACGTTATCCCATGTTAATCCGTTCCACTGCTGCTTCAGGTGCTGTGCTAGGTGGTTGCGGTTGTCGTACATGTTCGTTTCCTTCGCGCTATTCTCAAATCCGCCCATAAAGTTGCCAGTTTCGGTGGTCATAGTAAGCACCATTCCGGCAGAGTTGTAGGTATAGGTAACCCTATCCATGCCAACCCAACCACCTATAAATATTTGCGACTCAACGGTTGCGGGCAAGTCTTCGGCGTTGTAAGTAGTAAGCGTTTTTACTACTGGCTCCAGGCCGCTACCTTGATCTTGGTAGATGGCTTCTTCTACTATCAAGTTGTTGGTGTAGCTATTTAGCATTTTCAGCGTTGTATCCCAACCAGTGCCATCGTGCTGCTCATATACTATACTTAACAGGTTTCCACCAGCATCGTAGGTCATAGCGGTGCGGCTATCTTGCACATAGCCCGGGCCAGCATAGTAGTAGCCGTTTACCCCAATAGGGTTGCCATTGCTATCATACAAATTCACATTAAGGGTTGCGGGCTCCCAGCTAGTGCCCATCCACTGGTAAGTGTAGCTGCTATCCACATCATTGTTGGTGCTTATCTTGTATATATAAGTGGTACTGTCGGTAAAGTCGAACCCGGTTCCTTCGTCGGTTAGGTTGGTCTCGGCTATTAGGCGGTAGGCAACGCTGCTCGATTTTTGGGTAGGCAACTTCTTTTTCATGAACATTTTCACTGGCTTAGGCAGTATAATACCTTGCGCGAAAGTATTACTAGAAACAAAAAGTAAAATAATAAGGGGTAATAAATTGCGAAACATGATGTTTGATTTTAAAAGTTTTGTGAGGTTTAAATGGATTTCATTAATAATGATTCGATGGGCAAAGGCACGGTTTCCAGCCCAAAGTACTCTTGTATGGTTTTCATAAGTTTGATGGGGTTTGATCGGTTGTTGCCAAGGTGGTAGTGGCAACCGGCTTGGCCTTTTCGGTTGGGTTTCCGTAGAGCGATGCGAATAGGCATAGCACTACCAGTACGGGGAGTAGTAAATTCCGTATCATAAAATAATTTTATAGGTGTTGGAAAAAAGAAAGCCCGGCTTTGAGACCAGGCTTTAACAATTTCAACGAAGCAGGGGCTTATTTACTTCGTTATTATTCCGCGGGATTGTTTGCCGTCCAAAGTCAACACAAAAACGCAACCTCCGTTGGGCAGGTTGCCATTACGCAACCAAAAAAGTGGGTGACGGAGTATAACTAATTGATTATCAATCATAAAAATTTTTCGCAGTAAGGTCAGGAATTCTAATTTCCACTTCGCCAGAGGGTGCAGGGGTAACTGAATGTTCTTTATTGGATTTATTATATCCTATAATTACAATTCCGCCACGCTATATTACAGTTAGAAAAAGACTTGTAAAGTGAATAGGAAAGCCACTTTAAGAGTGTCATCAGCACCCCAAAGGTAGCCTTCATATTCTAGTACCTCAATTTATGGATTTTGAAATAGTAGAAACTATTATATACCTTAGAAACTCAAACACATTAACTAACCTAAAAACAACTGTATGGAAGATGGAATTGGTATCGTAGGTATATTAGTATACCTCGGAATTGTAGTACTTATTATCGCTGGCTATTGGAAAACTTTCCAAAAAGCGGGTAAGCCAGGTTGGGCGGCAATAGTGCCCATTTACAATATTATAGTAATGTTAGAGATTGCTCGCAAACCAATGTGGTGGTTGCTGTTACTGTTTGTTCCGATAGCAAACTTTGTAGTGCTAATTATTATTAATATTGAGATTGCTAAAGCATTCGGTAAAGGTACTGGCTTTGGTTTGGGCTTGGCATTCTTGTCCTTTATTTTTTATCCTATTTTGGGGTTTGGTGACGCGCAGTACGAAGGCAATAAATTTGCCGTTCCAGGAAGCGATCGCCTATTGGATGCCTGATTCTATCCATGTTTTATGATAAAGAACCCGGCTTAAGGTCGGGTTTTTTTATGCCTTTACCGCAATTACCGATATCTCCACGTTTACGCCCTTGGGCAGTCGCGCTACTTGCACGGTTTCGCGGGCTGGGGGTGCATCGCCTTTAAAGAAGGTAGCATATACCTCGTTCACTTGAGGGAAGTTATCCATATTGCTCAAAAAGATAGATGCTTTCACCACCTCATTCATCGTAAATCCTGCGGCTTCTACTACGGCTTTCACATTGGTTAGCACCAGTTCCGTTTCTGCTCTTATATCATCAATCTCCAAAGCACCGCTTTGCGGCACTATGGCTATTTGGCCCGAAGTGTATAATACACCATTTGCAACTATACCTTGGCTATAGGGGCCAATAGGCGCGGGGGCTTTCTCGGTATGGATTACGGTTTTCGGCATATTCTCTCAGGTTTTATTAATTTTAGCGAATCCCTAAAGATAATCAACTATGGACATACTGGTATTAGGCGACAAAAGGCGTGCCACTGAATTGATGCTGCGCATACCCAAATTGCACCAAGTAACCCATAGCACCAAGATTAACGATGCATCGCTACCGCGGTACAACATCATTTTCGACCTCAACTTTGATGATGACAGTAACAACCTACAATACTACAGCTACTTGAGGAACAAGCTAATTGTGGTGGGAGCGGTAAAGACCCAACTTGCCGATGCTGTATTCAACTTTCATGGACAGGTAAAGTGTAACTTAATAGGGATGAATACTTTGCCATCTTTTATCAACCGCGATCTGTTGGAGTTGAGTATATTGAGCGACGAAATCCTAGAATTGGTGGAAAGTCTTTCACAGACGCTAAACTGGCCCTATAAGCTGGTTACCGATCGGGTAGGCATGGTTACCCCTAGGGTAATAATGATGATTATTAATGAGGCATGCTATACGTTGCAAGAAGGTACCGCCGAAATAAAAGACATTGACAAAGCAATGAAGCTAGGCACCAATTACCCACATGGACCCTTTGAATGGGCCGATATGATTGGGATAAAAGAGGTGTATGAAACACTGGATGCTCTATACCGCGACACCAAAGACGAGCGCTACAAAATATGCCCCCTGCTGAAAACGCATTATTTGAAGAAGAAAGGGTTTTATTGAATGTACGAAGTGATTGTGTTATTGCCCTCACCTAGCCTCTCCCAAAGGGAGAGGGATTTTGTACTCCTCACCTTTCGGCTCGTTGCAAAATTACACATTGAGAAAATTTCAGCACCAAATCCTTGCCAGAGGCAAGGAGTCCTAAGTCCCTCTCCCTCAGGGAGAGGCTAGGTGAGGGAATCTCAATAATCCCCAATAGAACCATCCAATTGCGCCAGTGCTTCAGCCAATTGCTTGTCATCGGGGGCTATACCGTGCCATTTAGGGCTGCCTTCCATAAAGTCGACGCCTTTGCCCATGGCGGTTTTCATAAGGATCATGATGGGTTTGCCTTTGCCAGTTAAGCCAACAGCTTCCTCAATGGTGGCCACCAGTTTTTGCATATTGTTGCCGTCGGTTTCCAAAACCGTCCAGCCAAATGCTTCCCATTTGGCTCGCAGGTTACCCAGGCTCAATACCTCTTCTACGTGGCCGTCAATCTGCGCATCGTTGCAGTCTACTGCCGATATCAGGTTATCCACCTTATTATGGGCGGCATACATGGCCGCTTCCCATATTTGGCCTTCTTGCAATTCGCCGTCGCCATGCAGGGTGAAAACCAGGTGCTTGTCTTTATTCAACTTTTTGGCCTGTGCGGCACCAAGCGCTACCGAAAGGCCTTGACCCAAAGAACCAGAAGCAATGCGGATGCCCGGCAAATGCTCCTTGGTGGTAGGGTGGCCTTGCAAGCGGCTATCAATATGGCGAAAAGTAGCCAACTCTTTTACTGGGAAGTACCCCGAACGGGCCAATACACTATAAAATACTGGGGAAATATGCCCATTGCTGAGGAAGAACAAATCCTCTCCCTTGCCATCCATAGAAAAGTTGTTGTTGTGGCGCAATACGCGGAAATAAAGGGCAACAAGGTAATCGGTGCAGCCCAAAGAACCACCCGGGTGGCCCGATTGCGCACCGTGCACCATGCGTACAATATCGCGCCTTACTTGGCTGGCGATTTTCTTCAGTTCTGCTACTTCGGCCATGGCTTTCGGGGGTGTTTTTTGGTAGTGGCAAAGATAAGGAATAAGTTATGACAGAGGTGAGACGAGGTGCTAAGTTTCTACTTCGGCCCTTGGGAATTGTTAATAGTCAAATTTATCGGACATTTTTTACCCTCTGATATAATAAGGCATCTTTTGTGGCGTTTTAGGAGTATAAAAACAAAACAGAAACAGTGCCTATGAACGAAATTTTTACCCACGAAGATTTAATACGCAAAGTTTATGGTGAAACGGGGGTGACTGAAAACCAGGCCATCCAAGAAGTTTGTGATACCAGTTTTGAAATTCAGGAAGAAATGGAAAGATTAGAACAGGTAAAGCAGTTTTTGGATACAGCGTGGAAACGTCCCAGTGCCGCAATCATCAAAAACATAATGCGCTACAGCTTAGAACATAAGCTACAGGGCATGGCCAATTAAGAACAATTAATTTGCGCTATTACCAAAAAAGCGGGTACAACTAGGTTGTATCCCGCTTTTTTGTTTTGGGGTATTCGGAGGGCGATGCCCCCCGCTAGCAATCTTATGCCCCTTCAGGGCGTACCGCATTATGGGTTAACAAATTGCCCATTGTGGATTAACTTTAAGATGCCTTGAGCTTGCGCCCACTCAACATTATCATCCTTATCACTATTTTTGAACTCGCAACCCGCAACCCGTAACTCGCAACCCGCAACTAAAAATGCTCCAGCACCTAACCGTAATTGAATTGGCAAGTGTATTGGCCGGGCCGGCGGTGGGTATGTTTTTGGCGGAGCTGGGTGCGAAAGTGATAAAGGTAGAGCACCCCGCAATAGGAGACGTAACCCGCCAGTGGAAACTGCCCGCAGAGGATGCGCAAAGCGATATATCGGCATACTTTTGCTCGGTGAACTGGGGCAAGGAATACCGCCAAATCGACCTCAAAACAACTGAGGGCGAGCAGGAAGTTTATAACCTGATTGCTACGGCGGATGTAGTATTGAGCAACTTTAAAGCAGGCGATGATGTGAAGCTGGGCCTGGATTATGATACCCTTAAAGCCCTTAAGCCCAACCTGATATACGCTAGCATCACGGGCTTTGGCCCTAACGATACGCGCACCGCCTTTGATGTGGTGCTACAAGCCGAGGCTGGGCTAATGTATATGAATGGCACCCCTGAAAGCGGACCCGTAAAGTGGCCGCTAGCCGTAGTGGACTTAATGGCGGCCCATCAGTTGAAAGAAGGTATATTGCTAGCCCTATTACAAAGGGAGCTTACTGGAAAAGGCGCTAAAGTAAGCGTATCACTATACGATGCTGCGGTGGCATCCCTTGCCAACCAAGCCACGAACTGGCTGATGGCGGGCCATGTGCCGCAGCGCATCGGCAGCTTGCACCCCAATATTGCTCCCTATGGCGAAACCCTTACTTGTGCAGACGGCAGGCAAATAGTGCTGGCCGTGGGCAGCAACCCGCAGTTTGAGGGCTTATGCAAAGCGCTGGGGTTAGAGGTTTTGATAATTGATTATAGATTTACCACCAATTCCAGCAGGGTGGTATATAGAATCGAGCTATTACAATTGCTTCAGGAACAAGCAAGCACATGGCAACGCGATGATTTGCTACAAACTTTGCTAACCGCCAAAGTACCTGCGGGTGCCATCCGCAATATGCAGGAAGTATTTGCCGAGCCTCGTGCCCAGCAGCTAGTGCTTAAGGAAGCGATACAAGGCAAGGCTACACAGCGAGTAGCTACCGCCGTGTTCAAGATTGAGTAATAGATATTATTTCCCCTATTTTGTGCAACATATGGCGCTATTACAAGGCTATTTAGTGGGGTTGGGCATGGTCATCTTTGTGGGGCCGGTGTTCTTTAGCCTTTTGCAAAACACCTTGGAGCGCGGCCGACTGGCGGGCATTATGGTTGCCCTCGGCATCATTATCAGCGATGTGGTTGCCGTGGGCCTTTGCATGGCTGGCACTATAGCCTTCTTACAGAACGATTCCTATACTGTTTACGTAAGTCTATTGGGTGCGGCCATCCTGTTTGCCATCGGGCTTCGTTATATTTTCAAGCCTTCACTAAGTACCGAAGGCAGCACCAAGTATTTGGGGTTGTTCGGGGCTTTTGGCAGTGGGTTTTTGGTCAATTTCGTGAACCCATTTGTATTCGGCGTTTGGCTTACGGTTATCAATATCGGGGGCACTACGCATGGCTTTCAGGATGGCTTGTACTGGTACCTTGGTGGTAGCTTATTGGGCATCCTCACTACCGATTTGCTCAAGGTTTTTTTGGCGGGTTATATTAAACCCCTCATGCAGCCACGTCGCTTGGCCATTGCCTTTAGGGTTATCGGCATTGTGCTGGTGGGCTTTGGGGTGCGGCTGGTGGTGTATGCCACTTGTGAGGGGTGAGTTTGCTATCTTAGATTAATTCCGTGATATTAACCACGGAAAGCACGGAAAAAGGTACGGAAAAACACGGAAATATTACGAATCTATCGCTATGCTTACCATCGACATCCACACCCACATTATGCCCGAAACCATGCCCAACTGGGCGGCAAAGTTCGGCTACGGTGGTTTTATCAGCTTGCAGCACCACAAGCCTTGCTGCGCCCGCATGATGGTGGACGATAAGTTTTTCCGGGAAGTGGAGTCTAACTGCTGGGATGCCGAAGTGCGTATGAAAGAATGTGACCACCACGGCGTGCATGTGCAAGTACTGAGTACTATCCCAGTGCTTTTTAGCTACTGGGCCAAACCTAACGATGCGCTGGAGCTCTCCCGCTTCCTTAACGACCATATAGCCGATGTTGCCCGCCGTAACCCGAAGCGCTTTGTATCGCTGGGCACCGTGCCGCTGCAAGACCCTCAACTGGCCATACGGGAACTAGAGCGCTGCATGGGCGAGCTAGGCCTAGCAGGCGTGCAAATCGGTTCGCATGTAAACGACTGGAACCTGAGCGACCCCGCGCTGTTTCCATTTTTCGAAGCAGCCGAACGCTTGGGTGCGGCCATATTCGTTCACCCATGGGAAATGATGGGTCAGGATAAGATGGCCAAGTACTGGCTGCCTTGGTTGGTAGGTATGCCCGCTGAAACCTCCTTGGCTATTTGCTCCATGATATTTGGTGGTGTGCTGGAACGCCTGCCCAAGCTGCGGGTGGCATTTGCCCATGGCGGTGGCTCCTTTCCGGCAACTATTGGGCGTATTGAGCATGGCTTTGACGTGCGGCCCGATTTAGTGGCGGTAGATAACAAAGTAAACCCTCGTGAATACTTGGGCAAATTCTGGCTTGATAGCTTGGTGCACGACCCGCTGATGCTAGAATACATCGTAAAACTGGTAGGCGAGAACAAGGTGTGTCTGGGTACGGATTATCCCTTCCCATTGGGCGAATTGGAGCCTGGGCAACTCATCCGCTCGATGCCGTATAGCGATGCCACCAAAGAAACCCTGCTAAGTGGCGCGGCTTTGCAGTGGTTGAATATGGAGGCTACAATGTTCCGTTGATTGAAATTATATTATCTAAACGCATTTCCTGAAACCCATTACGTCCCGAGGGTGAAAAGGCCCCCGGCTAACATTCTGATGCCCCCTTGGGGCGTGTATTGCGAGAATGCCCAAAATGCGCATTCCCCAACGGGGTCCAGTACCGTTAGCATAGGGCACCGCCCTATGTACGAAATTTCATAATGGCGATTAAAAAAGCCGCCAACCATAAGGCTAGCGGCTTTTGCTATTTCAGCTAATAACTTAATTACAACCACTGGCAGATAACACCGCCCATTAAGGCTAGGGAAACAACCCAGTAGCCAACATTAATGGCGATGTACTTAAAGCGCTTGCGCTCAAACATAGCATTCATGCCCAAAATCGGCAATGCTATCACTATACCAGCAATAGTACCGTGCAAAGCTCCGTGGCCAAACCAACGGAACCGAGTGCCGTAGTTTTCCATAAAGTTGTTGTAATAAACGGTAGATTCGGCAGTGGCATCCACCAAAAAGCCCGGCTCATTGGCCAAAGTGGAGTATACCCCCATTTGGTGAATAACAATGCCCGAGAGGGCAAAAGCCAAGAAGAAACTGAGCAAATAGGTAAGGCCGAATATAAGGGCCATGTTGCCGCCTTTAAGCTTCTCTTCAGTAAGGCCGGCCTGTGCCATCCAAGCGTTGCCGAATACTTTTGGGTGATACCATACAAAGCCGATTACCAAAGGGATAAGGGCCGTGCCAGCATATACTAGGGCCATGTGTTTTGCATCCATATAGTTAGGGTTTAGGATGCTAAAGTTAGGCTTTTTAGCAAAAAACAAAATGAAATAATCTTAACATTTCTGCTGCAATGTCAGGTATACAAGACATGGGTAAGAGGCGGAGGTTAAACCCTATCCCTACTGAGCTTAGCGAATGTGGCTTTTAGAATCCACATAGCGCTTTTTATACTTCTCCACACGGGTTATATTTTAATTACCAAAACACTATATTTGCTAGCTAAAGTTGAAGCCACAATGAAATTCATCGTTTCTACCACCACCCTGCTCAAACAATTGCAAACCATTAGCGGGGTTATAGCATCTAGCGCCGTATTGCCTATCCTGGAAAACTTCCTGTTCGAGATTAAAGACGGCAGGCTTACTGCCTTCTCTACCGACTTGGAGACTAGCATGAGCACTAGCCTGAATGTGGAGGCGAAACAGAATGGCCGTGTAGCCATTCCAGCCAAAATTTTGCTGGATACCCTGAAAACCTTGCCTGAGCAGCCACTTACCTTTACCGTGGATGACAAGAACTTTGGCGTGGAGATTACCAGCGAAAACGGTAAGTACCGCTTGGCTGGCGAAAACGGCGACGATTTCCCAAAAATACCGGTAGCCGAGGATGTAACCAGCCTACAATTGCCTACCAGCGTATTGTTGAAAGCCATTACCAAAACCTTGTTTGCAGTAAGCAACGACGAACTTCGCCCAGCGATGACGGGGGTGTTCTTCCAGCTAAGCCCAGAAGGAACCACCTTCGTGGCTACCGATGCGCACAAACTGGTACGCTATAGCCGTGCCGATGCTCGCAGCGAAAAAGCTACTTCGTTTATCGTTCCTAAAAAGGCCTTGAACTTGTTGAAGTCGGCACTGCCGAACGATGATGCGTTGGTAAACATCAGCTACAACAACAGCAACGCCTTCTTCGAGTTCAATAATATCAACCTTATTTGCCGCCTAATTGATGCCCGCTACCCTGATTATAATGCGGTAATACCAGTAAACAACAGCAGCAAACTATCCATTGATCGCGGCGAACTGCAAGGCAGCCTGCGCCGCATCAGCATCTACTCCAACAAAACTACCAACCAGGTTATCCTGAAAATCAATGGTAGCGAGTTGCAAGTATCTGCGCAAGATTTGGACTTCAGCAATGAGGCCAACGAGCGCTTGAAGTGTAGCTACGATGGGGCCGATATCGAGATTGGTTTCAATGCCAAATTCTTGATAGAGATATTGAACGTACTGGAAAGCGATGAGATAGTATTTGAGCTGAGCGGCCCTACCCGTGCCGGTATCATTCTACCTACTGAGAAAGACGACAACGAAGATATACTGATGTTGGTAATGCCGGTAATGCTGAATTCGTAATTAGCACCTCCGATTGTTACCCACCGGGTTTTATTATTTTACAATCCTCAACCTACCATGAAACAACTGTTACTCGTGTTGCTTTGCAGCAGCGTATTTTTCTTTGCCCAAGCGCAGATTACCCTATTAAGTACCGACTTGCCTACTGCGCCCGATACCTTGCGAAATGCCGTGGATACTATACCCTCAGGTATTTCGGCAGGCCCAAAAGGTGCCAACCAAACTTGGGACTTTAGCAATGCCGTGCAAGATATTATTGAGAACACAGCGCATAGGGTGCCTAGCACCACGGCTTATTCTGCCGACTTCCCTACAGCTACGGCAGCGGTAACTACCGATGGCAGCAACTTTGCCTACTTCCGCAATACTGCAAATGCCTTTATCTGCCAAGGTTTAGCAGGCCCACTGCTAGGGGCGGGCACCAATCCCATCTCGGTACAGTTTAGCCCCACGTTCGATTTGTACCGTTTTCCAGTTGAGTATAACGATGCTTATACGGCCAACTATGGCTTTGTGGAAACACAAAACAACGTTACTGTCCCTGGCGTTCCAATTCCAGTATATCAAGTCAGGGTTACCTTTACCTCTACCTATTTTGATAGCATTGATGGCTGGGGCAATGTTACTACCCCTACAGGCACTTATGCCAGCCTGCGCCAAGAGCGTATTGAGCGCACCCGCACGCTCATTGAATTTAAAGCTACCGTTATAAGTCCCTGGTCCACAGCCGATGATATACGTGATACCACTACCACCTACAGTTGGTTGGCTAAAGAAAGCCAAGGTGCGGTAGCATCTATACAGTACAACAGCACTACTGGTGCGGTGAGCCGCTTTACCTACTCGTTAACACCCCCTGTAATTCCTGCCCCGGTAGCCGATTTTTCGTGGGTAAATACCTCGGGCGGATTGGTACAGTTTACTGATTTGAGCACTAATTCCCCAACCACATGGTTCTGGGATTTTGGCGATGGGGCAACAAGCAGTGCGCAAAACCCAAACCATATCTATGCCGTAAACAGCAGCTACAACGTATGCCTAAATGTAATAAACGGCGGTGGTAGCGATACTATTTGCAAAAACATACAGGTTACCAACGTAAGCGCTGCCAACAGTGCGCCAGTGGCGGTAAATGATAGTACCAATACAGCTTATGAAACCGCTGTTGTTGTTAATGCCATCAATAACGATTTGGACCCTGATGGTGATAATATAGCAGTAACCACAGCCTATAATGCTGCTAATGGAACGGTTGCGGTAAATGGTAATGGTACCATCACCTTTACACCTGCAACGGGTTTTAGTGGATCGACAACCTTCCAATATGCTATTTGCGACGATGGCGTTCCAAGCCTTTGCGATACGGCTACCGTCTACATTGAAGTAGGCACTGCCCCTGTTGTGGGAGTGGCGAACTTTACTGCTGAAGATACTTGCTTGAGCGTGTTCTTTACCAATACCTCAACTGAGCAGGGCACTATTGCATGGACGTTTGGCGACGGTGCATCTAGTGGTAATATTGATACGGTAACCCATGTATATAGCGCAGCGGGCACCTATGAGGTTTGCCTTTCCGTTAGCGGTTTTGTCGGCTCGGTGGATACCTGCTACAACATTACCATTGATAGCTGTATTACCGATGGCATTGGTAGCGTAAGCGCCCTTGCCCTACAAGTGTACCCCAACCCTGCCACTAGCCAACTAACCGTAGTGATGCCACAAGGCACACAAGGCGGCACCTTGGCCATCATCAACAACTTGGGCCTGTTGGTTAAAGAAATAGTGGTGACTAACAACCGCACCACGGTTTCCATCAATGAGCTGGCTGCCGGTATCTACCACCTTACCTACACTTCCGCCGAAGGTACTTTGGGCGCTGGTAGGTTTGTGAAAGAATAAGCGCACCGATACAAATACTACAACGGCCACGAAGCATCGCTACGTGGCCGTTTTGTTTTAATCCAATTGAACTAGTTTGACTGTGATATTCTTTGTTGAGTTTGTTGCTTTTG
Organism: Sphingobacteriales bacterium; assembly: GCA_027483645.1. Classification (GTDB taxonomy): domain Bacteria; phylum Bacteroidota; class Bacteroidia; order Chitinophagales; family CAIOSU01; genus CAIOSU01. The sequence goes on from JAIXUD010000002.1 coordinate 31,068, forward strand.
TCTTTATGTTTATTACGGTTATCGACATGCATTTTACCCTCACATCACCTGGCCTCTCCCGGAGGGCTTTGTCTATGCGCATGGCTTAAAATTTATCTTTTCAACTAGGAATATGTTGTGAATTGCCCTTTCAACGTGTGCCACGATATATCGTGTTTAGATACCAATACCATAAGGCTTTTCCGCCCTATGTACGTAACATAAAGCACCTTTAATCCTTAACTATATTAGGCACATAATACGGGTACAAATCCCCTTCTGGTGCTTCGCACCCGCCCTTTACCTCATTGAAGCGGGTAAACAACTGGTGCATCCATTTGCTAACAGGGTTGCGCATGCGGCTTAACATATCTGCTATTTCGGGGTCGTTGGCCATTGCCTCTCGCATACAATTGCTATGGGGTTCAATGCGGCCCGTGGCGCTACCCAAACCCGGTATTTTTGTAGCAAGGCGAGTTGCACCGTTTAATGCCCAATAATCGGCCTCATCCCAAACGCCATCCTCACCTGGGCCCATGGGCAGCAGGCTCGGGAAGTCGCTCCAAGCCTCAATAAACGTTATCTCGCCTTGGTCGTTAAACGTAAACTCCTCATAAATGGGGCAGGTAAGGCCGCCATAGTTAAACACCACATGGCAGCGGCAAAAAGGCTGCTCAGCAAAGTATCGGCAATCCAGCACGTCGTATTTAGTGGGCGTAAGTTTCAGCATAGCATCCGACAGTACCAGCGTACTCTTCTTATAGCCTGTAAGCAGCAACCACGGCTCCCATTCCCAACGGATTACCCGCCGAGCATACTCCGGTTGCACCCGCACCGGCACATCCGATTGCATGGTGAGGAAATACTTAACCCCTTGCTCAATATAGTATTCTGGAGAAAACTTGGGCGTAAGCACGGTGGCCAACGCGCAATCTTCTCCTTTGGTTGGCGTATTAGTTTGCCCCACAGCCCCGCCCCATGAACCCAATAGGGCCAAGGATATCAGTATCAATTTGGTAGCTAAGATGTGCATGTGTTTCAATACTACGCTTTAATGCCTATAGGTGCAAGTAGCAAATTTAATAGCAAATTTTTAAATCTGATTACTACCCGCTACCTTAGTGCCGCACACCAACCGCTAGCGCATGCACCTTAGTCCTGTTGATTACTTCGTTATTTCGTTGTATTTCCTTTTCGTGCTCGGCATTGGGTATGTCATTAAGCGGCGGGTGAAAACCAGTACCGACTTCCTAATTAGCGACCGCAGCCTGCCGCTGTGGATTACCAGCTTGGCGTTTATTGCCGCCAACCTCGGCGCGCAGGAAGTAATCGGAATGGCTGCATCGGGTGCTAAGTACGGCATTATGACCAGCCATTTCTATTGGATTGGCGCTATACCGGCCATGGTGTTCCTCGGGGTGTTTATGATGCCGTTTTATTACGGCAGCCGTGCCCGCTCGGTTCCAGAGTATTTGGCGTTGCGTTTCGATGAAAAGACCCGTGGGTTCAATGCCATCACGTTTGCCCTTATGACCATCTTTTCGTCTGGTATATCTCTATATGCCTTGGCGATGCTGCTGCAAGTGATTTTGGGTTGGAATTTCCACCTATCCATAGCATTGGCGGCGGGTATTGTGCTGCTGTATACGCTCCTTGGTGGGCTTACCAGCGCGGTGTACAACGAGGTGCTGCAGTTCTTTTTGATTGTGCTGGGCATTGCACCCGTAGTATTTGTGGGCCTGCACCAAATTGGCGGCTGGGAAGGTGTGGTAAACAACCTGCCCGATGTTATGACGCACAGTTGGGCGCATATGGATAATGCCGCCGACAACCCTATGGGCGTAAACCTATGGAGCATGGCCATGGGGTTGGGCTTTGTGCTCTCCTTCGGCTATTGGTGTACCGACTTTTTGGTGGTGCAGCGTGCCATGATAGCCCGCAGCATGAGCGCCGCCCAGCGCACGCCGCTGATTGCAGCCTTCCCTAAAATGTTGATGCCTTTTGTAGTGATACTGCCGGGTTTACTGATTATCGCCTTGCAAAACATTGGCATTAGCGAGCTGGACCTCCCCCTGAAAGCCGACGGCACTACCGATTACAACATGGCTTTGCCAACGCTTATTGGATATTACTACCCAACGGGTTTGCTGGGCGTGGGCATTACGGCTTTGCTGGCCTCGTTTATGTCGGGCATGGCGGGTAACGTTACGGCTTTTAATACGGTGTTTACCTTCGATATCTACCAAGCCTACATTAACAAAAAAGGAACGGATAGCCACTACCTGAGCGTAGGTAAAATGGCTACCATCTTCGGTATTATCGCTTCGGTGGGTACGGCTTACGTGGCAGCGGGCTTCAATAACATTATGGACATGCTGCAACTGGTGTTCGGCTTTGTGAATGCGCCGCTCTTTGCAACGTTCTTCCTCGGTATGTTTTGGAAACGCACCACCGGCCACGCCGCATTCTGGGGCTTGGTGGCGGGTACCGTTGGCGCTGCCGTCTGCCATGGCATTACAGGGGCCGAGGGTAAGGGTGCTTGGCTAGGCGCCAATATACACGAGTTTAGCAGCACCATGGCGCAAAGCTTTATGATTGCCATCGTATCATGGACGACCTGCTTTATAGTTACTATCCTTGTAAGCCTAGTTACTAAAGCCAAACCCGATAGCGAGCTGCGCGGCTTGGTTTACAGCCTTACCGAAAAGCCAAAAAGCGACGCCAAGCACTGGTACTTGCGCCCTGTGCCGCTGGCCATTGCCGTGCTTACCCTTACCATATTGCTTAACTTCATTTTTAGATAACCGCCCATGCACCGCCTCACCGATCTCCGCTTTATCATCGGCCTGTTCTTCTCCATAGTGGGCGCACTGTTGCTTACGCTATCGTTCATCACGGTTGATGACGGTAACTATGGCGTATCGCTCAATCAATTTTCCGGCGCGGCTATGCTGGTGTTCGGGGTTTTTATGTTGTTTATTGGGCGGAAGGGGTGAGAATGGACCATAGACCATGGACGAAGGACCATGAGTGCTTCAGAAATGATTATCGAATTTACGAATTAGCCCCCCCTCTAAAACGGAAACAAATCAATCCCTAGCCAATCCGTTAGCCTAAAAAAACCTGTGGAAGCTACGTTGATAGCGATGCTTATGAGCAGCGCTTTAGCAGGTTTAATTACCCAAAAGAAATAGATACCTAGTGCCTCAATAATAATGGTAATGGCGATGATGGCCCAGAAGTCTAGTCCAATTTTGCCGAACAGCCACAAGCCGCCCAAAAAGGTAATGCCATTGGCCAAGGCGGCAAACTGTATGCAGGGTAACCACTCCTTTTTGAAAAAAAACAGCAGCACCAAGTATTCGACAACAACAATTAAGAGTAGGTTATATAGCAGTAATGCCATGGGGTAGTGTTACTTCATACCGAACCAAGAGCCGTTTTCCAGCTCGGCCAGGAAGAGGTTTTTATCGTTCTCGTCCACAATTTGGTCGGCGGCTTTATTTGCTAGCACATAGTATTGCTCAAACTCCAACCTATTGCCGCTCATGGCGTTGGCGCGTGCCATAGCTTCTAGTGCGAAAGCCAAATCGAAATCGCCCAGGCGCTGCTCTTGCGTAATCTCGAAACAGCGGCGGGCATAGTGTAGTGCCTGCGCTTTTTCGCCCACCATTAGGTATACCCGGGTAAGCTGCCACTGGCTGCGCTGCAAATGCTCCGGCTCGCCCACTTGCGACCAATGGAACGCGGCGGCATGAGCGGCATGTATCATCAGCTCATCCTGCACCCTATCTCGCTGGGTACGGTCAAGCATATCCCACACCATATTGTACAATTCGGTAGCAAAATGGTGGTGCGCTTCGGCTATATCAAAATCCTCGGTATCTCTTTCGGTGGCCATAATGCAAAGATATGGAAAGTCTATTGACCCATAGAGGATTGCCTACAAGGTTTAAAAAAATATTATGGGTGGCAACATATGCTTTCCACCTCAATCAACCACCCCAACCGTTCTAAATATATGCCAAATGTTGCGGTAGAACGGCCCGTAGCGGTCATTGCTTACTTGCTTTTCCTCGCGAAGCCAAAAGTGCAAGTTGCTGGTAGTGTATAAATAACCGAAATAGTAGACTGTATGGCTCCAGTGTCGGCGCGCCAATAACCATACCGGGTAGCGGTAGTGGCCTTCTACTTGTTCTACTATCTTAATGCCATTTAAGCGCACGGCTTCGGCATCTATTAAGAATGGCGCAGCTGCTTTCTTGGGTTTGATGCCGCCATTCAGCTCAGCCTCACGCTTTTGCAACAAGCCCTCAATGGTAAGCGAGCGGTGTTGGGCTCGCAAGGCGGTAATATCCAGCGCCAATACCAACTCACCCAACAACCTGCTAAGCGCACTGTCTTTCACCGCTGCAAAAAAAGGAGAGTACTCCTGCGTGAGCGCCATACTCTTGTCATGGAAGTTTAGTAGCGGCCGTACGCCCTCAATACGTACGCTATCCAACGTAAGCTGGTCGGCTTTGTAGCGCAGGTAGCGGTACATCCAGCGCGGGCGGGGGTGGAAGGGCAGGTTCAGCTGCTCCGATGCCACTTCGTCGGTAATGTTCATGCCCACCATGTATTGCATTAGGTTGTCGCGCTTTAGATAAGCTTCGTGGAGCCTGTGCTGCTTAGCAAAGTACTCGCCTATTTTATCGCCAAACAGCTCTTCCAAATATTCGGTAGGGTTATGCTTAGCCGTTTTTTCGCCGTAGGTATGGTCCCAACTCCAGCGGGCAATACTCCAGTCTATCGTCCAATAGCCCCACTCCCAGCCGCTGCTGAAGGTTACGTGCCCTGGTACACCGTGCTTGGCCATGGTATCAATATCATCCAACCGGCCACCCAAGTAGGGCAACAAGTACATCGGTATCGAGTTATCAAACGTAATCCAATACGCACTCTCAGGGTAGTACCAGGTCTCGCGCTGCTTTATCTCTTTGTTCAGCTCGTCCATCATGTGCTTTAGATTTTCGTTGCCGTAAACGGGTGCGCTTTCTTCGGTTGCGGTATAAAACATTACCGTATGTATCAGTATGCCGCGGTTGGCATCCAGTTGCTTTTCCTGTTCACTCATTGCATAACCATTCTCTTGGTTTGCTCCCACCATCATATTGTCCTTCTTCACTACGTGTTTGCGGCCCATCAATTTGGCTCCGTATTTGTTGGTTATCACATCGGTTATGTGCAGGCGCTGTTGTTCTTTTTTGGTTACGTTGCCCTCGCTAAACTCCGTACTGCTAAACTCCATATTTACTACATCCCAACCTATGGCCATTAGCCAGTCCAAGTTGCGGTCAATCTGCTTTTGCTTCGGCCTCCAGCTTTTCGGAAATCCCTCGTACAGCTTGTATGCGTTCTGCTGCAACATGTGTAGGCTAACGTCCACACCCATAATAATGCCGCGGCTCTTGCCATAATCCACAAACTGTTGCGCATAGGCAGGCCAGTACTTGCGGCTGATGCCTTCCAGTAGGTTGAACTCAAAGTAGTTCTGCCCGTTGCGCACCAGCCAATCCAGGTACTCGTTCACTTCTGCAATGCCGCCTTCAAACTCATGATTGAGCAATTGCTGTGTAAGCTCTAGCGGGTGCATGGTATGCAGGTGAAATCCCTTTTTGTCGAACCGCGCCTTAGCCTCCCAAGAGAAGTCTTTCGGCAGCGGCCAAGTTATTAGTTTGGGTATGATGGTTTCTTTAGGATGATAAAATTTGAATCCTAAATGCTCCTGCAACAAGCCATACAGCCCAAAGGCGATGCCTTGGTAAGATGGCGTTTCCAGCGTCATCACGATACCGCTGCCTGATGCGGAAGCACGCCAAGTATAATCGTGGTCAGGGTATTGCAGGTAGGGGTATTGGGTAAAGTTTTTACTGAAACGGTTGGGCTGGTTGGCGCGGGTGGTATCTATGGCAGGCAGCTTGAGCACTACATCGCCGGTGGTACCATACTGCACCGTGCAGTTGCAGGCTTGGGTGAGCAGAGCGCTTACATCAGTAAGGGTAATGCGGGTAATGGAATTTTCCAGCACAGCTGGCGGGGCATCAATAGCAATAGTGTTGATGGCTTGCGATGCGTGCCAGCCCAACAGCATCAAGCAAACGAGTATAATATGGCGCATAGGGTAAAGTTAGGGTAATGGAACGTGAGATAAAAACGGCCTCAAAGCAGGCACCAGTTTTCAGGGAATAAGTGGTCGGACGAATACCTCACTATTAGTAGGGCATTCCCAATTTTGGTAATAAGCTAGCCACATGGCGTCCACGCTTTAGGCGTGGCTTAACACTAAAACGCCATCACCAATTTACATTACCGTAGGATGTTTTAGTGTTCAGACGAGGCAATGATTGGAATGTAAACCTGAATGCTGAAGAAATACCCACGCAGAAGTACTCGTGCGACCACAAAGTTATTCCTCCATGCCATCCCTCAAAAATATTATGTATTTTTGCAGCCCAATTGACGGACGGTGTAGCCTGTTTGGGTTATTAACGTGCCCCATTTGTGGATTATCAATTGAAAAACAGTATCTTAGGTATAATTGGTGTAAAGGCACCGGCAACCTTTTGTGGATAACTACGTAGAAATACTTAACCACCACAATTTCCCGCACAAAAACGGGACTTCCTATAAATGGTAGAGCTATGAAAGCAACCCATTTTTTATTGAGCACCTTTCTTGCTGCCAGCATGGCGGTGCATACGCCGCTTGCCGCCCAAGATGCCGATACCACTGCCAAATTCCACATTAGCAATGAACCGGTGGAAAAGGCCGATACCAAGAGTTATTTCATTCCGCCTTTTGCCTTTACCAACCTCAATTCGCCAGTATACTTCGTTGATGCCAAGAAGCTGAAAAACCTGGAGAAGCTGGAAGCCTCCAATAAATTACCCGAGCTGAAAGAAGCTTTGGAAGAATACATTAGCAGCTTTAGTGGCGAAAACTTCGGTCAGGATTATGAACTGATGTGGAAACTAGCCCAGCTTTACGAAAAAGACGACCAGCTAGACAACGCCAAGTGGCTTTACCGCATACTGCTTCGCCACAGCGAAAGCCACATTGAAAAGATAGCGCAGTTTTATGAGGCGCTTACCGTAAACGATAAAGACTATTACGTACCTATTTCTTTCTACTACGAACTGGTGGAATACCGCCGCCAAGTGGATACGCTGATACCGCCGCAAGGGGTTTTCTTGAACATGGGAGCCAGCGTAAACAGCGAGTTTGAAGATTATGGCCCATCGCTGAGTACCGATGATGAGATAATGTTCTTCGGCACCAAGCGAAACCGCCGCACCATCAAGGGTGTGGAGCACATCAACGAGGATGTATACTACAGCAACCGCGATGAGAACGGCGGCTGGGGCGAGGCCTTGCCACTGGAAGGCATCAACAGCCCATATAACGATGGTGCCCCCTACCTTACCCGCGATGGCAACACCCTATACTTTGTACGCTGCGAAGCGCCCGGCGGCCTTGGCCGTTGCGACCTATACGTGGCCGACAAACAAGATGACGGCACTTGGGGCGATGTGCGCAATCTAGGTCCGAATGTCAATACTGAGCACTGGGACAGCCACCCATCGCTTTCGCATAGTGAGGATACCCTGTACTTTACCAGTGACCGCCCAGGTGGTTTTGGTGCCAACGACATATACTACACACACAAAAACAAGCACGGCGAATGGATGCCTGCCCAAAACATGGGGCCCATCATCAATACCCGTGGCAATGATTTAAGTCCGTTCTATCACCCAGTGCACCACGTGTTCTATTTTAGCAGCGATAATCAGGTACTGAACTTCGGCCACTTCGATATCTATAAGAGCCGTTGGCTGGGCGCGCAGTGGGAAGAGCCTAAAAACATTGGACCGCTGGTAAACGGCTGGGGCGATGAGCACTTTTTTACCATCGATAGCAAATCAGAAAACCTATACTATGCCCGCAGCGAGCAGGAAAACATGAAGCAGGTTGACCTGTTTTCGTTCCCGTTGCCGATGGAGGCGCAGCCACTTGCCTTTACGGTGTTCAAAGGCTCTATTGTAGATTCCGCCACGGGCAATCCTTTTACCGGCATCGTTTCGATCATCGATTTGGATAACGGGATAGAGGTAGCGCCCAAGTTTGTACGCCCCGATGGTTCATTTGAGTTTGATTTGATTGATGAGAACCGCTACCTGCTGGTAATACAGGGGGAGGATTTCTTCCGGGTAGAGCAACATATTGATCTGAATGGCGATACCACCGTAACCATTGCGGTGCCTACTATTGACGTAGTGAAGATTCAGTTTACCTCTATTGAGTTTGAATCTAATAGCTCGGAGATTACAGAGGGTATGAAGCCCGATTTGTTTAATCTGATGAACTACATGATTGATAACCCAACCATTGATTTGGTTATCAGTGGCCATACCGATAGCCGTGGCGACCCCGAGAAGAACATTTACCTATCGCACCTGCGTGCCTTGGCCATTAAAGACTTCCTGACCGAGAACGGCGTTATAGAACCCGACCGCATTGATGCGCAAGGTTATGGCAGTACCCAGCCTATCATCAAGGAAGAGCTAACCGAAGAAGACCGCAAGATAAACCGCCGCGTGGAGTTTGAAATACTGAAACCCAGCGAAACCGACCATGCCGACCAAGAGTAAACAGTGCTTTATCAAGTACTCTAATCAATCCACCAGCCTCTTAGAGAAATTCTGCCCTTTGTAGTGAATCCAAAGTATGGCAGTTAGCTGGGCCGAAAAATTAACAGCAGAGTTGGTAAAATACTACCAAAACTTCCCGCAAGAATATAGGTACCTGTTATTTAAATAATGCACCTTAAGTATTGTACACATTCATCGTCCGTTCCAACCCAATGGCCCCAAAGCTTAGGATAGCCTCGGCTGCCTTTTCAGTTGCGGCTTGTACCAATGGTTCTTCATCAGGTTTCCACTTGCCTAATACGTATTCAGCCTGACGGCCTTTGGGGAAATCGCTGCCAACCCCCACACGCAGGCGCGGATACTCTTGGGTAAGCAGGCACTCGGTAATGCTTTTTAGGCCGTTGTGGCCGCCATCGCTGCCTTGCTTGCGCATACGTAGCTTGGCCACCGGCAGGGCAATATCATCCGTTACTACCAGTATATCAAAGGGCAATACCCGCAAAGTTTGCATCCAATAGCGAACCGCCTTGCCACTTAGGTTCATATAGGTATTAGGCTTCAGCAGATAGAAGGTTTTACCCTTGTGTTTTATCTCCGCTACATCGCCATGGCGGTCGGTACGGAATATACCGCCTTCTTTGCGCGCCAAATAATCGAGCACATCGAAGCCAATGTTATGACGGGTATGGGCATACTCACTGCCAATGTTGCCGAGCCCGGCTATCAGGTATTTCATTTTGTTAGTATCAAGTAATGAGTATCAAGTATCAAGTACAAAGACACAAGATATTAGACGCAACAAAAATAGCGCACTTTCGGCAAAGCTGCCTAGGGCTCTACATTTTGCGGGCGGAAATCCATTGTAAATAGGACAAAATAACGGGGATTAAGCTAAAGGCTTTTTATTCATATCCATCAATGAAGCAGTACTTGATACTCAAATCTTGATTCTACAAAGTGCCCCGCAATTCTTGCTCCCTTTCAATCGCTTCGAAGAGGGCTTTAAAGTTGCCTTTGCCAAATGACTTGGCCCCTTTGCGTTGTATAATCTCGAAGAATACGGTTGGGCGGTCTTCTACCGGTTTGGTAAAGATTTGTAGCAGGTATCCCTCATCGTCGCGGTCTACTAATATGTTAAGCTTTTGCAACTCATCAATGCTCTCGTCTATTTGGCCGATGCGGGTTTTGAGCTCGGTGTAATAGCTACTAGGTACTATTAGAAACTCCACGCCACGGTTGCGGAGGTCGGTTACGGTATGCATTATATCATCGGTAGCAACGGCAATATGCTGTACTCCCGGTCCACCATAAAAATCAAGGTATTCCTCAATCTGCGATTTCTTTTTGCCCTCGGCGGGCTCGTTTATCGGAAACTTGATGCGGCCATTGCCGTTACTCATTACCTTACTCATTAAGGCGGTGTACTCAGTGCTGATGTCCTTATCGTCAAAGCTGATGAGTTGTGCGAAGCCCATTACTTCTTGGTAAAACTTTATCCATGGGTTCATCTCGTTCCAGCCCACGTTGCCCACCATGTGGTCAATATATTTCAAGCCAACCGATTCGGCCCTGTATGGTGGGTTCCATACTTTATAGCCCGGCAAAAAGGTGCCATTGTAATCCTTTCGCTCCACAAATACGTGCACGGTATCGCCATAGGTATGTATGCCACTGCGCACCACTTTGCCGTTAGCATCGCTTTCTTCATTAGGCTCCAAGTATGGCTTTGCACCGCGTTTTACGGTTTCCTCAAAGGCTGCGCGAGCATCATCAACCCACAGGGCTACTACCTTTACACCATCGCCGTGTGCCTGCACGTGGCGGCTTATCTCGTTATCGGCTACTAGCGATGTGGTAAGTACTATGCGAATTTTATCTTGCTGCAGTACGTATGAGGCACGGTCTTTTACGCCAGTCTCCAAGCCAGCATAGGCCAGCGGCTGAAATCCGAAGGCATTAATATAATAGTACGCCGATTGCTTGGCATTGCCCACATAAAACTCCACATAATCGGTACCGTTCAGCGGTAAAAAGTCTTCGGCAGATGGATTTATTTTCGGGATATTTAAAGCGGATGTAGATGACATAGCGTTGGGTTATTGGGTTACTGGCAATTAGTTATTGATTGCTTTACTGATTATTGGTGTTTCGAAAATCGGCAATGCAGACCAACCGATTACTAGATTAACTGATAAACCGGCATACTAATCCCAACTCTAATCTACGGATTAGGGTTCCGTTGTGCAAATTGGTTAACCGTTTCATCGGTTAATCAGTTTTCGAATGTTTGTTTAATTATTGGAATTGGGCTTAGAAGCTGTTGGGGAATTTACCCGAAACTTACTTGAGCCCTGCCATGCTCTCGTGCACGTTTACCACGTTGGCTACTATGCGCTCGGCACGCACCACAAAATCGAGGTACACCACGCCCACTTTGCTGGTGTATACGTTGCGCTCAAGGCGGTCGTAGTGGTTTTTTATCAGCTTTTTGCGCAGGGCCTTGGTTTCGTTTTCTAGTTGGTATATTTCTTTCAGCACAATCTCGTCCTTATCCAGTTCCATATTTTTACGCATCAGCTTTATACCGCTGTATACCAAGTCCATCAGCTCTTTCAGTTCTTGCATGTTTTCCTCGGGCAGCTTAATGTTCTGCTTGGTCATGCGCTGGTAGTTCTTGGTCATTACATAAAAAATGTCGGCAATGCGCTCCAGGTAATTGGCCATGGTCAAAAACTCCCGTACGCGCTCCGAGGCCTTGTGGCTAAGGTCCGACTCTGATACTTTGGTAAGGTAGTTGCCCAGCTCCACTTCAATATCGTCGGTAATCTCTTCGCGCTTCCTAATTTTATCAATGATGGATTGCGTGTCTTTAGGGCGCTCAAATAGCAGTGCGGCAAGGCCAAAGCACATTTTATCGATAATCTTCCCAAAAATCTGTAGCTCTTTTTTGGCTTCCGTGAGCGATAATTCAGGCGTTGACATAAGCCCAGCACTTATGTAGCGAAGCCTAAACTCCTCATCTTCTTGCCCTTTGCTGGGGCGTATTTTAATAACCAGACGCTCCAACAACGGTAGAAACCATACCAGTATTAATACATTAAGGATGTGGAATGAAGAGTGGAACAACGCCAAGGCAAGCTCTTTGGTAAACCCAATGGTATAGGCTAGCGACTCAATAAACGGCACAAGCTGCTTATAAAAAGGCAGCAGCAACAACACCCCAATTACATTGAAGAGTGTATGAAACCGAGCAGCACGCTTGGCGTGCACATTGCCCTTTAGCGCGGCAATATTGGCCGTAATGGTAGTGCCTATGTTGCCACCCAATACCATAGCCGCCGCTAGGGTAAACTCCACAAAACCTAAGCTGAGCAACACTAAGGTTACCGCCATGGTGGCACTGGAAGATTGTATGATAATGGTGAAAAGGCTGCCGATTAATATAAAGAGCAATACCGACCAAAAGCCTTTGTGCAAATATGGATCGACGAAGGTGTTTACAGACGGATTGGAAAGAATGTGGGGGATGGTATCCATTAAATAATCCATCCCAATGAGCAACAGCCCGAAGCCCAATATAAACTCGGCCAATTGTTTAAACTTATCGCTAGCCACAAACAACAAAGGAACGGCCAGGCCAATCAATACCAACGACAAATCGACTGAGAGAAACAGAAAACCCAAGTAGGCAATAATCCATGTAGTAACGGTAGTGCCTATGTTGGCACCCATAATCACTGTCATCGACTCTGATAGCGTTAGCAAACCCGTATTTACAAAGCTCACTACCATAACCGTAGTGGCTGAGGACGATTGTATGAAACCAGTAACCACCGCACCCCTATAAATACCTGATAGCCTGGTAGGTGCCATGTTTTTCAATAAGCCACGGAGTTGGTCGCCCGCGAGCTTTTGTAGGCCTTCGCTCATAATTTTCATACCGAAAATGAACAAACCGATGGCGCCTAGAAAAGTAAAAATGCTCCAAATATTAAAGGGCTCACCACCAGTTAGGTTTAAGGCAGAGCTCGTTTGGGCGGCTAATGGCAAAGCAGCTATAAGCAGCATGATTGTAAGCGAAAAGATATGTCTTTGCGGGAATCCCATATCCAAGAATGGCAAGGCTGATGTTAAGAAAACGTTAAGTAAAGTTACTTTAAGTAATGTTAAGGCCTGCTATCTTAATATCAACTATTTGTTAATAATGACTGTGCGGTAGGCGGTATAGTGGCGGTGGCGGCGGTAGGTAGCAGCTCCAGCAAGTGCAGTTGGCGCGCTATTACATCGTCCAGTTTCCAGAGCATGGGGTGGTACTTGCCTTCTAACCACATGGGTAGCTGGTCGTTGTAATGCGGACTTAGGATATTGGCCGATTGGCCAGGCGGCATAATGCAGGCACTCTCGTTCCACTTGGTTGGCTCCAATATTTGCCTAAAGGATGGAGCGATAACGTTGTGCCCGCGAGGGTCGCTGGCTAGTACCGCGGTTTGGTATAAGGTATCGGTATTGCCCGGTAGGCTAAACTCTGGTTGGTTGAAAATCTTATCCAGCGGTCTTTTCTGCGCCAGCGTGTGGTGAAACTCAGCCTTATGCAATCTACCCCATTGCCATCCGCTCATTTCAGGGCCCAGCTTTTCGCTTAGGTATTGGTAGGCATCGCCCAGCGCTTTGTTCAATACATCTTCTTTGCCGCCCGCGGCTTTTATCCAGAGGCTTTCGTGGTTATCGAGCATTCGCAGCAACATACTAGTATCGTGCCCGTAAAACTCCCCTTGCGGCATCAGGTTGGGGTTGAAGGTGGCCCCTCGGAGGCCAGCCATCAGCTCCTCGCCGAGCTTGCCTTGCAGCAATCGGTTAAAGAGGTAGTATTTAGTGGTTTCGTATATGCTGCCCGGTATGCTTTCGGTGGTGAGCATGCCATCCCAGTTTAGCATGGCCTGTTTCATGGCCTCAAGGCGCAAATCATCGAGCCTCAAGCCCCTTAAATGAGTGGCGAAAATTGGCCCCGGCGTGCAATACACGTCGTTTTGCCAAGCCTTCATATCCTCAAAAGAGAATTTTTCTTTATTGGCCGCCAGCTTGTCGAATCGGTTGGCTCGGTAGCCATTCATCCAAGCGTTGCCCAGATTGTATTTATAGTCTTTGGAGATTATTTTGTGATTGCAAGTTACAATGTAGCCTTTAGCTGGGTTGTAGGAATATGGCATTTCCTCAAAGGGCACTGTGCCAGTCCATTCGTACTCCCCTGTCCAGCCAGGTGATGGCGTGCTGCCGTCGCCATTTTTGCGTATCGGCACTTCGCCTGTTACGTAATAGCCAATGTTGCCTTTGTTATCGGCATACGGTACATTGAGCGCTGGCGAAGTTATTTTCTTCATCGCCCCTACAAACTCGTTCCAGCCGGTGGCTTTGTTCAGCAAGTACCAGCCCTCCATCATGTTGGATGGGCCGAGCGCTTTGGAAGCCAGCGTGAGCTTAAAGTCTCCAGTTGGCATCACTCCCGAAATTACGGGGCCGTGGTGCGTAATCACTACCTTCTCCAAGTGGCTTTCCTCGCCCTTTATATTGATGGATTCGGCAATGATAGTAGCTTCGCGAGTTTCGCCCTTAAACTCATAGTGGGTAAGGCTTCCGTCGGTAAACTTCTCAATAAAAATATCCTGTATATCGGTAAAGGCGAGGGTCATGCCCCAGCCCAGGTTTTCGTTGTGGCCGATCATTACGAGCGGTACACCAGGTATGGACACCCCAGTGGCATGCAGTTCAGGGCAATTGATGTGGTTTTCGTACCATATGGCGGGCTGCAATAGCGGCAAGTGCGGGTCGTTGCACAACATGGGCCGGCCCGTGCGACTGCGCGAGGCGGATACCGCCCAGGCATTGCTACCCCCCAAGGCTTGCAAAAACGGACCTTTAAAAGCCTCCAGCAAACCATTTTCCATAATCAGGTTCGATTCCGCGCCCAAGTCAAGTGTGGAAGGGTTGGACTCTGGGTAATGTATCTCCAGTTCGCGGGCCATCTCTTCACCCACCTTCTCGATGATTTTTCCCCTTATCAGCTCGCCGTACCAGGCATAACTCATCTGCCAAGAAAGCAACCTGCCAAAGGCGATGCTGTCCACTGGCTCCCAAGGGCTCGGCGTTAGTTTCAATAGCCCAAACTCCGGGGGTAATTTCTGTAGATTGGCCTGTATGTAGGCATTTACGCCATTGGCATAGTGTTGTAGCGCGGTGGCTAGCTCTTCGGGCATGGCGGCCAGATCATCAGCAGCCAATCGCCCAAAACCCAATATGCGGCTGGCGCGGTCGGTATCCAAGGTAGAGCGGCCAACAACCTCGCTTAGTTGACCGCGGGCTATGCGGCGGTTTATCTCCATTTGCCACAAGCGGTCTTGCGCATGCGCATAGCCTTGGGCAAAGGCCATATCATTAAGGTTGGCCGCGTAGATGTGCGGCACTCCCCATTGGTCTCTATAGATTTTTACTGGTTCGGTTATCCCATCCAAGTTCAGCACGCCATCCAATTGGGGCAAGCTCTTCCGCGATTTCTTGCGAACGATGGGCTTTAAAAATAGTAAGGTGAGCTTCTCTAATAAACTCATAGGCGGGTGTAGTTATCCAAATATATGCCTTTGCAACAAAAGCGACCGCATAAACGGGCTTTTTTGGCTAAATACCCTTAGTTTTTACATTGGAAATGTTTTGGCACGGCACTGGTTTGCCCAACTTCAATATAGTTTGGGTAGGCTTGCACAACACAACTTACCTCGTTGCTGTGCGCCATTACGTTCTCCATAAATCAAATATTGCCTATGCTTATGAGCTGTTTTTGAGTGTTTTGCAATTAGGGCAAGCTAAAGATTGGTGAGCTGGCTTTGTTATTTGCGCTCCCATTAATGGGGTAAATAATCACAGTAACCAACTTTGACGTGAAATAAATTTTGTGCTGTTATCTTAATGTTAATTGTATTTTTCCTATTTTAGTTAGGCATTTTGCCCAAATGTATATATGATTCGCCTGGGATTCCGACAGTTGCAAGGGAAACGAAACCAGTTAATACGCACTAAAACTTCTTTTCAGGTGAAAAATTCGCGCATTATCCTTTTAGTTCTTGGCTTGTTACTTTGGGGCAATACATACGCTCAACTGAACGTAACGGCCAACAACAATGCCAATGCTTTGCTGAGCTCCATCATCGGACAGGGGGTTACTGTAAGTAATGTCACACTCAATTGCCCCAATGGTGCATCTGGCACCTTTACTACCGGCGCCAGTGGCAGCAATCTCGGTTTATCATCAGGTATGATGCTTACCACCGGCCTTGCTTCAAATGCAGCTGGGCCTAATAACATAAGATGGGTAAATTTTAATAGCGGCGTCACTTTGTCAGACCCAGACATAACAGCCCTTGAGCCATTGGCAATATACGACCCATGTATATTGGAGTTTGACATTATACCTACTTGCGGTACGCTGAGTATCAACTACGTTTTTGGCTCTGATGAATACATGTTTTTTGTGAATGCCGGGTTTAACGATGCTTTTGGCTTTTTTATCACTGGTCCCAACCCAGGTGGTGGTAACTATACAGGATTAAACATTGCCCGAACTGCTGGTACCAACATCCCGGTTACTATTGACAATATCAATCTATTCACTAACAGCATTTACTATGTTGATAATGATGACGGCACCTGCCCGGGCTTTCCGCCTTTCATCCCTTACCCAGTTACTTGTACCAACCCTAGATATATACAGTACAACGGGTTTACTATCCCACTTACTGCATCGGTAGCAGTGGTGCCGTGCTCTACTTACCGCATGAAATTGGCAATTGCTGATGCCGGCGATGGAGATCTTGACTCTGGTGTGTTTTTTGCTGCAAGTGGTGTAAATGGTGGTGGCTTATTCTGCCAGGGGGCTACCAACTTGAGCCTAACCTTTACTACAAACCTTACCTGCACTGCCCCTAATAGTGGCACAGCCACCATAAACCCAACAGGTGGCAACCCGCCATACAGCTATATCTGGAGTAATGGGCAAACCACTCAAACCGCAACCGGCCTTAGCGCAGGCACCTATGACGTAACCGTATCTGATAATGCCTGTTCACAAGCGAATACTAACTTTAGCATCGTGCTGGTTACTACTGGCCCTACCCTTACCTTTACCCAAACCAACATACCTTGTACTGGTGGCACTACCGGCGCGGCCACGGTGAATATTACTGGCGGCACCCCGCCGCTTACCATTGCCTGGTCTAACGGTGTAACCACTGCCAACAACCCGAACCTTACCGCAGGTACCTACGGGGTAACTGTAACTGATGGTATCGGTTGCCTGGGCATAGGGTCAGTAACCATAACACAAGCAGGCAACTTATCCGCTACGGCTACTGCTACCGCATCGGCATGTAGCCCCGCTATAACTGGCACCGTAAACGTAACCGCCGCTGGTGGCACCCCACCATATACTTACGCGTGGAGCAATGGCCCTACCACACAGAGCCAAGCTGGCCTTGCAGCTGGCACCTATAGCGTAACCGTAAGGGATAATGTGAGCTGTACCATCATTGCCAGTACTACCGTAACTGCCCCCACTACCTTTACGCTTGCATTTGCCTCTACCCCTGGTAATTGCACGGGCCCCAATACCTCGTCAATCAACCTCACCACTTCCGGCGGATTGGTACCCTTTACCTACGCTTGGAGCAATGGAGCGGCCACAGAAGACCTTAACAACGTGGCAGCCGGAAACTACACCGTAACCGTAACCGATGCCAACGGCTGCCAGGTAATTGGCGCTGCAGCGACCACGGTACCAACCCCTGCTGTGGCTACTGCAGCCGCTACGCCGGTTAACTGCTTTGGCGCTGCTAATGGCACTGCTACCGCCACCCCAACTGCGGGGGGTGCGCCATACACTTACGTATGGAGTAATGCTGGTAACACTAGCCAGATTACCGGCCTTACAGCCGGTACTTATACCGTAACCGTAACTGGTGCAGGCGGCTGTAGCGCGGTAGCAAGCGCTACAGTAACAGGCCCAGCTGCTGCATTAACGGAGAGTGTAATTGGTACTAACCCAACCTGTCCGCAGCTAAACAATGGTACGGTAAACTCAAACCCAGCGGGCGGAACCCCACCATATACCTATGCTTGGAGCAACGGCCCCGCTACTACCCAAAACCAAACCGGCCTAGTGGGTGGTACTTATACTGTGACTGTTACCGATGGTGCGGGTTGCACGGTCACGGCCAGCACCGTTTTGGTTGCGCCAAATACGTTTACACTAGCCTTGGGCAGCACAAACGGCAACTGTACGCAGCCCAACTCGGCGGCAATTAACTTAACGGTGAATGGCGGTTTGGCTCCGTTTGTATTTGCTTGGAGCAATGGTGCAAGTACCGAAGACATTACTAACCTAATTGCTGGTACCTACACCGTAACCGTTACCGATGCCAACAATTGTGTAGTAATTGGCGCGGCCACACTTACCGTACCCACGGCTACTACAGCTACGGCCACAAGCACCCCTGCAAGCTGCTTTGGTGCCAATGATGGCACTGCCACAGTAACCCCAACTGCCGGCGGGCCGCCGTATACGTACCTTTGGAGCAACGCTGCCACCACCAATACCATTACTGCTGTCGCTGGTACATACACCGTGACCGTAACAGGTGCCAGTGGCTGTACCGTAGCGGTAAGCACCACGATAACCCAACCAACCGCACTCACGGTAACCACCTCATCAACCAACCCTACTTGCCCTAGCCTAAACGACGGCGATGCCACCGCTAACCCAGCAGGTGGCACCCCGCCATACGCCTATTTATGGTCGAATGGGGATATTACCGCTAGTACCACAGGATTGGTTGCGGGAGGATACAACGTAGTGATAACCGATGCCAATGGCTGTACCGCTACCGTTTCGGTTGCTTTGGCCAACCCACCTGCCGTAAACGTAGCCGTAACGGTTACCCCGGAACAGTGTAACACCCCTAACTCTGGCTCGGCAACTGCTGTTGTTAACGGGGGTACCGCGCCATTTGGTGGAGTATGGAGCAATGGCTTCAACGGGATCAACCCTACCAACCTTGCCCCTGGCCCTTATAGCGTAACCATTACCGATGGTAACAATTGCACGGCTAGCGCCAGCGGAACGGTAATTGCATCTACCTTGCCAACGGTAACCTTAGTGCCTACTAACCCCGGTTGTAATGGCGCCAGCACCGGTAGCCTAAATGCTACAGGCAGTTTTGCCACTTTCACTTGGAGCAATGGCGCAGTTACCAACCCAGCCATTGGTTTGGTGGCAGGCAGCTATGATGTTACAGTAGTGGATGCTAACGGCTGCACTGCTAGCGCCAGTGCTACCTTAACCGACCCTACCGCACTTACTCTAAGCCTTACCCCTACCCAACTAGACTGCAACATCCCTAATACAGGTGCTGTAGTGGCTGCCGGGAATGGTGGTACAGCGTCGTTGACTTATTTGTGGTCAAACAACGCTACTACTGCATCTATTAGTAGCTTGGCACCAGGCACTTATTCCGTTACCGTTACCGATGGCAATGGCTGTACCATTAGCGATGCCGCTACTCTAGCCACGCCCAACAGACCTACATTAGCCCTGAACGTAACCCCAGTAGATTGCTCAGGCCCTAATAGCGCAGCGGTAGATGCGGTAGTAACCGGCGGCACCATGCCGATTGGTTATGCTTGGAGCAACAGCGCCACCACCCCAGGCATTGCTGGCATTGGTGCTGGAACGTATACGGTAACCATTACTGATGGGGCGGGCTGTACCGCTGTAGCCTCGGTAAATGTATCTGCGATACCAGTGTTGCCGACAACGGTTGACACTAGCGACCCAACTTGCTTCGGCGCCACAGATGGTAGGATTGATGTTTTTGGGCCGTTTACTAACTTCAATTGGAGCCAGACTGGCCTCAGTATGCCTGCAACCAACCTTGGCGCGGGTACTTATAGTGTAACGGTAAGTGACAATGGCGGCTGCTCAGCCACCCGCACCTTTGTGCTGGTAGAGCCGAGTGAGCTAACCCTAGCCATAGCCCCTACCCTTATTGATTGCAATGACCCCAATTCTGGCGCGCTAGCAGCCAGTGTAAGTGGCGGGGTGCCTGCATATGCCTACCAGTGGAGCAATGCCGCCAGTATACCAGCGCTTAGCGGCCTTGGTGAAGGCACCTATGGCTGCACTATTACCGATGCCAATGGCTGTACAGTAGCCGCTACTGAAACGCTGGCTCCTAACCCAGCCCTTACTGTAAGCCTCGGCCCTGATGTGGTGCTTTGTGGCGGCGAGTCGGTTACGTTTAACTTAGATACCATTACCGCACCGATGGTTTGGCACGAGGGTAGCACCATTAACAGCTTTACAGCAACCACCGCAGGCACGGTAACTGTTACCGTTGATTACCCGAACGGCTGCCCAGCAACCGATGAGGTGCAGGTTACAGTTGAAGAAAGTGTAACGTTGTACGAAACTAATGACACCATCATTTGCAATACCCAGAGTGTGGAGTTTGTGGTAGGCCCTAGGGGCTTTGTATATGAGTGGTCGGATGGTAGCTTGGGCCCCGAGATACTGATTGTTGACTCGGGTACTTACATTGTAACTGCTACGAGCAACTGTAATGTGGTTACGGATACCATCAACGTAATAGTGGAGCGATGCAACTGCGAAGTATTTTTGCCAAATGCCTTCTCGCCCAATGGGGATGGGGTAAACGATGAGTTTAAGGCCTATGCCGGTTGCACACGGATACAGGGCTTCCGCCTAGAGGTGTTCGACCGCTGGGGAGCCTTGGTGTTCAGTAGTAATGATTTTAACAAAGGTTGGAATGGGCTAATGAGTAACCAACTATGTATTGTGGGTGTGTATGTATGGCAGGTATCGTTTGTTGAAGCCATTAATGGCCGCAACTACGAAAAATCCAAAAAGGGTAGCGTAGTATTGCTTAAGTAAATTCCGTTATGGGTATTTTAAAGGAAATAGGGATAATAATGATAGCCATGTTTTTGGCCTACCTATATTCAATAAATTATCTAAATTTTTATAGGGAAGATAATTTTACGGTTTTCGCAGTTACAGAGCAGTTTCAGGCTCGGGTAGTTTCATTTTTGGCAATACTTACTATTATCCTAACAGGTGAGTATACGAGCAGAAGGGTAAAATCTTTAAAAAATAGGGCTATCTGGATTTATATCATACTATTGTTTCTGTTTTCTACCACAGCTTATTCCCATCTTTTCAGTAACATCAAACCACTTTTGAATATGGTATTGAAAGTGAGCATATGGGCTACTGTAACGTCCTTATTAATATGGGGCTTCTACATTAGGCATAAAATAACCAGTGGTGAAGAAGCGTCAAAAACAGCCTAACGCTGGGCTCGAGCGCAAGCTAAATTTACCATTCAGCTTTTTGTAACTTTATACTATGCGGGCGTATTTTC
Organism: Sphingobacteriales bacterium; assembly: GCA_027483645.1. GTDB lineage: Bacteria > Bacteroidota > Bacteroidia > Chitinophagales > CAIOSU01 > CAIOSU01. Next base: position 52,219 of record JAIXUD010000002.1, read on the forward strand.
AAAAGGATTTACTGGAAGCAGGCTGTGACGAGGCCGGACGGGGCTGCTTGGCTGGCCCGGTTGTAGCCGCTGCGGTTATATTGCCCAAGCGCTTTAAACACCCGCTGCTGAACGACAGCAAACAAATGACCCACGCCAACCGCAGCCTGCTGCGGCCAATTATAGAAGCCAAAGCATTGGCTTGGGCAGTGGCATTTGTAGAGCCGCGGGAGATTGACGAAATCAACATACTCAATGCCTCCTTCTTGGCGATGCACCGCGCCATCGACCAATTGAAGATAATGCCGGAACTGTTGCTGATTGACGGCAATCTTTTCAAAAAATACCGCGAGCTACCCCACGAATGTGTGATACAGGGCGATGGCATCTATGCCTCTATTGCTGCAGCATCGGTACTGGCCAAAACTTACCGCGACGAGTATATGGAGCAGTTGCACCACCAATACCCGCACTACCAGTGGCAAAAGAACAAGGGCTACCCCACCCGCGACCACCGCAATGCCATCATGCTGCACGGCCACTGCATACAACACCGCCAATCGTTCCGCTTGCTGCCGTTGCCCCAGCAGGGGGAGCTGTTTGTAGGGAATGGTGCGAGGTAGAATATTAGATTTATATCGATACTATAAGTCTATCAAATTGATAGGCTGTTGCTAGATAAATCCCTACTTTTGTTACATGCCTATTGAGCAAGAGCAAAACAACCCTAACCACAATATCCCCTTTGCCGATGCTGCTAAGGTTTGGGGCAAAGTAGCGTTGTACAGCTTTGGCGGCCCTGCTGGGCAAATTGCCGTGATGCACAAGCTGCTGGTGGAAGAAAAAAAATGGATATCAGAAGATGATTTTCTTCATGCGCTCAACTATTGCATGCTGCTACCAGGGCCCGAAGCCCAGCAATTGGCTACCTATACAGGTTGGTTGCTACATGGGTTTAAGGGTGGTTTGGTTGCAGGGGGTCTCTTTATTTTGCCAGGCTTTGTAAGCATCTTGCTACTAAGCATGCTGTATGTATTGTATAGCGATACCGTGCTTATCGAAGGCTTGTTTTATGGCATCAAGCCCGCCATATTGGCCATAGTGGCTGGGGCAGTATATCAAATCGGTAAACGAGTATTGAAAACACAGGCAATGTATGTTATTGCATTGCTGGCATTTGTGGCTATCTTCCTTTTCAATATAGCGTTCCCCGTTATTGTGCTTGGCGCAGGTTTGGTGGCGCTAGTTGGTGGGCGCATTAACGAGAGTCAATTTTATGTCATCAAAGGTCATCAAGTAGCAGCGCATCATACTGCAGCCAAGCGGCCCAGTTTATTAGCCAGCTTAGGTATGGCTATGTTTTGGGGTGCCCTATGGCTTTTGCCATTTGCGGCCATCTGGCTGTTTGTGGGCGTGGATAGCATTTTCTTTACCGAGGCATCTTTCTTCAGCAAATCGGCGGTGGTAACTTTTGGTGGTGCCTACTCCGTTTTGGCCTACATCTCGCAAAAAGCAGTGGAAACATACGGTTGGCTCAAGCCTGGCGAAATGCTTGATGGGCTAGGCATGGCGGAAACCACCCCAGGCCCGCTTATACAAGTGGTGCAGTTTGTGGGCTTTATGGGCGCCTACCGTTTCCCAGGCTCGCTCGATCCTTTGGTAGCTGGTATTATTGGCTCGGTAGTGGTTACCTGGGTTACTTTCGTGCCGTGTTTCCTGTTCATCTTTGTGGGAGCGCCTTACATTGAATATTTCCGTGGCAACAAATCGTTGAGTACTGCCCTATCGGGCATTACGGCAGCGGTTGTGGGTGTTATTCTCAACCTCGCCATTTGGTTCTCATTACATACCCTATTTGCTAGCCATTACGATGTGCAGTATGGCGCTTTGAAGCTATCGGTTCCTCGCCTAGCAAGTATCGATTGGTATGCCCTTGGTATCGCCGTAATGGCCTTTATCGCTTACTTCGGTTTTAAGCTGGATATACTCAAAACCATTGGGCTATGCGCATTGGCGGGGTTAGCGGCAAAGTACTTGCTGTAGCAACTCTATTTACTGCGCCAAAGCCAATACTTTTGCCATAAAAAAAGGTGACCTCCGCGTAGGAAGCCACCTTTAATTTGTTTGGCAGTAGAAAAATTATACGTTACCAGCAAGCTCTTTGCCTGGCTTGAAACGTACTACTTTTTTAGCCTTGATTTTGATTTCTTTGCCAGTGCGTGGGTTGCGACCTGTACGGGCAGCGCGCTCAGACACAGAGAAAGTACCAAAGCCTACCAAAGTAACTTTGCCACCTGACTTAAGACTGCCAGCGACAGAATCAAGTACAGAGTTTAGGGCAGCACCAGCTTGAGCCTTGCTCAATCCAGCATCAGCTGCGATTTGTGTAACCAGATCTCCTTTGTTCATGACGATTGAAGGTTTACGGGGGTTAATGTAATTGCTTGTTTATAAGCTCTCCAAGCAAATTTATACTTATAAAGTTATTATCCAAGTATTTTGAAAAAGCCAAGGTGTTGATAAGTAGGACGTTCTACGCTCATTTATAAAATTATTGCCAATATAAATAGTTGATTATCAACTACAATGAAATGATAATTATACCTTTACTCTAGGTAGTGCTTGTTGATATAATAGGTAAAAATTTATCAAAAAAAATCTTTCAAAAAACTCTGAAACCCCCATTGGTGCTATATTTCGTAAAAATGGTGGACCACTAAGTAAGTGTAAACACTTAGTGATTTTTGGCTGTATCTGCAAGTTATACAATTGCCTGCTGCTGATGTGCTACAATCTTTATAGGGTTTATTTGAGCCGAATCCGTTAATTTTGACAACCAAGCCCTACCTGAAATTTTGAAGAACCCCAACATAGACCCTAAAGCCGGCAGCCTATCGCCCATTGAGCGCGACATCGAAAAAGTGCTGCGACCGCAGGGCTTTTTGGAGTTTGTGGGGCAACCCCGAATTATTGAAAATTTGCTGGTGTTTATTGAAGCAGCGCGCCGCCGCGAAGAGCCGCTGGACCACGTGCTGTTGCATGGCCCGCCGGGGTTGGGTAAAACTACCCTTTCGCATATTATTGCCAACGAGCTGGGGGTGAACATTAAGATTACCTCGGGCCCAGTGCTAGAAAAGCCTGGCGACCTAGCCGGGCTGCTTACCAACTTAGAAGCGCGGGATGTATTGTTCATAGACGAGATACACCGCTTAAGCCCGATAGTGGAGGAGTACCTGTACTCCGCCATGGAGGATTTTAAGATTGACATAATGATTGATAGCGGGCCCAATGCTCGCTCCATACAGTTGGAGTTGAACCCATTCACCTTGGTAGGCGCCACCACCCGGTCAGGTTTGCTTACCTCGCCTTTACGCTCCAGGTTTGGCATTACCAGCCGCATGGAGTATTACACGGCCGAAACGCTCTGCAACATCATCATTCGTTCAGCAGGGATATTGAAGACCGAGATAATACCCGATGGTGCCATGGAGATAGCGCGCCGCAGCCGTGGCACACCGCGTATAGCCAACATGCTGCTACGCCGTGTTCGCGACTTTGCCCAGATAAAAGGCACTGGCATTATAGACCGAAAGATTGCCCGCTATGCACTGGATGCCTTGAATGTGGACGAGCATGGCCTAGATGAGATGGACAACCGCATACTCACCACCATTATAGATAAGTTTAGTGGTGGGCCGGTGGGCCTTACTACTATTGCTACCGCAGTAGGGGAGGAGCCAGGCACCATTGAAGAGGTATATGAGCCTTATTTGATTCAGGAGGGTTACTTAAAGCGCACCCCTCGTGGCCGCGAGGCAACTTTGCAAGCCTACAAGCACCTGGGCAAAACCCCACCGGGCAACGCACAGGGTGGCTTGTTTGAGTTTTAGCGTTTCACGCGCACTTGCTGCTTAGCTGCCAGCCTATCCAGCCATTCATCAAATCGTATCATTTCGAAGCCTAGAGGATCCCACCTGAAGTGTTCTTTGCCTTCGCGCAATTTAGTTATGCTGGTTTTCTCCTCAGTTAGCGTCATTTTAATGTCGCCTCCAGTTTTTACATAGGTATTCAGCACTTTCAATATGGTTCGGGGGCGCTCCACGTTTTCATCCTTCTGGCGTTGCAATAGCTTCTTAAAGCTCTCCGCGCGGTAATCTATAATGTCTAACTCGCCTTGCTCAATGGCGCACATCAGCTCCATTATGCGGTAGCCCATCAGCCAGCCAGCCTTATCCTTGGTAAGCTCCGTCTCTTTCATCAGCATTACTGCTGCTTGGTTGTATTGGCCCTTTACAAAAAGCAGGTTGGCCTTAAAGTACTCCCATTTGGCAGGTATTATTTTGTTGGCTTTATACTTCGGGTGCACCAGTGCCATTTCCATTATCGTCTCGGCTTCTGTATAATCTCGCTTGTGAAAGGCAATTACAAACATCAACTCAATAGCTTGAAGCTCATTGAAAAGACCGGTAATAAATTTTTCCTTGGCGGATCGGGCAAAACCCATTGCTTCATCGTAATTGGCTTTATAAGCAGCGATAGAAGCAATCTGCAAGTTTGCCGTACCTATGCGTGTTTCGGAGGTGATGGATGGACTTACCTCCACCAATTTCAGGTAATCCAGGGCATACTTATAGGCTAGCTCATAGTCGTGGTTTAATTGGCCATAGTAAATACCCAAATAATTATAGAAATAGCCTATTAAAGGTGATTGGCTAGCATTATAATGCCCTTCCGCCTCTTGTAGGGCGGTTTTAGCATACTCTTTTGATGATTTGTCAATGTTTTTGGCGAAGTAGCCTAGCACGCCCAACCGATAATAGTAGTCTTTCACTATCAGGTATTTCTCCAACTTGTGCAGGCTATCGGTTATCTCCCGTTCAAAAGACAGGTAAGCCTGCTCTCCTTTACGGATACCGATAGTAGTACGCAGTAAATCGTTAATAAGCAGCGTTTCGGCAAACAGCTCATACTCCACTGCAAGTTCGTTGGCTTTCAACAGTACCGCCTCTCCGGCGCGGTAGGCACCCCTTTCAATCAAAATCTGGCCTTCTATTAGCATGCGGCGGCAATCAAATACTGCTTGAGCATATTTGGTCTCATACTTCTTGCTTCCTTCCTTAAGCAATAGTATATTGAGTACATCCTTTTGTAACCTATTCTTTAAATGAGAGTATGCTGAGTTGGGTTCGCCCTTGTATACGGCCTTAGCTGCCTCCATATCAGTGGTTACTTTGCCGCTTTTCACCAATTCGAAAAGCTCCAAACGACGTTTTATCTCGCCATTGGGCTGAACTTTGTAAAAGTTACGGATTAATCTCACCTCCGAAGGTTTCAATACCCGTACAATCTGTGTCAAGATTTTCATTGCCTTAGACCATTGATAATGAACATATTGCATTCGGCATAGATGCTACAACTAAGTCAAAATACGTATACTGCTTTCCTCTGAAAGATTTCTGAAACTTATTTCATTTGCATCAGTAAAAGAGAAGAGTCTAAATCACGAAACGAATCATAGGAGATTTGATTTAAAAATACGTCGAAATTTTTTGTAAAATAACGATTTGACATTCTGTGTCAAAATAGTTTGTATTTTTTTTACGTAACCGATTGTTTATCAATAGGATAAATTTTAATTGGCAGGAATAACCCTGTCCTTTAGTTCTTTTATATTGCCTTTATTAGCGGCTTAATTAGTTCCAATTTTGTATTGCACAATTTGATATTTCACTAACAGCAAAACAAAAACAAAATGGAACTTTTATTAGCAGTATTAATGTGGATTGGTGTTCTTTCCCAAGAGCAATTGCCTTACACTTCCGCCGCAGAGGCTAACGAATTATTTAGTGCCCACGGTAGTCAGATTGAATCTGACTTTCCTGAAGAGTATGCCATCATCATCACTGACGAAAACGAAGTAAATTAATAAAAAGCACACCTAATCGTTGCCCTTTTTCCCGGAGGCCCGATTGATCCCCAATCAATCGGGCTTCACCTTTTTATACCATTGGCAGATAGGAAGCCCCAGTTGGTCTAATTTCTGCATACTAGTTTAAGATATAGCGCCATAAAACAACTAGTTTTGCGTTTCTACACGTAGCCGCTTCATTATGTTTATTATTGCAAATAAAGGCTTTAAGCCAAGCATTTTAATCCTATTTATTACCCTACTTACCAGTTGGTCTCCGCTTGCTGCGCAAGAAGTTTGGGATTTGGAGAAAAGCATCAACCACGCCATTGCCAACAATTTGCAGATTAAGTTGCAGGTGGTTGCCGAGCAGCTTACGGCCTACCAATTGTCACAATCTAAGGCAGGCCTTTACCCTACCCTTAATGGTACCAGCTCATACGCCATCAACTTTGGCCGTAGTGCCGACCCTACTACCAACCAGTTTGTAAACCAACGGATACAAACCAGCAGCTTTTCTTTAAGCTCGCAGGTTATATTGTTTTCGGGTTTACGCCAGCTAAATACCATACAACAGAACAAATACACCCTGCTTGCTTCCCAATTTCAAACTGAAGAAACCAAGAACAATGTAATGCTCAATGTTACGGCTGGTTTCTTGCAAGTTTTGATGGCGCGCGAAAACATTAGGAGCCAACAGGAGCAAATAGGCATATCGCTGGAGCAGTTTAACCGCACCACCCAGTTGGTGGATGCCGGAGTGGTGCCCGAGGGCAACCTTTTGAACATAAAGGCGCAACTGGCAAACGACAGCCTGAACCTGATTAATGCCCAAAACAACTACGACTTGGCCTTGCTTACCATGAAACTGATGCTGCAGCTTGACCCTGCCGCTGATGTGGATTTTAGCCAAGGCGATATTGACATCAGCCAACTGATAGTAGATTTGGCAATTGGCCCCGAAGCAATTTATAACACCGCAACCGGCAACCAGCCACAGATAAAGCGCATGGAGTATACGGTAATGGCCGCTGAAAAGGGCCTAAAAGCAACCCAAGGGTTGCACTCCCCTACCTTAGCGCTATCTGGCAACGTGCGCACCAACTACTCCAGCTACGAGTTGCCGCCATTTGTTATCAAAGAGCCTTATTTCAATCAACTGAGTAACAACTTGAGCCAAACCATTGGCATCAATCTTTCTATACCCATCTTCAACGGCCTCTCGACCCATTACTCTATAAAGAGCAGCCGCTTGCAGTTGGAGCGCAGCATCTACATGGAGCAGCAGGTAAAAGACCAGTTAAAGCAAGATGTATACCAAGCATATACTGATGCTGCTGCGGCCGGCAAGCGGTACGATGCTGCGGGGAAAAACGTGGAAGCGCTTGAAACGGCATTTGGCTATACCCAAAGTATGTTTGACCTAGGTGCAGTGAACTCTTTGGATTTTTCGACTGCAAAGGCTAACTTAGCCCAAGCACAGATTACATTTATCAATGCCAAGTACGATTATATTTTTAAAGTAAAAGTGCTTGATTTCTACCAAGGTAAGCCCATTAAGCTCGAATAAATGCCGTTCTCCAGAAAACTTTTGTACCTAGTTGCTATCGTAGTAGTATTAGTTATTGTCGCGATAGCCGGAAAAAAGGCAGGATGGTGGGGGCAGAGCTCTACCGTAGAAGTAACTGTGGAAAAAATTGAACGCCGCAATATAGTGGAAACCGTTTCGGCAAGCGGAAAAATTTACCCCTCGTTAGAAGTAAAATTAAGCCCTGACGTATCGGGCGAAATCATCGATATATTGGTAGAAGAAGGCGATAGTGTAAACGAAGGCGACCTGATTATTAAGATTCGCCCCGATATTTACCTTTCTCTGCTCAACCGTGCCGAGGCATCTGTAAACCAAAGCAAAGCCAACTTATTAAATAGTGAAGCCAGGCTGCTGCAAGTACAAGCGCAGTTTGACAATGCGAAGGCTACCTTTGAGCGCAACGAGAAGCTCTGGAAACAGAAGGTAATATCAGAAGCCGATTACCTGAACGCCTTGGCCAGCTTTAAATCATCGGAAGGGGAACTGGCCGCTGCCAAGCAAACCGTAGAAGCATCAAGGTTTAGTGTGAAAGTAGCCGAGGCGGCCCAAAAAGAAGCTGGCGATAACCTTAGGCAAACCAGCATATACGCCCCTACAACGGGTACCATAAGCATGCTAAACGTAGAGAAAGGCGAGCGCGTGGTAGGTACTACCCAAATGGCCGGTACCGAGATGGTAAGGGTGGCTGACTTGAGCAGCATGGAAGTACAGGTAGACGTAACCGAGAACGATATATTGCGCGTGCAACTGGGCGATACCGCTGAAATTGAGGTGGACGCTTACCTTGGCCGTAAGTTTAAAGGTTTGGTAACCTATATTGCCAACTCTAGCAAAGTAGAGCAAACCCTCACTACTGAGTCGGTAACCAACTTTGTGGTGAAAATACAGTTACTGCCTAGCTCATACCAAGATTTGGTGAGCGATATTGATCCCTTCCCGTTTAAACCAGGCATGTCGGCATCGGTGGATATCTTCACCCAACAGGCCAATAATGTGATTGCCGTACCTATACAGGCCATCACCTTGAGTGAAGACAATCCCGGCGATGAGCCTTACGAAGTAGTTTATGTGTACGAAAACGGCAAGGCAAAGAAAATGAAAGTAGAAACCGGCATTCAAGACAATTTCTACATTGAGGTAAAAAATGGCCTGTCGGACGACTTAGACATTATTACGGGCCCTTACCGTATTATCGCCCGAGTGCTAAAAGATGGCGACCCAGTGAGCCGCGCAAAGGATGACGACCTTGCCAAAAACAAGCCTACCCCTGCCGAGACAACAGGAGATAGCGGTACGAAGTAATAATTAGCACCTACTAGGTATTTTTTTTAAAGTTTTGTAATACAGGGTAGTAGCCTAACTAGCGGTAGTCATAGTTATGTATTTGATAATTTGATGCTTTTCTTTCGTGAATTATTTCTAGATTTGTATTGCGCACTTCTAACTACCGACCAAATTTTTCTACCTAACAATCGGTATATTCACTCATCAAAATACTCCCTTTAATGGATTTTCAAAATGATTTGAAGTATGCGCAGCAATTGGATAAGGAAGACGGCTTGAGAGAATACAGGAAACAATTCTTCATACCCGACTTTCAAGGTGCTGCTGTTGCCTATTTTTGTGGAAACTCTTTGGGCTTGCAGCCTAAAGTGGTGAAATTCTACATTGAGCAAGAATTGCTGGATTGGAAAAACTTAGGTGTAGAGGGACACTTAAAAGCCAAAAATCCATGGTTTTCTTACCACCACTTTTTCGAAAGTGCCGCCAAACTGGTAGGCGCCCAAAAAGAAGAAGTAGTGATAATGAACAGCCTTACTGTAAACCTGCATTTAATACTGGCTAGCTTGTATAAAAACCGTGGCAAGCGCAGGAAAATATTGATGGAAGCCAAGGCTTTCCCTAGCGACCAACATGCCGTGGAGACTTTTTTGCGCCTGCGCGATTTGGACCCGAGTGACATTATTCTAGAAATAAAACCTAGAAAAGGCGAGCATACCCTTCGCACGGAAGATATACTGGAAGCCATTGAGGAAAATCGCCTGGAGCTGGCCATGGTAATGATGAGCGGTGTAAACTATTACACTGGCCAGTACTTTGATATTCCAACCATTACCAAAGCTGGCAAAAAAGCCGGTGCCGTAGTAGGATGGGATTTGGCGCACACCACTGGCAACGTGCCGCTTAAGCTACACGACTGGAACGTTGACTTTGCCGTATGGTGTACCTATAAGTACATGAATAGCGGCCCCGGCAGCGTAGGTGGCCTGTTTGTGCACGAAGAGCACGGCAACAATATTGATATACCACGCATGGGCGGCTGGTGGGGCACCGAAGAGGAAACCCGTTTCCAGATGGATAAGCACTTTAAGGCACAACGCGGTGCGGCGGGCTGGCAGCTGAGCAATGCCCCAGTGTTTGCTATGGCCATGCACAAAGCATCGCTCGATATTTTTGATGACGCTGGCATTGAGAATCTGCGAGAGAAGAGCCTTAAACTTACTGGCTACCTGGAGTTTTTGTTGAAGGACAACAAAAACTTAACCATTATTACCCCCGCCAACCCTGAAGAGCGTGGGTGCCAGTTGAGTTTGCTTACCAAAAAAAACGGGAAAGCCCTCTTCCAAAAACTTAGGGATAATGGCATAATAGCCGATTGGCGCGAACCCGATGTGATTCGTGTTGCCCCAGTGCCGTTATACAACACCTTTAGCGATGTTTATCGCCTAGCAGAAATATTGAATAGTTAATAGGAATAGCCAAAAACCACAAGTTTATAATTTTAGCGCCTTGGTACCCACAGTGCCGAGGCGTTTTGTTTTTGCTAAGGGTTGCAGCTAGCCTTGAAGCACAATCGGCGTAGGTACGCTGGCATTGTTGGTTATCACTATGTTTGAAGCAACGAGCCTGGTGCCGCTGGTTACGTTTATCTCGGGCTCTTCCATCGTGGCCCTCACCATATTACTGGTGGGTAAGGGCAAGATTAAGCATGAGATAACTTTGGATGTGGATGTGGTGGTGGTGCCTTGATATTATATTCAATATTTACTGTTTTTATCTTGCTCATAAGCCTTTTGTATTGGTTCGGCATATAACTCTAGCTCCTTCTCGTATATCAAATCGCACACTAAAGCCTTGTCTTCTTTGAAATAACTGCATCCATAACTTGTAACGTCATCCAAATCCGTTGAAATCAATACTAACTTATCTGGGTCTAGTCCATCCACATAAATCTCGTAAAAGAAAACCACATGGGTTTTACCTGCTATACTAATTTTAGCCAGCGATTTTTCAATGTATTGCACTCCTTGAAATCCGCCATCGGTTGTTGCAATAAACTTTCTATTGTTTTCTGTAGAGGATTTTACTATCAAACTTAGGTTCGAAATCCATCCAGGTTCGCCAAAATTTCCAGCCTCCTTTTTCAAGATGTAAACCAAATGGTTGGAGTCAATAACCAATGAATCTACCCATGTTTCAGTCACAGGTAAGCTGGGTGTTGCTTCTTCAATTACGGCTGGAAGTGCCGCCTCTATAGCAACGGCAACAGTTTCCGTGGGCAGGGTTTCCTCCACGTTGCCACAACCCAGAATCGATATAGTAAACAAGATGCTGGTCCAAATAGCTTTGCCCATTTTACAATATTTTGCCAGTAAACTTAATGAATCCCACACAATTCCAATATGCTACCCACTCTTTAGTTATTACAATATATGTAGTGATATAGCGTATTTTATCGCCACATCATTATATTTGTTTACATAGCATGCTGTTGGTTTGCTGTAAACTCCTCCCCGTACACATGCTACAAATCGTTCTCGCTGTTATATTATTGGCTATTGTTGGCACATTGGTCGGTTTCTATTTTGCCATTTTTGTGGTTGGCAAAAAGCGTGAAAAATTCACCTTCGACCCAGTTTACGAAAAAGAACGCGCCAAGCACTACCCGCCGCCGTACCCCAATGGCTGGTTCAGCTTATGCAGCTCTGGCGACATTACTAAAGGAAAAGTAAAAGAGATTGAAGCCCTCGGGCAGAAGTTTGCCGTGTTCCGTGGTGAGAATGGCGAGGTGGGCGTGCTAGATGTGTACTGCCCGCACCTAAACGCCAACTTGGCCGGTGGCACCGTAAAAGGCAACAACCTGGTTTGCCCTTTCCATGCATGGGAGTTTAAGGCCAACGGCAAGTGCGCCCACATACCGTATAGCGACAATGTACCTCGCACCGCCGAAACCAAGGCGTGGACAGTAGTAGAAAACTGGGGCCTGATAATGGTATGGTATCACAGTGATGGCATAGCCCCCACCTGGAACCCCGATAGCGGCCTGAGCGATACGGAAAAAGCTTATAAATACCACTCGAAAACCCAAGATACGCTGCACATACACCTGCAGGACTTTGCCGAGAACGGCGCCGACTATGCGCACTTTGCCTGCGTGCACAACCTGCTTACCATACCCTTTGCCAACCGCTTTGTGTATGTAAAGCATACACTGAATATTGAGTTTGGCGAGGGCGATAAGCAGCACCAAGCCTATTTTAGCGACACGGCAGAGCTGGTAAAGCGCAGCACCGATCAAAAGATTGAGCACGCAGGCGGCCATGCCACGGTTACGTTTTTCGGGCCGGGGTTCCTCATCTTTAGGTTTACTACCAAGATTGCCAATGTACTGCTCATTAAAACCTTCACCCCACTAGGAGAATTGAAGGTGCGCATGGAAGATTATGTATACGCCCCGAAAGGTACGCCAGGCTTGATGATTAAGTATATCCTCGGCGAGGCATCGGCACAGTTTCATGATGATATTGCCATTTGGGAGAAGAAGAACTTTGCGACCAAACCACTATTAGTAAAGGGCGATGGCCCTATTATGAAAATGCGCTCGTGGTACAGCCAATTCTACACTGAGAGCAGCTATGCGCAGAAGTCGTTCGCTGGGCAGTACCGTAAGCCAACTGCAGTGGCAGAGGAATTGGTGGAAGAAGAGGCCGGGTCTAGATAATCAAGCCCGCCCTATGTGGTCGGACGAGTACTTCTGCGTGAGTACTTAGATTGCATTTCAGGTTGCATCCCAATCATAGCCCTCGTCTGAACACTAAACGCCATGCAAATCCTTATTGGTGTTTTTTCTCGTATAATGTTTTAGTGTTGAGACGAACGCTCCGATGAAAGCTTAGGACTTAAGCTGGGAATGATCTACTCACAGCAAGGTATTCGTCCGACCACTTCATTACGTCATTTCTTGGCGCATGCAATCAAGAGATATTTTTTGAACTGGAAGTAGTATTTTTAGCTTAATATCAACAAAGCTATGGCCATGTACGTGAAGACGACGATAAAGCAAATGGTGGATAATATAGATGATGAGCGGTTTTTGCAAGCGGTAAAAGCGATGCTAGAAACCTATCAGCACCCCGAAGGCGTTGTTGCCTACACGGTTGTTGGCGAGCCACTGAATGATGAGCAGTACCAAAAGCATATAGCCGATATATTAAAAGAGGTACGTGCGGGAGATGTAATATCTAATGAGGATTTAAAAAAAGAATCGGAAAGTTGGTAATGTATGAAGGTAGCTTGGTCAAAAAGGGCAAAAAAATCTTTGCGAGGTATCGTCAATTACATTAAAAAAGATTCTCCAGTTGCGGCGGAAAGGGTGCGCCAAAAAGTATTTGATACGATAGATTCTATCCAACCTTTCCCAGAAAAATTCTCCGCAGAAGAACGTTTAGCATGGCAAGGTAATATCCGTTATAGTGTAATTTGGAGTTACAAAATCATTTATCTTATAGAGAACAATGAGATAACAATCCTTGACGTATTCGACACCCGGCAAGACCCTGAGAAGATGGACGACATCTTACAATAACCAATAACCAATAACCAATCAACCAAAAATCAAACTTTCCAAATAGGCTTTACATCGTTCATGGCTTTGCGGTTGCGCTCGGTGGTGCCTTTTATACTACCGTGCTCAAGGTACTCCAATCCGTTTATCTGTACCATACAAAGTTTTACGCTCGTTTCCAGTTTCCATTTGTTGGCCAGGTAACTCACATTGTCGCCAAGGTTTGAGAAAATAAGGTTAATGGCTACCTCTCCCATGCCCGATTCGGGGCTATATTTAAACTGTTCAGTAAAGAAACCAAGCTCCCTTATGTAGCGGCCAGTGCGTTTGGGCAGTAGGGCCCGGTCTTGCTTGCCGAGTTTAAACTTGAAACCCGTAAGGCCCGAAAAGGCTTGACTATAGCGCTCATTATCCTTACCTGGCATTGTAGCTTTTAGTAAAGCTTTATACTCCTTGCGGGCCGTTTCCTCTTGCATCTCCACTTTCGATTCGGTGAAGTGTACATCTTCTTTTTCGCCAGCAACTACCAAATAATCGAAATGGATAAAATAGCCGCAGTGGTCTTTTTTGAATTTCCAGCCACGGTTGCCATGCGTAAGCGGCTCGGGGCTGCGGGCAGGGCGTATGTATACCTCAGCATCGAAACGCAGCTTATTGCCCTCCAATATTTTAGCGTGCGATAGCTCAATACCCAGCCCACCAAAATGCCAGCCCGATACGTTATTTTCACTTTGTACCCTAAACCCGTTGAGCAAAACCTTTACCTTACTGTGCAGGGCTATTTTGTCGCTAAGTTGTGTAAATGACAGTAGGCTCGAGAGGTCTACCTCCATAGTTTCTTGTTTGGTAATACCCACCTCAATAGGGCAGCTTACGGGTATTACCGCGTGGCCCATGCCCAGAAAGCCCTGCTGCGCCATAATGCGCGTAAACGGCACAAAATACTCCGCATGCTCCGCTGGCCAGTTGCCTATTTTAAGGCTTAGCTCATGGTGGTAAGAGAGCAGTTGTTTCCTGTCCTCGCTCCAGTTAGCGTGCAGGCGCGAACCCAGTATCGACAGCCTATGCGGGTACTTTTCCCATTTAAAATGCATACCGTTCCAAACTACTGCCGGGTGTACTTTCATGCTCTATGCGCTATTTTTGGTATCGCTTATTACGTATGTTGCCCCAAAATTGTGGCCTTTTAAATTTAGCCATAATCTCTCTACCTTTCTTAATTCTCTTCAATTTATCTTTTATCAGCCTCAACATTGTATTTTTACCCAATGCGCACCTTTTGGCTTTCTTTGCTTTTTGTATTAGTTGGTTCTACCAACATGTTTGCCCAATCGTGGCTCACCTCCCAGCCATTTACCGTAGCTGTGCGCTACTATAAGGGAAAAGAGCTAATAACCCTAAAAGGCTCCAACCTAAAGCACCTTGAGAACAATGAAATGTCCATCTCCATAGGCACTATTGTCGTTCCTGGTGGGCAAAAGCTGGTGGCATCGCTTAAGCCATTTCATAATATTGAGGTAATTGATGTGCAGATTACTTTCGATTGGCAGCCTGATAGTGTGGAGCGCGTTTTTGTAAACGGATACCAGTGCTGGACCAACAGTCAAGAATTCGAGAAAGATGATAAACTGAAGGATTTGAGCCGTATTGCACATGGCTTTGGCAAATATTATGGCGACTATCTTTTTAAAGACCATCAACCCAAGAAGGGTACTGTGCATGGGTGGACGTACGCCTACACCCGCTTGCCAAGTGGATTAATGCACCTATACGCATCGCTTGATGAGAGTGAGGGCTATACACAATGGCGTTTTGATAGCCAGGCAGGCAAACTAACCCTTACCAAACAACTGGAAAACAAACTGCTGCTGCAAAACCAGAACCACGAATACATTACCATACTGGAAATGGAGGGTAAAGACGAAGCCCTATTTGATGCCTATGCTAAGCAGCAGCAAGAAGTAGCGGTGGCTACTATAAAGACGGTGACTAACCAAAGCTTTAGCAGCACCGCCACCGCACATACGGGTTGGACGAGCGGTACCACTACTACACCAAAATCGACGAGGGCATCATCCTGGAGAACCTAAATGCCTTTGCTTCTCGCGACATCCCCATTGGTATGTTTCAGATTGATGATGGATACCAAAAGGCGGTGGGTGATTGGAAGGAGACCAACGCCAAATTCCCAAATGGGATGAAACACATTGCCGACAGTATACAAAAGGCGGGTTATAAAGCTGGGCTGTGGTTGGCACCGTTTATCTGCGAAAAAAATTCTGACTTGTTTCGAAACCATCCTAGCTGGGTATTGCGGGACGATAAAGGCGAAGCCATAGTGGTTGGCATAAACCCACTATGGAGCGGCAAATACTATGCGCTCGATATTTACCTACCTGAGGTACAGCAATACCTATATGGTGTATTTGATACGGTGTTGAATGTATGGGGATATGATATGGTAAAGCTGGACTTTCTGTTTGCAGCTAGCATCAAACCCCAATATGGCAGAAGCCGTGGCGAAATAATGACCGACGCCATGCTGATGCTGCGTATGTGGGTTGGTGATAAATGGATACTAGGCTGCGGGGTGCCTTTGGGCCCAAGCATGAATATAGTAGACTATTGCCGAGTAAGCAGCGATGTGCACATGAAGTGGGAGCAAAAGATGCTCAAGGCACTGCATGCCCGCGAGCGACTAAGCACTTGGAACACCATGACCACCAACATTGGCCGATGGCAACTGGGGGGCCGTTTTTTCTACAGCGACCCTGATGTGTACGTGCTGCGCGATGAAAAAAACAAGCTAAAGCCTGCCCAAAAGCACACCATGTTCTTTGTAAACAATCTGTTTGGGCAACTGGTATTTACCTCCGATAACATCAATACCTACGATGAGGAAACCATGCATCTATATCTCTCGGGTTTCCCGCAGTTGCCTAAGCATAACATAATGGTGGAGAAGCGAGGAGATGCCTATCAAGTAACCTTTGCTATTGGTAAGCGCCAATACTTGGCTTACATCAACTTGAGCAAAAAGAAGCAAACTTGGGCATTGCCAAAAGGTGAGTATTTTGACCCTAATACGGGGGAGATTATTGCCGATAACAGCATATCTATAAAGGGATACACAGCTGTTTGCTACTATCGGCTGGAGGGAATGGGATTTCAACTATTGGGCAGCAAGGGGCACCTATTTCCGGGCAGCGAAGTGAAAGATTTTGTGCTAACCAGTGAAAAAAGCGCCAACCTATTTTATCATGCTGGCGCCAATCAAAAAGATATTATTTACATTTTGTTGCCTCAGGGCTTCAACGCTTTACAGGTTAATAATAAGGCTGTGGAAGTGATTAGACAAAATGGGTATACTTTGGCTAAATATCGCCCCTAAGTTCATCCCAAACGCGGCCCTTTTCGGTGCTTACTTCAAAGAATAGGAGGTCTTGAGCTTGCTGTTGCACACGGGTTTTGTAACGGTAGCAAGCGTTCGCAAACTGTTTGTAGTACTTGTTCGGCATTGGTTCGGTCATCGTTCTCATGGCAAGGTTTTTTGGTCTTGTTGTTCAATCTCAGTACCAAAATAGATGCAAACGATGCGCCAAATGTTAATGAAGAAATATGAGCGACAAGAAGCACACTTCAAAGCATGCTATAAGGCTAGGCCATACCGTTATTGCAAGCCGCCTGCGGGGATAAAGAACTGCATGATAAAATAGATCAACATTGCAACTAGGGCCGAAAAAGGAATAGTAAGCACCCAAGCCGCTACAATGTTTAAGGCAGTACCCCATTTAATAGCCGAAAGGCGGCGGGTAACACCCACACCCATAATGGCGCCAGTGATAGTGTGAGTAGTACTTACTGGTATACCCAATATAGCGGTTCCAGCCAGCGTAATAGCGCCAGCAGTTTCAGCGCTGAAGCCGCCCATAGGTTTCAAATCGGTAAGGCCCACGCCAAGGGTTTTAATAACCTTTTGGCCACCAATAAGCGTACCTAAAGCAATTGCACTGTATGCCGAGATAACTACCCAGTCTGGCACATGAAAATGGTCAATATAGCCTGCCGCATATAGCGACATGGCCATGATACCCATAGTTTTTTGCGCATCGTTGCCACCGTGTCCTAAACTAAAGAAGGCTGATGATACCAATTGCATTACCCTAAAGAATCCATCTACCTTTTGTGGAGGCAAGGCTCGGCAAACCCACAAGGTGCCTACCATTAAAAAATAACCCAGGATAAAGCCAATTAAGGGTGAAAGCACTATGAACAACAAGATTCTGAAAATACCACTTGCCACCAATGCATCTAAGCCACCCACAACTAAGGCAGGCCCGATAAGCCCCCCTATCAAGGCATGAGAAACACTAATAGGCATACCTAACAAAGTACATAATAGCACCCAGCTTCCAGCACCAAGCAGGGAAGACAGAATGGTAAATTGGGAAACAGTTTCTGGTTCTACAATGCCCTTGCCTATAGTGTTGGCTACGCTCAGCCCAAAAACAAAAATAGCCGCAAAATTGAAGAAGGCTGCCCAAATAACCGCCATACGTGGCGAAAGTACCCGTGTGGATACGACAGTGGCAATGGAATTGGCGGCATCGTTCATGCCGTTCAAAAAGTCATAAACCAGCGCCACAATAATGATGATAACTGCTAAGACAAGCATCAGGCTGATTTAATCAATACACTTTCAAGAATTCTGGCGGCACTGTCAATTTTATCCAGCGTGTTCTCCATGGCCGATAGCACTTCCTTGTTTTTCACAAGGGTTACGCCATTAGTTTCTACTTTGAACAGTTCGCGAACTGCGGTGCTATATACCTCGTCAGATTGGCGTTCCAGTTTGGCAATAGCGTTTCTCGACTTCAATATCTTCTTAGGGTGCTTGGCGCCGTTCATTTCCACAAGCATCTTATGCAACTCATCCGCGCTCTGCTTTATCAACACACCCAGCTCACGTACTTCTGGGCTTATGTGCTGCACATCATAAACCTCAAGGCGCTTGGCACTTCGGGTCATAAAGTGCATAATGCGGTTAAGCGAATTGATGAGCGCATACACATCTTCCCTATCAAATGGGGTGATGAATGAATTGTGTAGTAAGCTCAACAGGGTTTCGGTCATTTGGTCAACCTTGGCTTCCTGCTTTACCAATTCCTTGATTAGCAAATTGCGGGCATCTATGTCGTCGGCCTGTAAAACCTTTTCCAAGGTGTTGGCACCCAGTACCAATTGCTGTCCGTTCTGTTCGAAGAGCGGGAAAAACTTCCGGTCTTTAGGGACCAAGAACTGGAAAAAACCATTCAAATCCATATTCGATATCGTTGAAAGTCAATGCGTAGTAGCAAAACGGTTTTCTCGAAGCTACAAGTGCAAGCAAAGGTAGTATACCAGCTACCATACCTAGTAGAAAACACGTTAAGTTAATGTTAAGAACTGTGGAAAGGTACGGTTGTTAACAACATTTATACCGCTTGTGCGCCACGCTATTTCTCTTTCTTTGCTATATCTTAGCATATCATGGAGTCCCACTTCGAAACAGGCCTTGCCGCGCTACAAAAAGTATTCTTCGCTAAGGTGCAGTTTACCGATGGGGAGTGGGCCGACATTGCTAGCCGCTGGCACTACCACCATTTGCCAAAAGGTGTTTACCAGATTGTACCTGGCCATACGGAGGAGTATATCTACTTTATTATCACCGGTGCAACCCGCATCTTCCACATCACCACTAAAGGCGAGGATGTAACGCTAGCCTTTAGCTACGACAATACTTTTACGGGCGATTACGGCTCCTTCCTTACACGCCGAAAGGCCACCTTTTACAACCAAGCCGTAAGCGAATGCCATATGCTGCGCATCCACTATAACGATATTAACGAGCTGCACGACCGCTATCCCAAAATGGAGCGCTGGACGCGCTTAGGCTTGGAGGAACTGCTTATAGGCATGCTTTCGCGACAGGTGGAAATGCTCTCCGCACCTGCCGAAGACCGCTTTATGCGCCTATGGAATCAAAGCCCGCACTGCTTTAGGCTTTACAGCCAGCGGCAAATTGCATCGTACCTCGGCATTACACCTGAGACATTGAGTAGGTTGAAGCGGAGGATGATGGATGCTTCAAAGACACAAGATGCAAGACACAAGACATAAGACATTGGTTGATTGGTTATTGTATAATTGGGACAAAATACGGTACGCCCCAACGGGGCACGAGAATGCTAGCCGAGGGCCTTTTCGCCCTCGGGACACCGTGGGTAACATGATATGTTTCTGGAAACGCATTACTTCCGATGGCCCGTAGCCATCGCTAGCATTCTTTAGCCCCTTCAGGGTATACCGTAGTATGTGTGTTGCCTCCTTCTATCCTAGCATCATTCCCACCTTTCACAAAACACTACTTGATACTTGATACTCACTACTTGATACTAATAAGAACTTGACCTACATCAACGGCCAGCCATTTGCGCCAACGTACCTTTGCACCATAAACAAATTGAAATATCATGGCTGTTTACCCTACCGAAACAATGTTGCAAGAGTTGGAGCGCGATGTGCAAGAGGCCATCCGCCAAGTGGAACAAGAGTTTAAACCCCTTAATCTAAGCCAATTGCAATGGGTGCCCGCACCTGGCAAATGGAGCATCAACGATTGCTTGGAGCACCTTAATATTTACAGCCGATATTATCAGCCGCGTATACGCAAGCAAGTGGAGCAGGGCGGCACCCAACCCAAAGATTCTTTTAGTGCGGGCTATTTTGGCGAAATGATGATGGTAATGAAGCCCCTGCCCGACGGCACCATACGCAAACCAATGAGTACCTTGGGCAGTTATAACCCTGCCAAGCAAACCCAAAAGAACGAGCGGGCATTGGAGGAATTTTTGGGGCACTTGAAAGACCTATTAGCATTGCTTAAGCTGGCCCGTACGGTAAACTTGGAGAAGCACCGCATTACCTCTACTCTAGGCATCATCTTGCGCTTCAAATTAGGCGATACTTATCGCTTTCATATTGCGCATATACAGCGGCACTTGCTGCAGGCAAGCAGGGTAAAGGCAGTGTTGAAGTAAACTAAACAGTTGGAATTACCCTTTGCTATTGACATCTGTTTATCACCCTCACCTAGCCTCTCCCATAGGGAGAGGGACTTTAAATGCCTCACCTTTCGGCTCGTTAAAATGTTATTGTACGTTTTTTGATCTAAAGTTTCTTGCCGAAGGCAAGGAGGAACAAGTCCCTCTCCCTCCGGGAGAGGCTAGGTGAGGGACACATAATACCAGTCACAAAACACGCAAATCAAATTATATAATAGGCAGCTGATTCGAACCATCCGTAACAAGGTTAAATATGAGGGTCCAGCAACATTAACTAAAGCAGCGTGCTAGGCCACCTGCGGTATCGATGGTTCGGACGGAGTTTATACTGATCTTTAGTTCGGCAATTACTTCTTCAGCCTAGGGTCTAAGGCATCAGTTAAGCCTTCACCCATCAAGTTGAAGATGGTAACGGTGATGAAGATGGCGAAGCCAGGGAAAATGGCCAACCACCATGCCTGTGGCACGCTGCGTGCTGCAGAGAGCATACTACCCCAAGTAACCTGCTCCGGTGGTACACCTACACCGAGGAACGACAGAAATGATTCCGTAAGGATGGCACCCGCCACGCCGAATGCAATAGAAATCAATACGGGTGTCAAGGAGTTAGGTATCGCATGGCGGAAAATGGTACGGGCTTGACTGTAACCTAGGGCATGTGCCGCCTCAATATACTCCAAATTGCGCACGCGCAATAGCTCACCACGAATCAATCGGGCGATACCGGTCCAAGATGTCAACCCGATGATGGCCATTACCAAATAAAGGTTGGGTGCCTTTAGAATTGCTATAATGGATAGTATCAACAAGAAGCTTGGTAATGAAACGAAAATCTCAATAAAGCGCGATACCAATATATCCACTGGTATGGTAATCTGTTTGCCCAAAGCGGGGAAGCGCTTAAGTGGCCTTGAAATTAGATAAGGTACCAACAATACCGCTGCCGCGATGATTAAACTAAAGAACATTTGCCCAATAAGGACGAGCAAGCCCCCATTCAAAGAATCGGCGATGGCGTAGCTGCGGACTTGGAAACCGAAGAACCAAGCAAACGGCAGCGTAAGCAACATCAGGATAAGGGTTATACGTGTAACTTTCAACTTATCATCACCAAAGTAACCGGCAAAAGACCCCAGGATGATACCGATAAAGCTAGCAATGGACATAGAAACTACCCCAACCAACATGGCCACACGGGCACCATGGATCAACCCAGCCATTACATCGCGGCCCAGTTTATCCGTGCCTATCCAGTGCTTAAACCTGGTAGACTCTACCCGCTGCTCTTCAAATGGACCTTTGTAATCCCTATTTAGCTTGTCTTGCGTGGTCGGAGAATAGGGGATAGGAGGCCATATTACCGACTCGTACTCAACCTTCTTCCAATCATAAATGGTATTGAATCGTTCTGGTTTGGTAGCTATCCCTAAATCGATGGCGTATTGGTTAAAGACAGGGAAATAGGTTACACCTTCAAACTTGGCGTATAGCGGCTTCTCGTTTGCCAAAAAGTCGGCAAACACACCCACGCCGATAATGAAGAATAGAAAGCGCAATGCCCACACGGCTGAGCGGTTCTTTTTAAACTGCCTTACTACAATGGCCTTATAACTCTGGTCTTGGTCTTTCTTTACCGTTACTGGTATCTCTTTCGTTGCCATGGTCTTATTTTTTCGAGAAAGAGATCCTCGGGTCTACTAATGCATACATCATATCCGCCGCCAAGTTTCCCACCATGGTAAGTATGGCTGAGAACATAAGCACGGTAAATACAATCGGATAATCCCTACCGATGATGGCCTCGTAAGAGAGCTTGCCCATGCCCGGTATCTGAAAAATGATTTCAATAATCAACGCACCACTAATGGCTGCAGGGAATAGGTAAGCAAACAGGGTAATAATAGGAATCAGTGAGTTGCGGAAAACGTGTTTCCAAATCACCTTTTCGTGTGGCAATCCTTTGGCTAGGGCGGTACGTACATAATCCATACGCAATACACTTAGCACCCCACCGCGCATCTGGCGGCTTAGGTAAGCAAATGAGCCATACGTCATACAGAAAATAGGCAGTATCAAGTGATGTATTCTATCCAATAAGAAGGCAAAGAAAGAACTGTTTTCATTAATGCTTGGGCTGCTTACCCCAAAGGTTGGGAACAGGTTCATGCCATATTGGCTAGTGGTAAAGTAGTTGATTAGCATGGTGGCTATCCAAAAGCTCGGCAATGAGAATAGCGCAAACATTATAATGGTAGAAACCTTGTCGAAACGGCTATCCTTGTGCACAGCAGTTTGCACACCCAGCGGAATAGAAATAAGGTATGACAGCGTAAGCGCTATCATGTTCAGCATCAACGTCCAGCCAATCGCTTCGCCAATCTTAGAAGTAACCGGGCGCTTATCTTTATAAGAAATTCCAAAATCCCCCCTCAAGAAGCCGTAGCCCTTATTGGGATGCTCTTCTGGGTTGCTGAACAAGGGGGCATTGCCAAACATCCAAAAGTTGTACTGGTTGTTAAACCCAAACCATTGGAAGGAAGGAATCAAGTTTTTACTAGGCGTGGCCATAGCCACCACATCTTTATAGCTTTGCTCTACTTGTAGTACTTGGGCCTTTATGGGTGCCATGGTAGGTATTTGTACGGCCTCTACCATTTGCCCAATGGCAAACTCTATACGGTCGTGCTCATAAGTGGCCAGCAGTGCGCCATAATTTTGTCGAACCTTGTTTTTCTGTGCAAAATTGGAGGAGTCGCCTGTAATGGAGAACAGCCCTACCTCAATGGCTTTAAGTGAGTGGTAGTACTTTTCGATTTGGGGCCAGTTGCCGTACTGGTCAATCAACCGTGCTAGGTTGTCGCGCTCTGCTGATTTTACAATTCGGTACAAGGTATCGGGTACTGCTGCAGAGGTAAAAGAGAAATAGAACGTAGGCAAATTCATGCCCAGCTTCTCAGCCATATCATAGTAGGCCTGCTCGTTGGCCATCATCTCCGTGCTTTGGCCGGCACCAGTATCGCTAGCACCCAAGGCCAACCTTACAGGGTCGCCTGGTGCCATTTTGCTCAACCCGAACGCCGCAAACGAAATGATAAAAAACGTCGGGATAAAGTACAGTAACCGCTTCGAAATGTATGAGAACATCTAACTTTTCCCCGATTATTTTTGAGCTTGGGCCTCAGTAGCCGCTGGCGCAATATTCAATACAAATTCCTTCTCGTCATAACCTGGGCGCGCGGCATAGGTTTTCGCATCAAAACGCTTATGGATGGCTATGCGCTCTTTGGGCGTAATCAAGAAAACGTAAGGGGCTTGCTCGTTAATGATTTCTTGCAAGCGCAAGTACAAGCTGAGGCGCACATCATCTTGTGGCGTGTTGCGCAAGCTATCAATTATAGCATCGCTCTCTGGTGTGCCGAAAGTAACATAGTTGGAGCCACCTACAACCGATGAGCTGGTGTGCCATATTTGGTATGGGTCGCCCATGTTAGGGCTGCTCACCCAACCACCGCAATACATCTCGAAGTTGTGGTTGTCCAACTCACTCAAGAACACGGTCCACTCTTTAGCCACAATCTCAATTTCGATACCTACTTTGCGGGCTTCTTCTTTAAACAGGATACCGATTTCTTTACGAATGTCGTTACCAGCATTGTATTTAAACTCTAGTTTTAACGGCACTTTTTGGCCATCAATAACTTGGTCAACCACTCCATCGCCATCGCTATCCACCCAACCAGCTTCGGTAAGGTATTGCTTGGCTTTATCTAAGTTGAAATCATAACCAACTATGCTCTTGTTGTAGTGTTTCTGCATGGGGTGCACTGGGCCAACAGTAGGCTCGGCCAGGTTGTAATACAATGCCTCAACAATCTCCTCACGGTTCAGCAAGTGGCTGATGGCTTTACGCACTCTTACATCTTTAAGCTTAGGGTTTTGCATGTTCATACCCAAGTACAAGTAAGAGAACATAACAGGGGTATGTAGGCTAAAGCGCTTCAAGTAGTCATTGTCTTTCTGCAACTCGGTAAATTTCTTAGGCTCCACGCCGCGCATCACATCAATGTTCTCATCGCGCATGGCTGTGGTGGCGGTGTTCATATCGTTTACAATTTGGTAAACAATTTTCTCTGGGTTGGCTTTAAAACCTTTAGCACCATTCATTTTGTCGCCCCACCAATCTTTCTTGCGGGTCAATACAATTTTAATATCGGTTTCCCAGCTGGTAAACTCATATGGGCCCGAGCCGGTTACAAAACCCTTCTCGCGTTGGAATTTCTCGCTATTGAACTGGTCGGCAAACTTCATAATGTCGGCATTGCCCTTCAATGCGGCACGTTTCTCAGGCGTATTCAAATCTCGGATTTGGAACTTGCGCATAATTTGTTCAGCGTCGTAGATATATTCAGGCATTATCCAGTAGCCGCTAAACTCTTCTACTAGCATATAAGTAGTCCAAGAGTAGATGGCAAACTTCTTTGGGTTTTGTTCATCAATTACAATATCCCCCACAAAATTGAAGTACCCTTTAAGGTGTTCGCAATTGGTTTTAGGGTTTAGGATTGACTTAATAGTAAAAACATAATCGTTGGCAGTAATTGGCGTTCCATTATCCCAAGTGGCTTCAGGGCGAATCTCGTACTCCAGCTTCATGCCGCCTTTAAACTCACCCTCAGTAATTGGGGTAATGGTAGGACGGGCTACAGCAAGTAGGCCGTATTTTTCGTAAGTTTCAGAGTCTTGGCCCAGCAAGGTCTGGAAGATGTTGGCCTCAATGTACGTTGCGCTCGCATCGGTAGAGTTAAGCGGGTTCAGCATATCCGCATTGCTCAACTCATGTATGATTACCTCGTTGCTGGTGCGCTTAAAGGTGATGGGTGCATCGGTGTTTCCGCCGCTTGGGCAGCCGGTAAACAAGATGGTTAAGGTGCCTAGTAAGGGCAAAACAAAGAGGTAGCGCAAGGTGTTCATTGTCTGTGGGGGTTTAACTAAATAATGTTAAGGTGGACAATACTGGAAGGCAAATATAAGACATCTACCCTGAAATTGAATAGCTTTACAAATAAAGCAATATATTGGCAGCTATGAGCACTATGGAGACTGTATTGATTACCGGCGGATCGGGTTTGGTAGGCACCCGTTTATCTCAATTATTGATTGAGGAAGGATACAATGTAATACACCTGGGGCGCAAAAAAGCCCGCAAAGGAAACATCATAACCTACCAATGGGATGTAGACAGCCAAACGCTGGAAGTGGAGGCACTGCTGCGCGCCGACCATATAATACACCTTGCCGGCGCCGGCGTGATGGATGGCCGCTGGACTGAGGAGCGAAAAAAAGAAATCATCCGCAGCCGGGTGGCTACTGCTAAACTACTGATTGACCAGTTGAAGAAGAACGACTTCCACCCCAAAACCTTCGTTTCTGCCTCGGCCGTGGGATACTATGGCAACCGTGGCAGCGAGCTGCTGGATGAAAACGCCACTGCAGGCACCGATTTCTTAGCGGAGGTTTGCAAAGCCTGGGAAGCAGCGGTGCAGCCTGTAAAAGAGTTGGGTACCCGCCTAGTAATTAACCGCATCGGTATTGTGCTTAGCAGCCAAGGGGGTGCCTTGCCGCAAACGGCCAAGCCCATACAGTTCGGCATCGGCGCCACGTTGGGCGACGGCAAGCAATACGTGCCATGGATACATATTGACGACCTTTGCCGCCAGTTTATCTTCTCCATTAAAAACGAGAAGCTAGAGGGGGTGTACAACGCCACTGCACCGCAACCGGTAACCAACAAAGAGCTTACTGAAAGCATAGCAACAGCCTTGGGCAAAAAAACCCTTTCAGCACCGGCACCCGCGTTTGTGCTGCGCTTGGCCATGGGCGAAATGGCCGATGCTATCCTAGGCGGGCAGCGCACCACCAGCATGAAAATACAGGATGCGGGCTTTGGGTTTCAGCATCCTATTTTGGTACCAGCTTTGCAAGATATTTATGAGCGGAAGGTGTAGGGGTATTGTTCTACTGGATTCAATCAATCCTTGGCCTCCTCCTTCATCACCTCCCACACCAAGTTGGGCTCAAATCCTTTACTGATAACAAATTGCGCCAACTTGTGCTGCCGGGTGTAGCTATCGGTGTCTTTAAGCAGTTTATCTTTTTGCGCCAGCAGCTTGCGGATGGCATCGTAGTAGTCGTTCCAGTCCAGGGCCTTAAGTGCATTGCCGATGTGCGGCTCGCGGATGCCCTTCATTTTTAAGGCTTGGGAGATTTTAATCTTGCCCCATTTCTTCAACCTTAGTTTGCTGCCAGCATAGGTTTTGGCAAACCGCCCATCGTCCAGAAACCCTTGCTCGCGAAGGTATTGGAATATCTCTGCGTGCATTTCGGTGGGCACGGTAAGCTTGGCCATTTTGTCGCGCACCTCCTGCTCGCAGCGCTCTTGGTAAGCGCAATAATTTTCTAGTTTGCCGATGGCTTCGTTGCGGGTCACGGGTTCAAATATGGGTCTTGAAATGGGAAATAGGAAATGTTGGATGCAAAAACATAATTTGTTATCACACGCCCAAGGCGAGAATGTTGTTAAGTTAAGGATTTTGACTTTGCTCGGCACTTCCCATTTGTCATGGTGAGCGGAGCCGAACCATCCATAATGTAGGTGGCATAATTCCGTTTCCCATAATACGTGATACGTGACTTTGTTTCGTGACCGTATTCCGAATGGTTCGGCTCCGCTCACCATGACACTCTGCAATAGCCTTGCGATTGTTGGGGCTTACCTTAACGTCATTGCCCAACAGATTAACAGAATGCTCCCACATAATAACAGTAGCTATTTCTCCGCCAACTTCTCCAGCAACCACGTTTTCTCCGTTAATATTTTGGTGCCTTGTATCTTTTTGCCGAGGGCTTCTTTGCGGGCTTTATCGCGTCCATTGAGGTTGATGAGGTACCGGGTAAATTTAATGGTGTTCAGGTAGTTTTCTCGGTGGTAGGCCACCTCTTTACGGCGGGTTACAAACTGCTTAAAGCTCTCTAGCAGCGCATCCAGCGCATCGTATTCGTCCAATTCAAAGTAGGTTTTAAGTAGCAGCGTGCGGGCATCGGCGGCCACAAACACATCGTGATACTCTACTTGGCTAAGCAGTTGCAGCGCCTTGCCAAACTGCTTACGGGCGAAGTATAGCCTTGCCAGGTTGTAATTAATATAGTCGCTGCGGTACTTTTCTTCCAGCAGGGCACTGCGTTCTTTTACAAAAACCTCTGCCCAGTCAAATGCCTCAAGCCTGCTGGCCACGGCCACAATGTTCTTAAATGCCGACGGCGAAATAAACCCCTGCTCATTGAGCAGCACCTTGGTTTCCAGCCCCAATTGGTACAGATCGAAAAGCTCCTTAAAATAAATCTGGTCGCCCATGTTGAAGCGGCGTATGCAGAAGTTGCGGGCAATAATGTGCAGCTCTTGCGCCTCCTCGAAAGGGATAAATGTGGCCTGATCTTTCAGTACCGCTTTCATCGCAGCAAAACTCTCCAATGCCTCTGGGTTGCGTAGCATCATTAAGCCATGATAGTAGCCCAGCAGTAGTGGGTTGGTGTAGGGCGTTTGGTTAATGTGCTTCAACAGCGGCTCCAGCAAGTCATATCTATACGCTTGGCGGTAAATGTTCTCGTAGCTCACCATACCGCAGGTTTGCTTCAGTTTGGCCACTAGGTAAGCCTCATCCAGCTTATCGGCCACGCCTTGCAGGCCGGTGGTGCTGCGGCGCTCTTGCTGGTACTCCTGCATCAGCTCTTGCTCCAGCAAGGCCTGGTAGTGGTGGTAGTGGTCGGGTATGTGCAGGGCGCCCTGCTTTTCCATGGCTTGCTCCAGCGCCCGCTTGGCACCTACAAAGTGCTTGGCTAGCCGTTTTCGGCGGTATGCTTGCAACAGCTGTGCGCCAGCCATCACGGGCTTTTCCCTTAGCGACTCCACCTGCAGAAACTCCTCGCAAACTTTTAGCAGCAGCGATGCCACGTGGCGAAGCTTTAAGTCGTCATATATTTTATTGGGATATAACTTTTGCCAAACCGCCTTCCGGTCTACCTGTTGAGGTGCGAGGTCGGGGTAGCGCGCATCCAGATACAGAAACAGGGCCTGCACATGCTCATTCTTGTTATGGTACGGCGACTGCACAAAATCCCGCAGGCGGAACATCTCCTCTGCGGAGAGTTGGTGGAAGAGTTGGATGAGCTTGGTGGCGTGCATTGGAATTGGTTACGGGTTGCGGGTTACGAGTTGCGGGTTTGTCTGAATCAGAATTTTGTGAATTTTAGAATTACCGAATTTGCTATGTTTAAATGAATTCTATAATTCTCAAATTCTGGTAATTCTGATTCTGACAAAAGATATTTTTTGGACAAGTACCTATAATTTGTCCTGAAAAGTTAAGGATAATTGTTGGAATATTGAGGTGTGATCAAAAAAAGCAACTCATAGCTATCGGACAAACACCCTAGAAGTGATATTGAAGTATAAATTGAAAAACTTCAATTTCGAATTATCAACTTATAATTACCCTAAATTCAACCCATGAAAGCAAAACAATTCTGCGCAATCCTGACAGTCTGCCTTTTGTTTCTTGCTACTACAGCCACCCAAGCTCAAAGCTTTGCCCGCTTTTATCAGCTTGGATCTTATGACAGATATTCCGCTGTCGGGATAAAGCCCAATGGCAACATTGTATGTTCAGGCATTAGCTTTATAAACTCTAACCATGAGTCAATTATTACTGAATATACTCCGAGCGGTCTATTGGTACGTACTTGGAATAGTATAGGCGATCCTGATTTATTTCGGGCCAATAACGATATGTACATTACTGCTGATGGCGGTTATGTAATAGCTGGAAAATTAAGACGCGTTGGAAATCCTTGGACCCTATTTAGTTTAACCCGTTTTGATACCCAGGGCAATATATTATGGAAGCAAACATATGACACTATTGCGCCGAATATTGTACCTACAGAAGCTCATTCGGTAATACAAACCGCCGACAATGGGTTTTTTGCTGCGGGCAATAGCTTTCCCCAAAACAGTTTGGTGGGCATACGCACCGATGCCAATGGTGATGTGCTGTGGACTTATGTTACAGATACTCTAGATATAACCAATGCCTACGATGTTATTGAAACCAACGACAGTGGCTTTTTACTTACTGGTACCAGATATTTGGGAAATAGTGAGTGGGGACTATTTGCTTTAAAACTGGACGGCAACGGAAACAGGCAGTGGGTAAATTACTATGATGATCCTAATAACAGATTAATTACACCGGCCGATTCAACAGGTTTGACCGTTGTTCAGGCTCCTACGGGTGAGTTTCTAATAGGTGCTTCGGTATTTTTGGTTGGTCCCTCCCTCACGAGTACTTACTTATTAAAATTGAACGAAAATGGTGACTCTTTAACCCAAAAAATACTGGTTGGGAATGCCAGCTCATTAAAGTTCGGAGACATAATACTTACGCCCGACAGCTCATATGTCATGGCAGGAGTTGAAAAGTATATTACCGACAGCGCCTTTTCAATTATGAAACTCAACCGGAATTTGGATACCATTTGGGCACAAAGAATTACTTTTGGTGCTCAACACGGAACTGGCGTTAGCGGCCTGGCGCAAACCCTTGATGGGGGTTTCGCATTTGTTAGGCATATGCCATTCCGTGCTTACCTAATGAAAACGGATGCTAATGGCAATGTTATTCGCAGTTGGTTAACCGGTAAAGTGATAAGCGATTATGATAGCGACTGCGCTGCTGACACTAACGATATATACCTGCCGGGCCATTTAGTAGAAATAATAGCAAGTGACAACTACTATGGCTATACTGATAACCAAGGGTACTATAGTATTGCCACGTTTGATACTGGCCAAGTAACAGTTAACTATATTCCTACCCGTCACTACTGGGATACCTCCAGCTGCCAAGGGTCCACCTTTACCCTCAATTTGCCTATTAACGATACCTTGGATTTGGACATCTACACTGAGCCTACCTTTTTATGTCCTGAACTGGAAGTTTCGATACATGCATCGCGCCTAAGACGCTGCTTTACGAATTCATATTACATTAACTATTGCAACAACGGCACCCTCCCAGCCAACAATGCCTACTTAGAAATCGAACTCGACCAATACCTCTTAGTCGATTCGGCGTCCATCCCTTGGGTGAGCAATACTGGCAACTTGTACCGTTTCAACTTGGATACGGTGGGCATCGGGCAGTGCGGCAGCTTCAACCTCTACGTAACCGTAGATTGCGATAGCACCGAACTCGGGCAAACGCACTGTGTATCCGCGCACATCTACCCCGATAGCATCTGCCTGCCGCCCGACCCGTCTTGGGATGGCTCTTCGGTAAAAGTAACTGGCGAGTGTACCACCGGGGATACGCTGAACTTTACTATTGAGAACACGGGTGCCGATATGGCTACGCCATCGTTCTTCCTGATTGCTGAAGACAACGTGATGTATGCCAGTGGGAACTTCCAGTTGTTATCTGGGGAAACGCTAACACGCCGCTTTAAGGGCAACGGCAGCACCTTCACCCTTGTGGCACAGCAGTCGGAGGGCCACCCAGGGCTCAGCTTCCCGTTGGTATCCGTTGAGGGCTGCGGGGTGAACAACCAAGGTACTTTCAGCAAGGGATTTGTAACCCAATATGCGCAAGACGATAGGGATGGGTTTATTGATATCCTTTGCCTAGAAAATATAGGCTCATACGACCCCAACGACAAGCGTGCCGAACCCAAGGGCCTCAACGCCGAGGGCTTCATCACCGCCACCCAACCGCTGGACTATACCGTCCGTTTCCAGAACACAGGGACCGATACGGCCTTTACCGTGGTGGTACGCGATACGCTTTCGCCAAACTTGGACATTACCACCCTGCGCCTGAACAGTGCCAGCCATACTTACACCTTCCAAATCATCGGCAGTAACATCTTGGAGTGGACGTTCCCGAACATCCTCCTGCCCGACAGCAACGTGAACGAGCCCCTTAGCAATGGTTTCGTGAGCTTCAGCATTAGCCAAGCAGATGGCAACACGCCCGGCACGGAGATTACCAACCGCGCGGGCATCTACTTCGATTTTAATGCGGTAGTACTTACCAATACCACGCTCAACACAGTGATAACGGATTACAAAACGTGGTTCACGTTTATCCAGTCACCCGAGAGCAAGCTATCGCTCAACATATTCCCGAACCCAAACAACGGCACCTTCAGCCTACAGTTTGAGCCGAAAGGAAATGCCAGCTATGAGTTTGTAGTGTATGATCTGGCAGGGGCCAAGCAATTCGGACAAACGCTTACTGGCGATGCTCCTTTTGTAATGGAACCAGAGCTGCCCACTGGCATGTACATCTACCAGTTGCTAGAGAACGGCTTGGCTGTGAGTATGGGTAAAGTGGTGGTGAATAGATAAATCAATCTTCATAAAAAGCCCTTGGCAGTCTCATAAGGGGCAAGACTGCCAAGGGTATAATTTTCGTACTTTGTTTACGAGGTTATAGTAATTCCCGCTTGTTTCCTACTCCTTCTTCCCATCATCTACTACCTTTACTATCCTTACCTCTTTGGTTATTACTACTGGCGCGTTGTGGTTGTTGCGGCGGCGGTTTTTGGCAGTAGGCTCGGCGTGGTGCTTTTCAATAATCACTAGCTGCACATCCTTTCGGGTGGTGTCCAGTTCTAGGCCCTCCAACTCATCGGGCAATTGGCCATCTTCAATAATTACCACCTTTTTATCGTTACTATTATTGGAGCCCTTTAGTACAGTATCTACCTCTATGCGAACTACCTGTTTCTTAGGTTCGTTAGTAGAGGGAGATTGACAACGGGCGATGTAAGGTTTGCTGAACAACAGCAAGAAAAACAGCACTCCGATGGAGCTGGCGAGCATTCGTTTGATGTACATAGCGTAGGGTTTTTAGTTGATAAATAATTGATTAGCCAAAGGTACTCGCCATAAATACGGTTTTTGGTTAATGAATGGTTAATGCGAGTTAAAGAGTGTTAAGGATAAGTTTTACAGGAAGTTATACAATAGATTTGTAGCGTGAACAAGTATCATATACCAGCGGTAACAGTTTTGATGGGGCTTTTGGTGGCCTCATTGGTGAGCATCCAGGTGTATTGGATAAATAATGCCGTGGCATTGCGCGAGCAGCAATTCAACCGCCACGTGAAGGATGCGCTAATAAACGTGGCCAACCGCATTGAGCAGGCCGAGACTTGGAACTACCTGAACAGCCCCGATGCCAATTTGAACAGCTTTGCCATGCAAGGCATGGCGCAGGGCAATGTGCACATTGTGCAACACGAGGTATATGAGCCTAATTGCAAAACCCTAACTGACGGTTTTCCGTTGGCATCAAACCCAACACCAGAGGCCGCACCGCACATGCACAACACTACTTTACATGCCGATGGCGTAGTGCCCGAAACCATGATTGAGTTGGATACCAGTATGACCATGGATTCCTCAGGTTGTAAGTATTACGAGAGCGTAATTTGCATACAGGTGGATGACTCTGCACAGTGGTATACCTTTACCCACAACAGCCCTGAGCAGATACAGTATACCCTGATGAACCAAAGTAGCAAGCTGCAACAGCGCCGCGAAATGGTGAGCAACCTGTTTCTGCGCCTGCTGGAGCCGCCTTCCCTCTCTGAGCGGGTGAGCGATGCAGACTTACAAATGTACTTGGAGGAGGAGCTGGGCCGTAGGGACGTGAATACCGAGTACGAGTATGCCGTATACAGCAACCATGGCGCGCCGGTATACCACAGCGTGGGCTATGAGGCCGATATGCCGGCCCGGTCTCATAGGGTGATACTTTTCCCCAACGATATATTTGCCAACCCCAGCCAGTTGATGGTGCATTTCCCTAACAAGAAAGCGTATATACTGAGCAGCTTGGGCGTAATGGCTTTCAGCAGTATGCTCATCATTTTGGTGATAACGTTGTGCTTTGTTTATACCGTTTACATCATCTTCAGGCAGAAGAAGCTGTCGGATATGAAGACGGACTTCATCAACAATATGACCCATGAGCTAAAAACGCCCGTGGCTACCATCTCCCTTGCCAGCGAAATGCTCATGAACAAAGATGTTGCCGCCGACCAAACCCGCCTGCAGCGGTTCGCCACTGTAATACACGAGGAAAACAAGCGCTTGGGTGGGCAAGTAGAAAAGGTATTGCAAATGGCCGTGCTGGATAAGGGCGAAGCCAAGCTGAACCTGAACCAAGTAGATGTACACGCGAGTATTAAAGCCATTGTAGACAAAATGGCCTTGCAAATAGACGACCGTGGCGGTGAATTTGCCCTATCGCTAAAAGCCACCCGCACCCAAATTGTTGCCGACGAACTGCACCTTACCAATATCATCACCAACTTGGTGGATAATGCTATTAAGTACTCGCTGGATGCCCCGCACGTAACCATTGCTACCGAAGATGCAACCAATGGCATCGTTATCAGCGTTACTGATAAGGGCATCGGCATGAACAAGGAGCAGCAGAAACGCATTTTTGAGAAATTTTACCGAGTGCCTACGGGCAATATTCACAATGTAAAGGGTTTCGGCCTCGGGCTGAGCTATGTAAAAGCTATGGTTGAAGCCCACGGCGGCAGCGTACGCTTGCGTAGCGAGATACACCGCGGCAGTACCTTCGAAGTGTTTATGCCTTATACCACTAGTTAACAAACAAGATTATGGAAACCACCGCATCTAGAGTGCTATTGCTGGAAGACGACCCTAACCTGGGATTCGTGTTGCAGGAGTTTTTGCAACATAAAGGCTACCACGTAACCCTTAAGGAAGACGGCGAACTGGGCCTAAAAGCCTACCACGAAGCGTCGTTCGACATTTGCATTGTTGACATTATGATGCCCAAGATGGATGGGTTTACCTTTACCAAGCAGGTGCGCAAAACCGATACCGAAACGCCCATTATCTTCCTTACGGCCAAGAGCATGAAGGAGGATAAGATTGAAGGTTTTAAGCTGGGTGGCGACGACTATATTACCAAGCCCTTCAGCATGGAAGAGCTGGAACTGCGCGTAGAAGCTGTGTTGCGCCGTAGCAAAGGAACCAGTGGACAGCAGGAAGAGAAGAAGGTGTTTACCCTCGGCCAATATGAGTTTGACTACCCAACCCAAAAGCTGACCCGCAGCGGCGAAAGCACCAACCTCACCACCAAAGAAGCCGAACTGATGAAGCTACTGGCTCTTAACAAAAACCGGGTGCTGGAGCGCGAAATAGCCCTTAAACTCATCTGGGGTAACGATAACTACTTCACTGGCCGCAGTATGGACGTATTCATTACCAAGCTGCGCAAATACCTAAAAGAAGACCCAAGCGTAGAAATAGTAAACGTGCACGGCACCGGCTATAAGCTGATGACTGGGGAGTAGTAATATTTTAACCTACGTGAATATTGAACTGAAATAGCGACTTGACTGCTTCCCAACGCGTGATGGTGAGCAGACGTCATAGTGAGCGTAGTCGAACTGAAAACCATCCATAATGTAGGTGGCATAATACATACACATTACCGACACAGTGACGGTGTTTCGTTACCGTATTACGAATGGTTCGGTGGAGTTTATCCTGAGCATTGCCGAAGGGCTCCCACACCCGGCCGGCTAATCGCCGATGCGCTAATTAGCGATTTGTTTTGGGTCTAGTATGCTTGTGATGTGTGTTTAACCGCAACGAACGCAACGAAAAAAAACACAACGAACCCGACGGAAAAAAAGGTGAAGTACAGAACTGTAGGGGGGGTAATGAGTGGTCTGACGGCTTTGGTTGATAGTGTTAGGAATTTGCAATTGCAAGAGATAGCGTTTCCAAAAAGAGCCGTCCGAACACTTTTTCTGCACATTGGAGCGGCCTAGGCCAAAGCGTTCGGACGACTATTTGGGGCAGGAGCATGGCACATATTGAATTTCAATGTCCATCGCACCGAAGTCGTCAGACCGCTCAGCGACTTCCTTATATCACTTGCTAGTGGATATTCCACCAACATTTCAATTATTGAATAGCGTCCCAATAGTTCAAGAATACTTGCTTTTCTATTTCCAGAACTTGGAATTGCTCTATAAAATCACTTTTAACTAGATTGTTATCGGTCCAATAACCATAATCATCTTGCCACGGAAGTTTAGCTATCGCAATATCATTTGAGTCTATCGCAACTTCTCTTACTGGAAGGCCTTCTCCATCAAACTTTACTACCCATTCGTTAACTAATTCAAGTTGTCCATTTAAATGAGGATTTCCCTCTGGAATAATCCTTGTCAAATTTTTTGCTATGACGTTCCAAAACGAACTACTACCAACCTTGCTTGCAGTGGGTATATCGGGCATCTTGAATCTCAAATAGGAATGAGGCAATTCCATGATAGATCATTAGTTTACACTTTCCCCGCCCGCACCAATTCTAAAAACTCCCTAACGGAGCTATAAGAAACCACGTTCTTTATGAAATAGACCTTGGCTTTCTCCACCTCGGCATCGCTGGCGTGCATGGTTTTGAGGATGTTGAGCAGGTGCATCTTCATGTGGCCTTTCTGTATGCCCACCGTTACTAGGGAGCGTATGGCAGAGAAGTTGTTCGCCAAACCTACACATGCGGCTATTTCCATC
Organism: Sphingobacteriales bacterium; assembly: GCA_027483645.1. GTDB lineage: Bacteria > Bacteroidota > Bacteroidia > Chitinophagales > CAIOSU01 > CAIOSU01. The sequence goes on from JAIXUD010000002.1 coordinate 88,336, forward strand.
AGCTCGCTGGCATTAGGGTTGCCAAGCATTTCGAGGCCGCGTTTTACCAATGGGTGCAGGGAGGTCAATCCACCCACGGTGCCGAGGGATAAGGGCATCTCAAGCGTATATTTAAAGTAGCCTTTTTCCAAATCCTCCAAACTGATGCTGGTAAGGCTGCTGTAGCGCCCGTTGCGCGAAGCATAGGTATGCCCGCAAGCTTCAATAGCACGGAAATCGTTGCCAGTGGCGAGTATCACTGAGTCGATACCATTAAAAATGCCTTTGTTGTGCGTAGTGGCACGGTAAGTATCCACTTGCGCCACCCTTACGCCACGGGCAAATCGCCAGGCAAAAGTGTTGGCATCCATGGTACCATTATCAAAGCTGCCTAAGGCCTCCACCGGGCACTCCACCCAAGCTCGCACAATGCAGTTGGGGGTATAATTGCTGAGGATGGACATGATTACCTCAATATCCTTCTCACCACCTGCAAAACCCTCGTATACGCTTGCCTCTTTGCGTAAAGTGGCTGCAAAGCTCTCTAGCACCGAGTTGATAAAGTTGGCACCCATCGAGTCGCAGGTATCAAACAAACCTTTTAGTTGGAAGTAATTAGCTTCATAGGCCGTCATATCCACCAACTGTATATCCAATATGCCGCCGCCGCGCTCTTCCATACGACCGGTCAGGTGGGCCGCCTCGGCTTTTAAGATGGGCTTCAGGTGGTTGAAGAACTCCAACAACCTGCGCTTCTCGCCTCGCCAAATAAAGTGTACTTGGCCTACCTTTTCCATCGCCAATACCCGAGCATGAAAACCACCCCGGCTGCGCCAGTACTTGGCACTGTTGCTGGCCGCAGCCACTACCGAGCTCTCCTCGATAACCATGGGCACCGCGTATATTTTATCATTGATTAGTACATTCGGCATTACACCAAACGGCATGTAGAAGTTGGTAATGGTATTTTCCGAAAACTCATCGAACAGCTTTTGGGTTTCTGGCTTGGCATGCCAATAGCCTTCAAACTCTTGCTGTGCCGTGGCACTATCCTCAAAATAGTTATCTGCTACCCAATCGAGTTTACCTTGCTTGCTTAATTTCGAAAAACCTTCTATCTCTTTCATTGCTGTTTCAGTAAATGGGAATTAGTAATTAGGAATTAGATTGAGGTAAAGCTTCGCTAATTCTTCGATTGTAAAGTACACGAATCCATTTGTACCTCCACATCAACCTTATAATACTTGCAATCCAATAAATCCTAGAATCGGACGCATAATGTCATCCTGAGCTTTTGTCGAAGGACCAAATTCAGACAAATCTCAGCGCACTTTCAAAAATGCTTCCGCCACTTTCAACCCTTCAATCTGCAGTTGTACGTACTCTTGCAAGGCTTTATAATCGCCTTGGGCATGTTTCAAAAATGCCGAACCCTGCCCGTAAACACTGTTGCAGCGCAACTTGTGCATGAGGTAAAACCCATCTAAAAAAGTACCCACGCCGCCTGATATAATACACTCTCGCACCTGCACCTTATCGCCCAATATGGCAATCAGGCCGTTTACCAGGTCCACCATCTCTTCAGCCGTGTGGCCCAAGTTGGCTAGCTGCCCGTATACCTGCTGCTTGTTCGGCGTATCCCTCAGCAGCTCCAGCTTGCTGAAGTTGGTACCGCCATGTGCGGCAAAATCTATGGCAGCCAGTGGCATTTTCAGCAAAGCCTTCAAGCTTTCTGGCCCCATGCCCTGGCCCACTTCCTTTACAATTATTTTTATCTCGCCCAGTTCCAGGCATTCTTGTATCGTTTCTATCGGTGGGCGGGTTATCGCATCGCCTTCAGGCTGTAGCCACTCTTGCAAGGGGTTTACGTGTATAAACAAACCATCAGCCTTAAGTTTGTTCACCAAGGCCAATATTTTGTGCCCTTCTTTTTTGGCAAGCAACTGCTCCACCTGTGCAATACCTAAGTTGGCATAGAACGGTTGGCTATTGCCTATAATGGGCCTCAGGTTAAAATCCTCAAAAAACTCATCGCTATCTAGCAGTGCCCTGCATGAGCCCAAGCCCATTCCCAAGCCAAACTCTGCACATGCCTGCGCTAAATTGCGGTTAATGATGCCCGCCATGGCCGTGCCGCCCGTCATGCTGCTTATCCAAATGGGGGCACGCATGTTTTTGCCTAAAAAATTCTTGGGGTTAAGGGGTTTCGGGTGAGCGGCAATGAGTGGCTCGTAGTAAAAACGGTGGTCAACCTCCGGCACACGGCTCTGGAAGGCCAGTTCAATATGGTCTTGCTTGCGCTGCTCGGCGGTAGGGTCGTCTTTTAAGGGGTATGCCTGTCCTGTTTCTTCTGGTGGGGTCATGATATGGTTGCCACTGCTTTGGTGGCAAAATTACGGTTTTCTAGGTAGAAGGTGCTGTTAATTGTTGTATAGCAGGGATAGAGGAAAGGCAGTTATTTCCGGGTAAGGTAGTCGGTATTAAGCAGCCTCATTGTCCAATTTCAAGAATCCTTCAATCGATAAATCCTCATCGAGTTCTTCCCAATGTATCCATTCACCACCATTCCACAATTCGTAGTTATTCCATTGGTCCGGATCGCCTTTACTTAAGTTGGGGTATCTATCTACAGGAGCGCTAACTATACGGCCATCATTCAACTCCACGTATATGGTTCGCTCTTCAAACCATATTTTTTTAGCGGTTACCATATTGAATTTATTTTTTACCAAAATAGTCATTCCACTTTTGCTCTATGATATCAGCATTCTCTTCAATAATGCTCTCGGCTAAATAAATATCCTTTTGCTTCATTCCTTTATTCTCTATCAGCTTAAGCGGTTTTACTTCAAACTTAGCCGTCCCATCAGCATTTTTTACATGTACATGAATTGGCACGTGCTCGTTGCTAAAGAAGAAAAACCTGATTCCGAACATTCGAAACAACTCCGGCATAATGACCCATTTAAGATATACACCTAAATTTAGCCAAACGGTTCAATATCGCAAATTTTTGTCGCTAAGGGTAGTAACATAATTGGGTTACAATAATTTCCCAACTTAGGAAATAACGAAAATTTTCAGTTGGTGCCTGTTTTCACGAAGCCTTGCTCAACTCCATTCTATGCTCCAATTGCCCCAATTGCTCTAAAATGATGTTGCTTACCTCCTCGCCCCGGTTGTACACCATAAAGTGCGTGCCGCCCTTTACCAGTATAAAGTTGCGGATGTAACAGTGTGGAAAAAGATTGTCATCGTCGCCGTGTATGTGTACCAAGTTGGGTACTATTTCGGTATTGCTCCAATTGATAGCGGCATCTGCTGCCCAGTCGGTAAAATCGGGGTGGATTCCCTTGGCCATTTTATTGATGAAGGCTTTCTCCATATTAGTGGTTTTGCCGAAGGCCCAATAGTGCCAAAAATCGAATTTGATGGCCAATATAGAGGGGATGTACTTATGTGGCCTTATGCGCTGCGCTAGTATCATACCAATAGGACGCTCATACTTGGTTTTGATGCTGCTTACGATGATGGTAAGAGCTGGGTCGATAATCTTAGCCATTTCTTGCGCCATCATACCGCCAAATGATAGCCCAACAAGCACCGCTCGGGTGTTGGGGTCAATTTGGTACTTCAACCTACGGGCATACTCAGCGGGGGTTTCGTCATTTAAGGGTTTTATCCAGCGGATGTGCTTTACATTATAGCCGGGCAGTTTCAAATTCCTGAATATCGTTTCGTCGGCCCCCAAGCCTGGAAACATGTAAATAGTAATGTCGTTCATACTCTTGCGGATCTCTTTACTAGTCTTAACTCGTGGGGCAAAGCCGTATTGATGTTACGGATATGCTGGGCAATTGTTACCAAATGCCTACCAAAAGGCAAGATTTTACTAATTTAACTAACTTTGCCGCTAAATACCAAATTCCATGCCTAAGCAAACTGCCCCAGAAGAGTACGAGCACCAGTTGCCCTTCGACCCTCCATCCCTCTCTTTTGTAAAGAAGCTGACCAAGCCGATGTTCGACTACTTTACGCCTGAATTCTATGGTTTAGAGCATGTTGACCCTAGCAAGCCTACCTTGTTTGTAACCAACCATACTGTTTTTGGTTTGTTTGATGGCCAATTATATGGGGCTGAATTGTATGAAAAAAAGGGCATTTTCGTTCGCTCATTGGTGGATAACTTCCACTATGAGTTCCCCATCTGGCGCGATGTGATTACCTCAATAGGCGGAGCCGTAAAAGGCACCCGTAAAAATTGCGCTGAACTGATGCGGCAGCAGCAGCACATACTGGTTTTCCCTGGTGGTGGGCGCGAAATATGCAAGCAAAAGGGCGAAAAGTACAAACTTACTTGGAAAAATCGCATGGGCTTTGCGCATATGGCCATTGAGCATGGGTACCAAATCATCCCCATAGCTGGCGTGGGTGGTGACGATACCTACGATATATTGATAGATAGCAACGACGTAATGAAAAGCAAACTGGGCGGCCTACTAAAAAGTACCGGCATTGCCCAGAAATTTCTAAAAAACGGTGAGCACATACCACCACTAGTGCGCGGCATAGGCCCTACCCTAATACCTAAGCCCGCCAAATTCTATTACGCCTTTGGCAAACCGATTGACACTAGCCGCTTTGCCGGACAGCAAGAGGATGTAAACGCCCAGCGCGCTATACGCAAAGAAGTGGAAGAGAGCATGTACGCCATGTTCAACGACTTGATTGCAAAAGCCAAGGCAGATTACCCCAAGCTGAACCCAATAAGAAGGTGGTTGAATAGTTTGTGATAATCATCTGAAGCATTATTGTATGGAAGGATAAGCCCGTTTCCCTAACTACTAACTATGGGATAGCTTATAATAGATACTGTATGCTATCATTCGACTTCTGCGTTTCCTAGCCTTTGTTGTATACACCTTTCATAGCCGCTCCTATCGAATAACTTCTATAAGGAAGCGATGCGGATGGAGTTACATACAGTATTAAGCCCTACCCTCCCTTAATCAAGGTATAACGCAGTCTCCCTTTTCGCGTCACCGATATTTTGTTACTTTTGTAGAATCATTCTAAATAGCAACAATTCTGTGACAATTCATTATTCGACATTATGAGCGAAATTATAGGCGCCCTGCGCGGCGGTACCAAGCAACACCATGACAATGTAGAGGTTGCTATGCAAAGCAACCAGATTATGGACAAGAGCCTTACTCACGAGGGTTTTCTTCGTTTGTTGCGCATCAACTACTTGTACATGAGCACTTTGGAAGCCGTATTGGCCGAAAATAGCGAATGGTTTGCAGGCCTTAACCTGCAAGAGCGCGTTAAAACCCCAAACCTGGTAAGCGATCTGAACCTTTACGGCGCAGAGGTACCAACTGCAGAAAGCAACTACTTTGAAGGCTGGAGCTTCCCGCGTTTGTTGGGTGCTTTGTATGTTGCCGAAGGCTCGTCGTTGGGCGGACAGGTGATACAGCGCACGCTGCTAGCCAACGATAATCTACACGATATTGACCAAACCCTGTTCTACAAAGGCTATGCCGAGCAAACCGGCCCAATGTGGAAACAGTTTATGGCGTACTTGGAGGTAGCACCCGTTGCGCCACAAGATATACCACAGGTGGTAATAGGTGCGCAAGATGCCTTTGGCATTATGATGCAACTGGGCGAGCGCTTTGCCCCGGTAAACGCTTAAAGCATAAAAAATTATAACAAAGCCTAGCAAATACACGTTTGCTAGGCTTTGTTCGTTTATGCAACAAGCATCTGCCTTTCAACCAAATTCAATAACTTAGCGTTCTAGCTACTTGCCATGAGTCAATTTCAGCCTACCCGATTCGAAGTAATGCCACCAGTTATCAAAAACTTGATTATCATCAATGTTTTAATGTTTGTGGCTACACTGGTTTTTGAGAGTCAAGGTATTCCGTTTACCGGCTACTTGGGCCTCTTCCCGTTCGAGTCTAATCTATTTGAGCCTTACCAAACCGTTACCCACATGTTTATGCATGGGGGCTTTGGGCACATCTTCTTCAATATGTTTGCCTTGTGGATGTTTGGCGCACCGCTTGAAAACGTATGGGGCCCTAAGCGATTTTTAACTTTTTATTTGGTAACGGGCCTTGGGGCGGCACTGCTGCACCAAGGGGTGTTGGCATTCGAAATCTATCAATTGAAGCAGGTAGTAATGGAGGGCGGCTCTCAAGCTATGATGGCATTAGAGGAGGCTAAGCAGAAATTAGGTACGCCTACCGTTGGGGCATCGGGTGCGGTTTTCGGTATATTGATGGCCTTTGGTGTATTGTTTGCCAACAGCACTATATACCTATACTTCTTATTTCCAGTTAAAGCCAAGTATTTCGTAACCTTCTTGATAATATTGGAGTTGTATAGAGGGTTTGAAAGCAACCCTTCCGACAATGTGGCGCACTTTGCGCACTTAGGGGGAGCGTTATTTGGTTTCATCCTCTTGAAATTTTGGCAAAAAGACCGAAATCGATTCTATTAATCAACTCGTAACTTATAACTCGTAACCCGAAACCAAACAATGAGCATAGGCACCAGCATATGGGATGATTTTAAGAGGGAAGTGAATAGTGGCAACACTATCAGCATCCTCTTAATTATTAACGTGTGCATGTTTATCTTAATCAACCTCTTCAAGGTAATCGACTTCTTGATTATTGGCAAAGGGATGCTTTATATACCGGCCATGGAGCAGATACTGCTTCGTGCCAAAATTATGAGCTTGCTCACCCATCCTTGGACCCTCATCCTCCACATGTTTGCCCACGAAGGCATTTGGCACCTAGTGTTCAATCTCATAATGCTGTATTGGTTTGGGCGCATTTTGAAAGATTTTATTGGCAACCGCCACATATTGCCGCTTTACATATTAGGGGGGTTGGCAGGGGCATGTTTAATGGTACTGTCGTACAACATTTTCCCAGGCTTACAAACCAGTGTGGCCTATGTGCAAGCGCTGGGCGCATCGGCAGCCGTTATGGCCATTGTATTGGGTACCGCCACGCTGGTGCCGGAGTTTACGGTATTTCTTATATTGATAGGTCCGGTTAAGCTCAAGTATATAGCCTTGGTAATGCTTGTCATTAATATTACTGTTACCATGCTATCCAACCCTGGCGGGGCAATTGCCCACTTGGGCGGTGCGCTGCTGGGCTTCATATATGTGCGGCAGTTGCAGGTAGGGCACGATTGGGCGGTACCGTTCGATAAAACAGGGAGTTTTATCAAGCGCTTGTTTAGCGGAAAGCGCAAAGGTCCACATGTGGTATACAAGCGCGAAACCGCACCTGCAAGCAAGCGCACCAGCCCTGAGCAGGGCCAAAGAGACCAAGCCCGCATCGATGCCATATTGGATAGAATAAACCAAAGCGGTTACGACAGCCTCACCAAAGAAGAAAAGGAGTTCCTTTTCCGTTATAGCAACAAAGACTAACTCCCCACCACCATGCGCCGTGCATTAAAGGTTATTTGGGTGCTATGCCTCATACTGGGTTGTGGGCTTTATTTACTATCATGCTTGGCGCCGTTCATCAATCCTGAGGGGGTGCCACTATTGGGCATTATCGGGCTAGGGTTCCCCCTTTGTGTGCTGGGTATGGTGCTGCTGTTATGGGTGTCCTTTTTCACCAGCCGCAGGCAGGCTATTTTCATTACCGTATGCTTGCTGCTAGGTACTTATAACATCTACAACTACGTGTCCTTCTTCCCATCGGTTGATGAAACCCCCGCGGGGTATAAGGAAGTAAGCCTAATGACATGGAACGTAAAGAACTTCGACCTATATAACTGGAACGACAACGGTAACGCAAAACAAAAGATGATGGACCTCATCCGCGCTGAAGACCCGGATGTACTGCTGCTGCAAGAGTTTTACACCGATGATTCGGAGCGTTTCAATACATTGAAGGAGCTGCAGAAAACTTACCCTTACGTGCATTTCCGTAAGTCGGTAACCTTGTACAAAACCAAATACTGGGGCCTGGCCACCTTCAGTAAGTACCCGATAGTAGAGGAGCATGCCATCCGCTTTACCAACTCAAAGCACAACATGGCCATTGTGAGCACTATTGAGATAAACGGCACCTTGTTAAATATTTTTAACCTGCACCTGCAAAGCATCCAATTTGACGAAGGAGACCACGAGCAAATGGAGCGGGTATCAGAGGAGGGTGATGCCAGTACCTTCCCTATTAAGCGCGTTTTGGGTAAGCTGAAGCGCGGCTACGAGAAGCGTGGCCACCAAGCGGATACGCTGGCACAGTATATTGCAGAGCACAACCAGCCCTCCATTATCTGTGGCGATTTCAACGATTCGCCTAACTCCTACACTTACCTTACTTTGCGCAAAGGGCTGCAAGATGCCTTTAGGAAAGATGGCCGGGGCATTGGCAATACTTACAATGGCCCCTTCCCTTCGCTGCGGATTGATTATATCATGCCGCACCAAGATTTCCCGGTAATAGACTATAAAGTATTACGCGAAGACCTAAGCGACCACTATGCCGTGAAGGCGGTGATAGCCATACCAAAGGGGAAGGAATAGATTATAATCGGAAAAATTACCCAGCAAATGGCATTTTAATCGGAAAAATTACCAATTTCTGAAGTATTTCAGCGTTTTAGTCTGAAAAATTCCCTAAATCAAACCGATTACCGCACCGTTAATTTTTAACTCAACAAGCCTCATCATTACTTGCTAATCAAATTTTTGCTATTTTTATCTTTTTAGGGGTAACAAATTGCCACACGAAAGCCTATGTTTTCAATAAAACGCACACTGGCTGTTATTATCTGCTGCTGCTTTTGGATGGTATCCAATGCGCAGGATATACACTTTTCGCAATACTTTTCATCGCCCCTTACCCTCAATCCGGCCCTTACAGGTAGCTTTAATGGCGATTTTAGGGTAGCTGCCAACTTCCGTACCCAATATTTTAAGAACGACTGGAACAGCGCCAACGCTACCTACATGACTTATGCGGCTGGCGTAGATGCTCCATTGTTCCGTAAAAAGCTTGACCCCGACCAATTTGGCGTAGGCCTCCAGTTTTATTCTGACCGGGCTGGCGACGGTGGGCTTACCACCACGGCGATTAATGCCACTATTGCCTACCACAAAACCATTGATAAGTACGAAAAGCACAGCATTTCCCTAGGTATGCAGGGTGGTATCATCCAGAAACGAATTGACTTTACGAAGCTTACTTTTGAATAGCAGTTTAATGGGGTGGATGGTTTTAATGTTGGCCCCAATGGCGAAAACTTTACGCAAACGTCCATGATTCTCCCTGATGTGTCCATCGGCTTATTGTGGAGGTCGCGCATTGGTAAAAAGAACAACTTGTATTTGGGCGGTGCTTACAGCCACCTCAACCAGCCAACCGAGAGCTTCTTGGGTGCCGATAACAAACTAAGTGGTAAGATTACTGCCCACGGGGGTATAGATATCGGCTTAGGGAAATACGTGATTTTGACCCCTGGCTTCATGATTTTGTCTCAGAACACGGCTTCTGAAATTACGATTGGTACCGCATTGGCCTATAAACTTGCCGAAACATCTTATTTATATGTAGGTGCTTGGTACCGTGTAGGCGACGCCATTGTACCGCTAGTAGGTTATGAGTGGAATGGTTTCCGTGCAGGTTTATCATTTGATGTAACCGCTTCAGATATTAATCTGGCTACCAACAGCAAAGGAGCGGTAGAGGTTGCCCTTACTTACATACATGGGCAGGAACCACCTCGCAATTTTTCTCCGGTTAAGTTCTGCCCCCGGTTCTAAAAAGTGTATCCGGCTTGAGGGCTTTATACATTACTTCAAAAAAACTATCTTCGCGCATTCACATCTTCTTATCAATAATTTGTTGAAAGCTTGACATTTGTCGATTAATGTTTTACATTAGGATGCCCGAATTAGATAACCCCTCTATCCTGCTATGGCCCATGTCTAACAAAAACTCTATGTTCAGGCGTTGTTTGCCCATTATTTTATTGGTTTCCAGTGTATTTAGCTTTAACAATTTGTATGCATCGCATGCCGTTGGGGCCGACTTGTCGTACGTCTGGGTATCGGGCAACACATACCAAGTAACATTCAAATTTTATCGTGACTGCGCCGGCGCCGCATCCGCACCTACCAGTTTATCGCTTAATATTAGGTCGAGCTGTACCACATCTAGAACGGTTACTCTACCCAGGTTCGGTCCGGTAACAGAGGTTAACACCCTGTGCCCATCGCAAGCCAACAACACTACTTGCAGGAACGGCAATTTCCCTGGTTTGCAAGAGTATGTGTATAGGGGCAATATCACTTTGAATACCCAATGTGCCGATTATGTAATTAGTACCAGCATCAATGCGCGGAATGCCGCCATTACTAATCTCGTAAGCCCAGGTTCAAGAAATTTATATATTGAGGCTACTATCAACCACACCAATAATTATAATAACAACTCGGCTCTATTTACCACGCAACCAGTTAAATTTTTCTGCTCTGGTGTATTGAACCTGTACAACCATGGTGGTGTGGATGTAGATGGAGATTCGCTAGTATACTCGTTAGCACAACCGCGCTCTGCGGCTAATACCAATATACCGTATGTTCCGGGTCATAGCGTTAGCAATCCGGTACGTACCGTTGGGCCTTTTCAATTTGATACCCAAACGGGTCAAATGGGCTTTACGCCCAGCAATCCGCAAAATGCGGTGGTAACGGTGATTGTTCGGGAGTATCGCAATGGCGTACTTATTGGCTCCACCATGAGAGATATTCAGGTAGTGGTGGTAACTTGTACCAACAATCTTCCGCAAATTTCGGGCGTTAATGGCAGCGGGGTAGGCTTTAATGGGCAACCTGCGGAGTTTAACTTGGTGCAGTGCGGTAGCAACCAACTCTGCTTTGATATTCTATTTAGGGATAGCGATGTGGGCAACCGGCTTTCTGTTGCCTATAACAACCTACCCGCTGGCGCTACCTTAACCATCAGCAATACCCAACCACCGATTGGTGAATTTTGTTGGACCCCATCCCCTAGCCAAAGTGGTACGTTTGTTTTTGTAGTTTCGGTAACCGATGATGCGTGCCCGATACCTGGCACGGCCGACCAATCGTTTAGGATTAATGTCTCCCCGTCGGGCTATGTGGCTACACCCCAAGTTATACCACCTACTTGCCCTGGTAGCAGCAACGGTTCGGCAAGCGTTAGTTTATCATCAACGGCAGTGGCACCCGTAGTCTATGCATGGTCAAATGGCGCTTCAGGCCCAAGTATCAGCAATGTGCAGGCCGGCACCTATTCCCTCACCACTACCGATGCAACTGGTTGCCCCATTGTTACACCGGTAGTAATACCAGCACCGCCAGCATTAACCCTTACTACCACCACTACGCCATCAGTTTGTAATGGTACTGCCGATGGTACAGCAACGGTTCAAGTTACAGGTGGCACCAGTACTGGTAATTATACGTATCTATGGTCGGTTTCCAACCAAGTAAATACCAACCCAACCATTGTAGGTTTAAGCTTTGGCAACTACAACGTAACCGTAACCGATGACAATAACTGTACGGCTACTACCAATGCCTATGTGTTTCAACCAGGGCCGCTGGTCATCAACCTTTCAGCAGCATCCATTTCCAATTATAATGGCGCAGAAATTAGCTGCTATGGGGCTAACGATGGCATCGTGCAAGCTACGGCCACAGGTGGCACTACCCCCTATGTGTACCAATGGAGCCCAAATGCAAATGGACAGACTACCGATGTTATCAACAACCTTGGTCCAGGTACCTATTTTGTAACCCTTACTGATGATAATGGCTGTAATACCGGTACTTCGGTATCGATTACTGAGCCCGATTCGGTAGCGGCAACAGCCGTGGTATATAGCAACTACAATGGCTCCGATATTAGTTGTTTCAATGCTAATGATGGCGCTGCTAGGGTAACCGTTAATGGTGGTACCGGAGCTTACATTTATCAATGGAGTGCTAATGCCAACAGCCAAGCCACCAGAACAGCTACCAATTTGGGCCCAGCCATCTATACCGTTACCGTTTCGGATGTAAACAATTGCAGCGCGACAGCAACAGTGGAACTTACAGAGCCGGACCAGTTGCAGGCAACGGCCTTTGCCGGTAGCCCAGGTAGCCAATACCAAATAACCTGCAATGGCGCCAGTGATGGAAATGCTGGGGTAAACGTATTGGGTGGCTCGCAACCTTATACTTATAATTGGAACAACCCAACTGCCGACGTTACCCAATTTGTATTTTCCTTATCGGCAGGCACTTATGCCGTAACCGTTACCGATGCGAACAACTGCGTAGTAAACGATAACGTAACGTTATTAGAACCGCCAAAGATTAACCTAACAGCTACCATTTCTTCCAACTACAATGGCTACAATGTAAGCTGCGCTGGTACTAATGATGGAACGGCCATAGCCAATGCTTCGGGTGGCCTGCCGCCGTACCAATACCTGTGGAACGACCCCAATGCCCAGGTTACCCAAACCGCCACAGGGCTTAGCGCCAATGTGCCCTATACAGTGGTGGTTTCTGATTTTAGCGAGTGTAATGTAAGCGCCACGGTTACCCTTACCCAGCCTACACCGGTTACATCGGCAACCACGGTTACATCCAATTTTAATGGCGAGCAGATAAGCTGCTTTAATGGTGCCGATGGTGCCGCATCGGTATTAGCGGGTGGCGGCGCGCCACCTTATACCTACCAGTGGGCCCCTACCGTGGGCGGCACTTCGGCGGCGGCAATATCGGGCCTATCAGAAGGATTGTACAAAGTAACCGTAACCGATGCCAACAATTGCTTGAAAATTGACTCGATAGCTTTGGCGCATCCTTCACTGCTGGAGGCTACCGCCATCGGTTTTAGGGATGCAACTTGTTTTGGTACAGAAGATGCCGCAGCCTATGTAACACCTAGCGGCGGAACTGCAGGTTACCGTTTCCAGTGGGATTTTTATGCCGGTACGCAGATAACCGATACGGCCAACAACCTAGCAGCGGGCACTTACAGCGTAACCGTTACCGATATCAACAATTGCGAAACCGTGCGCAGCGTATCGGTTGCCGAACCTACTGCCATTACTACTAATACCACCAAAGTGGATGTACTTTGCTTTGGCAACAACGATGGCGTGGCCGATGTGGTAGCAGCTGGTGGTATACCTAATTACGTATATTCTTGGAACGGCGGCCCTGCCCAGTCATCATCTACCGCTAGCAGTCTTGCCCCAGGCACATACGATGTGGTAGTAACTGATAACAACGGTTGCACTACTACCAATAGTGTAACGATAACTGAGCCAGCACCATTGACTATCTCCACCGATAAATCAGACCCGAGCTGCTTTGGATATACTGACGGCAGGGCCTCTGTAACGTTAAACGGTGGTGTGCCACAATATACCTACAACTGGAATGGCCAAGCAGGGCTTGAAGAAGTGGTTGATATTGCCGCAGGTGTTTACCTAATGAATGCCTTTGATGCCAATGGTTGCGAAATAGTGGATACTATTGAGTTGGTAGACCCGCTAGGCGCTACCGTATCCATATTACCCGATAGCAGTTTGATACCGCTTGGGGGCAATATACGCCTTGCCACCTATAGCTCGGCTGCTGCCGACCCTAGCATAACTTATGTATGGTCTCCAGAGTATGCGCTCAGCTGCACCAATTGCCCCGACCCGGTAGCGAGCCCTTTGTATACCACCACCTACACCGTAGAAATGGTGAATGTAGATGGTTGCAAAACCACCGCCGAAGCAGTGGTAGACGTGAACGACAAAACCAAGCTTTACTACATACCCAATGCCTTCTCGCCAAACAATGATGGCTATAACGACGAGTTTTATGTTTATGGAAAAGCCATTACCAATATTAAGCTCCTAATTTTCGATCGTTGGGGCGAACAGGTGTTTACCAGCACCAGCTTAGCAACGGGCTGGAACGGGGTTCACAAAGGTGAGTTGATGCCGACCGGGGTGTTTGTTTATTACGTGGAGCTGTATTTTGAAAACGGCGATAAAGTAGAAGAGAAAGGAAGTATAACCATGCTTAGGTAGAAATACTTAGCTGACGAACGTAAGAAAAGCCCATATATCATATATGGGCTTTTCTTTTTAAAAAAAAGTTAGGTTTGTGATAAAAATCGCTATATTTAAAGCTGATTCTGCCCCCAACTAATTAATAAATAATCACTTGTCTGAAAACCTACTTCGTATGAGGGGATTTTTACGCTCTAGGGCAATTCCTGCCGTTCTATTTTTCCTGATTTCTCTATTTGTTTTCCAAAATCATGCCAAGGCATCGCACGCGGTGGGTATTGATTTAACATACCAATGTTTGGGCGGCAACCAATATCAATTTACGGTAAACTTTTATCGGGATTGTGAGGGAATATCAGCACCGTCGAGCGCTTTTATCAGCATATCGTCAGCTTCATGTGGTATCACCACATCAACCTCACTTGCTCGAATCGGCGTGTTAGAGGTATCGGCCATCTGCCCATCTCAACTGGGCTCAACTAGTTGCAGTGGCGGCAACCTGCCTGGCATACAACAATATACCTACCGTGGCACCTTTACGCTGCCAGCTAATTGCAATGATTGGGTTATTGGGTACACAGAGTGTTGCCGAAATGCAGCTATTACCAACCTACAAAACCCAGGCAGCCAAAACCTTTATGTAGAAGCTTTATTGAGCAATGCTGGCGGCCTTTGTAACAATTCGCCATTCTTTACCTCTTTGCCCACACCATATTTGTGTGCTGGCCAGCCATTCTTTTATAATCACGGCGCTATTGATATTGATGGCGATAGCCTAGTATACACTTTGGTTCAGCCCCGCACCGCTCGTCCATCCAACATACCTTACAATGGTGGTTTTACGCCAACCAGCCCAATGACTACTACCAGCGGTTTCAACTTCAACAACGCTACTGGTCAGATGAGCTTTACCCCTAGCAACCCACAACAGGCAGTGGTTACAGTTATGGTAAGTGAGTATAGGAACGGGGTGCTAATAGGTTCCGTAGTTCGAGATTTGCAGCTGGTAGTAATCAACTGCAGCAACCAATTACCTACTGCCAGTGGTATAAATGGCACCAATGGGGTTGGCGGTGCCTATAACTTAAGCGTATGTGCGGGTTTCCCGCTTTGTTTTGATATCAGCTCCATCGACCTCAATGCTGGCCAATTGGTAACCATGGCTTGGAACGGGGGTATACAGGGGGCCACATTTACCTCCACTGGTACACCTTTTCCGAGGGCTACTTTCTGTTGGACGCCCACACCAGCAGATATTGGTACCCATAACTTCTCGCTAGAAGTAAGGGATAATGCCTGCCCAATACCCGGCCTTAACATTTACACCTACACCATAAACGTAACGCCTAATCCTAACCCACCGGTGGTGGCCAATCCTGATAGAATTATCTGCCAAGGTGGCAGCACCAACCTCACTGCGACAACGGCAGCTACTGGCGTAACTTATGCTTGGAGCCCATCCACTGGGTTAAGCTGTACCAACTGCGCCAATCCGACGGCGAGCCCTAGCCTTACCACGGTTTATACCGTTACCGCCAACTACCCCGATGGTTGCTCAGGCTCTGATGATGTAAGGGTTACGGTAAACCCTACCCCAACAGTATCGGTGTTTCCGGCAGCGGCAACTATATGTACAGGTGGCGCCATTACCCTTACTGCCAGCGGCAGCGCTGGCGTGGCCAGCTATACTTGGAACCCCGGTAACTTGAGCGGCTCATCGGTTATAGTGTCGCCTTCGGCAACTACCACCTACACGGTAACAGCCTTTGATGCTACTGGTTGCCCCAGTCTACCGGCTACTTCCGTAATTACCCTCAACCCCCCTCCGGCAGCCCCGGTTTGCAACAATATATATGTTACCACAGTTGGTGGCGGTACCGGTTTAAGCCCCAGCAGCCCAACTACCCTGTTGAATGCACTTACCATAGGCGCTTGTAACAGTGTGAACATTAAAATGGCTATCGGTACTTATCAAATTGACAATGCCATTACCAACTTTACCAGCTACATGACTATTGAAGGTGGTTTTGACCCAGGCAACAGCTGGCGCAAAACCAGTTTGGCTGGCGCTACTACCATATTGCGCACTAGCAACAACCCTGATGGGCCGCCCAATGCGCCGCGCATAGTAGCTTTCTATTTAAATACGGCACAGTACTTCCGTTTTCAAGATTTAACCATCCGCACGCAAGATGCCCCCGATGGAAACGTATCCAATTACGTAATGCACCTCACCTCTTGTAGCAACTACGAAATTGTGCGTACGCGCCTTATTTGTGGTGCTGGCGGAAGTGGCATACCAGGAAACCCGGGCTTTGCTAACGTGGCGAATGGCACCCCTGGTACAAATGGTCTTGATGGTCAGCCGGATGATGAGGGCGGAGCAGGAGCTGGAGGCAATGGTGGACAAGGTGGGGGTGCTGGTGGCGGCGTTGGCGGCCCCGGCGGCCAAGATACAAATGGTCCGGGTGGATGTTGCCAAAATGGCCCCCCTGGGCAGGCTGGAGGTGCTGGATCATCATCTGGCCAAGGCGGAGGCGGAGGCGGAGGCGCTACCGGTGGTGAAGTAGATAGGACTGCGGGTACCGGCGGTGCCGGTGGTGCTGCATTTGGAGGTGCACCGGGCCCTGCTGGCGGAGTAGGCGGTGCTGGAGACGACCCAGGCAGACCAGGCGCATTTGGCCAACCAGGCGCTAACGGCGGTAATGGTACCAATGGAGCCAATGGTGCGGCAGGATCATTTGCTGGTGGGTTTTTTATACCCGGTGGCGCAGGTGCTAACGGTACCAATGGTACTGGCGGCGGCGGCGGTAGCGGCGGCGGCGGCGGCGGCGGACACTATTGTACTATTCTAGGTGTTCCATCTTGCGATTTTGGTGCCGGCAACGGCGGCGGCGGCGGTGGCGGCGGTGGACAAGGAGGCTATGGCGGCGAAGGTGGTACACAAGGTGGCGCGTCTATAGCCTTATATCTATTCAACAACGGAGCAAACGGTAATATTCGGGATTGTAACGTAGCCCCAGGTGCAGCCGGAACGGGAGCCTTAGGGGGCAATGGCAGCAACGGCGGTTTCGGTGGCGCAGGTGGTATTGGTGCAACAAGAGAATTAAGTGAAATTGGTGCGGGTGGCAACGGCGGCTTTGGCGGCAGTGGTGGCCGTGGCGGAAACGGCGGCCGTGGTGCCGATGGCGTTTCGTTTCAAGTATATGTGGATGGCGGAACTGCCCCTACAACCACCAGCTACAACTTTAACCTAGTAGCCCAGCCGGTAATTACGGCAACCAACATATCATGTACCCTTACAGACATTACTTACGCAGCAGGCAGCTCTAGTGCTTGGACGTATGGAACAGGTGCAGTACCTACTAGCGGTTCGGGTGCTACAGTTGTTACGCAATATACCACCACTGGCAGAAAAAATCTGACCTATGGTGCTAACAGCTACCTGGGCTTTGCCAATATAGCCATTAGTAATGCCGCTTTTGTACCAGATATTATTGTGCAAGGGGCTACCCAAGTAAACGCAACCACATACCGTATCTGTGTAGGCTCACCGGTAAATTTCCGTACCAGTAGCTTGGCAGTAGGCTACGAGTGGAATATGACGGGTTTGCTACCAAGCAACTACACGACCCAAAATGTACTAGGTGCGGTTTATCAAAATCCTGGCACTTTCCCTGTTACCCTTAGGGTGAACACCGACTGCTGCGGACTGTCTCAAACCACTACCATTACCATGATAGTGGACCCTGCACCCAACTTATCTTTTGCCGGTACTCGCAACTATTGCGAAGGGGGCAGCACAACCATTACAGCCAGCGGGGCAGCAACTTATGTGTGGACACCCAATACGGGTATTTCTTCCACCTCAGCGGCTTCGGTTACCATTACTACCCAAACTACTACTACCTACATTGTATATGGTTACAATGCAGGCGGCACTTGCCAAGATGTGGACTCAATAACCATAACCGTAAACCCTAACCCTAACCTTAGCACCAGTGCTGTAGCGGCAACTTGTGGCAGTAACGGATCGGTATCTGTAACGGTAGCGCCTACTGGCACATATACCTACCAGTGGAATACCGTGCCACCAAGAAGTACGCCAACGGCAAGCAATGTACCACAGGGCAACTATCAGATAGTAGTAGTAAACCCAGCCACAGGCTGCAGAGATACTGCTTACCAAGCGGTAGCTGCCAATGGCACACCTATAGCCTATATTACGGGAGTGCAAAACATTACTTGCAATGGTGCAAATAATGGCTTGGCACAAGCGGCTGTAACCGGCGGCACACCTGGCTATACTTACAGTTGGGGCCCAGGCTTAACTTCGGCCAACCGAACAGGGCTAACCCCCGGCACACATACTGTAACCGTTACGGATGCCAACGGCTGTACATCTAGCGCTACAGCGTTTATAAACCAACCAACACCCATAACTGCGGTAATAACCGCCACGCCTGCCACCTGTGCCAACACTAATGATGGCTTGGTATCGGTAGTACCAGATGGGGGCGCAGGTAATTATCAACTGCAGTGGAGCACCAACCCGGTGCAAACAAACGACACTGTTTTCAATGCTGCTGCTGGCGCGTATACCGTAACGGTAACCGATGCCAATGGTTGTACGCTAACCCGCAGTGCAGCTATCAGCTCTCCTCCTCCTTTCGTAATATCTCAAACACTCTTTACCAATACTACTTGTGGTGGCACCAATGGGGCTATAACTATTAACGCCATTGGCGGTACCGGTACCAAAACCTATGCTTTGGATGGCGCTACAGCGCAGGCAACGGGTGCGTTTACCAACGTACCGCCTGGCCCACATACCATCCTCATTACGGATGCAAATGGCTGCGACTCGCTTTATGCATTTAACTTTACTACTCCTCCACCGTTTAGCTTTACCACAACCGTTACCCCAATTGGTTGCAGCGGCGGTACTACGGGTACTATTGTAGCAAATGGCGTTGGCGGTACGGGTACATTACAATATAGGATTGGTCTGCTGCCTTATGGTGCCAATAACAACTTCACCGCGCTGCCAGCTGGAACTTACATAGTATGGGTGAGAGATGGGGTAGGCTGTACCTTGAGCGATACTGTAATATTGGCCGCGCCAGGCTCGCTGAACGTAGCACTGGTGCAGGATAGTGCCAGTTGTAATGGCGTAGCTGATGGCGGCATTACCGCAACAGGGTCTGGTGGCACTTCACCTTACAGATTTAGTTTGAGTGGTGGCCCTGCGTTGCAAACATCAGGCGTATTCTCGCCGCTTGCAGCAAACAACTATACCGTAACTATTACTGATAACTTTGGTTGTACGGCTTCTGCTAGTGTTACAGTAAGGCAGCCAGCTGTGTTGACCGTAAACTTAGTACAAGATAGCGTTGATTGTAATGGCGCCAGTGATGGCAGCATTACGGCTACAGGAGTGGGCGGCACCGCCCCCTATCAATATTCTATTAATGGTGGAACCAATTACCAGCCTTCTGGCCTATTCCCTGGGCTGAGTGCAGGGCCGCAAACCATCACCATCCGTGATGCTAATAATTGCACCGGTACTGCCAACATTACAGTGCGCCAGCCCAATGTGCTTACTATGAACCCGGTAGTAACCGATTTGGATTGCCCAACCGACCCTACTGGTGTTATTGCAACCAACCCTTCTGGTGGTTCTGCTCCTTATCGAGCGAGTTTGAATGGTGGGGCCTTTGTTACCCCGCCAACCTTTACTGGCTTAAGCGTAGGCACTTACAATATAATTGTGAGAGATGCCAAGGGTTGCGAAGTAGCCCAAACCATAACCGTGGGTGCGCCAAGTGGAGTAACCCTTACGTTGACTGCGGTTAACGTAAGCTGCACAGGTGCCAATGGCAGTATTACTGCCGTAGGTGCAGGTGGCGTTCCAGGATATTTCTACCAAATTAATGGCGGCCCATTAGTAGCTTCTGGCGTATTCAACAACTTACCTGCTGCTACGTATGTCATCAGGGTTTTCGATGGTGGCGGCTGTTTTGCGCTTGATAGTATTCAAGTATTGCCTACCCAACCTATACCACTTACCTTGGTAGTGGATAGTGCCCTTTGTTTTGGGGGTAACACGGGTACCATTAATGCAACGGTAAATGGTGGCACGGCAGGCTACACTTTCAACATTAATGGTGGTGCCTATAGTGCTACCAACATATTCCCCAATCTTGTGGCAGGGCCTTACACTATTGGTGTAAGGGATGGTAGCGGCTGTGCGGCTACAGCGGTGGGTACTGTTCTACAGCCAAGCGCTGTTGTAGTAAACAGTGTAATTGTAGATAGCGTGAGCTGCTTTGGCGGCAGCGATGGTACCGTAATATTTGATGTAGCAGGTGGTAGTGGCACTTATGAGTACAGCTTAGGGTCAGGCTACCAACCTAGCAGTGTTTTCTTGGGTGTGCCAGCAGGTAACTATGCCAATGCTGCCGTTCGCGATAGCCGTGGCTGCAGCGTGAGTAGGCCGGTTATTGTTGCTCAACCCGCGGCACTTACCGTATCGGCGGTGCAAGATAGCGCCAACTGCAACGGGGCTAGCGATGGTACTATAACGGTAACAGCCGGTGGTGGATCGAATGGATATGAATACAGCAGGGACGGTAGTGTTTTCCAACCCTCGCCATTATTTACAGGCGTACCAGCGGGTGTATATACTATCACCGTTCGAGATATTAACCTATGTACCCAAACCACCACGGTAACCGTGCGGGAACCAGCACCCATTAACGTTTCTTTGGCGGCTGGTGGTTCCAACTGCGGTGGTGCAGGCTCGGGCCAGATTGTGGCCACAGCTGGCGGCGGTAACGGCATTTATCAGTACGACCTCAACAACTCTGGCACTTACCAAGTAAGTAACACGTTTACCGGGTTGAACCCAGGTAACTATACCGTAAGGGTTAGAGACCAAAACAATTGTATTGCTTCGGCCATCATCAACGTAACCCAACCAGCTTTGCTAACTGCCACTGCGGTGCAGGATAGCGTAAATTGTAACGGTGCCAGTGATGGGGAGATTAATGTATTTGCCAACGGCGGCCTTGCCCCTTATGAGTATAGTATTAATGGGGTAACTTTCCAAACAAGCAATTCGTTTACAGGTTTAGCGGCGGGGCCATATACCCTTACTGTGGAAGATGTGAACAATTGCACAGCTACTACAACCATTACCGTGCTTGCGCCAGCAGCGCTAACCTTGGCATTGGTACAGGACAGTGTGGAGTGCTTTGGTGCTAGCGATGGCAGCATCACCGTTACCGCTGGTGGCGGCTCATCGGGCTACGAGTATAGCATTGATGGGGTTGCGTTCCAAACGTCCAACGTGTTCCCCAACCTTGCGGCGGGCAACTATACCATTACAGTTGAAGATTTTAATAACTGTCAGGCAACTGGTACCATCAATGTATTGCAACCCGCCGATTTGGGTGCTACCACAACAGTAGTAGACATAAGCTGCGGCGGCGGCAGCAATGGCGAAATAACTGTAACGGCTACCGGCGGCTCATCGCCCTATGTCTATGATTTGAATGGCGGTACTGCCCAAGCCAGCAATGTGTTTACTGGCCTAGCGGCAAATACCTATACCATTAACATTGTAGATAACAACGGCTGTAACGAATCAGTAACCGCAACGGTGCAGAACGCAATCACCATTAGCGTGAGTCTTGTTGCTGATAGTGTAAATTGTAATGGCGGTGCCGACGGCCAAATAACCGTAACTGCCACCGGCGGTGCTATACCACTAGAGTATAGCAACAACGGCGGCACATCTTGGCAGCCTTCCAATGTGTTCAATGGGTTAACCGCTGGGCCTTATACCATCACCGTTAGGGACGCTAGCCTTTGCACCAATACGGCCACCATCACCGTAAGGGAGCCATTGGCATTGTCACTTACGGGCGTACAAGATAGCGTGGAGTGTAACGGTAATGCTGATGGTAGCATAACCTTGACGGCTACTGGTGGTTCATTACCTTATAGCTATACGCTTAATGGCGGTGTTGCGCAACCATCCAATGTTTTTGGCGGCCTTTCTGCCAATAACTATAACTTGGCAGTAACCGATTTATACGGTTGCCCAGCTACTGTTGCTGTTTCGGTATTGCAACCAACAGCCTTGACCATTTCTGTAGCTCCTGACCCGGCAAGTTGTGCCGGTGGTGTTGGCGGTGGTATCGAGATTACCGCTGGCGGTGGCTCACCAGCTTACCAATACAGCATTGATGGTACCAACTTTCAGGCTAATAACATCTTTACGGGAATGCCAGCAGGGCCATATACCGCAACCGTAAGGGATGGCAATGGCTGTACCATTACCGCTACCGGAAACATTGTGCAACCCGTTGCGCTTACCTTAACCGTAGCGCAAGATAGCGTGGAATGTAACGGTGGCGCCGATGGCAGCATTACCGCAACCGCTGGTGGCGGTACGGGCGTATTTGAATTTAGGAATGGCGGGGCATATCAGCCATCTAACACTTTCGGTAACCTTACCGCTGGGCCTTATACCATCACTGTTCGCGATGGCAATGGTTGTACCATTACCGCTTCTACTACCGTGTTGCAGCCTGCGGCCCTATCGGTAACGGGTACCGCTATCGACATCAGTTGCAACAGCAATAACGATGGGCAGATTAACGCCGCAGCAGTAGGTGGTAGCTTACCTTATGAATACCGCATCAATAGTGGTGCTTACCAGGCATCGAGCAATTTCGCCAACCTTACCGCAAACACCTATACCCTAGATGTGCGCGATGGCAACGGTTGTACCGCAACTACTACCGTAACCGTGCAACCTGCGGCGGTGGTTACCCTTACTCTTACGCAAGATAGTGTAAACTGTAACGGAGGCAACGACGGCCAAGTAATAGCGGTAGGAAGCGGTGGCAGCGGTGCGCTGCAATACAGTATTGATGGCGGTGCTACCTTCCAACCTTCGGGTACCTTTACGGGCCTTACCGTAAACAACTATACCATTAGGGTAGAGGATATAGCTGGCTGTTTTGCCACTGCAAGCATTAATGTATTGCAACCTACTGCATTGGGCATCACAGTGGTGCAAGATAGTGCTAACTGTTTTGGTGCGGCGGATGGCTTTATTACCGCCACTGCAACGGGTGCAAGCCTGCCCTATGAGTATAGCCGCAACGCCACTACTTATGCCCCATCAAATGTAATTGGTAGCCTAGCCGCCGGGCCATATACCATTACCGTACGCGACAGGAATGGCTGTACCGCCAATGCCAACGCCACAGTGCTGCAACCCACTGCGCTTACTACCAATGTAACGGGTACCAATGTAAGCTGTGCCAATGGCACCAACGGCAGCGCGACCGTGGTAGCAGGTGGTGGCTCATTGCCCTACAACTACTCTTGGAACGCGGGCGGTGGCATCAACGCTACCTCACCTAACCGCGCTAGCGGCTGGGCAGTGGTAACCGTTACCGACCTACGCAGTTGTACCCGCAGGGATAGCGTTTTGATTACCCAACCTACTGCCTTAGCCATTACCGAAACCGTGGTGCCAATTACTTGTGCCAGCGGGAACACCGGCTCTATCAACTTGGTAATAAGTGGTGGCACTGGTCCGTCTGTATGTACTTGGCCTGGAATTTCCCAAACCGGCACCTCCCTTACCAACTTAGGCTCTGGCACTTACACAGTGGTAGTTACCGATGCCAACAGTTGCACTGCAACCGAGACCTATACAATTAACCCCCCAGGCAACGTAACGCTTACGCCTACCACCACTGGGGTAAGTTGCTACAATACTCCTACTGGCTCTGCAACTGTGAGCGTACAAGGCGCTACTGGGGCTGTTACCTACCAATGGAACAGCACACCAGCACAAAGCACTGCTACTGCAAGCAACCTGCCCGCAGGGCCTTATGGCGTAACTGTGACGGATGCAACGGGCTGCTCAGCAACAGCAACCGTAAATGTGGCCAATGCGCCGGAGTTTATCGCTACCGTAGCAGGGGTTGATCCTCGCTGTTTCGATACCACCGATGGTAGCGTAACCGTAAGCGCAACTGGCGGAACCGGTGTAATAACCTACACATGGTCGCATAGCAATACCCTTAACACTTCTGATGCAACAGGCCTGAACCAAGGCAGCTATAGCGTGACGGTAACGGATGCAAACAACTGCTCGGTGACATTGAACGAAACCTTGACTAGCCCGTCGCAATTGTTTGTGTCACTAACTGCTAGTGCTGATACCGTGAAGTTTGGCGAAAGCGTACAACTGGAGGCTACTCCTGGTAGTGGCGTTATCGGTACACCGATATACGAGTGGACCCCTTCGGAAAACTTGAGCTGTGTGGAGTGCGCCGACCCAGAAGCTGGCCCGCTAACAGAAGCGGTGCAGGTGTTTACGGTTCGCATTGCCGATGACCAAGGTTGCGATGCCGAGGCTCAGGTAAGGGTAATTGTTGACTTGTATGACAGGGTGCTGTATGTTCCGAATGCCTTTACACCAAATGGCGACGGATTGAACGATGTTTTCCAAGTATATGGATACGGTTTCGATGAGGTACTTTTCCAAGTGTTCGACCGTTGGGGCGAGAAGATGTTTGAAACCACCGACCCTACCGTTGGCTGGGATGGTACATTCAAAGGAACAGCAATGCCTCCTGGGGTGTATGTGTTTCAAGTAAAGGCTATGTACCTCGATGGACAAGAAGGATACAAAAAAGGTAGTGTGACCATTCTCAAGTAATAAACGCTAACCAACTATTAGCTGTTTTTGCAGGGCTGCCCAGTGGGCGGCCCTGCTGCATTATGGGGGGATAAAGTGATTGTTATTTCCCATCCCACCTAGCCATCCGACCATCATCGCACTCATTCATAATCAAGGTGCCAATCGTTGCCTCAACCAGTTGTTGTCATTTAGTGGCGTATAGGCTATACGGTCGTGTAAGCGGCTGCTACGGCCTTGCCAAAACTCAAAGTAATTTGGCTGCAACATATAGCCGCCCCAATGCTCTGGCCGGGCAATGTTACCGTACGGAAACTCCTCTTGTAGTTTTTGGAAACGCTCCTCCAAAGCTTCCCTTGATGCTATTATTTGACTCTGTGGTGATGCTGCTGCCCCAAGCCTGCTTTCGGCTGGGCGGTTACGGAAGTAGGCATCCGATATTTCAGTGGGGGCTACTATCACGTTGCCCTCAATTCGTATTTGCCTTTCCAACTCAGGCCACCAAAACAGCAAGGCAGCAGATGAATTGATTGACAAATCATGCCCCTTGCGGCTCTGGTAGTTGGTATAGAAAACAAAGCCATGCTCAGCCGAGAACCCTTTTAGCAACACCATCCTTACCGAAGGCCGCCCTTCTGGCGTGGCAGTTGCCAAAGCCATGGCATTAGGCTCAATGTTGCCTGAACCGGCTGCCTCCTCAAACCATACTTTGAACTGCGCGATAGGCGACTCTAAAGCAATGCCTTCGGTAAATTCATGCTTCATGTAGTTCTGCCGTAGTTCTTCCAATTCCTTATTCATAATAGCTAATGTTAACTTACTAGTAACTACGTAGTATTAAATGCGTACAAAAATATTAATTTGATAATTAAGTTGCTTATCTTTAAACTGCACCGCTACTACAAGGCTTAAAGGGCCACCATTTTTTTATGGTAAATATACAAGGAAACCTCCTATCCACTGAGCCTATTGCTAGCAATACTGGCTTCAATCTTACCCATTTTTTACAAGAACATGCCGATTACGAGCGCAAAGCTGCTGAATATGCTTTGTCCATAATTGGCAAATTTCCTGATAAGGCTTTTGCCGTAACCCCTTTGGCACAAATAGCCCTCGGTTCTATGACCATTTTTAGGGAGCTATGCGAACGAATGCAAGCCACTGGTGTGCTATTGATACCGGAATCGCCACAGAACCTATATCTAAAACAGCTCAACTGGCTAAACCGTTCCGGCAGAGAAGATAGGTTTTTGGATAGAGTACTGTTGGGCAACATTGCCGAGAGCCGCTGTGCCGCTCGCTTTAAAGTGATTTCGGACATTATGGAAGAGCTTTCAATGGGCACCTTTTACAACGACTGCGGTAAAGTGAAACAGCAACACTCCGACCTATACTTAGAAATGGCCTACAAAGCCGCCATCGGCGAAACCGTAAATGTGCGATTTGAAGAACTGCGCGCTGGCGAAGAAAAAGTAATGGCTACTTTAGGCGTAGCTGCTGGCATCTTTTAAGAAAAGCTGCAGTCCAATCCCTTTCTCCATTTAGAAGTAGTAATACTCATACCCAGCTACGGCATCCACGGGTACGTCAATCATAAACTTCTTTTGGCCAAAATCTTTGTGGGTCATCACCACCCTAAACTCGCCAGCAGCCATATTGTTGAAGATGATTTCACCATTGAAATCCGTGGTATCGCGGCGATAGTATCGCTCACTTTGCTCGTCGTCAAAACTTTCATAGAAAGCTATTACCGCGCCGGGCAACACACTATCTTCATAGTTGTTGTAGCGGTGGGTTACTTCAACTATGAGCTTTCGTTCTATAGGGTTTTCGGTACCATCGTTTTTGTCAACCTTACGCGCTTCTTTGCTACACGATGTTATGAAAACTACAGTTGCCAATAACAGTAACAACGGCCACTTGGCCACATTCAACATACCCTCTTTCATAATAATGTTAAAGGTACCTTAAGGTAAAATCTATCAGTTTCTTCACCATGCCATTGTAAGGCGGGAACATGCCCTCAGCAGAGGTGAACCATGATGGCTGGCGCAACACTGCACGCTCATGAGAGAATGCCTTAAAGCCCCAGAATGCATGTGCATTGCCGATGCCGCTATTGTTTACGCCACCAAAAGGCAGGTTCGGGTGCCCCACATGGGTTACCACATCATTGATAGCGGTACCACCAGCAGAAGTATTGTTCAATACCTTGTTGATGTTTTTCTCACGAGTGCTGAAAATATACAGCGCCAATGGTTTCTCTTTGGCATTGATAACCGCTAGCGGCTCATCTAGGTTGCTGTACTTAAATACTGGCAATATCGGCCCGAAGATTTCGTCTTGCATGATTTTAGCATCATGCGATACGTCGGTAATCACCGTAGGGGCAATGTAGTTTTCTTTATCATCTACTTGTCCGCCACAGGCTAGGTTGCCGCCGTTTTCAATGGCGTTTTCCAATATCTGCTTTAGGCGGTCGTGGTGGCGGGCGTTCACTATGCGGGCATAGTCGGCAGTTTGTTGTTTGCTGGCAGCATCGGCACCATAGAAGTGGTCGAGGCTCTTTTTCAGCTCATCAATAAACTGGGTGTACTTGCTCTCGTGTACATACAGGTAATCGGGTGCTACGCAGGTTTGGCCGTTGTTCATAAACTTGCCCCAAGCTATGCGCCGGGCTGCTTTGGCAATGTTGGCCGTCTCGTCCACTATCACGGGCGATTTTCCGCCCAACTCCAGCGTTACACTGGTAAGGTTTTCGGCAGCGGCACGCATTATTACTTTGCCTACTTGTGGGCTACCGGTAAAAAATATGTGGTCAAATTTTAGTTTCAATAACTCGCTGCTCGTGCGATGGTCGCCCTCTACCACCGCTACTTCGTTTTCTTTAAATAGCTCGGCCATCATGCTCTTTACCAGCTTGGAGGTATTTGGGGTGTATTCCGATGGTTTCAGTATAGCGGTGTTGCCCGCTGCAATAGCCGAAATCAAGGGAATCAAGCAAAGGTTGAAAGGGTAGTTCCACGGCGATATAATCAAGGTAACTCCCTTAGGCTCATAAATAACCTTGGCGGTTGATCCGATAAACGAAATCGGGGTTTCCACTGGCAATGGGCGCACCCACTCGCTTACATGGTCAATAGCATGGCGAAGCTCCGTAAGTACCGGGTATATTTCCGTCATATCCGTTTCAGCAATGGGCTTACGGAAATCGGCCAACAACGCCGCGCGAATATCCTCTTGGCGCTTGAAGATAAGGTCTTTCAACGCCTTCAGCTTCTTCTTGCGCTCAGTAGGGGTAGTATTTTTTATGTTTTGCTTGTTAGCCTGTTGCGCTTGAAAGATGCGTTGTATATCAACGTTTTCAGTATTCGGACTGGTTGCGAACGAGCGGGTTTGGGTGCTATTTTCCATGGGGCAAGCTGTTTTGGGAAGTATAAGTTACTAAGATACAACGATAAACTATAAAGTAGTAATAAGTTTAGGAGGTAAAAGGTTCTATTGTTGAGCGTGTTAATTGAAGATATGCACCCCAACGTCACTAAATCCGTTGTCATCAATTATAGAAATCTATTTTGAGAACTTTGGAACTGTTTGTAGTTACCATTCTGTTTTAATGCTAGCAAATACTTAACAGATTCTTAAAAATCCTTTTGGTTTTTTCCAAAACGTTTCAGTAATTTAGTTTAAACATTTAGCAACATGGCCAAATATCAAACCCAAGAAGACGTACTTACCAGAGAACAAGTTGAGCTGGTAGAAACCTTAGTGGAGCAGAAGATTTTGATGGTGTACAATGATGATGTAAACACCTTCGACCACGTGATTGACTCGCTGGTGGATATTTGTAACCATAGCGAAGAGCAAGCCGAACAGTGCGCCATGATAGTGCACTTTAAAGGTAAAGCATCGGTTTTCCACGGCGATTTTGAAAAGCTGTACCCTATGAAAACCGCCCTTACCGATCGTGGCATTAGTGCCGTTATCGAGTAATTTAGAAGGATTAATTAAATAGATATGAAGCCTCGACGAAAGTTGGGGCTTTTTTTATTTAATTTTTGCTTATATTAGGTATAAATAAGCCCGCCATGAACATCCCATCTACCGCTGCAATGCCCGACATCAATAAGCTTTGGGACTATAATAACCCCGCTGCTACTGAACAAAAATTCCGCAAACTGCTGCCCGAGGCCATTGAGCAGGGCAATATTTCGTACCAAGGCCAACTGCTTACGCAAATAGCCCGCACCTACAGCCTGCGCAAAATGTTCGACGAAGCGCACCGCACCCTCAAGGAAGTGGAGCAATTGCCTTTGGTTTATCCCGTGGTGCAAGTAAGGTATCTATTAGAGAAAGGCCGTGCTTACAACAGCGCTGGCAAAAAAGAAGAGGCGAAAGAGCAATTTCTACAAGCTTGGAAACTGGCGAAAAGGGAAGAACTGGACTACTATGCCGTGGATGCGGCACACATGATGGCCATTGCCGAAACTGAGCCTATCCTGCAAATACAATGGAATGATACCGCCATACGCTATGCCGAAACCGCCATCGACCCTTCGGCGATGCAGTGGCTGGGTAGCTTATACAATAACCTCGGCTGGACCTACCATGACCAAGGTAACTTTGTAAAAGCCCTCAACCTTTTTGAGCGGGCATGGGTGTACCGAACCATAAACAAGAGCCCCATTGCCAATATATTGATAGCCAAATGGTGTGTGGCACGCGCCAACCGCTCCTTAGGCAACATTGACGAAGCGCTAATGATGCAACAGCAGCTCGTGGCCGATTATGATGAAAGGGAATTGCCACAAGATGCGTATGTATACGAGGAATTGGCCTTGCTGAACACCTTAAAAGGCAACCAACCGGCCGCCCAACAAGCCGCCAAAATAGCCTACGACTTATTAAGCAAAGACACGCACTTTATCGAAAAAGAGCACGAAAGATGGGAGCAGTTAAGGGGTTTGGCGGGGAGGTAAGGGGGTAAGCTTTATATTAGACCTTTGCTATTGCGCTGCATTCCCTATGTGTGATGGTGAACCCTTCGAATCGTAGATTCTATATCTTCCTTTCCGTAGTAAACCGTATCAACTCTACCAAGCTGTCGCGCACATCGCTGGGCGGATAGGTGAGAAGGATGGCGAGTGCCTGCTGCTTGTATTCTTCCATAATGCGCTCGGTGTACTCAATACCGCCACTGTCGCGCACGTACTGTATTACCTCATCCACCTTACGGGGCAGGTGGTTCTCGTTTTTCACGATGTTGATGATGCGGCGCTTATCGGCACGGTTGGCTTTGTTGAGGGCGTAAATAAGCGGCAGGGTCATTTTGCGCTCCTTGATGTCGATGCCTTTGGGCTTGCCGATTTCGTGGCTGCCGTAATCAAATAGGTCATCCTTTATCTGGAAAGCAACGCCAACCTTCTCGCCAAACAAACGTATTTTTTCAATGGCCGCCTTATCATCGGTAGTTGATGCCGCGCCACATGCACAAGCAGAAGCAATGAGTGTGGCGGTTTTCTGGCGGATGATATTGAAGTACACATCCTCCTTTATATCCAGCTTGCGGGCTTTCTCCATTTGCAACAGCTCGCCTTCGCTCATTTCGCGCACGGTTACGGCCATGATCTTCAATAGGTCGAAGTGGTCGTTATCCAGCGAAATCAGCAGGCCTTTGCTCAGCAAATAATCGCCCACCAATACGGCTACTTTATTTTTCCAAAGGGCATTGATACTGAAAAAGCCGCGGCGCTTGTGGCTATCGTCCACCACGTCATCATGCACTAGGGTAGCGGTGTGCAACAGTTCGATAAGGGCGGCGGCGTTGTAGGTTTTCTCGGTTACTTGGCCATGCAGTTTGGCGCTGAGCAGCACAAACATGGGGCGCATCTGTTTGCCCTTGCGTTGCACAATGTAGTGCGTTACTCGGTCGAGCATCGGTACATGGCTTTTCATGGCGAGCCTGAACTTCTCCTCGAATACATCGAGTTCCGCTGCTATGGGCCCTTTTATGTCGTGCAGTTTAACTGCCATGAATACCGAAATTTAATGCTTCTGTAAAGGTAGCCCAAACAATCCGATTTGCCTATTTAACCGCGGGCCTCTAAATATTTTTCCGTGATTCTAATGGCTTGGCTAACCTTAAGCTAGGTGCAATGAGTGGTTTATCATATTTTGCAAATACTATGCGCAAAACCGGAAACATTACCCTGCAAGGCCTTCACGGCAAACCCATATTGGTGGATGCCACCTACCAAGAAACCGGCCGACCGAAACCTGTGGTAGTGTTTTCGCATGGCTTCAAGGGCTTTAAAGACTGGGGCCACTTTAACCTAGTGGCCGAAACCTTTGCCCAAGCGGGCTTTGTGTTCATCAAGTTTAACTTTAGCCACAACGGCACCACACCCGAGCAGCCGCTAGACTTTGCCGACTTGGAAGCCTTCGGGCACAACAACTTTTCCATAGAGCTGGACGACCTAGGCACCGTTATCGATTGGACGCTGAGCGACCGCAACCTCTCCACCGAAATTGACCCGCTGCGGGTCTACCTGCTAGGCCACAGCCGTGGCGGGGGTATTAGCATCCTTAAAGCTGGTGAAGACCCGCGCATAAAGTTGCTGGCCACCTGGGCGTCGGTGGCGGAGTTTGGCCGCTTTTGGGAGCCAGAAGTAGTAGCTCAATGGAAAAAAGACGGCGTAATGTACATCGACAATAGCCGCACCAAGCAGCAAATGCCCATGTACTACAGTAGCTACGAGAACTTCTATGCCAACCAAACCCGCCTAGATATACCCGCGGCTATGGAAAGGCTTAGCATCCCCACACTTATAGTGCACGGCGATAACGACGTGGTAGTACCCTTTGCCGCAGGTGAAAAACTGACTTCACTCAACCCGCATGCCTCGCTACTGCCAATCCCAGGCGGCGACCATGCCTTTGGTGCCAAACACCCATGGGCAGAGCGTTCGCTACCCGAGCCTTCGGCTAGTGTGGTGAGGGCTACAGTAGGGTTTTTTATCTGAATTTGGATGCATCAGATTAAAGGATTAATTGGATTATTGGCGCATACCATAAGTTATTTTAATCCTTTTTTCCCATAAATCTGACGAATCCTAATTCAGATAAGATAAGCTACCCGATTTTATACAACACCGGCTTACTCGGGCTAGCGTCAATCTCAAAACTGGCTATCTGCAAATTCAGCATATACGCCCCATCGAGGATGGCTCCATCAGCATAGATTAGCTCAGTAATGGTGGCCTGCAGCCGTACCTTGGGGCCGGGGTAGCGCCAAAATGCGTGGTGCCCTTTCAACTTACCCTCATCCTGCTCCCGGTCTACCGACGGCAAATCGAGCAGGAAGTGCTGCACGCCTATATCCGCCAAATAACCCAGCGCATCGTGGTGCAGATAGGCAGGGTTGGTGCCGCTATATTGCATTAGTTTCTTTAGGCCATCGTTGGGTAGGGTGCGCAGTATGAGTGCCTCAGGGCGTTTGCCGTTCAGCTTCTTTTCAATCTGCTCGCGGTATATTACGCAGTCGCCATTATCCAACCGCACGGGGTAAATGCTGATGAGCTCCGCCGTAAAAAAGAACCGCTTCAGCGCTTGGTTGATGGTGTACGGCTCAATGCTGATGTGGCCCACACACTCGGTATGGGTGCCGTTGCCGTGCGGGTTGATGCGCACATCCAAAAAGTTGACTGGCCCGCCGCGCGCCACGCTGCCCACAAAATCGCCCATCACCACCGGCTCGGCACTAAAAGGCTTGGCCCACCAAGCATTAGCCCCTTTCGCACCCGGCCGCAGCGGCATGGAAATATCCAGCGGCTCATTAAGGTTAATGCGGACTTGTCCGCTTGGGGTTTCTATAATGGCGAGCATGAAGTAAATATACTATTTTTTGGCCTGTGTGTTGTGGCCCTCACCCCTGCCCGCTCCCTTGTTTTTTGCTTAGGCTTGAACCTCGGGTTCACCGCTCGGGGCATTGCACCCCCACGTAGGCCACCACTATTACCGCCAACACCTTGGCAACGATAAATACTAAGTTATCACCCGGTTTCATTTCCGCAAAATATAAACTTCGTTTATTTTATTGTGGAAAGGTAAGTTGTTGGTTTTTAGGGGGAAAAGTTTTTTGGAGGGAAGGGTTTGGGATTGAGCGAGGGCGGATCCAAATAGACGCAAGTTGACCAATCAGCCATTTCCACCGGTTCACTTAAGGCATATTGCCTTACTTAACTCTTTGAAGTATATTTACCACAAAATGGCAGCCTAATGTTGAATTTCATTCGCTTTTCTTTGTTGTGTTTGGCGATATCGCTTACATTAACCGCCTCGGCACAAACCAATCAATATCTCCCAGTACTGCTACCTAGCACTCAACCCATGGCCGATGCTGTTGCGCAGCTAGTGGATGAGCGCATAGTATTGGAACCCAATAAGGCCCTATGGGCAAAGTTACTGCAAGACCGACCTACCAACCTTAAAATTGCCCTGCCCGCACCTGATGGCAGTACCTGGAACATCGCCCTTACCGCTTACGAGCCAGCAACGAAGGGCTTCACCGTTACCACCAATAACGCAGCAGGCAAGAAAGAGGTTGTCGATGTTTTTCCTGGCTTGCATTATCAAGGTACCTTTGAAGATGGGCGGAAAGGTTTAGTGGCCATAAGCATATTGAATGAGGAGTGGATGGGCGTAATCTCTTTCGGTACTGGTAACTATGTACTGGGCCGCTTAGGGGCTACTGGCAC
Organism: Sphingobacteriales bacterium; assembly: GCA_027483645.1. Classification (GTDB taxonomy): domain Bacteria; phylum Bacteroidota; class Bacteroidia; order Chitinophagales; family CAIOSU01; genus CAIOSU01. The sequence continues at coordinate 121,897 of JAIXUD010000002.1, forward strand.
CACCCATATACTATACAATGATGCCAGCTTGAAAGCTAAGTCGCCATTTTTGTGCGGTTATAAGGATGCCGAGCACGTGGCCATTACCGAAGCGCAAATTGAAAGCGGTAAGCGCGGTGGCACAAGCAACTGCGTAAGTATTTATGTAGAGGCGGGCTTTAGGGTTTATGAGGAAAAGAACAGCAACCTTACCACTACCACGCAATGGGTTACGGGCCTATTTAATGTAGTGAGCCAAGTGTATGCCAACGACCAGATAAGCCTAAGAATGTCGGAGCTGTTCGTAAACACGAGCATCGACCAATACTATAACTACGACTTGGCAGAAAATACGCTGTATGATTTTGCCGACAACAACCTTTCAGTAAATGGTGATTTGGCGCATTATGTAACATTAAATGCCCCTTGGACCGATGCGGGCGGCATTGCCGCCCTTGATGGCCTTTGCAACGGCTATGGTTACGGCACCTCTAACTTAGACAATACCTTTGCCAATTTGCCTACCTACTCATGGTCGATTAATGTTGTAACACATGAGCTGGGCCACAACCTAGGCTCAGAGCATACCCACTCCTGCAATTGGCCAGGCGGCCCTATTGATACCTGCTATACCGTTGAGGGAAACTGCTATAACGGCCCCGATAGGCCGAAGGTAGGTACTATTATGAGCTATTGTCACCTAGGTGGTAGCGTAAATTTAAATTTGGGTTTAGGCCCGCTGCCAGCAGGTTTCATTCGCAATACCATCAGCAATGCTTGGTGCCTAGCCCAAATTACCGACCCTACCAGCATTACCCCAAACGGCAGTAGCGTGGTATCATGCCCAGGCCAAGGGGTGGTGCTTACCGTTAACGGCGGCGATGCAGGTACCGGCAGCCGGTGGGCTTGGTATGCCGGCGCATGCGGTACCGCACTGGTAGGCACTGGCAGAACCATTACCGTATCGCCCAGTACCACTACCCAATACTTTGCCAGGGGCGAAGGCTGCGGCAATACCAGTTGCCTAAGCATTACCGTTACCATGGGCACTAGCTCGGTACCACCTACTGCCATTAATGCAGTTTCCAGCACTATTTGTTCGGGCACTAATACCGATCTCAGTATCACAGGTGGCCAGCTAGCCTCGGGTGCCCAGTGGGAGTGGTTTGCGGATATTTGTGGTTTGAATGCCGCCGGTACCGGCAGCAGCATCAATGTGTCGCCTACGGTAAGCACCACTTACCAAGTAAGGGCCAGCAGCGGTTGCGGTACCAACAACTGTGTATCCATCCCCATTACGGTTATCGAAACGCCAAACATTGCCATTACCCCCAACGATACCACTATTACCCCGGGCGGTTGTGTAACCTTAACCGCAACTGGTGGGTCAACCTTTGCATGGAGCACTGGCGAAACCAGCAACAGCATTGAGGTTTGCGAAACCTTGGTAGATGAATACACCTATCGTGTTACGGTAACCAACAATGGCGATTGCGGCATATCCAAATCAGTAAAGGTGACTTTTGCCAACCCAAGCGGCATTAACGATGTTGCTAACAGTAGCATCAACATTTATCCTAACCCTACCGCAGGTGCCTTTGCCATTGGCCTAAGCCAACCCTTTGGGCAGGCGCAAGTGGTAATGCTGGATATGCTGGGCCGTGTAGTTTATGCGCAACCCCATACCATTGCAAATGGGCAGATTGATGTAACCCCATCGCTGGCAAATGGCATGTATGTGGTAAAGGTTGAAACTGGTAATACTACTGCATTTAAAAAGGTGCTGGTAGCACAGTAATTCTTATTGGATTGCTGATATATAGTAGTAGTGGAGAAGTAATTCATCTCTCGCATCCATTTTTCCTTAATTACTTAAGTTTCTACCCGTCGCATCAACCCCCTCCCAACCTCCCCCTGAAAAAGGGTGAGGAGCTTACATATTGCAACCCAATTAACCAATAACCCTCGCCCAAGGCGAGGCAAGCTACCCAACCAAACCTTACCTTTGCAGTAATGAAAATTACCCGGTTACAGTTATTTGCGCTTAGTGGGCTCACTTTGGTGGGCTTAGGGGGCATAGGGCTGGCGTTGATGGTGTTTGCCCACGGGGTATCGCTAGGCGAGATTGCCACTAGCGGGCTGGCCATGGGGCAGCAGTTGCTGCAAGGCACCATCTTTGGCGTGGCAACGGCGGTGCTGGCCCTAGCGCTGATTCGCACCGAGTGGTTTACCGAAAGCAGGAGCTACTTCCAGAAGTTCATTACCGAGCTCAACCCGTCATTGCCCGAGATAGTGTTCTATTCCTTCTGCGCCGGCGTGGGCGAAGAGTTGCTTTTCCGCGGGGGCATACAGCCTTGGCTGGGAGTGTGGATTACGGCCATCATCTTTATCGCCCTGCATGGCTACCTCAGCATAAGCGACGTAACCACTACGGTGTATGGGCTGCTGATGATTTTGATAAGCGCAGGCCTAGGCTACCTGATGGAGCGGGTGGGGCTGTTCAGTGCCATTACTGCCCACTTTTGGTTCGATTTGGTGATGTTTGCCTACCTAAAGTGGGGGCACAGGTCGAAGTATGTGAAGTGAGTGGCTTCGTGGGCCGTTCATCACTCCGCGGTGAGCTCGTTTACCACTATTTGCAGTATCTCGAAAGCCGTTTCAGCCATGCGGTTTTCCTTGTCGAGCGTGGGGTTTACTTCCGTTACTTCAAAGGCGCACACCTTATCCGCTTCCACCAGGTTCAGTATCAGTTGCTTTAGGTCGCGCTCGCTGATGCCGTTGGGCACTGGGGTGCCGGTGCCTTTGCTCACCTTCGGGTCTATGCTATCCATATCCAGCGAAATGTAAATCATATCACAAGCCTTTAGGTGCTTAAACACTTGCAGGGTTACCTTTTCCACCCCGTGCTTCTTGAGGTCTTTTACGGTTATCTTTTTGATTTTGTGCTTAGCGATAAGAGAGTTCTCCTGCGGCTCGGTATCGCGAATGCCAATAAAAACCAGGTGTTCGGGCCTGATGGCGGGCACCACGCCCGAGGCGCTTTTTAGCTTTTCCCAGTGCTCAATGGCTTGGGGGCTGGGGGTGTTTACCAGTTGCTCGCGGTTATCAAAACCCAGCAGGGCCGCCAGCGGCATGCCGTGTACGTTGCCACTGGGCGTGGTGTAGGGCGTGTGCATATCGGCATGGGCATCTATCCATATTACGCCAATCTTTTTCTTGGGGTAGGCCTTGCGCACGCCAGCAATGAGACCACCGGCAGAGCTATGGTCGCCCGTAAGGATGATGGGGAACGAGCCCTCCAGCAGCGTTTCTTTCACGGTTTCGGCCATGCGCTCGTACATGGTGCTTATGCCACGGATACGCTTGGCAAAGGGGGTTTCCTCAGGTTCCCAAAGCAGGTAGTTCTCGTCGGGCACGGCTACTACCTCAAATTGCTTAAAGAACGGGCTGCGGTAATCGAGCGCGGCAATGCGTATGGCATCGGGCCCCATGCTGGCGCCACGGGTACCCGCACCCAGCTCCGAGCGCACTTCTATAATCTTTACTTTCTTCATCTGCCCGAAATATTCTAGTTTTATCTGCCCTTTCGGGCATCCGAAATTTACAAAGATTCCGCTAAGCAACTACCATGACCTCTAAATATATCCTCGCCCTCGACCAAGGTACCACCAGTTCGCGCGCTATTTTGTTTGATCAACAAGGTGCCATCAAAGCCGTGGCGCAACGGGAGTTTACCCAGATTTTCCCCAAGAGTGGCTGGGTGGAGCACAACCCGCAAGAGATTTGGGAAAGCCAGCTACAGGTATCCAAAGAGGTGCTGGAAACCGCACAGATAACCGCCGAAGACGTAGAGGCCATCGGCATTACCAACCAGCGCGAAACCACGGTGGTGTGGAACAAAGAGACCGGCAAGGCCATCTATAACGCCATAGTGTGGCAAGATAAGCGCACCGCACCGCTTTGCCAACAACTAAAGGCCGACGGGCTGGAGCCTTATGTAAAAGAACAGACAGGCTTGGTGCTGGACTCGTACTTCAGCGGCACGAAGATTAACTGGATACTGGACAACGTAAAAGGCGCGCGCCAACTGGCCAACGAGGGCAAGCTGCTCTTCGGCACGGTGGATAGCTGGCTGATATGGAACCTTACCGGCGGGCAGGTACATGCTACCGACTATAGCAATGCCTCGCGCACGCTGCTATACAACATCCGCAGCCTTAAGTGGGACGAGAAGATGCTGGGTGCGCTGAAGGTACCCGCCAACATGCTGCCCGATGTACGCCAAAGCAGCGGCGACTTCGGCGAAACCAAAACGGAGCTATTTGGCCGCAACATCCCAATCCGTGGCGTAGCGGGCGACCAGCAGGCGGCGCTCTTCGGGCAGGCTTGTTTTGAAGTGGGCACTGCCAAAAACACCTACGGCACGGGCTGCTTTATGCTCATGAATACGGGCATTGAGTTTGTAGCCAGCAAAAACGGCTTGCTTACCACCATTGCTTGGGGGTTGGACGGCAAAGTGGAATATGCCTTAGAAGGTAGCGTATTCATCGCTGGGGCGGCCATACAGTGGCTGCGCGATGGACTGAAAATAATAGACAGCGCCCCTGATAGCGAATACTATGCCCTGAAAGAGAAAGACACCGATGGCGTGTACGTGGTGCCGGCCTTTGCGGGGCTGGGTGCGCCGTATTGGGATATGTATGCCAAGGGTGCCATCTTCGGCCTTACCCGCGGTACGCGCAAAAGCCACCTGATACGCGCCACGCTAGAATCGCTGGCCTACCAAACCCGCGATGTGCTGGGCGCCATGGAGCAAGACGGCAACATTACCCTTAAATGCTTGCGCGTGGACGGCGGCGCGTGCGCCAACAACCTGCTGATGCAGTTCCAGGCCGACATCCTCAATACTGAGGTGGAGCGCCCCGCTGTAATAGAAACCACTGCCCTAGGCGCGGCCTACCTAGCTGGCATCGCCATGGGCTTCTACACCAAATCCGACATCGCCCAAAACCGCCATGTTGACCGGGTATTTGCCCCCACCATGGAGGCCGACAAACGCGCTAAACTATATCGCGGCTGGCAAAAGGCAGTGGAACGCACGATGGGCTGGGGGGAAGAGTAGCTATTATTTGTATAGTGCGAAGTTCGAATCTGCGTCACGCCCAGATCCCGCAACGTGTCATGGTGCGCGGAGGCTTGGTTTTAATATTGTTTAATAACATTGTTACTCGTTTCCTTCCACTCCCACCTTGGGCAATTCTGTATAATCCAACTAACCCATTCCACACCCATCATTTTACCATTACTAATATTCACCCACCCCTATAGCCATTCCACGGGTTATGCCCTACCTTTGTGGTATTATCCTCAACCATGGCGCATCTATCCCTTTCATCCCTCAACCGGGAGCATACCCTACAAGAGTTTCAGCAACAAACCTTCGACCTTTTAGTGATTGGCGGCGGCATTACCGGTGCCGGTATTGCGCTAGATGCGGTGGCGCGCGGCATGAGCGTGGCCTTGGTGGAGAAAAACGACTTTGCCTCGGGCACCAGCAGCCGAAGCACGAAGCTCATACACGGTGGGCTGCGCTATCTAAAGCAGTTTGAAATAGCCCTGGTACGCGAAGTGGGCCGCGAGCGCGACATTATTTGGCGCAACGCCCCGCATGTGGTGCACCCAGAGAATATGCTGTTGCCGATAGTGGAGAAAGGCTCGCTGGGCAAAAGCTCTACTTCGGTAGGCCTGTACGTATACGATGTGCTGGCAGGCGTAAAGCGCAGCGAACGCCGCGTAATGCTGGACAAAGACCAAACCCTGAGCCAAGAACCGATGCTGCGCCCAGATATAGTGCGCGGCGGCGGCCTCTATAAAGAATACCGCACCGATGATGCCCGCCTCACCATTGAGGTGCTGAAGACGGCCCGCCAACGCGGCGCTACCATACTCAACTATGTGCAGGCACAGAAGTTTGTGTACGAAAACAACAAGGCCGTAGGGGCTTTGGTGGAGGATGTAATTGGCGATAGTACTTTCGAGATTAAGGCACACAAAATAGTGAACGCCGCCGGCCCATGGGTAGATGAGCTTCGCCAGAGCGATGGCTCATTGAAGGGCAAGCGCCTGCACCTTACCAAAGGTGTGCATATTGTGGTGCCCTATGAGCGGTTGCCATTGAAACAGGCCATCTACTTTGATGTGGCAGGTGGGCGGATGATATTTGCCATACCGCGCGATAAAGTGACCTACATTGGCACTACCGATACCAACTATAAAGCCGACATCGACAGCCCTACTACGAGCAAAGCGGATGTGGACTATCTACTCAACGCCATTAACGCCATCATCCCTGGGCAGCAATTGGTTGTGGCGGATATTACCTCGAGCTGGGCAGGCTTGCGCCCGTTGATACACGAGGACGGCAAAGACCCATCGGAGCTGAGCCGTAAGGATGAGATTTTCCTAAGCCCGAGCGGGGTGATTTCCATTGCGGGCGGTAAGCTTACCGGTTTCCGTAAGATGGCGGAACGCACCGTAGACTTGGTGGCAGAGCAACTTACCAACGAACAAAAGAAGAAATACCAGCCTTGCACTACCGAAACCATCAAACTGAGCGGTGGCGACTTGGGCAACCCAGGTGCCATAGGTAGGCTTATTGAGGAGGTGCAACAGACCACCGGCCTTAAAGGCTTGGATGCCCGCATACTGGTAGAGAAATATGGTAGCAATACCCCAACCATCATTGCCAATGCCAAAACCAAGCAAGGCACTTGGCCCGAGAAGCTACTGCTGGCTGAAATAGAATATGCTATAACCGAAGAACTGGTATATACCCCTGCCGACTTCTTAGTGCGCCGCACCGGCCGCCTATATTTCGACCGCGAAAGCATCGAGGCAATTTTACCAACAGTTATCGATACACTTTTCACCACCCTCAAATACAGCCAAGAGCAGCGTGAGCGCTTTGAAGCGTGGTTTACTGCGGAGTACCAGCAGGCGGTGCTGTTTGAATAGGGGCGGGGGCAAATCGTTTGAATTTTTAGTATTTTTCTGGAAAGGAATGGTATGAGAGCAATACTGTTAGTTGCCTTAGGATGCATAGTTTCTTTCACTGCTGTTTCCCAAGATTCAAGCAGCTTGGGAGTGCTCACCAATTCTTATACAGCAATATTCCAACTTACTAATCCTACCTTAAACTATACATACCGAGATGCGGAACAAATTCATGATTATTCAGGCAACTGGGATTTAGATGGGGACGGCATTTTAGATAGCGTAATGTTTGTTGGCAATGGTGGAGTTCATCTATATTTTCATTTATTGCTTCAGCTAAGTTCAGAAAATGTCCAACAAAGTTTCCCAATGCTTAGCCTAGATATGCCCGTACATCAACCAGTAGATAGCCTTTGGAAGAACTATGGTACCGTTGAAGGATTCCCGCAACTGATTGTCCACGATTTTAATGGTGATGGCAACAGTGACATTTACTTATATGTGGCAGGTATAGAAAAGCACCCTGATGTGAGAGGTTTAGGTATAACTTCTAGGCACATCGTATTAAGTTATGCAGCAGGTGACGTTGTTATTAAAAACTATCAGCCATAGTTTTGCCTAAATGTCCGCTTACTGCGGAATATCAGCAGGCGGTGCTGTTTGAATAGGGGCGGGTGCAATATACCGTATCAATACAATGCAGGCTAGCGATGCTGCTACGGCAACAAAGCCTACGTACATATAGTTTTCCAGTTGGCCGGCTTCGTTTTCCACTATTATGAGCCCAGCTACAAATGCCGCCGAGGCCGATGCTATTTGCTGTAGGCTAGTGGCCACCGTCATAAAACCGCCGCGGTTTTGTGGTATGGCTGTTGAGGTCATTATGGTGAGGGCCGGAATCATCCTGCCCCCAATAAAGATGAAGAACAAGGTAGTTGGTATCAGCGCCACATACATGGGCACTTGCGGCAGATTGGTAATCGCCACTATGGGTATAAGGGCTAGCAGGCCCATAACGGTAAACATCCGCACATTGCCATACCTATCGCACCAGCGGCCAAAGAGCGGCGAAGTGAAGAGCGTAATGGCACCACCAATCAAATAAATATAGCTCAGGTCGAGCTTACTGAAACCGATATTGCTGCGCATATAGGGTGCGATAAAAGGCACTATGCTAAACTGCCCGAACATTAACAGCACCATTAATAGCAAAGCCAGCTGCTGATTGCGCTTGTTGAAGATGTTGATGACAAACTCTACTGGGCTGCGCTTTTGGGCGTTCGCCATGTGGCCCGTCATGCTCGGCATAAAGGCAATGATGCCAAAGAAAATGGCGATGCTTGCCCCACCCAATAGTATAAACGGCGCTTGCCAATTATACAGCGAGGCGAGATACAAGCCAAACGGCACGCCAAATACCGATGCCGCCGAGAACGCCCCCATTACATAACCCATCGCCGCCGACCGCCGCTCCACGGGGAACACATCGGCTACTATAGATAGCACCAAGGCACCGAGTATGCCCCCGAAGGCGCCGGTAAATATGCGTGCAGCAATAAGCAAGTGGTGGGTAGGGGCAAACGCGCAGGCCATAGTGCCAATGGTAAAGCCTGCAAAAAGATATACCAGTGCTCGTTTCCTATCAAACTTATCGATAAAGAAGGCCCCCAGAAACCCAAAGATACCGGCACTAAACCCATAGCTGCTTACAATGGCGCCAAACTGCGCTGGCGTAATATCGAACGCATCCATGAGCTGATCGCCGAGGGGCATGATGATGATGAAATCCATCATGTGCACAAACTTGATGATGGTTAGTATAGCCAGTATTATTTTCTCGTTGCGGGTCATTTCGGGTGCAAAGATGCGGGTAAAAAACGTTTAAACATTGATTGGGTGGAAGGGGTTCCAAGAAACACCGCTCATTGCGAGTCTTTTCCCCATATTACAACACAAACCGTGGAAACCAGCGTGACACCCTGAGCCCTTCGACAGGCTCAGGGTGACACACCATTCGAAAACCTAACACAAACTCAATAAAAAAGGCCGCCCCTGTCTTGGGGCGGCCTCAATAATTTATGCTTTCAAGTTACTACCTGCGGAAGCCATTAATATACTCATTCAACTCATCAACCGATGAGGAGAAGGTAAAGGCATCGTTTACTTTGAAGTAGTTACCCAAGTCGAAGGTGCGGCCGTAGGCGAATTTGGCAAACTCCAAGCGGGTACCCTCAAAGTCGAAAATGAGCATAATCTCCTTTACCTGGCTGCTGGTAAGGCAGTTGCTATTGAAAATTTGCTGGGCAATGGCATACTGGCTATCGCTAAAGGGCTGCTTCTGTATGCTGGCCTTGGCGCCGGCAAAGTCACCATCGCTCATCGGCCATGGGCAACCTACTGGGCCATTGTAACCTGGCATTACATATACTGGCGGCTGCGCTGGCACTGGTGTTGGTGCAGGGGTGCTGGTGGAAGTAGTGGTGGTGGTAGTGGTTACGGAGGTGTTCTCTTCGTAGTACACACCCGTACCATCGTTAATGGTCACGTTCATACCGAAGCCGGGTACACCCACGCCTACGTTTACGTTTACACCATTGTTTACTACTGGCGTGCCCACAGTGGTAGTGGTGGTGCTATGCGTTACGGTGGTAGCTACCGGTGGTGCAGGGGTAGTAGTGTAGGTAACTACGGTGGTAGAAGGGGGTGTAGGTGGGGCCTGTGCGATAGGCACTTCGCCCATCCACCTTACTACATACTTGCCATTCTTGTCTTTGCGGACGTTAAAAGTTACTTCCGAAGGAAACTCAGGCGTGGGGATGGTTTTATCAATTTCGCCCAAAGCCTTATCGGCAAAAATGATTTTGGCCTTTATCACCATGGCATTCACGTTCTGCACCTTCACATTGGTTTGGGGCTCTTCATTTTGGCGGATGCCATTGATGATTACGAAAAACGCTTCGCCTTGCTCGGCAAAGAAGATAAAATTACTGCCAGTTTGCGCAAAGGCACTTACTGCATAAAAAGCTACTACGAGGGTAAAGATTAACTTTTTCATTGTGTTTTTTAATTTGGATTAAGAAATAGTTTATTGGTTAATTGGTTAACTGGTTAACTGGTTGATTGGTGCTCGTTTAATAGATTATTGATATAATGATCAGAAATAAACCCCTCAGTAATATTTCTGTTATAACAATAAACTAATTAACCAGTCAACAAATCAACTAATCAACAAGCCACCAATTAGCGAAGTATATCGCGAGATATTACGATACGCTGAACCTCAGAAGTCCCCTCGTAGATTTGCGTAATCTTGGCATCCCGCATTAGTCGTTCCACATGATATTCCTTCACATAGCCGTAGCCACCATGAATTTGTACGGCCTCCACCGTCACCCACATTGCAACTTCGCTAGCTACTACTTTCGCCTGCGCTGCTGCTCTCTGGTAATCTTGGCCTTGGTCTTTCAACCAAGCCGCTTTATAAATCAACAACCTTGCCGCCTCAATCCTAGTGGCCATATCGGCCAATTTGAATTGGATGATTTGGTGGTTTGCAATTTCTTTGCCAAAAGCTTTACGTTGCTTGCTGTATGCCAATGCCAACTCATAAGCACCACTGGCTATACCCAGTGCTTGGCTGGCGATACCGATGCGACCACCATCCAAAGTTTTCATGGCAAACTTGAACCCGAAGCCATCCTCGCCAATGCGGTCTTCCTTTGGTACCACTACATCTTGGAACATAATGGAGTGCGTATCGCTACTGCGGATGCCTAGCTTATTTTCCTTCAACCCACGGCTTACACCTGGGGCGTTGGCATCTATAATTAGTACGTTAATACCCCTGTGGGCCTTCTCCCTGTCCGTCTGCGCTATGACCAAATAAATGGACGCTTTGCCCCCATTCGTTATCCAGTTTTTAGTACCATTTACGATGTAATGGTCCCCCATATCCACGGCAGTGGTGCGCTGGCTGGTGGCATCGCTGCCCGCCTCAGGTTCGCTTAGGCAAAACGCGCCTAGCTTCTCGCCCTTGGCCAATGGCACTAGGTACTTTTGTTTTTGTACTTCGGTGCCGTAGGTCTCCAATCCCCAGCAAACCAAAGAGTTGTTTACCGACATGATAACCGAGCTACTCGCATCCACCTTGCTTATCTCCTCCATCGCTAGCACGTAGCTAGTGGTATCCAGCCCGCTACCGCCGTATTCCGGTGCCACCATCATACCCAGGAAACCCAGTTCGGCCATTTGTTTTACCTGCTCGGTAGGGTAGCTTTGGGTTTCATCGCGGTCAATTACGCCTGGTTTGCAATCGTTCTGGGCGAAATCGCGAGCCGCCTTTTGTATCATCAAGTGTTCTTCTGAAAGCTGGAAAAGCATTGTATAGGTAGGGTTTATAATGATGGTACAGGGATTTACCTTTACCAGTTAACAAAAATACCTAAAATGCGGTTTAGTTGGTAGGGAAAGTTTTTTGGGTGGGGAGGTGTTGGTATAATACTTTTCAGGTAATGAGTGGTCGGACGAATACTTAGCTGTGAGCATTGCGTTCTCGATGCTTTCATATCCGCTTCATTCTTATATTTTACTGAAATCAACAACTTCTTTACTTTTGTATCTATGCCTATCCTACTCACAGATTTTAGAGACCTTCAAGACAAATACTACGGCATGCAAGGTACGCTCGAAAGGAAACAGTATGAAGCTACCTATCGCAATCAAATAAATAAAATCCGATTAGAGAGGATGGTAAAGAAGATAAAGGCAAATGCGAAGCGATAAATTGTAATCTATAAGATAGCAATTGTTATCTATCCTATTGGTAGCATCCATTCCCAACCTTACATGGAATCTCCATTATTTAAACCTTCCACCTGTGCACCTTGCGTGATGGTAAATTTCTTTTCTGCACTTGCTGGTTAAAACCACATGAATGTCATTTGCAAAAGGTAAATGCTTTGTGAATAGGTGTTTTACACCAAGCTCCTCACCGCGCCGAAAACCTTCCATCCAACTCCCTAAAATCAAAGGTGCTGATGGTTTGCCTACCGCCGGGGGCAATGTAGGGCTGCTCGCAGGCGAAGAGCTCGTCTATGAGGGTTTTCATTTCCGTTACTGTGAGGCTTTGGCCGGCTTTGATGCTGGTTTGGCGGGCAAGGCTGCGGGCAAGGCTCTCGCGCTTGTCCAGCTTTAGTACGGCCAGGTTATTCTTGTAGTCTTCCAGCAGGCTCTCTACTATCTGTTGCTCGTTGCCGCCTTTAAGGTCGGCGGGCATGCCGTGGATTACAAAATCGTGGTTGCCGAACTCCTGTATATCGAAGCCGAGGGCGTTTATCTCCGGCAGCACCTCGCGCAGCAGGGCCGCATCTTGCGGGGCACACTCAATGGTTTGCGGGAAAAGCAATTGCTGGCTGCCCTGGTTGCGGTTGGCCATGTGGCGCAGCACGTGCTCGTACTGTATGCGCTCGTGCGCGGCCTGTTGGTCAATGAGTATAAACCCGCTTCGTATGGGCGAAATGATGTAGCGGTTATGCAATTGCGTGGGCGTGCGGTCTGCCGGGCCCTCAAACAGGCGCTCGGTGCCGCCCTCTACCTGCTCATGGCGCTCAAAGTCGCTCTCGAAGGTAATGCTGTCAGCGGTTTCCTTCTTTATCTCGGGTATATCGTATAGGTCTTCCCAGTGGCGGCGGTTGCTCTTTTGCAAGGGCTTGTCGCGGTGCGAGGGGCCACTGCCGGTGTAGCTAGGGTCGTTGCCGGCGCTGGGCACGGTGCGGAACTGCTGCGGGTCGTCTACCTTGGGCCAATCGCGGGGCTTGGTTTGGCTATCGTCGCCAAAGGCCTGTAGAATGTTGAAACCTTGTTCTTGGTTGAAATCCAACGACGGGGTTACGCTGTACTTGCCCAACGCATGGCGCACAGATACCCGCACAAACCCGTAAACCGACCGCTCATCGTCGAACTTGATTTCTTGCTTGGTGGGGTGTACGTTGATGTCGATGCGGGTGGGGTCGATGTCGATATAGAGGCAGAAGAACGGGAAGTGCTCGCGCGGAATCAAATCCTCATAGTTCACAAACACCGCGTGGTTGAGGTAGTTGTTGCGTACGTAGCGGTTGTTAATGAAAAAGTACTGGTCGCCGCGGGTCTTTTTGGCCGAATCGGGCTTGCCGATAAACCCGTAGATGCGGATGAAATCCACCTGCTCCTCCACCTGCACCAGCCTGCCATCGTACCCCTTGCCGAACATTCCCACAATGCGTTGCTTAACGTTGCCCGCCTTTAGGTGGAACAGCTCGTGCTCGTTGTGGTGCAGGCTAAAGCCCACGCTGGGGTGCGCCATGGCCACCCGCTGAAACTCCTCGATGATGTGCTTCAGCTCCACCGGGTTGCTCTTCAAGAAGTTGCGGCGCGCCGGTACGTTATAAAACAGGTTTTTGATGCTCAGGCTCGTGCCATCGGGGCACTGGCAGGGCTCCTGCTGTTTCACCTCGCTGCCCTCTATCCGTATGTAAGTGCCCAGCGTATCGCCGGTCTGTTTGGTTTTCAGTTCCACCTGCGCCACGGCGGCAATAGAAGCCAGCGCCTCGCCACGGAAACCCATGGTGCGGATGGCAAAGAGGTCGTCAATTTTTTTGATTTTGCTAGTAGCGTGGCGCTCGAAGCTCATTCGGGCATCCGTTTCGCTCATTCCGCAGCCATTGTCTACTACCTGAAGCAGGGTTTTGCCCGCATCGCGCACAATCAGTTGCACCATGGTAGCCCCCGCGTCAATCGAATTCTCCAGTAACTCCTTCACCGCGCTCGCCGGCCGCTGAATCACCTCTCCCGCCGCAATCTGGTTGGCCAGGGCATCCGGCAGTAGCTGTATGATGTCCGCCATTTTGTTTGCTCCTCTTCTGGGTTGTTTGGAAGGGGTGTAAAGTTAGGGAGAATAGTCGATGGTTTGAAGTAGATATTTTAAGCTTGCAGCAAAAGTAGAAGCAGGTGAGATTAGATTAGCAATGTTGAGGATTATAATACTGATCGCAGCGGTTAGGACTTATAGCAGTTCTCGTTATGATACTTTAGCAAATCAACATCTGGCAAAAATCGCGATGGAAGGATTATTGATTGGTTATCGAAGTTATGGAAATATTGACTCGCGTAATCAGATTTTTCTATCAATAATTGAGGCGATACTTTGATGATATAATCTGGAGTTATTGTCAAATAGCCAAGTTCAAATGCTCTATCATGAAGAGCATTGACCGCAATACCATTTCGGGGGTTCATTCTGTTTTTTTCATCTACTCCCCATGGGCTTATATGCCCTGCAATTAAGAAATCTCTATTGCTAATGCCGGTTATACAGCAAGTGTCATTATATGCTGACAGTACTGCTTTCCTAAAAAAATTCTGATTAACTCTTGCTTTAATTAACTGTTCGCGAGTTCGTCCTTCTAAACGTTTTTCTATCTCTGAAATCTCATTTAGTTCTTCAATAGTTTTATGGTTTTTCTTTGCCAGTAATAACTCGCTTTCATATGCCAGCACATCCCAATGATGAAAAAACTCTTCCCAGATAGCTTTATCTAGCTTACTTGTATTGGCAGCGCCTTTTATTCCGCGCGCTTGCAAACTAGGATCAAGGCTCGCAAAATTGACTAGTTTATATGCAACTGCATTGGGAGTTCTATTTAATAAGGAAGCTAATTTTACTATATGTGGATTTCGACTATGCAGTCGCCCAAAAGGTAATTTGCAATAAAGATTTATAGCTAGGATTAGTTCTTCTCTGTTCCACAAAGTTTGCCCTTCTTTCATACTTTAATTTATTCTACGAGTTCAAATTCAAAATGGCACTTATTAGACGGGCATTTATGGTGTTGGTATATAATGGGGTATACCTTTTCTAATATTATCTCCGTTCTGGCTCCGCACTTAGGACAAGTGCTTGTTTGATCCGAAAATATGTAGGTTTCAAGCATGTTTAAATTATTTCACTAAATTGACAATTCTTTTCGAAGTTTTATTTACATCACAGACTAACCAGTCATTGTAACAATTAAAAAATTGTCAAAAACTTTGACAATAAAATTATTGCCAACTCCCAACCGCACCAGCTCTTTAGCGTTCGGACGAAGCTTAACCAACTCCTCCGCAAACCAGCAACACCCACCCCATCGCCAGCAAGTCGTCTGACCGCATATTGCGAAGCTTGGTATTGAAAATCAATGGTTTGTGTTGATAATGGTGCGCAACCCCCACAAAACCAACTCCTTACATCTTCCGTAAGCCATCACCCTGAAACCGTTGCCACCACTCACTTCTTGGACGACAAAATGAATGGTCGACAGACGACGGACGACAGACCACAGTTGCTGCAAGCGATGAGAATATGAAGCAGCTCCCCTCCCTGCCTACCGGCAGGCAGGCTTCGCGTGGCGTTTTTGAGCGTTTGGCCAAGGAGGGGTTGGGGGTGGTCGCCGCAAACCCGCCTAAAACCTCACTTCGTGGACGACAAAACCCAAAATCAGACACAAGATATCAGACACAAGACACAAGACTACTTCAAACTATCGACTAACATGGTTCAATTTTTGCACCTACAAAATTCATATCTTACATCCCTATGAGGAACGGAGCGGTTTTACTATTAATGATGACGATTGCCCTTGCCAGTTGCGATAACAGCAAGATTGGGGAGGAGGAGCGCGATGGGCTGGTGCAGGCTAGCATCGAGAAGTATTACCAGGAGCATGGGGCACATAAAACGGGGTACGAGTTTGTGTCGCTGGAGGTGATTAATACGGTGTATTATAAGGATAATATCGAGTTCCGCCGCAAGTACATCCAAAAGGAGATTGACCACAACCGCGGTATGCTGGAGATTGCAACCCTAAAGCAGGATACCTTCCCTACCGTAAACTTTGCTGATAAGATTGCCGAGTACCAAGGCAAGTTGGATAAGTATGAGCAGTTGCTGGCGGGCATCGATAGCCTTGATAAGGCGCTGGGCGATGAGGTAAAGGAGGTGGCGAGCTACACGTACCTCTTTAAGTGCAAAGAGCACAACGAGCAGGGCCAGCAGATTGAGAAGGCCTATTACGTGCAAACGGATCCTGGCTATGGGGTGCTGCGCTTTACGGATAACAAGGAAGACCTTTTCCCCAACCCGAACGATTTCCCTGGCTACCATGATATGGCGGCCAAGATATTGGTGGACCCTTATTAGGCTCGGGATATTAACCTAGGTCTGATTGTGTTTTGCCACCTACATTGTGGATGGTTCGTAGTTCGACTGCACTCACTATGACATCTGCTAACCATGACACAATGAAGGTCTCTGAATACTATCAAAACTGTTTGGAAGTCTAAACGGTATAATATTTCACACCCAAAACAAATCGCTAATCAGTGTATCGGCAATCAAGCGGCCAGGGGTGGTAAGGATAAGATGATCATTGAACAAAATCACTTTGCCTTCAATAATATAGGGCGATACATCCATTAGCAACTGCTTACGAGCGGGCTCGCCAAATTGCAACGCCACTTCCGGTAAAGGCACGCCCCACATGGTGCGTAGGCGCGTCATCAGGAACTCATTGTATTGGTCGGCAATGCTTAGGGTTTCTGTTTCGTGGTAGGGCTCGCCAGCATTAATAGCTTTAACATACTTATTGTTGTTTGCCACGTTCCAGCGGCGGCTATTGCCGTTGTAGGAGTGTGCTGCAGGGCCCACGCCCAAATAAGGCTTACCCTTCCAATAGCTGCTGTTGTGGCGGGCATAGTGGCCGTCTCGGGCCAGGTTGCTTATCTCGTAGTGCTCATAGCCAGCGGCGGTAGTCATTTCGGTAAGCATCAAAAAGTGCTTGTTTGCCGCCTCATCATCTACCGCAGGGGCGGTACCTTTCTTTACCATGTGGTTGAGGGCAGTACCCGTTTCTACGGTAAGGCAGTAGGCAGATAGGTGCTGCGGGCGTAGTTTTAGCGCAGTTTGCAGGTTTCGCTCCCAATCGGCATCGGTGCCGGTGGGCATGGCATATATCAAGTCAATTGAAATCGCCTCAAAACCCTTATCCTGTGCCAATTGTACGCAATAGGCCGCCTCTTGTGCATTATGGGCACGGTTCATATACCGCAAGTCCTCATCGCGAAAAGACTGTATGCCCACGCTCAACCGATTTACGGGTGTTTGCCGCAGCTCATCCAAGTAGGTGGACGTAAGGTCGTCAGGATTGGCCTCTAGGGTAATCTCTGGGTTATCACCAATATGGTAGTGCTTATTGAGCGTGTCAAAAATCCTATCCAGTTCCGCCCGATTAAGCATCGAGGGTGTGCCCCCGCCGAAGTAAATAGTCTCCACCGTTTGCCCAGCCAACTCGCTTTGGCGCTGCGTAAGCTCCAATAGCATGGCATCCACTAGGGCTTCCTTCCCGCTCAAGTTGGTACTGAAGTGGAAGTTGCAATAATGGCAAGCTTGTTTGCAAAAAGGGATATGGAGGTATATGCCGGACAAGGATTGGTTTCAGGTAGGAATATGTAACGGTGGTGGTGCAAAATTAATCAATTTGGTCGCGAAAGCCTTTAGGCATTTTTCGCCCGGTTACATTTCTCATAATACCTTTTACTTGTCGTCCCCATGCCGAGGATGAAATATTATGGCAAGTCTGAAGACCTCTGCGGGAGATCCTTATTATTACTTTCTATAAGGGATTTTAGAAGCGACAATATTTATTGAATTAACATCTAAGCCGTAATGCTCTAGAACTTTCTTAATCCCTTCTATAGTTTCCTGTTTCTCATGTACCGCAGGACCAACAATTATTTCCTTAATAGGAATTTTGTTATTGCCAAAGTCTAACTCAACAAATGGAATAATTCTCTTGTTTTTTTCAAAAGTATTAACTTTCTTTCCTTGGCCTTTCGTATCCTGCTGCCAAAACAATCTGAATTCTTTCTCTTCAAAAAAAGAACTATCTTTCAGGTCTTGTATCCTAAAGAAGATTTGCTCACAAATATCATTAAGAGTATTTAATTTATCCACTTGGTTAGAAAATTCTTCGAACCTCATATCGGATTCCAAGTATAATTTACATATGTCCAAAATTTTACGTCGAACGTCATAGCAAACTCGATGATAATCATAATCGAGTGATCCGTTTAACAAAGAAAAGTTTTGACTGGTGGTATTATTTTGATAAAGCAGATTTAACAATTCAACGCTATCAAATCCAATGCATATCCCCTCCCCATCATCACCATATGCCCTCCATTGGCTCAAGAGATCTCTTTCCTTGCTAAAACAAGTCACAAAACAATCTAACTTTTTATATTCATCTATTCGCTTTTTTATAAACTCAAGGATATCCAAAACACGATCAGAGTCATTAAAACTTGTTATGCTAGCAACGGCCTCTTCAAAAACCATAAACCATATTTTATGTTCGTTTTTATCATTTAATCTTTTTAAATCACAGGCGCGCAAGGAGTTTGTTTTTAAAACTTCATTGATAGTGCTGAAACTAGTATAATGGTAAAGAATTTTATCGTCCTTAAAAACCATACCACTTTTTATTAAAACAAAATTTTCATCATAGTTACTGATGTAATTCAACGTTTTAATTCTTTCTTCGTAAATGTCAATCATTTCACGTTGGCCGCCCTCTGCTATCAATGACTGTAGCTTGATCTGCTCTGCAACGTATATTTCAAATAATCGTTCTATTTGAAATGCATACAACTCATCCAGTTGTTTTACTAATGTTTCGGTTGCGATAATTTTGAAAGTAGATTTAAATGATTTATCAAGAAAAATTGTGTTTGACTTCACAATTTCAAATTTTGAGGAAAACGAGCTTACGCATAAGGCAAATAACAACTCCCAGTCAAAGTCTTCCGTTAATCCTTTCGGATGTTCGATAGCTTGATAGTAAGGGATAAATTTTGAAACATAGTCAGTATACCAAACTTGGTTTTTTATACCTAGAGGTACTTTGCCGTAAAAGTTTTCATAAGTATTGATAACTTCATTTTCGAAGCCGTTTCGTAATTTTTCAATATATATATCAAAATCGAATTGCATTGTTGCAGTTTAAATGTTGTTCATTAAAGATAATTAATAACTTCGTTTTAAAAAATTCAAGTCCCCATTCAACATAAATAGTACCTTCCCCCAAAAGCCAAATTACTCTCCAAGTGAATCAATAGCATAAGGGTTTATTGTAATTATGGCCGTCGCAATATCATTGAATCTATATTAAGAGAGTCATTCTCACATGAATCAAAATTAGTGAATTATTGATGCTACAAATGTGAACCTCTGAAACTTCCTCTCCCCTTTAATTTCCCTAATTTAGCATCAAACCCCCTGACCCCACTCAATTAATGCGCCTGCTGCTCTTCATCGCCATGCTGCTGCCCCTGAGCATATTTGCACAAGGCAACTGGCAATTGCAGCTTCGCCCGCAAAACTAGAATGTGGCGTTTTTTACCAAGAAACTATAGTCAACCCTCACTGCGTCCCGTCCAATATCAAAAACTCCTTCGTAATGGGTGGCTTGTAATAGATGGAGCCGAAGATGATTTTGAAACGGACGCGCCAGCTTTTGTTCATCCGCAGCTCGTACCCAATTTGCACAATGCCGCTAAAGATGATGCGGAACGGGTTGTGCGATATAGGCGGTGTATTGGTAAGCCCTAGGGGAGGGGCCTCGTCGTATGGTGCCCTGTAAGTGCCAAATAGGCGGTCCCACATCATAAAGGGGCCTGCACCCACATTTATCACTTGGTCGCCATCTTTGGCGGAGTGGTGCATGAGGTGGTATACGCCCCTGTCACCATAAAAGTGGCTTAGGTGACGTACGATGAAGTTTTTGTGGGCAAACGGATAATGCACAATGGAGTGGTTGAAAATCTCGAGCCAATAGCCCAGCAAAAAGTACAAGCTCAGTTCCATAACCAACGGCTCGGCATACACGAGTTTGGATACGATAAGCGCGACCAAACCAAACGGCAACGCCAACAAAAACTCAAACGCAAAGGCTGGCGGTGCCGCCAGTGGGTGCAAAAACTCCGGGCAATGGTGGCAGCGGTGGAACACATACCAAACAAACCTTGACTGATGCGATAGCCAATGCACGAAATACAACGGCAAGGAGGCTACGCTAATGGTAATACCCAACGCCAACCAGTATGATTTTACATTGAATAGCGACGGAATGTGGCTTTTTGTCCAGCCTTCGATGCCTAGAAAAACATCCTGCGCAATATTGGTATTGGCTAGTTGGTAGCCCGATAAGGTGAGTATGCCCGCTATGCCAAACAACAGTGCAAAACTGGCGATGGTAGCAATAACAAACGACGAAAAGTAGGTAACAAAGTAATGGGCAAAAGCTTGCTCGCCGAGTACTTTCTTCGATTGTATGTAGCTAGCGATAATGACCGTGATGCGTATGGCAACACACAACATGGCCAAGCCTACCCATAGCTGCGGAAACCAAGGCTTCAAGCTACTGCTGCCTGATGGCAAATCGCCGCCTTTGGTAAAGAAGGTCCATACGTGGGTAAGGTTAAACGGCGCTGACTCGGGGTGCACGCCAAACAGCACTTCTGCCGAAACATATACTACCGCTATCAAAACAATGGCAACAGCAATAATGCCCAGGTAGGAAGGCTTTACTTCGCCGTACTCTATGTTCCAATATTTATGCAGTAGTTGTTTCATGGTGCGGGCGCTCGGTAATAACCAGACCTCAATTTAATGAAAGGGAAGGGAATATGGAAATGTGGCTTAATGCCTATTTCCTTATGAGGTTGCTAAAAAGATAACAATGTTTTAGGTAGTGAAATAATTTGATGCTGCCCTATCAACCTTGGAAATCCGGAATGTCGTGCCGGATTTACAAACATGGAATTGAATTCTTAGTTTAATAAGCTTTTTCCCTACATGTATAAAGATTCTGTATCTTTACAGTAGATTGTTTCTTCTTACAAAGAACGGTCAGAATAATTTTGAGCTGAAGAGCTATAAACTACGTGCCGATCATCCTTTCCCAGGCAGAATAAGTGGAAAGGTCACTCGTAAATCTTTAAATATGGATAACCATATTTTGGAGATCGGCACAGAAATATTAAACAGCCATTTGTCTGCCGACTCCTTGTTAATTGTGTTATTGTTAATGGCTGCCGTTAGGTGGTCAAGAGTTAGAATTGAGTTGAAACATAAAAGTTTCGAACTCAAAATTTGTGGCAACTGTAAAACTAAGAAACATTAGAGCCACTAATTAATTTTATTGACGGTCCGGTAGTTTTATCTATCGGACCGTATTTTTTATGAAAAGGCCCTTTAGTTTGAGCGTACTTTACAGCAGATAAGATTAAGCACCCCTTTTATTTCCCTAATTTAGCATCAAACCCCCGTCTCTCCCATTGATGCGCCTGCTGCTATTCATCTCCATGCTATTACCCCTGTGCATCTATGCGCAAGGCAACTGGCAATTGCAGCTTCGCCCGCAGGATAAGGATGTGGCGTTTTTTGCTAAGCACCTTAAAACTAAGGGTAATTACAACAGCGAGGCGCAACTGCGCAAAGAGCTAGGCGAGATGCTGCTGAAGCTTTATGATAACGGCTACCTCGGCGCCTCGGTGGATAGCTTGGAGTTTAAGGGTGATACCGCCATTGCTTGGGTGTATGGCGGTCCACAACTGGAGTGGGTGCAACTGCGCCCCGGCAATGTGGATGTGCCCATCCTAAGCCAAGCCGAGTACAAAGACCGCTACTTTACCGGCAAGCCCGTAAATTACCGTCAACTAAATGCCCTGCTGAACGATATACTCACTTATGCTGAGAACAATGGCTACCCATTTGCGCAGGTGAAGTTGGATAGCCTGACCCTGACGGATAGCACGCTTTCAGCCAGCATCAATTTGCAGAAGAACCAGTTGATTGTTTACGATACCATTGCCTTGGATGGCGACCCAAAGATTACCCGCGCCTACATCTACAACTACCTCGGCATACGCCCCGGCGACTTATACGACGAAAGCACCGTAAAGCGCATTAGCCAGCGCCTTGCCGATTTGGCTTTTCTGGGGGAGCTGCGCCCGCCTGAGATAATTTTTGAGGCGGATAAGGCCAAGATTACCCTATACCTACAAAACCGCAAAACCAGCCGATTCGATTTACTAATAGGGGTGTTGCCAAACAACGAGATTTCTGGTAGAATACTGCTTACTGGCGAGGCCAATATTGAGCTGCAAAACGCTTTTGGGGCAGCGGAGGAGATACGCCTCAACTGGCGCAAAATGCAGACCGGCACTCAAAACCTGGATATCGCTGCCAAATACCCTTACCTATTTTCGCTCCCTATTGGCATTGATGCCAACTTCCAGCTTTATAAGCGCGATACGCTGTTCTTGGATATCGATTACGAGTTCGGGTTACAATACCTGTTTGCGGGCAGGCACTATGTACGTGCCTTCTTCCACAACAAGGCCACCAACGTATTGAACGTGGATACGGCGTACATAATCAACAACCGAACCCTGCCACAATACAACGATGTGCGCAATAGCCTCTTCGGGCTGGAATATTACTTGGAGAACCTCGATTACCGTTTCAACCCGCGCAGTGGGCAGTTGTTGCGGATATCGGCAGGGGCGGGTACGCGGCGCGTAAGGCCAAGCACTACTATAGAAACGCTTACCGACCCGGTGAACCCCGATACCACGTTTGCCTTTCTGTACGATTCCATGAAACTCACCACCGTGCAGTACAAATTCACTTGGCATTTCGACCAATATTGGCCTGTCGGGCGGCGCAGTACCATCAAAACCAGCATCCGCGGCGGGTCGTTTATCAGCAACCCGGTATTTTTAAATGAATTATTCCGCATTGGGGGTAATAAACTGCTTCGGGGGTTCGATGAAGAAAGTATCTTTGTATCCACTTTCAATGTGCTTTCGGCCGAATTCCGTTTTCTGCTCTCCAAAAACTCCTTTTTTCAGGTATTTATGGATGCGGCTTATGTGGAAGACCGAACGCTGGACAAGTTCAGGAAGGATTTCCCATATGGCTTTGGTGCCGGCATTACGTTCGAGACCAAGGCGGGTATGTTTGCCGTAAACTATGCGCTCGGCAGCCAGCAGGGAAACCCGATAGACTTCCGCTCATCGAAGGTGCATTTTGGGTATTATAATTTGTTTTGAGGGTGTTACAGTGGGGCAAGTGTAGTACTTACCGCACCAACCCCCTCCCAACCTCCCCCTGACCCTTCGGCGAAAGCTCAGGATAAAATCCTGGGGAGGAGCTAAAAAATAATAAGTGCAAAAACTGCTTTACATATTCGGGTTGATGCTACTGGCGGGGTTGTCCTCTGCGCAGGTGTATGGCCCGTTGCGTACTTTGCCGCCAGCGCCGGTGAGGGACACCACGCCACTGGTATATGTAAAAGGAAAAGCCCCCATAGCCTCTAATGCAATAGATTCCAGTAAAGTAGATACCACCATCGCCATTGTGCCTTGTACCGACGAGTTGGTAGCCACCGAGCCCTTAATACCTTGCGTGGATACGCTCATCACTATTGATAGTAGCTGTTTCACTATCAATTGTTATGTAACCGTTGATTTGCTTTACCTGCGTTTTGCGCTCAACGACAGCATCCTCAATTCCATTAAGCCTGCGTCAAGGGAATATACTGCCGAGTTCATTAATCAGCCGCCACCACCTCCGCACATACGGCCTGTAGTAGCCCAAAGCGAGATAAAACCCCTGCACCGCGAGCGCCGCAAAGGATGGCTATTTACCATACTTACCCTACAGTTTGTATTGATTGTATACTTGCGGGTGGGTTTTATCAGGTATGCCGAAGAGCAGTACCGCTCGTTTTTCAACCTCAATATCAGCCAGCAGGTATTTAGGGAACAGGAGTTGAGTATGCCGTTCCCGGCCTTACTGCTTACCATTAATGGGGTGCTGTCGTACGCTATTTTGCTGTATTTGGGGCTCAATTACTTAAACCTGCTAAGTAGTTTGGGCGATTGGAATCTTTTCCTTGCCAGCCTCGGTATCATTTTGGGCATTGCTATATTTAAGTACCTTTTAATGTGGTTTGCCAGTGCTGTCTTCCCGTTTAGGGATGAAATGAATTTCTTCAATTTTAACTTCTTCCTCAACATCAAGATACTTGGTACGTTACTGCTGCCTATCAACTTCATCATTGCCTATGCCCCGCCTGAGCTTACACAGTGGGCAGTTTGGGCGGCTTTGGCACTGCTGGCGCTGGCCTATGTGGGTTTGGCAATCAAAGGGTTAGCAATTGCTAAAAATTACCTAGCCTTTTATAAATTCCACTTTATTGTGTATATTTGCAGCCTCGAAATAGCCCCGGTGCTGATTGTGGTTAAGCTAGTGATGAATGCCGCGTAAGCCATTTCGACCCATTTCTCCTCGGTATTAAATGGCATATGCTATGGCAACGAAACCTACTCCTGAGTCATCTACCGCACTGCGAAAGATAAAAACTGTATTGGTTTCGCAACCAACCCCTGAGGCGGGAAAGTCGCCGTATGCCGAGGTGGAGAAGAAGTATGGCCTGCAGGTTGATTTCCGCCAGTTTATACAAGTGGAACCAGTAGCTGGGAAAGATTTCCGCAAGGATAAAATCAACATTTCCGATTATTCTGCCATCATACTCAACAGCCGCAACGCTATTGATCACCTTTTCCGAGTGTGCGAAGAGTTGCGCATCAAGCTATCGCAGGATACCAAGTTCTTCTGCATTTCCGAAGCAGTAGCCCTTTACCTTCAAAAGTATACCCAGTATCGCAAGCGTAAAGTGTTTTTTAGCAGCAACCGCGAGCAGGGCTTGTTTGATTTGTTGTTGAAGCATAAGAACAATGAGCGTTTCCTGTGGCCATGCACCGATGCCCACCAGGAGGATATACCGGAGTTTATGGATAAGCACGGTTTTAAGTGGGACAAAGGCGTAATGTACCGTACCGTATCGGCCGACTTGAGCGACCTTGCCGAATTGGATTATGATTTGATTATTTTTTACAGTCCGCTGGGTATCAAGTCTTTGTTCGAAAATTACCCTGACTTCATTCAGCGCGATAAGCACATTGCCGCCATGGGCCCCACTACCGCCGAAGCGGTGAAAGAAGCAGGACTCGTGCTTAGTTTCCAAGCCCCTACAGCCGAAGCACCTTCCATTACCAAGGCTTTGGAATTGAGGCTGCAAGTGACGAATAAGAAGTAGGAGCTAGATTTTAGAAGCAAGACACAAGATTTGCTTAATTATCAGCGCGGACAAAATTATCTGCCTGAATTTCCTTGCGTAATTTTAGACCTTCTTGGTGTCCTTTGTGGTTATAAACCCTCAACTCATAACTCGTAACCCGCAACTACCATGCAAACCCGCATCACCCACCTCTTCAACATACAGTACCCCATTATACAGGCAGGCATGATATGGTGCAGCGGCTGGCGGTTGGCGGCTGCGGTAACCAATGCCGGTGGGCTGGGCATGATTGGTGCCGGTAGCATGTACCCCGAGGTGCTACGCGAGCACATACAAAAATGCAAGGCCGCGGTGGGTGGCAAGCCATTTGCCGTAAACGTGCCGCTGCTTTACCCTGATATTGTGGATATTATGGAAATCATTGTGCAAGAGGGCGTGCCGATAGTATTCACCTCAGCAGGTAGCCCAAAGACTTGGACGGCTCAATTGAAGAGGCACAACATTATGGTAGTGCACGTGGTGAGCAGTGTAAAGTTTGCCATAAAGTGCCAGGAAGCGGGTGTGGATGCCGTGGTGGCCGAAGGCTTTGAAGCGGGCGGTCACAATGGCCGTGAGGAAACTACTACCCTGTGCCTGATACCGATGGTGCGCGACGCCATTACCATACCGTTGATAGCAGCAGGTGGCATAGCCAACGGCCGCGCCATGATGGCCACGATGGCGCTAGGTGCGGATGGTGTGCAGGTGGGCTCTCGCTTTGCGGCCAGCTTGGAGAGCAGCGCCCACGACAACTTTAAAACCAGCATTGTAAACGCCCAAGAAGGCGATACCCTGCTTACTATGAAGCAGCTTACTCCAGTGCGATTGATTAAGAACAAGTTTTTTGACCAAGTACAAGAAGCGGAGCTTCGCGGTGCCAGCCGCGAAGAGTTGGCTCTATTGCTGGGCCGAGCACGTGCAAAGAAAGGTATGTTTGAAGGAGACCTTGACGAGGGTGAACTGGAAATAGGCCAAGTAGCCGCCCAAATAACCGACGTGAAACCCGCCGCCGAAATATTGAAGGACATGTGGGAGGAGTTTGTAGCTACGCAGAAGCAAATAGCTTCGTGGATCATGGACCAAGGACGATAGACCATGGATGCTTCAAAATAAGTCACACTGAACTAACATCAACATTTAACAATTAACTATCTAAATTCGTGGACCGTGGACCATCGACTGAGGACTGTGGACCAAATTACTGCACTATGGCTGAACCGATTAGGGAAATACTGGGACTGGAGATTTTGGATATGGACATCCATGGCCGTGGGTGGGCGAAGTACAACGGCCGCACCGTGCTAGTGGAAAATGCCTTGCCTGGAGAGGTGGTAGATGTAAACGTATACCGTAAGGATAAAGGTATGCTGTTGGCGCGCCCTACCAACTTCATTAAAACCAGCCCCGAACGGGTGGAGCCTACTTGTAAGCACTTCGGTGTGTGTGGTGGCTGCAAGTGGCAAAACGTGGAATATACTAGCCAACTACAATACAAAACGGCTTTTGTGGCCAAAGCCTTCAAACAACTGGAGCACTTGGATTTGCCTACCATGAGGCCGATTGTGCCTAGTGATAACCTGTTGCACTACCGCAACAAAATGGACTATGGCTTTACCAGCCGCCGCTGGCTTACCGCCGCCGAAATGGCTGATGGCCCAGTTACTGAGGGTTTGACAGGACTTGGCCAACACCCGAGTGGCGCTTTTGATAAAATACTGCACTTGGATGAATGCTTTCTGTTGGAAGAGCCAGGCAATACCCTGCGCCTAGCGGTAAAGCAGTTTGCGGATGAGCAGGGCATTACCTTTCATGACCACCGCGCCCGTGCAGGCTACCTGCGCCAACTAATATTGCGCAACAGCAGCCTTGGTGAGTGGATGATCATATTAATGGTGGGCGAAACCGACCCTACCGATGCCCAAAAGATATTGGATTTTATAGAGGCTAACTTCCCGCAGGCGAAGAGCTTCTTCTATGTAATTAATGATACGCTCAACGATTCTATCTTCGGGAAGGAGCTGGTGCATTATAAAGGGCAAACGTACATCAATGAAAAGCTGGGCGAGGTGATGTTCCGCATTGGGCCGCTGTCGTTCTTTCAAACCAACCACGCTCAGGCTGTAAAGCTGTACAACGTGGCCGCTGAAATGGCCAACCTGAAACCGCACGAAACCGTGTACGACCTCTATACCGGCACCGGCAGCATCGCCCTATATATTGCCAACCAAGTGAAGCACGTAACGGGTATTGAATTGATACCCGAAGCCATTGCCGATGCTTGGGACAATGCCCGCCGAAACAACATTACCAATGTGCACTTCATTGCTGCCGATATGAAGGATGTCATCAAAAAAGACTACTTCAAAAACCTACCAAAACCCGACTTGCTCATTACCGACCCGCCACGCGCTGGTATGCACCCTAAGGTAGTGGAAGCGCTGCTAGAAGCAGAGATACCGCGCATAGTGTACGTAAGCTGCAACCCCGTTACCCAAGCTACCGACCTACTCGGCCTAAGCAAAAAGTACCGCATTACGGCCATACAACCCGTGGATATGTTCCCGCAAACATACCATGTGGAGAATGTGGTGGCGCTGGAGTTGATTTGAGGCACTGCCGAAACTGAAAGGGTATTTGAACCATTCAACCCCATCCTTCGGTATATAGCTACATGGCCGATTATAAAATCCCGAAGATAAAGGTGCCACGCTTTTGCGAGGCCCAAGGGTTTTATACCACGCCCGCCCGCAGCAAAATGATGGCTAAAATAAAGGGCAAAAACACCAAGGCGGAGTTGCAGTTGCGCAAAGCCCTATGGGCAGCAGGCGTGCGGTTTAGGGTAAACGTAAAGACCTTGCCCGGTAAACCCGACGTTGCTTCCAAAAAACTAAAGTTTGCCATATTCGTGGATGGAGGCTTTTGGCATGGCTACCAATGGGATGTACGCAAGTCGAAATTGAAAGAAAACAAGGATTTCTGGATACCCAAAATAGAGCGAAACATGCAGCGCGACGAAGAGGTAAACCTAGAGTTGCAGCATAAGGGCTATGCTGTATTCCGCTTTTGGGACCATGAGGTAAAAGCCAACTTGGGCGAATGCTTGAAGCAAATATTTGAATACGTAGAACATAAAGCACGCTCGGCATAAGGTATTTTGGCTTACGATTTGTAATCTTTACCAAAAACCACCCTGCATGAAACCGATTTGGAAAATAGTAATAGCCGTAGTTATTTGCCTAGTAGTGGGTAGCCTTTCTGGCGTAGCCACAAGTAGCGCCATAGCAGGCTGGTATGCCACACTTAACAAGCCATCTTTCAATCCGCCCAATTGGGTTTTTGGCCCAGCGTGGACGTTGCTTTACATACTCATGGGTATTGCCGCTGGCTTAGTATGGAGTGCCGGTTGGGATAGGAAAGAAGTGAAAGCTGCCCTCACTATTTTCGGCATACAGTTGTTGCTTAATGGCTTATGGTCCATCATCTTTTTTAGCTTGGAAAGCCCCTTATGGGCATTGGTAGAAATAGTGGTACTGCTGCTGTTTATCATACTCACCATTATCCGGTTCAAACCCATCAATAGTACCGCCGCCTATCTGCTTATACCATATTTACTTTGGGTAAGTTTTGCAACGGTGCTTACGGGCAGTATCCTATACTTAAATTAAAGGCTGGGCAAGTGTTATTATCATTGATAGAAGTTAGGTATTTCGAACATTGCATAATAACGATAAAAACTCTTAGGTTGTGTTTTTTCAGGTGAAGCTTGGGGATATGAGGTGCTTAGTTGTTTGCTCTACCGTAATACCGAAACCAAGGTAAGCAGCCCAATTACTGCTACTACCCATAGCCTGGTAGAGAGCCAAGCATAAATTACATCGCTCAAGGAGTTAATGACAGTTGGTTGTATTAAGCTAAAAAAGAGGGACGCCCATACACCGATAAACTCCAGTAATCTTAATATTTCGCCCACCCAAACCAGGATAGGGTGGTAGAAGATATTTCGGCTCAAAAGAAGTATAGCTCCAGCAAAAAATACAGCTCCTAACGAAATCCCAGCTAAAAGCAAGCGAAAATACTGCGCTTGGGTAAGGCCTTTGCGAAGCTTAGCTAACCGCATAGTAAAAAGCCCCAAGTAAACCATTGCCAGCCCACAATAAGAGATAAGCCTTGCCTCTAACCCAAATGGCCAACTTTGCAGTGTGAGCAGCAAACTGGCGAATAGCATCACTATTGAAAGGGACTCAATTATCCTAATTGCCGCCGCCAATCGGGTGCTTTGATAATACTGTGGCTCGTTCGGGTTGTCGAGGATATCGCTCATAGCAATGCTAAAGTAAAAGATTTGGTGCGTACTAGTATCAATTTACACATCTTGCTGAAGCTCATGGATTCTCGTTTTCGGCTTGCTGCGGTACAATATCCACCCTCACTCCTCTGCAAACTGCAGTTTCAATAAGTGGTTATACAACCCTTCTTCTTTAGCAGCCAGCTCAGTATGTGTGCCACTTTCGGCAATTTGACCTTCGTTGATTACCAAAATACGATCCACCTTGCGGATGGTGCTGAGGCGGTGGGCAATAACGATAGAGGTGCGGTCTTTCATCAGCGTTTCTAATGCCTGCTGTACCAATAGCTCCGATTCGGCATCCAGCGAGCTGGTGGCCTCATCCAGTATCAGTATTGCCGGGTCTTTAAGGATGGTGCGGGCAATGGCCACGCGTTGCTTTTGTCCGCCGCTTAGTTTCACCCCGCGCTCGCCCACTAGGGTATCCAATCCATCGGGGAACTGGCTAATGAAGTTCCAGGCATTTGCCTGCCGGGCTGCCGCAATAATCTCCTCGTCGCTAGCGCCAGGCTTGCCATAGGCTATGTTTTCGCGGATGGTACCGCCAAACAGCGTAATATCTTGCGGCACAATGCCTATGTTGTAGCGTAGGTGCAAAAGCGCATAATCATCCAAATCTTTTTGGTTGATGCTGATGCGGCCATTGCTGATGTGGTAGTAGCCCAATAATAGTTGGGTGATGGTACTTTTACCTGCACCGCTTGGTCCCACTAGCGCTATTTTTTCGCCATTTTTTATTTCAAAGCTGATGCCTTTCAGCACCTCCACATCGGGGCGGCTTGGGTAGCGGAATTGCACATTATCAAATACAATGTGCCCTGAGGGCAGTTTCTGCAACAATGCGGCACCGGCCTTAAAATCAAGCTCTGCCGGTTCGTTGATGATTTCTAGCAAGCGCTCTGTGCCGCCTATGGTGCTCTGTATTTTGGCATACAGCTCGCCCATACCCGCCAGTGCACCGCCTACAAATATGGTGTATAGCACAAAGCCCATAAGTTGGTTTACCTCCATTTCGCCCTGCTGCACCAAAAAGGCACCGTACCACATGACCAATATAATGCCCCCGAAAAGACCTAGTACCAATGCCGAGATAAATGCCCCACGGTACTTGGCCAGCGTAAGCGATACCTCAATTACTGAATCCATACTACGGCGATAGCGGTTGCTTTCGTACTGTTCGTTGGTAAAAGCTTTCACGGTATTTACGGCATGGAAGGTTTCATCAACCACGGTGTTGGTCTCGGCGAGGGTGTCTTGTGCTTTTTTGGATAATTTACGAATAAACTTGCCGAACACTACCAAGATTATTACAATAAGCGGGAACGTAGCCAGCATTAGCAACGTAAGGGTAGGGGAGTACCAAAGCAAGAAAATAGGGCCGATAACCAAGGTGGCTATTTGCCTAAAGAACTCTGCTAAGGACAGCGAAAGGGTTTCTTCCAGTTTGCTTACATCGCTGGTAATGCGGCTAATGAGCTCGCCCACGCGCTTGTTCTCAAAGAAGCCCACGGGTAGGCTGATTATGCGGTCGTAGATATCGGTGCGTACATCGGCTGTGGTTTTGGTGGTAACGTAATAGAACGTATACACTCGCCCATAAGAGAAGATAGCCTGCACAATCAATATGCCAATGAGCGCCAGCACTACTTGGTCTACCGAGCTAAAATATTCGCTCTTAAGCTCGGCCGCAGCTACCAGTTCGCTAATGAGGAACGGCAGCAACAGCGAGGCAATGGTTGATACAATCAGGAACCCGATACCCGCACCATAAATGTATCTATATGGCCCAATATAGCGGAACACCCCAAGCGCTTTCTTCATATCGCTCCAGGTAACTCGTTTCTTAGGTGTTTCGGTAATTGTGGTATCAGCAGCCATGGGGCAAAGTTATGGTAATTGTACCTTGTGTAGACGGTTGTGCAGTAGGGATATTTTTAAGGGGACCAAGGACCATAGACCAAGGACGATGGACAATAGACCACTGCTGCAGAACAGATAGTGCTGGCGATTGTTCAAACCCATCCGTTGTCAATATACAAACACATTTTGAAGCAAAAACCATTGACCATCGACTGTTGACCGTGGACTAATCATTACCTTTGCACCGCAATGCAGGAGTTACAACGGTATTTTTTGGAAATAGCCTACCGCGGCACCAACTTTAGCGGTTGGCAGGTGCAACCCAACGCTCCCACCGTACAGGAGAAGATGAACATCACGCTACAGCGGCTGTTCCGAGACCCAGGCGTATACTGTGTAGGCTGTGGCCGCACCGATGCGGGTGTACATGCAAGCCAGTTTTTCCTGCACTTTGATGCGAACCCAGAGTTGCCAGAGAACTTTTTCTTTAAGCTCAACCGAATGCTGGACCCTGATATTGCCGTAAAACGTATCATTCCCCTGCATTACAATGCCCATAGCCGGTTTGATGCCACCAAGCGCACCTACCATTACCACATCCACTATAAAGAGAACCCGTTTTTGAAAGGGCTGAGCTACTTCTACTTTAGCGAGTGGGATTTGGATAAAATGAACTCGGTGGTAGATTTGCTAATGCAGTACAACGATTTCAACCCGCTGTGCAAGCACAATCCCGATAATAAAACTACCCTTTGCAACTTAAGCCACGCCCGTTGGTTTCATGATGAGGAAGCGGGCACGCTGCGGTTCGAGATTACGGGTAACCGTTTCCTTTGGAATATGGTGCGCATGATAACAGGATTAAGTTTGATGGTTGGGCGCGATAGAATGAACTTAGCCGACGTGAAAAGTGTAATGGACAGTAAAGAAAAATTTCAGTACATATTGCCGGTGCCCCCGCAGGGGCTATTTTTAAGCAAAGTGGAGTACCCGTATTTGTAATTACCCGTGGCAGAGAAACAACAGAACATAAGCGGTAGCGTATTCGATTGGCCCTTGCTTAAGCGCATTATCGGCTTGGCGCGCCCTTACCGTACCTACTTTGCGCTAGCCAGTGTGCTTGCCATTGCCATTGCCGTTATCTCTCCGCTTCGCCCTTTTTTAATACAGTATACCGTGGATGGCTACGTGCTGCGCATGGATAGCCAAGGGCTGATAATGATGACGATGATACTCATCGCTATGCTCATTGTGGAGTCGCTGTTGCAGTACGGGTTTATCTACATTACCAGTTGGCTGGGGCAATCCGTAATCCGTAATTTGCGGGTACGGGTGTTCGGGCATGTAATTGGGCTCAGGTTGCAATACTTTGATCGCACACCTATTGGCACTGTTACTACCCGCACCATTAGCGATGTGGAGACCATCAATAACATCTTCTCGCAAGGCCTCGTACAAATTATTGCCGATCTGCTTACCATTATCGCCATCATTGCCTTTATGCTGGCCACCAACTGGAAGCTCACCCTAGTCAGCTTGGCTACGTTCCCTTTGCTTCTCTACAGCACTTACGTGTTTAAGGAGAGCATCAAGACGGCATTCCAATCGGTACGGAACCAAGTGGCGAAGCTGAATGCCTTTACGCAAGAGCACATTACGGGCATGCGCATGATCCAGATTTTCAACGCGCAAAAGCGCGAAATGGACCGCTTTAAGGAAATCAATAAAGACCACCGTGACGCGCACATTCAAAGCATTTATGCCTACTCGGTGTTCTTCCCCGTGGTGGAAGTAATACTGGCAAGCGCTATCGGCCTTATGGTGTGGTACGGTGCCAACCGCGTGGTGCACTACGAAACTACCATTGGTACGCTTATCGCCTTTATCCTATACCTCAACATGTTGTTCCGCCCGTTGCGAATGTTGGCCGATAAATTCAATACCCTGCAGATGGGTATGGTAGCCGCCGACAGGGTTTTTGCCTTGCTTGATAGAAAGGACATCGTAGAAAACCAAGGGCACCACAATCCTGACACGGTGCAAGGCGATGTGCGGTTTGAGCAAGTTTGGTTTGCCTACGAAGACGAAAACTATGTGCTAAAAGGCATCGACTTCCACATTAAGTCAGGTGAAACCTTGGCCATTGTAGGTGCCACCGGCTCCGGCAAAAGCTCCATCATCAACATCCTCAACCGCTTTTATGAAATACAGAAAGGCAGCATTAAGGTCGATGGTGTTGATTTGAAGGATTATAAGTTAGATGGCCTGCGCAAGCAAATCGGTATGGTGTTGCAAGATGTGTTCTTGTTTAGCGGCACGGTGCTAGAGAATATTACCCTGCGCGATACCGCCATTACCCGTGAGCAGGTAATTGAGGCTGCCAAGGCAGTGGGTGCGCACGAGTTTATTATGCGCCTGCCTGGTGGCTACGACTATAAGGTGATGGAGCGCGGCGCCACCCTATCCATGGGGCAGCGACAGTTGATTTCATTTATCCGGGCATTGGTGTTCAACCCGGCCATCCTCATCTTGGATGAGGCTACTTCCAGCATTGATACTGAAAGTGAGATGATTATTCAGCATGCTATTGATAAAATGGTGGTCGACCGCACCTCTATCGTCATCGCCCACCGCCTTAGCACCATCCAGAAGGCCGATAAAATTATGGTGATGGACAAAGGCGAGATAAAAGAAGCTGGCACCCACGATGAGCTGCTGCAGCTAGACGGCTACTACCGCAAGCTGTACGACATGCAATTTAAGCAGAGCATGACTGCTTGAGGTAATTATGTATAATTACTACAATAAAGTGTTGCGGTAGATAACAGCTTGATAGTGATGATTAACGAAGCTATCTTTACCAAATGTTTAAAAACCTGCCCCACTGGTACGTAGTTACGATAACCATTTTCATTATCCTGCTGGCCGCGTACTTTTTTGCCAATGTTATTACCTACCTGCTGGTGGCCGGATTGCTGTCTTTTGCAGGACGGCCCATTATGCGTTTTTGGAAACGTAGTAAAATAAAAGGTAGGAGCCTGCCAAATGCTGTATGTGCACTGCTCACCATAATGGCGATGTTGATTTTTACTTTATCCATATTGGCTGTATTTGTACCACTCATCGGTATGCAAGTAAGGCAAGTGGCGCAAACTGATATGAAAGAGCTCGCTGTGAAACTGCAACCATCGCTAATGTGGGTGGAGGTGCAGCTAAACCAATTTGGCATTACCGATTTCGAGGGTCAAGCCTTATCCGATTATTTGCTCAACAAAGCACAAACTGTTTTCAACTTTACTTTTGTCTCCTCCTTTATCAACAACATATTCAGTATACTGGGTAGCATTGCTATTGCCGTAGCATCGGTAATATTTATCCTCTTTTTCTTCTTGAAAGACCGTGACCTGTTTCAGAGAATATTGGCGTTGTTGGTAGATGATGAATACGAAGACAAAGTATTAGCAGCCATCGATAAAACCAAGGATATGCTTACACGCTATGTGCTAGGCATATTGCTACAACTAGTGTGCAACTTTGCGGTTCTGGCTATTGTGCTAGGGGTAATGGGCATCAATAACTTTTTGTTGATTGCGTTGCTGGGCGCGGTGTTCAACATTATTCCTTATTTGGGGCCGCTTTTAGGCCAGATAGCTGGTTTGTTGATAGCCATAACAGGGCACTTAGATATGGATTTCAGTACCGAGTTGGTACCGACTGTATTAAAGGTGGTGCTCACTTTCGGCATTACCCAAATGTTTGATAATTACATCCTGCAGCCCTATATCTTTAGCAAGAGTGCCAACGCACACCCTTTGGAAATATTCGTGGTGATACTGGCTACGGGCACCATTGGCGGCATCGGGGCCATGATTATTGCCATCCCGGCTTACACCATCTTCCGCGTAATCGCCAAGGAGTTCTTTAGCGACAGCAAATTGATAAGTGCGATAACGAAGGATTTTTAGGGAATATGGGTGAATTTTCCTGAAACACACAACGTCGCGAGGACAAATGCAATTCCGGAAAGAACTTTTTTAGACTTTACAAATGCTCCAAGGCATGCACATGGCAGTGCGGCTTGGTCATATCGGCTGGGGTGCCAGCTTTTACATATTCTATCTTGATGGTGCGCTCGCCATCATAATCTAATAGGTAAATGGCTTTCTTATCGGGCGATAGCTGATACTTTACCGCAGTACTGTCTTGCTGGTAGTATATCTGTTTTACCGTATCAATCGGCTCTTCTAGAAAAATCTGATAGTAAAAGGTAGGCAGTTCAGGCTGCGTGGGCACAGTCTGCGCACTCATTGCCTTAAAACAAAAAGCCAACATCACGGTTGCACATATTCTCATCATATCTCTCACTTATTGTTTTATGAATTTACGGAAAATACTGCTACGGCAGCCACTAATTAACTAAATTTAGTGCCAGTTATGAAAAAGAAGATATACTACCTAGCCAGTTGCAGCACCTGCCAACGCATAATGAAAGCTGTTGGCGTTGATGATTCTTTTGAGCAACAAAACATCAAAGAGGAGGCTATTACGCCTGCCCAATTGGATGAGATGTATAAATTGGCGGGCAGCTACGAAGCCCTCTTCAGCCGCCGCTCTATGAAATACCGTGAGTGGAACTTGCAAGACAAGGAACTGACCGAAAACGACTACCGCGACTTGATACTGAAGGAATATACCTTTTTGAAACGCCCGGTATTCGTTATCGACAAACAGGTATACATTGGCAACACTAAACAGGTAGTTGAAGAGGTAAAGAAAGCATTAGCCAAATGAATTTCCGCAAAAAGAGATATTGGGTACTGGGGCTGATGCTCATTGGCATTGCCTATTGGGTATGGCTTGCGCGGGCACCGCATTATGAGTATGCGCAGCAAAAGCTCCCTGCCGATTTCGATACTTACTACCAACAGCAACTACAAACAAGCGCTGATCTTAATGCCCGCCCGGGCAATGAAGAGAAGCTGATACGCTTTGCACCAAAAACGGGCATGGCGTTCTTATACATACATGGCTTCACGGCCAGCCGTGCCGAGGGCGAATATGTGATGGATAGTATGGCCAACCTATACCAAGCCAACACCTACTACCTACGCCTGCCTGGCCATGGCACCAATAAATACGACCATGCCGCGGCCTCGTTTCGCGATTATTTGGATGCAGGCATGGATGCCTTGCTGATGGCGCAGCAGCTTGGCGATACGGTTGTGGCAGTGGGTGTAAGCATGGGTGGGCTAGTGGCTACCTACCTTACCTCGCAACGGCCCGATTTGGTGGATGCGCTGGTGCTGTCCTCGCCATTTTATGATTATGGATTTGCTGCTGGCCATGCGCTTAAAGTGCCAGGTGTGCTACAAGTCATTCAATGGATGGATGGGCCTGATAGGCCGATGGAGAAGTCGGAGGAGTTTAAGAAACGCATTAGGCCAGGGTATGATGGCTATTGGTATCCGGAACAATTGTACCAATCGGTACAATCATTAGAAGACCTGCGCAACTTTGCTGCCCGCGATAAGTATTTTGAAAAAGTATCGCCCCCAGTATTGCTGATGTATTATTACAAAGACGAGGAGCACCAAGACCGTGCTGCCAACGTGGCGGATATGCTGGATGCCTATGCCCAGTTTGAAAGCAGCCGCGAGCAAGACCCCCGCAACAAACTGGTTGCTATGCCAGAAGGCGAGCATGTAATGATGAGCGCTTATGTAATGTGCAACCAAGCCCCTGTTTTTGAGGAGATAGAAGGGTTTATCGGAAGGTTGAGGGTAGGGAAGTGAAAAACGTGTTACGGCAATCGTGATAACGTTTTTCGCCTATTCACACCACCTTCGCCAGCGCCAACTCCAATTGATGCTCGATGGCATCCACGCTGTTGTATAGCTGCTCGTATGAGTCGATGATGTAGTATTCCACCTGGAACTTCTCCTTTACATAAGGACTGTTGAAGATAGCCTGTATATCGAAAGGTTTGCGCTGTGGCACCTCAGATTCCAAAGAATACACCGATTCGCCGATGGAGGACAAGATGCCCGCTCCGTAAATCTCGGTGCGACCATGTTCTTTTATCAATCCAAACTCAATCGTAAACCAGTATAGGCGGCTCATGAGCTCCACTGCCCATGGGTTGTTAATGTGCTTGAGCGCAATGCGGCTGATGCCTTGCAAGAAATCGACGTATGGCTGGTTTACCAGCAGCGGCATGTGGCCAAATACGTCGTGAAACATATCGGGCTCCTCTAAATACTCCAGTTCGCTCATCTTGCGTATCCAGGTAGTTGCAGGGAATTTCTTTTCGGCCAACAGCTCAAAGAAGTGGTCGTCTGCCACTATACCGGGTACTTCGTAAATAACCCAGCCGGTAAGTTTTGCCAAGCGCTCGTTTACCTCACTAAACTTAGGGATGCGGTCGGGCTCAAAGCCTGCCAGTTCAATCCCTTCGAGGTAGGCGGCATTGGCTCGGCCTTTCAGGTTTTCGATTTGCTTGCCGAATAGGATAGACCATACCTGATGGTTCTCCGCGGTGTATAGGTCGTATTGTTGTTTCATGGTAGTTATTAATTACTGGTTATTAGTTATTGGTTTTACTTGTTATTGGGTATTAGTAGTGAGAGAATAGGTACTTTTCTTGATTCCATAATATTACCAATCAACCAATAACCAATTCGCCAATAACTAAACAAAAAAAGGCCCACTCCAAATGGGGCGGGCCTTGTATCTATATTATTAGAGTATCAAAACACTATCCCCTATTTGCCTGTTGGCAATAGTAAGCGGGATAATAACTGTTGATACGAATGTTCATGACGTGAAGGTAATGCGATTATAGTGCCAAAACAATAGAAACAAGCTTTTTCGTTAAATTATTGTTCGTTGGCTATTTGTACTCATTCATCAGTATAATATACTACCGATTATTCGGTAAGGGTTAGTACTGATATTACCTGTAAATACATATTTTTGCATCGTTAAACCCTTGATTTGTGCCATTCATCGGTTGTTTTTGTCTGTTCACCGAGTATACATCAATCAAATAAACTATCCGTAGTATATTTGCCACTGTAATAAATGGGACGTGATAAAAGATTAACAAAATACTTAACGAGTGCCTAGATTAATTCAACGGCTAATTTATTCCGTTTAACGATTTGTTGTGGCGCATTGAGAACATTAAGATTAATATTGCGTTGTATTTATGAAACTATTGGGGCACAATACATTGTTACATCAATAAGTAAGTATCATTTTTTAAAAACAAAAAAATATCTGCCATGAATTATTTGAATAAAGAAGAAATGGAAGTTTTGAGCCGCGTAAAATCTAAAGTACGTGCCTTGTACCACCCACTACGCCAAAGCATCCTGATGCTTATTAACGACAGCGGCAACCGCATGAACGTTACCGAAATCTATGTGAAATTGCGTATCGAGCAGTCTGTTGCTTCTCAGCACTTGGCTATCTTGCGCAACGAAGGTTTTGTAAACACTGAGCGCGAAGGCAAAACCATTTGGTACAGCGTAAGCGAAGAAACCATTAAGAGCTTTGTAGCCCATGCTGCTGAAGTTTTGGATTCTGTAAACAACAATGCCTAAGCAATAGCTTTTGTACAATTGAGTTGATAAAAGAGGCGCCCCTGCCCCGGGACGCCTCTTTTTTATTTTACAGGATCCTAGCCGTACCTTTACCGTATAACCCCGCCCCATTTGGATACGCTAGAAACCTTACCTTACGAACAGTTGGCCATTGATGTGGCCGAAAAAGGTTATTCCATATTGGATGGGTTTCTCTCTGATAAGGAAGTGGATGCAATCCTAATGGTGCTGAATGCCCGACTGGAAGATGACGAATTCAAAAAAGCAGGTGTAGGCAGTGGCACCGATTACAAACAGTTGCACAACCTGCGTGGCGATTACATTCGCTGGATTGAGCCAGAACTTGCTTTGCCCCCTACCCAGGTTGTATTAGGCCGCATTACTCAAGCTATGCAAACCCTAAACCGCGTATGCTACCTTGGGCTAAAGGATTTCGAGACGCACTTCACCTACTACCCCGCAGGTAGCCGTTATGCCCGGCATATTGACCAGTTTAAAACCGACGACCACCGCCGCATATCGTTTGTATGCTACCTAAATACAGAATGGAAGCCTGGCGACGGCGGAGAGCTGCGCATATTTCTACCTAATACGGACGGCACAGAAGAGATAATAGATGTTGAGCCCGTTGCAGGCAGATTGGTTTGTTTCCGTGCCGATACCATTGAGCACGAAGTACTCACCGCATATAAAACCCGCTACAGCCTCACTGGCTGGATGCTAGACCAATACCAGGAATTGAAGTTTTTGTGAGGTTATTTTGTAAGTAACATAAGTACTGCGTCCAAAAGTTATAAATGAACCGCATTGCGTTAAGTGTTTGATATTAGGGTTTGAACTATTAACTTCATCCTACGTTACATAAAAAAACAGGTTCAATGAACACTTGGCATGGCATCATAACATCTTCCCCCAACATTATGATGGGAAAACCGACCATCAAGGGTACCCGTATTACCGTTGAATTGGTGATGGAAAAACTTTCAGATGGCATGAAGACAGATGAATTGCTGCAAGCCTACCCCCACATTACGGAACTGCAAGTGCAGGCTTGCTTAGCTTATGCTTTAGATCATTTGAAATTTGATGTGGAATATTCTTTAGTATCCTGATGAAGTTCTTCTCTGATGAAAGCGTGGACAATAGGATAACCCTTTTCTTAAAAAAGGAAGGTTTTGATATATCATCAGTTCACGAAAATACTGTCGGCATTCCTGATGATGAAGTTCTTGAACTAGCCTATAGTCTTTCGGCTATTTTAATTACTGAAGACCGAGATTTTGGCTATCTGGTAGTTCAACTTAACAAAAGACATAAAGGTGTTGTGCTTTGCAGAATGAAAAACATGGATATCCAAACAAGATGCAAGCTTGTTAAAGAGACCCTAGAAAAGTATGCAGATGAAATTCAGGGTAATTTCACTGTAATAGCTTCTGATAGTGTAAGAATTAGATACTTGGCTTAGGAGTAACAATAGCACCCCAGCAAATATTACAAAGCACATCAAGAAAATTGCAGCAACCATGGTCCATCGTCCATGGTCCATCGTCTAACTAGTACGCCCTCTTATCCTTGCCCTCGTAGTAGTTCATAAACGACTGGTTTACCACGCGGTTGCCACCAGGGGTAGGGTAGTCGCCACTGAAGTACCAATCGCCAGTATGCTCGGGGCTGGCTTTGTGCAGGTTCTCTATAGTTTGGAAGATAATCTGCACATCACTAAAGATGTGCTTTGGCTTCAATATCTCGGCAGCTTTGGCACTAATTTCTTCAGGGGTAAAAGGTGCGTATATAGCCTTCACCTCGTTGCGCACATCATGCAATGGCATTTGGTTGGCCGCTTTGCACTTCTCGTATGTTTCTTTAATTATGTGCTCTTGGTTAGTATCTTTCAACAGTGCAATAGCTGCGCGGAAGGCCACAAACTCGTTCATGCGAGACATGTCGATACCGTAGCAATCGGGGTAGCGTATTTGTGGGGCCGATGATACAATGATGATTTTCTTCGGCCCAAGGCGGTCAAATATATTCAGGATGCTTTGCTTTAAGGTAGTACCCCGAACGATGGAGTCATCAAGCGCTACGATGGTATCGATACCATTGCGAATGAGCCCGTAAGTAACGTCATACACGTGCGATACCAGCTCGTTGCGCGAGGCATCGGCAGTAATGAAGGTGCGCAGCTTAATATCTTTAATCGCCAGCTTTTCTAACCGTGGCGACATCGTTAGTATCCGCTCCAGTTCTTCTTCGGTTATGTTCGCCCCAAGTGACTTAATCTCATCTTTACGGTATTGCTTCAGGTGATCCAGAATGCCATCCACTAAGCCATAATAAGCAGTTTCTGCAGTATTGGGGATGAAGGAA
Source organism: Sphingobacteriales bacterium (assembly GCA_027483645.1). Taxonomy (GTDB): domain Bacteria; phylum Bacteroidota; class Bacteroidia; order Chitinophagales; family CAIOSU01; genus CAIOSU01. Next base: position 163,305 of record JAIXUD010000002.1, read on the forward strand.
AAGATGGTATTCTCAAAATCGTGGTTTACCGCATCCAGCACCGTTTTGGTAAGCAGATGCCCGAGCTTCTTCCGCTCTTGGTAAATGTCTTTATCGTTTCCGCGAGAGAAGTATATACGCTCAAAGCTACAAGAGCGCTTAGGCTTTTGCGGGGCGCATTCCACGTGGCTTACCTGTCCATTCTTTTTAATGATAACGGCATGGCCGGGGGTAATCTCGCGTATCTTCTCCACCGGTATGTTGAAGGTGGTCTGTATGGCTGGGCGCTCGCTGGCTATTACTACTACTTCATCGTCTTGGTACCAGTATGCCGGGCGAATGCCGTTCGGGTCGCGGATAACAAATGCGTCCCCGTGGCCTATCATCCCGGTCATTACATAGCCGCCATCCAAATCTTTCATAGAGCGGGCCAGTACACGCTGCACATCCAGCTCATCGGCAATCATGTGGGTAATGTCGTTGTTGCTGTAGCCTTGACCTTTAAACTGGTCGAAAAGGCGCTGTATCTCTACATCCAGAAAGTGCCCGATTTTCTCCAATACAATCACCGTATCGGTCATTTCCTTGGGGTGCTGGCCGAGTTCCATTAACTGGTCAAACAACTCATCCACGTTGGTCATGTTGAAGTTGCCCGCTAATACCAAGTTCCTGGTCATCCAGTTATTTTGGCGCAGGAATGGATGGCAGGCCTCAATACTGTTGGTACCGTGGGTACCATAGCGCAGGTGGCCCATCATTACCTCGCCAATGTACTTCATGTTGTGCTTCAGCCAATTAGCATCGCGCATTTTGGCAGGGTCGGTCTTTTCCAGCTCACCAAAGGGCTCAAAAATCTCCTTGAACACATCTTTTATCGGCTGGGGGCTGTTGCTTCGTCGGCGGCTTATGTATCGGTTGCCGGGCACAGGGTCGAGTTTGATGGTAGCCACACCTACGCCATCTTGGCCACGGTTGTGCTGTTTCTCCATCAGTAGGTACAATTTGTTGAGGCCGTAAAGGGCCGTACCATATTTCTCTTGGTAAAACTCCAGGGGCTTCAGTAATCGAATGACGGCAATACCGCATTCATGCTTAATGCTCTCGCTCATGTACGGTGGGGCAGCAATTGAATGACAAAGATAACCTTTCCATTTAGGCTGTCAAAAACAACTTTTAGGAAACAATGTGGTAACACGGAGATGGGCGGAAGGGTTCCTTTGGTCCACGGTTGACAGTCGATGGACCATGGAAAAAGAAAAACGAAAAGAAAAACGTACGCAAATTATAACGCTACCCAAACCAATAACTAACAACCAGTAACATTTAACCTATTTTCAACCATGGTCTATCGTCCATAGTCCATCGACCAATTAAAACCGCTTAATCACCTTAATTTGGTGTTCGCCGAGGTGCTCTTTGGCCTTTTCAAGGTCTTCAGTAAAGCCGAGGATGAAGCCACCGCCGCCGGAGCCGCAAAGCTTTAGGTAGTAGGCGCCGCTGTCCAAGCCGCGTTTCCATACATCGCGGAAAAGCTTGGGTACCATGGGCTCCAGGTTCTCTAATAAGAAGTAAGAGAGGTGGTATAGGTTGGCGAAGAGCGATTTGGTTTCACCTTTCAGGAAGTCTTTAATACACTGGTCGTTGTAGGGGATAAATTTCTCCCTACACATTTCGCGGAAATCTTGATGCTCACAACGCTCCAAAAAGTATTGTACCAAAGGTTGTGTGCGGCCTGGGCGGCCAGTATCGATCAAAAATATAGCGCCCTGTCCAGCTTTATCGGCTGGCAGTTCAACGGTATCCAGATTGGTTTTGCTTTTGATAAGTACTGGCAAATCGATGTAACATATCAGTGGGTCCATACCAGAACTAGTGCCGTGGAAGTAAGACTCCATTTGCGAGAAAATCTTCTTCAGGTCTTTCAGTCCCTTTTTGTTGATTTGCTCCGCTTCAATCTTATCTAGGGCATACTCATCGTATAAGGCTGCCACTAATGCGCCAGAGCTGCCTACACCAAACCCCTGAGGGATGGATGATTCGAAGTAAATACCCTTTTCGATATCGTCAAACAAGCGTACTAGATCCATTTGGACTAGCAATTCGCCCTTGTCTTGAAGTGTCTTTAGGTAATCGGCAAAGCGGTGCAGAGATGCATTACTTTCGGTAACGGCGTTGGCAGTAGGGGAGTCGACACCTTGATAGGCCAGCTTGCCTTTAAAACTATCGTAAGGGATCGAAAGACCCATCGAGTTTTGGATGATTCCGTACTCGCCAAACAACAATATCTTGGAGTGGAAAGAACCTTCCCGCTCCCGTTTAGCCTTCTTCATGCTCCAATTTTAAAGGACCGCTGCCAACCCGGTCGGCAATCCAGTAATTGCCTTCGCAATATACAACAAGTTCTTCTCTTATGAACCTTTCCACTATGCCGCTCTCTGCCTCAGGGTACAACACATGCACATTGGGTCCAGCATCCAGCGTAAAACAGATATTATAACCCGTTTCTTGCCTAAATGTTCTCAAACGGTTGATGATTTCCCATGTATTTGGTTTAAACAGCACTACCGAAGGGTTTGACACCATCATAAGCGCGTGTAAAGATAGTGCCTCATGCTCCACCAAGCGAATAAAATTTGTTACGTCACCGTTACCAATGGCTTGCAGCAAAGCGGCCAAGTTAACCTCCGCATCAGCGTAGCGAGCCTCGGCATATGGGTGGCCATCCATTAAGGCATGCCCAGCGCGGCTGCTTACCTCTTTCTCGGTGCGGCTCACTATCAATACCGCATCCTTATACTTGCGGAACGTCGGGTGGATTTGTGCTTCGGTAAGCGCTACGCCATATTCGTTGTTGCTGCCTTCCAAAGCTTCGGTTTTACCCCAAGCTACTAAGCCGCCGTAAACTGAGCGGCAAGCACTGCCACTGGCCAATCGTGCAAAGTGCGATGCCCGCTGATAGAAGGCCTCATCTTGCGGCAAGCCCTCAATAGCGGCCTCCATGGTACACAGGCACATAGCCAGCGCACTCATACTGCTAGCTGAAGAGGCGATGCCGGTAGAATGCGGGAAAGAGTTGCGGGAAGCAATGTTCAAGCTGTATTGCTCTAAGAATGGCATTTCCAGCATGATGCTTTCCAGAAATTTGGCAATCTTCTCCTGAAACTTATAGTTAAGCTGGCCTTCAAAGGTAAATTCCAAATCTATACCCGGCGTATTTTTGGCCTTCCATGCTAGGTGCATATCGGTATGTGCATCTTGCAGCGTAAAGCTGATGCTGGGGTTGGCAGGTATCTGGCGGCCCTTTTTGCCCCAATACTTTACCAAGGCTATGTTGCTGGGGCAGCGCCAAGCGGCGGTTCCGGTAAGGGTGGGGTTTTCGCTGTTCTGCTTTAGTGTCTGGTTCATTGGGCTGGTTTGCACACGGTTCATATACTCGGTGTAAAAATAACACCCTTACCTGGATAACTTATCAAACCAGAGGTATTTAAGGAGTTTTAACGTGCTGGGGACGGTATGAATGAAATTTGGGACGGACTAGACCTTGTCCCAGCTTGTGGTTTAGGTGTTTCGGATAATGATGGCTAATTTGCAGCTGATAACATTGATATAATGCCCCAACCACCCGAGATAAGAACGGTAAACGTAACCCGATATGTAACGCCCTTGCGCGAAGGCGGCTCCATGCCTGCCATTGCCGAGGCCGATGACGATTTTCTGTACGTACTTAAGTTCCGGGGCGCGGGGCAGGGCATGAGGGCCTTGATTTCCGAACTGATAGGTGGAGAGATTGCCCGTGCGCTGGGTTTGCGCATACCCGAAATAGTATTCGCTAATCTAGATATAGCTTTTGGCCGCTCAGAGCCAGACGAGGAGATACAGGATTTGTTGAAAAGCAGTGTTGGCCTAAATCTGGCGCTCCATTATCTTTCGGGCTCAATTACTTTCGACCCGACCGTAACTACCGTAGATGCTAAATTGGCCTCGCAAATTGTTTGGCTTGATTGCCTGATTACCAATGTAGACCGCACCTGCCGCAACACCAACATGTTGCTGTGGAACCAGCAACTTTGGCTAATTGACCACGGCGCTGCCCTATTCTTCCATCACTCGTGGCACAACTGGGAAGAGAAGGCCAAAGGGCCGTTTGCCTATGTAAAAGACCATGTGATGCTAGCACAAGCCACAGAGTTGGAGCAGGTAGATGTGGAGTTCCGCTCGATACTTACCCCAGAGCGCATTGAGGCCATTGTATCATTAGTGCCCAATGATTGGTTAGTGCGCGATTCGCCATTTGAGACCGCCGACGAACATCGTGCCGCATATACCAAGTTTTTGCAGATACGTGCTGCCCATTCAGAATCATTTGTAAAAGAAGCCCGAGATGCAAGAGAAAGACTTGTTTGAGTACGCCGTTATTCGTGTGGTACCTAGGGTAGAGCGCGAAGAGTTCCTCAATGTGGGCATCATCTTGTATAGCCCTAAGCAGAAATATCTCGGGGCGAAGTTTGAACTGGATGAAGCACGCCTGAAAGCTTTTGCGCCGAAAATGGATGTTGAGGAGGTGAAATCGTATCTAGTGGCCTTCTGTAAAATCTGCAAAGGAGAACCTGATAGCGGCCCGATAGGAAAACTGCCCATCGCCGAGCGTTTCCGGTGGTTGAGTGCTACCCGTAGTACGGTGGTGCAGACTTCCAAAACCCATCCAGGTCTTACTTCAAACCCAGAAGAGACTTTATTGCGGTTGCATGCGGAATTGGTGCAGTAGCGGAATCAAAACATCCCCTTCACTTCTTGATGTATAATACCAATAGCCTTTTGTGCGGGGGTGTTGCTGCCGCCTTGCCCGTTCACTTCTATCAGTTTCATGGCGAGGTCTTTACTTACCGCATCGGGGGGTAGGCTGGCGGTTATCATATTCATCATGCGTATGGTGTCATCTTTCACAAAACGCACCGCTATCCAAGATTGCTCGGTTACATAAATCTGCTGGCTGATGTTATGGTCGAACTCGGCTTGAATGCTCGCGATAAGAAGCCCTTGATATTCCTTCAGGCTCAAATCGCTATCCAACAGGCGCATGGCTAAGGTATCCAACTGGTTGCGCTCCAAGAAAATAATCAATCGCTCATAAGCTTGTAGGCGCAACGGCAACGTATCCTTCTGGAAACCAAACCTACGCTCTTGATCTACCTTTTTGGTTATGTGCTCCAAGGCTGAATTTACCAGCAAATAGGCTGTTGCAAACACAATAAGGGAGGGTAAGGTATACTTGAGTATTTCTAAGAAGGTTTCCATTGGGGGGCTTGTTAACAGGGGTCAAATCTAAACAAATACTTACCAGTTTCTTAAATAAACGAGGATGAAACCCTTTTATTGGTTTATTGGTTGTTATTTTTGCAAAACGTAAAAGGAAATAGAACCCATGAGCACCCAAACCGCATCATCAATCGTAAACATTACCCCTACTGCCATTTCGGAGTTTAAGCGCCTGCTTACCGAAAAGTCGGTACCAGATGGCCATGCATTGCGCGTTGGCGTTAAGGGTGGCGGTTGCGCCGGTTTTTCTTACATTTTGGGCTTTGACAACCCTACCGACCAAGACGAGCACTTAGAGCTTGACGGCCTGCCGGTATTGGTAAACCGTGCCCACGCCATGTACCTGCAAGGCATCGAGATTGATTATCACGATGGCTTGAGTGCCCGTGGTTTCGTATTCAACAACCCGAACGCTACCAAAACCTGCGGTTGCGGTGAGTCATTTGCTTCGTAAGGATAATTAAAGCCTCCAGATCCATAATTAAGTTAGAATCTTTGCTTTTGCGATGCATCCTCAATTTTGTCATGGTGAGCGTAGTCGAACCATCCATAATGTAGGTGGCAAAACACTGTATATTAGTAACAATCCAAGTAACTTTGTACATATTATGTGTACGTATTGCGGATGGTTCGGCTCCGCTCACCATGACACTCTGCAACCTCCACTTTCAAGTGGAGGAACACAATGGAACGCTTTTCATCATTCCCTCGTTTACACCTCGTCGATGCCAATCCAATAATTTACTGGCATCCAACGAATCCTAATCGTATCTTTGCAACTTAATGCGTCCATTTTTCATTTATTAAGTCTTGAGAATTTTATCCTGAGCTTTTACCGAAGGGTGATACTCACTACTTGATACTATCTTTGCCACATGCCTACTATCGATATCCGTAAACTTTCTGCCGAGCAACTCAAAAATGCCATGGTAACTATGGGCGAAAAGCCTTTCCGTGCCAAGCAGGTACATGAGTGGCTGTGGAAGCGCTCGGCTATGTCGTTTGAAGAGATGACGAACCTGAGCAAGGAGCTGCGCGTGAAGTTGGAAAGCGAGTTTATGATTCGCCCGATGGTGGAGGATGTGATACAAAAAAGCAAAGACGGCACCATAAAAATACGCTACCAACTGCACGATGGCAATATGATTGAGGGCGTGCTGATACCAGTTGAAGGACGGGTAACGGCCTGCGTATCTAGCCAAGTGGGTTGTAGCCTTAGCTGTAAATTCTGCGCTACGGGCTTTATGGGCCGCAAGCGCAACTTGGACCCTGCCGAGATATACGACCAGATTGTATTGCTCAACCGCCGCTCGCTAGAGAATTATGATATGCCGCTTACCAATGTAGTGTTTATGGGTATGGGCGAGCCGCTGCTTAACTATGCCAACGTAATGCAAGGTATTGATTATGTAGTGTCGCCTGATGGATTGAACATGTCTGCCAAGCGTATTACGGTATCCACTGCAGGCATTGCCAAGATGATAGTGAAGCTGGGTGATGACGGGGTGAAGTTTAACCTGGCCCTTTCGCTTCATGCTGCCAACGATAACAAGCGCAATACCATAATGGCCATTAACGAAACCAACAACCTCAACGCGTTGGTACAGGCCCTCAACTACTTTTACGATAAAACCGGCGGGCGCATTACTTTTGAGTACATCCTGTTCGATAAATTTAATGATAGCCGCACGGATGCAGAAGAGCTGGTAAAGCTTTGCCGCAAAGTACCGGGAGCCAAGGTGAACATAATTGAGTACAACAACGTGCAAGACGTGCCCTATACTAAAACCAACGAAACCCGCCGCGATGAGTTTATCCATTACTTGGAAAGCAACGACGTGGTGGCTAATGTGCGCCTAAGCCGCGGCAAAGACATCGACGCTGCTTGCGGGCAGTTGGCAAATAAAGCATGATGCTCCAAATTTGAAGATGTGGAAATTTGAAGATTTGAAAATGAGGATTGGATTTGTTTATAATTGGCAACCAATAACCCTCGCCAAAGGCGAGGCAAGCTAATCAACTATTTTGCAAGTAACTGCTCAATCATTGCCTTATTTACGTTTCCTTCAAATAGGCATTGCCACACCCCGCCGTTTTGGCCGAGCTGTTTTGCGTCCCATTTCTTCCAGTACTTCTCGATAAGGTTGATTGACCATGGTAAGTCGATATTACTGCACAAGCCATGAGAGCTACTAAAATCCCACTTGGTTTCGTATTTGGCAATCAAGCCTTCGCTCCATGGTAGGGCGTAGTTACTGCTAAGGCCAAACTCTGCCCATTCCAACTCATTTTTATGCTGCTCGATAAGCTTTACACTCCATGGTAGGCCTAGGTTTCGGCTCATGGCTTCCCAGTTCCAATGTTCATGGTTGACATTGATGAACTGCTCCGTCCACACAAAACCATGATTGCTGCTAAGGAAGTAGAGGTCAATATCCTCCGCATATTTTTCCAGCAAGTCCATCGTCCAAGGCAGTCCGCCGTTGGCAGATAGGGCCGGCCAGGCAATCTGTTCTTTATACTTTTCAATCAGTTCGTTGGTCCATGGCAGGCTTTCGTTAGCACTAAGGGTTTCCCACTCCAGCACATTTTCCAGTTGCTCCAGCATTTCGGCAGTCCAAGGGATATGTTCGTTCATGCTCAAAAACTCGAAGTTCCAAAGCCCAAGGTAACGCTCAATAAACTCCGTGCTCCATGGTAAGCCAGCGTTAAAGCTCAGTTGATCCCACACCCAATAATCGGTATGGCGGTCGATAAATTCTGGTGTCCAGGGTAATTTGGCGTTTAGGCTAATGGCAACTGGATTCCAGTCGTCATAATATTTCACCAGTAGGTCTTCGGTCCATGGCAGGGTATAATTGCTGCTCAGTATATTCCAGTTCCAGTGGTTGGCAAATTGCTCAATCAGTTCGGGGGTCCAGTTTATAAACCGGTTTGCACTTACATTTTGCCAGTTCCAGCGTTCGGCGTACTTATTGAGCATTTCCGCATTAAGGGGATAATACTGCGAAACAAGGTCGATAAACAAACGCGGGTGCGCTTTGCTGAAACTTAACAGCATTTCTTCGGAGGTTACCTGTACGGCCGCATCCGAAATAGGCGGTTGAGGTTTTGAGTCAATCATTGTGGTTCTTGCTTTTTCCCGTGTCTAAAGATACAGAAGTAAGCCTTTCTACGTAGCAATATCTAGAAAGTTCTACGAACAATAAAAAAAACACAAGCCAAATTTGTAAACTTTATTGTACAAATCCGGCCAATACATAGAGTGGCCACTGTACGGTTCTCACCTCATCATTGTTGCCCCAAGCGGCCGATAGTTTGGGCCACAAAGCTTGTAATGGATTGGTTTTATGCTGTTTAATATAAGCCTGCACGCTCGACCAGGTACTCAGGTAGCCTACCAAATCTTCCAAGTTCCAATGCTGTTCCATCGTCATCGGCGGTACGTTAATTTGCGTAAACGGGAAGGGAATATCCGCGTATTCGTTATCAAGGTATTTGCGCTCGGGTGGCCAGTAAGCACCGATGGTACCGTGGTAAAAGTCAGTAATGACGGCATCTACAGCCGGGTGTATAGTATGTAAGCCATAGCCCCAAACCAATATCAATGCTCCCGGCTTGGATACGCGCTTTGCCTCCGCATAAAATTGCTCAAAATTAAACCAGTGTAGCGCTTGCCCCACCGTCACCAAATCCATTATGCCACTAGGCAGGCCGCTCGCCTCGGCAGGGGCAATGCTGTAGTCTACATTAATGGCTGGCATAGCATTCTCAATCTGTTTGGCACTCGGGTCGGTGGCATAAACGTGCTCAAAATACTCGCTTAGCACTACAGCCACCTGCCCGTTGCCGGTGCCGCAATCCCAAGCTGCTTGGCTGCCACTGGTATTGAGCAGTATAAAATCGTACAGCTCTTGCGGGTAGTCGGGGCGGTATTTAGCGTAGTCGGCGGCTTGGGTAGAGAAGTGGTCTTTGAATTCCATGGCTATGTAAGGTTCTATTAGATATTTAGTTAGACAAAGGGTTAATGGCCTTATCTCGAAGGAAACACTCTCTCCAATTCTTCCGCGTCGACTTGATAGACATATTTTTGCAAGACCCTATATAATTCATCAAAGGTTGGAGCATTGTGAATGGCATGCTTTAAATGCTCTGGCTCTATGAATTGAGTGAGTATATCATCGTCTTGGTCCACACAATGTGAAAGTACTGCTTGCAACTCCTTAACTGGGTATGGCCCTAGTTTGGTCCACACAGCCCTTACCTCCATCATGGGATTATAAAATGTATAGGCCAATATTTTAGAAGTAAAACTGATTGCCCTACTGCCAACAAGTTTGTAACTCCATTTTTCTCCATTCCTATCGAAAGCTACATTTTCTTGTTGCCTTAAAACTACAATTACTGCTGCGCTGCTTAGCTCTCCCGCTGCCTCTACGATTAGCGGCATTTGGTTCTTGTAAACAATGATTAACGGAAATGGTGGTTCCATGCATTGAAGTTGCTGAATAAATATAAAAATAAGAAAAGCACGCCCCTTAACAGGAACGTGCTTTCAAATACCTTAATTTATAGTTCGGTAGCTTAAGCTGCCAAACCGTTTACGAACTTCGTGATCTTAGATTTAAGATTCGAAGCTTTGTTTTTGTGGATGTTCCTGCGCTTTGCCAACTTGTCGATTTTAGACAGTACCAAAGGCAATTGCTTTTTGGCTTCTGCTGACTCGGTGGTAGCACGTAGCGTGCGGATTAGGTTACGGGTGGTTTTACCATGGTAACGGTTCTCCAAACGACGCTTGGCTATTTGACGGATACGCTTCTTTGCTGACTTGTGATGTGCCATTGCTGAAAATGATTCTATACTAGTTTAAAAACTGGATTGCAAAGATAGCGCTAATTTTTGTGTTTGCAAATAAAAATGTAGTTGCGGGTTAAGAGTTACGGGTTACGGGTTGGTTTTAACTGAACAACTTGATTTTAAACCGCTCATCACAGGCAGTTTCCGCTACTCAATGCAAAGAAACACTTGTGAACTCTATTGCCTAAAATCAAGAATACATTATCTTGCATTATAAATAATCAACCCGTAACTCGCAACTCGTAACCCGTAACTAAGATGTACCCCAACGATAAACTTACCATCAAGACTTGGGCAGAGGAAGACCGCCCACGCGAAAAGCTGTTGCTAAAGGGCAAACGTGCCTTGAGCGATGCGGAATTGATAGCCATCCTCATCGGCTCGGGCAATGCTACCGAAACCGCTGTGGACTTGAGTAAACGTATATTGGCTGGCGTGGGCAACAACCTCAACCAGTTGGGAAAGATGACGGTGGCCGACCTGTGTAAATACAAGGGCATCGGGGAGGCGAAGGCCATATCGATTGTGGCAGGGCTTGAGCTGGGCGCACGCCGCCAAGTAAGCGAGGCTGTAAAAAGCGACCTAATTAGCAGTAGCCGTGACGGTTACGAAATACTGCGCCCCATTATAGCCGACTTACCGACTGAGGAGTTCTGGGTGCTGTTCCTCAACCGTGCTAATAAGGTAATCATGAAAGACCAAGTAAGTGCTGGCGGGGTTAACGGCACGGTGGTGGATTTGAAAGTAATCTTCAAGAAGGCATTGGAGTTATTGGCATCAGGCGTGATACTGGCGCACAACCACCCATCGGGCACCGCCCGCCCCAGCCGCGAAGACGACATTATGACCAAACGATTGGTAGAGGCTGGCAAGCTGCTAGAGGTTCCCGTGCTGGACCACCTAATTATTACTGACAACGGGTATTTTAGCTATGCGGATGAGGGGAAACTGTGATTTGGACCACGGACGACAGACCACGGACCACAGTTTGCTTCAAAAATGGTTAATTGTTTTTTGCCAAGCGGCCTAGCAACTACATTTCAGCGAAGTTAATATGCAAGCGTCATCCGGAAACTAAGGGGTAAGCTGTTCAATATGCAACGAGCTCGAACACCTAAATGAAGTGTCTTGTGGTCCGTGGTCTGTCGTCCGTGGTCTAGATAACTTTATCAGCACAACAGCTACTGGCAAAAGCGTGGGGCTTGGCTTTAAAGGCAAAGCCCATACCTAGGATGTAGCCCATGGCCTCGTTAAGGGCTGGGTTCGATTTGAAATTGGGATTGGTGTTGATGTCGGCATGTACTTCAAGGGCAACATCATACTGGTCTAGCAAGTCGCAAAGGGCAAAAGAGATTTCGATGGAGCGGGCTACTTCGTTAAGCAAGCGCTCTTTCAGTGGCATTATCTGGTGCACCACCTCATTGTTGATGAGCATAAACCCGCCCTTTTTCTCCCTAAGGAAAACGATGACCGTGGCAAACTCCACCTGCTTGCCCCGCACCTCGCTATCGGTACCTATGCAAATCTTGAGCCTGTTGCCAGCTGCCGTTTCCCGCAGTATAAGGCTTTCAACTTCTTCTTTAATGGGTACGGTAAGGTGTTCTCCGTTGAAGCGTCTCCAAATTTTCATATTCTAGGGGTTTTGGGGTGAAGGATGTGGTCTATAAGTCGGCGGTTTTTAATTGGATATTAAGATAAGGAATTAATGGATATGGTGGTTGCCTTGGGGAAACAGTTTAGAAAAAACAGTGCAACTACGTTAAAGGTTTTTACCTGTGTGCTGTATTCCCGATTTGTCATGGTAAGTACAACGATTCTTTTCGGAATTACCCTTAGCTATTGACATTTTTTTCCGTGTCTTTCCGTGCCTACTCCGTGCCTTCCGTGGTTTGTTTTTTTACCACGGAGAACACGGAAAAAACCACGGAGGACTAGGGAAGTAGCATTACGTCATTGGCAGCCTCGATAGTCTTAGGTTTTCAAAAACAAAAAAAGTACGCTTGGTTGATTTTTTGCTAAAACCTGTGTATATTTGCATTCCTTAAAAGAATCGAGTAATGAAACAAGACATCCATCCTAAATCATACCGCTTTGTGGTGTTTGAAGATATCTCAGCCGGATACTCTTTCCTAACCCGCTCTACCATTAACTCTCGCGAGACCGTGAAATGGGAAGATGGCAACGAATACCCTGTAGTTCGCTTGGAGATTTCTGACAAATCCCACCCGTTCTTCACTGGCAAAATGAAGTTCATCGATACCGCCGGTCGTATCGAGAAATTCCAAAAGAAATACGCTACCAAGAAGTAATTTTGGTATTGATTACATACTTAAGAGCTGCCACGCACCCGCGTGGCGGCTTTTTTTGTTTATGGCTTGCTTTGGTACATTTAGGGTACAATATTTGCCTATAGAGGTACATTAGCGTTGTTCAACAAACTGCTCGTTTATGTTCTATCTGTTTCTTACCTGTGCATGGTTGGCGGCTGCACCCGCCTTTATGGGCTATGTGGCCAACAGCAGGGGCGAACCGATAGTGGGAGCCATCATTTCCATCAAAGGCCCCAATTACGAGGTGGATGGCCCCACCGATGCGGAAGGCTACGGCATGATCTACCTAAATGAAGCTATCGCGGGCGATACTTGCCACGTGCTTGTTTCCGCCAGAGGGTATGTTTCCTTTAAGGATACCATTGTGATGACCCGGGATACTTTTGTAGAGTATCGGTTGAGGCGGGTTGGGGAGTAATAATCTAATACTTTATCCAAGGTGATGATATATGACCGTGCAATGCAAATTTATCTGAATTTGGATTTTCCAGATTTACGGATTAAAAAGGATTAAATAAGGAATGCAGAAATTTTTCATTGCTTTCGATATAATAGTGAAAGGAATCCAAAAAATCCTTCAATCTGACGCACCTTTTCACGCTTTAGCGTAATCCAAATTCAGACAAACTCGCAACCCGTAACTCGCAACCCGTAACTATTTTTACTATTTTCACCCACCAAATGAACCACCTCACCTCCATCCCGCATTTTGACGTTCCCGAGGGGAAGAAGGTGTACTTTATTAGCGATGTTCATCTCGGTACACCCGATGCCAATAGCAGCCGGGTACGCGAGAGTTTGCTAGTGGATTGGCTCACGGAGATTAGCGTAGATGCCGCGGCTTTGTTTATTGTGGGCGATTTGTTCGACTTTTGGTTTGAGTACCGAAAGGCCGTGCCGAAGGGCTATGTGCGGGTGCTGGGCAAACTGGCCGAACTGCGCGACAAAGAGCTGCCCATTTACTTCTTTACTGGCAACCACGACCAATGGATGTGGGACTATATGCAAAACGAGCTGGGCATACCCGTTTTTAAGAAGTACCAGCATACCAGCATCAACGGTAAGAAATTCTGCATCGGCCACGGCGATGGCCTCGGGCCGGGCGACCATGGCTATAAGTTCATCAAAAAGATATTTACCAATCCCTTCTTTCAGTGGTGCTTTCGGTGGGTACACCCTGATATTGGCATAGGCATTGCTGAGTTCTGGAGCAGGCGTAGCCGCTACGCCAATGGCCCCGTGCTGGAGCGCTACTTGGGCGATGATGATGAATGGCTGTTGCAATATTGCAAAGGTGTGCTGGAAAAGGAGTATTTTGATTACTTTATCTTCGGCCACCGCCACCTAGCTTTGGATGTTACCTTCCCTTCGGGCAGTAGGTACCTTAACCTGGGCGATTGGCTGAATTACTATACTTATGCTGTTTTCGATGGGCAAAATGTACAAATGCTTTCGTATCGCGACACTGACCCTAGCCTTGATGTGGTGGTGCGGCAGCTTAATGGCTAGCAACTACACGCTAGTATATAGCCAGCCCATTAAGGGCTCCGTACTTACTTCCGACAAGTTTGGATCGGCCTATGTAATTACGGGCAAAAAGGAGCTCATCAAATTCGACCCGATTTACAATCGCTTTGTGGCGTATAGCCTACTCAAATTTGGCCAGCCCACGCATATTGATGCCAGCAACCCGCTTAGGCTGATGTTGTTTTTTAATGATTACGACATCATTGTTTTTTTGGATAATACCCTTTCTGAGAAGTCGGTAATACGGCTGCAAAGCATGGGCCCGCAACAGGTGGATGTAACCTGCCTAGCGCTGGATAACAACATCTGGATATACGACGAGCTGGTGTACAAGCTGCGCAAGATCGACGAGCAGCTCAACATCATCCGCGAGAGCGACGACCTATCGTTGCTGTTTAATAGGTCAATAAGGCCCAACTTCCTATTAGAAGCCGATAATCGCCTATTTGTAAACGAGCCTGAAAAGGGCGTGCATGTATTTGATGTATTCGGGGCTTTTAGCCAAACCATACCACTGAAGGGTTTGGATAACTTCCAGGTGTTTCTGGGCCAATTGGTATACTTCCAAAATGGGCAGCTATTTAGCTACAACCTTCAAACCTTTGATACCCGCCCCATACCCCTACCAGAAGTAACCGGAACCATACTAGATGTGCATATACAAAGCGAGCGCTTGTTGGTGTTGACGGAGAGCGAATTGCTGGTGTATTCGTATTGAAAAGAGTTGCGGGTTGCGAGTTACGGGTTGTGAGTTGAATTTAAATGAGATTATGTATAAGTCCCCTTGGGGACGATAGGTTGGTAGCAGAAAAATCGCCACATTTCATATAATCCCTTTAGGGATGACACACCCATAACAGGTACGTTTATCACCCAAACGAGAATACATTTATGGCTAACACTTATACTCAGATACATTTGCAATTCGTATTTGCAGTTAAGTATCGTGAAGGACTTGTAAACAGGGAATGGAAAGAAAGGCTGCACATGTACATTACGGGTATTGTACAGGGCAACAAGCACAAACTGTTGGCTATTAACGCCATGCCTGATCATACCCACATATTTGTAGGTATGCGTCCTCATCAATCAGTTTCAGATTTATTGCAAGATATTAAAGCTGGGACATCCAAATGGATAAATGATAACAAGTTGGTTAGGGGGAGGTTTGAGTGGCAAGAAGGTTATGGGGCTTTTTCTTATGGCGCATCGCAAATAGATGAAGTGGTTAATTATATCAACAATCAAGAGGAACACCATAGGCACTTTTCTTTTCGGGAGGAATACTTGAATTTTTTAGAGAAGTTTAAAGTGGAGTATGACGAGCGGTATGTTTTTAAGGATTTGGTTTAGCCTAGTGGTTGCGGTTGTGGTGTGGGTACGTGTCGTCCCTACGGGACTTTAAGGGTGGGGTGGCTTTGGTTGCTACCAACCTTACGTCCCCAAGGGGACTTAAAAATTAAAAAGGGGTAGGTTGAAAATTAAAGAAATTGCTCTTGACCCTATTTCGTTCTCGATATTTTCAACTCGTAACCCGTAACTCGTAACCCGCAACTCGTAACTCGTAACTATCTTTGCACCCTATGCTAGACAAACTAGAGCAATTAAAACAAAAGTGGGAAGACCTGGAACAGCGCCTCTCAGACCCAACCGTATTGGCCGACCAGAAACGCTTTAAGCAAACCAGTAAGGAATACAAAGACCTGGGGGTGATAGTGGCTGCATACCGAAAGTACAAGAACGTGGTGGACAACATCCGTAACAATAAAGACTTGCTGCGCACGGAGAAAGACGAAGAATTTCGCGCCATGGCGAAGGAGGAGCTGGACTTGCTAGAGCCTCAGAAGGAGCAAATGGAGGCCGACATCCGCCTAATGCTAGTACCTAAGGATGCCGAAGACGAGCGCGATGTAATATTGGAGATACGATCGGGCACGGGCGGCGATGAGGCCAGCATTTTCGCGGGCGACCTTTACCGCATGTACACCCGCTACATTGACAACAAAGGCTGGAAGTGGGAACTGATAAACGATAGCCCAGGCACCGCGGGCGGCTATAAGGAAGTGGTGATAAACGTGAGCGGCGAGGAAGTGTATAGCGTAATGAAATACGAGAGCGGCGTGCACCGCGTGCAGCGTGTACCAGCCACAGAGTCGCAGGGCCGGATACATACCTCGGCAGCATCGGTGGCGGTAATGCCAGAGGCTGATGAGGTGGATGTGGACCTGGATATGAAAGACGTAAAGGTGGACACCTTCCGTAGTAGTGGTGCTGGCGGACAGCACGTAAACAAAGTGGAATCGGCAGTGCGGATGACGCACATACCTACCGGTATAGTGGTGGAGTGCCAAGCTGAACGTAGCCAGATGAAGAACCGTGAATCAGCATTGAAGACATTACGTACCCGCATGTATGAAGCCGAATTGGAAAAGCGCAATGCGGAAATAGCCGCTACGCGCAAAACCCTCGTTTCTACTGGAGACCGCAGTGCCAAAATACGTACTTACAACTACCCGCAAGGCCGCATTACCGATCACCGAATAGGCTTTACCAGCTACAACCTACCAGACTTTATGGGCGGTAATATCGAGGAAATGATACAAGCCCTGCAGCTTGCGGAGAATATGGAGAAGCTGAAGGCTGGGGGGTTGGCTTAATCCAAAATCATGAACCTATTTTTAAAAATCGAATTTAACTGGTAGCTTGTCGGAAATAAATCCTAATCCCATGCTTGCCATCCAACAACCCCGCAAAGTAGCCATTATAGGTTATAACCGCATCCCATTTGCACGCCAAAACACCGCGTATACCTTGGCTAGTAACCAAGATATGATGACGGCGGCCCTGAACGGACTTATTGACCGCTATAAGCTTCAGGGCAAATTGTTGGGCGAAGTGGCAGGCGGTGCGGTAATAAAAAGTAGCCTCGACCTTAACTTGATGCGCGAAAGTGTGCTTAGCACGTCGCTGGACCCGGCCACGCCGGCTTGTGATATACAGCAGGCATGTGATACGGGCATCGAGTCGGCCATATATATTGGCAATAAAATAGCTTTGGGGCAAATTGAAGTAGGCATAGCAGGTGGGGTTGATTCTACCAGCAATGTGCCGCTATTGCTCAATGCCAGCCTTACCAAAAAGCTATTGGCTGCCCGCCGCGCCAAAACCACTCGCGATCGCCTAAAAACTTTCTTTAGCATACGCCCTAGCGACTTCACGCCCGTGCCTCCAGAAAATATGGAGCCTCGTACTGGCCTTTCAATGGGCGGGCATACGGAGATTACCACCAAATACTACAGCATACCTCGCCAAGAGCAAGACCAACTAGCGTACGAAAGCCACCAAAAATTGGCCAAGGCTTATAATGAAGGCTTCTTTAACGATATGATTACCCCTTATTTGGGCTTGCAGAAGGATAACGTATTGCGCCCAGATAGCACAATGGAAAAGCTGTCAACGCTAAAGCCAGCATTTGATAAAGCAAGCGGCTCCTTAACCGCAGGCAATTCATCGCCGCTTACCGATGGTGCCTCATGCATATTATTAGCCAGCGATGAGTGGGCACAGGCTAACAACTTACCAGTATTAGCCTACATCACCTTTGCTGAACTGGCAGCGATAGAGTACGTGCAGAACAAGCATAACCTGCTGTTAGCACCCATCAACGCCAGTAACCGCATGTTCAAGAAAGCAGGGTTGAAACTGCAAGACTTTGACTATTACGAGATACACGAAGCCTTTGCAGGGCAGGTACTGGCAACGCTTAAGATTTGGGAAAGCCCAGAGCTAAGCAAACAATTCGGCGTGGAAGCCCTAGGCAGCATTGACCGCAGCAAACTGAACGTAAATGGTAGCAGCCTGGCCACGGGCCACCCCTTTGCCGCAACGGGCGGTAGGGTAATAGCCACTGCCGCCAAACTTTTGAACCAAAAAGGTTCGGGTAGGGCGTTTATTTCGGTGTGCGCCGCAGGTGGGCAGGGCATTACCATGATATTGGAAAAGTAATACTTACAATTGCCTAAAATAAAGAAGGACACTAAGATTGCTTAGCGTCCTTCTTTATTTAGATACTTAATGCTCAATGCCCGTGACCATCCTTTTGGCAGCAATGCGGCAGGCTAGTGCGGGTTTTGTCGTTGCCCGGTAATTCATCAGCGCTATAGCCCGTTTCGGTTACAGCCTTTTTAATTGCGGCCGCATCTACCTTTTCTTTGTTGTAGGTTACTGTAAGCACTTTGGTTTTTACGTCCAAAACAGCCGATTTTACGCCTTTCAACTTTACCACATTGGCCTCAATGCGCTCTTTACAGTGGCCGCATACGGCATCGGTTTGTATTTTAATGGTCTCCGTTTCGGTGCCAGCAAATACGTTAAGGCTCACCAAAAAGGTAAGGATAATGCTAAGGGTAAATGGTGCTATGTTTTTCATGGTAATGATTTTTAAAGTTAAACAGTTATTTGTAGGTAGTAAGCAGTAATAATGCCAAGTGTTGTTTAATCGTTCAAATTTAACTGTTTTTAGCTTTCTGTGTTTCTTTTCAACCCTTGCCCCCAATTACTTACCTTTGCCCTATGGATACCAATAAGTATGCCGCGCGGGGCGTATCGTCGCAAAAAGAAGATGTACACGAGGCTATCAAGCACTTGGATAAGGGTTTGTTCCCTAATGCTTTTTGTAAGATTTTGCCCGATTTGGCGGCAGGCTCGCCAGACCATTGCAACATTATGCATGCTGATACGGCCGGTACCAAAACCAGCTTAGCCTACCTCTATTGGCGCGAAACCGGCGATATGAGCGTATGGCGAGGCATTGTACAGGACTCACTGATTATGAACATAGATGACCTTATTTGCGTAGGCGCGGTGGACAATATCATCGTGAGTAGCACAATCGGGAGAAATAAAAACTTGGTACCTGGTGAAGTGATAGCGGCCCTTATCAAAGGCAGCACCGATTTGATTGCCGAACTGGGTGAACTGGGCGTAACGCTTCACCTAGCCGGTGGCGAAACTGCCGATGTGGGCGATATAGTGCGCACGCTGGATGTGGGTTACACTGCCTTTGCCCGCTTGCCGCGCAAAGATGTGCTGGAGAACAACATACGGGCAGGCCAAGTAATAGTGGGGTTGGCAAGCTATGGGCAGGCTACCTACGAAACCGAATACAACGGCGGCATGGGCAGCAATGGCCTTACCAGTGCCCGCCACGATGTGCTGGGCCACTACTTAGCCGAAAAATACCCTGAGAGCTTTGACCCTAATGTGCCGCGTGAACTGGTATATGCGGGCAGCAAAAAGCTCACCGATATTGAGCCAGAAACGGGTTTGCCGATTGGTAAGCTCATCCTAAGCCCTACACGTACCTATGCGCCGGTAATAAAGCATGCGCTACAACAATACCGCAGCCAGATACACGGCATCATTCATTGCAGTGGTGGGGCGCAAACCAAGGTGATGAAATTTGCCCAAGGTGTGCACATCATTAAGGATAATTTGTTGCCAGTACCTCCCCTATTTAGGTTGATACAACAAGAGAGCGGCACTGGCTGGCGCGAAATGTACGAGGTGTTCAACATGGGCCACCGTATGGAATTGTATGTGGATGAGGCCGCAGCCGAAGGGCTCATTGCCATCTCCAAATCGTTTGGTATTGATGCGCAGATTGTGGGTAGGGTTGAGGCTGCCGAAAGCATTAAGCTTACCATCAAAAGCCCCTATGGCAACTTTAATTGGTAATTTTTCGCTAATTTTTTATGTAATTATTTGTTGAGAATATGTAAACCCATTATCTTGGATACTTGCATTTTTTTAACCAAAAAAAACCACACAACTATGTCAATTCTTGATCAAAATGTTACTGGAGAGGGCCTAGTAACGCCGCGCATGCGCGAAGCATTTGCCAACATGTCGCCTTGGATGCGCTTTATTGGCATTTTCGGTATGATTGTTTGCGTGCTATATGGCTTAATGATTATCATCACCCTTGCAGCAGGCAACAGTGCCCTATCGGCGTTCGGAGGCTTACCATTCGGAACAGGTATTTTCTTGGTACTACTGATTTTCATTGGCCTCGGCTTTTATTTAAGCTTGTTGATTTATCAATCTGGTAGCCGTATGAAAAGTTATGCCCGCTACAACGATTTGGCTGCACTAGAAGATGCCATTGTAAAGCAAAAGAACTATTGGGTAATTGCAGGCGCTTTGCTAGCCATCTATCTGGTTCTTGTTGTGTTATTCTTAGTGTACCTAGCAGTAATGTAATAATATCGATATGCCCAAAACTGCCTTAATAACCGGCGCCAGTAGCGGTATAGGTTACGAAACCGCCAAAACGCTCGCCAACCTTGGGTTTCAGTTAATTATTTGTGGGCGGCGGGAGGAACGTTTAAAGGAGTTGCAGGCAAGCCTGCAACTCCAAACTCCTGTCCATATCTTAGTATTTGATATTACCGATAGACAGGCGGTTACCCTTGCCTTAAATAGCTTGCCCACTGCTTTTAGCCAAATTGATTTACTGGTAAATAATGCCGGCAACGCCCACGGGCTTGGCCCCATTCACGAGGGCAACTTGGATGATTGGGACACGATGATTGATCTTAATATAAAAGGCCTACTTTACCTTACCCGCCTTATTGCACCACAAATGGTGGCCCGAAAATCGGGTCATATCATTAATGTTGGCTCCATAGCTGGCAAAGAAGTATATGCCAATGGCAATGTATACTGCGCTAGCAAACACGCCGTGGATGCCCTTACCCGCAGCATGCTCATCGACCTTAACCCTTTCGGCATAAAAGTAGGTGCCATCAACCCGGGCATGGTGGAAACCGAGTTTTCTATCGTTCGCTTTAAAGGTGACGAAGAGCGCGCGAAAAAAGTATACGACGGCCTACAACCCCTTACCGCAAAAGATGTAGCCGAAGTTATCGGCTTTATGGCAAGTCTGCCCCCGCATGTAAATATTAGTGATCTTACTTTGCTGCCAACCGCGCAGGGTGCGGCTACAGTGGTGAAGAGGCAGATAGACTAGCTAAGCAAATATCCCCTTAAGCGGCACACTCTCCAACAGATTTTCTTGCAACCCTTCTTTGCTGAAAATGGCATTGGCCGCTAGGGCGCCTGATGTATAGGCCGCCTCCATCAGCATACTGGGGTTGTCCATTTTCACCCAATCTCCCGCAAGGTATAGGCCCGGCACATCGGTAGTAATGCCTGGGCGGTTGGCATAAAGGCCCGTATGGAATGCTGGGAAATCGTGCCGGTGTTGGAAGAATTCGTGTCGAATCTGTAAGTCCTTCAACTCAGGGAAATATTGAAAAAACTCATCCATCAGCGCTTGCTTTATGGCAGCATCGACTGTCAAGTCGTTGGGCAGGGCGTAAGAGTGCAGCTCAAAGATGCCACCGTTATGTTGCTGGCTCCAAGCGGCAGAGGTTTTTTCCATTTTATGGTAAAGCGTAATGCTATCTAATGCGCGTAGCCTATCGGTAAAGATAAAGAATGGCAAATCTTGCCTGGCCTCAAACTTATCCGTCCAAATGCGCAGCACCGCATACCTATCAGATGGTTTGAGGCCTGTGATGGCTTTGTTGAAATTCGAATATTGTTGTAGGCTGGGCGAGTGCTCTATAAGCGGGCCGATGTGCCTTACATCAGTACACAATACCACATAATCAAACAGCTCTCCATTTACCGTAAAGCCATCGGGCTTGCGGGTAATCTGGTTAATCGGGGTGTTCTTTTGTATGGTGGCTCCGTGTTGGTGCATGTGACGCTCGCAGCAATCAATAAAGGCCTTCTGGAAATCATCATCCAGCACATCGTACAGTAGACCATCTTCATTGCTCAAAAAGTAAAAATGGAAACCTTTAATCAGCTCCGCCATGCTCATTTTATCAGGCTCCGAGAAAAAAGCCCTGGCAAATGAATTGAACACCAGCCGCATGCGCTTCGGCATCAGCGTTCGGCGGGCATAGTTTTCAAAGCTCTCGTTATCGAAGTTCTTAAACGTCTTATCCCTATCATAGTTAAGCAAGCTGAGGAACGGCATGCTAAAAGGGCTGATCAACGTAAGAAAGTTGAATACGCCGCGCTTTCGCAAATCAAGCACATTAAGGCCGGGCGTGGGGTCAAGGTCTTTAAAGCCCATGCTTTGGCCGTCTTCCATCAGTATCAGGTAGTCGTCAATCGGTATCAGGTTCTTAAAGGCATCGATGCGCTTCATGTACTCGCGCAGGTTGTAATACTGGCGGAAGAAAGCATGGAAGCCGTGCTCCACGTTCAAGGTTTCGCCATGGCTATCAAACGTCCACGCACCTACCTTCCCACCTAGGAAGTTGTCCTTCTCAAACAGCGTTACCTCAAACCCCCGCTCCGCCAAATTGCTGGTGGCCGATATACCCGCTAACCCGCCACCAATTACTGCTACCCGTTTGGTTTTAGCCAGCTTGGTAGGCAGTGCGGTATTAGGCTTGTTGAGGGCTACCCGGTAGTTTTGTAGCTTAGTCATTATCTTCTGCCTCAACCAGTTTTTCATCGGTATTTGCCTTAAGGTTTCGGTTCCAAAGTTTAGAGAACTCAAAGGTAACAGCATCGCTCTGTATTAGTATATCGCGATGGCCGGTTTCGTCTTTTATGCGTTTGTTATTGGCTAAGAAAACCAGATCTTCCTCCACTATCTTGTTCGATTTGCGCAGCATAAACGGCTTATCAAAAAAGAATAGTGGAAACTCGTTCAGTATTTTTTCCCAAGCCGTTATCTGGCACATCATGATGGTATCTTCATCTACTTGGTAAAAATGCTCGTAGATAACCATGCGGCGCTTAGAGAAGTAGATATCGAGCTTGCTGGTATGCGGAAACCAAAACCCGAACTTGGTTTTTATCTCCTTATCAAACCCAAAGTAGAACTTCTCGAAAATACTGCCCTCGTTGTGGCGAGTGTATTCGCCTGTCATCCAACTATGCTGCACGTTCAGGTTGAAGTTCACATCCTCTGCACCCAAGTTGCCCATAAAGCTCTTGATACTCTTGCGGTGCACATGGTTAATGTGGTAAGCATCAAACAAACTTTCGGCAGCCAGTTTCAGGTCGGCTTTGCAATCGTGGTAATTGTACACAAACGGAAACTCGTCCAGCTCGTCCATGGGCGGGATGGTGGCCTTACTTTTGAGCGCCTCATCGCCAATATATATCCATACGCCTTGGTGCTTTATCTCCACGGGGTAAGCTTGTATCTTCACGGTACGCGGTACTTTTTCGCCAGTGGGCAACGAGGGTATGCAGGTGCAAGCCCCTTGAGTATTATATTCCCAGCCATGGTAGCCACACTTTATGGCCTCGCCTTCTACCCTGCCCAGCGATAGGTTTACATTGCGGTGGCAGCAACGGTCTTCGGTTACGCCAATTTTGCCGCTCTCGGTTTTAAATATCACCAATTCTTCGCCTACAATTTTCTTCGGTAGCGGGTTTTGGTGCTTCAGTTCATCCAGCAAACACGCCAGGTACCACTGGTTTTTAATCATTTCCATACACGTAAACTTACACAACAAACCACTGAAATGGTGAAATGTTTTTAGGGTTGCATAACCAAAGGTATTGGAGATTAAATTTCCGAGTCAAATTTGTAAAGTGCAATTAGTTTTTTTACCATCACCTGTGTGCGGGCTAAAATCAAATCTTGATTCCATTCTGTTGTTTCGCCGAGACTTGTGGTTGTATCATCATGTTTAAATTTGAGATTGTTAATGCTCAAACCATTCTTATAACCAATTGTTAACTCTTCATCTCCCACCTTTTTAATTGAAAGATCTTGTTTTAATTTGAATGCTCTATTTGAAAGGTTTGAGTTGTATGCTGATAGCGTTAGGTTTCCGATTAAATGGACTACTTTATATTGAATCTCTTTAGCCTTTTCTTCATCTCCATCGGCAATCATATCGATCCAATGCGCTGGTATATTTTGACCCTCTGGGAAAACATGCTCGATAGTCCAAACATAATTGTCGTTGTTGGGGTTTCTCTGCCATAAATCTGGGGCGTATTCTCTAGTATGCCTAAGACTATCCAATTTCCATAGCAAGTATCTAGTCATGCCAACATTATTAAGATATACATCGCCAGACAATGAATCTTCAAATTCATCCAAACTAGCAGGTTTAGCTTTTGAATTTGCTGTATATGCCTCCATAATATCACCCAACTCAATTTTATGATTTTCTTTTATGAGAGCATAGCATTTTTCTATAATTTCAATAGTAACCGCATCCAAATCTCTAGTATTTGGAGTATCTGTAACATTTCTTCTGACGTAGTATTTGATTATGAAATCTACGATCTGGGCAAACGAGGTTGAAGTTGAAATGTGCTTTTTATTGCTAAATAAAAATAGCAACAATGTATATGAAGTAGCTGCACCAACCCTATTTAACTCTATGATTTTATTGTTTAGTTCTGAATCTGGATTAGGTAAGGTGCCTATTAATAATCCATATTGATTCCCTTTTTCTAACAACTCAGTAAAAGTAAAGTCGGCATTATTTTTAATTAACCTCTCGTAGATTTGAAGTATGTTACTCTTTGTTGCCCTTGAAATCCTTTCATGTCTAATTTTTTCATAAACTTTAAATGCATTGTAATATTGTCGTAGAAATCTAAGCTGATTTTCGAAATCTGGAATGTAGCTGAGTAATAGCTGCCAATTATCGTATGATGTATCAATATCTTGGCCGTGCTGTTTTTCCATCTCCGCCAATAAGCTATTCTTAAGGATATCAATCGGACTTAAGTCTACACCTCTATTGTTCAGCGTTTCAAAAAGTGTAAAAGCATCAGATTGAGTTCCTACAGAAATGTGTATAAAAACAAGCCTGTTGATTTTGTCAAGCAAAGAATCTAGCTCAACCTTGGTGTCAGGTAAATTTTGCCAAAAATAATCATAAGCCTTCCAAAATCGCCTTAATCCTAGAAACTTTGGTTCACTTACATTTTTTAGTAAACCACAATCTTGTAAGATGCATTGATAATCTGCCAAATTGTTATTTTGAGTTGATGGCTGTACTCTTAAAAAACAGAAAAGATTTCCATCTTTAAAAGACCCAATTTCGTTTGGGTAAATCTCCTTTTTCTTTTTGAGCAGTTTCTTTTTGATACTATCCAATTTAATGATGTACTCACTCTTCAGATCATCATCATCTTCATTAATTGACTGTGCCCATTCGTTGTATTTATAATGTATAGCTGCTAATAAGATGCTTATCGTTGTTAATCTTTGCTGCCCATCAATAACTTGATATATTTTTTCTTCACCTGGTCTTAATGTAGACGATTGGTTAACCACGATGACAGAACCAATGAAATATTCGGGATCATTATCATTTATGTCATTTAGTAGTGTTTCCCAATGATATTTGCCCCATACATATTCTCTTTGATATTTAGGGATATGATAATGCTCAACATTCCCTTCAATTTTAAGGATGTCCGCAAATGATAGTTTTACAGCTTGCATTAATTTTTATTTTAGTTATTTGCGAATTTAAGCAAAATATTAAATGAATTAATTTGCCGCTACATTTCTGTTTTCTTACCCACTACCCAAAACCATTTTTAATATGTAGTTTTGCAACCTGAAAGCAACTATTCAAACCTAATACTCATGAAAAACACTATAGTAGCACTCTGTGTGCTTGCCTGCGCTGCGATATTAACTAGCGGTTGCGAAAAATTCCGCGAAAACCGCCAGTACGATAGCCTATTTGACCACAGCGCCGCCGAGAGCAGCTACCACGATGTTTTCCGCCTTACCATGCAGGCGGTAGGCCCGGGCAACGGTTTTATTGTTGATCCTTGTATTACCAAAACGGCTGTAAATGGTGGCTTTATTATCACTTTTGGCGATAGCTGCAAAGACTTGTATGAGATCAAACGCTCTGGCAGCATCTCGATAACCAGCACTGGCAACATATATGCTGATACCGCGGTGACTACCGTATCACCAAGCAACTTGGTGGTAAACGGGGTAAAAATTGAAGGTGCACTGGTAATAACTACCTTGCCCTTGAACAGCGAAGGCAAACGCCAGTTTCAATTTGTAGTAAGCAATGCGATTGTAACCGATGCCAATGGTAACAATAGCGTATGGAGCTGCAACCGAGTATATACACTGCGCGACGAAAAGGAGCCCCTGCTTATATTTGACGACACCTACACCGTAACTGGTACCGCCAGTGGTACTGACCGCGAAGACCGAGCTTATGAAACCACCATCAGCGAAGATTTGGTGTATGAAATCATTTGCCGTTGGCCTCGTAGCGGTAAGTTGGCGATGACCATTACCGACCTAAAAGAGCGCGACGTTGTATATGGCGAGGACTTCTGCGAGAACAATGCTGACTGCTGCGACAACACCGTAACGGTAGAAGTAGGCGGCAAGCGCGAGCGCGATATTAAGTTGGACTAGGTTAACTGAAAAAATATAGAATTGATAATTGAAGGGCTAGACGCGAGTTTAGCCCTTTGTTATTCCAGCCCACCAGTTACCCAATAACTGCAACCCATCGGGCGTCAATATCGATTCAGGGTGAAATTGAAAGCCGTATAGCGGCAGCTCACGGTGCTTTATAGCCATGGGTATGCCGTCCGCAGTGGCGGCAATAATTTCTAACGGCGTGCCATCCAACCCCGTTAGCACTAACGAATGGTATCGCATAACTGGGAATGGCGAGAGGATGCCATTAAACACTGTATCATCGTTATGATTAAGGTCGGATGTTTTGCCGTGTACCGGCTCGGGCCCACGCAAAAGCTTAGCCCCGAAGAATAGCCCCAGCGCTTGATGCCCAAGGCAAATGCCCAGTATCGGCAGTTTGTCGTGGAAGCGCTCAATTACCTGCATCGTAATGCCTGAATCCTCTGGCCTGCCGGGCCCTGGGGAAATAACGATGGCTTGCAGAGGGAGTTCGCCTAGTTCGGCAACCGTGCATTCGTTGTTACGTATCACTTTGCAATCGATGCCCAACCTGCACAGGTAATCGTAAAGGTTGTAGGTAAACGAGTCGTAGTTATCGAGCAGCAGCAGCATCAAGAAGCCTCCTTTACCAATTCATCAAGCTCGTTGCTTACCATGTCGAATAGGCCACTAAACCACGGTATCACCCGCCCGACGCCGTCAATGGCCCATGGCGCTAAAGGGCGAAGGTATTCGAACATGGTAGAGTCGGCCTTGGTTTCGGCTTTTATCAGCCCCCCCTCATCGGCAAACCATAGGCCCAAACTCACAAAAAATACCATCAACAATACCCATAGCAAGGCACCGCTTACTTTGTTGAGCATGCCTAGGGCACTGGCTTGCAGTATTTTTTCAAGTAACATGGCTAGCAGCTTTATAACAAGCAGTACAATAATAAACAGGCATATAAACACCACAAATGGCCACCAAGCTTCTTTTAAGTCGTACGTGTCGTAAAGGAATTTGCTGGCAAGGGCGGTGCACTTCACTGCTACCATACCACCTAGAAACAACCCAATAAAGGAGAATAGGGCGCGTATAATACCCCCACTAAACCCGATAAAGAAGCCGAGCGCAAGGCAAATAAGGAAGATGATATCGATGACCATAGGATGCTAGACACAAGATATGAGACACAAGACACAAGACTGCTTCATTTTGTCTGAACCAGAATTTTCAGAATTAAAGAATTGCCGAATCGTAATGTTGAATGAATTCTAAAATTTAAAAATTCTGTGAATTCTGATTCAGATAATTACATTAGCACATTAACCCAACAAGCCCTTCACCATTTCAGAAATGGAGCGGTTGTCGGCACGGCCGGCGAGGCGGGTGTTGGCTAAGGCCATTACTTTTCCCATATCCTTCATGGTGGTGGCACCAGTTTCGGCCATCACCTTCTGTATCTCGGCTTTCAGTTCGTCAGGGCCCAATTGCTTTGGCAAGAAGCGCTCGATAACCTCCACTTCTTCTTGCTCCTTTTCGGCTAGGTCGGGGCGGTTTTGTTGCTTGTATATCTCGAGTGAGTCTTTGCGGGTTTTCACCAGCTTTTGCAGTATCTGTAAGTCTTGCGCTTCGGTAAGTGTACCGTTAGAGCCTTCAGCAGTGCGGGCAACCTGCATGGCCGATTTAATGGCGCGCAGGGCACGCAAACCAACTTGGTCTTTAGCCAACATGGCCTTTTTTATCTCGTCGTTGATGGTGATTTCTAAACTCATGGTATGCGGATTTTGAAATGCAAAATTAGGCAATTTGAGTTAGACGGCGGACGACAGACGACGGACCACAGTTACTGTAGTTTTTGCCATATTTATGCAATGCTTATCTTTACCGTATGATTGAGTTTTTCAAAGAGTTCGGGCAGTTCCTCATGGAGCGCAAAAAGTGGTGGCTCATTCCTGTAGTGCTGGTATTACTACTCGTAATAGTGCTTATTGCTGTGGGCAGCGCGGGCGGTGCAGCATCGCCGTTTATTTACACCATATTCTAGCGCTTGAAACATAGTGGTGGCCACATCCGTACAAAGGCACGGAATAGCTCAAAAACCACCACCTATGAAAACGCTTTTCTTCGCCCTGCTTTTGGCAGGTATTACCCTGCAACTGCATGCCCAAGATTTTGTGGAATGGCAGGCCAACGTAACAGATTACAACCAAGTACTGAAGACTTTCGATATGATTATTGCCAACGAGAAGGTACCGCCTGCTTCGGCGTACTACAATCGTGGCATAGTGAAATCGAAACTGAACGACCCGCACGGCGCCATATCCGACTTTACCCAAGTGCTATTAAAAGAGCCCGAAAATGCTGATGCCTACAGCTTGCGTGGCATCGAAAAGGCCATTACTAAAGATATGGAGGGTGCTTACGAAGATCTTTCGATGGCCATTAGCCTCGATTCAGACAACTACAATACTTGGTTCAACAAAAGCTTAGTGTGTAGCAAAACTGGCAGGTTTGAGGAAGCCGTGCTAGGCTTTGAGCAGTGTTTGAAGCTTCGCCCCGATGATGCTATTACTTACAACTACCGCGGCTATGCCCACTACAAAAGCAAAAACTACCAGTTGGCCATTGCCGATTTTAGCAAGGCCATTACCCACAACCCTGACCTAGCCGATGCCTACTACAACCGCGCCAACCTGTATTATGAGTTGGAGAACGACGGCAAAGCCATCGAGGATTTTACCGTTTGCATCAACATGGCCTATAAACTAAAAGAGAGCCACTACAACAGAGGGTTCTGCTACCAATATAGCGGCAACAAAACCGCAGCCTGTGCCGATTGGGGCAAAGCCCAGAACCAAGGCCACACTAGGGCTGCCAATGCGCTGGAGAAATATTGTAAGTAATTTTAGACACAAGACGCAAGACACAAGAGGCAAGACTGCTTCAACTAGTTAATATCAATGGTCGAAAAATGGGAGATCCACACTTTTTTTCTAAAAATTCGCAATTGCGATGAACAATAGGTAGCAAAAGGTGTAATATCAGCGGCGGTTCAGCAATGCGCCCCGAATTATTGGTAAATTTACAGATACATCCAACTATCTACACATGGCTTCGCTGCTACAACTGGCCGATACTTACCAGCAATACCACAATGCTTCTGGCATCAAAGGCTTCCCGCCTGAGCTTTACACGCCCGTGGAATACATTATGGCCCTTGGCGGAAAACGGGCCCGCCCGGTGCTGTGCCTAGCCGCTTGCGACCTGTTTGATGGCAATATACAGCAAGCCTTGCCACTTGCCTATGCGCTGGAGCTGTTCCACAACTTTACATTGGTACACGACGATATTATGGACCAAGCGCCCTTGCGCCGTGGCCACCACACCGTGCACAAGCAGTTTGGTATGCCACGTGCTATATTGAGCGGCGATGTGATGATGATATATGTGTACGAGTACTTTAAACACTTGCCCGATAAGGCTTTTAGGGAAGTAATCAATGTGTTCAACCAATCGGCCATACAGGTTTGTGAGGGCCAGCAATTGGACATGAACTTTGAAGCGCGCGAGCAGGTAGCTCAACACGAATACCTACAAATGATAACCTATAAAACGGCCGTACTGCTGGGCGCCAGCCTACAGATTGGTGGTATAGTGGCTGGTGCAAGCGAAACGGACCAAAAAGCGCTTTATAAGGTAGGCGTGGACACGGGTATTGCCTTCCAGATACAGGATGATATATTGGATAGCTTTGGCGATGAGGCTTCGTTTGGCAAGTCGATTGGGGGCGACATCCGTCAAAACAAAAAGACTTATCTGCTGGTGCGTGCATTGGAGTTGGCCACAGGCGAAGATAAAGCCCAACTAGAGTACTATCTACACGCACCAGATGTAGATCCTGAACAGAAAGTAGCAACTGTTAAGCAAATCTACAAGCAGCTTCAGGTTACCGTTAAGGCTGAGGAGGTAAGGCAGCAGTACCACAAAAGCGCAGTGGAAGCCTTGAATAGTATTGAGGTGGGTAGCACTAAGCTGGAACCGTTATTGGAGTATATCAATAGCCTTTTTGAGCGGAAGGTGTAGTTTGGTTGAATGGTTGATCAGTTGACTAGTTGATTAGTTGATCAATCCAATTGAAAGTGCTTTCAGCCATAAAATTAATAATGCTAGTATAAGGAGCAATAACTGTAGACAATTATCCTCCAAACATACTATTTCCCTCATTTCGCCGTTAACGTCTTCGTTACTAAAACTTTGGGTAATGAGGTGCCGCATATTGTCGCTGAATAACTGTCGGCGGGGCGTTAAATTCGACGCACTACACTAGAAATGTGATAAATGTTTGGCTTTTACAGTAAAAATGCGGAAATTTGAGCACCCAAAGTGGAAGATATAAAATTATTTAATGTATAAATGAAACAATGCTATGCGCAAAGCGGATTTGATTACTAAAATCTCTGAGAAAACTGGGATTGCAAAAGTAGATGTGTTGGTAGCTCTTGAGGCTTTCTTTAAGGAGACCAAAACATCTTTGAAGCGCGGCGAGAACGTGTATATCCGTGGTTTCGGCAGCTTCGTAATTAAGAAAAGGGCAAAAAAAATCGGTCGTAACATCAAAAAGAATGTTGCAATCGAAATCCCTGAACACTTTATCCCGGTTTTTAAACCTGCAAAAGTGTTTACTGATGTAGTGAAAAAGAACGTGAAAGAAGTAAAAGCAGAACAATAATTGACATCAGCTGGAAAAATAGGAATAGTGCTTGCCACCATTGCCATATCGGTTGCCATTTATTTTTTTGGCGACTTTAAGGGTAAGGGTAAGGCAAAGGAGGAGGTATCTGCCGAATCCACTGGGACCAGCAATGATAATAGTTTTGATTACCAGCTTTATAAGCAAACCCAAGTGCAAGCCTTGGAGCCTGTAAAGAGGGAAACTTTGGAGCAACTGGAAAAGGCGCTAGCGAAAGCGGCAACCGAGCCAGAAAAAGTTGAAGCCTTAAACCAATTGATAGCCGAAAGCGAAGCGCTGAAGCTGGAGTTGGTGGCCACGATGTACTCGAAAGATATTGCTACATTGAAGAACGATGCTGATGTTTGGGATAAAACGGGTACTTATTTTATGGGCCTGTATTATAACCTACCCGGCGAACCAGCTGAGCAACAGTTTAAACTTCAGCAGGCACGTGAGTGCTTTGTTGCGGCTACCGAGCTGGATACTGCCAACTTGGACTATAAAGTACGCCTTGGCGTAACATTTATGGAAGACCAGGAGCAAACCATGCAAGGTGTGCAACTACTGCTAGGCGTGGTAGATGTGGACAGCAACCATGTGAGCGCTAACCTTTACTTAGGCCGGTTCGGTATTATATCGGGCCAGTTTGATAAGGCAGAGGCTAGGCTTAATAAGGTGCTAAGTGTGGATCCTGCCAATGTGGAGGCTTACATTTTGATGGCAGATGTGCAAATGGGCTTAGGTAACAAAGAGAAGGCGGTGGAATACCTAGAACGTGTAAAAACGATGGTAGAAGACCCCGCCTTTATTGAGAACGTTGATAATTACATTGAAAAAACAAAGAACTCTTAATTCATTAAATTACTATTACTATGCCTTGCGGTAAGAAACGGAAAAGACATAAGATTGCTACACACAAGCGTAAAAAGCGCTTGCGCAAGAATCGTCACAAAAAGAAATAAAATAAAGTAGCTAGGGTCTGGAATACGGCCCTAGCACTTTTATTTGGTTCCCAGGAAACTGTATAAAGCTGTTTCTGTAATTCATAACGCTTTTTATACCCGTCTCTCCCCCTGTCAGGCATTTACGGTAATATTGCCGTTATGCTAAAAAGCTACAGAATTGAATAGGGAATTGATTGTAAATGCTTCCCCAAAGGGTGTAAGCATCGCTTTGCTCGAAAACAAGGAACTCGTTGAAATTTACAACGAAGACAGTGGTAAGCAATTTACAGTAGGCGATATCTATTTGGGCCGCGTAACCAAGCTGGTAGCGGGCCTAAATGCTGCATTTGTAGATGTTGGCTACGAGAAGGATGCATTTTTGCACTATACCGACTTAGGCCCAAACATCCGCACGGCTATGAAGATGGCCCAGGCAGCTGTTGCCGGAAACATGACCGACCCGATGATGAGCAACCTCGTCTTCGAAAAGGAAATTGTAAAAACCGGCAAAATGCCCGAGGTGCTAGATAAGCGCCAGCCGCTGCTAGTACAAGTACTGAAAGAGCCAATATCCACCAAAGGTCCACGCCTTACCAGCGAAATAAGCCTACCAGGCCGTTACCTTATCCTTATGCCATTTGGCAAAGGCGTGGGAATCAGCAAGAAGTTAACCAACAACGAAGAGCGCAAACGCCTGCAGATACTAGTAGAGAGCATTAAGCCTAAGAACTTTGGCATAGTGGTGCGCACCGTGGCGCAGGGTAAAACCGTAGCCGAGATTGATGCTGACCTGAAGGGCCTACTGGAGAAGTGGAAACAGATACACCAGAACCTAAAAGGCGCCAATGCCCCGCAAAAAATATATGGCGAGCTAAAGAAAACGAACACCATCATGCGCGACTTGCTGAACGACTCGTTCAACAAGATTGTGGTAAATGATGCCAATCTTAAAGCCGAGCTTGACGAATACGTAAAGAAAATAGCTCCCGATAAAAAGGATATAGTAAGCTACTACAACGGTACCGCGCCCATATTCGATCATTTCAGTATTACTAAGCAGATTAAATCGCTATTTGGCAAAACGGTAACCATGCCGGGCGGCTCGTATCTGGTAATTGAGCACACAGAGGCTTTGCACGTTATCGACATCAACAGCGGCCACAAGGTGGGCTCCCGTAGCGACCAAGAATCGACCGCACTCAAAGTAAATATGGACGCAGCCAAAGAGATTGCCCGCCAAATGCGCCTGCGCGACTTGGGTGGTATCATTGTGCTGGACTTTATTGATATGAAGAACGTGGAGCACAAAAAGGAGCTGCACGAATTTATGAAGAACGAAATGGCCAGCGATCGCGCCAAGCATACCATTTTGCCGCTAAGCAAATTTGGCTTAATGCAGATAACCCGCGAGCGTACCCGCCCGGAGGTAAATATTATTACACAGGAGGTTTGCCCAAGTTGCGAGGGTACTGGCAAAGTAGAGGCTACCATATTGTTGGTTGACCAAATTGAACAAAAGCTATTTGCCCTGCTTGAAAAGCACAAGCATGTGAACCTGATATTGCACCCGTACATTGAGGCTTATATCAAAAAGGGTTTCCCATCGCTGCAAATGAAATGGAGCTTTAAGCTAGGGCGCTATTTCAACCTAATACCTGTATCTTCTATACACGATTATCACCTTACGGAATATCATTTCTTTGATGATTTGGGAGAGGAGTTGGAAGGTTAATTTTTGTTGCCAATTGAAACGTTTTGCAACTTTATTATAGATTGTACTATCTTACTGAAAATCATATTGCAATGAAACAACTATTACTTATTTTTTTGGTTGCTATTTCCATATCGGTATATGGCCAAGGTAACCGTGAATTGATTGTGGATTTCGGTTATCTTTTTTCTGGTCAAACCCCTGTGCAGATTGGCTCCTCAGAGCATGCTCATACTGATGGCGCTACCGTAAAGTTTGATTTGATAAACTACTACGTAAGCAACATCCGGTTAGTGCCTATTACAGGCACTGAGGTATCGTTTGATACTGTTCTATTAGTTCGCGGTGATAATGTAGGCCCATTTACCATCGGTGAAGTACCAGTAGGCACTTACAACTCCATTAAATTTGACATTGGCGTGGATAGCATAACCAACCATGGTGATCCTTCTGTTTATGCAAGTAGTCATCCACTTGCCTATACCTCTATGTTTTGGTCTTGGAATTCTGGGTATATTTTTATGAAGGTCGAAGGCGAATTGGATACTACTGTTGCGCAAACTGCTGGCCCTACTTTACCTTTTGAATATCACGTGGGTGCAGATGTATTTAGGAAAGAGGTAACGGTGCCGATTACTGATTTGGTAGTGGATGCCAACACCCAGACCTTAGCTGCCAATATTGATTTGATATTGAGTAATGTTTTAGGTAACCTAGATTTGATAAATGCGGCTGATATTTTTACTCACACAATGGACAATATACCATTGGCTACCACAGTGGCCAATAATTTCCAAACGGCTTTTGTGGGCGAAGTCACTAAAACACAACTGAGCGCCATCAACGATATTGAGGCTAGTAGCATTATCAGCCTTTATCCTAATCCGTTAGTAGGCCAAAGTACGCTAAAGGTTAGCAACGGGGATGTTTTTTCGATTGTAGAAGTGCTAGATATTACTGGGAAAATCATTTTCACCCAAACATTGGATGGTGGCAACATAGCACTTAATCGCAGCCAATTTCCAGCAGCGGGTATCTATATGGTCAAAGTTCAAGGTGAGAGCACTGCCGTAAGAAAGCTAGTGGTATATTGAATTTAGTATTACTGACTTAGTTTCTACATTTTTTTACCGTCGACTATATTACAACCCCATGCCTGAGTATCAATTCAAGACCTCTATTAATTGCGGCAACTGTGTAAAGCTGGTAACCATGTATATGGATGAGGTACCAAACCTTGCCAGTTGGCAGGTAGATACTGCCAACCCCGATAAAATTCTCACCGTGAAAGGTGAAGGCTTAGACGCTGCAGCTGTTTTGGAGAAGGTGAAAGAGGCTGGGTTTACAATTGAGGCAGTATAATTGTGGAATACCTTTACTTAGGCTTTTGCGATTATCTCAATACTAGCAGATCAATACTTCGGCCTTTCTTTGCAGCTTTCTACAATATTATCGTAGTTTTTATAGCGCTCGTAGCTTAGTTTGCCGTCCATTACCGCTTGTTTCACGGCGCAGCCTGGTTCTTCTTGATGCAAACAATTGTTGTATTTGCAACCTGCCAATACCTCTCTTATTTCTGGATAAAAGTGTCCTACTTCTTGCGGCTGTAAGTCCAGTATACCGAACTCTTTGATGCCGGGTGTATCAATTAAGTAGCCGCCCGTAGGTAGCTCAAACATTTCGGCAAAGGTAGTAGTATGCGTGCCTTTATCGTGCTTGCGAGATATCTCCGCAGTCCTTAACTCCATCCCAGGGAAGGCGGTATTAATCAAAGTAGATTTCCCTACGCCTGAGTGGCCTGACAACAACGACACCTTGCCATTTAGCATAGAAGCCACTTCATCCAGCCCCTCGCCGGTAACGGTAGAAGTAAGTATAACCTTATAGCCGGCGGTGCGATACATGGCCACCCATTCTTTTTGGCGGTCAATATCCTTTTGCTTTTTTATCAAATCCTGCTTATTGAAAACCACCACTGCTGGTATGTGGTAAGCCTCTGCGGTAAGCAAAAACCGATCAATAAACCCCGATGAGGTGCGCGGGCTGGCAATGGTGGCAATCATAAAGGCCTGATCCAAGTTGGCCGCTATAATGTGGCGGCTGTATTGGTGCTTGGGCGCCTCGCGGCTAATGTAGTTTTTGCGGTCGTGAATATCTTGTATGGTGGCCGCGGCCTCTTCATCGTTCTCAAATGTCACTGTTACGTTATCGCCAACGGCTATAGGGTTGGTTTGCCCCGAACCTTCTAGGCGAAACTTCCCCCTTAGGCGGGCGTTTATCAGCCTGCCGTCATCCATCTTCACTATATACCAGCTCCCTGTGGAGCGAAATACTTTCCCTTCAGCCATTATTTTACTTTACTTTCACTTTTTACCGCGCTGGCAATTTCCGCTAGCAGCTCGGGTTGTTCTTCGAATGCGGTTCCTATCACTATTACATCCGCGCCAGCTTTGCAAGCCTTGTATGCGGCCTCCCCATTGCGGATGCCGCCGCCTACTATTATTGGTACATCAACTTGGGTACTAACAGCACTTATCATCGCTTCGTTCACCGGCTTAGCCGCACCGCTGCCCGCTTCTAGGTATATCAGTTTCAACCCCAATTGCTCTCCCGCAAGGGCGGTTATGGCAGCTATCTCGGGTTTATTGGCAGGTATGGGCAGCGTGTTGGTTATATAGCTTACTGTGGTGGGCGCGCCGCCATCAATTAGCATATAGCCAGTAGGCAGTACCTCCAACCCGCTTTTTTTAAGTGCAGGTGCGGCTTGTATGTGTTGGCCAATCAACAACTCGGGGTTTCGGCCTGAGATAAGCGACAGCAACAAAATACCATCAGCCAAAGGCGTTACCTGCGCCGGGCTACCAGGAAACAACACTACAGGTACATTGCATGCAGCCTTAAGCGTGCGTATGCATTCCTCTAGCCGGTGGTGCACCATCAAGCTACCGCCTACCAGCAGCAGGTTCACTTTGTGGGTAGCCGCTGCAATGGCTAGGGCAGTCCAAGCCTGTGGTTCACCCTTATCAGGGTCCACTAGCACCGCCAGCATTTTGTGCCCACGTTGCTTGGCATCCAATATGGTATTATATATAGTACCGTTCACCCTTTAAAATTACGAAGAATAACGGTTAGCAATGGTTTTTTCAGTTGATACAAACAGGATAAAACTTTTCTAAAGGCAATCCGTATAAATGCGTGGATAACCTTTACAAGTTATGTGGTATCATCGATTAAAAAGTACCCGATATTATTTTAATTACGTGACAATCAATTGGTTGCCAGTACTATGATTCTTTTTTCAGTGTTTTTGTAACTTTTACCACCCATCGGCGTAAAAGAAGGAAGAGAAAGGTAAATTTCCTTTTTCTTGAACCCCAAACCATCTATCATGAAACCTATTAACAAGTTAGCCGGCTTCGCACTCTTAGGCATGTTCTTTATGGGCACTGCTACTGTTAGCAACTTAACGATTAATACTCCTGCAACATCCGCGGCCAACCGCTCCTTCGAGTTTCAGCCATCAGGCCAAGTAGAAGTAGGAACGGACATGATGCCCCTTATAGGCCAGCTAAGTAAGGACGGTAATACTATGTACCTTACTGGCCAAAACCATCAAGGTAAAAAGCACTTGTATAAAATGACCCGCTCACAATTAGGAGCGAGTTTTGGTAAGCCTGAGAAAATGACAGGTGAGATAAACAGCGGCAAATACGACATTATAATGCCAACTGTAAGCAAAGATGAGCAAACCATGGTGTTTGTACATAGTGCCAACGGAATGCAAAGCGGCAACGACTTATATGTAGCCACCAAAGGCGCAGCTGGTGAGTATAGCAACATACGCCCACTAGAAGAGTTGAACGATGCCAACATTAGCGATAGCTACCCTTGGTTGTCGGCCGATGGATTGCGCATCTATTTTACCAAGCAGCATGGTAGCAAAATCACTTTTTTTGTAGCAGAGCGCACTGGTATAGATGGCGCTTTTACCGAGCCAACCGAAATGGGAGTAACTTTGCCTAAAGTAAACAATAACATGAGCTGCTACTTGAGCAGCGATGAGAAAGAATTTTATGCCCTATCAGGCGAAGGAATATTCTACGCTTCACGCAAAACCGCCAAGGATAAATTTAGCCTGCCAGTGGAAATTGCCAATACCAGCAGCAGCGGCTACCTAAGCGGCATTACCATTACCGACGACGCAAGTGAAATGTTTGTATACAATTCGGTAGGTTTCAGGAACACGCAGATTATCAAATTTGTAAACAAAAGTAAGACCCTTACCGCCCCTACGCTTATTGCACCGGCTGGCGGAAAGTAAAGATAGATGGTTAGTTAGTAGTTAGGTTAATGCAAGGAGCTTTCGCAAGGGAGCTCCTTCGTTACGTTTAGGACAAGTTGAAATCGATTGTTTGATTACAGGTTTGGGTTTTTTGGGGTTTGGGTTGAATGAGCGATATTGCAGTATACTATGAAGCTGCTTAACTATATCAACGGACAGTTGCAAGAACCCGTAAAGGGCCAGTGGCTGGATAATATAGAACCCGCTACGGGCAAGGTTTACAGCCAGATACCAGCCAGCACTGCAGACGATTTGGCGCAGGCGGTTGCGGCCGCTGGTGCGGCATTTCCCGCGTGGGCCGCTACTGGAGCGGCAGAGCGCAGCACCATAATGCTTCGTATAGCCGATTTGATTGAACAGCACCAAGAACGCTTGGCGCAGGCTGAGAGCCAAGATAATGGCAAGCCCATTAGCTTAGCAAGAGTAATGGACATACCTCGAGCGGCGGCCAATATGCGGTTTTTCGCTACGGCCATTTTACATCAAAGTACTGAAACCCATTACAATGAAGGCCATAGCCTAAATTATACCTTGCGCCAGCCCATCGGCGTGGTGGGCTGCATATCGCCATGGAATTTGCCCTTGTACCTATTTACGTGGAAGATAGCTCCTGCCTTAGCAGCGGGCAATACCGTTATCGCCAAGCCTTCGGAGATTACCCCGCTTACCGCCTTTTTGTTCTCAGAGCTTTGTATTGAAGCGGGTCTGCCAGCTGGTGTGCTGAACATTGTGCATGGGCGAGGTACGGAGATAGGCCAAGCCATTATTGAGCACCCGAAAATTAAGGCCATATCTTTTACAGGCGGCACGGCCACGGGCAAAACCATAGCCGCCACGGCAGCGCCGATGTTCAAAAAACTATCACTGGAACTAGGTGGCAAAAACCCCAACATCATCTTTGCCGATTGCAATTGGGAAGAGATGCTGAGCACCACCGTGCGCTCGTCGTTTAGCAACCAAGGGCAAATTTGCCTTTGCGGCTCGCGCATCATCATCGAGCGTAGTGTGTACGAGCGGTTCAAAACTGACTTTGTAGCCCGTGTAAAGCAACTCCGCATCGGCGACCCAAGTACTGATGTTAACGTTGGTGCGGTGGTTTCCGCCGGGCACCTGGATAAGATTATGGGTTACATTAACTCCGCAAGGCAGCAGGGTGCCAATATACTCAGCGGCGGTACTCGGGTGTTTTTGGATGGCCGCTGTGCTGAAGGATATTTTATAGAGCCAACCATTATTGATGGGCTTTCGGCTGATTGCAACCTAAACCAGGAAGAGATTTTCGGCCCAGTGGTAACGCTGATACCGTTTGATACTGAAGAGGAAGCCATTGCCATTGCCAACGGTACCCAGTATGGCCTGGCCGCAACCCTATGGACCCAAGACCTTACCCGCACGCACCGCATTGCAGAGAAGCTGGAAAGCGGCATAGTTTGGGTAAACTGTTGGCTGGTACGTGACTTGCGCACACCATTCGGCGGGGTGAAAAGCAGCGGCGTAGGCCGCGAAGGCGGCTGGGAAGCCTTGAAATTCTTTACCGAGGCTAAGAATGTTTGTGTGAAGTTGTGAGGTGTGCGCTAGTTTAGGCGCAACTTTTTTGTTAAGAAATTTGTATTTTAGTTATTATGAGTACTATACAATTGAATATACCCGATAAGGCCAATCTTGATCCTAACGAGGTGAGTCGTTTCTTAGCTGCGAAGCTTTACGAAGCAGGAAAGCTAACGCTTTCGCAAGCGGCCCATATGGTAAGTATGAGTACCGGCGATTTTGCCGACATATTATCGCAACATGGCGTTTCGTTGTTCAATTATCCTGCTTCCGATATCCAAAAGGATGCTTTGAATGCTTAAGGTAGTAATAGCCGATACAAGTTGCTTTATCTTACTTGATAAGATAGGGGAGCTGAATTTACTTTTATCAATCTATGGTAAAGTATATACGACACCACATGTTGTAAAAGAATTTGGAAAGGAATTGCCAGAATGGGTAATTGTGGAAGAGGTGAGGTGTGCCATTTTGCAGTAATGATAATATTTCATACTTTGTGTGTATGAAACATGCTCTACTTATCTTCTCTTTAGCGCTATTTTCTACTATTGTTGCGCAAGCCCAACAGTGGTCTTGTTATACTGGTAGCGATACACTTTACTACATTAACTGGGGGGGTGAGTACCGTGGGCTAATGGCTACCGACAGCACGGTGCAGCCTGGGGTGGTGAAGTATAAAATCTATCGTACTACAACAATTGACCCTACTTGCAATGCTAGTGCCAATGGAGAAACGCGTAATTCCAAAACACCCATTTGGGCAGGCGTAGAAGTGCATAAATACGATAACGGTGATAATGTCTTCTTCAATAACCTTGGCGAAAGTATTACCATCAACACTTTAGCTGAGGTAGGCGATGTGTGGCCTTGCTATACTGATGCCAATGCGTTCCGAATTTATGGAACTGTAATTTCTAAAGACACGGCTACGCTGTTTGGTAATGTAATTGATTCGGTAAAAACGATTAGGCTGCTTGCGCCGAATTATACAACTGTAGATGTTATGCAATGGGATAGCGTTGAGATTCTCCTTTCCGCCAATTTTGGACTGATCAATGCACCCATTTTCCATTTCTTCCCAAAAGAAAACCGATTAATAACTAGAACCATTCGCAAGCCACTTACGTATGGGGATATGTACAGCTATGAAGTGGGAGATTACTTTCAAATACAGGAAATATTTAGTTTTACACAGACAGACACAAAGTATCGTTTTTTCAAAGTGCTTAATAAAGCTTTTAGTAATGGAGGGAACTCTGTTACCTTTACCATGCACCGAGAGTTTCAGTGGAATACCAATGGGAATAATTCTGTGGTGTTTACTGATACAGTAGACCTAACCTATCATAATTTAAAAGGTTTTGTGGGCTCTGGTGTACCACAGTCTATGTATTTGGGTTATGTATCGGTGGACATTGCAGGGGATAGCAGCCCATCATTGTTTGGAAGGCGCCGATTAGAACTAGAAAACCATAGAGAATTTAGAGTGACTTCGGATAGCTGTATGAATAGGTATTTATTTGATGATGGCTTTCCTCCACCAATTTCTTATGAGTGCTTAGGGGAATTGTTACCTTGGGCAAGCAGCATTTCCGGTAATATTTCCCAAAGTGTAACATTCTACAGCCTTTGTGGTGCTAGTGGAGGTAACAAAGTTGTGCTTCAACCCACACCTCCCATCGGCGTAGATGAGCTATCACAAGCATCCATACTTACCTATCCAAACCCTACTGCCGATTTGGTAATGATTGTTAATCCTACAAACTCTTCATTGAAAGTAACCGTATTGGATTTGCAGGGTCAAGCGTTACAATCTTTACAGTTGCAACCACAATCGCAAAACCAAATGGATTTAAGCACCTATCCAATGGGCGTGTATCTATTGCAGTTCCACAATGAGGGACATGTATTTTATCGCAAGGTAATTGTGGCTAGGTAATACTCGTCATACTACCTTACGCCCTGCTAGCAGCGGCATCAGCAAAAACGGTATGGCCAGGCTGCGGTAGCGCAGTATCGCACCCACGTTGGGTACTATCAGCCCAATAAGGATAATCAGCAGCAACCCAAAGAATATGGCGGTTAGCAAGGGCGGCTTTTCAAGCAAGGGCTTGCGGATGCTAGCCAAACCCGCTACCAGTAGTACTAAAAACCACGCATGGTCGATAATGGCTGGCCAGTAAAGGTGGCTGTTTTTGGGCATAGTAAACGGCGCTACAAACTGGTTGTAAAGCGCTTGGGAAAGGTTGCCAGTCAAACCGCTTATGGTTGGCTCCATATCCGCCAAGGGAATGTTGCTATGCCCGGCGCGGAGGGCGGTAAACTGTTCTTGTTTGCCCGCTATTTGTTGCAGTATGGTCTGGTTGTTTACCAGCGTTACAAAGCTGCCCACCAAAAGCGTTATGCTAATGGCGGCTATGTAAACCCAAATGCGGCCGCTATTAAACACCGGGCTAAGCACTTGCGCCAGCAACAGCGGCAGTAGTAGCAACACCAAAAAATCGCGGATAAGGAAGGTGCCTGCTAAGCCAATAGCCACGTAGAACATATACTTAGGCAACCATCCATCCAAATAAATGCGCGCCATGCCATAAAAAGCCAGCGAAAGGGTGAAAAGCGCCAATGCTTCTTTGTGCACGCCGGAAGTCCAGAACCAAACAGAGGGTACACACAGTAGCCCACCCAATACCAGCCATGGATTGCTGACAAGCGGCTTGAAAGCCTTGTACAGCAACAAAATACCGCAATAAGAAACAAAGGCCATTAATACCCCGTTGGCCCAGCTATTGCCCCAGGTGAGCAGGTTGGCAAGCGCATTGAAGCGGACTATCATGTAGGCGCTGTTATCTTTCCAAAAGCCCATGGCATCAATTTCTTTGGCAAGCCAAGGGGTAATTTCAGTATTGATGCGCCCAAAAGTAAAGCGCAAGTATTTAAGCGGGTCTTGGGTAAGGGTGTTGAAGATTATCTGGCCGTCGCGTAGGTAAGCACCACTATCACCGCCGTTGTATAGCTCGCGGTGAAGCTCAATATAAGCTATTGCCAAGCCACATTTTATTACCAGTATAGCCACCCATACCCACGCTGGTATGCCTTGCCCACGCAAGCGTGGCCATCTATATACTGCTAAGCCAAGCAGTGCCGTGTATACAATGGGTAATAGGAGCGTAGGCATGGTTTAGTAGCAAAGGGTTTGATTACCGGCCTTTCTGCCGCTAGCAGGAGTTAGGGCTTTCAAAAGTACAACGATTTTTCGCTACTTATTTGATAATGGCAAATACTCTGCGTATATTTGCACTCCACATCGCGGGGTGGAGCAGAAGGTAGCTCGTTGGGCTCATAACCCAAAGGTCGTTGGTTCGAGTCCAACCCCCGCTACACAAGAGAGATTCGGAAACGGATCTCTCTTTTTTTATGTCTATTTTTAGCGAGGTTAAATTATTCTACGCATGTTCTTCGTAGAATACAACCATGATTCTACGCACATTATGCGTCGAATGCACCCGCTATTCTACGCATCAACCCAATACCTCGACTAAATCGCCCACTTTCAACTTCCCATCATTCGCCACCACCTTATCCGCTTGTAGATAGAATGGCTCGCGCGCAACAAGTTGTTGTTCTAGGAAATCTTTGATGGCAGCCTCGTCTTTACCATGCAACAAAGGCCTTGCCGTTTTGGCCCCTGCCAAGCGTGAAGCGAGGATGGCCACTGGGGTTTGTAGATAGATGGAACGACCGCTTTGCGTAATGATGTCCATATTGTTGAAGAAACAGGGCGTGCCACCACCCAACGAAACCACCGCAGCAGGCAGGGCGGCTACTTCCTTCAGATATTGGCTTTCTAGTACTCGGAAGTATTCCTCACCATCTTTTTGGAAAAGGGCAGTGATGGTTTGATTAGCGGCCGTTTCGATGTATTGGTCTAAATCAATAAAAGGAAGCCCAAGCTT
Source organism: Sphingobacteriales bacterium (assembly GCA_027483645.1). Lineage (GTDB taxonomy): Bacteria > Bacteroidota > Bacteroidia > Chitinophagales > CAIOSU01 > CAIOSU01. The sequence continues at coordinate 206,998 of JAIXUD010000002.1, forward strand.
GGTAGCCAACTGCTTGCCCAGCTTTGATTTGCCGCTGCCCATTGGGCCGAGGAGGAAAACGTGCCTTCGGGTTACGGGTTCTATCATAACTTTTCAATAGAGGCAGTAGTTATTTTTAGACTTTCACAGAGAACTCGCAACCCGTAACTATTTATAAGACACCCTCGGATCCAAAATAGCGTACCCAATATCTGTAATAATATTCACTGCTACATATACCACCGCAATAAACAGTACGATGCCCATCAACACTGGCAAATCAAGGTTTAAAAGGCTATCAAACAACTCACTGCCGAGTCCCTTGTAGTCTACTACCGTTTCTACCAATACCGAGCCTGCTAGCAATCCCGCAAACCAGCCAGAAGCCGAGGTAAGCACCGGGTTCAAGGCGTTGCGGAGGGTGTGCTTGCCGATAACTTTGGCATTGGATAAGCCTTTAGCCTTGGCGGTGCGTATGTAGTCCGATGACATTACATCGAGCATTGAGCTGCGGGTCATTTGCATAATGATGGCCACTGGGCGGATACCCAAGGCTAACGTAGGGATAATTAAGTTTGCCCAAATAATGGTCTCTTGCCCGAAATCGTAGTCATACAGCGGTGCACGTACGCTCAAGCCAGTAAAGTCTTTCAGTTGCACAGCCAGTACATACGCCAATATCAACGCCACCACATACGATGGTTGCGAAATACCGAATACCGAAAGGCTCAGTACGGCGTCATCTTGCCAGCGGTTGTGTTTAATAGCGGCCAATATGCCCAGTGGTATGCCTAAAAACAACGCCAATAGAATAGAAGTAAGCGCCAAAATAAACGTAGGCGGTATCTTCTCGGCCAATATCTCGCTTACTGGTGTGTTACGCTGGTAGCTGCGGCCCAGGTATGGCGCTTTTACCACCAAGGCATTGCCACCAATTGCGAATAGCTTGGTATAGTTAAGCTCCGCCTGCTTTTCGGGGCTATCCTCATGAAACGTAATGGGCAGCAAGTTGTTCATGTAGATAAGATACCGTTCGAATGGGCTCTTATCCAACCCCAACTGCTTTTTGATGTTCTCCGCACTCGATACATCCGTTCGTTGGCCAGAGAGCATACGCTCCGGGCTAGGCAACAGGTTGAGTATGAGGAAAAGAATGGTTATCACCCCCCAAAGGATGAGCAAGCTGTACAGCGATTGCTTTACTATGTATTGTATCAATGGGGTTATTTGAGGGTATTGGCCTTCAATTCGTCGTAAGTAGGCAAGTGCCTGTGGTGCCATTGGCCAACCACAGTGCCATCCTTAATAATCATTAGACCAGGGTTACTACGGTTAATAGTTTTTAAGAAGGTGCCATCACCAGTGTAGAACGGATAAGCCGCTTGCACATCGTGCCTAAACACCTCAATGTCTTCACGGGTAGCGCTGGTACCTACAAAGAAGAGGTAACCGTCTTTCTCTGCCTGTAAGGCCAAAGCGTTTAGTTTTTCGTAAGCCGCCTTGTCGGTTTTCTTCAGGTCGTAAGCCACTACAAAAAAGACATAACCTGGGTTGTACAGCACCTCTTCGTCCATCAAGTTGCCATCTGCATCCTCTAGGCGGAAGTTGTTGATTTTAGGGTCAACACCTTTTTTAATAATGCTATCACGGCGGTCCACAAACTCCCAATTAGCTTTCTCATCACCTTTGGGGCGCCCATCTTGGCTAAACTCTTTTACTTCGCCGGTAGCCTTGTTCTTCATAATGAAGATGTAGGCTTTCACTTCTTTCAATGAATCAGGCACGGTCATTTGCTCAGGGATGTTCTTACCCACGGCATACGGACGGAAATCAACCACTGGAATATCCCATACAAAGTTGTACAAGCAAAACAGCAAGCTGGCCGCGCTAACGGCAACTACTGTACCGGTTGCCAAAATGCCGCTAAACAACCCTTTCAAATAGCGCCTTTGCAGAATTAAAATAGTAATAAGTACTAAGAGGATAATGTCTTTACTGAAAGAGACAATAGGTTCTAGTTTCAGGAAGTCGCCAAAGCATCCACAATCAGTTACGTGGCCAGTGTAAGAAGTATACCCGGTAAGGAACGTGAAAAACAATATCATGCCTGTGTAGAGGAACAGGGTAATGTTTCTAGCATAATTAAGTATCAAGGCAAAGCCCAGTGCTATTTCCAGCACTATCATAAACACCGCAAAAGCCACGGTATATGGCTCCAAAAAGCCCAAGTTGAACTCATTGAAGTAATCCATCATCTTGTAGGCGGTGCCTAGCGGGTCGATGGCCTTAACCACACCCGAAAAGATGAAGAACACGCCCACAAAATCTTGTATGTAGGCTACAAACAGTCGCTCTGGCTTGTTCACCAAGTAGCGGATAACAGTTACCACCAGCGCAATGGCGCCTATAATGCCGAAAAGGGAATATACGGTCATGCTTCTTTCATTTTAATCAATGCAAAAATGGCGTAGTTAATAATATCTTGGTAGTTGGCATCGGGCCCTTCACTGATGAGGGTAACGCCTTCGTTATCCTCGATCTGTTTCAAGCGCATCAGCTTCATCAGTATCAGGTCGGTAAAAGAGGTAAGGCGCAAGTCGCGCCAAGCCTCACCGTAATCATGGTTCTTTTGCAGCATCAGGCTGCGGGTGCTTTCCACTTGCTGGTCATACAGCTTCTCGCTTTCCGCTTCCGAAAGCTCCGAATCCACATAATCTTTCAATTCCAGTTGTATCAAGGCAATTAGGGAGTAGTTGATGATGCCCATCAGTTCGCTATCGATACCCTCCTCAATCTGTTGCGTGCGCATCTCCTCAATATTGCGGATGCGCTTGGCCTTGATGAAAATTTGGTCGGTAAGGGAGCGAGGCCGCAGCATACGCCACGAGGTACCATAGTCCTTTATCTTTTTCATATAGATATCCTTGCAGCCGGCAATGATACGGTCGTATTGCTGGAGGGTCTTGTTTGCCAAGTTATTTGGTAATTTTAATGCGGTTTCAGGCACTTCACACTACTTATATGACCGATAAAAATACAGCAATTTGCGTTAAAACGACCATCAACTGCCGGGGGCGGCTATTGGATTTATCCACACCGCGTGTAATGGGCATCCTGAACGTTACGCCCGACTCGTTTTTTGCCGATAGCAGGCACAAGATACTGGATGATTTGTTGCGTAGCTGTGAAAAGATGTTAACCGACGACGCCGATATGCTGGATGTAGGCGGCGTAAGCACCCGCCCCGGCGCGGCAGAGGTTTCGGTTGAGGAGGAGCTGGCTCGGGTAGTGCCTTCAATCGAGGCGATTGCACAGCGTTTTCCCGAGGCTATTATTTCTATTGATACTTACCGTGCAAGGGTAGCCGAAGCAGCGGTGCAGGCGGGGGGGGGTATCATCAACGATATTTCTGCAGGCAAGCTGGATGACGCTATGTACACTACCATAGCCCAACTGCAAGTACCCTACATACTCATGCACATGCAGGGCACCCCCGCCACCATGCAGCAAGACCCGCAATATGATAATGTAGTAAATGAAGTGCTTGATTTCCTAGTAGCAGAAGTTGCCAAGCTGCGTGCTTTGGGGGTACACGACATCATCCTCGACCCTGGGTTTGGCTTTGGGAAAACAGTGGAGCACAACTTCCAATTGCTTCAAGGTTTGGAAGCGTTGAAAATAACCGGCTTGCCCGTGTTGGTGGGCCTCAGCCGCAAATCGATGATTTGCCGTACACTTGGGTTGAAGCCAGCAGATGCCTTAAACGGCACTACGGCGTTGAATACAATTGCATTGCTTAAAGGCGCGAAAATTTTAAGGGTACACGATGTGAAAGAGGCGGTGGAATGTGTGCGGTTGGTTAATCAATACCTCATAAGCCCTCTCTAGGCAACCGAATTTTGAAACTGTAGCCGCTAACCAGTATCTTTGAGTACTATGCCACTAAGCCCTAAACAACGCCCTGGTTTCATTTGGGTACTGCTTGCCTACCTAGCGGCTGGTATAGTCTCTGTATTGCTTGGCCGCCCTGGCATCTTGCCAGAGGAATGGCACCCCTTGTTGGTAGTACTGGTGATTGATGTAATAGCTACTGCTGTAATATTCTTATTTAGCCTGTTGCGCAGCAACTCTAGCATATACGATGCTTACTGGAGCGTAGCTCCTATTGCCATTGCTGGTTACTTGATAGGCCATGCCGAGGTGGACGCCAATATGGTAAGGCAGTTGCTGGTGTTTGCATTGGTAAGCATATGGGGCGGGCGGCTTACATTCAACTGGTGGCGGCAGTGGACAGGCATGGCCCACGAAGATTGGCGCTATGTGCAGCTTAAGCAACAAACGGGTAAGGCCTACTGGCTGGTGAGCTTTTTGGGTATCCATCAGTTTCCTACCATGCTGGTGTTTTTGGGCTGTATGAGCCTATATCCAGCGCTAAGTAGTGCAGGTAATGGGTTTAATGTATTGGATGTGTTAGGCCTGCTAGTATGTGCCGTAGCAATATGGACGGAGGCTACCGCCGATAAGCAACTTTACCGGTTTGTAACCAGCAAGCCAGCCCCTGGCAGCATACTTAATAGTGGTCTTTGGCGGCATAGCCGCCACCCCAATTATTTAGGAGAAATCATGTTTTGGTGGGGTTTGTTTTTCTTCGCTTTGGCCAGTGGCTGGCAGTATTGGTGGTGCATTGTGGGGCCAATTTCCATTAACATGTTATTCGTGTTTATTAGCATCCCTATGCACGAGAAGCGCTCTTTGGCGCGCCGCCCCAATTATGCAGAACATATAAAGCAGGTACCAAAGTTAGTACCTCGGTTACGGGCGCTATGGCCAGCTAAGTAGGCAATTACGTCGATGTAGCAGGGGTATGGGGCTGGGGTTGTTTCACCGAAGCGTTTACCTTTTCTGCGATTTGCTGTACTTCATCTTCGGTAAGCTCTGCGTACATGGGCAGGGAAACTATTCTGGACTGAAACGCATGTGCCACAGGGAAATGCGACGGCTGGTGCCCCAGATGCTCAAATACTTGCAGAAACGGTAGCGACACCGGATAATGCAGCCCAGGGAAAATATCGTTCGCTTTTAATGTTTCTATCAATTCATCCCGATTAGGCGCCTGTACTACATACAAATGGTATACATGCTTGCCGTTGGGGCGTGCTTGAGGTACGGTGGTATGCGCTACATCCAACCATTGGCCGTATTGTGCAGCTAATTGTATCCGTGCATCAGTCCATTCGTTTAGGTACCTCAGCTTTACTGATAGTATGGCGGCTTGTATCCCATCCAGCTTGCTGTTTCGGCCAATTAGCTGGTGGTTGTGCTTGCCCTTTTGGCCATGGTTGGCTATCATTCGGCACTGGGCAGCAATGTAGGCATTGTTGGTTACCATGCCACCGGCATCGCCATAAGCACCTAGGTTTTTGCCTGGGTAAAAGCTGAAACTTGCAGAATGCCCCCAAGCCCCCGCCTTCACGCCATTTATCTCAGCACCGTGCGCTTGGGCACAATCTTCAATCACCGTAAGGTTGTACCTCGTAGCTATATCCATAATAACGGGCATGTTGGCCATGTTGCCGTATAGGTGCACGGGGATGATGGCCTTGGTGCGCGGGGTTATTTGGTTTTCAATCTGGGTCTCGTCAATGGTGTAGTACTTTGCGTCAATATCTATAAATACGGGCTTGGCACCCACTGCCACTACAGCCGATGCGGTTGAAATCCAGGTCATAGCTGGCACCAATACTTCGTCGCCTTCACCAATATCGTGGGCGCGTAGCAGTATCTCAATGGAATCGGTGCCATTTGCGCAACCAATGCAGTGCTTTACGCCTACAAAGGCAGCAAAAGCTTCTTCAAACTGCCTTACAAATCGGTTGCTTGGGTCGCCCACAAAAGCACACTCGTCAATCACCTGCATGATGGCGGCGTTTATCTCGTCGCGCAGCAGCAGGTATTGTTTTTTAAGGTCAACCAAAGGTATCGGGCTCACAGTAAGGGTTTCGTTAGATAAAATCCTTTCTTTTCGATTTTTGTGGCAACACGATAAAGCTCAACAACTTTGCAGCGTTGCTTACCGTTTCTACAGGGCGCTTCAATGCGCGCCAAATGCTGCGGGCAATATATTTCGGGCGGAAATAAAATTTCCAGTAAAACTCTTTTTCCCACTTGTGGTACCGCTCCCGCATTTCCGGGTCTTTGTACTCGTTTTTGTAGGGCATCAACGAGAAGTCGATTTTATCCTTCATCAACGGGAAAAGTGGCGTGCCTGGGTATGGTATCAGCTCGGAAATAATGACAAACGTAAGATCTGATTTTATGGCAAAGTTGAGCGTCTGCTCAAAATCTTCCCTCGTTTCTTCGGCCATACCTACTATAAAAAAGCCTAGCGTTTCTATTCCCAGGCGTTCGCACATTTTGATATTTTCCAGAGCCTCTTGCACGTTTACGCGCTTCTTGTAAAAGTCAAGTATGCGCTGGCTACCAGATTCTACCCCAATATAGATGCGCTTGCAACCGGCTTTTTTCATCCAGTGCAGCATTTCTTCGTTCAGGGTATCGGCACGGCTTAGGCAGGTCCACTCCAAATTGAACCCTTCCGCTATCATCAGCTTGCAGATATCGATTACCCGCGATGGAATGGCGGTAAAAGTATCATCAATAAACCGCAGCGATTTAATGCCGAACAAGTGCTTCAGTTCTTTTATCTCGTCTATTATCTGTTTCGGCGTGCGGGTGGTTAGCTTGGTGCCGAATGATTTTACGCAGTAGTTGCACTGGTATGGGCATCCCCGCGCCGATTGTATCATGCCGAACGGCTTGGGCAAGAAAGGCTCGAAGTAGGCATCTTTTTCCAAAAGGTGATAGGCCGGCATGGGTAGCAGCGATGGGTCGGGCAGGCGCAAGTCGCCAGGCTGCATTACTATCTCTCCCTGTTTGGTTCGGTATGCAATGCCTTTTACCTCAATCAGGTCTTCACCTGATTTTAGTTTGCTGTAAACTTTCGAAAAAATCAGGTCTGGCTCGCCTTGTATGATAATGTCCACCGGCACACGCTCCATTATCTCTTGGGTAAACTGGGTGGCATAGTGGCCAAAAAGGACAAAAGTGGCATTGGGGTTCTGTTCCTTAATGCCTCGCACCATATCCATATCATAGTCCACGGTTTCGAAACCGGTAATGGCAATTACCACATCGGGCGCGAAATTGGCTATGTGTTTATTGGTCTCCTCTAGGCTGGCATCATGGGCAATGGCATCATAAAGTACTACCTCGTCTTTTTCCCATTCCTTAAGTATGGCGCCTAAAGAAATGAGCTCCAATGGCGGGAAAAGGAAATTGGGTGCATTGTATGAGCACATGTAGCGCCTAATGATGCGGGTAGGGTAGGGCAGGTTGAGCAACAAGGTACGCAAACCTTTCCCTGTACCTGTTTTGTGTTTTATAGGTATGGGTTGTGCAATAATGTCCGATATATCGGGTTGAAACATTAATGCAATTTACAGTAAAATAGGTAGAAATGTAAGGGGTAGCTGCGCGCTTCAGCTATTTTAAATTAAACTGAACACTACCCATCTTAGTAATAGTAGCAATCTTGCACCAACCAGCCCTTTAATTTAGCAGTAGCACGATAGCCGTTGCTTTTGATTTTTAGCACTACGAATTTTAAAATATAAATATCTGGAAGCAAAATTTTACATATTTGCTTACAATTTATTATTTGTGCAGCTGTGCTGTAACAATAAGAAATTCATCAGGGGAACAACAATTATATATATTTGTTGATTCCCAAAAAAACCTTGCGAATTTGCTTTAACGGCCTTCTTCGGTTACAAGATGCACTTGGTAATAATTTAATTGCAGCGGCACTTCATAAAAATCCCATTCCAGTTCTTCTATCAGGAAATCTCCTGCAACTGGCGTAAAATCTATACTTACCCCTTTTACCAAATTGAGGTATGCTTTTATGAAATCGACACGGTATTTACTCATTACTAACACTACTTGGTGGGTAGCGCAATACTTAAAAAAGCCATCAAGCTCTGCCGTGCCAGCAATACGCTCTAGGTTTGCTTTGGCAGCAGGCATAAGGCTAGTATAATAATCGCCTATCATAGTAGCTTGAGGGCTAAGTATTGGCTGTGCTTTGTAGTGGCCAATATTGTTTTCTAACAGCAGCATGGAGAAGAAATCGAACACCAATAGTTTATCGGCAAAAAGCGTGTTGATTTCCTTTACCACCTGCTCTTTTTGTTGAATAATTGTTTCCCTATCTTGCTTTAATGCGCTGTACATCCAAAGCTGCCCACCAGCAATACCAATAAGTATAGATAGCCCTAATGCCTTAATTAGCGCATTTACCGTGTTGCCACCTTGGCTTTGCTCGCGCAAAACTTGTAGCGATAAAAGCAGGAAACCCAATAATAGTAATAGCAATAATGGGGCCGCCAGTTTATAGGGCATCTTAAGGAACACCCCAATAGATATAAAATATGCCCAAGCAAACATTGACCAAAAAGAAGCTCTAAAATACCATGCTTTCGTGCGGCCATATAGCATTACTACAATCCACATAAACAAGGTAGATATTGCCAAGTAGCACAGTAAGCGATTGAAATTGTAATACCACATAGCGTCTGTAACCTTTGGTTGCTGCCAAAGCCAATCCCACTTAATGGGGATGTTTTTGATTAAATCGCTAGCTGCTACAGATTTATAGGTAACTTGATCTAATAAGGCAATTGCCGTATCGGCATTTTCTGGAAAATAAAAGCTTAGGTAGGCCAGTAGTTTAATAGAATCGACAGGATTTGAAAAATTGGGACCGCCCTCCTTGAAGTAATACAACCCATCTGAACAGGTGTATACGTATTGGTCCATCAACTTTATGCGCTCTTCTTCCTTGGTTAGTTGCTGGTCTTGTAGCTGGCAGCCAATAGCATACAAGCCAAATGAGGTTATAATGATAACTAATGCAAATTTATGTTTTTGCCAAAAGCTTTTGAAGGAATTTTGATTTATGCCCACTAACGCCACGGCAACCAACAGCCCAATATAAATGCCATGGGCTCGTAGCTGAAGGCAGAATAATAAAAGTATGAACAGCAGTGTATAGCTTATAGCTTTGCCCCACTTACCCTGAAAAAAGCTCGGCACCAAAAAAAGTAACAGCGGCACCGCAAGAGTTGGCGAAAAGGGATCGAACAAGATTATTGTTTCTAGTATTGTTAATCCCCATAAAAATGTTATCGCCATTGCAATAGGCAAGCGCCACTTGCCCATAAGGGTTTTAATCAAAGTAAGGTAGACCACCAGCAATACCAACAATGTAGAGATAAGGTTGGGCACTAGCACGGTTAAATCAAACCAGTTTATAGTTGGCCATAGCTTATATAGCTGGGTAGTTGGCTGCAACAAGAGGCGATTGATATCGCTGGTAACGATGTAAAACTTACCTGTGGCTGGAAAAAACTGTCCCTTCAAAACCAGATGGGCAAAGATGGTATCTACTGCCGCGGCATAAGTGCCCATGAAGCAAACAATAGCAAGTACAGCCATTAGCACCGCTATAAATGCTGCATATTGTTTAATCTTCGGCGTGGCCATTTATATAGTTCAGTGTGGTGAAACCGATGGTAAAGGTACAGTATGCTGGGGTGATTTTTTTGAAAAGCTAGATCTTTACACCACTCCTGGGGGTGGCATGTATCATTAAAAATAAACTACTTTTGTAAGCAAAGTGTGGAAGGTGTATATGTTGTGGCGTTTCTCTCAATTAAATCCATTGGTAAAAAGCCTTATTGGTGCCTTGGTTTTTCATGCTGCATGTTATGTGCTTTGGGGCGTTTATTATGGAGAGTACCTCGACCATTATTTCAACGCATATATTGATGGTACATTTACCGCTGGTGTTACCAAGCCTTTGTTTTACAACTATGGCATGCTGCCGGGTACTTCGCAGCTATTAGCTTGGGCATATGATGCTTGGCCAAATGTAAATTGGTACGGCTGGCTCAAGCAAGCTTTTATGCTGCTTAACACCACTGGGCTGCTATGGTTACTGATGCTGATAAGGCATGGTTATAACCAGCACAAAGGGTTGGGGGCGGCATTAATTCTTTTTATTTTACCTTTTTGGTGCTACCATGTGGTGTGGCTAAGGCTTACGGAAATGGCTTTTTTGGCCTGCGGTATTGGTATTGTTGGCATTATAGCTACCTACACGGTTTTGGGCCAGGCTGTTTTTAGCAAACTCATGGCAGCACGTATATTTTTTCTCTTGTTGTTGCTGTTATCGGCGCATATTAGGGTTGAATCTGCACTTCTGGGTCTTGCAATTTTTGCCCCTGCTGCCCTTTTGGTTATAAAGCACCGAGCGGCGAGTATAGGTTTTTTGAAAATCTCGCTGGCGGTTGTTCCAGTATTTTTAGGTTCTTATGCGCTGTATCTTTCAGCCATCGGGCCGGCGGAAAAGCTCTTTCAAGAGTCGAGGGTGTATACCTATACCCTGTGGGATTTTGGGCAAGAAACTAATCGCTTTAACTTAACCACGGCAGCCGATAGCATTAAACTAGAAGCCACCCAGAAATTCTTCATTGCCGATGAGGCTGGGATGAGCCCTGAGTTTTATGATCGTATAGGCGTATATAAGAGAGAAAAATCGGTAGGGGCTCTTGGTAGTTATATGGATGGATTATCAGCCCGTTATCAAAGAGCCTGCGGTATTTGGCAATTCTATTGGCAGCAATACACCTCCTTTTTTATAAGTTACTTCCTTATACTGGTTGTAAGTATTGGGTTGGTGGCAGGCTTTCGCACTTGGAAACCACTGTTATTGTTGCTTTTTGTGCAAGTTGGTTTTTGGTTGGTACTCTTTGCCGTTACATTGCTCATGAAAATGGAGATGCGCGTGCTTGCGCCATTGCTTACTACGGCATTTATTTTGCTGGCTTTATGGCCATTATTACTTACTAAAACTGAGGTATTGCCAGCCTTGCCCAAGGCAGGAGTTTGGGCAGGTATCTTCATATTAATTAGTGCCGGATGTTTTAAGTTAGTTGAGGTGCAGCGTGAAGCACGAGGTTTCAAAACTGGCAAAGAAAACATTGGGGCATTTAAGCAGGAGCTAGCAGCAAAGCAAGACCGCATAGTTGTTTTCAATAGCTTGGCTTGGCTGCTGCTTTACGAGGATTTATTAGATACCAACCAGTTTGCCTCAAACCCCAACTTTATTTCCATAGATAACGGGGAGCTGTTCATGTATCCAGAGTTTAAGCAAACCATGCTTGCCTGCTGCAATGGTTATAAGGTGGATGATGTAGCACGGTTTCTGCTGGCCAATAAAGAGCGAGTAATTTTCGTTTCGCACAATGATAGGATGGATTTGCTGCAGCGATATATAGAAACCGTATACGGCATACCTTTTTCTTCAAAGCCGGCCTACCCAAATTCGGTTTTAAGCAATCCTAAAGGTGGTAAAATGATACCGGGCTATACTGACCATATCGATTACTCTTACTACGTGTTAGAGTAAATTTCTATTGTTTTTGGTAGTAGCTAGCTGCCAGATGCCTACTGCCCAAGCTATGGGCAATGCGGTAAGGCCCATTACTATTTCATGTTTACAGCCAGCTACCTCAGCAGGTATGTAGAAGGGAGACACGTCTAGCAATGCAGGCATGCTTAACAGGTGCTGCGCTATTATATAAGCTGGCAGGTAAATGGCCACCATGGATATTAGCCATTTTACTCTTAGCAAAGTAACCGATACCTTTTGTAACACTTGGTATACGCTATCGCTTATTTTACCCCAATCTATGAACAGTAGGTAGATAATATAGTGCGTGTAATAGGAGATATCGAACATGAGGAAGGCCAATGTATGGAAAACCAACGCAAACAGGAGCAAAGACCTAAACCACTGCCGATTGATGATGGCAACTAAGAACAGCAACTCGAAAATAACGGCGCCCCAATCCATTAGTTCCCAAAGGATGGGGTTGGTAATGCTAACCATAGCCGAAGAAAGCAGCTTCATGTCGCCTACTACATAGTGTTGCATAAACATATTGCTCCTGGTAGCGTGGGTAGCAACGTTTAGCCACCCCCCTAGTAACTTTGGTAACCCCGCACTGAACATGCCAAAACCCAATAGCAACGCCATGAAAGTTACGGGCCAGGAGTGTGTAGTTTTGGACTGGGTACTGTTTCTAGCATCCATAGAGTAGTGTGCGCCCCAGTTGCTGAAAGACATTACCAACGGTACCAGCCACAATATTAAGTCTTTGCCTATTTGCCCGAAGGAGTATGAGAAAGATTTGCCTACAACTATAGCCACAAATAGCGCTATAGATACCCAACGGGTTCGCCAGCCAAATAGCAACAATATACAAAGCACCACCACCAGCAAACTGAGCCCCTGTAGAAACCAGTACGGCGGTACGCCCGTTAGTAAATTGGGAAAAGAATGGGTGGGCGGGTTAAAGAAAGAGGGCAACGTGCCCGCTATCCACTCAAAGTTGGGCAGGCCCCAAATAAGTAAAAAGCTTGCGTATAGCACCCGGTATAGCCCCAATGCCCTTGCATCAATGGCGTAACCTTGGAAAATCCATTGGTCTACTCGGTTGCTATGTGGCAGCGGGTTAGTCATTCAAGTTTACACGAATGGTTTTAATGGGTGTTATTACGGGTGTATCGGGGTATTTTTTATCGAAACTATAGTCATAATAGTCAATCTCAAATTGTACTACCTCTTTTTCACCTGTTATAGTGATGAGCCTTTCGTAGAGCCATAGCTTGGTTTTGTTATCAAGTGTGGCGTATTCAGTGCCTGCTTGCGGCACAAAGAGGCGGTCCATGGTATGGCGGCCGTGGTACTCGGTAAGATTATTAAAAACATTTTTGTACGACACTTCTGTTCGTTGGCCGGTGCCCGCTACTGCATATAATTTCCGTATCTCGAGGTGCATGTATTCCCCATTATCAAGCACCGAATTAAACGCGGGTAGAAACAATGCGGGATATAGGTTGCCTTGAGTGTATACCACATAAAACTGTAATGGCAGCGCTATAGCCACCGCCAGAAATGCTAGGCGCACCCGCTTGTTATATTGGGTTACATTTTCGGTACCCATATCTCAGTTTCGTATTTGTAATAAGGATTGAACACCGTGCCCGCCAAGATATATTTTTCAGGAAAGCCGAGTGCGCTTGCCCGCAGGCATGCTTCTACCTGCGGGTTAATGGTTTTAGGCCTAACTATATATATGTGCTCTACAAACGCCATTTCGCCAATGTATTTGCAGGTATAAGTAAGCGACTCTTTCTTGGTATCTCTAATGCCCTCGCCATAATACCATGATATTTTGGGTGAATTGCCTTGTAATAGGTACACCAGCGCCGGCAAGTCGTACATGGCCAAAATGAAGTTACCCGGTTTGAAGCCATTGCTTACCAGCATTTGCCTTGTTTGGTTCACAAAGTTTGCAGTGGGAGGGTCCATTTTTACGGCATCATGCTCTGCTACTCGTTCAGTTTGTTCATATAAAGGGGCCGCAATACCGTTGGGTAGGTAGTTGGGCCATATAAACACGTGCGCAAAAATGCCAAACCCCATCAATATCATGGTATACCGTATAGCGGTGCTAACTACCGCAATACCCAGCTCCTGCTTAAGATATGCCCATTGTAATAATATAAGGATAAGCCAAGAGGCTTGGTAAGGCATCAACATTAAAGCAAAGTTGACCGCTGAGCCAATAGCACAAAAGAATGGGAGACAAAAGAGTGCAAAAGACATTATGTACATGCTACGGGGCGCTTTAGTGAACCGCCATAGCAGGTAAGTGCCTGATAGTATAAGCAGCAAGGAAACATCAATCCAGCGAAAATACCATGCCGAGAAGTATGAAGTAGGGAATAGCCATTGCTGCAGCACGAAAACGAAAAGGGCTACCCCCAATGATAGTGAAATACGCTTGACGGTGTTACTGGCTTTTAATACCGCAAGGCTCACCATCATTGATAAAAAGGCAGGTAAGGTGTTGATGGCGAAGTTAACCAAATCGGCCTGGATGTATTTTTGCAGGATGATTTTGATAGGGGAATAGCCTAAGGGGGCAATGCGGTTATAGCCGTCTTTTACTACCGTAACCATTTCGGCGGGGCTCAGCTGAAAGATGAATAGTAGGCAGAACAGGGCCACAAACCCAATAATTGCCCCGGCGCTGGAAAGCAGGTATCTGCTCCGGGGTTTTCTATCTATTAATGGTAACGCTAGCCATAGGCCAGTAAGCAAGATACTACTGGAGAACTTCACCACAAATTGACACGCTAGTATGGCCCCCAACCCTGCGAAAAAGGCTAAGGTTTGCCATGGTTTAGCGCTTTGCTCACGCGACAACCAATATAGTAGCATACCCGTGCCTGTGCCTACCAACAAATGGGTAACCGAGTAATACGAAAGCATCCGCGGGTTTTCGGCCATAAACAATACCGAGAAGCCACCAATTGCAAGCACTGTAAACAGTTTGGGCGAGTACAGCTGTGGAAGGCGGCCTTGTATAAAATGAGCAACCCCCCATACAATAGCTACTACGGCACCCACATCGGCCACTATGCCGGCAATGCGCATGGCAGTTACGGTCCAGTCAATCCAACTGAAAAACAACTGTATCAGGTAATAAAAGTTTAAGTGCAAATCGGGTGAGTACAGATGCTCGGAGTTGAACCAGAGCATATAAAACCCCTCATCGGTCATTTCCAGCCCCTTATCAACCGACCACAAGAGTATGGCCAGCTTAACCAAGGTAAGCACAGCCAGCAACCACAAGCCATAGCTGGTAACCTTGGGTATATTGATGGTGTTGCTCACTCGGGGTTTCATTATTGGGTATTAAGGTGCAGGGTTTGGCAACGCCCAGCTATTTGGCGCCCATACAGCAAGGGTTTCTTGTGAGTAGGGGTTAAAAATAGTATTTACAAGGTAATAATTCTCGGGGTATGGTACCTCACTATTTACTAAGCAATCTTGCACTGTTTGGTGTATGCCGCTGCTTATCATTACCAGTGGTAGCGTTGTGTGCTCAGCTATGCGAATATTGGATAGGTGCAAGCAGCTAAATCGTCTTGCCTCCTCAGGGGTCACTGCGTTTTCGTCACTAAAGTACCAAAAGGTTTCCGGCATATATCCCTCCAGCACTGTTACTGCGCCACAAAGGTCGCCTAATGCCAATATCGGTCTTCCGCTTTCATAGCCTGCTTGTTGAGCCAAAACCTTCAGGCTATCAAAGAAGATGGCTGATTGCTTATCCACTTTTATACCATCCATACCGTACAATCCTTGTACTGTTTCTGTTTGAGCAAAAACGGGCTTGTTAATACCATAGGCATTAAACCACTGCACATGTATATAATTTACCAAACCCACTATAGTAATGATGCCCATAAACAACCATTTTACCCTAGGGGCATCGCCGTAACGCTGGCCCAATGCCATTGCTATAAGTATATACCACGCAGCCAGGTACTTGGTGAGGGTTAATGTAGTAGGTTGATTGCTGCCAAGCAGGGGAACCAATGGCAATACCACTAGCATGGCCACTATAGTAAGCCACAGCCACTTTTTGCTCATAAATAGCCTTCTAGCAAAAGGAAAACCAAAATAGAATACATTAAACCAATGAAATGCAATGTAACGGTTGAAGAAGTTGCCCAAAAAATACTGCTCAATGGTGGCCGACATAACTAGCCAAATTACAAGCCCAACTAGGTAAGCTAGCAAAGCCACTACGGCATTATTTAATTTGCTACGTTTTAGCAGCAGTAAATAAGTCAAGACTGCCGCTAGAAGCGGTACTAAATAATAGCGGGAGTTTTCAAGCAGATCAACTTTTAGGTACCCATCAATATAAACGGCTTTCGGGCTGTAGAGAAACTGCTGTAACAGGAGTATACCCGCTACTACATCACCTATCCACTTTTTTATGCCATCTACCCCACCAAAGTAAACCATTAAAAAGCCAAATGCACCACACACCAGCACGAATATGACAAGTGCTTTAAACAACCAATTTTCCTTTAAGTAGATAAGTACGAATAGTGATAGACCTGCAATAAGCAATACCGTGGTTGGTGGCTTTACTATTGCCTGTACACCTAGCAATATGCCTATGGCGGCCATGCTTAATATTGCCATGGCCTTATAGCCATTGCTGGGCAGTTGCCGATGCCTAAAAACAAGCAGCAGTGTACCAGTGGCTATGGAGGTGGTAAGGTAGCTAAAATCGTTGTAGGAGAAAGCCCTAGTAAATACTGAAGTAAATGCAGCACCTGAGATGACAAACAATAATACCCAAAAACTATGCAGCTTAAACTTTACGTTATCCTCCTGTTGTACTTGTGCCCAAGTATAAAAGCTGATGGTTAAATAGCTTATGCCTAATGTTTCCGTTGCTACACCCAATAATCTTAGGCCTACCAAGCTGGGGTCGAAAGGTAGTAGTTTGCTCAGCATTTGCCCATAATAACCATGGGGCTCGGAAGGGTAGTTGTTGCAAAACCTAATTAGTGTAAGGTAGCAACTCTCATCCAGTATATCCAGGCCCTTATCTGCTATCCATATTTGTCCGGCCACCTTAATTCCAGCCACTATCAATAGCACTACTGCCAACCAGAAAGGGATGTATAATTTGCTATTGCTTAAGCTGGGCAAGGGCATGTTGTAAAAATACTCAATTGAGGATACCTTTTGCAATTTGTTTATCTTTACTTGATAAGACTGCACCATTTAATGGAACCTACCAAAACTACCATTAAAGTATTTTTAGCATTTTTAGTGTTTTTCGGGCTATTGTTTTTGCAGTTTCCGCTTGCAGGTTCTTTGCATGGGTATGCTGATGTAATTTTATATCTAGGCATGTTTAATGATTATGGAAACCAAATTGAGGCTTGGTTTTCAGGGGCGCAAGTAGGTCATTGTCTTTATCCTGCTGCCGCACCTTATGGCTATCTAGAGCCATCTTTTGCATCGTCGTTGTTTTTTTTGGCGTTCAAGCTGCTTAAATTTAATGACCTGTGGGCGTATTATGGCTTCTATGTAAGTATTTTCACAATCAACGCTACCTGCGCATTTATTTTAGCTAGGCAATATCTGCAAACTACCCTACCGGCCTTATATGTAGCATTAGCCTTCGCGGCATCTAGCTTTGCATTCGGCAATTTCGAAAACCAGAATACCTTAGTTTACTTTCCAGCCCTGTTGTGCATTTTCCATTTTCGAAATTTTCTGTCTAGTGGTAGTATGCGCAACCTGGTCATATCCATGTTGGCTGGCGGCTTGCAGATTTATTTTGGTACCTATACCTTTATTTTTCAGAGTATAGTGTTGTTGGTGCTAGGTTTGGTGCATTATCGTGCAGTATTTTTTGCCAATGGATGGTGGGCTATTTTAAAAGCCTTCCCTATTTATATTTTGCTCGCGCTTCCGTATATAGTAGTATACTTACTTAACCCTGAGCTTGATGAGTTTTATAGCCCCACCCGCAATGATAGCAGTGCCATTACCGCTGCCAGCCTCAATATAAACGACCTATACCGAGCATTGCCAAACAACTTGGTATACCCAGTACAAACCGATTTGCCACAAGTATTTTTTTACAATATCCGCTCGGCATTTATGGGCATTTCCTTTTACGTTTTCGTTGTTATTGGCTTCCTTGCCGGCCCACGGTTTAGGAAGGAGGTGGCCATTGTAGCAGTGGTAAGTTTCGTTATAGCGCTAGGCCCTTACCTTACCCTTGGCGAGTATAGCATACCGCTGCCTCTAGCCTGGATTAATGAAGTAACCGACTTGGAAGCTTACGTTCGCCATTTTGCCCGTATGTTTTTTTTCACTAGCCTTATGCTGGCATTGCTTGCAGGTTATGGCCTGCTTGCGGTGGCTAGGCGCACGCGGCTGCCCATAGGGGCAATAGCCGCTTTAGCAGGTGTATTGTTTGTAGTGGAAAATACTCCAATCCCATTCGAAAAGTTTCAGTCGCAGGATTATTTGGTAGAAGAAAGGCTATATGAAAATGTAATGACCAATAAAGAGCCATCGATACTGCTGCACTTGCCCTCTACGCTCAACTTTGCCAATTTTGATTTGGGCAAGCCTATTAACCAGTTTTCGCGCGAGTACATTTATATGTATTGGCAGAGCAAGCACCGCCAACATGTCCTTAATGGGGCTGTTGGGTTTTTCCCACCACAGCGTATACATAATGCCAAGCTTACCGAGCAGTTGCCAAATACCCAAGTGCTTAGTGAGCTTATCGCATTAAATGATATTGATTACATTATCTATCATCCCCAGTTGGAAAAGAACGAAGCTTCATCGCTGCAGATGCTGCAAACACATCCACAGTTAACCTTGATAAGCGCAACCGATGGGCATATAATGTTCAGGGTGGTACAGCCATAGTTGAGGCAACTATGGAGAACTATCTGTATTTTTATTATTGAAATCAACCTTGAAACACACGTATTGAAAGCATTGGTAACCGGCGCATCAAGAGGCATCGGGCGAGTCTTGGTTAGGGAGTTGGTGGCATCAGGCCACCAGGTGTGGGGCATTGCCCGCTCTGGTAATGTGCTGGAAGCACTTACGGATGAGTTGGGGCACAACTTTCGCTTTACCATTGCCGACCTTACAACCACCGAGGGTATTACTACCGTAGTAGCCGAGCTAGATGCAGCAGCCTTTAGTCCTGCCAAAATATTCTTAGTGGCAGGCGCCTATAGCACTAGCGATGCTACATTTAGTTCGCCCGAGCATCAACAATGGATGATGGCTTGCAACTTTACAGGTCCAGTGGCACTTTACGAGGCTTTGCTGCAGCGAGAAACCAAGCCAAAGCAAGTGGTTGTGCTGTCGTCGGTTTTTGCCCTTTTGTCCGATTCGTTAAACCCATCCTATGCACAGGCCAAATGCCAGTTGGCCGATTACTTTATACAGGATAACCAACAGCAAGGCATTGCCACAAGAGTAATATACCTTGGCCCTGTGAATACGGCCATCAATCAATACGCCAATCGCAGGCCCAACCCTATGGTAGTAGAGCCAGAGCGGGTAGCGCGCTATTTAGTGAAGGTGCACGAACAAAAAGGTGTTGAGCATATTTATCCCTTTTCCACGTATGTTTTTTATCAAATTTTTAGCCGCTTGCCGCAACACCTGTATAGCAGGCTGATGAATAAATTACGCCGTTGATGCCCTCGGAAACTAACATAGCTCCAGAGTTATCCGTGGTAGTGTTATGCTACCGGGCGGGCTACTACATCCGCGATTTTGTGGCGCAACTGGAGCAAGAGCTGGTAGAAGGCGGTATTGATTTTGAGCTGGTACTAGTGGCCAACTATGATGGCGATAGCACCGATGGTACGCCCGAAATAGTACACTCAATTGCGGAAGGTAAGCCATGGATAAAGGTGATATCGAAAATAAAGCAGGGCCGCATGGGCTGGGATATGCGCTCGGGGCTTGAGGCGGCTACTGGCCAATACATTGCCGTAATTGATGGCGATGGGCAAATGCCCTTGAGTGATGTGGTGCGTGTATACCGAATGCTGGTTGCCGGAAACTATGACCTGGTAAAAACTTACCGTGCACAGCGCCAAGATGGCCTATACCGGCAGATACTCTCCAAAACCTACAATGTACTGTTTAGATTGATTTTTTCGCCCAACTACCCATTGCACGACATCAACTCAAAGCCGAAGGTAATGACTCGGGCAGCCTATGAGTGCTTCCACCTAGCATCCAACGATTGGTTTACCGATGCCGAAATAATGATTGAGGCATTGCGAAATAAGCTGCACATAGGGGAGCTCTCCACTGTGTTTTACAAAAATGAAAGAAGGAAGACCTTGGTGAACTATAGCACCATACTAGAGTTTACGGTAAATTTGTTTTACTACCGCTTTTTTAAGAAACGATAATTGCTGCTTTTGAAGAATTTAATGTACTGGTTGATAACATCGGCAATAGCAGCATTGGTATTGTACTTAGCATGGTTTGGCTACCTATGGCACATATCTATGCCGGTGTACCACTTTACCAAGCAACCGCATAGCCATACCCTTAACATGTACCAAAGCGATGATACCCTCGGCCATACGCTTATACCCAACACACAGGCTTTTTATATATGGAGCTATGGCGATACCGTAAAGCTGAATACCGATAGGCGCGGTTTTAGGATAGGTAGCGACAGTAGCAGTTCAGAAAATATGGGTATCCTCTTTTTCGGCGATTCATTTACGCTTTGTGAAGAGCTAAATACCAAGCAGGCTTACCCTTATTTGCTAGGTGATGCTTTGTGCCAGCCTGTATATAATACTGCTGTAAGCGGCTACGGCTACCCGCAAATGATTTTGAAGGCACGCGAGCATGTAGCGGCAGTAGACCCCAATGTGGTGGTTTTCCAAGTATCGCCTTGGCTGGCAGACAGGGCCATAACACCTTACCTTCCAGCAATTTTTTTCAAGGTACCTTCACCGTACTACAATCAACTGGGCGATATAGTACCGCCTTTATATAGCAGCCTGGTATTTGACCTTACCCAAGATGGTAAAATGCAATATTATAGGGAAAGCGAACCATCGTTTACCGACAAGTTCGGGTTTGTTTGGAAGTTTACCCGCCGGATATTTCAACAGCAATATTGGGATGAGTTTAAGCTATGGTTTAGGCCCAATGACCAAGAGCACGCATCGCTTGCCGATGCAGATAGTGCTACCGAATTGGCCATTAATGAGATGGTAGCCTTGTGCGAGGGCCGCACATTAGTGTTTTTGGTACTGGGATACAATCAAGATAAGATAACGGAGTTTCAAGAGAAGTACTCAAATCGGATTGCGCCAAACGTAATTGTGGTAAATGCAGATGCGGTGCTATGGAGCCAACCTAATATTGATAGTAAAGAAAGCCATGAAAAGGCATATTGTTTTTGGCATGGCGACCCACCAGTAATAGAAGACTACCATTACAATGCACACGCCAACCAGCTTATTATGCAAGCCTTAACCGGTGCACTACAAGTACATAACAATTGTATTACTCAACTACAATAAGTTTAAAACGTTGCAGCGGCTGGCCGCTCTCACTGGTTACCAAGCCAATGTAACTACCTTTGGCTATTTGCTGTATATCCACATGGGTAATGCCGATGCCTAAAGCGTAACTAAACACCTGGCCACCCAAGGCATTGTACAAAGTAAGGTTGGCATTGCCGGTGTTGCCAACGCTCTTTAAGGTAATGCTGGTAGTGGCTGGGTTAGGGTATATTTGGAATGATGCTAGGGCTAGGTCTTCAGCATACGTGTCCATGCTATCCACAACACAGGCTTTGGTTAAGTCATTTATCACCTTCAGCCGCGAACCGAAGTATTTATTGTCGCTATTTTTCTTCGCCAAAACATAATATTCACCAGCTGTATCAACGGTAATGCTTGGGGTAGTATCGCCTGTGTTCCACAGGTAACTATCAAAATCGCCCAGCGCGGTAAGTATCACATTATTGGTTTGGGTGGTATCGCACTGCAAAGCGGGCCTAAGTTTTTCCAAATCCCACTCCGGTAGGTACTTGTAAGCGCGATAGCTATAGTAAATTTCGGGCCAGTCAAATGTCATCAGCGTGTTTCCTGCCGCATCCACTTCTACCACATCGTTGCTAAAGTGAGGGGGAAAGCCAGCACCCCAATCAATTAAATTGTGGCCATTATCAAGCCTTTGCATACTGCCCAGCGAATAGCTGGTGATGCCAGGTGTATTGGCATACTCCCATACTTTCGTAGCGGTTAGGTTGGTTTGATCTAGCACATACTCTACGCCTCGGGCCAAAGGTGGGTTGCCTTTTTCGCCATTATCATATAGGGTTAGGTTGCCGTTTGGCAGCACATTGCAATTATGCTGTGCCGAAAAGGGTTGGGTATCATTTACAAACGTGAAATCATTCTGTAACCCGCCCAATCTCCAAATGATGCTAGAGTCGGAGTAGTTTATCTTAGTAATTTCGTTAAAGAACCGCAAAGAGAGCAATATGTTCCCATCCAGGTCGATAGCTAGGGCGTTGGGATGGCCAAAGTCAAGGAATGTGCTATCCAGAAAAAAGTAAGGGTCAATATCGCTTAGGCTGTAATATTCTAAGCCTTTCCACTCAAACACCGCATTCCCGTTCGCATCAAGTTCTTGTATTACCGGCCCTATTACCTGACCCTGGGTTGAGCCAGATCGGCCATCTATTGTTACTATGCCGCTTATGTCCAATATGCGTTCTTCTAGGCATATCAGCATGTAATTGCCATTATCAAGCAGTATCATTTCATGTCCATCGGTTTTAAGGCCATTATCACACTGTACAGTATCAATTATTGTAAAGGTAGAGTCCATTATGTAATATTGCCCTTCCAGCGTGCCTTCATCGAAGAAGAAAAATGACATGAGGCCATTTTCGTAAAGCCTTAAATCGCCTATGGTGCCACTATCGCGTGGGTGCTCCATATAGAATGCAGGTGTACCGTTATCGTCCAACAATAACAGGCTCGATGCAAATGGCGCAGCGCCACCAAAAGAATAGGAACCTAAGAAAAGATAACCAGGAGCGGTGGTGTCATTAATGGTAACATCGTATGACGCGCCATTGGGCAAATTAAAGCTTCGCGTTTGGGCATTTGTTGATTGAATTAACCAAAAAGTGAGTAGAAGCGCAAGAAAAAATAAATGCTTCATATTAGGTTGTGTTTAGTTAATTTTGACAATAACTAGTATGAAGATACAACAGCGCAATGATAAGAACATCACATTTTTAGGTATCTACCTGCTTTTTTTTGCCTTGCTGTTTTGCCAATATCCACTATCCAACTCCTTAACAGGCAATACCGATACTTGGCTGTACATAGGTACTTTTGAGTTATACGGCCGTTACATAGCCTCGTTGTTCGGCGGCACAGTTACCGAAACCCTATACCCAAGCGGCCCTTCATTTATGTATGGCGACCCATGCTTTTTCGGTGCGCTTTTGTATTTGCCGTTTCGCTGGCTAGGCATTGATGTTATTTGGGCTTGGTATTGCATGATGGTAGTAATATATAGTACCAATGCCTATGCGGCTTACAAGTTTTTTGGCAACTGGGCACAAAGGCAACATACCGCCTTTTGGGCCGGTGTGGCCATTAGCGCCTCCGCATTTAGTTTTGGTAATATGGATAGCCCAAATGCTTTTTACTTGGCTACCATGTTTTTAAGCTTGCACTATTCCAACAAATTTTTGTTGCATGGGCACTGGAAGTATTTGATTGCAACGGTTTGCTGGGGTGCGGCTACGCTCTATTTTTCAGCCTATATCTTTGTTTTTCAGGTGCTTTTGTTGGGGTTCTTTTGGTTGTATCACTATCGAAAGGTATTGGCGGTGCCTTACCTTCTGCCCAAGTTTGCAGTTGCTGTTGCTTTAGCTGTTGCCTTGGTTAGTGCTTATATGTTCTTTTTGTTTTCGCCCAATGGGGTGTTTCAGGCATGGAACCCTATGGAGGACAACGCCGGATTATTGATTTACAGCTTGTCTATTAATGATCTGGTGCGGCCGGTGTTGGGCAACTTGTTATATTCTCCTCCTCAGGATGGGCTTGAGGGAAGTCCCTTTTTTTATCTACAACATGCTGTTTTTCCGGGTATTTTATTGGTAATGCTGGCATTGGTAGGGTTTGTATTGCAAAAAGCTAGGGGCAAAATGTGGTTAATTTTAGCCATCATAGGTTTTATACTGGCTATGGGCCCGTCTTTACAAGTGGGTGATACCATCATCATGATGCCTATGGGATTTTTGTACCAGTATACTGAGCTCAATTCAGCAATAAGGGTTCCCATCCGGTTTTGGTATATAGCATTAATAGGTTTTATTGGTTTAACCTTGCCAGCTATAGATTGGCTGCTGGAAAAGCCTTGGGGCAAAACGGCATTAGTGCTGGTATGCGCGGTATACATTATCGAAAATGCCCCATTATCGCCCCCAAAGTACGATGCTTCGGCATACGTTTATCCTGATGAGCAGTACTTGAGTATATTGTCGTCTGCCAATGACGAGGTAGTGTTGGATTTGCCTTCTACCATCTTCAGCATGGGCAACTGGCCAAAAGGGCTTAACGAATACTCCAGGGAGTACATTTATACCTATTGGCAAACCATGCACCGGCAGCACAGTATAAACGGTTGCAACGGCTTTTTGCCACGTACCCGGTTGACCACAAATCAGTTAATTTGCCTGATAGTGGATGAGCATACTTTGCCCCGATTGCAAAAAGAGTATCATGTAGGTATAGTGTCTTTTCATAAGAATATGGTTTTGCCTAATGATGACCCACGGTTGGAAGACTATTTGCAAACCAGCGGCGTATTAACAAAACTTGCGGAAACCCCCACTACCACCATTTACCGCATAAAACCGCAGCCATGACCAAGGTATTGGTGTGCCTACCCACCCTAAATGAGCAACAGAGCATAAGCCTTATGATAAGCCAAATAAGCGCTTTGGGGCTTGATTTGGCGGTATGTGACGCCGGCTCAACCGACGGAACGGTGGAAATTGCTAAACAGATGGGAGTACCGGTTATTTTTAGGGACAAACCAGGAAAGGGTGCCGGCATGCAAAAAACCCTGCAATATGCTGAAGGGCAAGGATATGAGGTAGTAGTATTTATCGATTGTGACGAAACCTATCCGGTGCACGACATACCCAAGCTGCTTTCTTATGCCGATAAGTACCACATGGTAGTAGGGGCTCGCAGCCAAAAGCAGGTTGCTTTCTTTAACGCCTTGGCCAATCACGGTTTCAACTTCCTAATCAACTTTTTGTTCTGGGGCAAACTTAAGGATATCAACTCAGGCATGCGTGCCCTGCGCGTAAAAACATATTTGCCACTTATTGATGCTGATAACTTTGATGTGGAGACTCAAATTAGCTGCCTAACACTGAGGCACCGCATACCATACATTGAGCTACCGATAAATTATGAGGAGCGAAATGGCACTAGTAAAGTAAAGTATACTGATGGCATCGATATACTTTGGCGCATCCTCAAAGAGCGGTTGCGATAGTAGCAGCATAATTTTAGCTATATTAGCATGCATCAGCGTATAGTATGAAAGTATTGATACTGGCGGGCGGAAAAGGCACGCGGCTAATGGAAGAAACAGGTATACTGCCTAAGCCTATGGTGCAAATAGGCGATAAGCCCATATTGTGGCATATTATGAAGTACTACTCCAGCTTTGGGTTCAACGAATTTGTGGTGTTGCTGGGCTACAAAGGCTACCAGATAAAAGAATATTTTGCCAATTATGCCCTGCATCAAAACGATGTTGCTATTGATTTGGGCAGCAACAGGGTAAGCACTTTTAAAAATAACTCAGAGCCATGGAAGATTACCTTGTTGGAGACAGGGCAAGATACCATGACCGGTAGCCGTATTAAAATGGCGGCAGAGCATATTGACAACCAAACGTTTATGCTTACCTATGGCGATGGGCTGGCCGATGTAGACTTACATGCCTTAATTGAAACCCATAAGCATAACGCTAAAGCACTTACGGTAACTGCGGTACAACCAGAGAGCCGCTTTGGTATATTATCCATGGATGAGCTGGGTAATGTAGCCTCTTTTACCGAAAAGCCTGCCGACAATGGAAGTTGGATAAACGGAGGCTTTTTTGTGTGCGAACCAAAGATTTTGGACTACATTGCCGACGGGGCCGACATCGTATTTGAGCAGCAACCCATGCGCGATATGGCACAACAAGGCCAAATGCATGCGTACAGGCATTATGGTGGCTGGAAATGTATGGATACCCAGCGCGACAACTTGCAATTGAACGACTTGTGGAACCGCCAAAAAGCTTTTTGGAAAGTATGGAAATGATATTTGGAGGCGTATATAGAGGTGCCAAAGTTTTGGTAACCGGCAACACTGGTTTTAAAGGTAGCTGGTTGTGCCTGTGGCTAAAACAATTGGGTGCACAAGTAGTTGGCCTTGCCGATAAAATACCTACGAGCCCAGCGTTGTTTGATGAGGTTGAGATACGAAGTAACATCAACCAATATTGGGTCGATATCCGCGATGCCGAAGCAGTGCTTCAGGTGGTGGAAACCGAAGCTCCAGATGTGATATTTCATTTAGCGGCACGATCCATTACCCGACATAGTTTTACTGATCCGCTGGGCACCCTTACCGTAAATGCCATTGGTACAGCCAACCTGCTTAATGCCGTAAGGCTGGCTGGCCACCAGTGCAATGTGGTGATAGTAACCAGCGATAAGTGTTACGAGAACCAAGAATGGCACTGGGGCTACCGTGAGACTGATACACTAGGAGGCCACGACGTATATAGTGCCAGCAAAGCCTGTGCGGAGCATATTACGCACGCCTATCTGACGTCTTTTTTTAAAGATGAAAAAAGCAACGTAAGGGTTGTAACTGCACGTGCAGGAAATGTAATAGGTGGCGGCGATTGGGCAGAGCACCGCCTTGTTCCTGATTTTATAAGAGCATTGCAAAACAAAAGCCAGATAGCGCTGCGCCACCCTCAATCAACTAGGCCCTGGCAGTTTGTATTAGAACCTTTAAGCGGTTACCTAAGGTTGGGGCAGCTACTTCATCACGATAATTCCATACATGGGCAAGCCTTTAATTTTGGGCCAGGGTATGCAGCAAATATTTCAGTATTCACCTTATTATCCGCGCTCAACCAAAGGCTTACAGGTATGCCCATTAGCGAGGCAGTAACCATAAACCCAGAGGCAGACCAGCGTGAGGCGGGATTGCTAAAGCTTAATTGGGATAAGGCACATGCAATGTTGCAATGGAGCCCAGTATTAAATTTTGAAGAGACCATAGAGGCAACCGCAGATTGGTACCAAACTATGCTAACCGGAAACGATGACATGGCAAGATACAGCCAGCGGCAAATAGCAGCATATATTGAACAAGCAAAAAGCCACGCTATACCATGGGCCAGCTAACCATACCTGGGGTGCTGCTTACCCCTGCCAAGCGTATACCGGTAGAGGCTGGCGATGTGGTCACCTTCGTAAAGCAGGGCGATGCGGGTATTGAAACGGTGGCAGAAGTTTATGGCTCGTTTATAATGCGCGGTGCTCGAAAGGGCTGGCGCAGGCATAACCGAACCACTATGAATATTGTGGTACCAGTTGGTGAAATACGGTTTGTGTTGTACGATAATCGTACTAATAAGGATGGCGCTTTTCAAGAAGTAACCTTGGGCGATGATAGTTACACACGGTTAACGGTGCCCCCCGGCATTTGGATGGCGTTTGAGGGGATTGCCGAAGGGCAGAGCCTGCTTTGGAACGCCATTGACCATCTGCATGACCCTACCGAGGCCGATACCCAGGAACTTTCAGCTATTCCCTATGCGTGGTAAGGTACTAGTAACTGGCGGAACCGGCTACGTTGGTGGCTGGCTTACAGAGGCGCTGCTGCGTGAAGGATATGAGGTTACGTTGCTAATAAGAAAGCCTCAACATCTTGCTGGTCAATTCGCCCAAATAATAGCTGACCTAACCGATAAGGAAGCTTTAACGGAAGCTTTAGCGGGTTATACGTTTGATGTGGTAATTCATCTCGCCGCAGTTGGACAAATGTATGATGAAAGTACCATAAGCCGAGTAAATTTTGGAGGTACTAGCAATTTGCTTTTAGCACTGCAGTCTAGTCCACCTAGCAAATTGATCTATCTATCAAGTTTTAAAGTTTACGGACAGCGCTTTGGTATTATTAACGAAGATTTATATCCCGCTAGCGAAGAACCTTATGGCATTTCGAAACAAATGGCTGAAAGGTTTGTACGTGGACATTGCCTAGGATGGATAAACAAGCGAACCCAGCATGTTATCTTCCGCCTAAGCAATGCTTATGGCGCACCAAAAAGCCTTAACATCAACTCTTGGCAATTGCTCTTCAACGACCTCTGCCGGAATGCCTTCGATACAGGCGAAGTCAGGCTCAACGCCCCGCCCGATACCCAACTGGACATGATTTGGCTGGGTGATGTGTGTGAGGTGATGTTGAAGGCCATGGAGCACCCTACACTTCAGGGTACGTTCAACCTAGGTTTCGGTAAAAGCACTACCACAGGGGAGGTGGCTGAAGCTGTGGCACTGGCATATATGCAATACAAAGGGGAAGAGCTTACCATTATTAAACAAGAACCGGCTGGCAATATAGATCCTTTAGTGTTCGATTGTGATAGGCTTAAAGCAGAAATCCCTTATCGCCCAGCGCATTATTTCCAGCAAGAAGCCCTCAAAGCCTTTGAACTTTTAGCTTCGAATCGCAAATTATAGCAATGAATATTGTTGGTTTATGGTTTCCACAGCCAAAACCAATATCTTTAACTACCAACTTTTTGTAATTGATGTCGCCAAAGCCATACCTAATCAATCTTCAAGTTATCACCACACCTGAAAAAGGGATACACGTGGCCGAAACGGGTAAGGAAATTCCTTTTGATATCAAAAGAGTTTATTGGATTACGGCTAGTTCGCCAGCGTTGCAAGTGGGCAACCATGCGCATCGCCAACTTTCGCAAGTGTTTGTTGCGCTTAATGGCATTATATCCGTTTCGCTTACAGCTACTTCTGGTATAGAAGAAACCTTCTTGTTAAAATCGCCTACCGAAGGGTTGTATGTGCCGCCTATGTTTTGGAAAAGGTTGGATTTTAGCTCCGATGCTATTCTACTATGCCTTACTTCGCACTTGTACGATGAAGACGATTACATCAAAAATTTCCATGATTTTCTTTCCTTAGGGGCATAAAGTTTGACTTCGGGCGATATTTTAAATATTATTGGTGCTACAAATTGCTCGATGCCAAAGATATCCATCATCATGCCTTGTTACTTCAACGAGGAAAATATTGCCGAAACTACCGAGATACTCATAGGTAACGAGGCCCTTTTTCCGGCCGATGTGGAGTTTGAGTACGTATTTGTAGACGATGACTCGCGCGACAATACCTATGCCGAGATTATGAAGGTGTACGAAAAGTACCCGCACAAAACCAAGGTGATAAAACTGGCGAAAAACGCCGGCTCATACCATGCCTTGCTGGCAGGCATGAACTACGCCACTGGAGACTGCAACGTAATGCTGGCCCCCGACCTACAAGATCCACCCGAGTTGATACCTAAAATGTACGAGCATTGGCGCAAGGGTACCAAGTTTGTAGTGGCCAACCGGGCTGGCAGAGATGAATCTATTTTTCAAAGCTTTACCTCCAACATTTATCATTTCCTTATCCGCACCTTGGCGCTTAAGGATATACCCGAAGGAGGATTTGATTTGATATTGTTCGATAAGCAGTTACGCGATGAGATTGTAAAAATTAACGAGCCCAATACCAACATCATCTATCTATTAGCTTGGCTCGATTTTGATTATGTGGCCATACCCTACATCCGCCGCAAGCGCGAGAAAGGCGTTTCGAGGTGGACGTTTAAGAAGAAGTTTAATCTTTTCCTCAACTCGCTGGTGTCGTTTACAAATATCCCCCTGCGCATCAGTCTGTTTGTTGGGTTGTTTACCTTGTTGTGCAGCTTTATTTACTTTGTAGTGCTGCTATCTGGCAAAACCTTATTTTCAAATGTAATGCCCCAATTCGATTGGCTGGCATTGTTTTTTATGTTCTTTGCTGGTATCATTATGGTATTTCTCGGCATCCTCGGCGAGTATATGTGGAAGGCCATAGAGGAATCTCGCAATCGCCCCACCTTTATCATCGATAAGGTGATACAGAATAAGCCCGAAAGTAAAGGGGAGATTAATAGGGCGGCCAATTTTTGAACAAAAAAAGGGCTGCGAATCATCGCAGCCCTTTTTTTGCATAATTATTGTTTATGCTTTAAGCCGCAGCTTTGGTATCTTTTTGTTTCGCAATCCATTTATTGATGTTCTCTTCTAGTATGTTCAATGGCAATGAGCCATGGCGCAATACCTCATCGTGGAAACCTTTGATGTCAAATTTGTCGCCCAGCTCTTTGCGAGAGTGGTTAAGCAGCTCCAATATCTTCATTTGGCCAATCTTGTAAGCGGTAGCTTGGCCAGGCATTACAATGTGGCGCTCTACCATGGCTACACATTCGCTCATGGGGCTTGGGGTGTTGGCGGCATAAAACTCAATGCCTTCCTCGCGGGTCCAACGTTTCCAATGGATACCGACGTCAACCACCAAGCGGCAGGCGCGCCAAAGCTCCATGCTTAAGCGGCCAAAGTCGCTGTAAGGGTCTTTGTAGAAACCGTATTCTTTAGGGATGTACTCTGAGTAAAGCCCCCAACCTTCTACATAAGCGGTATAGTCGCCACCCAGTGTACGGAATTTCGGCAAACTATCCAGCTCTTGGTTAATGCTTATCTGCATATGGTGGCCTGGTATGGCTTCATGGTAGGCCAATGCCTCCATTTCATATACGGGCATAGTTTTTAAGTCATACAAGTTTACATAGTAGCGTCCTGGTCGGCTGCCATCTGGCGCAGGGCCTTCATAAAATGCTGTACCCGCTGATTCTTCGCGGAAAGGCTCTACTTGCTTCACTTCCAGCTCCGCTTTCGGGAAAATGGTAAACAACTGCGGCAGGGTCGCCTTCATGGTATCTATCAGCGCTTGGGTTTCGTTCAGGTACTTCTGTTTTCCCTCAGGTGTGTTATCATAGTAGAACTGTTTGCCCTCTTTTATAAACTTAAAAAAGTCTTGAAGGCTATCGCCTTCAAAGTTTACTTGCGCCATTATTTTGCTCATCTCACCGTGTATGCGGGCTATTTCGGTTTCGCCAATCGCCATTACCTCATCTGGGGTAAGCTTGGTGGTGGTGCTGTTGGCCAAAGCAAACTCATAGTAAGTATCGCCACTGGGGAATTTCCATACGCCGGCATCGTTGCTGGCTTTTTTCTCCAACTCGGTAAGGTAGGCTACCAAGTTATCGTATGCTGGCTTAAAGTGATTGAGCAATGCCAACCGCCCTTCCTCTAGCAAAGTATTTTTAGTTGAGTCGGCCACAGTAGAGTCTAGTGCCGCAACCTTAGCTTTTAAGTCGGCAAACAAGGGGGAGTCTTCTTTCGATTTATCGAAAGGCGCACCAGTCAATAGGTTTCTGCAATCCTTCAATACTGCCGGGAAGAGGTATTTAGGTAGTATTATGTCCTTCTGCTCTCGTAGTTTAATGTTCTCCACCACTTGTGCCATCACCACATCAATCTTTTGCAGTCGGCTTATGTAGTCTTGGGCATCTTGTACGCTTTCTACTTGGTGTATGTTCATCAAGAACGATGGCAACCAAGTGTGCACGCCGTTCATGTGGTCTACGGGGTAGTCGTGCATGCGGTAGTCAAACTGTGCAATCTCATCCTCTGCACTGGCAACCCACATGCGATAGCTGGTCTGGGTTTTCTCATCAAGTTTATCGAAGTTGATGCTATCCTTTATAAAGGCTAGATTTTTCTTCAATATTTCAAATTCCACCACATCCATCGAGTCAGAGAAATCGCCCCATTCGCCGTAGGTAGAGTCTTTAATGGCTAGGTAGGCCTTCCAAATAGGGTAACGGCTCACTTGGTCGTCCCACACTTGGTCGAACCAACTGTTTAGGCGGCTGCTTTCAGCAGCTATCTCCTCGGCTGTAGGTGCTTTCGGGCCTTCGGGTTTATTGTCGCAAGCAGCTATCAGCAATATAATGGCGCTGGCGGCAAACGGTGCGAAATACTTAGTAATGTGCATGTTGTGTGGTTATGAGTTGCAAAGTTGGTTAAAAATTCGGCAACACTTCTTGGTTTTTAGAAGTTTAGGTGGATTTGATGGATGAAACTTCTTTTTTTAGACGCAAGATTTGAGACTCAAGACTGCTGGATTTTGATGGGCACTATGTAAAAGGGTGATATGTAATGAGGGATTAAAGCTACCATTCAAGCTATAGTCTTTTTGAAGCAAGTCTTGTGTCTTGCGTCTAAAAATCTTGGGTCTAAATCAGTTGGCATCACATTTGCCGATTATTTACTTGAACAAGTAGTTACCGAATACTGTTTCCATAATTAAATAACCAAGCGCTGAGAGATGAGGCAAACATATACTAAAGTAAGCGTAGCATTAAGCCCGCCATACATTGCGAAAGCGCCAATTGCCGCTGACTACACGTTGCTGTGCGAGGTAGTGGACAAGGTGCAAAACCCCCTTCAGTTTGTAACGAATTTTGCCGCATTAAACTTAGAATTGCTAGCCGACCTAGATAATGCCATAGTGGCTGGCAGTAAAGAGGATATTGCAGCCGTTATAGAGGCCATAGCTCATAACAGCCGTTGTATAGAATACCATGGCAAACGTGCATCGCAATATGTTGCGCAGCTTAATACCCGCCTTGACAAAAGATAGCAATAATATCAGGATAAAAAGATAGCCGTGCGGCAGCTTTTACATAATTACATCGAAGGTATCTTCGCTGCCCACCCAATCGCGGAACTGCTCGCTGCCACCGCGTACTTTCCAGTCGCTATCGATGGTCAATTTTGAGCTGATGCCACCACGTGGATTGAAAATCATGGTTATGCGCAGGCGCTCAGGGTCGTAAGTCTCCATCATGTCATCATAGATGATGTTGATTAAGCGCTCGTACGACACAATAATATCGCGCAATTGGTACACATAAACTTTCAACGACTTCAACTCAATAACCTTCTTTTTAGGATAGAAAGTCATATACAAAGTAGCAAAATCAGGCTGCTCATGTACGCCCAAAAAGGTACATTCCGGTACTTTAATCTTTATTTCGTAAGCACCTTTGGCAGGGTTAGGAATACCCTTAAGTAGGGCTCTGTCTATTTTGTCGTAAAGCTTCTTCTCGTTTGACATGGTAGTAGCCAATTTTTAATTGCACTGCAAAGAAAACCAATAATTCAGAGAGTTGTTGCGCAATTTGGTGGTACGGCAAAATTATTACCGCTAAAAACCAAAAAATTATTGCTGAAGCGCTACTATTTCACTTCAACTTATGTTCAATTTTCGGTTTACCGTATTTAGACCGCTTATAAATTAGCCTATTTAGCCCGTTTTTGGCAACTATTGCTGGCATGGTGATGTTGATTTGGGTATATTTGTAATTGTAAAACCACAACTGCCATGTTATCAAAAACATTAGAAAAAGCACTCAACGAGCAAGTTTCAGTTGAAGCACATGCCTCATACGCATATTTGGCCATGGCCTCTTGGTGCGAGCAACAGGGTATGACGGGTGCCGCGAAATTCTTTTTTGCCCAAAGCACCGAAGAGCGTAGCCACATGCTTAAGATTTTCAACTATATCAACTCAGTAAAAGGCCATGCATTGGCGCCTGCGGTTAAACAGCCTTCTGTAAAATTTAAAGGCATCGT
This sequence comes from Sphingobacteriales bacterium, assembly GCA_027483645.1. Taxonomy (GTDB): domain Bacteria; phylum Bacteroidota; class Bacteroidia; order Chitinophagales; family CAIOSU01; genus CAIOSU01. The sequence goes on from JAIXUD010000002.1 coordinate 240,437, forward strand.
TGAAATGGTAAAAGAGGCACTTGCTAATGAACAAAAGGTTACCGCATCGGTATACAAAGTGTCAGAACTGGCGCAGGATGAAAAAGACTACGCCACCTATAACTTTATGCAGTATTATGTAGATGAGCAGCGCGAGGAAGAAGTATTGTTCAACCACATACTAGAGCGTATTGAGCTCATCGGTACTGAAGGAATGGGGAAATACTATATTGATAAAGAGTTGGAAGCCCTAACTGGTGGTTCGGCACCTACTGCTGAAAAAGCTGCTAACTAAGCTTGGCTTTAGAATTACCTAATAATCTACAATGATAGAGTGCACCGGCTAAGCTTGTTGCACTTTCTTTTTTTGGAAGAAGCCACCATTTTTTGTATCTTTTGTGTATCTTCTTCGAAACCCTGCGTTATCCTATATAAGAACGATAAATGACGTTATTTGAAAGGCTAAGAGGCTGTTTTGAAATGTAACGCAAGAATTTTTATGAGGGATTTTTGAGCGAGACAAAGCAGATTTTTGAAGTCATAATGGAATACTTACGACAAAAAAAGCTAATGCAGTCGCAGCCAAAAAGACCCATAAAAAAATTGATGGGACATTTCAAAACAGCCTCTGAGAGCCAGTTGGTTATTTGTTAATACTATTTTCGTAATTTTAGGAATTCTATAGTTGCGGATGAGGAAGATAGCATTTACGTTGGTTTTGGTTTTGTGCTTTAGTTGGGCTCGTGCGCAGCTATATCCGCAGTTTACCAATTTTGCCCAAAACCGATTGGTAATGAACCCCGCAGTAGCTGGTAGCGAGGAGTATGTGGACATTATGGCCCTGTACCGGGCGCAGTGGGTTGGCATTGAGGGAGCGCCTAGTACGCAAACACTTTCAGCGCACATGCCTATATACCGCATCAGCTCGGGCGTGGGCCTAGTGGTGATAAACGATATGCTTGGGGCACAGCGCACCACTACCATACACGCCACCTATGCCTACCGGCGCAAGTTTCGGTTTGGCAACCTAGGGGTGGGGGTAGGAGTGGGCTTTTTCCAAAAGGCGATTGACGGCAACAAGCTGCGCTCGCCAGAAGGAAACTATACCGGTGGTATTGATCATGAAGACAATTTTATACCAGGCCAAATGGTTTCGGGCTTAGGCCCTGATTTAAGCGGTGGTATATATTTCAACAATAAAAAAGTTTATGCAGGCGTTTCTATTAATAACTTACTTGGAAGTAAGGTAACTGTAGACGGCCAAGGCGCCAGTTCGGAGATACGATTACCACGAAGTTTGAACGCTAGCGGGGGGTATACCATAACTCTTAACAGAAACTTAAATTTGCAGCCTAACGTACAGGTGCAAACTGACTTTAAAACATTTCAAACCGGGATAAACCTTATTTTGTATTATAAAGACAATATACACGGTGGGCTTGCGTTTAGAGGTAGTACGGGCAACAATATTGACGGGTTATCGGCACTATTTGGAGTACGCTTAGTAAAGCAATTGCATATCGGTTACAGTTATGACTTCTCGCTATCGAAGTTAAATCAAGCGAATACGGGCTCTCACGAGGTGTTTGCGCGGTACATTATCAACATAAAAGACGGGTCAAAACCGGGCAAAATAATTTATAATCCGAGGTTTTTGTGAAAAATTGCATACATTAGTGTGGAATATTTACAAAAGCGAGGAAGTAATTGATTTTATTTTTTCTTTTTTCCCGAAAAATTATATTTTTACGGGCTTAGAAAAAAACTACGTCCATCCTATCTCTCGAAAATTAAAATTGTTGCTATGAAAATCAGGTTGTTTGCGTTCGCATTAATCCTGGCCAGCTTGTACAGCTGCAGTGGTGGCTACAGCGGCCAGTTGCTCGGTGTTCAAGACCGTCCGGGTTGGAACAACATCATTCCATATGGTATGGTGTATGTGCCTTCTGGTACTCTTCACATAGGCCAGAGCGATCAGGACCTTAACAATGCCATGGTGCAGAAAAGTAAGTCCATTTCTATTCAGGGCTTTTACATGGATGCTACAGAGGTAACCAACAATGAGTATCGCCAGTTTGTTTACTGGGTGCGCGACTCTATTACCGCCAAAACCTTGGGCGGAACTTATGTACAGGCAGATGATGCCGGTACTGAGACCGTAAACTGGGAAGAAATGGAAGCCCTTGATTATAGCGACCCTGAAATCGAAGCTGAAATGGAACAATTTTATGTTGCTGAAAACGAGCGTTTTTGGGGCAAGAAAGATTGGGACGTAGCCAACCTTAACTTTGAGTACTACTGGATTGACTGGAAAGAAGCTGCCAAATTGGTAAACAAAGGCAAGCCCCGTTCTGAGTTTATCCGTACTGGTGGTCCGGTTAACGTTTACCCTGACACACTGGTTTGGGTGCGCGACTTCTCGTACTCTTACAACGAGCCAATGACCCGTAACTACTTCTGGCATCCAGCTTTCGACGACTACCCTGTAGTTGGTGTAAACTGGCACCAAGCCGTAGCTTTCGGCGCATGGAGGACTAAGTTCTGGAACGATTACCACCTTTCACAGGAGATGGTTATTAATGATGACTTCCGCCTACCAACCGAGAGCGAGTGGGAATATGCTGCCCGTGGCGGTCGTAAAAATGCACAATACCCTTGGGGCGGTCCTTACACCCGCAACGCCAAAGGATGTATCCTAGCCAACTTTAAGCCAGGCCGTGGCAACTACCCTGAAGATGGTGGTTTCTACACAGTACGTGCCGATGCTTACTGGCCTAACGATTACGGTATCTACAACATGGCCGGTAACGTAAGCGAGTGGACTTCTAGCTTCTACCATGAGAACTCTTACGGCTTCTTCCATGATATGAACCCAGATATCCGTTACGATGCTGACCCGAACGATCCAATCGCTAAAAAGCGTAAAGTTATCCGCGGCGGTAGCTGGAAAGACGTAGCATACTTCCTACAAGTGAGCACCCGCCACTGGGAGTATCAAGATACTGCTAAGTCTTATGTAGGTTTCCGTAACGTACTTACTTTCTTGGGTCGCTCAATCAACGACTAATTCATTAAAAACTAGCACACTAATTTTAAATCACAATTTTCTAACCCTTAATCACCTCAAATTTAAACGCGTGTAATTATGAAAGGACTAGCACTTTTCTTTGAATCCGAAAAAGGCCAGCGTGTAAAAAACGTCATCATTGGTGTAGGCGCCGCGGTAGTTATGATGGGAGCCCTATTTAAGTTGCAATCTTGGCCTTTTGCGAGTGAAATGTTGATCGCTGGTCTTAGTACAGAGGCTTTCATTTTCTTCTTGCAAGGTATATTGCCTCCGCATGCCAACTACTACTGGGAGAAATTTTACCCAGGTTTGGATGTTCACCCGCACCTAGATGTTAACAGCATACACGCTGGTGACCACAAAGGCGGACCTAAAAAATCGGTTTCTGAGCAACTGGATTCTATGCTGGAAGGCGCAAATGTTGAAACCAAATTGATTGAAAGCCTTGGAAGGAATTTGGGCAAGTTGGGTGATAACGTTGCTAAGATTTCTGAAATTGGTGATGCATCTATCGTTACTAACGAGTATGCCAATAAAACTAAAGAGGCTATCAAATCATTGGGCGAAATGAACAACGCTTATGCTCATGCTACCTCTTCTATCAAAGCTTTGGGTGATTCTACCGTGAAATTCCAAGAATACCAAGCACAGATTACTGATGTATCTAAGAACCTTGCAGCCATTAATAGCATGTACGAAGTGGAATTGAAAGATACCACCAATAGCCTGAGAAACTTGAACAAGAACCTTGCTGGTTTGAACGCGGTTTATGGCAACATGTTGGCAGCTATGACTGTTCGCGCACCACAATAACTGATTGTATCGATTTCTGAAACTTTGGTTTTAAACTACTAAAAACTAAACAATGTCTATTCCTAAGGAACCCAGGCAGCAGATGATCAACATGATGTATCTTGTGTTGACCGCTCTGCTTGCCCTAAACGTTTCCGCAGAAGTACTGAATGCCTTTAAGCTTGTAGGCGATGGCATGGATTACAGTAACAAAGTGGTTACATCTAAAAATAATACTGCATTAAAAGGCTTTGAAGCAGCTGCCGCAAAAGGTACTGCCGATCAAAAACAGTGGTATAACTCTGCTTTGGAAGCAAAGCGTTTGTCTGATGAGTTCGTTACCTATATTGATACACTTCGCAACCAGTTGGTAATGGCCAGCGGTACGTGGATTGAAGAAGATAGCGTAAAGGATTTGAAAGACAAGAAAAACTACGACGGCCCTACACGCTTGATGATTAAGCAAGGTAAAGGAAAGGAGTTGGAGGATAAAATCGCCGAACTTAAAGCCAAATTGCTGGCATTGCCAGGTTTGACGGAAGCTGATATTGCATCGCTTACCAATCAAATTACCTTGACTACTGATTACAATCAAAAGAATGCCAAGAAGTTGGGTAAAGACAATTGGGCTGCGTATCACTTCGATCACGTTCCAATTGTTGCCGTTAACACATTGCTTTTTAAATTTCAAAGCGATGCGATTAACTCTAGCGGACAGGTAATTGAGCGCTTGTATGCAAAGGTTGGTGAGGCGAAATATGACTTCGACCAATTGAATGCCACAATATCTGCCCCTGCTAGTTACGTTATGAAGGGCGACCCTTACACTGCGGACGTATTTTTGACAGCCAGCAGCTCAAGCGCTAAGCCTGAGATTCTGTTAGGTCAGATTGATCGTAGCAAAGCTCCGGGAACTGGAAAAGTAGCGGAAAATCCGCTAGTAGGTGGTGGTACCCCAGTACCTGCTGACCAAATCGAAAACGGTACTTGGAAGTACAAAGATACTGGTACTGGTACTGCTGGTGAACGTGTGAAAAGCGGCGCTATCAAAGTGGCAAAACCAGGATCGCCAGGACAGTTTGAGTACTATCCATTCGAATTCCGTTACAACGTGGCCGACCTAGGTGTTGCCGTTTCTCCTGATAAGATGAACGTGTTCTACATTGGAGTTGACAACCCAGTAACCATATCAGTAACCGGTATTACCTCTGATAAGGTTAATGCTAGCTTGAGCGGTGGTATGGGTACCATTAAGAAGACTACAGGTAGCAACTACATTGTGAATGTAAACAAGGTAGGAGAAACAGATGTGGTAGTTACTGGTACTTCTGATGGAAAATCGAAACAGTTGGATGCTAAGAAGTTCCGTATTAAACGTGTACCTGATCCAGTTGCTAAAATTGGTACCCTAAGTGGTGGTAAAGTTTCTACGGCAACCTTCAAGGTACAGCGTGGTGTAATCGCCGATTTGGCCGACTTCGTATTCGACGTGCGTTTTGCGGTAGTAAGTTTTGAATTGACCTATGCCGCTAAACGTCAAGATTTGGTGATTGAAAAAGCATCTACTGGTGCTTTCACCCCAAGGATGTTGGAATTAATGAGCCGTGCTAAGCCAGGCGATGTATTCTACTTAGATGAGGTGCGTGTTAAAGGTCCAGATGGCCAGATACGTAAGTTGCCAAGTGCGTCTTACTCTTTGATTTAAGAATTGATAAAATTACAGGCTATGAAGCTTAATCGTTGGATATTGACCTTAAGTGCTACCGTGGGTATGTTTATTGCTGCCCAAGCACAAGTGCTTCCTGAGGAACCTAAACGCGACGGTGCGTATGATGAAGAAACCGTCGAGGAGAAGGGTATCATTGAATATGACCATATCCGCGATTCGGATGTATTCTGGAAGATGCGTGTTTGGCGCATTGTAGATGTACGCGAAAAAATGAACTTGCCTTTCAAATATCCGAAAGAGCTATTCGTTACCATACTTCGTGATGCAGCTATCGAAGGCACCATCAGTGTTTATTCTCAAACCGACGAGGAGTTTACAGGTACACCGATGACAACTGATGAGGTTGCTGCATTGGGTGGTGGTGAGCCAGATACTCAGTTGATTGTTGATCCAATTACTTTCGAAGAGAGGACTGAGATTGTAAAGAAAGAATTCAATCCGGAGAATGTTACTAAGTACCGTATCAAAGAAGATTGGATTTTCGATATGGAAACCTCAACTTTGGTTGTGCGTATCATTGGTATCGCTCCCATCTTGGAAGTAATTGATGCTGAGGGTAACTATCGTGGTGATGTGCCTCTTTTCTGGGTGTACTATCCTGAAGCTCGCACCGTTCTCTCTCAGCACCAAGTGTTTAATCCGAAAAACGGTGGCGCACGCAATAGCTGGGAAGACTTGTTTGAGATGCGCTACTTCGCTAGCTATATCATCAAAAAAGAGAACGTGTACGACCGTCGTATCCAAGATTACTTGGTGGGTGTAGATGCTCTGTATGAGTCTGATAACATTACCAACGAGATTTTTGATTTCGAGCAAAATCTTTGGGAATACTAAGCTAGCCTGTAATAGCTAACCATATAAGAGCAAGCTCCTTCGGGATGCTTGCTCTTTTTGTTTTGAGAGTTCTACCTAAAAATACGAACGTCATTGCGATGAGCTAAGCATGATCTTTCCATACTACTGCTTTTTCTTGGCGAAGAAGCAATCCGTTAACGATGGGTAGTGAGGCTTACCAACCGCTACAAAATAACTGGCGTCATCGTCATTTGGACACATTGCTTCGGCGTGGACGGATTGCTTCGTCATTCACTTCGCGAAAAGCTACGTTCATTCCTCGCAATGACGGTTGTTTGATTAAGCTTGATTGTGATAATGCTTAAACACTACCTCGGCCTTGGCATTGCCTATGCAGGCTGCTATCTCTTCCTTCGTAGCGAGCTTCAATTTCTTTTCCGACTTGAAGGTTTTAAGCAGTAAGTCGCTTGTTTTTTCCCCGATGCCTTCAATATCAGTAAGGCCGGTTTTAATCGTACCCTTATCGCGCTTTAAGCGGTGGAAGGTTATGGCGAAGCGGTGGGCCTCATCTCGAAGTTGCTGTATTAGTTTCAGGCTTTCCGAGCGCTTGTTTACGTAAAGCGGCACCGAATCTTCTGGAAAGTATATTTCCTCTAACCGTTTGGCAATGGATACGATGGCCATTTTGCCACGTAGCTCGAGCTTGTCAATAGCGGCCATTGCGGAGCTTAACTGGCCTTTGCCCCCGTCAATTACTACTAGTTGGGGTAGAGGCTGGTCTTCGCTAATCAGTCGCTTATAACGCCTGTAAACGATTTCCTCCATACTGGCAAAGTCGTTAGGGCCTTCTACGGTTTTAATGTTATAATGGCGGTAATCCGCTTTTGATGCCCTGCCGTTTTTAAAGACCACCATACTGGCCACCGGGTTGGTGCCTTGTATGTTACTATTATCAAAGCACTCAATATGCACGGGTAGCTCCGTGAGCCTAAAGTCGGCCTGCAATTGTTCCAAAACCCTATTGCGGCCTTTTTGATAGTCGCGCTTGTTCTGCTCCTCCAAAAACCTGTTTTTCATAAACAGGGCATTCTTATGCGAGAGGTCAATTAGCTTTTTCTTATCCCCAATTTGTGGGATGATAATCTTCACTTTTGGGTCAGGGTACTCAATGGGGAATTGCACATAGATCTCCTTCGAATCACTATGCATGATCTGCCGTATCTCATTAATAGCGAAAATAAGTAGGTCTTCTTTAGTTTCCTCAAGGTTGTTTTTAATCTCCAGCCCACGGGTATACACAATGGAGCCGTTCATGATTTTGAAGTAATTCACAAAGGCGTGTTCTTCCTCTTCGGCTATGGTAAATACCTCTACATCATCGATATCATGGTTCACCACCGCAGTGCGCGAGTTAAAAGTTTGCAGCGTATCGATGCGTTTTTTCATTTCGCCGGCCAGTTCAAACTGCATGTTCTCGGCATGGTGTTTCATGCGGTCGCGCAACTCGTTTAGCACCAAGTTACTTTGGCCTTTTAGTATCTTTTTTATCAAGGCAATCTGTTCGTTGTAGTTTACCTCATCGAACAGGTTCTCGCAAGGACCGGCACAGTTGCCGATGTGGTACTCTAGGCATATGCGGTACTTGCCGTTTTCAATGGCTTTTTCGCTGAGGTTGAGGCTGCAGGTACGTAGTTTGAATAGCCCACGAATAAGCTCCAGTATCGATTCAACCCGCCTTACTGAAGTATAGGGCCCTAAATAGGTGCTGCCATCATCAATGTATCGGCGGGTAAGGAATATGCGCGGAAAACGCTCGTTTTTAATGCAAATGAAGGGATAGCTCTTATCATCCTTCAACTGTATGTTATACCGCGGCTGATATTGCTTAATTAGGGAATTTTCCAGCAATAGAGCTTCCTGCTCTGTTTGCACCACCGTAACCTCAATTTTGGTAATGCGGCGCACCAACATACGCAACCGCGCGCTATCGTGCTCCTTTTGAAAGTAAGAGGAAACCCGTTTCTTTAAACTACGCGCCTTCCCTACATACAAAATCCGATCACTGTCATCGCTATATTTATAGACGCCAGGTGAATCGGGTAGGGTAGCTTGTATTGCTTTAAAGGCTTCGGGGGTCATGCCGAGGTTATGGATTGGGGTTGTCCCATTGGTTCGGGTTGCTAGGGTTGGTAGTACTTGGCAAAGTGTTGCCTTGCGCTTTGTACTTGGAACAATCCAACTCTACCGGAAGTTTCCCAGCTGGGGCAGGAAATCTCATCGCTTGCGAATAGCCCAATGTTTTATCGGCATATAGCTTTTGTGCGAACAAGCCCCAGATAGGCAATGCCATATTAGCGCCCTGCCCCAAGGCAGTACTGCGGAAACGTACTTTGTTATCCTCGCCACCCGTCCATACAGCACCGATGAATTGTGGCGTGTAACCAATGTACCAGCCATCGGTATTATCGTTGGTTGTACCGGTTTTTCCGCAAATGTCGGCAGTCAATTTGTATCGATAGCGCAGGCGGCCGCCGGTACCTTGGTTGGTAACGTAGCGCAGCAGCTCAATCATTACATAGGCCTGTTCTTCGCTCATTACATCGTGTGTCTCGGGCGAATCCCTGTACAAGTTCAACCCATCTTTGGTTTGTATGGAGTTGATGTAGTTAGGTTGGGTATAGATGCCTTTGTTGGCCAAAACGGTATAAGCACCGGCCATTTCTAAGGCAGAGAAGCTAGGGGAGCCCAAGCAAATAGAGGGCACATTCTCGATAGGTGCGGTAATGCCCATGCGCCTGGCCATCTGTATAATTACCTCTGGGCCAAGGCGCTTCATTAAGTAGGCCGAACAGGTGTTTTTGGATTGTGCCAAACACTGGAACAGCGTTAGCCTTTCATAACTATACCCATCGGCGTTGGTGGGGGTCCAATTTTGATAATTTTCAAAGGTAACCGGTGCATCGGTAATTTGGTAGCACGGCGAATATCCGTTTTCTATAGCGGTGCTATAAATAAAAGGTTTGAAGGTAGAGCCTATTTGGCGGCGGCTGGTTACGTGGTCGTACTGGAAGTATTTGTAATTGGTACCGCCTACCCACGCCAACACATTGCCATTCTCTGGGTTCAGTACGATAAAGCCAGTTTGCAATACCGTACGATGGTAGTAGATGCTGTCGTAAGGGCTCATCAGGGTATCCAGTTCGCCGGCGTACGTAAATATTTTCATCTGTATCGGCTTTTTCAGCGCAGTCATAATGCTGTCGTGCGCTATCCCGCTTTCTTCCAAATCGTGGTACCGGTCGCTCTGCTTTACTATGGCCAAAAAGTACAGACTGTCATTCTTACTAGCGAAAATCCATTTGCCTTTCCAGTGTTTAAAAAATTCATCTTGCAAGCCCTTCATGTGCTCTTGCACAGCGGCCTCAGCATAGCGCTGCATTTTGGAGTTGATGGTGGTATAAATCTTCAAGCCATCTTTGTAGATGTCGTATTTCACGCTGTCGCGCATGTTTTCGGGCTGGCTAGCCCACTTAGTCAATTCCAGCCTAAGCACTTCCCTAAAGTAGGTAGCCATTCCCTCGGTATGCGTACTTTTCTGGAAGTTGAGCACAATGGGGCAGTTCTCCGGGTCGCTGAGGGTTTCGTAGGTTTCCTCAGTAATGAAGCCGTACCGCTCCATTTGGTGCATTACTATGTTGCGCCTTGCCGTGGAACGTTCTGGAAAGCGGCGGGGATTGAAACGTGATGGGTTTTGCAACATGCCTACCAATACAGCGGCTTCCTCAATATCCAGGTCGCTGGGATGTTTCTTAAAGTATGTATAAGCTGCCGAACTGACACCAAAGGCGTTATCGTTGAACTCAACTGTGTTGAGATACATGGCCAATATTTCATCCTTTGTATACCTACTTTCTAAGCGAACTGCTATTACTTGTTCTTTTAGTTTCTGTTTGATGCGCTGGATAATGTTCTCTGAACGTACTCCATGGAACAGGTTTTTTGCAAGCTGTTGTGATATGGTACTCGCACCGCCCCGTATGTCAAGCATCATCAATCCCACAAAAGCCCTCATTAAACCTCGACCGTCGATTCCTGGGTGGTTGTAATACCGTACATCTTCTGTAGCAATCAACGCATTAACCAAGTTGGGCGATAAATCGTCAAACTTAACGTTGGTTCGGTTTTGAGAATAATATTTGCCGAGTAACACCGAATCGGCTGAATAGATTTCGGTAGCCAACGCGGTTTTGGGGTTCTCGAGCTCTTCAAACGTTGGTAACGGGCCTAAAGCACCAAGCGACACCATCCAAAAAGTGAACGGAATAAGCAGAATGAACAACAGGAATAGTATCCAAAAGCCAACTATCTGGCGCTTGTACCTGGCCCACAGGGGTTTATCGAAAAAGTAATGGAATACCTTCATGTGCTACTTGGGATACTTTATGTCAAAATATTCAAAGTAGGTGCCAGCCTCTTTGTTGATAATGATTTTGTTGAAATTGATATCGCTCACCAGCATCAACTGTAGCGATCCGGCAGGGAATTTGGCCAATGCATCGCTCTGCGAAACGGCGTTCAAGTATGTGCGGCCCTTATCCAAACTCTCAAAGCTCTTTACCAGTAGCAAGTTGTTGCCATCGGGTAGTGCCAAGGCATCCACCTTAAGTGATTCTAAGCTCCGGTTTACATCATTGTATTGGGCCAATGCGGTACTTACGTCGGTAAGCTTCAGGGTGCTATCCTTTACTACCACCATAAAGAAGTGGCGCGAATCGACATCAAATTCGTAGCGCAACATATTGTTTTCCCGCTTCACTACTACGTCTTCGCTTTTCTCAATGTAGGATAAAATCTCCTCGGCCTTAGCTTTTACATCGTCGTTCGGGTATTTGGCCACGATGTCTTTCAAAGCTTTTTTGTATTCGCCCAAGTCCGCTATTTGGCCAATGATGAAGGCATTCAGCAAATCATACTTTGGTTTCAGGTGGTTGTTGGTTAGGTACAAGCTGTCGGCCAGGCGTATCTGTTCCATAGCTTCCTGCAAGCGGTTTTCGCGGTATAGCTGGAAGGTGTTCAAATAATGCTGATCCACCGCCACCTTTATTTGGTTGCTAGCTTCAAGGAAGTTAGGGTCTTTAATGATTTTGGCTGGCTTGCTATCTGGGTATTTGGTAAGCAACTCATTTTTATACTGCTCCGCCTTGGCGGTATTACCCAGCTTATCATAAATTAGGTACAGGTTGTACAGCACTTCCATTTCGTACTTGCTTCCTGGTATGCGTTTCAGCAACTCTTCGTAGGTAGCGGCTGCTTTGGGCAAGTTGTACAAATCGTATCGGTAGATGTTGGCCAAGGCATAATACGATTCTACCATTTTGCCGTTAAGTTGTTTCACATCTTCAGCACCCGGCAACGAGGCCATCAGCTTTTCCTTTTCGCCAAAGTAATCAAATTCATCGGTTGGGGCGGTTATGGAGTCGGTCTTGGTAGTATCGTTTGCATTGTCTGCAAATGCTGCGGTCTTATCCTTCCTGCGCCAGTTGTCTTCCAGTTTGCGGGTGCCCCAGCGTTTCACAAAGTCATTATAGCCAGAGCTTTTCAATGCGGTATTGTAAAAGTACCACTCGCCCTTATTGGCATTAGGGTTGTCATTATTGCCAGCGGTTGGTTTATTGGCAATAGCATCAATCGGCTGGTTCTGTTGGTCTTGGCTCTTTTTGAATTCCTCCTCTTGTTTTTTCAGGATTTCATCAACCATTTTCATCTTATCTACCTCGCTCATGCCAATAATTTTGAAGAGGCTGTCTTGCTCTTCAATAGCAGTTACATGCGTTACCAGCCTTTTCAATACTTCGCTGCGGCCCATAATATCGGGGTATCGTGGGTCTTCGTTGCTTATAAGGCCAGCAGCGCTAGTGTAAGGTGGCTGTGCCTCTACATACTCTTCTTTCTCAAAGTGCAGCTCGGCTAGTTTTAGGTACGATAATGCTTGCTGGTTGGTGTTGCTAGTGCTTACCTCAATCGACTTCTCCAAGTAAGCTATCGCTTCGTCTTTTTTACCACTTAATAAAGAAAGCTCGGCAAGTGAGTAATAGATTTGGTCATAGAAATCGACGTTTTTGTTCTCCTTCAACATTTTCTTCAGCAGGCGGATAATTTCTTTCTGCTCCATGGTATTATCGCGGGCAGCAATTTTGGCCATGCTTATTTTGGCATTAAAGGCCATACGGTAATCGGGTTTGCCTTTCAGCACTTGCTTGTAGTACTCCACTGCTAGGGCGTTGTCGCCACGCACTTGGTATATCTGCGCTAGTATATAGTTGTAGCGTACCTTGCTGCGCTTTCTACCTTTATGTTCTAGCAGCCACTGTAGGGGCTGTATGGCTTTATCATAGTCGCCTTTTTGAAGGAAATGGTTTGCACGGGCCACCTCCAAATCATCGCGCAACCAGTGAGGAAACTGCTCATCGGCATCAATTAGCGTAAGCACCGCGGCAGCTTCTTTGTACTTTTTTAGCGCCGTGTAAGTATCCACCATCCATATCTTCGCATCGGGGCGCATAGGTTGGTGCTTGGCCCACCAAAGCGGGTCTTTTTCATACTCTTCATTCTCCTCTTCGCCAGGGGTATCTAGCGAGCCACCTTCCTCAATTTTCTTCATTCGCTCTTCAGCTTCCCTATCTTGTTGCGCTTTCATTTGCGCAGCAGTCATCGGTTTGCCTTTCTTGCTTTTCGAAGAGGATGATGATTTACTAGAGCTTTTGCTTTTAGAAGAAGTAGGTTTTTTCTTTTTGCTGCTTTTCTTTTTGTTAGGTTTTTCTTTGAATTCGGTATTCACAAACTGGAAAGTTTCCAGCGCTGTTACATAATCACCTTTTAGATAGTAGCTCATGGCCACCAGCATGTAGTTGTTGTCGGTATATATGCTGGCTTCGTGGTCTTTAATATTGGTGGATGCCTTTTTGATAACCATATCCAAATCGGTGCTGTACGAGGTGGCCAGCTCGGGGTTACGATCGGTGTAGATGGGCAATATCAGGGTGTAATCATCAACGTGGGCGGCACGCATGTTTTGCTGCACCGAGCCCATTTTAAGGTCGGAATTGAAATAGGCGTTGTTCCGCGCCGTTATATCGTGGTACACTTGCTTGGCAAGGGGCAATTTCCTTTTCTGGTGGGCATAACAGCCCGAAACCACAAATATGATTGCAAAAGCGGCACCTATTAATGTTATTTTAGCGAATCTCAAAGGCAATGGTTATTGGTTTACTGGTTTATTCGTTAATTGGTTAATTCGCGGACTGGTATCGAGAATGAATGTTACTTTAGCAAATTAGTTGTTGGCTTTGGAATATTGATACAAGATACCAATAACTAATAACCAAACCACAATTAACCCTTATTGTAAACCAATTAACCAGTCAACCAATTCACAAATCAACCCTATATAAACAGTATTTCGGCAAAATTATTTTAAATTTCCCAATTCGGATGAAGCTTATACAAATAAATGAGTACGGACAAGGCTAAAGGAAGTAGGTTTTTTAGAAAGTTGAAGGATAAGTATCGCCTAGTGATACTTAATGATCAAACTTTTGAGGAAAGGGCATCCATCCGTTTGTCGCGCTTCAATGTTTATGTACTGGCGGGTAGCGTGCTCATTGTACTTTCATTATTCATTTTTGTGCTTATAGCCTTTACCCCCATAAAGCAATACATACCGGGCTATGGCGATATTGGTATGCGCCGTAGCTTGGTGAAACTAAGGATGGAGGCCGACTCGCTTACTAACCAGGTGCGCCAGCAAGAATTGTGGATACGCAATGCCCAGAGTGTGCTCTCAGGCCAAGATTCGCTAAGCATAGATACCACTGGGTTTACTGCTCAATCATCGAAATACGATTCCATTAAGCTTGATGAGATACCAGCCGCCGACAGGCAATTGAGGGAAGAGCTGGAGAAGGAAGATGATTATGCCCTCATCTTTACCCCTGATGGTGCACCACAAAAGAGCCAAACGCTGAGCAACCTCAAGCTATTCCCGCCGGTACTGGGGTTGGTGAGCGCTTCTTTTGAACCCTTAAAAGCCCACTATGGTACCGATGTGGTAGCGAAGGAAAAGGAATCGATAAAGTCAGTATTGGATGGTACGGTAATTATGGCCGACTGGACGGTGGAAACCGGCTATGTAATTGCAATTCAACACGATTATAACCTCATTAGCATATATAAACACAACTCGGTATTGTTGAAAAAAGTTGGTACATTTGTTAAAACGGGTGAGGCCATAGCCATTATAGGAAATAGTGGAGAACAAACTACAGGCCCGCACCTACATTTCGAACTTTGGCACAATGGTGTACCGGTAAATCCGGAAAGTTACATTGTGTTCTAAAAAACGGTGACGGGTATGTTTGGAAAAAACGACAGCAGCGTAGCAAAAAGCGCTAACCTTATCAACCAATTTAGCGAAGGAACCTTTATTCAGGGTGACGTGCAATCATCAGGCGATATACGTGTGGATGGGGTGATACAAGGCACCGTGAACTGCTCGGCCAAGATAGCCATAGGAAAAACCGGTAGGGTAGAAGGCGATGTAGTGTGCGGCAGTGCTGATATTGAGGGCCGCATAAAAGGTACCCTGCAAGTAAAGGATATATTGGTATTGAAAAAAACAGCCGTGATTGATGGGGATATTATAGCGGCGAAGTTTGTTATGGAGGAGGGTGCGGTATTCAACGGCACTTGCACTATGGGAACGAGAGAGGTAAAAAATGATAAACAAGGAAAACCAACCATCCAAAAAGAAGCCGTTTAATAACTACATAAAATACTCAACCGCTGGTTTTCAAATGCTGGCGGCTATTTTGATTGGTTATTTTCTTGGCGCGTGGCTCGATAGAAAGTTTCCGCTTACTGATGCCGGTACGCCTATATTTACTGCCATATCCTGCCTTATATTTGCAGGCATAGCCATGTATCTGTTTATAAGGCAAGTAACCCGCGAGAAATGATGAAGTTCCGCCATTTTGTAAAATCGTTGCTCAAGGTCACTTTTGCTATGGCGGTAGTATTGTTTGCCTTGGGGTTCTTCAAGTTTTACCTGCCCTATATTATCATCAGTTGGGTAAGTCTTGCGTTTTTTCTAGGCCTTACGATGTTTAGCGGCTACTACAATACCCGCAGCGTGCGCAAGCCGTTCTTCATCAATATCTTCTTCGGCACCATGGCCGTAAAGTTTATGTTTAGTGGCATCTTTATCTTTACTTATTTTCTCCTCATCGAGCCTGACAAATGGGTGATATTGCCGATGATGGCCATTTTCTTCGCCTACAAAGCCGCCGAGACATTGCTGTTGGTGAAGGCTTTTAGGGAGAGCGAAGGGGTAGTTTAATCGGTCAATCTGTTAATTGATGGGTGGCAGTATGGCGCATATTGCTGCAAATTTCATGTGTTCATTTGCATCAGCAAACAAAATACTATTGTATTTTTAGCAACTTAAAACCAATCTAAGATGACCTTCAAAACCGCCGACTTATCTGACGACCATAGCGCCATACTTAAAGTACCTGCCGACATGTTCCAAAGCTATGGTGCCAAGCTGGCTTTTCATGGCGAGGTGGTAACGGTAAAAGTGTTTGAGGATAATGTATTGGTGAAGGCCCAACTGGAAACAGACGGACGGGGCAAAGTGCTAGTGGTTGATGGCGGTGGCTCCGTTCGCTGTGCTTTGCTGGGCGATAATGTGGCAGCACTGGCTGAGAAAAACGGTTGGGAAGGTGTGGTAATCAATGGTGCCATACGCGATGCGGCAGATATCGATGGCATGAACGTGGCCATCAAAGCGCTCGGTACACACCCGTTTAAAAGTATAAAGAAGGGTGAGGGCGATGTAAACATCCCCGTGGCTTTCGGTGGCATCACGTTCTATCCAGGGGAGTATTTATATTCTGATGCTGATGGTATAATCGTGGCCCCTAATCCTATTCACTGATAAACTTATTTTTTAGGGTAGACAAAACTATCCACACAGAAAAGACATGTAATATAAAAAAATCTTGTGTCTTGCGTCTTGTGTCTTATGTCTTGCTTGGTAAATGTGGATATGTTCAGAATATCTCACATCGGTTTATGGGCGGTTGAGTATTTTTACTACCGACCAACATTGTCGCCATGCTATTGGAAGTAATGAAGCCTCTTTCCCCTGAAATTATTGAGCGTTTCCGCTCATTCCCGGTGAACCGTTGGGCGCATAAAGTATTTTTTAGCGAACAGCATGGCGCTGATTTGGAGCTTTTCGACCTGGCCATTATTGGCATTGAGGAAGACCGCAACTCGGTGAGCAACCAAGGTTGCGCCAACGGCCTCAACCGTGTACGCGAGCAGCTGTACAACCTGGTGGTGCAGCATGAAGGCATGACCGTTGTTGACCTAGGCAACCTACGCGCTGGCGAAACCGTAACCGATACTTACTACGGCCTGGCTGCTATTGTAAATGAGTTGTTGGCCAACCAGGTAGTGCCTATCATCATTGGTGGCAGCCACGATCTTACCCTGGCCCAATACCACGGCTACCAAAATCTTGACCGTAAGGTGAACTTGGTGGTGATTGATGAAAAAATTGACCTATTGGATTTGGAAGGCGAGGTAACCGATGAGAACTTCTTGGGCCGCATCTTCTCTGATCAACCAAATATACTGTTCGGCTTTAGCCAACTGGGCTACCAGAGCTACTTTACCGACCCAAAAACAGTAAACACGCTGGAGAAGCTAAACTTTGATTGCTACCGCTTGGGCGATGTGCGCAAGAACATGGAAGAGGTGGAACCTATTGTGCGCGATGCCGATATGTTGAGCTTTGACCTTACCGCTGTTAAAATGGGCGATGCACCCGGTGTGGGTACGCCTACACCGCATGGCTTTTACGGCGAAGAGGCTTGCCAAATAATGCGCTACGCCGGCCTTAGCGACCGCCTTACCTCAATTGGTATCTATGGTTACAACCCTGCTTTCGACAACCATACCCAAACGGCTCAATTGGCTGCGCAAATGATATGGTACTTTGTAGAGGGATATTACAATCGCAAGAAGGACATCCCTGAATACAAATCCCAAGATTACCTGAAGTATATTGTTGACTTTAACGAAGGCGAGTACGAACTGGTGTTTTGGAAGAGCAAAAAGAGCGAGCGCTGGTGGTTGCAGATACCTCAGTTTGAAGGTAAAGTAGAGCAAGACAGCGTGAACAACCTGATGTCGTGCTCCTACAACGACTACAAACAAGCCTGCAAAGATGAGCTACCTGAGCGCTGGTTAAAGGCGTTTGAAAGAGCCTGAGCTTTAATATGAAATGAGAAATGGGAAATAAGAAAGCCCGCAAGACGTAAGTTTTGCGGGCTTTCTGTTTGTCTATACTGTAAATGCTGTCTCTTGTTTTGCATTTCTCATCTCCTATTTCATATCTACCCAAGGATTTTCTCCACCGCAATTCCCCTAGAGCCCTTCAATAGAAATAGCGTATCCTGAAAATTCTGTGCATTAAACCATTCTTTGGCTTCGGCGGTAGTATTGAAGTGGTGGCAGTCCAGTTTATCCCTTACCTGCCCGAACTCAGGCCCTATCAATACAATGTGTGATAGATTGAGCTGCTTTAATTTTAGGGCGATGAGCAGGTGCTCCTCATAGCTGGCTTCCCCCAGTTCTAGCATATCGCCTAGTATGGCAACTTTGCTGGTGGCTTCTACCTGTTCCAAGTTTTCCAACGCCTCGTTCATGCTACTAGGGTTGGCGTTATAGGCATCTAATATAATGGTATTGCTGCCTTGGTGCACTAGCTGTGAGCGGTTGTTGGATGGCGCATAGGCAGCCACTGCTCGCTGTATCAGTTGATTGGGCACTTCCAATGCTTTCCCGATAGCCACGGCTGCCATAATGTTTTCAAAGTTGTACTTGCCTATCAGTTGCGATTTTACGGGAATCGCTTCATCGCCATCCATATAGGCTATCTCCAAGTACGGAAACAGGTTGGTTACATGCCCTTGCACGGTCGCTCCTTGGCCACCATAGGTTATCAATTGCTCCACCCCGCCGGCTTCTTCCAGCAAGTCTTTGTAGGCAATATTCACGAAGGCCGTGCCTCCAGCACCGGCCAGGTATTCATACAGCTCCGCATTGGTTTTGCGGGTGTTCTCCAGTGTCAGGAAGGTTTCAAGGTGGTCTTTACCCGTATTGGTTATGATGCCGTGGGTAGGCTTTGCTATGGCGCACAACTCCGCTATATCGCCGCGTTTGCGGGCACCCATCTCCAGCACTACGGCTTTGGTTTTGGGTTTTATCATTAGCAGTGCCAATGGTAATCCTATCTCGTTGTTAAAGTTGCCTGGAGTGGCGAAGGTGCTGTAGGTAGTTTCCAGTACGGCGCGTAACAGTTCTTTGGTGGTGGTTTTGCCATTGCTGCCTGCAATGGCTATAATGGGTACGTTCAGTTGGTCGCGGTGGTAGGAAGCTAGGTCTTGCAAAGCTTGCAATGCGTTCGGCACCAAAATATACCGCTGTGGGTCAACATAAAACGGCTCCTCATCCACCACGGCAATGGCTGCCCCTTGCTCCAGCGCCTGGCGGGCATACTCGTTACCGTTAAAGCTCGGCCCCTTAAGGGCAAAAAACAGGTTGCCCTTTTCTATTTTACGGGTATCGGTACTTACGCCGGTACTTTTTAAGTAAAGCTGGTAGAGGTCCATTTGGTTATGAGTTATTAGTTGATTGGTTATTGGTTTCAATTATGAACCAAGAAAAAGGGGATGGGCTGAATCTTTAGAATTGTCAGTTAATAATCAAGTTGCTATTAACTACTCCAAAATTAACCAATAACTAATAACCAATAACCTTCTACAAACAAAAAAAGGCCCTCCGAATGGAAGGCCTTTCTAGTATATTGCAATAATGATTATTTCTTTTTGAACTTGTTGCCGCCAGTGCTTTCATTGCCGCCTGGGCTACCCACACGGTCCATTGCGCAACGGAAACCGATAGTAGCAGCAGACATGTCTTGGTCTAAGAAACGACGGGTGCCAGGTGATAGCCAGAATGGCATATCGGCCCATGAGCCACCTTTAAATACGCGAGCTTTGTCGCTAATCAAGGTAGTTTTACCATACTCATAAGTAGCTTCAGAAGCCTCATCACCATCAAGGTAGTTGATAACGTCAGACTTCTTGTAGTTCCTACGGTTAACTAAATCTTCGTCTTTTACTGGCTCGTAAACAATGCGGCCCAAGCTGTCTTTCTCAACAGGAATGCCATCCGGGTCAAGGGATTTCTGCATGTATACGTTACCACGGTAAGAGTTCAAATCATCCTCATCGTAGCTAGTCATTGGGCGGTAAGCATCAGCTACCCACTCGTTTACGTTGCCAGCCATGTTGTATAGGCCGAAATCATTAGGATAGAAACCTTCAACTGGGGCAGTTACCGATGCGTTATCGTTCAACTTACCAGCAAGACCCATATAGTCACCAGCACCACGCTTAAAGTTGGCCAAGAACTCACCTTGTGAGCTACCAGCTTTAGGGTAACGCAAGCTAGTACCGTTCCAAGGGTAGATACGCTTATCAGTGTAGCGCTCTTCGTCGTCGTATGGTTGGTTACCAATCAAACCAAGGGCAGCATACTCCCACTCAGCCTCGGTAGGCAAGCGGTAAGCAGGCAATAGGATACCGTCATCAAAACGAACTGGGCGCTCACCTGAACCGTTAGGGTCCAAATCTGGCAAGTTCTTTTTAACCATACCTTCGTATTGGCCTAGCAAATAAGCTTCAGTATTGAAGTTGTCGCTATCTACTTGGTTAGGGTTCACTTCTAGGATGCCTTGGTCAATTAGCACACGCTCGTTCACACGGTCGGTACGCCATTTGCAAAACTCAACGGCTTGCAACCAGCTTACACCTACCACTGGGTAGAAGTTGTATGCAGGGTGACGCAGGTAGTATTCTACCAATGGCTCATTGTAAGCCAACTCGCTACGCCATACCAAGGTATCAGGCAACGCATTGCGGTATACCTCTGGGTAGTTGGCATCAAATACGCGGTGCAACCAGTACAAATACTCTAGGTAGTGTACGTTGGCCACTTCGGTTTGGTCAATGTAGAACGAGCTCACGGTAATCTTACGTGGTATAGCGTTGTACAAAAACATAACGTCTTGCTCGGTTTGGCCCATTACAAAGGTGCCACCTTCTACAAGAGTAAGGCCCGGGCCAGTTACTTGGCCATCATAATCTTTTACTTCAAAGCCACCCCAATCAGAGTTGTTGTATTCCCATCCGGTTACAGATGAGTCTCCTTTCTTGGAGCAGGAAGCCATAGTAGCTACGACCATTAAGGCCAATGCAGCTTTGGAGAAAGACGTGAAATGTTTCATTTTGCGCGTCAAGTTTTTAGGTAACTGCTAATATACTTCGATTATTTTAAAATCAAAAATTCAAAACCCCCGGACATTCAAGTCTGTTGGGTTTTCTGCTCTGGTCAAAGGGCCCATCTTTGTCGCCAAGGTTAATACTTAATGAAATTTCATGAGCCCCGTTGCCGTATCCTTGAAGGTTTGAAATCGTGTAATCGTAGCTGTAGCCTAGTTTTACGAAATAAATTTTTAAACCAAGTAATCCTATAACGGCATCACTACCCGAAAAATTGTTTCGGTAAAAAACACCGCCAAAAACTTTGCTCACATTTACATAAGTACCAACATTTAATTGCGATGCGGTGCCTTGGGTAATGAACATGGCATTAGGCGAAAGGAAATTATCGCTGTTACGCTTTTTTGGGGTCAGGTTAATTTGACCACCGGCGTGCACCGTAATCTTCATCGGCAGCTTGTAATCGGTATATTCTGTAATGGATTCTTTAGGGCTCGTAATGTGCTGGAAGGCCAAGCCACCAAACACGTGCTTAGAGTATGCCACAAAACCAGCACCAAAGTCGGCTATATTAATACCCAAATCGGCGGGTACTTGCTCGGTGCTTAGGTTAGGGAAGCCATTAAAGTCTTCAAACCCAAAAATGGGGTTAATCTGATCGTTGAAAGTAAGCCTCGCCCAATCAAGCTGTTTGCGCACGTAGCCGCCCGATAGGCCAATCTGCATCCCTACTTTCTTCGAAAGCTTTACTTGGAAGGCGTAATTCAATCTAATAGTGTAGTTATTAATCAAGCCGGCAGCCACACGGTCGTTCATCAATAAAATGCCAAAGCCGCTACGAAGTTTTTCGAAGTGCTGGTCATATGATAGTGCGTAGGTGGTAAAGCCATTGTCAATGCCAGGCCATTGGTTGCGGTAGTTTACATTGAAGCGCGGCCCCCAAGCGATACCGGTAAGGGCAGGGTTTAGGTTCATGGGTGCTGCATAAAACTGGCTAAACTCCGGGTCTTGTGCCTGGAGTTGGCGCGCAGGTAGCAGTGCCAAGAGTACTATTAGGGTAATTATTATGCGCAACATCGAACCTTCGTATTAGCTGATTGGTTAATTAGTTTTGGTTATTTGTTTATTTGGTAGTAGTTATAGGTTGAGAGAAGCAGCACTAAAATTTAACGATGTTGATAATAATTAGCTTTAAATTGCGTTTTGAATGCAACTTTCAGGGCTTATTCTCTTCTTTGAAATAACCATTTTACCAATTAACCAATAACAAATAACAAGTAACCCTACTTAAAACAAAGAGCCAAAGCTATAAAAATTTCGGGATTACTTTATTTTTGACTTAAATAACGCTGCTTCGTGAAACTTATTACAATCGCCACCCTGCTCCTTACCTTATCTGCCCATGTTGGCTTTGCGGGTAACATTGCTACCAACTCGGTATTGTCGTCTGGCAACTGGTTCAAAATATCTGTTTCGCAATCGGGCATACATAAGATAGACTATGCCTTGTTAAAGTCTATTGGCATCAACCCCGATAATGTAGACCCGCGCAACATACGTATATATGGTAATGGTGGTGGTGTGCTGCCGGAGCTAAACAGTGTAGATAGGCACGATGACTTGGTGGAGAACCCCATCATGGTGCAGGGTGAAGGCGACGGAAAATTTGATGCTGGAGATTTTATCTTGTTTTATGCAGAGGGGCCAAGCCTATGGAATTATAACCCTAACACGCAAGCCTTTAATTATGAAGCCAACTTCTATAGTGATGTAAATACTTATTTCATCACCGTTGATTTGGGCAATGGTAAGCGGGTAGGCAATGTAAACTTTACTGGTACCCCCACTAACACCACCACTACCTTTGATGAATTGCAGCAGCATGAGGTAGATGAAAAAAGCTTAGGCGGCACAGGCAGGGAGTGGTACGGTGAGTTTTTGAATTTTAGCGTTTCTAACCGCAGTATTAATTTCAATATACCCAATGTAACCAACGAGCCTGTTAAAATTTCAACAGAATTTGCCGCTAAATCAAATACCAATGCTAGCAGCATTACCCTGAAAGCCAATGGGCAGACCTTGGATAATTTTTCTATAAACACTACGGGTACTAGTTATACGGCGCCATTTGCGAACTTAGGCACTGGCGACGGCACTATAATCCTTGGCGGGCCAGCTCTTACAGTAGATGTTGCATTTAGCAATGCTTCATCGGCTGCAGAAGGATACCTTAATTATATAAAGGTGCAAGCACGCCGCAACCTGGTTTACAATGGCGCCTCATTTAGTTTCCGCGACAGCCGTTCGGTGGGTTTGGGCAACATCACAGAGTATACTATACAATCAAGCACTGGTAATGCCATCATTTGGGATGTAACCAACCCGGTAGATGCCCAAAACCAACCATATGCCAATAACGGTGGCCAATTGAAGTTTGTAGGCAACAGTGAAACCTTAAGGGAATACGTGGTTTTTGAAACCGGCGGTGCTTTCCCGGCGCCGGCGGTGGCGGGTGCAGTACCCAACCAAAACCTACATGCGCTCAATCAACCTGATATGGTGGTAGTGGTAATGCCTGAGTTGCTGGCCGAAGCGGAGCGCTTTGCCCAGTACCGCTCAGCCAAAAGCGGCATTTATGTGCAAGTGGTTACCTTGCCTACCATCTACAACGAGTTTTCCAGCGGTAGGGCAGACTTAAGCGCTATTCGCGATTTTATGCGCATGTTTCATGTGCGTGCCAATGGTAATGCCGCCGATAGGCCGCAGTATCTGTTACTTTTTGGCAATGCCACTTTCGATTTCAAAGGAATTGAATATAGTATCGAAACCGTTATCCCTACTTATCAAAGCCCCATCTCGCATGAGCCTATAGGGAGCTTTGCCACTGATGATTATTTTGCCATGTTGGATGACAACGAAGGCAACCTGGGCACACCAAACCTTACTATGGACATAGCTGTTGGCCGTTTCCCGGTTCGCAACTTGGAGCAGGCTAAAGTAATGGTGGATAAGGTGATACACTATGAGAGCATTACCACTTTTGGTAGCTGGCGAAACACGGTAACTTTTATTGGCGATGATGAAGATGGTAACATCCACTTAAACCATGCTGAGGGCCATGCCAACAATGTAGCTGCTAATCACCCGGTATACAACATCGATAAGTTTTACCTAGATGCGTTTAAACTAACATCTACCCCGGCTGGCTTGCGTTATCCTGGTGTAAATGATGCCATCAATGCTAAAATGTTTAATGGCTGCTTAATGATGAACTATACCGGCCACGGCGGCCCCAGTGGCTGGGCGGCCGAGCGGGTGCTAAATATTGATGACATACGCTCATGGGATAATTACGATGCCATGCCGCTTTTTGTAACAGCCACTTGCGAGTTTACTCGCTATGATAACCCTAGTCGCATTTCTGCTGGCGAAGAAATAGTTTTAAATCCCAAAGGAGGTGCTATTGCCTCCGTGAGTACCTCACGCTTGGTATATGCCAATGCCAATGAGCGCACCAACCGCAATTTCCTCAATAACTTGTTTGAACCATATAACGGCCGCATGCCAACCATTGGTGAAGTAGTAATGCTTACCAAAAATGCTACTGCTGGTACTGGCGATGTAATAAATGATCGCAAATTTGGCCTCTATGGCGACCCGTCGCTTACTTTGGCCTACCCTAAATATAATGTGGTAACTACTGAAGTAAACGAGCAGCCCGTAGGTGGCAGCGATACACTGAAGGCCCTACAGCAAATAACCCTTAGTGGTGAAGTGCGCAACTGGGATGGTAGCGTGTTGACGAGCTTTAATGGGGTAGTATATCCTACCATTTTTGATAAACCCGTGACTTACGAAACCCTTGCCAACACCGACGGCAGTAATAAAACCTCTTTCGAGATTCAAAAGAGTATTATTTTCCGCGGCAAAGCCAGCGTAAAGGATGGTAAGTTTACTTTCACTTTTATTGTACCTAAAGATATTGCCTACAATTATGGCGTGGGCAAAGTGAGCTACTATGCCGACAATGGCGAGTTTGATGCCCATGGCTACCAAGATGACTTATACATTGGCGGTATGAGCGACAATTATACCCCCGATACTAAAGGGCCGGATATCCAAGTATTTATGAACGATGAAAAATTCCGTTCAGGAGGTATTACCGATGCTAACCCAGTACTTTTAGTTCAGCTTTATGATGCTAGTGGCATCAACACAGTGGGCAACGGCATCGGTCATGATTTGGTGGCTGTAATGAATCTGGATACACGCAATACTTATGTGCTAAACGATTTTTACGAGTCGGATACGGATAATTTCCGTAGCGGTTCGGCGCGTTATCCACTGTTTAATTTGCCCGACGGGCGCTACAAAGTAGTGGCCAAGGCATGGGATGTGCACAACAACTCGGCGGAAGATAATACGGAGTTTGTAGTGAGCAGCAACCCCTGCATTTCGCTTCAGGAAGTATTTAATTACCCAAATCCGTTCAATAATTCTACCAAATTCAACTTTGAGCACAATAAAGCCGGAGAAATACTGTTTGTAGACTTGAAAATTTTCGATTATTCAGGCCGTTTAGTGAAACAATTATCTAAAACTATCGAGAGCGCTGGTTTTAAAATTGATGACCTAGAGTGGGATGGACAAACAGAAAATGGCATGAACTTAAGCAACGGAACCTACGTATACAGGTTGGAAGTACGTACCGAAGAGTGTTCACCTGTACACCAAACAGAAAAATTGGTAATTTTGCGTTAATCTGAAAAGAACTAAATGAAAATCTCCCTGAAGAATTTGCTCATTATTTGCCTGCTGCTTACTAGTTCGCTAGCGGCATCGGCGCAAGTTAATTGCCCTACTGGTTTCAACTCTAGCCAGTGCGACATAGTAAATGCACTTACCACCGCTGTTCCGTTTTTGCGTATTTCGCCTGATGCTCGTGCCGGCGGTATGGGAGATGTAGGCATTGCTACCACCCCCGATGCCAACGCAACATTCCACAACCCCGCTAAGTTGGCTTTTATTACCACCTACGATACAAAAGAAGACAAAGAATACGATAGCAAAACTTTCGGCGTAAGCATGAGCTACACCCCTTGGCTGCGCTCGCTGGTAAACGATATTTACCTAGCACAGCTTACAGGCTATTATAAGATAAACAAGATGCAGGCCGTTGCCATGTCATTGCGCTACTTTTCATTGGGGCAGATACAATTTACTGATGCGCAAGGTAACAACTTGCAGCAGTTCCGCCCGAACGAGTTTGCCATTGATGCTACTTATGCTCGTGTATTGGCCAAAGGCTTTTCAACCGGTATTAGCCTTCGCTTTATCTACTCCAACTTGGCTAGTGGCCAAAGCGTAAGTGGTACTAGCATCAGCCCAGGCATTGCCGCCTCTGGCGATATCGGCTTCTATTACAACAAGGATATTAAGATTGGTGCCCGCAACTCTAACTTTGCAGCAGGTTTGGTGTTCTCCAACTTAGGTAGCAAGATATCTTATACCAACTCTGCCCAAAGGGATTTCATCCCAATGAACATGGGCATCGGCTTAAAATACTCTATCGATATTGATAAGCACAACTCCTTTACGTTGGCTACCGACATCAACAAGTTGTTGGTTCCAACACCTGATCCATTTGATACTACTGGTACCTTCCCTTGGAAAGACAAGTCAGTACCTGGTGCTATTTTCGGCTCGTTTAGCGATGCCCCAGGTGGCGCTAAGGAGGAGTTCAGGGAGTTTACCATCGGTGTAGGTGCCGAGTACTGGTATGATAAGCAGTTTGCCGTGCGTGTAGGTTACTTCCACGAAGCACCAACCAAAGGCAATCGTCGCTACCTATCGGCAGGTATTGGCTTGCGCTACAGCGTTTTTGGCTTGGATTTCTCGTATTTGATACCAACATCAGCACAGCGCAACCCGCTTGATAATACCTTGCGCTTTACACTAGTGTTCAACTTCAAGCAAGTGAAAGCTGGCGAGGATGCTCCTCCTGCAGACGCAGAGCCAGCGGGCGGAACAAGCCGACTATAATTTGATCTCTTTTAAACGATAGAAAATTTGAAAATGGTTTTGATACCATCTCAAATTTAACAGGGTTTATAATAAACATATTATGAGGCTGTCCGGCAACGGATGGCCTCATCTTCTTTTATCGCTGTTCTTCTTTGCAATATCTTGCGAGTATCCATACACAACCAGCACCAATACAATAGCTACACCCACAAATGCGATGGTTTTGGAAGAAGCGGCAAGAAATATAGCTATCAGCATGGCTTGATGTTTTAAGTTGTTTGGATGCCTGATTAACCATTATGGCAAACCAATTGTTTCCAAAGTTACAGGCTGTTTAATGGAAACGGGTATTTATTTGGAAACAATGTTGTGGCAATTATCGTTTTGCTATTTTAGCATAGTTGGTTTCCTTTTGCCATTTCCTATTTCTCATTTCCTATTTTACATTTAATCTTCTCATGCTTCAGCCGAAACTACCGAAGAAGGAACTATATCAGCAAGCCCTCGCACATTTAAAAGAGGAGTACAAATTTGCGGAGACAGAGCTGGCTTACGAAACCCCATTTGAGCTACTGGTATCGGTGATACTCTCTGCCCAATGCACCGATAAGCGGGTGAATATGACCACCCCAGCCCTATTTGAGCGCTACCCCGATGCGACCGCTATGGCGAAAGCTACTGTAGAGGATGTTTTTCCTATAATTCGTAGTATTAGTTACCCTAACAATAAGGCCAAGCACTTGGTAGGGATGGCCCAAAAACTGGTAAACGAATTCGATGGCGAGGTGCCGCAAGAGGTGGCACAGCTACAATCGTTGCCAGGTGTGGGGCGCAAAACGGCACACGTAGTTACCAGTGTACTGTACCGCCAGCCCAATATGGCAGTGGATACGCATGTAATGCGCGTAAGTAACCGTATTGGGCTTACCACCAACACTGCGCGCCACAACCCGCTGCTCACCGAGCAACAATTGGTGCGGCATATACCGATGGACGACATACCCGATGCGCACCACTGGCTCATTTTGCATGGCCGATATATATGCGTTGCCCGCAGCCCAAAATGCGAGCAGTGTGGCCTTACAAATATTTGTAAATATTTTACTCAAAATGTTAGGTTATTAATCCAATAAAAACTAATTTTGTTGGCGTAGGGGAGAAAGTTAATCGGTATATTAGTTTATCGGTTAATCAGGATTAAAGTAGAGAAGCGAATTCAAAAGTTGATTAGCAAATCGTTTATCTTTAATGTCGACCCCGATTGGTTATCTGATTAACAGATTAACCAATCAACAAATCACCAATAAACAAACTTGCAATGGCAGCAAATCCAAAAGATCAGAACACCAGCGCTGAAAGGCTGAAGGCACTCCAGCTTACCGTAGATAAGCTGGAAAAAGTGTACGGAAAAGGTACTATTATGAAGCTCGGTGATGAGCGCGTGGTTGCGGTTGACTCCGTATCAAGCGGCTCCTTGGGCTTAGATATAGCGCTCGGAATAGGCGGACTGCCCCGTGGGCGTATTATTGAGATCTATGGCCCAGAATCATCAGGTAAAACTACCTTGGCCATCCACGTTATAGCAGAAGCTCAGAAACGCGGCGGTATTGCAGCGGTAATTGATGCCGAGCACGCTTTCGATAAAAACTATGCTCAAGCTTTGGGTGTAGATGTAGATAACCTATTGATTTCTCAGCCAGATAATGGTGAGCAGGCTTTGGATATTGCGGAGCATTTGATTCGCTCAGGCGCTTTGGATGTGATTGTAATCGACTCCGTAGCAGCCCTTGTGCCACGTGGTGAGTTGGAAGGCGAAATGGGCGATAGTAAAATGGGCCTACAAGCCCGCTTAATGTCTCAAGCATTGCGCAAACTAACGGGTGCCATCAACAAGAGCGGTTGCATCTGTATCTTCATCAACCAGTTGCGCGAGAAAATCGGTGTAATGTTCGGTAACCCCGAAACTACCACTGGTGGTAACGCTTTGAAATTTTATGCTTCAGTACGTTTGGACATTCGCCGTATTGGCCAGTTGAAAGACAAAGAGGATATTGTAGGTAACCGCACCAAGGTGAAAGTGGTGAAAAACAAGTTGGCACCGCCTTTCAAAGTAGTGGAGTTCGATATAATGTACGGCTTAGGTATATCCAAAGTTGGTGAGATTGTTGACCTGGGTGTTGAGCATGGTATATTGCAGAAGAGCGGCTCATGGTTTGCCTATGATACAACCAAGCTGGGCCAAGGCCGTGAAGCAGTAAAAGAATTGCTGCTTGATAATCCTGAACTGATGGCGGAAATAGAGGCTAAAATACGTGCCCGTATCAAGAATGATATGTTGCCTATAGAGAAGCCGGAACCTGCTGAAATAGAGTAGTTCCTTAAAAGCAGACCGTTTGAATTTCGATAGGAGATTCAAAAATTGATGTTAAAAAAGCCTTTTGCCCCCAAAGCGAAAGGCTTTTTTTCGTTTATGGAGATTTTGGCACGGAATTGGCATTGATAATAAATAGCGGAATTAACCACACACGTTATAAAGAGGAAGGGTATGGGAAATTTAAATGATCCACGGGAGAGGCAGCGTTTTTTGCAGGAGCAGATAAACGAGCAATTAAGGCAACGTAAAGAAGGCCAGAAATATGGAATGCTAGCAGATACTAAGTTTGTAGGTAAGTTGGTTGACTTTTTTGATAATAAAGATGAGAAGGCATATCGCCAATTAAGCAAGCGTTTAGGCCTGTGGGGGAACGGTGGTAGGTAAATGGACTATTGCGGAATTGCATTCCACGTATAAGATAATTGTAAATGCCAGTGCGTAATCGCGCTGGTTTTTATTTTAAAGTAATGAATTAATTCAATATTTTATTACCAAAAGAACCGTTTGGTTTTATAGTCACATTGGTAAATGCGATATTGCAGCAATTGCCTAGTTTTGCCTTTCAACCGTTACCGATATGGAATTTTTGCCCGAAGCTTTGGAGCAATATGTAGAGCAACACACCAGCTTTGAAAATGAGATTTTGCAACAACTTAACCGCGAAACCCATGCCAAAGTTATGATACCGCGGATGATTTCGGGCCATTTGCAAGGGCGCTTTCTGGCGATGATGAGTAAAATGATTGCTCCAAAAACTATTTTGGAAATTGGCACCTACACAGGTTATTCAGCTATTTGCCTAGCGGAAGGGTTACAACAAGATGGAAAGCTACACACCATTGATATTAATGAGGAGTTGGAAGATTTGGTACGCCAGTATTTTGATAAGGCAGGAATTGCCGACAAAACACAATATTATATTGGCAACGCACTTGATATTATCCCTACCCTGCCGGGTAACTTTGACTTGGTATTTATTGATGCCGATAAAATAAACTACGCCAACTATTACGATCTGGTAATTGACCGCATTTCCCCCGGAGGATACATCCTTACTGATAATGTATTGTGGAGTGGAAAGGTGCTGGACGATAAAAAAGACAAGGACACTGCTGCCATTGATGCCTTCAATAAAAAATTGATGAACGACCCGAGGGTAGAAACCGTGCTGGTACCTATACGCGATGGCATCCTCATTGCCCGAAAAACTATATAGTCAGTACTTTTTTGTGGAAAATTGCGCGCTACAAGCCCATTACTAAGCGTTATTTTTGAATTTGGAGAATTCCGTTTACAAGCACCATCATTATTTAGGTTGTAAATGGTACTGATTCATTATCTGGTACTTGATACTTGATACTCACATCTTGATACTAAATAGGAGATGCAAAAGATAACGATTCTAATACTGTTGATGATATCGGGGCTTTACGCAACCGCGCAGGAAGACCTGAAGAAGTACACCATCGAGCAATACATTGATAAGTTTGGCCCGCTTGCGCAAAACGAGATGAGCCTGTACGGCATCCCCGCTAGTATTACTTTGGCCCAAGGCATATTAGAATCGAACTATGGCAACAGTGAGCTCACCCAAAAAGCAAAAAACCACTTTGGCATAAAATGCCACAGCGGCTGGACGGGTAAGGGATACTACATGGATGATGATGCGGCAAAGGAATGCTTCAGGGTGTATGATACTGATGCTGAATCGTACCGAGACCATTCTGACTTCTTGAAGACCCGCGAGCGCTATGCTTTCTTGTTTGAGCTAGAGGCAACCGACTACAAGAGCTGGGCAAAAGGATTGCAGCGCGCCGGGTATGCAACCAATCCACAGTATGCTAACCTGCTTATCCGCATTATTGAGGAGCGGAACCTTACCCGCTTCGATACTAAGAAACCCGTTGATGTTACCAAGGACTATAGCGACCCCGATACCTTAATAAAGAACCTACCTGACCAGATTTATGTGTTTAATGGCATCAAGACGGTGTTGGTAAAACCAGGGCAAGACCTGCAGGCCATTGCTAACATGTACCACATGAACCTGCGCCAACTTACCAAATATAACGACCTTGAGCCAGATGTATTACTCAATACCGGGCAAAAAATATACCTGCAACCTAAGCGCAGTAAAGGATTTGAGAAAATACACGAAGTAAAGCAAGGCGAGGATATGCGTTTTATTTCCCAGAAACAGGGGATTAAACTAAGCACCTTATACAAAAAGAACTTGATGGAGCCCGGCGAAGAGCCACTGCCCGGTGAGCGCCTATGTTTACAGCGCAAATGTAAAGAGAAGCCTAAAACCCGTAATGCCGATGAACTATTGGAAGTAAAGAAGAAAGAGCTCGACATACACATTGATAAGGTTAAAAAGGAAACCAAGAAGGAGTATGCTGATAGCGTAGCCCTGGAAAAGGAAAAGCAAAAAAACGCCGCTGCTAACGCCCCACGCGGCCCTGCTTACTACCACACAGTAGCCGCTGGGGAAACGATGTACAGTATCTCAAAAAAGTATGGCGCAGCCATTGCTGATATTGAAGCCTGGAACCGATTGCCAACCGCATCGAAATTGAGCGTAAACCAAAAGCTAATTGTGGGCTATGGCGATGTGAAACACATTGAGCCACCTAAAATGCCGGAGCCTATCAACCCTGGTGTGTTTGGTGCTGACAGCTCAAAGTATATTGTGCCAAAACCAACGGTAGCCCCGCCTGTGGAAGAAGAAGAAGTGGAAGAGGAAGAAGCACCACAAGATACCTTAGCGGTAATTACTGAAGTGATAGTGCCCGAAGATGAGTTGGACCCGACCGTGCCCGAAAAACAACCCGAAGAGCCCGAGAATATACTGGCCTACCCAGAATACCACTTAGTGGAAGTAGGGGAGAGCATGTACAGCATCGCTAAAAAATACGGTATTACGGTGGAGCAGATAAAGGGATGGAATAAACTACCCGACTACAATGTATCGGTAGGCTCTAAGTTGATGGTATATGACAATACCACTACCACTACCAACGAAGTGCCACTAGCAACCGAGATAGAGAACAATAAGCGCGATGAAAGCGTGATATACCATACGGTGATATCGGGCGAGACACTCTACGGTGTGGCACGCTTATATGCGGTGAGCGTAACCGATATACGCAAATGGAACCCTGGGATGAGCGATATGCTGAAAACCGGTCAAAAGCTGGTAATCGGCAAAGTGGATAAGCCATCGCTGCCAGATGAGCAGGATGTACCGAAACCTAAACAGCCAGAACCACCAAAGCCAAAGCCCACAGAAACCCCTAAAATCGGTAATACCCATACAGTGGAAGCGGGACAAACCCTTTACGCCATTTCAAGATTGTACCAAGTAACCGTGGAGCAATTGCAACAATGGAACAACCTTTCAAGCACCAGCATCAATGTCGGACAAAAACTCATCGTTAGTCCCTGAACAGGACATACCTATAGTACGGGTAAAAGACAAACGTTTCCGTGTATTTATCCCCTATGAAGATATACAGGAGCGCATCCGTATAATGGCAGCAGCTATGACGCGCGAATACGAAGGCAAGCAACCGATTTTCCTTTCGGTGCTTACGGGCTCGTTTATGTTCGCCGCCGATTTAATGAAACACATCAACATCGATTGTGAGATAGCCTTTACGCGCCTTTCATCATACTCAGGTACCAGCAGTACAGGCAAGGTGGAGATGGTAATGGATATAAAGGAAAATATTGAGGGCAGGCACATCATCATATTGGAAGATATTGTTGATAGTGGCACTACGCTTTCTCGCTTTCTGCCAATGTTGCAAGAGCGCAAGCCCGCCAGCATCGCCATAGCTACTTTGCTCATAAAGCCAGAGGCATTAAAATACCCGTTGGATGTGCCCTACGTAGGCTTCCGCATCAGCAATGAGTTTATTTTAGGTTACGGGCTAGATTATGATGGTTCTGGCAGAAATTTCAAGGATATTTATCAAGTAGTAGAAGAGTAAACAGCTCAACTGCAATCGAAAATTAGCTGTTTGTGAGAAAATTAATCAACCGTTGTTTAGGAAAAATTCTCATAAACACTTAACTTATACAATCATAACAAGTTCCTGCCCGTTTATTAACTAGGAATGGCTGCTATATTTATTCCAAAATTGGGCACCAAAATCTTAGTAATTACAAGAGTATTGTTAATTTTAGCATGAATAGGTGGGTTTCTATGCTTAATGCACGTTTTTTGCTATTTGCCGCGGCCTTGCTCTTGTTAGCAGATGTTGATTTGTTTGCGCAAAGGCCAGAGCAAGACTGTTTTGAAGCAATCCCTGTTTGCCAAACCGTATACAACCAAGGTACCAGTTATGATGGCTTTGGCACTACTGATGAGATATTAAATAGACCAGGTACTTGCCTAATTACAGGCGAAAACAACTCGGTTTGGTACATTTTTACCGTATCAGCCTCAGGAAACTTAGAATTCACGCTATCGCCCAACCTAGTCGTTGATGACTATGATTTTTCATTGTTTAACCTTACCGGTTTTTCTTGTGAGGATATTGCCAGCGGGGCCGCACCAGAAGTAAGGTGCAACTTTGCAGTAACCCCCGGAGTATCTACAGGTATATCAAGTACTGGCACTGGTATTTCTGCTGGCCCCAATGGACCCGACTTTTTAACGCCACTGGCAGTAACGGCAGGTGAAACCTACGTATTGGTGGTTGATAACTTTACTTCAAATGGCGGTGGATACACGCTGGATTTTTCGGCGGGTACTGCAGAGATTGCAGATACGGTTGAGCCCTTTGTAGATTCGGTAGTATCGTGGAACTGTGACACTACCCGATTTATTGATATTTTCTTCTCTGAGCCTGTCGATTGCAATACTATATTGGCTAACGGCTCGCAGTTTGGCATATATGGTCCACAAGCAGTAAGTGTTATAGGCGCGGTGGGGATTGATTGTGCTGGGCAGCAAACTTTCACTACTGGTATACGCTTGCAGATTGCCTCACCGATTTTAGTAGGTGGCACTTATTATTTCAACTCGATACCAGGTACGGGTGGGCTAAGTGTGCTTGATGTTTGCGGTAGGGCGGTAGTGGCTGATAGTGCCACTATTGTGGCAAACGCAATAGTGTTACCTAGCTTTACTTACGGCATAGCAGCCAGTTGCATAGTTGATACACTCCGTTTTGTAAATACATCCTTACCAAGTACCACCAACGGCAACCCCATTTGGGATTGGAATTTTGGGGATAATAGCCCTAATAGCAACCTGCAAGACCCAACGCACACATTCCCCGATACTATATTGTACAATGTAACTCTTACCGCTACTACCGATGATGGTTGTGTTTTTACAAGTGATTCTGTAATACCAGTCGATCGTTCTTATAATGCTGTGTTTACCTTTGCGCCTACCGAAGTATGCCCCAATGAGCCAGTACAGTTTGTTGACATTAGCCCAGCATCGGCCGATAGGTGGGAGTGGGATTTTGGTGACAACAACATATCGGGCGACCAAAACCCGGTAAACATCTACACTGCACCTGGTACCTATGTAGTTACTTTGATAGTAAGCGAGCCATCTGCTTTTGGTAGATGTAGCGATACGGCTAGGCAGAATCTACTGGTATTGCCCGATGTTACTGCCAGCTTTGATATTAGCGCTACCCAAATTTGCGAGGGTTCGCCAGTAGTATTTACCGACCTCACTACTGGCTTCCCTAGTGCTTGGT
Source organism: Sphingobacteriales bacterium (assembly GCA_027483645.1). GTDB lineage: Bacteria > Bacteroidota > Bacteroidia > Chitinophagales > CAIOSU01 > CAIOSU01. The sequence continues at coordinate 275,337 of JAIXUD010000002.1, forward strand.
TTTGGGATTTTGGCAACGGTGATACTTCCATCGTTCAGAACCCCACCTATATTTATGATTCAGTTGGTGTATTCTCCATTAGCCTAGAAGTAAGTAATGCTTGCAATGTTGATAATGCTTCACAGAATTTTGAAGTGTTTGCTATACCGGTGTTCGATTTGGGCAGGGATACAGCCATTTGTTTCGATAGGGCGGTTACCTTAACCGGCTTCCCCGGTGCCACTATGGTATGGTCTACCGGCCAAACCGGCGACTCCATTGTAGTAATCGGCGCACCGATAGAAGTACGCGGCAGTGCCAGCAGCAATGGCTGCACCTACGATGATGCTATTATTATTGATGAGTTGCAAGAGGGTTGTATTATAGTGCCGGTACCGAGCGCATTTACCCCGAACAATGATGGCTCAAACGATCTTTGGCGTTTGGTAAACCCACAGCGCTTGTTGAGCATTGAAGTGTGGGTGTATAATCGTTGGGGCCAACTGGTGTTTTTCGATGACCAGTTGAACTTCGCTTGGGATGGAAACTTTAAAGGAGAACGTGCTGAGATGGGCGTATACTCATACATTTTAAAAGGCTTCGGCGAAAGCAGCCGAGGCAGAGAGCCCGTATACTTTAGGGGCAACCTAACCTTAGTACGGTAGTCATTACCATTTCGTTATTGATTTTTCGGGCATGAAAACAACCAATATACTTGCCGCTAACATGGGTTTGATGCACGGCATCAACGATTGTACGGCAGGGTTTATATTAGGCAGTTTAGCTACCCTCCATCCTGACCCGGTTGCTGTAAGCTGGTGGATATTAATTTACAACGCACTCGCATTTGGCGGCCAAGCACCTTTGGCTATTTTCGCAGATAAGTTTAGCCAAGGCAAGCTACTGTTTACTTTGGGTATTGTATGCAACTTATCGGGTTTGCTATTAGCCATTACCTCCCCGTTGCTTGCGGTCGTTTTTTTAGGCATTGGTTCGGCATTGGTGCATATTGTTGGTGGCAGTGTTTGCCTTCAAGCATCGCCCGGCAAGGCTAGTGCAGCAGGTGTGTTTACCGCGCCAGGTGTGCTAGGTTTGGCATTTGGTGGGTTAATGGCGTTCACCGGTGTAAGCTTGGTTTGGCCCTTGGTGTTTGCGACAGCGATTGTTGCCTTAGCCGCATTGTCGCTTACTTGGCCCAGCACAGCCAAAGTTAACACAGTGGCCAGCTCTAGCAGCATACAATTGGATAGGCACGATTGGATAATGATATTGCTGCTCTTAGCCATCGCCATGCGGTCCGCTATTTGGAATACCTTCCAACTCATCAACCAAGGTGATTATCATTTGCTGTTGCTACTGGCTGCCGCGGCCATGGGCGGCAAGTTGGTGGGTGGTTACTTGGCCGATAGGGTAGGGTGGCGCAATTACGCATTGGGAGCCCTGCTACTAGCTGCACCGCTGCTTACTTTTGGTGGTCGCAAACCAGTGTTGCTTGCTATTGGCGTGGGCTTGTTGCAGTCAGTTACCCCATTGGCGCTGGCTGCTATGCACCGCTCGTTGCCATACCGCCCGGCGCTCGCCACTGGGCTTACTTTAGGCTTAGCCATAGTGGTAGGAGGCATTCCGCTGCTTATAGGTTGGGATTGGTTTAGCAACCCGCTGAGCTTACTAGTTGCAATGCCACTGTTAGCTGCGGCATATTTTGGGCTGTTGAAATGGCAAGAAGAGCAATCAAAAAGGATAAGCATCGATGCCCAGCCAGTACAACACCGGGAACAGGCAGGCGGTTAATAGATTGGCAGCAATACTCGCAAGGGCTGCCTTTAGCACTCCCGTATTCCAATACAAATAAATGGCAACTGCTTCAGTGGCAAAAATAATGCCCTCTACCAGGTACCAATTTACCTCAAGCTCATGTACAGCATACGTACCAATAGGTAGGGTGAATACATTTACGAGGATAGAAAACTTTAGGGCGGCCCACCATTCTTTCCTAAAAAACAGCAGCCATACTAGGTATTCCAAGATGATGGTAAGAGTAAGGTTGAAGAGTAATTGTGTCACTTCTTTTCGGTAAGTACTTTTAATAGATGTGCGAGCATGCCAATTGCTATGATACCCAGAGGTAAGGCAATCAATCCAACGGATGGAATTGCTAAATCCATCGCGCTAGGCACTTAGTTTTTGAGCGGTAGATTGCCGCCTGCGTATTTGCCATATTAATAAACCAAGCGCAAAAGCTGAAATTGGAATAACGCCCCACCAGCCCAACATTTCTAAACCATTTTTTTTCAAGGTATTATCGCCAGCCGCATTATCGTATATTATTTCAAGTATTACTTCTCGTTCGGTAATTTTTTTAATTGCTACTTTATCCAGCACAGTTAGCCTTCTCGTGTCATATTCTATGCCGCCTACTAGCTGGTTTCCTTTTATCTCGGTGCCACTCGTTTTATGCTTAGCAATAACGGTAGCCTCGCTGCCTCTCGGTGGCTGGTATTGTTCGCCTTGTTTTACAGTTACTGTTACTTCACCTGCTGGCTGGTAGCCACGATTGTATTTAAATGTTTGGTAGGTAATGCAGAAATCGTATTCAGGGTAATCGTTTAAGTTGGTAAAGGTAATCGTCTTGTATACAGTACCTTCCATAATTATATCGGCCTTAGCAGTTAAGGCTAAGCTGAAAATCATAAGTAACAAGATAGTGCGATACATAGGCGAAGTTTATGATAAATATAGCAATTGTTTATTTGTTCTTACTACCCAATATTACTGATTTTCAAACATCTATGGTTATTTTTTAGCAAATCGCCTTTGTAGTACAAAAATGAAAATGAAAAAACAACTGCTAGAAAGCAACAGCATAGTATAGCTAGCCCAAGTATCTCCAAATAGTGCGCCTTTCTTGGTCTTGGCATGGTAATGATACCGATGGAGCTTCGTTTCCCATTTAAACTTATCACTGTTTAGGTGAGTTATCTCCATTACATCAACCACATAATTCAGCTTTTTACCGTAATACTTATGATATGTACGTAGGGAATTACCTTGCAATCTTTTTGTGGTATCGTTTACATTTACTGCTTCAATTACTAAATAATCCCTGCCTTCTGTTTCGCATAAAATATGCTTACCCGGCTCAAAAAGAAATCGTTGCTTTACCGTATCCATTAAAAAGTCGTACAATACCAAGTGGATTCGGTAATCAGGATAAGCAGCTAGATTGGTAATAGTATAACCAACATTAACCACGTTCTTGGTGGGCGGGCCAATCATATCAGCCTTAACTGTTAAAGAAGTGATCAACAATAACGATAGTAGCCAACGTACCATATATGGTATTTTAGTATAAACGAAACAATGCTTTCTGCTATTGTGGGCAATTTACTATCTTTCAGTTAGAAACCTCCGTGTAATGCTACAACTTGATACCCTGCAATACCTGCGCGAATTAAACGCAAACAATAACAAAACCTGGTTTGATGCGAACAAAAAGCGCTTTGAGACCGCCAAGAAAGACGTGGAGCAACTGGTAACCGAATTGCTAGCAGGCTGTGCTAAGTTTGAGCCAGCACTGGCCGATTATAAGGCCAAGGATTGTGTGTTCCGTATTTATAGAGATGTGCGCTTCGCTAAGGATAAAACGCCTTACAAAAATAATATGGGAGCATGGTTTAATAAGGGTGGCAAAAAGGCACCGCATGCGGGTTACTACCTGCATATTGAGCCTGGAAATTCGTTTTTGGCTGGTGGTATGTACATGCCCGAGTCGGAGCAGTTGAAGAGTGTACGCCAAGAGATTGATTATAACACGGAGGAGTTCAACGGTATAATTGCAAATGCCAAATTCAAAAAGACCTTTGGCGAATTGGACGACCATAAGCTAAAAACTACCCCAAAAGGATACGACAAAACCCACCCAGAGATTGAAACGCTAAAGCAAACCAGCTTTGTGGTATCGCACAAGATAAGTGATGAAGAGTTGCTGGATAAGAAGTTTGTAGCCAAAGCAATTGCAACATTCGAAACGCTCCATCCGTTCAATGCTTTCTTAAACAGAGTACTTGAGTAGCGTTGAAACAGTCATGGTCCATCGTCCATGGTCCATCGTCCAAAAAACTACTCCCCATATCGCTTATCCTCATAGTTCAGTGGGGCATCCAGCGTACCTATGATTTTAAACTCGGTGCGGCGGTTATTTTGGTGGCAAGGGCAATCGCCTTCGCCGGCTGGTGGGCAGTCAGTATAGCTGCTGCAATCTTCCATTACTTGCGTTTCACCATAGCCTTTTGCTCGCAATCGCTCAATGGGTATTCCTTTTGATAGTAAATATTTCATCGCGCTTTCCGCACGGCGCTGGCTCAGGTTGTTGTTGTACTCGTCGGTAGCGCGCGTATCCGTATGCGAGCCTAGCTCCACTATGATATTGGGGTTATCCATCATCAGGTTATATAGCGTATCCAAGGTTAGTTTAGATGCATCTCGAAGAAACCACTGATCGTAGTCATAATAGATGTTGCGCAAGCGATACGCTTTACCAAGTACCAGTTTCTGCACATAAATGTCCACGTGTAGCGTGTCCGATTCCACCAAACCCATGGTGTTGAAGGATGATGACCCTGGCAGGTAACCCACTGCACTACCGTTTACTTTATAGCGTTTTTCGAAGTCGATGGTAAAGAAGTACTCCTGGCTATTTTGGGTAGTATCTTTGCCCAACTCTACGTCCATGCGGTTGCCGCCATCATCGCTTAGCGCTAGGGTAACTAAGGCATTGTTGATGGGGGTTTTGGTAGGGTCGTCTTTATCCAACACAAAGCCCTTTACCGCAATTAGCTTCGGCACAGCCACTGGTGGCGCAAACATAAAGATGTCGTCGCAGCAGGTTTCACTTTTAATGGAGATGATGCCTGGCCTGTTTGATACCACAAAACCGGTAATCCTATCAGGATTAATTCGGAAGTACATATCATCGGTCTGCGAATTGTAGGGCGGCCCGATGTTTCCTGGCTCTGTCCATTTATTGGTGCTACCTGCTGTTTTAAAGATGTCATATCCACCCACGCCTACTAATCCATTGCTGCTGAAGTATAGGGTATCCTTTTCTATATCATAAAATGGTGTGGCCTCGTTGCGGTCGGTGTTTATCTTGCTACCTGCATTTTTAGCCGCATTGAAGCCTCCATTTTTCTTTTTTATGGCAAACCAAATATCCATACCGCCGCGCCCGCCAGGTTGGTTGCTAGCAAAGTAGAGCACCTCCTGGCCTTTCTCATCTATCCCTACATTGGGCTGGGTGCAGTTGTATCCGCTAGGGTTTATTTCGGGGCCCAAGTCTACCGGGGTTTGCCATTGGCCATCTTTCCACTCGCTTACGTATATGGCACACAGTATCTCATTGCGGCGTTCTTCCCAGCAACGCGTAAAGTAAAAACTCTTTCTATCTGGGCTATAGGTACCGTTCCCCACGTGGCTATCATCAAACTGGAACTGTGTAAAAGGCGTTGCTTCAGTAAAGGTATCGCCCGCCAAGGTGGAGCCGTAAAATTTAATGTAGTGTTTATCTTGGGTAGTATCACGCTCGTTGTAGCGTATTACGGTATCGCTGGGCAGGCTGGCAAACAGCAACGTGGTATCGTCCCAATACATAGGCGAGATATCGGTATATGGCGAGTTAACAGCAGCATTTAAGTGTTTCAGTTCCATTATGGGTGTCTGCTGCTTTAGTTGCAGTGCTAGTTCGCATCCGTCGGCCTCGGTTTTAGCCCATCTCTTGTAATAGCTATCCTTTCCCCTATAAGCTTTCTGAAACTGGTTAAAGAGTGCCAATGCGTCAGCGTATTTGCCGTTCATTTTTGCCATCAGCGCGTAAAAGTATAAGGCTTGTGGATAGGCGCTGACATCAAGGCTATCTACTTGCCTGTACCATTTCTCCGCATTTTTATAGTCTCTAGCGGCTCGGTATGTTTCTGCCAATTGCCAGGTGTACTTGCTGTTATCTGGCTTTAGTTGTAGGTAAGCCTCCAGTGCGTCGGTAGCATCGTATAAGTTGCCAGAGCGCAACTGCTTTTTGGCTTTGCGCAATTGCTTGCGAGGGCTCTCGGCATTGGGTTTGTTGGCGGTGCTGTCGGTTTGGGCCATCAGCATGCCAACATGCAATAGAAGCATTAGCAGCAACAATAAACGGTAGGTCACTATTCGTAAGGTTTTGGGCAAAAAAAGAGGTGCAAACATTGGTTGTTTGCACCTCTTAATATTAGTCAATCTTTGCTATTTCAGCAAACGCTTTTGTGTTTAGAAGCTAGGGCAAATGGTTTTGCTTGCATTTTTCTTAAAGGCACCTACATAAGCCAATGATAACTCAAATGCACCACGGGTGTTGGTAGCGTTGGTAAGCTCCGAGAAGTTCAAATCATAGCTCACACCCAAGGTAAAGCCAATGTAATCCAAGCGGGCAGCCAATATTAGAGCTTCACTGGTTATACCACCTTTATCGGTTACGTTATCACGACCTACAATACGGTAGTAAGGGCCTACGTAGAATGCATTGCCTTGCGGATCGCTCTTGTCAAAGAATACTTTGGCCATCGCACCTAGGTTCATTTCAAATGCTGGGCCTTGGCTCAAAATCATCAAAGTAGGCAACACGTCCACTTGGCTACGTTTGCCCAATGGCAAGCTTGCACCTACAGTACCAGTATACTTCATCGGTAAGTCAGCATTCTGGCCTTCGTAGAACGATTGGTTTGGGGTGTTTAAGTGGCCCAAAGAGAAACCAGCGTAAGTATTAAAGCGGCCTTTATTTTTTTTGCTAGCATAATACCACATCAAACCTGCGTTCACATCAAAGAACATAAACTGGTCGTCGCCAATTACTTCGCCACTAATTAGGTTAGGGTCAAAACCCTCACCATCAAATTGGTTACCGAAACGAAGGTTGTTGTAATTCAACCCGCGCTGCGCGGCACCAGCTTGAATGCCCAATGTTACGTAGTGGTTGGCATCCCTGCTCAAAGACTTATGGTAGGCAAAGCTTGCATTAATTTGGTTGGTACCAAATTCAGCCTCACCAGCTTTGTCGGTTAAAAACACCACGCCTACACCAAAAGCATCTTTCATATTTCCGATAGGCGCAAAGCGCATATCAAAAGAGCCAGAGAAAGTACGAAATAATGGAACGGCCTCATCGCCAAGGATACTGCGCCACTGGCTGCGGTATATGGCTGATACTCGGTAATTGCCATTGAACAAACCAGTCATAGCTGGATTGAGAATTTGAGGCGCGGCGTTGTATTGCGAGAAGCGTGGATCTTGTGCAAAAGCATCATTACCCAGCAGCATTGCTGCAAATACGAAGATTAGAAGTCGGGACATCTGTTTCATGAGACCTAAAATACAAAATTATTTTACAATTGTTATACTTCCTTCTTTGGCAATTTTTTGCCCATCCTCATAATTAACTTCCACATAATAAATGTACACGTCAACTATGGCCATTTCGCCCTTGTAGGTACCGTTCCAGCCACCATTCAGGTCGCCATCATAGTCATAAACTTTTTCTCCCCAGCGGTTAAATACTTTCATAGTTACAGATGAAGCACCCGGTGCATATACTTGGAAGATGTCATTAAGGCCGTCGTTGTTTGGCGAGAAGGCATTTGGTATGTACAACAGCAACTGGTTTTGCACAAACAAAGTAAACTGTGCCAGCCTAGGGCAATTATTCTCGTCAAATACCGTAAGCTCATATATAGTAGTCTGCACAGGGTCAGCTACGGGGCTAAGGCAAGTATCACAATCCAAAGAGTTGGCAGGCTGCCAGCTAAAGCTATAGTTGCCTATGCTTGGTATAATTAGCGGCTGCAACGTGTAGGTTTGGCCTAATTGTATGCTATCAAACTCTGGGTTGAATTCCAAATCAAACCCAGCAGGGGCTGTAACCTCAATTTCTCCAGTTACTTCACAACCGTTGGCATCAATTATATCCAAGACATAAACACCTTCTGCCAAAGTAAGGAAGTTGCCATTGCTATTGGTAATGTTTCCATTGTTAAGGCTGAAGATATACGGCGCGGTGCCACCGGTAGCGGTTACAAATATAGCCCCGTCGTTTTTACCTGGGCACGATACATTTACTACCGTAGTATCCCAAGTAATTGGGGTAAGCGGCTCGGTAATGTTTACATTGTTAATTGATTGCGAACAGCCATTGTCGTCAGTAACGGTTACGGAGTAAGTACCAACAGAAAAACCAGTCTGTTGGAAACTTTGGCCGCCGTTGCTCCAGCTATAGCTGTATGGTGGTGTTCCGCCAGTTACATCAACTCTTATCGATCCATCAGCAGCACCAAAGCAAGTTACTGGGGTTATGGTGGGGTTTAACTGTATTGAATCGGGCTGAGGTACAAATATAGAGTCGAACTCGGGGCAACCTACTGCTGAGGCGTCAGTAACGGTTACATAATAAGTTTGTCCACCGGTAAGTTGCACTGCTTGTGCGGTTTGTTGGCCATTACTCCATTGGTAATAGAACGGTGGGGTTCCTCCGGTTGGCGATACGGTAACTTCAGCAATAGCATCAGCGCCATTAAAGCAAGTTACTGAAGATACGATGCTAGTAGTTAAAGTAAAGCGCGGCGGATAGGTAATATTCAGGCTAGTGGTTTGTACACAACTGCTAGAATCGACAGTAACCGTAACTGTGTTGATGCCAAATGGCAATGCAACCGCTGTTGCAGTGGTTTCGCCATTACTCCACAGGAACGAATACCCTGCGGTAGTGCCGCCAACGGATGCAGAAGCAGAACCATCAGCGGTATTGAAGCAACTCGCGTTCGATACGTTGGTAATGTCGATAATAAAGCTATCAGGTTCGTTTACAGTTAGGCTTGCGGTTACCGAGCAACCTTCACTATCCAAAGCGGTTACCGCATATACGCCTGCGGTTAGATTCTGGATGCTACTTATGGTTTGTGCATTGCTCCACTGGTAACTGTAAGGTGCTGTGCCTCCGCTTACAATGGTAATAGTTGCCGCACCATCGTTGCCTAGATAGCACGAAACATCGGTAGAATCTTCTATAAATATGATTTGGGTAGGCTCAATAACTACTGCTGAATCAATAGCGGTACAACCCGAATTATCGGTTACTGTAAGTGCGTAAGTTCCAGCCGAAAGAGCGGTTAATGCCGAATCGGTAGCGCCGTTGCTCCAATCATATGTGTAAGGTGCCACACCGCCGGATACTTGCGCAACTGCGGAGCCATCATTCAAGCCAAAGCAACTGATGTTGCTAGCAATAATGGTATCAATAGCCAGCAAAGGTGGTACTGTTATCGTTGCGGTATCTGTCCTAAAACAGCCATTTGAATCGGTAAGCTCAACGTAGTATGTGCCCACTGGCAAATTTAATAACGTGTCAGTAGCTTGGCCGATAGTGGTGCGTATTACCGTTCCACCTGCGTCAGTCCAGATGAAATCGAACGGTGCGTATCCACCCACTGGCTCAGCAATAATATCGCCATCGTTGCTACCAACGCAGCCTACATTACGAATGCTGATGTTGGCAGTAAAGTTGGAATAGAAATCAACGGTTACTGTATCATAAGCCACGCAATTGCCGTCAGTAACTTCTACTATATAGTCTATAGTAACACCTGGGTCGGCAATTACTACTTGACCGGTGTCGGTTGGCAAACCCGTAACTGGGTTGGTAAGGCCGGTAGATGGGGTCCAGCGATAAACAAACTGACCTGGAGGGGGCGGACAAACAGCCAAGGTAACATCAGGCCTTATAGTTGAAGCAGTAAGTGCAGTTGATGGAGCGCCAAAAGAGTAGGTTTCATACAATACAGAGCCAAAAGCGGTTGGTGTGGCCCTCACAATGTCGTCGCCAATGGAAGCACCGAAACCGTTGTTAAAGTTAATTTCAACAATAATGTTAGAAAAACCATCCCAATCGAAATTGCTGGTAAAGGTATGTGTGTTAACGCCTGGCGTGGTGGTTACGTTTGCAGGCGCAAATACTTGTGTTAAGCCTGGCTGAAAACCAGCAGCAGTAGATAGGCTATCTAAACCAGTACAACCCATACTGATGCTGAATGCCTGAAAAGGTTGACTGGTGTTTTTGCCGGTAACGTTCCATGACAGTGCCGAAATAATACCAGCGCTTAGGCCTGCTGCCGAAAGCTCATTGCCCCTTATCAAGTATTGCAACCTAGCTTGCTCTTCAGCGCCTTTATATGGGGTAGTAATACTGGAAGATTGAGCATTGGTGCCAATTGTATAGTTAGAAACTGGGCCACCGCAAGCGGTGCCATTTACACCACAATTGAGCGTAATGGGGGAGGCTACACCTATTGCGTTGGCGGTAAGGGTAACCGGTACTGGGTTGCAGATGTTGGTATCAGGGCCTGCTACCAATTGCAAGTCATCATTTACGTTTACGGTTACAAAAGCCGAGCCCGTGCAGGCACCTTCTACTACGTTTACAATGTAGTTTGTAGTATTAAATACCCTTACCAATGGATTGGCAATGTTAGGGTTTGTCATGTTAGCTGTCGGTGTCCACGAAATGGTAGTGCCTGGCAATAAGCCTTGCTGGCAAATGTTAAATCGGGTATTTGGCCTATCGGCACTAGTGCCATCAACAGTAATAGGTGCGCAAGCATCAGCATTATCCGTATTATAGTATACTACTGATGTGTAAGGCGTAGTGGTATAACTATGGGGGCTATTTTGCGAGAAAGAGGCATAAAAACCGTCGTTATTGTAGCAAACCTCTACCACCAAATTGCTGGTGCCATCCCAATCATAATTGCTATCGAATGTGTAAGCATTCCAGCCAGTAGCAATATTAACGGTGCGCGGCGCAACTACGGTTGTAAGCCCCGATTGGAAGGTAGTGATGGCGTTCTGGCTAGTGCATCCTACTTTAATAGTGAATCCATAATAGGTGCCCGCACCGTTTCGAGCTGCAATATTGAAAGCAATACTTGATAGGGTTCCACCAGTCAAGCCTAGCGCCTGCAGGTCGGCTGCGGTATACAATATCTGGTGTTTACCCGATTCCCAATAGTGACCATAAATGGCGGGGTATGCAGATGTACTGCTGTTAAAGTTGCTACTAGTGCCTATCGTATAGTCTACACCTGTGGTGGTACAAGGCCTACTGCTTGGGCCACAAACTGTGGGGCTCGTTGTTAAATCTAATTGAACCGTACCACCTGGGCACACCGTATCTTCTGAAGCAAGGGCGGTTATATTTGGGGCAATGCCTTGTACTGTAACTCTCACCGAATCGGTACGCAAGCAGCCATTAGCTGCTGTTACATCCACAGTATAGGTGGTGGTTACACCAGGCGAAGCTGGCGGATTGGCAATATTTGGCGTAGTAATGCCTGAGTTGGGGCCATTGGGGCTCCAATTATAAGAGAATGGCGCACCTGGTCCAGTTGTTACGGCATTGAGTTGCGCCAAGCCATTTAAGCATATAGTATCATTAGCACCTGCATCCAAAGTAAAGGGCTGAGCAATATTAATGGTTATGGTATCCGTTCCACAATCAGAAGTAACCGTATAGAAGGTAGGAATGCTAGGGGTGGCTACTGGATTCGGTATTGCGGGGTTTGATAACCCCGTAGGTGGCGACCACTGGAAAATGGAACCGCCAACTGCATTTAACTGCACTGGCAGGCCGCAAAACGTGGTAGTATTGGTTAAGATGCTTACTTCGGTGTATACAAAAATCTGGAAACTGCTTACACCCCCACCTTGTATTGGGCACGCGTTGTTAGCGTAATTTACAGTAAAGAACTGTAAACCAGAATCGGCAACTGTTGGTGTCCAGCTAAAGGTAATTGTAGCAGTATCATTGGTGCCGTTACATGTAGCGCAGGTAACAGTAGCTCCAGGTATCGATTGTGAGATGTTGTTTGTCAAAGTCAACAAGCTACCGCCGGCATCAACAAAGGGAAGATCGAAGCTCAAAGGCACATTGGGGCATACCTGCAAAACTGGGACACCATTTGGGCCTAAGGTGATACCACCACCGCTCACGTTGGTAGGCTGAGCAGGTACAATATTATTGGGGCTGCAACCGGTGGTAACAATTTTAAACTGAATGTCGCGCATGGTAGAACCAATCAATACGCCATTTCTGTATTCTTCCACCAATACAGTTATTACTGCGGCTTGTGCACCACCCGTTGGGGTAAACGACATTTGGCCTGTTGTGGGATCAAAGGTGAAACCAGTGGTAGTATTTAAGGGGTTGGTAACGCTTAAGCCAGCCGCATAGGCCACTGGGGTGCCCGCCGCATCCAAAGGTTGTACTAAGCGGAAAACAAGCGAATCGCCATCAATATCAACTGCTCCGTGGTTATAGTTAACTGGGAAACCTGAACAAAAGGTACGGGTTGCAGGAGAAGTAAAGAATGGAGCATTGTTGCAAGTACCGCCAGTATTATTAAGGCGGGCAAATACATATTGATTGAAGCTAGCGGCATTGGCCAAGTTAGTTATTTGGCTGTTTCGGCAGCATTCGCTATAGCTCAATATCCAATCTGGACATTGGTTGGGTAGTGTGATGGTTCCGCAATAGGTGTAGACCTCAGCCCCCGGCAAACTACCGCCGTTGCAAGAAGTTTGGCTGGCTGATGCGCCACAAACCCCGGTGTTGGCCTGAGTACCTTGACCCGGTTGGTTGTCTGGTGTGCGGCAAGCCACACTTTGATTAAGCGTAACGTTAAATGATCCACCACACGATGCCGAGGTATAATTGAGCGAAATGGATGTAGGAGCGCCAATAGCACCACCGCCGCACTCCCTGTAAAACGTAACAATTACGTTATACTGATTAGGGTTGTTGGGGTTGGCACACGCATAATGGATATCTGCTCCCAATGCGTGAGAAGCCTTTGATTGCGAGGGAAATAGAGATAAGAATACTGCTGCTAAAGCAGTTAAAACCAAGTACAGATTTTTCATCTTCGGTTAATACAATTATAATGAAGAGATAAAATTAAACATTCCCAGCCAATTATTGGCTAGAAATTTTTAAGGTACGTGGTTCTGTAACAAGAAAAACTAATATTCCGTTCTACGTGGAGATAATCAGTTTAAGCCTTTTCTACGGTGGTAACTAAATTTTGCAATGGCAATTGTCCAATCAATAATCTTGGTAACTTTGCTAACGCTAACCTTAGTTAAAAATAAAGTTAAGGTTAATTTTTTTACTAAGCAATACCATACAGCAAAATTTTATGTACAGAAGTCATACTTGCGGCGAATTGAGAATGAACCATGTTGGCGAAACCGTTACCCTTTCGGGCTGGGTGCAGCGTAGCCGCGATTTGGGTGAACTGCTTTTCATTGACCTTCGAGACCGCTATGGCATTACGCAGCTTTCCTTTCGCAAAGAGGCTGATGCAGCCTTGTTTGCAAATAGCCGTGCGCTGGGCCGCGAGTTTGTAATACAAGCCAGCGGTACGGTATTAGAGCGTGAAAGCAAGAACAAGAATATAGAAACTGGGGAGATTGAGGTGCTGGTAACGGAGCTAAAAGTATTAAACGCTGCCAAGACCCCGCCCTTTACAATTGAGGACGAAACCGATGGCGGCGACGACCTGCGTATGAAGTTCCGTTATTTGGATCTCCGCCGCGGCCCATTGAAGAAGAACCTATTGCTTCGCCATCAAGTAAATAAAGAGGCCCGCAACTACCTGAATGGAGAAGGCTTTATAGAAGTAGAAACACCTTTCTTAATAAAAAGCACCCCAGAAGGTGCCCGCGACTTTGTGGTGCCTAGCCGCATGAACCCGGGTACGTTCTACGCCTTGCCACAGAGCCCGCAAACCTTTAAGCAACTGCTGATGGTGGCCGGCTACGACCGCTACTACCAGATGGTAAAGTGTTTCCGTGATGAGGACTTGCGAGCCGACCGCCAGCCGGAGTTTAGCCAGATTGACTGCGAGATGTCTTTCGTGGAGCAGAAGGATGTGCTGGCCATGTTTGAAGGGTTGGTGCGCCACATCTTCAAAAACGTAATGGGCAGCGATATCGGCCCTGTGCCTCACATGACCTATGCCGAAGCCATGCAGCACTACGGTAGCGACAAACCGGATATCCGTTTTGAGATGCGCTTTAAGGATTTGGATGATTTGGTAAAAGGCAAAGGCTTCCCTGTTTTCGACAATGCGGAGAGCGTGGTGGGCATTAATGCCGATGGCTGTGCTGAATACACCCGTAAGCAACTGGATGAATTGACCGACTTCGTGAAACGCCCACAAGTAGGCGCTACTGGCTTGGTATACATCCGCTACAATGCTGATGGTACCTTGAAATCGAGCGTGGACAAGTTTTATACCGAGGAGGATTTAAAAGCCATTGCCGCCCGTTTCGAGGCTAAGCCTGGCGACTTGATATTGATATTGGCTGGTGCTGGAGAGAAAACTCGCAAAGCGCTAAACAACCTACGCTTGGAAGTGGCCGAGCGCCGCGGACTGCGCAACCCTGCCGTTTACAAATTCCTTTGGGTAATCGACTTCCCGCTATTGGAGTGGGCTGAGGATGACAACCGTTGGGTTGCCCGTCACCACCCGTTTACCCGCCCGAAAATACAGGATTTGCCGCTAATGGCTACCGACCCAGGCGCGGTGCGTGCCGATGCCTACGACATGGTATTGAACGGTACCGAGATTGGTGGCGGCTCTATCCGTATCCACGAGCGCCAGTTGCAGGAGGAAATGTTTGATGCCCTGGGCCTGAGCCGTGAAGAAGCGGAGCACAAGTTCGGTTTCCTATTGCGCGCGTTTGAATATGGCGCCCCGCCACACGGTGGCTTGGCATTCGGCTTCGACCGCTTGGTGGCCCTTATCGGCGGCGCTGAGTCCATCCGCGACTTTATCGCCTTCCCTAAAAACAACAGTGGTCGCGACGTAATGCTAGATGCCCCATCTACCATCGACGAGCACCAGTTGAAAGAGCTGAGCTTGAAGGTGAATTTGCCTGCGGAAAAGGCGTAAGCTTTAGTTTCCGGTCTATTTTTTAATTTTCGATGGATTCTGTCGAGTGTCAAACACTTTGTAAATCCTTAGGGAGTTATATTAGGGCCGAAAAATAATCTTATAGTTTCCACAAAGTGCATACCTATATGGCTTGCCTATAATTTCTTCTACTTGGTGTTTTTCTGGGAATGGATAGATGGCATCCGTAGTATCCAGAATTTTGGTGATTACCTTATCCGCCGCTTCAGGTGAGCTTTCAGCAATGAAATCATAAATCTGTTGAAGCG
The DNA here is from genome assembly GCA_027483645.1 of Sphingobacteriales bacterium. Taxonomy (GTDB): domain Bacteria; phylum Bacteroidota; class Bacteroidia; order Chitinophagales; family CAIOSU01; genus CAIOSU01. The sequence continues at coordinate 290,608 of JAIXUD010000002.1, forward strand.
AGGCTATAGCCTTTTTACTCCAGACGATTTTCATTTTTTCTTGCTCCATTGCTTTACTTGCTCCCGTAACTCTTGCTGCGAGGTGCCTTGGCCAGTTTTAAACTCCGCCTCTCCTTCTGCTATCTCGTCTTGAAGCATATTGTATGTCAATACTTCTCCGTTTGGCTGATAGCCGGCAACTAAGTCAAAAGAATCCAACAAATCTTCCACTTTTTTAAGTAGCTTTTCGTTGGTAGCTCGCTCAAGTTTTTTATAAATACTAGCTTTTTTTTGGCGGATATCCATACCTTAAATATACAGTTTCTGTGGATTTTTTGTTCCTTATGATCTGCTTGCGAAATTTTCTTTAGCCATCCCCAATACCCCAAACCCCTTTCCATCCTGCTTACTCTGCACATAGGCGGCTACACTCTCAGCAATGGTTTGCTTCAGTGGGATGTAAGTAATACCCAGCGCGCGGACTTTATCGTCGTTGTAGGTGTAGGGATGTGATGAGATGCTCAATACCTCGCGGGTGATGATGGGCTCGCTGCCGGTAAATAGGCTTCGCACTCTGTCGTAACCGATACTGATGAGTTTCCAAAAGTCGGTAACCGGTATGGTAGGTGGTTTTTGATTGAGGGCTAAGGCCAGCTGGGTCATCATTTCCAAGAAGGTAACGTTGTAGCCATTGATTACGAAGCGCTCACCACCGGTGTCTGGGCTTTCCATTAGTTGTATGGCTATGCGCACTACATCGCGCACATCTACAAAGCCCGTACTGCCGGTAGGGTAGAAGGGCACGCCCTTGGCTACTTGATGGATGATTTGAATGCTACCTTCTTCCCAGCGCCCGGCACCCATTATGGTGGATGGGTTAATGATAACGGCATCCAGCCCTTCGGCTATGCCGCGCCATACTTCCAGTTCGCCCAAGTATTTGGTATGCCCATATTGCGATTCTATGGGCGATTCTGCCCAGTCGCCGCTTTCATCAATCGGGCTGTTATCTTTGCTTTTGCCAAGGGCGGTTATGGAGCTTACATAGAGCAGTTTGCTTACGCCTTTGCTCAGCGCTACATTTACCACATTGGCCGTGCCTTCTACATTTATTTTCAGCATCTTATCCAAGCTGCTCCCCCCGAACGCCAGCATTGCTGCTGCGTGGTACACTTGGTCAACCCCTTCCATGGCATCTTCCAGCGATGAAATATCGGTAATGTCACCTTCAAACCATTCTATTTTGGCAGCGGCGTCACCCAATAAAGACAGGTCGCTTGTTGGGCGTTTGAGTGCCCGCACTTGATAGTTTTGAGCTACTAGTGCCCTAGCCAAATACGAGCCTAAAAAGCCCGTGGCACCGGTGATAAAGACCTTCACGATGTGGAAGTTTTTAGCTGTTTTTCATGGCCTTGGTATATAGCCCCACCAATATTGTCGCGCTGGGCACCGGTTACACTGGCCAAGCAGTTTACCTCGCCACGCACGCGCAGCACACCCACCAAAGCCATCAATATGGCCTCTTTAAATTCTACGGTTTCCTTATCGGGCACCACAATTTGCAGGGGCAGTTTCTCTTGTATTTGCTCTATCAAAAATTTGTTGAATGCCCCGCCGCCAGTTACCAGCATTTTATCGCCACCCACCACCTTAACGCCTTCTTTATGCTCAATATGTTTCAGCGCTTGTGCAGTTTGGTATGCCACTAGCTCCACCACGGTGCGCAGCTTATCCTCTACGCTGGCTTGGCTGCGCTGCACTACGGGTTGCATTACCTTGCTTACCCAACCACCGCTAAGCGACTTTGGGTAGTCTTTGGTATAGTACCAGCTAGCGTTCAGTTCGGCTAGCAGGGCGGCATTGATGTTACCCCTTCGGGCCATGTCGCCATCGCGGTCAAAGTCTTTACCTACTTGGCCGGCCAATTTATTCAGTACCAAGTTTACAGGGGCAATATCAAAAGCCACAAAGCGGTTACCGGTGTTAGCTGCTATATTAGCTATACCGCCAAGGTTCACGAAATATTTATAATCAGGGAAAAACAGCTTATTGGCGATAGGCGCTATGGGCGTACCCTGTCCACCGAGGGCCACATCGCTGGTGCGGAAATCGCATACCACCGGGAAGCCGCTGCGCGTGGCAATGGCAGCACCGTCGCCAATTTGGCTGGTAAAGTGGTTCTCAGGTTGGTGGAAAATGGTTTGCCCGTGCGAGGCGATGAAGTCAAGCTCTCCGGCTAGATTGTTGCGGTCAATAAACTTCCGCACTTCCTCGCCCATAAAGTGCCCGAAAAAGGTGTGTGTCTTTATATAGGTAACGGCATTTTGCAGCACTAGCTTTTCAAGGCGGAGCTTCCATTTATCGGGCATCGGCACACACTCGGCTTTCAGCACTTTGTAAGTGTAATGCTCCCCATCAACGGCAATGTCGCAAAAAGCGAAATCCAAACCGTCCATGGAACTGCCTGTCATTATGCCAATTACCTTATAGTGTTCCATCGTAATATTGGTTTAGTGTAACCAAATAGTATACTTCCGCCGCAATAGTAGCGGCTCTCCCAATATAGCACTTTATTGCCTCAAAGTGAGTATGTATAACGCTACTTCGTCAATCTCCTCGGCCGTCAATATCGATTTGTATGATGCCATCAGCTTTCGCCCGTGGGTTATCACCTCCACAGCCTCTTCTTTTGATATTATGGATGCCGAGAGGTCTGCTGCGCCGTTCAGGCCCATTTTGCCGTTGCTGCCGTGGCAGTTTACACAATACTTCTTGTAAGTTGCCGCACCGGGGGGGCCAGCATTTGCTTTTGATGACTTGTTGCCACTAGTACCGCCTTCGCAACTATTTAGTGCGAGCGTCAAACACAATAATCCTAATGATAGGAAAACAATAATATTTCTCATTAACGGCTAACTTAACTTTAGAAAAACAACCCACGATTACATTGGCTCACCACCTATAACTATTAACCAGTAACCAATAACTATTACCTAAGCAAAGTTACGTTACCAGTCTCGGTTATTTCTTCGCCATCGCGGGTTACTGCCCTTATTACGTACACATATACGCCAAGGTCTTGAGGCTGACCATTGTAAGTTCCATCCCAAAATACGGTACTGTTGTGCCCTTCGAATACTTTATTGCCCCAGCGGTTGAACACAAAAACATCGTAAACACGCTCAATGTTCAACGTCTTAATAATGCGGAACACATCATTTAAGCCATCTTGGTTAGGGGTAAAGGCATTGGGTACCAGCAATAGGTTTTTCACCTCCACGGCTATGCGCACGGTATCGGTATTAATGCAGCCATACTCGCTGGTAGCAACAAGGGTATACACAATGCTATTAAATGGGGTGCTAAGCGGGCCTAGCGAAGTGGGGTCATCTAAATAATCGGCGGGCACCCACTCAAAGGTAAGGCCGTTACTAATGCCATTCAGCCGGGTGCTTTCATCCCTAAATACTGTGGTATCCAACCCAGCATCTACCAATGGTAATGGGTTTACTACCAGTTCCACGGTAAGGGTATCGGCAAACTGTGGGCAATCGTTATTTGCAATTACCGTATAAGTAGTGGTTTGAAGTGGAAAAGCAAACGGGTTAAAGATGGTGGTATCGCTCAAGCCTGTAGGTGGGCTCCACTCAAAGTATTTACCATCAGTTACTTCTAATTGTACGGTATCGAAGATACATACCTCTGGCGGATTGGCCAATGTAGCGTTTATAGGTTGCTGTACATCCAAAAACATGCTGTCAATATTGTCGCAACCGAAGCTGTTAAATGTAGTAAGGTAGAACATGGTTGAGCTATCGGGGCTCGTTATTGGGTCGGCAATATTCGGATTAGAAACCAACGAGTCGGGTTGCCAATTAAAGCTGATGCCGTTGGCCCCCTGCAATTGATAGCTGTCGCCAACACAGATAAAAGTATCTACCCCCGCATCAGTTGGCGGCAATGGGTTAACCGTAACCCGCACAAAACCAAAGTTTTGGCAAAGGTTGGTATCTGTTACCTGCACCACATAATTGGTGGTTTGTGCTGGCGAGGCAAAGGGGCTGGCAGCCGTATCTGAAGATAGGCCGGTACTTGGCGCCCAAACATATTGGTTGCCACCGGTTGCCGCCAGTTGTATGGTATCTAATATACACAAAGCAGTATCAGGCGTAACGGTTACTGTTGGTAATGGGTATACGGTGAAGGTTTTCTCCAACGAATCTTTACAACCAAAATCGGAGGTTACTATCAGTTTCAATGTTTTCGTCCCCAAAGTGGAATCTACATAGCCAAAAAATGGCGAGTTGGCACGGGGCTGACCATCAATAAACCATTGCCAGGTGTCGAAATTGCCAAACTGAATTTGTGATTGATCCACCACGGTTACCGTTTGATTGAGACAGGCAGGGGATATGGTGAAATCAATATCGGGCCTAGAGTATACGGTTATTGGTTTGGTTATGGAATCTCTACAGCCGTTATTATCCTGTGCTACCAGTTTCACTTGGTAGATACCGTCTTGTAGATATAACTTGGGCGGGCTCGGCTGGGTGGAAGAGGTATTGTCGGCAAAATTCCAGTTCCAAGAAACCACGCTGCCGTATTGCGAAGAGGACTGATCAACAAACTGAACGGTGTTGCCTTCGCAAACGGGTTGGGCATCGTACCCTACTGTAAAACCGGGGTATACCCGCACATATACCTTGGTAGTATCAGCACAAAACAAGCCAGGATTGGCAATAAGGGTAACTATATACTGGCCAGTATCAGGGTATAAATAAGTGGGCTGAAAGGCGCTTGATGTATCAGCAGTGGTAGTGAGGTCGCCAAAATTCCATTGATACGCCGCGGCATTGCGGCTTAAGTTGGAGAATAGTACATCGAAACCTCGGCAAGCATAGCTATACAAGCCAACAGTACCCGTTTGGCCGGCACCTACGGTATCAATGATGGGTACTTTCGCTTCCAAATCGATGATACACGAAACCACATTGAACTGAAAATCCCTGCGGGTAGTGCCAATCAACACGCCATTGCGGAACTCATTGGCACATACACCTACTACAAATTGTCCCTGTAACTGTGGAGTACCAGTAAGCACGCCAGTATTAGGATTTATGGTGAGTGCTGTACCCCCAAGCAAGTTGCCTAATGAATAAGGCGCGCGCCACTGCACCGTATTAAATGGTGGTGGCAGCGGGGGAAACGGCTGGGGGTCGGTTTGATCTCCACCAGTAAAGGGCGTGCAAAGCTCGTAAACTATCACATCGCCATCAGGGTCGGTGGCCGAATGGTCGAATACCAACGGTTCACCTGCACAAATCACAATCGGGGGGAAATCGTTAAACTCAGGGCTATTGTTGCACCCATTTGCCTGCGGGTCAATGTTTACGGTGTAAGAGGCGCCCACCTGGTCAGGGCCTATAATATTGCCAATGGTGGCATTTCGGCAGCAGCGGGCATATACTACGTCGTACCCACCTGGTGTTGGGGGCAGGGTGTACTCCACAACATAGCTAGCCTCTTCCACGCAAACATTGGATGGTGGTGATAGGCAAGGGTTATTGGTTTCTGGCGGTACATCCCTCCGGTTTTGAAAATCTACATTCAAGGTAGTGACCTCAAAACCCGATGCGTCGTAGATGGTAATGAAGGCAGGGTTATCGTAGTCGGCCACGTTGGGGCCATTAACGGCACAATCTCGATAAACCTTAAGCGTAATGCGGTATAAATCGTTGCCCAAGCACTCGTAATACATATCGCCACCAACAATATGCGCTGCTTGCGTGGCAAAAGATGCCAGCAGCAATAGCGCGATAGTTAGTAGCCTTAACATGGTTTAGTTGATAGGGTAGTTAAGTAACTCATCAATGGCCTTTTTTGTTTCGTTGGGGGCTTCATACATGCCCATATGCGCCACATTCTCTAGCAACTCGGCAAACGAGGTGTCGGGCATGGATAGCTGATCGATACTGTTGTCTTCGGGTATCGCCTTATCATCGTTGCCTACAATAAACAAAACAGGCCCTGCAAACTGCTCCAGCACACTTGTCCTATCGGGGCGGTTAATCATGGCCCAAGTAGCATTAATGACGGAAGAAGGCTTGTATTGGATGCCTTGGTTATATAATTTTTCGACAAACGGGGCCATGGCCTTCTTGTTTTTCTCAGCAAAAAGGGCTGGGTAAAACTCCTTCATCCAACTTTCCAGTCCATTCTTCTCAATAAAGTCGATAACCTTTTTGCGGGCAGCCTTCTTGGCAGTATCATCAGCAAATGGCTGGGAGTGGAACAAACAAAGCCTAGTAACCAAACCTGGGTACAACGCTACCAATGCCAACGCTATATAGCCGCCCATGGAGTGGCCAATTACGCTCACTTGTTTCACGTTCTCATCATCCAACGCTACTTTAATAGCCTTGGCCATTTCATCAATACTGGTGGGTGTTTGGTCGTTTTCGCTTTTGCCAAATCCGGGCAAATCGGGGATGATATTTAGGTACTTATCCGCGAAAGAATCGGCATAACCGTCCCATACCCTGCTGTCTTCCCCGAAACCGTGTATCCACAAAACTGCTTCGCCATTCCCTTTTGTAATGTATGATAGTGCCATATCTTATAGTAATCCAGCGCCAAATTTATCTTAAATTCGCTAGTCTAAGTTACGCAGAAATATGAGAAGTTTATTGCTTATTTTAGGTATATGCCTTGCAACCGTTGGTACACTTACCTCTCAAACCACTTTCCATGCCAATGGCGTGCAAGATGAGCGGCCCGGATTATATGCTTTAACGGGGGTTACCTTGCATGTAGATTACCAAACGGTAATAGAAAATGCGACTTTGATTGTTCGCAATGGAAAGATTGAACAAGCTGGAAAAGGTATAACCGCCCCTAAAGGAGCGGTAGCTTATGACCTTACTGGCTACCATATTTACCCTTCGTTTATCGATTTGTATACCGAATACGGCATTGCCCCAGTGAAAGCCGATGGTGGCCGCGGCGACGGCCCACAAAGGGAAACCAACAAAAAAGGCGCTTACGGCTGGAACCAGGCCATTAAGCCTGAAACCAATGCAGTACAGCTATTTCAAGTAGACGCCAAGGCAGCGGAAGCATTGCGTAAAATAGGCTTCGGTGCGGTGCTTACCCACCAGAACGACGGCATTGCCCGTGGCTCGGGGCTATTGGTATCAACCGCCAGCAGTAAGGATAATGAAGTGATATTGAAAGGTACCGCTTCGGCGCATTATTCATTCGATAAGGGTACTTCCACCCAAGATTACCCAGGTTCTTTAATGGGTGTAATTGCTTTGTTGAAGCAAACCTATCTGGATGCGCAATGGTATGCTGGGCTGAAGAATGTAAAGGAATTCAACCTTTCGCTAGATGCCTGGAACAAGCTGCAAAAGCTGCCACAATTTTTTGAAGTAAGAAACGTATTGAACGCTTTGAGGGCCGATAAGATAGGCGACGCTTTCGGTGTGCAGTATATAATGATAGGTAACGGCACCGAGTACCAGCGCTACAAAGAACTGAAGGCTACCAATGCCGCAATGATTATTCCGGTAAACTTCCCTAAGCCATATGACGCGGAAGACCCATTTGATGCGTTGAACGTAAGCCTTACCGAAATGAAACACTGGGAATTGGCGCCTGCAAATGCCTACTTCCTGCAAAAAGAAGGCATCCAATTCGCCTTTACCGCTGCGGGCTTGGAAGATAAAACCAAATTTTTGGAGCAGGTAATAAAAGCCATACAGTACGGCCTTACCGAAGAACAAGCACTGCAAGCATTAACCGCCACCCCTGCAAAACTATTGGGCGTATACGACCAAACCGGTAGCTTGGAGAACGGGAAGTGGGCCAACTTTTTGGTAACCAATGGCCCCATTTTCAAGAAAGAAAGCCAAATAGTAGAGCACTGGGTGCAGGGCAACAAATACTCCATCAACCCTAAGAATGCCGAGAACCTGAGTGGTAAGTACAAGCTAGCAGTTGGCACCCAAACTTATACTTTGGAAATTACCGGCAAACCCAATGCACCCGAAATCATCATTAAAACCAGCGAGGGCGATACCAGCAAAACCAAGGTAACCTTTACCCGCAAAGAGCAATTGGTTACCCTAAACTATACCCTTACTGGCGACAGCGCCTTGGTAACCCGCCTCAGCGGCCTTATACAAGGTAAGGTATGGAGCGGTAAAGCCGTAGTACCTGGTGGCATATGGACCGATTGGATGGCCGAGTATATAGCAGCTATACCTGATACCAGTAAGCCTAAAACAGATAGTACTAAAACGATAGTATTTACTACCAAGAGCATCACTTATCCATTTATGGCCTATGGTTGGGACTCGCTGCCTAAGGCGCAAACCGTATTGATTAAAAATGCCACGGTGTGGACCAACACAGCACAAGGCATTTTGAAGAACACCGATGTACTGTTGAAGAATGGCAAAATAGCCCAAGTGGGTAGCAACTTATCGTCTGCAGGGGTGGATAGGGTGATTGATGGCACGGGCAAGCACCTTACCAATGGTATTATTGATGAGCACTCGCACATCGCCATTTCTTCAGGCGTGAATGAATGGACCGAGGCTAGCAGCGCCGAGGTTAGCATCTCTGATGTGGTAAACTCCGAGGATATTAACATTTACCGCCAATTGGCTGGTGGGGTTACTACCGTGCAACTGCTGCATGGTTCGGCAAACCCGATTGGCGGCCAATCGGCATTGATAAAGCTGCGCTGGGGCTATGCGCCAGAGTTGATGAAGATTGAAAATGCGCCGGGCTTTATCAAATTTGCCCTAGGCGAAAACGTAAAGCAAGCCAACTGGGGCGAAGACAATGTGAGCCGTTTCCCGCAAACCCGCATGGGCGTGGAGCAGGTATTTACCGACCACTTTCTACAAGCACAAGCTTATGCCGCCTCTTGGAAAAGCTACAATGCCCTCACCCCAAAAACCAAAGCTGGCATAGAGCCACCGCGCAAAGATTTGGAAATGGAAGCATTGGTAGAAATACTGGAAGGCAAAAGGTTTATCAGCTGCCATAGTTACGTGCAATCGGAGATAAACATGCTGATGAAAGTGGCCGAGCGCTTCGGCTTTAAGGTGAACACCTTTACGCATATACTAGAAGGGTATAAAGTGGCCGACAAGATGAAGAAACACGGTGCCTTTGCATCCACGTTTGCCGACTGGTGGGCCTATAAAATGGAGGTGTTGGACGCCATCCCTTACAACGCCTCCATCATGAGTGCGGTGGGTGTGGTTACCGCCATCAATAGCGATGATGCCGAAATGGGCCGCCGCCTAAACCAAGAAGCTGCCAAAAGCGTGAAGTATGGCGGCATGAGCGAAGAGGAAGCCTGGAAGATGGTAACCCTAAACCCTGCTAAAATGCTTCATTTGGATGGCAGCCTAGGCACAGTAGAAGCTGGTAAAGACGGCGACGTGGTACTGTGGAGCGACAACCCGCTTTCTATTTACGCGAAGGTGGAGTTTACGTTTATAGATGGCATCGCCTTCTATGAGATGCTGCGCGACGAGCAACTGCGCAAAGACCTAGCCGCCGAGCGAAACCGCCTGATACAGGAAATGATCAACGCCAAAAAAGGCGGTGCCCATACCCAAAAGCCAGTCAAAAAGACCCAAAAGCTTTGGCATTGCGATGACATGGAAGGCTTAGAAGGCTTCGGCGAAGAGCATGAAGGGCATGGGCATTGAGAGTGCGTGAGTGGAGGGTAGATTAACCACTAAGTACACAAAGTAAAAGCACTAAGAACACTAAGTACATAATACGGGCTTAGTGACCTTTGTGATTTTTTTTCTTAGTGTCCTTTGTGGTTAAAACATGGCGAAAGGCTATAAAAGATTGAAAATACATTAACAGATTACCTATGATAGACAAGATAAACGCAGCCATTACCCAATACTTTGAACAGAACCCGGAAGCCACGCGTGTACCGGCCAAGGACCTAATGCCCAGTTTTATTGCCGCCGGCATCTTCAAAAAAGACCACCGCAAGGGCTACCCCATCCGTGAAGTATTGCGCGAGCTGGACTTTGCTAAGCGCTTGGATGAAATACCCGCCGCCACACCAGAAAGGAACGAGAAGGATACGTATTGGTATTTCGAGCGGAAAGAGTAAATAACTATACCCCAAAAAAGGCACACCCTACTATCCCCAAATTTTTGCACATTTGTAAACTTTCAATAAACAATGAAAAATCTTATCCTCCTCTTATTAGTTTGCTACTCGGCTTTGCTGGGGGCGCAAACGGTGCCTGGCGGGCCGCAACAGCAGCCTATCGTTATCACCGGTGCTACTATACACGTGGGCAATGGGCAAGTTATCGAGAACGGGTTTATCCATTTCGATAAGGGGAAGATTGTGGCAACTGGTCCGCAGGCTAACTACCAGCCGATTGCTGGGGCCAAGATTATTGATGGCAAAGGCAAGCATGTATACCCAGGCTTTATTGCCGCCAACACCATTTTGGGCCTTACCGAAGTAGATGCCGTGCGCCCTACCCGCGACTTTGCCGAAACAGGCGACCTTAACCCTAACGTGCGCTCCATCATTTCTTACAATACCGATAGTAAAATAATCCCGACCCTACGTTTCAATGGCATTTTGTTGGCCGAAGTGGCTCCGCAAGGTGGTACCATACCGGGTACTTCGAGCGTGGTACAATTGGATGCATGGAACTGGGAAGATGCCGCCTACAAAACCGATGTGGCCATACACCTTAACTGGCCAGCCATGTACCGCCGCACTGGCTGGTGGGCAGAACCTGGCCCAGTAGAGCAGAACAAAGAATACGATACTAACATCCAGAACCTGCGCGACTTCCTAAAAGAAGCCCAAGCCTATGCGCAGATAGACAAGCCTGCCGTTTACAACCTGAAGCTGGAAGCGATGAAAGGCCTTTTTAATGGCACCCGCAAGGTACTGGTACATGTGGATGGTAGCCGTGAGATACTGCATGCGCTTGATTTTAAGAAAGAATTTGGTATCGAGATAGTGATAGTAGGCGGCGAAGATAGTTGGAGGGTAGCCAAGCAATTGAAGGAGGCCAATGTGCCAGTATTGCTGGGTAACACCCATGCATTACCCGGCGCACCTGAGGAGGACATCGATATCCGATTTAAATTGCCATATTTGTTGCAACAAGAAGGTGTTTTGGTGGGCTTGAGCATTTGGGGAAGCTGGGAGCAGCGCAACTTGGCGTTTCATGCAGGCAGCGCTGCCGCTTACGGACTTACCAAGGAGCAGGCTTTGAGTGCCATAACCCTGAACACCGCCAAAATACTAGGCATCGATAAGCTTACGGGCTCATTGGAAACTGGAAAGGATGCCAATTTGTTCATAAGCCAGGGCGATGCGCTGGATATGCGCACCAACATTATTGAGGCTGCCTACATACAAGGGCGTGAGGTAGTACTTGCCGACCACCAACAGGAGCTGAACGAAAAATTCAAGACTAAATACTCCGGTCAATGATACTGGTATTAGAAAAAGAGTTTGAGCGGCTAGAAAAGCAGCGAAAAGATATACTGAGCGAGGTTCGTGGACTGACCAATGTACAACAGACTTGGCGACCGGGAACCGACCAATGGAGCCTGCTGGAGGTGTTTGACCACCTGATGACTGCGGAGCGCAATGGCCTTACCTACATGAGTAAGAAGGTATTGGGCATTGATGATTTGGAGAAAGGCGGCCTTACATCCGACCTTCGTTTGGCCCTATTGAACAGCTTTTTGCGCCTGCCTGTAAAATTTGAGGCGCCAGAGGCGGCTCAATTTCAACCGCGGGAGTATTATGAGTTTAAGGCCATTGAGGCAGAATGGGATGCATTACGCGATGAGTGGCGTGCGTTTTTGGATGAATTTGACAAAGATTCTGCCGAGAAGCTACTGTTTAAGCACCCGTTTATGGGCCGTTTCAACCTAGAGCAAACCCTACGCTTCATCTATGAGCATGTTGACCACCACCGCGCCCAAATCAAGCGCATTAAAGAACATGCAGAGTTCTCAAGGTTGTAATTTTGTGCTTCTTTTAACCACGGAGAACACGGAAAAAGGCACGGAAAAACACAGAATGAGATTGTCTTGTGTCTTGTGTCTGGCATCTTGTGTCTAAATCTAAAAATGGTATCTTCGTTTCTGCACCAACCACCAACTTTTCATGTATCAACCTAATCTTTTTGCGGGCAAAACCATATTGGTAACGGGCGGCGGCAGCGGTATTGGCAAGGCCATCGCTAAGCAATACCTACAACTGGGCGCTACGGTGTTTATAGCATCGCGCAAACTGGAAAAGCTGGAGAACGCATTAACAGAATTAGGCCAAATAGGCGACTGCCGCTATCTGGAGTTGAACATCCGCGATGTGGAGTCGATTAAGGCGGCAGCACAAAACATAAAAGAACAAACCGGCAGGCTGGATGTATTGGTGAACAATGCCGGTGGGCAGTTCCCGTCTGCCGCAGAGCTGATAGCCCCGAAAGGTTGGAACGCTGTAATAGAAACCAACCTTACCGGCACTTGGCTGATGAGCCAAACCTTTGCCATGGAGTTTTTTATGCCACAAAAGGAAGGGGTTATTGTCAATATTATTGCCAACATAGTGCGTGGGTTTCCTGGCATGGCGCATACTGGTGCTGCGCGTGCGGGGGTGGACAACCTTACCAAAACCCTAGCGGTGGAGTGGGCACCCTACCACATCCGCTTGAATGCCATTGCACCGGGCATCATAAAAAGCACTGGCCTCGACCAATATCCGCCCGATTTGCTCAAGGGCCTTGAATCAAAAATACCGATGAAACGCCTCGGCGGAACCGATGAAGTGGCGCACTTGGCGTTGTTTTTATCCTCGCCGCTATCCAACTATATTACTGGGCAAACCATTTATGTAGATGGCGGCCAAAGCCTTTGGGGCGATGTATGGGAAGTACCCGATTTTGAACCGAAAGAGAAAATCTAAAACTGATACCGTATGCAGTTGCTTATTAAACTTTTGCTCAATGGCCTAGCGGTTTATGCCTTAGCGGCCATTTTACCAGGCATTACTGTGGATAATTTTTGGCAGGCCATTATTGTTGCGGTAGTATTAGCGGTGCTCAACACGTTGCTTAAGCCTTTGTTGGTTATCCTTACCATCCCCATTACCGTGTTTACCCTTGGGTTGTTTTTATTGGTAATAGATGCCTTGATACTTTGGCTGGCGGGCAGTATGCTCGATGGCTTTGCGGTAGATGGCTTCTGGTGGGCCTTACTGGGCAGCCTTATCTTGGCCCTTATTACCTCAGTACTCGAGAGGTTGGTGTATGATGGGCGAGACAGGCGGAAATAGCCTGGCAAAAGCCATATTATTTATTTAAGGCCGCGGCCCTTTATTCACCTCATGTTGCTTGCGCCAGCGTAGGCCTTCCCAGCCGCATTGTATGCACTTATACCTTTTAAATGGCAGTAGGCCTAGGGTAAATGCTATCACTACGTGGTCGCCAGTATTGCGTTTTTTGCGGGTAAGCTTGCCGCCGCACTGGGGGCAATCGTTCTTCTCCATCACCCTAAACAGGCGTAGTGAAATAATTACTAAGAAAATGCTACCCAATAGCAACCCTAACAACTCGAGGTCGCTGAAGGTGAACATTCTCTCAAAAGCTATTTTGGTTAACAATTATCCTAAATTAAACATCCAACCAATCGCCATTACCGCGGTATTGCTGCCGCGTGCGGGCCTTTTCCATTTCTCTTATTAATATCAACTCCGCAATACCTTCAGCAGCCTCCGAAAAAGAAGCATTGGCTAATACAGCCTTTACCTTCATTTCATTTATATCCAACCGGTACAGCAAGTACTTCAACTGGTCGGCATCGTTTTCCATCAAGTAAAAAATCTTGTTGGCTACTATACGCTTCAACTGTTCCCACCCTTCGGCTTCGTTATTGAATGCTGGTAGGTCGGTGCGGTCAATAGCTAGGTCGCCCGCCAAAAGTGTAATAGTCTCGTTTATTATGTCTTCTGGCAACGCGGAGCAATTAATGCGGCGGTAAATGTAACAAAAAATGGTTTACTTGATAAATGATTAGCATAAATACCTATATGCGTTCCATTACGCCCATACCGAATAGCGCCAAATCGTATTTCACGGGGTCTTCAGCATCCATTAGTTTCAGGTTGGCCGTTAGCTCCAGCACGGTATTAAAGTTGGTCTGCTTATGAGTAATGAGGCCCAGTTTGCGGGCTACACGCTCCACATGCACATCTAGCGGGCATAGCAATTGGCTGGGTTTTATATCGTGCCACAAGCCAAAGTCTACGCCATTAGGGTCTTTGCGTGCCATCCAGCGCAGGTACATGCACAACCGCTTGCATGATGAGCCCCGCACCGGTGTGGGTATGTGCTTTTTGGTGCGGTGTGGTGCATCCTCCAAACTAAAAAAATCGTTGTGAAAGCCAGCCAATGCCTTGCCAATATGCTCATCCGTTGGTGCAAGGTGTCTGCTAAAAGCGGTTTGAAGACTGCTGTGCTGTTGGTAGTGATGCTTAAGGAACTCCACGAAATACAGCAAATCGGTAGCATTAAAGGTGCGGTGCTTAAACTCGGTAAGCGTCCTTAAATCATTATCAGTATGGTGCAGCATAAATTCGTGGGGTGCACCTTGAAATAGCCGCTCCAGCTCCAAGCATTTGTTGATGATGGTTTTGCGCTGGCCCCAAGCCAATACCGCCGCCAGAAACCCCATAATTTCCACATCCTCAACCTTAGTATAGCGGTGAGGTATGCTAATAGGGTCTAGCTCGATAAAAGAAGGACAGTTGTACTCCGCCAACTTAGTATCCAGCAAGGCTTTGATGCGGGGCACTTCGCGGGCAGACAGGGTGGAGAGACTCATGGCTACAAAGTTACGGGTTGCGAGTTACGAGTTACGGGTTAATTTCGAAATGAAGCAATTGCTATCATCTACATAATAGGCTCTTTTCAAAAAGAACATAAAATCTAAAAACCAACTCGCAACCCTTAACTCTTAACCCGTAACTACAATTATGGGAACTTTCTACACCCCAATTTGATTAATTGGTTGTATTACCTTATTTATGTACTCCGTAAAAAAAATAACAATAACATGGCGTTACAATTGACCGATTCCAACTTCCAGACGGAAGTACTTAGTTCTGATAAAGTATCAATAGTTGACTTTTGGGCTGAGTGGTGTGGACCTTGCCGCGTGGTAGGACCATTCGTGGAAGAACTTGCTAATGAATATGCAGGACAGGCCGTAATAGGCAAAGTAAACGTGGACGACAATCCTGGTATTTCTGCCAAATATGGCATCCGCAACATCCCTACCATTTTGTTTATCAAAGGTGGCGAAGTAGTGGACAAGCAAGTGGGCGCCGTGCCTAAAGCCGTGCTTGAGCAAAAATTGAAAGCCCTACTTTAATAGAGATATTACTACGACCTATGAATCCCCCATTGTGCATACGGTGGGGGATTTTTTTGTTTTATTATCAAGACTGCTTCATTAGATACCATGAGTTGCAAAATAACTGCCACTTATGGATTCTGTCAATTCTTGTGGCTCCTTCAGGGCGAGTTATCAATCAATCTACTTCGCGTTCGTTGCGGTTAAGATTTGTGTACTTGATACTTGATACCTGCCTGCCGACAGGCAGGCTCACATCTTGATACTAATTAGAAATGAAACCTGAACAGCCCTGTGGCAAATTGGAAATAATCGCGGTCGGCGATGAAGTAGCTTAATAAGTCGGCGGAGCCTACACCTATTTCGTAGCCGTTATTCTTGCCCACAAATACGTTTACGTACGTTGGCATTACCACCCGCACCTCGCTAAAGGAAAGGCCTGTGCGGAGGAACACCTTATCCCAGCCATTTACCTCTGCGCCAATGCCAATTACTGGACCCGTGAAGTTTTTGGGCGATTGGTTGAGTGGGGCAATCAAATCAAAGTAAGGCGTAACCCGCGGGTGAACTTTATAAGAGGCTCCCAAAATCAACTTGGCGGGTAGCCACTCAATATTTTTCTCACTACCCTTATAGTAGAATATACCATCGGCTATCAAGTCGTTGAAGGCAGTTTCTAAGCCGTTTTCCAGATCAATGTTATCACTTAAGTTCTCACGTATCATTACAGGGTTTACTGGCCATTTTATCAAACCGAAATCGTTTAACGACAGGGCAACACGGGCCTTATCCTTATATAACCAAGTAGCCCCAAAGCCGAAATTGAACCCATGCCCGCTACGGGTGCGGCTGTTGATGTCATCGGGCAGGTTAATTGCGCCCAGGTCTTGCCTTAAATAGGGTATGCGCGATACGTAGCCACGTATGTCGCCCTCATTAAAGCGTAGCGCCAAGTCTGCCTGGCCATATACATAGCCCAACTTTACACCGCCCAGTAAGGTGTGCTTACTGCTTTTATATAGCTCGTGGGCATAGCCTACGTTAACCTCGTGGGTTATGTTTATCTTCAGGTAGCTGTCTTCCAGCAGTTCAAACACCTTCTTCTCGTTCACCTTGCCATTATCCATATTGGCCAAAATGATACCTACAACCGTGTCGATATAATTGGCAAAACCATCGCCCTGAAACAATACCTCGTTGGCAAAGTCATTAAAATCCGTTTCGAAATTAATGTTGCTGCGGATGTTAATCCCGAAGCTGCCAGCCTTTTTGGTGTGGAATGAGAACCCCAAATGGGTAACTTCCATATTTGCACTAAACTGTTGACCCAGTATGTTACGGATGGTAAGAGACTCGTCTTTAGGAGTGTTTATCTCGCCATGATTGGTTTGGTAACCCATACGCCTGTGAAAGAGGTTGCGCTTGATTTCCTCGCTATAAATCATCGTTTCCGTCTGGAAGAAGCCCAAACTAAAGCGGTTGCCTTGCGGACTTTTGAGCGCGAGGTTGGATGGGTGCAGGGTGAGTGTTTGATACCCAAATTTCCCTACCGAATGGGCATACTCCCGGTGAGCGTTCAAGGGGTTTATTTGCCCTTGCGCCATTGTTGCCGAAAGTAATAGCAGCAACATTACGAG
The DNA here is from genome assembly GCA_027483645.1 of Sphingobacteriales bacterium. GTDB lineage: Bacteria > Bacteroidota > Bacteroidia > Chitinophagales > CAIOSU01 > CAIOSU01. Next base: position 307,665 of record JAIXUD010000002.1, read on the forward strand.
CGTATATGTGGTGTGGTTTCGCACAGTATTTTCTGGAAAGCAACAGTGGAAGGCAGGTATTAATACAATACGCTAATTGCCGCTACTTGTTGGGGTTATTGAAAATATTGTGCCATTGTTTAGACCAAGGACGAAGGACCATAGCTTGCCTTGCCTTTGGCGATGGGACTGCTTCAGACTTGAGTTTTGTCGTTCACGAAATGAGTTATGATGCGGGTTATGAGAGATATAATCCCGCAATCCGTGTTTTAACCACAAAGGGCACCAAGGAAAGCACGAAGGTAACAAAGCCCGTAATATGTACTTAGTGTTCTCTGTGGTTCTTTTCTTCGTGTGCTTAGTGGTTAATAGTTTTGTCGTTCACGAAGTGAGTATTGGCGTGGGTTTTAAGACAAGATTTTCCCCATCCTGCTATTCAAAAACTCCACCCCATTCACGGTTTTGATGTTCTCTTCTTGCAAATAAAACCCTTTGCTGAGGAAGAACGGTCGGGCGGTAAGGCTGCTATCAGTAGTGAGTTGGGGGATGTCCAGCAAGCGGGCTTCGGCTTCCAAGGCTTGCAATAGTAACGACGCGATGCCTTTGCCTTGGTGCAGGTGGTGCACAAATAGAAAGTCCACATAGCCATCCTCCGGTTTTAGGCTAATAAAGCCAGAAATTTCACCATCCGTTTCGGCTACCCAAACCTTTTGAAGGAGTAAGCCTTCGTCCCATCGTTGGGTATTACGTTCCGGCTTACCCCAGGCTGCTAATTGCTGCGGGCTGTAGTCCTTCCTTGCCACCTCATGAACGCTATGGTAGAAGAGCTGGTAGATGGCTTCTATATCGGTGGGGCGGTATGGGCGTATGGTGGGCATCCTACAAATCCTGTGAAAGATAGTAGTAGGTTGGGAAAATGGAGTCGCCCGCCACTTGGTTTACCTTCTTTACCCATTCAGGATATCCATAATCTACTTTTAACGTAGTGTCATTGTGCAATGTGTACATGGCAAAACCATCCCGAGATTTAGGATAATCTTTTAATCCATAGCTTTTCTCCAGAAAGTCCATATCCAACAGACAATCCGTTTTATAAGACCATATTTGCAAAATAGTGTCTGGGTTAGAATAAGTAAAATAATGATATAGGCATTGGCCGTGAAACCAATGAATGATGAAATCTTTATGAAGACTTACCTCACACAAATAATTGCTCTTCTCCCTTGGTTGTACATGCCACTTCGTGTAAGAGTCATTACTTACAAAATCGTTGATTCGCTTAGGTGCAGGCGGACTATCAATAACCTCTGCATTAACTATCGTTGAAACAACACTATCGCGCTTGGGTATAGGCCGCGTCGGAGCTTCTGTTGTTGGCGGTGTAGTATTCATACAGCCCAAGCATAACAAAATAGGTATCCAGAATAGACGCATGGCTGAGTTTTGCTAAGAACTGTAAATTGAAAAAAATATTATCCACGAAAAAATATTTCACAAGAATTTGTATTTTTAGCCTTATCTAAAAATAAATTTAGTGCGGCAAATTATAATTATCATACTGATCACAACCGTTAGCTTAAGTCCGCTTAAAGCCCAAACCATTATCGGTACGGTTACCAGCAACGGACAGCCGCTAGCGTTGGCGAATGTGGGGCTAGCGGGTACTACTTTTGGCGCATCCACTGATAGTGCTGGAAGGTATCAAATATCCAGTGTGCCATATGGTGAATACCAGTTGCAGGTATCCATCCTTGGCTACGAAACGCAAACACGCAAAGTAACCCTGTCACCCAACAAGCCTAACGCCACCATCCACTTTGTATTGCAAGAATCGGCGGCGGCGCTGGGCGAAGTGGTGGTATCGGGCACGATGACGGAGATGAGCAAAATGGAGAGTGCCGTGCCGGTAGAGGTGTATACCCATAAGTTCTTCGAAGCCAACCCTACGCCATCCATCTTCGAAGCGTTGCAAAACGTGAATGGGGTGCGGCCCCAGCTTAACTGTAATGTTTGCAACACGGGGGACATCCACATCAATGGCTTGGAAGGGCCTTATACCATGGTACTAATTGACGGTATGCCCATCGTAAGCGGCCTATCCACCGTTTACGGGCTTACGGGCATCCCGCAAAGCCTTATCGAGCGGGTAGAGATTGTGAAAGGCCCGGCATCTACGCTCTATGGCTCGGAAGCGGTGGGCGGGCTTATCAATATTATTACCAAAAAACCATCCTTTGCACCGATTTTCTCAGCGGATGTGTTTGCCACCAGTTGGGGCGAGGTGAACAGCGACCTAAGCGTGAAGTTTAACTTGCGCAACAAGGCCTATTCGCTGCTGGGGGTTAACTATTTCAATTACCAAGTACCCATTGATATCAACGGCGACGGCTTTACTGACCTTACGCTGCAAAATCGGGTATCGGTGTTTAACAAATGGAGTTTCGAGCGGAAGCACAACCGCCAGTTTTCTATAGCAGGACGGTACGTGTACGAAAACCGCTGGGGTGGACAAATGAACTGGACACCGGAATATCGCGGCGGTGACAGCATCTATGCCGAAAGCATCCTTACCAACCGCTGGGAGCTGTTCGGCATATACCAATTGCCCGTAAAAGAAATCATCAACCTACAGATAAGCGCCAACGGGCACCAACAGGATTCGTACTACGGCACTACCAAGTACAATGCCCAGCAATACATCGCCTTCGGGCAGCTTACTTGGCACAAAGAGGTCGGTCAAAAACAAAACCTGCTAGTGGGTGCTACCTTGCGCTATACCTATTACAACGACAATACGCCCGCCACGGCAGAGATTGATGTGGTTACGGATAACCCTTCCGTTATCTATCTGCCTGGGTTGTTTGTGCAGGATGAGATTGATATTAACGAGCAAAACAAGGTGCTGCTGGGCGTGCGCTATGACTACAACAGCATCCATGGCAGCATCTTTACCCCTCGCATTAACTATAAGTGGAGCTCCAAAAACAAGAACAATGTGCTACGCCTGAGTGCGGGCAATGGCTATCGAGTAGCCAACGTGTTTACCGAAGACCACGCCGCCCTTACCGGTGCCCGCGAAGTGGTGTTTACCGAGGCACTAAAGCCCGAAACTAGCTGGAACGGCAACATCAACTATGTGCGGAAAATCTTTACCCCCAAGGGCGTTTACATCGGGTTGGATGCCACGGCTTGGTACACGTATTTTACCAACCGCATCATTCCGGATTATGAGACTAACCCTAACCAGATTATCTATGCCAATCTGGATGGCTTCTCACAGTCCACGGGCGTTTCGTTGAACATCGATGTTACCTACAAAGGTTTTACCGGTTTGGCGGGCTTTACGGCCATGGATGTATCGATTAAGGAGAACAACACTTGGCGCAGGCAGTTGCTTACGGAGCAGTTTACGGGTGTATGGAACATTGGGTATACTTTCGCCAAAATTGATTTCAGCATTGATTACACAGGCAACCTATACGGCCCTATGCGGTTGCCGCTGCTGAGCGAGCTGGATAACCGTGCCGCTTACTCGCCATGGTTTAGCATACAGAATATACAGGTTACTAAACGCTTTAAGAAAGGTTGGGAAATATATGGCGGTGTAAAAAACCTGCTGAACTACACGCCGCCCGCTAACAGCATCGCCCGCGCGCACGACCCGTTTGACAAAGAGGTGCAATTTGACCAAAATGGCAACGTGACCCCTACCGCAAGTAATCCAAATGCCTTAACTTTCGACCCGAGTTATGTGTTTGCCAGTAACCAGGGCATCCGCGGTTTTTTAGGGGTACGTTATACGTTGAGAAAATGAAGCAACTAGTTTTACTATTAACAATGGCGCTTGTTGCCGCATCGCTCTCGGCGCAAACCCTTAATTGGACCACCTTTGAAGCCCTGCCCGACAGCATGGCCAAAAAGGAAAAGCAGATACTGGTTTTCTTTACCGCCGATTGGTGTAAATTCTGCAAAGTGCAGGAGCAAACTACCTTTAAAGATCCGGCCATTATAGCTGAGCTCAATAAAAACTACTATTGCCTGCGCATGAATACTGATGACCCGAACCCGATTACCTTCTTCGGCGAGGTATATTCTAAGCCAGCCGCTCGCGGTACCCACCAGTTTGTAGAGCTGCTGGCAGTGCACAACAACCAACTGAAGCTGCCCACCACGGCCATCATTTACAACCTGGAACTGCGTGCCAAATTACAGGGCATGCAGGATGCTGCATCGCTAATGGGGGTGTTTGAGCAGTTGAAAGGGAAGTGATTTCCGAAACTCATTTCTTGAAACGCATAGTGTGCGGAGGGCGAAAAGGCCCCCCGCTAGCATTCTTGTGCTCAGCCTAAGGCTGACGTACCGCATTACGGATTCCCCAACGGGGTCTTGTACCAATGGCATAGGGCTTTTCCGCCCTATGTACTTAACACGTTTCCGGAAACGCATGGCGTACGGAGGGCGGTGCCACTCCGCTACAATTATAGTACCCCGTTGGGGCGTGTGTTATGGGACGCTCCTTCCCAAAAAGTTAATTTCCTCATCACTCACCATAGTCCTTTGTCCTTGGTCCATCGTCCATTCACTATCTTTGCCCCATGACCCGCACACATAGGCAATTGTTTCTCGATCATGTGGCGCAAACCTCGCCAGCACCGCTATTGCTAGAGGTGGAGCGTGCCCAAGGCGTGTACTTATATGGGCCAGCGGGAGAGGAATATATCGATTTGATAGCGGGCATAAGCGTAAGCAGCTTGGGGCACTGCCACCCAGCAGTAGTAAGCGCGGTGCAGAAGCAGGCCGAAACCTTTATGCACCTGATGGTTTATGGCGAGTTTGTACATAGCCCGCAGGTAAAGCTAGCTGAGGCATTAACGGCACAGCTACCCGAAACCCTGAACAGTGTATACTTAGTAAATAGCGGTGCCGAAGCTGCCGAGGGTGCGCTTAAACTGGCTAAACGCTATACTGGCAAGCCCGATGTAGTACACTTTGCTAATAGCTACCACGGCAGCACACAAGGGGCATTGAGCGTTATCGGTAGCGAGTATTTCAAGAACGCCTATCGTCCATTGATACCGGGTAGCAAAATGCTGCAATACAATGACACCAGTGAATTGCACGAAATAAACCACCGAACAGCCTGCGTAATAGTGGAACCGATACAGGCCGAATCGGGCGTAACGGTGCCGAGCTTGGATTTCCTACAACAGCTACGCGAACGCTGTACCGCGGTGGGTGCACTATTGATACTGGATGAGATACAGACGGGCTTTGGCCGCACGGGCAGTCTATTTGCCTTTCAGCAATTGGGCATTGTGCCCGATGTGCTGCTGTGCGCTAAAGGCATGGGCGGCGGCATGCCGATTGGGGCGTTTATTGCGAGTCGTGAGTTGATGCGCGTATTTGAACATGGGCCGGTGTTAGGGCATATTACTACATTCGGCGGCCATCCAGTTAGCTGCGCGGCTTCGCTAGCTACTTTGCAGGTATTGTTGGCAGAAAATTATATTGCCGAAGTGGCTGCCAAAGAAGAATTGTTCAGGGAATTGTTGGTGCACCCTGCCATTAAATCGTTCCATAGTAAGGGTTTGTTGATCGCCTTGGAGTTCGATAGCTTCGATACTAACAAGAAGATAATTGATACTTGTATTGAGCATGGTGTGGTTACTGATTGGTTTCTGTTTGCGCCCCACTGCTTGCGCATTGCGCCACCGTTGATTATTACAGAGGAAGAGATTCGGAAGGCTTGTGCGGTGGTATTGGCGGCTATTGAGCTTTCTAAACGATAGTAACTTGCCTAGGTTTAAAACCGCAAATCATGCCTTTTAGGAGTATATTTGTATACCATGAAGAATAAACCATCCATCAGCAGAAGGTTATTTGGGTATCTGCTCAAGGGGCTACTGCTTTTAGCACCGGTAGGGCTTACCATCTATATTATTTGGGGCCTTTTTTCCTTTATCGATGATACCATAAACGACTGGATACAATACGTTTTCAATGTCCGCTTTTGGGGGTTGGGCATTGTGCTGGGCACCGTGCTCATCATGTTCATCGGCGCGCTAAGCGGCACCCTCCTGAAACAAATCTTCATCATACTGGAAGAAGGAATCTCACATATACCGGTGGTCAAGATTGTTTATTCTTCCATCAAAGATTTCTTTTCCGCATTTGTAAGCGAAGACCGCAAATTCAACAAGGCCGCCCTCATTAAAATGGGCGGCAACGAAAGCCTACAACGCCTGGGCTTTATTACCGAAACCGACCTCAGCCATTTGGGCATTGAGGGCATGGTATCAGTATATATACCGCATTCCTACAACTTCTCAGGCAACCTGTTTATCGTAAAAATGGAGGACGTAACCCCCATAGATGCCAACACCGCCGACATTATGAAATTTATCGTTTCGGGTGGGGTTACGAAGTTTGAGCATTGAAAAGCTTGTGTTATGTATCCCTCACCTAGCCTCTCCCTGAGGGAGAGGGACTTGTAACTGCTTGCCTTCGGCAAGAAGTTTGGGCTACGATTTCTAAAACAGACATTTAATAACGAGCCGTAGGCGAGGCTTTAAAAGCTCCTCTCCCTTAGGGAGAGGCTGGGTGAGGGAAAAAACTACTCCAACACCACCAGCACTTGCCCTTTCTCCACGGCATTGCCTTTTTGAACCTTGATAGCTTTAACCACCGCATCGGCGGGGGCCTTTAGTACGTTTTCCATTTTCATGGCTTCCAATACCAGCATGGGCTCGCCTTTCGTGATGGCTTGGCCTTCGGTTACGTTTATTTTCAGCACTAGGCCCGGCATGGGTGCTTTAATGTCGTTTATTTTGGATGCGGCAAGGTTGCTCAGCCCAAGTTGATTGAGCAGCACATCGTATTGATCCTTTACTTCGAGGGTATAGTCGTTTCCATTTACCCTTATGGTTAGCTTCTTTTCGGCAGCGTTCACCTCAATTACCCTAATGCGGTAAGACTGGTTGTTGTGCAGCACATGGTAGGCATCTTCGCCCGTGCTCACAATATCCAATGCTACGGACTCGCCATCCAGCACAAAATCGTTCTGTTGGCGATTGATGGTATATTCCTGGGTTCCGTTTACTTTTACTTTGTACATGTTTTAGACACAAGATTTGAGACACAAGACACAAGACTGCTTCACAATAGCCTTATTTAGCAGATAATAGCTCGTAATCAGTAATTAACTGTGGACCATGGACTGTCGACCATCAACCAACTACAAAAATATGGTTATTTTTGCGGTCTCACTAGGCTATGTTGCCTATTGGTGTTGAATGTTGTACATCCTCTGACTATGAATAAGTTTCTTTTCGTTTGGAGCCTTGCGCTCGTGTTGTTAATTGGCAGTTGCAAAGGCACTAAAGATACCACTGGCAGCAGCTCGATGGATCAGCGCCGTGTGGTGCTGGATGAGGTGGTAGTAAAGCCCGCCCACGATGGCTACCGCGAGGCTGCTACCAAAGAATTCGACCTAATACACACCAAGCTGGAAGTGAGTTTCGACTACACCAAGCAATACCTATATGGCAAGGCTGAATTGACGTTGCTGCCATGGTTTTACGCCACCGATTCGCTGGTACTGGACGCAAAAGGCTTCGAGATTAAGGAAGTGAGCTTGCTTGTAAAAGGCAAAAGGGAGCCGCTTAAATATGCTTATGATAAGAAGAAAATCAACATTCGCCTACCTCAAGCCTATACTGCCAAAGATACCGTAAAGGTATACATTGACTACATAGCCAAACCCAACGAGTTAGAAGCAGGTGGCAGCGAGGCCATCACCAGCGATAAGGGCCTTTACTTTATAAATCCTGTGGGCAAAGAGCCCGGAAAGCCACGCCAGATATGGACCCAAGGCGAAACAGAGAGCAGCTCTTGCTGGTTCCCAACCATCGACAAGCCTAATCAAAACATGACGCAGGACATCTACATAACTGCCGATAGTGGATACATCACTTTGTCGAATGGTTTGCTCATTTCATCTAAAAACAACGGCAACGGCACCCGTACCGACCACTGGAAACAAAAGCTACCACACGCCCCGTACTTGGTAATGATGACTATTGGCGAGTTTGTTAAGGTTACCGACAACTGGAAGGGTATGGAAGTGAGCTATTATGTAGAGAAAGCCTACGAGCAATATGCCCGCGACATTTTCGGTAACACACCTGAGATGCTGGAGTTTTTTAGCGAGCGCCTTGGCTTTAAATACCCTTGGGAGAAGTACGCGCAGATTGTAGTGCGCGACTACGTTTCGGGCGCGATGGAAAACACAACTGCCAACGTATACTTTAGCGGTGTGCAGCGCACCAAAAAAGAACTGGAAGATGCCAACTACGAATATATTGTTGCACATGAGCTTATACACCAATGGTTTGGCGATTTGGTAACCTGCGAATCTTGGTCGAACCTACCGCTAAATGAAGCATTTGCCAACTATGGCGAATACCTTTGGATAGAGCATAAATATGGCAAACTAGAAGCGGAAGAGCACCGCAAAAATGAATTGGCAGGCTACCTTGGCGAAGCGAAAAGCAAACAGGTATCGCTAATACGTTTCTACTATGAAGATAAGGAGGACATGTTTGATGCGCATAGCTACAACAAAGGCGGCCTTACGCTAAACCTGTTGCGCGACTACTTGGGCGATGACGCTTACTTTGCAGCCATCAAAATGTACCTGGAAACACATCAGTTTCAGCCTGTTGAGATAAACGACCTACGCCTTGCGATAGAAAAAGTGAGTGGGCAAGATTGGAACTGGTTTTTCAACCAGTGGTTTTTGAAACCCGGCCACCCGGTACTTGAGCTTGGCCGCAACTATGATGCTGCCAAAGGCGAATACCAGCTTGCCGTAAAGCAAACCCAAGCCGATGGCGAGAAGCCCATTTATCGCCTACCCGTAAAAGTGGATGTATACTATGCCGACCGCGTGGATCGCCTAAGTTTTGTGGTTGATAAAGCCGAGCAAACCCTTACCATACCCACCACCCAAAAGCCTTTGCTGGTGGTATTTGATGCCAAACATACCCTGCCTGCCGTAATTAAGGACGACATGAGCGCTGCTGAGTATGTGCACCAATACCGTAATGCCAAGGAGTACCGCGCCCAGTTCAACGCTTTGGTAGCCCTATCGAAAAAGTATGATGACGCGCAAGCTAAAGAGGTGTTTTACAGTGCCTTGCAGCACCCATTTTGGGGTATACGCAAGGTGGCCGTTGCTTTAGTACCTTTTGAGAAAACACAGAGCGATTTCGGTAAGTTGCAAGAAATGTTGATTGTAATTGCCGAAACCGACCTTAAGAGTGAAGTGGCCGGCGATGCGATTGTAAAACTTGGTAAGCTGGAAGACGAAATATTGATGCCCGTGTTTGAGAATGTGCTCAATAGCCACCGCTTTTATGCAACCACTGCCCGCGCACTGGAAGCCATGTATGCTTTGGATAGCGAGATGGCCTACAAGCGCGCCTCCATTTTCCGTAGTGAAACGAATGCTGACTTGGTTACTACCCTTACCTTCATTTTTGCGGATTTCGCCTATCCTGAAGACCAAGAGTTTTTCGAAAGGCAATTGCCGATGAGCTCGGGCTATGAGAAGTACAGTATTTTGAATGATTACGGCGATTTTATGGTACGCTCAAAGCCGGTAGTTGTCAAAAAAGCGCTGCCTACAATGATTATATTCGCCCAAAACGCAGCCCTTTGGTATGAGCGCTATGCCGCTACACAAGGCATATACAATACTATGCTAGAGTACCGCAAGATATTGGCACCTGATGATAGCAAGGTTAAGGAGATAGACCGCAGCGGCGTCATCCTTACCCCTAGCGAGCGTACCGATTACGAAATGATAGTGGAACAACTGAACAAAGCGCTGCAAACCATCAAGAGCGAAGAAAAAGACCCTACGCTGAAGAAACGGTATGTGTTGTTTGAGTGATAGGGGAGGCCATTAACTTTTACCTAAAGAAACGGTGTACAGTAGTGAACTGTGAAGGTGGATTATTGACCACAGCAGCGAATAACCCACCCCAGCACTCAATACTTCGAAGTAACTTTAATGGATGGCAAGCTTTACACTCGATGGAACACCTCAGGTATCGCGTGCTGACCCTCCCAAAAGGGCATTTGGCACACCGATCCTTGATTTGGAAAGCTATTGCGCTATGGCAGCATTTGATTATTAAGATCAAGCATTTAAAATTGCTGCGTTTTTTTACACCAGCAATACTCAAATTAATTAGAGAACTAAGCAAGGCACAACCTTGTTAGTACCTTATTGAAAACTATGCAGAACGAAACCTTACCTGCCATAAGCGATGTGGAGATTGAGCGCCTAAATGTATGGGGCGCACGGGTACACAACTTACGGAACGTGGACGTGGCACTGCCACGAAACCAATTTGTAGTAATTACTGGCATTAGCGGCAGCGGCAAGTCGTCGTTGGCTTTTGATACCATATATGCCGAAGGGCAGCGCCGCTATATTGAGAGCTTTAGTGCCTATGCGCGCCAGTTTTTGGGCAGCATGGAGCGCCCCGACGTGGACAAGATTACGGGCCTGAGCCCAGTAATATCCATCGAGCAGAAAACCACCAACAAAAACCCCCGCTCAACGGTGGGTACGGTTACTGAGATATACGACTTTATCCGCCTATTGTACGCGCGTATTGGCGTGGCATATAGTTATGAGACTGGCAAGAAGATGGTTCGCTTTACCGAGAACCAAATAATGGATTACATCCTAGAGAACTACAAGGACAAGAAGATAGTGGTGCTTGCACCACTAGTGCGCGGTCGTAAAGGGCATTACCGAGAGCTATTTGAGAAGGTACGCAAGCAAGGCTACTTAAAAGTGCGGGTGGATGGCGAGACCTTGGAGTTGAAAGACAAGATGCAGGTGGACCGCTACAAAATTCACGACATTGAGTTGGTAGTAGACAGGCTTGCTGTGGGTGAGGATGTGAAAGAACGCCTAAAACCATCGATAGATGCAGCGCTGAAAATGGGGAACGGCCTCTTGATGATTATGGATCATGAAACCGAGAAGGTAAACCAGTTCAGCAAACAACTGATGTGCCCTGAGAGCGGTTTGGCTTACGAAGACCCCTCGCCCAATACATTTTCATTCAACTCACCGTATGGTGCCTGCCCGCATTGCCGTGGCTTGGGCGGTGTACACGATATTGATTTGAAGAGTGTAATACCGGATGATAACCTTTCGCTAAACACGGGCGGCATATTGGCCTTGGGCGAATGGAGGGATAACTACGCCTTCCGCGCATTGCGTGACCTGAGCAAAAAGTATAAGTTCAACCTTTCTGCGCCTATTAAGGAGTTGCCAGAGAAGGTAATGAACGTGATATTGTACGGCAACGAAGAAGGCGTATTGCCCGAATTGGAGGATATAGAGCCGTATAGCACTGTTTTTGAAGGAGTGTACAACATGATACGCCGCTGCTATTACGAAACCAGCAGCGAAAACCTACGCAAATGGGCCGAGGAGTTTATGGAAGAAGTGCCGTGCCCTGAGTGCAACGGTACTCGTTTGAAAAAAGAGAGCTTATACTTTAAAGTTGCCGAAAAGAACATCGCCGAAATATCATCTTTGGATATTGGCGACCTAATGAAGTGGTTTGAAGGCATTGAAGAACGCCTTGATGACCGCAGCCGTGCCATTGCGCACGATTTGCTGAAGGAGATACGCTCGCGCATCGGCTTTTTGCTGGATGTGGGACTGGAGTACCTTACCCTATACCGCAGCAGCCGTAGCCTTTCGGGTGGGGAGAGCCAACGTATACGCTTGGCTACGCAAATAGGCTCGCAGTTGGTGGGTGTTACGTACATATTGGATGAGCCCAGCATCGGCCTGCACCAGCGCGACAATACCCGCTTAATAAAAGCCTTGCGCGAACTAACCGAAGTAGGCAACACCGTATTGGTAGTAGAGCACGACAAAGATATTATGATGGCGTGCGACTACATAATCGACATGGGCCCCGGTGCCGGTAGGCTGGGAGGCGAAGTAGTAGGCCAAGGCACGCCCGAGGAATTCCTAAAGCAAAATACTCTTACCGCAAAATACCTGCGTGAGGAGAAGACCATAGCCATACCAGCTAAGCGCCGCAGGGCTACCGAAGGGCAGCACCTGGTAATCCGCGGGGCAAAGGGTCACAATTTGAAGGATGTCGATGTAAGCATTCCGCTGGGGGTGTTGGTGAGCGTTACGGGGGTTTCCGGTAGCGGCAAATCGAGCTTGGTGAACGGTACGCTTTACCCTATCCTTAAGCACCACGTGTATAATAGCCGCCAAAAGCCATTGAAATATGATATGGTAGATGGCCTGCAGTATATTGACAAGGTTATCGAGATTGACCAATCGCCCATTGGGCGCACGCCACGCAGTAACCCTGCTACTTATATCGGGGTGTTTGGCGACATACGCAACTTGTTTGCCCTGTTGCCAGAAGCGAAGATACGTGGCTACAAGCCCGGCCGTTTCTCCTTCAACGTAAAGGGCGGCCGCTGTGAAGAATGCCAAGGCGGCGGGATGAAGATTATCGAAATGAACTTCTTGCCTGACGTGCATGTGCTTTGCGAAACCTGCATGGGTAAGCGCTACAACCGCGAAACACTGGAAGTACGCTACAAAGGAAAATCGATAAGCGACGTGCTGGAGATGCCCGTTCGCGAAGGCGTGGAGTTTTTTGAGCCAGTACCTGCCATCCATCGCAAGCTGAAAACACTATTGAGCGTAGGTTTGGGTTACGTAACCCTGGGCCAAGCTGCCACCACCCTAAGCGGCGGGGAAGCGCAGCGCGTAAAGCTTGCCAGCGAACTGAGCAAAAAAGACACCGGAAAAACTTTCTACATTCTCGATGAACCAACCACAGGCTTGCACTTTGAAGACATAAGCCTGCTACTGAAAGTATTGCAGAAGCTGGTAGATAAAGGCAACACGGTACTGGTTATCGAGCACAACCTGGATGTGGTAAAAGTAAGCGACCATGTGATTGACCTAGGCCCCGAAGGCGGTAACCGCGGTGGCCGCATTATAGCCACTGGCACCCCTGAAGACATCGCCAATACCAAAGGCAGCCACACAGGGCAGTATTTAAGGCCTGAGCTGAAGATGGGTTGATTGGTTGACTGGTTAATCAGTTGATTGGATATTGGATATTTGTTATTGGTTATTGGTTATTGGTGCAGTCTGGGCATAGAAACTTAGTTCCTGACTTGTTGGATTGCCTCCATTTTTTATCTAAGACTACTAATCTTTAGACGCTACTATCAGTACCAATTATTCCGCGGCTTTTATCAATCCTCCGTCTCAATTGGTATATTAGTCGTTCCAAAGGATAGGGATTGGTTACGACCCTGTTGTTTTAACCAATAACCAATCAACTAATCAACCAATATACCACACCCAATGAGGCTAAAAGGGCTTCTTTCTCTACTATTCCTGCTATTGGCCATTGGTTCGCTAAAGGCTCAGCAATACAATTATCGTCATTACACCACCGCCGATGGGCTACCCAGCTCTACGGTTTACTCTATGGTGCAAGATGACTTGGGCTACCTATGGTTTTCCACTAGCCAAGGCGTGGCCCGGTTCGATGGGTACAAATTCAAAACCTTCACTGTACTAGATGGCCTGCCCGATAACGATGTGCTGGCCATATTTAAAGGCCAGAGAGGAAAGCTTTGGTTCATCGCTTTCAACAAGCAAGTATCGTATTACGATGCCAGCACCAAGGAGATAAAAATCTACGATAAGTATAGCCTTCCATCCCTACCCCTCAATGTATTTGAGCAGTCCGATGGAACGGTGATGATTGGTACGCATAACAGCGGCCTTTGTATCATAAAGGATGATCAAACCACAGTACTCACCAATACCCAACTGCCATTGAACAGCAACTTCGCCATACCCGACTCGGCCAATGGCGATTTATGGGTGGCAGGGCTGTCGCGTTTTTTCAATTTAAGGGACCGGAGTATCATGTTCCAAATTGCCGATAGCACTATACTGCTGGATGATTTCATTAAGATATGCCGCCACAAAGAAAGGCTCATAGTATATACTAGGCGCCATATATTGGAGCTAAAGGATGGGTGCCTCACATTTGTTTTCTCCACCCCTGATTATGGCGAAGGTATCTTTATCCATTTTGTAGAAGTAGATAAGGCAGGCAACTTATTGGCGGCAACTCAACTTGGCGGTTTTGTAGTGCCGGCTTCGGGCAGGCAACCCATTGAGCGGCTATTGCCGTTTGAACCCATCAGCCGCTTTATGGAAGATGCAGAGGGCAACTATTGGTTGAGCTCTTTAAACGATGGCATCTACATGTTACCAGCATCCAGCAGGCTGGTGGAAAACATTGCAAGCAACAAAGGCCTATCCAACAACAAAATAAGCTCCTTATTTAAGTTAAATGGCGATGTATTGTTTAGCACCAATAACGGTACCATTGGCGGATGGATAAATGACAGCTTGATAAGTGAGGCCCTATCCCGCTTCTTTTTTACGGGGCTAGCCAATTGCCAAAAGGTAAACGATTCGCTCACCCTTTGCGCCAGCAACTTCGGTACTTTTATTTTTTCCGATCTCTACGAGCCTAACCTTGAGCAGATAATGAAGGTGGTTGCCGGCCATGATATCATCATCAAAGAAAGAAAGCTTTCACTGCCCATAATGCCCTATAACCTATCGTTTGGGAATATGAAACACGTAACCTCCGACGGTAAAAACCGCATATGGCTTGCTGGTTTGCTTGGCCTGTTGGCGCTAGAGATAGACCTTGAAGAGGATGTATTTCATTTTAGCTCCATACAGCCCAACAGAACCACTGCTGTAAAATATACACAAGATGGCAGGCTTTGGTTTTCCACCTTGGATAGTATGGGCACTATATTGCCTGGTGGCCGTATTGAAATGACCCACTTGGATAGTTTCGGTATTAAAGGCTATGTAACTGCCATTATTGAAGATGACAACCATAACCTCTGGTTTACCTCATCGGGCTATGGGCTGTACGTTTTCGATGGAGACTCCCTATACAATTACAATACCACCCATGGTCTTTCTAGTAGTTTTATAACCAGTGCAGCGCTGCACAATGACCAGTTGATATTGGGTACTAACAGTGGGGTAAATATTGTGCATGTTGCCAGCAAGGCACCTTATGCGGATAGGGTGTACCCCTTATCAATAAACGATGCCTTGGTATCTAAAGAAGTAAACCATTTACTAATTGATAAGGGTAAACTGTTTGTAGCTACCAGCAAAGGAATCTCGCAAGTACCCATTTCGGCCTTCACAACCGATACACTTTCGCCAAGGGTTTACCTTAGCCGTTTTCAAATAAATGAGCGCGACACCTCGCTCCTGGCAACCTATACCTTGCCTTACTCCATGAATAATATAAAGCTTGAGTACCTAGGGCTATTGTATAAGGCAGATGGCAACATACTATACCGCTACCAAATGGAGGGTATTGATAGTGGCTGGGTAGAAACCCCATTTACCAATGCCCAATACCCCACCATGCCGCCGGGCAGCTATACCTTTAAGGTGGATGCCCGCAGCCTGCAAGGCCCTTGGAGCGAAAAACCCGCAACCATGCAAATAACCATATCGCCCCCGTTTTGGCAAACATGGTGGTTTAGGATATTAATGGTGTTGGTAGTGGCCGGTATTGTTACCGGTATTAGTTATGCTATTATTAAATATTACCGTAATCAAAGTCAGATAGCCCAGCGGATGGTAGAGCTAGAAGGCCAAGCATTGAGGGCAAATATGAACCCGCACTTTGTGTTCAATGCGCTAAATGCCATCCACGATTTCATTGCGAACCAAGATGAACGATCAGCACATTTATATTTGGGTAAATTTGCCCAGCTTATAAGAAGTATATTAGACCAGAGTAGAAAGAACTATATTTCACTAGATGAAGAAATAGATACACTAAGATTATACTTAGAACTTGAAAACATGCGTTTTGAGCATAAATTTGCTTATCAAATTAAAATTGAAGATACCATACAACCATATGATATAGAATTGCCGCCTATGCTTATACAGCCTTATCTGGAGAATGCCATAAGGCACGGGCTGATGGACATGAGCGCGGCGGGGATGATAGAGGTAGCATTTGCTTATGAAGCCCAAAACCTGAAATGCAGTGTTACCGATAATGGAATTGGAAGAAAAAAAGCAGCGGAGATAAGCAGCAAACGCTTAAAAAGCCATCGCTCGGTAGGGATGGAGATTACCAAAAAACGCATTGAATTGCTTAATGAAGGAAGCAATTACGGACAGGTGGTCATTACCGACCTTTATGATATTAATGGGCAAGCTACTGGTACAAAGGTTGAACTGGTGCTACCTGTAAAAGAGCAATAGTAATATGGGCGATGTAATAAAATGCGTAATTGTTGATGACGAGTTAAGGGCACGAAGCGGCTTGAAAAAACTATTGGAAAACTACTGCGAACGGGTAGAAGTGGTAGGTATGGCCGAGTCTGTAGCCAGAGCTCGGCAGGTGATTGCCGAAACTAAACCCGATTTGGTGTTTCTGGATATTGACATGCCAGGTGGTGATGGGTTCGACTTGTTGGAGCAGATGGACGACATCTCGTTTGAAGTGATATTCGCCACTGCTTACGACCAATTTGCCCTGAAGGCAATCAAATTTTCGGCATTGGATTATTTGCTGAAGCCTATTGATTTGGAAGAGCTCATTTCTGCCGTTGAAAAGATGCACCAGAAAATCGGGCAAAAGCCGAACTACGAAAAGTACAAGTCGCTAAAGGCAAATATTGCCCAAAAGACCTTGGAGCGCATGGCTTTGCCAACGTCAGACGGGCTTATTTTCATCAACATCAAAGATATCATCCGCCTACAATCCGATGGAAGCTATACGGTGTTCCACATAGGCACAGGCAAGAACATTTTAGTGGCCAAAACCTTGGGCGAATACGAGGAAATACTGCAAGAAAACGGATTCTTCCGCACACACCACTCTCACATTATCAACATCAACCGTATACAAAAGTATGTGCGTGGCCGCGGCGGCTACGTGGTAATGGATGACGGCAGTAGTGTGGACGTTTCCGCCCGAAGGAAAGATGAGTTCTTGGCTATGATGAAATTTTAGGTCTGGTTATTGGTTGATTTGTTATTGGTTATTGGGTTGTGCCGTACACGAAGGAATCACAAAGAACACAAAGCCCGTATTATGCGCTTAGTGAACTTTGTGTCTTTTTTCTTAGTGTTCTTAGTGGTTACATTTTCTTACAAACCATCGCACCAACAAAAAAGGGCGATACTTGCGCATCGCCCTCCATTTTGAACCAAACAGGTTACTTTTTTTCTTTGCTACCGAATTTGTATCCTATGCTTATGGCCAAGTTTTCACGGAACTGCGTGCCTTTGCCTTCGTATATGCTACCATCTTCGCGGGTTTTGGGTACCATCACATCATCGTCGTACACCAGCTCGGTAGTAATGGCTACGTTCAACCATTCGTTCACCTTCAGGGTTACTTTGTTATTCCAGTTAATGTCGATGTTGCCTGGGTTTTCCAAGTAGTTGGCAAACAAGTCCAACTTGGTGCTGTAAGTGACATTCTTGAAAATTTCGGCATCAAAAGTAGCCGTTAAGAAAGCACCAAACTGGGCAAATATCTTCTGTCCTTCCTCCACGCCATAGCGGGTTTCATCAATAGTCACGTTATCAACTACAATGTTGTTTTTATTAGTTACCGGCGAAAACATCATTTTAAAATACTTAGGTGCGGTATACTCAATACCTGGCGCAATTACGACAAATGCTGGGGAGAAGCTCTTAGACAGTAACTGCCTGGTAGTATCTTCCGGGAAATCATAACCCTTTGCAAACTGGCTGCGCAAGGTAGTAAGGAAGGAAAACTTCCAACCCTTAGCAAACTTATAATTGAACTGTGAGCCGATATCAAAAAAGTCATCCGACTTACGAAAACCGGCTTTACCTATTTTTTGAGTGCCAAAAGCCATATCAGCCCGCACATCCCAGCTATAATTCTTTTTCTCGTAGCTAGCTTTAAAGTTGACCATACCGTTTAGGCCCACGGCATTTTGTCCGCCACCTGCCCAGTTTACCAAGGCTATTTGGTTTACGTTGAGGGCTGCATTGCCGCTATACTTCCAGTAGCGCACAGTGTCTTCTTCAATAGGGGCGATAGTTGCTACAGTATCGTTAAAGATGACAATGCTATCGGTTTGCGCGTATGCCAGCGTATTGGCACACACTAGTGCTACTAGCAACATCAATTTTAAAAGGTGGTTCATAGTAATCTTTTTAGGGTAGTTGGAATAAGCACGCAAAAGTAGTAAAAAATTATTTTTCAATTTATTTACCTCACAATCAGACGATTGTGATAATGCAACAAAAAATTATAGTACTATGTATTGCATAGTACCTTTCAATAGCTATATCTTTGTATCAACCAGTAGATAAGATGATAACGGTGCCGGATGGCAAATTCATTAGAACCCAAAACCTATAGCTATGAGAAAGTGGATGATTACTATATTTTTTGCCGGCTTTATGTTGCTCTTCTCCACCCCAAAGCCAAACGCCACTAAACCTGCGGCTTGTGTTGAACTGGGTTGCGCTTAAACAATTTACCGTGGACAGTTGGCCGTCGACTGTTGACCAAATATTGAAACCATGAATGCAGAAAATACCAAAGTGCAGATGCGGAAGGGGATACTGGAATACTGTATCCTCTCCATTATAGCCCGGGGCGAGGTATACGCATCGGATATATTGGATACTCTGAAGGATGCCCGGCTAATAGTGGTGGAAGGCACCCTTTACCCCATGCTTACCCGCTTAAAAAACAGTGGCTTGCTGAGCTACGAGTGGCGCGAAAGTGTATCGGGCCCACCCCGCAAATACTACCTACTTACGCCGGAAGGCAAGGCATTTCTACAAGACCTCGACCAAACTTGGGAAGACTTGGTGTATGCCGTAAATGTTACCATTACTAAACGCGAAAACAACAACAGCCATGAATAAAACGGTTTCTATCAACCTAGGGGGGCAGGTATTTCAAATTGATGAGCTGGCTTACGAGCGGCTTTGGAAGTACCTGGAGGCCATAAAACTACGCTATGCCAACACCAAAGGCGGAGATGAAATAGTAAATGACATTGAGAGCCGCTTGGCCGAGATGTTTTACGAGGCCATGGGCAACCTGCGCCAAGTAGTAACCATGCTTGATGTGGAAACCGTGATAAGCACCATGGGCCAGCCAGAGCAGTTTGAAGCGAGTGTTGACGACGAAGAGGAAGCCTTTGGCAACACTGGCAGTACCAAAACCGCTACTGGCGAAAAGGTACCCCGCCGCCTGTTCCGCAACCCCGATGATAAGGTGTTGGGTGGCGTGGCATCGGGCTTGTCGGCATACTTCGGTATTAACGATCCTATCTGGATAAGGGTGCTTTTCTTAGCATTGTTCTTCGGCTTCGGTAGTGGCTTCTTTCTATATCTAGCCCTATGGATTTTAGTACCTAAAGCCAATACGGCTGGCGAGAAACTACAGATGCGTGGCGAGCCCATCAACATTGACAATATTGAAAAAACCATCCGCGAAGAGCTGAACGACCTAGAAGACCGGATCAACAACGGGGTTGGGAACGGCGACAAGGCAAGAGGTGCCATGACGAAGTTAGTAGATTTTGTGGCTACAGTTCTTCGCTTATTCTTTAAGGTATTGGGCAAGCTTATCGGGCTGTTTCTAGTGGTTGTCAGCATTCTATTTATCATCAGCCTTCTACTGGGTATTAGCATTCCCTCCATGTTCGATGATGGGATAGCATTTACTATGTTGCCCTATTTGTTTGAATCCACCGCAGTATCGGTAGCTGCCATAATAGGGTTTTGCTTAGTTTTTCTTATTCCGTGCCTGTTTATGCTATATGCTGGTGTGGCCATACTGCTCAATAAACGGCTCAGCGTAAAGGGTACGGGCTTAACCGCCTTCGGATTGGTGGTAGTAGGTATTATATTAATGGTATACTCTATTGCTACTGTAAGCAGCCACACTGATGTAACCCGCAAACGAACGGAGACTATCATGCTTCAAGCACCAATTGATGGCATATTGCGTCTTCAATTGAAAGATGACGAGCGCAACGAGGATGTATTCAAGACGTTGGGTGATTGGGGCAGAGTAAGGGAAGAAAACGATAGCTTGTTTGTACGCAAAGGTGATGAGCAGGAACAGATATTGCTAAATGTAAAAAGGGCACCTGGTAACGATTTTGTACTGGTAAAAACCATATCGGCAAGCGGGCAGGACCGCGACATGGCGCACTTCCGTACCCAAAATGTGGTGTACAACGTAACCCAAGATAGCGCCAGCTTATACTTCCCACTTTTCTTAGCATATCCAGTAGCCGACAAAATAAGAGGGCAAGAAGTAAGGCTAGAGCTGCTGGTACCCGAAGGTAAATCAGTTTATCTGAGCCCTGATATTGAGGACTTGATTTATGACATCAAAAACGTAACCGATATGTACGATGGCGAAATGGTAGGGCATACCTGGAAGATGTTGCCAGATGGCCTTACCTGTATGGATTGCGGCCATGAAGGCATCAACAAAACTAGTGCGCCAAATGGCCTTGCATCACCATCTGCTCCAGTAGCACCAACCGCCCCAAGTACACCATCGTTACCATCCAAAAGTATTGGAGTTCCCTTGTCGCCATTTACAGCGATGGATATCAACGGTGCGGTGAAATTTTACTTAATACCTTCCACCGAAAGCCGCATAGTGTTTGAGAACGAAGAAACCCAAGATGAGGTGGAGGTTGATGTGTCGGGTAGGACGCTAACGGTTTCCAATAAGGGTGGCTTCGATATATTCAGAGACAAGGCTGTAGTATGGATTTATACCCCTTCAATTGAGAAAGTAATCATCACTGGTGCCAGCGAAGGACAGATTGGTGGTTTTAGTGTACCAAACCTGCGGGTAGAGCTAGCCGGTGCCAGCGAGTGCCTGCTAAGTGTAGGTGCAGGTAAGCTTACCCTACGCCTAAGCGGTGCTTCGGAAATGGTAGCCGAAGGTGTGGCCACCGAGCTGGATGCAGAAGTGGCAGGTGCATCTGATTTGGATGCTTATAAACTTGCCAGCAACACAGCAAAAGTGCATGCCAGCGGCGCCAGCAGTGCCGAAGTATGGGCACAAAATAAACTAGATGCCGAGAGCAACGGTGCTAGTAGTATTGATTATAAAGGCTCGCCGGTGGTTTCGTCGGCTAGCAGCGGGAGTTCGTCTATAAACTCAAAACCTTAACATTTGTTATGTTTTTAAGTGGAATATGTTCCCTTACTTTGTGATAATAAGTAGCCTTATTATAACCTGCGAGAGTGGAGAGCCTGGATTAGCCGCCAGGCTCTTTTATTTTTAACTCTCCGTCAGCCCATCTTTTAATTGTGCTCTTACCAAATTTTTTGCTACCCCCCAATTTTCAACCATCCCCTCCGCTATTTGTTATTAATTGCTAACGGCCCGCAAACGTCAGCCATGCTTTACAATCTTTTTGCCGTAGTTTGCGTTATGTAATCAAAAGAACACTGCATCCCATTAAAAGGCTATTAAACCTTACCAGCCAACTTGTTTACGTTGGTATATGCGGAACGGCCTTACGTAGATTGTAGTTGTATAGCTGGTGCATTTTTGTTTAGTTTGAATTTATTAACCTATTATAAGGACCTATGACGCCGAAGAACGCTACTTTAAAAACGATGAAAAGGGCCCTATTCGTGGTATTGCTGGCCGCCATGTTGCCGCTGGCCTTTACCCAAACCAACAACTACTTCGAGATTTCGAAGAACTTGGATATTTACGCCAGCCTGTATAAAGAGCTGAATACGTACTATGTGGATGAGGTGCAGCCGAGCGACCTGATGCGCCAAGGCATCGATGGGATGTTGAATTCCCTTGACCCATATACCTCTTACATTTCCGAATCGGAGATTGAAGGCTACCGTATGCAAACCACCGGTAAATACGGCGGCATTGGTGCGCTGGTGCGCAAGGTGGGCCGTTACATTACTATTAGCGAGCCTTATGAAGGTTACGCTGCCAACAAAGCAGGCTTGCTTGCTGGCGATAAAGTGCTAAAAATTGACGGCATAGCAGTACTGGACAAAGAAACCGATGACATAAGCAAGTTGCTGAAAGGCCAAGCCGGTACCAACGTTACCCTTAACATCTTGCGTACGCAGCCCGATGGCAGCGAGAAAGAGATGGATGTAGTAGTTACCCGTGAGGATATTAAGATTAAGAATGTGCCCTACTATGGGATGATTAATGCCGAAACCGGCTACATACGCCTTAGCAACTTTACCGATGACGCGGGCAAAGAAGTGAACGATGCCTTGAACGAACTGAAAGCCAAGAACCCAAGCATCAAAGGTATCGTGTTGGATTTGCGCGGCAATCCAGGTGGTTTGCTGGGCGAGGCGGTGAATGTATCGAACGTGTTTGTTGACAAAAACCAGCCCATCGTTTCAACACGGGGCAAAGCAGAGGAATGGGATAAAACCTTTAAAACGCTTAACAGCGCCGTAGATGTAAATATACCAGTTGCCGTATTGATAAACCGCGGTTCGGCTTCGGCATCTGAGATTGTGGCCGGTTCACTACAAGAT
Organism: Sphingobacteriales bacterium; assembly: GCA_027483645.1. Taxonomy (GTDB): domain Bacteria; phylum Bacteroidota; class Bacteroidia; order Chitinophagales; family CAIOSU01; genus CAIOSU01. The sequence goes on from JAIXUD010000002.1 coordinate 330,364, forward strand.
TTGGATAGGGGCGTAATTATCGGCCAAAAATCGTTTGGGAAGGGCTTGGTACAAACTACCCGCAACCTGCCTTACAACACCAAACTGAAAATTACAACCGCCAAATACTACACCCCAAGTGGCCGTTGCATACAGGCGCTGGACTACTCACATAAAGATGAGAACGGCATTGCTGCCAAAACACCGGATTCATTGAAGGTGGCGTTTAAAACCGCCAATGGCCGCGTAGTTTATGATGCCGCTGGTATTGACCCTGACGTGGCGGTGGACAGCAAGCCAATGAGCAAACTAGCTGCCAGCCTGCTTAGCAAAAACCACATCTTCAACTATGCCACTTTGTACAGGGCGAAAAATCCAACGATAGCTGCCGCAAAGGATTTCAAGCTTACCGATAAGGAGTATCAAGATTTTGTAGCATACCTTGCCAACAAAGAGTATGACTATGCTACCAAGAGCGAAGAGCTGATTAAAGAGCTGGAAACCGCTACCAAAGATGAGAAGTACTACGAGGCAATTTCGGCAGAGTTGATAAAGTTGAAAGAGCGCGTGAAGAACGACAAGAGCAACGACTTGGTGAAGCACAAAGACGAAATCCGGAAGATTTTGGAAGACGAAATTGTGAGCCGCTACTACTATGGCACTGGCCGCATACTATTAAGCTTTAACTATGATGCCGATGTAATGGCGGCATTGAAAGTATTGGGCGACAATACCGAATATCGCAAGTTGCTTACTGTGCAGAAGTAAGTATTGATAACAAATTGAGAGAAGGCAGTTGTGCGAAGGCGCAACTGCCTTCTTTGTTTAAACAACAAATTTACACGCACCCTTAAACTATTGCCGCCCGCATTTGTCTAACTTTGACTTTGTAGGAAGATTACTCCAGAAGTTTATGCGAAATTTTATATTGATTATTGGCGCGTTGGGCTTTATGCAAGTGGCATTCGCACAACAGCCTGGTATGGGCGCACCCGGTAAAGTAGGCGGAGGTGCACCAGCGGGAACTTACACCATAAGTGGTAGAGTACAAGACGCGGCAAGTAAGGTTGCTTTGGAGTATGCCACGGTTACCGTATACAGCAGCTTGGATAGCAGCATGATTACGGGCAGCATTACCGATGAAAAAGGCGGTTTCAACCTACCACTGAAGGGTGCTGGCGAGTATTATATAGTAGCTAGTTTTTTAGGTTATTTGGAGCTTAAGCTACCCAGCATCATCCTTACCGAGGCTATACCGAAGGCTACTTTGGGTGTAATCTATTTAAAGAGCGATGCCGAGGCAATTGGAGAAGTACAGATTGTGGCCGACCGCTCTCAAATGCAGATGCAGCTGGATAAAAAGGTGTTTACCGTTGGTAAAGACCTAAGCAACACCGGTACCAATGCCGTGGATATATTGGACAACATCCCCTCGGTGCAAGTGGATGTGGATGGCAACGTGAGCCTGCGTGGTAGTGGCAATGTTCAGATTTTTATTGATGGCAAGCCTTCAGGATTAGCGGGGCCAGATGCTTTGAGGTTTTTGCAAAGCGACCAGATAGACCGAATAGAAATCATTACCAACCCATCGGCTCGCTACTCCGCCGAGGGCGAGGTGGGTATTATCAACATCATCCTCAAGAAGGACCGTAAACAAGGCATTACTGGCAGCGTGAGCGTAAATACCGGCTTCCCACATAACCATGGAGCCGGCCTTAACCTTAGCTACCGTACCAAGGCGGTAAACTTGTTTACCAGCTACAACTTAAACTACCGCGCCAACCCCGGCAGCGGCTTTTATAGGCAGGAGTTTTTTGGCGACTCGCTGCGGATTTTGGAAGCCGACCGCGAGCATGAGCGTGCTGGCTTGGGCAGTACCTTCCGTATAGGTAGCGATTTTTTTTGGAAGGAATTTAATACCATCACGGTTGCGGGCATGTACCGTTATCGCACCAATAAAAATAATGTTAGCTTATTATATAGAGACATTAATGCCGATGGCGAGTTGCTGGCCAGCAGCGATAGGGTAGAAGAAGAGGATGAGTTGAGCCATAACTTTGAAGCAGAGCTTAACTATCGCCGCACCTTTAAGCGCAAAGGGCAGGAGTTTGTGGCCGTAGCTAAATGGATAACCGATGATGATATAGAAGATGCTGACATTACAGAACGTGTGCTGTTGGGCTCCCCAGGCGATGTGTTTCAGCGCACGTACAACAAAGAGGCCGAAACCAACTGGCTCTTTCAGGTGGATTATGTACATCCGCTGCCGAAAGGAATACAGTTTGAAACTGGCGGACGAGTTACCCTGAGAAGCATTGAAAACAACTACAGTGTAGAAGAGCTGGAAAACGGCGAGTGGACCGACCTTTCGGGTTTTGTTGATGACTTTACCTATTACGAGGATATATATGCTGTATATGGCATTTTGAGCGGGCAGTACAAAAAGTTCTCCTGGCAGGCTGGTTTACGCTCCGAGTTATCAGACATTACTACCATTAGCGAAGTGCTGGACACCCAAAACAATAAGCTATACGTTGGCCTTTTCCCAAGCGTGCATTTTTCGTACAAGTTTAATGAAGAGAATAGTGTGCAGCTTAGCTACAGCCGTCGCTTGAGCAGGCCAAACTTTAGGGATTTGCTGCCTTTTGGTAGCTATAGTGATTCGCGAAACTTCCGTGCGGGCAATCCTGATTTAGACCCAGAATATACCAACTCATTTGAGATGGGCTACCTGCGCTATTGGAAAAGCGGCTCATTGCTTTCAAGCGTATACTACCGCTATCGCACAGGGGTGTTTACTCGTATAACTGTGGTGGATGAAGAAGGCTTAGCCACAAACTTCCCCGTAAATTTAGGCGAAGAGCACTCAGTAGGCGTAGAGTTGACCGTAAGTCAAACCCTTTGGAAAATATGGACGCTTTCGGCTGGCGTAAATGCTTATTACTTCCAATCATATGGTACTTACCAAGGCGAAAGCTTGGATGCCAACTCATTGGCGGGCAACCTAAGGTTGACCAGTAAATGGGCCTTGCCGAAAGATTTCGCCATACAAGCAGCTGCTACTTACCGCAGCCCACAACAGCGCTCGCAGGGCCGCAGCCTATCCATGACCAGTTTAGACCTTTCTGCCAGTAAAGAGCTCTTTAAAAAGAAAGCCACGCTATCATTAAACGTGCGCGATGTGTTCAACAGCCGCGTATGGCGCTCTGAAACTACTACGGAAACCTTCACCCGCTACGATGAGTTCCAGTGGGCCAGCAGGCAGATTATCCTCACTTTTGCCTACCGCTTCGGCACCCAAACCAAGCAGCAGAAACGCAATAGCGGGCCTGGTGATGGCGGGGGTATGGATGAGTATTGATGATTCCCTCACCTAACCTCTCCCAAAAGGAGAGGGACTTACATATTGCGTGGCAGATGGGGAAGGCCAAGCATGGGTAATGGCCATCATTTTCCTATCTTCGCATACGAACTAGGGCCTGCGGGCCGTTAAAGCATTTTCACCAAGCCCCATGCACTTGCGTACCCTTTCCATTTTAGCTGCTGCCGTTGTGTTACTGTTGGTATTGGCCACCAATACTGGTTGCCGAAAGGATATGCTCACCGATGACCCTGGTGCCAAGCTGCGCTTTGCTGCCGATACGCTTACATTCGATACGGTATTTACCACGCTGGCTTCCGTTACCTTGCCGTTAAAGATATATAATGACAACAACAGCAAGATTAAGGTGAGCAGTATTGAGTTGGCAGGTGGCTCATCGTCCAACTATCGTATAAATGTGGATGGCCTACCGGGCAATGCTTACGACATTGAGATTGAGGGCAACGACAGCCTCTACATTTTTGTAGAAGTAACCGTAGACCCTACTAACTTTAATAACCCGCTCATCATAATCGATTCACTTAACTTCCTTACCAACGGCAACAAGCAGAAAGTAGTGCTGGCCGCCTGGGGGCAAGATGCGAACTTCTATAGTGGGCAGGTAATCTGCAACGAAACCTGGACCAACGATAAGCCTTATGTTATTTTCAACTCCATATTAGTTGATGCTGGCTGCGAACTGAAAATAGAGCCAGGCGTACAGGTGTATTTGTCCAACAACTCATTTATGTACATCCGTGGCAAGATAACCGTTGATGGCGGTTGCGGGCTGGATACGGTTAGTTTCCGTGGGGTAAGGCTAGAGGATTTTTATGATGATATACCGGGTCAGTGGCCGGGCATCTTCATTTTAAGGGGTAGCGTGAATAATAGCTTTACCAATGTAGAAATCAAGAACTCTATTTACGGCCTTAACCTAGGTGCTGATACTACTGATAACTTAGCATCTTTTACCACAGCCAACAAAAGCTCGGTAACGCTGGATAAGGTGGTGATAAAGAACTCCCTCGCCACGGGCATATACAGCACGCTGTCGGATATTACCGCCCGAAACTGCCTGTTTTACAACAGTAGCGATTACTTGCTTACGATGGGCTTGGGTGGTACGTACCGCTTCGAGAACTGCAACTTCCTTAACTACGGCTCGGTAGCTACCAGCCACGACAAGCCGAACATCATTATGAGCAATGTGGCTAGCAACGAGGCTCGGGGCCAAGTAGCCTTTGCCCCCCTCAGTGCCACCTTTGTAAACTGTATTATTGATGGCTCTTTGGATGAAGAAATACAAATTGAACGCTCAGACTCGGCCAGTATGGTTTATGTGTTCGACCACTGCTTGCTTAAAACCGAGCGCACCACCACGCCTGATAGTTTTTTGAACGTAATAGTAAACGTTAGCCCCATGTTTACCAACCGCGGCGAGGATGATTTTACGCTGGCCGCTGGCTCGCCGTGTATTGATGCGGGCACCAACAGTACCGCCACCGACGACCTAAAGTGCAACATCCGCACGGGCACCATGGATATCGGGGCACTCGATGCGCAACCATAGTAGTATTTTCATTTTAATACAAAGACCACTAAGGTTAAAACACAAAGTGCACAAAGTATCTTTAGTGTTCTTAGTGTATTCCTTCGTGCACTTCGTGTTTAAGCAACATAATACATCGGTAAGGACACTTGACCCCTCCAACTGTTGATAATCAGCATACCAATCGTTCAGTTGTTTATTATCTTCGTTACAAACCTCTGGCACATTGGGTTTTATTAAAAATTTCTACTACTCTTTTCCTATTCAGTTGTTATTGATGCACTTCAAAAAGCATCACGTACTTCTGGTAATATGGATATTGCTTTTTTTTTCCGCCAGTGGCCAGTTCGGGCAATTATATGGCATCCGCTACCTTTTTTGGAATCCAGAATATTTAGGCTCTGTCAATTTTGTTGGATTTGCCATAGTGGGGGCGGCGTTCGGGGGGTTTATCATGACCTGGAACATTACCACTTATATCCTCGAAAGTTCGCGCTTCCATTTCTTAGCCACTTTTGAGCGCCCGTTTGCTATATACTGCTTAAATAATAGCTTGCTGCCATTGGGTTTTGTACTGTTGTACTTGTTTTACATGGTCGATTTCCAAAACAACAGCGACCAAATGATGGCTAAGGATGCTTTGCTGTTTATTGGAGGGTTTATAGCGGGTTTACTGTTGCTAATTTTCACATCAGCCATCTACTTTCAAACTACCAACAAGAATGTATTTAACCTTTTCAGCCTCAACCTAAAGGAAATAAAAAAGGTAAGCAGGAAGGTTAGCTTGCGCGAAGACAATCGCTGGCAAGATATATTGAACCGCGAAGAAGAGTTTAGGGTGGACTTTTACCTAACCATGAGCCTAGGTGTGCGCCACATTCGCAGCGTGAAGCACTATGAGGAAAAGATGCTGCGCGACGTATTTAGGCAAAACCACTTAAATGCTTTTATTATAGAGTCGGTAACCATTGTATTTGTGTTCGGCCTAGGCTTTTTGCTCGACTATGAGTTTTTCCGTATACCGGCCGTGGCCAGTGGCGTGCTGCTTTTGGCTATCTTGGTTTCGCTTGCAGGCGTGCTCGATTTTTGGTTTAAAACTTGGAAGGGCTTTGCTTTCTTTGCCATCATTATACTGGTAAACTTTGTACTGCTTAAGTTTGAGATTATTACCTACTCCAACAAAGCTTATGGCCTTAACTACAATACCGAGCCAGCAGAATATAGCTATAGTAGCCTTGATGCCCTCTCCAGCCCGGAGAACGTATACGAAGACCGCAAGAATACCATTGAAATACTAAACAACTGGAAGAAAAAGACTGGGTTGGCCAAACCCAAAATGGTGATATTAAACTTTAGTGGTGGTGGACTGGGTGCGGCTACGTTTTCGGTAGCCATCATGCAACATGCCGATAGCATATTAGGGGGCAAGTTGATGTTGAATACGGCAATGATGACGGGCGCTTCTGGCGGGATGATCGGGGCCGCTTACTGGAGGGAATTATACTTATTGCAGGTGCTTGGCCAAATTGACAACATTTACGATAGTACCTACATTAGGCACATATCCCGCGATTTGCTCAACATAACCATGGCCACATTGGTGAGTAATGATATGGTATACCCATTGCAAACGTTTAAAGCGGGTGGACAAACGTATCGTAAAGACAGGGGTTATGCTTTTGAGAAGCAACTGAATGAAAATACGGAAGGCTTGTTGAGTAAGCCATTGGCTTACTACAAAGATTTTGAAAAGCGCGGCGACATACCGATGATGATATTTTCGCCAACTATCATCAACGACCACCGCAGCCTTTACATCGGATCGCAACCGATGAGTTACCTGATGCGCCCTACTGGCAAAGATTACCGTCCGCGCAATACGGATGTTGACGGGGTTGACTTTCAGCGCATGTTTGGCGAGCAAGGCGCCGATAGCTTGCTTATCTCCAGCGCCATTCGTATGAACGCCACTTACCCTTACATACTACCCTTTGTGGCACTGCCCACCAAACCGGTTGTGAAAGTAATGGACGCTGGCATGCGCGATAATTACGGCCTGCTTACCTCTGCTAAGTTTATTTATGCCTTTAAAGACTGGATTCAAAAAAACACTTCGGGCGTGGTGGTGTTTCAAGTAAGGCAATACAAGCGCGAACGTGAAATAGTAAGCTACGAGCGTGAAACCTTTTTGAGCAGCCTGCTCTCGCCCATTTCTAATGTGTACGCCAATCTTACTGCTGTGCAGGATTATCAGCAAACGTATTTACTAAATGCTGTAAGCGAAGCGCTCAACGGCAAGGTAGAGCTGATAACGGTAGAATATAACCCCCAGAAGAAGGAAGAAGAGGCCTCACTAAGTTTCCACTTAACCAATAAGGAGAAAGCCGACATTATCCGCACTATCAACGACCCTCAAGTACAGGCCGGCTTAAGGCAATTAGAAGAAATGTTGAAGTAGGTTATAGCGTAAGGGCATGTTACGCCAATTCTAAAGCTTCACAACATGGGATGCCCTGGAAGGGCTAGGGAATGCTAGGATAGGACTTTTTCGCTCAGCGACTATTGCAACACCAATCTTGAATAGGTGCGCTGCCCATCAATCTCCAACACTGCAATATAAGAGCCTTTGCCAAGGTTCGAGAGGTCAACAGAAAATTCAACTTGGCCGCTTTGTGCTTCTGTTGTGCCTGCTGCTACTTCTTTACCTGTAAGGTCTACCACCATCCAGTTGGCTTGATGGCTTTGTGGTAGTTGGTAGGTGAAGTTTACAAAGCCCGTGCTAGGGTTAGGGTAAAGCTCAAAACCAATTTGCGATAACTCAACGGTTTCGATACCGATGCAGCCTACATTTACCCTTACCGCCTTAGTATGCCAGCCATAGTGGTATACTATATAGTGTACACCGATTCCAGCGGCTGCAGGGTCGAATACGTTGCCGGTTACGCCTGGGCCAGAAAAGAAGCCAGGCGCCGGGCCAGCCGCAAGGGTAACAGGGGTAAACTGTGGCCCACAAAAGGTATCCGCTATTGCAAAGGTAATAGCAGGTGGCACTGCATAAAGTGAGGGAATAGGGTAGGCCCGATAGTGCGGTTCGTTTACGCGCATATCTAGCATTACGTTTTGCCCAGCACTGTCTACCTCAACAATAGCCGAACCAAGGCCCGTTCCTATGAGCGTATTATTGTTAGGCAACCTATAGGCGCTGCCAAAAAAATCGCTTCTTAAGTTAGCAGGCAATACATACTCCCAACGTATGGTGGCGCTATTGTTATAGCCATTTATAAAGTACTCCGTTACACGGCTTAGGGTGTCTTTGCCTTGGTTGTCAAAAACCATATAGCGGTTTCCGCCTATATTGGTTATGCAGTGTTGTCCTTTGAAACGTTGGCTCAAGGGTGTTACAAGGGTACCTAAGTTGCCAATGATGAACAAGGTATTGTTATTGTTTGGGTTGATTTTAAATACTTGGCTCGATTTGCGGAATGATAGCAAGAGGCCGCCATCCACATCTATAGCTAAAGCATTGGCGTGCAGCCAACTACCGCTGCCGGGGAAGGCCGTAAACCAAGTATTGCCCTGCAACTGCTCCACCAGGTTATTGGTATCCAGTTCTGCGTCGGCTTCCCAACGCCAAACCACATTGCCTAGTGGGTCTATCTCCAAGATAGCCTCAGCTATTACCAAGCTATCATTAGTAGCACCTACATCGCTAAAGTCGAGGCGGATGGGCTTAGCGGCTATGGCCAAATAGTTGCCGTTCGGTTTTTTGATTACTTCATGATGAAAGTAGTAGTTAGTGTCAACCCCTTGCAATACGGGGTTGTTGAATACGGTTCCATCCAACCCAATTTCCACTATTTCGTGGCAACCGCTTATGGCTACCCGCTCGTTGGCAACCGGGTAAGCATACTTGCATTGATAGAATCCACCTGTTGCTATAGAGTCAAGGAATTGATACCAAACCATATTTCCTAAGCGATCAAATATTTGGGCTACATCGCCAAAGGTTGAGGTGCCTAAGCGCATGGTATGGGTCATTACGTAGCCGCCGGTATTGGCCGCGTCAGCAACTGGTATAGAAGTAATGGATGGTAAGCCAGCCGGTAATGATGCGGTGGTAAGGGTGTTCCAAGTATCGTAATGTATGCCCGTATCGTCGAAAGCTGCAGCGCGAAAGCCATAGTTTTTCTGAGCTACTAAGCCAACCATGGTAAAGCTATGCGCGCTAGCCGAATCGCTTATGTTAGTATAGCCCCAGATAGTATCGGTGCCATCCAAATAAAAGTACTCAACGTATGCTCGAGCTGCAGGACTAACAGAAAAACTGACATCAACCCGTAATACGTTAACAGGCTGTACGTTATAGGTAAAATTGCTAAAGGATATATTGCCGTAGCAGATGGATAGGGCAACAAAACTCAGCATGCAGGTGGCAACTAGATGCTTCATTATGACGGTGTTAGCGTACTAAGGTAGCGCTTTTTCTGTTGGCTGTGAAGCGTTTAGGGCATAAAGCGCGATTTTGTGTAGCTTTGCGTTATGAAAAAATGGTTGATAAGAATTGCGATAGTGATAGTGGTGCTAGTAGGTGCATATTATGCGTTTCATAACCTGTACTTTTTGCGCCTGCCCGATAGAAACGTGCCGAATGATGCATCGGTTTTCGTAAGCCCTGCCGATGGATTGGTATTTGCTGTAAAAGAGTGGAACCAACTGGAGGAGATAGTACCTAAAGACCTTAATGGCGCCATAAAAGTGATGACAGCAGGCCTTGGTGAGCGCGGCACGCTGGTGTCCATTACCCTTAACCTGCACAACATACACTACCAACGTGCTATGATAGAGGGCCGCTACCTAAGCAGCGAGTACAAGAAGGGCGAATTTAACAATGCCTTGGTACACGAAAACGAGTATGGTATGCGCTTTGAAAACGAGCATAACGTAATGCTTTTCGAATCGAGCAAGGGCACTCGCTACAAAGTGATACAGTTGGCAGGCTTTGCGGCGAGGCGTATTGAAGACTTTATGGTAGCTGGTGGCGAAGCATCCGTAAAACAGGGCGACGTAATAAGCGTAATAAAACTAGGTAGCCAAGTAACGGTAATCTTCCCTGAAGGCGTAGAAGTATTGGCCAAACCCGGCGATAGGGTTATCGATGGGGAAACCATTTTGGCGCGGGAAAGACAGTAGACGGTAAACAGTAGACACAAGACACAAGACACAAGACACAAGACACAAGACACAAGACACAAGACACAAGACACAAGACACAAGACACAAGACACAAGACA
>JAIXUD010000008.1 GCA_027483645.1 Sphingobacteriales bacterium
AATAACCAATAACCAATAACCAATAACCAATAACCAATAACCAATAACCAATAACCAATAACCAATAACCAATAACCAATAACCCAAGTGACCTTAACCGATACCCATACCCACCTCTATAGCAACAAATTTGCCTACGACCGCGACGATATGATGCAACGCGCGCTGGATGCGGGCGTTACCCGCCTGTTTATGCCTAACGTAGACTCCGAATCGATACCAGGTATGGTGGATTTGGTGGCGAAGTACCCCGACAACTGTTTCGCCATGATGGGCCTGCACCCTTGCCACGTAAAGGAAAACGCTGCCGAAGAACTGGAGATGGTGCGCCGCTGGCTGTTTGAAAAAACCGATGCCGAAGGCCAAAAGCATGATATTACCTTCTATGCCGTAGGCGAGATAGGGTTGGATTACTATTGGGACCTTACCTTCCGCGAGCAGCAAAAGGAAGCCTTAAAGCTACAAGTAAGTTGGGCTAAGGAACTGGGTCTGCCCATCGTCATCCATAGTCGTGAATCATTTGATGATATTGCCCCGATACTTGAGGAGCTTGCCGATGAGCGCTTGCGCGGGGTGTTTCACTGCTTTACGGGTACGGCGGCACAAGCCAAGCGCGCTATTGATTTGGGTTTTTATTTAGGTATTGGCGGGGTGGCTACCTTTAAAAATGGTGGAATTGCCGAGATATTGCCAGAAATTGGCCTTGATCGTATAGTGTTGGAAACCGATGCACCCTACCTAGCCCCTGTGCCCCACCGCGGCAAACGCAATGAAAGTGCCTATGTGCGCCTAGTAGCCGATAAGTTGGCTGAAGTTTTAGGTAAGAGTACTTTGGAAGTTGCGGAGATTACCACGACTAATTCTAGGGAGTTGTTTGGAGTTTAAAAGTCCTAAAATAGAAACCCCCGCCAGCCATTGCTAACAGGGGTTCAGCGGAGAGCGAGGGATTCGAACCCTCGATACCCTTTTGGGATATACACACTTTCCAGGCGTGCTCCTTCGACCACTCGGACAGCTCTCCATTGTTCGATTGCAGGGTGCAAAAATCCATAAAATATAACCAAATAGCAACTAGCACTTTCAACTATTTATTTAGTACGTAGTTTGAATTGGGATCCTTGGGCAATTTTAAGGGGATAAAAAGTATTTATTAATACAATTAAAATAATACTATTTGTTCGGCTTAAAAGTATACGTATTTTTGGGTACGAAAATCTAAAGGGCACGTGCGTTTCTTCTCTATTCTTATTTCTACTGTCTTTTGGTGTACCCTCTGGGGTCAGCAACAAAACCTGCAAGACAACTATGTACCGTTGGCTTGCGATTCCACTGCTTGGAATGAACATTTAGAACAAGCTAGAAACCGATATAATAGCGACCTCACGGCAATAAAAAGTAAACCCAAACTATACCGCACCGAGCTTACCGAAATGTATGCCGAGCGGTACCTAGGTATTTGCGAAAGGTATACCGATAACCATTTTTACACGGATACTTTCGTAAACAATTACTTCCAACGCATACTTTCAGAGATACTAAAGGGGAACCCACAATTGCCAACCGATGTAAGGCTATTGGTAGCTCGCTACCCTTGGGCTAATGCGTCTTGCCATGGGGAGGGCACGATCATCATTAACCTTGACCTGGTTTCGTGGATGGAAACCGAAAGCCAAATAGCATTTGTACTTTGCCATGAGCTCGCCCACTATTACGAGGATCATGTAAACGAAGGATTGGAGGATTATGTGGCTTCGTTGAAAGATCCTGAATTTAATAAGAAACTGCGCCAAATCTATAACAGCGAATACAATACCTACGAGCAAGCCATGGCCTTGCTAAAGAACTTTGTATATTCTGACAGGAAACACAGTCGCTTATTTGAATCGGAGGCCGACTCGATAGCCATTGTGCTGATGCGCAATACGCCCTACAGTGAGTTGGAAGCCTTAGGTGCTTTAGCCCAAATGGATAAGGTTGATGATGAAAACTATGATACCATCAACTGGGCGACAAAGTTTAGTTTTCAAGACTATCCTTTCAATCCATCTTGGCTACAGCAAGAAAGCGGGCTTGCCGGTTGGGGAAGTACCAATGTGAAAGATATAGGTGAGCTTGACACCGACTCAATGAAGACCCACCCTGATTGTAAGCATCGCATAGAGCTGCTGCAATGGCAAGTACAGAGTGGGCCGAACAAAAGGATTTATGTGCAGCGAGAGCAAGATTTTGAAACCATAAAGGCCTACTCCCAGTTCGAGCGAGTTCGAAATACTTTCTTCTTCAAAAACTATGGTAAGAGCTTGTTCTTGGTTATGGATTTGTTGCACAAGTATCCTGATAATGCATATTTGCTTGGTATTGCCGGTGTATGTTTGTTAGAGATATACAAGGCGCAAGAAAAGCATGCTTTAGGCAAGTATGTAGCATCACCTGGCGCTTCAGAAATCTATTCGTACAATCAGTTGCTGATAATTGTAAACAACCTTCGCCTGGGCGAAATTGGACGTATAGGTTTTCATTTTTTGAATAACCATCGTTCAAAAGCCGCCAAAGATGAAGAGTTGATATACAGCTTGATGCAATTCAGTAAAATTGAAGGCAATACGGAACTGTATCTTTCATTACAAAACTTATACAAAAAACAATACGCTGAAGGTAAATATATTTCTAAACTTTAACTCACTACCCAAAAAACCAAAGGATGAAGAATTTATCATTAAAACTAATTTTACTGTTGCTTACAGTAGCAATTAGCCCATTGCTAGTGCAATCGCAAAATGTAAAAATTAGCGATGTATTGAAGGTGTCAATGCGCGGCGTAGGGCCGGTTGTAAAGGGCAATGAGGTGCAGGGCTATTATATGTTTTATCAACTAGACAAAGCCGACAAGGCGAACAACAATTATCAGATTAAATTTATCGACCAAAATTTGAACGAAATTGCCAATGCTAAGCTAACGGATAGCAAATATCTTTATTTGCAAGAAGCATCTTTTGACAGTCAGTTTGTGATGCTTAAGTTTTGGGAGGCGAAAGAAAAGCAGATACAACTGCGCAAATACGATGGTACTGGCAAACAAGTAAGCAAAAAGATAATTACACTAAGCCAACGCGGGGAGTTTTACCAGTTTTATACAACTGGTGCGGAAGGTGAGATACAAGGCGAATCGCTATTTGCCCTAGATGGTGTTGGCTTTGTAAACTTTACACAACGTAAAACCAAAGGTTGGGGTTTTCAGGTTGATTTCATCGGTGTTGATGGTAAATCGTGGACGTATAATGCTAATATGGCCGATGCCAAGTTTCAATATGCCGGTTTCCTTGCCTCCGATAAGCAAAATGTATATGTGCTGGTAGGCGAGAAAACCAAAGCTATGGCCAATGATGTAGACTATAATGTATTGGCGATTGATCTTGCTACAGGTAAAAAGAAATACCAAACGGTGTTGAAAGATGCCAAGTACGAAGTTGACCCTATGTCGGCATATATTGACAATGAAACTGGAAACTTGGCAGTAATGGGCCTTTTCTACCCAGGCGGTGAAGGAAGGGGTGAAAAAAACGTACGAAGCTTGGGCCTATCGCTAGTTAAATTGTCGGCGGATGGCACTGTAATTTCTTCAAAGTACAATTCTTGGGCAACCGAAATAAGCAAGTACGTGGCATCGGATGCTAAAGGGCGCATACAGGATGTAGGCTTTATTTTCTTTCATCGCATAGTGCAAACTGCCGATGGCAACGTGTATGCAATAGGTGAAAGTTACAAAAAAGCTGCTGATGGCGTGGGGATAGCAGTAGCGGCCTTGGGCGGTAGTGCTTCTGTTGTAAAATTGGTTGTGGAGGATATCTTCATTTTTGAGTTTGATAATGATTTTGCCATGAAATCAGTGCAACTTTTTGAAAAGAGCAAAACTGACGTAGGGCTTCCTCAAGGTGCTGGTGCTATACCTACTGGTATGTTGGGTACGTACGTAAAGGCTTTGGATGGCTTTGATTATCAGTATACCCAGATTAATAAAGAAAAAACATTGTTTACCGTTTGTTATGTTGATTTGGAGAAAAATAAAGGCGAGAAGCGCCAATGGAAATTTGGTGCCATTACCTTTAACCAAGGTAAGTATGTAACCGACAAAATTAGCTTAGAAACAGAGGCCACTACCTTATATGTATACCCTGCCAAAACTGGATCCGTAATGATAAGTGAATATTATAGAAAGGCCAAAACGATTGAGAGCCGTTTGGAAAAATTGAATTACTAAGAGTTTAGTTCTATACCAAAAATGCCCCGTTACGAATTTGTAACGGGGCATTTTTTATTTACCAATTGCTGGAAAGGCTTTTGTTGGCGCAAATAGCTGCCAATTTGCAACGGAAACTAATGCCTAGATGATATTGCCTTTACCCCCGCAACCACATACCCAAATCCTTTATGGTTATCTTCTTACCCTGCATCAATATGCCCGTGCGGTAAATGCGGCCAGCAAGCCATGTGGTAAAGATGAAACCCAGCACCAGCATTATCATTGATAAGGCCAATTGCCACCAAAGGCCTGGTATATCAAACCCCAGCCGCGCAGGCATTACTACCGGCGACGTGAGTGGGAAGATGGAGGCGATGACCGCCAGCGTGCTGGTAGGCTCTTGCACCACCGATGTCATGATGATGATGGAGATAATGATGGGCACGGTAACAATAAAGTTGAGCGATTGGTTGCCGTCCATATCATCGCCAGCGGCAGAGCCTATGGCAGCAAACAATGAACCGTACAGGATATATCCACCCACAAAGTAGAACACAAAAATACCGAACAACTGCAACAGGTTTACCTGCCTAAAAGCCTCAATAAATTGGGCTACCTTGGCTTGGTCGGGCGCACCAGCCGACATGGCAGGGTCGTTGGCCACTTGGCTCAACTCGGTTAAGTACCCCGCAAATACCAATCCTAAAATAGTATACAAGCCAATCATCAGAAATCCCCAAATAACCAGTTGCGTAAGCCCTACTAGGCCAATGCCCAGTACCTTACCCATCATCAGTTGGAAAGGTTTTACCGATGAGATGATGATTTCCACTACTTTACTGGTCTTTTCTTCGGCCACGCTCTTCATTACCATAGTGCCGTATACGAGGAGTATAATATAAATGGCAAATCCGAGGGCATAACCCAAAGCGGTACCTAGCTCGGCACTGGCCTGCTTATCGTCTTCCTCACCAATTATCTTTTGAGTGATGGATACGTCAATATTGTTAATCCTTTCTAGCGCCTGCTTGTCCACCTTTTCCTGCTCAATGAGTATGTTTCGGGTTACGCGGCTTATCTGGCTGGTAACATGGCTCTTGGCAGTGGGGCCCAGTTGGCTTTCACTTCGGTACTCGGGGCGTATGGTTTGCCAGTTTTTTGGTTGGGGTATGTACAGTATGCCGTCGTATTGAAGGTTTTTGTACACCTCGTTCATGTAAGCCAAGGTAGTATCCTCATACTTAAAGTAGAATCCGTCTTTATCTTCGAATTTATTTTTAAACAGGCCCGTTTCGTCAATTACCACAACTCGCCTCTCGGTTTCGCCACTTAATGCTACCAGTACCGAAACTACCATGAATGCTACTATGCCCAGCGGGGCCAGCAAGGTGGTCAATAGAAACGATTTTTTGCGAACGCGCGTCCAATATTCGCGTTGTATAATCAGCCAAATCTTGCTCATGGTATTTGTACTTGACGGATGAAGATTTCGTTGATGCTTGGCAATATTTCGTTAAAGTGGTGTATCTCTAGCCCTTGGTCTAGTAAGGTGCGCAACAGTTGGTTAGGGCTTTGGCCTTCCAGGGCTTTCAATACTAAAGTACCTTCTTTCTCAACCACTATTTCGTAGCCCGGCAATTGCGTAGGGGCATGGGTGCCGTTGTATAGTACTTGGTACTTGTTTTCTTTAAACCGTTGGCGTATTTCCTTCACTTTGCCCTGTAAAATGTTCTGGCCATTATTGATGAGCACTATCTCTTCGCAAATTTCCTCCACCTGCTCCATGCGATGGGTGCTGAAGATGATGCTGGCACCCTTGCGGCGCAACTCGAAAATCTCGTCTTTTATCAGGTTGCTATTCACCGGGTCGAGGC
Source organism: Sphingobacteriales bacterium (assembly GCA_027483645.1). Lineage (GTDB taxonomy): Bacteria > Bacteroidota > Bacteroidia > Chitinophagales > CAIOSU01 > CAIOSU01. Next base: position 6,115 of record JAIXUD010000008.1, read on the forward strand.
CGGAAAACGGCTCATCTAATATCAATAGCAATGGGTCGTGCAGCGTAGTGGCGATGAACTGCACCTTCTGCTGCATGCCTTTGCTTAGGTCTTCTATCTTTTTGCCCCACCAGTCGGCAATTTGTAGGCGCTCGAGCCAATCTTTGACTTTTTTAGTAGCATCGGCTTTGCTCAAGCCTTTCAGGCGGCCTAGGTATACTAAGTGTTCGCCCACCATCATCTTTTTATATAGGCCGCGCTCCTCGGGCATGTAGCCGATAATTTGGTTGTGTGCTTCCTTAAATGCCTGCCCATCAATACGGATGGTGCCGCTATCGGCGGCTATGATGTTGGTAATAATGCGAATCAGGGTTGACTTGCCTGCGCCATTAGGCCCCAGCAAGCCGAATACAGCACCTTTCTCCACATTAAAGCTAATGTCTTTGTTGGCCTTGTGGCTGCCGTAGCTTTTATTTATATGGTCCAGTTCAAGGATGTTCATGGGCGTAAAGATAGCGGTTATTGTAGACACAAGATGAAAGACAAAAGACGGAACACGGCTTCAAATCGACAAAACGCACGTCATAGTGAAGGCTTACATGATTTATGATAAGAATGGTGCCCTTCGCAGCAATGAGGGACAGTGTCAAAAGAAAGAGGTCCGGGGCCTGCTTTCCCCGAACCTCACACACAACTAACTAAATCTTTATTATAATTTACCCATCGCCTTTTCCACGGCTACCCTTGTTACCAATAGTTTATAAATGGCATTGGTATAATTGGCTTGCGTTTCGGTAAGCGATGATTCTGCTTGGGCCAGCTCTAGGCTCGATGATAGGCCTTCACGGTTCATCATGCTTACCTTATTGAAAATTTTCTGCGCCAATTCCAAACTGCGCTTTTGCTGTTCGAAGTTGAGGGTGGCGTTTTTGAAATCGTTAAGCGCATTTTTGAATTGCAGCGCTGCCTGAATCTTAAAGTTTTCGATGTTGTTCTCAATCTTCAACATGTCCAAGCGCTTCTGTTGGTAAACCGAACCATTTTTGTAACTGTCGAAAATGGGGACGTTCAATTGAAAACCAACATATCCGCTCTGGAACCAAGGTTGGTTCATATCAAAGAAGTTGAACGACTGGCGCTGGGCATTAAACCCGTATCCAAAAAAGCCCACAAGCGATGGGAAATAGTTGGCCCTTACTTGCTGTGCATCATATTTGCGTATCTCAAGCTGCGTTTGCAGTAGGCCGTATTCCACGCGGTTTTCGTAGTTGAATTCGCCAAAGCTTGTATCGGCGTTAAGTGTAAGCATTTCGTTAAGGGTGCCGCTCAATTTTATGGGCTGCTCCAAGACCATACCCATTTGGTATTTTAGCACATTCAGGGCCAGCTCCGCGCCAAACGATGCCTCGGTATACTTACTGCGCAAGTTGCTCAAGGCCAGTGTAAGACGATCCACACTCAGTTCCTCGGTAAGGCCAGCTTTGTACAGCTCCGATGTTTCGTATTGCAGGCGCTCAATATTTTTAATGTTGCCTTCCAATATGCGGCGGCTTTCCTCAGCCACTAGGGCATTGTAGTACGAAGTGGCAATTTGCTGGCGTACCTCAATCTCTGTAAGGTCCACTTGGTCGTTCGAAATGGCCATAAATGCTTTGTTGGCCTTCAGGCCTATAAAGTAGCGTCCATCCAAAATCAATTGTGATACCTCAAACTTAAAGGTGCTGGTATGCGCAGTACCAAAGGTTACTTCCAAATCCTGCGGATTACCAATGGCTCCAGCGGGGATAATGCTTACTGGGAGTTTGAAGTTGTTCTGGTAGTTAAGGCTGGCACTAATTTGTGGCAAACCGGTGGTCATTATCTCCACGGTGCGCATTTTGGTAATGCGGGTCTCTAGGTTAGCGTTTTTTATAGTTACGTTATGCTCGAAAGCATACGCCTGTGCCTGCTCCAGGGTAAAAGTTACGGTATCGGTAGCAGCAACTGGGGTAGTTTGTGCATAGCTTGCAAAGGTTGCCATGGTAATTAATAAAACCGAAAGGCATTGTAATAAGGTGGTTGGTAGTTTCATTATTGCGATGTTTTCTTTTTCTCTAGATAGGCCTGCCCTTTTGCTGAGGCAATACCGTGCAAATGATAGTTTAGCGTTTCCTGATATACCGATACAAAGTCGTATTTCGAAAAAGGGAATAGCCTTTGGTCGATAATTAAATCCATACGGGCAATATATATTTTGGCAAGGATGTCGGGGTTGATGTCATCTCGATACAATCCTTCTGCCACACCACGTTTCAGGTTATTGAGGAAAATATTGAACACGAAGTTCATCTTATGGTCGGTAAACAACTGCCACGCACTAGGGTAATAGCGCTGTATGTCGCTTACTATGGCTGGGTTTATGCCTTTCAAGTGGCTGGTAACATGGCGGGCAATGGATAGGAGTTCTTCAATGGCGTTTGGTGCATCTTTCACCGCTTCGGCAATCTGGTTTTGCTCCAGCGCCAAGTGGTTTTCCATGGTGCGGTTTACCAAGTCGGCCTTATCGGTTACAAACTGATATAAGGTCTTCTTTGAGGCGCCCAGTGCCCGCGATAGATCGTCCATAGTTGTATTCTTTACCCCGTGGGTAAAAAACAGTTCTTCGGCCTTGGTCAATATTTTATTAAGTGTACTCAAAAAAAAGGGTTGTATTAAGAATGCGGCGCAAAGGTATGTCGTAAAAACTTTGGAAACCTATAAATGTTTTAAAGTTTCCAAAGTTTTTAAAGTTTTTTCGACGAATGGCACATTTTAACCTTCAAAAGTGACTCGTACTGATGTACGAAGTGGCGTGAGAAATATTGTAGCCAAATACGCTTCCATCTATATTCCATTTTTTGGGTGTTCCTTGGCACTGGCTATGGTGGTTAAAATGGAACCACAGATTATTTTAAAGATTGGTCGCCACCATTGTAATTGCCTATTCGCAACGCCACATTCTCCCTAATGTCCATCCAAAACAGGTTATAATCGGCAACGTGGTATACCTCCATTTTTACCAAAAAGGAGAAAGGTATCTTGGGCTTTGTAATCCATAGCAAACCATTATGTACGCGGGCCCTTAGGCTCTTGCCATATATTCGCCGGTACTTCCAGCCTACTAGGCCCTTCGCTTGGCCCGCATCGCTAAAGGTGGTATCGTTAGACCAATTGATGGGATTGATGCAGACCGCGCCCTTGCAGATGGTATCATAAAAGCTCGGCACATACCCATCGGCATAAGCGCCCCAAGCTACATAGCAACCCGTTGTGTTTGCATCGCTGCAAGGGGATAGGTTGGTAAACGTCTCCGCCTTGAAGGGGAAGCCCACCATGTAAGCGGCTACTAGTTGCGCAGCCAGCGGCTTGCCATCAAAAAACTCTTTCATCAACCTAATGGAGTGGAAAGTGCCTTGGCTATGCGAGGCGATGATGATGGGGCGGCCGTTGTTGTAATGCTCTAGATAGTATTCGAAGGCGGACTTTACATCTTGGTAAGCTAATGCTAAGGCTTCTTTACCACCAAGGTGCAGGTTGAAAAACGACCTTATGTGTGCTTGCCGGTAGCGGGGTGCATATATTTTGGCTGAGCCATTGAATACCGTGGCTTGGTGCCTTAGCGGCATATTGTCTGTGTAGGTATTGATGTCTGCATTGCCTAGGTCGGCATTCCAAGGGTCACCGTTGTAGTAAGTAGTAGGGTGTATATAAAATACATCCACCGTAGCATTTGCTTGGTTTTCTTTTATCTTTTTGTTTGGGGTAACATCGGCTTGATCGGCAGTAGTGGGTAGGGCCGCCCAGTTGGAAAGGTTGCTATAATCGGGCTTTGCAGGAACGGGCGATTCGGCAAAAGGGTAGGGTATTTCTTGTTTTCTGGGTTGCGCGCTAGCGGAAACGGTAAAAAGGAAAAGGCTTAAGAAGCAGAAAATTAGTGATGGTTTCATAGCGCAGTAAAATCAAAAGCCCTTTAATTTGGTAAAGTTACATTTTGAAACAACGACTTTTATTAGGAAGTTTCATTTTGTTCAATTTTTTTTGAAAATTGTTTTTGGGGTAATATAGCAAGGAATGTAGGATGGGCTTGGAAATAGGAAATAGTATACGACAAGATGACCACAAAGAACACTAAGATTAAAAACACAAAGTTCACAAAGCATTTCTTGGTGTTCTTAGTGCCTTTTTCCTAGTGTACTTCGTGGTTAAACTACATTACACCTTTCAGACAAAAAGGAGTTTGAAGCAAGTACTTGATACTTGATACCTGCCTACCGGCAGGCAGGCTCACTATTTGATACTAAAAAGATTAAATTTGCCTCCCCATTCAATTTAACACCAAGCAACATGATACTTTCTGATAGCCAAATACTTGCCGAAATGGAGCTCGGCAGCATTCTTATTGAGCCGTTTCGCCGTGAGTGTTTGGGCAGCAACTCTTATGATGTGCACTTGGGCCGCTACCTGGCCATGTATACCGACCGTGTGTTGGATGCCAAGAAACATAATAAGATAGAGGAGTTCATCATCCCTGAAGAAGGTTTTGTACTGCAACCGGGCAACCTATACCTGGGTGTAACTGAAGAGTATACCGAAACCCACAACCACGTCCCTTTCTTAGAGGGCAAAAGCAGCGTAGGCCGATTAGGCATCGACATCCATGCTACCGCCGGCAAGGGCGATGTGGGCTACTGCAACACTTGGACACTGGAAATATCTTGCGCCATGCCTGTACGTATATATGCCGGTATGCCGGTTGGGCAGCTTATCTATTTTATGGTGCAGGGCGAGGTGGAGCGCCTATACAACAAAAAAGACGACGCCAAATACAACAACCGCACGCTTAGGCCACTCGAAAGCATGATGTGGAAGAATAAATTTTAGTCTTTTTTTCTAATTTGTAACAAAACGTACGTCATTGCGAGGAGCGACTTTGCGCCTTTCGCGCAATGGAGCGACGCGGCAATCCCTTTACAAGGCAAGTGAATTTGCCTGGCCGCGGCTTTAATTATATTATGTATTGGTTTATTGGTTATCGCACATCATTCTTCGGGGCATGGGATTGCTTCGTCATTGCACTACGCGAAAGGCTTCGTTTCATTCCTCGCAATGACGGTAAGTGTTAGCAATGGCACATTACTGCCCCCAAATCCCCTCCAAAGGTTTATTCACTGTTTCCAAACTACTATACGTTACAAATGCCGTGCGGCCTTTCGTTATCACCACGGTTATGGGTTGCTCACGGGTGCCGGTGGGCCCAGCGGTTTGTAGGGTGAGGTTGTGCGTGCCGGGTGGCAGGCTGATGCGGGTATAGAATATGTCGTGCGGAAGGGTTTGCCAGTTGCGGGTATCGGCCCGTTCGCTGATGGCGCTGGCTAAGTTGAGCGCAAGGCCCAAGCCCTCGTTTTTAGTTCGCGCTACTTCCGATGCTGCCAGCTTGAGCGCCGTGCGAATCACTGCCTCCCCAATCTCGCGCATAATGCGGTCTCGCAGGTTTTGTATGGCAATCGCGTTGATGTCCTCACCCATATCCAACGCATGTTTCTGCCCGTTAAATATCAGGTTGGCCGAGCGGTACAACGGTATGCGCTCCACAAACTTCGGCACCACCACACGTACTATTCGGGTATTCAGCAAGCCTTGCTTTTCTTCCTTGCCCAAACTCTCCGCAGGGAAGGGGATAACCAAATCCAGTTCTTCGTTTTTAAGTGTAAGCGCGCCGCCCTCGCCGGGTATTACCGTAAAGCTCAACGCCCACTCCGCCTTTACTGGGCTAAGGCCATTATGCCAGAAGAACACCAAGTCGCCCGTTTCAGCATTGCTAGGCGGCTGGTATTGTTGGTTGAATTCCTTTTCATATTGCGCCAGCTCTTGTTTAAAGCCCATCTTCCAAGCTGTGCGCATCAGGTCTTGGGTCAATTGTGCGGGCACGCCTACCCCATAATCTTTGCTATAGTCGTTCTTATAAACCTCGTAGGCATTTCGGTAGGCAATAAATGCATCGTTGGTTTGCCCAGCCGCTTCATACACCATGCCCATCATGCTATGCGCAAAGGCATCTTGCTTGTAGGTAATATTCTTTTTACGGATGTCGTTAATCTGGTTGAGCTGTAGGTTTATGCGGCGTATCTCTACCAGTGCTCCTTCATAATCACTCAAACTCATGAAGTTTTTGGCTTGGAAGTAGTGCATCAGCACTGCTTCAAAGTCCTCCGCCTGATAGGGGATGATATTAGGGTTTGCGAGAAATGACAGCGCTTCCAGCCCATAATTCTTCTGGTAATCCTCCACCATACGGTCGGCCGCCAGTAGGGCTTCTTTGCTGGTTTTGTAGTCGCCCAGCATTTGTGCTACCACGCCTTTGTTAAGGTAGTACAGTACTTTTACCTTGTCTTTCTTCGCATTTTTGTTTTCTAGCCGCTTTTGTGCCTCTTCCATTTCCCCCATGGTAAACGCATCCTGAAACGCCAAGTTGCGCTGGTAATAGCTGCCGCATGCCCCGAAAAGGAACAGCGCCATTACTAAGGCTGGGTATAGGATATGTTTAGGGCTGAAGTACATTAGCTATTAGTTAGCCTTGAGGTTGACAAAATTGAACCACCAAGTACACAAAGTAAAAGCACAAAGAACACTAGGAATGCTTTGTGTACTTTGCGAAATCCTTAGTGTTCTTTGTGTTTAAAACACACGTCACCAAGCTCAATTCTCAATATACTTCTTGATTTTTTTGTTGCCTATCCATACCTTTTCGTTGGTTTCAAGGTCGGTAAGGGTAAGGTCTACATAGTAGGTTACGGTTTTCTTTTTGCCGTACTCGTCCACAATGCTATTGATGCTGCCCTGCAACATATAGTCGGCACCTTTCTCCTTGCCCCAAGCCTTAGCCGTTTCCGGCGAAGAGAAGTTTTGCTGGTCGCCGCGCTCCTCACGTATTTCCTCGCGGGCATCTTTGCCAGCGGCCAATTTTATCAAGCCACTGTTTAGCAATTCGCGCTCAATATCATTAATAAAGGTCTCGCTGCCAATGTGCTCGTGGCTTTTGTTGATGATGGTGCCCACAATAATACGTGGCGGGTTGTTAGTGCGGCCCACAAACTCCTGCCTCCATGGGCGGCTCAAGGCATCTCTGGTCATTTCCTCGGCCACTAGGCGGCTATCGGTATCGTTCCAGCGGCCGCTTAGGTCAATTTGTTCGTTAGGGTCAAGCCGCTCCACGGTACGGGTGGTACTGCAAGAAAACATTACTAGTGCCATGAAGGCCAAAATCGGGTAAAATGTCAGGGTTTTCATAATGGTGCGTTTTTTGTGTTGCGGTTCGACAGATGTCGAACCTTGGTTTTCCATTTGTTGTTGGCAATTGGCAAATGCTATACCAATTTTATACAAATTTAGGGTTAAATGCTGATTTCAATCCGTAGCAATAACGTTATCACCAATTAATAGGATGCCTGAAGAGCCAGAAGAAAAAAAAGACGTGTTGTTGCCGTTCCTGTTTCCGGCCATCCTTACCGTAGTATTGGTAATGATAAAGCTGTTTGAGGTAACTCAGGAGATGCCCCTATATATGCTTGGTATACGCCCACGGCAAATAGACGGCTTGTTGGGTATTATTACCAGCCCGCTCATCCATGGCGATTGGCAGCACTTGCTTTCCAACGCCTCGCCGATACTGGTATTGGGTTGGATGGTAGGCTACTTTTACCCCCGAGCATCGCTAGGCGTGCTGTTGCATAGCTGGTGGGCTACGGGTGTGTTGGTTTGGCTAATGGCTGGGGGTAGCGCCTGGCACATTGGCGCCAGTGGGGTAGTGTATGCTTGGGCGTTCTTTTTAGTGGCCAGTGGCACCTTGCGCAAAGAGCGCCGCCGAAGTGTAGTTGTGGCCTTGATAATTGTACTCTATGGTGGACTCATTTGGGGCATGATGCCCGGGCAGATTGGCATTAGCTGGGAGAGCCACATGGCGGGTGCCGCCGTTGGCTTGGTACTTGCCCTACTTTACCGCCATTATGACATACCCCCCTTAGAGCCCGACCCCTTTGAGGATGAGGTGGAAGAAGATGGTGTGGATTATAAGTATAGGGGGTAATTTCTTTGGACCAAAGACGAAGGACGATAGACGATGGATGGAACGCGGACGACAGACAACGGACCACGCTTTGTTCTCTGTTAGTCTACTTTTTAAGGAACTGTTAAACGTGTGTCATCCCGAGTTTTTCACGAGGGACCTTCCGGCCTAAAAGAAAGGCTCTGGAATTACCCCAATATATCATAAACATAATGTGGCTTTGGATGCAAACGTATTGCGAAAGCAGTACATCAATTCCTGAAGGTCCCTCGTGAAAAACTCGGGATGACAGTATTTAGGGATTCACCGCCAGTCAATAACCAATAACCAGTCAACCAATAACTAAAAAGCAACCATGGTCCTTCGTCTTTGGTCCTTCGTCCAAAAATCAATCTTTCAACAGCACGGGCAATCCATCGCTATCACCTATCACCACAATTTTGGTATTGGGCGATTTGGCGAGCTCCAAGGTAGCCTCAATGGCTTTAAACTTCAACACGTTATCGCTCAAGTTGGCTGATAGCGACCGATTGTACGCGGCCAAGCCATCGGCTTCTATCAATAAGCGCTGGGCTTCTAGCGTAGCTTTCTTCAGTTTAAACTCATACTCCTGGCTTTCTTGCTCTTGGCGCAGTTTCGCCTCAATGGCATCACTTATCGATTTCGGCAAGGTAATTTCTTGAATGATAACGCGCTCTACCAAAATGTAATGCTCCTTAAGGGCAGGCACCATGGCAGCCATTATCTCTTGTTGCAGCACTTCTTTTTTGGCTGAGTACAACTCATCGGCAGTGTAGCGGCCAAGTATGGTAGATACCGCACCGCGAGCCTCTGGCTTAATAAACAGGTTCTTATAATCCGTATTGATGCCCTGTATTAAGTAAGGAAGTTTATCAATTACTAAACTGAACTGCACATTTATCTTGCACTTTACGCCAAGGCCATTTTTGGTATTGGCGTTAACATCCAAGTTATCGCCCTGCTTGCGGGTGTCAATATTGATTATCTTGGTCCAAGGCAGTACCATTTTTAGGCCTGGGTCGTACACCTTAGTCATGTTGATGCCGGTAATGTTGTTCTCCAGCACGCCATGGAAGCCCACGGGTACCCTATCAAAAAACTTACTGGAGAAAACCCAAACCAGCAATACAATTATAATGAGGATAAAGATAACGCGGTATGAAGAGCCTGATCTCATGGTTTAGGTTTATATTTTGAACGGGTAAGAAGCGCCTGCGGATCTAGTTCCAACAACTCTTCAAACTTCGTATCGGGGTTTTCCTGCATAAATTTACGAACGATCTGCCAACCTACCCAACTTCCTGCATTGCCTGGCGATTCGGGCGGCATGCCACTGGTAAATGGGCCTGGGTAAATATACTTACGGTTTTCCAGCATCTCGGTAGCGTACAGCAGCTTTTTATCCAAAAAGAATTTCCACATATCGGCCTCATTGGCTTGGCACCACCGCTGCTGTTCGGCGGTGTAGTCAATCTTTAGGTGGTCTTCAGTATCAGGCAACACCAAGTCTAGGAAGTAGAGTTGTATGCCATTGTGTATCATCTCTGCTAGCAGGGTACTGTTTTTCGGGGTGGTTTCGAAGGCCATTCCGTACATCACCTTCATGGCGTGCGGTACTAGGTATTCTTTTGTAAGCGTTTGCTGTGCGTATAAGGGCAGGCTGCTGGGGTAATCAAACTCCGGCCCCAAGTGCATATCTAGGCTTAAAGCCAATATGGTGGTATCGTAAGTAACGGCTGCCCGCTCAAAAAACGAGATGCAGGTAATTACTTTCGGTATCGGTTTGCTAGGGAAATAGTGCTTGTAGTATTTAAAGGCGGTAGTAAGCTCCTCCTGCGCTTTATCAAATGGGGTGAATGCCGCATACGACTCTGCCAGCAGGTTGCGAGCCATGGTATCGTGCAGGAAGGCATTGTAGCCGCGCATCGCTTGTTCGGGCTGCATTTCCAAACTGCCTAGGCCCATAATCAGGTTGCCCCACACATCCATAAACTGAGGGTACTGGGCTTGCAATTGTTGCAGGCTGGCCACCAAATTCGCAGTATCCACTTGTAGTAGGTCGTGCTCAAACCTTTGTACCTGCAAGGCCACCTCAATGGAAGACACATCGGGTTTTTTGCTAGATTTGTTGCCATCGCAGCCGCTTAGTAGCAAGGCTATGCCTAGCGTAAACAGTGATAAATTGCGCAAAAAGCTGTTATTTGTGCTCATATTCTATAAAACCAGCTTAAAATTACAGTATTCAAGCTTAATACAGACTAGTGATGAAGAAAATATTAATAATGCTTTTGCTGTGGCTATCAGTTGCCTGTTTAAATGCGCAGACGGATGCGCCCCGCTTACGATTTGGTATTACCACCAGCCCGGCCATCAGTTGGCTAAAGGGTGCTGATAAAAACGTGGAAAGCGGTAAGGTGAGGGCGGGCTTTGAGTATGGTTTGTTGTTGGATATAAACCTAAGCGACAAGCACCAAAACTACATGATATCGACTGGCATTACTGGCTTATTGGCTGGGGGCAATGCTATATATGATACCTTAATTCTTCCTTTCGATTCGGTAGGCTATAGAAATGATATAGATGCGCGCTTTAAGATGCAATATGTAAACATCCCCATCAGCCTCAAGCTGAAAACCAACCAGATTGGCTACATTACTTATTTTGGCCAGATTGGTTTTGTAACTGGGTTTCGCGTGGGTGCCCGGGTGGATAGCGAGGAACTGACTTACGAAAATGCCAAACTAATCAAGGATAACGAAACCGTGTTTAAGGCACCATTGTTCGCGCTGGGCCTTACGGTGGGCGGCGGCATTGAGTACGCGCTAAACGATAGAACCGCCCTTTTACTTGGAGTGAACTTTGTAAACAACTTCACCAACGGCGTTAAGGTACAAACTGAAGACAAGGATAAGCAGGCCTTTAAATACGTGGTTTTGCGTGCGGGGATACTGTTTTAAGGGTATTCGGAAAAGTTTTTTGCTAATTCTGCGTTAAGAAAGTAGTGAAAGTGTAAAAATATTGCGCATCTATATTATATTTGGTGAGATACTGTTAAAAAACAATCATGGACATTTTCGTTGGGAGCCTCCCCTTTAAACTTGAAGAAGCGGGGTTGAGGGAATTATTTGAACAATACGGCAGCGTAAGCTCTGTAAAAATCATCGTTGACAAGGTAACTCGCCAGAACAAAGGTTTTGGTTTTATCGAGATGCCCGACGAAGAAGAAGCCAACAAAGCTATAGCCGCACTTCACGGCTTTGAGGTAATGGGGCGCACTATTGTAGTAAACAAATCGGAGCCGAAGAAAGAAGGCGAAGGACGTAGTGGCGGTGGCTATGGCGGCGGCGGAAACCGTGGCGGCGGCGGCGGTTACGGCGGCGGTGGTGGCTACAGTGGCGGTGGCGGCGGAAGCCGTGGCGGCAGTGGCGGCGGTTATGGCGGCGGCGGTGGAAGCCGTGGCGGTAGTGGCGGTGGTTACGGTGGCGGCGGCGGAAGCCGTGGTGGCAGTAGCGATCGTGGTGGTTATGGCGGTGGTGGCGGCGGAAGCCGTGGCGGCAGCAGCGACCGCGGTGGCTATGGTGGCCGCGACAAAAGAAACGACGATTACTAATCAACGTTTTTTCGCACCTTATCAAATTGCAAGATCTAGTCTTGGTGGTGGTATATTGATGCATTAGCTCTTTCAAGCTATATCTTTACCTACCCTGAATCATATAAAGCGCGCTGAGCCTAGGTTTGGTGCGCTTTTGTTTTTAGGGGGTCTGGGTGTATGGTTTCTCTTTTGCCGTAGGCTTGGTCCTTGAAAGCATCTTAATTTTTATACCAAAAGCCTATCTTTAGTCCTTCCCCAAAAAAGGCAGCTATCTTGCAAAAAGCATCAAACAGCATATCCCTTATTGCTTGGCTAGTAGGTGCCTTGGTGCTGATTGTGGCGGCTTTTCTATACCCCAAGTGGACGTTTACGGGCAGCGAGGCCGTTTTGTCGTGGGATGTTTTCGGCTACTATCTCTATCTGCCGGCGCTATTCATTTACAATGATTTGGGCGGAGTAGGTTTCTTGGATGCATTGATGACGCAGTATGAGCCCGCCCCATTCAACTATCATGCCTTCCCATTGGGATCGGGCAATTATATTATGAAGTACTCCATGGGGCAGAGTATCTTCTATTTGCCATTCTTCTTTATCGGACATCTTTGGGCTACGTTTTCGTCTTATCCAGCCGATGGGCTTTCCTTTCCTTATCAAGCTTCCATCTTTTGGGGCGCCATGTGCTATGCCTTGGCTGGGCTATGGCTTATGCGCAAGATATTGCTGCGCTACTTTAGCGATGTTGCCGTGGCGGTTACCTTGCTGCTGCTTATTATAGCTACCAATTACCTCAATTACGTGTCGTTCGATGGGGCGATGACGCACAATCATCTGTTTACCATGTATGCGGGGTTGCTGTATCTGGTAATATTATGGCATAACAAGCCTTCCCTGTTGAAAGGGATTGGCATCGGTTTCTTGTGCGGCGTGGCAGCCCTTACCCGCCCTACGGAGATTATATGTGTGCTGCTACCATTGCTTTGGGGCGTGTACAACAAAGAAACCTTACGGCATAAGTGGCAACTGATACTGCAATACCAGTGGCATTTTATAGCAGCTATGGTGGTTACAGGCATAGTAGGCAGCCTGCAGCTTATCTACTGGAAATACTACAGCGGCCATTGGCTGGTATATAGCTACGAAGACCAAGGGTTCAGTTTTCTAAAGCCGCACCTTATTGATGGGCTGTTTAGCTTTAAAAAGGGCTGGCTGATTTACACGCCGGTAATGATTTTTGCTATACTGGGCCTCATCCCACTATACCGAAGGCATCAACCTATCTTTTTGGCAGTGCTCATTTTTAGTGCTGTAAATATATACATTACCTTCAGTTGGGACATTTGGTGGTATGGCGGCAGTTTCGGCGCTCGCTCTATGGTGCAATCATATGCGGTGTGGTTGTTGCCGTTTGCGGCCTTTATGCATTGGTTAGTACAAAGCAAGTTGCGGTGGCTTCCATTGGTGCCACTGGTAGGGGTGTTTATCTGGTTAAACCTGTTGCAAACCTACCACTGCCACTCTCCACAAGGGCTGATGCACCCAGAAGGGTTAACTAAGCTATATTGGTACAAGGCATTTGTTTTGCAGGAAAGGGGCCAACACCTGCGTAAGTTTCTCGACTGGCCGTTTGAAGCACCTAGCGATGATCATTTCTTAGAGAACATAGAGTTATTGCGCATTGATCCTTTGGATACTACTGAAGTGCTAAGTGGCAAGCGGGTAATACTATCGGGTAGAGATCATCAGGATTCTGTTGAGGCTGTAGCCGCCATGCCTGTGCATACCAAAAAAGATTGGGTGCGCGCCACCACCAAACTATACTACACCCAAATGGAAATGGAGGAGGGGAAGATGGCCCGCCTAGGTATGCGATTCTATAAAGGCGGCAAGGTTAAATACCAAACCAGTACGCGCTTGCAATGGTTGTTTAAGGCCAGTATTTGGTATGAAATAGAAATTGAAATACCCCTTACCTATAAGCGTGCTGATGCTGATAGCATAGCAGTGTATTTAGAGAACCCAGGAAACGCCCTATACGCCGATACCATAAAGCTGGAATTGCTGGTCAGAAAATGATCTAACTGAAAGACTGCATTTTTCGACCCACAATTGGAACCATCTAAACCAATCTACATTTACCAATAACCAATAACCAATCAACTAACTCCCGGCTTTACATAATACCCTTTAGGATTATACTCACGCTTGCGCGGGTGCTCCATACAAGTGGCGCTGCAAGCGCCCTGAAGGGTTTCGCCGCAATCTTCACACATGGGGGCATGCAGGTTACACTCGGGGTTAGCGCAGTTTACTATGCGCGGCGTGGTGTTGCCGCATACATAGCATTTGCTAATGATAGTCGGGTTCACGTCGTTCACGTCCGTTACTATTCGGTTATCAAACACGTACATTTTACCATCAAAATCCTTCCCGCCGGTTTTTTGGTAGTAGTTGAGTATGCCGCCGTGCAGTTGATATACTTCTGGGAAACCCTGCTCCATTAGGTAAGCGCTTGCTTTTTCGCAGCGGATGCCGCCCGTGCAGTAAGTAAGTATTTTTTTGTCCTTATATGGCTCCAGTTCGCCCACTTTGGTAGGCAGGTCGCGGAAAGTCTCAATATTTAGGTGGATAGCGTTTTTGAAGTGCCCGGCATCAAATTCAATTGTGTTGCGGGTATCCAGTATTACCACATCTTCGCGGTCTTTCATCTTCATAAAAGCCTCGGGCTCCAGGTATTGCCCAGTACTTTGGTTTGGATCAAGGTGTGCGGTTCTGTCGCCCAGCGTTACAATCTCCTTGCGGTAACGCACGTGGGTTTTTACGAAGGAGGGTTCGTCCACCCACTCCATTTTAAACCAAACATTACTCAGGCGTTCGTCGCTTGTTATGTATTCGGTAAATTCTTTACAAAGCTCTGGCGTGCCAGATACCGAGCCGTTAATGCCTTCGTCGCCAATAAGGATGCGGCACTTAATGCCAATTTTCTTGCAAAAGCGGAGCAAGCGGGTGGCATATTCCTCCGCATCCGCTAGTTTTACATACTTGTAAAACAAGAGGGTTTGATACTGTTTCATCTGCAGTGCTGGCTACTTTAAGTGTAAATTAAATTGCGCTAGCGGCTGCAAAGATACGTTGGTTTTTTGCCCGAGTCAACCAAGAGTTACTATATACCGTGTTTCGGGGGGTATGCCCCATTTTTTTTAGCCCAAAAGCATTATGGCATAGTTTCTGCTAATGGGGATAATATATTACCCATTCTTCATTATCTTAGTAACCACACTAACCTTATAAACAACATGAAAAGCCTCTTCACACTCTCTTTTGCTTTTTTGCTGCTATTGGCAGCGCCCGCCACTGCTCAAATTAAGGTGGCCGATGTTACCATGCCCGGTTCCTTTAAAGCAGGTAGCAATACCTTGGTGCTAAACGGTGCTGGATTGCGCGAAAAATATTGGATAGACCTATACGTAGGTGCCCTGTACCTGCAGAACAAAAGCACTAATGGCACCGAAATAGCCAACGCCGACAAGCCAATGGCCGTTAAATTGCACATAGTAAGCAGTAAAATTAACCGCGAAAACATGGTGGAAGCCATTAACGAGGGCTTTACCAAAAGTACCGGCGGCAAAACTGCCCCCATACAAGCGAAAATTGACCAATTACTTAAAGCCTTTACCTCTATTAAGGTGGGCGACATTTTCGACTTGGTGTATGAGCCGGGCGTAGGCACCTCTATGTATATCAACGGTAAAATAGCTACCACCGTTACTGGCCACGATTTCAAGAAAGCCCTGTTCGGCATTTGGCTTGGCTCAGTAGCTGTGGACGATAACCTAAAACAAGGTATGTTGGGCGGTAATTAAATCTACTAGCAATATAAATTGCTAAATACACTAATAAAAAACAAGAAAGCCAGCTACGCTAGTAGCCGGCTTTCTTGTTTAATACAACACTCAGTCTTAATTCTTCAAATCAAAGCGGTCAAGGTTCATTACTTTGGTCCAAGCGGCTACAAAGTCGTTCACAAATTTCACTTGATTATCGTTAGTGGCATAAAACTCTGATAGGGCGCGCAGCTCAGAGTTTGATCCGAAAATAAGGTCGGCACGGGTGCCAGTGTATTTCACTAAGCCAGTTTTGCGGTCAACTCCCTCGTATAGGTTAGGGTCGGTGGCCGATACGCGCCACTTGATGTTCATATCCATCAAGGTTACAAAGAAATCATTGCTAAGCACCCCTGGGCGGTTGGTAAATACGCCATGTTTCGAGCCATCATAATTGGCATCCAGCACACGCAAGCCTGCTACCAATACGGCCATTTCGGGTGCTGTAAGGGTAAGCAACTGCGCCTTATCCACCAACAATTCTTCAGGGCTGTAAGTATATTGTGTTTTCATGTAGTTACGGAAACCGTCGGCCAAAGGCTCCAGTACACCCACCGATTCAATATCAGTTTGTGCTTGCAAGGCATCCATGCGGCCGGGGGTAAACGGCACCTGTACGGTAAAACCTGCTTTCTTAGCAGCTTCTTCAACTCCTACATTTCCTGCCAAAACAATCAAGTCGGCCATAGATATTTGCTTCTCTTTATTTTTAGCATTGAAGCCTTTTTGTATTTTACCCAATGTTGCCAACACTTTATCCAACTGCTTGGGGTTGTTTACCTGCCAGTTGCGCATAGGCTCCAATTGAATGCGGGCGCCATTCGCACCGCCACGCTTATCAGAACCTCTAAAGGTGCTGGCACTTGCCCAAGCGGTTTCTATCATTTCGTTTATGGTAAGGCCCGATTTCAAAATTTCGGCTTTCAGGTCGGCAATGTCCTTGGCATCTACCAGTTTATGGTTAAGCACGGGGATGGGGTCTTGCCATACCAAATCTTCCTTCGGTACTTCTGGGCCTAGGTACAAGGCTTTGGGCCCCATATCGCGGTGGGTCAATTTAAACCAAGCCCTTGCAAAAGCCGCCTCAAACTCTTCTGGGTGCTCCAAGAACCTCCTGGAGATTTTCTCATACGCAGGGTCAAAGCGCAGCGACAAGTCGGTAGTAAGCATCGTTGGCCTATGCTTTTTGGTTGTATCAAAAGCATCTGGTACGTTGGCTTCCGCATCTTTAGCTACCCATTGGTGGGCACCGCCTGGGCTCTTAGTTAGTTCCCACTCGTAGCCAAATAATGATTTAAAATAACCATGGCTCCACTCTGTAGGGGTATTGGTCCATATTACCTCCAAACCTGAGGTAATTGCATGGGACCCTACACCGCTATTGTAGTTGCTCTTCCAACCGAAGCCCATTTCTTCAATTCCCGCACCTTCAGGCTCCACGCCTAGGTGGCTGCCAGCCGCAGCGCCATGGGTTTTACCCAGAGTATGCCCGCCAGCTATTAGAGCTACGGTTTCTTCATCGTTCATACCCATGCGACCAAAGGTCTCACGTATATCGTGCGCTGCCGCTACCGGGTCGGGTACACCGTTTGGTCCTTCAGGATTTACATATATCAGTCCCATTTGCACGGCTGCCAATGGTTTTTCCAGTTCGCGGTTGCCAGAGTAACGCTCATCGGCCAGCCATTTGCTTTCGCGGCCCCAGTATACATTGCTGGCAGGCTCCCACACATCTTCGCGGCCACCGGCAAACCCATAAGTTTTAAAACCCATCGACTCAAAGGCTACGTTTCCAGCCAATATCATCAAATCGGCCCAAGAAATTTTATTGCCATACTTCTGCTTAATAGGCCACAACAAGCGGCGGGCTTTATCAAGGTTAGCATTATCTGGCCAACTGTTAATGGGGGCAAAGCGTTGCTGCCCTTCCCTTGAACCGCCACGTCCATCGCCAGTACGGTAAGTGCCCGCACTGTGCCATGCCATACGGATGAACAAACCTCCATAATGGCCCCAGTCGGCTGGCCACCAATCTTGGCTTTGGGTCATCAGCTCGCGCAAGTCTTGTTTTAGCGCTGTATAATCAAGGGTGGTAAACTCTTGGCGGTAATTAAAAGTAGGGTCGGTTGGGTTACTTAAGTTGCTGTTGATGCGCAGCACGCTTAAGTCTAGTTGGTTTGGCCACCACCCACCTTTGTTACCGGTGGGTTGGGTAGCCGTTTTAGATGGCTCGCTGGCCGCGGAGTCCGCTGGCACGGGGTCAGTGGCCACGGGTCCTTCTTTGGGTTTATCATAGCCGAAGGGGCAACCGCCGCCTCCAGTACTACCTTTCGAGGCCATATCGTCTTGGCCCATGGAGTTTAATGAAATGCTCATAATAAGTAGGATCGTTAAGGTTCTCATAATTTACAAAAAATTAGTGATAGTAGTACTGTGGCAAAGTAACCATCTTCAATGCTATCAATCAAATTGATTGATTCTATAGCCGTATAGAGAAAACCTATAAATACCCTATCGTCACTTATAGAAATAGAAGTTAAGCGAAGGTTAATTATTTATTATGAGGATAGTTTTCCGGTATTCCCATCCATATCAGTATTAAATTCGCATCCCGATAATAAGGTTACCTAGTGGAACAAATTGATGGACTAAAGATAGTATTAGTGCTGCTAGGCGGTTTGGTGGTGTTTTTGTACGCCCTCCATCAACTGTCAGAGTCGGTAAGGAAAGTTGCCGGCGAGCGGTTGAAGAATTTTTTGGCCAAGTTTACCCAAAATCTGATAACAGCCATTATTACGGGCATTATCGTTACCATCCTGCTCGATTCCTCCTCGGCGGTTATCATTATGGCCATTGCCTTTGTTAGCTCGGGCATGCTTACCTTTCGTCAGGCGGTAGGTATTGTAATGGGGGCAAACATCGGCACCACCATTTCAACACAGATTATAGCCTTCGATATTGGCGAATGGAGTGCCATACCGATGATCATTGGTTTTGCACTAATCATGTTTGCCAAAACGGAGAACCGAAAGGTCAAAGGCAAAGTGCTATTCAGTATGGGTTTGTTGTTTTTTGGCCTTTATGTAATGGGCGAAGCGGTGCGCCCGCTTAAAAACAGTGATTATTTTGTAGAATGGATAGCAACCATGGAAACACCGTGGAAAGGGTCTTTTGCGGGTTTGATAACCACTCTGGTGCTGCAATCATCGTCGGCTACGGTGGGCATGGTGGTTAAGCTATCGCACGAGGGGTTGATGACTTTGCCTGCGGGTATAGCTATTATGATGGGTGCCGAGCTGGGCACCTGCTCCGATACCTTGATTGCCACCTTCAAGCAAAGCCGTCAAGCCATAAAAACAGGATTGTTCCATTTGTTTTTCAACCTTACCTCCATCATTATCGGGCTGGTGTTTATAGGGGCCTTTACCCAATTGATCTCGCGCATTTGGCCCGATGCGGCATTGGCCCATCAAATAGCCCATGCCCATGTTTTGTTCAATGTAATGGGGGTTTTACTGTTCCTACCTTTTATAAGTATAGTGATCAAATTGCTGGATAAATGGCTACCCGATCAAGCCAGCGAAGCAGCTGCCACTGCAACAGTAGAGTAGGAGCAGTGTGGGTATAGAAATTAGGGCTACTTTTCCTATCTTTCGTACATGCCCGATAGAGTTGTTGAGTTTGTAAGCCGCATCATTACTCTGGATGAGGAGCAGCGCGAAGCGTTGCGGTCGGTTATAAAGGTGAAGCGCATAAAGCGCAAGGAATACCTATTACGTGAAGGGCAGGTGTGCAACTTTGCCACCTATATAGTTAAGGGTAGCCTTCGATATTATTACCTACAACAAGGGGAGGAGTACACGGGCCAGTTCTTCTTTGAAAATAGCTGGTATGCCGATTTCGAAAGCTACCTGACCGGTAAGCCCACCGAGGAAAACATACAAGCACTGGAAGACTGCGAGGTGCTGCTGCTCTATAAACACGATTTGGAGGTGCTATATAAACAGTACCCCATTTTTGAAAAATTTGGCCGCGTATCCGTCGAGCAGGCCTTCCTTGGGCTGAAAAACAAGAACAAAATGCTCACCCTGGAGTCGCCAGAAGAGCGCTACCTATCCTTGGTAAACGACCGCCCCATAGTGTTTGGCCGCGTGCCGCTTAAGTACATAGCCTCCTACCTATCCATCAAACCCGAAAGCCTGAGCCGAATACGCAAGCGGCTATACGATGGCCGAAACTCTTAACCCAAGTCAATTTTTATTGAACCGATTGTGGCCAGCTTTACAGTGTACTTAAAAACACTAAAAATGAAAAAACAATCGATTATGCTACTGTTGCTTGTGAGCAGCACCCTTAGTTTATTTTCGCAAACTGAAACCAAGAAGGCCCGCATATTTGGAGAGGTTGGGCTGGGCTTCGGCAAAACGCTATTCTTCGGCGATACCAAATCGCAGCTAGGCAAGGCTCTTGGCGGTACTTTTACACCGGGCACTGGCAATAACCTGATGATGGCCTTCTATTTCGCACCCGAAAAGTGGAAAGGTTTCGGTATCGGCACCCGCATCAAAGGCACTTTTGGCGCATCGGTTACAGGTGAGTTTGGCGATAGCTATATTTTTAACTTTTACAATTTAGCGCTATCAGGTAAATACTACCCAATGAAAGGTGGCTTCAACAAAGGCATTTATATTAGGGGTGGCGCAGGTTTCGGCCAGTTTACCAGCAAGCGAGATAGTGAGGAAAACAATGTATATAAGCATCAATACGCCATCGGCGGTACCTTCACCGGCAGCATCGGTTGGTCGTTCCCCATCAAAAAAGTATCCCTCAATATCGAAAGCGAGTTTGAATACTCCAGCCGCAATGGTACTATCGATGGCATTGGCAGCACCAGTTTCCGCAGCGGGCAAGTGGGGGGCAATGTGTACTTGGCATTCTAGGTTTAATTGGGAATGGTAGATTAGTCAACTAAATCCTTTTCATCCACTCCCTCAACTCTAGGCCAATTTCTGGGTCGTTCAGGCCCATTAAAAGGTTGGTTTTGATGAAGTCTAGCTTGTTGCCTACATCATGGCGGCGGCCATCGAAAACATGACCATACAATGGCTCCGCTTGCATTTGTAGGCGCATGGCATCGGTAAGCTGTATCTCATTGTTTACGCCGGGCGGTGTGTTGCGCAGGTGGTGGAAGATGGTTGGCGCCAACACATACCGCCCACTGAAAACCAGGTCTGAAGGGATGTTGCCCTTCGGTGGCTTCTCTATCAGCGCTGTGGCACTGTACAGCTTGTTGCCCAAGTGGTTGCCCACAAAAACCCCATAGCGGTGCGCTATTTCCATCGGCACCCGTTGTAGCGAAACCGCGCTGCTGCCATATTGCTCATACACCTTGGCCAGCTCATAGGTAAGCGGCACTTCCGATTCAATAATGGTATCGCCAAGCAGCACCGCAAAAGGCTCGTTACCGATAAAGGCTTCGGCGCATAGAATGGCATCACCAAGGCCCTTTTGTTCGTGCTGGTAGATGTATTGGATATTGGCTAAGTTGCTCAGCGAGCGTATCGCTTCCAGTTCTGCCGTTTTGCCGCGCTTTTCCAGCAGGTGTTCCAAGGCTTCATCTCGGTCAAAGTGCCCACGCAATACCTCCTTACCCGCCGAAATGATGATCACGATATCCGTAATGCCCGACTGCACGGCCTCTTCTACCACGTATTGTATCACGGGCTTATCAATAATCACCAGCATTTCCTTAGGCTGGGCCTTGGTAGCAGGTAGCAGGCGCGTGCCCAAGCCTGCGGCGGGTATTACTGCTTTGGTTATGGCTTTTTGCATGGGGGTTGGTTACTGGTTATTAGTTATTGGTGCGTGCCATAGTAAGCATTTAACATTGTACTTTGTACATCGTACATTGTACATCATTTGCAGCAGTCTTATGTCTTGTGTCTTGCGTCTTGTGTTTCAAGAAGAAACAATATCGGGTTTTATTACCTCAGCACCTATACCTCGCAGGGTTTTGGTTAGCTCTTCGAGCATCCTTTCATCCTCATACGTGCCGATAATGGCACCGCCCGAACCGGTGAATTTGGCGCTGGCGCCCACGCTACGGGCGGCATCCACCAAGGCTTTGTTGCCCGGGCTGATGGCCAAGGTGCGGTGGCGGATGTCAAAGTTCTCATTGAGGAGTGCGGCAATGTTCTTATCACCCGTTTGCAGCTTTTGCCATACCGCATCCGTTAGGCCTTTCCATTGCTCTATTGCGACGTGTACATCGGCATCGCCCTTTGCGTATCGTGTGGCAAGGTCGTTATGGGTCACCTCCGAGCCCTCGCTCAGGTTGGTGCGGTAGGCCAGGTATAGGTTTGGCAGCAGCCCCTTGTCAAACGGCACATACTCGCCATAGCCGCGCTGCTGTATCAGTTGCTTGTCAAAGTCCATGTACACCGGCGTTGCGTACACCTGCGCCACACGGTCTTGCAGGCCCGCGCCTATCTTAAGCTCGTCCTTCTCTACTTGCAGTATCAGGTTGGCCAAGATGGGCTTAGGCACCTCGATACCGTAAAACTGCAGCATAGCCGTCATCGCTGCCGTAACAATGGCGCTCGACCCGGCCAGTCCTAGCCTACTAGGTATATCGCTTGTATAGCTGATGGTGAAGTTCTGCTCAGGTAGCGATATGCCCTGCTGGGCGCAATACCCATGCAGCACCTTGATGGTGGCCTTTATTAGGCGCGTGCCGCCATAGTAGCCGCTTTGCCGCACCTCCTCGGCCAGTTCGGCCATGCTGCCGAAGTGCAGGCGATCTTTACCGCAGGGTACTATCTGCAGTTGCTCGCTGGGGCGCAGCTCCACCTGTGCGCTGAAGTTTTGGAACACAAAGGCAATGGTCTTGCCAAAGTACCCGTCCGAAGGGTTACCAATGAGCGCCGCACGGGGGTATGAGGTGGTTTTAATCATGGTAAGGCAAAGGTAGCATTTGGTTATTAGTTGATTGGTTAATTGGTTGATTGGTTTTTTGAAGTGGTTGATGGTCCATGCTCGATGGTCCATGGTACAATTAGGTTTGTCGTCCACGAACTGAGTCAGAGTGGGAGTTTCGGGATGGTTTTTGACAAATCACCTTTCCCAATATGCCATCATTAAAAAGTCAACTGATTCAGCGATTTCAGGAAGTTGGAACTTCGAAATGGAAAAACTGATGTGAAGAAATAGTCTCCAAAGCAAGAAGACATTAAATGCAAAAACCGCCCAGAAGGCGGTTTTTGGTGGAGGATAACGGAGTCGAACCGATGACCTTCCCGCAATCCTGCGGGACGCTCTAGCCAGCTGAGCTAATCAGGTACTCGATGTAACGCCTGCTTTTCTTCTTTTTGATTTCCGATTCATGCGCCATAGCTGAGGCCCGGTCAATGAACTCCTTGGAGTACTTTAGTTCCCAGTCATTCGAATGTTTTGTTGACTTACTGCCAGAATTGATGTGTCTTCGCAACCTATCGTCAATATCAACTGTGTGGCCGATGTAGTATTTATCGGTAGATGGGGAGTAGAGTATGTAGGTGCAATATGGCATAAAGTAACAAAAGCTACCCTTGGGTAGCTTTTGGTGGAGGATAACGGAGTCGAACCGATGACCTCTTGCATGCCATGCAAGCGCTCTAGCCAGCTGAGCTAATCCCCCAATTTATCTTGGCTAATTTTCAATATTTCAACAAATTCACGAAGGAGTCGAATTGATGACCTTCCCGCTTTTCCGCGGGACGCTCTAGCCAGCTGAGCTAATCCCCCAATTTATTTTGGCTTATATCAATATTTTAACTTCATTCACAAAGGGAGTTTAACCATTGACCTTCCCGCCTTTCCGCGGGATGCTCTAGCCAGCTGAGCTAATCCCCCATTATTTGAATGGTGGTGCAAAGGTAATCAAAAGTCGTTATTGTCAAAATTAATGGGCTAGTTGACTTCCCTTTTTTCAAAATTATGATACCATAAGCCTTAAACAATTCCTTAACATCGGGATTTTGCATAAATAGACTAAGTTTTCATAGCTTTCGCACTCCAACCAACGCCTATGAAAGCCATTCTTTTGTTCGGATTGATCTTATGGTGCGCTCTGTCTTATTCGCAAAACATCAGCCGCATTGCTTTTGGCTCTTGCATTAGCCAAGACAACTCCCAAGAGGTTTGGTACACAGTGGATTCGTTTAAGCCCGATGTTTTCGTTTTTCTGGGCGATAATCTCTATGGCGATACGGAGGATATGGCCCTATTGCGTCAGAAGTATGAAAAGCTGTTTGGCAAGGTGCCGCTACAGCGGTTCTTACAGCATACTAAGACCTTGGCCGTTTGGGATGACCATGATTATGGGGTGAACGATGGTGGAAAAGAGTACCCTAAAAAAGTAGAATCGAAGAATATTTTTCTGGAGTTTTTTAAAGAGCCTAAAGATAGCGACCGTTGGAAACACGAAGGTATTTACCATAGCGTAACCATGGGTGAGCCGGGTAAGCGCGTGCAGTTTATTCTATTGGACAATCGTACTTTTCGCGACCCGCTATGCCGCGTAACCACAGATGAAGATTGCTATGGCGAATACGGCCCTTGCGAGGATAAGAGCAAAACAATGCTGGGTGCCGAGCAATGGCAGTGGCTTGAGAATACCTTGCAACAGCCCGCCGAGATACGCTTGGTGTGCACTAGTACTCAGTTTTTGGTTGATTTTAATGGTTGGGAGGCTTGGGCCAACTTGCCCCATGAGCGCCAACGGTTTATTGATTTGATTAAAAAAACCAAAGCCGAAGGTGTATTTTTCATTAGTGGCGATTTGCACTACGCCGAATTATCAAAAATGGTAATACCGGGGCAGTACAACCTATTTGACCTTACCAGTAGCGGTATGACCCACGGCCACTCTTGCGCCGGCGAAAACCAGTACCGCATTAAGGGCGCCTACATGAAACCCAACTTCGGCCTCATCGATATTAACTGGAAGGGCAAGGACACCGAGGTGCAACTGCGCATAGTGGACGATAAGGGTAAACTCAAAATTGAGCACCTAATACCCTTGAGCGAGTTGAAGTTTTAAGTTGTTTTGGAGCGAATACGTTGCGCGAGTGTTACGAGATAGTGTTTAATCAAAAGCGGTCCTGAAAATACCACACTGATCTTGAATCAAAAAAGGAGATCCGCATTTTTAAATGAAGTACTTAATTCTAATGTTTGCTTTGCATTTTGGAATGAATAGCTATTGCTATCCATTTAATGCTGGGATATTGTTAAAGACTATTATAAGTACGAATCAGCATTTTTTATCACAATATGTAGTGCAAAATAATGAATTGCTCGTGTATGATATCTATATAGATAAGCTGTACATGTACAATCTAGCTAGTGATATGATTTTTCGTTGTACTTCAAAAGACCTTAGCAATTGGCCCAATGATTTAATGATGGTCACGATAGATTATTCTAATCAAACCAATGAGGGATTAGTAGATGCAAAAATTACAGGCGGGTTCATCGCCAAAAAAATGATACTGAAATATTTTAAGCATAGAATTTCACTCCAATTGCTCATAGATTACAGTATTCATGCACAATATGAGCTTTCTGTAAAAAAGCCAGGTTAAGGTCATAATCAACTTCCTCGCTCCGCGAAAAACATCACCAACTCATACCCATCGCCAAGTACCTGTACCCAATTGCCATGGCAAGCTTGGGCGGTGCTTTGGGTAAACAATGTTGAGATAGTAGATTCTATCAACTCGGCTCCGTATTGCTCCATAACTATGGAATTCTTCTCGCCTTCAAACCCATCGTGGACACCTATTTCGTCACACATAATGCAGGAGTAGTGCCAATAATTTCAACACTTCATAGCTTTTCTTTGCGTTCGTTATGTTTGTTTTATTTGCGTTCGTTGCGGTTAAATTTGTAATACAAGATTCAACAACATCAAGCAAAAAGGCTGAAAGTTTATTTGCGGTATTTAATACGTATTCCCCAAGGACTTGGACCTTTTCGCCCTGTCTTCGAAATGAGGGCAATGCGTCGATTGGAGTTTGCATGGATCCTTAATGTCAAAATTTTACTAAAAACACAATTAATTGACAAACAATTACTTTGGTTTCGATAACATATAATTTACTAAAAAAATTGTCAATTTATTTGCAAAAAACAAAAGCGTTCCCGATATTGTACTGTATATCAGCATTTACAGCTATCAAATCAAACTAAACTACTTACCAATGCCTGCACCTACCCCTAGCCCGTTTATGGCCTCGCTGTACGAAATTATGAAAAGCGGTGTCGCTGCCGTCGCCCTCAACGAGGAAGATATTTTCTTTTTGGCCAACGACGAGTGCCTAAAGCCCGACCGCATCCATTACCACGAGTACCGAAAGTTTGTGGATGCCTTGATGGCTAATAACAAAGTGCCACTGCACAGCTTGGCTGAGGAGGCATTTTATGAAATATACGGATACTTGCGTGCGCAAAAATTGAAGCAGAAGCTGGCCATGCTGAATGCGATAGCCGAAGGAAAATCAGATTGGCGGCGCTATTGCTGGCTGCTTGATTTGCAGGCGAAGGAAGAACGCGCCAAAGCCACGAGGCATAAAGAGATAGATCGGGAAGCTAAAAAAGCGGGGAAAGAAAGCGGTCTGCCGCCAGTAGAACCTGCGGAAACTAGCAACCCCAGCGAGCCCTCCGCCCAACGAAGCATACCCTATAGCGAAGCCACCAGTAATAGCAATGAAGCGCGATACCGAGGCGCGGCATAGCTATTTTAATGAATCCGGCAGCAGCAAAGAGTAGAAATCAACAATCGGTTTTCAACAAGTGTGTGCTGCGCTATACAGGGCCATTATGGCTAAGGTACGCGCAACGACTAGTATTTATTTGGTTTTATGGCAGTGGTAGCGCAGGTTTGTACAGGCATTGTTGATAATAATTGTAAAAAGTGCTATTAAACAATACCTTTTTATTCCTATTTCCATTGCGAACAACTAAATTTGTACTTTCGTATAGTAGTTTGTTTTAAACACAACTGAATAATGGCTATCCAACACGCTAAAAACTGCCTTCTAATTGTGATGCTTACCCTTGCTTTTACGCAAGTGGGCGCGCAAACAGATGAGTATCCACCCAACGCCAAGCCTGGCACTTGTTACCTACAGGTTTATACTCCCAACGAGTATGAGTACAAAGAGGTAACCGAGATTGATCGCCCGGCTTACACCAAAAGCATCAGCGTACCGGCTATTTATGAGTATGTGTACGATACCGTGGTGTTGCGCCCAAGTGAGAAACGCTTGGAAGTGGTGGCCGAAACCTACACAACCGTTATCGAAACCGTATTGGTTGCCCCACCAACTACCCGTTGGGAAACTGGCAAAGTAGACCCTAACTGTCTTTCTCCAAACCCTGCCGATTGCCGCGTGGTGTGCTTGGTTGAAGTGCCTGCTAAATACACTACCTACAGCCGCAAAGTATTGGAGACCCCATCTTACACCCGTGAGTTGAACATTCCTGCGGAAATCAAAATTACTACCAAGCGTATTTTGAAGAACCCAGCTAGTACCATGGCCTACGAAGTACCTGCTACCTACAAAACAACCATGAAGCGCCAGTTGGTGAAGAAAGGTTTTATTGAGTGGAAGGAAGTAATTTGTAGCGACCAGATCAATACCGACCTAGTGAAGAACGTGCAGAAAGCATTGAACGACAAAGGTTACGATGCTGGCCCGGTTGATGGTGCTTGGGGTGGTAAGTCGCTAGTGGCTATGAACAAATTCCAAGAGGAGAAAGGCCTGCCGGTAACGAAAGTGATCAGCTTGGAGACTTTGCAAGCCTTGGGCGTACAACGTTAATTTATATTCAGTAATGATATATAGGAAAGCGGGCCGCAAGCCCGCTTTCTTAATTTTTAGATAGTTTTGGAAGTAACTATTGCTCGCCCTCGTCTCCAGAAGAGGGTGTAATGGACTTTGCGTCTCCTGACGCACACAATACACCAAAAATTTAACACAAGAGAACAAGGCATGGCCAACATCAACACTAACATCTGCATCATCGGCGCTGGCCCAGGCGGCGCTACGGCAGCATTGGTGTTGGGTAAGGCTGGTGTGCCCTGCGTGTTGGTGGATAAGGCCGATTTCCCAAGGGATAAGATTTGTGGGGATGCCCTAAGCGGCAAGGTAGTGGAGGTGCTAAGAAAAGTTGACCCAGCCATCGCCGCGCAACTCGCGCTGGAACCTACTAATGTTGGCTCTTGGGGCGTAAACTTTGTGGCGCCTAATGGCAGGGTGTTGCGGGTGCCCTTTAAAATGTCGGCTGACAAAGCTAAAGATGCTGCACCGGGTTTTATAGTAAAGCGGATAGATTTTGACCACTTCTTGTTGCAAGAAGCGCTGAAGTATCCCAGCGTGCAATACCTGCCCAATATAAAGCTGGAGCAGTTTACTAAAACCAGTAATGGCTACACCGCGGCCAATAAGGCGGGAGACTATACCATTGATGCCAAACTGCTTTTGGTGGCCGACGGGGCGCAATCGGTATTTGCGCGCCACCACGGCGGCATACAGATGGAACAGCAGCATTATTGTGCCGGTATACGGGCCTATTATAAAGGTGTGGAGGGCATGGATGCCGAAAACTTCATTGAACTGCACTTTTTAAAGGAGTTGTTGCCAGGTTATTTCTGGATTTTCCCGTTGCCGAATGGGGAAGCCAATGTAGGCTTGGGCATACGGAGTGATTACATCAGCAAACGGAAACTCAACCTTAAACAATTGTTGCCCCAGGTAATTGAAGCCCACCCAGAGCTGAAGTCGCGCTTTGCCAATGCCGAGTTGATTGATGAGGTGCGGGGTTTCGGGTTGCCGCTTGGCTCCAAGAAACGAACCATCTCCGGTGATAACTATATGCTTATTGGTGATGCGGCCTCATTGATCGACCCATTTACGGGCGAGGGCATCGGCAATGCGATGATGAGTGGTATGCTGGCTGCCAAGCACGCCATGGCTTGCCGAGACTACCACGCCACCACCATGGCCGAGTACGACGCGGCCGTGTACAAGCGCTTATGGAGCGAGCTATCCCTAAGCCGCAAGATGCAGCAGCTGGTGCAAGTGCCTTGGCTGTTCAACTTTGTGGTGAACAAGGCACAGAGGAGCAAAACCCTGCAAGAAACCATCTCCTGCATGTTCGAAGACATGGATATGCGCGAGCGGTTGAAAAAACCGTCGTTTTACGTAAATTTGCTGTTGAATAGATAGTCGACGGACCACGGACGACAGACCACGGCCTACATAGTACGTAAGCTCCTCCCCTTTTTAAGGAGCCTGTCCTGAGCTGTAGTCGAAGGAGGAGGTTGGGAGGGGGTCGGTGCGGTGAGTCATGAATTTAAAACGAGTAATAACCATTTAGAAAATCTAACAAATGAAAAACCTATTAATTCTAGCTGCCGCTGGCACTTTGTTCTTCGCAAGTTGCAACAACGCTACCGAAACCCCTGATGCGCCGATAACTGCCGACTCCACCGCAACGGTAATCAACACCTACCACGGCGACACCATAACTGCCGATGGCGCCATCACCACTGCCGAATTGGTAACCAAAATGCAAACCGACAGCAGCTACACCGGCAAGGTGGAAACCGTGATTAACTCTTGCTGTAAAAAGAAGGGCTGTTGGATGCGCGTAGCATTGGCCGATGGCAAGGAAATGAAGGTTACCTTTAAAGATTACGGCTTTTTCGTGCCATTGGAGAGCGCCGGAAAACCAGTTATCATGGAAGGCTATGCCTACTACGATACACTCAGCGTAGAGGAAGTGAAGCATTATGCGGAGGATGCAGGCAAAACAGAGGCTGAAATTGATGCCATTACTCAGCCAGAGGCAGTGCTAGCTTTCGAGGCTACAGGGGTCATTATCAAAGAGTAATACACCTACATAATATAGGGTTAATGTTGGCACAATATTTTTTCAGAAAAAAGAAGAACATTATTTGCCTCCCCTTTATTATTGGCTTATCTTTGCAGGGCTTTTGTAAAAAGCAGGTTATTTGATTTCGTAGCTCAGCTGGTAGAGCAGTACACTTTTAATGTACGGGCCCTGGGTTCGAATCCCAGCGAAATCACGGAAACACAAGGCAGTTGTAAAAAGCTGCCTTTTTTCGTTGACATACTTTCGGTTTGAAACCAAATGCTTTGCAAGTTTTGTTTAAACCATTGATTTGTCAAAACCCTGCCCGGGTGTTGAAATTGGTAGACAAGCAACATTGAGGGTGTTGTGTGCTTACGCATGTGCAAGTTCGAATCTTGTTCCGGGCACTGCTTGAAACGTTCTTTAATTATTGCCCTGCATGGCTATTAAACCGCTTACTGCACGAGGATTGCGGCCAAACATACGTGAGTTGCCTTCGCTACTTTAAACCTCGTGTTCTTTGCATGCCTCGCCTCAGGCGATGGTGTTTAGCTATAGCACGGTACTATTGCCCAGATGTTGAAACTGGTAGACAAGCAAGATTCAGAGTCTTGTGCTCGCAAGGGTGTGCAGGTTCGATTCCTGTTCTGGGCACGCTTTCAGGCAATTAAGAGGCCTCATTGTTTTATAGCGGTGAGGCCTTTTTACGTATTAAAGTGATGGGACGACTACCTACCTACGAGTACCACCTCGAAATTTTTCGTTTAAAGCCCATTCAAAGCAGTCGTCTGCACCACTAAACGAAACACAGTATAACGCTATCGAATCACCTCATTTTCTATCACACCCCTTATCGCAGCATAATTATCAATAGGCTGGCCATCAAAGGTATCGCTGGCAAAGTCGTGCAGTACACCTGCCTTATAATATACCTGCCTTTCCATTATAGGAAACATTGTGGGCGTTTCCGTAATCCAAAGGTTACCCTCGCCACCTGCATAGGCACCAACAGGTTTAAAATAGGCGTTAAACAAGCGTCCATCTACCTCTTGATAATAAAAGCTGCGCAACTTGAAGGTATCCCAAGTTATCGGGTCAAATAGCTTCATGCCGAGGTATCCCATCACGCCCACTGCTAAAGCCATATTAAGCAGTCGCCAGAGCAACACTCCGAAGGATTTTTCTATTCGGCCATTGAACGCCAACAGAAATGATGATACAGTTAATAGTAGCACGCATATGATATCGGTCCAAAAACCGACCAAGGAAAAATCAGTAAAGTATAGCACGGCCAAATAACTCACCAGCACCTGCGTAGCCGCAATGGAAATTTTAATGCCCATTCATCAAAGTTATACAAATCATGGTGCTGCTACGATTAACCACCGCATTAATACCCCACAACCAGCCTCTGCACTACTTCACTGCCCAAGTGCCTCACTAGATAAACACCAGCCGGCAGTTGCTCAATGTTCATGTGCGCGGTGGTTGCTCGGGCAGGTACGGGCAACCTCATTACCTCTTCGCCCAAAAGGTTGTGGCAAACAATGTAACTGGCAACTGGGCTAGCGGTAAACGAGCACATTGCTTTACCGCTTGCAGGGTTGGGGTAGAGGGTAAGGGTAGGCTGCACATCCACTATCGCAATGGTAGTTAAGGAATCGGTAGTATCAACTGGTGAGTTAAGGGCAACTACTCTCAAGTCATCAAAATAAAATCCGTCGTCCTCCACAAAGTTGTCGCTGCGCATGCGGAACCTCAATTTGATTTTCTCGCCAAGGAAATCCGTTAAGTCAACCTCCTCCAGCACCCAGCCATTACTGTAGCCATCGTATAGGGGTTCATTCTCATCTTGGTTGTTGTTGCCTAGTTTGGTGTAGTTGCCGCAGAGGGGCTGCCAAGTATTGCTGCCCTCTAGGGCCGCTTCTAGTTGGGCATAATCATAACCTGGCTCAATGGACCACTGCGCTTGATATTGCAGCTGAGCAAAGTAGGCATTGGTAAGGTCGATAAGCGTATCCAGCACGTAGCTATTGCTAGTGCCGGGTTGGTAATCACCATTCGGCGAATCGGCAAACGAAAACGGTGCCGATACAAAGCTGGTGGCGGTAGTATTCCAAGTGCCCCCGGTCCATAGCGCGGCTGTGGCGGCCGAATCGGCAAACACTTCCAAAACAGGGCCTAGCACTTTGTTCAACGTATCTTCGGTAGTTACAAAGCCATTGCTAACCAGCAGCCGGAACTGTACTTCATCGCCCGGTTGGGTGCCGGCATTTAGGGTGTATGCAATGCTCAAAGTATCACTTTCATAACTGGCCAAGTTGGTAACCACCTGCGGCGCACTCACTGAGGCAATGTTACCGCTTACGGCTACCATACTCACTGTGAGGGGCATGCTTGCATCAAGGCTCAATCGGGTAAGCGATATTTCTAAACCGCCGCTCAGCGAAGGCAGAATGGTGGTACTTAAGTCTTCCGCCACCCCATAATTGAGCACAAAGCGGGCGGCGGTAAGGTTTTGAAATACGTTGCTGGCGCAAATATCGAAAATGCGGTTTTGGGCAGGCCAAAAACCATCATTCTGTTCGCCAGATTCTGGGGTCATGGCGAAGGTTTTGCCCCTGCCGGTTTGCTCTCCATACATCCAGTCGTCGCTATCGCCGTTGGTGGTGTAGCCTACGGTTTGGTCGCCAGTACCATACACAAAGCCGTTCTCTTTAGTCATCCACTTGGCTAGATTGATAAAGATGGTTGAATCCGGTGTCAACAAACCTGCTTCAAAACCCCAAGGATAGATGAGCAAGTTGCCATAGGTATGGTGGTTGAGGGCAACCTTAAAGTCGTTTTCAAAACATAAAAATTCGATAGCCTGCGATTCCGGCTCCGAGAATCCCGACGGTCCACGGTAAGTATCGTCGCCTGGGTCGGGTGATGAGCCAGTGTCATCATAGCCCCATTCATAGCCATAGTTACGGTTTAGGTCTACGCCATATTCGCCATTGCCGTTGTCGCGGTAGTTTTTGCGCCAAAGCCCGCCACCATTGGGGCTCAAAGTCTGGTTGCGGATGTAGCCATCAGGGTTCAGGCAGGGCACAAATACCAGTTCGGCATTATCCAATAGGTAAGTGGCCTCCGCATCGGTACCATAATTCTCCAGCAGGTAGTACATGTAATACAGCAGTTGCGACATAGAAGCAGGCTCCCGGGCGTGGTGTACCGCGGTATACAGCACTTGTGGTTTGTTCAATCCGGGGTTGGCTTGGCTGGTCATGCTCATGTAGTAGATAGGCCGCCCCTGGTGGGTAAGGAAGGTATCAATAGCCATCTTGGGGGTAATCAAATCAGGAAACTGGCTGCTCATGCTATCCAAGCGGGTGAGCATTTCCTGATAGGTAAAATACCCACCCATACTGCCCAACCCAAAACCTAATGGCGTAGGGAACGAACTAGTGCTTACCGTACAATTACCTGCAGCCTTTTGGCTGCTTTGGTGGTTATCAGCAGGCTCTTGGCCGCGCTTGGCGTAGTAGGCCGCTACATCTTCAATCAATACATCTACGGTAAAGCCCGCTTGCTGCATGCGGGCTATCTCGGTTTGGCTAAAGTCGCACTCCAAGTAAACGCCTTTGCGATAGTGCCCATGGTCAACACAAATGCCCAAAGCGGCTACCTCGGTAATACTGGTACCCGGTGTCCAAACCCTTGCACGGGAATACAGCTCGGGGTTTTGGGAAAAAAGAACGGTGGAAATGCACAACAAAACAACCAGCGCAGCCGCGCGAAACGAATTAACAAACATAAGCTAGGGAGTAATTTCTAAGGGAAAGGTAGGAAAAAAAACTGGTTATTGGTTATTGGTTTGTCTATTGATGGTACTAATAAATAGTAACCAATAACCCATCAACTAAATTGAAGCAACCATGGACCGTGGACCATCGACCAACTACTTCCCCTTCCTCAGCGGAAACAACCTTCTAATGAGGGATTCCTTGCCGCCGTCGGCTAGGGTTTCGTATTCCGAAACGTGGCGAACGTCCTCAATAGAGTAAAAGGCTTTGGGGTTGAATTCGGTAATGAGTTTGATAACGTCATTCTTCTTTTTGCGGGCAACAATAAGGAACAATAGATTAACCGGCCCTCGGGCGCCTTGGGCATCCACTACCGTTAGTCGGTAGCCTTCTTCGCGCAGTTTGGCTATCAGTGCTTCGGCGGGTTGCGCAGTGATGGTGCGTATTACCACCTGCCCCATGGCCAAGCGCTCTTCGATAGAAAGGCCGAGGAAGTTGCCCGCAGCAAAGCCCGCTGCCCAAGCAAAATAACTGGCCACGTTGTTGAGGTTCTGCATTACTTGGCCAATGGCTATCAACCAGATCAAGACCTCTACAAAGCCCAGCAGCGGCGCTACATTCTTATTGCCACGGCTGGTGAATATTACGCGCATGGTGCCAATGCTCACATCCATAAGGCGCGCCATGAAAATAAGTAAGGGGATAATTACCCAATTAACAAGCGTGGGGTCCAGGTCTTTGAAAAACTCCATGAAGCAAAGGTAAGTTAATTTAAAAATGTGCTGATTTGAAAATCTGAAAATTGTAATTGAAGAGCATCATTTCTAAATTTTCAAATCAGCACATTTTCAAATCTGCAGCACTTACACGGTCACATGTATATACTCCTCGCAAGCCAAGTGGCATTGGTGGCAGGCATCGGCGCACTTTTGGCAATGGTCCGCGGGGTGAGCGCGGCATATCTCCTCGCAAGTAATGCAGATGGATTTGCATAGTTGTAGCATCTTATCGGCAAAGCGGGAATCGGTTGCCACAAACTGCGCAGTAAGTGTGCAAACATCGGCGCACTCGCGGTCGGTAATTATGCAATCGGCCATGTGGCCAACCTGCTCTTCGCGCAGGCACGCGGCATAGCAGTTGTTGCAAGCGGTAATGCAGTCATTGAGTTTGGTAAGTATTGATTGTTTTGAAATAGACATAATAATAAGTTTAGTTGAACCTAGTAAGTGGCAAGGACGGTGCCAGCATGGTATGGATGTTGTGTGGGTAATATTATTCATTAAGCTAAATCAATCATTATGTACCCTACTAAAGATGACGAACTATCTAAAGAGCAGCACAAGCATGCTGATGACGAATTTCATAAAGAACACCCAAAGCACCCTGCCCATGATACACCGCCAGGCCCGGTGGAAGGCCCGCCACTAAGGGGCGGCACCGAGCATATTGCCTAAAATAGCAATGGGCCGAGTAGATACGATGCTCTAGAGTAAGGAGAGTACTATAAAAAAGCCCAAAAGCAAGGCCGTAAAGTGCTACAGGCGGCATGTGGTGATAAATGTCAACCTCCTTTTATCGCTGGTTCGGCCGTATTTTTGTTGTACTTGGTAAACAACAATATGAACAAATTATTCGAGTATATCTGGGTATTGTCACTAGCCGTTTTCCTATATTGGTTTGCGTCGTTTTTTATTAGTCAGGCTAAAAAAGACCTCGCCACTGCACCGCAACAACAGCAGGATATGGCCATGACCGCCTCGCAGCCGATGGCTAGCGTAACTCCATCATTAGGCGAAAAGCTGTTTAAGTCCAACTGCGCCTCTTGCCATAAACTAGGCACCAAACTCATCGGCCCTGCACTTAGCGGGGTAGAGGAGCGTTGGGCAGCGGCTGGTGACTACCAAGGTATCAGTGCCCAAGATTGGTTGAGGCGCTATATCCGCAATTGGCAAGATCCTGTGAAAGCCGGCCACCCATATTCAACCAAAATCATCAATTACGATCCATCGGCGATGACTACCTTTCCGCAACTTACCGAAGCCGATGTTGATTCAATCCTACAGTATATAAATTAGCTGGGCGTCCCACTTAAGTTTTTCGTTCTTTTCGTTAGGATAAGTAAACCCTTTTTCGCAACTTTAGTCATAACTATATGACTAACAAACTACTTACCGCCCTTATAGCGCTGCTGCTACCCCTAGGAGTGGTGGCGCAAAGCTCTTACTTTCCGCCAACTACGGGTACCACTTGGGATTCCGTTTCGCCCGCATCATTGGGTTGGTGTGAGGATTCGATACCGCAATTGCTCGATTTTTTGGATGAATCCAACTCTAAAGCCTTTATAGTACTAAAGGATGGTAAGATTGTGATAGAGCATTACTTTGATAATTTCACCCGAGATAGTACTTGGTATTGGGCATCGGCAGGCAAAAGCCTTACGGCATTTTTGGTGGGCCTAGCGCAAGAGCAAGGTGATTTGGATATTAACGACCGCACCAGCGATTACTTAGGGCAAGGTTGGACTTCGGCACTGACAAGCAAGGAGGATTCCATTACCATTTGGCACCAATTGACGATGACTAGTGGCCTAGACGACGGCCTAGGTAACCGCGATTGTACACTAGATACCTGCTTGCAATACCTGGCGGATGCGGGTACGCGGTGGTCTTACCACAATGCGCCCTATACCTTGCTGGACCCGGTGATGGAGAATGCTACGGGTAAAAACCTGAATATATATGTAAATCAGCAATTGCACCAAAAAATAGGTACTAGTGGCATATATCTTCAGGTAGATTATAACAACGTATTTTTTAGCAACCCACGCAGTATGGCGCGGTTTGGGCTGTTAGCGCTCAACAAAGGCAAGTGGGGGCAGCAAGTGATTATGAATGATACGGCCTACTTTAATGCGATGACCAATACTTCGCAGAATTTGAACCTAGGCTATGGCTACCTATGGTGGCTTAATGGAAAGCCGACCTACATGGTGCCCACTACCCAAGTGCAGGTAAACGAGTACCTGCTGCCAAATGCCCCCGCTGATGTATATGCAGCACTGGGCCGCGATGGGCAAATCATTAACGTGGTGCCTTCGATGGATTTGGTGATTATCCGCATGGGCGAATCCCCTGGGCAGGTGTACTTGGTGCCTAACCAATTTAATGACGATATATGGGTAAACCTTTTGCCAGTGCTCAATTGCACCCCAACTGGCATCAACCTCACCCAGCAAATGCCCCCTGTCCTCTACCCGAACCCAACGCAGGGTTTTGTAACTGTGGCATTACCAGCAGGTGGAAATGCCCAATTGACCTTGTTCAACCTCTGGGGAGAAGCAATTTATAGCCAAGCATTAAGCCAAACCGAAACCCAAATAGACGTTTCAACACTGGCGAAAGGGCTGTACCTATATCAAGTTGCGGGTAACGGCACCAGCCATACCGGCAAGCTGATGATAGAGTAGAAAGCACCTGTACAAGGTTATGAACCTCTTCAAAAAAGAAAATGTTACCATCGCTGAACAAGACTTGCAGGTGGATTGTCGTTTTAATGTATCGGTGCGGCAGGCAAAGGCCGAAAAACTCCTCACCAAGCTTACAACCATTACGGGGGTTAGTGTTATCTTTATAGCGTATGCGTAACTTTCTACCTTTACTTTTATTGGTGTTGGTGTGTGCCAATACCTTTGCCAAACAGTCGCCTGGTGGCGAGGAGTTGGACCCGTTTGCCGATAAAAAGGCTGCAGCTTATTACCCAGAGAGTATGTTGCCGCTGCCAATAACATTGGTAAGCGTAACGGATTACCTACAAAAAACCCTACCCCATTTGGCAGCAGGTACCGGGGTTGAGCTAGCGTTTACCGCACACAAAGTAAGCCCTGGCGGAGAGCACTTCACCTTCCAGCAACAGTTTAACGGCGTTCCTGTTTTTCAATCGCAAACAAAAATCAACTTAGGCAAGGGCGGCAAGGTCTATTCCATTTTCGATAACAGTTACCCTACGGCAACTTGGCCTGCCAACAGCCTTATAGCCGATGTGGAAGCTATCAATGGTTTTTCTTTGGCCGAGGTATTGGCATCGTTTACGGGGCCTGCTGCCAGCATTAAAGAAAGTGCCGTGATTGCCGTAATTAACAACCAGCCAGCAGCTTATAAACTATTGGAACTGTACGATGCCCAAAGCAGCGCTCACCGCCTGTATTTGCTAAGTAAAGATGGCGTGGTGGTTTATGACCACGATTTGAATTCCTATTCGGGCGTGCCAGCATCGGCGTACGTTTTTAACCCCGATCCTTTAACTTCGGCGCAAGTCGTTTATGGTGATCCGTACAAAGATTACAGCGATTCTAACTCACTGGTATTGCTTAATGAAAGGGTGATGGTGAACATAGATGTAACACAAACGGCAGCCATTTACTCTTTGGAGAACGATCATTTTGTAATGACGGATTTTAGTGCGCCGAACCAAACAGTGGTGACCAGTTTAATCCCTTCATTCTTATTTAATCGCTCCGAATTGGAGTTTGAAGAAGTAAACGCTTACTACCACCTTACCACTTTCCAAAATTACATTGAGAACACCTTGGGTTTCGGTACCCTAACAGTAGACCAAATACAAGTGGACGCTCATGCACTGAATGGAGCCGACCAGTCGCAGTTTTCATTCGGTAATGGCTTTCCACGCTTGTTTTTTGGAGATGGCTGTGTGGATGATGCCGAAGATGCCGATGTAGTGGTGCACGAGTACGGCCATGCGCTTAGCTACGCAGGCTCGCCAGGTACTAATTTCGGCAGCTACCGGCAGGCGCTTGACGAAGGTTTTGGCGATTACTTTGCCGCATCCTATTCTCGCCATATTTCCGCTTATCGTTGGTCGTCTGTTTTTTCATGGGATGGGCACAGCAGTGAGTGTTGGCCAGGCCGCGATGCTGCTACCGTTAAAATACACCCAGGCGATTTAACCAATAGCATACACCGCAACGGCGAGATGTGGTCTACCGCATTAATGGAGGTTTGGAGTGCCCTTGGTCGCGAAGAGGCCGATAAACTGGCTTTGCAAACGCTGTTTGCCTTAACCTCTAGTATGGATTTTACCGATGCGGCCAATGCTTATTTGCAGGCTGATAACGCACTTAATGGCGGCGCCAATTACAACATCATCTACACCATCATGGATAACCGCGGTTTCTTCGATGCGGTGGGTATTGAGGCTACCCAAACTGCCCCTAAAGTGCCGTTTGCGCTATATAACTCATGGGCTTTTACCCATGTTGGTGAACAGGCGGTGATTAGGAATTTCACCAATCAGCCTATGTCGGTAACGCTATTTGATATCTCTGGCAAAGCTTTGCAGCATGCCCAACATTTCCAAGGAACTGAATTGCCTTTGGATGGCAGCCAACTCACTCCTGGCACCTACATCATTAAGGTTGCGGCTGGCGAGGATGTTCAGACGTTTAGGTTGGTGAAATAAGTGACGAAGCAAGCCCACGGTTTTAACCGTGGTTCATGATTTTTATCCAAAATTTTAACCGTTTTAACGGTTTATCTTATATAAAACTCGACACATTTTGTTATTTAAACCGTTAAAACGGTTGGGTGGTTTGAATCTCAATACCCACGGTTGAAACCGTGGGCTTGGTTGAGAAACTTTTTGTAACCAATTGCATCGGAACCGTGGACGCGTACCATGTTGAGTTCCTTTCCGCCGCCACCCCTTCAAATCATCGCTTCAACCCCCAATTCCGTCCCCTCAACGAAATGCCTGAACCTTTATATCGGTGCTTGCGTAAGAGTGCATAGCAACGCAACAAAGAAACCGAGTAGCGGTATTAACAACAGCAAAACGATTTGGAAGGTCTGGCTCCGAGATTTTGAGGAGCATGGATGCAGGGTGTAGCCAGACCACCATCGTTTTTTAAGTGTGCTAGCACTCAAACATAAAGGTGATTAAGGCAGATAGCCCTGGTTTTCTAAGCGCCGGGGCTATTTTTATTGTAACTATAATGCGGATAAATAAATAAATGGCATTTCTAGGAGTAGAGGCTGATGAAGAAGGCAGAAAAGCCTTCTGTTTGTGTTTCTGCCCGGCATAACGGTGCGCCATCATTAGGTTGTACAACTATATTTTACAGAGTGACATTGCCTAACGAAAGCATTACTTTTCGAATTCTAAATAATCGCCAACACAATCGTGCGTAAGCTAAGCAAAACCACTAGCACGCCTACTACCACCATGAGGGTACGGGCGGGTATGCGCTTTACCAGTAGAGCTGCAAAAGGTGCGGCAAATACCCCACCGAAAATGAGCCCGATGATAATGGGCAGGCTACCTAAACCTAAGAAGAACGTAAAAGTACCGGCACCGGCCATGGCCACAAAAAACTCTGCTGTATTAACAGAGCCAATGCTGTAGCGCACATCGTAGCCGCGGCTTATAAGGGTGCTATTTACCACTGGGCCCCAACCGCCGCCGCCAACGGCATCTACAAAGCCGCCCAACAAAGCTAGCGGCGCTACCCGGCCATGGTCTTTATTGGGGGTGATTTTTTTCATCGCCTTGCGGATGATGATAAGACCCATAAGCAATAAGTATGCGGCAATATATGGCTTTATAGTGTCGCCATCTAACAATTCGGAGAGCAGGTAGGCACCAGTTATGGCACCAACTACGCCGGGCAAAAGTAGGCTAAGGAAAAGTTTACGGTTTACATTGCCCAACTGCCAGTGCGAGATGCCCGAAACACCCGTGGTAAAAACTTCTGCCACGTGCACTGCCGCACTTGCAGCGGCTGGGGGCACACCCAAGCTGAGCAAAAAACTGGTAGAGCTTACCCCATACGCCATGCCCAAGGCCCCATCAATAACCTGTGCGAAGAAGCCGACCAATACAAACAACCAAAAAGAGTTACTGCCCAGCATAAAAGGTACTTCGTGCCAAAATTGCAATGCCTTCTGCGGTGCGAAAACGCAAAGGGCACCGATGCCCAGCCCCAACAGCACCAGTACAGGTATGAGGATGCTCACGGACTTTTTTAGCTTGGTCCATCGTGGTGCAATCTCCTCTATTATGTCGTTTTGTAGTGTCATGGAGTCTTGTGGCGGTGTCATGGTTGTATTTCGGGTTGGGGCGCGGAGCGCTTTTTACTAAAATCAAGCTTTGCCTGTATGCCCGTGGTAATTATGTGCCTGTTAAAAAAATCTTGGTTGACATTGCGCTGCTGGTACCAGTTAATGTAGCCTACATCAACGGATAGGTTGTTTGTAATATAGTATTGCATAAAGCCCATCACCCGGTTTTGGTCGAATGGCTGCCCTTTTACGCTTTGGCCTGCAGCGAGGTGTATCTCATCGCCTATGCGAAGCACCACATCGCCCTTGGCTTTGGTTTTGTCTTTATCGCGCAACTTAATGTCCACAAATATGCGGTACCTAAAACGGAATACAAAGCGGTGACCTTCGGCCAGCTCACCATTTTCAACATTACGGAAAAAGCGCTCCTCAATTTGATAGCGTTGCACCAGAGCAATGCGACCATAATCCAAGTGATTGATAAAACCATGTTGCAACCGGTGCTCGGGCACTATAAGGTTTTCCGTGGCTTCAGGGTCGTTCGGGCTTTGCAAAAAATAGGTATAGCCGGTAAATGCCGTCCAATGGTGTTTCAAATCGTAAAACACATTGCTTCTCAATACCAATTGGTGCTGTGCCACGGGAGTTACATAGTAGCGTTCGTTTACCTCCAAGCTAACCTTCAGTTTATGGGGTAGTTTGGTAGTAATGTCGAAACGATTCCACATAAGGTTTTGCGTGGTTACTTGTGCTTGGCTAGCCGTGCTACCCAACAGGAACATTACTATGGCGAAAACTAAGTATAGGCTAATTGGTTTCATTTGATTGCCCAAAGTTATAAAGTCTATCTGATTAATAGGGTAGTGGGATTAATTTATTTACCCACACCACAAAGCTGTTAGCATTTGCGCACACCATTGGTGACAAATGTTACCATCGCCAATAAATACAATAGCTTATTATCGGGTAAGGTCTATGCCTTTATTTTCCATTGCCAATATGGTGGCTAGGGTGGCGTTTTTGAGTATGCGCACGGTTTCGTCTCGCACCAGTTGTATTACTTGGCGTATGCCGCAGGTTTGTTCATCCACACACTCTTCGCAGCGCTCGTAATACTTGTGGGTTACGCAGGGCAGTAGCGCCAGTGCGCCATCAAACAGGCGTAGCACTTCCGCCATATTTACGTCTTCGGGTTTTTTAATGAGGTAGTACCCGCCGCCTTTACCTTTTTTGCTGTTTAGGATGCCGGCACGCTTCAAGTCGAGTAAGATGGCTTCGAGGAATTTTTTGGGGATGTTGCCGTCTTGTGATATCTCACTAATTAAAATAGGTCCCTGCTCCCGCTCGCGGGCCAGCTTTACGAGTGCATGTATGGCGTATTTGGCCTTTTTCGATATCACAGGTACGAATTTACGAAATATTTTGGACGACAGACGACGGAACACGGACCACGGTTGAGGCAAAAACAAATTGGGTGTGTTGAGGTGGCTGGGCATATGTAATAAAAAGCGGCGGCCTCATGGAGACCGCCGCTGGATATTTTATTAGGGATAAAGCTGTAAAACCTTACTCAACAATGAGCTTCTGTATGGCGCTTGCGCTGCCTTGCTGTATGCGTACAAAGTACACACCGCCAGATACAGAACCCAAATCTAAACCTATACGGGTACCTTCACCAGCAGCGCTGGCTACTACGCGACCGGTAAGGTCGGTTACGGTAACCTGTACAGTACCCGCTTGGGCAAGCTCTACATAGAACTGGCCAGTAGTTGGGTTAGGGTATACCTTGGCAGCCAAGTTGTTGATGGCGGTAATGCCTACCAAATTATCCACTACAAACGATTCAGTTTTAGCACAACCATTTGCATCGGTAACGGTAACGGTGTAGCTACCTGCGGAAAGGCCAGTAACTGTTGCGGTACTTTCGCCGTTGCTCCAAGTATAGGTGTATGGGGCGGTACCAGTCAAATCATCTAAGGTAATGGTGCCTGTGGTGTCACCATCAACTTCGTCAACCACTACGTTGGTAAAGGTAACCTCGGTTACAGTAACGGTTACCTCCTCGCGGCAAGCACCCACTACACCTATTTCACCGCCAGCAGCATTTACATATCCGACATTTTCACTTCCGGTAAAGAAGTTAGCATCGTTCTCCCAATCGAAATACACCCTATTCAAAATAGGAGAGTAAGTAAGCGAACCATCTGTTAACACGTCATTAAAGTCGAACACGGTTTCGGTAATACCAGTTTGTACACCGATGCGGTATATTTGGTCTGAAACACGATTGAAGCTGTATAGAGAAACCGCTCCATTATCAGAACGGCTTGCAAAGCCCCAGTTGGCCCAGTTTTCGGCCTGAGAGCGATCAAAGAAATCCAAGCGACCTAAGTTGGTAACTTGGCCTGATGGCAGCTCGATAATATACACGCTGCTGTCAATATTGCCGGAATATAGCGCTACAAAGCCTTCGCCAGCATATATACCTGCTTGGTCAGCTTCGCCATAGTCACCGGCCATTTTTATCGGGGAGCTGAGCGTAATAAACGACACTGTATCCATCATATCCGTCAACAAAGCCAACTCGTCAACCAAGAAACTGTCAATATCAGCCCCTACAGGTGCAGTGTTGTCGGTTGCATTCC
The DNA here is from genome assembly GCA_027483645.1 of Sphingobacteriales bacterium. Lineage (GTDB taxonomy): Bacteria > Bacteroidota > Bacteroidia > Chitinophagales > CAIOSU01 > CAIOSU01. Next base: position 49,094 of record JAIXUD010000008.1, read on the forward strand.
AAAGCGAGTATAGTTGGCCAGTAGATAGGTCACTAAAAAAGCCATCTTGCTTGGGCAATACAATAAAGTTGGCCAAGTTTAACGAGTAACGTACCAGGCTGTCATCACCATTAGCGTAAATATAGTTGCCAGTAATGGCAATACCCGCCCGGTTGTCGCCACCTTGGCTAGAGTAGTCAACAAAGCTGCTCAGGCTAAAATCCAAGCTGTCAATTTTCAAAACACTATCAACAGTAGCAATGTAGAAGGAAGTATCTTGTGTAAGCACACCAGTATTGAAACTATCGGTAACCGCGATAACATTGCCACCCGAAGGGGCATCATACCATACTACCTCTTCGGGTGCAATGAGGGCTGCCCCTGCGCCGGTGCAAACCGAGGCGGTAATGTTAAAGTTGCTTGCTGCCTCCACGGCCACCCTAAAGGAATTTGGAATGGTTACCAGTCCATCAGAAACATTAATGGTAATGGTAGCAACAAGCCCGTTAGAACCAGCAACTGGTGTAACGCTTACTTGATAATTGGGTTGTGTGCCAGTAATGGTTATCTGCGCATCGGATACTACCGATTGGTTTGATGAGACTGCTGTAAGCGTTAATGCAGCAGTATCTTCCTCTTGTGCGGTTATGGTAAAAGTGGTACTGGAACCTTCACATATCCTAGTAACGCCGCTAGGAACGGTGCTGGTGATACCGTGGCTATAATAAACATAAAAAGCACCATTACTGGCACCCAATACAGCATCTAGCCTACCATCGTCATTTAGGTCAACAAAACCACCTACCGTACTGCCAAAACCATCAAAATCTAACCCAAACGGGTTAGCAATGGGTGCAGCAAAGGCAGCCACAGTTGCGGTACCAGTATTTTCATACCATTGTAGGCCGTTATCGCCGAAAAGGAACAAATCTAAATCGCCATCTCCATCGATATCCGCTACCGATGGGTTGTCGTTATAGTTGCTATATACACCAAAACCACCTGCACCTATAGGTGCTGCAAATGCTGCCACCGCTGAGTCACCATTATTCTGATAGTAGTATGCCCCGGTGGTATAGTTTTGTGTAAGCAATAGGTCAAAGTCTCCATCGTCATCCATATCGGCAAACTCAAGCGACAAACCATAGCTATAGTATGTACCGGTACCTTGAAGGCCGAAAGGGAAATTGCCGCCTGCGGTAAATGCAGGTGCTGTAGGGGTGCCAGTATTTTCATAATAGGCTACTTGCCCGTTGTAGGTACCTACAAATAAATCCAAATCGCCGTCATCGTCAATATCTACCAAAGCCAACTTAGGGTTATTACCTAGGTAGCCTGGCAAGCTAAATGGATTACCTACTGGATTTGCAAAAGCTGGGCTGGCAGCAGTACCCGTATTTTGAAAATAAACTGCTCCACCGTAACCGTCAACGGTCAATATATCGAAATCACCATCACTATCCAAGTCGGCAAATTCGGGGGAGTTTTGGTAGTATATCGAGGTAAGGCCAAAAGGGTTGGGGCCTTGAGATACAAACTGCTGCGCATTGGCATTGCTAGCGCCCAGCAAGCCTACCACAACTGCAGTGCCAGCCATGGCAGTGCGGGTCGAACGCTTCATTTCGGCAAGGCGATACTTGAGCTGTTCAATTTTCTTTATGAAAAATTCCCTACGGTCGTGGTTATTCCAAACCTTGGCCAGCTTCCGGGTGTACCGCTGGTAACGGCTTAGCAAGTCTCGAAAGGTGAGTTGTGTGTTTTTCATATTTGTCGGTAATATTTTAGGTGAGGATTACTGCTAAAAATACAGACTTTATCATTAGTATGCATTGCTAATACGTAATTTTTATTCATTTTATTCTTTCAGAACTGCCCAGTAAGTGGCATCGGGTATGGAGAGGCCCAGTTTATGCTCGTTGCCTTCGGTATTGATGATGCCTGGGCGTATGCTATTGGGTATTATTTGCACGTCGTATATCTCATCAACCGATGCCTGGTAGGTTACTTGCCCTACTATGCCGCCTGTAGGCAAATGGATAACCACAATGCCGGCTTCCTTGGCATCTAATGCTATAGGCAAATGCTTGAACGTGCTGGAGTTTTGCCGGAGTTTTGATAGCCCTATGAATAAGTAGTCGCCATGCTTGGCCATACCGCGGGCAAACCCTTTAAGCTTATTGATTACGGCATACTTGCCGGTATTTACATCAGCTTCTACGACCTCGCCGGTGGCGCTGAGCAGCATATAAAGCTTACCATCATATATCCGCGGTGAGTGTGGCATGGGTACCCTATCCAGCACCAGTTCGCCCGATTCTATGTCCATCAATATACCGCCATTGGTAATGTTCTCGCGCCAGCCTTGCGGGGTATTGCTGCGGCCTAGGCCCGATATGTACTTGGGCTTGTCGCCATCCATGGCCAAGCCGTTCAGGTGGCAACGGTCTTCTGATGCATATTCGGTAATAAAGCCAGGTTTCCAGATAGGCTCAAAGCTATAATCGTCGTTTATCAAACTAAGGCAACTGAAAGAAGTATTTACGGCATATAAGCCCCTGTCGCCATAGTGCAGGTCATGCACATCCACTTGGCCGGTGTAGTATGTGGCACGTGGCATAAAAAGCGCATCGTAGGTGCCCGGTTTTTTCGGGTAAGTGGGGGCAAGCGCAGGTACATTTTTCAGCACTACAACCTCGGTCTTGGTGGCTATGGCCATTTTATCTTCCTTCAGCGCAATGCCCATGGCACCTATAAAGTTACGGGGTAGTTGCACCAGCTTTTGGTCGTCGGCGGCACTAATGAAAACCACTTTGCCCGCTTGATAGGTACTAATGGCAATAGTGCAGTTGAGCTTAAAAAGCAGTTCGGGCAACTGGGCATTGTAGGTACACGAGAACGGTGGCGCTGGCTGGTTCATGGGGTGGTAGGGAGTGGTCGCTCCAAATATAGGGAATGGTTGTGAATAGACCGCGGACCACAAGTGCTGCAAAAAATAGTTTTGGAGTAAGGGATGATTACAAATTAATTTTACCGACCATCATTGAAAACGAAACGACCGTCATATAAATGACCTCCGTTTTTACTTTCTTCAAACTATAGTCCCTCGCCCTCTGGGAGAGGTTAGGTGAGGGTAACATAACACACGCACCACTACTTCACTTTTACCACATGCCCATTATACTTCACCACATCGCCAAGGCGAATTTTCTTGCGTTTCTGGTATTCGGTGCTGCCGTTAACGGTTACCTCGCCGTCCACTACGCGGATGTGAGCCTCGCCGCCGGTTTCTACTAGGCCTAAGTGTTTCAATAGGTTATCGAGGGTAATGTATTCTTGTCCGTTCAGTTCAAATTCCATGGTGGTTGTTTATTGGGTATCGGTGGTCAGCTCTAGCAATGTCCACTCATCAATAAATGGCTGCTTTTCCAAGTGCGTGTATACTTGTATATCATTGGTATTGCCTTTTACGGTTATCACCAATTGTGCCGTGCCGTAGCCGTTGGTAATATTTATGTTGCCCGCGGGCATAAAACCGTAGCCAGTGATTCCACCTGTAGCGGTAAGCACCTGCTCGTTCTTTTCGATATGGCTTATGGCAGTTTTGTAAGCATCGGTATCCTTCATTATACTGCCGATGCCGATTATCATGGTAATTATCAAACCTACTGCCACCAGTATCAGTGGTGAAATCCTTACCAAACGTTTCGGTTTGTTGGGGTTCTCCACCACCACAGTATCAAACCATTGATCGCCAAGGCGCTGGCCTTGTTTGTTGTTCAATAGCACAATGAACTCCACAGGCCATAGCATAATGGAAATATTGCGGAGGAAAAGCTTGCTTTTCGGTGCTTCTTCCGCTGGGTTTTGTGCGCTACGCACCATTACGCCCATAGCCCACTTACCGGGGCTCGCACCCAATATATCTTTGGCAAAATAACATAGAAAACCTACTCCAAATACGACCCATGCACTACCCATGCTGGCCATAATGCCCGATGGACTTGAGGGCCCCCCAAAGGCCGATCCGATAAACATAAACATGGCGCCCATCAATAAGAACGTAAAGAGGAAGTAATCGATAAAAAAGGCGGCTATTCGCCTGCCAGTATCGGCAATTCTTGGACTGGAGGTTTCTTGAGGAATCATGGTTGCCTTTTTTTGTAGACTACAAAACTAAGGCATATTGACGGTAATCAAAGTATTGTATTAGACAAGTACTTACACCGCAAAACTCTCGCCACAGGCGCAAGTGCGGCTGGCATTGGGATTTACAAAGTAAAAGCCCTTGCCATCTAACCCATCAGAAAACTCAAGCGTGGTGTTGAATACGTAAAGGAAACTCTTTAGGTCGGTAACCAATTTAACGCCTTTATCCTCAAACACTTGGTCATCGGGGCGCGATTCGTTGTCGAACTTCATATCATAAGTAAAGCCTGAGCAGCCACCCGCCAATACGCTTACGCGAATGAAGTGCGCCTCGGTTAAGCTATCCTTAACCTTTATTTTCTCTATTTGCGCTAGGGCCGATTCTGATACAAAAAGCATAATCTTGATCTGTTATTATTCCATCAAAGGTACAAAACGTTAACAAAGGCATACAAAGGTTTGTTCCATTGTAGCTATTCTACCTACACCGCCTCCAGCTTTTTCTGCAGCGTAAACATCTCATCCCTTAGCCTTGCCGCCTCAATAAAGTCGAGGTCTTTGGCTGCGGTTTCCATTTGCTTTTTGGTGGTTTTAATGAGCTTCTCTATCTGGTCTTTGCTCAGGTAGGCCACTACCGGGTCGGCGGCGATGCTCATGCCACCTTCAGGCTCCACGTATGCTTTGGCATTGGTTTTCGTACCACGAATGTCGAGTACGCTGGTCTGTTTCATAATCTGGTCGCGCGTTTTGGCCAGGCTCGTTGGGGTAATGTTGTTAAGGGTATTGTAGGCCACTTGTTTCTCGCGGCGACGGTCGGTTTCGTCCATGGTCTTTTGCATGCTGTCCGTAATCTTATCGGCATACATTATTACTCGGCCGTTGATGTTACGGGCAGCACGGCCAGCCGTTTGCGTAAGCGAGCGCTCCGAGCGTAGGAAGCCTTCTTTATCAGCATCCATAATGGCTACCAAGGCTACTTCTGGCAAGTCCAATCCCTCCCTCAGTAAGTTCACGCCTATCAATACATCAAATACACCCAAACGCAAGTCCCGCAATATCTCTACTCGCTCTAGTGTGTCCACTTCGCTGTGTATGTAGCGGCATTTGATGCCTAGGCGTGTCATGTACTTGCTCAATTCCTCGCTCATGCGCTTGGTAAGCGTAGTTACCAGCACACGGTCGCCGCGCTTAATGGTCTCGTCCACCTCATCCAGCAGGTCGTCCACTTGGTTAGTGCATGGGCGTATTTCGATAATTGGGTCTAGCAAGCCGGTAGGGCGCACAATTTGCTCCACTACTACGCCACCGCTCTCCTCCAACTCAAAGTCGGCAGGCGTGGCGCTCACGTATACTACTTGGTTTACAACATTTTGAAACTCATTAAAGCTAAGCGGGCGGTTATCCAATGCCGATGGCAAGCGGAAACCATAGTCTACCAAGTTCATTTTGCGGGCGCGGTCGCCGCCGCTCATACCGCCTATTTGGGGTATGGTCACGTGGCTCTCGTCCACCACCAGCAAGAAGTCATCAGGGAAGTAATCGAGCAGACAGAACGGCCTATCGCCTGGGTTGCGCCTATCGAGGAAACGGGAATAGTTCTCAATACCTGAGCAGTAGCCCAGCTCTTTTATCATCTCTAGGTCGAACATCGTGCGTTCTTCCAGTCGTTTGGCTTCCAAGTGTTTGCCGATGGATTTGAAGTAATCCACTTGGTGCTGTAGCTCGAAGCGTATCTCATCTAGCACGGTACCGAACTGGTCTTTCGGTGCCATGTACATGTTGGCGGGGAAGATGGCCACATCTTGCAAGTCTTCTATCTTGTTGCCGCTATCTGGCTCAAAGGTTCGCAGTTCCTCAATTTCGTCGCCGAAGAAAGTAATCCGCACCGCATGGTCAGCATACGGAAGGAAGATATCCACTGAATCGCCGCGTACCCGGAAGGTACCACGGGTAAGGTTGAGGTCAGAACGGGAATATAGGCAATCCACTAAGTGATACAATAGGTTGTTTCGGGTAATCTGCTGGCCCACTGCCAAGCGTAAAATGCGCTCCTTAAACTGGAATGGGTTACCCAAGCCATATATGCACGAAACTGATGCAACCACTACAATGTCCCTCCTGCCCGAAAGCAAGGAAGACGTGGTGCGCAAACGTAGCTTCTCCACCTCCTCATTGATGCTCAAATCCTTCTCAATATACACGCCCGTGGTAGGCACAAAGGCCTCGGGCTGATAGTAGTCGTAATAAGAAACGAAGTAATTGACTGAATTTTCAGGAAAAAACTGTGTGAACTCCCCGTACAACTGCGCCACCAGGGTTTTGTTGTGGCTGAGTATTAGGGTAGGTTTTTGTACCTGCTGAATAACGTTGGCTATGGTAAAGGTCTTACCCGAGCCGGTAACGCCCAGCAGGGTTTGCGCCTTATCGCCCCTTATAATGCCATCGGTAAGCTGTTTGATGGCCTCGGGCTGATCACCCGTTGGTTTGTATTCAGAGGTTATATTAAACTTCATAGCTGGTCAAATCTACATAAACGCAGGGAAGGGTGTGGAAGTTTCAGTAAAAGAATTTTTGGACGAAGGACGAAAGACGAAGGACCCATCGCCCAAGGCGAGGCAAGCTATGGACTGCTGCAGTAACCAACAACCAATAACCAATAACCAATCAACAAACATTACGGATCAACATTCACCACCACCGTTACCTTCTTATAATCTTTATGCAGGCTAAGTTCATGCAGGGCCCTTTGTATGGCGGCTTTGTCGGCAGGTAGTTGGGTGCTGTCTTTCGGTATTTTGATGAGGATGCTTTGTAGGTATTGGTTCTTTACGCGGCCAATAAACGGCGGTACGGGGCCCATTATCAGGCTCTTTATCTCTTTACGCAGTATGCCCGCCAGCCATTTGGCGGCTTGTTGGGTAAGGTCGCGGTCGATGTGTTTTACGGTTACTTCTACCAAGCGGGCGTAGGGCGGGTAATGGAACTGTTGCCTGACGCGCAATTCTTCCTCATATAGTTGTTCCCACTTGCCTTCTTTTACGGCTAGCACCACGGGGTGCTCAGGGTTCATGGCTTGAATGAGTACGAGGCCTTGCTTATCCCTTCGGCCGGCGCGGCCACTCACTTGCTCCATGAGTTGGAAGGCGCGCTCGTGCGAGCGGAAGTCGGGGAAGGCCAGCAGTTGGTCGGCGCTTAATATGCCCACTAGGTTTACTTCGCCAAAGTCCAAGCCCTTGGTAACCATTTGGGTGCCTACTAGCACATCCAAATCATGGTTCTGGAACTGCTCAATTATCTTGTGGTGGCCATCTTTGCCGCGGGTACTGTCCAAGTCGAATCGGGCTACTCGCACGGTTGGGAAGAAAATCGGTAGCTCCTCTTCAATCTTCTCCGTACCAAATCCAAAGATGCGGATGTGCACCTGTCCACAGGCTTCGCATTTTTGGGGCAGCTCCCTGCTGTAACCGCAGTAGTGGCATCGAAGGGTTTCGCTTTGCTTGTGGTAGGTAAGGCTTACATCGCAGTTGCGGCACTTGGGTATCCAGTTGCAGTTTACGCACATTAGGTATGGTGCAAAGCCCCGTTTGTTCTGGAAGAGGATAACCTGCCCATTGTTGTCAAAACTGTTCTGCATCTGGTCAAGTAGGACGGGCGAGAAGTGCGACTTCATCATTTTCTTGCGGGTGAGGTCCTTCACATCCACGATGCGTATTTCGGGCATGGCCGTGCCGCCGTGGCGCTCCAGCAGGCGTATATAAGCATACTTACCATGGCGGCCGTTGAAGAAGCTTTCCAGCGATGGGGTAGCGGTGCCCAGCAGGGTTTTGCACTTGTGCAGGTGCGCTAGCACTATCGCGGCATCGCGGCCATGGTAGCGCGGTGCAGGGTCAAATTGTTTGTAGCTCGTTTCGTGCTCCTCGTCCACTATTATCAGCCCCAGTTGCTGGAACGGCAAAAACACCGCCGAACGGGCACCTAATATTATGGAGTACTCGCCGGTAAGCACCTTCTGCCAAATCTCCACGCGCTCTTGGTCGTTAAAGCGGCTGTGGTATATGCCCACCTTGTCGCCAAACTGCGCCCGTAGGCGGTTTATCATTTGGGCGGTAAGGGCAATTTCAGGCAATAAGTATAGTACTTGTTTGCCTTCGCTAATGGCTTTTTGTGCCAAATGCAGGTATAGCAATGTTTTGCCACTGCCGGTTACCCCGTGCAACAAGGCAACATCATGCTTTTCAAAGCCTGTTTCCAGTTCGGTAAGGGCCTGCTGTTGAATGGGGGTAAGCATTATGGGGCCTACATCTTCGCCTTTACCCAAAGCGGCCAGCCTGCCGATGGTTTTCTCGTAGCTTTCTAGTAGTCCCTTCTCGATCAACTTTTTTATTACCGTGGTATCTACCCCCGCTTTCTCGCATACCGCCGTTCGCGAAACTTTGCCCTCGACATCCATTATTTCCAAGAAGGCTACCAGTGCCTGTTCTTGTTTCGGTGCGCGTTTTAGCTCATCGCCACGGGCGGCTAGTTCGTCCAGTCCCATCTCGTTAGCGGGGCGCAGGTATACGTCGGTTTTGGGCTTAAAGCGTTCTTCCAGTTCTTCCTTTATCAGTATTACCCCTTTGCTCAATAGGCTCTTTATTAGAGGGTGGATGGCGCGTATATCCACCTGTTTTTGCAGGTCTTCAATCTTTAGTGGGCCTTCGTGGCTAAGGGTTTCGGTAATTACAAACTCGCGGTCGGTAAGTTCCTCCTCTTCGTCCAGCCAATCGGGGCTAAGCTCTATGGTGGTGGTGCTATCCAGCTTTAGGGCGGAAGGTAGGGAGGCGTTCATCACTTCGCCAAGGGTGCACAGGTAGTAGTTGGCCATCCACTCCCAGAACTTCAGTTGCAGGGGCAATACAACCGGCTCGTCATCGGCTAGGGCTAAAATAGACTTTACGATGCCCAGCTCTGGCTTGTTTTTGTGTAGCCGCATTACAATGGCGGTATACATCTTTTGTTGCCTGCCAAACTGCACCACTACCCGGTGGCCAGGCTTTATGGCGCGGGCAAAGTCTGTGGGTACTTTGTAGGTAAAAGTACCGCCTAGCTTAAGTGGGAGGATGATATCGGCAAAATGGTCGTACATGCAGGGTGTAAAAATACGGGGATGGATTGAAAGCAACATGCAACCACTGAAATGTAAATTTTCTACTGTCGTTTATATTGATTCTGAAAATTAAAATACTAGAAACCAATGTGTTATTAAAAAAGGCAATTAAGTTTCAGTTTTTGTTGAAAAAATAATTTTGTTTTAACACGGCATTAACGCTATATTTAAAGTTAGCAAAGTTGAATAAAACCTGTGTCACCCGCCCGCGCATGGTTTTACCAGCTTAAAACGACAATCCGATGAAAGTATTTGTGCTATTGGCCGCTTTGCTGGCCTGTTCCACGCTGGGCCTGCTGGCCCAGAACGCGGGGGGATATTTACTAACTAAGGTAGTGGCCTACGATGCTGCGAAGCTTTGCTTAGCTTTGGATAGATGTAGGTTCGATAATTATCGAAAGCAGGATGAGCGGGTAACGCTTACCTTTAAAGACGGCTCCACCGTTGAACTCTTGTCTGTACAAGAGATGCAGTTGCAGGGTTTGGCTTGCAATGTTACAATCGTTACCCCTGCTGCCCATCAACAAAAGAATGTTTTCGTGCTGCACCCTGACGGGTATGTATTTGAAGAGGTAAGGCAAGAAAATACTTCGCTGCAATTGCAGAAACAGCAGGAAGTTGCTAACCCTAAAAACGGCAAGCCATGAAAAAGATAGCCATTCTACTAGCGGGCTTCTTTGTTTTTAGCGCCGTAGCCATAGCTCAACCAGTCAACGACATTTGCCAAGATGCCATCGCCATTGGTGCTCTTACCGTGGGCTCACAGCGGTGCACTGCCGGTACCAATGTAGCCGCCAACCCTGAGTTTCCATTCCCATTCCAGAATATATGCAGTGCAGGTTCCTCGTCGCCTAGTGCTGCGGATGATGTGTGGTATACCTTTACTACCCCTGCTAGTTCCAATGAATTAATTGTAAACCTCACCGGTAATCTGCCAAGTTACAGCATTGCCATCTATCGCGGTACATGTGGTTCGCTTTCAGGTTATGGCTGTGCTACTGGCGGTGCTGGTGGCATCAACAACGTTACTATACAGCCATTGGCTGGTGGGCAAACCTATTATATGCAGGTGAGCGGCAACGGATTGAATGCTGAAGGTACCTTCAACCTATGCCTTACCCCGAGGGACAACCCGAACCTTTGTGTAGTACAATCTAGCCTTACGGCCAATCCTGCGCCTGTTAATGGCAGTTATAACCCAGGTCAGGTAATTACTTTTTGCTATACCGTATCCGATTACAACCAATTGGGTGCCAACTGGTTTCATGGTTTACAGATTATTTTGGGTACTGGCTGGCAGGCAGGCAGCTTGCAACCAGTGAGCCCCGCCGCATCGTGCGATGCATCGGGCAACTGGGCGTATTACAACTCGGTAACCAGTAGCAATACAGGCAATACTGTAGGCCCAGGCTTCTTTTACGACCGTACTCCTTTAGATGGCAATCCAGGCAACAACTATGGTGATAACTGTAGCGCCTTCAACTGGACGTTTTGTTTTAGGGCCACGGTACCCAACATCAACTGTAACTCTGCAAGCCCCGATTTGAGCATTAGGGTGCGGCCATTTAGCGATGGGCAAACCGGATCGTGGAGCAATCAAACCTGTAACGTAACACCCACTTTCGTGTTTAGCGCCGTATTAGTATGCTGTTCGCAGCCTATTATTACCCAGTTTGATGAAACCTGCCCCAACGCTTGCGATGGTATTGTAATAGCCCAAGGACAAGGCGGAACCGCACCCTACACCTATTCATGGGGTAGTGGCTCATTGATAGATACGGCGAGCAACCTCTGCGCCGGACCGGTAAATATAACCGTAACCGATGCCGTAGGTTGCAATGCCATTACCACGGTAGTGGTTAACTCGGGTAGCAGCCTTTCACTAACAACCGCAGTAAGCAACGAAACCTGCCCTGGCGCTGCCGACGGCAAAGCTTGGGTAGTAAACGGTAGCCCTAGCCTTACCTATACTTGGAACACGGTACCGCCCCAATCTGGCGATACGGCATTTGCCCTAACCACTGGAACGTATCAAGTAAGCGCAAGTGGCATTGTAGGCTGCTCTGCCACTGCCAATGCGGTAATAGGAGCGGGGGCCAACCTGAGCATTACCTTGGGCAAGCGCGATGTAAGCTGTACCGGTGCGGCCAACGGCAAAGCTTGGGTAGTAAGCGGCAATGCAAACTTTACATATGCGTGGGGCACCGCGCCACCACAAACCGGCGATACTGCCTTTAACCTGGCACCTGGCACTTATAGCGTAACAGCAACCGGCCCGGGCGGCTGCTCTGATATTGAATCGGTAACAATTATTGAGCCTACCCAACTTACAGGCACAGCAACCGCCGATACCCTTAACTGCGGTGCAGGGGTCACTGGCAATGTCTACGCCTTAGCCGCTGGTGGTACTGCCCCATATAGCTATAGCTGGAACAGCAACCCTGTACAGAATACCGCCACTGCCACCAACCTAGCGCCTGGCACATATACCGTAACCGTAACCGATGGCGGCTTCTGTACCGTAACCACGACAGCTACGGTGGTAAGCACTGCTAGTTTTACTGCCAATATTGGCAGTACGGATGTAACCTGCAACGGCGCTGCCGATGGCAAGGCCTGGGCTATACCTACTGGCGGGCAAGCACCATTTTTGTATACTTGGAGCACTGTACCACCGCAATCTACTGATACAGCTTTTAATCTTTCGGCAGGAAGTTTTTCGGTAATCGTTACCGATTTTAACAACTGTACTGCCCAGTATGGCTTCCTCATTAATGAGCCTGCGGTTGTTTCAGCTACTAGGAGCATTACCAATGTATCTTGCAACGGCCTGGCCGATGGCGAGATTACCGTTACGCCAAGTGGTGGACGTGCGCCTTACAGTTATCTATGGTCTAATGCTAGCACTAGCCAAACCGCGACGGGCTTGGTTGCTGGAACGTACGATGTGCAGATTACCGATGCCAACAGTTGCGTGATAAATCTAACCGGCATTGTGGTTACCGAGCCTGCTATTTTAGTACTTACTATCAGCCCCGATAGTGTGAACTGCTTTGGCGGGTTTGATGGTGGCATTACGCTTGCAGTAGCGGGCGGCACGCCCACCTATACTTATCAATGGAGTAACAACCGCATCAACCAAAACTTGAGCTATGTAGTGGCTGGTAACTACAGTGTAACGGTAACTGACAGAAACAGTTGCACGGCCGATACTACGGTAACGGTGGGCCAACCGGCTGATTTTGCGGTGATAAGCACCGTTGCAAACGTATCGTGCTTTGGCGCGGGCGATGGCTCTATTGATGTAGTGGTAACCGGTGCAACACCACCGTACCAATATGGTTGGTCGGCCAACGCTAATAGTTTCAATGGAACTAGCCTCAGCAACCTGAGTGGTGCATCATACCAAATAACAGTGACCGATAGCCGCAACTGCACAAAGGCACTTTCGTTTAACATTAACGAGCCTACCCGTTTCCGTTCCATATTGAATTATAGCGTGGATAGTACTGCTTGCGACGGCACCATATTGGAAGGCAGCATTTTGAATAATACCAATGGCGGAACCTTGCCGTTTAGCTACGTATGGAGCAGTGGCGACACCACACGCGATATTACCTCGAACCTTGGTTATGGCACCTATACCCTTACTGCATCGGATGCCAATGGCTGTGCCGATACCGCTGAAGTGACCTTGGTGCCTAAGAACCAGTTGCAAGTGCTGTTCCTGTCCGATTCATCAGGCTGCTATGGCGATAGCAGTGGTAGTGCCGAAGTAATAATAACCGGTGGCAGAAGGCCTTACTTTGTTGATTGGGTAGGGCTTGATACTACCAATACTACTTACGTAGGTAACCTTGGCCCTGGCAACTATGATGTAATTGTTACCGATAGTAAGGGTTGCGATACGTCTTTCAACTTTACCATTACTGAGCAACCGGCCATGAGTGTAACCGTGCCCGACACGCTTACCGTTATCTATGGTTTGGACACCACCTTCACTGCCCAAGTAACTGGCGTGCGCCCAGGCGATGTGAGCAGCTTGTATTGGGACCCATCAGAATGGCTAAGCTGCGATGATTGTGTGGACCCTATTTTAACGGCAATACGTAGGCAAAAATACATTGTGACACTGGATGTAAATGGTTGTATCTATTATGATACCCTGCAACTGATGGTGGACTATGAGCCCGACCCGTTTTTTATCCCCAATGCCTTTACCCCTAATGGTGATAATGTAAATGACCAGTTCCAGATTTTCGGCGTGGGTATTAAGGATGTTGTGTACACTGTCCACAATCGGTGGGGCGGTTTGGTGTTTTCGGGCCAAGGGATGAACGCTACCTGGGATGGCACCTATAATAGCCAAGAAGCACAAGTGGGCATGTACGTTTATAATGCCTATTTCATCTTTTTGGATAACCGCACCGAGCGCGTAACGGGTACCTTCACGTTGTTACGATAAGCTTAAAAATCAGCGTAAACTAACGATTGTTAGATTAGCCTTATCATTTATTAATATGGATTTATTGCATTTTTTTTGCTTGTGAGGGTAGCAAGCTTAAAAATTTATTGCTACCTTCATGACAATGACCATTTGACAATCCGACAAACCGACGTTCTATGAAATTTTTTACAATGCTGATTACAAGGGTGGCATTCGTGTGCCTTCTTGTAGCGTGTCCAATGCTGGCAATTGCCCAGCCAGCTAACGACCTATGTGCTAATGCGATTGATATTTTTTGTGGTGCTGGACCTTACAGTGGCACCAACATTGCCGCTACTGGCACGGGAGAACCCACTACATCTTGTACTACTACCCCGGGTAGCTTTGGAGTTTGGTATAGATTTACCGGCACTGGGGCTACAGTTACTTTAACTACCTGTGCCTCAGTTACGCCCACTCTTGATACTAAACTAAACGTGTATACGGGTAGTTGTGGTACATTTACCTGCGTGACAGGTAATGACGACAATTCAGGCTGCGCGGCCAACACTGCTTCCTCACAGGTTTCTTTTGTGAGCACGTTGGGCACTACTTACTACATATTGGTAACCGGCTTCGGTACAGATGTAGGCGACTTTACGTTAGGCATAAGCTGCGCCTTGCCCCCTGCTAATGACTTGTGCGCTAATGCTATTCCGCTAACCTGCGGAAGTAACGTAACCGGTAGCAACGTGGCTGCTACTGGCACAGGCGAACCTACTACCTCCTGTACCACTACTCCTGGTTCTTTTGGTGTTTGGTATACCTACACCGGTACTGGCGACATCATAACCCTTACTACCTGTGCTACGCCAACGCTAGATACCAAACTAAACGTGTATACCGGCACCTGCGGTACGTTTACCTGTGTAATTGGTAACGACGATAACGCCGCTTGCGTGGCCAACGATGGTTCCTCATTAGTATCTTTTAGCAGTGTACTAGGTACCGAATACTATATATTGGTAACTGGTTTTGGCACCGCTACTGGCAGTTTCGGGCTGGGCGTTACCTGTGTAACCCCCTTGGTAAACGACCAATGTGCTGGGGCGATACCCATTACCTGCGCCAGTGGTACTGTATATGGTACCAATATTGGCGCTACCAATACGGGCAACCCTGCCACTTGCATTACCGCACCGGGCACTGCTTCGGTATGGTATACTTTCGTGGGAACAGGTGAGCATATCACCCTTTCCACTTGCGATTCTTCTAACTTCGATACCAAACTGAACGTGCTAACCGGCACTTGTGGCACACTTACCTGCCTTACTGGCAACGATGACAATGCCGCATGTACTGGCCGAACCTCGCGGTCCGAAGTAAAATTCCGCACGGCGGTAGGCACCACGTATTATGTAGTAGTATCTGGTTTGACTACCGCAACTGGCAACTTTGGCCTCAGGATTACTTGCGCGCCTACTTTTGCCATCAATGACTCTTGTATAAGTGCTACCGCCATTACCTGCGCCACAGGCACCATTTCAGGTTCTACCATTAATGCTACTGGCAACGGCGACCCTACCGCAAGCTGCGGAAGTGTAACCCCTGGCAACTATGGCGTGTGGTACTCGTTTGTAGGTACAGGTGATGGTATTACCTTATCAACCTGCAGTGCCAATACTACTTTTGATACCAAGATAAATGTGTACAGCGGCATTTGCTCTAGCCCCACTTGCGTAACTGGCAACGACAATGCCACTGGTTGTGCTGCCAATGCGTCATCGGTAAGCTTTAACTCGGTGCTGGGTACCCAGTATTATGTATTGGTAAGTGGCCTTGGGGGTGCTAATGGCGCTTTCGACTTGAATATAGTTTGTACCCCGCCACCCGCCAACGACCTATGTGCCAATGCCATACCTATAACTTGTGGTAGCACCTTATCAAGTACTAACGTAGGCGCAACTAATACCGGTGAGCCTACCGCAACCTGCGGTACCTTGCCTGGCACATCAACCGTTTGGTATACCTATACAGGTACTGGCAATTGGGTGGTGCTATCTACTTGTAATGCCGCTAGCTTTGATAGCAAGCTGAATGTATATACTGGCGCTTGTGGTGCGGGAACACTTACCTGTGTAGGTGGCAACGATAACTATACCGCTGCTTGTTCCAACAATAGCTCCCGCGTGAGTTTCTTGGGCGCAGCAGGTACTACTTACTACATTTCGGTTTCAGGGCTCACCGGTGCAGTGGGCAGTTTCTCACTGTCAGCAACTTGCTACGGCCCCAATACAGCCGGTACCGATTCGTGCGCAGCTCCTTACTCCCGCGTGGCCAATGATACCATCAACAGTACCTTGACTGCTGCCAGGGATACTTTGACCATTACGGCAAACGCCTTGGATACCATCACCGATCTTAACGTAATAGTAGAACTCACACACACTTTTGTTGGAGATGTAATAGTAATACTTACCCATACCCCTACAGGTACAATAGATACCATTATCAATAGACCTGGTGGTGTCTCGGCCGTTTGTTCGCAAAACGATGTCAATGCCAAATTCGATGATTCGGCGCTGCTACCCATCATTTGCGGCCCTGCTAATAGCAGTGACTCCAGTGCCTTGAGAAGAGGGCCTTACCTACCATTCCGCCCATTGTCCGTATTCAACGGTAGAACTATAGGTGGTGCCTGGGAATTGCGGGTAGTTGATGCAGTGGCTGGTGATAATGGACGGGTGATAGATTGGTGTTTGCAACCTACGCTGCGCCCATACGCTTGTACCAACCCTGTAGCCACCTTCAGGGATAGTTGCAACCCTGCCAACAGTGCCTTCTTTGTAATTGTAGATGTAACCAACCTAGGCAATGCCCCTAGTTTGAACATTACCAACTCCGCCAATGCAACAGTGGTTAATGCTGCCGCTATCGGCAGTTATATAGTGGGTCCGTTTACGCCCGGCACCTCAGTGGACATCACATTGACCAATTCTGCCAGCGCCACCTGCACACTTGTTTCGGCGGGCCGCACCACAAGCTGTATTATACAGAACCCATGTGTGAACCCGGCGGCAACGATTAGCTCATTCTGTAATCCGCTGGATGGTACCAACTTCTATGTTCAAGTACAAGTTACAGATATTGGCACTGGCCCGGTGCTTACCCTAAGCAATAGCATAAACAGCAATACCCAGACGGTAACTGCTGCCGATACGCTTATAGTAGGCCCTTTTGCCAATAATGCAACAGTGAACATTACCCTCTCGAATGATACCGCAGCGGGTTGCAATGTAGTAGCCTTGAACCTTACCAGGGATTGCACCCCAGTATGCACTACAGGCGTGGATGCAGGTGTTGATACTACTATTTGCGCTGGTCAATCGGTACAATTGGGCGACCCCGCTACCGCTGCTACTTTTGTAGCCCAGTTCCAAAACTTTAATACCTGTGCCCTACCAAGCGGTTGGACTGTAGGCCGCAACCAAGGAACTTTTGATTGGTTTGTTGGCTTACCTGCGAGCGGCAACGGCCCTACCTTTGACGGTATTGATGGCACTTGTATGGCATTGTTTGATGATGATGTAATTGGCAACAACCTTTACAACATTGTATTCCTTACTTCTCCACCAATTGACGCATCTGGCTTCTTATCGGCAGAGTTGAATCTTGATTTGTACTTTGATGCATTTGAGTTCTCTAACGTGCAGCCAAGCAACTTTGAGATACAAGTGTGGGATGGTACAGCCTATCAAACCTTGCAAAGCGGAAACGACAATATTGGCGGTGCCTCTTGGGATCAGTTTGTTGATACCACGTATAATCTTACCCCGTATTTGAATTCGGCTATGCATATCCGTTTCTTCTATGACGATGGCGATGGCTGGAATCTCTATGTGGGTTTCGACAACTTTACCATCAATGCAACTTTACCGCCAGCGGGTACTTATACTTGGAGCCCAGTGGCTGGCTTAAACAATGCTACATTGTCTACTCCGCTGGCAACTCCTACCGCCACTACTACTTACACAGTTGAGTATGTAGATGGCCTGTGTACCTATAACGATACCGTTGTAGTTACTGTTAACCCACTACCTATAGTAGCCATTGCAGGTGCTGCAAACCAGTATTGTGTAACCGAGAACACACCCGTGCAATTGTTCGGTTTGCCAGCAGGTGGAACCTTCAGCGGTAGCGGTGTTACTGCAGGTGCTGGTACCTTTAGGCCAAGTACGGCTGGTGCTGGTATCAAAGTATTATCATACACCTACACCGATGCAAATAGCTGTACCGCCGTTGCAAGGGATACCGTAGAGGTATTCGCACAGCCGGTGGTAACCTTGACTACCAGTCGTGGTTTGTATTGTATTTATGATGTAGCCGATACTTTGCGCGGCACCCCTATTGGTGGCACTTATGCTGGCCCAGGCGTTAGTGGTAATTTGTTTAGCCCAGCCACAGCTGGTGCTGGTATACATAGCATTACCTACATCTACCAAGATCCTACAACTGGCTGTAGGGATACTGCAAACCTTACCCTAAATGTGGTAAGTGTACAGGTTACCTTCAGCTCACCAGGTGGGCCATATTGTGCTGAGGATACTAACCGTGTGAATCTTTCCGTGAGCCCTGCTGGCGGTACGTTTATCGGCCCTGGTATTACCAACGGCCAGTTCGTCCCAAGTGATGCTGGTGCCGGTGTGCATACATTGGTTTACAGTGTTGATTCGTTTATCAACTATGTAGTTGATACTAACTGTACCTATAGCCCAATAACTGCGCCACCTACCCCTAGCACTGTTGTTTTAGGAGATGATGCCATTAGTGGCGTAATCAATTTGCCGTTCACTTTCGAGTTCTTCGGCCAAGCCAAAACTCAAGTTAGGATTTGCTCAAATGGTTGGATTACCTTTAACCCAACTACTACCAGTACTTCCCTAGCCAATGCAAACCTAAATACTGCCACTGCGCCAAATGATGTAATTGCAGGTATGTGGGATGATTTGTCAGCTTCTACTGTATCATACTTTACAACGGGCACTGCGCCAAACAGGATTTTTGTAGTGCAATACAACTCAACGCATTTGGGTACCCCGAATGAAGTGGTGAACTTCCAGATATTGTTGAACGAAACTTCAAACGTAGTGCAAATTCAGTGTATTGAGTGTACCGCTGATGCTTCTGACGGTTCTGCTTCACAGGGTATTAAAGATGCCACTGGCGCTATACGATTGGTTGTACCAGGCCGAGGTAACAGCGCTTGGAGTGCCTTTAACGATTGCACCGCCTTCTTACCAGCTAGCTGTAGCTTTAGCGAAACACAAGATGTAACTGTTAATCCGACCCCCAACGCAAGTGCGGGTAACGATACCAGCATTTGCTTGGGCGGAACAGCTACCCTTACCGCAACCGGCGGCAGCAGCTACCTATGGAACAATGGTCTTACTACTGCTACCATTACTGTAAGCCCTAACGCTACTACCTCGTACAATGTAAGGGTAACTAGTGCAAGCGGTTGTGTAGATAGGGATACTGTGGCTGTAACGGTATTGCCTACACCTGTAGTTGTGCTGCAAGACCCTACCATCTGCCAAGGCAGTAACACTACCTTGGATGCTGGTAACCCAGGTGCTACCTATGTATGGAGCAATGGTTCAACAGACCAAACCATTACCGTAACCACAGCTGGTAATTACATTGTAACGGTAACCATCGGTGCTTGTACCGACATTGATACTGCTACTGTAACCATCAGCACTAGCTTGACGGTGAATTTGGGTAACCCGAATATTTGCCCTGGCGATACTGCTGTGTTGAACGCTGGCAACCCTGGCGCATCATATACTTGGAGCACTAACGCCCAATCGCAGACCATTCAGGTTTCTACACCGGGCACTTATAGCGTAACTGTTACCGATGCCAACAACTGTAGCGGTACTGGCACCAGCACAGTGGGTTTGAGTACAGTGCCAACAGTAATCTTGCCTGACCCTACTATTTGTGTAGGTAGTACTACCACGTTAAGTGCTGGTAACACAGGTGCTACCTTTAACTGGAGCACTGGCGACAACAGCCAAAGTATTACCGTAAGCAATGGTGGTAACTATGTAGTAACGGTAACCAATGCCGCTGGTTGCGAGGGCACCGATACTGCCACCGTAACTGTGGGCACTGGCCTAGTAGTAACTGTAGCGAACGTAAGCATTTGCCCTGGTGATACGGCTACCTTGGATGCAGGGTACCCTGGCTCTAATTACTTATGGAACACTGGCGATACTACCCAAACCATTGATGTATCCACCAATGGCGGCTTTGTAGTAACGGTGACCGACAACAGCGGATGTAGCGGTGTAGGCGGCGGCTCAGTTAGCCTTCGCACCCCAGCACCTGTTGATGCAGGTACAGATACAGAGGTTTGCGCTGGCGAAAGTGTAACGCTTACTGCTACGGGCAACTTGGTATCTTACCAGTGGACCGGTGGCCCTGCAACTGCTTCATATACAGTTAGCCCAACTACCCAAACTACCTATACCGTAACTGGTACCGATGCTAATGGCTGTACTGCTACTGATGCCGTAACGGTGGATGTAAATGCACTGCCTACTGCATCTGCTGGTGCCGATGCCGTAGCTTGTACTGGTGGTAGCGTAACCCTTACCGCAACTGGCGGTGTGGTTTATGAGTGGAGCAATGGCGACCAAACTGCCAGCACTACCGTATCGCCTACCGCAGTGAGTACTTACACCGTAACGGTAACAGATGCCAACGGTTGTACTGCTACCGATGCTGTTGATGTAACCCTAGCTGCATTGCCTACGGTAACCATTGGTGCACTTGCTGCTGAGTATTGCGTAAGTGATGCTGCCGTAACCTTGACCGGTACCCCTACTGGTGGTACGTTTAGCGGTGTAGGCGTAACTGGTAGCACCTTCGACCCAGCCAATGGCCAATATGGAAGCAACATCATTACTTACACCTATACCGATGCAAACGGTTGCGTAGGCTCTGCCAGCGAAACCTTTAACTTGGAATATTGCGTAGGTATAGATGAGCCTATCTTTAGCGAATCGGTGAAGGTTTACCCTAACCCTTTCAATAATGAGATATTCGTGGGCTTCGATGCTGCTTATGAGCACACCATCACGTTGCGCATGAGCGACATGTTGGGCCGCACCATAAGCACACAGCAAGTGCGCATTGTGGCTGGTGCCAACGAAATCCGTATTGATGCTAGCGAAAACCTTGCAGGTGGTATCTACTTTGTAGAGCTACAAAGCCTGAAAGAAAGCCGCTCGTTCAAAATGGTTAAGTTGAACTAATAGCTTTTAAATTTCAGTTTTTGATACAGGGCAGCCGCGAAAGTGGCTGCCCTTTTTTTGTATTGTATAAAGCGACCATAAAATTCACGTCATTGCGAGAAGTGACTTTGCGCCTTTCGCGCAATGGAGCGACGCGGCAATCCCCTGCCTCGGAGAATGATCTTCGACGACCATACCGCCAAATACATAATACGGTTATAGCAGCGGTGGGCTTATTCACTTCCCTCGTCGAGGGATTGCTTCAGGCATTCGAAATACAGCACAACTATTGTAGACTAAGTAAGCCTTCGCAATGACGACCGTTTTTTTGGGATGTTCTTAGTGCAGTTAACCCACCATCTCCCTACCCACCACATCAAACGCTTTAATAGCGGTTTGCCTTACAGGTAATTGCTGATAATCCTCCCTAAATAGGCTCCAGATTATCTCATCTACCCGTTCGCCTTTAGCGCCGGGTATGCGCTTTTTGAGGGTGCCTTCGTGGGTGTAGCCCAGCTTCTCGGGTATGCGGGCACTTGCAATGTTGGCAGGGTTGCAGTGTATTTCAACACGGTCCCATTGTTCAATCTCGAAACTCACTTTGCTGAGCGCAGCCACGGCTTCTGTCATATAGCCCTTACCCGTTTGGCGGGCATCAATCCAGTAGCCAATCTCAATGGCGTTGCCCTTTACGCGGTCGTGTAGGCCAGTGCTGCCGATAAAAGTAGTTTCGGTTTTATCCCAAATACCCATCATACCGTCCTGGCCGAGGTCGTAGTCCGCCCTCGCCTTACGCAACAGCGCTATCTTCGCCTCCAAGCTTGTCGGTTCGTGCTCGGCCCATGCCATCCAAGGTAATAGGTGTTCTAGGCTGGCCGTAATGGACTCCAATAGCATAGCTGCATCCTTCGGCTCATAGCAGCGGATAACCAGTCTTTCGGTTTCGATTCGGTAAGTGCGGATGGGGTGCATGTAGTAAAGATAGTAATGATGAAGAAAGGCATCAAAGTAAAAGAGATATAGCAAATTGGCAAAACCTAGCCTGTAGGCTTAAAATCTTTATTTTTACGGAAAGTGTTTCCATGCAAATATTTTCGGCATGCTGTAGTTTTAATACCAACCTTACCAATGAGGCCATTATATTGCGCTTGCCAAATATGGTCAATGCCAATAGGCGTTTCGGATTTTATTTTAAATATCTACCAGCTGAAGGACGGCATTGGCTAGTACCTGAATACCTAATGTACTCTAGAGGGCTGCCTATAACCATTGAATTGGTAATGGAAGGAAAGCCCGGTCAGGTGCAGATGATCCTTAACTTTGAAATTCCAAGTTATATTAAGGCATTGTTGGTATTCGCAGCAATATCGTTTGCGAGCCTTTTTATTACATTTTTAATAATCAACCCTAAGCAGATTACCACTACCGAGTGGCTTATGCTTTTAATGCCCTTTATCGCATCAGCTTTATTGTGGTTTCAGTTTTCGTCGCAGGTAAGCTATTACCTAAAAGCATTTAAGGAAGCCTGGGCATTTGCCGAAAGGGAGGCGGAATAAATGATGATTTGCTAATCAACATTTAGTATATTCACTACATGCAGAAAGCCAACCATAAACCCATACCCAAAAACCATAAGGAACATTGGTTGCTTGGCGGTGCCTATTATTTAATAAAAGACCCTGTTAACTACCTTTTTGTAAACATGGCCAAGAACGATGGCATTTTTCGGATTACCTCGCCTGTTATTAAAACAGTAGTTATTTATAACCCTGAGCACATTAAATATGTATTGCAGGATAATAATAAGAACTATACCAAAAGTAGGGCTTACAAAGTTCTAGCGGGCCTTTTAGGACAAGGGTTATTAACCAGCGAGGGCGATTTTTGGCGCAAACAACGCCGCATGGCTCAGCCGGCATTCCACAAAGAGCGATTGAATGCCATGCTAGAAACAATGGTAACCTGTACCCAAGAAACCATTGCCGACCTAAATACGGTAAAGCCAGCTGAAACTACCAACATAGCCAACCACATGATGGCCCTAACGCTCAACATAGTAGCTAAGGCCATGTTTGGGTCGGAAATACCAGATAATATAGTTGAAACCGTGGGCAGGGAACTGAACATTGCCAACGAACTAGCATTGGAGCGGGTTTCAAGCCCTGTAAAGTTGCCGTTGTGGGTGCCAACGCACAAAAACACCGAACAACTGCGTGCTTGCGGGGCTTTATATAAAGTGATTGATGATATTATTGAAAAACGCCACAAAACCTCAGGACATTACGACGACCTACTGCAAATGCTGATGGAAGCCAAAGATGAAGATACGGGCGAGCAAATGACGGATAAGCAATTGCGAGATGAGTGCCTAACCATTTTCTTGGCTGGTCATGAAACCACTGCATTGGCACTAAGCTGGCTGTGGAAACTGCTGAGTGACAACCCAGATAAAAAAGCAACATTGGCAGCCGAAGTTGAGCAGGTATTGGGCAACCGAACGCCAACATTGGAAGACTTACGGCAGTTGACCTACACCCGAATGTGTATTGACGAGGCCATGCGCTTGTACCCTCCGGCATGGGCAATAGGCCGGCGAGCTATTGAGGCTGACGTAATTGGTGGTCATTTTATTGCTCCCAACACCAATGTTATTTTACCAGTGTATTGCATACACCGTAGCCCCGAATTATGGGACAAACCCAACGATTTCATTCCGGAGCGGTTTGACAAAGAACGGATTAAAGGAGCCGATAAATTTGCCTATTTCCCTTTTGGCGGTGGCCCAAGGCTTTGCATTGGCAACAACTTCGCACTCATGGAAATGCAAATTATTGTAGCCATGTTGGTGCAACACTTCAATTTTAATCTGCGGGAAGGCCAAACAATCGAAACGGACATTTTACTCACCTTGCGCCCCAAAGATGGCAATATGCCAATGCTAGTGGAACGAAAGGGTTAATGGTTGTAGCTTTTTGTTGGCCTAATTACTGAGGCTATTTTTGATACCTAATTTCAACTTGAAAGCAAAATGGATTTCGAGAAGCTCATCCAGGAATTTCCATTCATTCAAGAGTTAAGCTCCACCGATATGTTCGGATTCTTAGAACATACGAGAGAAGTTAAATTGAGTGCCGGAGATGTTTTTTTAGAACAAGGTTCGCGCAAGGGCAGTATTTATTTTATTAAATCTGGTCTGGTTCGCTCATTCTATACTGATGATAAGGGCGAAGAAATTACCAACAGATTGCGTTGTGAAAACGAAGTACTCTCTTCTTACGAAATCGATTTGTTTAATGAACCTTCTCGATTTACGTTTCAAGCTTTGGAGCCCACAGAGCTCATTTCGATAGATTCAGCCGTTATGCGGAAGTTGTTGGATGACAACCCGAGACTTGAACAAGTAAGAAGGTACTTTATGAAAAAAACCATCTCGGAGTGCTTATCGGCTATTGACGACTTCATATTATTAAGCCCTGAAAAGCGCTACCTGAAATTCATAACCGAGTATCCGCAACTCATCAACCGTGTTCCTATGAAATATATTGCAAACATGCTGGGTATCACGCCCGTATCGTTAAGCCGAATTAGGAAAAGAATAGCAAGCAAGAAGCATTAATTATCTTTTGTTAATCTTTTAAGGCTAAAGGCAATGTAGTTTTACGTTGTAAATATTTATAGAATGGTGGCTGAGGGTTTTAGGTAAGTTGTAATAATCAACCTAAAACCACTAACAAGGCAACGTAAGGCATGACATGGAAGAGATAGCCAAAATATTTTCGATAACGATGCCAATCTTTTTGGTACTGGTATTGGCTGAGAAGTGCTATGGCCGTTGGAAAGGTACCGATACAGTGCCTTGGGTTGATGCCTTATCAAGCGCTTACGCTGGCATCACTTTCGCTACTTGGCTGGTAATGGGTTTAACCATAACAGTTGTTTCTTACGATTTTTTAGTGGGGCACTTAGCCCTTTTTCATTGGGAAAGCACCTTATTGCTATATATTGTAACCTTTGTAGTGATTGATTTTAACAGCTATTGGGGGCACCGGATAGTACATGTGGTCAATATTTTCTGGAACAAGCATTTGATCCATCATAGTTCCGAAGAGTTCAATTTAGCTTGTGCTTTGCGGCAATCAGCTTACGATTTTGTGGAGGTACTTTTCTTTTTGTCAATCCCAGCGGCGATAATTGGCATTCCCACCGTGGCTATCGCAGTGGTTTTGCCCATTCACAAATTAGCACAGTATTGGTACCATACCAGGCTCATCAATAAACTTGGTTTTTTAGAGCACATTATAGTTACGCCTTCCCACCACAGGGTACACCATGCCCTTAACCCTATATATCTGGACAAAAACTATAGCGCAATTTTCATCATTTGGGACAAGCTGTTCGGTACTTTTCAAAAGGAGTTGGACAGTGAGCCGCCAGTGTACGGCATCACCAGGCCATCCCAAAGTTGGAACCCTATCACCATCAATTTCGAACACTTTACTTTGTTGGTGAAAGATGCATGGCGGGCTGAAAGTTGGATGGATAAGTTAACCATTTGGTTTAGGCCCACTGGCTGGAGGCCAAAGGGTTTTGAGGAAAAATACCCCGTAAACAAAATCACTGACCCGTACAATTTTGAGAAACACAACCCTCCCCTTTCTACAGGGTTGTTGTTATGGAGCATTGTACAGTTCTTCCTTCTGTTTGGCCTCGTGATATACATGATGCATAACTTCAGCATGTTTGGTGGCACAGGGCTTTACATCTTTGCCGTTTTTGTTTTTGTACAAGTTTATAGTGCTACAGAGTTAATGAACCGCAACAAATGGGCACCCCTATATTCGTTCATCGCCACCATTGTTGCATTTGCTATATACTTTTACGATACCAGTTGGTTTGGTACGGGAAAGATATCTAGTCTACTGCCAGTAGCATTTTTAATTTACTTTTTGTTACAAACAATAGCTGCTTTCATATTCACAATGAAAGTTACCACTCATCATTTTTTGCAAAATGATTGGAATGACGGTTTTAGAGTGATAGATGATTCGGTTTTATAAATTTAAATTACTGTTATGGAAACATTTGCCGGTGCCTTGAAATTTGTATTGCCCATTTTTTTTCTGTTAATAGTCGTTGAAATGATAGTGGCAAAGTATAAGAAACTAGCTATTATCAACAGTATGGATGCCGTCTCCAGCTTAAGCTCAGGCCTTACCAATGTGCTCAACAAGGTGTTAGGGGTGACCATCTACATCATTAGCTATGACTTTATGTTGGAACATCTCACCCTTTTCAAAATTGAGTCCGTTCCCCTTCAATATTTGATTGGGTTTATCAGTATCGATTTTTATGCTTATTGGCAGCACAGATGGGCCCACCGGTACAACATATTATGGAACCGGCACCTCATACACCACAGTAGCGAAGAGTATAACTTACCTGTGGCATTGCGCCAAACTATTTCCGATTTTGTACAGCTTTATACTTTTCTGCTTTTGCCGGCTGCCATCTTTGGTGTCCCTACTGATGTAATTGTGGTGCTGGCCGTAGTGATGCTTTTTGGCGGATTTTGGTACCACACCCAGCTCATTGGCAAAATGGGTTTTCTGGAGAAAATAATCGTTACGCCTAGCCACCACCGTATTCACCATGCCATCAACCCCATTTACATCGACAAGAATTTTGGCGGGATACTGATTATTTGGGACAAGCTGTTTGGCACCTTTCAAGAAGAGTTGCCCGACGTAAAACCTGTATATGGCATTACACGGCCCGTAAATACCTGGAACCCGGTGAAGATAAATTTCCTGCACCTAATATTGCTTATAAAAGATGCCTTGAGGACGGCTAGCATCCGCGATAAGTTCCGCATTTGGTTTATGCCCACCGGTTGGCGGCCCGCCGATGTTGCCGAAAAGTATCCGGTGCCTTACATTAAAGACACGGCTGCTCAGGAAAAATACATGCCTGCTGCCAGTGTGTATTTAAAGTTGTGGTCATGGGCACAGTTATTCATCACCTTCTTTTTGATGGCATTTTTGATTTCGCAAATGCCGGTAATTTCGAAAACGGCATTGTTTCTGTACGCATTCTTCATCTATTTCTCTGTATACAGCTATAGTGAGCTGATGGACCGGTCAAGGTACGCTTGGCTATTTGAGGTTTTGCGACTGCTGTATGCTTTTGCCATTATCTATGCCTACAATGGTTGGTTTACTGCAGATAACCTTATGCCTGGGGCTACCACTTTCATTGCCATCTATCTGGTTCTATCTGCCCTTATCAGTCTGGCTTTTGAGCATTTCGAATTTAAAAGGGAAACCCGATTTATAATGACTGATACCATTTAAACCTATAGATAGCTCTTAATTTTTCGTTGCGTTGGTAGTGATTAAATGTGCAATACTGGATTTAACTGCAGTACACAATTTATGGTGCTTTACATTAATTTATTCAAACTCACTGGCATCCAGTGCCACAATTACTTCATTTCTTCTGCCAAATAGCTGAAAGGGGGGATTGTAGCCTAAAAAACGAAAATTTCCATGGTAAGATAGTCCTTTTGCCTGCAAAGCTTTTTCCAATATCACGCGGTGCTTTTCGATTTTATCAGTCGATGAAAAACCACCAAACTGAATTACCGCAACATATTCAGGCTCCGAAGTTTTAAGCACCACTTCCGCATTGTTCGGTTTGGGTAAATTTTCCATATTATATTGGGCAGGCATTACAAACGACATCGTTGAAACCGAATCACCAATATCCATGTGCACTGGTGCCGTCATAGCAATTTGTTTGTTTTCGCTATTTCCGCCAAAAATGTACTTAGCCAGTTTGCCAAATCCAGAGGAACCCAAATCGCTGTACGATTTTAAGCTGGACGTTATCATCGCCATGGTAGCCGCTGGATAATACCGAATCTCGAATTCTTTTTCTTCCCGAATTACCTGATATGGCTGGGTTTCTGTTTTAAAGATGGACATGGTGATATAGATTTGAAACGCAATGAACAGCACCAAAATGACACCTAAAATGATTAACAATATTTTCATGGGTTTAATTCTTTAGCATTGCGTTTAACGGGCGTTATTCTATACTAACGTATCGCAATGCTATATGTTTACGCTTGCCGCTGGGCAACAAGCGCTTCGCTTTTATCCGCTTCGTTTCTTGGCCTGTTGGTCACTTTCTCATAAGTGGCATCATAATCCTCTCTTACAGTTCCCATCAGCCTATCCCAAATAAGGGAATAGAGGCCATAATTACCTTTGAACTTAAGATGGTGAATATTGTGAGCGGTTGAAGTATTCATCAATCTACCTATTCGGGTTTTGTGAAAGCCTTTGGGAAGTATCTCAAACC
>JAIXUD010000011.1 GCA_027483645.1 Sphingobacteriales bacterium
GGCGCAACTACGGCTGCCATCAACCCAACTACTGCTGGTACTTATACCGTAACGGTAACTACTAGCGGCTGCTCGGCTACTGCCTCAAGGGCATTGACGGTGACGGCATTGCCAACGGCTGCCATCGGTGGCACGCAGACCATTTGTGCGGGCGGTTCTTCTACCTTCACGGCTAGTGGCGGCGGTACCTATGCTTGGAGCACCGGCGCAACTACGGCTGCCATCAACCCAACTACTGCTGGTACTTATACCGTAACGGTGACCACTTCTGGCTGTTCTGCTACTGCCTCAAGGGCATTGACCGTAACGGCTTTGCCAACGGCTGCCATCGGTGGCACACAGACTATTTGTGCGGGCGGTTCTTCTACCTTCACGGCTAGTGGAGGCGGTACTTATGCTTGGAGCACTGGCGCAACCACGGCGGCCATCAACCCAACTACTGCTGGTACTTATACCGTAACGGTGACCACGAGCGGCTGTTCGGCAACTGCCTCAAGGGCATTGACCGTAACGGCCTTGCCAACGGCTGCCATCGGTGGTACGCAGACTATCTGTGCGGGTGGTTCATCTACCTTCACGGCTAGCGGCGGCGGTACCTATGCTTGGAGCACTGGCGCAACTACGGCTGCCATCAACCCAACTACTGCTGGTACTTACACTGTAACGGTAACTACTAGCGGCTGCTCGGCTACTGCCTCAAGGGCATTGACGGTGAATGCAGCACCTTCCGTAAGCATTAGCCCTACTACCGCAGCTGTATGTAATGGCGTGAGCGCTACCTTAACCGCTAGCGGAGGTGCCTCTTATGCATGGAGCACCGGTGCAACTACTGCAGACGTTACCGTTGCCCCAGCATCCACCACCTCATATACCGTAACGGTTACCGGTTCTAACGGTTGTACTGCAACAGACAGCAAAAGTGTAATGGTTACTCAGCTTAGCCTTACTGGCACATGGCAAACGGGCGATTATGTTTTCGCTGGAGCCACCTCGGCCGGTTGGGGAACCGCCAGCAATTGGTATGTATACAATGGCAGTGCCTTCAACCCAGCTACTGTGGTGCCAACCACTACCAGCAACGTCTTCTTTTACCCTACATCAGCGCACACCTGCATTGTTAGAAGCAGTGCTAGCTTACAAGGTAGCAACAGTGCCAAAGATGTAACCATACAAGCCGGCGCAACCTTGAATGGTACTACCAATACCCGTACCATTAACGTGTATGGCAACTGGACCAACAACGGCACCTTTACCATGGGTAATTCTACAGTAGCTTTCCGTGGGGCGACCAATACCATCACTAGCGCAGGTAGCAGCACCTTTAACAAAGTAACTATCAATAAATCATCCAATGCAGCGAAGGTGACTTTTGCGCAAGATTTCGGATGCGCTGATGAGTTCTTGGTTACGCAAGGCACGGTGGAAGTTCCACAGGATGTCACGGGTGAAGCGCCAGTTTTAACCGTTCAACCTAATGGCACCTTGATACTAAAAGAGAAAACCAACGGGACATCCGGTGGTGAGTTTGATGTAATTCCTTAAATCCGACACTATCAAAACGCAATCCGCCCGAGCATTATTTGGGCGGCTTGCGTTTTGTGTAGGGAGCCTGTGCCGCACCTTATGAGGGCAGTAGTATTGATTTTTTCATTAAATTTGCTGTGCCTAACAACCCGCAATGGACGCCCCTTTTAGTACCCCTATCTTATTCCTTATATTCAACCGCCCCGATACTACTCTTGAGGTATTTGAAGAAATAAGGAAGGTGCGCCCCGCTAAGCTATACGTTGCCGCCGACGGACCCAGAGCCAACAGGCCCGATGAAGTGGCAAAGTGCCTAGAAACCAGGGCAGTAATAAGTAAAGTAGACTGGCCATGCGAGGTGATTACCCTATTTAGGGAAGGCAACCTAGGATGCAAACGGGCAGTAAGCTCAGCAATTACTTGGTTTTTTGAACAGGTTGAAGAAGGAATAATTTTGGAGGACGATTGCTTGCCATCGCCTACTTTTTTTACCTATTGTGCCACCCTATTGGAGCACTACCGCTACGATGAAAGAATAATGCATATTGGTGGCGATGGCTTAGATAATGGCATAAGCTATGGCGATGGCTCCTACTATATTTCTCCTTTCCCGCTTATTTGGGGCTGGGCATCATGGCGTAGAGCTTGGAATCTGTATGATGTTGATATGGCTAGCTATCCACGGTTTAAGGAAATGGACAAAATTGCCGACATATTTCCCGAGGTAACCTACCAAAAAATATGGCTAAGCTCTTTTGATGATATTTATAGCGGCAAAATTGACTCGTGGGACTATCAATGGTCTTATGCCGTTTTCAGCAACGGTGGCATGGCCTTGGTGCCCAATTGCAATTTGATTTCGAATATCGGCTTTCGGGAAGACGCCACACATACCATTACGGATTCGCACCGTTCGGCAAGGCCCCGCTTTGATATACCGCAAATAGTACACCCCACTTTTATCATCCCCGATAAAAAGGCCATAGCATGGAATATGCTTCACAACTTCTTTACCAAACCCAAAGAAAGCCCCTTGGAAAGGTTTGCCCTTTACCGGTTTGTGCGGTCGGTGTATGGTAAGATTAGAAGTTTATTGGGGTTAAACTGATTTTATACCCTTTATAAACGGTGTGCTGTTTGCAATACCGCAAAGCCATTACCTTTTTCATGCTTCGGGCAAGCGGCCCAATAAAAAAGGGGCCACCTTGCGGCAGCCCCTTCTGTAAAGTATATTTCAATAGGTATTAGTCGATTGGCAATACGTAGATAAAGCCAAGCTCAACACCACCGGTTACGTTAGTAGTTTTTTCATCACCAAAAATTCCGCCTTCGGTAGTAGCGCTAGTCAACGCACCATCAAAGCGCAAACCAGCATTGATTTTAAAGTTCTCGTGAACATTGAAGCCCAAGCCGAAGCCTAATACCAAACCAATGTTCAAACCTTCCAGCTCATCTTTAACATCAATATCAGGTATAAAACCTGTTGGGTCTTCGATGTTACCAGAAAGCAACAAACCAAACTGAGGGCCGAAATTGCCTTGGAAGTAAACTACCTCTTCAGAATTGGTGTTGAAATGAAGCAATATCGGAATTTTAAGGTATTTAACCTGTAACTTGCTTCCGTCTTCGCCAAACGAGGTGAAATTTTGTCCTTGGCTAGAGTACAAGAAATCGGCACCCAAACCAAAGCCATCAGTAAAGTGGTAATTAAGAGTGGCACCAAGCGTATATCCGAAGGTGGTCTTATAATCAAGTTCATCGCCCGCATCAGAGAAGTCACTGTTGAACATCCATGTTGTTATTGGGGTTACTTTCAAACCTGCATGCAATCCTTTTTGCGCGAAAGCAGCCGGCAACATGAGCATAAATGCAGCAGCAATTAGAACTAACTTTTTCATTGTGGTAGTTTTTTCGTGATAGAATGCTCAAAGATAGATATTTTTAAAGGGGAAAAACCAAATGCCCTGTGGCATTATAAACGCATACGCTGTTGAAAAACTTTATACTATTCATTTTCGCTGGAGCGGTGCTGTTTTTGGTACCATTAAAGGGGTTAGCGGGCAATGCTGAAAATGCACTGAAATACCTGCACGCTGGCGAATATGCAAATGCCCGTGTTTACTTGGAAAAAGGCCTAGCAAAGGACAGTAACGACTATGCCATACGCTACCTATGGGCTACCTACTTTGCGGCTGATGACAATACCCTTAGAAACGTGGATAGTGCTCACTTACACCTAAGTGTGGCCCTACCTTTCCCAGATAGTACGATTAAAGAAAAAGTGGTACGAAAAAACACCTACCTGGGGGTGCGGCCTTACAACATGCAAAAACTGCTGGCAACCCTTACTGCCGAGGCCTACCAAATAGCCGATAGCACCGCTTCGCTGGAGGGGTGGGAGCACTTTATTGCCTTATACCCGCATTCGCCGAGGTTGATGGAGGCGATAGCTAACCGCAACGAGCAAGCCTTTGCACAAGCCAGTGCCTTGAACACTTACGAAAGCTTTAATTACTTCATAGAGCAGTACCCTGATGCCCTGCAAATACCCCAAGCCCGTAAGCTATACGAGAACTTGCTATACCAAGAAATGACCAAAGCGGGCACTTGGCAGATTTATAAGGACTTTATTGACAAATACCCCGATAGCGACTACTATGCCGAGGCCAAGGCTAAGTACGAGCGCTTGTTTTATGAAGACAAAACGGCCGGGGGCACCTTGCAAGATTATACCGATTTTATAGCCCTATACCCCACCAACCCTTATGTGGCCGAGGCCGAGGATAGGGTATACCAGATAGAAACACCCCACAAAACGGCTGCCGAATACGCCAACTTTGTAAGCCGCTACCCACGCAACCACAACATTAACCAAGCTTGGGAAGAACTGTACTTTGCCTACAACGTGAGCCGCAGCACGGAAGAGCTGAAGCGGTTTAGCGCCTTGTACCCCGCCTACCCCAATCAAAAGCAATTGGAAAACGACCTACGCTATGCTGCTATGGAAATACGGCTAGATGAGGTGGGCGAACTATATGGCTATGTGGACAGCCTCAGCGGACAGGTAATTATAAGTGCCCAATACCCTGATGCGTACCCGTTTTCGGAGAGCCTTGCAGCAGTATCATTAATGGAGTGCGAAGATAATTGTCAATATGGCTATATTGACCCTACCGGCACACTCATTATTACACCCAAGTATAGCGATGCAGGCCCTTTCAAGCAAGGGCTGGCGCTGGTATCAGTAGGCGATTGCAGCACGGGTAAGTGCAAGTGGGGCTTCATCAATAGAAAAGGTATAGCCGTGGTGCCGATAGTGTATGATGATGCGGTAAGCTTTAGCGAAGGCTTGGCGCTGGTGCGCAAAGGAAGTAACTATGGCTTTGTGAACGGTAACGGTACCGTAATAATACCACCTACCCTAACCGATGCCTATTCCTTCTCCGAAGGTTTGGCCGCTTACCGCACCGATTCGCTTTGGGGGTATATGGATACCACTGGACGAACCGTTATTGCCCCGCAGTTCCGCCAAGCGCGGTCGTTTCATGAAGAGCTCGCACCCGCCATTGATGCGGAAGGCAAATGGGGGTACATTAATCGCGCTGGCGCCTGGGCCATACCACCGCAATACAACGCCGCCGAGCCCTTCCTAAACGGCCAAGCAAAAGTGCTGCTTAAACAGCAAAAGAAAAAGGTTTGGGAAACTGTGGAACT
The DNA here is from genome assembly GCA_027483645.1 of Sphingobacteriales bacterium. Lineage (GTDB taxonomy): Bacteria > Bacteroidota > Bacteroidia > Chitinophagales > CAIOSU01 > CAIOSU01. The sequence continues at coordinate 5,239 of JAIXUD010000011.1, forward strand.
GGTGATAGATAAAACGGGGAAGGTGGTGGAGTAGGGAAAAATAGCTCGGCCCATTGCTGTGCAATGGGCCGAGTAGTTAACATGCTTAAATAGTTACTTTTTTCCTCCGCCGTATTCAGGATTGTTAGGGTTCAACTGGTTGGCGTGGTTGTCAAGCTCTGCTTGCGTGTACTCTCTTTCTTTGTCCATGGTATTTAGGGGTTTTGAAATGATATAATAAATTATGTTATTGATTAGTGTTTCTTCATTACTATATAAATTCAATTATCTCCGCATGAATCACAACATGCACACGGTTAGGGTTTTGCAGCATATCATAGGTTACGTTTATCAGTGTTCGAGCTCCCGTGAGTTCTACCCCTGCAGATTTTGCGTTGGAAATCAGGTTTGACTTCGCCTCGGCAAACAGACCCTCCGCATTTTTAATCCCCATTGTTGCCGTTCGTGCAGTGGCACTACCTGTAAAGCTGCCTAAAACTTTAAAGTTTTTTTGACCAAGTTGCACTTGAGTCTGCACTTGGTTACCAATGTTACCCGTGTAAATAACGGTTTTACATGCTGCAAGAACAAATAATGCAAGTGCTACGATTAACAAGTTTTTCATGTTGGGTTGTTTTATTTTATGGTTTGTGTATTAGTTAATATAGCTTTCAATTCTGTCATTTCCTTAAGTAAATCCTGCATTAATTGGACTTGATGTTGTGCTGATCCGTTAAATGGTTGCCCATCATTATTTGTTTCAATGAAAAAGCGTTCAGTAGACACTTCCAATACTTGCAATACTTGCTCAAGCCTATCTACCGTCAGCCTTGACTCTCCACGTTCCATACGCCCATAATTGGCCGGATCTATACTCAACTGATGGGCGACATACTCTTGAGTTATACCTTTGGCATTGCGCAAAGCCCTAAGCCGTTCGTGTATTTTCATTTTACCTAAGTCCGAAATTAAATGGCATTCCATTTTTTTACAAGGCGTTTACTGTGAGAAGTGAGGCGATTGTCGCTTAAATAGTAAGGCTCCCGATAACGGTGCCATCGGGAGCCTCACACCTACCTACTTTGAATCCGAGGACTTAGGTTTATCCACTTTATCATTTTCTTCAGCGGCTCTTTTAGCCCGGGAAGGAAACGAATTGGGTGGAGTCTGGCCCTTGTTCCTTTCCGCATTTGCCCTTTCGATTCTTGCGGCATCTTCACGTGTCATTGGTTTCTTTTTGTTCATTTTGATGAGTTTAGTAAGGTTGATTAATAATTACACCTCAAAGAAACAACCTCACAGGAGCACCGCTAGCGAGATGTAACCAATAGATTAACTGGTGTAACAAAAGGCGTTATTCGTGTAATGAAATGCGAAAGCAATACTTGTAGGCGCAGTAAATATTACATAAATTGCGAATTGAAATACGCACAATGGAAGTAATAAAATGGATATTAAGGATTATATGGTGGGGGGTTATTTTGATATTGTGTGCAAAAATAGTTTCAGGTGGAACTGTTGAAGAAAAGCACCTTTTCCCTGCCTTGGGCATATGGATAGCAATGCTCCTGTTGTTTTATTTTAATCGCTTTTTGTTCCGCCAAGTATTGAGGCGAGGATATTTCATTTGGTACTTTATTCTAGCACTCAGCCAAGCTGCTGGTGTGGCTTTTCTAACATATATTTTGTTTGCCAATATTGGATATGCCGAAACCAGCTCTCAAGAGACCGCTTTAAGCACAGTGGCGTTGTTTGGAATGGTGTTGTTAGTCAACTTACAGGTTACCATCGTTAAAGACTGGTTTAGAAGTGTGTTTATTGAGAAACGTTTGGCCCAAACCGAGCACCAATTGGCAAGAGTGAAACTCAACCCGCACTTTTTTAAAAATGTTCTTAACGACTTGTATTCGCTTGTATATCTCAAGAAAGATGAAGCGGCTGAAGCAGTAGTTGAGCTTAAGGATTTAATGGAGTATATAATTTATGATGCCGATGTGAACTACATTCCTTTAGAAAGAGAGCTTGCAGCAATTCAACAACTCGTCAATATTCAAAAGCATAGGCTTCCTGCGCATGTATCTGTCAATTATCAATTGTTTATTGATAATGGCAAAGTTTTAGTACCGCCTATGATGTTATTTCCATTTATGGAAAACGTATACCGCCACGCAGATCTTACTAGCGAAGGTGCCCATATAGATGTAAAACTGCGTGTAAAAGGCGATGCACTAATGTACAGGGTGAAAAGTAAACTGGCGAATAGCAAGCCAACGTCTTCAAAACCTGGCGGAATTGGAATAAGCACTTTAGAAAATAGATTGTATGAAAGCTACGGACTGCTGGGTTATCTACTAGATAAAAAGGAAGAAAAGGGATGCTATTATGCCAAGCTAGAAATATTCGGACTCAAAAATTCCCCACAATGAAAATCAAGTGCATAGCTATTGATGACCATCAATCATCCTTAGATCTAATAGAGAACTACGCATCTAAACTAGATTACTTAGAGTGGGTGGGAGGGTTTACTGACCCATTGCATGCAATTAACAAAATGGATGGCATTAGTCCTGACCTTATTTTTCTTGACATGCAAATGCCAGGAATGAGCGGGCTTGATTTTCTAAAAACGAAAAAGCCTCAGCAGCCAATCATCATTATATCCGACTACAAAGATTATGCTTTTGATTCTTATACTGTAAGCAATGAGCATGGCATAGTAATTATAGACTACTTAGCTAAAATAATACTACTACCTCGGTTTATACAAGCTTGCGAGAAAGCTAAACATCATATTCAAAACATCCCGAAAGATGATGACCATATCCTATTTGTGAAAACTGAAGGGCACAAAATGCAGCAGATTAATATGAAGGACATTATCTTCATTGAAGCAGATGGACAACTAATGAAGTTTTTTGCGGTAAGTAATGACCGTCCAACGTTTCAAGTGCGCATAACTATGGGGGAATTAGAACAGAGGTTGCATAAATTTAATTTTATCAGGATACACGACAAGCATTTGGTAAACACTTCATGCATAAAACTTTTTGAAGCTCCTGATTCAATTTTCCTAGCCAATAACAAAGAACTTACGGTAAGCAAAACCTATCAAAAAGCAGTGAAAGATTATTTTAATCTTAAGCGATTAGGTTAGTACTGGTCCTTCCCCCCTTTTCCCCACCCACATTTGCCTATCTTTATTACTATGAACCTGTACGAATACTCCGGCATAGCGCGCCCCGTTGATTTTAGTTACCCTACCAATAAGCTGATAGCGATATTGACCGTAGTAGCACTGGTGGCGGGTATTGGTATGGGTTGGTGGCAAGGGTTGGTGTTTGGTAAGGTGGTAATGCTTGGCCTGCACTTTGCCGGTACGGTGTTCCTAACCTGGGCATTTGCGCGTGAGGTGGACCCGCACGAGCCCTACTCGGCCTTTGGTGCGGTACTATTTGCGACAGCAGGTTTTTTGTGGGGCATTAGGCCGGAGTTGCTAGGTGTGGCGGTGTTTATGGCGGCGGCACGTATGCTTATCTGTAGCTGCGGTAGAGCGGTTACGCTTATTGATAGAGGGATGATACTGGCCGGCGCCGCCTTGTTGGCCTTTTGGTTGCACCAGCCCCTAGTGGTCATCATGGTGGCATTGGCTTTTCTGCTGGATGGCTTGATGAAACCGTCTAATAGGCTCTCGTTGCTGTTTGCTGCGGTGGCATTGGGCATGGCCGTGACCGATTTTTACCTCAATATGCCCATCCCAAGCATCAGCACTAGTTTGTTCAACAGCAAATTGCTGGTGCTGGCGGTGTTTATCATCTTTATTGTTCTCGCTTTTCGCAGGCAAGAAGCACCAGCCGATAGCAATGATAACCTCATATCGCGCAAGCGCTTGCGTGCATTGCATATATTGATGCTGGTTTGGGTAATATTCGCATTACCCATTTATGGGCAAGCGGCCATCAACAAACTTTTTGTGGTGTGGAGCGTGATGGCTGGGGTGAGTATCTATGGCATTGCACTGGGTATTTTCAAAAGAAAAGCGGGTGGTGTGTAAGCGGCGCTACGGCTAAATTGTGTCATGTTGAGCCCTTCGGCAATGCTCACCATCACACACGCAAAAGGCATTGTCAATACTAATATGCAAACAGATACTTGACAAACTACCCAATCTCCTCAAAACCCAAATAGCTGTGCAATGCCTTCGGCAAGCGCACGGTACCTGCTGCTGTTTGGTGGTTTTCCAATAGGGCGGCTACGATGCGTGGCAGGGCAAGGGCACTACCATTAAGCGTGTGCACTAGTTGGGTCTTTTTATCCTCGTGGCCTTTGTAGCGGGTTTTTAGGCGATTACTTTGGAAGGTCTCAAAATTGCTCACAGAGCTTACCTCCAACCAACGTTTTTGGGCAGCGCTGTACACCTCAAAGTCATACGTAAGTGCACTGGCGAAGCTCATATCGCCGCCGCACAGGCGCAGGATGCGGTACGGCAGTTCTAACTGTTGCAACAGGCCTTCCACATGCTTCACCATGCCTTCCAAAGTCTCGTAAGATTTATCGGGTGTCTGGAACTGAACAATCTCCACCTTTTCGAACTGGTGCAACCGGTTCAGGCCGCGCACATCCTTGCCATAGCTACCCGCTTCGCGGCGGAAACAAGGGCTGTAGGCGCAGTATTTTATCGGCAAGTCGGCTTCGGCCAATATATCGTCGCGGTGTATGTTCGTTACCGGTACTTCAGCGGTTGGTATCAGGTAGAAGTCATCAATAGTAGCATGGTACATTTGGCCCTCTTTATCGGGCAACTGGCCCGTGCCGGTGGCGCTATCGGTGTTCACCACTAGTGGTGGGTTTATCTCCTTATAACCCGCAGTAATGGCATTATCCAAAAAGAAATTCACCAACGCGCGCTGCAGGCGAGCGCCTTTACCGATATATACGGGGAAGCCTGCGCCAGTAATCTTGGTACCTAGGGCTAGGTCGATAATACCGTATTGCTCCATCAGCTCCCAGTGCGGCTTAGCGGTGTCAGCAAGGGTAGGTATCTCTCCCACTTCTTTCACCACTTCGTTATCCTCTGGCGTGCGGCCTTCGGGCACGCTGCTGTGGGGTAGGTTGGGTAAGCTTATCAATAGCTCGTGCTGCTCTTTTTCTAAACCTTCCAACTGCTCTTGCAACACACGGCCTTGTTCTTTTAGTACTGGGGCTTTGGCTTTTAGCACATCCGCCTCATCGCGCTTGCCTTGGGCAAATAGTTGGCCCACCTCCTTTGCAATCGAGTTCTGTTGCGCCAGTACTTCATCCAAATCATACTTCACCTTTCGGCGCTTCTCGTCGATAGCGATGATTTGATCTACTTTATCGGTTTCCTTAAAGTGTTTCTTCTGCAATCCGGCAACAACCGCGTCGCGGTTTTGGGCTATATAATTGGCTTGTAACATGGTATGGTGGTATTTGTGGGCTCAAAGATAGGAGGATAGTAACAAGTATTGAGTATCAAGTATCAAGTAAATTACAAGAGAGGAGATGCTTCATTTTGACAAAATATATCTTCCGTGCATTTTCCGTGTTTTTTTTCCGTGTTCTCCGTGGTTTGCTGTTAACACGGAGAACCACGGAAGCTACTAACCCACAAAACAAACGGGGAGCGCAGCCGTGCTACACTCCCCGAGAGTATGATGGGAATTACTAAGAATTACGCTATTGGCGGCTCAGTGTCCAAATCCGGCTTATTGTGGTCGGGGCTGGGGCCTGCGGGGCTGTTATCGCTAAGGCTGTTGCCTGCATCAGGGTTTAGGGGTAAGTTGTCAGGGCCGGCAACGTGCGGCTTCGCGTCGTCCTCTTCATGGTGATTATCAGGGAAGGGGCGTTTGCCTACCAAGCGCTCTAAGTCGTCTTTAAAGATGATTTCTTTCTTCAACAACTCTTGTGCTACCGCTTCCAGTTCGGCACGTTTGCTTATCAGCAATTGCTTGGTGCGCTCGTAAGCGTCATCAATCATCAGCTTCACCTCTTGGTCAATCAGCTCGGCAGTCTTATCAGAATATTGTTTCTTAAACTGGAACTCGCCTTGCGGGTCGTTAAAGCTCAGGTTGCCAATCTTCTTGTTCAATCCATAGATGGTAACCATGGAGTAAGCCATGCGGGTAATACGCTCCAGGTCGTTTTGCGCACCAGTGGTTATGCGGCCGAAAACAATCTCTTCCGCAGCGCGGCCACCCAAGGCCATGCCCATGCTATCGAGCAACTGCTCGGTGCTGTATAGGTATTGCTCTTTCGGCAGGTATTGGGCATAGCCCAAAGCCGCCATACCACGTGGCACTATCGATACTTTTACCAATGGGTCGGCATACGGTAGGAACCAGCCGCAAATAGCGTGACCAGCCTCGTGGTAAGCCACTACTTTCTTCTCTTCTGGGCTAATGATTTTGTTCTTTTTCTCCAAGCCACCAATCACACGGTCAATCGCATCTTGGAAGTCTTTCATCTCCACAAAATCCTTGTTGCGGCGGGCAGCAATCAAAGCAGCTTCGTTGCACACGTTGGCAATCTCGGCACCTGCAAACCCTGGGGTTTGGGCAGATAGTTTAGATGCGCTTACTTCGGGGGCGGTTTTGATTTCTTTCAAGTGCACTTTGAATATCTGCTCACGGCCTACTAAATCGGGCTTATCTATACTTATTTGGCGGTCGAAACGACCTGGGCGCAATAGGGCGGCATCCAACACATCGGGGCGGTTGGTAGCGGCCATGATGATAACGCCGGTATCCGTACCGAAACCATCCATTTCCACCAGCAAGGCGTTCAAAGTATTTTCGCGCTCATCATTGCTTTGCATCAAGTTTTTTCCACGGGCACGGCCTATCGCGTCTATCTCATCCATAAAGATGATACAAGGCGCTTTCTCGCGGGCTTGCTTAAACAAATCCCTAACACGGCTTGCACCTACACCCACAAACATCTCTACAAAGTCTGAACCTGAAATAGAGAAGAACGGAACCTGCGCTTCGCCTGCAACGGCTTTCGCCATTAAGGTTTTACCAGTTCCTGGAGGGCCTACCAACAGTACGCCTTTAGGTATTTTACCACCCAAACGGGTGTATTTTTTAGGATTTTTCAGGAAGTCGACGATTTCCATTACTTCTTCCTTGGCTTCATCCAAGCCTGCAACGTCTTTAAACGTGATGGAAACTTTAGCGTTCTGGTCGAACAGGGCTGCTTTCGATTTGCCGATATTGAATATTTGGCTGCCTGGGCCGCCGCCGCCGCTACCTACGCGGCGCATAATGAATATCCAGATACCTACCAGCAAGATGATGGGCAGTAAGAAGCCTATTTTATCCAACCAGCTACCGCGGGTTTCGCTGGTTACGGGCAGTTTACGGGCTATGGCATTGGTCGTTTCAAACTCATCGAGCTTATCCCTAAAATACTCCACATCATCAATTTGGAATTTGAAGTGTGGACCCGTGTTTTCGGATGCCAGTGGGCTTTTTGATACCTCTTTGTACTTCTTAAGCTTCGCAGGGTTGGTGGTGTAGCTGGTATCCTTTTCGTTGGTTTGCAGCGTATCTTGAAAGATAAACACCTCCACCTGATCCCTATTCACAATTACAATTTTCTCCACATCGCCTTGGGCAACCATCTCGAAGAAATCTTGCTCATTGGTAACATCCGAGTTGTTGGAGCGAAGGCTGAATATCTGAAAACCTATTAGCAGCAAGGCCAACAAGCCATAAATCCAGTAATAGTTGAATTTCGGGTTTTTAGGCAACGGTAATTTGCCTTTGGGCTTATCTTGATTCTCTTTGTTTTCCATGTTTAAGTTATCCTGCTTATAAAGCTATTATTCAAAATCTTTGCGCTCAGCATCAAGCCAAAGCTCTTCCAGTTGATAGTAATCACGCATCTCAGTTTTAAACACGTGTACCACTATATCAACATAGTCGATTAACACCCACTCTAAATTGTTGAAGCCCTCTGTATGCCATGGCATTTCGCCGGTTTCCTTTCTTACTTTATCAATAATGTTATCAGCAATGGCCTTAACCTGCACGCCGGTTTTGGCATCGCACACCACAAAAAAATCAGTAACGGCATCATTAATTTTCCGCAGATCCAGACTGGTTACATTTTCGGCTTTCTTGTCCAAGGCAGCATCGGCTATCTGGTTTCTTAGCGCTTCTAGCTGCTTGTTTTGGTTTTTTTGGGTTATTTTGGGGGTCAAAGTCGCTTCAGTTCTGGTCTTGGTCAATTTTTTCTAATTGTTTTGCAATTTACTAATTCTTTTGTTTACAACTACAAACAACATCCTTTTAGGAAAGGTTTTGAATGAGCACAAATTGGTTGATTCTACGAACGACCAGGCGAAGCTTCTGTTATCAAAAAGCAAGCCAGTAGAAGGAACTGTCATAATAGCACACCACCAACAGCGTGGAAAAGGACAATATGGCAATGTGTGGGCGGCGGCCCCGGGCGAAAACCTCACCTTTAGCATCATACTTTACCCCAAATTTATAGCCGCAGCTAGCCAGTTTGCTTTAAGCCAAGCGGTAGCTTTGGGCATTAGGGATGCCTTGCAGCCTTATGTTAATGAAGTTGCTTACATAAAATGGCCCAATGATATTTTAGTAGCCGGCAAAAAAGTTTGTGGCATACTGATAGAGAACAGTTTACAGGGCAGCAGCCTGTCAGATTCGGTAGTGGGCATCGGCATTAATGTAAACCAAACCGACTTTAACTGCTTGCCACATGCCTCATCGTTAAAAGTGCTTACAGATAGGCAATATGACCTAAACCAAGTACTGCACAGGGTTTTGGGATGTATGGAGGGATACTATTTGCAACTGCTTGCCAACCGTGCAGAGCAGGTGCGGGCCGCCTATTTGCAGCACCTCTACTTGCTTAACCAACCAGCTACTTTTGAAGCCGATGGACATACTTTTGAGGGTACCATACGCGGCATCGATACCAATGGCAGGTTGCTGTTGGAAGGGGCCGATGGCATAACAGCTTATGGCGTGAAAGAAGTAGCCTTGGTGAGTAGTGATATTAAGGCTTAGAGAAATTGATACATTAGCGTATTCAAATAATCTCAAAGTACCGCTTCAACTCCCAATCGGTAATTGCCTTGGCGAATTGCCTCCATTCCCATTCGCGGGTAGCGGTAAAGTGGTCAACGAAAGGCTTGCCGAACAGCTCTACCGCTATATCAGAACTTTTCATAGCTGCTGTGGCCTCGCCAAGGTTGCGGGGCAAAATGCCGAAACGCTTATCGGCATAGCCATTGCCTACGGTGTTGGGCTGCTCCAGTTTCAAACCATGTTTTATACCGTAAAGGCCCGAAGCCAATGCTGCTGACATGGCCAAGTATGGGTTCACATCCGAGCCCGGCACGCGAGTTTCCACGCGGGTCGATTTCGGGCTACCCGGCAACGCACGCAGGGCTGTAGTACGGTTATCTAGCCCCCAAGTGATGGTAGTTGGCGCCCAAGCACCCTCCACTAGGCGCTTGTAGCTATTGATGGTAGGCGCATACATGGGCAGTATGTGGGGCAAGCAATACAGCTGGCCGGCCATATAGCTGCGCATCAGGTCGCTCATGTGGTGTTCGGCATTACCGTCGTAAAACTTGTTTTGCCCGTGCTGCCAAAGGCTTTGGTGTATGTGGCCGCTACAGCCGGGTAGGTCTTGCTTAAACTTGGCCATAAAGCTCGGCATAATGCCGTGGCGGTGGCCTATTTCTTTAGCGCCTGTTTTGAAGAGCACGGCACGGTCGGCGGCCTCCACCACGTCCTCGCTGTAGAGGATGGCTACTTCGTAAACACCTGGGCCTGTTTCGGTATGGATACCCTCAATAGGCACATCAAACTGCTCCATCAAATCAAACAAATCATTGAAGAAGCCACTGTTCTGCGAGGTTCGCAGCACCGAGTAACCGAACATGCCCGGGGTAATGGTCTGCAAATCGCGGAACTGTTTGGCCTCCAAGCTTTGCGGGGTTTCGCTGAAGTTGAACCACTCAAACTCTTCGGAGAAGGCAGCCGTATAGCCCATTTCCAGGGCACGGTACTTCATGTTCTTGAGCAAGCCGCGTGGGCAGATGGGCAGTATCTTATCGTTCTCGTCGCAGAAGTCGCCCAGAAAGAATGGTAGCTCATTGTCCCATGGCACTTTACGGAAGGTGCCCAAATCCACCTTGGCGTTGGTATCGGGGTAACCCGTGTGCCAGCCGGTAAACTCGGTATTGTCATACGCCGCATCGTGCGCATCCCAGCCCAGCACCACATCGCAAAAGCCGAAGCCCTTCTCCAATATGGAAAAGAACTTATCGCGGCGGATAGTCTTACCCCGCAGGATGCCGTCAATATCCGTTACGGCCAGCTTCACTTTGCCACTTGGGTGGTTCTTGATGTATTCTAGGGCTTGGTCTTTTTTAGATTGGGTCATGGGGTGGTGGTGGCGAAGTGGTTAGGTAATTGGGTGCTGGCTATAAAGATAGGTGATAGTGTTAATTATTAAAGTCCAGTAGGGATGAAATGTTGGTAGCCTCAAGAACCCTCCCAAATCGCCCAATCCCTTTAAGGATGAAACCTATATGGTGTGGGTGTCGTCCCTAAAGGGACTATGGAGTGGTGGGGCTTCCATTTTTCTACCAACATATCGCCGCTAAAGGGGCTTACTATGTTATGGTTTAAAAGCTAAACAATACTTATCAAACCTTCACTTCCGTTTTCCTTTCCACAAACACAAAATAATAAACATACGCCACCCCCAACAATCCGGCGTACACCAAAGCCAGTTGCCAATAGTAAATGCACATAACCACTAGCGATACGCTGGCGATAACGAGGGCGATAATGGGGAATAGCGGGTAGAGCGGTGCCTTGAAGGGCCGCTCCAAGTTGGGCTCGGTTTTGCGGAGACGCAATAAGGCTATCATCGAAACGATATACAGCGTAAGCGCCCCGAATACGGCAATGGTAATGATGTCAGCCGTTTTGCCGGTGTAAACGGCAATGATGCCGATGACCATATTGAACAACAGGGCGTTGGCAGGAGTTTGGAAACGAGTATTGACTTCGCCCAAAACGTTGGGGGCGTAGCCTTTTCGGCCAAACTCAAATGTGGCGCGGCCCGCTGCTAAGATGATGCCATGGAAAGAAGCCACTAAGCCAAATAACCCGATGGTAATGAGCAAATGATACAACCAATGCTGGGTATCGAATATCTTGGCGAGGGCGAGCGGTAGTGGTCGGTCGGACGGGACGTCGGAGCCGGGCTCGTAGACAATGGCTTCCCAGCCTGCTACACCTACCGACGATACAAATACCAGTACGCACAGCACCACTAGCGTTAAAATAGCCGAGCCAAAACCGATGAGCACATTGCGCTGCGGGTTGATGGTTTCTTCGGCAACGTTAGCCACGCCTTCTATGGCTAGGAAGAACCATATAGCAAAAGGTATGGCGGCGAAGATGCCCGCATAGCCGTTCGGCAGCGAGTTGTGGGTGAGGTTGGCCATCTCGAAACTCGGCAAGGTGGCACCGGCAAAAATCAGCAGCTCCACCACGGCAATAACGGTTACAAACAGCTCGAACATTGCTGCATTGCGCACGCCCGAGATATTGAGCAGCGTAAACACCACAAATGCCGACACCGCCAATGCCTCAATTGGCAGCGGCACCCATGCGGAAAGGTACGTGGCAATTGCAATAGCAATGGCGGGCGGGGCAAAGATAAACTCCACATTTTGCGCCATACCACCCAGAAAACCCCAGCGCGGCCCAAGGGCGCGCGTGGCATAGTCGAACGCACCGCCAGCCTTGGGTATGGCGCAGGCCAACTCAGTATAGCTGAAGGTAAAAGTGAGGTACATAACAATGATAAACCCCGTGGCAATGGCCAGCCCTAAGGTACCGCCCGCGGGAAGGCCGAGGTTCCAGCCGAAGTACATGCCGCTGATCACGTAGCCCACGCCAAGCCCCCACAGCATTACTGGGCCAAGGGTGCGCTTTAGCTGCCCGCCTTCTTGGTGGGTATTTGGGTTATCCAACAATGGAGGTGGTTGCATAGCTAGTGTTGGTGGTGTAACAAAGCAGCGGGTAGGTGAATATAGGAAAGATTCGGCATTACTGCATAGCTTGCTACGGATGTTGGACTCTTAAAGAGTTGCTCCAATCTACTGGCAGATATCTACTTTCAAGCAAGTTTAAGTTCAATCAAAAGGATTACCAAACGCCGGATTGCTAATAAACACCGAGTCGGTTAAAGTGAGCAGGAATTGCTTGATCTGAAACTTTTCTCTCTCCGTTAAGCGCACACCGGACTGGTGTGCGCTCATTACGGCATCTACATTGGGGCTTGCGTTTACCCCTTTGCTATAGAAGGTTAATACTTCATCCAAAGTAGCGAAACGGCCGTCGTGCATATAGGGTGCGGTAAGTGCCACGTTTCGCAATGATGGGATGCGAAAAAGCCCCATATCGCTCGCTTTGTTGGTTATTGCCCCTCTGCCTTTATCGCTGTATCCGTTAGCATCAGAAACCTTATCCAATCCATTGTTGCTGAAGCGGCCCGTGGTGCCCAGAGCGTCGGCATCGGTGGTGTGGCAATGCAGGCAGTTACCCTTGGTTTGGTCGTTCATTAAATCAAACCCCGCCAGTTCGTCTTCCGTAAAGAGTTCTTCTCCGCGAATTACACGGTCGTACCTGGAGTTGTTTGAAATCAATGTTCGCTCAAATTCCCCAATGGCTTTTGCAATCAAAACACTGTCAATGGTAGCCGAGCCATAAACCGATTTAAACTTGTCCCGATAGAACTTGCTGGAATTTATGCGCCGCTCTACCTCGGCCCAAGTGAGATTCATTTCGGTATGGGTTCTTACGGGGTGGAAAACCTGCTCTTCTATGCTCCCCGATTTACCGTCCCAGAACATGGCGGGGCTCCAAGCCAAGTTGAACAACGGCATCGAGTTGCGGTGAGTAGTTTGCCCATTAATTCCCTTACTAAAGGTATTCGGGGCATCGCTAAAGGCCGCTTCTTGCTTGTGGCAACTGGCGCAGGAAATGGTGCTATCCAAACTCAATATTGGGTCATAAAAGAGATGCCTACCTAGGTCTGCCCCTTCTACCGTAGTACCTGCCATCACAGGCATGATAGGGAAAAAGTGCAGCTTGGGGTAGGTATAAGCGGTAGTGCGCACCGGCTGCAAACAAGAGCCCGCAGCCGCCAAAACGGCCATCACAGAAAGAAATACCAAGGTTTTGTTAATCGAGCAGGCCATTAACGCTGTAGTATCACTTGAAATGTCTCAGCGCTTTGGTTGGTTTTAACTTTTACAAAGTAGTTGCCGCTCGGTTGCCCGTTGAGATTTACAAAGAATTTGGTGGGCACATTATGAAATTGCTGCACCAGCTTGCCGCTGCTATTGAACACCTCCAGCAACTCAATAATATGGAATTCATTCATTTTTTTGGCCTCAATGTTTATAACTCCTGTAGTAACTGTAGGAAACACCCGCAGATAGGTTTCTTGCGCTTTTTCAGCTATGGTATGCCTTATGGTAGGGTGCAACCTCAGGTTGTCAATCATCCAACCTTCTTTGCCATTATCGATGGAGTCAGACACAAAACGATGCCTTACCATTAAACTATCCTGTAGCGATAAATAAGAGTAATCAAAGCAAAACCAAATGTCTCGCCATACTGTATCGGTTCCGGTAAAGGCTATGTCGCCCGAGGGCAGCGTATCCACATTTAGGGTATCGAAACCATAGAAATTGTACACATAGGGGTTGTCAAAAGCATTTTGCCAACTTAAGCCGCCATCAATGGAGAATTCAATAATGCCGCCGTCCTCCGCGTAGTCCATATCTAGCTTTTGTTCCCATTGCATCGCACTTATCCCGTAGGAAAATTCAGGGGTAACCTCAGTATAACTAAATACGGATTCGTTGTTAATCGGGTAGGTGTTGATGGTATCGGTAACGATAACATTGGGTAAGGTAGCTGCTGTATCGAAAATCGTTTTTTGCGGCGAGCCTATTTGCCAAATGTTAGTGGTGGCGGTATCCAAGTATATGGTTATTGTATTATTGAACGACCCAGTGGTGGTATCATCAAAAAACTGGTTAAGCGTTTGGGCGAAGCCAACTGCGCCATAAAAGGCGAATAGGATGAGTAAAAGTCCCTTTTTCATAATTTCTTTTTTATTCAAAGAAAGCCAATTGATTTTAACGTTGTGTCACAAATATGTAAAATTTTGAAATCGCATTGTCTCAACGTGCTCACTGTGGGAAAAACAACATCTTAACCAAGAAGCCCAGCAGCAACAAACCTAGCAATGCGCAAAAACCCGCAACACTCATATCCTTGCGACGTACTAAACTTACCACGGAAACGATAAAACTGGCCAGCACAAACAATACCATTGCCAGCAGGGCGTAAATTACCAGTGCCAAGTCAGCAAAGCCGTTGTGGCCAACGGCGGGGTTGATTTGAATGTATAGGTACGCCAATAATGGCATCAACAGCCCCAATAGCAGTAGCCATAGCCCCAGCCATTTGCCCAGTATTTGTTTAAAGGATGGTTTGGGAGCTGGCATTTAATGGAGATTGGGGAGCGAAATTAGCGATTTATATATACACCAACTATAGCCACGATAACAGCAGCAGCGCTGGCAGCACATATAGTAGCAAGCCTATCCAGCCCGCCGTGCGTTCGCTTTCAGTGTGGGCACTGGGGGGTGTCCAAGCAAAGTCAATGGTTTCTGGCTTTTGGTTAGTGAGTTTTGTCGTACACGAAGTGAGAATTGAGCTTGCAACAACTGCTCACTCCCCCCACTTCCACCATCCCCTACAATCCATTACCTTTGCACCCTTTAAGTGGTAAATAGACATGGCCAAGAGTACGGGAAAAGGTAAGCTGGAAAAATTTGCGGAGCTAGGGCAGATGCCGCATGTGTTTCAAAACTTCGATTACAAGCAGCCGCAGTTGTTGGGCGCCAACGGCCCTATCGACCTTAAGGGAAAGTGGGACGAGCTGGTTTTTAAAAACGGCAAACCCATAGTGCTGGAGCTGGCATGCGGCCGTGGGGAGTACTCCGTGAGCTTGGGCCAGTTGTTCCCGGAGAACAACTACATCGGTATCGATATTAAAGGCAACCGAATGTGGACGGGCGCACAACATGCACTAGATTTGGGCCTTACCAATGTTGCTTTCCTGCGCACCCGCATTGAACTATTGGAGCGTTTCTTTGCCCCTGGTGAGGTAGATGGCATTTGGATTACCTTCCCCGACCCACATCTAAAAACCGGTGCGGAAAAAAACCGCCTTACCACTCCCAAGTTTTTGGACCTGTACCGCAAGTTTGCGAAGCCTAGCGCGCTTATCCATCACAAAACCGATGAGCCGATTTTGCACGAGTACACAGCGGAAATTTGCAAGGAACATAACTTGCCTATATTGGAAGAGAACACCGATATCTATAAAAACGGCAGACCCGAAGGCCCACTGGGCATCAAGACTTACTACGAAGGGCTGAACATTTCGGGCAGCAACAAATCGATGTATTTACAATTCATTTTGCACTAAGGCAAAGAAACCATCCAAATCATCGAAGCTCTTTTCGCCTGTTTTCGCCTCTGGCGTGCCTTGTAGGTTGATGCCTGCTGCGCCAGAGCGCAATGCTTCGTGATAGATGTTGGGTGAGGTTATCGGTATATCGAGCATTACCGGGTATTGGTTGAACAACAATTGAAATTGTGAAAGCTGCGGCAACTCCATATTATGGAAGTTAAGCAGGATGTAGGCGGTTTGCCCCTTCCAGGCTTGCGCGTAAGTAAGTATATCGTTTAAGGGCAGGTTGCCGGGCAATTCCAATATCATTGGTACCTCAATGCTGGCATATTCATCGGCGCTGGCTTCGGGTATGATTTGTACATAATCAAGGTTCAAAATCAAGGCCGCTTCACGGATGGCTTTTACCTCCATTCGGCCAAATTCGCCACAACGTTTCGGGCCTTCCAGCCAACCCATTATCTGTTGCGCATCGCGTGGATTCACATACTGTGGCGATTCGGTATCGAAACAAAAACCTACTAGATCCACTGCCTTCGAAGAGAAGTAACGGGCATCGGTAAGGTTCTGTATGCCCCCCGCTTTTAACATCAGTCGGTCATGGTTTTGCATACTGCAAAGGTAGGGAATTGGTGGGTTGACGATGGACCATGGACAATAGACCATGAAAATGATGTGAACGGAAATTTTTAGCCAATAAACTTTATTCAAGCAAAATAATAAACAGTAACGAAAAGGCAATAGCTAATAGTTGGTTGTATCACACAATCATTCCTTATTTTGTACACATGAGGATTACTTGGATAATACTTTTAGCCATGGCACTATTGGCCCAAGGGTGCACTTTCTACTTTGGCAACCGTTGGGAACGAACCTTCCCCAAAGGTGGCGACCAACCCTACCTAAACATGGGCAGCCGCCCAGCCCCGTTGAGCGACAGCCTAAACATGGCTCTTGGGCAAGAGCTGCTATATGACTGGGCCAAAGAGACTGGCCAATATCCCAGTTGGTACCCTCGTGGGCGCAACAATGTGCCCCGCATTATATTGGCCAATTTGATACTGGGGAACAATATTGATAGTACCAACAAAGTCATCAGGGGGCTTACCGTTACTGGCACCACGGGCACTTCTTGGTGGCTAAACAAGGGCGGTGATTATGACTTTGGTCAAATAATATTGGCAGATATACTGATGCGGTTTGCCGATAACCCCGATGTGCTCTATCCCGAAACGGCCAGGCACATTGCCGAAGAGCTGATAGTGGACGAAGGTAAGCGCCCCGCAAACAAAACGCCCCGTACCCTGCGCATCATGAACGATACGGAGAACCACATCCTAATGCGCGAAGTGAGCCGCTACCTGCAGTTGGAGTACCGCCGCAGCCAAGGCCAGGCCGATACCAACATTGCCAAAATGGAGCGATGGCTAGAGAACCACTTGGAAGAAATGGTGCACACGGGCTACTATGAATTTAATGCGCAGCCATACATCGGGTACACGATTACGGCCCTAGAAGTACTATACAACCATGCCAAAAACCCACGGATAAAACTGCTCTCGCAACAGTTGTTGGATAAGGTACACTTGGACTATTTACTCGGTAGCTATGCCTTGCGCCGCTATCCGCCCTACCGCCGTAGGCTAAACTATGCGGGGATTAAAGAGTTTGCACAAGACCCACATACCGCCATTATGCAGGTGCTGTTGTGGAAATATGAAAAGAAAGCGGTAAATCTAGCCCACCTGCCGCATGCCCGGCACCAAGCGCTTATGGCATGGACCAGCGACTACCAGTTGCCCGACACCCTTTACCAGCTCATGACCCAACCGCGCGAACAGTATATGGCGCTAATAGGCCATGGCAAAAAGGCTTCGCCAGAAATATATAGCAGCGGCCAGAGCTATTTAATCAGTGCCGGTGGGGTAAAGCGTGGCAAAATGTCGCAATTAGTAGTGCGGCCAATAGTGCTGCTGGTAAACGATGGCATGACATTGCTTGATAGCGTAATATACCTAAATAGCCGCGGGCCGATGAAGCGCTGGAACCAAACCGGCGTGTGGGACCGCTTTGCCGTGTCTGACGGTGGGGCATATGTACCCGCTACCTTGCCTCGCTTGGCCGAAGGCAATGGCTGGCAAATACTGCAACCCGATAGCGGTATACTAGTGGCCGTGTATCATAAGGCCGACCTTGGCATTATGGCCGTGTATGACGATTGGGCGCAAAGCCCTGAACAGCTCTTAGCTAAAGTAAATGACTTGAACCCTGATTCAGCGCTGCTCTACAGCGAAATAAACCTACCCAACCGCGAACTGATACGCTACAACCTGCGCAGCCCGAAAAACACTTGGGTAATCCAGCCCCCCGATTCCTTCGGCATTGGGCGGAAGTTTGATCTTTGGCCAGGGCTGCGTTTAATTGAGCGGTGATTTTATGCTAATGTAAATCCCTACATAGCTATACTAAATCCCCGTTGTGTGGTGATTACACCGATTCCTTTTGGAATTACCCTTTGCTACTGAAAATGTTACGGGTCCCTCACCTAGCCTCTCCCAGAGGGAGAGGGACTTTATACGCCTCGTCTTCGACTCGTGGTAATTTGTATATTAGAGAAGCTTCTAGCACAAACTTCTTGCCGGAGGCAAGGAGTCATAAGTCCCTCTCCCTCTGGGAGAGGCTAGGTGAGGGGTACATCATACAAGTCACGCAACACCCAATCAAATTATGTCATCCGCTCACCATGGCAACGTCTTTAGCTTTGTCGCCTAAACCTTATATACATTCATCGATCTATAGTGGCTGAAATAAAAAAAGCGCGCCTTCGTTTCTCGAGGGCACGCCTGTACTACTTAAGCCTATGATACTTACAAAGCAGTTTCGTAGTTGTGGGCTACTTGTTTCCAGTTTACCACGTTCCAGAACGCACCAATGTAATCGGGGCGGCGGTTTTGGTAGTTAAGGTAGTAGGCATGTTCCCAAACATCTAGTGCCAAAATGGGCGTGCCTTTTACTTCGGCAATATCCATCAATGGGTTGTCTTGGTTTGGGGTACTAGTTATTTTCAAATGGCCATCAGCTACAATAAGCCAAGCCCAGCCAGAGCCGAAACGTGTGGTAGCAGCCGCGGCAAACTCCTCCTTAAACTTATCGAACGAGCCAAAAGTTTGGTTGATGGCTTCAGCCAAAGCACCGGTAGGGCTACCGCCTGCATTAGGGGCTAAGATGGTCCAAAACAGGTTGTGGTTGTAAAAGCCACCGCCATTGTTGCGTACCGCTGGGCTATGCTTGCTTATGTGGGCCAATATCTCTTCGATGCTTTTATCAGCATATTCGGTACCATCCAAGGCCTTGTTAAGGTTAGTGGTGTAAGCAGCGTGGTGCTTATCATGGTGTATTTCCATAGTGCGCGCATCAATATGCGGCTCCAGCGCGTTGTTGGCGTATGGTAATGCAGGCAATTCAAAAGCCATAGTATGTGGATTTATAGGTGATGATAAAATTGAAACAGGTTTCAAATATAAGGTATTGGCATCACTAATTAGGTTAACAAAGTGTTAGATTTCACTGAAACCGGGATAGAGAAAATTGATTTAGCTCATACTTCACTCATTGGGCAGTTGCATAAACAGAGTAGCAAACTGGGCCGGTGGTATTATAAGCTTGCGGGTTTCGGTACCCAGCCAAGCCCCGTCAATAATTACCTGGGCGCACTTAACCCCATCGCCACGGAAAAGCTCGTGCCTAATGGTCCACCGACTGGCATCGGGGCGGCACTCGGTCAATACTAGCTTTACAGTTATGGTGTCGTTCAGCTTTACCTCCTTTAGATAAATGGTTTCTTCCCTAAACAAGATAGGACCAAGCTTTTCCTTCAAAAAGTCATCCGAAGTAATGCCCAGTTTCTCCAGTTCGAAGATACGGGCCTGCGTGGCGAAGTCGGCATAGGCACTGTGGCGCATGTGCATGTTGCCATCAATCTGTGCCCACATTACCGGGGCGGAAAAGCACTGCATATTAAGTGTTTATCTGTAAGGCAAAGATACGGTTATGGTTGTTCTTTTTCCGTTGGTTGCTATTGCTGACAGGTTTCGCAACAATACTATTGCAATAGATTAATAGCTGTAATGTTTAGTGTACCTATTCCTTAGTCATATCTGCTTACAATTCATTTTCGGTTAAAGCTGGTTTATAAATGCCATCATAACATATTCTATTCCGACGTCAAAAAATAATTATTATCTAATTACTTATATTTTTTGAATTTTATTATCTTTACGGTCAAAATCTCATGATATGAAAAAAATAATAATACTATCCGTGATGTCTGTTCTATTTTTTACAAATGTCCATAGCCAAACAAAGACGTTACGACTGTACTTTAAAATAGAAGAAAAACACTTAATTAAGTATAATAAAACAATATCCGCTGGTGATACAATTGTTATCCCAACGGGTACTACTACTACAGAAAGCACTAAAAACTATAAAATTGGTGATACTGAATATACCACAAGTACCGAGAACACCGAAACCGCTGGCACTACGATATTAGCGGATAAAAAAATGGTAGTTAGCGCAGGGCGTTTGAGCGGAAAAGCGAATATACAAATAGACAAAAATGACCCCTCGATAGTACACGTAAATTATTGGCTGGAAGGCAATACGACGGTGAGTGCAGGCACCACACTTATATATCAACGCTTAGACGGTACTACTATACGCCAAGAAATATTAACAAGGGATACTAAATTGCGGTTAACCCCAGTACCAATAGCAATCCTTAATAACTATATGGGTCATGTAAATGCCAGGCAAGGTCTAGTAATAGAAATTAAAAGACTTAATGCAATAGCTGCAAGAACACTCGCTGAACAACAAGAACTGCAAAACTCATATGTACTTCTTCAAACAGAAAACCAAGCCCTTGAAAATCTCAAAGACCTAAAATGGCTCGAAAATGCTAAATATCATGTAATAGCCACAACCAGCGGTGGTGCCACGACAGCATATGTCGAAAAGTACCAAAACGATGGGGACTATTTTTTTAAACTTGAAAACAGGCAATATATTTCATTGCGTTACCAATCAATAGAAATAGGGGCATTAACGGTACCTTTTAAATTTAGACCAGGTTACTACGTTTCCGATAAGAACATCCGTGTTAATTCGCAATTTACAGCTGATATAAATATTGGAACCTATATTGGATACACCGTAGGAAAGTTAAAGTATACCTATACCAAAAATGTTGATAGCGCACCAAGGAAAAAGCAGTTTTCTACTGGCCCATTCTTTACTTTCTCTAGAGTTGAAATCGATAGTTTGAGTACCATAACCGCTAGCAAGCCACTTAGGGACGGTATAAAGAAGGGAATAGCAACCTTTAGTCCTGGGTGGGGCTTTATGGGCTCTATATATGACATTAGGGTGGGTTTCTTCATCGGTACTGATGTCGCCATGAGCAGCCTGGGTCGTAAGTGGATATATAACAACAGGCCTTGGTTTGGTTTCGGCGTGGGCTATAATTTGGCCTTAATATGGGGCGGAGGAAAATAATAGTGCTACAGCAAGCACTCCATTTTTCCGTATCTTTACCTATTTCAAAACCACATCAAATTCCACCCCTTTTAGTGGACCGTAGACAGTGGACCGTGGACCAAAACACATGAAATTTCCGAGTAAACTGATAGAAGATGCGGTGGGAGAGTTCTCCAAACTGCCCGGTATTGGGCAAAAAACTGCTTTGCGCCTAGTGCTACACCTGCTGAACCAAAGCCCTGATAAGGCCGAGAAGTTGGGCCAGGCGGTGATACGCATGCGCCAAAACATACACTATTGCCGCAAGTGCCACAACGTGAGCGATACGGAGCTGTGCAGCATCTGCAGCAACCGCCAACGTGATGAAACCCTGATATGCGTGGTAGAAAACCTACGCGATGTAATAGCAGTGGAGAACACTAACCAATTTCATGGGGTGTACCACGTGCTGGGCAATGTGATTTCGCCAGTAGATGGCATTGGCCCTGAAGACATTAAGGTGGATAGCTTGGTGGAGCGGGTAAAAACCGACCACGTAAGGGAGGTGATTATGGCACTTAGCCCCACCATTGAGGGCGATACTACCATCTTCTACATTACCCGCCAGTTGCAGCCCCACGGTGTACGGGTTACTACCATTGCCCGCGGTATTGCTTTCGGTGGCGAGTTGGAATATGCTGATGAGCTCACCCTGGCCCGTTCCATCGCCAATAGGCTGCCTTATGAGAGCTATATGGTAGGAAAGTGAGAAAGAGCGGAGAAAAAGAGGGAAGAAAAGAAAGAGAAGCAGTGCGGAGAAAGAGTGTTATTATTTGCCAGTCCACTCCGAAACCACCACCTCCCTGGTACTGCGCTTAATGGTATACAGGCGTTTGCCCTGCCAAGCAATGCCCTGCCCTTCGCAAACTACGGGTATGGTAGCTAGGTGAACCATGGTATCGCCAGTCTCTGGCACCTGCAATCGGTATACTTCAGCTTCATCATGCCCCGTGCAATACAAGTATCCATCGGGGCCAAAGGCACCACCAGACAGGCTTTTGGGTTGAAACTTCTTTACCAGGTCATTTGGGAAATAATAGCTGCCCAATTTATTCCACATTTCATCAAATCTTTCTAAGCGAGTATCTGCTGAAGTGCGGCCCACTTCTGCGTTCTGGCCGGTGTAATGGGCGAAAAGCACCCACCAGTTACCTCTATGCCATAGGACCCAACTTGCGGCCCCATCGTATAGGCCAAAGTTGTGCGTTTGCAGGTGTTTCATAGTTTTGGTATCCAATACTTCGATACTGCTTACCCTGGGCACCACGGGGTAGTTGCTGTGCGCCATATATAGCTTACCGCCCTTAATAAACCCACTGTTGAGGTGTTTAATATGGCTGCTGGCCTCTGGCTGCCACTTGGCCACTTGCTGCCCCTGCATATCATACTTGGCTACCATTGCATCGTCGATGGCGTAAAAGTATTGCCCATCGGCCGCCACGGCTTGCTTGGCTTCGGGTGCGGGGTAGGTTTTAACAGTACTGAACGAACCATCACCCAACAAGAGTAAACTCAATATTGCTACTGTAAGCCATCCCATACTGCCTAATTTGCATCAATAGTAATAATTTTGAGAGGATTGGACTATTAAATGAATAGCCATTAACCAAACCTTAACACGTATAATCCAACTGCACCCCGCTATGGAAACCAATAAATTCGCCACGGTGGCGCAATACATAGCCAGCTTTCCCGAAGGAACCCAGGAAATACTGGAACAAGTGCGTGAGACGATAAAAAAAGCCGCACCCGATGCCGAGGAACGCATTAGCTACAATATGCCCGCCTATCACCTAAATGGCAACCTAGTATACTTTGCAGGATATAAAAACCATATCGGCTTTTATGCTACTCCCACTGGCCATGAAGCTTTTAAGGAAGAGCTTTCGAAGTACAAAGAAGGCAAGGGCTCGGTGCAATTTCCGCTTAGCGAGCCAATGCCGATTGCCCTTATTGCCCGCATTGTACAATTTAGGGTGGATGAAAACCAGGCAAAGCCCGTGAAGAAGAAGTAATAGCGAGGAGTCATGGTCCATTGTCCTTGGTCCTTGGTCCATCGTCCAAATTAAAATGAAAACGCCACGGGGATAAGTCCGTGGCGTTTTCCGAGGTTTGAGACCTGATATTTCTTGGTGTAGGTTATTGTATTTGTGCGCTGAATTTGCCAGCATATGTGTTGCCTTCGCCTACTAGTTTGTAGATGTAGCTACCAGTAGCGGCTACAAAGCGGTTGTCTACTTTCACGGTATCGCCATAGATGTCTTCATAACTTACCAGCACATTACCATCAAGGTCATAAATATCTAAGCGGTAGTATTGTGCGGTAGGGTTGGCAAATTTGATTTCCACGCCATCGCCGCCCAAAAATTCAACTGCTACGCTAGGGTATTGGGTTTCTAGGGCTTTCTCGTCCACACTGGTAGTTAGACCCAAAGCAGCCATATATTGGTTCACGTCAATTTCAAGGGAAGTGGTAGCTGGCTCAATGTTAACCTTGCTAGTTGGTAGCAAAGGGCTGCCGCTGATAGGGGTAAAGCTGCTAAGGCTAATGAAAAGTGCAAGTGACATTACGGTGGTAAAAAAAGTCGTTTTCATAGTCTCCAATTTTAATTACTTCTGTTGCTTAAAACGTTACTGTTGAGGTCAGTAGAGGCTTGAGAGAGCGAAACACCGTTGATAGCGATTGATGAGAACAATGTACATCAGGTTCCTACTTTTGTCAATACTTTTAGTGAAACTTTTTCTAAGTTTTTCTGCGTAGTCTGCTCAAACCGTTGTGCCGCAATAACTATACAACGAAAAAAAGTTACGTTTTGGGGCAATTATTTTTTAACTTTTTTCTTTTGCCTTCAAAAACGCGGTAAATACTCGGTTTTTCTGCCAGAAAAAAATGCTAAAAAAGACGAAACTTACCCAAATGGCTATCTATTCCCCCTGTTAGGCTACATTTGCAAGTATGGAAAACCCGAATTTGCTGCACAAGTTTTTGGTGTGGCGTGCCCGTTACCTCAGCCTCACCCATTTTACCCTGATACTCGGGGTATTGGTGGGCATCGCGGCGGGTTTGGCGGCGGTTATCCTTAAAACCAGTACACACTTCATCCAAAAGCTCCTCACATCCACGTATGAATTTGGCCCGTTAAATTATATGTATCTTGCCTTTCCGCTGGTGGGTATGTTGCTTACCACGGGTTTTGTGGTATACTTTAATCGAAATAAACTCGGCCACGGGCTTAGCAACATCATATACAATATTGCCAAAAAGGGTGCGAATATTGAGCCCGATAAAACCTACTCGCATGTGGTTACCAGCGCCCTCACGGTGGGGTTTGGCGGTTCGGTAGGCTTGGAGGCGCCCATTGTTACTACCGGTGCTGCCATCGGCTCCAACCTTGCTCGGCTGTTTCACCTCAGTTATCAAAAACGCACCTTGCTTATCGGGTGTGGGGCGGCGGCGGCCATTGCGGGGGTGTTCAACTCCCCCATTACAGGCGTGGTATTCGCGCTAGAGGTTTTGTTGCTGGAGCTTACCATCCCATCATTTATCCCGTTGTTGCTGGCAGCGGTTACAGGCACGGTAGTATCAAGGTTGCTTATAGGGGAAGATATCTTGTTCAACTTTAAATTAACTGACACCTTTGCCATTCGCGATATACCTTATTATATGGTTTTGGGGGTTATTACCGGCCTCGTATCCGTTTATGTATCGCGGGTTATCGGCAAAATAGAGTTGCCCCTGCTGCAAATCAACAACCGCTTTAAGCGCACCCTTATTGGCGGTACCTTGCTGGGTGTAATGATATTTATTCTGCCGCCGCTCTATGGCGAGGGGTACGAAATACTCAAAAACGTATTTACCGGCCAAGAGGAAAAGGTACTGGACGGCAGCCTGTTTCACGATTTTAAGGATAATGTGTGGGCAGTATGGGCATTTATTATCGTACTGGTGTTTGCCAAAATAGTGGCCTCGTCCATCACCATTGGCGGTGGCGGCAACGGCGGGGTATTCGCGCCCTCGCTGTTTACGGGCGGTATGCTCGGCTTTGGCTTTGCGCGGCTATGCAATCTGAGTGGGTTTACCCACCCCATATCCGAAAGCAACTTTGGGCTGGTGGGTATGGCTGGGTTGATAAGCGGAGTAATGCACGCGCCGCTCACGGGCATCTTTCTGGTGGTGGAGATTACCACCACGTACGAGCTCATTATACCGCTCATGATAGTATCGGGCATTGCGTATGCCACCATCCATTACTTTGAGCCGCACTCCATTTACACCAAGCAACTGGCTTTAAAGGGCCACCTTACCAGTGGCAACAAGGATAAGCAGGTGCTTACCTTTATGCAGATGCAGAAGGTACTGGAAACCGACCTACAGACCATAAAGCCTACCGATACGCTTGGCCAACTGGTTGAGGTAATTGCCCACAGCCAACGCAATATATACCCGGTGGTAGATGAAAATCGATTGTTGCAGGGTATTATTACCTTGGATGACGTGCGCGAAATCATGTTTCAGCGAGAGAAGTACGATACCGTGCTGGTGAAAGACCTGGCCCACCAAGCGCCTGCGGTAATACAGATGGGCGAAGAAATGGAAACAGTAATGCGCCAATTTGACGATACCGGTGCTTGGAACCTGCCCGTGGTGCAAGATGGTAAGTACGTGGGCTTTCTCTCCAAATCGAAAATCTTTTCTAGCTATAGGCGGTTGCTGTTGAAACAAGCGAAAGAGGAATAGCCGGTAGTTGTTGATTTCCTAGGAAGCCCCCTTTAAATTACTCATCCCATATTTGTTGGCAGCACATCAAAACCCACCCCTATGAAAGTATTGCTTACTGGTTTCAACGCATTTGGTAATGTGGGCTCCAATCCTTCCCAAACCGTGGTGGAAGAACTTGAAAGGAGAAAATACCACTACCAAGGGCTGGAACTGCTAACGGCCGTAATACCCAAGGAGTTTGTAGCTAGCGGTGAACAGATAGCCCAACTCATTGAACTCCACTCGCCCGATGTAATAATCATGCTGGGCGTAGCAGCAGGCACTGAACATATAGCCTTAGAGCGATTTGCCCTAAATATTGACGATACCAATGCCCCTGACAATAGTGGCTATGTGCCTATAAACCACCCGATACAAATCGACGGCCCCTTAGCCACCATGGGCAACTTCCCGCTGGTGGAAATGGCAACTGCGCTATCTGCCGAAGGCACCCCCATCTACGTCTCCAACCACGCAGGCACCTTTGTTTGCAACCATGTATTTTATGTGGCCAATTACCTACTTGCCCAACGCGGTAGCAATGCCCTATGCGGGTTTGTACACATACCGCTGCCTAGTGGGGGATTTGGGATTAAAGAGATTACGGGGGCGATAGAGCGGGTGATGTTATATTTAGTGGCACACAATCGCGCATAAAAAAATCCCCAGAAGTAACCAGAGCCAATGCTGAGGTCACTTCTAGGGATTCAATGCTGTTTATTTATTTCTACCTAGCCTGTTGGCCGTTGCTATGCGCAACTTCGGCCTTGCCTTCTTCAACCACTTCAGCGAAGCGTTTGATATCGGCCTCAATCATGGCTTCGAAAGTAGGGTTCAGCAATTTGGCAATGGCACTGCCTACTTTACCAGCAGGTGCATGGTAAGAAATTACCACGTGCACATCGGTGCCTTGCTTGCCAGCATCAAAAAAGTCAACCGTACCGGCATTCTCCACATCGGCCCCTTGCATGGATTTCCAGCTAATGCGCGTAAGAGGTTTGTCTTCCACAATCTCAGCTTTCCAATCAATAGTGGCTATGCCACCTGGCACTTTGGCTTTCCACTGGCTGCTAGTTTTGTCCAATTGGGTTACGCTCTCCAAGTGCTCCATAAAGTTGGGCAGGTTCTCTAGCTTGCGCCAGTAGTCGTATACCACTTGGCGGTTGCTGTTCACACGCACTTTGGTCTCGATGTTAATGTCGTACTTCTCGCCAGCACTGTTCAGGTGCAATACCTTTTGGGCCATTTCTTTCACCTTGTCGGTAGCGCCAGTTAAGGCATCCTTGGCTTGGGCTTTATAATCACTCACGGCATCTTGGGCTTTGTGTTTATACTCTTCCGCCGTATCCTTGGCTTTGCCGGTATACTCTTCCACGGTATCTTTCACCTTGGTGGTGTATTCTTCTACCGCATCTTTAGCTTGGGTGCTGTACTTGTCATAACCTTCTTGCGCTTTCTCTTTAGCGTTATCAAACGCTTCGTTGGCTTTGTTTCGGGCGTTTTCCAAAGCCTCTTTGGCTTTGGGCGCTCCTTTCTCCGCCGCATCGGTTACCGCGCAATAGCCCGTAGCCCCACGGAAAAGCATATACCCAGCGGCTAGACCTTGGGTAAAGCTTCTACTTCTGGCAACCGCATCAATCAGCAAAGCGCCACCTGACACCACCGAAAAAATCCGTTCGTTGTTACTAATGTTTTGTTCAAGGTTCAATACACTTTTCTTCGCCGCTACACCGGCCTCTTGTACTTCCATTTCCTCTTTCATGACGATATGTTTTTTGGGTCGTTTTCCGTAATTGGTATTTTACCATAGCCAAAAACAATACCAGCAGTAGCCATAATTGGGCGGATAAGTGTATAGAACCATTGGTATGATTGGGTTTATTTCATTTCAGCGTTAAAGTAGCCTATGCCCTAACCTTGGCTAGATGTGTGTATTTAGGTGCGGAATTGGGTCGGTTGGGTTCTACAGGTTTGCCCAAAGGAGGGAGGCGCTCAAAGGGCGACAATGAATACCATTACCTTAGCAAGCTCAGGCGTAAGTTTAGCATAATATACCCCTGCGTATTTCATAGTAAGGGTGCTTTCCATTATGCTAACTATGGTATACGCTTGCCATGAACACACTTTTTATGGTTATCTCACCATTGACAATAGCGTATCTTTTTCAGCTAAATGGTAAATATCCTCTAGCATGGTGGTATCGCCATATTGGTCTACTACTTTCAAATCATATCTAAAACGCACCTTGGTACCTAGCGGGGCATAGTAATACGTTATCCAGGCCACGCCTTCGGGTGTGCCCACGCAGGCATTGCTGTAAGGCTTGCCAAGAGTGGCTTCGTTGGTGGTTGGGTGGATGAGGGAGCCCTGCCTACGGCCATCAATAGTAGGTTCCAACCAAGGGATTAAAGGGAGCTCGGTTCTAACCTTATCATCGCGACCAGTGGTGTAATAGCGGTGGTTATCAGCAGGATTTATGAAAAGTGGGTCGCGCACAATGCGGATGATTTCGCCCTCGCCAATGGGGGTTTTCAGGCTTACCTCTCGGCCTGCCATCGCCAGATACTTCGTCCGGTTCTGCCCTACCCGAACAGGGAAGGTATATTTCACCGAGCCATCTACTATGATGCGCATTTTATACTCTGGTATGTTCACATCAATCATGGTATTGGCTAGCATGGCTTTAATGCTATCGGCGCTATTTTGGCTAGGTATCAGCAGTATGCTGCCCTTGCGCAGCACCACCAATTCCTTTTGGTCTTGTATGTGCTCCCCGCGGCGCTTGCGGTCGTAGTAGTCAAAGCTCACCAAGGTATCAATAATCCAAGGGTTGTTGTGTACCAATATGTATTCTTTCAACGCCGAATCGGCAGGGGCAATATACACGCTTGCCATGCTATCGATAAAGTCATAGTAGTCTATCACTTTCACATCCCTATCCACTACTACCAGAAACCGGTAATCATTTGGGTGTGCCCGGTTGGGGAATGGGGTGGTGTCATTCTCGCTTTCAGCCCCATTTTTTTCGTAAATCTCGCCCGTGGTGTTGGCCGGTGCTTCTTGGGTATCAGCGGGGCGCTGGCTATTAACTACAAACCAGATGCTGTTGGCTATGGTTAACAGAAAGAAAATAGCAAAAGTTACTTTGTAGAACAATGACGGCACGGCATGCATGTTTAGCGAACCAAGATAGGTACAACTTGCGTGCCATCGCATGACTGTCGTCATGCGCTAAAATGATTTACAACCCATTTAGCCCTTCTTCAGAAACTCTGTTTTCAGTACAATGCGTACTTTGTCCACCTTCACCTCTACTTCCTTCTCGTCATCAGTAAGGTGGATGTTTTTAATTACCAAGCCCTTCTTTAAGGTAACGTTGCCACCTTTTACCGGCAGGCTTTTTATCAATACCACGCTATCACCTTCTTTCAGTAGATTGCCGTTACTATCTTTTACGTCCATGCTGGCTTGGTTTTGGGTTGTTGGGCAAAAGTAAAGAAAATTGCCCTAGAGGGTTTATGAGTTTTGTTAGGTAGCTATCCTACCGCACCCGCGCCACTTCACTCGCCTTCTCTTGCAATAGCTTATAGTAAAGGTCGCCCATTTGGCGCACTAGGCGGGTGTAGTGGTACTTTTCCATTACAAACTGTTGGGCATCGTCGCTCATTTGATGCCTAAGGGCATCGTCGTTTACCAGTTTCAACAGGTTATCCGTAAACGGTACCAGCTCATCAGTAGGCGATAGCAGCGCGGTGCGCCCTTCTTTTACCACATCCCTTATGCCGCCCACGGCAGTGCTTACAATCGGCTTATCGGCCGCCTGTGCCTCAATTAGGCTCACGGGCGTACCCTCGTTGAACGAGCATAGCGCGATAATATCCAACCCAGCGTAGGCATAGTCCACATCCTTAATCCAACTTGTAAAGGTAAGCAGCGATTTCGGGCCTTTGGAGGCTTCAAAGTTGCAATCTATGTTCAGCTCACGAACCAAGGCTTCCAGTTTCAAACGGTCTTCCCCGTCCCCGATGATGAAGGCACGGATGGGTTTGTTGGTTTGCTCGGAAACAGCTTTTATTGCCCTGATAAACAACGGATGGTTCTTTACCGGTACCAACCTGCCAACGATGCCAATAGCCACTTCGTTATCTGCTACTTGGTATTGCTGGCGGAAGTGCTGACGTTTATTGAACTTATCATGCTGAAAACGGGAAAGATCGAAGCCCAAGGGCACAATCTCCACTTTGTTGGGGTCGCATACGCGGAAGGTTTGGGTAAGCTCTTCTTTTTGTAACTCGCTAATGGCGATGATGCGGGTGCTGCGCTTGGCCAGATAACGCTCAATCTCCAAAAACACCCGGGTTTTCATGGGATTAAAATAGGAGTGGAACACATGCCCATGGAAGGTATGCAGCACCACCGGTACATTGCTTTGTATAGCGGCCAAGCGGCCCAAGGCACCAGCCTTGGCAGCATGGGTATGCACAATATGCGGCTTAAAATCGCGGATAACGTCCTTCACCATGCCGTATGCCTTGCGGTCGCGCAATGGGTTGATGCTGCGGTGCATGTCAGGGATGTAAGTGGGTTGCAAGCCCATGCTTTCGGCAATATACTCTGAGCTCTCCTCGCTTTCGTCTTTCATGCCCGAAAGTAGCAGGGTCTCAAACTCCCCATCCAAATACTTGGATAGGTACGAGGCGTTGTATGTTGGGCCACCAAGGTTGAGGCGGTTGATGATGCGAAGTATCCGGGGCTTGGACATGGGGGTAAAATTGGGTCTATAACGTTACCTAATTAAGTGTTAACACTTAAATTTAGGCTAAATATTTCTTCCACCAGTATTGGAACACTATCAAACCCCAAATTCGCGCCGGGGCTTCACCGGGATCGTTACTATGCAGTTGCTTTATCAAGGATTGTATGGTGGCATTGTCAAATATCCCTTGGGCTTTTACAAACTCTGGGCTCAGCAAGTCTTTTTCTATCAAATCCCTCAAATCGCCCCTAAACCATTTCAACAGCGGCACCTCAAAGCCATGCTTCGGCCGGTTGAAAAGCTCTTCCGGCAAATCGGCACGGAAGGCATCTTTCAACATACTCTTACGCACGCCTTTACGCAGCTTATACTCGGCTGGTTGGGCAAAGGCAAAGTCCACCACTGTTACATCCAAAAACGGCACGCGCACTTCCAGGCTGTTGGCCATGCTCATCAAGTCCACCTTCACCAACATATCGCTTTGCAATACTTGGCCCATATCGGCCAGCAGTACATCGTTTATGCCCGTATCGGCATCCAGTACGCCCAGCAGTTGTTGCTTCAATGCCTTATACTTCTGTGCTTGGTACTTGCTTTGCCAAGTTGGGGTAAGCATGTTCAGGGTTTCCTGCTCATCGGCATAACCCGCCCAGCGCCAGTAGCGCTCTTTGTTGCCAAGGGCTGCACCTTCAGCAAAGCGGTCCACTTGCCTTATCAAGTTGGTAAGCTTGCCGCTGCGCGATTTCGGCAACAAACCCGTTAGCGGTTTCAAAGCCGCCAACACGCTGCGGCCCGCTCCCAAGTTACGCAAGCGGTATTCAGCCAAGTGCTTGTTATAGCCCGCAAACATTTCATCGGCACCATCGCCACTGAGGGCTACGGTTACTTTTTGGCGGGTTTGCTTGCAAAGGATATACACCGCAATTGCCGATGAATCGGCAAACGGCTCATCGAGGTAATCCAGTATATCGAAGAGGTGGCTGTATAAGTCGTTGTTGGTGAGCGAGAAGGTGGTATGATTGGTGTTGAATTTCTTGGCCACCAGTTCGGCATACTTGGTCTCGTCAAAATACGGCTCATCCTTGTAACCAATGGAAAAAGTATTAATGTGCGGACTGTGCTTGGCTGCCAGCGAAACGATTACGGAAGAATCGATACCACCGCTCAAAAACGCACCCAGCGGCACATCGCTTATCAAGCGGCGTTTTACGGATGCATCCAGCAGTTCCCTTAGCCTATCGCAAGCCTGCTCGTAGGTGTACGTGCGACCATCGCGGGTTTCGCCTTCTTTGGGTAGCGTGTAATAGCGTTCGGTTGTTACGCCTTTTGCGCTTATCAGCAGTTGGGTGCCCGGCTCCACCTTGCGTACTTGCCTAAAAATGGTTTTGGGAGAAGGGATGTAGTTGAGCTGCAAATAAGCGTGCAGTGCTTCGGTATCAATCTCTTTGTTGATGCTGAATTTGAGCAATGCCTTCATTTCCGAGGCAAATACTACCTGCTGGTCATCTTCATAGAAATAAAGGGGCTTGATACCATAACGGTCACGGGCCACAAATACGGTATTTTCTTGCTTGTCGTATATGGCGAGGGCAAAGAAACCGTTGAGCCAAGTAACGAATTTAGCACCGTAGTAGCGGTACAGATACAATATCACTTCCGTATCGCTGGTGGAGCGGAATTGTATACCTTTATCGCTAAGGTATTGGGCAGATAGCTCTTGGTAGTTGAAGATTTCGCCATTAAAAACAATCACATAGCGGCCACTCTCATCTTCCATAGGCTGCTTGCCAGCATTGGATACATCCAGAATAGACAATCGGGCATGGCCTAGAGCTACCTTGTCATCGGCAAAGTATTCTTGGCAATCGGGACCGCGCAGATTTAAGGCTCGCAGGGTTTGCTGAATGTCGGCCAAATCCCGCTCTTGCAGTCCGTTTTTCCTGATGATACCTGATAAGCCGCACATATTGCAAAGGTAAGTGCTTATGAATTAGTATTTTTACCACGCACGGAGCTATTTATCCATTTTCACCTTTAATCTTAAGTAGCCTCTACGTAATAATGACCAATTTCGACCTTTTCCTTGCGCCGCTTTACTTACTGGTTATCTATATGTTCGCATATAACCACCGCAGCCGCCATTATAAGGGTACCATACTTGAGCCTTACTACCTGCCCGCCTTAAGTATACATATTGTAGGGGGACTATTGTTCGGCATGGTTTATCAGTTTTACTATCGTGGGGGCGACACTTTCTACTTTTATCAGGGTATAGAAGTGATTTTTAAAGCCTTTTGGGAGAACCCAGGGGCGGCCATAGAAATGTTGTTTTTGGATGGCCTTGAATGGACTCCAAGTACCGCGCGATATACCTCGCAAGTATGGTGGTTTAGGGATGATAACTCTTGGACGGTTATTAAGTTTGGCGGGCTGTTAAGCCTCATCTCTTTTGCAAACTTCTCCGTACTTACCATGTTGTTCTCTTGTTTTTCGTTTTGGGGCTCGTGGAAGATGTTCAAAATGTTTGCAGAGTGGCGGCCCGAAATGGTTAGGCAGTTTGCCATTGCGTTTTTCTTTATTCCCTCGGTCTTCTTTTGGGGCTCGGGTATTATGAAAGATACGGTGATGCTTGGAGCGCTGGGCGCCATAGTATACTGCTACTATATGATTGTATTTAAGAAAGATCGGCGTATAAAGTATTTTATAGGCCTTATCTTTTTCTCCTTCCTGATGCTAAAAATACGATCGTTCGTGTTTTTTACCTTGGCGCCAACCCTCATGTTGGGTACTTATGTACTAATAAGCAACAAGATAAAGAGTGCAGCATTGCGCACCTTCTTAGCACCTTTCCTTATCGCCATTATGGCGGCTGGGGCAACCTTTATGATTAACGCTACCGCCAACGTAAATGCCCGTTATTCACTAGGTTCATTGGAGAAAAGGGCGCATGATACACAATGGTGGCACACCCGTGTACAAGAAATTGAGGGCGTGGAGGGCTCTGCCTATACTTTAGGCGCACCTACCACCTCTTATGCAGGCATGGTGGCGCGTTTCCCAATGGCGGTAAATGTGGCACTGTTTCGCCCGTACCTATGGGAAATTAACGGCCCCATTATGTTGCAGGCGGCACTGGAAAGCTTGACTATATTAGTTTTGACCCTGGTGACTATAAAGCGTACCGGACTGGGTGGCTTAGTGCGCTATACTATGAAAGACCCATTGCTGGCATTTGCGCTTTCGTTTGCCATACTATATGCGTTCGGGGTGGGGGTAACGAGCTATAACTTTGGTGCCTTGGTGCGATATAAAATACCTGCTATACCGCTATATATTACCGCTCTTTACCTGTTGCGCTATTATGCAAACAGGGATAAGAACGAGCCAGTATTGGATAAAACTGAATAGCGCTCTACGATGGTCTGCCGAGCCTTTTGGCCCATTTCTATGCGTAACTGGTGGTCACTGATGAGTTTGCGCAGGGCGGCCTCCCACTCATCGGGGGTGTTGCATAGGTAGCCGTTTACGCCATCAGCCACTATCGTAGTATTTACGCCCACTGGCGACACCACGGCTGGCATGCCCAAAGCCATGTATTGCAATGCTTTGAAGCCACATTTGCCCCGTGCCCAAGGGTCGTCGGTCAATGGCATTACACCGAAGTTGAAGTCCATTAGGTCGTCAATCTCCGTATCCTTTGCCCAGTGCTTATATACCAAGCTCTTCAGCTCAAAATCAGGCGGGCGGTTACTGATTACCTTAAACTCAAAATCCAAATCTTCCTCTAGCTTGCGCAGCACGGGCACTAGCTCATCCAAGTAGCTCACGGTGGAGTGTGTGCCTGTCCACCCTATTACCACCTTAGCGGCATCTTGGTTTTTGATGCGGTTGTGGTGGTGCTCAGTATCGATAGTGGTGGGGTTGAGTACCACATTCGGGTTGAACTGGCGGGCGTAATTGCACAGGTATTCATTGCCGCATGATACTTTGTAGGCCCACTTACAGATAGGCCCAACCTTTTGGTGCCACTTCAGCTTGGCGGCCATTTGGTTGTGTTCGCTAGTATTGGGCAGCCAGATGGCGTCATCAAAGTCGTACACCATTTTCTTACCCAGCACTTTGGCCAATATCCACTCAAACACCGGTGGCCCAATAGGTGCCAACTCGCGGAACACAAATACATAGTCGTATCCGCGGGCTTCGTACAAGTGCTTAAAGCGGCGCAGAAAGCCTTTTACTATGCCAAATGCTTTCTTGCCAACCATGCCCTTTTTGTACAGTATGTCGTTGGTTTCCACATCCAAAAAAGTGCGGATGGTATACTCAAGGCCCGCTTGGGTAAGCGCGCCAAAATATTGCTCATACCGGAACCGTTGCCCCGGTGCGGTATCGAAAGGATAGGGGGTAAGGAAGAGGATGCGCTTTGGAGATATGCCTTTAGAGCGGTTTTCTGCCGACTGCATGCCAGTAAGGTTCCTGATTGGAGAATACAATATCGCTAAGCCCTGCGGAGCTCATCATTTCGGTAATCTGCTGTTTGCTGAAACGCTGCTCCAGCGGGGTGCCGAAGCGGTCCAACGCATCGTTGCGAATGATGTTGAGGCTCTTGCCGAGGTAGTATGATAGCGGGATTTTTTTGTAAAAATTGCTTCCACCCAAAACCTTAATCAACCCGGATAAACCGACCAATGGCAGATACACCGTAAAGGCAATTATGTCGCACACTACTTTCTTCAAACCTGAAGGCATTTTGCTGATAACCAACCTAAACACATTGCTCAGGTTGAAGATGAAACGGTACAGGCCGCCGCGGTTATCCAAGCTATAATATAGGTATACCATAAAGTGACCACCAGGCTTCACCATTTCCACGCACTTGTGCACGGCACTGCGGGTATCGGGCACGTGGTGCAGTACGCCTAGGCTAAACACAAAATCGAAGCTTGCCTTCTCGAAAGGTATCGCATCCACACCCGCTTGCGTTATGTTGATATTGCCTTTTTTGAGGGTCAATTTTTTGGCTGCCAGTACCGCTTTACTCGGGTCAACCGCCTCAATGGTACCGCAACGGCTGGCCACGTAATAAGACCAGCGGCCCGTGCCACAGCCCACATCCAGCACTCGGTGGCTGGTGTTGAGCATTTGTTTGGAAATGATATCGAAGTATTGGCTACCCGCTACTTCCAGCTCTTCTTCACTAAACTTGTC
This sequence comes from Sphingobacteriales bacterium, assembly GCA_027483645.1. Lineage (GTDB taxonomy): Bacteria > Bacteroidota > Bacteroidia > Chitinophagales > CAIOSU01 > CAIOSU01. The sequence goes on from JAIXUD010000011.1 coordinate 41,094, forward strand.
GAATTTGCTCCACTCCTCACCGAAAGACTCCACGGTCTCCATATCCATATTAGCCTCGTTCCCATGTATAAAGCTGGGGATATCGCCCCATGGGGTTTGCAATACTTGTACGGGTGGTTGAACAAAGCTCATGCTGGATAAGATTTCGGTTGATGCTGGCCGCAAAATTAACGATTAATTTGGCTTAGCGTTGGTTTAATAGCCTTTGGTATATGGCCAGATATGCTTTTACGCCCTGTTCCAAGTCATAATAGTCTTCTGCATAGCCCCGCAGCACATCCCTATCCACTGGTTTTTGCAGTAGTTGTTTTAAGGCTGCTTGGTAATGCACCGGTGCCGGGCTGGCGATCAAAGCCCCGCCCTCAGGGTACTGGTTCATCAGGTAATCCAAGTCGCCCACGCCGCTCAAAGCCACTGCTGGTAAGCCACAAGCCCAGTATTCGCCCAGCTTGGTTGGGCTGCGGCCAATTACTGAGTAAGTAGGCTTGTATACAATGGTACCAATATCGCCCGCCATCAAATAGCGGTATACCCCATTGTAGTTGGCACTGGCCAGTCTTACCTGCCCCAGCGGTATGTTGAATTTCGCTAGTTCAGCATCCAGCACGCTCCTATCGGTACGGCTCAATACCAGCAGCAGTGCTCTAGGCTCAAGCATCAGCATCTCGCGGAAGATTTCCATGAGCATATCGGTACCGTAGTTGCCCCCAAGAGAGCCGCTGTACAGCAACACCTTAGCATCCTGCGGTATATCCAGTTCCTTCCTTAACTCTTGGCGAATGGTTTCGTTATATGGTGGAAAGGCATTGAAATCCACACAGGTGGGTATTACACCTATATCTTTCTTGCTTTTGTAGCCCAACTTCTCGGCTTCCACTTGGCCAGCCACGGTGAGGGAAATGGCATAATCGCTCTCCCTGAAAAACTTGCGCTCTAAGTGCTTAAAGTATTTGTATACGGGCTTATACACGGGCGAGCTCCACAAGCCGCTTTCCAGCTTCTCATCGGGCCACCAACCACGCATATCGAATATTACCTTGCTGCCATACTTCCTTTTGCAGCGCAACCCCAGTATAGGCGGTATGTAGCCTCGGCAATGTACAATATCGAAATGGCCGAATTGCTTGTAAAGCTCCTGAATTTTGGCCCATCCGGCGCGTATGTCTTTAAGCGTGCTTAGTATCGGCGGGCTTTTGGTGTACATCAGCGGGTGCCAAGTAACATCAAAACCTTGCAACGATTGCTGCACAGCATCTTTGTGCTTTTCGTACAAGTCGGGCTTGTCAAAACTCACAATGTGCGACGAAAAACCCTGCTGCGTGAGCTTGCGTTGGTAGCTCAATACCTGCGACTGGCCCAAGGGGTCCGTCATGCCATCGTAAGAGAGGTATAAAACCTTGGGTTTAGCGCTCATTGTACCATTTGATAAATTGCGTTAAGCCCTCTTGTAGTGTGGTGGTAGGTTGATAACCAAATAGTTGCTGTGCTTTGGTAATGTCGGCATAGGTAATGTCTACATCCCCCGGCTGCATCGGCATGGGGATGATATTGGGCTGTGCGCCCACAGCTGCATAAATAGCCGCAATCAAGTCCGCAAGCTTCACTGGGCCATTGTTACCTAAGTTCACTATCTCGAATACTTTAGTGTGGCTCATTACATAGTGCAGCGCCTTCATAAAGCCATCAACGGTATCGGCCACGTAGGTATAGTCGCGGGCGGTGCTGCCATCGCCATACATAGTGATGGGCTCGCCAGCTTTGATCATCTTCACGAACTTGTGTATCGCCAAATCGGGCCGCTGGCGCGGGCCGTATACCGTAAACAGGCGAAGATTCAATATATCGAAACCGTACAAATGGTGATAGCTGTGGTTCATCAGCTCGCAGCTGCGCTTGGTAAAAGCATAGGGCGAAATCTGCTCGTCTACGGCATCCTGCTCGCTAAAGGGGATGGTTTTGTTGTTGCCATAAACCGATGACGAAGAGGCAAACAGCATTTTGTTAATGCCCTTGGCGCGCATCCACTCCAGTAAGTTATTGGTTGCGGTAATGTTGGTATTGATGTAGGCAACCGGGTCTTTAAGCGAAGGCAAAACACCCGCTTTTGCCGCTAGGTGTATCACTACATCGGCCTTTACGTCTAGCTTCATTACCGCAGCGGTATCCACCAAGTCCAGCTCCAAAAAGTTGAAGTTGGCGTGTGGCAGCAATAGTTGTAAGTTGGCTTCTTTGGCAGCGCGAGAATAAAAGGCATCAAAATTATCTATACCCGTTACCGTGTGGCCTTCGGCCAGCAAGCGCTCCGTTAAGTGAGAACCAATAAATCCTGCGCAACCGGTAAGTAAAACGTGGTACATGTAGCTTAAATCTGGTTTTTCACCCACCACCTATGTAGGATGATGGTGAGCCAAACGCGGTTGTAAAGATAATCTTTGCCCGATAAATATTGCGCTACCAATGTTTTAACTGCTTCTGGTTGCATCAATCCCGCTTTTTGTATCAGTTCAGGGCGGGTGTATTCGTCAATTAGGTGCCTCAATTCCTTCTTCAGCCATTGGTTTATCGGCATCCCGAAGCCCCATTTGGGCCTATCGAACATTTCCTTCGGCACGTAATCGTACAATACCTGTTTTAGTAGATATTTTAGGTTGCCGTCCTTCATTTTCAGGCTGGGGTCCACGTTTAGCGCAAACTCCACCAAACGATAATCCAGCAGCGGCACCCGTGCCTCCAAACTGTACTTCATGCTGGCGCGGTCAACCTTTACCAGCAAATCATCGGGCAAGTAATAGCGCATATCAAACACAGCCTGCTCTTCAGCTGGGCTTAGCTTGCGGCCCGTTACATGGTTGTCCTCATCCATGCGGATGCGGCTCTTGCTATTCAAGGCCGGGGTAAGGTATTGGTCGAAATCGCTTTCCCCAAAATAGTATTGCTCTTGGCTAAAAATGTGCGACTTTAAACGCGCTTTGTTCGGGTACTTAAACATCAACGCCGCGCGCTGCTTGCGGTTGTCGCCAAAGCTTAGTGCCGTGGCAATAGGGCCGCGCAGAGCGCTCACCAGGGGGTTGTTCAATCGTTGTGCCCAGTTATAGAAGCCGTAGCCCAAGTAAGTTTCATCGCCACCATCGCCGCTCAAGGTCATGGTTACGTGCTGACGGGCCAGTTTGCTCACCAACATGGTAGGCACCGATGATGAGTCGGCAAACGGCTCATCGTATACATCAATTATGTCCTCAAACAAATCAATCGCCTCTTGGTAGCTCACCATAAACTCATGGTGCTTGGTACCCAAGTGCTGCGCCACCTTACGGGCATGCTCGGCCTCGTTAAAGCTTGATTCCTTAAACCCGATGGAGAACGTATTAACTGGTACACTGCTGTTGCGCTGCGCCACGGCCGTTACCAAACTGCTATCCACACCACCGCTTAGGAAGGTACCAAACGGCACATCGGCAATCATGCGGTATTTTACGGCGCTGTTTACTAGTTCGTCCAGTTGCTTTTTGGCCTCGGCTTCATCGGTAATTACGTTAGCGGTTACCTTTTCGCTCAATACCCAGTAAGGGGTAAGGGTAAGATTGCTATTGCCATCCAATAAGCCGGTGTATCCCTGCGGGAATTTCTTCACCTCCGTGTAAATGGAGTTGGGGGCGGGCACATAGCCCAGGTATAGAAATTCCTTAACGGAATTATAATCCACCGTAAACTTACCGCTCAGCTCTGGCAGGCCAGTTAAAGCCTTCAATTCTGAAGCGAAGGCAAACAAGCCATCTTGGTGGTAGTAGTATATCGGTTTGATGCCCAGCCTATCGCGGCAGATAAACATCGTATTGGCCTGCATATCGTAAATAGCTAGGGCAAACATGCCGTTCAGCTTGTTTACAAACGTTGGCCCCCATTGCACATAGGCCTCCAGTATTACCTCGGTATCGCCAGTTGTTTGCAGGGTTACGTTAAGCTCTTTGGCGATTTCTTGGAAGTTGTATACTTCGCCATTGAAGATGATCACGTAGCGGCCGTCGGCGCTATACATGGGCTGGTTGGAACCCGTTGTAAGGTCGATAATACTCAATCGCCTGTGTCCCAGTCCGGTATGGCCGTTGTGGTAGTACCCCGCAGAGTCGGGCCCACGATGCTTTAAACAGGTGGTCATCCCCTCCAAAGACTCCTTAGAAAGCTGCTTACCCGAAGTAAAATAACCCGCAATGCCGCACATGGTGCAAAGATAGGTATTTCGGACGATGGACCATGGTTGAAAAAGACCAGTGCCTATTAACAATAAATGCTAGGGTAAAGACATGATTATAGCAGTTAAAAAATCCCCATAAACCCCAACTCAGTGACAAATAACATGGTAAAAAAGATGTTATTGCCGTTCCGATTTAAATCTTACTAAAAAGAGCCTATCCCTTGAAAATTGGCAAATGAACAGGGTATAGTAGAGTAAGTTTTATCCTTCATATTATCAACTATCCCTACCTTTACCCCAATAGCAAACAGCAATAGCAAAAAGTGTTATGCAAAATTGGAAGGATTACGTAAACAGATAGATTTGCATTAAGTAAGAAGAAAACCATTCAGGCACCTATGCTTAATGTAAACCAACTATACGAACAGCTTGAGACCTGCGCTGCCAATGAAGAGCGGCTGGAGGTGTTGTTCAACATAGCTACCTCCCTATTGAACTTTGATAAAAAGCGGGTAATGGAGGTGGCCGATGAAATATTGGCGCTTGCCGAAAGATTGGATAACAACTTGGGCCGCACCTACTACCACGCCACTAGGGGGAGGGTACTATTTAAGCAAGCATTGTATGCCGAGTGTGAGCTAGCTTTTCAAGAGTCATTGCAAATGGCCCTGCTCACCACCGACCCCTTGGCACAGGGCATGTGCTATGATAGCCTAGGCGTTTTGTACAGCTTTCAGTACCGCTACCCCGAGGCGCTGGAGGCAAGCTACAAGGCATTGGCTATATACAGCGAGCTTACCGACATTACCGCTGCTAAGTTTACCGTGGTGTGCTACAATAACCTTGGCGCTACTTATAAAAGCATGGATGAGCTGGACAAGGCCATGGAAATGTATGAAAGAGGATTGGACAAGGCAAAAGAATGCAACGAAGAGCGCATCAAGTACAGCATTATGAACAACCTTGCCAATATTGAGGTGTTGAGACTAAACTATGATGTGGCCTTGCAATACGCCCATAAAGCATTGGAAGGGTTTAAATTAGCCAATCACAAAAATGGCCAATCGAATGCATTGGTTATTTCGGGGCATTGCTACTTGGGCAAGGGCGAGTTTGCCGTAGCTATGAAACACTTTCTATCGGCGCTGAAAATGCTGAAAGAAATAGATTATAAAACCGTGGAGATTGGCGCCCTATGGGGCATGGGAAATGTATACATGAAAATGGAAGCCATTGAACAGGCCATTCAATATTATAAGAAAGCGCTGGCCTTGGCCCAACAAATAGGTGACGACATAGAGGCTTGCGAAGTATATGCGCTGCTGGGCCAGGCTTACCTAGCCCTTAACCAACCCGATAAGGCTAAAGAGGCGTTTGATGCAGGTATTGATATCGCCCAAAAACGCAAGTTAAAGTTTGGCCTAGCCCGATTGCAGCAATACAGGCAATTGGTCTAAAAAAATATGGTGAAAAAGCCTCCCATTATCAAAGTTTGCTATTTTTAGTGGCGGGGAAACTAGGAAAGCCATGCGCGATATAAAGGAGTTATACGAGTTGTTGGATGCCAGCAGCAATGATGATGATAGGATGCACATCCTGTTCGATATTGCTACCTTCTTTCTGAACACCAACGAGCAGCGCATGCTAGAAGTAGCCGACGAAATAAAGACACTGGCCGAACGCTTAGATAGCCATATTGGCCGCTGTTATTACCACTCCACCATCGGCAGGATGCTGTACCGCAAAAGTTTGTTTGAGGATGCCGCCGTAGCATTCCAAACCGCCTTGGATTTCTCGCTGCTTACCGATGACTTATTGATGCAGGCCATGTGCTACGATAGTGTCGGTGTGGTTTGCAACCCCCTATACCGATATAAAGAGGCGCTGGAAACCTCCTTTAAGGCATTGGCCATCTATGAAAAAATTGGAAGTAAGGCAGCAAGGTGGCAAATAGCGGTATGCTACAACAACATAGGGGTAACGTATAAAAAAATGCACGAGTTGGATAAGGCCGAGGAGAGTTTCCTCAAGGGGCTAGCGATGAACGATATAGAGCCTAACGACCGCATGGAGTATAATTTGCTGAGTAACCTGTGCGATGTAAAGATTTCGAAAGCTAAATTTGATGAAGGAATCAGTCATGTGGTACCAGCCATTGCCGGTTTCAAAAAGCTGAACCATAAAATTGGCGAAGCCCATGCTACTGCCCTGCTGGCACACTGTTACTTGGGGAAAGGTGAGTTTGCCTTGGCTTTGCAGCATTATATTTCGGCGCTCAAGGTTTTGAAAGATGTTGACCACAAACTCACCGAAATACAAGCCATGCGCGGTATAGGCAACGTGTATATGCAGATGCAGGCTTATGACGAGGCACTCAACCATTACCAAAAAGCCCTGGCCGTAGCCACTGCCATTGGCGATTATAATGAGGTGTGCGATATGCACATCAGCATTGGGCAGGCATATATAGCCTTGGAAAAGCTTGATGAGGCTAAGCAAACGTTTCTATTGGGCATTGAGCTGGCAAAGGAAAAAAATCTATTGGTAGAGCTGCATAAGTTGCAGGCAATCAGTCCGTTTAAGGAGATGGCTTAGCCAATAAATTTCCCCATTTTTGCTTCATACACTTCCTTCATTTGACTGAGGCAGAACTCTTACGTTTATTGCAGCTAGGCGACCAGCGCGCCTACAGGGAGATGTATGACCGCTACAGCAGCAGGGTATATAATACGGCCCTCAGCTATTTGCAAAACGCGGGCGACGCGGAGGACATCTCCCAAGAAGTTTTCATGGAGGTATTCCGGTCGGTGGGGCAGTTCCGTGGAGGGTCTACCGTAAGTACTTGGGTGTACCGCATTACGGTAAACAAGTGTTTGGACCAATTAAAGTTTCGCCAGCGCAAAAAGCGCTTTGGTATTATCCGCAGCTTGTTTGGGGAGTCGGGGGAGTTGAAAATGGACCTGCCTGATTTCCACCACCCCGGCATTGCATTGGAAAACCAAGAACGGGCAGCCGTACTTTTTAAGGCCATTGGCCAACTGAGCGAGAACCAGCAAACCGCCTTTATATTAACCTATATTGAAGAGCTTAGCCAAAAGGAAGCCGCAGACGTTATGGGCATCGGCGTAAAGGCGTTGGAATCGCTGCTGCAACGCGCCAAGGCCAATCTTCGAACGGAGCTAAAAGATTTTTACCAGCAAGAGAAGGATATGTGAGAAAATAACGTCAAACTAAACTGAACGCTATGAATCAATACAACCCCGAACCGAATGACGAACTGCTGCCTATGTTGCAGAGCATAAAAGGTATGCGCCGCGCGCAGGCACCCGATGGGCTGTTTGAGCGTGTGATGGAACAGATGGAGCGTCCTGTAGCGCGACTAGTGCCCGTTTCGCGCATTAGCTTGGTGGCAGCCTGCTTGGTAGCATTAATCGGGCTGAATATAGCGGTGCTGGTTGCCAAGCAAAACACAAGCAGTAATGCCGCTACCCCTGCAATAGAAACTTATGGAACCAGCAGCGAATACGGCTATAGCTACTAAACCAACGGTATGAAAAGAGAAAACTTCCTGATGGTGGTGGTGGTGGCTTTGCTGGTGCTCAATTTGGGCACGCTGGGTTACCTGTTTTGGAGCGGTAGGCCTGGTGCCGGTGGTCCACAACACCCGCCAAGGCCCGATAAGCTGATTATAGAACGGCTGAAACTTGATGACGCGCAAATAGAAACCTTCGAAGGGCTGAAACACGAGCACCACAGCGGCATCGTCAGGCTCAACAAAAAATCGAAAACGCTGTACGAATCTTATTTTGCCCTGCTGAAAACAGAAACACCCGATTTACCGTCGGCTGATAGCATCGAGCGATTGTTGGGCGCCGTTCAACAACAAAAAGACTCCATAACGTTCGACCACTTCATCAAGCTACGCCAACTTTGCAACGCTGACCAAAAGCCACTGTTTGATGACTTTGTGGATGAACTGGGTGAGATATTATCTAGGCAACCGGGGCCGGGGAAGCGGCCGCGGCATTAACCGTTTTCCAGGTTCCGCATAATACACCTCTGCACACCGTTATACCTATACTACCAAAACCTATGGTTATGCGTGTTCTACCTGCCCTAGTGCTGGCCGTGCTGTTTATGCCTTGCTTGCATGCCCAACAATTAGCGACAGCTCTCGAGTACAGGCTTTACCCAAATCCCGCTCACGATAAAGTGGTACTGGAAATACCCGAGGCCAGTGTAGTAATGCTGGAAATATATAATCTACAAGGTCAGTTGGTGCTCGGTGGGCCGGTGCTTCGGGGTAGTAACACTATTAGCGTTGGCAACCTTCCCGCTGGGGTGTATGTTTTCCGCATGCAAGGTAAGGATGGGGAGATAGCAACCGAGCGGTTGTTGAAAGAGTAGAATTGCCGCCATCGGCGTATCTTTGCACCATGGCAGAAAATACCCCACGTACCGAAATAGGCGCCCTAGGCGAGTTTGGCCTCATCAGGCTATTGACCAACAGCATAAAGCTTAATCAGGAAAGCAGCATAAAGGGCGTGGGCGATGATGCTGCAGTGGTAAACCACCAAGGCAAAAACACGGTAATAACCACCGATATGCTGGCCGAGGGCATCCACTTCGACTTGATGTACACCCCGCTGAAACACTTAGGCTACAAAGCTATAGTGGTGAACCTGAGCGACATATACGCCATGAACGCTACACCTACGCAGGTTACGGTGTCGCTGGCCATTAGCAGCCGTTATTCGGTGGAGGCATTGGAGGAGTTGTATGAAGGCATTAACCTTGCCTGCAAAAAGTATGGCGTGGATTTGGTTGGTGGCGACACTACATCATCCTTGTCAGGGCTAGTGATAAGCATTACTGCCTTAGGCGTGGCTGATACTGAGGATTTGGTATACCGCAATGGCGCCAAGCCTGGCGATGCCATCTGTGTAAGCGGCGACTTGGGCAGTGCGTACCTAGGCCTCCAAATTCTGGAGCGCGAAAAGCGCATTTTCCTAGAGCATCCGGAAGTGCAACCGGAACTGGAAGACCAACCGTACCTCATTGGTCGCCAATTGAAACCCGAAGCCCGTAAAGACATTATAGAACTGCTGAAGGAACAAGGCATAAAACCCACTTCGATGATTGATATTTCGGATGGTTTGTCATCGGAGATATTGCACATCTGCACCCAATCAGGCGTGGGGGCGAAGATTTATGAAGACCAAGTGCCAATTAGCGAGGATGCTTACAATCTGGCTATCAAATTCAATATCGACCCCATTACCTGCGCCCTCAACGGCGGCGAGGACTACGAGCTGCTCTTTACTGTAAGGCAAGAAGATGTGGCCAAACTGTCTAACGAGTGGGATATCTCCGTTATCGGCCGCATTACCGAAAAGAGCGACAGCGTAACCCTCACTACCAAAGGCGGCAACGTACACCCCATATCTGCCCAAGGCTGGGACCCCCTGATTAAAGCGGGAATATTAGGTTAGTCGACAGACCACGGACAACGGACCACGGTTGCTGCAAAAGGGTGTATTGGTTACTGGTTATTAGTTATTGGTTGACTGGTTGCGTTGTGTCCTTGGTGATTTTCCCTTTGTGCTCTTAGTGGTTTTTCGAACCACCGGCATTTACTCAAACTCGTGTTACGTAGATAGGGCGATGCCCCATCCTAGTGGTACCTATCCCCGTTGGGGAATACCATATTTCAAAGTTGTCATAAATTGTGGTCTTTTGTCAGTCGTTCGTTGTCCAACCATGGTCTATCGTCTGTCGTCAATGGTCTAATCAACCCACTCCAAAATCATCTCCACCGAATAGTGGTCGCTTAGGCCTACAGTGGTGCCGTACCTTTTCGGGTTGCCGCTTTTCCAAGCTGGGCCGATGCGGATGGTGGCGGTGCGCTTGATCACTACATTGGCACCATGGTCGCGCACCAATATATAATCTACGGTATTTTCAATTTCGGTAGTGCTGGTGGTGTCTTCCTTGCAGTTGTAGTGCGGCTGTTGGCTTACGTGCAGCAAGCGCAGCATGGCTTGATAGTCTTCCGGTTTGGCTCGCTGGCAGTTCATATCGCCACAGATAATCTGCACCGTGGCGCTGTCCTCATTGGGCTTCAGCAATTCATCGTACAATTGGCGAAACTGGTGGCGGTTCACCTCTTGCGGGTTGCCATTGGTATGCGTGCCTACAATCTGGAAGATATGGCCGTTGTGCTCACCCTCCACCATCAGCCCGCCCTTGCGGGCCAGGCAGCCGTCGTTGGCGCATTCAGTAAACTCCACTTCGCCCTTCACGCTCAGCGGCCTATCGCTTAGCACCCATATGCCGCTGTTAGTTTTCAAGCTAAACTTACGGTTTGCCGGGCCATAGCTATATGGGTACTTTTCTTTCAACCCTTTGTAAATCTTCCTTCGCGAGCGCATTTTAAAAGCCTCCTGAAACACGAGGATGTTATAGTCGCGCTGCTGCAATTCGGTTACGATGCCTTTGCTGCGCTTGTTCTTCTTGGTTTTGTAGTACACGCAGTAGGGCAGCATGTGTATGTTCCAAGAGAGGATTTTGAGCTGCGATGGGTATGGCGGGGTGTACTCTTTTTGGGCAGAAGCTGTTAGGGTGATAAAAATGGTAAGGAGGAGAACTAGAAAGCGCATGATAGTGGTTGAAGGTGCGATTTTAAAGATAGGAATTAGTAGGGAAACGTACGGTGGTTGTATTTATGACAACATGGTTGTCATAAATTGCAATTGATTGACGACCAGTTATGAATTGTGTCCTCAGTGATAGCACAATCTTCTAATCTAAAAACCAATCAACTAATCAACCGATAAACCAATTAACCACAAAACAAGCTGGCATATCATTTGCCATTGCTATCTTTACGTGCTCCAAAACGCTTATGGCAACTATCGGCTACACCTTTCAAGAACTCGCTAAAGTAATGGGCGGAAACTGGCTCCAGTTTACCGGAGACCGCGCCATTAATGGCCTTTCGCTGGATAGCCGTAAACTTACCGACCCTGAGTTTGCCCTGTTTTTTGCCGTAAAAGGCAAGCGCCACGATGGACATAAATTCCTTAGTGACCTATACAAAATGGGCGTGCGCAACTTTGTGGTTACCGAGGAGGAGAAAGCCTACGACCTGCCCGAAGCCAATGTGCTGAAAGTACCTAACAGCGTGCGAGCCTTGCAAACACTAGTAGCTTGGCACCGCGATCAATATAAATTACCTGTTATAGGCATTACAGGCAGCAATGGCAAAACCATTGTAAAGGAGTGGTTGTACCAGTTGCTGGAGGAAGATTACGTAATAGTGCGCAGCCCGAAGAGCTACAACAGCCAAGTAGGCGTGCCATTGTCGGTATGGCAGTTGAACGAAAGCCATACGCTGGGCGTATTTGAAGCAGGCATCAGTGAAGCTGGCGAGATGGAGCACTTGCAAAAGGTCATCAGGCCAGATATCGGCATCTTTACCAACATTGGCGAAGCACATGCGGAGGGATTTTTGAACAGCCGCCACAAGGTAAAGGAGAAGCTGAAGCTGTTTATTCACAGCCGCATCCTTATTTATTGCAAAGATTACCCCGAGATAACCCAAGCCATAACCGAGATACGCAGCCAGTTTAGTGAGGTAGAACAGCAGGAGAAATTCCAGCTGTTTACCTGGGCGCATAAAACCGATGCCGACCTGCGCATTACCACCATAGACCGCAATACTGCCGAAACGTATATTGAAGGTAAATACAAGGGCGAAACGATACAGATAACCATACCCTTTACGGATATGGCCAGCATCGAAAACGCCATCCATTGCTGGGCTACCCTACTCTATTTGCATGTGCATCAAGTAGTGATACAGGAACGGATGCGCAAGCTGGGTAAAATAGCGATGCGCCTTGAGTTGAAGGATGCCGTGAACAACTGCAGCCTGATAAACGATAGCTACAACTCCGACTTTGGCTCGCTTACCATTGCCTTGGATTTCATGAGCCAACAAAAGCAGCATCCTAAAAAGACGCTGATACTATCGGACATACTGCAATCGGGCAAGAACGAAATGGACTTGTACGATGATGTGGCCGCCTTGGTGAAGCAAAAGCAGGTAACCCGTTTATTGGGCATCGGCCCATCCATCAGCAGGCAGCAGCGCACCTTTGCGGCCAACAAGGAGTTGGAGTCACACTTCTTCCCCAGTACCGATGCGTTTTTGGAGCAGCTGTCAACCATACAGTTCGACAACGAAACCATATTGCTGAAAGGAGCACGTAGTTTCGAGTTTGAAAAGATTAGCAAGCTGCTGGAGCAGAAGGTGCACGAAACCGTGCTGGAAATCAACCTGAATGCTCTAGCCCACAACCTACAGGTATACCACAGCCTATTGCGCCCAAACGTGAAAACAATGGTGATGGTAAAGGCCTTATCATATGGCAGCGGTAGCTTCGAGATTGCCAGCACGCTGCAGTTCCATAGGGCTGATTACTTGGCGGTGGCCTATACCGATGAGGCGGTAACTCTGCGTAAAGCGGGTATTACACTGCCGATAATGGTGATGAACCCCGAGCAGCGCAGCTTTGAGGCGATTGTGCATTACAATTTGGAGCCCGACCTATACAACGAGGGTATCTTTCAGAAGTTTAGCGAATACCTACAACTCACAGGCCGCGCATTGGCCACGCCGCCATTCCCGGTGCATATAGAGCTGGATACGGGCATGCACCGCTTGGGCTTCGGCGAGGGCGATATGCATGCCTTGCTGAAAGCTTTGAAAAAGTCGCCATGGTTGAAGGTGGAGAGCATTTTTAGTCACTTAGCTGCTAGCGAAGAGGCCGTACACGACGATTTTACCAAAGAACAAACCGCGCGCTTTGAGCGTATGAGCCAAGAGGTGATGAAGCAGTTAGCTTACAAGCCGCTACGCCACCTACTCAACTCCGCGGGAATTGCCCGTTTTCCGGATGCGCAATATGATATGGTGCGTCTGGGTCTTGGCGTATATGGCATTGATACCAGCGAAGCACTTACTGGCAAATTGCAGCAAGTGGGCCGCCTGCGCACCACCATCTCACAGATACGAACCATCAACCCTGGCGAAACCGTAAGCTACAGCCGCACCTACACCGCGCCCGGCGAGCGCCGCATTGCCACAGTAGGCATCGGCTATGCAGATGGCATCGACCGCCGCCTAAGCAACGGCGTTGGCAGTATGCTGGTGCACGGGAAGCTTGCCCCCATAGTGGGCCGTGTATGTATGGATATGTGCATGCTGGACATTACAGACAGTGGTGACGTACATGAAGGCGACGAAGTAATCGTTTTCGGCCCCGAATTGCTCGTACAGCAACTCGCCGACTGGGCGGGTACCATCCCTTACGAAATACTTACAGGTATTAGCAGTAGGGTGAAGCGGGTTTTTTGGCAGGAGTGAGGGGAGACCACGGACGACAGACCACAGACCACGGTCTCAATTGGGTAAACGAAGTTTATCTATAGTTATCTCCTGATCAGCAAGCTTTTATTGAAATAGCTTGACCAATTCTGATAAGGCAAGATTGGCTCTAGCTTGCTGCTTTTCAAGCTTATCAAGCCGAGAATTAGAATCTTTTCTCAACTCTTTAAGCTCCGCACTAGTTACTTGCAGTTTCGCTAATACGTCAGCCATCATATTTCTAAATTATAGCTCGCGTTCCATAATATTCTAAATATAGGGTTTGGTGATAAAAAATGATAGAGACAGGTTAAAAATCTTGTGTCTTATGTCTTGTGTCTTGTGTCTATCCACTAACTTGCATCCGCAAACGAATTGAGCCATGATTAAGACCCCAAACATACCCCGCACCATTTATAACGAAGAACATTTGCTGTTTTTCAAATCGGTGGAAGATTTTGCCGCGAAGGAGATTACCCCTTACAATGAGCAGTGGGAGAAAGACCACATGGTGAGCCGCGAGAGCTGGCGTAAGTTGGGCGAGGCGGGCTTCCTATGTATGCAGGTGGAAGAGGAATACGGTGGTTTGGGTATCAAAGATTTCAAGTATAATGCCATCTTTACCGAGGTACTGGCACTTACCGGTTGCGCTGGCCCCGCAGTAGGCTACCCGCTACACAGCGATATTGTGAGCCCGTACATTGAGCACTACGGAAGCCACGAAACCAAGCTAAAGTATCTACCTAAAATGGTTTCCGGCGAGTATATAGCAGCTATTGCCATGACGGAGCCCGGTGCTGGTAGCGACTTGCAAGGTATGCGTACCACAGCGGTTGATAAAGGTGACCACTACCTAGTTAATGGCTCCAAAACGTTTATTACCAACGGTTATCTGTGCGATATTGCCGTAGTGGCCGTTAAAACGGACCCTACCTTGGGCGCCAAAGGCATTAGCCTGTTGGTGATGGAGGCCAATACCCCGGGCTTCTCCAAAGGTAAACCGTTCCACAAAGCTGGTTTACATGCACAAGATACTTGCGAGCTGTTTTTTGATAACGTAAAAGTGCCTAAGGAAAACCTACTGGGCAGTGCTGGGCATGGCTTTGCATATTTGATGACGGAGCTAGCACAAGAGCGCTTGGTAGTGGGCCTTGGCGCCATTGCCGCTGCTGAAGCTACCTTCAACATTACTGTGCAATATGTTAATGAGCGCCATGCTTTTGGCAAGCCCGTTGCCGATTTCCAGAATACAAAGTATAAGATAGCCGAACTGGCTACGGAAATTGAGATGGGTCGTGTATTTGCCGATCGTTGCGTAGAGTTGCACATGCAAAAACAGCTTGATGGTGCTACCGCATCTATGGCCAAGTATTCCCTTACCGAGCTGCAATGCAAGGTGGCTGATGTATGCGTACAGTTGCATGGCGGCTACGGTTACATTTGGGAGTATCAAGTGGCACGCGCTTGGGCCGATGCCCGAGTGCAGCGCATCTACGCCGGCACCAACGAGATTATGAAAGAGCTTATCAGCCGTAAATATCTTAAATAGCCACTTGGCTGGGGTAAAGCCATGATCATCAACGTACACCAGCACTTTATGGAAATGGCTTTCAAAGAAGCCAAAAATGCGCTATCGGAAGATGAGGTGCCCATTGGTGCGGTGGTGGTATCGCATAGCCGCATTATTGCCAAGGCTTACAACCAAGTAGAGCGCCTAAAAGACCCTACGGCCCATGCGGAGATGCTGGCCATAACTTCTGCTACCAATACCCTTGGCAGTAAATACCTTACCGATTGCGCCATCTACGTTACCATTGAGCCTTGCATGATGTGCGCCACGGCACTGTTTTGGGCCAAAATAGGTGCGGTATATTATGCCGCTGGCGATAATAAATATGGTTTCACCCGATTTGATAATCTGCTTTTTAACCAAGCCACGCACGTAGAGAAAGGCCTCATGGAGCATGATTGCGGGCAATTGATGAAAGACTTTTTCAGGAAGAAGCGCGAACTGGATAAACTATAAAAAGCGAAGCCGAAGAGACTTACATCCCTTCTGCTTCCAACTAAAAATCATCTAAGCAGTCATTATCGGTTTAGCTCGTAGTGTTTAATGGCGTAGTTGCCGTTAACGTCTTTTACTTTTACTTCCAATACATAATGGCCACTTGCGGTGGCAGGTATGGCAATAGAGCCTAGCTCCGTGAAACTCCAGCTAGCTACTGGCGTTGCAAAATCTATATCGCGCTCAAACCAGGCATCTTCCGCTACTTTGCCGTAGCCCTCTTCGTGGGCAGCTATAGTGATGGTAATTTCTTCAATATCGCTTGTACCTGCCGTGATGCCACCTTGCAGCGTTAAGCTATCAAAATTGGCAATGCTGTTTTCTGATAGGCTACTCAGGTTGCTAATATTAATGGCGGCCATCTCTGTGTTGGAAATAAACACAGTTAGCGTCTTGGTATCGCTCTGGTTGCCTTCGGCATCCAAAACATATACACCAATGTGATAAGGCCCAGCGGTAGTATTCGCTGGCACGGCTACTTGCACAGTATCATTCAATGAAACGCCTGATATGGCATTAATCACTACCGTTTCAAATTTCACGGTGCTGGCAGTTTTGCCGTGGTTGTGCCCATCAAAATCATCATGGATATCAATCTTGTATTCCTTCAATCCTTCATTATCGGTAAAGTTTAGGATAATTCCTATTTCGCTACCGGCGGCTACAAATTCGTCTTCTAGGGTAACTGCCGCTATAACAGGCTTATCAGTGTCTTCATCCTTACTGCAAGAGGCAAGACCGAGGGCTAGGGTAGCCAGTGTAACTAGGAAATAAGATAGTGTTCTCATAGTTCAGTTGGGGTTATATTATGCAACAATGTTGCAAATATAGGTAGTGTGCAACAATGTTGCAAGAAAATTGCAAATTAATCCTCCTTCCCCTTCAAAATCGTCAGCGGAGCCTTCACCGTTATCATAAAGTTGCGACCGGGCTCGGGTAGGTTGAGGATGCGGTATCGACTCATGTGGTTTAGGTATTGCTCATCAAGCAGGTTATCTACCCTAAATTGCACCTCTAGTTCCTGTTGTTTGAAGCGAAAACTGATGCCCGTATTAATGTACATCAGCCCATAGCCGGGGGTTGCGCTTTCGTTGCGGTCTACTTGGTTTTGGGGTGCGTAATATTTATAGCCAGTGCCCACATATAGGCTCTCAATGCGTTTACCCAGCTTACCGAAATCATAATCGCCCGCCACGCTTATGGATAGCGGCGGGGTAAACGGCAGCGGTAGGTTGGTCTCTACATTAAAGTTGTACACGTACTCGAAGGCGGTCTCCAGGTGTAGCTTCTCCAGCGGGTGGTATTCCAGTAACAGCTCGCTACCTGCAACTATGGCCGGGGCCTCGGTATAGCGGTATATCTGCCCGGCATCCACAAAGGGCGAGAAGCTACCCGTAGGACGAAGGTAAATGTAGTTGTCGAAGTAATAGAAATACGGTGTAAACTCTAGGCGCACCTTCTTTTGGGTATAGTACATGCCCGCATCAAGCTGTATGCCCGTCTCGGAGCGCAGTGATGAGTCGCCCTGCTCGTGGCGGAAGGTACCATGGTGTACACCATTCTGGCCCAACTCGGCAGGGCTAGGCACCCGAAAACTGCGGGCCAAATTCATCTTTAGGTTCCAGCTTCGCGTGGGAGAATACGATACGCCCAAGGCCCCTGATGGATTATAAAAGCTACGGGTAGTTTCGGGCACGCGTTGGCTGTAGCCATCAATGGTTTCATTGTTAATGTATACTGGTTCCACATAGCGCTCAATGTGTTGCCACCCGTAATCGAAACGCGCGCCGCCGCTAAGGGTGGTGTGCTCATTAAGGTTATACTCAAAGTATATCATTGCCCCAGCATTGGCAGCCCGGTAAGCCGGTAGCAAAAACTCAAACCCATCGCGCTGGTTGTGGCGGTATTGAGTACTAATGCCCGTTACCATCTTTACGCGCTCGGTAAGGTATTTATGGAAGGTGCTGTTCAGTGTCCAAGTATCCAACCGCAAACCTAGGGCCAGCTTGCCTTTTGGCGTAGGCCCTTTGCCATGGAAGTGCGGGTCGCTCTCCTCACGGCGGTAGTTATTTTGGTAGCCGAAGTCTGTTTGCAGCCAGCTATCCTTTATCATTATTTTGCTATTGATAACTGCCTTGAAGTGGTTGTTGCGCTGCAGAGGCAGTTGTATATCGCGCGGATTGCCATCGTCGGTAAGCTGGTAGCTGCGTGGCGTGCCGATGGCTCCCGCAAACATGCCCGCCCGCTGGTGAAAGTTGCTTACGGTGAGTCTTAAATTTCCCCAGTTGCGCACGATACCCACGCTGCCGGTTACATTGCGCTCGCTGCCAGCTGTATTTTTCAAGCGGTTATTTACCAAGGGCAGCACAAAGCCATTGTAGGTAAACTCATCGGCGGGCATACGGTAGTCGCCGAAGTCTTGCGTGGTCACCCGCAGGCGGAAGAACGTTTTTTTATGGTTGCCGCTGACGCCGATGCTATTGGCAAAGAGGTGGTTATTACTCCGGTACAGGGTGAGGACATCCGTTTTTAGGCTGCCTTCTTTAGGGATATGAGGCGGCAATATGTTGATGATACCCCCGATACCTTCCGAGCCATATAAGAGTGAGGTAGCGCCTTTAATCAACTCAATGCGCTCCACATCGTATTGGTCAATCTCTAGTCCATGATCGAAACCCCATTGCTGGCCTTCCATTTTGATGCCGTGGTCGTTCACAATTACTCGGTTGAGCGATAGGCCCCGTATCACAGGCTTGGCAATGCCGGTACCCATGCTTATCAGTGTCACTCCTGGTATCTTCTCTAAAGTTTGAGGTAAGCTGCCACCGTAGTTGCGCAGCAGGTATTCACCATCGGCAATGGTTACATTTAGCGATTGCTCCTTGTTACCGCTTTTCAGCATGTCGCTCTCTATAGTCACCCGGCCAATTTCGATAAAGGTAGGCTCCAGCAGCAGGCGCACCTCCTGCATGTTTTCATCAACTCTAAGGGTGTAATCCACCGGCTCAAAGCCCAGTATGGTAATGTGCAGGTGGTAGCTGCCCTTCTTTACGTTGGGTATGCTGAAGCGACCGGTGCTATCGGTAAGGGTACCGATTTTGGTTTCGTGCAGGTACACTTGTACACCCTGCACTGGCTGTTTATCTACTGCGGAAAGGATGATACCCTTAACCTCATGCACCAAAGCCTGTTGCGCCGCTAAAGGCAGCACAAACATCAAGAGCCATATAGAGATTATCCACTTCATTGTGCAACAGTGTTGCAAATTTAATTATAAAAGTTGATAGGTTAATCGGTTGATTGGTTTTGTGGAATAGTTTTTTGCTGCAAGTCAATTGTAGCATCGAAATGGGATTTACTTTCAACCTTTCTTGATAGCATACATTAAACTAATTGGTTAGCTTAGCAACACCTATGAAACACCTGCTCGCCCTAACCTTATTCATCGCAACATTCACCGCCCACGCTGCCACCGGCCTTACCGGTAAGGTAGAGGTACTAAACCCAAACGGTGAGATAAACAACGGGACGGCGCAGGCAATAGTGGAGGGCGGACAACCCCCTTACCAATACTTTTGGCCGCAAGCTGGCACGCCTACTACCTCCATGAACACTACCGATGTGCATGAGGGTGTTGCCGGAGTGGTTACCGTGGTGGATGCTAATAACAACACCTTGGTTTTGGAATATAAGGTACCCACCGAATCCATCAGCGAAGCTATCAATGCGCTTTTTGATCCGGTAGTAGATGCATTTGGCGCGGTGCTGTTTTACGACCCTTTTTCGGCCATCGGTATTTACGATCCAGTTTTGCATGACAAGCAGGGCAATGTGTTGCTCAATGCCAACGGCACGCCCAAAACCAAGGGCATCCCTTTGGTGGTGGTGTGGCTTATTTTTGGTTGTTTGTACTTCACCTTCCGCATGAAGTTTTTGAACGTGTGGGGCTTCAAACATGCGCTAGACTTAGTTCGTGGCCGCTACGATAAACCGGGTGACGAGGGCGAGGTAACCCATTTCCAAGCGCTTACGGCCGCACTATCGGGTACGCTTGGCCTAGGTAATATAGCAGGCGTGGCATTTGCCATAGCTATTGGTGGTGCCGGTGCTACGTTTTGGATGATAGTGGCTGGGCTGCTGGGCATGTGCCTCAAGTTTGCAGAATGTACCCTAGGTGTGAAGTACCGCAGTATCGATGCTGATGGGCAAGTATTTGGCGGGCCGATGCACTACCTCAGCAAAGGCTTAGCGCTTAGAGGATGGAGCAAGACTGGTAAGGTGCTGGCGGTGCTGTTTGCCATTATGTGCGTGGGCGGCACGCTGGGCGGGGGCAATATGTTCCAAGCCAACCAAGCCTTTGCGCAGGTGCAGGGCGACTTGCCCTTTATGCAAGAGTATGGCGCTTGGTTTGGCTTGGCAATGGCCATTTTGGTAGGTTTGGTTATCATCGGCGGTATCAAAGGCATTGCCCGTGTATCCGATAAGCTGGTGCCCTTCATGGTTGGTTTGTACATTTTGCTTGCGCTGATTATCATCGGTACTAATATTGGCGAAATGGGCAATGCCTTCCGTGCCATTATTGATGGGGCATTTGCGGCAGATGCCTTAAAAGGGGGCTTTATCGGGGTGCTGATAGTGGGCTTCCAACGGGCCTCGTTTTCAAACGAGGCTGGTGTGGGTTCGGCATCCATCGCCCACGCTGCCGCCAAAACCAACGAGCCGGTAAGTGAGGGCATCGTAGCGTTGCTGGAACCGTTCTTCGATACGGTAGTGGTGTGCACCATCACGGCCTTGGTAATCATCTTTACTGGCCTGCACGAAACCGCTCCTGAGGGCATGACGGGCAGCCAGCTTACCACGGCTGCTTTTAGCCGGCATTTCCATTGGTTTAGGTATGTGCTTACGTTTATTGTGTGCCTGTTTGCTTTTGCTACCATGATATCATGGTCGTACTATGGGCAGAAGGCGTGGGCTTACATGTTCGGCCACAGCAAGTGGGTTGATTATTCTTACAAACTCCTCTTTCTTGCTTGTACCGTTATCGGGGCAGCCACCAGCGCGGGCTCCATCGTGGTGTTCTCGGATATGATGATACTTGGTATGGCATTCCCGAACCTACTGGGGTTGCTTATCATGAGCAAGGAGATAAGCCTGGATACGAAAAACTATTTTAAGCGATTGAAGAGCGGGGAGATAAAGCGGTATAAATAGCTTTTTGGACCAAGGACCATAGACGATAGACCATGGATGCTGCAAATTTAGACCACTGACGACAGACGACGGACCACGGTTACTGCAAATTGGACCACAGCCGGCGGACCACAGTTGCTTCAATTAATAGATTCTGGGCTTTTAGGGGCTTCGGTTTCGGCACGTTTTAACCATACATCTGCCACATGGAACATACCGAAAAACAGCACCTGCACAATGTTAGTAGGGGTTGCTAGGTTAAGCTTCCTTCCCCAAATGATGAATATTACGGTAATAAAGAAATGCCCGCCCACCGTAAGTGGCAGCAATATGCGCATGAGCTGCGCAAAGAAACTAGCGTCCCCGCTGGTCCACGCCCAAATGCCGGCTACCCAAACACTTGCCGTCAGGGCCTTACCGCCGTATATCATGGTTTGTAACATATTGCAAAGTTAGTGGTTTTTATGGTGAGCGATTAGGAAATAGCACGTAGGAATTGGAAGAATTATCCTGCTCCCAGTATCGAAAGGTGCTGGATCGTTTTTGGGATAACACTTCCGTCTTGTAATCGCTTCAAAAAGTCCATCGCCTGTCTTCCAAAAAAACTTATCTTAGCAAAACCCTATTCCTCAACCTAATTTGTTAAGACCCCCCTATGAAAAAGCTATTTACCCTTACCCTTTGTTTGGCCTTGTATTGCGGCGCGTTCGCTCAGGGCGAAATTGTATCGTACACCAAAACCAATACCCTTACCATTGCCGATTTGGATTCGGTATTGGCGAGCTTTGGCGCTCAGGGGCTACTTACCCCTGAATACGAACTAGATGTTTACAAAGTGCTGTACCGCACTCCTTATCGCACCCTTAACAACCTGGTAACTGTGAGTGGTGCTATGGTGGTGCCAAAAAATACCCAGTGCCCCGTGCCAATGGCTATGTATATGCATGGTACGGCGAGTGACCGCACGGGCGTGCCGTCTTATGGCTCACAGGAGATGAACATAGGGCTATTGTTTGGCATGTTGGGCAACATTGTTGTACTACCCGATTATCTAGGCTTGGGCGATAGCGATACCTCGGTTATCGTTCACCCATATATCCACGCCTTTTCTCAAGCCAACGACGGTATCAACATGATTCGTGCTGGCAGGCACTTGGAAGATTCGATCGGTATTACCGATAACGGGCAGTTGTTCATTTTCGGTTATTCGCAAGGCGGTTTTGCCGCAGCGGCAACTTTGAGGGAGATTGAAACCAACTACCCTACCGAGTTCAACGTAACTGCCGTGGCCCCTATGAGCGGCGCATTCGACCTTACTGGTGCCCAAAAAGACCAAATTGGTTCGGATAGCGCGTATGCTACACCGGGCTATTTGCCATACATTATCCTCAGCTACCAATCTATCTACGGCAACCTGTATGATAGCATTCAGCAAGTGCTCAAATCGCCATACGACAGCACCATGCCTGCTTTGTTTTACAGCAAAAACTATGGCATCGGTTATATTAATACCCAAGCCACACCGGTGCCGAAGGCTATGGTACAAGATAGCACCATAGCCAACTTTGAGGCCGATAGCCTGCACCCGTTGCGCTTGGCATTAGCCGAAAGCCACCTGCTAGACTGGACACCACAAGCGCCAGTAAAGCTATTCTATTGCAGCGAAGACGAGCAGGTAACCCCCCTAAACAGTACCAATGCCTTTGCCGCCTGGACGGCCAACGGCGCCCCGAATGTGCAAATACAAAACTTGGGCGCCTACGACCATACCGGTTGCGTGCAGTACGCCCTTATCAATGGTTTGGGCTACATCAATGGTTTTAGGACTGGCTGTGTGGGCATTACCGAAAAGGATGCGAATACCTTTGAGCTGTTCCCGAACCCAAGCACTGGCCTGGTAATACTGCAAACCAAAAAAGACGCAGCAGGCACCGTAACCGTGCAAAACCTACTAGGCCAGCAAGTACACAGCAGCGCCTTGGCCATTAGCCAAAGCCACACGCTAGACCTAAGCAACCTGCAGCCGGGCACCTACATAGTGCGCGTACAGCAAGGTGAGGTGTTGAGTACCAAGAAGTTGATTTTGAACTAAATTTAGACACAAGATACCAGACACAAGACACAAGATTTTTTGACGCAAGCCGCAATTGGCTTGCGTCTTTTTTTTGCAGCAGTCCATGGACCGTCGACCATGGACCATCGACTAATAACTATCTTTGTACAAACCATACTGCTATGGGTAATGCCGATGCCATCAATACTATGAAGTTTGAGCGCCGCCAGCTCACCAATGAGCAATTGCGCCAACTATATACCGCAATACTAAAACCGCGCCGCATTGAAGAAAAGATGCTGATATTGCTGCGCCAGGGCAAGGTGAGCAAGTGGTTTAGCGGCATTGGGCAAGAAGGCATCTCCGTAGGCGTAACCCAAGCATTGGAACCCGATGAGTACATACTGCCGTTGCACCGCAACTTGGGGGTGTTTACCGGCCGTAATATGCCGCTGGGGCGTTTGTTTGCCCAGTGGCAGGGCAAGATGAGTGGTTTTAGTAAGGGCCGCGAGCGGTCGTTTCACTTTGGCAGCAACGAACACCATATTGTGGGTATGATATCGCACTTGGGTCCGCAGCTTTGCGTGGCCGAAGGCATTGCCCTGAGCAATGTACTCCAAAAACGAAAGAAAATATCCGTGGCCTTTACCGGCGATGGCGGCACCAGCGAGGGCGACTTCCACGAGGCACTGAACGTGGCCGCCGTATGGAGCCTGCCCGTGATATTCATCATAGAGAATAACGGCTACGGCCTGAGCACACCAACCAATGAGCAGTACAAAGCCGAGAGCCTGGTAAGCCGCGCCCAAGGCTACGGCATGAAGGGCAAGCGCATTGATGGCAACAACCTGCTGGAGGTGTACCATACCATTAACGAGATAGCACAAGACATTCGAGAAACGCCTGAGCCTTGGCTGATAGAGTGCATGACGTTCCGAATGCGGGGCCACGAAGAAGCCAGCGGCGTGAAGTATGTGCCCAAAGAGCTATTTGAACTATGGCAGGTAAAAGACCCAGTAGAAAATTTCCAAAATTGGCTGTTGGCTGAAGGTGTGATTGATGATGACTTTGTAACCAATAGCCGCAAAGCCATTGATGAGGAGATAGAGGCTGGGCTAAAACATGCTTTTGATGAAGCAGAGGTGACCCCCAACACGGCCGAGGAGATTAAGGACGTATATGCCCCCTACTCTACCGCACCTATAGTACCCGGCGATGCCAAACGCGAAATGCGCGTGGTGGATGCCGTGAGCGATGGCCTGCGAGAAGGCATGCGCCACCATGATAACTTGGTAATAATGGGGCAAGACGTGGCCGAATATGGCGGCGTGTTTAAGATAACCGATGGCTTTGTGGATGAGTTTGGCAAGCACCGCGTGCGCAACACGCCGCTGTGTGAGAGCGCCATATTGAGTGCTGGGCTGGGCATGAGCGTGGGCGGTATGAAATCGGTAATTGAGATGCAGTTTGCCGACTTTGTGACCTCGGGCTTTAATGCCATCGTAAACAACCTAGCCAAGAGCTATTGGCGCTGGGGCCAAAATGCCGACGTGGTGGTGCGTATGCCTACCGGCGCGGGTGTTGGCGCGGGGCCGTTCCACTCGCAGAGCAACGAGAGTTGGTTTGCCCACACACCAGGCCTGAAAGTGGTATTCCCCAGTAATCCTTATGATGCCAAAGGTTTGCTGCTTGCCTCCATCGACGACCCAAACCCGGTCATGTTCTTTGAGCACAAGGCCCTGTACCGCAGCCTAAGCGGCGAGGTGCCTGAAGGCTACTATACCCTGCCGCTAGGCAAAGCCAACATCGTGCGCGAGGGCGAAGACCTTTCCATCATTACCTACGGCATGGGCGTACACTGGGCGCTGGATGCGCTGAAGGAATTCCCCGACATCAATGCCGAAATACTTGACCTGCGCACGCTATTGCCACTAGATTACGAAGCCATAGCCGCCACCGTAAAAAAGACCGGCAAAGTAATCGTGCTGTACGAAGACACCCTCACCGCCGGCATCGGCGCTGAAGTAGCCGCTTGGATAAGCGAGCACTGCTTCACCAGCCTCGATGCCCCCGTAATGCGAGAGGCATCGTTGGATACGCCCGTACCTTTTGCCGTAGCGCTGGAACAAAATTTCCTGCCGAAGGAGCGGTTTAAGGTGAAGTTGAAGGAGTTGGCGGAATATTAGTGGCGAGGCACAGCCTCTTAACTTCAATGCTGCGGAAGTTCCACTTCCGCAGAGTGGGGGTTGGCGGAGTGGTAGTTGGACGATAGACGATGGACCATGGATGCTGCAATTTGGACTGCGGACCACAGACCACGGTTGCAAAAGTACTTTCCCAGTTTGTCATTCCGAGTTTTTACGCGAGCAAACTTCCAGTGCCCATGTAAGGAGCTTGAATTACAGGTGCATCATTTTTTCAACAACTAATACCCCTAGGCCAAAACATTTAATTAACCCCACTTAGCGGTGCTACCAACAAAAACCATCCCTCGACATTGTTTTGGGCACCGTTTTGTATTTAGTGCATTTGGTGCGGCTTATTGGCCTTATTGGCGAACCCACTTTATTGCTGCCACTAATCACTAAGTCTACCTCATTACCCTGAACATCATAAGTTCTTTGGTAATGGATGATGTTGGCAGCAACTATTTTGTAGACAACGGGCTGGCCAGCATTTGGGTTTTTTACAGGATCAAAATTGTATTCCTCGCGTTTGGTAATGTTTCCATGGCTATCATGCTCTTCGTACGTACTGTCACTGGTTAAACCAAAGTGGCTTCGATGCACTACTATGGTACCCCCATAATCAAGGTGGGTAATGAAAGTAGAATCCAACCGGGGCAACCATTTACAATCGTTACAATGCTCTTTTGCGGCAGGATCTTGGTAACTTTCCTCATCAAACATCCCCCAATTTGGAGAGGCCCATTTGTAAGATACTTCTATGCGCAGGTGTAGCGCAGTATCACTGTATTCATCGCCGGTAATGTACTTTTTGGGGAAGCGAAATCTATCGAAGTTCCGAATGTTTTTAATATTTGGATACCATTTCCCGTTTGCTGACTTGATGTAGGCAATTTCCTCAATATCCCCGTGGGTGGCCAACCGGCTATAATCATATGTTATGCTATCCTTGTAGGTAGTGTCCTCGCCATATAATATATACGCTATCTGCCCTTGGCTGTTGTATGTAAACAATATGTTTCTTCTTGATTGCCATTCGCGGGGATAATAATAGTTTATCTTATTCACCAGGTTTCCAGAGGAATTGTAGGTAAAGGTACTTTTGGCAAAGTCTTGCTCGCCAAAAGACCATTTTCCATTTTTCCACGTATAGTCTTGCTGTAAAATTTTGTTGCCATACTTATCCAGCTCCACTATTTTTCTATACCGATACGAGGGAGAATTATTCTTACTAATGCTATAATCTATATCTTCAGACCTTAACGAGCCTTTGCTGTACGTGGTTATCCGATAAGATGAAGTGTCGCCCCTTTCGTTCAGCTTGGAGTGTTTTATTAAATATCCTCCCACGTTGTATTCTATGGATTCAGCAATGACAAATCGCCACCCTAAAGAATCGTCTTCACTCCAATCATAACTGGTACAATAACAAGGTACACTTACTTTCGGTACAGTTTGAGTGAATGCCGATAGCGCCAGTAAAGTGAATAGGACTAAACTAGTAGCTCTTTCCATGATGCCCTTTTATGATATTTATTAAAGCAGCAGGTATTTTATACCCGGCTGATAATACAACAAAAAATCTTCTTTCAAGAAGGTACAAAGATAGGGAAATACATACTGCACAGCATTTAAGCGACACAAAATTAACCCGAACCTGGTATCTCTATCCGCCCAGAGCGCTTCGCCTATATTCACTCTCGTCCTCGTCTTTTTCGACGAGGATGCAGCGAACACAGCATCTCCAGACGCCAGTAATTAAACCACGCTAAGCATATAGCGATATAGGATATAAATGAAAGTCCTAACCAGAGGCAGCAGGTTTTTTATTCCTCCTACACCGCTCACTACAATATTTTACCTCATGCCATACCTTTTCCCATTTTTTGCGCCAAACAAACTCCAAGCCACAAGTAGCGCAGGTTTTGGTGGGTAGGTGAGGTTTTTTGTGCATAAATTATTGTAACAACCGTGCCATCTACTTTGTTGCTTGAAAGCATTCAGACTAATCACTTTAAATAATTTATTTATTATCACAAGTGCTAAAACATCCCGTTAAAGCATTACCATCATAATTCAAAATCTCAATTCTTAAAAGCGGTTTAAGGGTTTCCTGATACCACTAATATTATCAACCGGCCTCTAGCGAAAAATGAGGGGCCGCTTTTTTGTGGTAATTTGTCATTGTATTATGTGGCCCTCGCCTAGCCTCTCCCCCGTTCGACAAAAGCTCAGGGCAGGCTCCAGGAGAGGGACTTTATACGCCTCGCCTTCGGCTCGTTTTATTGGTCTACATACAAAAAATTTGAGCACAGGCTTCTTGCCAGAGGCAAGGAGTCTCAAATCCCTCTCCCCCTGGGAGAGGTTAGGTGAGGGGAAATCGTACATTTAACCGTATCTTTGCCCTTTGCAATGAACCTGTTACGACAACATATAGAGGCGATTATATTCGCGGCGGAGCAACCGGTAGCGTTCAAGGAGATACACGAATGCCTGCTCACTACCTTCGGGTGGGAAGTGGTAGAAGAGGATATACAAGCATCCATAGTAGACCTGAAAGAGCGCTACGATAGCGATGATTTCTCGTTTTACCTTACTGAAAGCGGCGGTGGATATGTGTTTATGACCAAGCGAGACTACTACCCCGTAGTAGCGACTTTGCTGAACCAAAAGGCTAACAAAAAACTGAGCACTGCCGCGCTAGAAACGTTGGCCATAATAGCTTACAAGCAGCCGATTACCAAAGGCGAGATAGAAGAAATACGCGGCGTAAGCTGCGACTATACCATCCAGAAACTGATGGAGAAAGACTTGGTAGCCGTGGCCGGGCGGGCCACAGGGCCAGGCAAACCGCTGCTGTACAAAACCAGCGGCACCTTTATGGACCACTTCGGCATTAACAGCGCCAAAGACCTGCCCAAACTTAAAGAAATAGAAACCCAGCAAGAAAATGCCATCGGAGAAACGTCCATCGAAACCGCGCACAGCGCGAACTAACCAAGCCCCCGACGAGAGGTCGGCGAAGCCAACTAAGGCTGCTGGTAAACCTTATGCCCCTAAAACCGATCGCCCGGCTTCTGACGATTGGAGCAAGCCCAAGCCTATGCGCCGCGGTGCAGAGAGCTTCGGCAACAAGCCCCGCCCTGCATCGGGTGGCAAGCCTACAGGCAAATTCGGCGATGCACGCAAACCTTACGGTAAACCCGATGGCCCTGCTGGTGATCGCCCCTTTGGCGACCGCCCGCCCCGTGCCCCAAAACCTAAACCGGTAGGCAAGCGTGAAAGCGGCTACGGCAAAGAAGTAAAACGCGAATACGACCCTACCCGCAAACTATACGGCAAGCCCGATGGCCCGACTGGAGACCGCCCATATAGCGACAAACTAAGAGCTGGTGCTGGTGGCGATCGCCCTTATGACGATCGCCCACGTGGCGCAGCAGGCAAGCCGCCCAAGCGCGACGGTGCTGGCTACGGCAAAGAATACCGTGGCGCTACCAACAGCCCTAAAGGCAGGTTTAGCAAGAAAGAAGAAGGTGCTGGCGAACGCCGCCCTTACGATAAACCAAGAGGCCGCAGTGGTACTGGCGATAACCCTTACCCACCACGCGAGAACAGCGGTGCTGGCGAACGCATACGCCGCAGCAGCGCCCCAAAGCGTGGCCCGAAAAGTAGGGACGAGCGCGACCCAAACGAATTGAGCGACGGTGCAAAGTCTTTCGTGAAATTCATTAAAGAAAAACCACCCCGCGAAGAGCCATTACCAGAAAGGTTTGAGCACAAGCCATTGGCCCCACGAGTGGGTGGCAAAGGCCCTAAAAAACCCGCTGAACCAGAAACGCCCAAAAAGGCTAATGACGGCATCCGCCTGAACAAATACATGAGCAACGCCGGTATAGCTGCCCGCCGCAAGGCCGATGAGATTATTGCCGGTGGCCAAGTAACCATTAATGGCGAAGTGGTAAAGGAAATGGGCTACAAGGTAATGCCCAACGACAAGGTGGTGTTTCAAGGCCGTACCATAGAGCCAATGCGCAACTTGGTGTACATCCTGTTGAACAAACCGAAAGACTTTGTAACCACTACCGACGACGAGAAAGGCCGCCGCACCGTAATGGAGCTGGTAGCCAGCGCCACCGAAGAGCGTATATACCCCGTGGGCCGCTTGGATAGGGCAACTACAGGCTTGCTGCTGTTTACCAACGATGGCGAATTGGCCCAGCGCCTTACCCACCCGAGCCACGGCGTTCGCAAGGTATATGCAGTAACGCTTGATAAGCCGCTGCATCCGCAAGATTTAACCGCCATTAAAAAAGGATTGACCTTGGAAGATGGCCTGGTGCAAGTGGATGATGTAGCCTATGGCAACGAAGCCGATAAGAAAGAAATAGGCGTGGAGATACACGTGGGCAAAAACCGCATTGTACGCCGCATATTTGAGCACCTAGGCTACGATGTAGTAAAGCTTGACCGCGTAATGTACGCAGGCCTCACTAAAAAAGACCTGCCCCGTGGCCGCTGGAAACACTTGGACGAAAGGGAGATAATTATGCTGAAGCACTTTAAGGGGTAAGGAATTATGAATACTTGATACTAACACGGGCATGAAGATAGGTTTCTTTGTGCCCGTGTTGATTTGTGGGTATGTTGCGCCGTACATTCTACCTACCAGATAAAGCTAAAAAACGGCAAGCATGCAGTGATAAAAGTTAGGGATGTACCTTTTTACTCGTTGGGCGTTTACTAAAATACTTATGGGGCAGGGTCAAGTACCAATTACTAAGCGCCTACTTGGCATAGTTAGCTGGTAAACTGTAATGCTTACTTGGAGTCATTTAACACGAACTTTATGGGCACTACAAAACTCACCTTAACTGGTTGCCCTTGCTGATAGCCTGGTGTCCACTTGGGTAATTTCATAACATGCCTTACCGCCGCATTGTCCAATATCACCGAGCCTGAGGAGCGGATAATGCCCACATCCACTACGTTGCCTTCCTTATCAATGTAAAACTGCACATAGGCGGTGCCTTCCTTATTTTTTTCGCGAGCTTCTTTGGGATATTTAATAGTGGCCAAGAACTCCAGCATAGCTGTTTGCCCACCTTTAAAGCTTGGCATCACCTCGCTTTCGGTATACGTGTATTGGTTGCCCTCTTTATCATAAGATATGCCGCTTTGCAAAAGCCCCTTTTTATATTCTTCTATGCGCTGTGTGGTACCATTTTCCCTATACCATTTCCAAGTACCCGTTCTTAAACCCTTCGTTACCAAACCTATACTGCTGGTATCCCCGCTATCATAATAGGTTAAAAAACGTCCCTCGCCATTAACAATTAAATGTTCCCCACTTTTCTCGTCATAATACTCTAGATACTTCAAATAAGGCTCTTCATCAGTTCTATCGCTATCATAATTATACTTGCTCCACAGCAATCCGTTTTCGAAATAAGAAAACCAGTCACCATCTTCCTTATCATCTACATATTTACCTTTTTGGGAGACTTGGCCGTTTTTAAAATACCATACAAACTCCCCTGTTTTACGCTTCAATCCTTTGGGGTCGAAATAGCCGCAAGTCGCCTGCTTTTCTCCGGTAATAAAGTAGTCGGTAAAGGAGTATACCTCCGTGCGTTTATTGTAGCCGGTTGGTACCCTAAAGTAAGTGGCAGTATCCTTAAATGCTATTACTTCCCAGTCGCTATCATAATAGGTGGTATCCTGTTGGGCGGCCAGGGTTAAGCAACATAATAGCGAGCCAATGATAAGTGAGAGTCCTTTTTTCATAATGATGCAAATATATTGAAACCAGCGGTGGTTATACACCAACATGCAAAAATAGCTAGATAGGTTAGTGTGGCAACCATTCAGCAATATAATACGTTGTTGTATTATGCCTAACCCAACCACTATGCGCAGCATTATCCTGTTACTCACTATAATCACCCTTTTCGCCGCTTGCAAAGATAAATCGACTACTTGCGATGACGACCGCAGCTTGAACGACCGCATACAGGGCACTTGGACACTGACCGAAATATACAACCCATGGACGCAAGAAACCCGCACCCCCAATGCAGAAGAGGAGCAAACGCTGCAGTTTGGCGATAGCTTGTTGATTAGGGATTTTGAGCAAAACACCACCACGGTGAGCTATGAGATAACCGAAGCTGGCGATGGGGCGTGGCTATACTCCAACGGGGCTAGCGGCTCGCTAAAGATTGATTGCAACGTACTAACTATTGACAATACCCCTGTTGACGGCCCTAAGCAAACCTATAGCCGCTTGCTGGATGAATGATGTTTGGCTACGGCTAACGTAGAGCAATCGATGCCATTAGGGATAATGTGCGGTTTAAGGGCGGCCCTCAGTTGCATAGTTACGGCCATCGCACTCCAAGCCAAGCCGATGTGGCAGTCTCTTAGGCAAGATCAAAGTGGGGGAATTTTGAAGCAACTGTCGTCCGTGGTCTAAATAAACTACTGCACCAGCTTGCCGCTACGATAATACTCTTCCGACACTACTTTACCCTTGCGGTCCCATTTGGTGGCCTTACCGTCTTCCAGCCCATTGGTAAAGAAACGCTCAAATTCTTTCACGCCGTTATCGTACCAGCCGGTGAACCGGCCATTTTCTTTGCCCATCTTAAAGTTGCCCTCCGTGCTTGTTTGGCCGTTTTCGTACCAGGTTTGGCTGGTGCCGGTTTCTTTACCGTTTATATAGTTTCGTTGCCACATCTTCTGGCCATTGCGGTACCATTGGGTTATTACGCCTTGTTCTTTACCATCTACGTAATTGCCTTCAAAGCTCTTGGTGCCATCTTCAAACCATTCTATCCAAAGGCCTTCTTTCAATCCATTGTTAAAGTATACCTCAGATACTAGCTTGCCGCTGCTGTACCAAAATGGCCACTTGCCTTCGCGCTTGCCTTCTTTGTATTTGCCCTCGGCACGTTTTTGTCCGTTGCTGTACCAGTAAGTCCAGAAGCCCTCTTTTTCGCCTTTTTCAAACGTCCCTTCCGATTCCATTACCCCGTTTCGGTTGAAAAACACCCATTCTCCCTCTTTTTTATCATTTTGGTGGCTGCCTTCCTGCATCATTTGGCCATTGCCGTACCAGCGCTTAAAGGCACCCTCATACTTACCTTGCTCATGGTATGCCTCGGTAGATACTTTACCAGTTTCGAACCATGTAATTGATTTACCCGTGAGTGCGCCATTTACATAAAACGACTCAGAGCCTTTGGTGCCATCTTCAAACCAAAAAACGGAAATACTATCTTTTTGCCCATGCTTGTAAAACTCCATGAACTGCATTTGGCCATTCTCGTACCACTGGAACTCATGCCCGTGCAGGGTATCGTTTTGGTATAGGCTCTCCCGCTTTATTTGGCCGTTGGGGTATAATTCTGTCTCCTTGATTTTACGCATGTTATCACCCTTACCAATGTAAGTATAGACAAAAGCTGGCTTGCCACTGCTGTAAGCTTTAGCAATCACATCGTATGGCGTGAGGTCTTCTTGGCAACCAGCAAATACTAGAAGGAACAGCACGCTCACTAGCGATGCTGCCATACTTCGGGCGCAAACGTGTAACTGTAACATGTTAAAATAACCCTCCCCAATATTCATCAATGGATGCACCATAAGATGATTTCACTGCCTATAGTTCCTTCAAAAATACCCATAATAGCCTAAATATTGTGCACAAAGTGGCGTACCTAGGTAGTGAATATGACATGAAAATACCAAAAAAGCAACAAACTATACACCACCCTCACTTGAAAAAGCGATAAAGGTATATGAGTTGCCAATATTGGCTAGCCGTTTCCAAAATCGGTGCCGAAGGTTTAGCTTTGTAGCATTGATATTGAAAGGATTAAGCCCATACCATAATTAAAAAATACCCTATGCCAGTTGATGTTGCCCTGTTAAAAGAAATATGCGAAGTGCCAGGTACTTCGGGTTTTGAACAACCGATACGTGCCGTGGTTTTGCGCGAACTGAAGAAGCTAGCCGTAGAAGTATCGGTAGATAATATGGGCAACGTGATTGCCGTAAAAAAAGGCCGCAACAACAAAAAGGTAATGGTGGCCGCTCACATGGATGAGATTGGCTTTATAGTAAGCTATATTGACGATGAGGGCTTTGTACGTTTCAACACCCTTGGCGGCTTCGACCCTAAAACCCTTACCGCACAGCGTGTAATTATACATGGCCGCAAGGATGTAATTGGTGTAATGGGCTCAAAACCCATACACGTAATGAGCCCAGAAGAGCGCCTAAAGGTGCCTAAAACGACCGATTACTTTATCGACCTGGGTATGCCTAAGAGCGAAGTGGAAAAACTAGTGGCCATTGGCGACCCGATAACCCGCGACCGCCAGTTGATTGAAATGGGCGAGTGCGTAAACTGCAAAAGCATCGACAACCGGGTATCGGTTTACATCCTTATCGAAACGCTGAAGCAGCTGGGCGATGTGCCTTACGATGTATATGGCGTATTTACCGTGCAAGAGGAAGTAGGCCTGCGTGGCGCTTTGGTGGCCAGCCACCACATTAGCCCCGATTTCGGCTTTGGCTTGGATACCACTATTGCCTACGACGTACCCGGTGCCCGCCCCGAAGAGAAGATAACTGAGCTGGGCAAAGGCGTCGCTATCAAAATAATGGATACGTCATCGATAGCCGACTACCGCATGGTGCGCTATATGAAGGAAGTGGCTACCAACCACAAAATAAAGTGGCAGCCCGAAGTACTTACTGGCGGCGGCACCGATACTGCCGGCATGCAGCACATGAGCAAGCAAGGCGTAATAGCCGGTGCGGTAAGCATACCTACCCGCCACATACACCAAGTAATTGAAATGGCCCACAAAGAAGACATACTGGGCGGCGTAGCCCTCCTAAAAAACTGCCTGCAAGACTTAGATAAGTTTGATTGGAGTTTCTGATTTGGTTGATTGGTTGATTGGTTGATCAGTTAATCAGGAAGATGAATAAAGAGGCGGTTCGATTTATCGAGCCGCCTTTTGCTTTTACAGTGTTAATACGTGTATTGGTTAATCAGTTTGCCCTCTCTGGCTTGATTTTTGAAAAGTTCTAAGCGAGCCTGAAAATCAACCTTGTTATGAAAAAGATATTGATGATACTTACCTCGCACAAAGAGCTGTTGAATACCGACAGTACCACAGGCGTGTGGCTTGGCGAGTTTACCGACCCTTATTATGAGCTGCTGGATGCAGGGTATGAAGTTACCCTAGCCAGTCCACAAGGTGGGGAACCACCTATTGACCCCATGAGCGAGCTTACCGAAAACATTTCGGCTGCCAACCGACGCTTTAAAGAAGATGCGGTGGCGCAAGATGCTTTTAAGAATACCAAAAGGCTGGACGATGAAGCGTTGACTGCCGATAGGTTTGATGGGCTATTCTACCCGAGTGGCCACGGCCCCATATGGGACTTGGCCAATAGCCACAAAAGCGGTACTTTGATTCTTAATTTTCTCTCCGCCAACAAACCTGTGGCTACCGTGTGCCACGGGCCCGCCGCACTCATCAAAGCTGCCGAACTAAGCCCAGAATTGCTAAAGGGCAAACGCATGACCGGCTTTACCAATGTGGAAGAAGGATTAGCCTTGCGAAGCAACAACATACCCTACAAATTGGAAACCCGGCTGAAAGAACTAGGTGCCGATTTCCATTCAGCGCTGTTGCCATTTACCTCACATATAGAAGTGGATGGACTAATAATTACTGGGCAAAACCCTAACTCGGCAGGGCCTACAGCAAAGGCATTGATAAAGCTGTTGGAAGCATCTGCCACTTAATCGTCATGGCAAAGCTACTGGACGAGGCGGCCCTTTAACTGGCGCGAAAGTTACTTTCGTGAATTGGAACTTGGTTCCAACAGCATGCTATATTTGTGGGAACCAAGTTCCTGTGGCACGGAAGAGGAACTTCCGCGCTAGTAATGACCGAGGAAGATATAGAAGATGCAATTGATGCCCAGATTCAAAACAACCAAGAATATATTGTAAGAACCTTGACTGAGGATGTTCTAATGAATGTTCAATTCAAGAATTCACAAGGTATTACTTATTGGAAAACTGGGTATGTTGAAAGTGGGACGGAAATTATCGACTTAGGGGACGGTGTTGAAAGGCTAAGGCCTTGTGGTAATCCTAATGAAGAACCTTGGCAAACAGTTTTAGACCTATCGGAAGATGCATTTTATACTCCCCTTGAAATGGAAGAGCTGATTTCTTTTGCTGGAGAGGATGCCACAGTTGTATCCTTAGAAAATGACGAGCTTATGTTGGTTAAATTTACCAACGAAGGTTTAGAATATTGGCGTGCAGGCATTGTGGAGCAAGGCACAGAATTGGTAGATTTGGGCGACGGCCAATGGTTAGTAGTGCCTTGCGGTAATCCCTACGAACCAATTCAGTAATAGCTACTATATTTATAGGGCGGCTTGTTTAGAGAACAAGCCGCCTTTTTTAATCTTCACCTATGAATCTCATCTTTGTCCCTGGGTTTATCAACTCGTTGCAAGAGTATGCAAGTATATTGGAAATGGCCCCAAAGGAGTTGCATATCTATGGGCTACATCAATTGGGAAGAGACGGAAGTTTGCCCGGCAATGAACTGTACGGCTATAAAGAGCAGTATCAGCACCTATTTGCACAAATTGATAGAAACCAAAAGTACTTTGTTTTTGGCGATTCTATGGGAGCCACTTTTGCTACCCAACTGGCCAGTGAAAACCCTTTTGTGCAAGGGTTAATTATTGGGGACTACATTCCCCGCTATCACAAGCTGACCCAAAATTGGGTAACCCAGATAAAAAGCTTTGAGGATATAGCGATGAGTGGTGAGATGATAGAGGCCATTGCTAGGGATTCTGCAGAGATATACTTTGATGAAACCCTAGGTAGGTTACAGTGCCCCATTATGCTGCTGAAAGGGGAAAAGTCAAATTTATCTATTGAAAAACTCCCCAAAAACCCGCACATGCAAATCAAGATAGTAGTGGGTGCGGGTCATGATATATTTGAGCCTGACACAAGCAAGTTATGGCAAATGGTTTTAGATTTTATAAGGGAAAATAACAAATAGGCGACTTTTAAAGCTATTAATGGAGCTCCCCACTCTGCGGAAGTTATACTTCCGCAGCACTGAAGTCAAGAGGCTGTGCCTCCAGCCATAAAAGCATCTCCCCATTTATCCCTATTTTCGTTTCCTGTCTCCCATTTCACATCTGTTATTTAACACGATGACCCGCAACTTCGTTGTCAACCTGGCCTTTTTGCTGCTGCTTAACCTGCTGGTGAAGCCGATAAGCATTTTGCTGGATATACAGGTGCAGAATACCGTGGGGCCGGAGGAGTATGGGCTGTTTTTTGCGGTGTTCAACTTCAGCTACCTATTTCAGGTGTTCTTGGATTTGGGAATCAACAACTATAACAACCGCAGCGTGGCGCAAGACGAGGGTCACCTGTACCGCTACCTGCCGGCGCTGTTTAGTTTAAAGATAATGCTGGCCGTGGGCTACGGCATCCTGAGCTATGTGGGCGGCGAGGTGGTAGGCTTTTCTGACCACCAGATGTACCTGCTCGGCTGGCTCATCGTCAATCAGTTTCTGCTGAGCATGTTGCTATTCCTACGTTCCAACCTATCGGGTATGCACCACTTCCGTATGGATAGCATGCTTTCAGTAATGGATAAGTTCCTACTGGGCATTATACTGGCGGTGCTGTTGTTTGGCGCCGGCTTTAAGAGCGACTTCAATATTGCTTGGTTTGTGTATGCGCAAACGGCCTCCATCAGCGTTACCGCTTTGCTAGCGGGTGCGGCGGTACTATATTATTCGGGCGAAATCAAATTCAAAAGCGATTGGCGCAGCATCGGCAAAATGCTTAAGGAAACTTTCCCCTATGCGCTCTTTGGCATATTTATGACGGTGTATTACCGTCTCGATGGGGTAATGATAGAACGTATGCTGCCCGACACCGGCGCCTACCAAGCGGGCGTGTATGCGGCATGCTACCGTTTGCTGGATGCGGCCAACATTATCGGGCTGTTGTTTGCGGGTTTGTTGCTCCCCATCTTCTCTCGCATGTTGGCCAAAAATGAAAACACAGGAGAGCTGCTCTCCTTCTCTTTTCGCGCCTTGGTAGGCGGAGCGTTTATAGTAGCTATACTGCTGCAGTTTTTCGCCGCGCCCATTATAGATGCGCTGTATACCCAAAGCAACCCCTACTGGGCACAAGTGCTCAAAGTTTTGTTCTGGGCCTTCCCGGGCGTTAGCGTTGTGTACATATACGGTACGGTGCTGCTGGCTGCGGGTAAGCTGCGCATCATCAACATCATTACGTTTGCCACCATGGTGCTCAACATCGGGCTCAACCTCTATCTCATACCGCAATGGGAAGCCCTGGGTGCTACGGGCGCTACCATCGCCACACAGGTTATTGCCTCGCTGAGCATGATATACTTTGCCCACCGCCAACTGGCCATACAGTTCCCCGTGCTGGATGTGGCCCGAATGGCTCTGCTGTGTGCAGGTGTATTCTTGCTAAGCCTAGGTTCCACCCACATCGGCATCGATTGGAAAATAAAACTGGCCCTACTCTCAATAATAGGCGCTGCCTTGGCGTTTCTGCTGCGGGTTTTTGAATGGAGGATGTTGGTCGGATTGGTGCTTAGAAAGGGTTGATTAGTTAACTGGTTATTGGTTGATTGGTGGGAAAATAACTTATAACCATGAACCAGTAACCGTGGATGGCACCAATTAACTAATCAACTAATAACCAATCAACCACCAAAAAACTTACCTTTGCACACACTAAAAAAGCTACCTCAATGGAGAAATCCTATAACCTGATCGACGCACTACGGGTATTGATAAAGTGGAAGTTACCCATCCTTATTTTTGTAGTGTTAGCCTCCATCGGTGGTGTTATTGTGGCCCTTGCGCTGCCCGAATACTTCCAAAGCCAAGTGGTATTTTACCCCACCAACCCGGCCCGTACCGAAAGCTCTGTATTGTTTAGCGAGCAAACCAGCGAGTTTGCTGCCGACTTTAGCGGTACCAAAAACGACATCAACCGCCTACTTACCATTGCTACTAGCAGCAGTGTGGTTGATTTTATGGTGAACCACTTCGATTTGGCCACCCACTACGGCTATGATACCAGCTCAACCAGCTACAAACGCTACAAGGTAACGGAGGAGTTTAAGGACAACTACAGCGTACTGAAAACCGAAAACGGCGCTATCGAAATCAACATCATCGATACCGACCCGCAATTGGCCGCCGATATGGTGAACATGGCCGCAGAGATGATTGACAAACTGAACAACGGAAGCCTGCAAGACAATAAGGAAAGCGTTACGGCAATGTTCAGCCAATCGTATAAAGATAAGGTGACGGAGGTGGAAACCCTTTCGGATACTTTGGCAAAGCTAAAAGGCCAATACAACATTGAAACCATAAGCGCTGGTACAACTGATGGGATGCCCGTAATAAAAGGTACTGACCCACAAATGGTGGAGACCTACAAGGTGCTGCTGAAACGCCAAGAAAGTGCCATCATGGACCTTACCAAAATCAAAACCTTGCTGGATAGGAACGAGTCGGCCGCCAGTGCGAAGATTTCTTCTATGTTCATCATTGAGAAAGGCTACCCTGCCGAGAAAAAGGTAAAACCCATCCGTTGGGTTATCTGCCTAAGCGCCACCTTGATTTCTATCTTTTTGGGCATAGCAGGCGCCTTACTTATCGAGCGCATGCAATACATCAAACGCGAACTAGCGAATGCTCAATAAGCAAATACCGGCATATCAGCTTGGGTGGTTTGCAGGTTTTGCGTTGGTTTCGCTCATCTGCATACTGGGCGCCTTTGCGCTGGAGCAATACCTTGCCCTGGCCGTGCCTGTAGTTATTGTTTTTGGCTATATCGCCTTCATCAATTACCGCATCATCTACTGGTTGCTGCTGTTCTCGTTGCCGCTTTCTACCGAGCTGGATATTGGCAGCGTGGGCCTTGATATGCCCGATGAGTTGCTCATGGTATCGCTCATGTTTGTTACCTTTTTAGCGATATTGGGCAAGCCCCATTTGCTGGATTTTCGATTCATTAAGCATCCCATTATCTTGCTGCTGTTTGTGCATTTACTATTAATGGCGATGCTGATACCCTATTCTGAGAACGGCTTGGTTACTTTGAAGTTCGTGCTGTCGAAGCTGTGGTTTTATGTGCCGTTCTTGCTCCTCACCAGCATGATTATCAAAGAAGAGCAGGACATCAAGAAGTTCTTTTGGTACATCTTTCTACCAATGACGTTCACTATATTGGTGGTGCTGGTAAGGTACGCGGGTTATGGCTTTGCCTTTGAAGAGGTAAACAAGCCGATGATGCCGTTTTACCGCAACCACGTGTCGTATGCGTGCATGATTACCATCTTCTATCCCTTTATTTGGCTAGCAGCAACATGGTACCAGCCTGGCACTTGGAAACGCCGCATACTGCAGTGGAGCAAGGTGCTGTATTTGGTGGCCATTTACCTTTCTTATACCCGCGCTTGCTACTTAGCAATTCTAGCCATCGGGGTTTGCTATTTGCTGATTAACTGGAACTTGCTGCGCCATGTACTGGTCGGGGCACTGGTAGCAGTATCGGTAGGGCTTATTTATATGGCTAATGATAACAATTACTTGGATTTTGCCCCGGAATATACCAAAACCATCTACCACACCGAGTTTGGCGACCATTTGAAAGCTACGGTGGGCTTGAAAGACGTATCGAGCATGGAGCGGGTGTACCGTTGGGTGGCAGCCTTCCGAATGATTGCCGATAGGCCCATTACAGGTTTCGGGCCGGGCAACTTCTACCCATACTACCAGCGCTATACCGTTACCGATTTTCAAACCTACACCAGCGACAACCCCGAAAAATCGACAGTGCACAACTACTTTCTCCTCGTGCTGGTGGAGCAAGGCATACCAGGTTTACTCATGTTTTTAATCAGTAGCCTCGCCATCTTCTTCTATGGGCAAAAAGCCTATGCCCAAGCAACCGACCCCTACCACCGCAAGGTAATTATGACGGTAATGCTTGCCCTAGTGTGTGTTTACGTAAATCTGCTACTGAGCGACATGATAGAAACCGATAAGGTAGGCAGCCTGTATTATATGTGCATCAGCATTTTGGTGGTGTTTGCCCTGAAAGTACGAGGCAAACGGATACAGGATGCTGCGGAGTAAAACACCTTTGGCACCATTACAAGGTAAAGATGGTATTACCTACCCGCCAATACAAAGTGCATGGCATACGGCTCGCGGATGCGGTCTTCTTCAACTAACCAGCGCATGCTCATAGAGCGGGGAATGCGCACAGTCTCTACCGTTTGGAAGGTACCGAACACGCGATCCCAAAAACGGGTAGTTACGCCATGGTTTTTGCGTGGATTGTGGAAGTGATGATAGAAGTGATGCTTACGCAGAAACAGTAACGGCTTCAATGGCTTAGCGCTATGATAGCGGAAGTGCGTGGCCTCGTATATGCCATACATACCCATAAAACCAATAATAAACGCCAACGCCACGCCAAACGGCAGCAGCAACGCCAACAAACCTAAAAGAAGCAAGGAGGCTAACAAGGCTGCTACAATTTTTGTGTAGATAGGGGCAAAATAGTTGGCCTTGGAATGGTGCATGGAGTGCTCTGCCTTAAAGAAGTTTTTGCCTTTATGCTCATGACCCAGAAAACGGTGCAGGAGGTATTCAGCTAGAGTCCATAGGGTGATACCGAAGGCTAGTGCGAGGATGGTATACATAAAAAAGATTTGCCGTTAAACATTATCTCTTTCAAGATGCGTATTAACGACAAAAAGATGCATGATACCCTAAAAAAATATTGCTAGGCGATTAGTTATCTCCGCGGGGCATAGGGTTGTTACTATCAGCACTATCAGGGCTATTGCCACCTTCGCCGCCACTGTTATTATAAGGCTCCGCCACATTATTATCGGCTCCATCGGCAGGGCCATCCATATCAAAAAAAATGCCACCGACTATTATTGAACGTAATGATCTAGCAATCAATAAGATAATTGATAACTATTGAAAAGAAGAGTGTAGAAGTATTTCTCAGTAATAAGTATTGGTCGCAATACTACTCTCAACAAATGTGATACTGACCGGAACCGAAGTACGCAAAAAGCAACTTATTTATCTCCTTCCGCCACCATTACCACCGCGGCCGCCCCTATCAAACCTCGGCTTGCTATCAAACCTTGGGCGTTCTTCACGAACGGCATTCTGATCAGGTTTAGGGAGCTGCTTTAGTTTGGCTTCCCAAACAGCGAGCTCTTCTTTGGTGCGCTCTATATTTTTCAGTACGCCTTCCTTCAAGGCATTAGAACCTTTGCTGTTACCAAAGAAACCGAGATTGTTTTCGTAAGTATCGATGGTCTCTTTCAACTTTTTGATTTGCTCCTGCACTTCGCGGCGCTCTTGCTCAATCATACGGCCACCACCTTCACCACTGCTTAGGCTATCCACCTTGTTTTTAAACTGAGTGAGCGTTTTCTCGGTTTTGCTCATTTTCAGCTTATCGTACTGTGCATCTAGCGCAGCTTTATAGCTATTGTTGATGGTGTCGATGTCGTTCTTTGGCACTGGGCCAAGCGTACGCCACTCCTCGTTGAATTCCTTCAACTGGGTAAGGTCTTGGTCTTTATTACCGCTCAGTTCAAAAGCCTCTACCTTGGCTATAAACTCCTGTTTGGCTTTTAGATTAACGGCTTGGCGGTCGTCTAGTGTTGCGTAGTATTGCTTTTTAGCTTCAAAAAAGTAATCACATGTTGCACGGAAACGAGTCCATAGGCGTTGGTCTTCTTTGTTGCCAGCACTCGGCGTACTCTTCCACTCATTCTGCAAGCGGATAAGGGCCTCGGTGGTATTCTTCCACTCGGTTTGATCTTTCAGGCTTTCGGCTTTGGCAATCAGGGCCATTTTAGCTTCGTTGCCCGCTTTGCTCTGCTCCTTCTGTGTACCGTAAAACTCCTTCTTCCTATGGAAGAAAACATTGCACGCCGCCCTAAATTCCTTATAAACTCTATCGTTTTCTTTCTTGGCCAAGTTGCCAGTAGTATTCCAGTCCTTTTGGGCTTGTAGCACCTTTTCGGTAGCCTCTTGCCACTTTTTGTGGCTGCTCAGGTCTTGGTCCAGTATATCCACTATTATCTTTCCTAAAGCCTCCTTAGCTTCCAAAGCCACTTTTTGGCGGTCGCGGATGCTATCGTAGTGCGCCTGTATGCGATCGTAAGCGGCGTTTACCCCTGCCCAAAAGTCAGTACGTATTTCCTTCCAGTGCTCTTCCTTTACCGGGCCCATTTCGGCCCATTCGGTTTGATACACCTTCAGCATGTCATCCACTTTATTGATGGAGGTTTCGCTTTCCAGTTCTTTAGCCTTCGCTATCAAAGCTTTTTTGGCCTCGTAGTTCTTATCCAAGTCATACACCTTCAGGTCGCGGAAGATCTGCATAGTGTGGAAGAACATATCAATCTGGTGGCTATATTCGCTCTGTAGCTGCTTGTAGTTTTTGCGCGGCACGGGGCCAATGTTCTTCCAGCGCTCTTTCAAGTGATTGAAGGCATCATACGCCTGTGTAATGGTCGGGCCATCCTTAATCAGGTTCTTCAGGTCTTCCAATACCTGTTGCTTATCCTTTAGGTTGGTGTGCTCGTCTTGCTCTTTGCGCGCCTCATACTGCTCTTTGCGGGTATTGAAACCCTGCAATAGCGCTTTTATTTTCTTATCAAGCTCTTTATCCTCGGCTGTGGGTGACACCACTTCTGCTTGCGCCGCCTCTTCTGTGGTTTTGGCTACCTCTGTAGGCTCAACAGAAGCTGCATCATCGCCCAATTCAGGCTGGGCTTCAGTGCCTTCCGTTTCGGCAACTTCGGGTGTATGCTCAGCCACCTCAAGCTTTTGGGCCTGTTGGTGCTCTTGTTCTGTAATCTTTTGGTACTCGGTTTCCACGGCATCCACCTCAG
Source organism: Sphingobacteriales bacterium (assembly GCA_027483645.1). Lineage (GTDB taxonomy): Bacteria > Bacteroidota > Bacteroidia > Chitinophagales > CAIOSU01 > CAIOSU01. Next base: position 84,275 of record JAIXUD010000011.1, read on the forward strand.
CAATGGCCTGCTCCATATCCTCGAGTTTCAACAACTCTTCCAACCGATTTAATACTTCCTGCTTAGTCATCTTATACTACTACTTAAAACTCGTTGAGCAAAAATAACATTTGCTCGCTAAATTGTCCATTAAATATGTGAAGGGGTTATTAGTAGACTGGTTAATTTGTTATCGGTTTAATCCGTTGATTGCTCCAATGGTTCAACCGAATCGGGCTCACCATCCAACAATAGTACTACAAAATTGTTGAACCCTTCCCGCAATTGTATATCAACCAATTGCAGTGCCACCAATTCGAGCATTGCCAAGAACGAAAACACAGCATGTATTCGGTTCTCGCAATCGGCAAATAGCTCCTCAAAAGCTGTGGCGGTTTCCTTACTAAGTCTACCTAAAATAATAACCTTTTGCCCCTCAATGGTATATGCATAGCGCACTATTGAGTGGCGTACCTCTTTCTTTTCCTCCCCATAACGCTGCAACACTTTATTGAACGCGTGCATCAGGTTGTAAAGTGATAGGCTATGCAGTTCCGCTTCTATCGTTTTACTCTCGGTAATGGCCTCAATATCCAGCGCCGTGTTGCCTCTCTTAAATTTGCGAAGCCTATCTTCCTCCAGCACCTTTAGCTCGTCAGTTACTTCCTTGAATTTCTTGTACTCTACCAGCTTCTGCACCAGCTCTTGGCGCGGGTCAATTTCGTTGCCTTGTTCGTCCACATCTTTGCGGGGCAGCAACATCTTGGCCTTGATGCGCATTAGGGTAGCCGCCACCAGCATAAACTCACTGGCCGCTTCAATATCCAGCTCTTCCATCTGGTGCATATAGTCAAGAAAATCTTGCGTAATGGTGCTGATGGGGATATCGTAAATATCCAACTCGTCGCGCTCAATAAAGAACAGCAACAAATCGAATGGGCCCTCAAACTGGGGCAGGTGTATTTCGTAAGAAGCCAAGAATACAAAGATAGTTAGTCCACGGTCGACGGTCCATAGTCCATGGTAAAATAAATAGTCTAAATCATTACATTAGCACATCAAACAACAAACGATGGCATTGATATTACCCATAAAAGGAGTTTCGCCCGAGCTCGGGAAGAATTGCTACCTAGCCCCAAACGCTACCATAGTAGGCGACGTGGTGATGGGCGACGAATGCAGTGTTTGGTTTAATGCCGTGGTGCGCGGCGATGTACACTGGATACGCATTGGCAACAAAGTGAACATACAGGATGCGGCCATTATCCATTGCACTTATTTGAAGTGCCCCACTACCATCGGCAATAATGTTTCCATAGGGCATGCAGCCATTGTGCATGGTTGTACCGTCAATGATAATGTACTGATTGGTATGCGCGCCGTGGTGATGGATAATGTGGTGATTGAAAGCGGCAGCATAATAGCCGCCGGTGCGGTGGTGCTGGAAGGCACGCATGTGGAAAGCGGCAGTATATATGCAGGTGTACCGGCGAAGAAAGTAAAGATAGTAGACGAGTTGCAGACACGCAACTTAATTGAGGGCATTGCGAATAACTACCTGATGTACTCAGAATGGCTGAAATAGTTTTTGGACCATGGACGATAGACGATAGACCATCGACTGCTTCAATTTGGACCACCAACTAAAGACCAAAGACCACGATTACTACAATAACTACCCGTTAATAAAGGCTAAATAAAACAAATGGAAACGATAGAAGCTATTGCCAAACCCAAGCCAGCCTTGTATTTCATTCCTGGGTTGGCTGCTACACCAGCCATATTCCGCAATATAAAGGTGGACGATTATGACTGCCACTATTTCAAGTGGGAAGACCCCCAACCCCGCGATACTTTTACCACCTATAGTAACCGCTTGGCCCAACGTATTGATACAACCAAGCCCTTTGTGTTGGTAGGTTGTTCTTTGGGCGGGTTAATGTCTGCCGAGATAGCGAAGCATGTAAAACCTGAATGCATCATTTTAATATCCAGCCTCACCCATAGGCACCAATTTCCAAATAGATTAAAGGTGTTCCGGGTTTTTCAGTTGTACCGTATAGTTCCATACCCAGTAATTGTAAGCATGGTGGGCCAAATAAGAATGATGAAAGGCGGAGGTAACAAGGAAGAAAGCGAATTGGTGTACCAAATGGCACGAGAAAGCACTGGTAAGTTTTTCCGCTGGGCATGTAATCAAGTGCTTTTTTGGAAACACTCCGAAAGTCACCCCAACACATACCATATACACGGTACAAAAGATACCCTATTCCCCATCCGCCGCATCAAACCACATTATACCATAGATGGCGGTAGCCATTTTATGGTGGTGAACGAAGGAAAGAAAATTGAAAAGGCAATAAGGGAAATATTGGAAGGTGTTACTAAGTAAGTAAGGAATTTCTTGTGTCTTACTATTTCTCCATCACAATCTCCAATTCCATTTCCCAGTTGGGTTTGAGGTCTACAGGATTGGGATGCATATAAATGCGCTCGGGCTGTAGTTTTTCGCCGTAGTTGCCCGTATCCCATTGGCGATTAAAGTTGGTATCCCTAATGATGCGAACGATGTAATTGCCTGGCACCAACTTTTCATACATTTTCACAAACTGCTCGCGGCCAGTTATTACTTCTCTAATGATGGCAGGGCTACCCCCACCAATACGCGCCTCCAAAATATACTGCAATGATGGCAATAAACTATCGATAGTAACGGTAATGGCACCATATTCATCGGCTTTGCGCGCACTCAATTCAAAACCCAAACTATCGCTACCGATACCATACCTATCAATGATGGCACTATCTAAAAATGCAATTTTATAGGTAGCGCCGGGTTTCCAGGCAAAGTTCACCGCTACTTTCCGCTGGGCTGAATCCAAGAAATAAACCTGCGGCACTACCGACTTCACGGTATCTTCCAACATATACACGCGAGTGCTATCCAATACCTGCGCTGGGCGATTCAACTCAAAAACAAATGGACTACCTAGCTCAAGTTTTTCTGAAACAATTGCTGATGGTGAAGCTCCTGCCCTTTTTCCCTTGGCTTCTGGTGTACCTTTAAATACCCCTGGCTTCCCAATCTTGTAGATAGAATCGGCTGTAAATGCGGGAGCCTTAACCGGAATAGAATCAGTAAGGGTATCATTAGCTGTAACCAGTAAAATACTTTTTGAACCGGCATTGTACATGTACCAATGGTTGATGGTATCTCGCGTGGTGTTGTATTCAATAAATCCACCACCAAAATTGAGCGTATCCAATAGCGGAGTAACGCTTAATGTCGTTACGGGCATAGAATAGATAAACTGGTTCAACCCGCGATTGCTGGTATTGCTTTCTATCAATTGCAATCGCTTGGCATCCTCTTGAAACAACCGCAGCTCGAATGGTGGCGTTGGTGTATCGTTCACCGCTATCGGTTCTGGCCAGAACGCAATCCGCTCACTGGGGATGTCATACTTCAAATTGAAGTTCTCATCCTTAAGGGCGAATACTTTATAGTTACCTCCTCGCATGTTGCTTACGGTAAATGCACCAGATTTATCAGTGCGGCCAAAGTAGTAGGGCTTCTCTTTGTACACCACACTATCATTTAGCTGGTCGTAAAGCAAAATCAAAACACCTTCTGCCGGTATGCCCAACTCAGCATCTACCACCCTGCCAGAAACAAAAAACGAATCCAGATAGTCCCCAGTACTAAAGACGTACTGAAAGTCAGGCAGCACATTGCTTTCGGTAATATCTTTTACGGCAGCGGTTATGTTGATGGTATAAGTAGTACTGGAGCGAAGGCTATCTTTAAAAGTGATGACCAATTCCTTCCCTTTTACTACAAAATCAGGGAAAGGATCCATCGGTGGGGAAATCACAACTTGTTGCTGTGGGTTGTCCAGAATCACGTATTCGTCAAATAGTATTCTTACCTTTTTCTCCTTAAACTGCAACGATTTATTAAGCGGATACGAACCTAATACTTTAGGTGCCTCAACATCTTTTGGGCCACCTGTAGGTGCAACTTGATTAGCACAGGAAAAGAATAATACCGACAGTAAAAAACCGCCAAGAACGTTTAGCAGCTTCGCTTTCATCGGCCCATATAAACCATAAGTACGGAAATGTCAGAAGGCGAAACCCCACTGATTCGGCTGGCTTGACCTAACGTAGAAGGTTTCACTTTCGTAAGCTTTTGACGAGCCTCTATAGAAAGCGAGGTAATTTTATTGAAATCGAAGTTATCGATGATTCTAAACTCATCCAGCTTCCCGATTTTTTCGGCCATCTGATGCTCCTTCTCAATATAGCCCTCATACTTCATCGCTATCTCAGCCTGCTCTACAAACTCATTATCGAACTGGTTTAAGTATTCGTTGAGTTCGGGCAGCTGACGGCGCAACATCGGTAAGTCAATTTGCGGACGACTTAATAACGCCAACAGCTTCGTTTTTTGCGAAACCGTTGCGGTACCTTGCTCTTCTAACAATGGGTTAACCAAATCAGCGGATACACCTTCGTTCTTAAAGTACTTTTGTATCTCCGCAGCAATGCGCACCTTATCCTTTACTCGCTCCAATCTGGCATCGCTAGCAAGCCCTAGTTTGTGACCCAACGGTGTCAACCTTATATCTGCATTATCCTGACGCAGCAAAATACGATACTCCGCCCGCGAAGTAAACATGCGGTATGGCTCGTCGGTACCTTTGGTTATCAGGTCGTCAATTAGCACCCCAATATAACCTTCCGCTCTGCCTATAATTAACGGCGACTCTTCCCTTACGGCAAGATGTGCATTGATACCAGCCATCAACCCTTGACATGCCGCTTCTTCATAGCCAGTGGTACCGTTGATTTGTCCTGCGAAGAACAGGTTCTTTACCAACTTGGTTTCTAAAGTATGGGTTAACTGTGTTGGTGGGAAGTAATCATACTCTATCGCATAGCCCGGGCGGAACATCCGCACATTCTCAAAACCTTCAATCTTACGGATGGCTTTGTATTGTACTTCTTCGGGCAATGAAGTAGAGAATCCATTTACGTACATCTCCACTGTATCCCATCCTTCAGGCTCTACAAATATCTGGTGACGGTCTTTATCGGCAAAGCGGTTTACTTTATCTTCTACCGATGGGCAATAGCGTGGGCCTAAACCTTGTATACGACCCGTAAACATAGGGCTCTTATCAAAACCCTCTTTTAATATCTCGTGTACCTCAAGGTTCGTATAGGTAATATGACAAGGCCGTTGCTTTAGTAACTTTGGCGTTTCGGTATACGAAAACTTCTCAGGGTTCTCGTCGCCGGGCTGCTCTTCCATTTTGGTATAGTCCAAACTGCGACCATCAATGCGTGGTGGCGTACCGGTTTTCATCCTTCCAGATTCGAAACCAAGTTCTACCAACTGCTCCGTAATGCCTGTTGCTGCTTTCTCGGCAGCGCGACCCCCGCCAAACTGTTTCTCTCCTACGTGAATAATGCCATTCAAAAACGTACCATTAGTAAGCACTACAGATTTGCCTTTAATATCCAAGCCCATCCCTGTGCGTACCCCTATCGCTCGGCCATCCTTAATCAAGAGACCGCTTACCATATCTTGCCAAAAGTCTAGGTTTGGGGTTTGCTCCAACATCATGCGCCACTCAGCTGCGAACAACATCCTGTCGCTTTGTGCCCTTGGGCTCCACATTGCAGGGCCTTTAGATTTATTGAGCATGCGGAATTGGATCATGGTCTTATCCGTCACAATTCCTGAGTATCCGCCAAGAGCATCTACTTCGCGTACTATCTGACCTTTTGCTACACCACCCATTGCTGGGTTGCAACTCATCTGTGCAATGGTGTTCATGTTCATGGTAACCAACAGCACGCGCGAACCCAAATTGGCCGAACTGGCAGCCGCCTCACAACCGGCATGACCGGCACCAACCACTATCACATCATATTCTGGAAACATCTTGTTGTCGTATTCAATTTTCCTTAAAAATCGTTTCTATGCTCCAATGTTCCACGTGGAACATCAAAAAATATTAAAAACGACAATATTTCAAAATTCTAGCCTTCAATTGTTCCACGTGGAACAATAAGCGTTTCAAACAGCACAAGTGCTTGATTCTCAGCCAGTCGCATTGCCTTTTGATCCTCTTTTTTCTTATCCCGAAGGCCTAATAGATGCAATATTCCGTGAATCATGACCCTACGTAGCTCCTGTTCAAAAGAAACGGCGTTTAAATCGGCGTTTTCTTGCACCCTATCAACACTAATGAAAATATCCCCGGCAATAATTTTGCCTTCGGTATAGTCGAAAGTGATGATGTCGGTATAATAATCGTGTTTGAGGTGCTCTTGGTTCATTTCCAGCAAATATTCATCGCTGCAAAAAACATAGGCAACATTGCCGAGGGCCATCTGTTTTTCCTCCACTACAATCTTAATCCATTGCTTGAGCAATCGAGATTGTTGCAATCGAAAGGAAACGGATTCTTTGTGGAAGGTAACGGGCACGATTGGCCGTTTTAAAATTAAATCTTAAAGTGAATCTCAACGGTTGAGCCATCATGGCTGAACACCAACAGGTCGCTCAACTGGCTCATCAAAAATACACCACGACCGGTGAGCTTCTCTAAGTTCTCTGGATCGGTAGGGTCAGGAAGGTTATTATAGTCAAAGCCATTACCTTGGTCGCTAACCGAGAAGATAAGTTTGTTACCTTCGTGTCGAGCACGGACAATTACTTCTTTGTTAGGGTCGCTTTCATTTCCGTGAATGATGGCATTGTTCACCGCTTCCGTCATAGAAATGATGATATTGCCATACACGTCATCGCCCACGTTCTCAGCATCTTTCACCTGATCGACGAAAGTTTCCAACAGTACGATATTCTCGGGAGTTGACGCTATCTTTAATTGATAATCCCTTTCCACCATATTTTGAGCCCTCAAAGATATATAATTTTCCCAATCACAAATTGATATTCTTGAAATAACTTTCTACCAAATTTTTATAGTAAGGCTTCAAAGATGGCGGAAGCGTTTTATACAGTTGTATTTCAGCCTCGCGTTTCTTCAAATAATCCTCTAAAGAAGGTGGCATTTTTGGCTGAATATTCACCGCAGTTTCTGCTTCTCGCTTGTTATCAGTCTCCCTTTCGCGCATTGCGGTCTCTGCTTCCAGCAATTTGGTCATAATTTCTTGCTGGCGCCTCATCATCTCGCTCGTAATTTGCTTGTTTACTAACTCGGTTTCTGTCTTATTCATTTCGTCCTGCAGCTTCTTCAATTCGTCTTGCGCCGCCTTGTTTCCACCTTGAGCGTCTATCATCCCTTGTATCGCATCCCGAATCATCTTTTGCTGGGCAGCAGCCTTGGCCATCTCTTGGCTCATGCCACCCTGGCCCGGTTTATCTCCAGGCTTATCACCCGGTTTCATGCCTGGCTTATTACCCATTTCCTTCTGCATCTTGTCCAGTTGGTCATTCAACTGTTTCTGCATATCGCTCATGCTCATACTAGGCTTCTTACCTTGGCCAGGCTTCTTGCAGTTGGCGTTACCTGGTTTCATTTCTGCCATTTGTTGTTGCATTTGCTGCAATACCTCATCAAACATCAACGCCAAGTTGTTAAAGCCCGTCATCACATACTGTTGGTTGGTGGCTGCATAGGTCTTATCTCGCTGCTCCAGCCTTTGTATGCCATTGGCCATATTCTTGTTAATGTTGCGCATCTCGTCGGTTACGAAGCCCTCAATTTGCGACACACGCTTTGCAAGGGCATATAGGCTATCCTCTACCATTTCGGCATCATCCTTTAGCTTCTTCTGCTTTTGTACCAATGACACATAGGCAGGGTCGTTAATGTTCACCTTCTTCATGTCAGCCATCAGCTCCTCTTGGTCGAATGATAGCTTCAGCAAATTGTCAAGCAACTGCCGCAGGGCTTGCATGTCCTCTTCCATTTGTTCTTGTTCCTGCTCCTGCTGCATCGCCGCCATACTTTCGCTCATTTCCTTCATCTTCTGCGCGGCGTTCTTCTGGTTTTGGCTGGCCTTCTTGTTTTTACTACCGTCAATGTTTTCTTTAGCTTGGTCCATCTCTTGGTCAGCATCCCTCATATCTTGATCCATCTCGTCAAGTGGCATTTCGCCACCCAACTCCTCGTTCAGCTTATCTAAGGCAGCCATATCTTCCTTAACCTTATCAAACTCTTTGTTCAACTCTTCCTGTTTCTTGGCCAGTTCCTCTTTTTGCTTTCCGTCTGCATTTTCGGTTTGCTTAGCCAATTCCTCTTGTTGTTTAGCTAACTCATCTAGCTTCTTGATGGTCTCATCCATCTTTTGCTCCATCTCCAACTGTTTGAACAGCGATAGCATCCGGTCTAACTCTTTCTCCAGTTGCTCATCGGTCATCTCAAACTTCTCCAACTCGTTCATCATGTCCTTCTTGCTCATCTCGTCCATCATCTTGTCGAGCTTGTCAAAAAGTTCTTTCAATTCTTCGTTCAATACTTCATCAAACAACTTCTCCAGTTGCTGTTGTTTCTGTACTACTTCAGGGCTAAATTCTTTATAATCATTCTGCTTCTCTTGGTTTTTGCTAAAATCTTCCTTAATCTGCTCTAAGTTCTGTTGCAGCTGGTTTTGCTTCTGCATCATATCCTCAATGGACTTCTTGTCCTCCCAGCTAAGATTCTTCTTATCAATCATCTTATCCTTCAGGTCTGTAATCTCCTTCTGCAGTTCTTGCGCCTGTTTCATGGAGGTTTCCATCATCTTCTTCAAGTCATCATTGTTCTGTGCAACCAGTTCATCCAACTGGTCAACCGTAGGCATCTCCAGTTTCATCATTGGCGTGCGGCCACTCTTGCTGCCGTTGATGCCGTCGTTGTCCCAAACTTCGAAGTAATAGGTAACATTATCACCAGGTTTCAGGCCTAGTGCCTTCATGTCCCAATAATGATTGAACGGACTAAGGGTAGAATTCTTGTTGAAGGCAATTGGCAGAATCGTCCACTTGTCATCGTTTCCTTGACCAATCTTAAACTTCATAGTAACTGCGCGGATACCATAATCATCAGAAGCCTCGCCTGTAAAGTATCTGTAACTGGTATTATCAACGCTATCCTGAAACTCCTGTACCGAAATAGATGGGTGTTGGTCAGGCGTAACGTTGATGGTATACGTAATAGAATCGGCATTCGGAAGGTTGGTACCAGATACCTTCATCGTGTAAACAGTACTTTGCTTCAAAACCTTGGTAAACACAAAGTGATCCTTTTGGCGGTTGCTCGCTGGCAACATGGTATCACCAAGGTACATGGCAATATCACTAGCTGATTTACCATTAAAGTCCCAAATGATTTTGGTGCCTTCTGGTACCGTTATATCGCCAGTATTTGCCAACACTTCATCGGTACGGCCGATATAGGTTGGGTAATCTAGGGCCACATTAAAACCTACTATCATTGGCTTAGGTGAAACTTCCAATTCATAATCCTTTGAATCGAAACCTGCAGCACTAAAATTGAAATCAAAACTCTTCTGCAAATTGAAGAACTTGTAAACGAACTCGCCGCTTTTGTCCTTCTGCATTTTATAGGTATAGCCCCCCTGGTTAATGCTTACCTCATTGGGCAAGGCATCACCTTCCACCACCATGCGCACTTCGTAATCAGAGTATTGCAGGGCTTTCAGTTTGTCATTAACTACCTTAAACTTAAATGGCGCGGGTTTTTCAAAACTGGTACCATTGTATAACAAGCGCGTAGTACCATCAGTAATAATACTAGGAGCGGCAAAGAGAATAACTACCAATGCCAAAATAGGAACTGCCAAATACTTAAGGTATTTGCGGTTGTTGCGCAAATCGATAGCAGTCGAAAACGGAACCGGCTTAAGCGTTTCAATCTTTTGGCTGATACTCGCATTGATTAGACTGGCATCGGTAATAGATTCTGACTGCTTCTTGAGTTGGAGAATGTTGAGCAGCTTATCCTCCACATTGGTAAAGTGGGTGCCAATAATTTTGGCAGCTTGCTCATGGCTAATAACCTTGCCCAACCGAGCATAACTAAGTGCCGGTAACACTACCAACCGGAAAGCCACAAAACCGGCAAACCCCAGATAACCGAAGAACAATATCTTACGGCCTATAGTTGGCAAAAACAAATAGAATTCTAAAAACGTAACGGCTAGAAACAATGCTAGTAGCAGGGCCGATGTATAAATCAGTCCACGCAAAAGTTGATTGAGATAATACTTTCGTATAAACTCATCCAACCGGGCTATCAGCAAATCATAATTGTTCATTCGTTATTGGTTACTAGTTATTGGTTGTTGGTTATTGGTGCAACCCAATTATTCCACTAACCAAACCATCATTAATTCCTCATTTCAATCATTCCAACTACAACAACGTAATAATGCTACTTTTTATTAGTCAATATAGTATTGACGCAATCATCATGCAATAAGTTGTAAAAAGCCACCGTCTTAGCAACTATTAACTAAGTAACGTCTAAACTAATTCCAATCGTTAGTTACCAATAATTAATAACTAGTAACTAATAACTACTTCACGGGTACAAAATATACATCCCTCAGGTTCCTATATTCCATACTGTTCTGTGGGAAATTTTTCACTTTCGCCTGTAACAGCCTATGGTCTTTATAATAATAGATAGGTATTACCGCCGCATCGTCAATCATTATCTGGTCAGCTTTTAGGTACAATAGCTCGCGCTGATCAGGGTCAACCGTTATTGCAGCCTGTTCGAAAACACTATCAAAAGCAGCACTCTTGTACCTATATGAATTCAAGTAAGATCGCTCAGCCATAGTAGCTGGTATGTGCTTACTGTAAAACAAGTTCAAGAAATTCTCAGCATCCGGATAATCGGCAACCCAACCATAGCGCCAAAATTGCGACTTACCGGTTTCTACCAACTCCAAGTGTTGGGCGAACGGAACTATGTTCATTTCTACTTCAATACCCAGGTTTTCTTTCAGCATCTTCAAAATTGCCTCAGCCACTTGCTCGTTGTGGCCACCACCGCTGTTTATTTGCAAGGTAAGTTTCGGGAATCCTTTTCCTTCAGGATAGCCAGCTTTCGCCATATACTCACGAGCTTTGGCTGGATCATAACCATATCCACGGATAGCTTTATAGTCATAACCCGGGACGCCAGGAGGCACAATACCATTGGTAGCTGCAATGCCAGAACCCTTCAAAGTATAATTTACAATACTTTCTTTATCAATCGCATAAGTAAAGGCAATGCGCAGATCTTTGTTATTAAACAGGTCGCCCATATGCTGAAAGCCATAAAACTGGACCGCTAAAGAAGGCCTTACTTGCAACTGGTACTTTTGATAAGCGGGTTGCAATTGGTCGTCTGCAGTTACAATGTCAGAAGTCAGCTCTAGTGGCAAACGGTATAGCAAATCGATTTTACCGTTATCAAACTCTAGCAACTCTGATTTACGGTCTTTAATAAACGTTACTTTAATACCGTTCAAGTATGGCAATTGGTTGCCCAAGCTGTCTTTGCCCCAATAATTAGTGTTTTTATCCAGGATAACATAGTTGCCCTCGTTTACTTCTTTTATGAAAAACGGACCAGTACCAACTGTTTTCACACGCATCTCTGCTCCATACTTATCAACTGCCTCTTTAGGGAATACTGCAGTATAAGGCAAAGCCAGCATATTAAGGAAACCGGTAAAGGTGCGGTTCAACTCAATCTTCAAAGTATAATCATCAATCACTTGAACACCTGTTACACCATCTGGCAAAGGTTGGCCATTAGCAGTAGATGCAAAATATTCTTCGCATCCTTTTACCCTACCGGCAAATACCCAAGAACCTTGGTTGGTAGCGTTGCTTTCGCAAAGTTTGGTGAAGGTGTACTTAAAATCTTTGGCGGTTACTTCGCGGCCTTTGCCATCGGGGAACACATCACTATCATGAAATTTTACACCTTTCCTTAAGTAAAAAGTGAAAGAAGTATAGGTACTATCAACATCCCAACGCTCGGCTAGCATGGGAACTATGGTTAAATCGGTTTGCGAAAAGCCTACCAACCCTTCGTAAATCTGGTTGGTTATACGATGGCTAGTAACTTCGGTAACATTAAGCGGATAAAGGCTTTTGAAGTTTTCTACTTCGTTCATCCTAAATATACCGCCGTAGTATCGGTCGCCTTGGGCTGGGGTCAAACTTTCAGCTTCATTTTTAGTACTGCCGCCGCAAGCCATGAACAAAAGCACACCTGATAACAGCGTGCCGAACATTGCATTTTTCATGATAACTTTTTATTAACTCAGTAAAGTTAATGGATTTTGCGAATTGCAACGTTTTCAATCTTTTACGGCTCAATGTGTAGAAAATGATAATCCCACAGTAGCCATTTATCTACATTTATACCCTCACAACATATACCCTTTATTTAACGTCATGTTTACCAAACCATGAATTGTAATGGATTGTAGCCATTATGCAATTGCAGTTCACACAATTTGTATAATTTTAGCAGTGTAGCATCTTCCCAATTGTTTTATGGAATAATATCTACAACGAATTACTGAATGCAGGGCAGGTTGGGTAATATGAGGATTTGGGTAATTATTACTTTGTTGCTTGTAGGTATATACCCTACTATGGCGCAGTCTATTACCATAACTGGAAAGGTAACGGACGCCACCACCGATGAGCCGATACCTTTTGCCAACGTGTATTTTGTTGGTAACACCCTAGGTATTGCTACCGATTTCGATGGAATATATACCATTAAAATTCCCAAAAGGGTTGATACTATTAAGGTGTCGGTGTTAGGTTATAAACCGATATCCAAAGTAATAGGTACGAACTCATCGCAAACCATCAACTTCCAAATGGAGCGAGATGCTTACAATTTGGAGGAAATAATTATTAAGCCAGGCGAAAACCCTGCGGAGGCCATGCTCCGTAAAATCATTGAGAACAAAAAATTCAATGATAAAGATAAGTTAGACCGCTATGCTTACGAGGCTTACAACAAAACCGAAATAGACCTTTACGATATTGAGGATAAATTTATGGACCGCAAAGTGATGCGCCCTTTCCTCTTTGTATTCGATTACCTTGATAGCACCTCCGAAGAAGATCCGTACCTACCAGCCTTCTTATCTGAATCTTTATCAAAAATATACTTCCGCAATAGCCCTAAACAGAAACGAGAGGAAATAATGGCCAGCCGTATCTCCGGCATCGATAATGAAAGCTTGAGCCAAATGATGGGCAGCTTGTATCAAGATGTAGATATTTATGATAATTGGGTGAGCTTGGTCAGTAAAGAATTTGCATCACCTATTGCTGATAATGCGCTTAACTACTACAAATACTATTTATCTGATAGTGGCTTTATCAATGGCTTTTATTGCTACAAGATGAATTTTATACCCAGAAGCAAGAGCCACAACACCTTTTTGGGAGATATGTGGATAGCCGATAGCAGCTACGCGGTAATGAGTATAAGCATGCAAGTGGCAGACCATGTGAATATAAATTTTATAGAGCGTAGCAGCGTAAACCAAGAGTTTCATGAAGTGGAGCCTGGTGTATGGATGATAACTAAAGACAAAATTGTAATCAAGTTTAAAGTAGTTGATAAAGCAGTAGGCATCATCGGCCGCAAAACAGCCTCGTTTCGTGATTTCGTGATTAATGATGAAAACATTGACACCGTATTTATTAATCGTGATGATATTGTATTGGCTGAAAATGTAGTGGTAAATGATGAAAAGTTCTGGGAGCAGGTAAGACACGAAGACTTATCAAAAGCGGAAGCGGGTGTATACCAAATGATAGACTCATTGCAAGATACCAAAGCGTTCCGCACTTGGATTGATATTATTGATTTGGTGTTAAACGGATATTATCAAGTAAAGTATGTGGAGTTTGGGCCGTACTCCTCTATTGTGAGCCTTAACAGTATTGAGAACTTCAGGTTCAGGATGGGTTTTAGAACTACCAGCGATTTGAGTAAACATTTCCGTGTTGGGGCTTATGGCGCATATGGTATTGGTGACAGACTTTGGAAGTATGGTGCTAATGCCATGGTGTTTATTAAAAAGAACCCCCGTGTTTATGTTGCGGGTAGCTATATGTTTGATTATGATCTCGCTGCCACCAACGATGCACAATTTGGTAAGGACAACATTCTATCAGGATTATACAGAAGGCAAAATGTACCGCTCAAATTGAACCTTATGCGGCAGTGGAGTGCCAGCATACACAAAGAATGGAAATTTGGCTTAAGTCACTCTCTAGTTTTCCGTCATCAACAGTTTCAGCCCAAGTTTGCCTATTACTATGTAGCCAATACTGGCGATGAAAACAGTGAAGACATCGTTACCACTGATTTTATCAATACTGAAATTGACCTTAGTAGCCGTTTTGCCTACAGGGAAAAATACTTAAGTGATGATTTCGATAGAATCAGCCTTGGTACCAAACACCCTGTATTCTATTTTAGGTATCGTGCTGGTATTAAGGGCATTATGAAAAGCGATTTCGATTATCACCGGGTAGACTTAATACTTACTGATGATTATAAGATAAAGCCCATAGGAACGCTTAATATGGATATAACCATGGGTAAGGTTTTTGGTACTTTACCTACTCAATTACTAGAGATATTTCAAGGCAACGAAACGTTTTTTTATAATGATTACGCCTTCAACTTGATGAATGAGTATGAGTTTGTGAGCGATATGTACATCACAATATCACTCCGCCATCACTTCGAAGGTTACTTTTTGAACAAGATACCCGGCTTTAGAAAACTAAAGTGGCGCGAAGTAATAGGCGTTAAAGCTGCATGGGGTACCTTAAGCGATGCGAATAAAGAAGCAAATAAATTCAATACTTCCATTACTGCTTTCCCCATCCCTTATATGGAAGCCAGCGCCGGCATTGAAAATATCTTCAAGCTTTTTAGAGTTGATGCAGTTTTTCGCCTTACTTACCGCGATAGGCCCGCTTACCTGTACACTACCAATTTCGGTGTAAGGGTTGGTATAGCCATTGATTTTTAAGTGCGGCCATAGTGTACATATTTCTATCTAATAAGCCTCCATTTAAACAAAATACCTACTTCCGTGTTTTATTTTAGTTATCAAAATGGAAGTTATGGTAAATCAAGTTAACCTTAATAAAGCCTCGAACTTACTAAGGGCTATTGCCCACCCAGTTCGTTTGGCTATAATACAGTATATAGCTGCCAATGGCTCTACCAATGTTAATAAAATATACAATACCCTTAAGCTAGAGCAATCCATTACCTCTCAGCACTTACGCGTATTGAGAACCACCGAATTGGTAAGTACTACCCGCGATGGTAAATTTATTTACTACACCGTAAATTACGGTAAGATTCAATTACTCAACGCTCAAGTAAAGCAGTTCTTCACCAAGAAGGTTGATATTGATGCTGATCTACTTGAGGAAGAAGTATACAATGGACATGAACAACTTGCCACTGCCGTGAAATCAAAGGCCAAAGCGAGCTGATATCTCCAACATCCTTTCTATTGATTTCTTTGAGCGCTCAATCAGCTCAGCATCCAATTTTACCTCAGGCATTTCATACTTCATACACAGGTATATCTTCTCTAGTGTATTACGTTTCATGTGTGGGCAATCGTTGCAAGCGCATGAGTTATTAGGAGGCGCTGGTATAAAGGTTTTTCCTGGTGCTTTTTTTCGCATTTGGTGTATAATACCCGCTTCGGTAGCAACTATAAATTCTTGCGCTTCGTTTTGTTGTACATATTTCAATAACCCTGCTGTTGAGCCAATATAAGCAGCCTTATCCAACAGTGGCGCTTCGCACTCAGGGTGGGCAATCAACACTGCCTTTGGGTGTCTTTCTTGCAAGCGTGTTATCTTCTCCAGTGAGAATATTTCGTGTACTTGGCAGGCGCCATCCCACAGCACCATATCTCTACCCGTTTTCTTTATCAAATAAGCTCCAAGGTTTTTATCCGGAGCAAAAATAATCGGTGTTTCTTTCGGTATGCTTTCTATAATCTGTACAGCATTGGTACTGGTGCAAACTATATCACTCAAGGCTTTTATCTCGGCTGTGCAGTTTACATAGGTAACAACAACGTGGCCTGGATGTAATTTTTTGAAAGCTGCAAACTCATCGGGTGGGCAACTATCGGCCAGTGAGCAACCAGCTTTTAAATCGGGCAACAAAACCTTTTTGTTCGGGCTGAGGATTTTTGCAGTTTCAGCCATGAAATGCACTCCAGCAAAAACAATAATATCCGCATCCGTTTTAGCAGCTTCCTGGGAAAGCCCTAAACTATCCCCAATGTAATCAGCGATATCTTGAATGTCTGGGTCCTGATAGTAGTGGGCGAGAATGACAGCATTTTTTTCCTTTTTAAGTTTTTCGATTTCTTCAAACAAATCCAACGTTGGTTCGATAAAAGTATCCAAAAAACCGCGGCTTTCTAAATGCAGTTTTGCTATGTCTAAGCTAAGGGCCATTTAATGATTTATAAGATTTTAAAGAGAATTCGTTATCATCATTAAGGCTGTTTATTCGTTGGGAAGTAACTGCCTCTTTATTTGTTTGTTCAGTTGTTCTACTGTTTTATCATGCTATTAACAAGTTGTTAGGTGGCATTAGTTCTGATAATCAGTATTATTACAACGTTACCCACATGTTGTGTATTTCAGGCTTGGTTTGTAAAGAAATTTTAAATCCAAGTGGATAAGCGTTCGGCAACCTGTTGGTAAAAAGCTGAAAAATTGGTTTTGCGATTTAAAACTTTTGGCATGGTAAATTGGAAAAAACTTGTACGCATTCCATCCCCACGTAACTAACAATAAAACGCAAGCCTGTGTTGATTTCTCATTATTTTAAAGAACTAGTACTTAGGGTAAAACCCGCTATTTTTTTGCGTAATGTGTGTAACTTTTTCCTCACTTTTATTTGTAAAGGTTCATGGTTTCGATGTAAAGTCGCACTTTTTCGGGTACTAGGTATTGAATTGACAAACCTTGCTTAATACTTTGGCGAATGTAACTGGCTGAAATATCCATTTGCGGGAATTCCACTATATGAATGTTATTTCCAAGAATTTCGGGCGCCTCCGGCGCTGGGTATCCGGGGCGCTTGTATACGTATAGGGGGTAGTGTTTTAGTATGGTTTCGTAGTTCTTCCACTTATTGAAGGTAGCCAGGTTGTCGGCACCCATAATAAGCGAGAATGTATGCGTTGGGTGTTTTTCGGCAAGGTAAGCTAAGGTATCCACCGTGTACGATGGTTTAGGCAAGGAGAACTCGATGTTGTTGGCCCGGAAACGGAAGTTGTCTTCAATGGCTTGCTCCACCATGTATAGGCGGTCATACTCGTTAAGCATACCCTCTTTGTTCTTCAGGGGGTTCTGTGGCGATACCACAAACCATATTTGCTCCATATTGGTGTATTCCAGCAATTGGTTGGCAATAACCAGATGCCCGATATGGATGGGGTTGAAGGAGCCGAAAAACAGACCGATGTGCATAGTATATCCTCGCAATACCGAGATGCAAAGCTACGGAAATGTTTATGGTTATCTCACCAAGCTACAAGCCGAAGGCGAGGCGGCAAAAGTCCCGCTCCCAGGGATGGACTAGTTGCGGGCGCATAACATTGTCAAACAAATGCCTACCACCGCACCAGTGCCGAGCCCCAAGTAAAGCCACTACCAAACGCGGCGAAACACACCAAATCGCCTTCTTTTACTTTGCCCTCCAATAAAGCCTCGCTAAAAGCAATGGGGATGGAAGCTGCCGTGGTGTTTCCGTACTTCTGTATGTTATTGTATACTTGCTCTTTACGCAGGCCGAGGTCTTGTTGAACATATTCAGCAATGCGCAAGTTTGCTTGGTGTGGAATGAGCATATCCAAGTCGGCTATTGTAAGGTTGTTGTGCGCAAGGGCTTCATTAATCACCTCAGGGAAACGCACGATGGCGTGCTTAAATACCAATCGCCCATTCATGGTTGGAAGCAATTCGCCGTTCTCAATCATTTCAGCAGTAATGCGCTGTTTGCGATTGCTGCCTGGGTGCTCCAGCATCAGCTCTTGAGCAAATTCACCATCGCTATGTATGTGGGTAGAAAGGATGCCTTTAGTCTCGTCGTCGGTTGCTTGTACCACTATTGCCGCAGCGCCGTCGCCAAATATCACGGCCATGTTTCGTCCACGGTCGCTCAGCTCCATTACATTACTCTGTATTTCGCCACAAGCCAACAAAATGGTTTTGCACATACCCGACTTGATATAGGCGTCGGCCACCGAAAGCCCATAAATAAAGCCCGAGCATTGCTGCCTAATATCCATGGCTGGTATACCCTTCAGCCCCAAATGATGCTGCATCAATACGCCCGAGCCTGGGAAGTTGTAATCGGGGCTCAGCGTGGCGAATATGATCATATCCACGTCGCCTGCCGTTAGCCCGGCATTTTTCAACGCTATGGCTGAAGCGCGTGCGCCCATTTTAGAGACGGTATCCTCGCCCTCCTTAAAAAACCGTCGCTCCCTAATGCCAGTACGCTCTATGATCCACTCACTAGTGGTATCCATGTGTTGCGCCAGTTCATCGTTGGTTACTACCTGCTCGGGCACATAATGCCCCACGCCTGTAATGCGCGCTCTTTTCATACACTCACTTTGCGGGTTTCATCAATTTGCAGTTACTTTAGGTATTCATATTGTTGCTCATCCCTAGTAACCTGCGGGGGCTAAATTACCAACAATTCGCCTTAACCACTAAACTAATTTTTAGTATGGACCAGAGAATCAATATTTCTAGCGGTGCGAAATGGGAAGATATTGTAGGATATTCGAGGGCGGTAAAGGTGGGCCCACTCATTGAAGTTAGCGGCACCACAGCAGTTGATGGCGATAATATAGTAGGCGAGGGAGATGCCTACCGTCAAACGCAATACATTTTGGAGAAAGCATCAAATGTGTTGCAAACACTGGGCGCCAGTATGCAAAACGTAGTTCGCACCCGCATTTATGTTACCGACATAGAACAATGGGAACAGGTAGGCAAAGCGCACGGAGAATTCTTTAAAGACATAAAACCTGCCACAGCCATGGTTGAAGTAAAAGCACTGATTGACCCCCGAATGTTGGTGGAAATTGAATTGACCGCTTGGGTAGGATGATTAAAATTAGAGCACGCGTTTAGCGAAAAGGAAGCGTTGCTCCCAATAATCCCAGCTAGAGGATGATGGGTCGTCAATAACCACACCGCGGGATGAAGAATGGATAAAGGCGAGGTTGCCGTTTTTATGGCTGTATACCAATGCCACATGTGAAGTGCGTACGGCACCGTTCTTTTTATAACCATAAAAGAGCAGATCGCCGGGTTTGGTTTGTGCCAAAGGAACGGTAGTGCCAACTTTAGCCAATTCAGCAGAGCTGCGTGGCAAAATGATATTAAATTGCTTAAAGAGGTAGCTCACAAACCCTGAGCAATCGAAGCCTGTTGAGGGGTCTATACCGGCAGCGCGGTAAGGTAGGCCTAAGAAAGACCGACCCACGGCCAAAATTTGGTCGACCACTGAGTTTTGAGTGGTAAAGGTAGTGGCTGGTGCTTCGTTGGTTAAAGTGCCTACTTTGGCAACGGTAACATTGCTGGTGCTGCCTGGGTAAAGCCAAGTATACTCTTCGGTAGTATCTTTATAGATAGTTGCTAAATAGCCGTAAAGTGCTTTGGCATCTTCTTTTTTACCCTCCTTTAATAAGGTAGGGCCAATTTTAAGGGCAGCGGTGTGTATTTGCTTTTGTTCTGCAGAGAATTTGGAGAACTTTTTGCCATAAATATCCACCGCCAGCTCCAGCTGTTGTAATGCCAAAAGTAGGTTGGAGGTTTGCTTATCCAGTTTGTAATACTGCCAATGGCTTACCGCCGCATAAAGCGGGAAAATGTACTGGTTTGGGTAGACTTCAGCAGCCTTGGCAGCCTTCTTCAGGCATTTCTCATAATCGCCCTTTAGGTACAAATCATTGGCATGCTCAGCTTCTTTTTGCTGGGCAAATGCAGCAAAAGATATGCTAAGCAAGAGGACAAATAATATGTTCCGTAATAAGGTCATCGTGGGCAAATATAGAAACGGGGATTGAATAATGGAAATTGTGTGGGCTTTAGTATACCCGATAGGGTATAAAATACAACTTTTAACCCTAATTTTATACCCTACAGGGTATAGTTGCGTAGGTTTATTAACTTTAACTAACAATTTGAAGGAAATGAGTGAGCTAATCGGGTTTGTTAAAGGCAAAAGAGCGGCTACCAATTTAACTCAAGCGCAGCTAGCAGATAGGGCCGGGGTTGGCCTAAGGTTTGTTAGAGACTTAGAGCAGGGAAAAGCTACGTTGCGTTTGGATAAGGTAAATCAGGTATTGCAGTTGTTTGGACATCAACTCGGGCCCATTCCAATTGACAGAGAGGAATAGAAGAAAGCCAATGGCAACCCTTTATTGAAAAAAGCTACCTAACAATCGAAATGAAAGAGCGATATTGGGAGTTGGTTCAAAATAAGGCCAAGCAAATAGGAGTTATATAGGTATGAGGAGATATTTTCCAATATTTGCAGCGCTACTAACTCTCTCTGCCTGCACCAAACCCTTGCAAGAGTTCCCAGTGGAGTACCGTATTAATGTACAGAACACATGGGGGGTGGATTCTCATCCTAGCGATTACCCATCAGACCCTCGGCTAGATCCGTTTTTGGCGGTTTCGCACCGGGCTACTACCAATCTGTTCGACTTGAGTTTTCCGGCCACAGAAGGCATCAAAACCATGGCGGAAACAGGCGTAATGGTGCGACTGGAAGAAGAAGTGGACATACAGCGTGGCGGCGACTTGGCGCTTGACCGGGCCTTGGGCGACAGGCTGGTGTTTTTTGAGACAGGCTCGGTGTTCCTAGGCTTTAACGAAACGCATACCTACCTTACGTTGTTTGCCCATATTTCCCCCAGCCCCGATTGGTTTGTAAGTGCCTACAAAATCAATCTAAAACCCAACGGCACCTGGGTGGATACGCTGGTAATATACCCACAAGCATATGATGCCGGAACGGATTTAAGGCAAACCTTTAGGGGTACATCTATCCCAGCCAACCCGCCGCTAACTGTTTCGCTTATTAATAGCCCACCGCTGGCATTCAACGGTGTGGTTGCCCCATTGGCTAAAATTACGGTTGAGCGCATCAAGTAATCGGTTTCTTCACATTGGGTTAATACAATAACCGTAATTTTGCACTGCGAGTATTTCCGCTGGTCGAAAAGACCGGCGTGTATTCACAAAACACGGAATATACTCGTACCTTGTTTTTATCTGTATTTACATCTAATTACCCAATCGCATAACCATGAAAAGAAAATTACTTATCAGCCTATTATTTATTACCGCGCTATTAACCATGGACTCGGCCTATACTAGCAGCAGCGTGCCACCTTCGGGCTATACCGGTGCGCCTGGCGAAAGCACCTGTGCGGCATCGGGCTGTCATGATACCAATGCGACCATCAACAATTCTAGCTTTTTGGCATTGACCTCCGTACCTAGTGGCCTATTTACCTCAGGCTATACCCCTGGCCAAGCGTACAACATTACCTTAAACCACAATGCCACTTCGGCAAGGTATGGTTTCGGCCTTACCGTGCTTGACCAGTTAAACAACTTACTTGCTGGAAGCATCACCATTACGGCACCCACCACCACCGAGTTACTGTTAAATGGTGGCCGTGAGTATTTGGGTCATGAAAATGCCAACACCACTAATGCTTGGAGTTTCCAGTGGACTGCACCCGCAGCAGGAACTGATACCGTTGTATTTTATGTAGCTGGAAATGCCGCCAATGGCAACAACTCAGATTCGGGCGATTTTATTCACTTAAATCAATTCAAACTTGCCGAAGCCCTCGCTGTATCAGGTTGCAACGAGATATTTATTTCGGAGTATGTAGAAGGCAGTGGTTTTAATAAAGCCATTGAGCTTTACAACCCCACCAGCGCACCTATTAACCTTAACAACTATCGCATAGCGCAATACAACAACGGTAGCGCCAACCCTGGGCCATTCTCTAATCTTTCGGGTATTATACCCGCTTATGGAACTAGGGTGTTGGTGTTGGATAAGCGCACTGGCAGCCCAGTTACAGCGGCAGCCTTGCAGGCTAAAGCAGACACTTTTATGAACCCAACCAATACAGCTGAAGCCCTGTACTTTAATGGCGATGATGCTGTAGTGATACAACGCCTGAACGGAACGGTAGTGGATATTTTTGGCAAGCCAGGACAAGACCCCGGCACCGCTTGGGGAAGTGGTGCTAATAGTACCGTAAACCATACTTTAGTACGCAAGCCTACCGTTACGCAGGGTGTTACTACCATCCCAACAACCTTCGACCCTACCGTGGAGTGGGTGGCGTATGCGGAAGATTTCTTTGATTCATTAGGTTCGCACCAAAGCGTTTGCAGTCCAACCTTCTGTAATGCATTGGTACTTACCGCTACCCCTATTGATGTTACCTGCTTTAATGCGGCCAACGGTTCAGTAGCCTTATCTACTGCAGGTGGTACTGGTAGCTACGCCTATAACACAACGGCCACTACCGCTTTGGCACCTGGAAACTATACTTACATTGTTACTGATAACGGCAGCAACTGTACCGATACGGTTACTGTGGCCATAACACAACCAGCATCTGGCTTGAGCGTAAACGTTACCGACCGCGACTTGAGCTGCGGCGTAACCAACGATGCCCAAGCTTATGCCGATGCAACAGGTGGTACCCCACCATATACCTATAGCTGGAGTGGCGGCACCACCGTACCTACAGGCGACTCGATTATCAACCTTACGGCTGGTACTTATAGTGTAACAGTAACTGATGATAACAACTGCACAACTACAGGAAGTGTACAAGTTACTGCCCCACAAACAGCGCAGCAACCTAGCGCTATTGTAGGCGATGCAAGTGTATGCCAAAGCGCAGTGGCTGAGCAGTACTCTGTAACCTCAGTAAATGGCGAAACGTATACTTGGGCCATCTCAGGTGGTGGTAATTTGTTGCCAAACGGCGCCTCGGCCGGCATTACTTGGACTGCAGTAGGCACCTACACCATCTCAGTCACCGCAAGTACTGCCGCGTGTGGCAATGCAACCGTGCAGACCCTACAAGTTACCGTAGCAGCCGTACCCACCACACCGGTGATTACTGGTACTGATACCCTATGTGCCTTCGGTACCCAAACATACAGCGCCACCTCAACTGGAGCGGCTACATACAATTGGTCGGTATCTTCAGGGGGCGTTATCACCCCCAGCGGTGCTTCGGCTAATATAGCTTGGGCCAGCGCTGGAACACATACCATCTCTGTAACCGCCACCAACAATTGTGGCAACAGTGCCGTAGCTACTTATGTGGTGCGGATTGGCAACCCATCAGTAAGCCTTGGCCCCGATACTACCGATTGTGGCCAAGTACAATATACTTTATCGGGTTTCAATAGCTATTTGTGGAGCACCGGTGCCACCACCAGTCAGGTAACCATTACCCAAACGGGCACGGTTGGCGTAACCGTTACTAATAACCTAGGCTGCCAAGCTAGCGATGCGGTAAATGTTACCATCACCCCAGGTGCTACCTTAACCCTTCCAGCCACCGCCAGCGATTGCGACACGGCCACAGTAACCGCGCCGGGCGGCTTTACCACATACAACTGGAGCAATGGCCAAAATACTACCTTGGGTATCTTTACTCAAGATGGCACTTATACCCTTAGTGTTACCGATGCTAATGGCTGCAATGTGAGCGATGATGTGGTTGTTACCATCTTCCCTGAGCCGGCTACGGGCATACCAGGCAATGCTAGTGGTTGCGATACTGTAGTAGTAACTGCCACAGCAGGCTATACCAACTATGTATGGAGTGATGGGCAAACTTCACAAATTGGCACCTTTACCAATCCGGGAAGTTATGGCCTTACCGTTACCGATGCCAATGGTTGCCAAGGTGTAGGAACTACTACCGTAGGCTTTAATGCCAACCCCGTGGCGAACTTTACCTTTAACGCCGTTGAATTGGATGTGGACTTTGATGCCAGCGGCAGTGCAGCCGGCAGCTACGCATGGGATTTCGGCAATGGTACCTCATCAACTGACCAGAACCCTAGCGTAACCTATGCCGCGGAAGGTACTTACACAGTAACACTGGTGGTGACTAATTCTTGCGGAAACGACACATTGGAGCAGCCCGTAACGGTAACCACCATCGGCATTGCCGATTTGATGGGCGTGAACGGCTTGGAAGTTTATCCGAACCCAGCCAAAGGCAATTTACAAGTAAGCTGGACCGCCACACCGGGCACCGTTACCATCGAAATTTGGAACACTATTGGCACCCGTGTTAGCACGGTTCAGGTAGATGGAAACAATGTCACTGAAACCTTTAACGTAGCCAACTTGGTCAGCGGCATGTACCTGCTCCGCATCCAAATCGGTAGCGAGAGCAAACTGGTGAAGTTTGTGAGGGAGTAGGCGGTTTACATTGTTTTAGAAGATATTAGGAACGGCCCGTGCAGTGAGTGTGCGGGCCGTTTTTTTTGTTGGTTTAGTGTATAAGAAGTCGTCGTTACAAACAAAATGCCTTCATTACATACAATACGTCGTCATTGCGAAAGCCTACATAATATAACGTTACGAGGTACTTCCTAATGGCTTGAAGCAATCCCCTGCACAATGGGTGATGTGCATATAACCACTACCGGAAACTCAATATATGTATTTGAGTAGTGGTTGATAAGATTCACTTTTAATCGCGGGGGATTGCTTCAAGCCATTGTAACTCATCTCTTAATTGCAGAATCAGGTAGGCTTTCGCAATGACGGCCGTTCGGTTTATTCGTAATAACACAAATAGAAAGAGACTGCTTTTGGCTCGAAAAATAAGTAAGGCCAATAGACTAACTTTTTTGAAAAAGTTTCATTGTAAGGGGGGGCACCGTGGCGCTACCTTTGGCTCTACGTATTTCGGGAAATGGCTCTCGCCTTCTGGCACCGCATTTTTGCTTGAATAGTAAGCATTTAATCCAATCAACAAGATAAGTATGGCAACAGTCATTACTAGCGCCATCCATCGGGTAGCGTACCAGCCTCTTGCTCTATCTTCAAAGCGACTCATTAGTTGAATTCAAGACTATAACATCATAGTGTCACCTCTTCACCCAACACCGGCAATTCCTTCTCAACGCCAGCCCTATCCAGCAATCCTTGCGGGATGGCTTTGGTGGTTTTGGCACCCATTTCACGCAGGCGTTCCACTCGGCCAATTAGGTTGCCTTTGCCGGTGCTTAGCTTGCCCATGGCATCCACGTATTCTGCTTTGCTCTCGTCAATGCGCTTGCCCACTTTTACCAAGCTCTCCGCTAGGCCTACAAACTTATCATACAGAGCACCGCTTTGCTGTGCTATTTCTATGGCATTTTTGTTTTGGTTATCCTGTCTCCAAATGTTGGCGATGGTTTTTAGGGTGGCTAACAGGGTAGAAGGCGTAACCAGCACAATGTTCCTATCCAGGGCGTAGGTGTACAGGTCGCCATCTTGCTGTATGGCAATACTAAACGCCGGCTCAATAGGGATAAACAGCAACACAAAATCGAGCCCGCTCAGCTCATAGATGTTTTGGTATTGCTTTTCACTCAAGCCCTTAATGTGGCTGCGCAGCGAGTTGATGTGCGATTTTAGGAATAGTATCCGTTCGTCGTCTGTTTCCGCAGCGCAGCAGCGCTCATAATCCACTAGCGACACTTTGCTATCCACCACCACGTTGCGGCCCTCAGGCAGTTTTACAATCACATCGGGCTGGTAGCGCTTGCCGTCT
This sequence comes from Sphingobacteriales bacterium, assembly GCA_027483645.1. GTDB lineage: Bacteria > Bacteroidota > Bacteroidia > Chitinophagales > CAIOSU01 > CAIOSU01. Next base: position 110,186 of record JAIXUD010000011.1, read on the forward strand.
TCGGTAGTGTAGCTATTTTGTATAAAGTACTCGCGGTCTTTCATTAAGCCAGAGCGCTCCAGCACCTTTTCCAATATCATTTCGCCCCAGTTGCCTTGGGTTTTGTTATCGCCTTTTAGGGCCTTGGTAAGGTTTTCGGCTTCTTTGGTCATGGTTTTGTTCAAGTCATGCAACATTTTCAGCTCGCTGCGCAGTTCGGCGCTGGTTACTATGCTTTGTTTGTGCGTATCGTCCACCTTCCGCTCAAATTCCTTAATCTTCTCCTGCAGCGGGTTCAATATCTCGCCAATGTTGGTTTTATTCTGCTCAGTAAAGCGGCGGCTCTTGTCCTCCAGTATTTCGTTGGCTATGTTCTTAAACTCGGTGGTAAACTTTTGCTGTAGCTGTTCCACTTCTTGCTTTTGCTCATCGAGGCGTTGGCGCAGGTTGGTTAGGTCGGTTTCGCGGCCCATTAGCTGGGTACTCAGTTCCAGCACCTGCTGGCGGCTGGTGGAAAGCTCTTTTTTATACAGCTCTTGCTGGGTGGCCGTATCTTGTTTGTACTGGCTATATTGTATATCCAATTGGCTGGCGCGCTCTTGGCTGCGGCTCAGGTCATTTTGTAAGGATTGGTTTTGCTGGCGGAGGGCATCCAGTTCGGTAGTGTCCGTAACCCCCTCTTCCTTCTTCGATTTGAGGTAGAAAAATATCACCACGGCGCCGAGTACCAACCCTATTGCGAGATATAAAAAGTCCATTTGCTGAAATTGTTAGTTAAAAGTACGATTCTTTTAGTGAAATGTACAAGGAGGCTGGAAAATTGAAACTGACCAACGCCATTTATTTGGCTGAGAATAAATTTCAACCAGCGACAAATGAGTCTTTAAAAAGAAATTTTTATGCCTTGATGATACTCCCACTTCAAGCCTTAGCAACACTCTTAAGGTTATTGCCAAATTAATATTTCCTCCAAAACACCTACATTCCCTAATATTTTCTCAAATTTGCCCGTGATAAGGCCATCCTGTTACCAACCTATCTGATAGCAGCCTCTAGGGATCTTATCAAAAACTTACTAGTGAAATGGACCATAACAGTAGCGCCCACAGGCTTTCGGCCGCAGGATTACTGATTACCCTGGGTATCATCTATGGCGACATAGGAACCTCGCCTTTATACGTAATGAAGGCTATTATCGGCCACGGGCCTGATAACCTGCCAAACCCTATAAATGCACTGGTAGTGCTGGGCGGGCTCTCGGCCATCTTTTGGACGATAACGATGCAAACCACCATTAAATACGTTTACCTTACCTTGCAGGCTGATAACAAAGGCGAAGGTGGTATATTCTCGCTGTATACCTTGGTAAGAAGAACCAAAAAGAAATGGCTGATGATACCTGCAATTATTGGCGGTAGCACTTTGTTGGCCGATGGTATTATTACACCCCCTATTTCCGTCTCCTCGGCTATTGAGGGTTTAAAGAGTTTAGATTGGCTAGGTGAGTTCAATACTGTGCCTTATGTAATAGCGATTTTGGTGGGCCTGTTTGTAATCCAGCAATTTGGAACCAGCAAGATAGGTAAACTATTTGGCCCGGTAATGCTCGTATGGTTTGTAATGTTGGCCGTGTTGGGTAGCATACAACTAGTAGGAAATATAAGTGTTTTAAAAGCCTTGAACCCCTACTATGCCTATCAACTGTTGGTAGAGTATCCTGGTGGTTTTTGGTTATTGGGGGCTGTGTTTTTGTGTACTACGGGTGCAGAGGCACTATATTCCGATTTGGGCCACTGCGGCAAGCAAAACATTCGGGTATCATGGGGTTTTGTTAAAACAGCTTTGTTGCTTAATTACTTTGGCCAAGGAGCTTGGTTGCTTCAGTTTGATGGACAGGTACTTGAGAAAGGCACAAACCCTTTTTATGCCATCATGCCTGAATGGTTTTTGCTACCAGGTATTATAATAGCCACCCTTGCGGCTATTATAGCCAGCCAAGCTTTAATTACGGGCTCATTTACACTAATAAACGAGGCCATACGCCTCAACTTTTGGCCTAAGGTACGTATCGACTACCCCAGTTTGGCAAAAGGACAGATATACATTCCATTCGTTAATTGGATGTTGATGGTAGGCTGTATAGCCGTAGTGCTTTACTTTGAGGAGTCGAGCGCTATGGAGGCAGCATATGGCTTAGCTATTGTACTTACTATGCTTATGACCAGTATATTGGTGGTGTACTATATGTACTTAAAGCATTTCCACAAATTCCTCATTTTTGGCTTTATATTGGTGCATGGTGCTATTGAGATTGCATTTTTGGTGGCCAATTTGGATAAGTTTGCCCATGGCGGTTTCATTACACTTATCATCGGGCTATTCTTGCTCACCATTATGTGGGTATGGTACAATGCCCGCCGCATTCGTAACCGTTACGTGGAGTTTACCAAGCTTGACGAGTATTTGCCATTGCTAGAGCAGTTGAGCACAGACCAATCCATACCTAAATATGCTACACACTTGGTATACCTAACCAGTGCCGACAAAAAGGATGAGATTGAGACCAAAATCATCTATTCCATCATGCAAAAGCAGCCCAAACGGGCCGATATCTATTGGTTTGTGCACGTGGATGTGGTGGATGAGCCTTACACCATGTCATACAAGATAGACCATATTGCAAATAACGATGTGATACGGGTGGACTTCAAGCTTGGTTTCCGAGTGGCTCCACGCATCAACCTATTCTTCCGCAAGGTGGTAGAAGATTTGGTGAAGGAGAAAGAAGTGGACATCAGCAGCCGATATGAATCGCTCAACAAGCGCAATGTTATTGGTGATTTCCGCTTTGTGGTAATTGAAAAAATCCTTTCCAACGATAATGAGTTGCCTATTTATGAGCAAATAGTGTTGGATATTTATAACCTGCTACGTAAAATCAGTTTACCTGAGCACAAAGCCTTCGGCCTCGATACCAGCTCCGTAGAAACCGAGAAGGTACCTTTGGTTATTGCCCCGGCAAAGGATATTAAGCTGAAGCGCATACATTAAATAAGGTATCGTCATTGCGCAGTATTTATAACGAAGGCCTTCTAAACGAACGTCATTGCGAGGAACGACTTTGCGCCCTTCGCGCAATGAAGTGACGCGGCAATCCCCAGCGGATGGAAGTAAATTCACAATAACTGACACCTTAATCGTATTATGTTTTATTTCCTTGGTTATCGACCATCATTCTTCGTAGCATGGGATTGCCGCGTCACTCCAATCTCGCGAAAAGCTCGAAAGTCGTTCCTCGCAATGACGTGTATTTATAGGCTGTCTTAACCCACTCAAAATACAAACCCCCCCTCCTAACCAACCTCCCCCCATTTTTTTGCAACAAAATTTGCTTCCTGTACGTTATAACAATATCTTTGCTAACGAACGTTAGTTTATTTAATCCGACAACTGCCCATAAATGACCATTGAAACCCTGAACCGCAAGGATCAGATCAATCAAGTAGCTCAAAACCTCTTTCGCGAAAGGGGCTATGCCGCTACCAGTATGAGGGACTTGGCAAAGGCCATCGGTATTGAAGCCGCCAGCCTATATAGCCATATTAAAAGCAAGGAAGAACTGTTGCAGAACATTTGTTTCCGCATTGCTAATGAGTTCTTTGATGAGTACGATAGGGTGCAGAACGGTACCACCGACCCAAAGTTGCGTTTCCGCCATGCGGTTACGGCCCACACTAGGGTAGTGGCTAGCAACTTGGATGCTAGCAGTGTATTCTTCAACGAATGGAGGCACTTGAACGAGCCATCGCTTACGGAGTTTAAAAAGCAAAGGGCAGATTACGAAGAGCGTTTTAAAGCGCTGCTGAAGGAAGGCATCGAAACTGGTGTGTTCCGCCAGGTGCAGGTGAGCTTTGCTATGAGGTTGGTATTCAGCACACTCAACGGTATACCTACTTGGTACCGCCCCGATGGCGCGTTGAGCCCCGATCAAATTGCCGAGCAAATTGCCGACTTCCTGTTGGAAGGACTTTTAAACAAATAAGAGATATGAAATGAGAAATGCGAAAGCAGATATGGAATATGAATAAGAGAAAGCAACTACCATTTCATACTTCTGATTTCATACCCCACATTTAATTTACCGTTTCATATTTCTCATTTCTGATTTCACATTTAAAATTTACGCCCATGTACGGAGGAGGATATATACACCAAGAAGAGTCCACAAAGAAACAGCCCGAGGCTGTGGTGGAAGACCCAGCAAAATTGGCTGAGTTTCAGGCACGTATTGACCGTGGCGAAAAGATAGAGCCGCATGATTGGATGCCAACCATGTACCGCAAGCAGCTCATTCGCATGATTGAGCAGCACGCCCACAGCGAAATTATTGGCTCACTGCCAGAAGGCACGTGGATTACCCGTGCACCAAACTTTAAGCGCAAAATGGCGCTGATAGCTAAGGTGCAGGATGAGATAGGACACGGTCACTTGCTTTATACCGCTTGCGAAACCCTTGGCAAGCCCCGCGAGCAGATGATTAACGACCTGTTGAGCGGCAAAAGCAAGTACAGCAACGTGTTCAACTACCCGGCCGTAACTTGGGCCGATGTAACCGTTATCGGCTTTTTGATTGATGCCGCCGCCATTGTAAACCAATTGGCGAATAGCAAAGGTTCTTACGGCCCATACTGCCGTGCACTGGAAAGGATTTGTGCCGAAGAGGCGTTCCACTTAAAGCAAGGTCACGATGCTTTCGTATTCCTTGCCACTGGCACGCAACAACAGCGCGATATGCTACAAGCAGCGGTAAACCGTTGGTACAAACCCATTATCCACTTCTTCGGCCCAAGCGATAAAGAATCGGTACACAGCGAGCAGTTGATGCGATGGAAAGTGAAAATGGCTAGCAACGACGATATGCGCAACCAGTTTTTCGACATGTATGTGCCGAAAGTGCGCGAGGTGGGCATCGATTTCCCTGACCCGAATTTGAAGAAAGACCCCGAGACCGGCAAATGGAGCTTCAGCGACCCTGATTGGGACGAATTTTACGAAGTAATCAAAGGCAACGGCCCGTGCAATGCCGAGCGTCTTGCCGTTCGCAAATGGGCCGAAGAAACCGGCCTCTGGGTTCGCCAAGCGTTGGCTACGCCGTACACTAAGACTACAGTGCCGTTGGCGTAATTTGGTTGCACATAACACGGTACGCCCGAACGGGGCACAAGAATGTCAGGATAGGACCTTTTCGCCCTATTCACATAATACGAAAAAAAGTTCTAACCCGCTGTTAGAAAGTCCTGTGGAAGCGACCTGTTCGCTTCTGCGGGATTAACGGGTTCAAAAAAACGGATAAAAGTGAGTGAAGAAAACAATTCCCTTGACCCGCGCATACAGCGGCTCGATTTGCCCCAAGGCGAAAGCACGGTAAAGCCCAACGAGTATTGGGGAACTTTTGAGGTATTTCTACAAGAAAAGCGCGGCAAACATCACCAGCACGTCGGCTCCCTACATGCACCAGACCAAGATATGGCGCTCATTTTCGCCAAGGAGCAGTATGGCCGTCGCGGTAGGTGCGTAAACATGTGGGTAGTGAAGACCACTGACATCGTAGCTTTCCAACTAGAAGACGAAGATATGTTCGCCACCACACCTGATAAAACGCACAGGGAAGCAGGGATTTACAAAGTGAGGGATAGGATACAGGAGTATCAAGAGAGACAAAAGAACGCGTAAGCCTACGTGGCCGTAATTTCAAACAACACCCGTCATTGCGAGGAACGACTTTCGAGCTTTTCGCGAGATTGGAGTGACGAAGCAATCCCTTGCCACTAAGCATGATTTATAATAAGCACAGAACTAATCACACAACACCGAAAACATAGGGATTGCCGCGTCACCTGCCTGCGCGAAAAGCTTGTCAGGTTCCTCGCAATGACGCCCGACTTTTTGGTTTTATAAAGAAATAGAAATGCAGAGCTTAAAAGACTTTCTATACACCATTGCCGACGACAACCTAATCCTCGGCCACCGAAACAGCGAATGGACCGGCCTAGGCCCCGTGCTTGAAGAGGACATCGCCTTCTCTAGTATGGCGCAGGATAAGGTGGGGCTGGCTTACCAGCTTTACCAATTGCTGCATACCGATATGGGTGAAGGCCACCCCGATAAGGTTGCTTTTAACCGCACGGAAACCCAGTTTAAGTGTTGCCACTTGGTGGAATACCCCATCGGCGAATACGATTTTAGCCTGGTGCGCCACTTTTTGTTTGACCATGCAGCTTTTGCGCGGTTCGATATGCTTACCAAGTCGGCTTACCCGGCGTTGGCGCAGTTGTCGGTAAAGGTGCGTGGCGAGTTGAAGTACCATGTGCTGCACGCCGATACTTGGATGAAGAAACTCGGTAAAGGCACCGAAGAAAGCAAGGCCCGCATGCAAACCGCACTGAACGAGGCGTTCCCATTGGCCATGGGCATCTTCGAACCCGTTGATATGGAACAAGAGCTGATTCAACATGGTTACTTTGAAGGGGAGGCCGTGTTGAAAGAGCGTTGGCTGGCGAGCATTGCCCCGGTGATTGAGGCAGCTGGATTGAAGCTGCCTGAAATAGTACACGACAAAACCTCCTATGGCGGCCGTAAAGGCTACCATACCGAGTACCTTGCCCCACTCTTAAAAGAGATGACCGAGGTGTTCAGTATAGACCCAGAGGCGGAATGGTGAGTTCAAATGAGAAATAAGAAAGGTGAAATAAGAAATAGTATGATGTGTTAAACCACAAAGGACACAAAGTAAAGCACGAGAGACACAAGGATAAATCTAGTGCTCTTTGTGGTATTTTCTTAGTGTTCTTAGTGGTTAATCGAAACACGGATTTTCTTATTTCACATTTCATACCCCATATTTAAGCCATGGCTACAGAAGCGCAGATTTTAATGGCCCTCCAAGAGGTGAAAGACCCCGAGATACCGGTTATCTCGGTGGTGGATTTGGGTATTATTACCAAGATTGAAGTAGGTGAGAATAACAGCGCCAAAGTAACCATGACGCCCACTTTCGTTGGCTGCCCCGCCATCAAGCACATGCAGCACGAAGTGCAAATAGCCGTGGAAGCACTAGGTTTTGATACCGTGGAAGTAGTAGTGGATTATACCACCCCTTGGAACTCCAACATGGTTTCGGAACGTGGCTTGCAGCAACTTAAAGATTTCCGCCTATCGCCACCCAAGCGCCATTGCGGCACCATCAGCATGGCCGATTTGGAGAACGCTCAGTGCCCCAACTGTTTCGGCCACAACACTACCTTGCTATCCCCTTTTGGCCCCACGCTTTGCCGCGCCATGTTTAAGTGTAATAATTGCGGCGAGGGGTTTGAGCAGTTTAAGGCGGTGTGATATTTAAACCACTCGAACGGCGCTATACAGCGGGTAATGTTAACCAAAATGAACATTCTAAACTTTGACACCCATAGAGGGCTGTATCTATTTGACCTAACGGAGCTGGAAACCGAATTGCATAGTCATCCTGCTATCGAAATCATAGTTGCTTCAACAGGAAATTTTTCATTTTCAACGGCTGAGCATCATTATGAAAAGGTAACTTTTGCAGTAGTGGATAGAAATGTGGCTCATAAAATCTCAATCAATGCAAACAGTTCGGTTAGAATGGCAATGATTGAATATCACGACCTCTTGGTTATCGGAAAGCTTTCAGTAAACGGCTTCCTGCTAGATAATGGCCATTGTTGCCAAACGGATGTAAGTAACCACCTAAAATTACTTACTGATTTAGTGTCGATACTTGCGGATGCAGAAATGATGCAAAACTATGACAGCAGAGTGATTGATGTTATCCTTTTAATGGGGAGCAACAACATCGAGTATAAACAGATGATGCACTTGATAACACAAGCGGTAGGCTTATCAGAAAGTAGGATATCCCATCTATTTAAAGTCAATGTTGGGGTATCATTAAAACGATATCTCATCTGGAATAAGTTGAAGCTAACCATCAAAAACCATTTGAGCAAAGAAGAGGATTTGTTTGCATCCCTTTATAGGGCAGGTTTTTATGACCAACCGCACTTTATCAGAAGTTTCAAAGCAATGCTAGGTATAAGCCCGGCCAAGGCATACAATAGCAGAATGTTACAATCTTAATTGCGTCCGCCCTTATACCTTTGCCGGGCAACCAAAAAATAACGCATCATGTCAACTATTAGAAAAGTTATAGCTCAGGATTTAAGCCAATTGAAAGCGGTAATTGATTCTACCGAAATGTTTCCATCTGAGTTATTGGATGAAATGCTTTCCGACTATTTAACCAACAAAGACTCGAAAGACATTTGGCTAACCCAAGTAGTAGATGGGCGGCCCATAGCGGTGGCATATTGCGCACCTGAAAGAATGACCGAAGGCACTTACAATCTGTATTTGATAGCGGTTCACAAAGATTTGCAAGGCCAAGGCATCGGATCGGCAATAATGCAACACATCGAAAATTTGTTAAATGAAAAAGGGGAACGTATACTACTGGTGGAAACTTCAGGGCTATCCGAATTTGAGCTAACCAGGCAGTTTTATGATAAGTGCAACTACAACAGAGAAGCCCGAATAAGAGACTTTTATAAAGAAGGCGAGGATAAAATAGTGTTCTGGAAGAAATTGAACTGAACCGGTAGCTTTTGCGGCGATGGATTTAAAGAGGTGTAGACTTTAATTACGGAGATTAAGAAGAATTATTTCGCCGCAGCCTTAAACCATTCAACCATCAACTCCCTATCAATATCCGCCACCTTCTTAATCTTGATGTGGCGCATGTCTTTGCCGGTGCCTTCCAGCAGTCCTTTCGGGTCGTTTAGCTTACTGGCATCGTTAAAACCGAGATTTACATGGTTCTTGTTAGCCAACAAATACGCAAATGAGGTATGGGTGCTAAAAATGGGGCGGCTCCACTTAAAGCTTTCCTCCACTTGGGACACGGCCTCGTGAAGTAGTTGGCGCAGCTCATGCATAATCTGCTTATGCTCTTCGGGAGCTTCGTTGATGTATTGGGTTACTTGCTCATTCATAATGTTTGTTTTAGCGAGCCAAAGGCTCTATGACTCAAGCACCACGCGACTGGAGTCGCGGGTGAACCAGGGTTTGTATCCGTTATATTCCGTCTCTTCGGTTGTTAAAAATAATAAACCACGGCGAGCACGGAAAAAGGCACGGAAAATAGTAACTTTATTTTAAGCAAAGGGTTGTTATTATCACCTTTTTAATCTTATTCACACTAGCATCGTTCGCCCAAACCAAAGGCGATACCCTTTATGTCGCCGCCCACAGTGGTCTCAACCTGCGCAGCGAAGCGGGCACCAAAGCTGCTAAACTAGCCGCCATCCCCAAAGAGGGGCAAGTAATTGTTTTGGCTGATGTGGATAGCACTCTTGCTTATTCAGTTACCGAGTTTGCGGGGTTTAGCATTAAGGGTTTTTGGGTGGAGGTGGATTATAAGGGGCAAGTAGGGTACGTGTTCTCGGGGTATTTGAGTGGGTTTGTACCCGGGTCGTTAATTACTTATTCTAACAATGAAGCTTACCATGAAGACTTCATCGATTACCTCTTGCACAATTATGCCGGCGATTTAAGACCTATAAATTATGGCAATGTACCTGATACCTGCATCAGTAATTGGTCAACTAACTTTGCCAACGGCATTACCTACTTTACCGAAGGTGCTTGTAGCGAGGGCAACAGTTTTACTGTTAATACCATTGAATTTGAAAATCACGCTTTGCAAGAGGTATATTTATTGTTTTTAATGTTGCAAGAACTAACGGGGGATGCTATTTGGAACAAAGAGAAAAAAGCCATTAATTGCTTCGTACCAATTAGTAATGAAGGTCCCGGCGCGGACATTGGTTGCGAATACGAAATTTACCAAAAGGGTAATAAGGTTGTAATGCGACGTTATTGCAGCTGTTAATTGCAGTTTGGCTAATTAATAAGCCGGTTAATACCCCTGCCCCTCAAAAACCCCACCGTCGCCTCCATATCCTTGTACAGCTCCCTATCCTGTGCATTGAAGGTAACCACGGCGCGGTAGTCGGCACGTAGCTTTTCGATGCGGGGGCTGCTGAGTATCGGCTTGCGGAAGTCGAGCGCTTGCATGGCGGTAAGCAGCTCAATGGCAAGGATGCGCTCGGTGTTCTCGGCTACTTGGTAGGCTTGCACGGCGGCGTTGGCACCCATGCTTACGTGGTCTTCTTGCCCGGCGCTGCTGGGTATGCTGTCTATTGATGCTGGGCTACACAACTGCTTGCTTCGGCTTACCAATGATGCTGCCGTATACTGTGGTATCATCAGGCCAGAGTTAAGGCCTTCTTCCGCCGCCAAGAAGCGCGGCAGGCCACGGCTGCCCGATATGAGTTGATACGTGCGCCTTTCTGAAATGGAGCCATATTCTGCCAAAGCCAGCTTTAGGTAATCCAGCGCCAAAGCCAGCGGCTGTCCATGGAAGTTGCCGCCTGATAGTATCTCGTCTTCTTCAGGGAAAATGAGCGGGTTATCGGTTACTGAGTTGATTTCGGTCTCGAACACCTGCGCCACATGTTGCACCACATCCACGCTGGCACCGTGTACTTGTGGTATGCAGCGAAACGAGTAAGGGTCTTGCACGTAAGGCTTATGCTTTTCGGCAATCGCGCTGCCTTCGCGCCATTCGCGGATGTGCTGCGCTGCCATTGCTTGACCAGAAAAAGGCCGTACTTGGTGTATGAGAGTGTGGAAAGATTCGGTTTTAGCATCAAAAGCATCCAATGATACGGCCGCTATCATGTTGGCGTTGGCTGTGAGGCGTTTTGCCAGCAGCAGGGTTTCCACCCCATAAGCCGCCATAAACTGCGTGCCGTTCAGTAGCGCTAGTCCTTCTTTGGCTTTCAGTGTGAGCGGCTGTAATCGCTCGGCTTTCAAGGCTTCGGAAGATGCGACGGTTTGCCCATTGTAGTATACTTCTCCACGGCCAATTAATGGCAAGCTCAAGTGCGCCAGCGGTGCCAAATCGCCCGAAGCGCCCAACGAGCCCTGCTCATAGATAACGGGGATAATATCTTTGTTATAAAGCTCCAGCAACCGTTCTACCACTACCACCCGCACACCCGAATGGCCGAGGCCCAGGGCATGTGCCTTGAGTAACAGCATTAGTTTGATGATGGGTTTCGGCACCAGCGCCCCGATGCCGCACGAGTGGCTCAGTACCAGGTTCTCCTGTAGTTGCTCAATCTGGCTCTTGTCGATGGCAATATCGCACATACTTCCAAAGCCCGTGTTGATGCCGTAGTATAGATTATCCGTGTCGCGCAGCTTGCCCTCTAGATACTCGCGGCACTTGGTAATGCGCTCGCGTGCCTCATCGGCTAGTACCAAATGGTGTGGCTCTGCCAACAGCGCTCGTAGCTGCTGCATGGTCAACGGACCGGCACCTATATGGAAGGGTTTGCTCATGCTTCTTGTTTCAACAAGATAACCAATTGTTCTATGTTGAGCTCGTTTTGCTCACCGGTTATCATGTTCTTCACGGTCAGTTTTTGGCGCTTTACTTCTTCTTCGCCTACAAAAATCACATAGTGTACGTTCTTAGCGTTGGCATATTTCATCTGCTTGGCCATCTTATCGTCGCTGGGGAACAGCTCTGCGCTAATGTCGGCCATGTGCAGCTTTTGCAGGTAGCCAAACGCCGCCTTCTCAAACTCGCCACCAAAGTTGATAAATAGCGCCGTAGTAGCCTGTGTAACATCGGGCGGGAACAGGTTCAACTCTTCCAGCACGTCGTAAATGCGCTCTGCGCCAAACGAGATACCCACCCCCGAAACGCCGTTCAGGCCGAACATACCGGTAAGGTTATCGTACCGACCGCCGCCGCCGATGCTGCCCATTTCCACACCTACCGCCTTCACTTCGAAGATGGTACCGGTGTAGTAGTTCAGTCCACGGGCAAGGGTGAGGTCAAACTCTACCTTGGCGCGGTAAAGGTGTGCTATCTCCAAGTAATTAAACAGCATCTCCATCTCGGCTACGCCTTGTAGCCCAGTCTGGGAGTGCTTTAAGTGCTCCTTTACCTTAGCCAGCTTTTCCTTGTTCTCTAAGCCTTGGCTTTCTATAAAAAAGTGCATCACCTCAGGGTTGATGCCACGGGTTACCAACTCTTTCGTTACGCCCTCAATACCTATCTTATCTAGCTTATCAATAGCTACAGTTAGGTGTACCAGTTGGTCACTTACGCCCGCCACTTCGGCTAGGCCAGCCAATAGCTTGCGGTTGTTGATTTTGATAATTACCTCTAGGCCCAGCTTAGTAAATACCTCATCGTATATCTGTGTCAGCTCTGCTTCGTTCAGCAGGCTGTTGGTGCCCACCACATCGGCATCGCATTGGTAAAACTCCCGGTAGCGACCCTTCTGTGGCCTATCGGCACGCCATACGGGCTGTATCTGGTAACGCTTGAAGGGGAAGGCAATATCGTTCTGGTTCATCACCACGAATCTTGCAAAAGGTATGGTGAGATCATACCGCAAACCCTTGCCACTAATGGCAAACGACAGCTTCTTGGCATCCTTGCTCTCGTATACATCAGGCTTCACGTCTTTCAGGTAGTCGCCACTATCCAGCACTTTAAACAGCAGTTGGTCGCCCTCCTCACCGTATTTGCCGGTGAGGGTTTCCAGGTTCTCCATAGTTGGCGTTTCCAGTGGCTGGTAGCCAAACTTTTCGAACACCTTGCGGATGGTGCCGAAGATGTAGTTGCGCTTATAAACCTCCTTCGGCCCGAAATCGCGGGTGCCCTTGGGGATAGAGGGTTTTACTTTCATTGTGTTGAGTAAACTAGGAATTAGGAATGAGCAGCTAGACAATAGCTAGCAGCCTTCAAAGATAGGAGGTTTTTGTGGGAAGGGGAGTGGGGTAGGTTTGATGAAGCTTTGCGCAGTGGCTGATTACTAGCAAATGTAAAAGGGTAGTATAAATAAAGAGAGGACATTTGCCCTCTCTCCTTATTTTTTCAAAATACGACTGTTTCTAGTGTTGCAAGTTACCATTGCTGACCATCAAGATACTTTGGCATACTGTTGCTGCTCTTTAAAATCTTTAGTCATTTGTTTTGCCTGCGGCATATAGTTCTTTCTTATCTGGGTTGCTCTCGGTGTTGCAAATCCCAATTTTCTGATAAAGAATGAGTACAAATGGAACAAATTATGCTTAGCATAAGCCCAAAACTCTGGATTAAGGGTACTTAGTCCTACAAGCAAATCCACCATGAAAGCCACCATTTTGCTTAAAATAGCAGGCATCCATCTTACGTGTTTTACTTCCATTTTCACCCTTAATGCTTTTGGCACTATTGGGAAAACCTTAAACAAAAATTCATAGGCAAGGTAGGTTTTGCCCATTTCCTTGTCTTTTACGTTTTTCTCGTTCCGATAAAAAAAGAATTCTTTCCCTTCATAAATTCTATCCACCTGTTCTTCGCTTAGCTCACCGGCGGCAATAGCATTGTTCATCATTTCAGTACCGGGCAAAAAGCAGGTCCAAAAAGTTTGGATGCGCATTGGGGTTTCCTTGGCATATAGCTTTCGCGCTGTTTCTTGTGCCGAAATAGGCTCGCCAGGCAACCCAAACATATGGTCAACCTTAGGTTTAAGGCCCGCATCGTTCATGGCTTTCAATGCCTTTTCAATATGCACGCCACTTTCGTATCTTTTTAGTGTGCCTCGCTTATGGTCATCATCCATACTCTGCACGCCCATTTGCACAAAACTACCCCCTGCGTCGGCCATCCACTGCGCTACCTCGTCATCCATATATTTAGGGTGCGTAAGGCATTGAAATGGAACCCCTATTTCGTTTTTGTACCGAATTAAAAACTCTTTAAGCCAAGGCTTATTCACGGTAAATACATCATCTTGAAAATTTACCATTTTGATGTTGTACCGCTGCTTGGCCTCAATCAATTCGTCCATCATGTGTTCAACGCTTCGCTGGCGCACATATTTTCCCTTGTCTTTTTTACTATCGGGCAGTTCGGCGAAAAAGTTGTTGAAACAGAAAGTACAACGATAAGGGCAGCCACGAGATGCCATGGTTAGCCATAAATCGTTTACCCTTATGTGTTCTTCCCACAAAACCTTATCGAAAGCGGGTAAAGAATCCAGATCTTGGATAAACCCAGCTTGTTCACCGCGAACAATACGGCCATCTTTAGCCTTAAAACGAGTATTTACTATCGGCTCTTCTGTATACCCGCTCTCTATGCGCCTTACAATTTGTGGGAAACAGACTTCACCCTCACCCACTACTACATAATCCACCTCAGGTTTTGCCAATACACGCTCGGGCACTGCAGATACATGAACTCCGCCCCAAACCGTTTTAATATTTGGGAAAATAATTTTTGCTTCGCGGGCAATACCCAGCATCCATTGGTAGGTTGAGGTAAGTGGCGTGAAGGCAAGTATATCGGGCTGTTGTTTGCGGATAGCCTTTATTACCTCCTCCCTATCGTCAAATATTTTGCCCAGCCATTCAATTTCCAAGTTAAACCGATCGTTAAAGAGTGCTGCACTAAAAGCCAAACCGACCTCGTGCCCTTCTCTTTTCAAAATGGCCGACAACAAGCTTATGGCTAATTGCTCAGTTCCTATGGCGACGAACGTAATTTTCATTTCCTCTTTTTTGTAATTTTCCTTTTTTAAAATAATCATATCATTCTTGGCTAAACATACGAAAAACAAATAGTTAACGCAAGATTTCTTATGTTAATGTTTCGAAAGGCGGATAGCTATAAATGTGTAAAGCACAGGTTTATGTGAATGGAACTTTCATATTGTTTGGCTTTGGTAAATTAATAGAATGAGGCAATACTAATAACAACCCAAATTTCGTGGCGGCTTTTATGCTGTTTTTCTATTACAAACATATGGCAAGAGGGCCTTGTAAGAGCATGATATGTAATGGGTTTGAGCGCCTGGCTTTTTTATTTTTCAACCAATAAATTAAGTATTTTTAAGCCGCACATATACGGCACATATGAAGGTCAAAATAGGCTTAGGGCAATTGTTGGTTGAAGGCGGCGAACCATGGCGCAATATTGAGCGCGCACAAAAGCTGATAGCCAAAGCTGCGAAAGAAGGTTGCGACATTATTTTGCTGCCGGAAACCATTGATTTTGCTTGGACACACCCCAGTGCCCACACCGAAAGTGAGCCCATCCCCGGCCCGTTTAGCAACGTGTTTGTTGAGGAGGCCAAAAAGCACAATATCTACATCTGCGTAGGGCTTACAGAGAAAGTAGGCGAGGTGAATTATAATACTGCCCTGTTGATTGACAACCAAGGCAACATCATTGGCAAGCACCATAAAATCAACCTTTTGGTGGTGGAGCATCCATTTTACCAAATCGGTCAAACGCTTAATGTGATTGATACGCCGTTTGGCAAAATCGGCCTCAACGTTTGCGCCGATAACTATGACGACTCGCTGCACATTGGCCACACGTTGGCCCGCATGGGTGCCCAGTTTATATTGTCGCCTAGCTCATGGACGGTGGACTACCACATAACCGAGGAAGACGACCCATACCGAGATAAGTGGGAGAAGCCATTCAGCATCCTAGCGCGACTGTACGATATAGTGGTGGTGAGCACTACCAGCGTGGGCTATATAGTGGGCGGCCCTTATGAAGGTAAGAAGATGGTGGGCTGTAGCTTGGTAGTAGGCAAAGAAGGCGTGCTGAGCAAAGGGCAGTTTAATGAATTTGCCGGGGAATTGCGTACTATTGAGTTTGAAGTGCCCGAACGCAAGGAGAAGGGCACCCAAATAGGAGAAATGCTGAAAAACAAAGGCTACCACTTTGACGAACTCATATAAAATAGGCCAAAAGGGCGTGGTGGTAAACGGCAAGCTACATGCCGACCTTACCTACCAAGTGTGCAGCCGCTGCGTGCAGGATAGTACCGTGCCGGGCATCAGCTTTGACCATAAAGGCGAGTGCAACTTCTGCCACCTGTGGGACAAGCTAGATGGCATGTTCCCGAACGGGGAGAAAGGCAAAGCCATACTGAATGACATATTTGCCAAGGTAAAAAAGGCCGGAAAGGGCAAGAAGTTTGATTGCGTAGTGGGTATCAGTGGTGGACGAGACAGTACCTACCTGCTTTGGAAAGTAGTAAAGGAATGGGGCCTGCGCCCGATTGCCGTGCACTTTAATGACGGGTTCGACAACCCAGTGGCTGGCGAGAATATGATAAACGCTTGCAACATACTGGGCGTGGAGCTGCGCACCATTACTAGCGACTGGCGCGAGGGCAAACAACTGAAAATTGACTTTCTACAAGCATCTTGCCCCGATTTGAATTTGGGTACGGATATCGGCATTGCCTCGTCGCTCTTCGGTGTGGCGGCGAAGGAGGATGTGAAGTATATCTTGATAGGGCAATCGTTTAGGACTGAAGGGGTGAAACCGCTATCATGGGCGTACTTTGATGGCGACTACCTGCGCTCGGTGCACAAAATGTACAGCGACCTACCGTTACGCCCTTGGACACCCAACGACCCAGGCTTTAATATGGGCGTGCGTGAGATGTTCTATTACACCATTCAACGCGGCATCCGCACGTTCACGCCGATGTACTATAGCGATTACCACCGCCCGACCGCCGAGAAAATCATTACCGAGAACCTAGAGTGGGTATATCCCGGTGCGCATTACTTTGATGATCTTTACCATGCGCTCATTAAGTACGTGCACAGGGTGAAGTTCAACATCGATATGAACATGAACAGCGACTCGGCATTGGTGCGCTCCGGGCAGATGAAACGCGAGGATGCGCTGGGACGTGCCCACGGCATCTATGGCATCGAAGACCCAAAAGTGATTCAACTATGCATTAAGCGCCTTGGCATTACACAGGAGCAGTTTGATGGCTACTTGGCCCAGCCTGCTGTCGACTTCCACGACTTACCTACCAGCTACCCATTGATAAAACTTGCCCGCCCCGCGGTCTGGGTCATGGCGCAAATGAACCTGTTGCCACGGGTAACCTACCTTAAATACTATAAACACGGCCGCTAATGTATATACTCGGTATAAACGGTGGCGTGCGCATGGGGTATCAAGATATCTCGGCCGTGCTAGTGAAAGACGGCGTGGTGATTGCTGCCATTGAAGAAGAGCGCCTAAACCGCATCAAAAACTCACCCAACCAACTGCCAGAACGCGCCATTGTTGAGGTATTGAGCATTGGCGAGATAACTATACAAGACATCGGCATAGTAGCCACCCACGGCAGCACTTGGGGCGACCAATACCAAGAGGTGCTCACGGGCTACTTTAAAAATACGTTTAGCTATGTGCCCCGTATAGAGCGTTATCACCACCACGATTGCCATGCGGCCAGCGCGTTTTATCATTCGGGTTATGACGAGGCATTGGTTATCTCCATTGATGGCTCTGGTGATGGGGTTTGCACCCAAATAAGCATCGGTGATGCCAATGGACTGAAGCTGCTGCACCGCTTTGAGCGGCCCAATAGCTTGGGGCTGTTTTATAGTTTGGTTACCCAGTTTTGCGGCTTCAAGAAAGATAGCGACGAATACAAGCTGATGGGTCTTGCCAGCTATGGCGATGCGGATAACTACGATTTCGACTGGCTACTGAAACTGAAAGACCACGGCCAATACGAATTGGACACCAGCTATTTAGTAGAAATTAAACCAGGTCAGCCACAACCCAGCAAGCAAGAGATGTTCTTCAACCAAAAGTTGATGGACGAGCTGGGTACCAACCGCCGCAAGGGCGAACCACTAGATGCACGGTTTAAGGATATTGCCGCCGGAGCGCAGCGCCACTTGGAGCAGGCGATTATTAATGTGGTGAAGCATTATATTGCTGAAACGGGCATCCATAAAGTGTGCCTAGCGGGTGGCGTGGCGCTCAATTGCGTGGCCAACCAAAAGCTGATGGACCTGCCAGAAGTAACTGCCATCTTTGTACAACCCGCCAGCAGCGATGCGGGCATATCGCTTGGTGCCGCATGGCTGGCTTCGGCAGAAGCGGGGCAAAAACCCGTGGCTACCGACAATGTTTATTGGGGCCGCGAATACAGCAACCACCGCATTGCCGAGATACTGGACCAGTTGCAGATAAACTATATACGAGTGGACAATCCTGCCTTATCCGCCGCCCAATTTATACACCAAGGCAAAGTGGTGGGCTGGTTTCAAGGTAGAGATGAATTTGGCCCGCGAGCACTGGGTTGCCGCAGCATCCTTGCCAACCCCACCGACCCCGATATGCAAGAGCTGGTGAACCTCAAAATCAAGTTCCGGGAGTCGTTTAGGCCCTTCTGCCCCTCGGTGTTGGAAGAGGACGCACACCTCTACTTCGAGGGCGACCAAGAAGTGGCCCCCTGCATGACCATCACCTACAACGTGAAGCCACCGGCGCAAACCCAATTACCAGCCATCACCCACATCGACAACACCGCCCGCATACAAACGGTAAATCAACAGCAAAACCCACTATACTACCAACTACTCAAACACCTGAAAGACCTCAACGGCCACGGCGTGGTGCTCAACACCAGCTTCAACCGCGACAACGAGCCGATTGTGCATTCCCCAATCGATGCTGTATCGGCATTTTACGGCTGCGGTATGGATGTGCTGGTAATTGGGGATTGTGTGGTGAGGAAGTGAAAAAATCAAGCCTTAAGACCATTGCTATGCCTAAGATACTTTTGGTTTATAAGATAGATGATGAAATAGGAATTGAAAGCGTTCACGCGAATAAAGTCGGAGAACATTATCAGATAGATAACATCCCATTTTTTGCCAATAACATCGCGTGGGGTGATATCGTAAAGGTGGCCATTGAAGGTGGCGCTCTTTACTTTGATGAACTAGTACAGGCTTCTGGTCATAGCACTATTCAAATAGTAATATTAATTGAGAATGAGCTAGAAACAGTAACCGATTGGCTTTTAGCAAAGGGTTGCTCTTGGGAAGGTAGTCATATAAAGACGCTAGTTTCCGTAGACGTCCCGCCCTCGGCAGATTATATGATGATAAAAGGGTGGCTTAATATTAAACGTGATGAGGGAGTTTTGGATTATAAGGAAGCCTGCCTAGGTATTAAAAGTACCCATTACGATAGGCTATAAATTAAACACCCCCCAAATCTCAATACTTCACCACCCGCAATACTTGCTGTTGGTTAAGGTGTTGCAATACTACCAAGTAGGTTCCTGCGGGCAGGGTAGTGGTGTTTATGGTAGCGGTGTAGGTCGCGTCTGCAAGGGTTTGTAATAGTACTTGCTCACCCAATAGATTGATTACTGTCACGGTAGTGCCCGCCAAGGGAAGATTGCTCTCCAGATGGATGCTATTGCTTATCGGGTTAGGGTATATACGCATCGCTGGTGCGGCAGGGTCTTGCCCAATGCCTGTTAGCTGGCCCACGGTGGCGGTCGCCGTCTTTTCACAAGCATTTGCATCAGTTATGGTAAGGGTGTAGGTACCGCTTGCCAGCTGCATTACATCGGTTACGGTGGCGCCGTTGCTCCAGTTAAAGCTATACGCGCCTGTGCCGCCAGTTACTAGGGCGCTGGCGCTGCCATTGCTACCGCTTCCTATGGCATCTGTAGTGGTTATACTTATGGATATTTCAGCAGGCGAGCCTACGGTAAAGTTGCCTTCAAAGGCATTCGAGCTATCATCAGTTACGGTTACCAGGTAGCTGCCCGCCATCAATCCGCCGATGGAATCGGTTGTAGCACCACCTGCCCAAGCATAGGTGTAGGGTGCTACCCCGCCTGATACGGATAGCTTAATGGAGCCATCAGTACCGCCAGAACACTGCACATCCGTTACAGTGGCAGTTACAGTAAGCCTGCTTACAAAAACGCTATCACTTCTGCTACAGCCGTTGTCATCAGTAATGGTTACGCCCGCATAACCTTCCATCAAGCCATTGGCGGTAGTGCTAGTGTTGCCATTGCTCCATAAGTAGCTGTAAGGCGGGGTGCCGCCACTGGCTACTACCGTTGCCGTGCCATTGGTGCCCGTGGTAGGGGTGTAGCTTAGTTGTGCGGCTAGGGTGCTGCTTACGGGTATGGTTATGGTATCAATATACACTCGGTTGGCAGCATCAGTTACGGTTACCGGGTAGGCACCATTGACAAGGCCGTTGGCCGAATTGGCTGCCCCGCCCCCAGTCCACTGGTAAGTGTACGGTGGGGTACCGCCTGATACTTGCAAACTTGCCGAGCCATTGGCGGCATTGGCGCAATCGGTGCCAGTAATGGTAGCATCAATAATCAAGTCGAACCGGGTGCCCGAGTTCCAAATTTCTTTAGTAACGGTATCTTGGATGAACACGGTCGCAAACAATTGCGAAGCTTGCCAATCAGGATGGATGGCCACACTATAGTTTTGGTTGAGCTCTTGCCCTACCGCGGCTGGCAAAAATGCCTGGCCGGCATCGCTAGGCAACATGGTACGAAAAACATTGTAGTGGTTGGGCTCCCCATTAGGCGCATTATACTGTATCTGCTGTTCAGCAATGGCTACATACATGCGTAGGTTGGTATTATTAAAAGCTTGAAACGTTTTAACCTTTACGTTAATATTAACCGTGTTGCCTACGATGCTTTCAGATACTTGTATGCGGATGGGGCTGGTGCTGTTCTTCAAATCATCAACCCTGCTTTGTGGAAACAAGCTAGGGCCACCGATACCCTTGATAAGGCCATTGGTATAAGTAGTGGGGGTTGAGTTGATGGCGTACACGTTCCTCCGGGTGTTGTTGCCCACGGTGTTGTGCTGATAAAATACACAAGCCGCATAGGGTACTATGGAGTGTATGGATAGATGGTGAACCTGACCGGGATTATTGTTGAGGGTAGTAAAAAGCTGCGGATTTTGAGCCGCACACGAAGAGCACCGCGTATTGGTAAAGTGCTCAACTGTAAGGTACCGCTTAGCCGTTTGGCCAGAAAGTAAAGTTGCCGAGAGCAAAAAAATAGCAAAGGTAAGATAGCGGAGCGGGTGCATAGGGTGGTTTTATATATCAGGCAAAAACTAGAACCAGTAATTTTTGATACTAGTTCACTAACTATAAAAACCAGTAAGTTGATGCAGAGCTAGGTCGTCCCTTTACACCCGTTAAGTTTTGGATTATCTCCATTAAGGCACGCAAACCACCCATCCTGTCTAATTTATTATCCCCTTATGCAATATTACGTGTGGAAGCACTGTTAAAAAGTGTTATCAAAATTTTACCTTTGCGCAGACTAACCCTGAATTGTAAATGATTGCTTACATAAATGGTAAGCTTACTGTAAAAACACCTGTTTATATCATCGTGGAGTCCGGTGGAATTGGCTATCAGGTATTTATAAGCCTGAACACCTACAGCCAGCTACTTGATAAGGATGAAGCCTTGGTATATACCTACCTTCACATTACGGAGACCTCGCACACGTTGTACGGGTTTGCCGATGAGTTGGAGAAGCAAGTGTTTACCCACCTTATATCGGTTTCGGGCGTGGGCCCGGCAACCGCGCGGTTGGCATTGTCGTCAATGGCGCCGGGCGAGGTACAGCGTGCCATCATACAAGGCAATGTGGTACAGTTGCAAAAAATAAAGGGCGTGGGTGCCAAGAGCGCACAGCGTATTATACTGGAACTCAAGGACAAGATGATTAAAACCGCCGACGGCCCCGAAATTATTTCGGCGACCCGAAGCAATACCAATAGAGAAGAAGCGTTATCTGCCTTGGTCGCTCTAGGTTTCCAACGCAACCAAGCAGAAAAGGCAATTGACAAGGTTTTAGCGGCAGAAGAAAAGGACGCTGCGGTAGAATTGATTATTAAACTGGCGCTAAAGGCTTTATAAGAGACCCCGAGGATAAGTGATAAGAAGAGGCTACATACTGGCAGTAGGAGCGGTGCTTTTGTTTGTTACGGCAGCAATAGGCGCTGGTAGCACCGTTTTGTATTTGAATCCGCCCGGGCCTAACGAATACCTGTTTCCCGATAGGCCGGTTACTTTGCCTGTAGATACGCCAGACCCCGCCAACCCAGCCGTGCCACTAGGCCCAGTTGAACCTGGCGACACTAGTAAGCCCATTGTACTACCCTACCCACTGGAAGACCGCCAAGGCGACCACGTAACCGACGGCGGCGACAACCCATTTATGCTTGATGACCCCGCGGCCATTAAAAAGAATGTAGAGTACGATGTAGAAACCGACCGGTTCATTATTACCGAAACGGTGAACGGTGTACCGGTTCGCCCGCCAGTGTACATGACCTTTGAGGAGTACTTGGAGTATGAAGAGCAAGAAACCCGTAGGGATTACTACAAAGAGCGCGTTAACTCCATTACACTAGTTGAGAAGCAAGGCATAATACCGAAAATCATTCCGAATACCGAGAAGAAAGGATTCTTTGGCGACGGTGCCATTATCGACATCAAACCTAGTGGTAACGTAGATATTACCCTCGGCGGCAACGTACAGAAAATTGATAACCCTATACTTACCGAGCAAGCACGCAAACAAGGTGGTTTCGATTTTGATATGAACATCAACATGAGTGTAGTAGGCAACATTGCCGACGTGTTGAAAATCAACCTAAACTATAATACTGGCGCAACTTTCGATTTCGAAAATCAGATAAAGCTGAAGTACGAAGGCCAAGAAGATGATATCATCCGCAGTATTGAGGCGGGTAACGTAAGTTTCCCACTACCCACCTCATTAATTCAAGGCTCCCAGAGCCTATTTGGCGTGGCAACCAAGTTGCAGTTTGGCCGCTTAACCATATCTAACGTATTCTCTCAACAAAAATCCCGCGCACAAAACCTCCAAATCGAGAATGGTGCGCAGGTACAAACCTTTGAGGTATTTACCGACGAGTACGACGAGAACCGACATTACTTCCTTACCCAAGCCTTCCGTAGCAATTACAACGCGGCTTTGGCTACCTTGCCTAACATCAGTTCTCAGGTACAAGTTACCCGTTTGGAAGTATGGGTAACCAACCGCACCGGTGCTACGCAAAACGTGCGCGATGTGGTGGCCTTCCAAGATTTGGGTGAACCAGTGCGCATTTACAACCCATTGTTTTTGCCAACGGGTCAAGCCCAGCCAAACAACAATGCCAACACGCTATACGGCACGCTTACCGCCAACCCTGGCTTCAGGAACATTGATCAAGTAAGCCCCAACTTGGTGGCTTCTGGCTTAGAGCCTACCGAAGATTACGAGAAGGTATTTGCTCGCCAACTAACCCCATCGGAGTATACCTTTAACCCAGTATTAGGTTACGTATCATTGAACCAAGCGCTTTACCCCGATGAGGTGTTGGCAGTAGCGTTTGAGTATACCTTCAACGGCGAAGTATTTAAAGTAGGTGAATTTGCGCAAGACATTCCGCCGGATTCTATTGCGGCCAGTAAGGTGTTGTTCTTGAAAATGTTGAAGGCCACTTCCATCCGCCCTACCTTTCCCCTGTGGGATTTGATGATGAAAAACATCTACTCCATCGGGGCTTTTCAGGTTAATCAAGAGGACTTTAGGTTGGAGGTTTTCTACCAAGACCCAGGTGGTGGCTTAAAGCGATACCTGCCTGCGGGTAGCCTACAAGGCCAGCCGCTGGTGCGTGTGGTAGGTTTGGATAGATTCAACAACCAAGGCGACCCACAGCCCGATGGCGTGTTCGACTTTAGGTCGGGCATTACCATCAATCCGCTCAACGGGCGCATTATCTTCCCGGTGCTGGAGCCATTTGGTGATGATTTAAGGTCGCAGTTCCCGGCTGACGAGCAAACCACCATTGCAGAGAATTTGGTATACGATGAGCTGTATGACTCCATTAAAGTAATCGCACAGCAATACCCGCAGTACAACCGCTTTGTACTAAAAGGGCAGTATAAATCATCCATTACATCCGAGATTTCATTAGGTGCGTTCAACGTGCCTCCAGGCTCGGTGGTGGTTACCGCCGGTGGCCAACGCTTGGTTGAAGGACAAGATTTTTCGGTAGATTACTCGCTGGGTCGTGTAAAAATTATCAACGAAGGGGTGCTCAACTCTGGCGTGCCTATCAACGTATCGTTCGAGAACAACACCTTGTTCGGCTTCCAGCAGCGAACGCTATTTGGTACCCGTTTAGATTATTGGGTATCTGACAAATTCTCTATCGGCGCCACGCATATGTTCTTGAAAGAGCGCCCGTTTACCCAAAAGGTGAATATTGGCGATGACCCTATTGCCAACAACATTATGGGTGTCGACTTCAAATATAATACCGAAAGCCAATTGCTTACCTGGTTGGTAGATAAATTGCCATTCTACAGTACCAAAGAAGTTTCGAGCTTTAGTTTGGTGGGCGAAATGGCACGACTGAAACCTGGCCACTCCAAAGCCATCGGCAGCGCCGGTTTGGTATATATTGATGACTTTGAAGGCTCCAGCAGCAGCTTCGATTTGAAATTTCCCGCCAACAACTGGCGTGTGAGTAGTGCTCCGCTGGGTGCTAGTAATAATTTCGATACGGAGCTATTTCCAGAGGCACGCCTGTTTAACGACCTTGCTTATGGCTACAACCGTGCAAAACTTACTTGGTATAACCTAGACCCTGGCTTCGTAAGGAATATTCAAGGTTTCCCTGACTATTTTACCCCTGATGAATTAAGTAATCATTACGTTCGCGAAGTATTGGAGCAGGAAGTATTCCCGAACCGCACACCTACCGTATCAAGCTTCCAGCAGAACTTGGTAACCTTTGATTTATCCTACTTCCCTAGCGAACGTGGCCAGTACAACTTTGAGTTTCAGCCAAATGGTCAGCCGGGTTTATCAAGTGGTTTGAACCCAGATGGAACCCTAAAAAACCCACGCAGCCGCTGGGGCGGTATTACCCGTGCTATTGATAACAACAACTTTGAAGCGGCCAATATTGAGTTTATCGAGATTTGGATGATGGACCCGTTTATTTATAACACCAATTCTACTGGTGGCGATATGTTCATTAACTTGGGCAACATCTCCGAGGATATTCTAAAAGACTCTCGCTTCTTTTACGAAAATGGTTTGCCACAGCCCGGCAGCCCAGTGCAAGTGGATACTTCAGATTGGGGTAAGATACCCCGCGTACCGCCTATCGTAAATGCTTTTGATAACGACCCGGCAGTGCGCGATGCGCAAGACATAGGTTTAGATGGCTTGAATGATGAAGAAGAGCGAGTTCAGCGTACGGATTTCCTAAACAACCTACAAGGGTACCTTGATCCCGCAGCATTTGCAACCGTACAAGGCGACCCAGCTTCTGATAATTACCATTACTATCTGGGTGATGATTATGACCAAGCTAGATTAGGAATTGTTGACCGCTACAAAAAATTTAACAACCCTCAGGGTAACTCCCCGGTACAAACTGGCAATACCATTAGCAGTGCGGGTACCAACCAACCCGATACGGAGGACTTGAACCGCGATAATACCATCAACGAGAACGAGCAGTACTTCCAATATCGCATTCCGCTAACGCCTAACATGCAGGTGGGCGAGAATTATATAGTGAACATACAAGAGCCCAATGTAAAGCTGGTAAACGGCACTAACGAAACCGTAAAATGGTATCAGTTCAAAATCCCAATTAATGAGTTTGAGACCCGAGTAGGCAACATTCCCGATTTCAAGTCTATCCGCTTTATCCGCGTTTTCCTTACTGGTTGGGATGAGCCAGTGGTTATCCGTATGGGCCGTTTTGAGCTGGTGCGCAACCAATGGCGCCGCTACCTTCAATCGTTGCAAGAGCCGGGCGAGTATATACCTGAAGACAATATTGCCAATACCTTCTTCAACGTTATTGCTGTAAACATTGAAGAGAACGGCCGCCGCGAACCGATACCGTATGTATTGCCACCTGGTATTGTAAGGGAGCAAAACCTAAATACCCAAAACGTGAACGCACAGCAGAACGAGCAATCGCTGAGCGTGCAGGTATGCGGCTTGCAAGATGGCGATGCTAGGGCGGTGTACAAAAATCTGAACTTGGATATCCGCCAGTACAAGCGCATGAGGATGTTCATCCATGCCGAATCGTTGGTGGGTGCGCAGGAAATAAGGGATGGCGACGTAACGGCGTTTATCCGTATCGGGTCTGACTTTACCCAGAACTATTACGAGTACGAGATACCGCTTAAACTTACCCCGTATACCTTTACCGATAGTGCCGAAATTTGGCAGGAGATTAATGAGCTAAACCTGAACTTGGATAGCCTTATTAACCTGAAGCTAGAGCGAAATGCCGTAACCGAAAACCTTACCAACCCTTATAAGATAGTAGATGCCCGTGGCAACACGCTAACAATTGTAGGTAACCCCGACTTGGGTGTGGTGCGCACGGCCATGCTGGGCATACGCAATCCGAAGAAAGTAAACGTAGAATCGGCTGACGATGCTCAGCCAAAGTGTGTGGAAGTATGGTTTAACGAGTTGCGATTGGAAGGCTTTGAAGAAAGCGGCGGATGGGCTGCCATGGTACGCATGGAAACCCGCTTGGCCGACTTGGGTAACATTGTGTTCTCCGCCAATATGCATACCATTGGCTTTGGGCAGATAGAAATGAAAAACGACCAGCGCTTTAGGGACATGCTATGGCAGTATGATTTTGCCACTAACCTAGAGCTCGGTAAATTCTTCCCGCAGAAATGGGGCATACGCATACCGTTCTATGCAGGCGTATCGCAATCATTTAGCACCCCACAATATGACCCATACCAGTTGGATGTGCCATTGGAAGAACAATTGAAATTGCTAAGCGGCGCCGATAAGCGCGATTATAAACGTAGGGCGCAAACTTTATCATCTATTAGAGGCTATAACTTTAGTAACGTGCGCGTTATTAATCAAAATGCAGAGCGTAAGCCAAAACCGTGGGACGTTTACAACCTCAACTTTACTTGGGCCTATAGTGAGATATTGCGGAGCGACCCGTTCTTAGAAAGTGACTTCACCAAGCGCTACCGTGCCTCTATCGGTTACAACTTCGCCCCTGTGGAGAAGAGCCTCTATCCATTCAAAAACATTATCAAAAGCCGCAGCAAGTATCTGGACATCATTAAAGACATCAACTTTAACCCGATACCCAATAGCCTAAGCTTCAATACCGATTTCAACCGCCAATTTGGCGAGGTGCAGCAACGCCGCTTGGGCGATGAAGAGTTTGACGTACCAGCCACCTTCAACAAGTACTTTACTTGGGATAGGATGTACGGCATCAAGTGGAATCCTTTCAAATCATTGAACCTCGATTTCAGTGCGGTGAACAATGCCCGTATCGACGAGCCTACCGGCCGCCTAGATACCGATGCCAAGAAAGATACCCTATGGGATAACATCCTTGATTTTGGCCGCACTACTGGCTACCAGCACAGCTTTAATGCCAATTACAACCTGCCTATCGACAAAATACCGCTATTGGATTGGGTGCAAGTGCGCACGGGCTATGGTGCTACCTATAGCTGGATAGCCGCACCGCTAGTGCTGGGCACCGATGGCGAATTTGCCGCCAACCCGTTGGGTAATACCATCAATAACTCCAACAACCTACGCTTGAACGGGGAATTCAACTTTAAGAACTTGTATGATAAGTCGAGGTTCTTGAAGCCATATAACAGCAACCGCTCTCGCCAAGGTGATACCAAAGAAAAGCGCAACGCTACCATTGCGGCCAACGAAAAGCGTGAGGATAAGATAGTAGATGACATGCGCAAACAGCGCGAAGAGCTGGACAAGGTGAAGCTGGAAATGAAGGAGTTGAATGCTAGCGACGATACCTTGAAAAAGGAAAAGCGCCAGCAATTGAAACTGCGCAAAAAGAGCATTAAAGAGCGTATTAAAAAACTGAAGAGCGATAAGCAGCGCATACAGGCGCCAGAGAGCCCTGGTATATCGCCTGTAATAAGGCCGCTTATCAGCATCAAACGAATCTCCGTAAACTATACGGAGAGCCGCACTACTAGCTTGCCCGGCTACTTGCCAAAAACCCGTTTCTTTGGGCAAGATCAAGGCTTTAACACGCCGGGGTTAGGCTATGCCTTTGGGGTACAGCCCACTAGCAAAACCTTGGATGAATACGCTAATAATGACTGGATAAGCACCGATACGTTGCTTAACTACCAGTTTATGCAAACCACCACCAAGAACCTCAACATCCGTGGGGTGGTGGAACCTTTCCGCGATTTGAGGGTAGACTTGACTTTGACAAAAACCACCTCTGATAACTTTACCGAGCTATTTAAGGTGCGTACCCCAGGCGGCCCGCACGAGCACTTGAACCCCGTAAATACGGGCAGCTACAGCATCTCCTTTATCAGCATCAAAACGTTCTTCCAGAAGCCCAATGATTTAGGCTTTACGCAGGCATTTAAAGATTTTGAAGGAGGAAGGGATGAGATTTCGCAGCGATTGGCTAATGGCAACCCCAATTCCATAGGCAATTTTATACCCGCTACCGATACATTGGATATACCGTTGGATAATTACCGCGAAGGTTACGGCCCGTACTCACAAGATGTATTGATACCGGCCTTTATTGCTGCATATACGGGCAAAAGCTTAAACGATGTACCGCTGAATCCATTTAAGTTGATTCCGCTTCCTAACTGGCGCATTACCTACAATGGGTTAAGTAAAATGAAAGGGTTTAGCAAGGTTTTCGAGAATTTCACGCTTACCCATGCATACAATTCCACCTTTACCATGAGTGGGTACATAAGCAATCTAAACTTTGAAGGTGGTGGGTACTTTCAGCCTTCGGCGGTGGATACGCTTACCAACAACTACTATCCAGAGAAGAACATACCGGCTATCGTTATCAGTGAGCAATTTGCACCGCTCATTGGCGTGGATATTACTTGGAAAAACGGCATCACTACTAAGTTCGACTATAAAAAATCGCGCAACTTGAGCATGAGCTTTGTGAGCTACCAAATGAGCGAAAGTCGCACCGAGGAGTTCACTTTTGGATTTGGTTATCGCCTAAAAGGATTAACATTGCCATTTAGTTTTGGGGGCAAAAAGAAAATCAAGTTGAAAAACGACATCAACTTTGTGGTAGATGTAAGCTATCGGGATAATGTTACCCTTAACAATCGCCTTGACCAAGAAATAAGTGAGCCAACCGCTGGTATGAAAACCATACGCGTAGCCCCTTCTATTACTTATGTTATCAATCAGCGCTTGAACATTCGTATCTTCTTAGACCGTACCCGCTCTATTCCTGCTACCTCTGCTTCATTCCCTATCACCAACACCCGTGCTGGGGTAACTTTGAGGTTTACGCTGTAACTACTCCATTCCTAGTTGGCGCTACTAGTCATTAATCAGAAAGTATGCCATGATTATAAAAATTGCTGTAATTGTTGCTATTGCTGCTATTGCGCTATATTTTGTGTTTCGCAAGAAGCTGTTGCCAGTGCCCGAAACCTTCCCCAAACTGTGGAAACAATACCTACAGGATACGGTAAAGTTCTACCAAAACCTAGGCGAAACCGATAAACGGCAGTATGAGGATGATGTACTATACTTCCTAAGCCACCATAAGATAACGGGAGTGGGCACCGATGTAACCGACGAGGACAAACTGTTAGTAGCTAGCAGTGGGGTGATACCCATCTTCGGCTTCCCAGAGTGGCACTACCATAATCTGGAAGAAGTAATATTGTATGGCCAAAGCTTTAACCACCTGCACGAAACCGAAGGCACTACCAACGAGCGCAACATACTTGGCATGGTGGGCTGGGGATATATAAACGGCAAAATGGTACTATCAAAACCATCGCTAAGGCAAGGTTTCGAGAACGAATCAACCAAGAGCAACGTGGGTATACACGAGTTTGTGCACTTGCTTGATAAAGCCGACGGCGCTACCGATGGCATACCCGAAGCGCTGCTAAGCCGCCAATACACCATCCCATGGATACAGATGATTAAACAGAAGATGGAAGCCATACAGGATGGCAAAACCGACATCAACTCATATGGCGGTGTAAGCGAAACCGAGTTTCTACCAGTGGTGAGCGAATACTTCTTCAATAGGCCCCGTTTGCTGAAAGACAAACACCCTAAACTTTACGAGCAATTGCAACAAGTATTTCAGCAAGATCCGGCATCAACAGAAAGTAACGGCTGAGCATTGGCCTAAGGGCTCACCTTGATACAACGGAACTTTCTCAGGTATGCAAGGTTAAATGTCTTTGTGGCCAACCTACCCACCAAACTTCTCGTACTCCGCCAACAAAAAGCCCATCAACTCATTGATGTATTCTTTATCGAAACGGAACTCGATGCCGGCGGTGCTATATATTTCGCCTATGGGGCGGGTGTAGCCAAGGGAAAGGGCAGCCTTGTAGTTTGCTATGGCTTGTGGGCGGTTCTGTAGCATTTGGCGCCACATGGCCACTGCCCCTAGTTGTGCCATGCCGTACTCAATATAATAAAACGGTACCTCAAACAAGTGTAATTGCTTGTGCCACATGTGGGCTTGGTTTTCCTCCAGTCCGCTCCAATTGGTTGGGTCGCCAAGGTGAAACTCCCGATAAATACTTAACCAAGTATCTTTTCGCTGCTGTTGGGTGTGGCCTGGGTGGGTATATATCCAGTGTTGGAATTTGTCAATAATCGCTATCCACGGCAATACTTTGATAATACCTTCCAGTTGCAGTTTTTTGGATTGGCGAAGCTCTTCGTCATCAGCATAAAACAGGTTCCAATGCTGCATGGTAAACAGCTCCATGCTCATGGAGGCCAGTTCTGCTACTTCGGATGGGTATGAGCGGAAGTATATCAACTCCAGCGGATGGCTTAAAAATGAATGTACGGCATGTCCCGCCTCGTGTACCATGGTTTTTACATCACGGTCGGTTCCAGCGGAGTTCATAAAAATAAACGCAGAGCCGGTTTCGGGTAGGGTCATGTTATAACCACCAGGAGCCTTTCCTGAGCGCGAATCCAAGTCCAGCAGGTTGTTCTGGCGCATGTTTTCAAGGCATTGGGCAAAGTAATGGTCTACACTATCCAACACCTGTATCGTTTTGTTGGCTAGGTCGGTACCGTCGGCGTAAGGCTTTAGGGCTTTGCGGCCGGTGGTGTCCACATCCAAATCCCACGGCTTCAGTGGGTCGAGGCCCAATTTGGCTTGGCGGGTTTCCATCAGCTTCACCATAATGGGTGTCACCACTTCGGCCACCGTATTTTGGAAAGCCTTACAATCGGCAGGGGTATAGTCAAAGCGCCCCATAGAGGCAAACTTGTAATCGCGGTAGTTCTCAAAGCCAGCATTTACAGCCACTTGGTGGCGAAGCTTTAGCAGCTCATCAAACAAATCCTCTAGCTTCTGCTTATCCTGCAAGCGCCTTTCGCCCATTAGGTTAAACACCTCTTGGCGCACGTTTCGGTCAGGGTTTTTTAGGTAAGCATTGGCCTGTTGCAAGGTAAGGGTTTTGCCGCCGTAGGTTATCTCCATGTTGCCAATGATGGCAGCATATTCGTTCTCCCTTAGCTTCAATTCCTTTTGCAGGGGAAGGTTCTCCTCCCGGAAAAGGCTAATCTGCTTGCGCACGTTGCGCAGGTATATGAAGTACTTTTGCTCGTCCAGCTCATTCAAAAATGGGCTTTCCGCCAACTTCTTGTTCAATTGGAAGTTAATGGCACTTAGATAAGGGTCTACCTCTTTGTAATAGAACTGGAGTCTATCAGTAGTTTCCACGTCGCGCGTATCGCGGGTCATGTTTATGTAGCGCCAGCGGTAATCTTCGCTTACCGCACTATCCAGCTCGCTGCGGTCCTTCAACCATTGTTGCAATACACCTACATTAGGTATTGGCCTATCCAGCAATTGCTGGTAGTGCGGCTCCAACTGGTGCCAGCTCACCACCTCAAAATCAACCGGTATAAAACTGCGGTGTTTAGAGGCGCTATTTGCTGCCGCGCCGTTACTCATTACTTGCCTTTTTTGGTTCCCTTAGCGTCGCCATCCTTAGCGGCAGCTTTTTTGGCAGCAGGCTTTTCTTCCCTGGCGGGCTTATCTTCTTTAGCAGCTTTCTCCGCTTTAGCAGGCTTTTCTTCCTTTTCTTCTTTAGCGGCTGCTTTTTTGACTGGCTTTTTATCTTCTGCAGCTTCAGCTTCCTCTTGCTCAGGCTCTTCTTCGGTAAGCAAGTTTTGCTCGGCCAATATGTGGTACCACTTAATTAGCTTCTTAATGTCGCTCACGTATACCTTTTCATCGTCAAAGTCAGCTACTATCGAGCGTAGGTAGTCCTTATGCTGGTCGTTACTTGCCTTGCCGTCTACCGGTGGGTTTTTGTCAGCCTGTTTTTTCATTTCGGCCAACACCTTGGTTAGCTCTACGTTATCCTCTTTGGTGTATAGGGTAATACCCTCCAAAGGCGTGAAAATGTGCGTACGGCTAGGCACAAAACGGGTTTTATCATCGTCAAACGAGTGTACAATAAGTCCATCGCCACGTTGGCTTACAATCTTGTGCAATCCACCCAAGCCACTAATAGAAACAATCTCTTTCAGATTCATAATTGATACGTTAGCCTCCAAAAATACAAATTTCTTTACAAGTCCATGGTCCACGGTCCATAGTCCACGGTAAAAAAGTAAAATAGTTCGTGAAGAAGTCGATGGTCCACAGTCGACAGTCCACAGTAAAAAAGCAAAATAGTTAATGTTATTAGTTGTGGCAATCAAAAAGGAACTCAATCAGCCCATAACCAATCAACAATCTAACCCGTTTGAACCGTGGACTGTCGACCATCGACCGTCGACCAAAAATATTATCTTTGGCATTCACTCATCCAAAATTCTGGGAATGGAGAATACTTGGTATGCTATTGTAAACCCAGCCGCTGGCGGTAGCACGGGCGATAAGAAATGGAAGAAGATTGAGGCCGACCTGAAAGAACTGGGCATAGCATTTCAACCGCACCTTACCACAGCTGTACTGCATGCCAGCCATATTGTGAAGGAAGCAGTGGAAAAAGGCTACCGCAAGCTACTAATAGTAGGCGGAGACGGCACGCTGAACGAAGTGGTAAACGGCCTGTTTGCCCAAAACGTCGTGCCTACCCATGAAGTAACCATTGCGCTGATAAGTATAGGTACAGGCAACGATTGGATTAAAACTATGGGCATACCTGCCGATACTAAACAAGCCGCGCGCTTGCTGAAAAACGGCACCAAAACCCGCATTATTGATGCTGGGCTGGCATACTACCATATGCACGGCCACAAGCACAGCCGCCACTTTATTAATGTGGCGGGTATGGCTTTCGATGCGGAGGTAACCCGCCACGCTAATGCCAACAAAAGCTCCCTGGGCCCAATGCAATATTGGTTGAGCCTGGCGAAAACCTTGTTTACCTTCAGCCCTGTACCGGTAAAAGTGGAGGTGGATGGCAAAGTATATGAAGACCTTACCTTTTGCCTGAACGTAGGCAACTGCCAGTTTGCAGGCGGTGGTATGATGATAGTACCCGGTGCGCTACCCGATGATGGCCTGTTCACCATTACCCACATCAAAAACGCCAGCCGCTGGACGGTTATCAAAAATGTAGCCGCCCTAGGCGATGGCACCTTTATCAAACTTGAGGAAGTAGACCAATACACCGGAAAAACCGTAAAAGTAACCTCCCCCGTACCGGTTTGGCTGGAGGTAGAAGGCGAGGTATTGGGCGAAGCTCCGTTCGAGTTTCAGATACTGCCTGGTGCGGTGAAGGTGCTGGTGGGGTGAGGTTGTCGTTAGGAGTTAAGGGTTGATTGTTAGGATCAATTACTTTGGTCTTTTCAATGGATTCTTGCGATTATCGAATAAGCTAAGCAACAACACGGTATCCCGATTTACTTTGTAATAGATGGTTATTTGTTTAGTTAAAACGGATCTTCGGGAGGTGCTGCGCCTACTTGATTTAGGAAAAAGTAATGGACGGATGGCCAATAATTCTAGTCGTTTTTGCAGCTTCCTAGCAAAATCGCTTAGTGCTTTTTCACCCCATTCCTCCTTAAGATATTCGATAATGTCGTCTAGGCATTGATCAGCCTCTTCTGTCCACTCAATCTTATAGCCATTTCTCATAGCGCTTCTTCACTTCTTCGTGAGGAATTACCCGGCCTGCTTTTTCATCAGCAAGACCTCTTTCAATAGAAGCCACTTCAGCCTCCGACAATTCTTCCCACCAACCGTTTTCAGCGGTAGCATCTTTCACAAGCTTCAATTTCTCAATGGTGGTTTCGTCATCAAGGTTGCGAATCCAATCAATGAGTTGTTCCTTTTCGGTCTTTAAGTCCATAAGGCTAAAACGTTTGAATAAAAGTAATGGTTTCGGATGTGCTTCGCAAGACTTTTATTTGAAGCACAATTACATATTTTTACCAGAAAGGTTAATAATGAAAATACTGAGCATCTTATCTCTAATTGTATGCTTAAGTAGCTGCACAGTTCATTTGGGTCAAGTTTATCGCTTTGAAGGAAATGCCAGTGTTAGTGAAATTGTATTTAGCAGGGATTCAAGCTTCACTTATAAATGGTTGAGCGAATTTCCCATAAGAGACTTTAGAAATGGGGAAACCCATGGGACATGGAGCAAACAAGGTAACATGCTCATCCTAAATAGCACAAATCAACCACAATCGCCCGGATTTGTACAGATAACCGATACCGCGACCAATAAAGATTCGATGGAGATCATCATAACCTATAAGGATACCTTTGGTTTTGGTATATGCTCTATAGTATATCCACCGATCAACAATGACCCCTTTAGCTTTATTATTGCAGCAGAGAGTGGGGAAATAAGATATGGTGATACGCTAAAAATTCGAATACTAAAACCAAGCAATCCGATTAATTTTATCAATTTTTATGACTACTATGCTTTGCCATCATTTAGTCCAGAGCCTTTGATTCCAGAAACCTACCAATACAATGCAGGAGAAATTCCCAATGGTTTTAGCGTAGTACTTACCGACCAGCGATGCCGTTACTTTACAGAAAGTATTATAAAAGTTAGACGGAATAGCATTCGCCTTAAGGAATAAGGCAAGTTTAGAAAGTATTCTCTAGAACCGAAATCTGTTTTAACTTTCTAGTACTATTATGGACTAGTATTTTAAATAAAGAACGCCCTCTTTGCTGCAAGTCTTGATACTTGAGGATTTTATCCTGAGCTTTTGCCGAAGGACACTACTTGATACTATAAATTACTCCTTCTCCGGCACCACCGCCAGCTGCATCTCATACATCCGCTTATTGGCTTCGCTGATGGAACGGATGTTGGGCATAATGAGCAAGAGGTTGCGCGGGGTTTGTTTGAGCTGGAACTCGCGGGGGCGCTGCTGTACAAATTGCAGGATGCGCCCAAACAATGCCGATTCGTAGTAGTACGACTGCTGGTCGTCCACAAAGTAGCACTTCATTACCTTATCTTTCAGCACTATGCGCTCTATGCCCACTTTTTGGGCAGCCCATTGCAGGCGTATGGCGTGGAACAGCTCGCCTACTTCGCGCGGTATCGGGCCGAAACGGTCTATCAAGCCAATTTTGAAAGCCTGTAGGCCGCTTTCTTCTTTAATGTTGGTGAGCTCGGTGTATAGGGTGAGGCGCTCGCTTACGCTGCGTACGTACTCGTCGGGTATGTGCAGCTCCATGTCGGTATCCACCTGCACGTCTTTCACGTAGTTTTCCTCACGCTCCAGTTGTTCTTGGTATACCTCCTTAAACTGGTTTTGGCGTAGCTCGCGGATGGTTTCGTCCAATATTTTGTGGTACATATCGTACCCGATGTCGGCAATAAAACCGCTCTGCTCGCCGCCCAATAGGTTGCCCGCACCACGAATGTCCAAGTCGCGCATGGCAATCTGGAAACCGCTGCCCAGGTCGCTAAACTGCTCAATGATTTGCAGGCGCTTGCGCGTATCGGTAGCGAGGGTGCTTAATGGCGGCGTAAAGAGGTAGCAGAAAGCCTTCTTGTTGCTGCGGCCCACGCGACCACGCAGTTGGTGCAAATCGCTCAACCCAAACCAATGCGCATTATTGATGATGATGGTGTTGGCATTTGGTATATCCAAGCCCGCTTCTACAATGTTGGTACTTACCAGCACATCGTACTCGCGGTTATCGAATTTAATCATGGCATCTTCCAGCTTGTCGCCTTCCATTTGACCATGCGCCACGCCGAAGCTCACATCTGGCAGCAAGCGCTTCAACATACCGGCCACATCCATAATATCGTTCACGCGGTTGTGTACAAAGAACACCTGTCCACCACGGTACACTTCATATTGTATGGCCTCTTTTACGATTTCTTCATTAAAGCCGTGTACCTCC
The DNA here is from genome assembly GCA_027483645.1 of Sphingobacteriales bacterium. Taxonomy (GTDB): domain Bacteria; phylum Bacteroidota; class Bacteroidia; order Chitinophagales; family CAIOSU01; genus CAIOSU01. The sequence goes on from JAIXUD010000011.1 coordinate 146,600, forward strand.
GTTTGTATCGGTTGGCGGTTCGGCGGCGGGGTACTGATAACCGACAAATCCCTAGCGCCAAGCAAACTAAACTGAAGCGTGCGTGGTATTGGTGTGGCGGTGAGGGTAAGCGTATCCACGTTGGTTTTAATCTCACGCAGTTTCTCCTTAGCCCCTACGCCAAATTTCTGTTCCTCGTCAATAATCAACAGCCCCAAATCCTTGAACTGTACACTTTTGGCAATAATGGCGTGCGTGCCTATCAATACCTCAATTTTGCCAGCTTTCAGGTCGGCCAAAATCTGCTTCTTCTGCGCGGCCGTGCGGAAACGGTTAATCAGCTCCACCCGTATCGGCAGTCCTTCAAATCGCGCTTTAAAGGTTTTAAAGTGCTGCGAGGTAAGGATGGTGGTAGGTGCCAGGACGGCCACTTGCTTGCCATCAGCGGCAGCCTTGGCGGCGGCGCGCACGGCTATTTCCGTTTTGCCGAAACCCACGTCGCCACATATCAGGCGGTCCATAGGGTACGGCTTTTCCATATCGCGTTTAAAGTCGTTGGTGGCCTTCTCTTGGTCCGGGGTGTCTTCATAAATGAAGGAAGCCTCTAGCTCATTCTGTATATAGGTATCGGGCGCGAAGGCAAAGCCTTTTTGGGTTTTGCGCTCTGCATACAGCTTTATCAGCTGCTCGGCGATGTCCTTTATCTTCTTCTTGGTCTTCCGCTTTACGGTTTCCCAAGCATCGGTACCCAGCTTGTTTACCTTGGGAGCGGTACCTTCTTTGCCCACATACTTACTAATCTTGTGCAGGGCATTGATGTTCACGTACAGCAGGTCATTATCGCGGTAGCGTAGTCGCACCGCCTCTTGTATTTGGCCGTTTACCTCAATCTTCTCGAGCCCGCTATAGATACCCACGCCGTAATCGATGTGGGTTACAAAATCGCCCGTTTGCAGCTCGCGCAGGGTTTTCAGCATCAAGGCTTGGTCTTTGCTGTAGCCTTTGCGAGTGTTGTATTTGTGGTAGCGCTCAAAAATCTGGTGATCGGTATAGAGCGCCAGTTTCAGGTCATTGTCCACGTAGCCTTCGTGTATAGTGGTAAGCACCGGGTGAAACTCCACGCCTGCCTTCATATCCTCAAAGATGTGGTAGAAGCGCTCTATCTGCTTCGGGTTGTCGGCAAAGATGATGTTGGTGTATTGTTTCGCCGTGTTTTCCCGTAGGTTGGCAATGAGTAGCTCAAAGTTCTTGTTGAATACTGGTTGGGGCTTCAGGTCAAATTGGAACACCCCATCTGGACTGCCCATGGCCACGGTGCTGAACTGTATGAGCGGCAAATCGAAAATATCATCCAGTACCTTGCTGCTGGTCTCAAAGGTATCAATCGGCTCTTGCATAAAGAAGCCTTTTTCTTCGTCCCCAACAATGTGCTTTCCCGCCTGTACAGCCTCGTACATGGCCACCGCGCTCTCGAAGGCTTTATCCAACCGCTCTACCAAAAAATTCAGGTCTCGCACCCAAATGGTGGTGTTGCGGGGCAGCGTCTCGAAAAAGGAGTTCTTTTGCTGGGTGGTAAAGTGCGTTTGTATATTGGGCACAATGTCCACCTGCGATATCTTTCGGGTGGATAGCTGGCTACTCGGGTCGAACGTACGGATACTCTCTACCTCGTTGCCAAACAGCTCCACCCTATACGGCAACTCGTTGCCAAACGAGAAAATGTCGATAATGCCGCCCCGTACAGAGAACTGCCCAGGTTCGTACACAAAATCAACGCGCTCAAACTCATACTGCACCAGCAGCTCCACCATAAAATCCACATCCACCTTCTCGTTTATCTTAAGGTGGAGGGTGTTTTTGGCAAGGATTTTCTTCTCCACCACACGCTCGAACAACGCCTCGGGGTAGGTAACCACCAGCTCCGATTTGGTATGGGCGTTCGATAGGCGGTTTACCACCTCGGCACGCTGGAGGATATCGGTATTGTTTACCTGCTCGAAGATGCCGGGTTTCTTGAAGGAATCAGGAAAGAAGAACACATCCTTTTGGTCGAGCATGTTCTTCAAGGAGTTCTGGAAGTAAGCGGCCTCTTCCTTGTCGTTGCAAACAAACAGGTGGTTACACTTGGTATCTTTGAATACCGCCGCGGCAATAATGGACACGGCCGAGCCCACCAATCCCTTCAGGTGAAGCGATGCGGGCGCTGTTTCACCCAACTTCCCTGCAATACTCTTAATCCTGCTATCGGAGCGGTACCGCTCCAGTATCTCCTCTACGTTCATTTGCGCTGGTGCAAAGATAGGAAATAGTCGACGGACCACAGTCGACAGACCACGGCAAAAAATGTTTGATGTACGATGTACGAGGTACAATGTACGATGTAAATTGAGGTGAGATAATACAAAACCCTCTTGCTTGAGAGAGGTTGTAAGGGGAACTATTGTTTCACAAAACGCTTTGTGATTTGCCGACCTTTTTCTACGTTTAATTGTAAGAAGTAAACTCCCGTAGGCAAGGTACTTACGTCGGCCCAATCTCTCTCTATGGTTAATTCAATTTGTCGACCATCGGCAGCAAAACATGTTATCGATGGCATTTCTTCAAAGTTAGTAAAGTACAAGCGGTCAAAACTTGGATTGGGAAATACGGTAATGAAATTAACATCTAAAGGTTGAAACGCTATTCCACTTGAGAAATCATAATTAAAAGTGTACCAAAACATAGATACGGTATCCCCCAGCGCATCTAAGTAAGCGTAACCCTCGTTAATACTTGCCGAGCCATTATAATGATCAACTTGAGAGGTAAACGTGACAGTATTCTCATCTTTACAGATGGCAATGCGCAAATTACTTGGACTACCTGTATCAAACCACCCACCTGGGTTAACACTTGTAAATAAGCTGGTAAGTCTACAAGAGTCAGCAAAAAGCGTATTATCCCAGCTAGCAGTAACTGGCCAATTGTTTGTTGTTATTTCAATTGATGAGTATGTATAAGGCCAAGCATTGTCACAGTCTAAGGGTAATATCTGCGTCTTTGTAGCAATGGTGTCTTCAGTGGTTGGATTAAAGATATACTGCACTATACGTACATCCAAACCATTTTTTTTTGGCCCGTAGAGAATGTCTTGCTCTACAAAAGCTGAATCAATGTACACTGTGCCCAAAGCATCATAACCTAAAACTACGGTATCCTGGTTGCCCGCAGAGTCTTCAAAATACATTTCAAAACGGAACTCTTGAGCAAAAAGAAAATTAAGTGTAGAGAATCCCAACAACGCTGCTAGAAAGACCTTTTTCATAAAAAGTTTTTTTCAAAGGTAAGCATTGAGATTCAATCAATTGTCATAAGATTGTAATATTTTAAATTGAGACATCTTTAAAACCAACACCGCAGGCGGTCACGCATTTTTGGTAAAACTTGGCAACCGTAAAGGCATACCAGTACATTAATCAAAACTCCATCTTCAACTGATTGGCCATGCCCTCCAGCTCAAGCAGCCATTGCTTACGCCAAAGGCCACCAGCATAACCGGTAAGGTTGCCGTTGGCGCCAATAACGCGGTGGCAGGGGATGATAACGCCGATGGGGTTTTTGCCATTGGCGCCGCCCACGGCTCGTATGGTAAGCTTTGAGCCTAGCTTCTCGGCCATTTTCAGGTAGGAAGTGGTTTCTCCCCAAGGGATGTTTACCAGCTCGTGCCACACTCGTTTCTGGAAATCGGAACCTGCTGGTGCCAAGGGCAAGTCAAACACTTTCCTTTCGCCCATAAAGTATTCCTTTAATTGCTGAACCGTGGCTTGTAGTGTGGGGTGCTTGGGGTTTACCTCGGGCTGCACCACATCATCAGGGAACATAAACTTCACCGCTGTTAAGCCATCATCGGTGGCTTGCAGCTCCAAACGGCCAATGGGGCTGTTGGTATAGGTAAGGTAGGTGAACATGGGGTTTAGAAATCCGTAGTCAGCGAGAAATAGTACTTCGGGCCAAGTTTTTGGCCGCTATCTGCACCCCATGCCACATCAAAGCGCAGGTAATAGCCCAATAGGGTACTGCGCAGGCCAAAGCCATAGCCCACCACCAGAGGGTTGCGGTAGTAGTCTACCCTCACGGTCACCGGGTCTTGACCGATGGTTTCAGTAAACTGAGGGTTCTCGTCATCAAATGGGTTGATACCCACCCAAGCGCTACCGATATCGGTAAAGCCCACAAGCATAAAGTTTCTAACAAAGTCGCTTCGGATGTTCTTTTTAAGCAAGTACTGAAAAATTGGCCATCGTATCTCGCTATTCAGTACCGCATAGCTGTTGCCATTGCGGGCATTCTGGTCAAAGCCGCGCATGTTGGTTACCACCGTTTGGTACGCCCAGTTTATGTCTTGGTTTACCTGCGTGCTCTGGTCGAAGCGCGGCACTATCCAGCTATCCACCCCGCCTAAATAGTACAGCAACCTACGGGTACCATATGAGTGGCCCACGGCAACACGGTTGGCCCAAGTAAGGGTTTTGTGTATCTTCTGGTAATAGCGGAAATCGGCAGCCACCACGCCAAAGTAGCTATCGTCAAAGTTCGGCAGCTTCAGCTTTATGTTGTTGAAAATGGTATCGGGCTCAATGGTAAACTGCTTGTGTATTTCACCCCACACCTTAAAGCGCACTCCGTTATAGATGTTTTGGGCCACCTGTATGGTATGGTCTTCCACATACTCTATGCGGGCAAATATCCAGTTTTCGTTGTAGTTGGGCAGCTCTAGTGTAAAGCGGTCGTTGGCCAAGTATACGTAGTTATCGTTTCGAAAGGCTAATGCCCAACGGATGCTCTTGGTTACATCAATTGGGTAGGAGAACTTCGCTTCAAAGTAGTTCGTCTTTTGCTTTGCTTCGATAGGCAAGTTGGCGGGGCGGCCAGCAGGTGCCTGTACGTTAATAAATGGCAGTACCTCGTCGTTGCCATAGCTTTGCTTGTCCACCCGGCGGTAATAGGTAAACTTCTTATCGAGGCGCCTTTTCAAATGCTCATAAGCAATAAAGTATTCCGAGCCTTGGAAGTTGAATGGAAAGCGGAAACCACCAGTAATCTTGTGGTCTTCCATCAAATCGCTGATGCCGATGTTGATAGTGCCGCTCAAGTCAGGGTTGTTAAACACCGGCTGGCCAGGGCGATACTGCTCGTACCGGGTCATAATCAGGCTATTGTCCACTTGCGAGAGTATATAATCTTGCGAAAACTTCACCCTATATGGCAATACCTTAGTAAACTGGAAGATGGGCTCGGGCACAAATTCGGCAATGGTACCATCTGGTGTTCCATCCGGGTTATAGCCAATTTCGCCATAATATCCTTCCACGGCCACACTTGGGGCAGTATTGAAATCGTTTTGGAAAAACGGCGGTGCTGGCGGCAAGGTATCTACAGGTGGAGCAACCGCCACGGTGGTGTCAACTGGCATGGGGTCGCCTGCCGTCCAGCTTGATTTACTTGAAGGGTCTGCTGCTGTTGGCTTGGGCTTTGGTACTGGGCGCTTCATCAGCCAGTCCATATACTCGGTGTTCTGCAGTTTAGGTGCGCTAGCTTTCAGTGGTTCAGTCTCCAACGTCATCAAATGAAACCGATACTTGCCTTTGCTGCGTAACAGTTGCGCACTCTTACCCAACCGTGGCGCTACATCGTGCTCCCTTATGGAGGCGTTGTAATTGCTATTGGGGTAGGTAACCCCCACCAAGCGGTAAACAGGGTTTACCAATATGGAGTCGATACCATTATTGGGTTGCTGTTGCAGGGCCGCCACGCTCCAAGTGGGGTTGGTAGCAATGGAATCGGCAAAGTATACCACCGTGTCGTTTCGCAAAAAGATATTGTCCAAGTAACCTACAAAGCGGTTGCTGATGCCGTTACGGTCGCTGAGGAAGGTGTACAGGCTATCGTTGTATTGCATGGCCTGGCGCTCGTTAGCAAACTCAGTATAAGTCACCCTACCCAGGGCTTTGCTCTGTACATCGAGGCTATAGAAAAACAGGTCGTAATTATTGGAAAGCAAGGTAGTGTCAAATGCCTCCAGTTTCAAGGTATCGTTGGTGCGGTTACTGCTAAAAATGATGCCTTGGCGGCCGTTTACCTCAATATAAGCTGGGTAAAGGTCATCAAAGTAATCATCGGTAAGCTGGGTAGTGGTAGTATTGGGCAGGTTGTATAGGTAAATGTCGCTTTGACCGCGGTTTACGGCGCTCATTACCAGTTGTTGGCCACTATTGGTAAACTGGAAATCGTGTATCTGCTGGAATTTGGTGATATCGCGCTTTTCCTTTTTACCAGTCTCGCTATCGTACAATATCATTTTTATCTTATCCCTGCGCTCGTAAATGATGCAAAGGGTTTTATTGTCTGGCGACCAGGCCATGAGCGGGTTGCCATAGTCAGTAACTAGGGTTGCTGTTTTGATGCCGCCTTTCAATACCCGCTTAGCTTTGCCCTGGTCCACACCTTGTACATGCACGCGGTACTTGCCCATTACGTTGGTAGCAAAGGCCACGCGCTTGCCATCTTTACTTAGTTTCAGTTGATAGGTTTCGCGCTTCGGCCATGATTTTTTACGGACGATGAAGCCGCCTTCCTCTGGTGCAGGGCGCAATGCCTCGGCAGCGGTATAGCGGGCGTACATGGTTTCGTACCATTCTTTATACACAGCATCTACCGAACCGCCGAGTACAAACAAGAAACCACTCTCCAAACTGCGATTGATGCGGGTAAGGTATATGAGGTTGGGGATGGCCGCCGGGCCGTATTTCTCGTCTACATAGTGCCACAGCGCTTGGCCTATAAAGCGCTTATCGGCGTCATTCAGCTTGCTTAGTTTTTTCAATCGGCCTGATAAAATGGCCTCGCGCAGCATTTCATCTTTCGCCGTACTCCAATCCTCGCCAATGTACGATGCCAGGCCATAAGTAAACCACTCCGGCAACGACAGCATTACCGCATTTTGCAGCACCTCTTGGAAGTTGGTACCGAACACCATGTGCTGTATCATTATCTGTGCGATGCCGCGGCGTATCTGCATCTCCAAATGCTTATGGTCGCCATTGAAGTAGATGAACATTTTATTGGCGATAATCTTGGTATAGCCGCCGGGGTTATTAATTTCGGTACCAATGCCAATGTTCGTTTGGTTGAGGTCGGAGATATCATTGTATACCAAAATCTCGATAGGGCTGCTCAGGCGGAACTCCATTTTGGCCTCGATGCTCTCCAGTGTTTTCTCGGCGTATATAATGGTGTACTTGCCAATATCTTGCCCGCCTAGGTAGAAGTACGTGCTAAAGTGCTCCGAATCAAAAAAAGACCACTCAAAGTTTTTGTACTGCACCCGGTTTTGCCCGAAAGCCATGGTAGTGCCTTGGCCGCGTATTTCGCCTGTAGGAAAAATCATAACTACCAGCAAAAGCACTGCAGCTATAAAGCGAAATGGTATATTGGTTGACTGGTTGATTGGTTACTGGTTTACATGAACAAACTTGATGGATTAGTGAACGGTTATTGGTTAATTTGTAACTATTTCCAATCAACTAGTTAACCAATTAACTAATACACCAATTGCCAATCAACACTAAGATATACACAATAACGAAATAAAACGACATTTATGGCGCTGGAACTAGCAAGTTTTACTTTTAACCCCTTTCAAGAAAATACCTACATATTACACGATAAAAGTAAAGAATGCGTGATAATTGACCCAGGTTGTTTTGGGCCTGAGGAGGAAAAGGAGCTGCGCGATTTTATAGAAGGAAAAGGCCTAAAGCCTACCAAGCTGATTCTCACCCATGCACATATTGACCACGTGATGGGTTGCCGCTTTGTGAAAAACACTTGGGACCTGCCCATCTACATGCACGAGGCGGAAAAACCGGTACTGGAAAGTACCAACCGTGTAGGGCAAATGTATGGTATACCGGTAGCCACCCCGCCACCTGCCGATTTCTTTTTAGCCGAAGGAGATACTTTTACCGTGGGCGAGCATGAACTGAAGGTGCTTTTTACCCCTGGCCACTCGCCGGGCAGTATATCGTTTTACTATGAGGCGCAGCTATTATTGATTGCGGGCGATGTGTTGTTCAACGGCAGCATTGGCCGTACCGATTTGCCGGGAGGCAATTTCGCCACGCTGGAAAACAGCATCCGTACCCAATTGTACACCTTGCCCAACGACGTAAAAGTTTATAGCGGCCACGGCCCGCATACTACTATTGGCAAAGAGAAGCGGGGCAATCCGTTTGTGCGGGAGTGATTGGTAACAATAGCAAGCGCAATCCATAAAAAAGGAAAGGAGGTACCTAGGCACCTCCTTTCCTTTCATAAAGATTATAAAACGTTCTATTGCTCAATTACAGAATAGCACACATCGTTAAATTCGCCTTCGGTAATCAAAAATTCCGCGCTACCGCCAAAGTCGCTCACTGCGACAACAAATTCACCAGAAATAGTTTGGGCGCTTTCGTTGTTTTCGGTAATGAGTACGTAGTGGGTGCTGTCCCCATCATAATCATCGCTAGAAATCGACATGTAGAAGTTGCTTGTGTTTGAAGTTGGGAAGTAAGTGGCTAAGCCTCCTACACATGCATACACACCATTTTGGGTACCGCATGTTGCATATTCTATTTGGTTATATGGCAAGTAATATTTGCCCAATCTAAAGTCGTTCCCATCTACCCCATCGCGGAAATCGCTAAGCGATAAAACGAGTTGCTCTCCATTGGCGGCGGTTCCCCTAATATCCAAGCGTTTCGCAGATATGCCACCTATAGAGTTATCTTGCCCCTTGAAAAGTGTATTTTGGAAAGAGGTAGCCGTTACCGTGCGCCCATCATACTTGTAGCTCATGGTGCCCGAGTTGCAGCCAGAAGTATCATCGTCTTTTTTGCAACCAGCAAATACAACGGTAAGCAGTAATAGGCAGATAATGCCCTTGGATAAGGTTGAGAAATTCATAAACCCTTTTTTTGATTGTTAAGAATAGTCGCAAATGTAATAAATCGGCTGGAAAACAATTGTATCCATAGGCTTTGTTGGCAATGTTGCTTCTTTTGATTCTCATTTATGGAATTCCTCTCGCCACTGCATCATACATACAGCAACCAAACCTAATGCGTATGGAAAATCGACAATAAACCGTGGACCGTCGTCCATTGACTGTGGACTAACTGTTACCTACCTGTGTTTATGTATTCAATGATGCAGTTTCCTATAATCATTTAAAAACCAACACCATGTTACCTTCAGATGACATTTTCAGCTCCGGCTGGACCAAGATCGTATTTGCCGGACGTAATCAGGCTTATGGCGCCTACCAATTACGCCAAACCAGCGAGCGCAGGCTTATTGTGGCCTTTTTGATAACCATTATGCTGTTCTCGGCATTTAGCGGATATTCGTTTTATCGCTTTAATAGTGGAGAGATGGCTGAGGTTGATATCCCAGTTGTTCCGCCAACCAATATCTTGCCACCGCCAACTGATGACGAGATTTATGTAGCGCCGCCAAAAGAGAAGGTGGAACCACCCAAAGCTGAAGTGGCCGTTAATACTACTGCCTTTGTACCAAAGATAGCCAAAGACATACCGATTGTCAATGACATCAGAACCCAAGACGAGCTACAAGACCTCAATATTGGTAGTAAAAATATTGTGGGGGTTGATTCTGCTGCTTTGTTTGATGAGCGAATTGGCGAAACTAATATAACTGGTACCATGAATGTAGACCAAGTGTTTACGGTGGTAGAGCAAATGCCTGAGTTCCCCGGTGGGCAGAGAGAACTGTTGAAGTATCTGGCAGAGAAAACCGTTTACCCAAGAGTGCCTCTAGAAAACGATATTGAAGGTACTGTTTACGTGAACTTTGTGATTGATAAAGCGGGTGATGTAACACAAGTGGAAATAGCCCGTGAAGGCGAAGACAAATACTTGGAAAAAGAAGCCATCCGCGTAATAAAATCAATGCCCCGCTGGAAACCCGGCAAACAAAACGGCAAAGAAGTAAGGGTGAAATACACTGTACCTATCAAGTTTGTACTGAACTAGGGTTAACGAGATGCTTTTTTACTGATGGAGGCTGCCCAAGGTTTTTGGGTGGCCTCTTTTTAGTACCGCTATATTAAATCTTCACCAACACATTCCCTATTTTCTGCCTTGTTTCCACATAAGCAAATGCATCGGCTATTTGCTCAAGACGGTAAGTGCGATCAATAACGGGGTGATATTGGTTTTCCCCTGCCAATCGGGCAAAAAACTGTGCATCCTCTTGGTTGATGGTAGGGATGGGGAATAGCAGCTTCTTGCCACCAAACAAGGGCGTAATAAGGGCCAAAAACGGGTTCTGCACATAAGGGCCAAACTCGGTAGAAATATAGATGCCCTTAGGTTTCAGTATCTGGCGGCACCTACCAAAGGTACTTTTGCCTACTGCATCAAAAACAAAGTGGAAGGTATCGTTTAGTTGACTAAAATCTTCTTTGGTGTAGTCAACCACCACATCTGCCCCTAGCGATTTCACCAAATCGATATGCGGTGCGGCACATACTGCCGTTACCCTCGCCCCAAGGTGCTTTACCAATTGCACCGCTGCCGAGCCAATGGCACCCGTAGCACCGTTTATCAGCACGTTTTGCCCTGCGGCTACCTTAGCGGCCTTAATATTGTTCCAGGCATAGTGCGCGCCTTCCAGCATCGGAGCTGCCTGCTCGAAAGTCATATTGGTCGGGATGAGGGCCACTGGGCTGTTGGCAGCCACCACCATATACTCCGCATGCGCTCCAAAGCGGTTCTCATCGCTCCAGCCGCATACCCTATCGCCCACTTTAAAATTGGCCACCCCGCTGCCCACCGCCTCCACCACGCCGGCAAACTCGCTGCCGTGTATGGGTATTTTTGGTTTGGTGAGGCCACTAAATAAGCGCACAATATATGGCGTGCCTCGTTGGAAACCGATATCGGTGCGGTTTACGGTAGTGTACATCACCTTTACCAATATTTCGCCCGGCTTGGGCTCGGGCTTGGGTACTTCCATCAATTGCATGTGGCCATATTCTTTGGTAACAACGGCTTGCATTATGGGGGCGGTTTGGTTTGGGTGGCAAGCTAGGTAATTTCTTTTATGACAGTCAACCAGTTAGATGAGGATGCAGTAATTTTCGACCGGTACGTGTGAAACATATAGACAGTAAGGCTGCCTTTAACAATGGCAATTTTCAACCCTCAATTTTAAATCTGGGATGGAATTTCGGCCCAAATGAGCTAACTTTGCGCCAGTTTGTACAAACCGTTCTGACCACTACATTCCGCCCGGCGGAAGAAAGCCCAAAGCACTATGCCTAAAGACCACAGCATTAAGTCAGTCCTCATTATCGGCAGCGGCCCTATTATCATCGGCCAGGCTTGCGAATTCGATTATTCGGGCACCCAAGCATCACGTTCCTTGCGAGAAGAAGGTATTGAGGTGAGCCTTATCAACAGCAACCCAGCTACCATCATGACCGACCCGCTTACGGCCGACCATGTGTACCTGTGGCCGCTGACGGTGCAGAGCCTAGAGAAGATATTGCAAGAGCGCCATATTGACGCCGTATTGCCTACCATGGGCGGACAAACGGCCCTCAACCTATACAAAGAAGCATTCGAAATTGGCTTGTGGGACCGATACAATGTCCGGTCTATAGGGGTGGATATGGAAGCCATCGAGCGCGCCGAAAACCGCGATACCTTCCGAAAGCTAATGATTACCATGGGTATAGGCATTGCGAAGAGCAAAGTGGCCAACTCGTTTTTGGAAGGAAAAGAAATAGCACAGGAAATCGGTTTCCCGCTGGTGATACGCCCAAGCTACACGCTGGGCGGCTATGGCGGTGGCTTTGTGCATAATAAAGATGAGCTTGACGAAAAGCTTTCGCGCGGATTGAAAGCTTCGCCTACCCACGAGGTGTTGGTGGAGCAGGCCGTAATCGGTTGGAAGGAATACGAGCTGGAATTGCTTCGCGATAGCAACGACAACATCGTAATCATCTGTACCGTGGAGAACTTCGATCCGATGGGCATCCATACGGGCGATAGCATAACCGTGGCACCCGCCATGACCTTAAGCGACACTACCTACCAGCGCATGCGCAGCATGGGCCAGCGCATGATGCGCGCCATGGGCAACTTTGCCGGTGGCTGCAACGTGCAGTTTGCGGTAAACCCAGAAACAGAGGACATCATTGCCGTGGAGATTAACCCCCGCGTGAGCCGTTCATCGGCATTGGCCAGTAAAGCTACCGGCTACCCGATTGCGAAAATTGCCGCCAAGCTGGCTATTGGCTACTACTTGGATGAGCTGGGCAACCAGATAACCAAGACCACCTCGGCCATGTTTGAGCCGGCGCTGGACTACGTAATAGTAAAAGTACCCCGCTGGAACTTCGATAAATTTAAAGGTGCTGATACCCAGTTGGGCCTTCAAATGAAATCGGTAGGGGAGGTTATGGCCATTGGCCGCAGCTTTATCGAGGCATTGCAGAAGGCTTGCCAAAGCTTGGAAAACAACCGCCTAGGCTTGGGTGCCGACCAAAAAACCTGGACCCGCCTAGAAGACATTGTGGCCGGACTAGAAAAAGCCAGCGATAATCGCCTCTTCCTTATTAAAGATGCCCTGAGCATGGGCGTACCAGTAAAAACGGTGGTGAACCTTACCAAGATTGACCGCTGGTATATACTACAGATACAGAAGCTGGTAGAGATTGAAGCGGAGATAACCAAGTTTCAGGATGTGAAAGCCATGCCAAAGGAGTTGCTGGTGCGCGCCAAGCAAATGGGCTACAGCGATGGCCAGTTGGCATACCTGCTTCGCAACGTAACCGAAGACGAGATATACGACTACCGCCGAAGCATCGGCATTAAGCGTGTTTACAAAATGGTGGACACCTGCTCTGCCGAGTTTGAAGCGAAGACCCCATACTACTACAGCACCTTCGACCAAGAGAATGAGAGTACCCGTAGCGATAAGAAGAAAGTGATAGTGCTGGGTAGCGGCCCTAACCGCATTGGCCAAGGTATTGAGTTTGACTACTGCTGCGTACATGGTGTACTGGCCTTGAAAGAGCTAGGCTACGAAACCATTATGATGAACTGCAACCCAGAGACGGTATCAACCGACTTTGACATTGCGGACAAGCTATACTTTGAGCCGGTATTCTGGGAGCACTTACGCGAGTTGATTGAGCATGAGCAGCCTGAAGGTGTTATTGTACAATTAGGTGGCCAAACCGCCCTTAAACTGGCCGAGAAGCTTCACCAGTACGGCATCAAAATCATAGGCACTTCGTACCACAACATGGACCTAGCCGAAGACCGCGGTTTGTTTAGCGACTTGTTGAAAGAACTGGAAATACCCTACCCGCAATATGGCGTTGCCAACACGGTAGAGGATGCCATAGCGGTAGCGAAGAAAGTGGGCTACCCAGTATTGGTGCGCCCATCTTACGTACTGGGCGGCCAGCGCATGAGCATCGTTATCAATGATGAAGAGGTAGAGCGCGACGTCCTGAAACTGTTGAAGCACTTGCCTGGTAACCGCATCTTGATTGACCATTTCCTAGATAGGGCGATGGAGGCGGAGATTGATGCCATCTGTGACGGAGATGAGGTACACATTATGGGCATCATGGAGCACATTGAGCCTGCAGGCATCCACTCTGGCGATAGCAGCGCGGTGCTGCCACCGTTCAACTTGAGCGATGAGGTGATAGGCACCATGGTGGAGTACTCCAAGCGCATCGCCAAAGCCCTAGATATACGCGGGCTCATCAACATACAGTTTGCCATTAAAGGCAACACAGTATACGTTATCGAGGCCAACCCACGCGCCAGCCGCACCACGCCGTTCATAGCCAAAGCTTACCAAGTACCATACTTGAATATTGCCACTAAGGTGATGATAGGCGCTATGAAAATAAAGGATTTCACCATTGAGCCGAAGCTTACCGGATATGCGATTAAGGAGCCGGTATTCTCGTTCAACAAGTTCCCGGAGATAACCAAGGAGCTGGGGCCGGAGATGAAATCAACCGGCGAGGCCATCCGCTTTATCACCGATACCAAAGACGAGTACTTCCGCAAGCTATACAGCGAGAAATCGATGTACTTGAGTAAATAAATTGTTGCGAGTTACGAGTTACGGGTTTCGAGTTCATTGTAATTAATCTGTCCATCAATTTTTTATAGTGATGAACGTCATTACAATAAAACCTGTTGAAACAACGTAGTTAAAATTGATAACTCGCAACCCGTAACTCGAAACCCGTAACAAATCTGTTTTGAAAGTTTTCCTTACCATAGTTATAGTAGTCCTCATTTTGCGCATACTGGTGCGCTACCAGCAGGGGCAAATGCAAGACCGTGTTCGCAGCGAAGAGCGCGTACGCTATGAGCGTATGCAAGAGCAGCAGCGCCAGCAATACCAGCAGCACGCCCAGCAACAACGCCCCCAGCAACAGCCCCCCATCACCGTTACCCGCCAATCAAAGAAAGACGAAGGGGATTATATTGATTATGAGGAGGTGAAGTAGTTTTAGGACCAAGGACAATGGACGAAGGACCATGGACAAATGATCGTTGCCAAGTTAATTAATTCATTAGACCACTAGGTCATAGGCTCTAAACTCATTAATACCCCCATTCTACCACCTCCCCGCATCCCCATTACTACGGTCTAGTTTTCAGTATTGTTAGGTATTTCCTTTTGTGTGAAACCGAGGGAAATTTACCATGCATTGTAAACTGCCTGGCCCCATGAGGTATTCTATACGTTTGTCTGTTATTTTTGTCGCACTATTTACTGCTTTTAGCGCAACTGCCCAGCGGAGCAGTAGCCGCGATAGCGATTACAACATTAGCTACAGCTACAATTACGATGACCCGTTTGCCTTCCGAAAGTTCAAAGTGCACCTAGATTTACTTGGGCTAGATTGGACGGCGGGCAATTTCCCTATACACGGGGGCATACAGTTCAACATCAATCCACACCCGCGCATCAACATTGAGGCACTGTACCGCATCAGCTATTACGACTTTCGGTATCACGAAGCCCGCAAGAACGATAATAAAATGAGCGACAACAAGCTGTTGCCGTTTATGTATGCCGAGGGGTTGATTGAGTGGAATGCCGTGGACAAAGAAAAGCGCCGCAACCTGAAGTTCAACCTTACACAAATTACGGGCTACGACTGGCAATACACCGAGTATGCCTACATCCCCATTAGTTACCGCCGGTTTTTTAGCTTGCGGGCGGGCGCCAACTACTACCTAATGTCAGTAGAGGGTTCTGGCGATGTGCCGCTGAATGTGGAGAACGGTGGCAGCACGTATCAAGATGACTACTATACCATGGCGAAGGGCATGTCGTTTTTCGGGGGCATCAGTTGGGGGCGCAAAGCGCGTACCTCCATTAAAATACGCGACTATGGCATACGCAAAGTGGTGCAGCAAAACCAGTTTATGGTGGATGTTATGTACGGCATACCCAGCATTGCCAACCTAGAGATTGGCGGCACCGAGTATGCCCTTGAGATGGCCAAGCCCCGCAACATTGGCTGGCGCGTAGGCTGGCAGTGGAGCAACCTAAACATGCACCAGCGTTTTGAGTTTGGGCAGCGCCCAGGCATCCACAAGGGGCACTTTTTCTTAATGTACACCCTAGGATTTACCCTCATCGGTAGGGAGAAGGATTGATTGGCACCTATCACTTCCGTACTTTCTGTGACTTTCTCCGTGTTATCCAGCTTGCCTCGCCTCGGTAGAAGGTGTTTGAATAGCCAAAGTAATCAGGTTAATTTAGGTTAACAACGTAATTATCCTATATTTTTTATGGATTCCCAGGCGTTATAGCATCATACACACAACAACAAACCTATAACCTATGAAAACCCTATGGTTCTTAACCCTATCCATACTGCTCTTATTTGGCTGCAGCAGCAACGAAATGGATGAGCAAGCTGTGCTCTCAGCACCTGAAAGCATTGATCCTTCATCGCCGCAATATAATGCATCGGGCTTTGCCGATGCCAACGGCTCAGCCTATGAATTGAGCCAACAAGGTAACGAGGGTGCTAAATCTATAGCCGTTCCTGATGGCAATGGCAACGCCACCATTGTGCCCAGTGCTAGTACCGCACCCGTGAAAACTCCCGATAAAATCATTAAGAGCGGCAACATGAGCATGGAAGTGGAGGAATACCAAAAGGCCATGCAACAGATAGCCGATATGGTAAAGGCCGCCCAAGGCTACATAAGCAACCAAAACGAGCAGCGCACCGATTACCGTATTACCAATACGCTTACCATGCGCATGCCCAGCCAAAACTTTGATGCGCTGATGACCGGCATAAGCGATGTAGCCAAGAAGGTAATCTTCAAAAACGTGAACATGCACGATGTAACGGAGGAGTACACCGATGTTGCCGCTCGCCTAAAAACCAAAAGGGAAGTAGAGCTGCGCTACTTGGAGATCCTAAAATCGGCCAAGACTATTAAAGATATCTTGGAGGTAGAAGAGCAACTGCGCGTCATCCGCGAAGAAATTGAATCAGCCACGGCAAGGTTGAAATACATGGATGATAGGGTATCGTACAGCACTATTTCATTAGAGGTGTACCAAGAAATAGCCTACAATGCTCCAGCGCCATTGCAAACGGGCTTCGGGCACAAGTTGCTTGATTCTTTAATCAGCGGTTGGAATGGCCTGCTAGCCCTAGTGATTGGCTTGGTTCGCATTTGGCCCATGATGTTGATTATCACCGTAGTGTTGGTATTGCTTTACCGCAAATGGAAAGGCGCCCCTGCAAGGTAGGCTAGGGTTGCAATGGCGCTCGGTCTGGGCTAGAAGCCACTATCCACTAATCTTCCAAAACTCCTCCACATTGCCCACGGGCCGTTGGCAAGTATAGTTTTGGCAAAGGTAGATAAGCGTTTCTCCTGCTTCTTCGCGGCTTTGTAACAATGGCCACTGGGCACTTTCGGTAGGGGCACCCATTACAATGCGCTGAGGGTTGTAGCGCTGCGCAATGGCTTGGGCAAACTCTTTGTATTGGGGGCCTACTATCGCTACCTCCTGCACTGGTTTGCTGTACTCCAGCATTACGCTGGCCCAGTTGGTGCACGAGCCGCCGTAAGCAGCCACCGCAGCGCTCATATTAGCTATCATTGCGTCGGCCCGCTCGCGTAGGGTTTCGTTGCCAGTGTATATAGCCAAGCGGAACAGGTTGCGCGCCATTACGCTGTTGCCCGATGGGGTTACACTGTCAAACACCTCGCGCTTGCGCACTATTATGTCTTTTTGGCTGGCTTGGGTGTAATAGTACAATGGTCCGTTTGTATCTGCGAAGCGCTGGTGCACTTGCTCGGTGAGCTTCATGGCTAATTGTAGGTAGCGCTCTTCAAATACGGTTTGGTACACATCCAGCAGGGCTTCAATCAAGCAGCCATAGTCATCCAGAAAGGCAGGGTACTTTGCCTCATTTTTCCAAGTGTGGTACAGTTCGCCATTTACATGCAAGTTGCCCAATACAAACTCCAAGCTGCGCTGCGCAGGCGCGGCATATACATCATTACCTAACGCCTGCGCAGCTATAGCAAAGGCGCTTATCATCAAGGCATTCCAGCTAAGTATTATCTTATCATCCAGCCCTGGGCGTATACGGGTATCACGGGCGGCCATTAGGCGCTGCTTGGCATCGGCCAGTTTCTGGTTGAATTCCGGTAGCGTCCAGCCCATTTCTTGGGCAAACTGCGCTTCATCAAGCGCTGTGTTGAGGATGTTGATGTGCTCCCAGTTGCCTGCCTCGCTGGCATCATAATAGTAAGCAAACCATTGTGCGTCGGCTTCACCCAATATCTCTTTTATCTCGCCCAGGTGCCAAGTGTAGAATTTCCCCTCCACCCCTTCGGAGTCGGCATCAAGCGCGGCAAAAAATCCGCCTTGCGCATGGGTAAGCTCCCGCTCTACAAACGCCAACGTTTCTTCAGCTTTGGTTTTGAAGAAGGCATTACCCGTTATTTGGAACGCCTCCGCCAATAGACTCACCAATAGGGCATTATCATACAGCATCTTTTCAAAGTGTGGGGCGAGCCAGTACTCATCTACCGAGTAGCGCGAAAAACCACCACCCAGTTGGTCGTATATTCCGCCTCGGCACATTTTCTCCAAGGTAAGCAGGCTGTGCTGGAGGGCATCATCATTGCCGGTTACGTATTGGTACCGTAATAGGAATTTCAGGTTGAACGGGTTCGGGAACTTAGGAGCACTGCCGAAGCCGCCATATCGGCTATCGAAACGGGGCCGAAGTTGTGCCATCACCTTATCAGCTATGGATACCCAATCTTTGGTGGGCGCCGTTTCTGGGCCTTTGATAATGGCGCTATCCATACCGATAATGTGTTCGGTTATCTTCTGTGCCTGCTCCTCCACTTTATCGCGCTGGGTGGCAAAGGTTTGCTGCACCCAATGCAGCGCCTGCGGCCAACTTGGCCGACCATGCACCGGCCGGGGCGGAAAGTACGTACCCCCATAAAACGGCTTGGCATCGGGCGTCAGGAACATGTTGAGCGGCCATCCGCCCTGCCCAGTAAGCACCTGCACGGCATCCATGTATATCTGGTCAATATCCGGGCGTTCTTCCCTATCAATCTTAATGTTGATGAAGTGCTCGTTCATGATGGCTGCCACATCATCATGCTCAAACGATTCGCGCTCCATTACGTGGCACCAATGGCAGGCGCTGTAGCCAATGCTTACCAGTATGGGTTTGTCCTCCCGCTTGGCGCGCTCCAGCGCCTCTGGCCCCCATGGGTACCAATCAACAGGGTTGTGGGCGTGCTGCAGTAAGTATGGGCTGGTTTCTTGGGCGAGGCGGTTGGACATGGTGGAATATGGGTTGACGCTTGTAAAGCTAACAACCACAAACGACTCTAAGAAGGTCACCAATTAATGAGCCCATAAAAAAAGGCCGCCCTATCACTAGGGCGGCCTTAACATTATGTATGCAAAGTACTAATTACTGTACTGCAATGCGACGGGTGATGGTACCGTCGTTGGTTTGTATTTTCACGAAGTAGATGCCCGATGCAGCAGCAATGCTTATTGGCAGGTTGTTGCCGCCAGCACTGGCCATTACGCTCTGGGTATTTACTACTTTACCTTGTAGGTTGATTACTTCCAAAGTAATGTTTTGGTTTTGGGCCAAATCGAAAGTTACGTTGAAGTTGCCTTTGCTTGGGTTAGGATAAATGTTCAAGCTCTTCTCGAAGGCATTCAACTCCTCAACACCACTAAATACGGTCACTTCTACTTCCACTACTTGTACACAGCCGTTAGCATCGGTAGCACTTAGGGTATAAGTACCGGCGTCGGTTACATCAATGCTGGTTGTTGTAGCACCAGTGCTCCACTCGTAATCAGTAAAGCCACCGTTAGCCTCAAGGGTCAAAGTATCGCCCAAAAGCACGTTGGTACTACCGCTAGGGGTAACTACTAGTGGGGTTTCGTACTCAAATGTAAGTGAAGTAATTGGCACAGGTATGCCTAGGTAGTTACCTTGCACTTGGAAAGGCAAATCGATGCCTGCAATACCCAAAAGTGGGCCGGCCAAGTTAAGCACGTTAATAATGTTTTGTGGAGCCTCAATAAACACCACAAAGTCCAAATATTCGCCAGCTACATCGCAGCTATTGCCACATAGCGATACGCAACCGTACTGGGCGCTTGGATGCTCGTTAGGGTAGTAGAAGTTGTTGTTGCCTGCTTGGTCGCTTTCCCAACTGAAACCACTTGGCAGGTTACTCAACTCAATGTAAAACTCAGCTACAGGAAATGCAGGAAGGCTATTAGTATCAATACCAATGGCACCGCCCTGAGCTTGAATCAAGTCTTTAATGTTTTGTGGCAAAATAACTTTCAAGTCATATACACCTGGGAAGAAGAACGAAAACGACTCCTCATAATCTTCACCAGCAATAGCTACAGGTAGCTGCTGACAAACGGCAGGAATTGTACCACCACAACCTACAGTATCTAGCACACAAGCTGTGCAAATACCCAAGCCGCAAGTATTGTCGATCGTAATATCAACAAAAGCAGTATCAGAGCAGAAACCATTAGACACTACCACACTAAATGTTTGGTCGGCAGTAACACCGCGTAAAATAATCGGGTTGTTATCAAATTGGCTGCTTACACTTCCTGATGGGCTCCAGTTAAATAAATCGCCACCAGAAGAATTCAATTGAAAGAAGGTATTGGCACAAACGGTAGTATCGTTAGTAGCTACTGCATTCAAATTGAACAACTCGATAGAGTCTTGGATAACGCAGCCTGTGCTATGGGTAGCCGAAAGGTTGTAGAAGCCAGAGTTGCCAACGGTAATGATAGAATCGGTATCACCGGTGCTCCAGTCGTACTGGTCGAAACCTGCAGAAGCCTCTAAATCAATGGTACTACCGTTACCGGTTGGGCAAAGAAATTGGGTGCTGGTTACGCTTACAATATCCAAGGTTGGCAGAGTACCTACCAATGGAAGTGAAGCAGGGAAAGGAATGGCTGCAGGCGAAATGCCACTTACTGGGCCAAGAATTGGAACTACGATAGTGCCTGCAAGGGTAAAGTTGATGTTAAAGTCGAAAGTATCGGCTACTTCGCAAGGGGTACCATAAATTACCGCACAACCAAGGCGGTTAAGGGCATCAACCGGAAACCAGCAGCTTCCACTTGTGCCGCAATAAAAGGTTAGCCCATCGGGCAAATTAGTAATTTCTACCAAAACTGAATCAACTTCGCCATCAATAGTACCGCCTATTACAGGAACTGTAAAAGAGGCAGTATCAGGAAAGTAAAAGGTAACGGTTTCGCTATAGAAGCTGCCAGACGTTGCCGTTGGCAAGGTAGTAGGGCACACAGCAGCAAAAGTACCTGTACAGCTTTGGTCAGGGGAACAACTGGTACCGCGTTGTGCTTGGGCAGTATTGATGCCTGCAAAGCACACAAAGGCAATGATAAGTAAACGTAAGTTTTTCATACAATAAGGTGATTAAGGTTTCTTGGTTATGGGTTAATGTATTAGCAATTTTCGGGTATAGTTGTTAGTTCCACTGATAATCCTCGCAATATACAAGCCTTTTGGGACATCCAAAGTTATGGTATTGCTAAGAGCAGTAATTGGCTGTAAATATACCCTCTTTCCGGTAAGGTCAATTACTTCTATCATTCCACCCACAACCATTGCCGGTGCTATTTCAATCGTAAAATTGCCTTGGGTAGGGTTTGGGTATAGCCTTACCCGGGCATCGTTGTATCCAATGGTGGTAATACCAGTAGTATCCGTGGTGTCAACTGGCGGAACGGTATCTAGTGGCTCCAGTACTTGCACTTGCAATGAGTCTGTCTGCGTGCAGCCTAACCCATCGGTTACGGTAAGCACGTAGGTGGTAGTATCGGCAGGGGCCACTGTAATGCTTTCTACTATCTCGCCAGAAGACCAGCTATAGCTATCGAAACCTGCGGTTCCGTTTAAGGTAATGCTCTGGCCCGAATCTATTACGGTAGTGGGGCCGGCTGTGGCCACATTTAGTATCAGGTTAGTACTGGGGTCGATGGTGAAGGTTACCGGCAGACTATAATCGTTCAATGACGAATCGGGCAAAGCAAATCCAGGTATTGGTAAGGTTGGCAACCCAGATAAGTTTTGACGAGACAATGTGGTAAAATTCAATACTGCCGTAAAGGTGCCCGGTTGGCCACATGGCAAGGTTCCGCAAAACTTCAAACAACCTCTGTTTACATTATACGGTTCATAGTTGTTTCCGTTTGCCGATGAGTCGGTTTCCCAAGAAAGACCAGTTGGCAATCCAGTAACGCTGTTTAAGGTGCCGCGCTCTACAAAAACGGCAATATCAAACGGAGCGGGAAACCCCCCAGGAATTGGGATTGGAAATTGCACCCCTAAGGCCGCAAACAAATCATCGCCCTGGCGGATAACAAATCCAGTATTAAACAAGAAGGTAAGGTTCGCCTCAAAAGCGGAGCCAGCCGTATCAGTAAAGGTAGCTGGGCCACAGATAACTACATCGGTTCCAGTGGTTGCTACTGGGCACAACGAATCTTGAACAACACACCCTGGGCATTGTGCCTGCAAGGCGACTGCTGGCAACATTACCATGAGGACCAAAATGGCCTTTACAACAATTTTCATAATGCTATGGTTGGTTGTGGTTGTGTGTTAATGCTTAGTGTACTACTACCTTGTGTGTGCTGGTTTGGCTACCGCTCAATATCTTAACGATATAGATGCCACTACCGTTGCCTGACAAATCAACAATAGCGCTCATAGTACTGCCGTTGCTTTGTAGGGCAGTATCACTTACCTGGCGGCCTTGCATATCGTATACCAATACTTGTGTAGCCTGTGCAGCAACACCATTGGCAGTTACGGTAAACATGCCCTCGGTAGGGTTAGGGAACACACTGATAGCCAAAGATTGGTTGTCCAAACCATTGATGCCAACTGTGGTGGTCAATGTTTTAGTTATGGTATCGCTGCCACAATCATTGGTTACTATCAAAGTTACTTCAAAGGTTGAGTCTACTTCATAATCGTAGGTTGGGTTGGCACTAGTGCTTGCATTGCCGTTGCCGAAGCTCCAGCTATTGCTAGTGTTGCCTACTGATTGATTGGTGAAAGTAACAACAGAGTTGTTCACGGTAAAGTCAAAGTCAGCCTCTGGGCTTACGTACACCGTTGCGGTAGTGCTAAAATCAAATCCGTTAGCGTCAGATACGGTTACGGTATAAGTAGTAGTAACACTTGGCGAAGCCGTAGGGCTGGCCAAGGTAGCATCATTCAAACCAGCAGCTGGGGTCCATGCATAGGTAAATGGCGGCACACCACCGGCAGTATCAATAAACAGGTTAATCTGCTCACCGCCGCCGCCTGCACAGGCGTAGAATGGTCCATTGGCAATTTCAACTGTTGGCGCTGGGCAAGGTGCGCCCGAGTCAATCACGTTTAAAAATACAGGGAAGCCTAGATCATCAGAAGTACCACCTTGCTCAATACCATTGCCGAAGCCTGGTACATCTACATTCACAGTAGCAAATATGGTAAGGTTATATAGGCCAGCAGCATCATTAGTAGTTCCGGTAAAACTGATACAGCCATTGCTTCCACCAGGAAACTGACAATCTACTGGGCTGCAAGCATAGGTTAATCCACTTGGCAAACCTGCAATGCTATCAACCCTTACCCAGTTTACAGTAATAGTTACGGGTAGTTGCGGAAAACCGAAGGCAGCTGGATCAATAGTGGTATAGTTCTTAAACTGCAATACGGTATCGAATGCGATGCCGCGCTCAACGCATGGCAATGAATCGGGCGCAGGGTAAAAACCCGGGGTGGTAATGCTAGCATCGGGTGTGCATTGGGCATTGGCGCCAAATACAAAAAACACTAACAAGAATGATAGAGCGGCAAAGTGTTTCATTGGTTTGGTTTGGGTTGATTGATAGTTATAAGTTAGTAGATAATAAGTTTACTAAAGGCGCTTGAAAGTAAGGTTTTTATCTGAAAAATATAAATGCCTGGCTGTAAAGCAGCTACCGATACTTCGGTGGCAACATTTGGTTGGTGCAGAATCGATATGGGCTGCAATACTTGCTTGCCTGATAAATCTATTACCGAAATGGTATAAGCCTCCTGTGCATTTATACCTGCTACGGTAACGGATACCAAACCTTGGGTGGGGTTCGGGAAGAGCATATATTGCAAGTTGGCGGATGGTACTTGAGCTAGGCCCGATATGTTGCCTATTCGCAAGGTATCATAATAAATATCGGTTCCGCAGCCATTGGTTACTGTAAGCGAAATTGGGTAAATGCCATCATTAGCATAAGTGTGTAAGACCACACTACCGGTTGCGGTATTTTGGTCGCCAAAATTCCACAATTGCGTTCCTACATTTTCCGATAGGGAAGTGAGCTTAATATTACGCCCATTAACTATGGCTGAATCGGTCAAGGCAACCGGCGCTGCAGTATCAACTGCTACCCAAACCCTATCGAAATAGCTATTGCCCGTATTGGCGGTATCGGTTACACCCACGGTTACGTAGCCTGATTGGCTAAGGGTAACATTGGTTGGGTATACGGTGGCATTGCTAACGGCCGTGGCTGGTATCCACTCTATAGCTGGGTTACTAATATTGGCCAACAACAAGTCGAGCTGGGCGCTATTAGAGCTGCACAACAAGGTATCGCCTACAATGTCTACAGTTGGCGAACCTGCTATGGAACAGCTTATGGATGCATTACGTGCTGAGGGGGCGTTTGCGGTACGGTCTATATTTGGGCAAGCTCCGCCATCTTTAACCCTTACATAATATTCAAAATCGATGCCAAGGTTTCCGGTCAATGCTTGCAAATCGGCGATAATTTGGTTGATCTCGCCTTGTACGGTACCCAACAAGCTGGTTTTTAGGGTCATGTATATTTTAAGTTCATATTGCCCCACGCTATCATTGCTAATACCAAAAATACGGATACAGCCGGTCTCGGCACGGTAGTAGGTGTTGTTTCCCTTATCCATTATCCATTGTAGGTTGCAGGGTATATTTACAATACTATCAATAGTTAAGGTATCAATAGTAAGCGTCCCAAAACCTTGAAAGAAAAAACTATCTACATTCTCCAGATAGAAGGTTTGGTCATAATATACACCCCGCTCAACGCATGGTAGTAAATCGGTCGCCGGAAAAAAGCCAATGTTGCCGGTAGGGTTATTTGGAGCACACTGCGAGCGCCCAGTTTGGGCGCTCGCTAGTATGATCACGGTAAGCAATAAAAAGTATTTCATTAGCTTATATCATTTGGGTGAAAATACCCGTCAAAATAAAAATAGCATTACTTCACCATCAATTTCTGGGTTACCAGCGCATCGTTAGCTTGTATTTGTATAATGTAGATGCCTGAAGCAGCATTGTTAAGCTCAATCGCTTGGCTGCTAGCTTGGCCTGCTACCGCATCAAAACTTGAAGCATACACTTGCTGGCCTTGTAGGTTGTATATTTTTACACTTACAGGGCTATTCTCCAAAGCAACTAGTTTCAAGTTGAAGCTGCCATTACTTGGGTTAGGAGAAACTTGCACAGCACTAAGGGTGCTGCCTAGCTCGTTGATGCCAATCACATTAATGGTAACATCTTGTGTGCTGGTATCGCTTCCGCAATCGTTATTTACAATTTGGGTTATGGTGTAGGTCCCATTGGCACTAAAAACAAAACTTCCTTCAGGGGTGGTTATAGTACCTTGGCCACCGAAATCGTAGCTACCAGAAGTTACATTGCCAGATCCATTATAAACTACAACAACCGAATCGCCCAATACTGTTACTGTAAAACCAGAAACAGGAGAGGAGTTGCTGGTAACGGTAATGGAAGTAGTGGCAGTATCTCCATTATTGTCAATAGCGGTTACACCATAAGTGCCTGCGCTTACAGTAATGTCAGTCGCGGTGCTACCACTTGACCAAAGGATGGTATAAGGGGCAGTACCGTTAATAAATGAAACGGTTAGGGTAGTGGTTTCGCTATTGCAAACCTCCGTATTACCGCTTATAGTAGCAGTAAATCCGGTTGGAGCACATGAAGCACTAGCCGTTAGGTTAGCATTCGGGTCTACGCGGTCAATGTTAGGGCAAGGGTCGCCGGCATTAATAACGCGTAAGTAATAATCGAAATCAACACCTAGTGACTGCCCGGTTAAACTTTCAACTTGGCCAACTACATCGCTAGCCTCGCCTTGAAAATCTTGTGCACCAATAGGGAACGGAGCGGTTGCCCAAACATGCACATAAATATTCAAACGATACTGTCCAACATTTTCGAAGCTATTGCCGCTAACTGCAATACAGCCCGTTTCGCCACTGTAATAAGTTCTGCTAGGCTTATTGGCTGCCCAAGTAAGACCGCAAGGTATATTGGTAATACTATCAATTCGGAGGGAGTCAACGGTTATAGTAATTTGTCCGATAATTGGCACTGTTGCTGAAAAATTATCAAAATTTTCAAGGAAAACTACTTCGCTATATGGATTGCCAATTTCTACACATGCCAAGCTATCGGTTACCGGCGTAAGGCCAGGACTACCTGTAGGGGAATTTGGCGTACATTGCGCCCAAGCATTTACAGAAAACAAAATAATGGCAACGGTTAGGGTAATTAACTGTTTCATGGTGGTGGTAGGTTTTAGGTTATTGGTAGTGTTGGACAATAAAAGACGCCTAAATATATGGAATTTGTTTCTATTTTCTAGTTTTTGCCTAACATATCTTCCGGCACCACCCACTCATCAAATTGTTCACTTGTAAGTAATTCCAACTTTAAGGCGGCCTCTTTCAGGGTAATGTCGTCAGCATGGGCCAGTTTGGCAATCTTCGCCGCATTATCGTAACCAATGTGCGGGTTAAGTGCCGTTACCAGCATCAGTGAGCCGTACAGGTTTTTGGTTATCACCTTGTGATTAGGCTCAATACCTATGGCGCAATTTTCATTGAAAGAGTTGCATGCGTCGCCAATCAACCTCGCAGATTGCAAGAAGTTGGTAATCATCAATGGCTTAAACACGTTCAACTCAAAGTGGCCGTTGCTGCCGCCAATATTGATGGCTACATCGTTACCCAATACCTGTGCCGCAACCATCGTAATGGCCTCGCTTTGGGTAGGGTTTACCTTGCCGGGCATAATTGATGAGCCAGGCTCGTTGGCGGGTATCAATATCTCGCCAATACCGCAACGTGGGCCCGAAGACAACATGCGAATATCGTTTCCGATTTTCATCAAACTTACTGCTACGGTTTTCAGCGCACCGTGACTTTCCACAATCGCATCGTTGGCGGCCAAGGCTTCAAACTTGTTCTCTGCAGTGATAAACGGCAAACCGGTAAGGGTAGCAATGTGCTTAGCAACGTTCTCCGAGTATCCTGGAGGGGTGTTGATGCCAGTACCTACCGCAGTGCCGCCTAGTGCCAGTTCGCTCAAATGGGTAAGGGTATTGTTGATGGCCCGTACACCGTGGTCCAACTGGCTTACGTAGGCGCTAAACTCTTGGCCTAAGGTAAGTGGCGTGGCATCCATAAAGTGGGTCCGGCCGATTTTCACGATGTCCTTATACTCAGCTGCCTTTTGGTGCAGCGTGTTGCGAAGAGCAAGTATGCCTGGCAGGGTATTCTCCGTTAATATTTGGTAAGCCGCAATGTGCATGGCAGTAGGGAAGGTATCGTTGCTGCTCTGCGACATGTTCACATCATCGTTCGGGTGTATGAATTTCTTCGCATCCTCCAAGCTACCGCCATACAATTGCTGGGCGCGGTTGCTTATCACCTCGTTCACATTCATGTTGCTTTGCGTGCCGCTACCGGTTTGCCATACTACCAACGGAAACTGCTCGTCGTGCTGGCCAGCCAATATCTCGTCGCACACCTTAGCAATCAGGTTGGTTTTTTCTTCGCCGAGGATGCCCGCATCGCGGTTGGTAAGCGCTGCAGCTTTCTTCAATATCGCAAAAGCGCGTATCACCTCAATCGGCATGCGCTGGCCGCCAATCTTAAAATTCTCCAGCGAGCGCTGGGTTTGTGCCGCCCAAAGTTTATCGGCCGGCACATCTACGTATCCTATGGTGTCT
The DNA here is from genome assembly GCA_027483645.1 of Sphingobacteriales bacterium. Classification (GTDB taxonomy): domain Bacteria; phylum Bacteroidota; class Bacteroidia; order Chitinophagales; family CAIOSU01; genus CAIOSU01. The sequence continues at coordinate 174,320 of JAIXUD010000011.1, forward strand.
TTTTCCTTTCTAAACATTTTCGTTACGAGTTTCGGGTTACGAGTTACGAGTTGAAATCTTGTGTCTTGTGTCTTGTGTCTTGCGTCTTGCGTCTTGTGTCTCAAAATTTACTTTCCAGTAAAATTAGCCTTCCTTTTCTCCAAGAAGGCACTGGCGCCTTCCTTGAAATCGGCCGTGCCGGTGCAGGCCACAAAGCCATCCACTTCGGTTTCGTAGCCGTTTACGCCATCTTCAAACACAGCGTTAACGCTTTTAATAACCTGTGCAATGGCAACTGGTGCTTTGGCGGCAATGGTTTGTATCAGTTCTACGGAGGTATCTACCAACGTATCGTTGTGGCCCAATTGGTTTACCAAGCCTATGCGGTAAGCCTCGGCACCGTTGATCATTTTGCCGGTCATCAGCAATTCAAAAGCGCGGCCCTTGCCTACCAACTGCGTCATACGCTGGGTGCCGCCATAACCGGGTATGATGCCCAGGTTCACTTCTGGTTGTCCGAACTTGGCCGTTTCTCCACTGATGCGGATGTGGCAAGCCATAGCCAGCTCGCAACCACCGCCCAAGGCAAAGCCGTTTACCGCGGCCACTACTGGCTTCGGTGAGTTTTCGATGCGGAAGAACAAATCATGGCCACGTTGCGCCAGTTTGCGGGCACCAGAGGCATCCAAAGCGGTAAATTCGGCAATATCGGCACCGGCGGCAAAAGCTTTGCTGCCCTTGCCCGTAATCACTGCCCCTACCAAGTCGGCATTATCATATAGTTCGTTGATGGCCAAAGCAAGTTCGCCCAACAAGATACTGTTGAGGGCATTGAGTTTATCCTCCCGGTTGAGGGTGATTACCAATACATTATCCTGTACTTCGGTTAATATGGTTTCGTAAGCCATTAGTGTTTGCTTTTTGATTGAATAGCAAATATAACGGTCGTGGGGCAAAGGGCTTAGAGTGAGCGGAATTAATTTGTGGGCTATCGGAAAGGTTTGCGGTCAGACGGCTATGATGGGGCGAGAATATTATTGAAGAATCGAATAGCTAGAAGTCGAAGATGCCGTCCGACCGTTATTTACCGAAAGGTGTTCGCTACCAAAGGGGTTCCTAATTGTAGAAGTGAACGTATTGCATCGCAGAGCAACTTTGAGGAGCTCCACATAGCGGTCGGACGCCCTTCCGAGTTAAGTGCTCTGCGATATGCAAGTTTACAGTTCGCTTAATCGTAGTCGTCTGACCGCATCAAACAATTCAACAGCGATGCTTCCAAGAACCTAAATAGGCAATATCAAATATTGAGTAAATAATTCCACACTTTATTTTCCATTTTTCCATAATAATTTAATAGTTAACTACTTACACACCATCACATCCCTTCCCAACTTCCCATGCCAAAAATGTTCAATCAACGGTTTAACGTCTTTAGGATTCGGGTTATATTTACAAACAATGCATGTTAGCAAAAATTTGAAGCAATTTGCCCGATTTGTGAGGGAGAACGAGCTGGAGCGTATGACGAAAACATACCTGGAGCTAGTGTATGCCTACGATTTGCCAATGTTGAAATACGTTACCCACTTAAGCAAAGCCGAAATGTGGGAGCAAACCGCGGATGGTATCGTTAAGTTTCTAAAGGGTTTTGAAAACGATAGTGCCCTCGAAAATGTAAAGGAAAGCATTAAGCTCTGGGAGGCCGACCAACTGCCCGGCATCAGCAAGCTATCCATTACCCAATTGGATATTTTCCTTATGGGTACGGCACAAAAGATTGCATTCCTGAAGCTATTGCCCAAGTATACCGCCAATGCCGAAACGCCCACCGAAATACTGGTGGAACTGGAAGACTACTATAAAGAAACACAATGGCTATCGTTAATAGCCCTGCAGGCCATACAGCAAGAGCAGCGCCAACAGCTGGAAGACTCAGAGGCGCGCTACCGCGAACTGTTTGACAATGCCAGCGACCTGATACATATTGTTGACCCTGAAGGGAGCATTATGTACGTGAACAATGCCTGGAAAAAGACGCTAGGCTACAGTGAAGCGGAAGCCAAGACTATAAACATATACCAGATTGTAATACCAGAAGACGCCGAGCAATACCGCAAATGCCTAGATGAGGTGCTTGAGAAAGAAGGAAATATTTGCACCGTGGCTATTACCCTCATTGCCAAAGATGGAACGCTGGTAAATGTGGAAGATAGCATTACCGTAAAGTTCAAAGATGGCAAGCCACTGTACTCGCAGTGCATAATGCGAGATGTAACCGAGAAAAATAAGGCAGAAACCACCCTTAACGAATACATAAAACGCCTAGAGGATAGCGAGGAAAACATGCGCCAACTTTTTTTAGGTGCTCCTGATGGTATAGTGGTAGTGGATAGAAGTATGAAAATTATTTCTTGGAACCCGATGGCCGAAAAAATCTTCGGGTGGACCAGCGAAGAGGTTATAGGCAAAGCGTATGATGAGCTACTGATACCCAAAAGGCACCTACCACAGTATGCCGATGCAGGCAAAAAATTTAGGGAAACCGGCGAATGGGACCTAATGGGCAGCACCACGCAAATGGTAATGCAGGATAAAAACCGGCGCGAGTTTTATGTGTCACTAAATGCCTCGGCCTCTCAACAGCAAGGCAACCCCATCTACATATCGTTTCTACGCGATATTGACCAGATGAAAAAAGTAGAGCTGGAGCTTGATATACATAGAAGCCACTTGGAAGAGGCCAACAAAGAGCTGGAGCAATATGCTTGGCTAGCTTCTCACGACCTAAAAGAGCCCCTGCGGAAGATACTTACCTTTAGCGATATGCTGATGAACCGATATGGCAAGGGCATGGACGAAAGAGTAACCGAGGGGCTAAAGAAAATAAATGGCTCGGCCTACCGAATGCACGATATGATTGAGGCCGTGCTGAGCTACAGCAGCCTAGCCAACACCATGGACGACCTGCGCATGGTGGACCTAAACCAGGTGCTGGCCGATGTGCTGGCCGACCTTGAGATGCAGGTGGAAGAGAGCAATGCACGCATCAACATTACCGGCTTGGAACAGATAGAAGGCAACCCAATACAGCTACGGCAACTCTTCCAGAACCTGGTAAGCAATGCGCTAAAGTATACCAAGCCGGGCGTGCACGCTGTAGTTAATATTGTTGGCGAAAGCAAAAATGGCAAGCACCACATCACCGTTTCCGACAACGGCATCGGTTTCGACGAGCAGTACAGCGACAAAATGTTCCAGATTTTTAAGCGCTTGGTTACCAAAGACGATTACAAAGGCACCGGCATCGGCCTAGCCCTGTGCCGCAAAATAGTGGACAACCACCGCGGCACCATCATTGCTAACAGCACCGAGGGCCAAGGTGCCATCTTTGCAGTTACGCTGCCGCTGTACCAACGTGAGTAGCTGCATGCTTTCAATTTCGAATGCAGCGCGTTCACAATTGTATCAATAAATTTCTTTCCGTTTCTTAGCTTAGTAGCATACTGTTCGGGTTGTCGGCATTGAAGTCGGCAGGTGAAGGGTAAAGGGTGCTACGCCAAGGTCTCGGCAACCACCTCTTCGGCCAAGGCAAAAGAGAGGGTCATGCCGCCGCCTCCAAGGGCATTTACGATGGTAGTGGTAGGATTGATAGCGGAAACCAAGGCAGACTTTCCGGGTATTTTGGCATATACCCCTTGCCAAGTTTCGGCTATCCGCATGTCCGGAATCTGCAGCAATCCACCTAGATAATCCAATATCAAGTTGCGGATGTCGGTTTCGTCAAAGGGGTTAAGCTCAGCAGCGTACTGGTGCGAATCGCCGATGGTTATGCTGCCGTCTTGGTGCTGGGCGGCCATCACGTGTATGCCATTTTGAAAATACGCTGGGTATTTTGCTTCCATTTGTTGTCGAAGGTGCTGCCAGCTGTTACATGTTGCAAAAGCATCGTAAAAAGCTAACGATAACGGCCCCACTACTGGCGGGCCCAAACGAGTTTTGATAGGTGCGGTGCGCAGCATTTGCAACTTACAAATTTGGATGCCACTGGCGCGGTGCTCCTCCGGAAAAAGCCATTCGAAATCGGCACCGCTACAAACAAAAGCGTGGTCGAAATTATGGGTGGCACCTGATGCGGTAACGAGCTGGCGGGCAGCTACGCTTACCACAGGCGTGCTGAAATGAAAGTTGACTTGATGTGCGCGCGCAAGCCAATTTTGCACTTGGGGTATGGCCTCCCTAGGGTTTAGCAGCATTTCGGTTTGCGAATGCAAAGCCCCGCGCAAGCC
>JAIXUD010000005.1 GCA_027483645.1 Sphingobacteriales bacterium
CCGCTCTCTATCTCAGAAAGGACCTGCTGCTTAAAGGCCTCGCTATAACGGTAGATGGTTTTTGTCTTTTTCATGGTCAACAGTTTTTCGGACTGTCAACTTTTTTCAGGACGGGACAAAATAAGGCAAGCCCATGCCCTTCCTTAAAATACCTGCACCCCTAAAAGCAGGTGTGATAGGCAATAGTTGTTAAGTATACAAAGTACACTTGGCTTGAACCTCTGGTTCACCGCTCGGGGCATTGCACCCCCACGTAGGCCACCACTATTACCGCCACTACCTCGGTATTGATAAATACTAAGTTAATACCCGGTTTCATTTCCGCAAAATATAAACTTCGTTTATTTTATTGCCAGAAGATAAGTTGTTGATTTTGAAAGGTAAAAGTTTTTTTGGGGAACAGATAAGGCTTTGTGGTATTTGCCATTTTTATAAAGAGGATGCTGGAACATGGTTTTGCCTTAAGCTTCAGGGCATAAGGTAGCAGGGGGTTTTTAAAAATAAGACAGTGTTAAAAAAGCATGTGATAACATTTCGAATGATTTTTTGGATTAGTCGGAATGAGGTCGTACTTTGGCGATAATTTAAAAATAAAATGAAGAACGTAGAGGATAAAATCCGTCCAAATTTGTTCGGAGATTTACTTAGTAAGTCTGGTAGAAATATATATTGCGACTTTGATGACTTAACTAACGAAGCGTCTGTCGAAGCTTTTTTCATTAACCCTATGTTACGAGATTTAGGGTATCCAAATAAAAATATAAAAACAAAAGAATCTATAAGTAAATTAAAGCTTTCGAAAGGGTCAAGTTCATTTTATTATAAACCCGACTATTGCTTAACGTTTGATGGAGCGCCCAGGATAATTATCGATGCCAAAACACCTACAGAAAAGATAGAAGATTACACAAGTCAATGTATCCACTATTGTATTTTATTAAATGATAAAGAGGAAAAGCATAAAGTAGAATATTATCTTTTATCGAACGGTTTTAAGACCGGACTTTATAAAGCAGACAGTAGTAATCCTATTATTGAACTTGACTTCTTAGACTTTAGCTACGGCAACAAAAAATATGAAAGGTTAAGAAGTATAATAGCTTTTCAAAATCTCAAGAATAACAAGATAGACAAGAGCTCTGATCAGGTTTTTAAAATGAAACCTATTAGTAAGGAAGATGCACAAAAGCTTTTTTTGACATGTCACAAGTATATCTGGAAAGCAGAAAAGAGAAGTCCATCTTCAGCATTTATGGAGTTCATGAAAATTATTTTCGTCAAGCTCTATCATGATAGGAAGTTACATGAAGCTCATAAAGGTGTCTCGGAATATCCAAAAACGGCGGTTACCTTTTCCGTGCATTGGATTGACTCTCGAGAACAAGAAACAAATAACCCTATCAATGATCTTCATTTTAAAAAGCTTTTAGAAGAAATTCAAGATGAAATAGATGCGCAAAATAAGAAGCGCATCTTTGAAGTGGATGAACAAATAAAATTGAAGCCCCAAACAATCAAAGCCATTGTTAAGAAGATTGAGGCTTTTGATCTTTTTGGCATTGATGAAGACTTAAATGGTCGCTTGTTTGAAACGTTTCTTAATGCAACAATGAGAGGACGGGAATTAGGTCAGTTTTTTTCCCCAAGAAGCATTGTCTTACTCTCTACATTCTTAGCAGACCTTCAGGTTAACGATAAACATCAAGATAAAATCATTGACCCAAGCTGTGGAACAGGGGGATTCTTGATAGAAGCCTTGACGATAATGAGGCAAAAGATTAGAGATAATAACAGCTATTCTCATCAGAAAAAGGTTGATCTTATCAAGACAATTTGTGACGAGTGCTTTTATGGGATAGACGCAGCTTCAGAGCCAGAATTAGCTAGGATTGCTCGAATTAACATGTACCTCCATGGAGATGGAGGTAGCCGCATATACAGATGTGACGGGTTAGACAATGATATACTTATTGACAAGAATGAAACAAGGGAAAATCAAAAGGAGCTACAGGAATTTAAAGAGCGTATTGAAGGGGTAGGAGGCTTTGATGTCATTCTCACTAATCCACCTTTTTCCATGTGGTATGAGTTAGAAAATGAAGATGAAGCTCGAATTTTAAAACAATATGATGTTGCAAAAGTAAACGAATCATCGACAAAACTTAGAAGTCGGCTAAGAGGTAGTGCGCTATTTATTGAACGCTACTATAACTTATTAAAGCCCGGAGGTAAAGTTTTAACAATTGTGGATGAATCAATTATAGCTAATGATGACTGGAGTCATGTGAGAGAATTTGTTAGAAGTCGCTTTATTATTAAAGCCGTCATATCATTGCCTGGCGATGCGTTTAAAATGTCTGGAGCTAGAGTAAAAACTTCCCTCATTTATTTGGAGAAGAAAAAGTCTATTGAGGATACTCAACCTCATGCTTTTATGTACTCCTCTGTATATCTTGGTGTAGATGATTTGCCTATAATGTCGAGTAAACAAAAAATAGACGAAGCGCGCAGATTAGCGAACGATGAAATCAGTTATATATGCTCTGAGTATAAAAAATTTGAGAGTGGTTTGGACTCTGAGTATTCAGTTTTGCCTGCAAAATTGCAAACAAGGCTTGATGTCAAATTTTGTGCTGCAAAAAATGGCAGATTAGTTAATGATTGGCGAAAACTAGGCTATGCTGTCGTGGAACTATCAACTTTTGTAGTTAATCAAGAAAATTTACTTATCCCTAAAGAACATCCAGAGACCGAGTATAGAATTTTAACCATTACTTATGAAGGACGGGCTAAAATATCAGAAATTCGAAAAGGAAAAGATATTAATTATCAAGAAATGAAGGTTGTCAAAAAAGGCGATTTAGTTTTTTCAACCTACAATTCTATCAATGGTGCTATTTGTTTTATAACAGAGGATTTTGAAGGAGCATTAGCTTCAGCAAATTATACAGTAGTCAGATGCTCTACCGAATACGACACAGTATATTTATGGTCTTTGATGCGCTCTACTGAAATGAAGGCTGAAATGCAGGCTGCTTCCACAGGTATGGGCAGACAGTTCTTAGAATGGATTGAAATTAGTAAGATTAAAATTCCCCTTGCCAAACCTGAGTTAAGAAAACAAATGGGTGAGAATATTCTTCAAGCATGGGAAATGGAAAAAAAGATCAAGGACTCTTACATTATTGTGAAAGAAGAGTTAAACACTCTTTTTAGTGTTGAATCTGAGGCATCTAAGCTTTGGTATCTCTCAAATAGACCTCCCAAATAATTTTTTACTTTGTGCTTAGCCACTTGCCCCTCACTGGCGCGGAAGTTACTTCCGTGCCACAGGAACTTAGTTCCAACGTCTTCCCCTCACAGCAATACCAGCGGTAATCGCTCGTCCGCCATACCCGTGTAATATACCATGGCGCTACTATACCTGTAATCTTCCGGCTTCCATACCCAGCCTGCCCTTACCGGGTTTTCGTGCAGGTATTTCAACCGCTGGCCAAGCCGTTCAGCGTCAAACAAATCTATGGGATGATAGCCCTCTTGCCAAATTTGGTACTTCTCGTGCTTGGCGCTAGCCTCTGCTTTGGCAGCAAAGCCGCGAAGCAACCACTCTCGGCGGCTTTCTTGCGGGTGTTCAGCAATGGCCCGCACCAGCGAAACGGAGGTATACTTCTTGAAATCGCGCATGATATTTGGGATAGAATTGCTCTCGCTGCTCACTATCAGGTGCAGGTGGTTACTCATTATTACCCAAGCATGTACTATTAGCCCCTTTTGCTTTTGGCAAAACAAGAGGCTGTCCAGTATTATCTGTCGGTACTCGTCACGCGTGAACAAATCAATCCAGTGGGTAACCGTTACGGTTACGAAATAGGGCTTGTACTGCTCGCGTGCTTTATACTTCTGGCTCACGAAACGAATATATGAAATATGTGGGAACTAAGTTCCTTGGGCACGGAAGTAACTTCCGCGCCAGTGCGGTTCCTTGGGCACGGAAGTAACTTCCGCGCCAGTGCGTAACTGCCGAGCCAGTACGATATAAGCCCAAGGTAGCAGGGTATTAAGCACAACCGCCTATATTCACCCGCCCTCTTTCTCGTGCTTTGCATCTAGCTCCTCCACCAAATTCAGCACCCACTGTATCATTTTTGGGCTAAGGAACTTTGATAAGCCTGTTTTCTTTTGGGCGGTATTGAGGGCATTAATGTTTTTGTAGCCCATGTTGTTGGCCGTTGCCTGGTCAATATATTTCTCCCAATCGTTGGAGGTATAGCTATCAAACGTGCCACGCATGATGTCTAGGTCGGTTGGGTCTTGCAAGTCGTAGGTGGGCATCGTTTGTTTTTTCTGGTCGAAGACGTTTGTGAGCTTGTAGTGTAAATATAGGCTTACTTGTGCCATAAACTATTATAAACGCAGGCTTTTGTGCTTGGTATGCCTTGTTATGGGGCACCATAAATGTGGGTAGGTAGCGTTGCTATCCCGTAATCGAACGGCTCCAGCACCTCGTTTTCGGCCAAGTGTTTCCATTCCTTTTTCTTGAAACTGGCCACAGTATATGCCACCATATCTTCTTGTGGGTATGGCTTGATGAGGGAGAGCCGCTCGTCCGCACTTAGCGAGCCATCCAACCAGGCGTTGATTTCCTCGGGCAAGAGTATTGCGGGCATACGGAAGTCTTCCGAGCCGCGGGGCTGGTTGTGTATAAACCCTAGCATCTCGTTGGCAGATGTGGTGCAGAGCGAGGCCCCATGGTGGATCAATGAGCCATCAGCGAAATCGCGCCAAGTAGATGTGATGCCAGCCACCGCAAACGTTTCCCCGTCTTTAAGCGATATAAAGTAGGGTATCTTGGTTTTACCATCGGGCAAGGTATGCGATTCGCAAAAGCCGCTTATCAGAAATACGCAGGGCTTGTTCACGGCTTCTTTAAACATCGAGCCCTGTTGCTGCATCAGCTTTTGCCTGAGGGTATCGGCACGGCAGTTAAGGCTACGTTTTTTCCATAACTCGCCTTCCTTGGCATCTTTGGCAAACTTCGGCACAAAACCCCAATGGAAGAGTTGTATCTGGTAAGGGCTCTCGGCCACCAGTACCGGCACTTTTGCATTCGCAAACCCTGATACGCGAGCGGGCAGGTTATTGGCCTCTTCCGGATAGGTTATCTCACCATGCCGCTTATCTATCTTCTCTTTTCTTCTTTTTACCAGCTCTATATCATAACACATGTTGGGCCCGCATTTATGGTGCTGCAATGTACTAATCTTCCATACGATGCGAAAGGATATTTCGTTCCTTCCTGGTTTGCACATTGATGTAGCACCTAGGGTTTGCAACACCCTTGCATGTTGGTTGAAGGTTATATTATCCCGCCATTACAGTAAAAGCGATACCCCTAATTACAAACAACCCGAATGCGCCAATTGCAAAGGGACATCATCATCATTAAAATTAGCTCCTCAACCCCTAAACCCCGCGATTACGGCATTGGGCAAATCACTTTCCACCACGCCATCGCGTAGGCGAATGATGCGGTGCGCATAGGTGGCAATGTCTTCTTCGTGGGTTACCAGTATTACGGTGTTGCCGCTTTGGTGTATGGCATCTAGCATGGCCATAATCTCTATAGAAGTCTTAGTATCCAAGTTGCCGGTTGGCTCATCGGCGAGTATGATGGAGGGATTGTTGACCAACGCACGGGCAATAGCCACCCGCTGGCGCTGTCCGCCCGAAAGCTCGTTCGGCTTGTGGGTCATCCGGTTTTGCAGGCCCACTTGCACCAGCACCTCTTCCGCGCGTTCGCGGCGGGCTTTTTTGCTCATACCAAAATATATCAATGGTAGCTCTACGTTTTCCAGAGCAGAGAGCCTGGGCAATAGGTTAAATGTTTGAAACACGAACCCGATTTCCTTATTACGGATGGCGGCCAATTCATTGTCCACCATGTGGCTCACGTCGTGGTTGTTCAGTATATATTTGCCTGTGGTAGGGCTATCCAAGCAGCCCAATATATTCATTAGCGTCGATTTACCCGAGCCAGATGGGCCCATCATCGCTACATATTCGTTCTTGTTAACCGATACACTCACTCCATTAAGCGCCCTGATGGTTTCAGTGCCCATTACGTAAAACTTAGTAATGTCTTTTAGTTGTATTACTTCACTCATGGTTGGCGCGGTTTATTACTTTGGGTACTTTAAAGTAGGTGCCATCTTGGATAGGAGCGTTTAGAAGTGCTTCAGCACGGGTAGTGGTCTGCACCACATCATCTTCACGTAGCACGTTTACCGCATCGCCAATATACACCAACGGCTCCACACCAGTTGTATCCAGCTCGTTTAGCTTGTCCATAAATCCGAGTATCTTCTCCAAGTCGGCACGGATGGCCTCCTTTTCGGTAGGCTCAAATTGTAGTTTGGCCAGGGCTGCCAGCTTATCTACCAATGGCAAGTCTACTTCCATATTCGTTTTTCAGGTCTAGGTCAATAATGTCGTAAACTCGGTCCTTTAGTAGGTCGGCATCTGCGCCAGTCATGCCGGTGGTTTCAATAGGTTCGTGCACAATTACCCTGCTTCGGCCAGGGCGCAGCAGCATGGTACCATCGTAAAGAAACATGTGCCAATTGTCCAAGAAGGTAACAGGTATTACAGCCACTTGTTTATCGATGGCAATTTTAAACGGGCCATTTTTAAACTCTAGCATCTGTGGGGCAATATCGCTGGTAGTACCTTCGGGGAAAATTATTAAGCTGTAGCCATCATCCAAGGACTCTAATGCTTTTTTGTAGGCTTTGAAGGAGTCCATTTTGCTTTCGCGCTTCACGGGGATGTCAATAGTGCGGAAGAAAATGCCGAACATCGGCACATCTGCCAAGGTATGCTTTGCCATGAATTTAAAGTTGGCTCCATCTAATACTATCGCCGCCAGCGGAATATCAATCATGCTAGTATGGTTGGCGCAAAGTATGTATTGTTTGTTGGGGTCTAGCTGGGATTCGTAGAAAACCTGGTAGCTACTGGCAGTAAGGGGGAATAACAGCTTCGCCCAAAACAGGCGTATTTTATTGGCCAATGGATGCCACTTCGGTATGTGTAAGGTAATAACAAATAGCGGGTAGAGCATCACAAAAGTGACGCCGAAGATGACCACGCCCCAATAAGCCGCCACTCGGCGCATATATTTGCTAGTAAAACTCACTCGGTAAAAATAGGTAAAATGTTTGGGGTAAATGGTTTCGTGCTACTATTACATATAACGTAGGCATCAACCAAAAATTTTTCATCCCCGATTAATCAGTGCGGCACAAGGGGAATTTTTAAGTGCCTTCCGCAGAAGGACTTTTTAGCGAGCAACTATCAACTGGGTAGTTATTCAACAATATGTAGAAAAACCCCCCCCATCTACTATTAACCCACGCCTAAAAGCGCGGCAAACTAATAACCAATCAACTAATCAACCAAGCATCCCAAAATCAAGGTCGGTCATCAGCGGGTAGGGTGGGCTCGTCGCCAATAGTGCCTGTACCTGTACCACCGCCCATAGTAGCGTCATGGCCTTCCTCGGTATTCATCTGTGGCATACCTTTCGTGGTGTTGCAACTAGTAAAGGCTAAGCCCCCAATCGTCATTATAAATACTATCATTATCCTCAAGCCAGTCTTCATAGGTGTTACTTTAGTTAGCTGCTACCTGCACATACTGTTCCTAAAAATTGTAAAAACAGAAAACGCTACCTTTACACTATGATTGAGTTAGGTAAATATAATGACTTGGAAGTGGTAAAAGCCTTGGATTTTGGGGTGTACTTGGATGGCGGAATGGCTGGCGAAATATTATTGCCAATACGCTACGTACCCAATGTAACCGCCATTGGCGATGTGCTGAAAGTGTTTATCTACCGTGATAGCGAGGATAGGTTGATTGCTACTACCGAAACACCGCTGGCCACCGTGGGCGAGGTAGCCCGTATGCGTTGCAAGCAACTGACCAACATAGGCGCCTTTATGGATTGGGGCTTGATGAAAGATTTGCTGGTACCCTACAGCGAGCAAGATTTGAAAGCCGAGGAAGGCCGGTTTTACCTTACTTATGTATACCTTGACCAGACTACCGAACGTATTGTAGGCAGCTTCAAGCTTCGCAAACACTTGAGTAAAGACGAGACCCCTCCGTATGCTATTGGTGATGAGGTGGATATATTGATAGGTACCCCTAGCGAGCTGGGCACTACCGTAGTGGTGGAGAACAAGTATTGGGGAATGGTATACCTAAACGAGACCTTCCGTAAGCTGTACCATGGCGATAGGCTGAAAGGCTACGTAAAAACCATAAGAGAGGACAACAAGATTGACATCAGCCTACAGCCACTGGGCTTTGATAATGCCAATACAGTAGCGGTTGAGCGGGTTTTGCGAGCATTGGATAGGGCTAACGGCTTTCTACCACTTACTGATAAAACCGATGCAGAGAAGATATACCAAGCCGTGCAGCTCAGCAAAAAATCGTTTAAAAAAGCTATTGGTAGCCTTTACAAAGAGCGGAAGATAACGATTGAAGAGGGTGGGATAAGGGTAGTAGCATAGTTTTTCGACCAAAGTGTAATCAGTTAAACAATATTATCATCTAAAAGATTAATTGATAAATCAATGATTTACTATCTTTGGTAATCAACGATTAATATGATAAGGCTACTGTTGTTATGGTTGAGCATAATTGCTTGTTTCCAATCTTTTGGGGCTAACATTACCATAATTGAGAGCCAGTCAAATTCTGGTCAGAATATGGATACCCGCTGGGCAGCTGTGGCTGCAGGTATGGGCCATACGGCTACTATAAGACCCCAAACCACTTTAGACAACAGTACATTTTTTGCAACTACCGATGTCCTCATCATTGCATCAGGCGTATTAGCCATTCCAGTCAACCGACGCAATACCATACTACAGTTTATGCAAAGCGGCAAATCGGTGTATCTGCAGTCTGAGTATTTGGCTACCTATGATGGTAACCAAACATTCTCCTTCATTTTAAGCAGCCTAGGTGCCACATTCGGTTGGGGAGGGACGGTTAATGGTGATTTAGCTCCGGTGAACGTTATTGGCACTTTTGCTAATACCAATGTTGTAGTTTCGCCGTTATCCTATTATTGGTACTCCGTAAACGGTATCGGTGATTGCAATACTGTAAACTTTTTGGAGCAGGGAGGCTTGTACCATGGTTTTCAGTATGTTCCTATTAACCCTGCCTTTGGCAGCATCATCACTACTACCGATCAAGATTGGGTAAATAGTAATACCAGCCCCCAGCTACAGCAGAACATCATTACCCACCTGCTCAATTCCATCTCTGTAAACCCAAATGCTATTGGTTTGGGTAACGATACCACGCTGTGCAATGGTGCCACCCTCCAGCTTAATGCCACACAAACGGGTGCTACGTATTTGTGGCAAGATAACTCCACCAATGCCACTTACACGGTTACCCAGCCCGGTACCTACTATGTAAGGGTTACCAATACTTGCACGGTGGTATCCGATACCATCGTGGTAGCCTACAGTGTAGGTGCCCCCCTAAGCTTAGGTAACGACACAATACTTTGCGCCGGTGCTAGCCTTGCATTGGACGCCACAGAGGCTGGCGCCACTTATCTATGGCAAGATAACTCCACGGCAAGCACTTTTACCGTTACCCAGGCAGGCACCTATTGGGTGCGGCGCACCACAGCTAGTTGCGGAGCGTTGACCGATACTATTGTGATAAACTATGGTACCGTGGGCAGTGTGAATATTGGCAACGACACTACCCTGTGTTCAGGTGCTACGTTGGTATTGACTGCCACCACACCCAATGCCACCTACCTATGGCAGGATAATAGCACTGCACCTACCTTTACAGTAACCCAGGCGGGTACCTACAGCGTGCAGGTAACCAGCAATTGTGGGGCATTTACCGATAATATTGTGATTACGTATTCGGCACCTGTAACTATTGAGTTGGGCAACGATACCAACCTTTGCCCTGGAGCAACCCTTACACTTGATGCTACCGCGCTCAATGCCACCTACCTATGGCAGGATAATAGCACTGCACCTACTTATACTGTTACCCAAGCGGGTACCTATAGCGTGCAGGTAGCTACCAGCTGTGGGGTGCTTACCGATAACATTGTAATTAATTACACAGCGCCAACAGTGGTTGATTTAGGCAACGATACTATTATTTGCGCAGGCTCGCCCCTTATTTTAGATGCAACCACGCCCAATGCCACCTATGTTTGGCAAGATAATAGCACCGCAGCTACCTACAACGTAACCCAACCAGGTACTTATAGTGTGCAGGTAACTGCAGCTTGCAACGTGGTTACCGATAATATTGTGGTGGGTTACGTTAACCCCGGACCCAATACAGTGGAGCTTGGCAACGATACCATTTTATGTACAGGCCAAACCTTATTGTTGGATGCTACTGTTGTGGGAGCTAGTTATACATGGCAAGACAACAGTACTGCTGCTAGCTACACCGTAACCCAACCCGGCACCTATGGGGTAACCGTGGTTACGGCTTGTGGCACTGTAACGGATAATATAATAGTTACCTATTTTACCCCTAGCGCTTTAGTCCTAGGCAATGATACTAGCTTGTGCCCCGGTGCAACCCTTACCCTGGATGCAACCACACCCAATGCTACTTATCTATGGCAGAACAATAGCACAGCACCCACCCAAACAGTAACCCAAGCAGGTACCTACACCGTGCAAGCAACCACCCTTTGCGGCGTGCTTACTGAAGATATTGTAGTGGTGTATACCGCGCCTGTTATTTTAGATTTGGGCAACGATACCACCTTGTGTCCCGGTGTCACCCTTACACTTGATGCTACCGCGCTCAATGCTACTTACTTGTGGCAAGATAACAGCACGGCGCCAACAATTACGGTAACCCAAGCGGGTACGTATAGCGTGCAGCTAACTACCAATTGCGGGGTGCTTACTGATAATATTGTGATTGATTATACCCCTCCAGTGGTAGTGAATTTGGGAAACGATACTTCCCTATGCCCTAGTGCTACGCTTACGCTAGATGCAACCACACCCAATGCTACTTATCTATGGCAGAATAATAGCACAGCGGCAACGCTCACCGTTACCCAAGCGGGTACCTACCTTGTGCAGGTGACTACCAATTGCGGTGTGTTTACTGACGATATTGTAGTGGTGTACACCGCGCCTGTTATTTTAGATTTGGGCAACGATACCACCTTATGCCCCGGTGCCACGCTTACACTGGATGCCGCCGCGCTTAATGCTACTTACTTGTGGCAAGATAACAGCACGGCTCCTACAATTACCATAACCCAAGCGGGAACGTATAATGTGCAAGTAACCACTGGATGTGGAACGCTCAACGATAACATAGCTATTACCTATGACGTGCCACCTTCTGTAAACCTAGGGAATGACACTTTGCTATGCCCGGGGGTAACCTTACCCTTAGATGCCACCTTTGCCAACGCAACTTACCTATGGCAAAATAGTGATACCACTGCAGTGTTCAATGTTACCCAAGCGGGTACTTTCAATGTATCTGTTAGTAATGCCTGTGGCACCGCTGCTGATGCAGTAGTGGTGGACTACATAGCTCCCGTAATAGTTGATTTAGGCAATGATACTGCTTTATGTCCTGGCGCTGCATTGACCTTGGATGCTACCGCGCTAAATGCTACCTATCTATGGCAAGATGGAGCCACCGCTGCTATTTATACCACCACACAAGCAGGCACCTATAGCGTGCTAGTAACCACAACTTGCGGTACCATAGGCGATGAAATCACTATTGATAGTTGGGCACTGCCCACTGTAAACATTGGCATTGATTCTATTTATTGCGAAGGGGATGTGGTTGTCTTGGATGCTACCTCGCCGCTGGCCAGTAGCTATCTGTGGCACGATGGCTCCGTAAGCCCTACTTTAGATTTGGTGGAGTCTGGCACTGCGTCAGTTACTGTTAGCAACAGTTGCGGCACTGCGACCGATGCCGTAACGGCGGTTTTCGAAAATTGCGAATGCTACCTTTATATGCCGAATAGTTTTACCCCGAACGGCGATGGCCGCAACGATTTGTTTGCACCATTTACTGGTTGTGCGTTTGAAGGGTATCAATTTAGTGTTTTTGATAGGTGGGGCGAATTGGTGTTTACGGCCACCTCAACTACATCGCTAGGCTGGGACGGCACTTATAAAGGCGAGCTAGCCGCGCCAGGGGTATATGTTTACAGCATCAAATACCTACCCAACGATGTTGCCAAAGGCTCCACCGAGAAACAAGTGAAAGGCAGTGTAACATTGCTAAGATAGATATATTGATAGACCCATTTTGTCCCAACTTTCCATGGTGTGCATAGGTCGGAAAAGCCCTATGCTATTGTTACAAGACCCCGTTGGGGAATCTGTATTACGGTACGTCCGCCTGAGGCAGTGTAATCTTACTTATGTAATAGCCTTTTAACTTGCTGGCAACTCCACCGCAGCTTCGTCTACTACAGGTGCATTTACCTTGTATACTATTTGGTTTATCAGCGATGCTATGTGCTCATATTTCATGTTGAACATAAATGCTCCTGGTTTCAAACCTTTAGCAATAGCGGTTTTATAAGGTAATACATTGGCGTTATACTCTTTCTCGCTTACCAAAGTACCAATAATGGTAGCTACTTCCAGGTTGTGGGCACATACCGCAGGCGTATAGCGGAACTTGCGGGCAACGTATACAGCTTCATACAAAGCCATCCACAGTTCTTTGTTATTTGGGTCGTGCGGCATTTGGCGTATTTGGTACAGGCGTACTTGGGCAGTGGCCCAACGATTGCGGTGCCCCACAATGTTTCTATAGATTAAGAATACAATAAACAATACGGAGAGGGTAAAATAAATATAGAAGGTAGTAGCGCTAAATTCCTCATGCACACCAAGCGTGATAAACGCAAATGCCCAAAGTTGCAGGGGCAGCCAAAATACCCGTGGCTTTGTTTCTGCCTCAGCCAGCGCCGATAATATTAACACGATAGTGGCAAAGGTTATGATTGCGCCGCCATCCGAAAAAGTTTCCGTGGGTGCTATCCAGTATATTAGCCCAAATACAGCCGCACTTAATAAACCTACTATTAAAGCTGGAATGTTAAAAACTATAATCATAGATGCTCTTTCATTTAGCCGCTAAATGTATAACAATAAAACACCAGTTTCAAAAACAGAGCAAGAAATGATACGTGCAGATGTTTCATTTTTTTAGCCCTAAAAAAAAGAACTAAGGCGACGGTTTTAATCATGACCTTGGTTTAAGAATTAGGATTAGAATTAAGCATCAGTCTTTGTTGGTTAAATGTTAATTACTTGATGTCTTTTTTTCATGGGACTCATTTTAACCAATTTCCCAATAACCAATTAACCAATAACCCCTAACTTAGTACTCCGCTCAAAATGCCATGACCAAAATATCAGCCCCTACCAAAGAAACGCCCTTAATGGGGCAATACAACAAGATAAAGAGCAAATACCCCGATGCGGTATTGCTGTTTAGGGTGGGCGACTTCTATGAGACTTTCGGGGAGGATGCCATCATTACCAGCAAGGTGGTGGGCATTGTGCTCACCAAGCGCGGCGCGGGCAGCAGTAGCGAGATTGAACTGGCGGGTTTTCCGCATCACTCATTAGATACGTATTTACCCAAGCTGGTGCGGGCCGGCTACCGCGTAGCTATTTGCGATCAGTTGGAAGACCCCAAAATGACCAAAACCATCGTAAAGCGCGG
This sequence comes from Sphingobacteriales bacterium, assembly GCA_027483645.1. Classification (GTDB taxonomy): domain Bacteria; phylum Bacteroidota; class Bacteroidia; order Chitinophagales; family CAIOSU01; genus CAIOSU01. The sequence goes on from JAIXUD010000005.1 coordinate 13,804, forward strand.
GGTTACGGAACTGATTACGCCGGGGGTAGCCATCAACGATAAAATACTCGACCACAATAGAAACAACTTCCTAGCCTCCGTACATTACGATGGCGATACCTTGGGCGTGGCATTTTTGGACATCAGCACCGGTGAGTTTTATGTGGCGGAAGGCAGCCGGGATTATATCGAGAACCTTTTGCAAAGCCTCAAGCCATCAGAGGTTATCTACAGCAAGGCTCGGCAGAAGATATTCAAGGAAGATTTCGGGGGGCAGTTTTATACCTACCACCTCGAGGATTGGATTTTTACCCTCGATTTCACCAATGACTTGCTGTTAAAGCACTTCGGTACCGCCTCTTTAAAAGGATTTGGTATCGATGATTTGAAGGCAGGCACGGTAGCCGCCGGTGCCATTGTGCACTACCTCGGCGAAACAGAGCACCCGAACTTGCAACATATAACCGCTCTTTCGCGCCTGCAACAAGACAACTTCGTGTGGCTTGATCGGTTTACCATCCTTAACTTGGAGTTGATTAACAGCCCGAACGGGGGTAAAGCGTTGATAGATGTGCTCGACCTTACGTGTTCGCCCATGGGTTCGCGCTTGCTGAAACGTTGGGTGGTAATGCCCTTGAAAGATAAAAAGCCCATTGCGGAGCGTTTAGAGGTAGTAGAGCATCTGATAAAATACCCAGACCTTGCCCAAACCCTCCGCCTGCAAATCAAGCAGATTGGAGACTTGGAGCGATTGATAAGCAAAGTACCCCTCGGCAAGGTGAACCCGCGCGAAGTGGTGCAGATAAAGCGTGCCCTGCACGCCATAGTACCCATCCGCGAAGCGTGCAAAGCCAGTGGCAGCAAATATTTGAAGAAGATTGCCGACCAGTTTAACCCTTGCGACCTGCTACGGGAGCGCATAGAGAAGTCGATGGAAGACGATGCGCCCGTGAGCATACAAAAGGGCAATGCTATTAAAGCCGGCGTAAACCCCGACTTAGACGACCTACGCAAGATTGTACGTACAGGGAAAGACTATCTGTTGGACATACAACGCCGCGAGAGTGAGGCCACGGGTATCAGCTCGCTGAAAGTGGCATTCAACAACGTGTTTGGCTACTACCTAGAGGTAACCAACGTGCATAAAGACAAGGTGCCGCCCGAGTGGATGCGCAAGCAAACCCTCACCAATGCGGAGCGCTATATCACCGAAGAACTTAAGCAATACGAGGAGAAGATATTGACCGCCGACGAGCGCATACAGGCCTTGGAAAACGAGTTGTTCCAGGAGTTGGTATACTTTACGCATGACTACATCCGCCCGATACAAGTAAACGCGAACCTCATAGCAAGGTTGGATTGCCTGATGTCGTTTGCAGAGGCGGCGGTGAAATACCACTATGTAAAGCCTGATATTGACGACAGCGTTACGCTAGACATTACCGCTGGTCGCCACCCGGTTATTGAGCGCCAACTGCCCGTGGGTGAGCAATATGTGCCCAACGATGTAATGCTGGATAACGAAATCCAGCAGGTGATTATGATTACTGGCCCCAACATGGCGGGTAAATCCGCACTGCTGCGCCAAACGGCCTTGATAGTGCTCATGGCGCAAATGGGCAGTTTTGTACCTGCCACCAAGGCGCGCCTTGGCATCATAGATAAGGTGTTTACTAGGGTAGGGGCGAGCGACAATATTTCCAGCGGCGAGTCTACTTTTATGGTAGAGATGAACGAGACGGCCAGCATTATGAACAACATCAGCGACCGTAGCTTGATACTTTTGGATGAAATTGGCCGCGGCACCAGTACTTACGACGGTATCTCCATTGCTTGGAGCATTGCCGAATACCTGCATAACAACGGCTTGTTCCGCCCTAAAACGCTTTTCGCTACGCACTACCACGAATTGAACGAACTGGCCAACAAGCTGCCCCGCATCAAGAACTACAACGTAGCAACTAAAGAGGTAGGCAACAAAGTAATTTTCCTACGTAAACTGCAAGAGGGTGGCACCCGCCACAGCTTCGGCATACACGTGGCGAAGATGGCCGGTATGCCCAAGCCGATAGTGGATCGCGCAAGTATCATCCTTAAAGAACTCGAGCAAAAGCACATCAGCGATGATAGCTTGGGCAGCAAAGTGAAGAAAATTGAGAATCCCGGCTACCAGCTCAATATCTTCGAAATGAACGACCGCGCCGCCGCAGAAGCCCGTAAACTCTTGGAAAAGATAGACATCAACACCCTCACTCCAGTAGAAAGCTTGATGAAGCTGAATGAGTTGAAGCAGATTTTTAGTGCGGAGGGGTAGTTTCTAGTAAAACGGAATTATGCTTGGCTTGCGTAGTTGATTTATTTTAGCCTAACATCTCACCGCCATTTTCCCACGCCCCTTCAGATGGAACATCCGAAGGTGCAAGGTCCAGAGGGTAACCGTTACGGTTACGAAATAGGGTTTGTACTGCTCGCTGGCTTTGTACTTCTGGCTCATGGAACGAATATATGAAATATGTGGGAACTAAGTTCCTTGGGCACGGAAGTAACTTCCGCGCCAGTGCGGTCATGCCTCGCGCTTGCTTTTCCTTAATTCCCACCAAAACCCGTATTTTTGAAAACAACCGATAACCCTACCCGCCATGGCTGAGAACGAAGACCAGCCTGCCGAAGAGGCAGGTAAAACCTATACCAACAAAGCCCCTGCGCCAGTGGGTGCATACCCGCATAGCCGCAGGGTGGGCAACTTGCTATTTCTATCGGGCATCGGGCCGCGCAAGCCGGGTACCAACGAGATACCGGGCCTAAAGCTAGATGAGCAGGGCAATATACTGGAGTATGATATAGTGGCGGAGTGCCACAGCGTGTTTGCCAACGTGCGCACGGTGCTGGAGGAGAGCGGCAGTAAATGGGAGAACCTGGTTGATGTAACCGTTTTCCTCACCAACATGAAAGCCGACTTTAAGCAGTACAACGCCGTATATGCTGAGTACTTTAAAGACGCGCAGCCCTGCCGCACCACGGTTGAGATAAAGAGCCTGCCCACGCCCATCGGCATTGAGCTAAAGTGTATCGCTACCGTTGATTGAGGGCATCTTGCGTAGCTTGGCGGCCCCAGTCGCGCAGCTCTTCTTCGCTCCACAACTCGGGGAAGAAGGTAACCCTACGGGCACGTGCCGGTAGGTACTGTTGCCAGTTGGTGCCGCCGCTGGCCTTAATATCCTGCGGTTTTTTCATGAGGTAGCGTACCGCGCTCTTGTAGTGCATGCTAGGCCACTCCACATTCGCCGCATGGTCAAACTCGCGCATTTCCTTAATTATTTCGGCGTTCTTTTGGTCGGCTTCGGGTAGTTCTTTATAGCGAGCCAGCACATTGCAATCGCGGTATTGCGCTAGCAGTCGCTTAAACTCTTCAGCATACTTCTTTTCAAACTGGCGCAAGGTCAATGTCTGCTTGCCCGATGCCAGTTCGGTGGCACCTTTCTTCCAGTACAAGTTCTCGTAAAGCTCGTCGGGCGTGGCGTTTATCAAGGTTTCACGTGTATCGAAAGAGGCTAAATGCCTGGTTTCGGTGGCGGCAATCTCAATCATGCGGTACTGGGCGCTCTGGAAGCCACTGGCCGGCAGCAGCGCCATCCGGAAGTTGAGAAACTGGTCTTTATCCATGCCTTCCACCATAATCTCGAAGGAGGAAATGAGGGCCTTGTAATAACTATTGATGCGCTTCAACTGTATCCGGAACTGCTCGCCCGTCAGGTCCTTATCGAAGGCAATCTGTTCCAGCGCATGCCTAACCAGTTTCATGTACAGCTCGCTTACCTGGTGGTACATAATAAATATGTGCTCATCGGGGAAGGGCGTACGGGGGGTCTGTAGATTTAGTAACACATCCAAGTGTATATAGTCCCAGTAGGTAAGGTAATCGGCATGCAGCAGCCCATCAATGTATGATAGCATATCCTGCCCCATTACGGAATACTTCTCTTGCAGCTTATTCAGCCGCTCTTCTAGTTCGGGTGTAAGTTCCATCTATCAAATATGACACTTGCATGGGGAAATAGCAAATATGGGCTAACGATTGCTAGCAAGTACATAGATGCCGCATATAAGAAGGCGAAGCATCCGGTTTGGAATACATAGCTACCTTTCCGCACTTCTACCCTATCTTTACCCCATGCCGCCAACCGACCCTACCCAGCCCGACCCGCAGCTACTGGAGCAACTGATGACCATGGAAATGCCGTTTGGCAAATACAAGGGAACCTTGCTATACCGTTTGCCGGTTTTCTATTTGGAGTGGTTTGATAGGCAGGGCTGGCCGCAAGGCAAATTGGGCATGTTGCTGCAAACCATTTACCAAATTAAGATTAACGGGCTGGAGTATTTACTAGAGCCTCTTAAAAAAACCAACCCCCGCACCTGAAACCGGCCACTATAAATGAGCTGAAAAAAGAGCTAAAACAACTGCCCGCCGCAGAGTTGGTGGAGCTTTGCCTGCGCATTACCAAGTACAAGGTTGAAAACAAGGAGTTGCTCAACTACTTACTGTTTGAAGCACACGACGAGGATGAGTATGCCAAAAAGGTGGAGGCACAAGTAGAGCAGCAGTTTGCCGAAATAGGCAAAGGCAGCCAGTACTTGGTGAAGAAGGCGGTAAGGAAGATTTTAAGGTTGCTGAACAAACAGATAAAATACTCGGGCAAAAAGGCCACCGAAGCGCAGTTGCGGTTGCACTACTGCCGCTGCATGAAGCAGCATGTGGCTATGCGCTACAATACTTACCTTAACAACCTATACGAGCAACAAATAAAGAAGATAAGTGCTGCCATCGAAAAGGTACATGAAGATCTTCAATACGATTTTCAGCGGGAATTGGATGAGCTTACCAAGTAATGGCGAAATGCTTACCGCACATCCGCTTTATCCACCTGTAATACCTCAAAGCTACCAGCAGAACGGGAAACAATAGCCACCACCTCCAATTCATCGGCATCCCAAGAGGCATCAATATTTTCCAGTAGGTACTCTTTAATAAATACCCTGCCCGGTGCGCGCTCAGCGGTAAGCAGTTCACCATTGAAGTTGGTGAGCATGGTGCGCATTACGTGGCGCTGCACGTAGTTGGTGTCAATCTCGTCATTGGGCTGCACCTGGTGCGACTCCACGTTATCTTCCAGTATCATTATCGAAAGGCGGTTGTCGCCGGTTTCGGTACCGGTATAGTGCAGGGTTACGGTTACTTTCAGGTTGCGATTGGTGGCATCCCATGTATTTTGTATTGTCAAATTAACCGGTGTGGTAGCGGCTATGGCTTGGCTAGCTAGGTTGGCCCATTTGTTTATATTAGGCTGCAAAATGGCCGTTTCGCCCGAAAAGATGCGCCTATCAATAGCGGCGCTTGGCTTGCCTAGCACCGGTGCTAAATAGGTCTCCAACTCTTGCGACTCTGGCGCCCGCAGGTCAGGATTGCCAGGGTAAGGCTCCGCTAGAAAGCGGCTGTGTTGCGCTACAATAACGATACGGCCAGGGTAAGTGTTGAGGATACTAGCAGCCTGCGCAGCACCCAGTGGGCAGTTTTTGCAACGTACCCCGGTAAAGTCTTCCAACAGTACTTTTTTGGTTTGGGGCGCCTCAACGGTAGTGAGTACATACGTGGTATCAATCAATCCCGCTTCACGGCCAGGGCCGCCCAAGTCTATATTAGGGCCGATCTCTTCGCAAGAAGAGAGAAAAATTAGAAAGAGAAACAGTGCGGACGAAAGAGTAAAAAGCTTTGCATTCCTTGCCCCCTTCAAAAGTGGTAACATCCTCATATTATCAAGACTTATAAAACTCATTAAAAGGTTGTATTGAGGGATAAACGAACCCCATTGAATGCTGGTTCAAAACGGCAGATGCCGCCCGTACAAACCACCCCGGCCACCTGCCTCACAAAACCTGCCGAAAACCGAAACTGCTCCTTACTGAATGCCGCCAATACTGAGTAATAGTGCAAGTCGTCGCTTACGCGGCCCAGATTTGGCTTGTAGTTGTACATGTCGCTTACGGCAATAGAGAACCACGGCGCAATGGAATACTCCAGCAAGCCGTACACCCAGCTACCGTAGTCGCCATCGTTGGTTTGTTGTTGTACCTCCATACGCAGGGCATGCTTACGGTTTATCTTCCAAACCAGCTCGGCAAAGGGTGTGTATGCGGTTATGCTGCTTATGCCGTTGTAGCTTTCGCCTTCGTAAAACAACTGGTTGTATACCAAGTATTGAAAGCCCAGCTCCAGCCTAAACTTTTTGTTGATGCGCCACTCCCAATCGCCATACCCTTCACGGAAAAGCAGCTCGTTATCAAAGTCGCGAACGTCAGCGTAGTTCAAGTTAACCACGTGGTTCTCTGCGGGGTTTAAGGTTACGTCCACACTATAGGTTAGCTCTTCCAACTGCTGGCTAGCGGCGTTGTAGCGGCTCAGCAACCTTAGGGAGTTTTGCCGTGTAGTTGGCGGTATATAGCTTATCATCCCGTTCAACAATATCTCGTTCGGGCTAGTTCGGAACACAAAGTGGTCCGTCCGCTTAAATTGCCCCGTTATACCAAAGCCCTTGGTAGCGTAGGTAAGCGTTGTAAATACTACATTGCCCGGCTTGTTAATCAATTGGCCTACAAAATCAGGTATCGCCTCGGTACTCTTGTAGGCACCCTCTATGTACCAGCTCACTTTGCCTACGTTCAAAGTATTGTATACGCTGGCAGCATAGGAATTGTATTTGGGCACAAAGCGCTGGGTGGTATCATAACTTTCTATGGCACCCACTACAAAGTCCATACTGGTTTGGTCCATGGTGCGGTTTACCATGCCGGCACCTGGCAGCAATTGAATGTTCTCACCAATTTTAAACTCCGACTCTATGGCAAAGCCTTGTATCACTGGGTTGTACAACTGCAGTCTATTTTTCTGTACCCCCGCAAAGGCGCGGATGTCAACTTTATCAAACAAGTTATACTTAATGTGCCCGCCCAGCACGGCATTATCAATACCTAAAAAGCGGTCTTCATAGGCCCTGAAAATAATGCCAGTGCCTATCTGATCGTAAAAGTGGCCCGCCATTATCTCAAGGTCTTTGAACCGCTTACGTACATATATCCTTCCCAATCCTAAGGCCGTATAGGGCGTACCCGGGTTATGAAGGTTACTGTTGAGGAAGAAATCGAGCCGGATGCCAGCATCCAGTTGTAAGGGGTTGTTGGCATAATTAAGGTCGAACCAGATATTGCTACCCGACTTTAGGTTGTCGTAGTGCGGGGTATTGGCCGCCCCGATGGAGGTATCGCGAACAAAAAAGTCGGTATTGGCTTGTATGCCTCCAAAGAAATCGCCTTGGCCATTTACAACACTAACCGACAATAGAGTACAGGCAACAAACAAAAAACGTAACATAGACGAAGTGTAGGCAGTATGGATAAACGGCAACTTATGATTAACTTTAAATCCTAAGCGACTATTGAAAGGCTAAATTTCGGAATTAATTAAGCAATTGCGAAAACTGGCTTAACTTTTGACAATCAGGCGAAAACAAACTTACCATGAAACGTACCTCTATCCTTTTCTTTATAGCACTTTTGGCAACCGGAATCACCGTAGCACAGGTGAAAGCGATGTTTACCGATAAGCAAGTACCCAATGTAGAAGTAAGCACGCTAGACGGAAAAAAGATTAAGGTATTGGACGCCATAGGTACTGGCCGTATTACCGTTATCAACTTTTGGGCTACTTGGTGCGGCCCTTGCAAACTGGAGCTGAATAATATTGCTGAGCTGTACCCTGATTGGAAGAAAGACTACAATGTAAACTTCATCGCCATCAGTATTGATGATAGCCGCAGCACCGCAAAGGTAAAAACTTATGTAGGTGGCCGCTCTTGGAGCTATACCATTCTATTGGACATTAACCAAGACTTAAAGCGCGCCCTTAATTTCCAAGCGCCGCCTTATACCTTGTTGCTCAACAAAGCCGGTACCATTGTACACTCCCACACGGGCTACAAAGAGGGTGATGAGTACATTCTAGAAGACCAGATCAAGGCACTGGCGAAACAATAGTTGTTTTCTTGCTTTTCTCGAGATTTGCTCTTTAATCGAGCATAAGTGATGCCTTTCACTTAAAAATTCTTAGAAATTATAAATTTATTTGCTAGAGACAGAAAGGCTCTTTGCAAACCCATATTTATTATTAATTTTATGGTCCAAACAAAAATATCATGAAAAATAACTATGGGCGCTTATTCGCGATTTTACTGCTTATACTGAGTGGTACTGCTTGCGAAAAAGTATTTTATGGTGAAGTGGACCCTTATGTTAAGGAGTTTGTATTGTTCGCTGAATATGAATATGCGGACACCATTACGGGTCCTAAAATTACTATTGACCGGGAAAAATCATCTCCCGAAATACAAATTGGCTCGCAAAGCAATATTCAAGCAAGTTTGTCGGGCAACCGAATTGTACTTCCTATAGAGAATGTAAAATTTCAGGATGAAAGGGGTGTTTATCAGGTTATTGGCGAAATAACCACTGAAGAAAAAAATCCACTATCAGGAAAATGGGAGACAGACGTAGAAAACTTCTTGAATTACAGCAAAACAAAGGATTTGACTATAATACTGGTTCTGGATGTAAGCTCTTCTCTAGGAAACGATGTAGACCTTGTTAAAGAGTATGCGGCCAACTTCATCAGTTTGATGCTCAATGATAGAGACCCAGGTGCAGTAACACAATTTGGAGTTGTAGGATTTGCAGAGAATACCAGCCTTTTGAACGTAACTACCGACGCCAATGCCGTGACGCAGTTTATAAGAGGTTTACAGGAAAACCAAAATGCGACAAAGCTATACCAAGCAATGAACGATGGCGTAACACTAGCCGAAAATGCCCCACCTACCGATGGATATTTTATTATCACCTTTACGGATGGTAGGAACAATGCTTGGGACAATGTAAATTTTGAAGATCCCAATTCAGTGGATGAACGAATTGATAATTCAGGTATCGACTTATTTAGTTACACCATCGGCTTAAATGGCAAAAGTGAAAATGGGGTAGATGATGATGCCCTGGGTATTTTGGCTTCTACCTTACCATCGGGCACACCTGCCTCCACTATTATAGAATCCGCTTCGGAGTTAAAGCCTATTTTCGAGAAAATAGCCAAATCAATAGCTGCCGACTATGAGCTTAGGTATGATAGAAACAAATCATTCATTCGTACTCCTCGGCCTTTACGTTTCCGCATTAAGTGTCAATTATTTTAAACCAACAATATGCGTACATACTATATCTATTTATTACTTTTCCTTTTTATTGGATTGCCATATTCATCAAGCGCCCAAAATTTTTTGGTAGGCGTTTCATCTGGTTATAAGCTTAATTTAAGCAACCAAGAAGGCTATACCAAGGCGGGGAGCGTTCCACTAAATTTTAGGGTTGGTGGTGGCTTTAGGGTATTTCAGGCGGGTGTGGAATATAACTACCAGATTTTAAAGCCTACATACATTTTTTATGATCAATTTTTACCCGGCAACATTGAGCGTTTTAGAGAGGAATATAAAGAGCACGACTTTACGGGATTTTTAAGACTCAGCACGCAAAAGCAAAGTGACGGCCACGCTTTCTTTTTTGTTACAAATTTTGGAGCAACTTTTTCCAACAAAGACGTTAGCAGGCCAGACATAGGAAATTTCTCCAATATATCATATAAACCTTCCTTGTTATTTAAAAGCGCTATTGGGGGCTCATTTGCTTTAGCATCACCACTACATTTGGATATTGAAGTACAATACGGTTATAGTTTTGGCCGCCAAGAAAAGGTGAATTCCGATATAGAAGATGTGGTAACCACAAAATTCAGCGCACATGGAATTGGGGTCCATATCGGTCTAAGTTATACCTTTTTGCCATAATGCATTTATTTGCGTGCTAGCAGGCCGCATAATTCCTCTGCCTCAAAAGCTTCATCTCCTCCAGTTTACCGTCCCTAAGTAACTTCAACATTAAAAAGGACCGGAAACATAAAGCTGAATAAAGGCAATTTGAAAATTTGAAAATGACTGCACCTACTCTGCTTTTTCGTTCTATTCACTATATTCACATATAAGCATTGCAAAACGAGTGGAGAAGAAAACGATAGCCTTAGTATTAACCAGTGGTAGTGCCCGTGGGCTTGCGCACATTGGGGCTATTGAAGAGATACTGGCGCGAGGCTATGAGATAAAAGTAATTTCGGGCTCATCGATGGGTGCGGTGGTGGGGGGGCTATTGGCAGCAGATAAGCTAGAGTTTTTTACCGATTGGATAATCACCCTCAGCCGCATAGATGTGTTCAACCTGTTTGATTTCAATTTCAGCTCAGCGGGGTTGCTGAAGGGTGAACGGGTATTCGAGGAAATGGCCCGCCTGCTGGGCGATGTACAGATTGAGGACTGCGCGATACCCTATACAGCAGTAGTGACTGATTTGGTATCGAAAAAAGAGCTGTGGATGCGCGAGGGCAGCCTGTTCAAGGCCATCCGCGCCTCGGTAGCCATACCTACAATCGTAACGCCTGTATACACCGATACGCAGATATTGGTAGATGGTGGGGTGCTAAACCCCATGCCCATTGAGCCTGTGCTTGAATATGATTATGACCTGCTAATGGTGGTAAACACCCACGCCGAAATACCTTATACCAACCATTATAAGCAAACCCAAGAAGAACTTAAGGATGCCGCTGTGTATGAAAGCCGCTTGGCGCTGTTCCGTAAAAAGTGGTCGAAGTTCCTTGCCAACACAGCGCCTGGCAGTGCTGCTGTTCCGCGTATTGAGCGCCTAGGTTCCATGACCTTGTTGAATAGGGCGGTTGACCTGATGGAAAACCGCATCATAGAGCTCAGCATCGAGAAGCACCGCCCCGATATCGTGATACCCGTGAGCCGCGAGGTGTGCAGCATGTTCGAATTTTATAAAGCCAAAGAAACTATTGAGGCTGGCCGTGCGGCAGCGAAAGAAACTTTGGATAACTTTGAGTCGCAATTGGCTAAACGCGAATTGTAATCTGGTGGTTCGATTTAACCACGGAGTACACTGAAAAAGTCACGGAAAGAGCACGGAAAATGCCCGCTATGAAAAAGACCATCTTAGAAAAATACGCACATGTACTAGTACACTACAGCCTATACTTGAAGCCGGGCGAGAAGCTCTTTGTGCGCACCACCACTTTGGCCGAGCCATTGATAAAAGAACTATACCGAGCTGCAACCCGCGCTGGAGCCATTATGGAGGTGTTCTTCGACTTTGAAGACCAAGGTAAGATACTAGCCGAAGAGGGTAACGACGATCAACTGAAATACTCCTCGCCATTTATGCAATATGCGTTCGAGAATTTTGATGCGTACCTCAACATTATGGCGCCATACAACTTGGTAAGTATGCAGCAAGCCAAGCCTGACCGGGTGAAGCTGATGAAGCAAGCATCGCAGCCGTACATGAAGGTGTACAGTGAGCGCACGGGCAATGGCAGCATGCGCCGCAGCCTTTGTCTCTATCCCACCCACGCCAGCGCGCAAGCGGCCGGCATGAGCTTGGATGATTACGAAAACTTTGTTTTCGAGGCGTGCCATTTGTTTTCCGATGACCCAGCGGCGGAGTGGCTCAAAATCCGCAAGTTCCAGCAGGGTATTGTAGACCACCTGAACACGGTGCACACCGTTCGCTATGTAAACCCTAAATCCGACATCAGCTTTATTACCCAAGGCCGTACCTGGATAAACAGTGATGGCAAGGCCAACATGCCGAGCGGCGAGGTGTTTACCAGCCCTATTGAAGATTCGGTGAACGGGTACGTACATTTCGACTACCCATCCATCTACGGTGGCCATGAAGTGCAGGGCATTACCTTGCATGTAGAGAACGGCGAAGTAAAAAAATGGGAAGCAGTGCGAGGCGGTGAGTTTTTGGATAGCATTTTTGCCGAGCCGGGTGCCCGGTTCTTTGGTGAGGCGGCCATCGGGTGCAATTACGGTATACAAACGCCTACCAAAAACATCCTGTTTGATGAGAAGATAGGCGGTACTATACACATGGCCATCGGCCAAAGCTACCTGCAAGCAGGCGGCAAAAACGAAAGCACCGTACACTGGGATATGATAGCCGACATGACCACCAGCGGCCAAATATACACCGACGGCACACTGATATACGAGAACGGGAAGTTTTTGATATAGTACCATCAACCGCAAGAAACCTTTGCGATGTTCTGTTGGTTGAATTGTGAAGATGTTGTAATTTTAATAGTATGGATCAGTACATCGTTCGCCTTAAAGACCGCTCGAAAAGAAAGCTATTTTTGGATTTGTTGAAGCAACTTGATTTTATTGAGGACGTAAAGGAACTAAAAGGCTCTGCTAAAACTAAGTCCATTACCGAGTTTATAGGTGCGCTCAACGAAGTAAAAAGGCACGAGGCAGGCGAAATTAAACTACGCAAGGCAAAAGATTTTTTGAATGAGCTTTGAGGTTTACACTACTTCCTTTTTTGAGAAGCAGTTTAAGAAACTAACCAAACGATACCCTTCCCTAAAACAAGATGTTATCAACCTTTCCAATTTGTTGGAAACCAACCCTGAAAATGGTGTTAGCTTAGGTAAAGACTGTTACAAGATACGGTTAGGTATTAAGTCCAAAGGTCGTGGAAAATCAGGTGGAGCAAGGATAATCACTTGTGTCAAAATTGTAAATGAAACCGTTTTCCTGTTGAGCATATACGATAAGAGCGAAAAAGAAAGTTTGGAAGATGGAGAACTTACCCTCATGTTAGAATACCTAGATGAGGACGGAAAAGCAAATAAATAATAGCCTCGTGCAAAGGCACCCTGACATACGAGAGTCGGCATTTTTTAATATAGAATAATTCCGGTAAAAGCTTGACTATATTGCGCTGATTGAGCAGACCTATCTATTCAACTGAGGCAAGCTACGGTCTATTGTCCTTGGTCCATCGTCCAAGCAAACCTTTTTCAACATTCCCACGTCTATAATACGCTACTGGCAACCGCAAGGGTATGCGTAGATTTGGATTTGAACAGAAAGCATAGCGCATGTTGAAGATCGGCGTTTTAGGAACCGGGCATTTGGGACGCATACACCTAAAACTATTGAAGAACATTGAGGGGTACGAGTTAGTGGGCTTTTACGACCCCGATGACGTGAATGCCCAAAAGGCTATTGACGCCCATGGCGTAAAGCGTTTCCTTACTGCCGAGGCCTTAATAGCAGCCGTGGATGTGGTGGATGTGGTAACACCCACGGTATCGCACTATGAGTCGGCAGTGAAGGCCATTAAGCGCAGCAAGCACGTATTTATTGAGAAACCCGTAACCGCCACCGCCGAAGAAGCCCGCAACCTAATAGCCTTGGCTGCAGAAGCAGATGTAAAGGTGATGGTAGGCCATGTGGAGCGCTTTAACCCAGCTTTTCTATCGGTGAAGGATCGCACTGTGAACCCTATGTTTATTGAGGCGCACCGATTGGCACAGTTCAACCCGAGGGGTACCGATGTATCGGTAATACTCGACCTGATGATTCACGATATCGACATCATCCTTAGCCTAGTAAAGGCCAATGTAAAGCGCATCAGTGCCAGCGGGGTGGCCGTTATCAGTAAGAACCCCGATATTGCCAATGCCCGCATTGAGTTTGATAATGGTTGTGTGGCCAATATTACCGCCAGCCGCATCAGCATGAAACAGATGCGGAAGATTAGGCTCTTTCAACCGAACAGTTACTTGAGCATCGATCTGCTGGAAAAGAAAACGGAAGTGTTTACCCTATCCGACAATCCACCCACCGAGGAAAGCCCGGCACTGGAGTTTGAGACCGGAAGCAACGGCGAAACCAAATATGTGCGCTACGAAGAACCTAGCGTGGGTGAGGTAAATGCCATAGCTATGGAGCTAGAACTGTTTAGGGATGCCATTGTAAACGATACCGAACCGCCCGTAACCCTAACGGACGGATATAACGCATTAGATGTAGCTTTGCAGGTAATGAAGAAGATTGAGAAAAATTCTTTGGGCATTGTACAATAAATCCGTTTATAACCCATTTACACTACATTGAAACATTACCTGCCATACTTACTATTGCTAGTGCTCATAGCCTCTTGCAAGCCCCCAGGCGAGGAGGATATACCATCGTATGTGCATATACCGGCTTTTGAAGTATTTACCACCGCACCCGAGCAAGGCTCCACTTCCCATAAGATAACCGATGCTTGGGTGTATGTAAATGACGAGATACAGGGCATCTACGAGCTACCAGTTACGCTTCCACTGTTGGCACAAGGCACTACTAAAATCACCTTTTCGCCGGGCATTATGTCCAACGGCATTAGCACTACCCGCGTGCAATACCCCTTCTATACCGATACCATTATGTACGTGGATTTGGTAGCTGGCGAAACTGATACCGTGCGCCCAGCGGTTACTTACCGCTCGAGTAGATTTTTTGAACTTAACGAAGATTTTGAGAACGGCAACGAGTTTAACAACATTCAACGCATCACCGACCCTTCATTGTCATTTGAGGGCAATGCTTGTGGCAAGTTTAATATTGATGCTACCCGCATTACCCGGGTAATTACCACCAGCAAATTTGAGGTAAACCAAATTGATGGGGTGGTGCTATTTATGGAGCTCAACTACAAATCGAGCCACTTGATATCTGCCGGCATCATTGCCGAAACCGACAACCAAGGCACGGTAGTGATAAACAAGGTGAGCATACCCCCACAAGCCGATTGGAACAAGATATACCTCAACTTTACCCCTGAGATAAACGGCACGTTGGCCAACCGGTTCCAGTTTTTCCTCGAGGTGAACGCCAGCGGCTCTACCGATAATGTGGAGATATACATTGATAACGTGAAAATACTACTGGACTGATGCGTGGCCGCACCCGCCTCGGCATCTTGGTCTACGTTCTGGTGGATATACTAGCGGCCGCAACTTCGTGGGCGGGCCTTTTCCTCTACCGCAAGCTTCGTTTTGATGGATATACTTGGGAGCACGGGCTGGATGAGCTATTTGACGACAACTTTCTGCCCGGAGTAATAGGCGTAACCTTCTTTTGGCTGGCCTTGCATTACATGGCCGGCGCCTATACCGATATCTACCGCAAAAGCCGCCTGAGCGATATATACGATACCGCCCGCACCAGCATGGTGGGTACGGTTATCCTCTTCTTTGTATTATTACTAGACGATAACATCTCCAACAACTTTAAAAACTATTACCGCACCTTGGGGATGCTGCTATTGTTGCACTTTACGTTTACCGTAGTAGGCAGGCAGATGGTGCTGGCCTTTGGCAAGTGGATGATACATACGGGCCGCGTGGCATATGCCACCATATTAGTGGGCAGCGGTGAGCGCGCGTGGCAGATATACGAGGACATTAAAAAGAGCAAGAAACCACTCGGCTACAACTTTATAGGCTACGTAGAAACCAACGGCAGCCATCCCAACGAACTTACCCAAGCCCTGCCCTTGCTGGGCGACTGGCAGCAACTGGAGACCATACTAGCTAGTAGACCAGTCGATGAGGTAATCATCGCCATAGAATCGGAAGACCGCAAGAAGATAAATAAAATACTGGATGCCCTGGTGAACTACAACGTAGTGACCAAGATAACCCCAGGAATGACGGAGATATTGAGCGGTGCCGTGCGTATGAGCCACGTGGTAGGGGCGATATTGATTGAAATCAACCCTCAAATACTACCAGTATGGCAACATGTATTGAAACGGGCTTTGGATATACTGGTTGCAGGTACAGTGCTGTTCTGTATCTGGCCGTTTCTGTTGCTGATTGCCTTGATGGTAAAGCGCAGCTCTCATGGGCCGGCGTTCTATAAGCAAGAGCGGGTGGGGCTGCACGGGCATCCGTTTGTCATCTATAAGTTCCGCTCCATGTATCTTGATTCGGAGGTGCAGGGGCCAGCATTGGCATCTGACGACGACCCACGCATTACCCGCTGGGGCAAGATAATGCGCAAGTACCGCATGGATGAGCTGCCCCAATTTTGGAACGTACTAAAAGGCGAAATGAGCCTAGTAGGCCCCCGCCCGGAGCGCCAGTTCTTTATCGACCAGATATTACCCATAGCCCCAGCGTATAAGCATCTACAAAAAGCCAAGCCTGGCATTACCTCTTGGGGTATGGTAAAATTCGGCTATGCCGAGAACGTTGACCAGATGGTACAGCGCATGAAATACGACCTGCTCTACATCGAAAACATGTCGCTGGCGCTTGATTTTAAGATACTGATCTATACCGTGCTGATATTAGTGCAGGGGAAGGGGAAGTAGGTTTTACAAATGTCAAAACCCAACCCGTTTGTCATCCCGAGCAAAACGAGCGTCATTGCGAGGAGCGAAATTGTGCCCTTCGCGCAATTGAGTGACGCGGCAATCCCCTGCCACAAAGATTGATGTTTGCAAACCGCTGAAGCAAAGTACATATTATGCAGGGATGCCTAGGTTAAGGAACTGCACTAGCCTAGTGAAGGGATTGCCGCGTCACTCCAATGCCGATGAAAAATCGGCAAAGTCGCTCCTCGCAATGACGTCCGTTATAGAATGGGGGTTAATACGGGAAAAAAAAGCGGCCCCACATTGCTGCAGGGCCGTTCAGTTTCCGTTTGGCAGCGGAAAAACCTAATTATTAATCATTTATTGGTTGCAGACATCGCCACCGCTGTTGTTGGTATAAGTGTTACCACTTTCCGTAAAGGTACTGGCAGTGGTTTTGAATACGCCGCAATCATCGCTATCGCTTATGGTAGAGTTGACCACCTCCACTACACCCGCAGAAAAGCCGCCTACCACCAAGTTGGCCTTGTCGCCCGCACCGGTAAACCCTTCTGAGCCGCCGTAAGAAATCACGGCATACTCAATACGGTTTTGGGTATTGGTTGATTGGAAGGCAATGCCCTGCCAAGCACCAGGTGCTTCGTTTTCACCAGTAAGCGTTACTGGGTTGGCAGCGGTACCTAGTATGCGCAAATAGCCAGAGCCATATTCAAAGGTTGACAAACCAGCATCAGAGCCAAACTTAACGGTAGTGCCTGCGTATATCAACAAGTTCTCTACATAAACATCTCTAGTTACCAAATATGGAATGCTGTTTTTGTGCCATGCGTTGGCATTTCCGGTAGGCGTACCGCCATCCAGCTTGATAAACTGATTGGTATTGCCCGTGTAGCTAGAGCCTGTGCTGTCAAGCTTAGTGGCGTTCTGTGCTAAAATATTCAACGGATAGCCTTCATTGTTATTGAACTCATTGTTGCGGAATAAAGTCAAAGGGGTTTGCTCCTCGCTGGTAATACCATCTGCCAACAAACCATCGCTACCGCTTTTCTCAACAATAGAGTTTTGCAGCTTGAGCTTCGATGCAGGATTCAAGCGAATGTTGGCTGTTTTGTTAGTAGCACCGTCAAAGCTGCTATTGCCGCCCCCCGATACGGTTACGTAACTCAGCTCGTTCAATACATTACTGCTGATGAAATATAGGCCCTTCCAAGTGCCATTAGCGTCCGTTTCGCCACGGAAGACGATTTGCGCGGAGTCGTTGCCGACTGCTTTAAGGGAGCCGCTACCGTCAATAGAAAAACCAGCATCGCTCTCAAACCATATTACCACGCCAGGCGCAATGGTAAGGTCGGCTTCAATGCCAATTACGCACGGTACAATGTAATCGGGCACGGCGCCTATTACCTTCGTCAAGGTCCTGTCAGCAGTTATGGTTGTGCAATCCAAAATAATTGGGTTGGCATAAGTGCACGAGCCGTCATCTTCTTCAGCATCCACATCATAATTCAACGATAGTGGATCGGTACAGCCCTTTTTCTTGCTACAAGAAGGGAACAAACACACGGCTACGGCCAACAATAGCGTTGGCATCATCAGGGGTAGATTCAGTTTTTTCATTTGGAAAAACGATTTTAAATAGAGGTTGTTAATTTGATAATACAAAGTTGCAGTCGTGAAATGGCTATTGCTAATTGAAAAAAGTGGACTTGTGACTATATCCCCGCTTGGTTTTTTGCTTTTTGGTTATGGCCTTAATTAATAGAGCAAGATAAACAGGTAGGTAATAGCTGCCTAGTTGAAAAAAAGCCCATTGTGACAATCGTTTTATGCTTAATTTGGCAACCATAAATTGGGGAATGCTGCAAGGAAGTAAGGTATATAGGGCTTTGGGCCAATTGGCCAAACCAGAAATGGAAGAGTTGGAGCATGTGTTAAGCACCCAGAAACGTGCCTCCATTTACCAGTTATTTGCCCTTTTAAAGAAGCCCGCCCAAAAACAGCAACCCGAACCCAGCAAAGAAGATGCCTTTGCTGCCGTTTACAAAAAGGCCTATAGCAAAGAGGATGATTACTTGCTGCGCAATGAGTATAGATTACTTTTTAAGGAAGTGGTGCGGTTTATCTCCACCAAAGAGTGGAACCGCCAGCCGGAGCACCGCATTAAGATAAAATACCTAGAAAACCTGCTGCATACCGAGCAGTACGATTTGCTAGAAGAAGAAGTAAACGAATCGCTGGGCACTGCCCGAAAAAATAACAACCTGAAGTTTCTGCTGGCACTGTACGATATGAAGATAGCGTACAACATACACAGCAAACCCCAATCGCTGGCGAATGCGGAGGAGAGCCTTGCTTTAGCTACTGAACGCGCCGAAATGCTGCAAACCGAGCTATTGAGAAAGCTGCGCATGGAGGAGGCACGCATTAAAATGTGCGAGCGCATTATTAAAGCTTATCGGCCCGATTATGAGCCGATACCTTTTTTCGATACTGTGGAGCTGATGCCCTTGCAGCAAAAGGATGCTTACGCCCAGCACTTGTATAAACGTGCACAAATTAACCTCGTTTCGCCTACGGATAGAATCGCCGTATTGAAGGACATCATAAGCGAGCCAGATATTATCAAACAATACGAGCCCGAACCGGATAAATCATTTGGGCGGTTTTATGCTACCTTGGCACAAGAGTACTATATACAGGGCGATTACGAAAACTCTTTTGAGTACTTTGCCTTAGCTATGCCGCTGGTGAAACTGCTGCCTGCCGACACGCGCGATGCTGTGGTATACAATTACCTGATGGCACTATTGAAAGGCGGCCAGCAGGAGAAAGCTGCCACCATTGCGGCTCAATACAAAGAAAGTATGTTGCGCAGCCCGTCAATGAAGAACCGTGCAGCGTTTCTGTTTATAATGCTCTATCTCTTCAATCGGAAGCCCGATGAGGCGGAAAAGCACATTGATTTGGAATCGAAGGCGGACGGTACGGAGTTCTACTACCACATGCGCTTGGCGCTATCTTATGTATATTACCTGCGCGGGCAACTGGAACTTGCCGAGCGCGAATGCAACAACCTGGAGCAGGCCCTTAACTACGAGCTGCGCAAAGAGGGCAACAGCCAAGTGGAACTGAACAAGACCCTGAACAAGATGTTCCGGCGGTTTTATGCCCTGCGCATTGAAGGCCAAGCCACCGGCATGAAAGAACTAGCCGAGCCGCTACGCGAACTGATGGCAAACATCCGCTCTACCTCGGGGTTTGATTCGGTGTTTGTGTTGTTGTTGGAAGGGGAGATTTAATTGAGACCGACGCCCTTACTTAATAACCGTAGTAATACCGAACGATCCGTAACCATAGGACGTATAGCCCATCTCCACAAAGAACCCGAAGCGGGGCAACACCATGCTGCGTACGCCTAGGGCAGCACCGCCGCGGATGCGCTCGTTGGCTTCCATAAAGTCTAGGTTGGCCTTGCTGCCGTTGGCAAACATCATGCTGTAGCCTACAAAGCTGGTTACGTATACATCCACGTAATCAGTAAGCATGGGCTTTCTAATAATCTTTTGGAACAAAGGCATCAAGTGATAGCTACCGCGAAGGCCCACCATCAATTGGTGGTAGCGCATATTGCCATCTTGCACTTGGTTTTGGTTGGTCTCTACCTGCTTCACGTTTTTCAACATGAAATAGGTAAACATGGGGCCAATAGTGAAGTTTTTGAACGCCGTAGCCTCAATTTGTAGGTTTACGGGCATTGATACCGCACGCTGCTTACCAATAATTATGTTGCTAGCGCTGATGGTAAAACTACCCTTATTCCTATAGAATACGGAGGGCTTCTCTTCAGGAGCATCTGTAGGAACGATAGCGGGCTTTTCGGGTGCCTCGTCATTACTAATTTGAGCAAATGCGGGCATTGATAACAGGGCAATCAGGCAAAAAATCCATAACCTTTTCATGGCTTTGATTTGGGTTAACCTGTATATATACGGTCAGAAATAGAAAAGGTTATGGTTAATGTGCTAATTTACCAATGTGCTGATATACCGATGTCACTAATGTGCAGATGTACCTATGTACCGATGTATCAATGAAAAGAATTAAGGCAATTAGCACATTAATAATTAGCACATTGGTACATTAAATTTAGCCTGCTTCGGCAACCACCTCTGTTACTTCGGGTATCATTTTCTTCAGGAGGCCTTCTATACCAGCTTTTAAGGTCATAGTGCTGCTGGGGCAACCGCTGCAAGAGCCTTGCATTACCAAGCTTACCACGCCTTCGTTGAAGGATTTGAAAACGATGTTGCCACCATCCATTTCCACCGCTGGCTTAATGAATTTATCGAGCGTGGCCACAATCCGTTGCTCCACGTCGCCCAGTTCGTTGATGGCTTGGGTTTCGTTAGCTATTACCTCGTCAGCAGGGCGAAGGATGGTTTTTTCTTCGGTAATCCATTTGCGAAGGAAGTCGCGTACGGGCGGTATTACCTCAATCCACTCAAACTCTGGGTCTTTGGTAATGGTAACGAAGTTGGCGGAGATGTACACACCTTTTACGTAAGGCAGCTCAAACAACGCCTGCGGCAACGGCTCCTCCTGCGAAGAGGCCTTATCACGAAAGTCGGCATTGCGCTCTTTGCTCAGCAAGCGGTTAATAACAAACTTCAACGAGTCTGGGTTGGGGGTATATTCGGTGTAGATGTCTAGAACGTGCATTCTTTAAGTATCAAGTAGTGAGTATCAAGTATAAAGACACATGTTGTGCCAAGCAATTAGACAAACAGGATAGGTATATTTTTAGTTGCAAATTGTGGCATAAAGTATTGATAAATCAGACATGCAGCAGTCTTGATACTTGATACTCACTACTTGATACTAGCTACAACAAATGCTTCCAGCCCACCTTCTTAGCCACAATCTCCGGCAGCTTATCAATAGCGATGCGCTCCTGGGCCATGGTGTCACGGTCGCGGAGGGTTACGGTATTATCTTCCAGGGTTTGGTGGTCGATAGTGATGCAATATGGCGTGCCGAGTGCATCTTGACGGCGGTAACGCTTACCAATGCTGTCCTTCTCGTCGTAAAACAACTGGTGGTCGAATTTCAGCAGGCTCATTACCTCGCGGGCTTTCTCTGGAAGGCCGTCTTTCTTCATCAATGGCAACACACCTACCTTAATCGGCGCCAAAAACGCCGGCAAAGCCAATACCACACGGCTCTCGCCGTTTTCCAAAGCCTCTTCCTTATAGCTGTTGCACATTACGGCAAGGAAGGTACGGTTAAGGCCCACTGAGGTTTCCACCACGTATGGTACATAGTGCTGGTTGAGCTCAGGGTCAAAGTAGCGAAGCTTTTTGCCACTGTGCTCTTCGTGTTGGGTAAGGTCATAGTTGGTACGGCTGTGTATGCCTTCCATTTCCTTAAAGCCAAACGGAAACTCAAACTCGATGTCCACGGCCGCGTTGGCGTAGTGGGCAGTTTTCAGGTGGTCATGGTAGCGTAGCTTGTTCTCGCCGAAGCCTAGGGCCTTGTGCCATTTCAGGCGCTCGGCTTTCCAGTGCTCGTACCACTGCATTTCCTCGCCCGGGCGAACGAAGAACTGCATCTCCATTTGCTCAAACTCGCGGGTACGGAAGATGAACTGACGCGCCACAATTTCGTTTCGGAATGCCTTGCCTACCTGCGCAATACCGAAAGGGATGCGCTGGCGGCTGGTGTTCAATACATTGAGGAAGTTTACAAAAATACCTTGTGCGGTTTCGGGCCTTAGGTAGATGGTATTCGAATCATCTGCCAATGAGCCCAACTGGGTAGCGAACATCAGGTTGAACTGGCGTACATCCGTCCAGTTTTTGCTGCCGCTTACTGGGTCGGCAATCTCTAGGTCAACTATTAGTTGTTTGATGGCTTCCAAATCACCGGCCTCTAAAGCGGTTTTGAATTTGCCTTCTATCTCGTCAATCTTCTGCTGGTTGCGGAGGATGTTAGGGTTGGTAGCGAGGAACTGAGTTTCGTCAAATGCATCGCCAAAGCGGCCTTTCGCCTTTTCTACTTCCTTGGCATTCTTTTGGCGGTATTTCTCCACTACGTCCTCAATCAGCACGTCGGCGCGGTAGCGCTTCTTGCTGTCTTTGTTATCGATTAGTGGGTCGTTGAAGGCATCCACGTGTCCGCTGGCCTTCCAAGTGGTGGGGTGCATAAATATTGCCGAATCCAAGCCCACGATGTTCTCGTTGAGTTGCACCATAGCTTTCCACCAAAAATCCTGTATGTTCTTCTTCAGCTCAATGCCGTATGGGCCGTAATCGTATACGGCGCCCAGACCATCATAAATTTCGCTGCTGGGGAATATAAAACCGTACTCCTTGCAATGGGAGACAATGTTCTTAAACAAATCATCTTGCTGGCTCATGGCGGCAAAGATAAATATTGTAGTTCAAAGTCGATAGATTACCTTTTAGCGAGTACACAACTTAAAACTGCACCCTCGCTTTTATTAGGGAAGAAGGCAAGTCATCATTATCGGAAGCTATCAACACAATCAATTCACGGTCACTTACCCGCTCTAGTATCGCTAGCGATTCCGCTTTTTCCAACAAGGCTTGTCCGTTCATTTCAAGGGGCACCACTTCTATGGTAGATGTGGATAAGGTAAGGTCGATGATAGCTAGATAGCTCCCTAAAGTCTGGCCGTCAAGGTAAGTGCTTTTCGTATTTTCTACAGCAACTACCGCTAGTAGCTGGGTGTTGTTAAGGGTTTGCAGCCCGCCAAAGCCTCGGGGTACTGTACCCGTCGCCCCCAAATCAAATAGCCTTGCCGTGGCTTTGGGCAGGTTGGTATGGTGCCCCAGTACGTAAGGTATCAGCTCATCAATCGGGAACTGGAACAGGTAATTATCGCCGGCCAAATTGCCACGCTGCACGAAAAAGATATGATCTTCCGTTGTGGTGATGCCTTCAATATTCAAGTCGGCAATGTGATATTCCTCCTTAAGGAAACTATACAGTGGCGCCAAGTCAAGCCTGAAGTGTTGCCGCTCCTCGTTCAGGGTAAGTAGGTAGCCCCGCTCCCTAACCACTGGCAGCGAGCCGGAGCCCACCACCATAATGTAAGGCGTGCCTCGCCATACGAACGATGCCATCCCCTCCAAATCGGCCTTGAGCAGCTTGGGGGTTTTTTCGCCAGGTTTTCGGCGGTCGCGGTACAAGCTTACCGTTTCGCACACTTGGTAGTTGCCATCTAATCGGTATAGATACGAGGTGTCATCACCCATTAGCCACACCTGGCCATCAATAATCTCCATGCCCGATACTGATGGCACTTGCGGCACGGCATATTTTTCTAGCACTTCTACTTGCATATAGTAAAGGTAGCAAGGCTATTTGAAATAGCTTATAGCGCATGCCACCTCAGCCCAACAAAAAAGCCCCTCCATGCATCGCACAGAGGGGCTTTTATATTAATGGGGGTCCTTACAGGATTATTTAGGTTTCTTTACATCAACCAGCTCCACATCAAACACTAGGGTTGATTTTGGTGGAATTACTGGTGGATAGCCTTGTTCGCCATAACCCAATTGTTGAGGAACAATCAATTTAGCTTTGCCGCCTACTTTTAGCAGGGCAATACCTTCGTCCCAACCACGGATAACCTGGCCAATACCCAATACAAATGGAAGTGGCTGGCCACGGTCGCGGCTGCTGTCAAATTTACTGCCATCCAGCAAGTAGCCATCATAGTGTACCAGTACGGTATCGCCAGGGGCAGGGGCTGCGCCACTACCTAGGTTATCGCTAATGTATAGCAAGCCAGATGGGGTAGCGGTTGCGGTAGCTTTGTATTTCTCCAGTTCGGCAGCTTCTTTGGCGGCACGCTCTTCTTCTTTACGCTTTTTCTCAGCAAGGAAATCATTGAAAATCTTGGTGCCATCAAATGCCTCGGCAGCAGCGCCTTTGCGCACAATGCTCACCTTGTTCATCATATCACCCTGTTGAATGGAGTCCACAACATTTTGGCCAATAACTACGCTACCAAAAACCGAGTGGCGGTTGTCCAAGTGCTGGGTTTTGATGTGGGTAATAAAGAACTGGCTACCGTTGGTACCAGCGCCAGCGTTGGCCATAGATAGTATGCCAGGGCCGCTATGGGTAAGGTCAGGGTGAAACTCATCGTCGAACTGGTAACCAGGGCCGCCGGTACCGTCGCCTTTTGGGTCGCCACCTTGAATCATAAAATTAGGAATCACACGGTGGAAGGTAAGGCTATCATAGAATGGTTTGCCCAAGCCACGCACATCATTGTTCAGCGTGCCTTCTGCCAAGCCTACAAAGTTGGCCACCGTTACCGGTACTTTCTCAAATTCCAGTTTCAGGGCGATGTCGCCTTTGGTAGTGTTTATTACGGCGTACAAGCCATCAGGTTGATCTTTTACCACGGCAGCGGGGTCATTTTTTTCCTTGCAAGAGGCAAACGCCAGCACAAGGGTGGTTAATAAAAGAAAGTGGATTGACTGTTTCATATAAGGGGTGTGGTTTTAAAGATGCTCAAAATAACGAATTATCTGTTTTTTCAACAAATATTCTTGCTCCTCGGCTGAAAGCTTCGGTACCGATTTCACGGCAACCCAGTGCGGCCAGCCGTCTTTATCGAGCCCTTCTAGCTCAAAAAAGCCCTCTTCGCCCAGCAGGCGGCACACGGCAACGTGCATCAGGTCTTGTTTTTCTTCTTTTTTGAACTTGCCCGGCAACAAGCCCGCTTCGCGGATTCCGATGAGAAACAAAATAGCATCGAGGTCAGGATTTTTTTTGAATTGGCGGTAAATGCGCTGCTTTATTTTGATGAAGTCGGCATCGATTGCCTCTCTATCTATGGATATGGTCATGGAAGATTGAAATTCGTGGGATTAGGATAACGGAAGTTTGCTTTGCAAAGTTACCTTGTTTGAAGGTATTAACAGCGAATTAGTTTTTAACCAACTTCGCCTTATGAAAGTTGAAGCATCCATGGTCCATCGTCTTTGGTCCATCGTCCAATCAATCAGCATCATCCAGAAACCTAAACTTTTCCCGCACTTCAGTAAGGTGGGCTTGGCTTAGGGTGAAGGTTTGCACAACAGGTTCATGCGCTTTAGTAAACAGCACCTCCCCCAGTGGGTCGATGAGGGCACTGTCGCCGCTGTGGTTGATGTGGTTGCCGTCAGCGCCAATGCGGTTTACTGCCGCTACGTAGCATTGGTTCTCGATGGCGCGGGCAATGAGCAGTTGTTTCCAGGGGTAGCTGCGGCGCTCGGGCCAGTTGGCTACGTACAATAACAGGTCGTATTGCTTACGGTTGCGGCTCCAAACAGGGAAGCGGAGGTCGTAGCACACTAGGGGGCATATGCGCCAGCCTTTTAGCTCTAATATCAAGCGCTCTTTTCCAGCGGTGTAGTGTTTGTCCTCGCCCGCATAGGAGAAGAGGTGCCGCTTATCGTATTGGGCATAAGTACCATCAGGCCGCATCCAGATAAGGCGGTTGTAGTATTTATCACCTTCTTTAATGATTAGGCTGCCTGTAATTACCGCACCCAGCTTGGCCGCTTGTACGTGCAGCCATTGTATGCTAGGGCCATCCATGGTTTCGGCCAGTTGCTTCGGCTTCATCGAAAAACCGGTGGGGAACATCTCTGGCAGTAAAATCAAATCAGTGCTGCCGGGCTGGATGCCAGCCAACAACTCGCTAAAATGCGCCCGGTTGGCCGGGGCATCTTCCCAGTGCAGGGCTGTTTGTATGAGGGTGACGTTTATATCTTGCATAAGCGCTCCGCAGCGGCCTCCAACACTTCATCCGATTTGGCAAAACAAAACCTCAATACCTTGTTCTGCACCGGTTGATTATAAAAAACGGAGACCGGTATTGAAGCTACGCCCAACTCCCGTGTCCAACGCTCAGCCAGGGCAGTATCTACTTCATCGGTGATGCTTTCATAGCCCAACAACTGGAAATAGGTGCCTTGCGATGGCCATATGCTGAACCGTGATTTTTTGAGTTTATCAATGAATAGGTCGCGCTTGCGCTGGTAGAAGCTCGGCAGCTCTTGCCACAGCTTGGGCTGGGTTTCCATTACTTCTGCAAAGGC
Organism: Sphingobacteriales bacterium; assembly: GCA_027483645.1. Taxonomy (GTDB): domain Bacteria; phylum Bacteroidota; class Bacteroidia; order Chitinophagales; family CAIOSU01; genus CAIOSU01. Next base: position 40,293 of record JAIXUD010000005.1, read on the forward strand.
CAGTTGTGCGGGGTGGTTGACACTGAATACCAAGTACTGGTGCACCTTTCGGAACTCCCGCATCAGCGCCTCGGGTGCCACACAGTAGCCCAGTTTCCAGCCCGTAACGTGGTAGGTCTTCCCGAAAGAGTACACGACAAAACTCCTTTCCGCCAACTCGGGGTAGCGCAATACGCTCTGATGCTGTTGCCCATCAAACACGATGTGCTCGTACACCTCATCGCTCAATATCAAGATGTTAGTACCTCGAACCAAACCTTGCAATGCCTCCAAATCGGCAGCCGAAAGGATGGTGCCGCTGGGGTTGTGCGGGCTATTAATGATGATGAGACGAGTGCGCGGGGTGATGGTATCCTTTACCTGTTGCCAGGGGATGCTGTAGTTGAGTTGCTCCAGCTCAATGGCGATGGGCTTGCCGCCTTGCAACAGCACGGCCGGGGCGTAGCTATCATAAGCGGGGGTAAAGTAAATCACCTCATCGCCGGCATGTACCACAGCGGCAATAGCGGTAAAGAGCGCCTGCGTGCCGCCTGCGGTGATGGTAATGTCCGTCTCGGGGTTAAGTTTTGCACCATAAGTAAGGGCAACTTTATTGGCAATAGCCTGCCGAAGTTGAATGGCCCCAGCCATGTGGGCGTATTGGTTAAATCCCCCCTCAATATATCGCTCCAGCGCCGCCTGCAGCGCGGGCGGACAAGGAAAATCAGGAAACCCCTGGGACAGGTTGATGGCCCCGTGCTCCTTCGCCAAGGCGCTCATTACCGTAAATATGGTGGTGCCTGTGTTGGGTAGCTTGCTTGGTATCATCTATGCACAAATTACGGGATTTTGTGGGGGAGTTGAAATAACCGATAGTATCAAATGATACTATCAAGTGAAGCGTTTTTCACTTTCCGATACAAAACTTGCTGAAGATATTATCCAGCAAATCATCGGTAGTGATTTCGCCGGTGATTTCGCCGAGGTGGTGGAGGGCGCGGCGGATGTCGAGGGCGAGGAAATCGCTGGTGTTGCGGGTAGCGATGCCAGTGAGCACCGCGGCAAGGGCTTGCTGGGTGCTTTGTAGGCTATCTAAGTGGCGGGCATTGCTTACTATGGTGTCTTCGGCGCCGAGGCCCTGGCCTACAATGGTTTCTACCAGGGCCTTTTCTAGTTGGTCGATACCCTCGCCGTTTTTAGCAGAGAGGAAGTGGATGTTGGGCTGTACCTCTAGAAATGCTGCCAGCTTTTGGCGGGGTACGGCATCCAGTTTGTTGCCGACCACCAGCACGGGTATATCGCCAGTTTCCAAGCGTTGCAGGTCGTGCTGCAATTGCTCCTCATCCAGTTCACTGGCATCAAACAGGTATACTACAATTGCGCTTTGGCTTATCTTTTGGTAGGTGCGCTCCACGCCCAGCTTTTCAATGGTATCAGTCGCATCGCGTATGCCGGCGGTATCAATAATGCGGAACAGTATGCCGCCGATGGTGATGGCCTCTTCAATGGTATCGCGGGTGGTGCCGGGTATGTCGCTTACTATGGCGCGTTCCTCTTGTAGCAGGCGATTGAGCAGCGTGCTCTTGCCCGAGTTGGGGCGGCCAGCGATTACGGTACTTACGCCCATCTTAATCACATTGCCGAGCTGAAACGAGCGGATAAGACGGCCAATGATTTCTTGTAGTTCGTTTACCAAATTTTCCAAGTCTTTTCGGTCGGCAAACTCCACATCTTCTTCGCCAAAATCGAGTTCCAGCTCAATCATACTGGCAAAGTGCACCAGCTTGGTGCGGAGGTCTTTAATACGGTTACTAAACCCGCCGCGCATTTGCTGCATGGCGATGCGGTGCGATGCTGCCGAGTCAGAAGCTATCAAGTCGGCCACGGCCTCTGCTTGGGAGAGGTCCATACGCCCGTGCAGAAATGCCCGCAGGGTAAACTCGCCCGGCTTAGCGGGGCGGGCGCCTTGCTTAATCAGTAGCTCTATAACCTGTTGTAATATATACGGTGAGCCGTGGCACGATATCTCGGCCACATCCTCTTTGGTATAGGAGTGCGGCGCACGAAAGAGCGCCACCACCACCTCATCGAGCACCACCGTGCCGCGCACTATGCTGCCAAAGTGCAGGGTATTAGCGGGCTGCTGGTCCAGATTTTTGCCCTTAAACACACGGTTGGTAATGCAAATGGCCTGCGGGCCCGAAAGCCTGATAACGCCAATGGCACCGGTACCTTGTGGGGTGGATAGTGCGACGATAGTATCGTTCATTTGGTAAAAATAGGAATTAGGGAGTAGGAAAGAGGAATTAGAATCCGTGTTAACCACAAAGTACACAAGGGAGAACCACTAAGTACACTAAGAAAAACCGAACTTTGTTTTAATTCCTAACCCCTACTTACTCCTTTAATCTATGCGTTTCCTCATGGTTTGCCTTGGTAATATTTGCCGCTCGCCGCTGGCACACGGTATATTGGAGAAGAAGATTGCCGAGCACGGCCTAACGTGGACAGTGGACTCTGCCGGTACCTCGGGCTGGCACTCCGGCGGATGCCCCGATGTACGTTCCATGGCAGTAGCCAAGAAGTACGGCATTGACATTAGCGGGCAGTGCAGCCGCCAGTTTCGCCACTATGATTTTGAAGCGTTCGATGTAATATACGTGATGGACCGTAGCAACCTTGCCAACGTGCTGGCACTAGCCACAACCGATGATGAGCGAGCCAAGGTAAAAATGATCCTCAACGAAATATACCCCGGCCAAAACAAAGAAGTGCCCGACCCTTACTACGATGATAACGGCTTTGAAGAAGTTTATGATATGTTGGAGCGGGCGTGTGAAGCGGTGGTTAGTCGGCATATCGGTTGATCAGTTATGTATTGATGGGTGGTATTGCAATACTTGCTGGTTAACCTATAAACCAATTACTGCTCGGAGATAAGTGAATTGTAAACATGCCTTGATTCGCCTTCCATTTCTGAGATACGATCAAGTAGTTCATTGAGGTCTTTCTTACGCATAACATAAGTGTCCGACCATGAATCGTGCCAGCCCCTGCTTGGGTCGCCTAGGCAAGAAAATGCTTCAAATGGCACTAAGCGCGCAAAACTTCTACCCAATAATTGAGACGTATTGGGTTTGCGCCCATACTCATCTACTACTACGCTTTTGGTAGCGAGCTTACCGGGTGTGGTTTGCATTACCGACTCAAAAAAGAAGTAATACAATACAATCAGGGCCAAATTAAAAACAGAAGCCGCACTAGAGTCTAAAAAACTCTCATCTCCAGTAGCAATAACAATTGCCGCTGAAGCCACTATTATGAGTAGATAATAACAGATAGCATCTAAAAAATAATGGCTAAATCTAGCCCAGCCAGTTACGGTAGTTACAGGTAGGTACCTCCTGTAAGTTTCGTGCACGTGTTTAGGGATTCCGCCTGGTGTATCAGCGGGTTTGTAAGCTATTCTTTCATCCTCAACGTAAACTTCCGATAATTTAATCATCCCTTTTTATCGTTTAATTTTTTGCTAAAATAGGTGTTTGTAAGTAATTATAACTATTGCTCATTATGGGAAATTATTATTTTCCCATAATTACCCGCCTGCGTTCAGCATTTTATCGGTGCAATGTAAAAATGGCACTCCTTTGTGCTTTCATATTTACTGCGAGCGTAGGTAGAGACTCCAACCTATATTAATATGGCATCTCGCTAGCAGTTACCTTCCTGCAAATGGTTAGGAAGTGCTCGTACAAGCGCTCGTGGTCCATTAGGCCGCCAGGTTGGTAGTTCCAAGAATATTCGGGGTGCCATTGTACGGCTATTACTTGGCCGGGGTCGGTACCAGTGTTGGTGAAGGCTTCTATCATCCCATCCTCTTTACAGGTAGCAAGTACCTTGAGGTCTTTACCCAAGTCCTTTACCCCTTGGTGGTGAATAGAGTTCACACGGCGGCTAGGGTCGTTGGTGTAGAGGGCATCCAAAAAGGTGCCGGGTACTAGGTCAACCTCGTGGTTTAGCTGGTCGTATTCCACGGCATCGCGGTGCTTGATGCTTTCGGGGCGTTGGGTGGCAATATCTTGATATAGCGTACCGCCGAAATATACATTCAACACTTGAAAACCACGGCAGATACCCATTATAGGCTTTCCGCGTTTCAAGAAGTAGTCAATCAAAGCCAATTCGTACTCGTCACGGTATTTATCGCCACGCCAGCGCCCGTTTTCTATCGGCTCCTCACCATAGCTTTCAGGTGCCATATCGGCACCACCTTGTAGTACTAAGGCATCTAAGTCGCGCAGAAAGTTGGCCATCGTCTCCCCTTCAAGGTCGGGTATCATTATGGGCTGCACATCCGGCCGAGCTAAGTATCGCGACATTTCGCGTTCAAAATAAGTCAATGTTTTATGCCCGAAAACCGTACGATTGGGGTCAGGGTACATAAAGCAGGCCGAAACGCCGATGCGAAGCATAGTTGCGGGGATTAATCGTTTTGACCAAATACGCGTTGCAACAAATCAGTAACCCTGTGCAAAGGGTCTTTACGGATTTTCTCTTCCTCCAAAGCGATGTAGTGGAACAAGCCATCCAAAGCCTTGCCGGTGGTATAATCAGCCAAATCGGTATTGATGGGCGGTGCATTGATAAAAGGAATAGGCTCCACGTAGGTATTGTAGTTGGTGGTAAGCGTGTTCCAGCTTTGCTGAGCGCCTACCGACTGTAATGATGCTTCAATGCTGGGCTTAAAGGCGGTTTTGAGCGAGGTAAACGTGTTGTTTTTAAGATACACGGTAGCTGCGGAATCGGAGCCGTTCAAAATACCTACTGCATCGGTAATAGTGATGTTGGTAATGGCATCTATCAATATCGGCGTGGCTTTATCGGCAGCATCTTCGGCTGCGCGGTTTAGTTTTACTACCAATCCTGAAACCAACTGTTCGCCGCCAGGTATATAATCTTCAATATAGCTTTGCGCTTGAACCACTTCTGGCGGCAACAATATGCGCACCGCAAGGTTGGCATAGTACCCGTCTGTTTTACTGGCCTGGTTTACCGAAGTATCGGATGATACCTGCAGCGCTTCGCGCAGGGCAGCGGCAATATCATCGTCGTTATCAAAAGGCAAATCTTCGCAAGAAGTAAAGAAGAAAAGTGGGGCCACCGCTAGGGTAAGCATTCCCAACATGGCTAAGCGCATACGGTTGAACATGGTAGTAATTTTTTATCCTTCACGAAGTTACAAGAATAGAGCCAAATTTGTGTGATTTGGTTGTCTGAATCAGAATTGACCGAATTAAAGAATTTTAGAATTCATTTCAAAAATCCCTATTGCCTACAATTCGGTAATTCTAAAATTCTGTAAATTCTGATTCAGACACTCGACTAGTAACGCTTCATCACCCTATCTACCTCGCGCTTACTGTCTTTGGCTTTTAGGCTTTCTCGTTTGTCATGGGTCTTTTTACCTTTGGCTAGGCCCAGTTCTATCTTCGCAAAGCCACGCTCGCTCATAAATACTTTGAGCGGTACAATGGTAAGGCCTTTTTCTTTTGTTTTGTTGGCCCAGCGCTTTATCTCCTTTTTGGTGAGTAGTAGTTTGCGTTGGCGTATCGGGTCGTGGTTGTATATGTTGCCGTGGCTGTATTCGGCAATGTGCATATTGCGGATGTGCATCTCACCCTTAATGATGAAGCAAAACCCATCATTGATGTTGGCCTTGCTTTCGCGGATGGATTTAATTTCTGTACCGGTAAGCATAATACCAGCGGTCACCTTTTCCAGTATTTCAAACTCGAAGTAGGCCCGCCTATTACTTATGTTGATGTTTTTCTTCTCTGCCATTATCGTTATTCCTTCAAGCTGCTGAAGAGTTGCTGCAGCCGCTCTTGCTTTAGTATCTTTTGCCCTTGTTCGCCATGCGCCACCAGCCTGTTGCCTACTTTGGCGGTATAGCTACAAACAATGCTGTTGCCCTTAAGTTCCTTTACGGTAGCCACAAAGGTAACTGTTTGCCCCACCAGTGCCGGGCTTACGTGTTGCACGGTTACAAAGGTGCCGATGCCTTCTTCGTCAGCATCTTTCAAGTCTAACACAAACAACCGACAAGCCCACTCGGCGTCCCTAGCGAGTGCAAAGGTAGCATATACTGGGTGAACTTGCCCGCTATCAAATGCGGCCACATCTGCCTCCGTAACTTGCTTGAGGTAGGTTTTGGTATCGCCGATATGGGTGTGCGTTAGCATCAAGTTCAAGTAGTGTCCTTCGGCAAAAGCTCAGGATAAAATCCTCAAGATTGCTTCAGCTTTTTCAAATGTACAATGTACGATGTACAAAGTAGCATGTAAGTTGAGAAAATGTGCGCAAGCAAAACTCCAAAACGGTAGCATGTTCGAGAGGTAATACTGTTTCCCCTATGAGGGATATCCTAATGCGAGTCATTATACATCGGTATTAACCAAAAAAGCACTATCAATATAATGTGAGCTTTACTATCCCCCCTTTTCATATTTGTACTTACCTTTGCCAGTATAAAATACCAAGGTTTTGAAAGGAATTATACTAGCCGGAGGTTCCGGTACACGGCTTTACCCCATTACCTACGCCATCAGCAAGCAAATCATGCCTATCTATGATAAGCCGATGATTTACTATCCGCTATCGGTACTCATGCTGGCAGGCATTAAAGAGATACTCATTATCTCCACCCCGACGGATTTGCCCAACTTCGAAAAGTTGTTTGGCAACGGCCACCAATACGGGCTGGATATACAATACAAAATACAGGAAGTACCCAACGGCCTGGCGCAAGCCTTTGTGTTGGGCGAGGAGTTTATTGGTAAAGACAGTGTGGCCCTTATCTTAGGCGATAACATCTTCTACCGCTCAGGCCTTGGTAAGTTCCTGGCCGAGTTTACCAATCCTGAGGGCGGGGTGATATTCGCTTACCATGTAAGCGACCCTGAGCGCTACGGCGTGGTGGAGTTTGACAAGGACTTCAATGCCCTATCTATTGAAGAAAAACCAGAGCACCCAAAATCGCACTACGCGGTACCGGGCCTCTACTTTTATGACAATAGTGTGGTGGAGATAGCTAAAAACCTTAAGCCTAGCCCACGCGGCGAGTATGAAATAACCGATGTAAACAAAGAATATCTACGCACCAATAAGCTAAAAGTAGGTATCTTAGACCGCGGAACAGCTTGGCTAGACACGGGTACCTTCGATTCGCTGATGCAAGCCTCACAGTTTGTACAGGTTATTGAGGCTCGACAAGGCCAAAAAATTGGTTGCATTGAGGAGATTGCCTTCAAAAAAGGCTTTATCGACCGTGCCCAATTTGAAAAGCTCGCCCAGCCATTGCTGAAAAGCGGCTATGGACAATACTTAATGAACCTACTCAATCAATAGTAAAATAGCATCTCCCGATGAGAAAAATTTTGGTTACCGGTGGCGCAGGGTTTATTGCCAGCAGCTTGGCCGACAAATTGATTGAAGACCCGGAAAACTTTGTGGTAATTGTAGACAACCTACTTACTGGCAAACTGGGCCGCCTACCAAGCAAAGAAAAAACTAACTGGCGTTTCATTAAGTGCGATGTGAACAACATCAACGATATTACCGCCGTAATGGTATCATACTCTTTCGATTACGTGTTTCATTACGCGGCAGTAGTTGGGGTGCAGCGTACTTTGGAGAACCCGGTAATGGTGCTACAAGATACCGAGGGCATTAAAAACGTGCTCGACCTGAGCAAAAACACCGGTGTACGCCGCGTGTTCTACGCTTCATCATCAGAAGTATATGGCGAGCCTACCACCTTGCCACAGAACGAATACACCACACCGCTTAACAGCCGCTTGCCTTACGCAGTGGTGAAGAACATTGGCGAGGCCTACTGCAAATCGTATAAGCTGGAGTACGACCTGGATTATACCATCTACCGTTTCTTCAACACTTACGGCCCTAAGCAAAGCACCGACTTCGTGATGTCGCGCTTCATTACCATGGCGCTTAAGGGTAAAGACCTTACCGTATTTGGTGATGGACAGCAAAGCCGCACCTTTTGCTATGTGGACGATAACATTACCGCCACTACCAACTGTTTGTTTAAAGACCTTTTTGTGAACGATATTGTGAACATCGGTAGCGATGTGGAGATATCAATGTTGGATTTGGCCAATTTGATTATCAAAGTAACCGGCTCCAACAGCAAAGTACAGCACCTGCCACCACTGGCCGAAGGCGATATGAAGCGCCGTGTGCCCGATAACAGCAAAATGAAGCAGTTGATTGACGGCGAGCTTACGTCACTGGAAGAAGGCATTAAAAAAGTGGTGGAGTTGGGTAAATTTAAGTAACTAGCATGGCGAAGATACTGGTAACCGGAGGGTGTGGATACATCGGTTCGCATACCATAGTCGATTTGGTGGAGAACGGTTACGAGGTTATTTGTGCTGACGACCTTTCCCAATCGAGCACCCAGCGGCTGGATGGCATTGAGGCCATTACAGGCGTACGGGTAAAGAACTACCAAGTAAACCTTGCCGACAAGGCTGCCACAGCCATCATTTTCCACGAGAATCCTGATATAGCGGGCATTATCCACTTTGCAGCGTTTATGAGCGTACCCGAATCGGTACAGCAGCCGTTGCGCTATTTCGAGAACAACCTTAATTCGCTCATTAATGTGCTGTACTATGCACAAGAGTTTGGGGTAAAGCACTTTGTGTTCTCTTCTTCCTGCTCCGTATATGGCCAGCCCGACAAATTGCCCGTAACCGAGCAAACGCCCCGCAAAGAAGCAGAATCGCCCTACGCCCGTACCAAGCAGATTGGGGAGGACTTTATCCGCGACTTTGTTGTAGCCAACCCCGAGCACCAAGCCACGCTGCTGCGCTACTTCAACCCCATCGGCGCGCACCCATCCGCACAACTCGGGGAGTATGCAACTTTCAAGCCTAACAACCTAGCACCGCTCATTACCGATACTGCCCTTGGCAAACGCGAAAGCCTGAACGTATATGGCAGCGATTACCCCACTAAAGACGGCAGCTGCGTGCGCGATTATATACACGTAAGCGACATTGGCCATGCCCACACCCTCGCTATTAAACGCTTGCTGGCTGGCAACGCAACCGAAGCCGTGGAAGTGTTCAACCTTGGCAGTGGTGAGGGTTCTACGGTGGTAGAAGTAATTGAAGCCTTTGAGCAATCAACAGGGGTAAAACTCAAGTGGCAGTTTGCCCCACGCCGCCCCGGCGATGTAGTGGCAGTATATGCCGACCGTACCAAAGCTACCCAAGAACTAGGTTGGGAACCGCAATATAACCTGCACGATATGATGCAAACCGCCTGGAAATGGGCGTTGAGGCTTAGTAACGAGTTGGGAGGAAGGTAATAGTAGTTGGGATAATACCAATCACATAATTCTATTTTCGTGGTTCTCCATGGTTTTTTCTGTGTTCTCCGTGGTTAAAAACAAACCACGTTGTCGTATATGAGGTCGGCGCTTATCTGCAATCTATCATTTACCTGCCTTCAAAGCCGCGTACTTCTTCTCCAGCCGTTGTTTCATTTCTACCCTTTTACCAGCCATGCGTAGTTTTATCTTTAGGAAAAGATTAGGGAACATGCGGCTAAACCAATGCACCAACTTTGATTGAAACGGTACATAAATACGGAAAGCCCCTTTCCCTGCTTGGGTAAGGATGATATGGGCAACGGTATCGGGCTCAATTTGGCCTGTTTCCATCAATAGATGGCTGAGGTGCTTCACTTCCTCGCCGCCACGGCTGCTATCCATTAAGTTGGTTTTGAAGAACAACGGCAAGGCTACAGAAACCTTAATGTTGTCAGGCTTTAACTCCACATACAGTGTTTCGCTAAGGCTTAAGACAGCTGCTTTGGTAGCGTTGTAGGCCGTCATCATGGGTGCGTTGCCAAAGGCCGCGGCACTGGCTACATTAATGATGTGCCCACCACCCTGCTGCACCATACCCGGCAAAAACAAGTGGCTACCGTATATAGCACCCATCTGGTTGATTCCGACTATCCAATCCCAATTATCGAGGCTATAATCTTTAAATAAACCCCCATCGCCTACGCCAGCGTTATTAATGAGGAGGTCCACGCCTACATGGCTGCCCATTTCGGCAGCTACTTTGGTGTAGTCATCTTTGTCGCTTACATCCAATCCAAAAGGGAATGCCTGCCCGCCCAACTCCTCTACTTGTGAACATACGGCTTCCAAGCGGTCTTGTCTAATGTCGGCCAGGCCCAGCTTCCATCCATCAGCAGCCAGTGCCAGCGCAAATGCCCGCCCTAAGCCTGAGCCAGCACCAGTAATAAACGCCCGTTTTTTTGGGTATTGCTCGCTTAGTTTGTAACGCATGGGGTGGTTGGATTTGATGACCATACAAACTTAAAGGAAAGTTTGGAGTTGGTCATGTAGCATTCCGCTCTATTTGCCTTCCTTGCCCAGCTGCTCCACTTTGGCCAGCCATTGTTGGCGTTGCTCAGGTTTGCTATTGCGCGTAGGGGCAAAGGTGGTAAAGGCCGCTTTGATGCCCGTAAAACCCAGCACCTGCCGGTTCATTATTTTATGGCCGGCATAGGCGTACATAATGCGGTAGAAAAACCCAGGCGTATCCATCGTGGTTATTACCCTGGCTGTTCGGCCTTTTAATAGTTTATCCCAAAAGGGGTCGGTTTTATGGTACTTAAAGGCAAAACCCGGCAGCAAAACCCTATCCAAGAAACCTTTCAGCAGCGCCGGGAAAGTACCCCACCAGATAGGGTATACCCATACCAAATGCTCAGCCCATAAGATGTCTTGCTGGGCTTTAAGCAAATCGGGCTCCAACTCATGCGGTACGCGGTAGCCGTAGCGCAATATCGGGTCGAATTGGAGGTCCACCAAATCAATACGGCGCACCTCGGCGGTTCCTTGGGCACCTTTTTGGTAAGCATCGGTAAAAGCGTGGCAAAGGCTTTTTTTATCAGGGTGGCCATTGATAATGAGGATCTTCTTCATAGAGAGTTGACGAATAGCTTAATGAAATATTTTATTTGTATAAAGATAGTTCGTGCTTCCGATCAAAACAATGACGCTGCTCAGTGCCGCACCTAATAACACCCCCAGAAAGTTTTACTAGTTTTATCCCAAACTTGGGCATTACATGAAAAAGGCACTATGGATATTGTGCATGTTACTGGCACTGCAAGCTTGCAATACGGTATCGGTAACCGAGCAGGCGGGCATTGATGCTATACAAGAACACTACGGCGGCAAGGTGACATACAGTAAGGATGAGGTGGCCGGTGAAAGGTTATTTACCGTAAAACTAGAGGGTACCGCCCGCCCATACGAACTGCAAGATGACATAGAAATATCGGGCTACCACATGGCAGTAATCATGTACCAGCACCTAAACAAAACCGAGCGCGAAGCTTACGATGGCGTGAAAATAGCCGTAACTACAGATGTAGGAACCAAAGATGAAGCTACCGAAACGGCTAATTTCTACTTTTACCAAGTTAAGTTTGCCTACCGTAGCTATATTGAGGCTCGCAGGGAAATTGGCTATTTTACGGATGGAAAATATGACAAATTTATCGAGCGGTTTCAATATGGGGTGCAAGCCAATTCGCCAGCGGATAGCCTTAAGGGGATGATGGATGCCTTATATGCAGAAACCGGACCCTTGCAAAAGCCCGTATTTCTGGGTATTGATACCTTCCATGTACAAGAGAACTTCTATGGTGATTTCCTATTCGCCTTTCACTCCGACAATGAGGAGCACATACCGATGATTTTGGTGGGCCTTACTTACAAAATAAACAGCAACACTGGGCCCTTTGGTTACACTATCTATTCTTGGGGCCAGCAATCATCCTTCCCCACCCACAATTGGGAGCGCCCGCTGTTTAGGGTACGCGCAAGGCTGGATTAAGGGGTGCATCGGGCAGCAGCTATCCGGCACAAAAAAGGCCCGCCACTTTTGTGGCAGGCCTTATATCTCAAACAAAAATCAATTGTTAAACCGCAGCAACTGGTGCCATGTGCTTGATGATTTCGGTACCGAACTCAGAGCATTTCAGCTCGATGGCACCTTCCATTAGGCGGAGAAACTGGACTTTGGGATGCTGTTAAAAAGGCTTTCAAAATCAAGGACTAATCAGCCTGATTGGTTAATATTAGAGGCCTTAGCCGAAAAGCGGGGGGCTTCTTTGTTTAGACCACTTTAAAACCAATTGTCTTCATCAATATCGTTATCTGGTTTGTTTGGATCCAACTCGAAGTTAAATAATTCATTATAATATTGATATTCATTTACAAAATCCCTAGAAACTCTGTAATGCTTACACCCGATAGCTTTTTGGGAATTACAAGGCTCTTTCAGAATTTTGCAGAAGACTGGATTTTTCTTTCCATCTATATTTTCTAGCCAATTATTATCTGCAAAATATTTACATAAAAAGCAATTTTGCACTTTTATGTTTTTACTATAAGATTTGGCAATTAAGTATTTATATTTATTTCCATGATTTCCTTTGTTTTTTGAAATTTCATAATGCAGGGGTTCCTTATCCTGTAAGTAAAGAAAAATCCCTTCTAATTTTTTTTGGTAAAGTATGGAACGGCCATCGGATTCAACGACGAAAAAATCAAAGCTTTTTGTGCAACCATTTACACATAAAACTTCTTCCTTCTCACGTTTAAAATGATGAAAGGCATTATTTTCATTTTCAATTATTTTATGTCGCTTGATAGGTATTAAATCCTCTTCGGTTTGAACACTGAACTCAATCAACTTTACTCTTGATTGCAGTTTCTTCTCAGAAGAAAAATGAGAAACTGCAATTTCAATATAAAGCTTATATCTGCCATCACTACTTAGAAGTAAAACGTCAGGTATATATTCACCATCGTGTTTTTCCAGCTCAATTGTATCATAAATTTTTGTTAAATCGTATTCAATAGGTTCATTTTTGAAACATGTTATATTTAGTTCGTTTTTCCAACGCACGCATCTTTTTTCTTGTCTTAGGCCAATGATAAAAGGTAACTGGCTTTTCAAGCAAAGAGCATATTCATCATAAAAAACCCTCTTGCCCAACTTATGGAGATAAGTTTCTTTGCTACATACGAGAGTCGTTTTATGAGCAAAGTGGTGTTGTTTAATCTTGCCAAGCTTAGGAATAAGCTCATTGCCACAAGAAATACATTTGTAATATGATTTATGTTTATTTGCCAACCCACTCAGTTTATCTATATTTATAAGCAATCCCGCTTGATCCAGTGCGTGTTGATATTTAATCATCTTCAATTGCTTTTGCTGTTCAACATATAAACATAGCCACATACAGTTGCTATCAAACAAAAGTGGCCCACCAATCTGGCGGGCCGCTTCTATTTCAAATTAATTAGTTACAATTAAACCGCAGCAACCGGTGCCATGTGCTTGATGATTTCGGTGCCGAACTCAGAGCATTTCAGCTCGATGGCACCTTCCATTAGGCGGGCAAAGTCGTAGGTTACTTTTTTGCTGCCGATGGCACCATCAATGCCAGTTACAATCAAGTCAGCAGCTTCCTGCCAGCCCATGTACTCAAACATCATTACACCTGAAAGGATAACCGATGAAGGGTTTACCTTGTCCAATCCAGCATATTTAGGGGCAGTACCATGGGTAGCCTCAAATATGGCGTGGCCGGTAAGGTAGTTAATGTTGGCACCGGGTGCAATACCAATACCACCAACTGCAGCAGCCAATGCATCGCTTACGTAGTCGCCATTCAAGTTCAAGGTAGCGATAACACTATACTCCGCCGGGCGCAGCAAAATCTGTTGCAAAAAGGCATCAGCAATAACGTCTTTCACAATCAGCTTGTGGCCATCTTTATTGATCACCTGCCATGGGCCGCCATCCAAATCCACTGCACCAAATTCGTCTTTCGCCAACTGGTAACCCCAATCGCGGAAGGCGCCTTCGGTAAACTTCATAATGTTGCCCTTGTGCACCAAGGTAAGGCTAGGTTTCTTTTGCTCGAAAGCATATTCGAAAGCCGCGCGAACCAAGCGCTCGGTACCTTCCTTACTTACTGGCTTAATGCCGTAAGCGGTAGTATCAGGGAAACGTACTTTCTTAAAGCGCTCAGGGAAGTTGGTTTTTAAGAATTCGGCAAACTTAGCTGCCTCTGGAGTGCCTTCTGCAAACTCGATACCGGCGTAAATGTCCTCGGTATTCTCACGGTAGATAACCATGTCAACCAACCAAGGCTCTTTTACTGGGCTAGGCACGCCTTTGAACCAACGCACCGGGCGCACGCAAGCGTATAAGTCAAGCTGTTGGCGCAGGGCCACGTTCAACGAACGGATACCGCCACCGACAGGGGTAGTAAGAGGGCCTTTGATGGCTACCAAGTACTCGTTGATAACGTCCAAAGTTTCTTGTGGCAACCAGTTTTGGGTTTGGTTAAAGGCCTTTTCGCCGGCCAACACTTCGCGCCACTCAATTTTGCGGGTACCGCCGTAGGCTTTCTCCACTGCGGCGTCAAGCACACGAACGGATGCTGCCCAAATATCCGGACCGGTTCCGTCGCCTTCGATAAAAGGAATTACTGGGTTATTAGGTACTGTAAGCTTACCATTAGCAATGGTGATTTTTTGTCCGCTCATATAAAGCTATTTTAGGTTTCTATTTCAATCAGCTCCGAAAATTCGAAACCGCACAAAGTTAACCTTTTGCAGGCTTTTGCCAATTATTTGTTAAAGGGTTGTTTAAAAAACACATCGTGAGTGTTATGTATCCGAAGATTATACTACTAGGGCTCCCTTACACCTCCACTGTTTTCCATTTCCCCCTACGGAAATAGTACCATGCCATAAAGGCTATCAGTGTTTCGGCTACGGGCACGGCTATAAACACGCCAGTGGTGCCCAAGTTAAATGTTTTCGCCAATAAGTAGGCCAGCGGTATCTGTATCAACCAAAAGCAGATGATATTGATAATCGTAGGTGTTTTGGTATCTCCCGCGCCGTTCAAAGCCTGCGTCATTACCATACCGATGCCATAAAAGATGTAACCACAGCTAATAATGCGTAGCGCCTCCACGCCAAAAGGTATCAGGCACTCGTCTTTGGAAAATACTCTGATAATGGGCTCGGAGAAGCACCAGAAAATGAGCATGACTATGCCCATAAAGGCCGCGCTGTATTTGGCTGTGATATATACGCTTTGCTCGGCCCTTTGTATTTCTTTAGCACCAAGGTTTTGGCCAACCAAAGTGGCGGCTGCGTTGCTCAAGCCCCATGCGGGTAATATGAAGAAGATAACATTACGGATGGCAATCTGATATCCGGCCGAGGCATCGGTGCCACCAGTTTCAGCCACTAGCTTGGCCAGTATTATCCAACTACCACTAGCTATCACCATTTGGAAAATGGCAGGCCAAGCAATACCTACAATAGCTTTGATAACGCTTCCATCCCAACCAAAGTGGCTGGCTTTGAAACGCAGAATGCCTTTGCCCCAAAACAAATGGTAGCACTGGTAAACCACGCCCAAACCACGGCCGAATACGGTAGCTATTGCCGCGCCTTTCAAACCATAAAAGTGGATAAAAATGGGGCACAGTATAATGTTGATGATACTGGCTATCCAGAGGCTTTTCATGGCCATGGCCGCATCGCCAGCACCACGGAAAATGCCGTTGATAAGGAACAACAGCATAACCACTATGTTGCTGCCCAGCATTATCTGTGCGAAGGTGGTTCCTTCGCGCACCACGCCTTCATCGCCGCCCATAAAGGTAAGGATGTCGCCCGCGAAATATATCCCCGCTGCGCTAGCCACTGCCGACGCTATGATCGCAATGATCAGTGCTTGGGCACCGGCGTGCGCCGCCGCTTCTGGATTTTTCTCCCCCATTCGTCTGGCTACAATGGCCGTAGCGGCTATACTCAGCCCCATGGCAATAGAGTATATAATGGTAATTACCGACTCTGTAAGGCCGACCGTGGCTATTGCATTGGCACCCAGCTTACCCACAAAAAACATATCCACGACCGCAAACACACTTTCAAAGCTCAGCTCCAGTATCATCGGCACCGCTAATAGAAATACGGCTTTGGGTATGCTGCCTTGGGTATAGTCCTGCTCCTCCCCATTAAGCGACATCTTAATGGCGGCATACAAGCGGGCTAACTTTCCGGTATTGGTAGGGGCAGGCATGGGTGATATGGGTGCGCACGGATAAGCGCTACGTAAAACTATCTTTAAAAATTATAAATGGCGTAGCATAAGTTCAAAATTGAACTCAATTGGGGATAATCTTACATAACTCGTAGAATAGAAAGCCTTGTAACCTCACGGGAACAACCTGCCGTACATCCTTGGGAACGGAATGGTCTCCCGCACGTGCGGTAAGCCACATAGGTAGGCTACCATACGCTCCAAGCCCAAGCCAAAGCCAGAGTGCGGTACCGAGCCATAACGGCGCAAATCCAAATACCATTCGAACACGCTCATCGGCAGGCCGTGGTGGTTTATTTGGTCTATTAGGTATTTCAGGTCGGTTTCGCGTTCTCCGCCGCCAACTATCTCACCATAACCTTCGGGTGCCAACAAATCCACACCTTTTACATAGTCAGGGTTGGTTTCGTCGGTTTTCATATAGAAGGCCTTGATGGCTTTTGGCCAGCGGTATACCATTATTGGCGTTTCGAAAAGGCGGGTGAGCACCGTTTCATCACTACCGCCAAAGTCGTCGCCAGGCACAAAGTTGCGAGCGCTGTTTAGCCAGCCCGGTATGTTGTCGGCCTTCTCTTGTAAGTCTTTATTTTCTGCCTTAAGGGTAGCAATTTTGTTGGTGTTGAAGTTGATTTCGCCTTTCTTCATGCCCCCTTTACCAATAGCCGCTTCGCGGGCCTTAATGTCCTCTTCGTTGGCGGCTATCTGCGCTTGTACCAGTTTCAGGTCTTCCTCCAATACATCAATAGAGCGTTTGCCGTTTACCAGCTTTTCGCCTTTAATGATAGCCACGGCCTCATCGTATGGCATGCGGGTAAACTTCTTGTTGGCTTTTTCCAAAGCCTCAATGTTGCGGCCGATGATTTCCAACTCAGGTCGGCAAGATTGTAGAACTGTGGAGATAAGATGTAACACAAATTCCTCAATCACATCCATGTCTTGGTCCAAGTCGCAGAACATCATCTCCGGCTCAATCATCCAAAACTCAGAAAGGTGACGGCGGGTTTTACTTTTTTCGGCACGGAAAGTAGGCCCGAACGTGTAGATTTTGTTTTGGGCAAATGCCATGGCCTCGCCATACAACTGGCCGCTTTGGCTCAGGTAGGCAGGCTCGCCGTAGAAGTCGGTTTCAAACAAAGTGCTGGTACCTTCGCTGGCGTTGCCCGTGAATATGGGCGCATCCATCAGCACAAAATCTCGCTCTTGGAAGAACTGGTGGATGGCATATATCACCTTGTTTCGCACACGCATAATGGCCCATTGGCGCTTGCTGCGCAGCCAAAGGTGGCGCTGGTCCATCAAAAAATCTACGCCATGCTCTTTATTTGTAATGGGGAAGTTTTCGCTCTCTCCCAACACTTCTAGGCTGGTTACTTGCAGCTCATACCCACCCAGTTGGCGTTCGTCTTTTACTACGTTGCCGCTAAGGGTTATAGAACCTTCTTGACCAAGGCGTTTGGCGGCTTCGAAAGCCTCATCGCCCACAATTTCTTGATTGATAACACACTGGCAAAAGCCGGTACCGTCTCTCAATACTATAAACACCAATCCTTTGCTATCGCGGGAGTTGCTCACCCAGCCTTGCAGGGTAACTTGCTGGCCTTCAGCGGCGGTCAGTTTATTTATAAATGTCTTCATGAAGCCTTGGCTACTGTGGTTTATCTCAAAATGATTTGCTAAATTAATACTAATTTTGACCGAAGAGGGAGGAGAAAATGAGAAATAAGAAATGAGAGATATGAAACTGTGGTAAAACAGCATGTGGCTTAGGTTTTAAGCGGTTGGCACAGTTTCTGATGAGCCAATTGGCCACACCACACCATTTCACATTTCTTATCTCATATTTCATATTCGAGAAAAGGAGGACCACACTATGCTAAACCAAAACCTCAGCCAGAAGCTTCTACAGAAGCTTTCGCCACAGCAGATTCAGTTAATGAAGCTGCTACAAGTACCCACTGCCCAGTTGGAGCAGCGCATCAAAGAAGAGCTGGAAGTAAACCCCGCTTTGGAAGAAACAGGAACCTTGGAGGATAGCTACGACGAACCCGCAGATACATCGGACAACCAGAACGACGAGCCTGAAGTAAAGGAAGTGGAAGACGGGGTAGAACGCGATAGCCTGGAAGAAATAGATTTTAGCGACTATTACGATGATGACGATATCGCTTCTTACAAGCTAAAAGACAACAACTACCCCGACCCTGACGAAGAGCGCACCCTGCCCATAGCGATGCAGAACAGCTACCATGAGTTTTTGGATGGCCAGCTAAGTTTGTTGCAATTGGATGAGCGAGAGCATAAAATTGCCGACCAACTTATTGGCAGTATTGACGATGATGGCTACCTACGCCGTGAGATTGATGCCATTTGCGATGATATGGCCTTTGCCCAAAATGTAATGACCAGCGAAGAGGAGGTTGAGCACATACTGAAACAGATACAAACTTTCGACCCGCCGGGAACTGGTGCCCGCGATTTGCAAGAGTGCCTGCTAATACAATTGCGCCGTGGCGATTTGCAGAACGAGCACGTTGAGGTTGCCAAGCGCATTATACAAGATGAGTTTGAGCACTTTACCAAAAAGCACTACGAAAAGCTAGAGAAGGCCCTCAATATTACTGAAGACCAGTTGAAAAGTGCCATAGACGTGATATTGAAGCTGAACCCTAAGCCCGGCAGTGGCTACAGTGGCAGCAGCAACAATGAGCAGTACCTTACTCCCGACTTTTTTATCACTAACAATAGTGGTGAGCTGCAACTTACCCTAAACTCTCGTAATGCACCGGAGCTGAAGATTAGCCGCAACTTTAAGGAAATGCTGCAAACATACGACCAAAGCAAGACTAAGACGCGTGAGCAGCGAGATGCAGTGATGTTCATTAAGCAGAAGATTGACAGCGCCAAATGGTTTATTGATGCCATACAGCAGCGCCAGCAAACACTGATGAAGAGCATGCGCACTATCATGGAGTATCAATACGATTTCTTCCTTACTGGCGACGAGACCACCATGAGGCCAATGATATTGAAGGATATAGCCGAGCGCACGGCTCTGGATATCTCTACTGTGAGCCGCGTGGCCAACAGCAAATATGTGCAAACCGAGTTTGGCACCTTCCCATTGAAATACTTCTTTAGCGAAAGCCTGCAGACCGATAGTGGCGAAGAAGTATCTACCCGCGAGGTAAAGAGCATATTGAACGACCTAATAGGCAAAGAGAACAAAAAACGCCCACTAAGCGACCAAAAGCTAATGGAGTACCTCAACAAAAAAGGCTACAACATTGCCCGCCGAACTGTGGCCAAATACCGCGAACAACTGAACATATCCGTAGCAAGGCTACGCAAAGAATTATGAGCCAAGAAGAAGAAGAAAAAAGTTTGCTGGAGATAAGCGGCGATGAAGATTTCATTCGCGAACCTGCTACCGATAGCAAGCCGCTTTGGTTTGCTTCTACGGCGGTTACCTACTTGTTTCACCCACTGCTGCTGCTGGTGTATGCCTTTTTCTTTGTCGATATCTTCTTCCCTTACCAGTTTATGCACTTGGCGGGGCCTGCCAAAAGCCAATTGCTGCTGGCGTTAATCATCAATACGGTAGCTTTCCCTTTGATAACATTAGGGTTGATGCGCGGCCTCAAAATAATCCCCAACTTTGAGCTCAACAGCAACAAAGAGCGCATACTGCCCTTTATCGCCATCATGCTCTTTTACTTTTGGACGTATCTAGTTATAAAGAAACTGGGCGTTGGTGAGTACTTTACCCATATAGCCCTGGGTGCCAGCCTAGCTATATTCTTGGCATTTTTTGCCAACGTATTTTATAAAATCAGCCTACACGCGGTAGGTGCGGGTGGCTTTTTGGGCATCGCCCTTACGCTTACCATGCAATCAACCTACAACCTGCTGCTGCCGTTGCTATTGGTTATTATTGTAGCGGGCATTATCGGTTCTGCTCGCCTGTTTTTGGGTGCCCACGTACCCCGCGAAGTAGTTACTGGCTACATGGTAGGCCTGCTCGGGCAGATGGTGGCATTTACGTATTTTTGAGGGGGTTTGCCGGATAATATTTTTCGTTGAAGCTAAAATCTTGAACATCTGTCAATTCCCTTCTCAAAGCAAAAGACTATACCAGAAAGGGCTTCTTATCCTACGGTTTAAACTTAATCCTTACATAAAACACAGTATCGTTTTCCAAGCTTTTCTGTAATGCCGTGTAATCTACAGTGCTGTCGGTAGCCAGTATATAAGCACTCTCTAAATGGTAAAATGTACTTTTTCGAGCCTCCATAATTGGCCCTATACCCTGCACTACCCACATTGCCGCTCCGCTATGGCTGCGGCTTGTATCCTTATGCAATTCTACATTGATAGCCTTTCGCCGCTCATCGCCATAATCAACAAAGCTTATACCGCGTATGTCAATCCCACCTACGCCTTGAATATAGAATTGCTCTTCCGTTATCGGCTTCTTGAACAAGATATCTTCAATGCTATCATTGAAATCCATCAATTTGAATAGGTCCAATCGTGTTTCGCAGATGGTGTCATAAATGTATTGCTTGCCTCGATAGTCATCAGCTACCCATGTACGAATAATGCAATTGTTTACTGGCGGCATATCATTACCACAGCCATAAGAAATCACAAGGATGAGTAGGGCAATGTATTTCATCCCAGCCATTTTTTTATAAACCAAACAGGTAACAATGTCAATAATACCAAGCATTTACCAAACCCAACATTTAGCAAAGCAATAACTAAAGAGGCTCTTGGCGGGTGTCTACAATATCAAGGATGCGTAAAGAATCACTCTCAGCTCGATAATACATGTAGTTATGCGGCGTAATTAGAATCTTCCGAAGACCCGATTTCTTTTCAGAAGCAGGTCCTGATTTAGGTAGTTGGCTTAATTGTTTAACTTTTGATTTGATAATACTATCAAACTACTCCGCAACTCTTAGAGACCAATTTAGTTGAAGATATAAATAGACCTCTCCCAATCTTTCCAAGGCTTCGGGTGTCCAGATTACTTCAAGGTTTTTTTCCATTCGTCAAACCTTTTCATGGCCTCAGCATGTGGAATGCATTTGGTTGGATCATTAGATTGTTCCCAAGATTTATTAATTCGTGCTTGTTGCTCAGGGGTCAGTTCATCCCAAAAATCCTTTTCGTTTTCTTCATCCTCAACCACTAATAATAACCGCTCAAGCAACTGCTCATCAGAGCTATCGATTATTTGATGCAATTTTTCTCTGATTTCCGTGATAGACATAGCAAACTGTTTCTGTTCAACTAAGTTAACGAAAAATACCTTTAGCTAAGTTCAATGCTGCTAAGCCTGTTTTATCTTAACTTTGCCATACTGTAATATACGCTACTATGGACGAGGTAAAATCATTGAATTTTTTGGAGGAGATTGTAGAGAAGGATTTGGCCAGCGGCAAGCACCAAAGCATTCTTACGCGTTTTCCGCCGGAGCCTAATGGCTACTTGCACATTGGGCATGCAAAATCTATTTGCCTCAACTTTGGTTTGGCGAAGCGCTACAATGGCAAAACCAACTTGCGCTTTGACGATACCAACCCCGTAACCGAGGATACCGAGTACGTAGAGAGCATCAAAAACGATATTAAATGGCTGGGCTTTGAATGGGCCGATGAGTTTTATGCCAGCGATTACTTTGGCAAGCTATACGACTTTGCAGTGGAGCTGATAAAGCAAGGCCTTGCCTATGTGGACGATAGCACTGCCGAGCAAATTGCGGCCATGAAAGGCACCCCAACAGAACCCGGCAAGGATAGCCCATACCGCAGCCGCACAGTGGAAGAGAACCTGGACCTTTTTGAGCGCATGAAAAATGGCGAGTTTAAAGAAGGTGAAAAAACCCTACGTGCGAAGGTGGACATGGCCTCGCCGAATATGCAGTTGCGCGACCCGCTGATGTACCGCATTAAGTTTGCGCACCATCACCGCACTGGCAACCAATGGTGCATATACCCGATGTACGATTTCGCACATGGCCAGAGCGATGCCATTGAGCACATCACCCACTCCATTTGTACACTCGAGTTCAGCAGCCACAGGCCGCTGTACGATTGGTTTATACAGCAACTAAGCTTGTTCCCAAGCCACCAATATGAGTTTGCGCGCCTCAACCTTACCTACACGGTAATGAGCAAGCGCAAACTACTGCAACTGGTAAACGAAAAACACGTAACGGGTTGGGACGACCCCCGTATGCCTACCATCTCTGGTTTCCGCCGCCGCGGCTATACGCCTGAGTCTATCCGTGAGTTTTGCGATAGGGTGGGCATTGCGCAGCGCGAAAACCTGATTGACGTAGCCTTGTTGGAGTTCTGTATCCGCGAGCACTTGAATCGCATTGCACAACGCCGCATGGTAGTGTTTGACCCCGTGAAAGTGGTTATCACCAACTGGCCTGCAGGTAAAGTAGATGAGATAGAAAGCGAGAACAACCCTGAGGATGAAAACGCCGGCAACCGCACCGTGCCTTTCAGCGGGGAGTTATACATTGAGCGCGACGACTTTATGGAAGAGGCGCCTAAGAAGTACTTCCGCTTGGCTATTGGGCAATATGTGCGCCTGAAAAGTGGCTATGTTATCAAAGGCGAATCGGTAACGAAGGATGCCGACGGTAACATTACTGAGATACAGGCTACTTACCTACCCGAAAGCCGCAGTGGTAGCGATACCAGTGGGCTAAAGGTACAAGGTACGCTGCACTGGGTAAGCGCCCAACATGCAGTGAAGATCACCGTGCGCGAGTACGACCGTCTTTTCCAAGTTGAAAATGTAGGCGCATCGGACCTCGACTTTAAGGAACTACTGAACCCCAACAGCCTGAAAGTGGTAGAAGCATACGCAGAACCAGCTTTGCTAAAAGCCCATGGCGATGAGCGATACCAGTTTATGCGCAAAGGCTACTTTACTTTGGATAAAGACTCAAAGGGTACTGACCTTATCTTCAATCGTACGGTAGGCTTAAAGGATACTTGGGCGAAGGCCGCTAAATAAGCTTTTGCATATCAATTTGCCACTTCGGGTAATGGTTATCAGTATACTGTACAATGCAAGCATCATCCTATTTACCGGTTGGTTGGTAGCCGCTACAAACTAGGTATCCTATCAGTGGCAGCAATAGTATCTCGTTTTTTGTAAAAAGATAAAAAGCGGCCTAACATTACCTTTACGTTTTTATTTGCCCATAATCACCCGTCGGTGTTCCGACCCCCATTTGTGCAGTGCGAACAGCGCATCTCGTAATGTATAACCATAAGCGGTTAACTGGTATTCTACCGTAATTGGCGCAGTATCATACACCGAGCGGGTAAGGATGTTGTTTTGCTCCAAGTCTTTTAACTCCTTGCTCAACACCTTGCCAGTGATGCCTGGTAGCTCTCGCTGGAGCTCTTTAAAGCGGCGCTTGTTGCCGTGCAACAAGGCCATAATAATGATGATTTTCCATTTTCCACTCAGTACTTCTAGGGTGTCTTTTATGGGTAGTAGGTGCTGCGCGCATTCTTTATGCTTTATCGCCCCACCGCCTGGGCATTGCGAGGTATCGTGCTTGGTATCTTGTAGGGTACTGGTATCCATAAGGTAACTGTTATCTTTTAGATACCGAAGGTAACTACTTTTGTATCGTCAATCAATACAGACATTAAAAACTACAGAAAATGAACAAAGTAAAGATTGCCTATTGGGTGGTTACGGGGCTATTGAGCGTATTTCTATTGGGCGGAGCCATTGGCGATATTATGTTGGCTGAACAGATGGTTACCAGCCTTGCCAAATTAGGTATACCCGCATACCTATTGCCTTTCTTTGGGGTAATGAAGATAATGGCTGTAATAGCCATCCTAACCCCACAATTGGGCCGCCTGCGTGAAGGTGCATATGCTGGCCTGTTGTTTTATGCCATCGGAGCCATATATGTACATATTGCAGGTGGCGACCCGGTTGCACAAGCGGCCGGAGCCACTGTGTTGCTATTGCTAGTGCTTGCATCTTACTTTACCAGTTTGCAGGTAAAGGGATTGCACAAGTCGTAGAGAATGCACTTAAGCACTGGCACCCCACCGCTCCACATTCCAAGCCTCTATGTGGCTTTCGTGCTTGTTGATGGCGTGGGTAGCGGGCAGATGGTTGTAGAGGTGCGCTAACGAAAGTGGGATAATGGCATAATCGAATTGCCAAAGTTGGCTATGGTCGTTATGGGCAAATACTTCCAGCTCGGCGGCATCCTGCATTTCGTCTGTAAAATAGACCCCCGTTTGGCCGAACTCGGCATGCACTGCCAGCGAAAGCGATTTCACTAAAGGATAGGTAGTTGGGAAATATTCCCCTGTACCCATATTCAATAGGTCGTCCGTCTCCAAGTAGAGGTTAAAAACCATCCAGTGGCCATCTACCTGCTCATCCTCCAGCAAGCTTACAAAGGCATAGGGCCAGATAGAAGTAGGAGAAAACGAAGACCTAAGCCGCGGCGAGGTAAAGGTAGAATATACAGAGCCATCCACGTCCACCTCCCACTTAAAGGAAGCGAAGGATTCCGCCACTTCGTCGTTCCAGGCATTAATGGCCTTCAGCACCTTTGCAAAGCGCTCCATGGCTCGCGGGTAGGTAGTTTGGTCTACTTTAAGGTAGGTTTGTATGTTGCTTATTTCTGGCATAAATGTGCGTGTTGTTTGTTTCCCTCACCTAACCTCTCCCTGAGGGAGAGGGACTTATGACACCTCGCCTTCGGCTCGAAGTTTACTGTTGCAATTATTTAACGAAGAAATTTCGGATTCTCTCTTCTGCTTTCCTTACTTTTCTACAGGGATTTTAACTAATAACCAGTAACCAATCAATCAATAACTATATACCAACTACCTCTTTTTTCCCATCTTCCAGCAACTCCTTTGGCACAGCCTTGCGGATGCTCTCAGCAAGTAGTTCGAGCAGTTTACGCTTAATAAAGCTGCGGTGCGTAACCAGCGCAATCTCCCGTACCGGCTCAGGGTTGCGGAAGTAACGTACA
Source organism: Sphingobacteriales bacterium (assembly GCA_027483645.1). GTDB lineage: Bacteria > Bacteroidota > Bacteroidia > Chitinophagales > CAIOSU01 > CAIOSU01. The sequence goes on from JAIXUD010000005.1 coordinate 65,574, forward strand.
TTGTCGAGCTTCTTTTTACTTAAGTCCAGCACAGCCAATTCGGGCAAGATGGTGAAGCCACCACTGGCATCCACCAGTCGCTTTAGGGTTTCTAGGCTGCCGCTTTCATAGGCCAGTTGGCGCGGTGCTTGTCCGGGTTTTACTTGGCAAAGGCGCAGCAGCTGGCTGCGCAGGCAGTGCCCTTCTTGCAATATCCATGCGCTGGAAGGCTCTAGGTCATCGGCCACCAAGTGCTTCTTTTTATATAGGCTGCTATCATCCGAAACATAGGCAATCAACCGCTCATAGAACAGCGGTATGGTGGTAAGGCTGTTGTCCTCCATCGGTATGGCCAGCAAGCCACAATCTAGCAATCCGCGTTTCAGGTGGTCGGTAATCTGCTCGGTGGTCAATTCACTTACCTTAAGCACCACATCGGGGTACTTCCGCATAAACTTATTAACGAACAGTGGCAACAAGTATGGCGCCAGTGTAGGGATGATGCCTATACTTAAAGTACCCGATATTACGCCCTTGCTTTCGCGCACTATCTCAATTAACCGCTCATGCTCTTCTATTACCCGCCGCGCCTGTTGAATGACCGCTACACCAGCATCGGTTGGCAACACCGGATGCTTGTCCCTATCAAAAAGGATAATACCCAACTGGTCTTCCAACTTTTGTATCTGCATACTCAAGGTGGGTTGGGTTACATGGCACTTTGCAGCAGCAGTGGCGAAGTGGCGGTAAGTATCAACCGCTACTATGTATTCGTATTGAGTTATGGTCATGGCAATATAGTTATCGTCTATGTTGCTATAAACTTAATCAATTTGGTTGATAATTGTAGTTAGAATACTAATCGCTTCACAATAGCGATGGTACGGCGGGTAATAAGCTCGCTTGCATCAAGCTTTATGGCTTGGGCCAAATAGCTCCACGCCTTGTTTTTAACGCCGCTAAGCACCAAGTGCAGGGAGATGTACGAAAGCATGTGCGCCTCGATGCGGTTAAGGTGATGGCCCATTTTGCTCACAAATACCGCGTCGGCACGTAGGCCCTCCATCAGCAATTGGGTACGCACCAGCATGGCATTTTCATCGTAGTTAAGCACGCTGCGACTATCATGGTTTACCATGCAGGCGGTGATGGTATTGCTATAAGCAAATGAATGGCGGGCTGCCAAACGCAGCCACAACAGCCAATCTTCGGTACCCGATAGCACGCGGTTTTCGCTAAACAGTAAGTCACCCCCGAGAATGCCCTGTTTGATAAAAATACCGATACAGCTAATCACGTTGCCGCGTATCAATTGCTCATTAAGGTCTTTCGAGTGTGTTTTGGTGGAAAGTAGTTTCCCGTCCGTCTCGCGGTACTCATACGCCAGGTGGAATACTTCCTTTCCTGCATTAATCAGCTTCAACGCTTCCTCAAAGTGAATCGGGTACAGCACATCATCAGAGTCGATGAAGGTAATATAGTCGCCTTTAGCTTTAGCAATACCATAGTTACGGGCAGCACCGCGTTCGCCGTTATCTTTTAGGTAGTAATGTATCCGGGGGTCGTTGAAGGCTTTTACTACGGCTTCGGTGTTGTCTTTGCTGCCGTCATCAACAATGATTATCTCAAAGTGCTGGTAGGTTTGCGCCAATATGGAGGCAATGGTTTTGCCAATAAACGCCTCCCGGTTGTAGGTAGGCACGATGATGGTGAAGAGTACCTGCTTACTTGGCATTGGGCGTGTGTTTGAGTTTACCAATACCTAGGTTGTTTTTCAATAGGGTTTTCAATTTGCTGCCTTGGTGCCCCAGCCCCAGCGACTGTATGATGAGCCTATTAGTATTGCCGATGTGGCCACGAGTATATTCCTGAACTATGTAGCTGTGCAGGTATTCATCTAGCAATTGCTGTTCTTCGGTAGGGGTTAACGCCCTAAAGGATGGGTAAACTGCCTCCTCGGGGTTATGGTATACATCAAGCTGCTTTAGCTTGGCCAGCAAACTACCATCGGGCAATGCACGCGCAATGCGCGATAGCACCCTGCGGTAATCATCATAAAGGCCTATAGGGTTTTGCCCCGTTTTGGCACCATCATGCACCCTAAACCGCGCCAAGGTTTTCTCCATCCGCATCGATGGTACGTTGAAAAACAGGCGCGCCCAAAGGTCGTAGTCCATCAGGTAGTAGAAACTGGCATCTAAGTAGCCATGCGTTTCGTGCAAATTCCTGCGCCAAAATACGGCCGGCTGGTGTATACTCACCCGGCTGAAGAAGTCGGCCGGTGCGAAGTTGTTCTTCCAAACCTCCGTCTTTCCATCAGGGAAAAAGCTCTCCACATCGCCATAGATAATGCCAGTACTCGGGTTATTGGCAAATGCCTCGCCTATAGCAAGCAAAGTGCCATCGGTATAGATGTCGTCACTGTTCAGCCAAGCCACTATATCACCGGTAGCCATTTTCAAGCCCTTGTTGATGGCGTCGCTTTGGCCGTTATCCTTTTCGCTTACCCAGTAGGTAATGTGTTCTTGGTACTTTTTTATTACCTCCACCGTCTCGTCCTTGCTGCCGCCATCCATAATGATGTACTCCAAGTTGGGGTAGCCCTGCCCAATGATGGACACAATGGTTTCCTCTATATAGCCGCCTTGGTTATACGATGGGGTAATGATGGATATTTTGGGCAACGTGGGCAAATGGGGCGGTTGTACTGGTTGATGGTGGTGCAAAAGTAGCAAAGTAAAGGGGTATTTCCACTTGGGTGGAGATGTGCTATGTGTTTAACCACAAGGAACAAAAAGGAAAGGCACAAAGGACAACAGGAATACTTAGTGTTCTTTGTGTTCTCATCTTATTGTGCTTAGTGGTAAATACGCAACACCATTAACTGTTTACTTCGCTTGCAATGCCTTTTGATACAAATCAAAGTAAAGTTGCCCTTGGCGCTGCATATTAAAATTGCCCTTGGCGAAGGTGCGGGCATTAATTTGCATGCCGTGGCGCATAATGTCATTTTCAAGTAAGGTGGTTATGGCCGCAGCTAAAGCCTCCTTATCGCCCACGGGCGCCAGCAGGCCGTTTTTGCCGTGCTTAATAATGTCGCCAATACCGCCGGTATCAAAGCCCACCACCGCCGTGCCGCAAGCCATAGCCTCCAGTGCCGTTTGCCCGAAGGCCTCCTGCTGCGAAGGAATTACAAACAAATCGCTGGCGCTATGTAGTATCCGTTGCAGGTAGCCACTGTCCACAAAGCCCATAAAGCGCATCGGTGGCAAGCCAGTGGTATCGCCCTGCCAACTGCCCGAGCCAAATACCAGGCACTCCAAGTTAGGCACTTGTGCATACACCCGCTTTAAGGCCTCCGTAAGTAGCCCGAAGCCCTTGCGCTCGTTATCAAACCTATCGGCCCCAAAGCTTATAATCATGGTTTGCTCGGGTATGCCTAGTATGTGTTTCGCCTCGGCTTTGCCCAAGGGTATGTACAAGCCCATATCCACCGGGTTGTGAATAGTTTGGTAGCTGGTGGCGGTGGCAAAAATGGTACTCTTGCGCGCTTGTGCCTCTATCCACTCACTATTGCCAACCACATGCACCTTTTTGTGGCGCAGGGCATCGGTTTTTGTTTTTTGGGTCTTGGTCGATAAATCGGGCTTGCCGCTAATGGCCAGTTGCGGGCACTGGTGGCACTCTTGCTGAAGCCGCTCGCAGCCCCAAGTATAGTGGCAGCCACCGGTAAAGGGGTTCATATCGTGGCAGGTCCACACTACGGGCACATCATTGGGCAGCGAACCGAAAAAGCTAGGGTAATCAATCATTTCCGAGGTCCAGTGCAGGTGTATCAGGTCGGGCATGCCGTGCTCGGTGGGCAGGGGGGTATCAATGGGCAATTGGGCAGGCGTAAACTTCTCGTATTGCGACTGCTTGCCCGCCGTAGCCTTGCCCAGCTTGCGGTAAAACAACGACCATTTAGCACGGTTCCACAAGCTATTGGCACCATTCTCCGCCCTGAAGGCCGGCATGGCATTGAAACGCTGCTCGGTACTTTTCTCCAGTTGGTAGAAATGCATATCGGGCACATGGGGCAGTAGCGCATGGAAAATGCGCTGCGCGGCAAGGGCCGCACCGCCTTTCGAACTCGCATTAAAATGCAGAACCTTCAATGTATTAAGGTCTTTTGATTGACCCAAAAATAGGTTTTATTCGGCAGTATTACCGCCTGGCCACTGTGTATAGGGTACGCTTATTTTTTTAGATGTGGCGGGTGGTGGGGGTGTCTTTGGCTAGCCTTGTCGCAGGGTGAGGATGGATGCGGAGGTGGGGGAGTTAACGGGGTGGGAGGTACCCAGCGCCTAAATATCCCGATACACCGTGCGCACGCTAATGCCGAGATGCTGCGCTATCTGCTCCTTTCTGCCCTGCAGTAAGGTCAGGATGGATAGAAGGCGTGGAGGCGGGGTATGGGGGGGGGAAGTTATAAAGGATTTGTTAGTAAAGTTAACACCTAGTTACTTTTCTTTTTAGTAACTTTAGTTTTTTATGCAAATATATTTAGCATATCTTTGCTAAGAACCACATTCGTCGAGCTATGGAACTGCTACAGAAAATTAGTATTGAGGAGATTAAGAGCGGTAAGGATAAAAAATTACTAGCTCAATATACTGAGTTTGACAAAGCTGCATTTACCCACTATTTGCATAATAGCAAAAATGGTGTTTCTAAATCGTATAAACCTGCTGCCATTTCTTTGGTAAAAAAGGTATTGGATTATACGTTTCCAAATGACGAAATCACGAATGTCGTAGCAGAATCGGCTTTGCAATACGCATTGTTCAATCCCGAAACTGAAGTTCCTTTTCCTTCTCCTGAAAATCCAAAATTTACCTTTATTGATTTGTTTGCTGGAATTGGCGGTTTTCGATTAGCGATGCAGAATTTAGGGGGTAAGTGTGTGTTTACGAGCGAATGGGATGAGCAAGCTAAGAAAACATACTCCGCAAACTTTGGTGAAGTACCTTTTGGCGATATTACTAAAGAGCAGACAAAGAATTTCATTCCAGATGGATTTGATGTTCTTTGCGCAGGTTTCCCTTGCCAAGCATTCTCTATAGCTGGTAAACGTGGAGGATTTGAAGATACTCGCGGTACTTTGTTTTTTGATGTTGCCGAAATTATCAAACGTAAAAAGCCCAAAGCGCTATTTTTAGAGAATGTTAAAGGTCTCTTTAACCATGATAAAGGCAGAACATTAACGACCATCCTAAATGTTTTAAGAAACGATTTAGGATACTTTGTGCCTGACCCCAGAATAATGAATGCCAAAGATTTTGGAGTTCCTCAAAATAGAGAGCGCATATTTATCGTCGGTTTCCGTAATGATTTAGAAATTGAGGAATTTGAATATCCTAAGCCTTTAGAGAAAAAAGTAACCATCGGCGATATTAAAGAAGACACTACGGTATCTGTGAAGTATTATCTTTCAAATACTTATTTTCGTACATTAGTTGAGCATAAAAGGCGTCACGAAGAAAAGGGTAATGGCTTTGGCTATGAGATTATCTCTGATGACAGTATTTCAAATGCTGTTGTTTGTGGAGGAATGGGCAGGGAGCGCAATTTAATTTATGATCATCGGCTCACTAACTTTACTCCAGTTACGCATATTAGAGGAGAAGTAAACAAGCAAGGAATTAGAAAAATGACTCCACGCGAATGGGCGAGGCTCCAAGGTTTTCCTGATGAGTTTATAATTCCCGTGGCAGATGCTTCTGCATATAAGCAATTTGGTAATTCTGTTGCGGTACCCGCCATACAAGCTACGGGTAAGCAAATCATAGATAAAATCGTAGCACCTAATGCTTACAGGAAACAAGGGAGAGTGGAGCGAAATTTACGCCCTGCTAAAAATGCTGTCAGATAGAAATTTGTATCCAGGGGATGCCAATTTGGAAAAAGTACAAGGGTTAGTGTTCCCTATTGTTAAGGTTTTGAGGGATGAGTCTGCCGGAACTTATGAATATGCTTATGACCAAGATTTGGTAATCATCAACGGATGCGAGAATGAATATCGAATTCCAATTACCCAATTTCACAGCAACGCATCTTACCTATTATGCCAAATTAAATCTGCTTCCTCTGGCACCTTTGCAATTCCAGAAATTGAATCCTTTATAAGATCTTTTAGTTGCAATTCCATCAAAGCGCGGTCTTCTAAGAAGAGTGATATAAGAGTTCTTATCCACGATTTGCGAACGGGTGTAAATCCAGAACTAGGCTTTAGCATCAAGTCGCAGCTAGGTGGTGCATCAACTTTGCTAAATGCTGGAAAGACAACGAACTTTGTCTTTAAAATTGAATGTTCAACTATTACTTCCGCTGACATTGCTTTAATCAACTCAATCGAGTCTAGAAGTAAGATTAAGGATAGAATTGAAGCTATTACTAAACTGGGTGGGGTTTTAAAATTCCTGAATACTGAAACTACCATTTTTGGTAATAATTTAACTTTAATTGATAGTGCGCTCCCTGCACTTTTAGCAAGTATAACTCTAAAGTTTTACTCCTCCTATCTTAACACTCTTACAGATTTAGTGAAGGCAGCTTCAAAAGACAACCCACTGCAGTACAATATTTCAGAAGGCCACCCATTTTATGAATATAAGATGAAGCGCTTTTTGACAGACATAGCATTAGGTATGATGCCTTCAAAAGTTTGGACTGGCGAATTAGATGCTACTGGCGGATACTTAATAGTTAAGGATGATGGAGAATTGTTGTGTTATCATATCTATAATAGGAACCAGTTCGAAGATTATCTTTTAAATAATACTAAGCTTGAAACTGCTAGCAGCAGCAGACATGAGTTTGGAAATGTTTATTCAGAAAAAGGTAACTTATATTTCAAATTAAATCTTCAGATACGATTTTTAAAATAATATATCCAATCATTTAGTCCAATGAGTCAATTAATTAAATTAGGAATTGTCAAAGACAAGAAGGGAGCAACTCTTAAAATCTTTAATAGGCTTTTCCCAAATTTTTTCGAGATAAACTATTTGACTCCTTCGGAATATATTAATACTTGCTGGAGTGAATTTAAAAAAGAGAACAATAAAGATAAAGCGACCAACGGGAAAATGTTTGAATACATAATTGCATCTCTTTTTGTGAGAGAAAATTTACTTCCCTTTTTCGTCGCTCCTCAAATAACTTTTGTTCCAAATGTCATATTTGA
>JAIXUD010000019.1 GCA_027483645.1 Sphingobacteriales bacterium
ACTTGATGTGCGCGCGCAAGCCAATTTTGCACTTGGGGTATGGCCTCCCTAGGGTTTAGCAGCATTTCGGTTTGCGAATGCAAAGCCCCGCGCAAGCCATTTGCCTGCAACATGGGCGACAGTGCCAAGGCTTCTGCGGCACTCAGCCATTGCAATTGGTAACCATCCTGGCTACTTTTGGCTTCGATAAATTCGTGCATCAACTCTTGTTCGCCTACCTCGTAGGCCGGCAACAAAGCCCCATGCTGCTGCAACCATAGGCCGGTTTCGGAAGCAATTTGTTTCCAAGCACCTGCCGAACGCAAGGCCAACTGAAAATTGGCCCCCGATTGACCCAGCGGCCAAAACATGCCAAAGTTGCGCACCGAAGCGCCAAGTGCTCGCGACGAGCGCTCGAATACGCTTACCTTGTGCCCCGCCATGGCCGCAGCCCTGGCCGTAGCCAAACCCATGATACCCGCACCTATAACCGCGATATTCATTTTATCTTTAGTTGGTCAAAAACAATGAGAGCCATTCCATTTATGGCTGAGGCTTTACTCCGCCCCGTTCTTCACTATCCTCACCTTAGCATACTTCAGCATAATGCGTTTCTGCCCGATGCCGGGGAAGAAGAGCGTGGCGATGCGGTTGTTGCCGTCGCCTTCCAGCGTTACCACTTTGCCAATACCGAACTTTTCGTGCTCCACCTCTTGGCCCTGTTGAATGGTATTCGGGTCGTCGGGCCTAAAGTCTGCCGGTGGGGTGTAGTTGCTTGGGGTAAAGCTCGGCTTTTTGGCCGCCGCGCCCGGCCGCTCGTATAGCGACTTGCTGATAGTTTCCTTAAACTGGTTGCCAGCCCCGCCGCCGCTGCCCAATCCGCTCCAAGGGGTTTCGTTGCCACCACCGCCCGTAGGCTCTTGTCGGCGCACTTTGTGGCCAATAAACTCTAAGTTCTTCTCTTCCAACTCCTCGATAAAACGGCTCGGCTCGCAATAAATAAGGTTACCGAAACGGTAGCGCTGCAAAGCATAGGTAAGGAACAGATGGCTCTTGGCACGGGTAATGGCCACATAAAACAGGCGGCGCTCTTCCTCCAGCTCATCACGGCTGTTCACGCTCATTTGGTTGGGGAAAAGGCCTTCCTCCAAACCTACCGCAAACACACATTCAAACTCCAACCCCTTCGCCGAGTGAATACTCATTAGCGATACGCGGTTGGTGTCATCTTTGTCGTTATCAGTGTCGGTAAGCAGCATAATATCCTGCAAATAAGTGCCCAGGCTGCGGTCGGTTACGCCTTGGCCTTCCATCACTTCATCGCTCTCGCTAAACTCTTTTATGCCGTTCAACAATTCCTGCAAGTTCTCGTAGCGGCTAATGCCCTCCACGGTTTTATCTACGTATAGCTCTTTTACAATGCCGGTATGCTTGGCAATGTGGGTGGCAAGGTCGTAAGCGTTCATGCTGGTTTGCATGGCGCTAAAGCTCTTGATCATCATCGTGAACTCCTCCACCAGCGTCTTCGCGCGGCCATTAAAGCCCGGCTGAAACTGGATGGTGCTTAATATCTCCCACAGGCTTTTGTCTTGCTCGTTGGCCAATACCACCGCCCTATCCAGCGTAGTGTCGCCTATGCCACGGGTAGGGTAATTGATGATGCGGCGCAGGGCCTCTTCATCGTTGTGGTTTACGGTCAGCTTCAAATAGCCCAGCAAATCCTTAATCTCCTTACGCTGGTAGAACGATAGACCACCGAACACCTTGTAACTGATGTTCTGCCTACGCAACGCTTCCTCGAAAGAACGGCTCTGGGCATTGGTACGGTACAATATGGCAAAGTCGTCGTTGCGCAGGTGCAGGCGGTGCTGATACTCGAAAATGGTATCGGCCACTAACCTACCCTCTTCGTTATCGCTAATCGATTTCACCACCCGAATCTTGTCGCCGCCTTGGCGGTCGGTCCAGATGGTTTTGGGCAACTGGTTTTTGTTGAGGGCGATAACCTGGTTAGCGGCCTCTACAATATGGTTGGTGCTGCGGTAGTTCTGCTCCAACTTAAAGGTTACCATATCGGGGTAATCCTTCTGGAAGTTGAGGATGTTCTGTATATCGGCCCCGCGGAAGGAGTAGATGCTCTGCGCATCGTCGCCCACCACACTGATGTTCTCGTGCACGGCGGCCAGGCGCTTCACAATCAAATACTGGGCGAAGTTGGTATCTTGATACTCATCCACCAGTATGTAGTTGAACTTGTGCTGGTACTTGTGCAGCACCTCGGGGTGCGTGGCCAGCAGCTCGTACATTTTAAACAGCAAATCGTCAAAGTCCATAGCACCGCTCTGGAAACAGCGCTTAGCATAGGCGGCGTATATCTCGCCCATTTTCGGTCGGCCGGTTTGGTTATCATCGGCCACCAGGTTCACGTCCTCTTTGTATTTCTTCGGGCCAATCAGGTTGTTCTTCGCTGCCGAAATGCGGTTGAACACCACCGAAGGCTTATAGAGCTTATCGTTCAGCTCCATTTCCTTCACTATTAGTTTGATTACGCTCTTGCTATCGCTAGCATCGTAAATGGTGAAGTTGCTCGGGTAGCCAATCTTACCGGCCTCCGACCGCAGTATGCGCGCAAATATGCTGTGGAAGGTGCCCATCCACACGTTGCGGGCCTCACCGCCGATAACGTGGCTGATACGCTCGCGCATCTCTTTGGCCGCCTTGTTAGTAAACGTAAGTGCCAAAATGCGGAACGGATCCACCCCAGTTTCAATCATGTGGGCAATGCGGTAGGTAAGCACGCGTGTCTTCCCCGAGCCCGGTCCGGCAATCACCATTACGGGCCCATCCTTGTGCGTAACGGCCTGCCGCTGCACGTCGTTCAACTCATCCAAATAATTACTGCGCATAGGGTGTAAAGATAGGGAAAGTCGATGGACCATAGACGATGGACCATGGTAAAAAATGTCTTGTCCTGATATAGGTTGACAGTTCGGTTAATGGATGTTCTTATTTCTATGCCGCATAAAGTTCGGAAGGTTTTCTCATTTCCAGTGCCATATGCGGCCTTTTGTTGTTGTAAACGTATATTGCCTGTGCTACAGCCCTTCGGGCGCTTCTAAGGTCAAAAAAGGTCGCATCTAGGTTAAACTCGCCCTTTAGTATCCCGTTCACCCGCTCGGCCATCGCGTTGTCGTAGCAGTTGCCGGCCTCGCCCATGCTTATCGCTATGCCGTTGTCGCGCAGGTAGCTGGTATATTCACGGCTGCAGTACTGCGTCCCCCTGTCGGAGTGGTGCACGGTACCGGTGCCGCCCCTGCCGGAACAGGCCATGGCCACCGCCCTCATGCAGCCCTCCAGCTCCAGCGACCGGCTCACGTCCCAGCCTACCACCTTCCTGCTGTACGCGTCCGTCACCAATGCGAGGTAGCAGAAGCCCTCCCGCGTGCGCAGGTAGGTTATGTCGCTGGCCCATACCTGGTCCGGCCGCTCTATCCGCCGCCCTTTCACAAGGTCGGTATAGACCCGGAAGCGGTGGTTGCTGTTCGTGGTCCTGTGGTAGCACTTTTTGGGCTCCACCAACAGCCCGTGCCTGCCCAGCCACCTGAAGAACCTGTCCCTGCCAAGGCGCACGCGGTGCGCGGCGAGGTCGCCCCTGAGCAAGTGGTAAAGCTTCCTCCCGCCCAGGCGCGGCATCTCGAGGCGCCGCTCAATGACCAGCTCCATCACGATGGCGTCTGACAGTGCCTGCACGGCCCCCTTCGACCCGTTCTTGTAGTAAGCTGCCCTGCTGCCGCCCAGCCGGGCACAGGCCGCGCTCACCGACGGGCCTTTCCCTACCGTTTTCGAGGTGATGCGGTGGCGGCTTTTTTTTTGACCGCTTCCACGTCCCAGCCGTTGTCCTCGCAGATCACCTCCAGCGTGGCCTCGGCGATGTGCTTGTCCAGCACCGTGTCGGCAAGCGCGTTTTTCAGCTTTTTTATCTCGGCCTGCAGCGCCTTTATCCTGTCTTTTTCGTCCGGCTTTTCCACCCTCACTGTTTTGGTTATCCCTAAGATACCCAATTTTTTGGCCCAGTTCTGCACGGTGCCGGCCCCATTTATGGCGTAGGCGCTCCGGGCCTGGGCTATGGTATACTTGCCGCTCTCTATCTCAGAAAGGACCTGCTGCTTAAAGGCCTCGCTATAACGGTAGATGGTTTTTGTCTTTTTCATGGTCAACAGTTTTTCGGACTGTCAACTTTTTTCAGGACGGGACACGGTTGCAAAAACAATCAAGATACTTGATACCTGCCTACTGGCAGGCAGGCTTGATACTAAAAATCTACCAATCATCGCCAGCGGCGGCAGGTGCTGGTTTGGCGGTGGTGGCTTTTAGTTTGGTTATTAGGTCGGTTACGTAATCGTGCACTTGTTGCAAGTAGCCAAACTGCACGGTTTTGTTGGGCGCATTGGGATCAAGCCACTTTTCTACATATAGCTTCGGTACTTTTTCAAAAAAGATGTCGTCAATTTTATAGCGGTACTTGCCTTCTTTTACATCAACGGTAATGGTATACTTTACTTGGCCGTACTGGTTCTTTTTACCGTTTACCTCGTTGTAAACATATATGGTTTGCTTGCCAACAATGCTGCCTGTGGCGGCATCTTGGCTTTGTATGGTGCTGGCTGGATTTTTGTAAAAAGTGTTGAACCAGTGCTCAACTCGCTTATATAGCTCGGCTTGGTTGGCTGCGGCAACCGTTACCACTTCGGTATAGACTACCTTGCCGGTGCCCTCTTCAATGGGCACTGGAGGCTGGGCATAAGTTGCCATGGCGAACAACAACACCATTATTGGCAAAAGAATCTTCTTCATATCTAGCTTTTCAGTCGTTAAATATAGCACATGTTGCGAAATTGGCAGCGTTGATACAGGTTATTTTTTAGTATTTTCGGCAAGTGCAGCAGCAGGCTATAAATAATGCAACTACTGGCAACTTGGGGGTTCTTCAAGTTATTAAGCACGTATTATGGTCGCCTGTTACCGGCACACAATTGGTTTTAGCCAATACGGTAAGTGTTCGTATAGCTGCTGCATTAATGGGTGTGGCTTTTATTTTTGTTACCTCGTTTGCGCTGGCCATCATCAGCCAAATGTACGTTCTGTCAGCCAAAACCATCATGTTTGGGGTTAAAATCGGCTTATCATTTTTTCTGTTTCTATTGATGTTGAGCCTCGTGGTTTTTCTCGTGAAAAAGATATTTGCCGTCACCACTTTCAAAAGCGACTTGATGGTTGGCGGTTTGGCGGGATTGGCACTTATGGTGCAAACGGTGCTATTGCTAATAGTTCTATTATTGTTTCGAGATAGCTTAATCACCATGTTTGTAGATGGGCCCGTTACCTTTTCGCCTCAAGTGGCATTGCTTTTTTTTGTGATAGCCTATGGGGGGCTTTATATGCTGTTGTTAGTACAGCAGTCGTTGTCCATTGCTGGTGTCAGTCCATCGCGCAGCTGGTATCTTTCGCCCTTAGTGGTAGCCGCAGCGGTTTTTATTGCCCGAAATGTAGGCGAATGGATGATTGCGCAAGAGTGGGTGGCGTAGCCCCAAGAAGTCCTTTTTCAATAACCGCTCCATTGCATATCTTTGCACGATGAGTACGGAAGTGCAAAACCTATTTGACCAAGTGCGCGATATGCAAGCGCAGGTAGAAAGTTATCCGGTAAACAATGCCGATGAGCTGGAACGCTTCCGTATTGAGTTTATTGGTACCAAAGGCAAGGTGAAAGACCTATTAGCCGCCATCAAAGATGTGCCCAACACTGAGAAGAAAGCATACGGCCAAACAGTAAACACGCTGAAGCAGGTTGCCGAGGAGCGCTTCGCAACGCTGAAAGAGCAGTTTGAAAGTAGCCAAACCAGCCAAGGCCCAGCCTTCGACCTTACCATGCCTGGCGATGCCATTCGAATTGGTAGCCGCCATCCGCTCAACTTGGTACGCAACCAAATTATCGAAATCTTTAAGCGCATAGGCTACACTGTGGCCGAAGAGCGCGAAATTGAAGACGACTTCCACAACTTTACTGCGCTCAACTTCCCGCCCGACCACCCGGCTAGGGATATGCAGGATACCTTCTTTGTACAGAAGAACCCCGATATCGCCCTACGCACGCACACCTCATCGGTACAAATACGGGTCATGGAACGCCAAAAGCCGCCCATCCGTGCCGTATTCCCAGGTAGGGTATACCGCAACGAAACCATTTCAGCTCGTTCGCATTGCTTCTTCCACCAGATTGAAGGGCTATATATTGACAAAAACGTATCGTTTGCCGATTTGAAGCAAACCCTTTATCACTTTGCGCAGGAAATGTTTGGGCCCGATACCAAAATCAAGCTTCGCCCGTCCTACTTCCCGTTCACCGAGCCTTCGGCGGAGATGGATGTTACCTGCTTCATTTGCGGCGGTACTGGTTGCCCCGTATGCAAGCAAAGCGGCTGGGTAGAGATATTGGGCTGCGGTATGGTAGACCCCGCAGTACTGGACAATTGTGGCATCGACCCTGAAGTATATTCTGGTTTCGCGTTCGGTATGGGTATCGACCGCATTACCATGCTCCGCTACCAGATTAAAGACATCCGCCTAATGTCGGAAAATGACGTGCGCTTCCTCAGCCAGTTTAAATCGGCATTTTAATTACACAGATACTCCTATAAATTTCTAGGTGCCCTTTGCGTTATTAGATTTTGCAAGTCGGACATTTAAAGGCCAATCAAATGCTTTTCTGCAGCATCCATCGTCCTTGGTCCAATTTTTTGGCCTTTCGTCTTTCGTCCAAAAAATTTATTTTACAGAAAACCATGGCCCATGGTCCATCGTCCATCGTCTAATAACTATCTTTATCTCATGGGTATCAGCAAAATCAAAACCATCGGGGTAATAGGTGCAGGCACCATGGGCGCAGGCATTGCACAACTGGCCGCACAGGCAGGCTACCAAACCATACTCTACGACCTATCAAGAGCGCAACTGGAGAAGGCCCTACAAGGCATCAGCACCAATCTTGATAAAGCAATCGATAAGGGCCTGATTAAGGCAAAAGACAAAGATGCTGCCCTCCAAAACCTGCACCTAACCGGTAACCTCGCTGAACTGAAAGCCGATATATTTATTGAGGCTATAGTGGAAAAGCTAGAGCCAAAGGTGGATCTGTTTAAGCAACTGGCCGCTCAAAACAAACCTACTTGCATCCTTGCTTCCAACACATCTTCTATACCGATTACCCGCTTAGGGGCAGCAGTGCCCAACCCCAAACGGGTGGTAGGCATGCACTTTTTCAACCCGGCACACATCATGAAACTGGTGGAGGTAATACTGGGTGCCGCCACCGACCCTGATATTGCCAAAACCGTATACCAACTGGCGGAGAAGCTGGGCAAAACAGCCGTGTACGCCAAAGATGCCCCAGGTTTTATAGTAAACCGCGTGGCTAGGCACTATTATGTAGAAGGCCTGAAAGTGCTGGAAGAACAAGTAGCCGACCACGAAGCCATAGATGCGTTGCTGGAAAGCAGTGGCTTTAAAATGGGCCCCTTTAAACTGATGGACTTGATTGGGGTAGATACCAACTACTCAGTTACCAACTCTATGTTTGAGTCGTTCCATCAAGATGCCAAATTCCGCCCCAGCCGCATACAGCAGCAAAAAGTAGATGCTGGCCACCATGGGCGTAAAACGGGTAAGGGGTTTTATGACTATGGGGAAAGGAAAGGATAATTACACCTTGACTTACCTAGTAAACACATACTGCACAATATTAGCCCCCATCTGCAGGGCTTTTTGGCGCAGTTCTTCAGGGTCTTTGTGTACCTCTGGGTCTTCCCAACCGTCGCCTAAGTCAGTTTCATAGGTGTAGTAGCACATTAGGCGGCCTTCCCAAAACAAGCCAAAACCCTGGGCGGGCTTCTCATCATGCTTGTGGATTTTGGGCAACCCACTCGGGAAAGTATATTTCTGGTTGTAAATTTCATGGTTGAAAGGCAGTTCTAGCCAGTTCAGCTCAGGGAACACCTTTTTCATCGCGGCACGCATATACGCATCCATGCCATAGTTGTCATCAATATGCAAGAAACCACCCCCGGTAAGATATTGGCGTAGGTTCTGGGCCTCTTGGTCGTTGAATACTACGTTGCCGTGCCCCGTCATGTGGATGAAGGCATAATTGAAAATCTCTGGGCTACCCACCTCTACGGTTTCGTACTCTGGGTCTATGTTCATACCCAGTTGGGTGTTGCAAAACTTGATAAGATTGGTAACCGATGTAGGGTTACTATACCAGTCGCCACCGCCATTGTATTTCAATACGGCAATACGCAGGGCAGGGTTGGCGGCTTGGGCAACCAAACCGCAAAACAATATCGCCAATAAACATACTCGTTTCAACATCATCCGTTCAGTACATGTATGGTTTGCAGTGTAGCCAGTGCCGCGGTTTCCACCCGAAGCCTTGCAGCACCTAAAGTTACGGGTTGAAAGCCACTTTGCACAGCCATATCCACCTCGGCAGGCGTAAAATCGCCCTCAGGGCCAATCATTATCAAAACATCCTCGCCTGGCTGGTATAGTTCTTTCAAGATTTTTCGCTCTCCAAAACAAGCAGCAATGAGTTTTTTGCCCTTGAAATCGTTGCTGCTTTTCATAAAGGCCTTCCAATCCTGCGGCTCGCCCAATACCGGCAAAGTAGCCCTCCCCGATTGCTTCAAGGCACCTGTGAGTATCCGTTGCAACCGCTCGGGCTTGTATTTAAAACGTTCGGTTCGCGCGGTTATTACTAATTGTATGGCATCAATGCCCAATTCAGTGGCTTTTTCTATGAACCACTCCATCCTATCCGCGTCGTGGGTGGGGGCAAATGCGATGGTAACTTTGTACGGCTTGGCGGTTTCATCCACCACTGATGACAATACCTGCAATCGGCAATCATCCAACCTATCGGCAACCAGCTCGGCCAAGTACAAGTGCCCCAGCCCATCGGTAACGTGAACGGTATCCCCTACCCTTTTGCGCAGCACCTTCAAGCAATGCCGCACCTCATCAGGTGGAAGGGCGAAGGCTATATTGGGCTGTATATGGGGTACGTAGAAGAGTTGCACAGGGCAAAGGTAGTTTTTTTGGTCGACGGTCCACAGTCGACATTCCACAGAAAAAGAATCTATGGATCCTCTTTACTAACCGCGGAAAACTCGGAGCAACGGCAAAATATTATCAAAAATGAAGCAATCTTTTGTCTTGATACTTGATACTTGCATCTTGATACTACCAAAAAAAGAGGAACCCCCGAAAGCATGTGTAAACCACCAACCCATAGCTCTCTGGGATTCCCATCATGAAAAAACACAATTACTATTACTTCACTGCATCAGTCTCACTCATTTCTTGGTTGCGGAAAAAGATTACCCCTTCCACTTCATCGATAATAACACGCTGGGTAGTATTAATGTTCCCAGCTAGTAGCTTTTTAGCCAACTCATTTATAATTGATTTTTGAATCACGCGTTTCAACGGCCTGGCACCATATTGCGGGTCGAAGCCTTCTTTGGCTAAAAAGTCAAGCGCGTGGTCGGTGAAGTCGATTTGTACGCCACGCTCTGCTAGGGTTTTCTGTAAACCCTTCAAGTGTATGCGCACAATATCGCGGATGTTGTTTTTACCCAGCGGATTGAACATCACCACCTCGTCCACCCGGTTCAGGAACTCGGGTTTTAGCGTGCGACGTAGGTTTTCCATAACTTGACCCTTGGTAAGGGCCGCCACTTGAGCCATGTTCCTTTCATTAATACCCTCAAAGTTTTGGGTAATAATCTCAGAGCCCAAGTTGCTGGTCATAATAATGATGCAGTTCTTGAAGTTCGCCACGCGGCCCTTGTTGTCCGTCAGTCGGCCATCATCCAGCACTTGCAACAGTATGTTGAACACATCCGGGTGCGCCTTTTCAATCTCATCCAGTAGCACTACGCTATAGGGCTTACGGCGCACGGCTTCGGTTAGTTGACCACCCTCATCATAGCCCACATAGCCTGGAGGGGCACCAATCAGCCTACTCACGGCGTGGCGCTCTTGGTACTCGCTCATATCTATACGGGTCATCAGGTTCTCGTCATCGAACAGGAATTCCGCCAACGCCCGCGCCAACTCCGTTTTACCCACCCCGGTAGTACCCAGGAAGATAAACGAACCAATCGGCTTGCGCGGATCCTGCAAACCCGAGCGGCTGCGGCGGATGGCATCGGCCACCGCTTCTATCGCTTCCTCCTGCCCTACCACGCGGTTGCGCAGTTCGGCTTCCAAGTTCAGCAGTTTGTCCTTCTCGCTTTGCAACATACGGGTTACGGGTATGCCCGTCCACTTGGCCACAATCGAGGCAATGTCTTCCGCATCCACTTCCTCCTTCATCAGGCGGCCGCCGCTATCCATATCATGCAGCTGTTGCTCCATGCTTTTCAGGGCATCCTCGGCGGTTTTTATCTTGCCATAGCGCAACTCCGCCACCTTACCGAAATCACCGGCGCGCTCGGCTTGCTCGGCCTCCAGCTTATAGTTTTCTATTTGCCTTTTCACGGCTTGAAGGCCGTCCACCACTTCTTTCTCACGTTGCCATTTGGCCTTTATCTCGTTGCGGTCTTCGCTCAGGTTGGCTATTTGCTTGCTCAGTTGCTCCAGCTTGGGCTCGTCCTTTTCGCGTTTGATGGCCTCGCGCTCAATTTCCAACTGCTTGATGCGGCGCTCCAGTTCGTCCAGTTCTTCGGGTAAGCTGTCCATTTCCAGGCGCAGCTTGGCCGCGGCTTCGTCCATCAGGTCGATGGCTTTGTCGGGCAGGTAGCGGTCGGTAATGTAGCGGTGCGAAAGCTCCACGGCGGCCAGTATCGCCTCGTCTTTAATGCGTACCTTGTGGTGGCTCTCGTATTTTTCCTTGATGCCACGCAGTATGCTCACCGCATCCTCCACGTTCGGCTCGTCAATCATCACCTTCTGGAAACGGCGTTCCAGCGCCTTATCCTTCTCGAAGTACTTTTGGTACTCTGCCAGCGTGGTGGCGCCCACGGCACGCAGCTCGCCGCGCGCCAGGGCGGGTTTCAATATATTGGCCGCATCCATCGCGCCCTCGCCGCCACCGGCACCAATCAGGGTGTGTATCTCATCAATAAACAGAATGATTTGCCCGTTGCTGTCAATTACCTCTTTGGTAACGGCCTTCAGGCGCTCCTCAAACTCACCCTTGTACTTCGCGCCTGCAATCAGCGCGCCCATATCTAGGCTATAAATCTCTTTGCTCTTTAGGTTCTCGGGCACATCGCCGTTTACTATGCGGTGCGCAATGCCCTCGGCGATGGCGGTTTTACCCACGCCGGGTTCGCCCACGAGTATCGGGTTATTCTTGGTTCTACGACTGAGGATGTGCAGCACGCGTCGTATCTCCTCATCGCGACCGATAACAGGGTCCAGCTTGCCGCTACGGGCAGAGCGGTTGAGGTTTACCGCATACTTATCCAGCGCATTGTATTTGCTCTCCGCGCTTTGGTCGGTTACGCGGCTGCCCTTGCGAAGCTCGGTAATGGCCTGCTTGAGGGCCTTTTCCTGCACACCGGCATCCTTCATCAGGCTGGCTATGGTATCATTGCCCGCCAGCAGCGACAGTATCAGGTGCTCCACGCTTACAAAGTCGTCCTTAAACTCCTTCATAAAGTCTTGCGCCTTCATCATGGTTTTGTTCGCGCCTTGGCTCAGGAACTGCCCGCCCTCGCCGCCGCTAATCTTCGGCAGCTTGGCAATCTGCTCATCCACCTTGGTGGTGAGCACGTTGATGTTTACGTTGAGCTTTTTAAACAGGTAGCCCACCACGTTCTCATCCACCTCCAGCAATGCCTTCAATATATGCGCATTCTCGATGCTCTGGTGCTGCTCGCTAAAAGCAATCTGCTGCGCTTTTTGTATCGCCTCTTGGGCTTTTATGGTAAAGTTGTTGAGATTCATTTGTTACGGGTTACGAGTTACGGGTTACGAGTTGTAGTTTCCATGGACCATGGACTATCGACCATCGAACACGCAAACTACTACTCAAAACGCATACCGCACATGACGAATGTCAGTATGGCAGATATTTTTAAATTGTTTTAGAAATGTTGGCAGGTAGTGGTGGGCTGGGGTGGACGTTTTGGCGGTTGTGTAGCGAGGCTCAGCCTCTTACCTTCAGTGCTGCGGAAGTAGAACTTCCGAATGGGGGAATGGTTTTAACAGATGTTTTTATGTAAACCTGCCTAGCGTGTCATCCTGAGCCCATGTCGAAGGGTGCGCGCAGGCGAGTGAGGTGCAGGGCAATTGCCTTTAGTTGATTCTCGTCCATACAATGTTGTGTTAGCGTATCTATTTTACTAATTGTTTTAAGGTTGAGCCGGTTTCTTTTTAAAGCTTTCGAAACCAAAGGTATAGCCTATACCTGGTGTTGGATTAAATTTGGGTGTCTCGCCATTAGCGAATAATGCTGCCGCGCCAATGCGCAGATTGATGCCTTTCCAGATCATCCACCTAAAACCCACCTCCGTTACCAGAGCATTTTTGCCATCATAATCTCTGCTAAAGCCGCGCAGATAGGCCAGCGATGCATAGAACGAGGAAGGGTTTACTCGTTTGCCGATGCGAAAAAACCAGGCGGTAGCACCAATTTTCATAAATCGGGTTGTGGTATTTCTTTCAAAGTTGGTAGGGTAAAAGCCCATGTGTGCAGAGATCATCCGGTAATGATACTCCACCCCAATAGAGGGATTGCGGAAAGCATTGACGCTGATACTGTGCTTGTTGAACGGACCTTGAGCATACGCAATAGTTGTGCACAGCATAAACAAGAACATAAGGCCATAAGGGATACTGGGTGTGAAATTTACTTTCATGGTGGCGGAGGGTTTTAGTGATAATTCCGCCACAAAAATCACTCTTCAATCTGCCCTTATCGTTCACCCAAGTTAACAAATGCACCCCCCATTAGAATCACCTTTCAAGAAGCCATCCGTTTCCTAATTCTACTTAGTGATTGTGGTTTAATTCCGATGTAGGAGGCAATATGATATTGTGGCACACGATTTACAATAGCAGGATAGCGCGCTATAAATTTTTGGTAACGCAACTGCTTTTCGTCTGCATAAAATGATTTTAGATCTTGAAGCGTATCAATAAACACATATTCCATTGCTACCCGTCCGAAGCGCTCTGCTCCGGCAATTGATTGATAAAACAATTGCAAATCGGGGTAAGATATAGTCAATATCTCGGTTTGTTCGAGGGCTTCAATATTCTGCATAGAAGGTACTTGAGGAATAAAGCTTTCATAATCAGTAAAAAAACAGCCCTCGTAACCAAAAGAAAATGTCTTTTCCTCCCCCTCTTGATTGATGTAATAGCGTAAGAGGCCCTTGTTAATAAACCCGATATGGCGACATACTTTGCCTTCTTTCAAAAAATACTCGCCCTTATCTAGCTTGCTTGGCTTAAATAACCTTTCAATTATCTCAACATCAGTGGCTGATAGGTTGATAACCTGACGCATATGGGCAACCAATGTATCATGCATACATTCCATTTTTAACCAAATTACAAAACTTGATTAAAAATACATGTAGCTATTACACGAAAATTGCATAATACCAAATATAGTGTGCCGTACTACCCCATAGCTGCGGGTGGGCTATTGCCTACCTGCAATTAGTGCCGAATCTCGTTTCAAACGAGACGCAGGCTCATGGAGCCATACCACATAGAATGTTCAAAGCTGGTATCAGTGGGTATTTTCCAGTTCCAAAGAAAATCAATCCATAAACCGCACCCTCACACCCCTGCGCCCAAGGCGAATCAAGCTGCTATTATAACAGTGGCAAACTCCACAATAAATCTTTAGTTTTAGGGCGATACTAATTGAAAAAATTTGCACTAATGAGCAGTACCGAAAACCATTTACAAACTGCCATTGCGTATGTCTCCAAGTACATTGGTAATATACAAGAGGAAGAGCTTGAATTGCTATTGCAATTTATACGCTTCGCTAATTACCAAAAAGGAGACTTGATATATAGGCATGGGGAAATACCCAAGTCGGCCAGTTTTGTTATTACAGGTGCTGTTCGTTCCTATTATATTGATGAGGAGGGTAAGGAAAATACGGTAGGGTTTCATTTTGAAAACGAACCCGCTTTCCCATACGGTAGCTTTGTGGAGCTAGTACCCGCAGCTGCTTCATTTGTTGCCATGGAACCGGTAGCAGTGGTTTGGATAACCCGGCACGACTTCTATCAATTTTTAGAAACCTTCCCACGATTTGAAACGGGAATAGCTAAAGTGCTTGGCGAATACTTGATAAAAGGAGGCCAACATTTAAAACTGATGCGAATTGACTCTTCGAGAGAACGATATAAAAAGCTGTTGGGAATTCAGCCCGAACTAGTAAATCGTGTTCCATTGACCTATATCGCCTCTTACCTGGGCATGGCACTGGAGACTCTGAGCCGGGTGCGGGCAGGTAAATTGTAAAGCGCTGCATAATTTGACGTGCGTCAAACTTCTTTCTTTCCAGTGTTCTTACTTTTGGAACAACCAATACTGATAATATGGATACCCAGTTGTTTGAAAAGTTTTCTTACGCAATTTTTCGTGTTGCCAAAGACTATTTCATTTTTGCGAGTGCTACCTTCTTTTTGTTTTATGTGGTACTCCGCAAGCCCATGTGGTTTAGAAAGATTCAGCAAAAAATGCCCTCGTTTAAAGACTATCGCAGAGACGTGTTATACTCTGTCGTTTCCATTATTATATCCGCCATCACCATTGTGCTCACCTTTTACATAGGCCGCGATTACAACAACGTTTATAAGGATATTGACCAATATGGCACCGTATATTACCTTTTTACGTTTGTGTGGATGTTCTTTCTGCACGACACTTATTTTTACTGGATGCACCGGGCCATGCACCACCCGTTGCTGTTTAAGCGTGTTCACCTAATCCATCATAAATCAACAAACCCATCGCCATGGACTGCCTATGCGTTTCATCCTATTGAGGCCATTGCAGAAGCCTGTATCTTACCAATTATTGCCTTTACCCTACCGGTTCACATTTCGGCAGTCATTTTTTTCTTTGTTTTTCAAATTAGCTACAATGTTTACGGCCATTTAGGGTTTGAGATACTTCCCAAAGGCT
>JAIXUD010000007.1 GCA_027483645.1 Sphingobacteriales bacterium
TCATCAGGTCAACTTGTCCGCCCATGGCCTTGCGTACTAGCATGTCCACAGTTAGCAAGCGGTTGATTTCGTTGGTACCTTCGAAGATACGGTTGATGCGGCTATCGCGGTAAGCGCGGGCAGCAGGATATTCTTCGCTGAAACCATAGCCACCGTGGATTTGTACGGTTTCGTCAACCACATAATCCAATACTTCTGAGCCTACAAATTTCAAGATGGCACACTCAATAGAATATTCTTCGGCAGCAGCCAAAAGGGCCTCGTTGTGCGATGCGCCTTTAGCTAACAACTCTTGCTCTTTCTTCTCAATCAAGTCGCTAGTGCGATAAGAAATAGATTCAGCAGCATAAATTCGGATAGCTTGCTCAGCCAACTTGTATTGAATGGCACCAAAGCTAGAAATTGGGGTATTGAACTGCTGGCGCTCGTTAGCATACTTTACTGATACAGTAGCGGCACGTTTAGCACCACCCACGGCAGCAGCACACAATTTGTAGCGGCCAATGTTCAATATGTTGAAAGCGATTTTGTGGCCTTTGCCTATCTCGCCTAACAAGTTATCCTTAGGGATGGTTACATCTTGGAAAAATACTTGGCGGGTAGATGAGCCTTTGATACCTAGTTTTTTCTCCTCAGCACCCAATGATAGGCCTGGTGTACCGCGTTCTACAATAAAGCCGGTGAACTTCTCTCCGTCAATTTTGGCGAAAACAATAAATACATCGGCAAAACCACCGTTGGTAATCCACATTTTTTGGCCATTGAGCACATAGCTTTGTCCATCAGCAGTCAATACGGCTTTGGTTTTAGCACCCAATGCATCGGAACCAGAACCTGGCTCAGTAAGGCAATAAGAGGCTTTCAACTCGCCGGTAGCCAAACCTGGCAGGTATTTCTGCTTTTGGGCAGGCGTACCATAGTATAGGATAGGCAAAGTACCAATGCCGGTGTGGGCAGAAAGGGCCACGGCAAACGAGAACGCGCCACCCATCAACTCGGTAACTACGGTGTTGGTGTTTACATCTTTACCATAGCCGCCATACTCTTCAGGTATCGCCATGCCTAGTAAGCCTAGTTCACCAGCTTTAACAAGCAAGCTTGGCATCAATCCTTCTTCTAAAGAATCGATACGGTCAAGAATAGGGTCGATTTCAGTTTCGATGAAATCTTTGCACATGCTGGCAATCATTTGTTGTTCTTCGTTAAGCTCCTCGCGGATGAACACATCTTCCGCCTTCGATTCTTTAACGATGAACTCGCCCCCCTTAAGGGCATTGGTTTTTACTGCTGTAGCTTCCATTTAATTGAGGATTTTTTTATTAGGAATTAGTAAGTAGGAAATAGGAATTAGATCTTAGGAAAAACAAGGTTCGACAGCTTTTTGTTTTGTAGATACTAGTGTTTTATTCCTAGTTACCAATCAATTAGCTCCAATTCCTATTTCCTCCTTCCTAATTCCTCAACCCTTAGTTTAATAGTTCATAAATACCGGCAATACCTTGGCCACCGCCTATGCAGGCTGTAACCATACCGTACTTTTTGTTACGGCGGCGCAGTTCGTTCATCAACTGAACGGTCAACTTGGTACCGCTGCAACCCAGTGGGTGGCCCAATGCGATAGCACCACCGTTTACGTTGATGATATCAGGGTTCAGGTTGGCTTCTTTAATAACGCTCAAAGCTTGGGTAGCGAAGGCCTCGTTCAACTCGATCAAGTCGATTTGAGCCAAGGTCATGCCAGCTTGCTTCAAAGCCTTCGGGATAGCGGCTACTGGACCGATACCCATGATGCTCGGGTCAACACCGGCTGATGCGCAGTTTACCATACGGGCAATCGGGGTAAGGTTCAATTCCTTCACCACACGCTCCGATACTACCAATACGAAAGAGGCACCATCAGATGTTTGTGAAGAGTTGCCGGCAGTAACGATGCCGCCCAAAGAGAACGCAGGCTTCAATTTGCTCAAAGCCTCTACCGAGGTTTCGGCACGGGGGCCTTCGTCGGTATCAACAATGAACTTTTTGCTCTTGCGCTTGCCGTTCTCTACGTAGATTTCCTCTACTTCAACAGGCACAATCTCATCCTTAAACAAGCCGCCATTGATGGCTTTAAGTGCTTTCTGGTGGCTCTCGTAAGAGAAAAGGTCGGCTTGCTCACGGGTAATACCGTAAACGCTGGCCAACTTCTCCGCCGTGTGGCCCATACCAATCATGTACTCTGGGTTGTTTTTTGACACCTCAAAGTTAGGGACGGTTTTGAAACCTACGGTTGGCACTAGGCTCATGCTCTCGGTACCACCAGCAATGATGATATCGGCATATCCGGCGCGAATCTTCGCACTAGCCATGGCGATGGTCTCTACGCCCGAACCGCAGTAGCGGTTAACGGAAACGCCTGGCACACCCAGTGGCAAAGAGCGCACTGCTACCCAACGGCCCATCTGTAAGCCTTGCTCGGCTTCAGGTACGGCGTTGCCTACAATAATATCGTCGATGCGGTTTGCATCCACTTCCGGAACGGCTTTCAGCAGGTGGGTTATCACCTCGCGGGCTAGTTCCACCGGGTTTACGAATTTGAATCCGCCCCGGCCAGCCTTACCAACCGCGGTGCGGTATCCGGCTACTATATATGCTTCTTGGCTCATTGTTTTTCTTTTAGTATCAAGTAGTGAGTATCAAGTATCAAGACTTCAGTATCAAGTACCGAGTATCAAGTATCAAGACAACTACCTTATTAGTTTCTCAAAGGTTTACCAGACTTAAGAATGCTTTGGATACGCTCCAAGGTTTTTTGCTCGCCTAGCAATGACAAGAACGCTTCGCGCTCTAAGTCTAGTAGGTATTGCTCGCTTACCTTTTGCTCGCCGCTCAAGTCGCCGCCGCTCATTACGTAGCCAATTTTGTTGGCAATCTTCATGTCGTGCTCCGTAGCGTATTTGCCAAAGTAGAAGCCGTAGCTGCCGCTGTACAAACCAGCCAATGCTGTGCGGCCCAATACCGTTACCTCTTGCGGAATAGGGCGAACATAGCCGCGCTCATCCAAACGGATAACTTCTTTCTTAGCCTCGGCAATCTGGCGGTCGCCATTTACCACTACTATGTCTTGGTGGTCACGCAACAAACCTAAGTTGAATGCCTCGTGTGCACTGGTAGCCACTTTAGCGGTAGCAATGTTCACAAAAGCTTCTTGTATGCGGTTCAATTGTACGTCGCCCTTCTTGAAGCCAGCGGCTGCACGTAGGGTCAACTCCTTAGTACCGCCACCTGCTGGCAATAGGCCCACGCCAACTTCCACCAAGCCGATATAGGTTTCAGCAGCAGCTACCACGCGGTCGGCGTGCATAGCCACTTCGCAACCACCACCCAAAGTAAGGCCATGAGGCGCAACTACTACAGGGATGTCAGAGAAACGGATACGGGCAACCGTATTCTGGAAATGACGGATGGCAAACTCCAGCTCATCATATTCCTGCTCAATGGCCAGCATAAAAATCATCATCAGGTTGGCCCCGGCAGAGAAGTTTTGGCCGTTGTTGGCGATAACCAAACCACGGTAGTTCTTCTCGGCAATGTCGATAGCCTTGTTGATGCCTTCCAACACCTCGCTACCTAATGAGTTCATTTTGGTGTGGAACTCCAAGTTCAATACGCCATCACCCAAGTCGTGCAAGGTAGCGCCGGTGTTTTGCCAAATGGCTTTTTTACCGCGCAAGTTGTCTAATAGGATGAAAGCATCTTGGCCAGGTATAGCCACGTAATCTTTGGTATTGATGTCGTAGTATTTGCGGATACCGTTTTCTACTACATAGAAGGTCTGTTTGCCAGCGGCCAACATCTCTTCTACCCAAGCTGCAGGCTTGTGGCCAGCGGCTTTCATTTTCTCAACGGTTTTGGCAACACCCAGCACATCCCATGCTTGGAACGGGCCCAGCTCCCAGCCGAAACCGGCGCGAAGGGCGTCATCCACGCGGTAAATCTCGTCAGCAATTTCCGGTACGCGGTTGCTGGCGTAGGCACTTAGGCGGTAGTTCACCTCGCGGATAAACTCACCGGCTTTGTCGGTGCCTTTGCTTAGTATTTTAAGGCGCTCTTTCAGGTCGTCGCTTTGCTTGGCCGCCTCAATGGTGGCAAACTTGGCGCGTGGTTGGTCTTCGTACTCAAGCGTATTCAGGTTCAAGGTAAGTATTTTCTTACCACCGCCTTCTTTCAATTTTTTATAGAAACCTTGGCCGGTTTTGTCGCCCAACCATTTGTTCTCTACCATCTTTTGTACGTAGGCAGGTATTTTGAACAAGTCGCGGCTCTCGTCGTTAACGCAGTCGTTGTAGGCGTTTTCGGCCACTTTTACCAGCGTATCCAAGCCTACAACGTCACCAGTGCGGAAGGTAGCTGATTTAGGGCGACCGCTGATAGGGCCGGTCAAAGCATCAACTTCCTGTATGTTGAGACCATGCTCTTGCATTACGTGGAAGATGGTCATGATGCTGAACACACCGATACGGTTGGCGATGAATGCCGGGGTATCTTTACACAATACGGTGGTTTTGCCGATCACCTTGCTACCGTAGTCCAACATAAAGTTGGTAACCGCAGGGTCGGTTTTGGCGGTTGGAATTACTTCCAACAACTTCAGGTAGCGTGGTGGGTTAAAGAAGTGCAAGCCCAAGAAGTGCTTGGCGAAATCTTCGCTACGGCCTTCCAACATGCTGTGGATAGGGATACCGGAAGTGTTAGAGGCTACGATTGAGCCAGCCTTGCGGTACTTATCTACTTGGTCGAATACGGTTTTTTTGATTGCCAGATTCTCGACAACTGCTTCCAGGATAAGGTCGGCATCGGCAATGTCTTTAAAGTTGTCGTCAAAGTTACCAGTCTTTACGCGGCTGATGAAGGCCTGATCGTACACTGGCGACGGGTTGCTTTTGATAGCAGCGGTAAGGGCGCCGTTCACAATAGCGTTGCGGGCGGCTGGTTTTTTGGCATCGGCTTCGCTCAGGTCGCGCGGAACAATGTCCAGCAACAACACCTCTAAGCCAACGTTGGCGAAGTGAAGTGCGATGCGCGAACCCATTACGCCCGAACCAAGCACCACGGCCTTGCGGATGCGGCGTTTAAAGCCAGCATCTGTATTAGCCTTAGGTTGAACTTGTGCGGTCTCCATATATTTCAATTAAGGGTTTAAGATTGAACGTGTTATATTTCTAAACGGGTATCTAAGTTACCCTAAGTTTTTCTTTTTACCAAACAACCGTTTGATTTTAATTATTATGCTTGTCTGAATCAAAATCTGCAGAATTTTAGAATTATAGAATTCAATACGGCAATTCAATCATTCATCAAGCAACTTAGCATTTTTCAATTGGTACATCAGCACATTAGCACATCGGTACATTAATATGCGCGCTTCGCCACCCTTTTCAGTGCATCCTTCAAATACCTCGGCTCGTTGTAGATGCGCATCATCATTACGGCTCCTTCAATTTCGCTTACACATTGCTCGGCTACTTCGCGGGCGGTTTTATCGCTGTATTTGTCCTTTAATACGTAAGTCAGCGCATCTACCCAATCGTTAAAGAAGTTGCAAATCAAGTCGCTGAACTCGGGTATTACTCGCGCCGTCTCAATGCCAATGTTGCCCATAATGCATCCTTCTTGCGGACCGATGAACATTTTCTCGGTTACCTCGCCCATTTTGCGCAAGCGCTCGCGGGTGCTTACTTTTTGATCGTATGCGTGGGCAAAAACCTCTTTGTTAAAGTAGTCGTGCACGTAGGCTATCACCGCCTTCATCAAGTCTTCTTTGCTGGGATAGTAGTGGTACATGCTGCCCTTCAGCAAACCGCACGCCTCCGCTATATCGGCCATGGTAGCATGGTAATAGCTCTTCTGGCTGAATATTTTCAGCGCCTGGTTGAGGATGAACGTTTCGCTTACTTTAGCTTTAGGCATGGTATTGTTGATGTACGATTTACTATGTACAAAGTACGATGTATAAAAAACTACCGTCATTGCGAAGGCCTACGAAGTGTTGCGATTAGTGTTGAATTCAATGGCCTGAAGCAATCCCCTGCGAGATGCACTAAAGCCAACCAACCGCTAAACCCATCACAACACGTTCCCCTCCTTTTTTCAAGAGCCTGTCCTAAGCTTTTTTCAAAGAAGGGGTAGGGGTGGTTGAACACGCCACCCTCTCAGACAACGCTTCAAAGGTACAATCTCTCTTTTTATTTACCAAACGGTTGTTTGATAAAAAAATTTTACGAGCTTTGAAATTATTCTTTTCGTCTGAAATTAGGATTCGTCAGATTAGGGGATTGATTGGATTAAAAAGGAAAAGAAAATCTAAACAAGAAAAGATTGAAACGGACAGACAATCAAAATATATCAAAAGAATAATCCCTTTTGTCCTCTAATCTGACGAATCCAAATTCAGATAAACAAGTAACACAAAACACCATGTCTCACCACCTCAAGCCCCACTACACCCCCACGGAAATAAAAGCTGCCGATGGCTACCCATTGCAGGCCAGTGTATTTATGCCCGAACAACCCAATGGCCGCACGGTGGTGACGGGCTCGGCGATGGGGGTGCTGCAACAGTACTATTACAACTTCAGCGAGTACCTACGCGGGCAGGGGTTTCATGTAGTGGTGTTCGATTACCGGGGCGTGGGGCTTTCGGCACCCAAGCGCATGAAGGGCTTCGAGGCGCACCTGCACCAATGGGGCGAACTGGATATTGAGGCGGTGCTGCAATACGCGCTGCATCAACTGCCAACCGACACCCTATTATATATGAGTCACAGCGTGGGCGGGCAGGTGTTTGGGTTGGCGGAGAGCAACAAGCATGTAAAGAAGGTGCTGATGGTGGCGTCCCAAAGCGGGTACTGGAACCTTTGGAGCGGCTACCACAAGTTGCGCATGTACAACATTAGCCACCTGGCCATACCGAGCCTTACCGCCATAGCGGGCTACCTACCAGCAAAGAGATTAGGCTTATTTGAAGACGTACCGAAAGGCGTGGCCAACCAGTGGGCGAGCTGGATTCGCCACCCGGAATACATTTTTAGGGAAACCCGCCCCTCGCTGGCCAACTTCCAGAACGTAACCGCCCCCATGCGCCTCATCAGCTTCAGCGACGACATCTTCGCCCCGCCCCTCACCGTCGACAACCTCGCCAAACGCTATAGCAATGCAACTATTGAGCGCGTAAACTATACCCCCGAGCAGCTTGGCCTGAAAGAGGTGGGGCACTTTAATTACTTTAAGCGCAAGTATGCGGAGTATTTCTGGGAAGATGCGCTAGGGTGGTTGATGAGTTGAAATCGGTCAATGAAATTACAAAACGAACGTCATTGCGAGGGCCGACATGATTGTGCAAGTTGCGATACCCTTGAATGGCCCGCGGCAATCCCCTGCAACGGAGAATGGTATCCCTTAACAAATGCCGCTAGCTATTTAGGTTGCGTTTGGTATTACGTGGGCGTTTGGAAACGTAGTGTCCGTTACATCCTCGTCAGCAGACGAGCACGAGTGGGGGACGAGTAGGACTTAAGCAACACGCCTACTCATCCGTTCAACTAATAAGGTAATATCATCCCTACGCGCTAATAGTTTTACCCAATTTTCTGGGATAGCTTCATAACCATAATACATGCCCGCTAAGCCACCCACTACAGCGGCTGTTGTGTCAGTGTCCCCACCTAGGTTCACCGCTGTTAATACACAATCCTTATAATTATCAGTTGTGAGGAAACACCAAATAGCCGCTTCAAGGGTATCAATAACATATCCACTCGAATTAATTTCACGATTATGTAGTTGATTGATATTGCCAAGTAACAGGCGGCTAAATCTCTTAACTTCCATAGCATTTAGCTCCAATCGTCCATACAAATCCATCACCTCACTTTGAAGCTGTTTGTAAATAATATGCTTATCGATTCCTTGTAATAGTTTGCCAGCAAACTCTAAATAATAATGACATGCCATTACCGATCGAGCATGGCCATGAGTAAGTGATGATACCTGCTTGATGAGCAAATAGCGCTCCTCAACTTCCACACTTCGCATGTAAAAAGCAAGAGGTAGTATTCTCATTAACGATCCGTTACCGTTAGAGCTTTCATGAATTTCACCCGCTAAATCCGGTCGTTCTCCTCTACTTAATCTTTCAATCGCTATTTGGGTTGTATTTCCAATATCAAACACGCCGATTTCTGGTAAGGCTACCCAATGTTTCTCATATCGCCACTTACAAAATGATTGCCCCAATTTATATAAATCAAAACCTTGTGCAATCGTTTCTGCAAGACAAAAAGTGAGCGAAGAATCATCAGACCAAGTGCCAATTGGCACATTGTGTGTTCCGTATCCTTGCATATCAACCACAGGAGAAGCTTCCAGTATAGCCCTAGAGTTGAACTCAACAGGCACACCTAGGGCATCTCCGACAGACAATCCAAACAAGGCCCCTTTAATTTGCGCTTCCATCTCTAATTTATTGGAATAAAAGTAGCCATTATTGTTAATTTGCTTATTATTTAAAGAATGAATTTTTCCACTCGTCCTCGCTTCCAGCGAGGATGGCATAACTCCGAGCCTGTGGCTCGCACGAAACACAAATAAACCTGCCAAACGTGCCGAGCTGAAAGCTCGCAATTAGATAATCCTCGCTGGAAGCGAGGACGAGTAATAAAACAAACCTCGTATCTTCACCCCCATGACCCCCGACCTCGCTTTCCAACTAGCCAACCTGTCCGTGCTGCCCGCATGGTTTTTGATGTTTGTAGCGCCCGGCAGTATTGCCACCCGCTACTTGGTGTACTCCTATTTGTACCCCATACTGCTCGGCATAGTATATATAGTGCTGCTGGCCCTCACGGTACAAACCGGCAGTGGCGACTTCGGCAGCTTGGCGGGCGTAAAGGCCCTGTTCAGCAATGAGTGGGCCGTGGTGCTGGGGTGGGTGCATTACCTAGTGTTCGATATGTTTGTGGGCAGTTGGGAGTTGCAGGATAGCCGAAAGCTCGGCATCAGCCATTGGCTGGTATTGCCATGCCTGTTCTTCACGCTCATGCTCGGGCCGGTAGGCTTGCTAATGTACTTGCTGTTGCGCGGGCTGAGCACGGGCAAGTGGAGCAGGAAAGATTGATTGGGTAAATTGGCGATGGTCAATGGAAGCAACGGCATCATTATTTACGGTAGCTTTTCATATTTGCAACCTACATCCTTGAATTAATGGGGAAGCATGGGATACACATATCGGGATGCACCGACAGTAGTATGCCCCATTTGTATAACAATAGCCAGCGGCAGCACACTTATTAATGATTGCTTATTGCCTCGTCAATCATCTTAAATTACCTTAAAACTTAACCCCGCTGCCATCACTGCGTCATTACCGTTTACTCACGGATGCTAAGTACGGTAGGCAAGCCTTTTGGGCACAGTGTTTGATTCAAAATCAAGGCTGATATACGGCCTTTGTCCAAGTACGGTTCCATCCAGAGGCTATTTCAATCCAGAGGGCGCACTGCACTATAAATGAAGACACCATATGAGCATAACCATTACCCAAAAAGAACTGGCCTTTCAAAATCAAGAGAAGGAGGATCGGGCCACGGAGTTGAGCATTGCATACAAAAAAATTGCTTCTCAGAACGAAGAAAAAGGAATACGTGCGAAGGAGCTAAGCATTGCCAATAAAGAAATAGCCTTCCAAAACAAAGAGCGCGAAAAGCGGGCCGCCGAGCTGATTATTGCCAATAAGGAATTGGCTTTCCAGAATGAGGTAAAGGAAAAACGGGCGGCCGAACTGGTAATAGCCAATGCGGAACTAGCTTATCAAAACCGGGAGAAAGAAAAACGGGCAGCCGAACTAAGTATGGCCAACATAGAACTGGCCTATCAAAATGAAGAAAAGGAAAACCGCGCCGCCGAGCTTATCATTGCCAACAAGGAGCTTGCTTATCAAAATGAGGAGAAAGGTAAACGTGCGGCAGAGTTAAGCATCGCTAATAAAGAGCTTGCCTTCCAGAACAAAGAGAAGGAGAAGCGTGCCGCAGAGCTCATTATTGCAAACAAAGAACTGGCTTACCAAAACGAGCTTAACGAAAAGCGTGCGGCAGAACTAGTAATTGTAAATGAGGAGCTCGCTTTCCAGAACCATGAAAAAGAAAAACGGGCCGCCGAGCTGAGTATTGCCAATATTGAATTGGCGTATCAAAACGAGGAAAAAGAGCACCGCGCGGCAGAACTAATCATTGCCAACAAAGAGCTGCTTTTTCAAAATGAGGAGAAAGAAAAGCGAGCTATTGAGTTGGTAATCGCCAATAAGGGATTGGAGCAGTTTTCATACATCGCCTCTCACGATTTGCAGGAGCCCCTGCGTACGGTTTCCAACTACATGCTGGTGTTTAAAGAAGATTACATAGATGTGCTGGATGAAAATGCCCGACAATACCTTGATTCGGTAGATAGTGCCATTGCGCGGATGAGCCTGCTTATCAAATCGCTGCTTGACTTTTCCAGACTGGGCCACAATGCCGACTTGGTATTTGTTGACAGTAAGGTTTTAGTGGATGTGGTACTTTCTGATTTGGAGACGATGATTAAAACTTCGGGTGCTATGATTGAGGTTTTGGAGATGCCTAAATTGAACGTATATGAGGTTGAACTGCGACAAGTGTTCCAAAACTTGATTACCAACGCCATAAAATTCAGGAAAGACAACATTAAACCCAAAATTGAAATTCGCTCCCAAGCGGAGGATGATGGCTGGAAGTTCTCTGTCAGCGATAACGGTATAGGCATCAACCCGCTTTATTTTGAAAGGGTATTCGACATTTTCCAACGCCTGCATACCGATGAAAAATATGAAGGAAATGGCATTGGGCTTTCAAACTGCAAAAAAATCATCCAAATGCACCAAGGGAAAATCTGGGTTGAAGCGAATCCTGCCCAAGGTTCTACCTTTTACTTTACCATACCTAATTTGACGACATGAATAAGCTGAGGTGCATTATGCTAGTGGACGATAACGCAAATGACAATTTTTTCCATGAAAGGGTAATAAATAGAAGCCACACGGCTGATTTAGTGGTTGCTAAGCAAACTGGAGAAGCAGCCCTAGAGTATCTAAAAGCAACTATGGCTAATCAAAAGTTACACCCGGAACTAATTTTACTTGATATTAACATGCCCGGTATGAACGGTTGGGAGTTTTTGGAGGCCTATGAAAAACTGGCCGCAGCGCAAAAAAGTAAGGCCATTGTAGTAATGCTTACCACTTCGGAAAACCCTGACGACCAAAAGAAAACCAAAGCTATGAACATAGCTACAAGCTTCAAAACAAAACCCTTAACAACGGAAATGCTTCAAGAAATAATGGCTATCCATTTCAAGCCAACAACCTAAGTGCCAGTAAAGGTGCCGTTACTCCTGCTACCTAGGCATATTCAAGCCTACACTAGAAGCTTAGAGGGTTTTTTGACCAATTCTAAACCCGGATAAACAGTTCTATCAGATCCCTGCGTCAATCCTTTCATAACAGCTATTTTAGGCAGAAATAATTACTCCAAAATCACCAGCCCATCCTCCACATATTGCTGGTTAATGGGATGGTAAGCCAACCGCGCAGCACTCTGGGTGCTAATTTCAATAAATATGGTAGCGGGCAGGTAACCGATTTTTGCTTCGATGAACTCCTCCAAATCCACCCTGCCTACAAAACCTTGATAATACACATTGGCATCGGCATCGGTCGAACTAAAACTGCTTGACAAACTAAAGCCACTCTCGCTGGTACCAGCATATCTTCCTTGGGCATCATATTTATAGATAGTAGTATCGGGTGGGCTTTCAGGGTCCAACTGGGCCAAGTAGATGCTGTCCAATTTTTCCATGATACTACCGGCTAAGCCAAACTCGGGTTCTTCTAGGCCATATAATAGCCCCTCCACTCCATCGTAGGCATCAAATCGTATTTGGGCAGTTAGGCTATCCTCCCCCTCAAGAGATTGCAGCTCCACCTCCATCCTTAAAAACTCTGTAGCCATGCGTTGGCGGCCTTTTCTGTCATAATGGTATTTAGCTGAACTGAAATACGAATAAAGGTTGCCACAGTGCCCAGCGCACGTAGTAACCCCAAGCGAAAGCGAATCGTTGATAGAATAATATTGCGTAACATCGAAAGTGCCATAGCCCTCTCCCCCATCGCGCACCAATCGACCGTTTGCAAACTCGGCACCGTAACCGTTAATGTAGTGCATTTTATCTACTGCCGAATCATAATCGAATACTGTGAAACTGCTGTCGCTAATTACGTTCCAGTTGTTGGAATACCGGCTACTGGTTATCTCAATTACCGATACCGTCCAGTTTTCCCACATGCCACCGGTTTCGCCAGGGGTATATTGCTCAAAAAACAGGATTTCGTTCAACCCCCAATCATCGCGTTGCTCGGCTGATATGAAGTAAACCTGCTCGCTTTGCCCATAATTAAGTGGATGCTGTGCCTGCATAGGCATAGCAAATAGGGTAAGCAAAACCGTAGCGGCAATTAGCTTGGTGGCCATAAGGGGTTAATAGTATGAAAGATAGCGTGTTGCGGGGATAAAACAAAAAGCTGGCCAAATGGGTGAAGAATGGGATTTAGTTTAAGCATTTTATTTAATCAAAATCAACCACCAAATCCCCTCAAAATCTCCTGCAATTTTTGTAGCGTATCAGCTTCCGCGGCGGGCTTATCTTGCCGCCAGCGGATGATGGGTATAATGGAATTGTATTTTTATATTTACAGTAATGTCTTCCAAGAACGCTAATGAAAAGAAGTATAAAAACTGGAACGATTTAGCTTCGGGAAGGTTGTATTGGAGAAGAGTGGAAGGCCAATATGGCTGGCACGCTGTATACTACAAGGAGGTCGACCAAAACGAAATTATCATTAAGTTGTGGCAAGAGATTTATAATGAAGAAGGTATATTAACAGAAGTCCACGAAAAATATCCTGAAGACAAAGGGCATCAAAAATTGTGAGTATGATTACTAAGCAAACCGTAGCAGAGCAAATCAATAGCTACCTTAACCACCAAACTACGCTAACCCAGTTAGTAGATTGGAGCGAGAACGTACTGTCACATGGAGATATAGCCGATGATGATATTGAAGTGGTAAGCGAAGTGGTAGCCCGCCTCGGCGTTGCCGATGTGAAAAATTTCGGGCTACTTTGGGAAGAGTGCGATTCGCTTTTGCAAAAGCTGGGGTATGAGTTGAAAGCTGAGGTGAATAAGGTAGCATAGTATGTTTTTGCAATTCTTTAAAAAAAGAAGATTTAAAAAAGATGCAAGAATCTTGCATGATGCCTTGATTAAGGCTTTAGAGCCAGTTATGCCGGAATTAGCAGAAAACAACAAACATTGGAAGTATAACGGTGCTAGTAGGCATAATGTTAAAGCGGGAATACGTTTTTGGCATTCTTGTTCTGAGTTGAAATATTATGAAAAACATAAAAAACGGAACAGAAAACTCTATAACATTCACAATATTGGAATACGAAGAATTGATGGAGATATCATAAAATTTAAAGCCAAAATTACTTTTAATTTGCTAAGTATTGTTGAGTTTACATTTGAAGAGCCTTTGTCAAAGATGTATAAGCTGACTGAAATAAATGTTTCGAGCATTTACATAGAACCAATAGAATATGAAGATCCGGATGTTGAGAAAGTCAAGAAAATACTGAAAAACTACACCCAGGATTTGTTAGAAATGCTTGATTTGGATGAAAGTTTTGAGATTGAGTTGGATGAGAAAAAGTTTTACACAATTCTGAATATGGAGGATGGCAACTACATCGGCATTAATAGTAAGGGCTCGGTATTTAGATTGTTACACGACGCAGGAGAACCTGCAAAGAAAATTGCTAAAAACATAGAAGAACTGCTTATCGGTTATGAAGGCTATAAGGGTGTATTCGAAAAGTATTTTGATTCTTAACTTAAGATAAGGCACTCTACATTCACCCACCATACCCCCTCAAAATCTCTTGCAACGTTTGCAGCGTATCCGCCTCCGTGGCAGGCTTATCCTGCCGCCAACGGTTGATGCGGGGGAAGCGCAGCGCAATGCCTGATTTATGGCGTGTGCTAGCTTGTATGCCTTCAAACGCAATCTCGAATACCTGTACCGGTTGCACACTGCGCACTGGGCCGAATTTTTCTATTGTGTTCGCCTTTATCCAGCGGTCTACTTGGTTTATTTCCGCATCGGTAAGGCCGCTGTATGCTTTGGTAAAGGGCACCAGTGCGCCATTATCCCATACAGCAAAGGTGTAGTCGGTATAGAGGTTAGCGCGTCGGCCACTGCCGCGCATGGCGTATATCATAACGGCATCAATAGTGAGGGCATCCACTTTCCATTTCCACCAGTCGCCCTTTCGGCGTCCCACGCGGTAGGGCGCCGTTTTGCGCTTCAGCATAATGCCCTCGCTCAACTGTTCGCGCGAGCGCAACCGCTCGTTGGCCAGCTCTTCCCAAGTGTTGAACTCCACTAGGTCGCTTATCAGTAGCCTATCCGTTTTCATGGCGGCTTCGGACACTACTTTCTCTAAGATAGCACGGCGCTCCACTATCGGCATCTCGCGGATGTCCTCGCCTTGGTATTCCAGTATATCGTAGGCTATCAATACTACTGGCGCATCGGTCAGTATCTTTTTGGTTACGTTCTTCCGGCCGATACGGGTTTGCAACACTTGAAACGGCAAAGCTTTTCCATCCTTAAACGGCAGTATCTCGCCATCCAGCACCGTGCCGTCGGGCACCGCGTCTTTAAAGGCTAAGTATTCGGGGAATTTATCCGTTACCAACTCCTCTCCCCTACTCCACGTAAACACTTGCCCATTGCGCACAATCACCTGCCCACGGATGCCGTCCCACTTATGTTCGGCAAACCACTCCTCAGGCTCGCCCAATACCGCGGGGCCGTTCTCCAGCGCATAGGCTAGGTAGAAGGGGTATGGTCGACTTGCATCTTCGTTCAGGTCTTCTTCTACTACTAGTTTTTGGTAGGTGGTATTATCGGGGGTCCACTTGCCCATCAGGCGGTGTGCCAGGGCATTCTCTTCTATGTTGGTATACTGCGCCAGTGCGCGCACCATCAACTTCTGCGAAAGCCCCACACGGAAACTGCCGCCTATAAGTTTATTAAACACAAACCGCTCCATTACGCTCAGGCTGCCCCAGGCATCGGCTACCAATTCGTGCTTGGTAGTGTCGTCCAGCTTTTCCATGCCGCGTATGTAGTCCATCCAGTAGGTTAGGCTGCCGCTGTTGGCTATCTCCTCGCCAGGTACCATGAGGGCTATGGTTTCGCCAAGGTCGCCCACCACGCCGTAGCTTTCGGCAAACAGCCACTTGGGTATCCCAGCAGCCTGCGCACCCCACTCTCGCACCAAGGCGCTGCGCACAGTTCGGCGCGGGCGCTTATCGCTCAATAGGGCAATGGCCCATAGTTTGTCCTCGTCGGGCGCCTCCTCAAAATAGCGCACCAATGCCTCCACCTTTTTCAAGGTTTTAGTGGTTTGATCGAGCTCGGTAAAGAGTTGTGCAAAGCGTTTCATTCTTTACCCTCCTCTTTTTCAGTTGCTACCTCATCCGCCTCTTTCGTTGCCGCCTCGTTTATCTCACTCAATTCCCCCTCAAACTCCGTATGCTCCTCATTAGCCTTATAACCCTGTTCGCGCAGCCAGCGGGTGAAGGTGCCCGTATAGCCGTGCGTGGTTATGATGCACTCCGCGCCGGTTTCTTTGATGGCAGTGTTCAGGTCGTTCCAGTCGGCATGGTCGCTTAGGGCAAAGCCACGGTCCACCGCTCGGCGGCGGCGGGCACCGCGCAAGCTCATCCACCCACTGGCAATGCCGGTGCTCAAGGGCTTCAATTTGTTCATCCAAGCAGTGCCAGCCGCGCTGGGTGGTGCTATTACCAGTCCACCCGCCCAGGCACTCTTGGGCGTATCTCGTGTAATAAGCGTGGTGGGCTTTAGCGGGCAACACTCCTCTCGTATTACCTTGTTCATGTTTTCGATAGCACCATGGGTAAGGATGGGGCCGATGCTCTCGTCCAAGTTTTGCAATATGCGCTGCGCTTTGCCCAGCGAGTAGCCGAAAATGACGCTCGTTTTGCCCTGCTCGCTGTTCTCGAGCCACCAATTGTTGATGTCGTTAAAGATAACCTCCTGCGGCTGCCATTGGTATATGGGCAGGCCGAAGGTACACTCGGTAATAAACACGTTGCAGCGCACGGGTTCAAATGGCGTGCTAAAGTTGTCGTGCTGTAGCTTATAGTCGCCGCTGGCCACCCACACCTCGCCGCGGTACTCCACGCGCACCTGCGCCGAACCGATTACGTGCCCGGCCGGGTGCAGACTAAAGGTAACCCCGTTTTTGCTCCACGTTTCGCCGTACTCCACTGTATCAATATTGGTAACCCCCAGCCTTGCGCGGATGATGGGCGCTGTATGCTTGTGGCAAAGGTAGTGCCCCATGCCCCAGCGCGCATGGTCGCTATGGCCATGCGTAATGATAGCGCGGTCCACGGGCCGCCAAGGGTCGATGTACACATCGGCCTGCTGGCAGTATATACCTTTGCTGTTGAACTCGAGTAGGGGCATGTTTTAATGTGATAATGTACCAATGTGCTGATGTGCAAATTGAGTTAACAATCTACAGAGAATTTTGTGCCAAAATATTCATGGTATTTTCAGGATAAAATGCCGTTGCTCGATTCTTTGTATTTTTAAAGGGTAATAAACCTCCCCATCATGCATGAGCTAGCCACATACATCAAGCTATTTTTCCCCGTGGCGGAGGATGAGCTAGCGGCGATTGCCGGGCAGTTTAGGCCACTGGAGTTTGCGAAGGGCGACTACTTCTTGAAACAGGGCCGCTATTGTGATAGGCTGGCCTTTATAACGAGCGGGCTGATAAGGCTGTACCGCGAGGTGGATGGAAAAGAGGTAACACAGTGGATATCATCGAAAGGATATTTTGTTACCGACTTGGCAAGCTTTGTTTTCCAAACGCCTGGCCGATGGAATATACAGGCGCTTACCGATTGCACACTTTACTCCATTGACCGCACGGCTTACCAAAACCTAAACCAGACTATACCCAAATGGCAAGAGCTGGACAAGCTGTTTGTGGCCAAATGCTTTGTAATGCTGGAAGAGCGCATCTTTAGCCACCTTCACATGACGGCCGAAGAGCGATACCACCGCCTGCTAGCCGATAGCCCCGAGCTGTTTAACCAAGTGCCGCTGCAATACTTGGCTAGCATGATAGGCATGACCCCCGAAACCCTAAGTAGATTGCGGAGTAAGCAATTGAAAGGTTAATATGATGATATGCTGATGGGCCATTCCCCCCAACAATCTATAACCAATATCACCATGTATTGTCGACCGTGGACCGTGGACTGTCGACCAAATAACTTCTTGATTTTTATCAAGCGCACGCGTTCATTTTCAGGCCAACTTTGTAGTATCACTAAACAAACGATGTGTTATGGAAAAGCAACCGAAAGAAGTTCGCACCCAAATAGTTATCAATGCCCCTGCTGAGAAAGTATGGCAAATATTGACCGATTTTGCCCGATACCCCCAGTGGAACCCTTTTATCAAATCCATTACGGGCGAGCCTAAAGTGGGCAACACCATTACGGCACGCATAGAGCCGCCCGGCGCGCAGGGCATGACTTTTAAGCCTACCGTACTGGCATTTATAGCCAATAGAGAGTTCCGCTGGAAAGGCAAGTTGTTCGTAAAAGGCTTGTTTGATGGCGAGCACATCTTCCAGCTCACCCCTAATGCTGATGGTACCACTACCCTGCTGCACCGCGAAGTGTTTACGGGTATACTAGTACCGCTATTCGCCAAGATGCTTGATACCAATACACTGCAAGGCTTTCAGCAAATGAATGAAGCCTTAAAGTTGCGAGCTGAAGGTAATTGAGGTTTGATAATTCATATTACTTAACGTTGTACCATCAAAGGAAGTAATGCCCAAAATCTCTCAGGGCCGTATATGTAAGTGTATCTGCCCCAATAATCAAAGGGATTATATGAAACTGATCCACAGCGCATTTTAGTGGCTTCTGAACAGAGATCATCCTGCCCTGAGTTTCTATCTATCACTTCAATGGCTGCCCGTTTATTGGGAAGTTCTGAAACCGTAATGATTTCAAGTCTAATGACCTCGGTGGGTGCCGGGGTTTGCGCTTTTAATTCCTGAGCAAAAAAGATTGCTAAATAGACGAAATACGATAATACAAAAATCTTCATGAAATCATTAACACAATCATGTAACTGGAGTAGATTGTTAACCCGCGTCCCCAGACGCGCGGTTGCTGATCCATGAGCCTCTGGCTCACAAAACTACTATTAAAACAAGCTCTGCTGGCCGCCATCCGTAGGTGGCTTGGTGGTTTTGGTGTTCTTTTTTACATCCCATTCCACCTCGCTGCCAGTGCTTAGCATAGAGTCGTCGGGTTTAATATCACCTTTTCCCCGCTCTGTTTCTGTTTCTTTCTTTACCTCGGGCTTCGGCGGCTCAGGTTTAGGGGTTGATGGTGAGGTCGCTGGCTTGGCCAGTTCAACTGGTTTTTCTACTGGTTTGGGTGCGGCTTGCTTTGGGGCAGGTTTTTCTACTGCTACGTCCTCATCCACTTCATCATCAGCTGTTTCATCATCAGCTGTTTCTGCCGCATCATCATCCTCGCTATCATCTTCGCTGGTAGCATCGTCGTTCAAGGTGTCGTCATCATCAGTATCATCGTCATCGCCACCCACAGGCATAACTTCCGGCTCAGGATCGGGGTCGCTGTCGAGAGCTTTAATGCTCACCACATCGTTTAGGCTAATGCGGTTGCCCAGCGCCTTCCATCCTTTTATATCGATAAAGTCTGCTAAGGCGACTAACTCTGTTTCCGGAGTTTTGGCTTTGCCCTTGGTTACTTTTACTTCTACATTCGGGCGGTTATCCAGCGTTACTAGCGTTAGCTTGCTTTCCTTCGCTTCGCTGATGAAGAGGTATTTCTGCCCTGGCTTGGTTTGCTCTATCAAGAAACGCTTCACAAAGTAGTTCTGCTTCTCGCCGTCGTAATGTATGGCAGTAACCACTTGATCTACATCTAGCTTCTGCAATATTTTAATGTCGCCCAACTCGTAGCGGTTCGTCATTTCGAAGCCGGTTACCTCGTAGTGCCCATCTTTATAAATAACCAGTATCTTGTCGTCGCCCTCAAAATTGCCCAGGTAGCGGCCACGCTCGTCCATATTCAAGCGCCCTACCGACTCATCCAACCATACATTTATACCCCCCAGCGTAGAAGTGCCCGAGGATATCTTCTCAATTTTCTTCACTGGGTACTTGGTAAGGGTATTACCCTTGCTGGTGCGGCCTTTTATCTCCAGGTGCGAGAAGTCGAATTCAAACTTCTTTACCCGGGCCAAGCTACCCAACGTAAGCTGCACGCCCACAATCTCCGCCTCGCCATTGGGGTTAGCGCTAAAGTAGAGCACCTTGCTGGACTTACTGCCTTGGGTTACGTCGTATTCTTTGTCGCGGGTTACGGCTGGTACCGCGAAACGTTTTACAAACGCGCGCTTGCTCTTGGTATCCCAATAAGCAGCGTTGTATATCATGCGCTCGTCTCCCTTCTTCCAAACCCCGGCATAGATGATACCCTTGCCTACGAAAGCCTTCTCGCTCACACGGGTTACCTGGTAGCGGCCATCTTCTAGGAAAACAATCACATCATCAATATCCGAGCAATCACCAATGTATTCGTCCTTCTTCATACCGTAGCCAATGAAACCCTCTTCGCGGTTCACATATAGCTTTTGGTTGGCCACTGCTACTTGCGCTGCCTGTATATTATCAAACTGGCGTATCTCCGTTTTGCGGTGGCGGCCCTTGCCGAATTTATCTTTCAGACGCTGGTAGTAGGCAATCGCATAGTCGGTAAGGTGTTTCAGGTGGTATTTTACCTGCTTCAGTTCCTCTTCTAACTTTTTAATATGCTCATCGGCCTTGAAGGCATCAAACTTAGAGATACGCTTGATGCGGATTTCGGTAAGCCTGATGATATCCTCCTCGGTAATCTCGCGATAAAATATGCTCTTGTGCGGCTCCAAACCACGGTCGATAGCGCTGATAACACCTTCCCAAGTTTCTTCTTCCTCAATATCACGGTAAATGCGGTTCTCAATAAATATCTTCTCTAGCGATGCAAAGTGCCACTTTTCTTCCAGTGCCTTTTTCTCAATCTCCAGCTCGCGGCGCAGCAGTTCTTTGGTTTGGAACGTGCATAGGCGCAGTATCTCGTTTACGTTGAGGAAGTGCGGCTTATCTTGAATGATAATACAGGCGTTGGGCGAGATACTCACCTCGCACTCCGTAAAGGCAAAGAGCGCATCAATGGTTACGTCCGGCGAAATACCTGGTGCCAGCTCAATTACTACCTCCACATCGGCAGCAGTGTTATCCACCACCTTCTTAATCTTAATTTTACCCTTATCATTGGCTTTGATGATGCTATCAATCAAGCTGGTAGTAGT
The DNA here is from genome assembly GCA_027483645.1 of Sphingobacteriales bacterium. Lineage (GTDB taxonomy): Bacteria > Bacteroidota > Bacteroidia > Chitinophagales > CAIOSU01 > CAIOSU01. Next base: position 20,614 of record JAIXUD010000007.1, read on the forward strand.
AGTACCGAAGGGTATTTCCCTTATGATAAGGGTCTTTTTATCGGGTGCCTCAATTTTGGCGCGAACCTTTACACGGCCGCCACGGGCACCGCCATTATATTCGGCTACATCTACCGAGCCACCGGTAAGAAAGTCAGGATAGATGATAACGTTCTCGCCCTTCAATATCGCAATGGAGCCATCAATCAACTCTATAAAGTTGTGGGGCAGTACCTTGGTGGCCAAGCCAACCGCAATACCCTCCACACCATGTGCCAGCAGCAGCGGGAATTTCATGGGCAGGGTAACCGGCTCGCGCTTACGTCCGTCGTAGGAGAGTTGCCACTCAGTAGTATTGTCGTTAAAGGCAACTTCCAGCGCAAACTTGCTCAGGCGCGCCTCGATGTAACGCGGGGCTGCTGAGCCGTCGCCAGTGCGGATGTCGCCCCAGTTACCTTGGGTTTCTATTAAAAGGTCTTTCTGCCCGAGGTTTACCATGGCATCGCCGATGGAGGCATCGCCGTGGGGGTGGTACTGCATCGTCTGCCCGATGGTGTTGGCCACCTTATTGAAACGGCCATCGTCCATCTCCTTCATGGCATGAAGGATGCGGCGCTGCACCGGCTTCAGGCCATCTTCAATGGCAGGCACAGCACGCTCGAGGATTACGTAAGAGGCGTAATCCAGAAACCAATCCTTATACATACCGCCCACCGCCACCGAGCCCGATAGTTGCTCGCCGTCGCCAGTTGGTTGTATCTCGTCTGCAGGTAGGTCTTCTAACTCTTCACTCATGGTTTGATGTACAATGTACGATGTACGAAGTACAATGTATTTTGGCACTCAACGCACCGCTACTTGATACTTGATACTCACTACTTGATACTAATCGAAGCAAAGATAACACCCCTTTTGGCTATTTTATTTAGTAGATAATAACAATAGGGTGTGGGAAACGTGGATTGGGTGGATGATTGAGAAAACGACATTACCCAACATTTCGTTTGGCATTATCTATATTTATATCAAAAGAAAGCATTGCTTAGGGCGACACTTATTTTCTTAATGATAATGCAATTGCTAGCTTGCCAGCAAGTGCCTAAGCCATTAGCAATAACCGATATCCTATTCCCCAACCCAGAGCGCGATGCTTTGAGAGCAAACGGTATCAGAGAAATAGTGGCGTTTTGCGCTTCTACTGGTGGGTGTTTCAATAATCCAGACATTACGAACGACGACACCTTCAACATATCCTACTATGATACGCTGGGAAATTTACTGTTTGAAGACCCAGTAAATATGTTTGGGGCAGTTGATGAGCACCATTGGTATAATCATTTGGGCTGGGAAATTATTGACTACGAATATAACGACCACGACTATTTTTATCTGTATAGTTATGATTCTACCGAACGGAAGCTCTTCCAGTACTATTATATGCGGCCACCTCAATGCATAGTTGCCGTCTGGGATTTTGATGAAAAAGGTAGGCCGATTCGCTCATTTAATTGGGCTTCAGAAACAACTTTTGTATATGATAGCTTGGGCAGGATAATACTGAAAAATCAAGTTTATTTTGCTGACTTCCTAGCTGAACACAGGGGAAAGTTCGGCAGCCAGATAAAAACGGAATACCATTATCAAGGCACCACTTCCTTACTCACCCAAATAACATATACGCAACTGGATACCACCAACGCTCTTATGCGCCACAGCTACATAAAATACTATGATGCACAAGGGCTACCGATAACAAAAAAAGAGCAAGATGGATTAGAATTAAGGTATAACTTGCACAAAACCACTACTTGGGAACGGGATGATAGAAAGGAACGACAATCTTTTCCAGAACCCTTTAATAAATAGCCTTCTGGCTAATTCTCTATATTTACAAAAAAGGCAATAATGATATTACCCCATGACCATGTAGTTTATGAAACCAACCTTACGCCCCAAGAAGTATTTGAGCGACTGGATCTAATAATTGATAATCAAAACGATTCATTTTACTTCCCATCCCGCTCGTCCAAACGTTTTTCCGGTAAATGGAAATCCAAAACCCAGTTTCGCATTTTTAGAAACATTAAGTACAAAAATAGCTTTCTCCCACTGTTGCATGGCACTATTGAGCCAACGCCCAATGGCAGCCGTGTGGCTATAAAATTTCGACTGGCAGTGTTTATCAAAACCTTCTCTATAATATGGCTGTCGGGGATTACTTTTTTTACGGGGGCGGTTATATATAGAGTGGCCGAAACTGGATTGAACCGCGAAAATGTTATTGGACCACTTTTAGTTGTATTCTTTTACATGTTTTTCTTCTTCCTGTCTTGGTTTGCTTTCGGGAACGAAGCCGACGGTACTAAAGATTACCTGAAGAAATTGCTGGAAGCTAAAGTTATAAAACGCAAATAGTTGTTGGCACCTTTTGCCAACCTTCAATGTTACAACATTCAACTAGCTTTGATTTTATGAAAGTAGAAATTTGGTCGGACGTGATGTGTCCGTTTTGTTATATCGGCAAGCGCAAGTTTGAGCAGGCGCTTGGCCAATTTGATAATGCCCAAGACGTAAAAATTGAGTGGCACAGCTTTATGCTAGACCCTGATATGAAGGCCGACGGCAACACCACCGTGTATCAATACCTAGCCGATCGGAAGGGTATGAGCCTAGAGCAGAGCAAACAAATGCACCAGAACGTGGCCAATATGGCTAAGGAAGCGGGGCTTACTTACAATTTTGACAAGGCCATTAAAGCCAACTCATTCGATGCGCACCGGTTGAGCCAACTGGCCAAGCAAGATGGATTGGATGATGCCGCCGAGGAAGCTTTGTTTAAAGCCTACTTTACCGATGGCAAAAATATTGCCGACCACACGGTGCTCACCGAAATAGGCAAACAGATAGGATTAGATGGCAGCAAAGTAGCCGAGGTATTGGCTAGCGATGCCTATGCGCAAGACGTATGGGCCGATGTAAAAGAAGCTCAAAGTATTGGCGTGCGAGGTGTGCCCTTCTTCGTTATCAATAGAAAATATGCAGTGAGCGGTGCACAACCTAGTGAGCAGTTTCTGCAAGTGCTTAATACCGCCTTCGCCGAATGGAAACAGGAAAACCCCACTAAACTATTGCAGGTGCAAAATGGCCAAAGCTGCGATGTGGATGGCAATTGCGATTGAGTGAAGGCAATAAAAAAGGGCTAAAACTGCTCCGCGGTTAGCGGGGTTGCTTTAGCCCTCCCAGTTGTCGGACTGTCTTGGAAAATGTCTTTTGTCGTTATTGAGACATTAAGATAGGTCTTTTAACGTAGAAATTTATGCGCAAGGGCAAAAATTTAACATTTCCGATACCTCGTTTTAAGTTGCTACTGCTACTTGCTACCACAGCTCGCAAATAGAACTTGCTTAAGTTAAATTGCTATCGTGGTTATAACATTGCAACTATTCGTGTTAGTTTTGCCGCTATGTCATACCTCAAGGAATTTTTAGACTTTTTTCTTCATTTGGATGTGCATCTTAATGATTGGGCGGCGGAATACGGCGCACTCACCTACATCATTTTGTTTCTGATTATCTTTATTGAGACGGGTCTAATAGTAATGCCCTTCTTACCCGGCGATTCGTTGCTGTTTGCTTGTGGCGCGCTTGCGGCTACTGATGGCAGCCCCCTCAATGTTTTCTTGTTGTTCATAATTATGTTCGTTGCAGCCGTTTTGGGCGATACCGTTAACTACTCCATTGGCAATTACGTCGGGCCTAAGGTCTTTAAGCGCGATTATCGATTCTTCAAACGAGAGTATCTGCTCAAAACCGAGGCTTTCTATGAAAAATACGGTGGTAAAACCATTATTATTGCGCGCTTTATACCTATCATACGCACGTTTGCACCGTTTGTGGCGGGCGTAGGTACCATGAAATACAGCCGCTTTATTGCCTACAATGTTATCGGTGCCTTCCTTTGGGTAGCGGGCTTTTTAATTATCGGCTATCTGTTTGGCAACCTACCGGCGGTGAAGAAGAACTTTACCTTGGTTATTTTCGGTATCATCTTCCTATCCATTTTACCTCCATTTATTGAGTACTTCCGTAACAGGAATTTGAAGCCGAAGGTGTAGTTTTTGAACTGACTGTGCGCTCATATTTTTATAGACAATCTCAAGGTTTTTAGCGTAATTAGGATATCCTATGGAGAAATTACGCGCGGATAAGTGGCTGTGGGCGGTGCGGGTGTTTAAAACCCGCAGCGTAGCGGCCGATGCCTGCAATGCAGGCAAGGTGAAACTGGAGGGCGACAGCATAAAGCCCGCTAAAGAGCTGAAGGTGGGCGACACCGTGCAGATAACCCGAGAGCAGCAACGCTTAGTATACAAGATTATAAAGCTGATTGACAAGCGCGTTGGTGCCCCCGAAGCCCAAGCCTGCTACGAAGATATTACCCCACCTGAACAACAAGAAGGCAAGCTGCCCTCCGTATTCCTATTCCCTAACCGAGATCGTGGAGCTGGCCGCCCCACCAAAAAAGAGCGTCGAGATATGGGGAAGTTGCGGGGGGATAAATGATTTTTGGACGATGGACGATACCCTGAAAGCAAACGAAAATATTATAATTTAGTAGGTGAAAATGAAAGAAACAGGCATTGACATAGAAATAGATAAACTCACCAATTCCATTCAGAATGCTGTAACTGGGGATGTTTTTCAAACGGAGATTTCCCTTTTAACTAAGGCGGAAATCAAACTTATTATTAAGAAAAATGGTTGGTTGTTTAATTGGGTGCAAGAATATAAGGCGCCAGAAAAAGAGGTGTATAAACTTACTATTTTAAACAATTCAGCAATTGTTCAAGGTATAGTGAGCTTAGAAATAAAAGCTGATCATGTTTACATGCATTTAATTGAAAGTGCTATTTTTAATAAGGGAAAGGATAAGGTTTATTTAGGGGTACCGGGAAATTTGGTAGCCTTTGCTTGTAAACTATCCTTTCAACGAGGTCATGAAGGCAATGTAGCTTTTGTATCTAAGTCAAACTTGATTCAACATTACATTGATGTTCTAGGCGCAGTTCACGTGGGAGGAAGGATTATGATTGTTGACAAAACCGCAGCACTGAAGTTGATTGAAAAGTACTTTAAAAACTGACAAAATGAAAAATTCAAAAAAATATTTGGATGTTGATTTTATTGGTGGAGAAAAACCCTTGACAGCGGAAGAACAAAAAACAATTTCCACTTACATAGCAAATAATAAAGTGGGAACCGTAAAAAAACAGTTGCGGAAGATTCGCAACAAAAGGATACAGAAAAAAGATGCGTAACAATAGATACCAATATCGAGACACAGGGTCTTTCTTCTCCTAACACCCACTTAGCACTAGTTCCGAAACGCCAACAAAGTCTTATCGCATTTCACTTCCAACCGGTACTTCCCGCCCATTACCAACGCCCGGTTATCGGCAATATGACCAGCGGGGAAACCGAAACAAACAGGGAAGTTATAACCCGAAACCTGTTCTTGAATGATTTCGTAGGCAGTTTGCCCAAAAGGGATGGCGTTGTCTCGCATATCGTTAAAGCCGCCAATAACTAATCCGGCAAGGTGTTCTAATTTACCAGCGCGGTCTAGTTGCACCATCATGCGGTCGATGTGGTAGAGGTACTCATCGAGGTCTTCTAGAAACAGAATTTTACCCCTCGTATCAATATCCGAAACACTGCCACTCATACTAAGCAGCACCGAAAGGTTGCCCCCAACTAAAATGCCCTCGGCACTGCCAATGCGATTAAACTCATGTGGCTCGATATTAAATGAATGAGGCTCACCAGCAAGTGCACCTTTCAGGCTATCGAGTGCTTCGGGCGTATTGGTGGGGAAGTTTACAGGCATAGACGCATGTAGCGTGGCAATACCGAACTGCAGCAAATGCCCGTGCAGCACAGTAATATCGCTGTAGCCAATTATCCATTTGGGTTGTTGGCGAAATTGACTAAAATCCAATCGATCCACAATGCGTACCGTGCCGTATCCACCCCGCGCGCAGATAATGGCCTTTACCGTTGGATCATCAAACTGCTGTTGAAAATCTGCAGCACGCTCCTCATCCGTTCCGCTGAACTGGTGGTGCTCACCACCCACACTGCTGCCCAGCTTTACCTTATATCCCCAGCTTTCTAAAATTGCAATAGCGGGATGTAGCTCTGCAGCCATCATTTTACGGGCAGGGCAAACAATGGCAATGGTATCGCCAGGCTCTAGGTATTGGGGCAACAAGCTCATAAGTTTGGGTTGTTAAAGGCATTCAAGTAGCGCTGAACGTAGTCGGCCATTTGCTTTTGCTTGTATTGCACTACAAACCGCGGATGATCAAGCCCAGCGATTCTACCGAATAGGCGATGTTTGGCATTAAACTGGGTAAGGAAGTCTACGTTTTTGCCCGAACCCATACAATAGACGGTCTCCTTATCTAACCCTAAATCGATTTGTTTTTTCAGCGTTTCGAGAATAAACGGCTCTACGGCATGCTGCAAATCCTTGCGGTCGTAATAGTTAAAGTTTACCCACTTATTGGCCTCGTTCAACTTCACAAAGCCGAGGGGGCAAATGGAGTTGATGTAGAACTCACTATAAAACCGCTCGGCACCCCCGAACGCCTTCACCACCTCATACACAAATACCGACGAAGGCTCAAAGGTATGGAACTTGCTAAAGGGGATGCCGCACACTTCGTTCAATCGCTTGGTATCGGTAAACGGTATGCCCGTAACGCCCGCCCCATGCCTGCCAGGGTTGATGCCTAATATACAACGGCGGGGCTTTTCATCACTGTAAAACTTGCGATAAAACTGCGTGCTAATATCCCATACCACCTCGGCATTCTCGCCTTTGTAGGGGTTCATCACCCCAATGCCATCGGGCAGCAAAGCTGGGTCGAGGTGTAGCTCTGAGTTAAACTGTAAGATTTTATCGGCAAAGGTCATAAGGCAAAGGTAGTGGCTAGACACAAGATATTAGAAATGTCATCCTGAGCGTAGTCGAATGATACAAGACATAAGACTGCTTCATTTTCAAATTTCCTCATTTTCAAATTTTCAAATTAACCATGGCACAGCCTTTGCCCCTCCGCAATCAACAATAAAACACGAACACATGAAAACGCTATTGATGGGTGCTGGCTTGCTGATGATGGTAGGCGTGGCATCGTGTACCAAAGACCATAGTTGTATTTGTTTTGACACCGCCGACCAAAACGAGATAACTCATACTTTCACCTACTCATCCATGAGCCGCGAGGAGGCCCGCGACCTGTGTTCGCAAAGTGCTATTGAACTCAACGCTACCGACTCATTGAACCGCTCATACCTCTGTACATTGGAGTAATAACTTTACTTTTTAATAAGATTGAGCTTGTTGAAGATACTATCTGCAATAACTGTGCGCGCCATGGCAAAAGTTGGCTGTAGACTTTGCGCTTGTATGCAAACGGCAAAGAAATAGGTGTTGTCATCGGTTTCTATATAGCCTACATACCACCCTATATCTGCTAGGTCTTGATATGCCCAACCCGTTTTCGCCCTGATGGTATAGTTCGTGCTATCGGCTACTATCATTATTTCCTTAACTGTATTCATTGTTTTTGTGGAAAAAGGAAGTCGGTTCGCCTGCAATAGCTCCAAAAACTTAATCTGTTGCTGTGGAGTTATGCGCAAATTGCCAGTTAACCAAAACCTATCAATACCGCCAGTAGTATCCGCATTTCCATAGCCCACTTTGTCGAGCCAATATTTCATCTGTTTTCCGCCTACCCTTCTTGCTAGTTCTTGGTAATACCAAACAGTGGAGTTGGTAAAAGCACTTTTCAAGGTATGGTCTTGATTCCAGTTTGGATTTTGGCGTTGTACCTTGTCCCAAGGGATTAGAAAGTTCTCGTCTATTATTACGCCGGTTTCTAAGCCCACCAACGAATTGAATATTTTGAAGGTAGAAGCAGGCGTATAAAATTGATCTAGCTGAGTAGAGTTATAAACATGGTACTTGTCCTGCTTCAAATCATACAAAATGAGCGAGCCGTCAACTAAATACTGGTCAAAGTATGTCTTCCATTCAGGGTGATCGATTGTTTGAGTTTGGGTGTGTGCAGTGGCAAAGCAAAAGATACTTACGATGCACATCAGTACTCTCAAAAGGGCCATCATACTCTTGCAGTTAGGTAGCCCTAATATAACAATATCAAACTTAACTATTACCGCTCTCGGGTCTTACCTTTGTGCCCATGAAATTCCCCAAAATACCGAACGATGCCCTCGGCCGAATGGATGTGGAGCAATATAAGGCTGCACCCAAAACCCCGCTGGTAATAGTGCTGGATAACATCCGCAGCCACAACAATGTGGGCTCGTGTTTCCGCACGGCAGATGCGTTTAGGGCAGAGGCCATCTACCTGTGCGGCTTTACTGATAAGCCTCCTCACCGCGATATACATAAAACCGCCCTCGGTGCTACCGAAAGCGTGGATTGGCAATACTTCGATACGACCACCCTAGCAGTGCAAGCACTAAAAGCTGCCGGCTACTACGTATGGGCCATAGAGCAAGCCGAAGGCCACACTATGCTACACGAGCTGCAACTGCAACCGGGTGGCAAGCATGCCATCATTTTCGGCAATGAGTTAAGCGGCGTGGACGATGAAGTGATGGCACTGGTGGATGGCGTGGTGGAGATACCACAGTTCGGCACCAAGCACTCGCTCAATATTTCGGTAAGCGCAGGGATTGTGATTTGGGAATTTTGGAGGCAGTTGGCTGCGCAGACGATGGACCAAGGACGATAGACCATGGATGGACCACGGACGACGGACCACAGACCAAATTTACAGATGCTCAATTAACTAACTTAAAAATGAAACAACCATCGTCCATGGTCCATCGTCCAACATTCCGTTTCAAGCAATTCGAGGTGCAGCACGACCGCTGCGCCATGAAGGTTAATACCGATGGCGTGTTGCTGGGCGCATGGGCAGGCGTGGATGGTGTGCAGCGTGCGCTGGATGTGGGTACTGGTAGCGGCATTATTGCCCTGATGCTGGCACAGCGAGGAGTTGCGCGTGTTGAAGCCCTGGAAATAGACCCCGAAGCCGCCGCACAGGCTGCGGAGAACTTTGCCGCTTCGCCATGGGCAGGTGAGTTGACTGGACAGTGCGTGCCGCTACAGCAATACCAACCAACAGCGCCGTTTGATCTCATCATCAGCAATCCGCCTTATTTTAACAATGCCTATAAAACACCCTTAGCCAACCGCAACTTGGCCAGACATAATGATACTTTACCGCTTACTGATTTAATGGCCTTCGTTGCCCAGTGGCTCACTACTGATGGCAGGCTAGCCATCATACTCCCTATCGACTTGGAGGTGCCCGCCACTACCACCGCCTCACTACACCACCTCTACCCTACCCGATGCTGTTATGTAAAAGGCACCGCAGGCGGCGAAATTAAGCGCATAATGCTGCAGTACGGCCGCAAACAGCAGTCACTAACCACAACTACTGTAACCATAGAAACCGCCCCGCTGCAATACACCGCGGAGTATCGGGAATTAACAAAGGACTTTTACTTGGCGTTTTAATACGAACTTTTACTGCATGGGGTCACCCTCGGATATTTTATAGCCCCTTTTCATTATCTCCTCCCGCAGCGCACAGGGTATCTCTCGGCAAGAGCAGAACCGTATATGGCTCAAATGCCAATCGATGCGCTGCTGCAAGTTAGGACTATTGGATATTCGGTTTGCCTCGTGCCACACTTTGTTTATGGTTCCCATTGCTGCTGGTTTGCAACAAAGATGGACAAGCAAACGCCATAATCGGCTGAGATAGATCGCCATCGCCAATGACTTTCGTCATACTAGCCGAGAGCACTAATGAGACACAAACTTCAACCCAACAATGGAGCCTATAAGGGTCGTAATAAAAAAGATGCGCCAAAAATCAACGGGTTCCTTAAAGAGCCAGATACCCACAATAACGGTACCAACCGCACCGATACCCGTCCATACGGCATAAGAGGTGCCTATGGGCAAAGTCTCGATAGCCTTACTCAATAGCCCCATACTAATAATGATACAGACATAAAAACCCGCCATCCACCAGTTGCTTGCCGCACCGGTGGTTTCGTTGGCCTTGCCCAAGCAGGTAGTAAAGCCCACCTCAAACAACCCCGCAATTATCAGTATCAGCCAGTTCATCTCGTAATTTTAAGTTGCTGCAAAGTTATGGCTTTTGCGATGATAGCTCGCGCTTATAGCAGCATATTGCCGCCTTTCTCCATATAATGCATGCTATTTTTTGTATTTTAGTGCCGTCCAACCGCATTAACAGTATTAAAGTAAAAGGGTCAATTTATGAAAGGAATATTCTCGCTACTGCTGCTGTTAGTTTCAGTGGCATTACTGGCACAAGCACCACAGGCATTATCTTACCAAGGTTCGGCGAGGGACATTTCTGGAGTGCTGCTTGCATCGCAACCACTTAGTGTGCGGTTCTCGGTAAGGCAATCTACAGCTACAGGAGCAGTAGTCTATCAAGAAGAACATACCACTACCACCAGCCCTTTCGGCGGCTTTGCTCTGCAAATTGGCCGCGGTACGGCATCAACCGGTAGTTTCCCCGCCATCAACTGGGCGGTAGGGCCTTTTTTCTTAGAGGTGGAGCTAGATGTAAACAACACCGGTACCTACACCAGTATGGGCGCTACCGAAATGCTATCGGTACCCTATGCGCTATATAGCGAGCGGGCAGGAGTTGCTGATACGGCCTTAGTAGCAGCTAACAACGGCAACTGCGTAAGAGCGTCTTTACCTGGAGAATTCATTTTTGATAACGACTCCCTTTATAACAACGGAACATACCAAGTTTATTACAATACTAGCCCCGCTCTATGGGAAAGCATGTCGATAGCTTTGGTAAACTCCAAGGTGTATGTAAATGGCGTTTTTAAAAAGATAGAAGGAACCGGCTTATCCATAATAGCCCCATTTGCATCCGCCTCTGTTAGGAATTTAATCTCTGGCGATATTGTCAAAATAGAATTTTTGATACATACCGAAACATGCTTGGTGAAGCATGAGCACAACATTGTGATACCGTAACCTAAACCTCGCAGGCCATTAAGGCACAATGGTGGTATGCAGGAATATTTTTTTGCACGGGTAAGCATCAAACATAAATTGCGTTACAATTATGTCTCCCGAATTTAAAATGGCTTGACCACCACCACCAGGACCGGTAATAATTACCGCGTTGATACCTCCTGCGTTAAATGGGCTTGCAACACTGCTGAGTTGTCCATTCACAAATATCTTTACAAAGATCGAAAGACCAGACAGTGATAAAACCAAGTTGCTGGTAGGCAATATTCCCAATTCTTGTGTTGTACGATTGTTTTGAACATACAGCGTATCTGATGTAATACTAAAGTCAGTGCCAGGAATAGTATCGATACACCCACTCCATGGAGCAGCATTGGCCACATTGCCAGCATACAACGCATAGGGCACCGAAAGGAATTGCGTGGTGCTTAAGGTTACGTAAGTGCCGGCATTGTCCAACTCCGTTTGCAAAAAATAGGGTCCATTAGCCCAATTGATACCAGCGAAGCTACCCAAAGTTGGGGTGCCATTACCAATACCGACATTGAAAGCCCCAAAAGAAGAGGTAGTTACAGCATGGGTTTCGGTATACACGGCTGTACCGCTCACTGAACCTTGCAAAATGGTAAAACGCAGATTAGCACCTTGGTTGGCCAGCACTGTGCCCGATGCATCTCTCAATACGGCTTGGTAATTAATTGCCTGAGGTGCCTGTGCCATAGCCGCTATAGAAATACCTATAGCTATAAAAAACGTGATGAGCCCTTTCATATACATTGGTTTTTGGTAAAGATGAGAAATCAACACCAAACAAAACAGCCTTTGCCATTATTGTTAGCATACTTTATCTACCTACCTCAAAAACCAAATCAGCAAATGGCTGTTTTGTTGAAATGTTAATACAGGAGCAAATTGAACATTTGAGAAAAGCCGACCCTGTACTATCGAGTGTTATTGATAGTATGGAGGTGCCTGCATACCGCAATACCCATGATGTATTCGAGGATTTGGCTAGTTGCATTTTGGATATGCGTATCCACTATGTGCCTACCAACGCTGCCTTTCGATACCCTCGACTCAAAAAACTACTGAACGGTGCCCCCATTAACCCTGATACTTTTCTAAACCCTGAACTGGAGGTGCTTGGCCATTTAAAGCTATCCCATCAAAAAGATAAATCGCTAAAGTTGTGGGCTGCCCGCTGGGTAGAAAATAAGTACCATAAAATTGATTGGGCCAACCTCACCGATGGGGAGGTGTTCGCCTTGTTGGATGGCATTAAAGGTGTAGGAGAATGGACGGTATTGATGATTTTGCTGTTTACGCTTGAGCGACCAAATATCTTCCCCAGCTCGGACTATCAGTTGAAAAAGGCCATGTGCGAGGCATACAACCTAATAGAGGATAAAGAGCTAGAAGGTAAACTTAGCCAAATTGCCAACCACTTGCACCCTTACAAGTCGTTGGCTACAAGATATTTATGGCAATGGCGCCGTAATGTTTAGTTATCGGTCTTTCGTCCATCGTCCTTGGTCTGTGCTCACCACCCCCACCCCTTCTTTCGGCAAACGCTCAGGACAGGCTCTTGAGAAAACCCTGCCTGCCGGTAAGCAGGGAGGGGAGCTAAATAACTGCAGCAGTCCATTGTCCATCGTCCGCGAAGCATCACTTCTTCACATACTGGCTGGCTTCTTTTTCGGCCATGCCTTTTAAGGTGCCTTTGTCGCGGGCTTTTTGCAGCTTATCCAGTTGCTTACTCTTTTCAAATCCGATGCTAGGGTTGCTATAGGTGGTAATAGTATGCTCTAGCGCGGCCAGCAACGCCCCTGCCGTATTGGCTTCGTCGTCGCCACCTTGCAGTACAAATTTCGTCCAGCCGTTCATGTAGGTAAGCAGCAGTGTAGGGTTTTCTTCCACGCACTTTACCGCCATCTCCCCAAACACAATAGTCACCGTTGGGCTGCCTTGGTGCCATGCCATTAAGAATGCTTCCACCTCTTTACGGATGGCAGGGTACTTGTTAAGAGGCGTGTTGTCGTACCATTCAATGCACTTCAGCACATCGGCTTCGTACTTTTTGTAGTCTTCCTCTTTTTTTAGTTTGTAGCCCTTTGGCACCGGGTTGGTTTGCGCCATGGACAATACTGGTGCGGCCATAAACACAGCCATAAACAATAGGAGAGCGGTAGTTTTCATAATTCGCCTTTTTTAGTGACCATTAAAGATAAACCGAATAGGTTACAAAAAAACACCCTTGCCTCAAAAAACCGCTACCGAAAGTATTAGCTTTGGGATGCACGCTACAACCCGCTATTATGGAGACCCAAATTATGTATTATGTTTTTGTTGGCTCGCTGGGGCTGGCCGCAATCTATGTGTTTCTGATACGACCACGCATTAGCCCGCAAAAACAAGAGCCGTATAAAGAACCACTAGATACCAGCACCGAGGTACCCAACGATAAGCAGATAGTAGTGAGCAACATAACCCAAGCGGAGCTACGGGAGGCACTTGCCGATTTTAGCGAACTGTACAACAACGAGTATATGGTGGTGTACCCGCGCCTAGTGGTGGCCAACGATGGGCGCTTGGTGGTTACCTTCCCTTTCGATATTGATTTTGACCCATTTTGCAGCGTCATCAATTACCTAGCCTACACCCCCGAGGTAGATACCGAGCCGCTTGCCCTCGGCTGGGGCACCTTCGGCAAGCAAGATGAGGTATTGCCACAAGAACTGCTAAACAAACCCGCCATGGTGTTTGTGCCAGAGGAGGACGAAAACCACATGCAGGTGTTTGTCATAGCCGCCGATGGCATTGGCTACCACATACCGCTTATGGACCCCAAGAAATATAAAGCCCACCCCGAGCCAGAGGAGCAATACATAGCCCCGCCATTTGATTTGGCGCTGGCCAGTGGTTGGGAAAGGGAACGGTTTGAAGTGGTGAGTGAAGAATAAGCTAAGTTAAGTTTGCTTATTTTCCTTATCTTTGGAGGATAAAGCTTTCTTATGCCGATCCAGATTCCACTTGAACAGCTTATTAGCCGCATAGAAATCGATAATGATTGGTGGCATACGGGTAAAGTAAATGCTTATTATACCCGAATGACACCTCGTCCATACATTGAGCTATTCAGCCCGTTGGTGTTTCAAAATGCTGTAAAGAGAGCAGTGGTATTAATGGGACAAAGGAGGATTGGTAAATCAGTAATGATATACCATACAATCCAGCGGCTGCTTGATAGTGGAGTACCTCCAAAAGACATTTGCTATATTTCCATTGAAACGCCGGTTTACCATAAAGTGTGGTTGGAAGAGTTAATGGATGTTGTAAAACTGCATCAAAACAGAGAAGATTTTAACGGCATGTATTTCTTCTTTGACGAGATACAATATTTGAAGGATTGGGAAATCCATTTAAAATCACTAGTAGATACCTTCCACTATACAAAGTTTATTGTTTCCGGTTCCGCCGCAGCAGCCTTAAAGCTAAAAAGCAGAGAATCTGGTGCTGGTAGATTTACTGACTTCATTTTACCTCCATTAACATTTTACGAATTCCTCTCATTAAAAGGCTTAAATGATTTGGTGCAACCTAACCCTGAGGGCGATTTACAACCGATGTATTCATCCAACAACATTGAAGAATTAAATTTACAGTTTATAGAGTACATCAATTATGGAGGATATCCGGAAGTAACAATAAGCAAAGACCTTCAAGATGATAAGGAGAGGTATATCAAAAGCGATATTATTGAAAAGGTTCTTCAGCGGGATTTACCGAGTCTGTATGGAATAGAAGATACCCAAGAGTTAAACTCCTTGTTTACAAGTATAGCTTATGGTTCAGGCGATGAGATCTCGATAGAAGCGTTGAGCATGAAGTCGCAAGTTTCCAAGCATACTTTAACGCGATATCTAGAATATCTAGAAGCAGCATTTTTAATTAGAATAGTGCACCGTGTGGATGAAAAAGCTTCACGCTTTAAGCGGGCATATAATTTCAAGGCATATCTAACCAATCCTTCTCTGCGAACTGCTTTATTTAGTGCGGTAAGCACAGGCGAAATAGCCTTAGGCAAAATGATTGAAACAGCAATTTTTTCTCAGTGGGAGCATTCCTCCTTGAAAAGGAATTTATACTATGCCCGATGGAATAAAGGCGAGATAGATATGGTAAACCTAAATAGATTAAACCAACCTGAATGGGCTGCAGAATTAAAAACCTCTAACTCTGCTTACACCAACCCAAAAGAATTAAATAAGTACATGTCTTTCTGCGCTACCAATAAGATCAAGGAGTTGATAATTAGTACGAAAAATGTATTTGAGGTTGTAAATGTTGACGGGATAAGCGTGTATTATATTCCATCAGCAATTTACTGTTACATGATAGGTAGGAATTTAATTGAACGTAAGGTAAAAAGTCCCGATCGGCAAATTTAACAACCCCATTTCCCATTCCCCCACATTTTCCGTAATTTTTCAATCACAAATAAGTGATATGGAAACCCAGTTTGCCAAAAATGGCTTTGCATTATCTACCGATTTTTGGCTACTATTGTTGGGAAGAAAGGATTTTGAAGGCAGTTTATATCTTGTAATAGCATTCCTTATACTTTTAGTTGGGGTTAGTATTTGGAATAAATACAATGATTTCCGTTTAAGAAAGAGGCGGAAAAAATAGATTGTAAGAATATAGATATTATAGCCAAAACAAGCTACCCCATTTCCCAATCCCCTACATTTTTCGTAATTTTTCAATCACAAACACAGTGATATGGAAGCCCAAACCGCCAATGCCGTAAAAATATCTTCCCTTAACCCCGGACAGCCTTTGCCCTTATTGATACAACCCGCCGATGGCGCACCCAAAGATGCGGCCAGCCTACGCCGGTGGTTGGATGAGAACAAGGCCTTTATTACCGAGAAGATTACCGAGCACGGCGCTATCCTGTTCCGTGGGTTTGAGGTGGATGGGCCGCAGCAGTTTGAGAGCGTGGCGCAGGGCGTTGATCCTGACCTAAAGAACAACTACTTGGGCACCTCGCCGCGAAATGCCGTGAGCAAGTATGTGTTTTCGGCGAGCGAGCTGCCGCCATTTTACCCTATTATGCAGCACTGCGAAATGAGCTTTTTGCCCAACCCGCCGCGCAAGCTGTTCTTTTATTGCCATATAGAGCCTGAGATAAACGGCGAAACGCCGATTGTGAACTTCCGCCAAGTATATAAAGACCTCGACCCTAAGATTAGGGAGGAGTTTGAGCGCCGAGGCATTAAAAACGTACGCAACTACAACGGCCCAGCGGCCAAGGCCAAATTCGACCTATGGAAATTGAAGCGCTGGGATGAAATGTTCTTAACCACCGATAAAAAGGTAGTGGAAGCTGAATGCGCTAAAAACGGCCTGGAATTCCACTGGAAAGATGAGGATAAGCTAACCCTGATAAACGACCAAGAAGCCACCAAAAGCCACCCCATAACGGGCGAAAAAGTATGGTACAACCACCTGCAAGTATTCCACGAAGCGGTAGCGGCCATTGAGTATGGTTACATAGCCAAGCGGCAGAAAAACCTACAGGCGCACTGGTTCAATTTTGTAACTTCGGCCATGACGGGCATTAAAAAACTCACCACCAAAGATGGTGACCAGGCGATGAACTGCACCTTCCGCGATGGTAGCCCTATACCGGTGGAATATGTAAAACATGTGGAGGAGGTGATTTGGAAGAACATGGTCATCTTCCCTTGGCGCAAGGGCGATGTGCTGGCTATAGACAACTACAGCACCAGCCATGGCCGCATGCCTTACAAAGGCCCAAGGGAGATACAGGTGTGCTGGGCAGCAGATAATTAGGAATTTGGTTATGGGTTGCGTACTTCGACTACGCTCAGTATGACATTAGTTACGGGTTACGAGTTAGTCAACTAAAACGTGACTTACATTTAGTAAAGCTACAGTAAGCCCAATACCGCAATTCTATCAATCGTTTCAACAGTTCATATTTAACTCTTAACCCGCAACTCGTAACTCGCAACTCAATTGGATCCTATTCAACTCAACTTTAGCGAAGAGAACCTGATAGCCCTCAATATTTGCATTGGCTTCATTGTATTTGGGGTAGCACTGGATTTAAAGTTAAACGATTTCCGTAGATTGTTGGATTCGCCTAAATCATCACTGGTGGGTTTACTGGCACAGTTCATTACCATGCCAGCACTAACCTATTTACTCATTTTAATTTGGAAGCCCGAACCTTCCATGGCACTAGGGATGATACTGGTTGCCGCATGCCCTGGGGGCAATATATCCAATTTTCTATGTCAATATGCTAGAGGCAATGCAGCATTATCAGTATCCATTAGTGCCATCTCAACTATAGTTGCCATAGTTGCCACGCCCATAAACTTTGCATTTTGGAGCAGCCTCTTACCTGCTGTAGAAAACCAGCAAGAAATTATCATGGATTCTTGGGGTATGTTTCAATCAATTTTAGTGATATTATTATTACCGCTTCTTTGTGGAATGGCCTTTCACTATCGATTTCCAACAATAACGCAAAAGATACGCAAGCCAATCAGCAACCTATCCATGCTCATTTTTGTGGTATTTGTTGCATTGGCATTCAGCAAAAATGCGCATGTATTTATTGCTTATTTCCATGTGGTAATGTTGTTGGTATTTGTACACAATGCAATAGCACTAACAAGTGGCTATTGGCTAGCAGCAGCGTTCCGCCTACCAGAACCCGATAGGCGCTCAGTTGCAATAGAATCGGGTATCCAAAATAGCGGATTAGGTTTAGTGCTCATCTTCAACTTCTTCGATGGCTCTGGCGGCATGGCTCTTATTGCCGCTTGGTGGGGTATCTGGCACATTATATCGGGCTTTGCGTTGGCGTTTTATTGGAGGCGAAAATCAACCAAAGCTGCTCTTTAGAAGAGGATGATGATCAAGATATGGATCGTCAATAAATTCCGTCTTCACCTTTTAGTATCGTTTTTCAACAATCGCAATGAGCCGATAACTTTCAATAGTTGTCGGCTTTTTTATTGAGCGGTAGGTGCGATAGGCGATGTAGGCGCTGATGGCTTTTTAGCTAGCACATAGCTAAGCGATATCTCGTGGGTGCCGCTACCGGTTACATTGCGGTAATCGCCATTAGCTAAATCGTATGAGTAAGCCAGCTTGAAGTTGTTGTTACCTTTGGTAAGGTGATATTGCGCACTAAAGTTGGCCGATTTATCGCTCCTATACCCAGCACCCACCCAAATGGATTTGGCAAATACTAGATAAAGGTTCAAATCAACTTGGGCAGAGCTTTTAGTCCACTTAATCAAAGTGGCCGGCACTATCCCAAACTTCTCCCCGAATTGGAAGCGGTAATCGGCATTTACGGTGTAATAGTTTATCTGGGTGAGGTCTTTATCACTAAATACTGTACTTCCCAGCATACGCGGCACACTGAAACCCGCTGAAAGCTTATCGTTTTTGTAATACAGCCCCGCACCAAAGTTGGGGATAATAGCACTATTGCCACTGTTATCAGTAAATGTTACATCGCCCGCATTAAAGGCGCTCAGCTCGCTCCAGTTGGTATTAAAGTGCTGTATACCCGCTTGCAAACCCATCGCAAAGTGACCTTTACCGGCCTTAATACGGTAGGCAAAGGAGCCAAAAAATTGGTTTTGCTTATAGGGGCCCCAGCTATCGTTGCCTATCCACAGGCCGTAGCCTATCTTTTGGTTGTTGGTTACATTGTTGGCTTGAATCAAGAAATTCTGCGGACTGCCTTCCAAGCCACCCCACTGGTTTCGGTACAGGGCACCTGCTTGCAATCCATCCGCACTACCAGCTGCAGCCGGGTTGAACAGGAATGGCTGCAGTATGTATTGGCTAATAACCGCATCGCCCTGCGCTTGTAGCAGCAGACCGGGCAGGCAAAGCAATATGGTGAGTACATACCGCATATCAGCGTTTTAGCATAATGTAGCCAGAAAGCGTTTCCGTACCTTCAAGCGTTAGTTTGTAATAATAAATTCCTTCAGGCAGCTCTTCGTTGAAACCGCGTTTGCCAGCCCAGTTGTTTTGGTAGTCGTCAGTCTCCAGCACCACTTCGCCCCACTTGGTGAATATTACCAAATAGTTGCTGGTATAGGCATTCAGCCCGCGGATGACCCAAGCATCCAAAAATCCATCGCCATTGGGCGAAAATGAATTCGGTATCTCCAGCGGCGACTCATTAATGGTAATGAACACCCAAGCCGAATCGCACTGTATGGGTGTACCGTTGTCGCAAATTACATAGTTAAAGCTATCCACCCCAAAGAAACCAGGGCTGGGCGTGTACTGCAATTCGCCTTCGCCAAGGTCTACAATGGTACCATTGGGCGGCGAAGAAATGCTGGTAATAAATATCAGTTGCCCGTTCGGGTCGTTGTCATTATCCAGCACATTTACGGTTAGGGTGCCATTAGCATCCAGCACTAGTACATCGTTCTCGGCGCTTGGTGCGGCGTTGGTTACGGTGATAACAATGTAGGCACTGTCGCACAAGGGCGGCGTAAACCCATCGCAAATTTGGTAATACACCGTATCGCGCCCGTTGAAGTTGCCCGAGGGATTGTAAATGATGTTGCCACTGGTATCCACGGTGGCAGTACCGTTTACCGGGCTGCCAATTATACTTATGGTTAGATCGTCGTCATTAGGGTCAGTATCGTTGTTTAGTACATTCAGTATAATGTTGCTGGCCGATGGCGTATTTGCTACGTCGTTTAGCGCAACTGGATATTGGTTTACATATATAGTCACCTCGTCGCTAGCCGAACAACCAATGGTATCCACCGCGGTAAGGGTATATACGGTGGTAATGGGCGGGTAAACGGTAATATCCAATTGTTGCGGGTCTTGTATGAATGTGGTAGGGCTCCAGCTATAATCAAAGGTAAGGGTGCTGCCTATCACGGTAGTGGTGTCGCCCACATTTATGGAGTCGCCCAAACCGGCATCTACAAATGGCGGCGCATATACCTCGGCCACGCCTGTAACCGTATCAGTACAGCCGCTGGTATTGGTAACCGCCAACAAAATGTTTTTGATGCCGAAGGTGCCATACAGGTTGGTAGGGAACTGCGTAGTTGCCGTTTGCCCATCGCCAAAATCCCAAAACCAGCCGACGATGGTATCGCTTACATAGGTGCTGCGGTCATCAGCCGGCGATGGGGTGCCAAAACACACATTATCCACCACGAAAGCCGCATTGGGGCTCTCTTTAAGGGCCACCAAAATACTATCTCGGCGCAGTACACTTTGGCTATCTGTTACCTCTACCCAATAAATGCGAGATTGGGTAGCTACTATAGATTGGCTATTGGAGCCATTGCTCCATTGATACGTAAGGAATCCCGGGCCGGCATCGAGCACCAAAGGCTCGGCATTGCAATGGATGGTATCGGAGCCCAAATTGAGCGTTTGCCCCGCCAGCGAACCCGCGCCAACCAGCATTATACCCAAACATAAAACCCTAAGCCATTGCAGCATGATTCAAAATACGGCAAAACTTCACAATAGTTACATCTGCACCATAAAGCAGTTGTACACGGGCGGTGGTTTATTGTATGGAAATGTAGTTGAAGGCTATTAAACTCATCCTGAATTTGCAGCAGAACCACGATCTAATTACTAAAAACAGTTACCAAATCCTCGTCAGTAAATATATCGGCTGGGGAGATTACCGTTTCATTGAGGGGCACATTGTTGCCGTACCTTTCTTTTATCTTGGCAGCTACTATCGGGCTGGTAAGGTCGAAGTCACTGAGCTTTTTCAGGTCGCCCACTTCAATGTTGGTGCAGTTTTTATACAACTTCCACACCAGCTCGGAGCAATAGATGCGGTCATCGTTCCACTCAAAAGTTAAATCGTAGTGTTTGCCCAAGTAGCCCTTGCCCTGCTCTTTTATGCAAGCTATGGCCGTGGGCGTAAGCACGCTGGTATCTTTTAGCCGCTTTACTACATAGTGGTTGCGTTCCCCGTGAGTTATCCAACTGGTAAGCGGTGTGTACACCACCGGCTGAACCGCCTCTAGCACATACCAGGTGCCGCCATCGTTAAACATAATGCCCACATGGCTATATGGCGATTTGGTAGCCGCCTGCACCGCCTTGCATTGCGACGACTGTGATACTTGGAAGATTATATCGCCATCCTTCCACTCGGTGGAGGTTGTCGGCCGCGGGCTAAAGGAGGTGAGGAATAAGATGGTGAGGAAGAGTAAGAGATACTGCTTGAGTGATAACGGATAATGAAGCGTGAATATTATGAGTACGTTTTATGGACGGATGGGATATGAGAATACCCAATACCCAGATACTAATTCCACAATTTTACCCAATCATTGATTAAACAAGAAACCGTAGCGCCATTACTTGCTCTTGGTATGGTTTATGGTATACTACCAGCAAACAACAACAGTATGGATATCGTGAGGATTGAACAAATCGTAAAGCTGGCCCTAGGAATTGTATTGGGCGTAATTGCAGGCTTTGTAGTGGGTATGCTTACCAACCTTTCAGCCGCTATTTTGGTAGCGCTGTTATGCGCCTTTATTTTCAGCGGACTGCTCTATAAGCGCAGGGAAGTGCTGGCTTATAGCCCGATTGCTGATGATGGTGAGAAAGCGCCGGACCCTAGGAGGCCGTGAGGAGGCCTACCACTACACTATAATAGATGAGCATATACTGCCCTTAATTGGGTTTGGTTGATTGTAGGATAACTTTCTAATATCTGCTGCTCCGTCCACCCATCAGCCATCAATTCCAATACTAGTTCTACAGAGATACGGGTGCCTTTAATGACAGGCTTACCCAGTAATACCCCGTTGTCGGATACAATATGTTCTGTCCAATCCATTGTTCAAATGTAAGGATTTGCTAGTTTATTTGAAAGTTGATAATGATTGGTACTACACGTTATTGACAAAATCGCCGAACTTATCGGGATGGAAGAAGGAATGGAGTTTAAGTCCAATTTAAAGATACAAAAATCAGACATTATTATAAAGAAGAATTAATTTATGCTGAGCAATCAGTAATATATAAACCATAATGCCACAAAAAAAACTCGCAGCCAATCTATAATAGTACTTGTAGCAAATAGAAAATGAAGCACCCACTGGCGATTTTAATATCCGTTCAATCTCAGGCTCCGTCATGTTAAGGTAATAATAATTATAGCCAATTCCGTTATTGAAACCATGGTCCTCGTTGATTTTGGGCTCATGATTAACAATAAAATCATTGGTTTTTGAAAAATGCGGATAGCTGTATATGGTTAAGCACAAAAAACCTAACAACTCAATGCAAATAAAAAAATAGCCTAACGTTGATAAAGAGTTATCTATCCATACCATCATTATCCCTATCATTAATACAAAGACAAATACTTTCCAACTCTCTTTTAGAGCGGCGATAAAATTGTATTTCATTATGTTGGTTATGGTTAAGTCAGTTCTATCGTCGATACCAACAAAATGATAATTACCCATTTTCAAATCTTCAAACTCACCTCACTCCACCCAACTCTTCCAATACCCTTCATTCTCAATATCAATTGCTTGCTTGGTGAGCTTCAGCGGGCGGAAGGTATCCACCATCACCGCTAACTCCTTCGTTTCTTTTGCGCCGATACTCTTTTCTACCGTACCGGGGTGCGGACCGTGCGGAATGCCCAACGGGTGCAGCGTGAGCATACCGCGGGTTACGTGCTTTCGGCTCATAAAGTCGCCATCTACATAGTAAAGCAGCTCGTCGCTGTCCACGTTACTGTGATTATAGGGTGCAGGGATGGAATCAGGGTGGTAATCGTACAGCCTTGGTACGAATGAACAGATTACAAAACCAGTAGTCTCAAAGGTTTGGTGCACTGGTGGTGGCTGGTGCACGCGGCCTGTAATAGGCTCAAAATCGTGTATGGAGAAGGCGTATGGATATAAGTACCCATCCCAACCAATGGCATCGAAAGGGTGCGAGGTGAAATGGTACGGGTATATGTTATCCAGCTTTTTGATGAGCACTTGGAAGTCGCCCTTTTGGTCGTGCGTTTCTAGGTCAACAGGCTTTCGGATGTCTCGCTCGCAGAAAGGGGAGTGCTCCAGCAACTGGCCAAAGGCGTTACGGTAACGCTTCGGGGTGCGGATGGGGCTAAACGACTCTACGATAAACAAGCGGTTGTCGTGCGTATCGAAGTGCATCTGGTAAATGGTGCCTCTCGGTATCACCAAATAATCGCCATAGCCAAAGCGCAGGTTGCCGAAAAGCGTTTTCAGCACACCGGTACCTTCATGCACAAATATCACCTCATCGGCCGAAGAGTTTTTGAAGAAATAATCCGTCATGCTGTGCCGTGGAGCGGCTAGGCTAATGTACACATCGCTGTTTACCAGTATCATTTTGCGGCTCTTTAAATAATCGTCTTGCTTATCCACCTTAAACCCTTCAAAGGCGCGGTGCATCATGTTTTTGTCATCCGCAATCTCTGGCGCCACGCTATACGGCCTGCCCACCTTGCCCACCTGCGTAGGCGGGTAGGTGTGGTACACCAGCGAATAAATATCCGAAAACCCCTCGGTGGAAATGAGCTGCTCACTGTACAGCGTGCCATCGGGCTTACGGAACTGCGTGTGTCGCTTATGGGGTATGTTGCCTAAGGTATGATAATGCATAGCGGGGATTTTGGTGGGCTATACAAATCTAACAAAAAGCAGGTTGAATGAGTTGCCTCCTATGCTACTTCTCTTCGGGCTTCGCCACAACAGGCAAAGTATACACAAACACATCCCTATATCCATTGGCGGTGTAGCCGATGATAAGGGTGCCGGGGGTGGTGGGGTCAATGATCTCGAACTGAACGGGGATGCTATCGAACCGGTTCGGGAAAAGGCTGTGCTCTTTAGGAGCGAGAGGCCAAATGGGTTTGATACCTGCCGGGAACGTGAAATCGAAGTTGCCGGTGATTTGCTTGCCGGTAAAGTTCTCCACGCGCAACAGTACCTGTACTTTCTCCCCTTTCCGCAAGGCGGCTGGCATCTGCACCTGTAGGTTGAATGGCCATGCCATACCCACCACTTGCTCGGTGCGGCCGGGTTGGCCATTGTTGCCAAGCCCTTCGGCAATTAAGCGGAAGGCGGAAAGGTCGTCGCTAGCGTAGAATTCTACCATGGCCTTTCCGTTGGCATCAGTAGAGATGTTGCCGTTCCAGTAGAGCGTGCTACGCAGGTCGGTGCGGTCGTCGCCCTTATCGCGAACGCTATAGGCGGTTTTCGGGTATTCCCTAGGCTGGGCATAGCGTACGTTGAAGCCTATCGGCCGCTCCATGGGTGCAACCGGGGTGCCCGCAAGAGTGTTGCTCACGCCATTAGTTACATTGATCACATCGGTGCTCCCATCATTATTTCTTGCAGAGAGCGGGCCGTCAAACTGGTCAATATGGCCAATAGCAGATACGGGTAGCATCAGCGGCTCATTATAGCGCATTTTTAACCCCTCCACATAATAAGCCGTAACACCATCGCGCAGCGGACTGCGAATATCCGTCAATAGCGGGTTTTTGCTACTTTCCTCCACCGGGTTGTTATACGCAGCGTCAAACTTACCAGATAGGAAGCTGTAGCGATTAGCAAACGAATCGGCCTCATGCTCGGCAAAGTGCGCCGAAAGCGCCGTGCCATCCACTTGGTAGCTCAACAACACATCCAGCATGGAGAACTGGTTGGCCTCAGTTTTTACTGAAGGGTTTTGGTAAGGGCTGTAGCCACTGGCTTTTACGGCAATCTTGTAATTGCCTGCTTTGGCGGTGTTAGCCAAATAATACCCATTGACATCTGTGGTTAACCTTTGAACAGCACCATCAGCAGCGGTGACAGTGATGCTGGCCCCCGCAATGCCATTGCCATAGGAATTGAGGACCTGCCCAGCAATGGCGGCACCTTTAAGGGGCTTTTGTGAGTTGGTAAGCACCGGGTGCTGGCGGCTATTGGCCTGTGGCTGATATACCTTGCGGCCATCGCCAGTAAATTCCAATACTAGGTCGTTCTGGTAGCGGTTTACCACCAAGGTCATCACGCCAATTTTGTAGGTGAAATCCAGTTCGCGCAACAAGCTTAGGTCGATATTAGGGATGTAGAAACTACCATCGCCTGCTGTAGCGGTTTTAATGCCAAGCAGCTTGTTGGTTATTTTCACGTCCTTCAGCGGTTTGCCGGTTTCGGCATCTATCACTTTGCCCTTTAAAACTGAGTTTTCGGCGGCAACGGCCACTGGCTCTTGGGTACCGTAATAAACATCCTTCCAAGTAAAACGCCTCCAACCGGAGGTCATCAGCAGCAGGTCCATCTCTTGGTCGGCATTTTTATTGGCAGGGTCGAAGAGGTAGCCCGCACGATGGGCTACTTCGCCTAAATCAGGTTCCAGCAGCAGTGCCGAAAGGATGTTGGTGTTCTGGGTATGGGTAAGCAAATCATCGCCCGCACTTAGCGAGAGCGTGGTTTGCACCGGCCTTCCGCGGTCATCGGTTACGGTTATGGTGGCCGTTACTTTCTCCCTCGGCAAGTAGTTTTGCTTATCAGTAGTAATGTTGACGCGGAGCTGCTTGCTTTTGTTTACAAATACCAACCTTTCCGCATGGCCTACCCCATCGGCATCAAACAGGCTTAAGTGCAGCATTCCAGCCGGCATATTGGTAGCGGGTATGTTTACTATGTTATCGCCCCGTTTAAGGTCAAGCTCTTGTCCATAATACATTTCGCCCCGCAGTTGGCCTACCAGCACTACCCGCTCTTCTTTGGTCGATTGTACGTTTACCTTCACCCAATTGCCCTCTTGGCCAAGAACTGTTAGCACATAACCATCAGCATAGACCTGCGGAAGTTGTACTTGCGAAGCAAAGTTTTTGACAATGCCGAAGTACAACCTATTTGCCTGTGGGGTAAATGTAAACATACCTTTACCTTCAGCATCAGATTTAACAGTGGCTATGGCATTACCGTTTGCATCTACTATGGCCAAATTTAAAGAGCCTTGGCAATTGGACACGGTGAAGGCAACGCGGCTTTCCAACCCAGCCACCAAATCACCACCTTCTGGGAAAAACTCAATTTTAGGCTGTTTAGTAATTGCGTTGCCATCCATGCGCAAGGTTTGCCCAGGCTGTTGGATAACGATAGGCGCTTCGAATAATTTACTACCGGGCAAGTAATGCTGCCATGCGGTGTAAGCACGGAAAACATACGTGCCGCTCGCCAAATCTTCAGGGATGATGAGGTTGCCATCTACACGTCCATCGTTTGCTATCCACTCTTTCAAAGCCACAGGCTCGCCACTGGCATCTAGTAATTCCGTTTTAACAATATCGCTAATGGTGGATGCTTTCAAGTTGTTCTCATTCACCAAATACGCCGAAAACCAGATAGTTTGCCCCGGTGTGTAATCGGTTCGGTCGGTTTGGGCATATACCCGCTCGGCTGGGAACTGTGCATTGAAGGCCTCCAACCGGCGCTTCAATTCTCTTAGCAAAGTTTTGGTTGCTGCCTTAAGCTTTTGTGGCAGTATGGGCAACAAAGGCGTATTAGCCACAATGGCCAAAGTATCTGGTGTTTGCAATAATGCGGTATCGGTTTGCTGGGCCATCAGGCGAAATAGCGGGGCATTGTCATTAGTTGTAGTGGTGATGTCGCTTGGGCCATTGCTTTGTGGGCCGGGCTTAGCATTTTGATAGCCATGGTCAACCCAGTTGCCGTTATCGTTGCCGCTGTTATTATCGGCCACCGTAGGCACTTGCGCATCGGGCCATAGGGCTATGGTAGCGGCAATAATGCCTACCAGCAACAGCCCCAATGCTGAGCCTTTCCAGATAAGGCCGCCTCCCTTGCTACTACCTGCCACCAGCTTTTGGTTGAGGTCAGCAATTAGCGCTACCTCCTTTTCTTTGGCTGGTACATGCTCCGGCTCGCTTGCAAACACGGCATCGGCCTCGCTCTCCAGCCATTCATCGGCCGTGCGGTCGCTTGCCGCCTCGTTGAGCATGTACTGCTTCAACAAGTCGTTCAGGGCATCGTCGTTATATTCTCCTTTCGGGTTTTTCATTTCAGTTTTTAGTTACGTATTGCAGCTTATCGCCCAGCCGTTTCACGAGCCGTTCTTTAAGCCGCTGGTAATACACTTTTAGTTGGCTTTCTGGCTTCCCCACGTGCCTACTTATTTCTTCATACGGTATATTCTGGCTGCGCATCAGCAACAGCATCCGCTGCCAGTCTTCCATTTTTTCCAATTCGTCTTTCAGCAGGGTCATGCCCTGGCTTTCCGGTTCTGGCTCGCCTTCTTTTTCTGCCTCGCGCATGCTGGCATCTGCCAAGCGCTCTTTTACTTCGCGGCCCACGCCACCAGGTGTGTCGTAATCGTCGTACTCGGTTTCGTTAAAGCTTACCTGCTCAAAGTTTTCCTTCTCCTTTTTATGGTCGCGGTAGTGGTTGCGCAGGTAGTTGATGAATATTTTGAAAATAAACGAACCGAATTTCTGCTCGCTCTCAAAAGAATACCTCGCAGCCGTGTCTACCACCTTATACAAAGTCTGGTAAACGAGATCCCACGATTCGTCTTCATCCAAGTTCCATTTGGTAATGCCATAGCTGTACAGCTTGCGCCCATAGCGGTTGTAGAGCAGCTCTACCGCATTGGTTGCTTTATCCTGCAACAGCTTATATGTTTCGGCATCTGCCAATTTGGGCCGGATTGAGGGAGGTTAGTAATTACTTTCTAAGATAAAACGAATTGGTAACAGTTGTTGGTCTATGGTCCATGGACGACGGTCCATGGATACTTCAAATTTTGGTTGATTGGTTATTGGTTATGGGTTGATTAGGATAAAATACGGTACGTGCCAATTTCGTTAAGGTAAGGAAATATGGTGCCTTCCGTTGCGTACATAGGGCGGAAAGGCCCTATGCTAGTGCTACAAGACCCCGTTGGGGATCCCGTAATACGGTACGCCCTGAAGGGGCATAAGAATGATAGCCGAGGGCCTTTTCGCCCTCGGGACATTGGTGATACGAGGTGTTTCCGGAAACCCATTGCGTCCGATGGCCGGTAGCCATCGCTAGCATTCTTAAGCCCCTTCAGGGCACTGTTATGTTCCAATAAAATCGTAATACGGTACGCCCCAACGGGGCCTAATAATTTTAGCCGGGGGCAACGCCCTCGGAACGTAATGCCTTTCAGGCAATGGGTAAACACAAAAATGGCTCTCCTCACCGGAAAGCCATTTTTAAATTTACTTATTAGTATGTCAGCGCTTCAACACATCAGCACATTAAAAAACCTACCTTGCCAAATACATCTTTCCAAAGCCACTCTTGAAGTACTTATCAGCTCCAGTTTGCATTTTCTCGATGCTTTGGCCATCTATGGAGGCAACAATGCGATATAGGTATAGGCCATTACCCAACGGGTCGCCGTATTGGTCGGTGCCGTTCCAGGCAAATTCTGTAATGTTGCGGCCAATGCGAATAGGGCCTAGCTCGTCCAGCATTATCTCCCGCACCACCTTACCTGATACGGTCATGATTTGTATCTTAAAGAAGGTAGGCACTTGCGAACCTGTTAGTGTAAACACAAACCGCGTGCTCGTAGTAAACGGGTTCGGGTAGTTGAGCACGTTGGAAATCATCGATTTGTTGATAATCTCGAAGCCCACGCGATAATCTACGCCAGCACCTGGCGCACCGTAAGTGCCCGATACGTTCGCGCTGCGGTCTTGTGCTTGCACCAGTAGTTCATAGGTGCCGTCCTGGTCAAACTGTTTGTTTATCTGTACTTCGGCCAAGTTATTCTTACTTCCCGCTTGACTGGTAGTGGCAGGGCGGAACTGCACCTTAGGGTCGGTAAAGTTTTGGCGAACCAATTGGCCATCCGGGTACTTAAGGAAGATGTTGATGAGCGAGGTATCGTTCAGCGCCAAGAAACGGTTTTCATCTTTCAGCTTTACCAATATCTCTGGCTCAGCCGATACAATGTCGCCATTAATAATGTGCACGTTATCGAACGTCACATCCAACAGCGGGTTGGCAATGTCGCCCTGCTGGCGGAATTGCAAGATGCCCAAGTTGTTGAAGTGGTATTGCTCTGGCTGGTCTTCGTCGGGGTTAATCTCGATAACAAGCGTGTTCAAATCATCCAAGCAATTACACGAAGAATTGAACTGATACACCAAGTTCACCGATTGGAAGGCACGAAGCGAATCATAGCGTACATACTCTACGTACTCGGCACGGTTGGCGGTAATGATGGTATACTTCACCAGCAGGCTATCCATATCCATTGGCGATACGTTCTCCACCGCTATATCCAAGCGCATGTTATCGCCCAAGCTTATTGAATCCGTAAATTGATATAGCTGGAAGGCATTGAGCGCCGCTTCAGGTACTTTTTTGTATAGTACGCGCCAGTATTCCAGTTGTATCGGGGTTCGGGCGGTGTCGTCGCGGGTGGTGAGCCTTAGTTTCAGGTAAGGGTATTGCGCGGCGTTGATGCTGGTCAATTGTTGGTCGAGGGCGGTTAGGCCGGGTATCAATACAGTTTCCACACCGGCGTTGTTCACTCCAATAACATCGATGCTGGCAATATCGTCAGAGTTCAGTTCCAACGATTCCCAACGCCAGTGCACCGAGCCCCACTCAAAGGCTGGGCCAATAAGCGGCGTAGTCATTTGGCCTTCGTACCAGCTAGCGGTAACGCTGGTATTGAAGTTTAATATATCGTTAATGGAGTTGCCAGTTACTTCTTGTATAGTGCTCGGGGTGCCTTTGGTGGCAAACATTATCCAAGGCGAATTGCCGCTTTGGGTTACCAGTTGGTTGATAGCTGTAGAGCCCAAACCTGTAAATGCTGCTCGCAATGGGGCACCCCAACCGGTATAGTCGGCGTTATTTACGCTGTACACCAGCACATAGTAGCCCGTAGGCACGCTGTTGATGAAATCGACAATACGGTCTTGCCAGTAGGCAGTGTTCACAGGGAACATAAAGCCGCCCACGTCAATGGTTTTACAATGGATGCTCTTGTGTATGTTGTTAATTCTGAAGCCCGATTGCGGGTCTGTTACTACATCGGCATATCGGCTTACCCAGTTGTTGCCCGTGGCTGGGTCTATTACCGCAATGGTAACCCCACCGCCGAAGCCGCCTGTGCCACCGCAGTTCCAGTCTTGCTTTTTCACGTTATTGATGAAATAAGCCATTTGGTCGAAGGGCAGCGCACCGCCTTGTCCGTTCCAAGTACCAGTGCGCACGGTTACGGTTTTTACGTCATCGGCAAACTTAAACTGGCGGTTGGCTGGCAATTGCAAGTTCTGGTACTCGTCCTTTAGCCATTGGTAATAGTGGCTTTGGTTCCAACCCGGGAATTCGTCGGTAAGGTAAACGAAAGAGCTATTTCTCCAGCGGTACGGCGTGCCGTTGCCAGTAGAGTCGATGCCTACGCGCCAGTAATACACTACGCTATCCACCATTACAATGCCCGGTGCCCAAGTAAGCACGCCGCCAATTTGGGTAAGACTGGTGCTGCGTTTCAGGGAACTATTGAACAACTCGGTGGTGTCAATCTCCATAATGTAGGTCTTCTGCGTAGCAAAAGCATTGGCAGTAGAAGCCTTGAGGATAACACCCTGCTTCGGCACTATGGCAAACTCGTAAGGATGGATAGGATAAACGTCCTCAGAAAGGATGCTGAAGGTAAGGCCCAGCGTGTTGTTAGTTTCTGATAGCTCTTGTGGCACCTTGTCGCCCGCATCTATGGTTATTTGCAGTTGGTTGATACCGAATGCCTCGCCCGTACCCGTTGGTATGGTGATTTTGAAAGTATCCAAGTAGTGCGTGCCTGGCACATCAATAAAGTAGGTAAACGAGTTGCCATCCGGCAGGGTGCGTATAACCTCAAGCCTAATATTGGTGTCTATGGCCATACCTAGGTTGGCAATAGCCACGTATAGGTCAAACGAATCCGTTTGTAGGGTAACTACCGGCGGATCGAAGTAGACATTTTGCGCCTCCA
This sequence comes from Sphingobacteriales bacterium, assembly GCA_027483645.1. Taxonomy (GTDB): domain Bacteria; phylum Bacteroidota; class Bacteroidia; order Chitinophagales; family CAIOSU01; genus CAIOSU01. Next base: position 51,835 of record JAIXUD010000007.1, read on the forward strand.
AATCGTAATCGGGCCGGTTGTGCGGGTTTATTTTCAGGGCTGGGTCGCCGTGCAATATCAAGTCCTGCGCCACCATGCGGTTAAAAGAGCTGTTGCAGCAATTCTCAATATCAATGATGGTGGTTTTCATCAATTCGCCCACCGTACTCAAGTAGTTCTCGGGCGACAAATTGTAATAGAAGTTGCGGCTGTAGTTGCTCAATCCGTTAGAAGATGACAATGCCGTGGTTGCCAAAAAGCCAATGGCGCCTTTGTTGGCAGCAAAAATAAAGTCCTCGCTTATGCCGGGTGCCTCATTGAAGATATTACCGCTATAGCAACCATTAGAAAGGATGAATGGGAATTTGGGTGAGTTGTTGTAGTTGTTTGGGTCGTCAATAGTAAAGTCGAATGAGTTGGGCGAAGAGTGCCCAAAGAACGTAATTAGCGATACCCCATTGTTGATACGGTTAGTAAGGAAGTTGCCCTGGGCTATCTGTATCGGGTTGCTGCTGTTTTTGTAGAACGCCGTTACATTGCCACCATAAAAAGTATCCCTCACTATGTCTTCAAAATTCTCTAGGTAGAATTTAAAGGTGCTTTGCTCACTGCTGTTGTTACCACCGCCCAAGTGCAATATTTCTTTGGTCCACAGCTTATCAGCGATGGTTTGGTACGGATCACCCACGCGGTTTTGTTCCGCTTCAAACAGTATTACCTTATCTAAGTAGTTCTTTACCTGCAATGGGGTTTGCGCAGCTATCCTACCTACTGGCACACTTGGCACCATGGTACCCGGGGTGCCGGCCAGCAACATATCGCTACCCGGATAGCCCCATGTAGGTATCAGGCAATTATTGAAAACACCCGAACTGCTGCGCATATCCCTATACTCCCGGCCCTTGCCGATAAGAAAGAGGTACTGCGGGCGCTTATCAACCCAAGTAGCCACGGCAAATGCCATAAAATTTCGGATGGCCGCTGGGTGCTTGTTTACGCCATAAGAAAACTGATCATACAACTGCTCAGTGAGCACCGTGGATACGCTATAACCGCCACCCGCAGCACTGGCGCGGTAGCGGGCATACTCGTTTACCCAGTTGTTGCCGTTGCCGTCGTTAGTGAGGCGACTGCTAGTAATGATGATGTAGGCACCACGGTTTACGGGGTTGCTGTAGTTGATAAAGGATACCCGCTCCAGCGCCGAAACGCTTACCAGCTCAGTGGCAGAGGTATTGCTCAAGTATAGGTTGCGCTCGCTGGCACCGTTATGGGCAGGCAGCTTAAACCGCTGCGTAGCCGAGCCATTTTGGCCCTCGATACGCATGAGGTTGGTAATATCGTATAGTATTGGGGTAGTGCTGGCGCTGCTGAAGGTGGTAAACTCTAGGTATTTAGTACCCACGTTTGGTAACAATTGAAACTCAAAACGGCTGGCCCCGCTCACATTAAAGTTGTGCGGATAGGTAAGCGTAGCCATCATTAACTGGTTGCGGTCTACCGAGCCGTTGCCGTTGGCGCTGGTAACCAAGGTATTGTTGGCGGCAAGGTTATTAGAGGCAAAAGACCACTGCCATTTGTTCAATTTGTAGCCATAGAATTGGGTATCTACCAGTACCGGCAACGCATTGAGCGATACGCGCAAACGGTGATCGGAAATAGAGGTGGAAACCACATGCACCCTAAGCGTAGCTTGCAGTGCAGGCGATTGAAGCACCGATGGCGTTGGCAGCGCATAGTTTTTAGCACCTAGGTTAAACGTGGCATCGCCATAACCTTCACCCTCATCAAAAATAGATTCGTATAGCGAAGCACCTGCCAATACCGCGGGCTTGCCTTGGTTGTAGGTACTATTGGTGGTTGATAGTACCAAGGTAGTGGTGCAGTACAATTCTTTGGTGGGCAGGTTGGTAAGGTCGTTGGCTACCGCAGTATAAAATTGGCTGGGCTGTACTGTGTTCCAAGCTAGAAAGTAGGCCGCCGTATCGTTTATCAAGCTATAGTAGGGGTTACCTTGAAAGCTAGGGTCCTCATACATTTGCAGGTCTACCGCGCCATCGTTTTTCTTGCCGATAAATTCAATATAATCGTTCGCGGCAAACAGGCCGCTGGTAGTTACATAAATAGGTACTACCTCGCCCTTGCTAAAGAGGGTAAACTGGCCACCGGTAACACTATTGATAGGTACGCCAGCCGCCGAAAGCGCGCTAGCCGGTATGCGGTATATGCCATCGCGGGCAACCTTTATCTTGTAGTAGGTTTTGCTGTAGTCAATCCACTCATTGCCATAGGTTTGCGCTTGTAGGCAAACAGGCAACGCCAGCAAAAACGCCAAGAAAAACCGTATAAAAATGGAGCTTTTCATATCTTAATTCCCTTGAGCTTTTTCTTGCCTTTTATTGATGCCCACATTGAGCGAAAACACGTGCGAATACAAAGCATCGCTTTGGTTGCCAATGTCGGTAAATGCATAATCTATCCCTACTCCCTTTATCCGCAGCCCTACTCCAAGATTCGGCTGCCAAGTTACAATCGGGCTACCGTCAATATCATCGGTGGCACGCTGTATGTTCCCCACCCCAAACCGAACGTATACTATGTTTACATAGTTCATTTCCAGGCCAAAACGTGGGTCGATGCTAACAGTGTTGGTGCGGATGGGCACGTTGCGTTTGCCATCGGTAGTCATCTCAAAGTTGAGCTCGGGTAAGATGTGAAATTTGTCTTTAATGCTGATTTCGTAAGCCGCACCAAAAATGAATTTTGGCGTGGTTATCTCCAGCGAGCTACTTGGCAGGCTGTTGCCAGTAGCTACTAGTACTTCCTTCTCCTCATCCGTGAAGTTGAACGACCAGGCATTGAAGGTGCTGGTTATGTCACGGGCCATCAAGCCCAGTTTCAGTTTTTTAATGTCGTATTGCGCACCTAGATCCAAGCCAAAGCCCCATGCAGTAGCGAAGTCGCCAGCTTTGCGATAGATGATTTTGGCGTTGCCGCCCACACGCAGGTTTTTCAGTTTAGGGATGCTCTGGGCATAGCTGATGAAAGTACCATAATCGCCCACAGAAAAGGAGCGGATGTTATCGTAGTTAATGGTACCGTCGGCTTCGAAAAGGTTGATGGTATTGGGGATGTCGTCCACCGCAAAGCGCACCAGCGATACTCCTAGGAAACGCTTCTTGTCTTTCATTGGGATAACGATGGCGCCATAATCATACTTGGCGATGCCTGCAAAATACTCTGCGTGCATAAAGCTACCTTGAAAGTTGTACTTTACTTGCGCCAGCCCTGCTGGGTTCCAGTATCCGGCGGTCACGTCGTTTACGCTGGCCACTTGGGCGCCGCTCATGGCCATGCCCCGGGCGCCTACGCCTATGGAGAGAAACTCGTTGCTATACTTGCGTACCTGTGCATTGGCGGGTGCCAATGATAGTAGGAGCAGTAGTGAGCAAATAAGCAGTCCGGTGGTGAACGGTCCTGTGATGGGTTTCATGGGGTTGTTTTGAGCTGTTGAGCCACTATTTCCGGCAAGGTTACCAGCAAGTCAGCATGTTTTTCTTCCAACTTAAGCAGCACGGTTTTGGTGTGTTCCCGCACAGCTGGGTCGGCCATGTTTCTTGTTGCCCGGTACCAAGCCCCAAAGAGTGCCTCGGTAAAGTGTACGTCGTTGGGGTAATATTGCAAAAACCTTCTCTCCGTAAACAAATTAAAGTTACCAAAAAAAACGGGGGCCACTGGTTTACAGCCTATTTCATCGAAATAGTTTTCCACTACGGGGTGTGATACTGTAGCCAAGTCCTTATAGAATTCTACGTGTAAATGCGGATAAAGTTTCAGCAAGCTGCGGTCTATCAACATCTCTACTGCCACATGGGTTAGAAACCAATAGCGGGGCAACTTCGTCAGCAAACCTTGCATTTTTAATTCCGATTTAATCTCGGCTTGCAGATATTCAAACTGTGGCAGCGTGTGGAAGATGCGGTCGGCATCGTGGTGCTTCTCTAAACCTTGTTTAATGGCCCTATGTTCAAGTGCTACCGGCTCAAGGGCAGCCACCGCTTTTCGCATCAACTGGTTATATCCCGGTACTAAATCGGGCATTACCAACCCCAGCTTAAAGTAAGCCGATGGATGGTTACGATCGAGATAGTAGTGGGAGAGGAAATTCATTTGTTAAGACACAAGATATGAGACACAAGACACAAGACTGCTGCAATTGCTAAAGATAGGATTTGTGGTGAAAGTTCCAAGATGCTTTTCTCGTCTGTCATCCCGAGTTTTTCACGAGGGACCTTCGGGCTATTAAGTTGGGGCCTTGCATTACCTACTGAAACATATCTAATATGAAAAGAATCCTCAACATAACTCAACAGTATTACATCGGTGCCCGAAGGTCCCTCGTGAAAAACTCGGGATGAGACATTATTTGAGTTAGTGCTTTAATTTCTCCATCGAAAATGGACTGTTGACCGTGAACTACTCAAAAATTAACATACCTTGCATACGTACTCAGCGGCAACTTCCTCCCTGCCCTATCGGTAAGGTATAGCTCGCCGAATTCGGTTTTCTTTTGTTTGAAGACCGTCTTTACCAAGTTGTCAGCAATCAACGAAGAAAAGCCCATGCTGTATAGGTTGAGGATAACGAATGAAGGCGAAGGCAGCATCAGCATTTGGCACTCTTTCAGCAACTCCATGATGCTCTCTTGCAGCACCCATTTCTCGCCTTCTGGGCCGCGGCCGTAGGCAGGCGGATCGAGGATGATGCCGTGGTACTTTTTGCCGCGCTTTACTTCGCGCTTTACAAATTTCAGCGCATCGTCCACTACCCAACGGATGTTGTCGAGCTTGCTGGCCTCCATATTGTCGCGGCTCCAGTTGATTACTTGCTTGATGGAATCCACGTGCGTAATGTCGGCACCACCAGCCTTGGCTGCCAACGAAGCACCGCCAGTGTAGGCAAACAGGTTAAGCACTTTATACTCCGTGCTGCCGGCGTAAGGCGCTACGGCATCATAAATAAAATCCCAATTGGTGGCCTGCTCTGGGAAAATGCCCACGTGCTTAAAAGCGGTAAGCCCCAAGCGAAAACGCAGGTTCATCTTCAAGTACTTATACTCCATAAACCACTGCTCAGGCATGCCCGGCTTTAGTATCCACTCGCCGCGCTCCACATCTACCTTTTGTTCCTTGCCCGTTTTTTTGAAATAAGCATGGGCATTGTCCCAATCGCGCTCTGGCAGGGCTTTGTTCCATACGGCTTGCGGCTCGGGGCGGCGAAGCACATAAGCACCAAAGCGCTCCAATTTCTCGAATCCACCGGTATCAATCAATTCATAATCAGCCCAAGGGCGCGGGGTAAGTAGTTGCATGGGGCAAAGATACTGAATTGGACGATGGACGATAGACGATGGACCATGGATGCTTCAAAAATGCTTAGTGTCCCTAACGGGCAATGCCGTTAAGGGGAAAGGTTGCTTTTCGTTTCTTACATACGGACGCAATACGTTTCTGGAAATAAGCATTATTAACTTTAGAGTAGCTAAAAAAATTTAAACCAATACATATTAATTGCTGCTAGTTCTACAATTTGTTTAATTTTGACGATACAAAAATCTTCACACCATGAAAAACCTGTACCTGCTTTTAGCACTTACCATTTGCTCCATTACCTTATCATACAGCCAAAACCCCGATGAGGTAGCTGTTCTTAACACCCGGCCAATTGCGGTAAACACGGAAGGATGGTCATCTGGAACCTGGGTACAGCAAGACTCGTTACATCTTACTTACAGTGGCACCAGAGGGGGCAGTGCGCAAAACTCATTTGTTGAAGGCGACTTTGATTTGAGCCAATATTGGAATTGGCCTGGCGGAGTAAAAACCAACAACAGGCTATACGAAAAAACATACGATGCCAATAACCGAATGACACAGCAAGTAACCAAAGCGTGGAACAACTCGGCTTGGGAAAATCAGCTGCGCGAAACCTTTACTTTCAGCGCTCAAGGCCTTACAAATTCTTTGTATGAAGAATGGGATGGAAACGCTTGGATAGGAAGCTACCGGAGGTTTTTTACGCTTGATGCCTCAGGCAATCAGCTGGTAGTGCAGCGCGATAACTGGAGTGGAGGTAATTGGCTAGGCATCGAAAAGATTACCTATACCTATAATGCTAGTAATCAAGTTTTGGTTGCCACTTACCAAGACTTTGTGGGTGGCAATTGGCAAAATGATAATAGAAACACCAATACCTATGATATAAATGGCAATAGAATCGGCACAACCAGTGAAGCTTGGAATACGGGCACAAGCACCTGGGAATTTTACGGCAGAAGAGTTTTAACTTATACTGCTGCCAATTTGCTACAAATCGAAACCTATCAGAACTATGTTGGGGGTAATTGGGTAGATAACTACCGGACTACTAAGAGCTACAACGCTCAAAACTATATACTTGAGTCAATTTTGGAGAATTACTCAAATGGCACTTGGCAAAATAGCCAAAAAACAACCTACACCCCAAACACAGCGGGCTTGGATACGGAAACCCTTGTTTACAATTGGTCTTCAGGTAATTGGTTTGAAATCTCTCGTAACCGTCGCACATACAATGCTTCTGGAAATTTGTTAACCGACTTAACTAGTTATTATTCCAATGGTACTTGGAACGACGGCTACAACTCCGTATACACCTACAACTCCGACAACAATTTATTTACTTTGCTCTATCAGGAAGACTTTGGCAATGGATTGCAAAACGTTTACCGTAGGTTATACTACTATGAAACCTACGAGGATGGCACCAACGGCATCACCACTATCCCAACTTTAACATCCACGGTATTGCCCAACCCCTTCACCATCAATGTAGCCATACAAGTAAATGCCACCACTAACGGCAACCATACCTTCGAGGTATACAATATGGCCGGGCAGCGCGTACATACCGAGAGCCGCCACCTTACCCCTGGCCAACAAACCATTGTATGGGAAGGCAGCGATGTACCAAAAGGGGTGTACTTCTATAAAATAAACAGTGCCAGCGGCGTAGCTAGCGGCAAGCTGGTAAAGCAGTAAGCCGTTTTTTAGATTGTAGGGGTGTAAAAGGATTTTTGTAAAACAAAGCCACGGGTAACCATACCGTGGCTTTGTATTATTCAAGGCAAATAATCTCCTGCAGAGCAAGCTAACCTTGCAAAACAGGCACGCCGTTTGTTAGCCGAGGCACTATTTTTAATTCCATTCTAATTGAAAACGATAGGCAAACACCATACGCTATCCTTCAAAACCTTACCTTTGCATTATAAACAAAAACACAGATACTATATGGTACGGAATCTATTCTTACTATTTGTGGCAGTTACGTTTTTCGTTTCGTGTGTATCATCCAAAAAGTACAAGGCTTTGGATGCGCTGAAAAACGATATGAAAATTGAGAACCAGGCGCTATTGCAAAAGCTAGATGAGCAGGTGCAGGCCAACGCTGGCCTTGAGGCTACCAACAAATCGCTACGCGATGAAATTTATGGCCTAAAGCAGGATACTACCGACTGCCACAACGATGTGCGTAACCTTACCCAGAAATACAACGACCTGAATAAGATGTATGAAGACCTGGGCTCGCAAAGCAAAAAGGAGCTTACCACACTTATACAGCAAAACCAGACTTTGCTAAAGCAACTGGACGACAAGCAGCGCCAACTTAACGATAAGGAAACCGAGCTACAGCAGCGCGAACTTCGCTTGAAAGAGCTAGAAGGCTTGCTTGCCGCTAAAGATGCTGCCATAAACAAACTGAAAAAGAGCATTGAAGATGCCTTGCTGAACTTTAATAAAGATGAGCTGACCGTAACGATACGTGATGGTAAAATCTATGTATCAGTAGCGGAGCAGTTGTTGTTTAAGTCTGGCAGTACGGTGGTTGACCCGAAAGGTAAAGATGCTTTGAACAAACTGGCCGGTGCCTTGAAAAACCAAGTGGACATTGATATTATGGTAGAAGGCCACACGGATAGCATCCCGATTAATACCGCTGCGATTAAAGACAATTGGGACCTGAGTGTACTGCGAGCCACCTCTATTACCCGCATATTGATAGCTGGTGGCGTAAGCCCTATGGCTATTGTTCCTGCGGGCCGTGGCGAGTTTATGCCAGTTGCCAGCAATAAGGACAAAGACGGCCGCTCAAAAAACCGCCGTACCGAAATTGTGCTTTCGCCAAAGTTGGATGAGGTGTTTAAGATATTAGAAGGGAAGAACTAAGCCGACAATAGGATGCCGCTAGATCAAGTGGACGTAGATGCAATGGAAGACCACGAAAGTGGCGAGATGACCTTTTTGGGCCATATTGAGACGCTGCGCAAACATATTGTGCGGGCCGTTATCATGTTCCTTGTATTTGCCGTGGCCGCCTTTTTTTTCAAAGACTTTATTTTTGATGGAATTATTTTTGCGCCCACTCGCGAAGATTTCGCAACTTACAGAGCCCTTTGTTGGCTTTCGCAAAACTTGGGGCTGGGCGATAGCATCTGCATGAAGTTTGACATGCCGTTTACGCTCATCAATACCAAGCTATCGGGCCAGTTTACCATGCACATACAGGTAGCTGCAGTTGTTGGTTTCATTATGGCATTCCCGGTTATCTTTTGGGAGATATGGCGCTTTGTTAAGCCGGGCCTGCACCGCAAAGAAGTAAAGTACACACAAGGCATTATCTTTTTTACTTCCATGCTGTTCCTTATTGGGGTAATGTTTGGCTACTATATCCTTACCCCATTTTCGGTTAATTTCTTTGCCACCTATAGCATCAGCGGTACCATTACGAACATGTTCGATGTAACCGAGTATATTTCGTTCCTTACCATGTGTACCTTGTTTTCGGGTATCATCTTCGAGCTGCCGATAGGCGTATACTTTCTATCGAAACTTGGGATGCTCACCCCATCATTGATGCGCAACTACCGCCGCCACGCCATAGTGGTGCTCATGGTTATTTCGGCCATCATCACCCCTGCCGACGTGGCATCTATGGTATTGGTATTCATCCCCATCATGTTGCTGTATGAAATCAGTATCTTTATTTCAGCTTATGTGGTAAAGAGATTGGTGAAGGAGGAAGAATCCTAGATTAGTTACGGGTTGCGGGTTACGAGTTGCGAGTTTGCAATTTTTGCACTGGTTAAACCTTAAATTATCTGTAAGTCTAACTAGCTGTTTCACAAAAATTAAAAACAACCATCAATAAATAACCCGTAACTCGTAACTCGCAACCCGTAACTAGAAGATATGAACCTATCCCTTCGCTTAGCTATCGGCTCCGACCACGCCGGATTTGAACTGAAAGAATCCATCCTCGCCTTTTTGCAGGAAAATGGTTTCGAAGTAAAAAACTTTGGCACCTATACTGCCGACTCGGTGGATTACCCTGATTTTGTGCACCCCATTGCCTGCGCCGTGGAAGCCAGTGAGTTCGATTTCGGTATCGTTATTTGCGGTAGCGGCCAAGGCGTGTGCATGACGGCCAATAAATACCTTGGTGTGCGCGCCGCCCTAGTGTGGAACAACGAGATTGCCAGCCTTACCCGCCAGCACAACGATGCCAATGTTATCTGCCTACCTGCCCGATTCATTAGTGATGCTGATGCCAAAGAAATGGTACTCACCTTTCTAAGTACCAATTTTGAAGGTGGCCGCCATTTGCGCAGGGTAGAGAAGATTTCGCACCGCGGTTAAGCGCTTGCCATGCCCCCCGTTTCGCACCGTACTGAGCCATCCGCAGCCCTGCTAGGCAGGCAGCTATTGCACGAGCTGCTCAACCTGGCGCTTATATATACCAACTCCCTCCTATTTTCAGCCCTCTTTAGTTTCGATTCCATTCCAGTATTTTTGGTAAGGGCCGTATTCAATGGCTCCGGTATTATCATGGTGTTGGGCCTTTTGAGTTTAATCATCGGCAACATTGCCGCCGGCATTCGGCATACCGATGGGCAGTTTGCCTGGTTTGGCGGATATTATAGCAATCTTTTACTGATGGTGCTGCAAGTGATGTTTTTGGTAGTAATAGCGGTGGTTTTGGGGATGAAATATATAGGGTAAGTGATTCGAACCAAGCCCATGGTTTTAACCGTGGGATGATTAGACCAATCTTTTTTAACCGTTTCAACGGTTTACCTTATTGTACGGTGCCTATCATGCCCATTTAAACCGTTAAAACGGTTACATGTGACGGGCTATACAATACCCACGGTTAAAACCATGGGCTTAGTTAAGAGCCTAATTAAACTATGTGTGAGTTCACAACCAAACTTCCACAACCTTTACTATCCCTACATTCCTATCCCTTCCATTTTCGCTACACCATATAAATATCCCCCATCTAAGACCTTTACGTTTGGGTTCGGCTCTATGGCGTAGTATGTTTGTCATACCCTCAGTAATTACATACGCAACTAGTTGAAGGCCATCCAAGTCCCCTGGATGGCCTTTGTTTTTAATCTTCGCAACACTTCCGTGTTTTTTCCGTGCCTTTCTCCAGCTTGCCTCGCCTTAGGCGATGGTGGTTAAATTTTTAACAACACTTGCTTTTCTTAATCCAACCGCTTACCTTCGTTAGACATTTAGACAATTATCTAACTATCTAATGAAGAACTTCTTCAAAGCACTGGACGACCCCACAAGGCGGAAGATACTGGAGATGCTTCGCGAGCGCGACATGACCGCCGGCGAAATAGCCGATGCCTTTAACATCAGTAAGCCCAGCATATCCTACCACCTCGATTTGCTCAAACAGGCCGACTTGGTGACGACCGAGAAAAAAGGCCAATTTATCAACTATACCCTCAACACCACCGTATTCGATGAAGTGATTAGTTGGATGCTCGATTTCAAAAACCCTAAAAACGAAAAGCCATGAACAACCGCATCTTTTATCCGCTGTTGGCCATTTTGGTGCTCCTGCCTTGCATTGTTACCGCATGGTTTTGGAGCCAAATACCCGATACTGTACCCATCCATTACAACATCAACATGGAACCGGATAGGTGGGGGCCCAAGCTGAGCATTTGGATAATGCCAGGCATTATGACGTTTATAATTGCCCTACTGGCTGTAGCACCAAAGATAGACCCGAAGCTCGCCAAAGCATCTCAATTAGGCGCTCAAAAAGGCATCACTTTAGCAGTCATTACCTTCATGTCGGCCTTTGTTTGTGTGGGCGTTTTTAAGCTAGTGGGCTACCCCATCAGTCTCAACTTTATCCACTTAGCCATCATCGTGCTGCTGGGCGTTATCGGTAATGTAATGTTGAAATTGAAGCCCAACTACTTCTTCGGTATACGCACCCCGTGGACACTAGAAAGCCCTGAGGTGTGGCGCAGAACCCACCGCTTAGGTGGTTATCTGTGGGTATTCGGCTCGGTGTTGATGATTCCAATTTACCTATTTGCCTCATCTGCGCTGTATCTGTATTTGTTTTTTGCCTACATCGTGGTGCTCGCCATTATTCCCATCGTCTATTCGGCAGTATTGTTTTTCCGGTTAAAGAAAGAGCAAAATTAAGGTTAATCCTTATCTTTGATTCAAACCCACCACCACCATGCACCCGATACTCAACAAGAACCTCTTCTTTGTAAAAGAGCAAGTAGGCGTTTTTAAAGCGGCCAACAACTTCGATATTTTTGATGCAGAAACCCAAGAGCAGCTGCTTACTTGCCGCGAACCCAATTTGGGCATCTTTACCAAAATGTTCCGCTTTACCGATTACAAACGGATGACCCCGTTCCACATCGAAATACGCAGTATGAGCGGCGAGCTGGTGATGGAAATAAAGCGTGGCATCACCTTTTTAACCTCCGATGTATCCGTATTAACGATAAGGGCCAACTAGTTGGCAGCTTCGAGCAGAAGTTCTTCTCCATCGGCGGTAAATTCAACGTGCGCGACGCCAATGGCCAGATATTGTGCCAATTGCAAGGCAAGTGGACCAGTTGGGATTTCAAGTTCAGCCGCGACGGCATTGAGTTTGCCCACGTAACCAAGAAATGGGCCGGCCTTGGCAAAGAGCTCTTTACCACTGCCGACAACTACATCCTCAACATTGATGGCAAAGTACCCGCTAACAACGACCTCCGTGTACTGATTATGGCTGCGGTAATGTGCATTGATATGGTGTTGAAAGAGTAGTGCTGTCGGTTAATCGGTTTGCTATTGTTTTACTTCGTATCGTCGGTTAATATTATAAAACGAATCACCAATCAACCAATTAACGAATCAACCGATCAACCAATCAACCAAACCCCCATGCCCTACCACATCCTCAACGGCGATACGCTTGCCAGCCAACTGCTCACTGCCAGTATTGGCGGGCCAACCATTATTTGCAGGGAGTGTTTGGTGGAAGGCCCGGTATCGCCCGTAGCGGATGAGAGCTTCTGGAGTGCTCGCAACGCCTACATCGGCGAGACTTATGCCGAAACTCCTGAAGGCTTTCGCCAAAAAGTACAGGCCGAGTTTGATGCCATAAACGAACTGCCAGTGGATTCGGAACTGAACCTATGGTTCGAGGATGATTTGTTTTGCCAGGCCAACCTGTGGTTTATCCTCCATTTGTTAAAGGAGCGCAACCACCAAGGCGATATATACCGGGTGTTCCCAGTAATTGCTGAAGGGGCCAACCATTGGGGCGGTTTCGGCTGGAGCGATAAACCTGAATTAACCCAGGCTTTGCAACAACGCATATTATTTACCCATGATGACATTGCCCTGGGCCAAGCGCTCTGGCATGCCTACAGCACGCAAAACTTCGCACAGCTTACCGAGCTAGCCCAAACGTCCACGCAAGCCTTTGCTCATTTGCCAGAAGTAGTACAAGCCCACATCGGCCGGTTTGAAAGTAGCGAACAGCTTGGCAGACCACAACGGGTGGTAAAAGAGCTTATTGATAAAGGGCTGCCCAACTTCAAGCAAGTGTTCTTAGCCTTTGTGGCGCAAGAGGGTGTATACGGCTTTACCGATTTGCAGGTGAAGCAGTTTTATGATGAGATTAAAGTGTGGACCATGGACGATAGACCATGGTTTTAACCACAGACGACAGACCACAGACCACTATATAATATCATAGGACATTGGACTTTAGAACACGGCGAAATCTGTTTTCTAAAGAAGATTAAGTATAGCCAGAATTGCAGGAATAATTGAAGCAACAGTGGTCCGTCGTCAGTCGTCCATGGTCTAATTTGAAGCAACCATGGTCCATCGTCCAAAAAACTATTTCTTATCCGTCGCTATCACAATGTTAAGCTGCAGGCGGCTGCCGATTTGCAGCACGTCCACCATATCTTGCGCTTGCAGGTTGTAGGGCACGCGCAGCACAATGGTTTTGTCGGTACGGGTAGCCATCAGGCCAGCCAATGTGGATTCCAATTGCTCGAACGAGGTTTCGCTTTTATCCAGGAAGTAGCGCTTGTTCTCATCAATGGTTAGCGTAAGCTTCGCATTTTTGGTCGTCTCGCTATCGGGCGCCTTCGGCAGGGTCAGCTTTATCACGTTAGGGTTGGCCAGTGTGGAGATAATCAAGAAGAAGAGCAACAAGAAGAACATAATGTCGCTCATGGACCCTACCGGTATCTCCGTCTGGAAACGTTTGTTTCTCTTAATTCTCATGGTCGGGCTTGATAATGGTATGGATGAAATACAAAGCCTGCTGTTGTGCCTTGAGCGCGAAATTGTCGATCATGATGTTGTAGATGTGGTAGCCGGCATATGCAAACACCGCCACAAAAAGGCCCGCGCCGCTGCTGATCATCTTCTGGTAAAGGCCTTCAGAAATGCTGGAGATACTGATGTCCTCGGTTACGGCAATCGAGTAGAAGATAGTGATTACACCCAAAATGGTACCGATAAAACCTAAGATAGGCGCGATACTAGCCACCAAGCCCAAGTAACCCAAGCCTTTCTCCATTTTACCAATCTCGATGTTAAGCGACTTCTCCATTACCGCCTCAATATCGGCTACCGGCTGCCCGATAAGCGATACCCCATTCTTTAAGATGGTGCTCATGGAAGCGTTCGGCATGCGGTCGCATAGGCGCACAGCAGATTCTACCTTGCCGGCCTTTAACTCGCGTATCAGGTCGTCCACCAGGCGGGTATCTTGCTTGGTGAGCTTGATGAGCGTAAACAGGCGCTCGAAAATGATATATAGCGTAAGGAACATTAGCAGGATGAGGGGTACCATCATCACACCACCCTTCATCAAAAACTCCAGATATGATATAAAGCCATCGTCGCCCACGCTATCGGTAACGGCATTGCCGGGAATGGAATCCACTGTAACTTGAAGAAAAAAAGTGAGCACGTTCATACAGTACAATTAAGGTCTTTTACGGGGCAAAGTAATACAGGTGTAAATTTAGCCAACGAGTTGAGAACCCCGCCAGCCGATATCCACACCTCCCTAGCCCATAAACAAAGCGTTTGTACCATTAACGATACATGGTTGCACAATATTGAGTTATTATGTTGGCGGCGTTATTGTGTAGGGGATGGGATATTTTTTGTAAAGGCGGGGTGACTTTGTGGTTTTTTAAAGAAGCCTAGGCAGTCATCCTGAGCTTTTTGTCGAAGGGTGCCAGCGATTGCGATGCCCGCTGGAGCTTTTCGCGGAGGCGGGCTAGGTGCGGGCGCGGGTGGTGCGGAGGTGGAGTGATGTTTTTGCGGGGTTGAAATCCCAACCGCCCCAAAGAGTTTTGTCGTGTACTTTTATATAATGAGGATGCGCGTTTCATGAATTTGGGGTAGATGTTTAATCACCAATAAACGGCTGCATACCGTTAGTACCTGGTGGCATCATACCAATAACCATTAGGCGGGAATTATTGCGCTTTGTCAACGCAGGCGGCAGCAAGGGCAATGATTAGCATCTGCTCGACTTAAATTTACCCGAACATATGTTTTAATGTGATAGCTTCACTATTTTTACTGAAAATATCCGATATGCAAAATACTTATGATGAACATGAGGTTAAGGAATTGTTTGAAGTAGTTTTTAAGCTTTCTGCTAAAGATATTAATGATAAATTAATTAAAGTTCATAACAGAATCGATATTGCGAAACGCCGATGGTTCTGGGAACTATTACAAAATGCGAAAGATTCGGTCCCCAAAGGAGATGCTGTATCCGTAAGACTTGTTGTGGAAAATGTTTTGGCACAAAAGAGCGTTAAGTTTTCACACAATGGAAATCCTTTTAAGTATCAAGATGCTAAGAATTTAATTTTCCCCTATTCAGATAAGAGTGAAGAAGAAGATTCTGACAAATCTGGACGTTTTGGCACAGGTTTTTTAGCAACGCATGTTTTGTCTCCTAAAATAATTGTAAATGGAGTTTATATAAATGATTCCAAGGTGTTTGGTTTTGATTTTACGCTGAACCGTTCTTTGGAGGGAAAAGTCGCTATTGCAGACAGTATTAACAATACTTGGAAACAATTTCGTGAGAAACGAGTGCAAATAGAAAGTTGGCAGCATAATAAGGAAACGTATGATACATCGTTTAGGTATGAAATAGAAGACGATACCTTAAGTCTGATAAAAGATTCTATTGGAGACATAGAGAATTCGTTGCCGTATGCATTAACCTTTGTTCCTAAAATTCGAAAGGTAGAGATTATAGACCAGATAGATAATTTCCGAATCTCATACCATAAATTAGAGGAGGAAACAAAAGAATTAACAGAACATATTAAAATATATACCATAGAGCGCACTCTGGATAAGAATACAGTTGAAGAAAAAACCAAAGTTTACATTGTGGTATGTTCAAATGGACAGGTGGATATTGCCATAGAGGTGGGGAAGACTCATGAAGGATTAGAAATAAAGGAACTTGCTGATTCAACTCCAATGTTATTTAGCCCATTTCCACTAATTGGAATAAATGAATTTAAATTTCCGTTAATTGTAAACAGTAATGAATTTTTGCCAAAGGAAGAGCGTGACGGAATTTGGCTCAACAATGATGGTTATGGTTCTTTGAATCAGCAATTATTCGAACAAACTGTAGCATTGTACCATGAGTTAGCAACCTTTGCATCTTCACAAAACTGGTCTAATACTTATCTTTTATTTAAAAGTTTAAAGGAAACGTTAGTCTTACAAGATTTCAACTCGTCATGGTTTAAAGAAAGGATACAGGATCCGATAAAAACTTTAGCCAAGACCATCCCTTTAGTTGATCTGGAGAATGGCGAGAGAGAGCCTATGGTTTCTTTATTTTTTCCACATGACATAAAGGAGTCTAACCGTATTGTCTTATGGGAATTCTTGCAAAAGCTCTTTCCAAACCAAGTATCAAAAAGAGAAGACGTTAATTATTGGTACAATGTAACTTGGCCCGAACTTCCTAGAGTTACCATAGAGTCCTTAACTAAACATTTATCTGGTCTAAGAACCGTAGAAACCTTAGCTGAAAAATTGCAGATTAATGAAAATGACGCAATAACCTGGTTAAACGGGTATGTTGGGTTCATTTCAAAGGAAGCTCCTGAATTATTAGATTTACAAGAAGCTCAAATTTTACCTGACCAGTTTGGAAATTTCAAACGAAAGTCTGAACTGGATTTAGATGACGATACTATTGATTTAGAGCTTAAGCTTATTCTAGCTGAAATATCGAAAGTTACTCCCAAAGTTAGCGATTGGCGGGTTGAAATGCTGGATAAGCGAATTTATCTTGAATTGCCGGAGACAAGGGTTAGAAGTATCTCTAAAATTGGAGTAGCTATTTCTGACGTAATTAAGGATTTGCTTAATTATGATAACCCAAGTAATGACCATCGGAACATATTTTCTAGACTTCTTAACTGGTGTAATGAAAATAATACAAAAGCAAGAGAATACTTTAAAGGAATAAAAACTGATGCACTACTTTATAAAACTGCGAACGAAAGTAAGATAAAACACATTACTGATTTACTGCAAAATGATAGAGATGGGTTAATATCTGTTGAAGAATTATCAAATCTAAATGCGTCGCAAATTGCATTGTTGCAGGATCCAGATTTAGCGTTGAAAGTGCAATTAGGAGAGCAAGTGTTAGCAGATAAAAATAAACAGCAGATTGAGTTTTTGGTTAGGAAAAAGGTCGGAGACATATTTGAGAAGCTGTTTAAACAGCTAATTAACCGTGATGAACGATTTGGCATAAAAAAAGTTGAGGGGGAAGAAGACTTTTTAGTTACTAATATATCTTCGGGAAGAGTTTTTTACATAGAAATTAAATCAATAAAACTAGGCGAATCACATATTCAAATGACCCACAAGCAGGTAAAAAAAGCATATTCTTATCATCGAGATTATATACTGTGCGTAGTCCCAAATGATGGCTCTGATATTGATGAAGCATATTTTCTGCAATATGCTCTCTTTGATAATTTAATAGGAGTGAAATTGACAAATAAAGTCACTCAAGCTATTGCTTTTAAAAGTGACGAAGTTGGTCTTAAAGTTGAATTTGAAGATGAATTTTTAGCTGTATATAGTAAATATCGATATAAAATTAGCATTGAAAATAGCATATGGGGCAATTCTAATTTCGAGTTGTTCAAATTGGAATTACTTAATTAAATGTAAAGGAAGGCTCCCCTATATAGTGTAAATATTATAGTTATATCTGTCTCAAATTTTTCAATTTGTGTCTACCATGAGACAATCACTGACTGCGAGTACAGCATATTCAATGTGTAAAACCTGGTACTTCCTATCGCCGCACAATATTCAATCGAAACCCCACCTTCTTCACCCGCACTTTGCTCGCCTACGTGAAAAACTTTGGCTCGCTTAGCAATCGCTGGCACCCTTCGACAGGCTCAGGGTGACATGCTGGTTTCCACAAAAAATTGCAGCAATCCGTGGACCATCGACTGTGGACCGTCGACTACCCAACTACATACCGCGCCATCACCTTCCCTTCTTGGCTGATGATGGGGTCGCGGCCTTTTAGGGCTTGCTTTAGGGTGTCGGCATCAAAGTGGCGGATGGTTACTAATTGTAGATTCTCCTGACTTTCAACACGATAATCTTGCTCTAGTGTTTTTATTAGCGAAGGCAGCTTGGCCTTATCATGGTCGATACAAACGGTGAAGTTGATGGCCGTGGCCTGCATCATGCCCACCTTTACGCCAAAATCGGCAAACAGGCGGAAGATGTGGCTCAGATTCTCTTCAATGATAAAGGAAAAGTCCTTAGTGCCAAGCGTTAGTAGGGCTTGATTTTGCTTGTAGATGATGGACGGTATCTCATGGTCATGCCCGGTGGCGGTGCTTACAATGGTGCCCTCATCGGTGGGGTAGATGAACGAGCGCACCCGCAACGTGATGTTCTTATTTTGTAGCGGTTTGATGGTCTTCGGGTGGATAACCGTGGCGCCGTAGTAGGCCAGTTCCACCGCCTCACTGTAGCTTATCTTTTTCAGCAGGCGCGCATCGGGGAACAGGCGCGGGTCGGCGTTCAGCACGCCGGGCACGTCTTTCCATATCACCAGTTCCTCGGCATCCAGGCAATAGGCCATAATTGCCGCCGTATAATCCGAACCCTCGCGGCCGAGCGTGGTGGTGTGGTTCTCCACGGTACTGCCCAAGAAACCTTGTGTAATCACCAGTTGGCTATCAATAAGTGGTTGCAACTTGGCTTGTATCAGTTGCTCGGTAACCTCCCAGTTTACGCCGCCCTCGCGGTAGCGGCTGTCGGTTTTCAGCACAGTACGCACATCCAGCCAATATACGGGTAGGCTGCGGTGGCGCAGGTAGTGGCTCACCATATTGGTGCTCATCAGCTCTCCGAAAGATACAATTTGGTCGTACAGGTAGTCGTAACCTGCATCAATAGTGATATTTTTAAGCGTATAGAAACGCTGTATATCCATCAAACGCTCAAAAAATTGCTCCAAATCGCGGAAGGCGATATGTTGCTTATCCTCAAACAGCTCATCCAAAATGGCGAAGTGGCCCGCCTTCAGCGCATCTATACGCTCGGCAGAAAGCTCTGCTTCTTTGTTGTAGATGGCGTCGGCAATCTCCTCCAGGGCGTTGGTGGTTTTGCCCAGCGCACTCACTACCAGCACCAGCTTGCCGTTTTTGTAATTGGTTACTATCTCGGCTACGTTCCTAATGGCATCGGCGTTTTTTATGGATGCCCCGCCAAATTTGAATACACGCATGGGTTTATGAGGGTTGGGTGGTGGTGGTTAATGCTTCAGTCATGATGCGGCAGTTGAGCCACTCCCCATCGAAGCTTACGGGGTATTGTTTGTAGAATTTGATGGCCGGCTTGTTCCAATCGAGCACCTGCCATTTTACCAAGTTGGCCTTGGTTTGGCGGGCATACTCAAACACGCTTTCCAGCAACAACTTGCCGATGCCCTGCCCACGGCGCTCTTGGCGCACCACTAGGTCGTCAAGGTATATCATGCGGCCCTTCCAGGTGCTGTAACCGGTATAGAACAAAGCTATGCCAACCACTTCACCAGCGGTTTCGGCCACATGTACGGTAAAGATGGGGTCTGTGCCGAAGCCTTCGCGAAGTACGTCTTCCTCGTTTACCAGCACTTCTGCAGGGGCATTCTCATAGTCGGCCAGCTCGCGTATTAGCGACATAATGGCCGGTGCGTCTTCCGCAAATGCAGGGCGTATGGTAACAGTGGTGGTCATTTCAGAGTGCAAAGATAGTATTTTTTGGACGATGGACGATGGACGAAGGACGATGGACTGCTGCAAAATGGACAGTAGATGAAAGGCAATGATAAGCTTTTCACCCACTTTTTCGGTGGAGCCGCAATTTCGCTTGGGGTTGATTGGAGCTGGCGGAAATTTGTTAGTAAACATCCCTAATTCGCCATGCATTTATTACCTTCAAAAAGGCTACCTACCATATCGTTTTTTCATTATCTTCACGCATTGCACACTAAAAATCAAATCTTAAGAGATGAAAAAAAATTTACTGCTAGCGATGCTTATGCTGGCGTTTTGGGGAGTTCAAGCACAAACGCCGCAGGCGTTTAAATATCAAGCGGTAGCCCGCGATGCGCAAGGGGCACTATTGGTAAATACTTCTGTTGGCGTGCGCATAAGCGTGGTTGACAGCGCTAATGGTGGCGTGGCCGCTTATGTGGAGCGCCATAAATTAACTACCAACGCGTATGGATTGTTTAATTTGGAAATTGGCCGAGGCGCTTTGATAGCTGGCACCTTTAATACCATAAGCTGGTCAACTGGCCAAAAATGGATAAAAGTTGAATTGGATGCGGCAGGCGGCACCAACTATACAGATATGGGCGCATTCGAGTTGATATCGGTACCTTATGCCCTGTTTGCCGAAACAGCGGTTACGGCCTCAAATCCTGGCCCTGCCGGCCCAGCAGGACCTACTGGAGCCACGGGCGCTAATGGCCCAACGGGAGCTACTGGTGCCGATGGTGCAACTGGTTTAACAGGTCCTATTGGTTTAACTGGTGCTACCGGTGCCGATGGAGCAACAGGACTAACCGGTGCTGCTGGCCCAGCAGGCAACAACGGTGCTACCGGCGCAACTGGAACAACTGGAGCAACTGGTTTAACAGGAGCTACTGGCCCGACCGGGTCAACAGGTGCTAATGGAGCAACTGGCAACACTGGCGCAACTGGTGCAACAGGTGCAACTGGAACCACTGGTTTAACAGGCGCTACTGGCCCAACCGGATCAACGGGTGCTGATGGAGCAACTGGCAATACTGGCAATACTGGCGCAACTGGTGCTACCGGCGCGACTGGAACAACCGGTTTGACTGGAGCTACTGGCGCAACCGGATCTACGGGTGCTAATGGGGCAACTGGCAATACTGGCGCAACTGGTGCTACCGGCGCGACTGGAACAACCGGTTTGACAGGAGCTACTGGCCCAACCGGATCTACGGGTGCTAATGGGGCAACTGGTAATACTGGCGCAACTGGCGCTACCGGTGCCACTGGAACAACCGGTTTGACAGGAGCTAATGGGGCAACTGGCAATACTGGCGCAACTGGCGCTACCGGTGCGACTGGTGCGACTGGAACAACTGGTTTGACAGGGGCTACCGGTGCCATCGGCGCTACAGGTGCTGACGGCCCAACAGGTGTAACTGGTTCTACAGGTGCAACCGGATTGACTGGCCCAACTGGCTTGACTGGTGCTACAGGAGCCACCGGCGCTGCAGGTGCTGATGGCCCAACAGGTGCAACTGGTTCTACAGGTGCAACTGGTTTGACTGGCCCAACTGGCTTGACTGGTGCTACAGGAGCCACCGGCGCAACAGGCAATGCGGGCGCAACCGGAGCTATCGGTGCAACTGGTTTGACTGGCCCAACCGGCTTGACTGGTGCCACAGGCGCAACAGGATTGACAGGTGCTACCGGTGCAACGGGAAATGTGGGCGCAACTGGTGCTACCGGTGCAACGGGTTTCTTGTCCAACGGTACTGCCGCGGGCCAAACCCCATATTGGAGCGGCACTGCGTGGGCTTTCAGCACCAACGTCTTTAATAACAATGCAAACGTAGGTATCGGGCAGAACCCGCCATCACAGAAACTGCATGTGCTGGGCAACACTTTTACTACTGGCCTTACTTACACAGGAAATACAAGCAACGCCTTCTATCGCGGTATTAACACCCCTTTTTGGCCTACTTTCTTCCCGAATCCCCTTTCTAACACCTCTCCTGGAGTGGGCATAGAAAACAGTGAATCCGAGGCTGGTGGTTTCTGGGCAAACGGTAACGTAGCTGTTATTTACAGCCCCGGTGACGATTATATTTTGAGAATTGTTGACGAGGATGGTTTTCCTAACCCAACTACGCTGCAAGCTTATCTTGAAGGTAGTTCGGGCGTGCCGGCCATCTGGAATGCCGGTGGTTACACTACCATTTCGGATACTACCATTAAGACCAACTTCCGCAAGATTGAGAGCCCGTTGAAGCGATTGATGTTGGTAGAGACCATGGTTTACGATATTAATGAAGCCATAGCCATGGCCAATGAAATAAAGCTGGGCAAGTCAATATCTGAAGAAACCCGCGAGACCATGCGCAACCAAATCGGTTTCAAGGCACAACAATTGAAAACCATCTTCCCTGAGTTGGTGCACTTCTCAAGCGGTTTCAACTTGTTTACCGTAAACTATGATATGATGGTGCCGGTAGTTGTGGAAGCTATTAAAGAGCAGCAGCAAACCATAGTAGCACAAGAGCAAACCATTGAGCAGCTCAACCAACGCCTTGCCGAATTGGAGCAGGTAGTAAACGAGCTGTTGAAACAAAAATAAACTTTAATGCTTGATACCAAAACGCCACACCAGTTATGCTGGTGTGGCGTTTTTTATGTCAGGTTGCATAGCAGGCAGTGAAGGCATAGGCTTGACTACAGAAAAGTTGGCTGTGTTATGTTTAGTGGCCAGATCAACGCCTGCCTTTAAAAAGAAAGGGTTTTAGTTAACGGGTTATACCATTTAGACTTCAAAACCATTGTCATTTGTGCAGTCCCCACGCTGTCATGGTGAGCGGAGCCGAACCATCCGTAATACGGTCGCGAAACACCGTCACTGTGTGGGTAATGTGTATGCATTATGCCACCTACATTATGGATGGTTCGGCTCCGCTCACCATGACACACTTTTTAGAGTAGCTTATGGCTTGCTGATTTTAAAATATAAATTATATTATATCCAACAATCAAACTTACCGCTCTTAGCATGGTATTGATCTGACCACTCATTTCGGGAAACGCATTATGTTTTTACTTAGAAGGAGGACATTTCTGTTCCATTTTACATCCATTTTACAACGTGGTCCGTGGTCAGTGGTCTGTCGTCCAATTTTGTCCATCGTCCATCGTCTATGGTCTAATAACAAGACACAAAGGCCACTCCTTGGGGGAGCGGCCTCATGTAGCTTATGGGTGTTAGTGGATTACTTTACCTTGGCAACCACGGCTTTGAAAGCCTCTGGGTGGTTCATGGCCAAATCGGCCAAAACCTTGCGGTTTAGGTTAAGTTTCGCCACATCCAACTTGTGGATGAATTGGCTGTAGCTCAAACCTTCTGGGCGAACGGCTGCATTGATACGGGCGATCCACAAAGAGCGGAACGTACGTTTCTTTACTTTACGGTCACGGTATGCATATACCAAACCTTTTTCAATGGCATTCTTTGCTACTGTCCAAACGTTCTTCCGGCGGCCGAAATAACCTTTGGCCAACTTCAGCATCCTCTTGCGGCGAGCGCGGGAAGCAACGTGATTGACTGACCTAGGCATTGTTGTATTGTTTTAATCTCTGTTCTCTAAACTGTTTTATCTCTCTATGTTGCGCGGCAAGTATTAAGCCATGCACAACATACGCTTTACGCGCTGCTCGTTGGTTGGATCCACTACCGCCATTAGGCCAAGGGCTTTCTTGCGCTTGTGGCTCTTTTTGGTAAGGATGTGGTTCTTGAACGCGTGTGCACGTTTCACTTTACCGGTGCCCGTCAATTTGAAACGTTTTTTGGCACTCGAATTGGTTTTCATCTTAGGCATTGGTAAAAATTTTGGCAAAGATACGGTTAATATTTCGTTCTGTCTATAGGCGACGGCCTCAATTCTCTATGTTTTTTTCGGCTTAGGGGCCAAGAATGCTATCATCCTTCGTCCTTCTAGCTTTGGCATCTGCTCCAGTACGCCCAATTCGGCCAATCGCTCGGCAAATTTCAGCAACATCAGCTCGCCACGTTCTTGAAACAAGATACCACGACCTTTGAACTGCACATAGGCTTTCACCTTGGCGCCTTCTTTTAGGAAGTTTTCGGCATGCTTGGTTTTGAACTCAAAATCATGATCATCAGTGTTCGGCGTAAAGCGTACTTCCTTAATCACGGTTTTGGTTGCCTTGGCCTTGATTTCCTTTTCCTTCTTCTTCTTCTCGTACAGGAATTTCTTATAGTCCACAATTCGGCAAACCGGAGGATCGGCCTTAGGAGATATCTCCACTAGGTCTAATCCCAGCTCTTCGGCCATTGATAGGGCCTTGCGGGTATCAAAAATTCCCGGCTCCACGTTTTCGCCTACCAAACGGATGTTGGGTACACGAATGTCACGGTTAAGGCGGTGCAGTGATTCCTGCACATGTGGGCGGCGATCAAAGGATCTTTTTGGCTTTAACAAATTAGTATTCTTATGTTTAGTTTAATGATTCAATTGTTTGTTCACAGTATCTTTCACCAGCTTCTCGAACTCTGCGGCAGTCATCGTGCCCAGGTCGCCTTCGCCATGTTTTCTTACTGATACGGTTCCGTTTTCTGTTTCTTGCTCCCCGATGATCAACATATAGGGAACTTTGCCAACTTCTGCGTCGCGTATCTTCCTGCCGATCTTCTCGTTACGAACATCCACGGAGGTGCGAATATCGCTATTTTTTAGATAATCAGAAACTTTTTCTGCATACTCATTATACTTATCGCTAATCGGCAATATAATACCCTGCTCAGGAGTGAGCCACAGCGGGAAGTTTCCGGCGCAGTGCTCAATTAGCACGGCCACAAATCGCTCCAGCGAACCGAACGGCGCACGGTGAATCATCACTGGGCGGTGCTTGGCATTGTCACTACCAACATATTCCAGCTCAAATCGTTCAGGAAGGTTGTAATCCACCTGTATGGTACCCAACTGCCAGCGGCGGCCAATGGCGTCTTTCACCATAAAATCGAGCTTAGGGCCATAGAAAGCCGCCTCGCCGTATTCTACCACGGTTTGCAGTCCTTTCTCGGCTGCGGCTTCGATAATGGCGCTCTCGGCCTTCTCCCAATTCTCGTCAGAGCCGATGTATTTGGCTCGGTCTTCCTTATCGCGAAGGGAAACTTGAGCGGTATAGTTATCAAAGCCCAAAGACTTGAACACGTACAACACCAAGTCGATTACTTTCACAAATTCTTCCTTCACCTGATCCGGACGGCAGAAAATGTGAGCATCATCCTGCGTAAAGCCACGCACGCGGGTCAACCCGTGAAGCTCGCCACTTTGCTCATAGCGGTAAACGGTACCAAACTCAGCCAAACGCAACGGTAGGTCGCGGTAAGACCGTGGCTTGGTTTTATATATCTCGCAGTGGTGCGGGCAGTTCATCGGTTTCAGGAAATACTCCTCCCCTTCTTGTGGGGTTTTGATGGGCTGGAACGAATCCTTGCCATATTTCTCGTAGTGGCCGCTGGTTACATACAGCTCTTTGTGGCCGATGTGCGGGGTAATAACCTGGCTGTAGCCGCCTTTCTTTTGTGCCGCCTTAAGGAAATCAACCAAGCGCTCGCGCAACTCGGTGCCCTTTGGCAACCACAACGGCAAGCCCAAGCCCACCTTTTGGCTGATGGCAAATAATTCCAGCTCTTTGCCCAGTTTACGGTGGTCGCGCTTCTTAGCCTCTTCCAACAAAATCAGGTAATCGCTCAACTCTTGCGCCTTCGGGAAGGTGATGGCATAGATGCGGGTGAGTTGCTTGTTTTTTTCGTTGCCGCGCCAGTAAGCACCGGCCACGCTTAATAGTTTTACGGCTTTAATAAAGCTCGTATCGGGGATGTGCGGGCCACGGCAGAGGTCGGTAAAGTTACCTTGGGTGTAGAAGGTAATGGTACCGTCTGCTAGGTCTTTCAGCAAGTCCAGCTTATATTCGTCGTCTTTATCTGTAAAATAGGCAATAGCCTCATCTTTGCCCACTTCTTTGCGCACGTAGGCGTTCTTTTGGCGGGCCAGTTCAGTCATTTTGTTCTCTATCTCCTTAAACTCCGTTTCGGAAAGGGAACGTCCACCCAAGTCGATATCATAATAAAAACCGTTCTCGATTGGTGGGCCAATGCCAAATTTGGTGCCTGGGTATAATGCCTCTAGCGCCTCGGCCATCAAGTGGGCAGAAGAGTGCCAAAGGGTATTTTTGCCCTCAGGGTCATTCCACGTCAATAGGCGCAGTTTGGTTTCTGCCGGCAATGCACGGGTGGCATCCCAGGTTTCGCCATTCACTACTGCGGCCAGCACGTTGCGGGCCAGGCCTTCGCTGATGCTTTTGGCCACATCAAGCGCCGTTGCGCCTTGTTCGTATTCCCTAACGGAACCGTCGGGCAGGGTAACCTTTATCATTTCCTTTGTTGCTTTAGTCGGTTAAAACCAGCGATGGCGTTCATGTGCTGCGCGTCAATCCGCAAGGTTTGGTCGTAATAGTATTCGGCATTCTTCACATCGCCTACCGATTCGGCCACCAGGCCTCGCATGTAGTAGGCATCGGTAAAATCGGGCTTGATGCTGGCAGCTAGCTTGAAGGCTGCATCGGCCTGGCTTATGCTATCCATCTGGAAGTATACCCAGCCCATGCCGTAGTGGGCATTTTCGTACTGTGGCGATTCTTTGATGATGGCGCGGTACTCCTCCAGTGCTTCTTTGTACTTCTTTTGGTCTTGCAAGGCCAGTGCCAGGGCGTAGCGGGCATCATTGTCGCGCGGGTCAAGCTTCACGGCATTGCGCAGGTAGTCAGCAGCCAATGGGTCTTTCCTTTTGCTTAACAATAGGCCCAACTCGGTATATGCCTCTACGAACTCTGGGTCTTGCTCCACAGCGGTTTGCAGGTTACTTATGGCTTTAGCTGTATCCTTTATCTCCAAAAAAATATAGGCCTTATGAAAGTACGCCTGCGCATAACCTGGGTCAATCCTCAACGCCGCATCGGCAGATTTGATGCTCTTCTCATGCTCACTGTTGTAAAAGTAGTAGCGGCTAAGTACCAAGGCAATTTCTTTACTTCGCGGCAATACGCCAGCTCCCGCCTCAAGGGCTTTAATGGCGCGGGTAACATCGCGCTTGGCAAAGTACATATCCCCTAGCAACAGGTAGCTTTTGGCAATGGTGTCGTTTAGGGTAATGGCCTTATCCAAATCGGTAATCGCGGCATCATAGTTTTCCAGCTTACCGTGTATCAATGCCCTATCTATGTACACCTGTGCATCATCGGGGTTTTCGGCAATGCGAGCACTGGCTTCGTCAAGTGCGGGGCTGCTTACTATTTCGGTAGCTGTGGAATCAGTGGGGGTTTCACCAGTTCCTTCGCCCTCGCCCGCACCATCGCCACAAGCGGCAAACAAGCAGCATAGGCCAAGCAATATTATCCAGCTATATTTTAAGGTAGTAGTAAACATTAGGGTGCAAAGTTACTTAATTCGTCTGAATCAGAATTTAAGGAGTAGTGGGAATATAGAATTAATATTCTGAGGTTCTTTTGTTGGCATATGCCTGCGATAATCGAGCATTCTATGCATACCCAAGTTCAAAAACGGAATGATGCACCAAAAAACATCACAATCATCGAAAAATCATCTTCCTTCCTCTTACAGTTATTGCTAATTTTGTTACTGTATTAACCAACCAGTGCTTATGCATGCATTTGTATTTCCGGGGCAGGGCTCGCAGTTTTCAGGAATGGGGAAAGATTTGTATGAGCAATCGTTGCAAGCCAAGTCCCTTTTTGAGCAAGCCAATGATATACTAGGCTTCCGCATTACCGATGTCATGTTTGATGGTACCGATGAGGAACTGAAGCAAACCAAAGTAACCCAGCCGGCTATTTTCATCCACTCGGTCATCCTTGCAAAAGAAAAAAACATACAGCCGCAAATGGTAGCCGGGCATTCGCTGGGCGAGTTTTCGGCACTTGTGGCAGCAAAGGTTTTTACCTTTGAAGATGGCTTGAGGCTGGTAGCCCAACGCGCCATGGCCATGCAAGAAGCCTGCGACTTGCAACCTAGCACCATGGCCGCAGTGCTAGGCTTAGAGGATGATGTGATTGTAAAAGTGCTGGCCGACATTACTAGCGAAATAGTGGTACCCGCCAACTTTAACTGCCCTGGGCAGGTGGTAATATCAGGTTCTATAGAAGGCGTTGAAATAGCTGCCGAGGCCTTAAAAGCCGCTGGTGCCAAGCGCGTATTGGTGTTGAACGTGGCTGGGGCCTTCCACTCGCCACTGATGAAGCCAGCACAAGAAAAATTAAATACGGCCATTGAGGCAACCACTTTTAGTGAGGCTGCGTTTCCTGTCTATCAAAATGTAACAGCACAAGCAGTTACTGACCCTGACATGATACGCCATAACCTAAACTTGCAACTAACCGCACCAGTAAAGTGGACGCAAACGGTACAGCAAATGATAGCCGACGGGGCTAGCACGTTTACAGAAACCGGCCCTGGAACGGTGTTGCAAGGCTTGATAAAGAAGATAAATAAGGAAATGGTATTAGTAGCGATTTGATATTGGGGCGATTTGATAATTGTGTGAAAAACTAAGACTATGAATAAACTGTTCCACTTAATTTTGATGATGGCGGCACTTGCCATGACAATGCCGGCACAAGCGCAAGAAGAAATAGAAGCCCCGCGCAGGCACCGCACGGTAATAGCCGTAGGCCCCTCTAGCTTTTGGAGCCCAACCCTTAAATTTGAGCAAGGCATTGGCGACTGGGTATCGTTAGGCTTTCATGGCAAGGCCCGCTTTGTTATGTGGGAAGGTGGCAAAATAGAGCCCTTTGTGCGCATTTATTTCACCGAAAACTCGCCACAGGGGCCGTTTATCCAAGTAAAAGGCAGCTTCGGAGCGCACAGGCGCAACTTTATTTTTGAAGACAACTGCTACTATGATGCAAATGGCGACTACGTATGCGATGATAACTATGATGAGCAATATTTCAAGAGTTTTGGCGGCGGTGTAGCAGGTGGGTATCAGTTCTTCTTCGGCAGAAATGAGCATTTTGCACTCGATTTATTTGGTGGATTTCAATACATTCGACAAGAAAACCAAAATAGCTACAACGACTATAGGTATATTCGCCGTATATTCATTAATTTTCCAGTGGACATTGGTTTAAGGTTGGGAGTAGCGTTTTAACAAAAAAGGCAATTAATTGTTACTTTCCTCAATAATGTGATTTTACGTATAACTATCAATTTAATTAAACACTATTTTTCTCAAAAAACCGACTATGAAAAACATGAAACTCTCGTGGACGCTGATGCTGGGCATCGTAAGCGTTATGTTCTTAAACTCTTGTAGCAGCAGCCGCGGCTTTGAAGGCTACTACCCTGAAAACCGTATTGAAGGCAAAGGCTACGGCTACAACAATGTGGAGCAACCTACGCAAACACCAACCCAAACTGTAGAAGTACCAGCTGAAGAAGTGGTGGTAGTGGAAGAAACCACCACTGAACATACCGCTGCAGAAGTGGCTCCAACCGAAGGCACCGTAGTGGCCACCGCACCAACCGCATTACCAACTGTTGACATGAGCCAACTTAGCGCCCGTGAACAAAGGTGGGTAAAAAGATTAGGTGTTGGCCAGTTGGTTGATCCTACTGCGCAGCCTGAAAAACAGAATTTTATTGAGCGTGGCATGACCAAATTGTTCTCTAAAATGGCCAAGCGCCAAATGGAGAAACACTTTGGCGGTACTGATGTACAGCGCATGGACATTGCCGACATTTTCGCCATCGTATCCCTAGCAAGCGGCGTTATGGCTTTTATAACCTTCTATGGCGTGTTTCTTTTCGGTATAGCCGCCATCGTGTTTGGCGTGTTGGCCCTTAAACGTGGCACTAGCCGCCGTGGTATGGCCATTGCCGGTATCGTATTGGGCGCAATTGCTTTGTTCTTCTGGATATTGCTATTCAGCTTTGTATTCGGCGGTGGTTGGTTCTACTAGTAAACCTCCCGTAGCCTAAACCTTATATTGAAAGAGGCCGCCCCTTGTGGAGCGGCCTCTTTTTATTTCGCCAATGCCAGTTCCAGGTCAGCTATTATATCTTCCACATCTTCAATACCTACGGATAGGCGCACCAATCCATCGGTAATACCAAATTGCAGGCGCTGGGCCTTGTCCACCTGTACGTGGGTCATGCTGGCTGGATGTTGTATCAGCGTATCGGCCGTACCTAGTGATGCTGTGAGCACGCAATGCTCTACCCCGTTCATCAGTTTGATGCCCGCTTTTACACCACCCTTCAACTCAAAGCTCAATATACCTCCAAAACGGCGCATTTGGCTTATGGCCAGCTCATGATCGGCGTGCGAGGGCAGGCCTGTGTAGTTTACCCGCTCTACCGCTGGGTGGGCTTGTAGCCATTCTGCTACGCGCTCCGCATTGTCGCAATGCTTCTCCATTCGCAGTACCAAGGTTTTGATGCCATTGTTGAGCAAAAATGCATCGAACGGGCTGGGTGTGCCGCCTAGTAGCTTGCGCATGCGCCACACCTGCTTCATTTTCTCTTTATCAGTGCCAACTACAATACCGCCAATGGCGTTGCCATGCCCATTGAGGAACTTGGTGGTGGAGTGCACCACAAAATCGATACCGTGGCTAAGGGGTTGCTGCAAGTAAGGCGTTGCGAAAGTATTATCAGCCGCAGTAAGCCTGCCGTATTGCTTGGCCAAAGCCGAAAGCGCTTGCAAATCGTAGCAATCCAACGTGGGGTTGGCAGGCGTTTCGATATAAATAACTTTAATGGACTTGTTCTTTTTTAGCAACTTCCCTACCCTATCCAAGTCTTTCAGGTTTTCGTAAAGAATGGTAATGCCATGCAAGCCCAAGATGGTGTTCAGCATTTCGGTAGTAGTGCCGTATAGGTTGCCCTGGGTAAGCACCGCATCGCCCTGCTTTAATCCAAGTGATAAAAACATACTGCTGATGGCCGCCATACCAGAGCTAAACAATACCGCTTGCGGCGTTTCGATGCCCAGCCCGTAACTCTCCAGCAGGGCAATCTTCTCCTCAATAACCGAGAAGGTCGGGTTGTGCCAGCGGCCGTATATGTATGCCTCTTCCTTTCCTTGGAAAACGCTCATAGCCTTCTCAGCACTTTCATATACAAAAGTGGAGGTGGCATGAATAGGCGGTACGTGCGAAAAGTGCTCGGTGCGGCTTGTTAATCGGTCGCTTACGCATATAGTTTCAAAGCCCCGGGTGGAAGTTTTTTTTGACATGTTGGTGATGTTTGCAGACATTTGATGTTTAAACAGGTAATTTTCCTGTTCGCTTTATCAAAAGTACCGTAATGAAACAGATATTCACACAATATGCCGCATATAATCTTTGGGCCAACACCCAATTTGCTGAGTCTATAAGCGGCCTAACCCCCTCGTACTTTGATAAAGAAATAGAAAGCAGTTTCCCCAGTATACGCGCCACCATAAACCACATACGCGCCGCAGAGTATATTTGGCTGAATCGCCTGCAAGGCAACTCTATCACTGAGTGGCCCCAATACGACCCCAACGAAAAGCCAAAAGAGGTGGCTGCCGCTTGGCTAAAAGGCTCTCAAACCCTCGCCCTGCGCATTGAAAAATTACTGGATACCGACTTTGACGGGCTATATAATTACCTTGACATGAGCGGCAACCCCCGCCGCGACATGCTTAATGATATGCTGATGCACGTTTTCAACCACTCTACCTACCACCGCGGGCAGTTGGTTACGCTATTCCGCCAGACTGGCATCGGCAATATACCTAGGACAGATTATATGGTGTATGCGCGAGGGTAGAAGTGTGTTGTGCATAAACGTATTGCGTCCCTAGGGCGAGATTAATTTAACTACAAAATAATTTTCCGGTAATGAGTGGTCTGACGGCTTTGCTTGGTAGAGTCAGGAATTTACAATTATTGGGAGGGCTTTGCCACAATCGCCGTCCGAACACTTCTTTTCTGCCTATTGGAGATGCCTAGCCGAAGCGTTCGGACGACTCTTTGGGGCATTAGCCTAGGTAAACTAGAGCACATGCTCATTGCACCGAAGTCGTCAGACCGCTCAGCGAATTCCTTAATTTTGATACCTGAACGCATTTTGTCCGGAGGGCGTTGCCCCCCGCTAGTATTCTTATGCCCCTTTGGGGCGTACCGTGGTCCGGTTAAAAGTTTTTGAAGCAGTCCTGATACTTGATACTTGCGTCTTGATAGTAACGGAAGACTAGTTCTCCGCCAAGTACTCGTGTACAAACTTAATAGCCATCGCGCCCTCGCCTACTGCTGAGGCAACCCGGTTCATGGCGCCGGAGCGCACATCGCCAGCGGCGAAAATACCGGGCACACAGGTTTCTAGCATCATGGGTTCCCGCTCCAGTTTCCAGGCACGCTTGTAGGTATCATTGGTCAATAGGTCGCGGCCCGTGATTACAAAGCCCTTGTCGTCTTTGATGATTTTATCGCCCAGCCAATCGGTATAAGGTTTTGCGCCGATGAATACGAACATGGCGCTGGCCTCAATAGTCTGCGTTTCTTTGGTAGCTATATGGTTTATCAGCAGGTGCTCCAGCTTGCCGTCGCCTAGTACTTCGGTTACCTCTGTTTCGCCCCATAGCTCAATATTGGGCGTACCCGCAATCTGGTCAATCAAGTATTGCGACATGGTTGCCGAAAGGTCTTTCTGGCGGATAATAATAACCACCTTACTTGCAAACTGGGAGAGGTACATAGCACCCTGCCCTGCGGAGTTGCCGCCACCAACTACCACAATGGTTTTGCTTTTGCAGGCGCTGGCCTCCGTCATAGCTGCACCATAGTACACGCCCATACCAGCCAGCTCCGCCGCGCCTTTGGCGGGGTGGTAGCGGTAGTTTACACCGGTGGTTATCACTATGGTTTTAGTTACTATTTCGCTGCCATCAGCGCACTTTATACGCTTGTAGTTTTGGTCGGGCACTATGTCCACCACCTCTTGGGGGGTAATCAGCTCCGCACCAAAACGGGTAGCTTGGGTAACGGCCCTTCGTGCGAGGTCAGAACCGCTCAACCCGTTCGGGAAACCCAAATAATTCTCAATTCGAGAGCTGGTACCGGCTTGGCCGCCAGGTGCGCGCTTCTCTATCAATGCCGTTTTCAATCCTTCACTGGCACCATACACCGCAGCACCCAACCCTGATGGGCCTGCACCAATGATTACTACATCGTACAGCTCTTGGGTGGCTTTTGGCCTCATGCCAATTTTTTCCGCTACATCGCTCAAATCGGGGCTTGCCTCAAAAGTACCATCCTCAAAAAACACCACCGGCAATTGCTTGGTCTCCAATTGGTTGCGCTCCAGCAGTTCTTTTGCCTTAGGGTTGGTTTCTACATCCAACCACTGGTATGGAATGAGGTTGGCACTCAGGAAATCCTTAATAGTATGCGACTTGGGCGAGAACTGGTACCCTATCAACTTAATACCATCAAAATCTGGGCGATATAGCGCCTGCCAGCTTTCTAGCAAGTCATCTAGCACAGGGAAGAGTTTCTCTTCCGGCGGGTCCCAAGGTTTGGTTAGGTAATAATCCAGTTGCACATCGTTGATGGCCTTAATGGCCGCATCAATGTCTGAATAAGCTGTTAACAGCACCCGCTTAGCATCGGGGAAGGTCTTCTTTGCCTTCTCCAAAAAATCGACACCCAGCATATCAGGCATACGCTGGTCGCTTAAGAACATGGCCACCGTTTCGTTCTTGTTCTTCAACTCTTTTAGTGAGTCCAGTGCTTCTTGAGGCGATTCGGTGCTTAGTATTCGATAATCTTTACGGTATCGGCCACGTAGGTCGCGCGCAATTGCCTTAAGTACGGCGCTATCGTCGTCTATCGCGAATATGATGGGTTGTTTGGTCTTCTTTTCCAATGTAGTATCAAGTAATGAGTGTCATCCTTCGGCAAAAGCTCAGGATAAAATCCTCAAGATTGTGGTAAAATTGTTTTGCAAAGTACTATGCATTTGGCAATATAAATGTACGATGTTCAGGTGGAAATATTGTATGCTGCAAAGTACGTTAGTGGCAACGAATATTGGGTTGTTTTTGACATCCGTTTGAGACGAAATAGCAACTATTAACATTTGGCTTGCTTTTTTGTCTGAATCAGAACTGCACTCGTCCTCGCTTAAAGCGAGGATGCTGTAACGCTGAGCTTTCGGCTCTTTTCAGTGTTACGTGCGAGCTGGAAGCTCGGAGTTACTGAGTTCTCGTTAGAAACGAGGACTAGTGTTGCGTTTGATTACCCAGAATGCATGCTTCCATGTTTGGTAAACCGTTGAAACGGTTGGCACTTTGTCCCCATCCTTTCCCACGGTTAAAACCGTGGGCTTGGTTTAAAATTTAGCTATGGTATTTTAAGCTAAGCTAATTCTCCTTTCCTATTTCCTATTTCTTTTTGTTGTCCACGGTCCATCGTCCATGGTCTATCGTCCAATCAAAATACTACCTTTGTAACGGCGAAAAAATGCCCGTGCATGATACACCAATTCAACTTCCCTACCGTTATCCGTTTTGGCGCCGGAGCCGTTGCCGAACTGGGCCCATACTTGGTTTCTGAAGGCTTGAAACGCCCCCTGATTTCTACCGACCCCATAGTGGCTGGCTTGCCGTTCTTCAAAAAAATATTGGCTTCTTTGAAAGCATTGGGATTGACCCCGGTGGTGTTTAAAGACATCCACAAAAACCCAGTGAAGAGCGACGTGTTGGCCGGTGGCGACGTGTATGCCCAAAATAATTGCGATAGTATAGTAGGTATTGGTGGAGGTGCCGGGTTGGATGTGGCGCGTGCCATTGCCCTGCGCATCAACCACCGCGAAGATTTGTTTGTTTATGATGATTTGATTGGTGGCGACCAGTTTGTAACCAACGATGTGCCGCACTTTGTAACCATCCCTACTACAGCAGGTACTGGCAGCGAAGTGGGCCGCAGCGCCATCATAAGCGAAGACGATACACACCGCAAGCGCATTTTGTTCGCCCCTAAGCTATTGGCAAAACGCGTATTTGCCGACCCAGAACTGACTTACGACCTCCCCGCAGCGGTAACCGCCGCAACCGGTATGGATGCGCTTACGCACAACATGGAGGCCTACCTCGCTAAAAACTACCACCCGATGGCTGATGGTATTGCTTTGGAAGGAGTAAAGCTTATAACCAAGTCATTGGAAAAAGCAGTGAACACCCCTGACCCACAAAGCCGTGCAGATATGATGCTGGGCTCATTGATGGGTGCCGTGGCCTTCCAGAAAGGCTTGGGCGTGGTACACTCGCTGGCGCACCCGCTTTCTACTTTGCTGGATATGCACCACGGCTTGGCCAATGCCTTGATGATACCGTATGGCATGGGCTTTAACATTGAAGGGCAAGAAACCCGCTTTGAGGCTTTGGCTCATGCCCTTGGCCTAAAAACCCACACTGGCCAAGCAGTGGTTGACCACCTGTTTGCCCTCAACGACCAAATAGGCATCCCCCGCAAACTGAGCAGCCAAGGCGTAAAAGAAGAACACCTAGAGCAACTGGCCGACCTTGCCTTTGCCGACTTCTGCCACCCAAACAACCCTAAACCAGTTACTCGGGAAGATTTTTTGAAGTTGTATAAGCAAGCGCTGTAGGGAAGTTATTGGTTATTGGTTGCGAGCTGCTTTTACCATATGATTCAGTAGTTTTTTATTGGAATGTGTTGCGCGTTTAACCACTAAGAACACAAGGGAACTTCACCATAGCCAGGGGCGAGGCAGGCAAGAACACTAAGCCAGTAATATGTACTTAGTGGTAAACCATATAAGCACAGAAAAGGCACGAAACTCAAGTTAACCAATTGAGCACGCGCATTTTTGATACAGCATTAAAATATCGCCCTAATCTGCGCCCTGCCGATGTGCACCATCTTAGCCTCACCGGTTTTACGGCCCTCATAGCTTAGGTTGAGTTGGATGTTTTTGGCCAGGCTGCGGTCGAAGCCCAACACCCATAGAAAGTTGTTGCCCGCCTTTAGCCCTTGCAGCATAGCGAATTCAATAGCGGTGTTGGCTGCACCTGTGTATTGCACAGCCGCATAGGTTAAGCGCAGGCTGATGCTGCTTTTGGTAACTACGCTAAAGCGAGAGTCCACCGTCATCTGCTGCGTGCGGGTGCGCTCGCCTAGGCCACCGGTTAAAGTGTTTTCACTACGGCCATATAGGTATTGCAGCGATATGCGGAACTTGGCTTTGAAGAGGTAAATCAGCTCTGGCTCTGCGGTGTAATAATTGATGTCGTAATTGCGATCGGCAAAGTTGCCGCTCAGGCCACCACGCTTACCGAAGGTAGCCTTGGCAATGGCGGTAAAATCCTTCACAAAGTTGGAGCGCACCCTAAACAAGTGCTCGCGCAGGGTACGCACATCAAACCCCGTGGAGAGGTTGAGCTTGTTACGGTTTTCTTGCAGGGTATACTCAAAGTTGTACTTTGTTTCCGTTCGGTTGAAGAATATGCTATTGCGCACGTTGGCATTGAGCGCCACCAGGGCAGTATCCTCCACATTAAATACAAATGGGTTGAACGGAGAAATCTCCGCACCGGTAAACACCCGCCTATCCAATTGTATGGAAGTCATGGTGTTAAATCGCGCAACAAAGCCCTTGATGCCCTTTTCGCCCCGCCAAACATTGCCGGGTGTAAGGGTGAGCACCTGGTTGTAAACGGTAATGTTCACCGGGTCAAACTCGTTGGTAGGGTTCGCCACCCTAATATACATGGTGTCGCTGGTGAGGGTGGCAATCTCAAACTCGTTCTCTTCTTGCAAGCCGTTGCCGTTGTAGTCGTTCCAGATGTAGTTGCCCTCGCCTGCGGGCACGGGCAGGTAGGTAAAATCCCTGCGCTGCTCTTGCCCTGCGCCCAATTCGTAAAGGATGTTGGTGGTAATGGCGCCCTTCAATACCGTCAAGCCATACTGTATCCTACCCAAGTAAAACGTTTCCAGCTCCAGCGAGGCATTGGTTCTATCCTCAAAGCGGCGGTAAGTGGCCTGCCACGATAGGTTGTGAACTGGGTTACTGGTCCAGTCTCCCGTCCAGTTCCAAGTATTGCTGGCCGAGAAAAGGTTTAGCGAATCTCCAGTGGTTTCAGGGCGCCACTCCAAGCGGCGGATGTACTCCAGCTTGGTGTGGTACTTGGCCGTATCGCTAATGCTGTTGGCCACATATACCCGCCAATCGGTAAAGACAAATGAACTTAACAGTAGGTCGTTAGTGCCAGGGGTAAAGCGCTTGTTGTTGTCATGCTCGTAGTATCCGCCCAAGCGCCAGCCCTTTAGCTTTGCAAACGTTTTTTCAGCAGTTAAGAACGGGCGTATAAATCTAGAGTCTTCCCTAGTAGATTCGCTATTCAATAGGCTTAGCCTAAAGTTCAGCCTATAGCCCTTATTGTCATATCGGCTGGTTATATTGTGCATGTAGCCTTGGTAGGTGCCACCAACTATTTCGTAGTAGCCTAGGTCATAGCCCACCGTGCCGTGCTCGCTCCATAATAGGTTCACCCCGCCATTCGCCAAGTGTTGGTCCAGCGGTATGCTATCTTGCCCAGTCAGGTTCCAGTTTCGGTTAAACTCTACATGACGGTAGCGATCTAGCGGGTTGAAGTTGCGGTTCACAAACTCATAGGTACCACCTGCCATCATATACCAGCGTTGTACCTTTTCAGTGCGTATCAGCGTGCTGTCGGGCGTGTAGTAGTTTACGGTTTTGGGTGCCCCAAAATTGATGCGCCTCTTATATCCTGCCAGCGTCGCCAAGCCGATGTTGTCGCCTTGGTCTTTGTCGCTAAAGGTATTTAAGTCATCGTTGTTTAAGGCGCCTTCTAATATAATAGTATCGGTGGCGGTGGGTGCCCAATCTAAGCCCAGCACGGTCATTTGGCGGCGCTTGGGTGTCACCAGTATTATTACCGGCTCATAGGTTCCTTGCGGCACGCCATTGCTGGGGGCTATCCATTCAAATATGCGCCCGTTGGCCGTGGCGTTGGCAGGGCGGTAGTTGCCCCTATTGGTACCCACAAAGGCATAAGTAACCGAATACAACTGCCCTTCAGTAGCCGTCGAAAACACAAATACCGAATCGTAGATTACACCATTTACCGAACTGTCTCGTAGTTCGTACAGCACCCTGTTGGGCTCATAAGCGGTCGGCTTGTAACCTGGGAACTCTGCCCCACCAAGGTCGTCTCCTAAGTCGGCCAAAAACTGTTTTTGCTCTTGGCTCAGGTCGGCCTGCACGGGTTGGTTGCGGTTGTCGGCTTCGTTAAAAAAGCTAAACTTCAGCTTCAATTTATCCGTTACTGCAAACTCGTTGTTGGTACTCACAAACGTGCGGAAGTAGTTCTGCTCGCTGTATTCGAACTCCACTATTACCCGCAAATCCTCGGTAATCAGCACATTGGGCGTAAAGGTTATCTCGCCCAAGTTATAGTCCATCACATAGTCGTTCTCCGAGCCGCGAACGAGCTGCCTACCATTTACGTATACCCGCTCGGTACCGGCCATGACAATTATAAACGTTTCGCCATTAGCACCCGTAAGCTTGTAGGGGCCTTGGTTGCCCTCGGTTACGGCCAGTTGGTTGCGGCTAAACCGCCCCTTCGCCAGCGCCAAGCTGGTTTGGGTGCGTAGGCTGATGCTATCCGTAATATCAAACTGCCCACTGTACTGCGCGCCTTGCAGGTTGCGGTAAAACTTCATAAAGTGCCCCGGCGGACCGCCCACCTCATAGTCGCCCACAATAAGCTTGTGCGGCTTCTTCGTAATTTGAATAAACACCCGATCAAACTCTTGCAATGTTTGCGTATTGCCCTCGGGCTGTATGGGCACGTTGGCATCAGTTAGGGCAGCCACAATCTCAATGTCTTGCCCAAGGTTACCTTGTAACTGTAAGTTGAAACTGGAGCTGAGCACCACATCTTGGTTGTTGCCCACACTCAGCCCTCTGCTAAAGCTACCGTTGTAATCCAGGTTGCCGAAATCGATGATGCCGGTGCTGCCTCTTCCGTTGGGATTGTAGCTAAATGGGTCGAGCAGAAACTCCTCTGTTTGGGCGAGGTTGGTAATATCTTTGTTTTGGCGGGTTTCATCCAGCCTCAGGGGGATGACCCGATAGACGACTTTGATGCTATCCAACTCAGGGCGTTGCAGCCAAACCAAGGTTCCGGCTACGGCGTCTACTCGGTAGGTGCTGCTGTCCAGGCGAGTATCGCCATCCCATATCATCAGGCTGCCGGGCAGTAGGCTTAAGCTATCCAGTTGCAGGGTATCGCCGGTTATAGGTACCATCTTCATCCGAAACTGCGAAAGCTGTTGCGCACGGACCGCCGAAAAGCCCATTACTATTAGCAACAACACCATTAATACCCGCAATACGGCCATATACCCACAAGATAATTAGAATGTGCCAATGTGCTGATGTGGTTATTAATGTGCTGATGTGCTGATGTACCGATTCAATTTGAAAATGACGAAATTTGTCTCGCGTCAGGGGAGATGAAAATGGAGGTTAATGTATCAATGGAATGCGTCTCAACTGCTTATCAAACCAAGCCCATGGTTTCAACCGTGGGTAGGCAAACACATTTTACTCAACCGTTTCAACGGCTTACCACACGCCGCACCTTTATAATGGTCTCATTTAAACCGTTAAAACGGTTGTTACATTGGGGCACTTTCCCACGGTTAAAACCGTGGGCTTGGTTCTAAATAGCTAGTCGTCTCATAAAAAAAAGGGCCACCACTTACGTGCTGGCCCTTCTGGTTGTTGGTTAGCTAGGTTAAGCGTTTAGGTAATGCTCAACTGAATCTTCTTTTGAATCTCCTTTACGCTGTCGCGGAAGTCGCCATCGGTATCGATGAGGTTCTGCACCGCTTGGCAAGAGTGGATTACCGTGCTGTGGTCTCGGCCACCGAAGTGCTTGCCGATAACCTTGAGCGAGTTCTTGGTGAAGTTTTTGGCCAAGAACATGGACAGTTGGCGCGCCTGAACAATGGCGCGCTTGCGGGTCTTTTCCTTCAGCTTATCCACCGGTATCTCAAAGTGCTCGCATACGGTTT
The DNA here is from genome assembly GCA_027483645.1 of Sphingobacteriales bacterium. GTDB lineage: Bacteria > Bacteroidota > Bacteroidia > Chitinophagales > CAIOSU01 > CAIOSU01. Next base: position 91,712 of record JAIXUD010000007.1, read on the forward strand.
TCTGTATGTACTCAATAGATACCTCGCGGCTGATGCTCTTCACAAAGTTTTTGATAATCTTCTTGGCCAGCTCAATATCAATCTCCTTTTTGTTGAGGCTAGCCTGTGCCAATAGCGATATTAGCGCACCTTCTAGCTCACGGATGTTGGTATTGATGTTATAGGCCACAAATTCCACTACCTCCCTAGGTAGTTCTATGCCATCGGCATACATTTTCTTCTCGAGGATGGCGATTCGTGTCTCAAAATCAGGCACCTGCAAATCGGCAGAAAGACCCCACTTAAAACGGCTCAACAGGCGCTCTTCCATACCTTCCAGGTCGCGCGGGCTGCGGTCGCTGGTTAGTATCAACTGCTTGCCACCTTGGTGCAGGTGGTTGAACACGTGGAAGAAGATATCCTGTGTTTTGTCTTTGTTCGCAAAAAACTGGATGTCGTCCACTATCAGCACATCTATGAGCTGGTAGAAGTGGATAAAATCGTTCACTGCGTTATTCTTCAGGGCATCAATAAACTGGTTAGTGAATTTCTCAGAAGAAACGTAAAGAACCGTTTTGTTAGGGAAATGCTGCTTAAACTGGTTGCCAATAGCCTGCGCCAAGTGGGTTTTGCCCAATCCTACGCCACCATACACTACCAACGGGTTGAAGGCCGTGGTGCCCGGTGGCTTGGTAGCCACGGCAAAGCCTGCCGAACGTGCCAAACGGTTGCAATCACCCTCCACAAAGTTGTCGAAGTTGTAAGCGGGTTGCAATTGCGACTCGATGTTCACCTTCTTGAGGCCCGGGATGATGAACGGATTTTTGATTGAGTTCCCCATAACTAAAGGTGCGGCTACTTCAGGATTTTTGTTATTGCCCGTGTTGTAGTTGGGGTAGTTTACGGTAAACGGTTTCGCGTTTCCGTTGCTAGTGTTATCCACCACAATACGGTACTCCAATCGTGCATCAATGCCCAGTTCGCGTTTAATGGTTTTGCGAAGCAAACCTACATAGTGCTCTTCCAGCCATTCGTAAAAGAATTGGCTAGGCACTTGTATGGTGAGCACGCTATTTTCCAGCCTTACTGGCTTAATAGGTTCGAACCAGGTTTTGAACGATTGCAAGCTAACATTATCCCGAATGATTTTAAGACAGTTTTTCCATACATCTTCATAGGTAGTTTCCATGTACATAAACTGTTTTATTGAATTGGTTATAGCTTCGGAATTTCTCACACCCGCCCTTTCGGAGGGGGTGTGAAATTGCATTAAATAACTTTAAAAAAAAAATCAATTTTCAGTTGTTTTTTCGCAATAATTTACGTCAGCGAAAAGATGGATGAGTGCCCCTTCAACCATGCTATGAATATAGACAATAAATGGGGGAAAGAAAGAGAAAAAAGACCAAAATATTATTTTTTTTTCTTCATGAGGATTTGGCGGTTTGATAACAAATACAGGCACAGTTTTTGAACGGTGCACGCCCCTTGTTTTTCAAAAGATGTTGCTACACCTATCTTTGGCCAAGTACAAATGCCCATTTGTACTAAAATTGTATACATGATTGGTCAATTGACCGATGTAGTAATTATGTCTAGTTTATGAAAAAATACGGTTTAATTTTATCTACTATAAATAACTGATTGGAGGTACTCTTAAGCGGTTGTTATCACTTGTTTTAGGGGTGTTTTTAGGGAGGAATTAAGACGCTATTCCAGCACCAGTTTTCCAGTTTCGAGGGTACCATTGTGCACTATGCGGTAGCCGTAAATACCCTTGTTGATAAGCGATAAATCTACCGAGGTTTCGGTTGCAGTCAATACCACTTCCGCCACCCGCTGCCCCAGCAGGTTGTATAATTGGAAATTGGCATTAAGCACCGGCGAAAACAATTGGATGGTTAACTGCCCAGTGGTGGGATTGGGGTAAATTCGTGCGTTTACCGCAGCTATTTCGTCCAAGCCAGTGCAGGCGCTCACCTTTACGTATACGCTATCGGTATGTACTCCGCAGCCGTCAGTTGCGGTAAGGTAGTACCAAGTGCTTTGGGTTGGGTTGGCGGTGGGTTGGGCGATATTGGTGGCGTTGAGGCCTTGGGTAGGCTGCCAAGAGTAGGTTATATGGGTCACTGCTGCTGTGCCTATCGTAACGCCGCCGCTGTTGAGGCATGTTACGGTGTCTTCACCTGCCGTGGCTGGGAATACGTCCGATGGGCCAAGGTTGTAGTTTGGGAAGTTAGGAAGGCCAAGATGAACAGATGCGCTATCCCCCATAAAAAGATAATTGGTAACAAACCGTGCTGTATCTCTCTCCGGATTCTTTATTATGCTCAGATGTTTTTGAAACTTTCGCTTTAATATACTGTCAAAACCCATATACCTACAGGAAACCCAAATATTACCGTCGGGACCTTTTTCAATTTGAGACGTTTGTAAATCCGGAACATTTTCTTTGTGAAACAAAACCAGTGGAGATATTGAATCTGCATAGATTTGAGCTCTATAAATTTCAATCCCTGTTGCCGTATTATTCTCTACTACTGCTATGTATATGTACGGTTCAATTATGCAACCACTATATACAGATGAGGTTAAAGAGACAAAATCTATACTGTCAAGTTTACTTATAGAGCCGTTACAGCGATTAAATCTGCTTAAAAAGACTTTATTGTCTTGCGGCACAATATCCATCAACAAATTTCCAGCGGAATTAAAAACCAATTCCCCCACGTAACTGTAAATAGCATTATGGTCATTAACGAATACAGAATCAGAAAAGGTTATACTTTTTCCTACATTGAAGAGATAGAAAATCCCACCCGGGCTTACATTGCTTCTTTGTTTCTGTACTAGTAACCACCAATCAATACCATTTGCTTTTCTTACAAGCGCTATGGATTCTTCGACTATTGGAAGAAACAATGGGATATTCTTTTGCCTTGCTTCCCATTTACCAAAAGAGTTACGTACTATCAAAGTGTGATACAACCTATAACACCTGTCGTAATCGCAGGTTTGGCTGTATTCGTCAATGTGGAAAAGGTAGATACTATCCTTGGTGCCTGGAATAGGCACAAACACCGCTCCATTGGTTGCTGAAGAATGAATTTTTATTCCTTCCCCATTGATTATAGTATCATTCGTGGCATCTCGGATGCTCCCTTGCATCCAGGTATACATGGTATATGATAAATACAACTGCAAGTTTCCTGCTGAGTCTGATATTGATGCGTTTGGTTCAGTATGATTGGCGTTTGAGTAAAATGAGAATGGTGCTGAGGCATTCTGAAAATTTATCCCGCACCCTTTTCCAAACACCCAATTCGCGTCATACTTCGCCTGCGCCACGCCCAAGAGCGGCCACAACAGCAGGCAAAACAAGAGATATTTCATATGCCTAAGATAGGGATAAACAATAAAGGGTTGTCGGGGGAGGAACAAAAGATGGAAGTACTGTAGAAAAAAAATGAACGTCATTGCGAAGGCTTACTTGATTTTGGCTTACTGATACTCTCTGAATGCCTGAAGCTACTTTTCTCACTGCTTTTTGCAGTAATCCCCTTACTTTCGGTGTTGTGTGTTTGGTGTATTGGTAATATGTAAACCTCGCTTCGGTGCAGGGGATTGCTTCGTCATTCAACTCCGCGAAAAGCTACGTTTCATTCCTCGCAATGACGGTTATCGGGAGGCTTGTGTCTTGTGTATTATATCTCGTGTCTCAAAAAAACCTCCCAATCGCCCTTCCCAGGTGTTCCACTATATCCCCAGCAATCAATCCTTCTTGCCCATGGGTTTCGGCGGCGAGGTCTCCGGCGCTGCCGTGCAGGTAAACGGCATTGATGGTGGCTTGTAGCGGCTCATACCCTTGCGCGAGCATACCGGTGATGATGCCCGTGAGCACATCGCCGCTACCGCCGGTGGCCATGCCGGGGTTGCCGGTGCTATTGAACCACACCTCTTGCTGCGGACTGATGATGGACGTATAAGCGCCCTTCAAAACAATGATAATGTTGTGCTCCTTGGCATGCCTGCGGGCCAACTCCAACCGCTCCAAGCTGTCATTCGATGGGCCAAAGAGCCGTTCAAACTCTTTGGGGTGCGGGGTGAGGATGCTGTTGGCGGGCAGTTTGTTGAGCCACTGGGTGTGTTGCGAGAGCAGGTTGAGCGCATCAGCATCCAGCACCAGGGGTTTGTGTGCTTTTTGAATGAGGAGTATCAGCGCATCCAGCGTTTCCTTTTCCTGCCCAATGCCTGGGCCGATGGCGATGGCTTGATAGATGGATACATTTTCGGGTATAGCTGTTATCTTTCGGTCGTGTGCATCGGTTAGTACCATTACCTCGGGTAAGCCCGCTTGTATGGCATTATATCCGCATTGCGGTACGCAGGCGGTTACCAGCCCTGCACCCGTGCGTAGGCAAGCTTTGCTGGCAAGTATGGCCGCACCTATTTTACCGTAGCTGCCCGCAATAATCAAGCTGTGCCCATAGGTGCCCTTGTGGCTATGGCGAGTGCGGGGTTTCAAGTGAACATCGTTAGGGGCAATAATGCGATACGGGCTTACAACCTGCCCCACAAAGCCTTCATGCAGGCCAATACTGCGGTATTCCCATTCGCCCACATAATCGCCGTGCTCGGCAAATAAAAAGGAGAGCCTTGGGGTTTCGAAACTAAGCGTATGGTGCGCTTTGAAGATGGTGCCCTCGCTAATACTATCAGCGTACATACCCGAAGGAATGTCCACTGATACGCGGGTAACGGGCTGCTCATTTAGGTGGTTAATCAAATCAGCTACCCAGCCAGATACCGGTCTATTCAACCCTGATCCAAATATGGCATCAATAACCACGGCGCGGTCGTTTAGCGTGGGCAGTGCATCTCCTTCCGCCAGTTGGTGCTGTGGTATATCTTTCATACCTGCCAAACGCTGCGCGTTGATGTCGCGGTCTTTGGTAGTGTTGCCGCCATCCAACAGCCACACGCTTACTTGATAGCCTTTTTCTGATAGCAAACGGGCAATGGCCAACCCGTCGCCACCATTATTACCATTGCCGCAAAAGATGGCCAAGGGCTGCGCCGGCGTAAACTTGGCCACATACCACAACACGAAGACATTAGATGCTCGCTCCATCAACAAGGTGGAGGAAATGGGCTCGTGGGCAATGGTGTAGGCATCGGCCTCACGTATCTGGCTGGCGGAGAGTATTTTCATAGGGTATTAAAATTAGGGATTTTTCCCTCACCTAGCCTCTCCCCCGTTCGACAAAAGCTCAGGGCGGGCTTCAGGAGAGGGACTTACATATTGCGAGTCTTTATCGCTAGTTATGGATGTATTATCTTGTGCCTGATGTCCAACAATCTTTTGTTTTTATAATGGCCTCAGCATTTGCGCATGCTATAGCGGCAGTGGCCGTGGGTAAAGCGTTCAGCTTAAAAAACTCATGGAAGTTTTGGCTGCTGGGTATGCTATGCGCCATCATCCCTGATTTTGATGCCATCGGGTTTGCGCTTGACGTGCCCTATGAAAGCTTCTGGGGTCATCGCGGCTTTACCCACTCATTTGTGTTTGCGGCTTTGCTGGCCGTAATAGTAGTGGTGGTGTTTTACCGCTCCGTGTTGCCCAACCAAAAACAATGGTGGCTACTGTGGCTGTACTTCTTCCTTGCCACGGCATCGCACAGCATTCTGGATGCGATGACTACTGGCGGATTGGGCGTGGCGTTTTTTTCGCCGTTTGATGATGCCCGTTACTTCCTGCCGTGGCGGCCTATACAGGTATCACCCATCGGTATCGCAAAGTTCTTTAGCGAGAAAGGATTGCGGGTAATCAAAAGCGAATCTGTGTGGGTATTTCTGCCGTGTTTAGGCTTTATTGCCGCTATGTATTTGGTAAAACGAAAGCCTGCCAAAACTACCAACACTTAAGCGAGGCTGCTTCGGGCAGGGGAAGGTTGTTGATGCTAGATGTTGCCGGTGCTTCTGGCACGGGTACTTGGTTATAATTGCCCAACTGATAAAAGAGATAACCATATACTACAAAACGAAGTATAATTGGGCTGGCAAAAAGCAAGTACTTGCGCAAAGGAAACCCCAACGCACCTGATATAAGGCTGATGGTAGCCGATGGAACAGGCGTAATAGCAGCCAACAAAATAAGCACCCCTCCATACTTTTTATACAAAGCTATGTTCGCAGCAAACCTAGGCCTTGCGGTAAGCCGGTGAATAACATCCACCCTATCCAACAAGCGACCAAAATGAAACGCCACTATCCCGCCAATGTAAGATAGCACCGCCATAATACCGATGTGCAGACAATATATCTGTGGGCCGCTACTTTTATATATCTCCATAATTATCTCCGGAGGCAAAAGCCCCATGGTGGTTTCGGAAATAAAGAAAATGCTGTAGATAAGGAAGTGCTGGCCCTGTAAACCAAATAAGATGCCTTCGTAATCATCAATAAGACTGCGAAGGGTAATGAAAGCAAGAATAATGAGCCCAAAACCAAGCAACCCGCGCAGCAGGTTGGTGGTTATAAACTTCAAGAGTTCTTTGCGTTGCTCTAGCATATTGTTTTACTTAATAACGCCTAGTTTTTTTCCTGCTTTGGTAAATGCCGCAATCGCTTGGTCGAGGTGTGTACGTTCATGGGCCGCCGATAGTTGCACCCTTATGCGGGCCTGGCCTTTCGGTACCACAGGGTAATAGAACCCTATCACGTATATGCCATCAGCCAACACGGCCTCCGCCATCTGCTGCGACAGCTTGGCATCATAAAGCATAATAGGCACTATAGCATGCTCCCCAGGTTTAATGTCGAATCCGGCGGCAGTAATATTGTCGCGGAAGTATTGGGTGTTTTCCGCCAGTTTGTCTCGAAGGGCTGTGGTTTGGCTCAATATATCCAAAACGGCAATAGATGCGCCAGTGATGGATGGTGCCAAGGTGTTGCTAAATAGGTATGGGCGTGAGCGCTGGCGAAGCAGCTCAATAATCTCTTTTCGGCCAGTGGTAAAGCCACCCGACGCACCGCCTAGGGCCTTACCTAGTGTGGAAGTAATAATGTCGATACGGCCCATCACATTGCGGTGCTCGTGCGTGCCCCGGCCGGTTTTACCCACAAAGCCGGTGGCGTGGCACTCATCCACCATTACCAAGGCATTGTATTTATCTGCCAGGTCGCAAATCTTATCCAATTGCGCGATGGTGCCATCCATACTAAACACGCCATCAGTAACAATGATACGGAAGCGTTGTGCTTGCGCCTCTTGTAAACGCAACTCCAGTTCGGCCATATCATTGTGCTTGTAGCGGTAGCGAACCGATTTGCACAACCGTACGCCATCAATAATAGAAGCGTGGTTGAGTTCATCGCTAATAATGGCATCTTGCTCACCCAACAATGGCTCGAAAACCCCACCGTTGGCATCAAAAGCGGCTGCATACAATATGGTATCCTCCGTGCCGAGGAATTCGGCAATCTTGGCTTCTAGCTGCTTGTGTATATCTTGTGTGCCGCAAATAAAGCGCACACTGCTCAGTCCAAAACCTCTATCGTCAATTGCTTGGTGGGCGGCTTTGATTACGGCGGGATGGCTGCTGAGACCCAAATAATTGTTTGCACAAAAGTTGATTACCTCGCGGCCGTCTTCCAGCTTGATAACCGCGCCTTGTGGCGAGGCAATAATGCGCTCGTTTTTATACAGCCCCGCCTCTCGGATACCGTCAATTTCCTGTTGTAAATGCTGCTTAAAATCGCCGTACATAGCTCACGTTTTTATCTAACTCAATGGTACTGCAAGATAGTAGATTTTTGAGCGAAAAATCAGACGCAAGACATAAGACACAAGACACAAGACTAAAATGCGCCAGGTACTCTCAAAAAATTAGGCGAAAGGGAGATGCAAGACACGAGACACAACCTGCCTGCCGGCAGGCAGGGACACAAGACCAAAAACACGTTATGCGCACCCAAAAATCAGCAAATTTTTCAAACGTAAAATCTTGTGTCTTGAGTCTTGTGTCTTGTGTCTATACCGCATTGGAATAGAATTTGCTTAAATATTCGCATCTTACATTTATCATTACCAAATAAAGGACTGCCATGAGCGATCAAAAAAACGAGGAACAAGAAATGAACAACCAACCGGCCGAACGCAGCGATGCATATAAGTACATCTTGGTATTTTTAGGCGGTTTGGCTGCCGGTGTGGCACTGGGCCTATACCTTAACTCAAAGCAAGGCAAAGAGTTGCGCAAGCAATTTACCAACCGCATGAGCAAAATGGAGCAAGAAATTGAAAGCAAAGTGAGTGCAGCTATGGAGGAAATAAACCGCCTAGCCGAGAAAGGCGGTATGGGAAAAAATAAGAGCCAAGAGGGCTAAGATTATTGCCACGGCCTGTAAACCATATCCATCACAACTAACTCAATATGAGCGATAACAGAGACCTATCGGAAATAGCCGACGACACCAAGGAGGCAGCCCAGCTCTACGTAAAGTATAAAATCGACTACTACAAGTTGCACGTGGCCGAAAGGCTTACCCGCTTGGCAACCTTTGCCATTGGTGGGGTACTGTTTTTAGCCATGCTTTTGCTTTTTTTATTATTTACGTCGCTCGCGGCAGCTATATATTTGGGAGATGTGCTGGGTAACAACATCTTCGGTTTCCTCATAGTGGGTATATTTTACCTCATCGGCATGGCTGTGTTATTGCTTTTGCGAGGCCGATTGATACAGAAACCGATACTCAAAATCGTTATCAACGAGCTATTTCCTGAACCTAAAATAAGAAGGCATGAAAACCGGGAAATATAGGCCACAAGGCGGCATTAGAGACATCTCGTCGATGGAGGAATTGCAATACCACAAAATGCGCCTCGACCTTGCCAGCAACTTTCTGGAAGACAAGCTTGAGGATAACATTAAAGAGGTAAAATACCGCTTATCGCCAAAGCATTTGTTCAGAACGGTACTTACTTCCGTTTTTTCTTTAATCGGCAACCGCCGCAGCAAAAAGCACGACCCAGACCAAAGTGACGACCACCAGCACGAAGAGGGGGATGATAGCAATATGTTTATGGATGGTATTGCGGGATTGATAAAGGCAATGTTTAGGGCGGGGTGAGAACTCCCTCCATCTGGATATCATCAATATTTCTCAACGTATTTGTATCCAATTTGCCCCATCTGAAATTAGCTCTATAGCACTCCCTACCGGCAATGTATTTGTTGCAGCACCTCCTAGTGCAGTAAAGGTGCTTATGGTGGTTGGGGCACCAGTATTGTTTACCAGTACATACCGCCTATTAGCAGTACTGCTTGCTATTGGCAAGGTTATATTGTTATGCTATCATCATTTTAATATGGTATTACGCCTTTGTAAAAGACCTGCTAAAAACGCATAAGATGGCGTTGCCCGAACCACACACCACCTAACACGATAGGCAAATGCGTACCTTCGTAAGGTAAGCCAAACCCGTTATGAACCAACTACTGCTACTTCATGGTGCCCTGGGCACAGCCAAACAATTGCAACCGCTCGCCCAAACCCTTAGCACCGATAGGGATGTGCACACCCTCAACTTTTCGGGCCATGGCGGTACCGATGCACCTCCTGGTGGTTATACTTTTGATGGCTTTGTATCGGATATTTTGCAATATATGGACGCAAACGATTTACAGCAGGTTGACATATTTGGGTATAGCATGGGGGGCTATGCAGCCTTGTGCTTTGCTTTGAAGTACCCTGATAGGGTTGGTAAAATAGCCACATTGGGTACCAAGCTTCGGTGGACGGCAGAAGGTTCTCAACAAGAAGTAAAGATGCTGGATGCCGACAAAATTGAAGCTAAGGTGCCCGCTTTTGCAGAGCAGCTAAAGCAACAGCATGGTGCGGAAAACTGGCGGAATGTACTGGTATCAACAGCCAATATGATGCTAAACCTAGGCAACAACCCAGTATTGAAGGATAGCGACTACCAAGCCGTGAAACACGAAATACTCATTGGTATTGGCGATAGGGACAACACCGCAGGCCTAGAAGATACCGTTGCCGTGTACCGCCAACTACTGCAAGCCCAACTGTGGGTACTGCCCGGCACGCCACACCCTATGGATAAAGTAAACACCGCTTTCTTGGCCAATGGGTTGAGGAGGTTTTTGAGCGACAATTGATTCCGGTCCTTTTCCATGCCTTTTTCCGTGCCTTCTGTGGTTTAAAAAAAACAGAACACGAAAAACTTACTTCTTCCGCTGCAACACCGCTGCATAAAACCCATCAAACCCCAACTCCGAAGGCAAATAATAATGCTGTTCTAGCAGTTCAAACTGGGAAGTACTTTCCAATAACTGCTCCACTTGTTTTTCATCCTCCGAAGGTAAAATACTGCATGTAGCGTAGACCATAATACCACCTGGTTTTAGCATGGGCCAATATTCGGTAAGGATGCGTTGTTGCAGTTGCTGTACTTCAGCGATGTGCTCAGGGGTTAGCTTCCACTTGGCATCGGCATTGCGTTTCAATACGCCAAGGCCGCTGCACGGTACATCCAGCAAGAGCCTGTCGGCCTTGCCGGTGTATTGCTTAATCACTTCTGGCGAAGAAAGATGCACCGATTGTATGATGTTGAACCCTGCGCGCTTGCTGCGTATATCGGTATTTTTTAGCTTAATGGCCTCAGGCTCCATGGCCGCTATCCGGCCTTGGTTGCGCATGATGTCGGCAATTTGCAGGGTTTTGCCACCCGCCCCAGCGCAAGCATCTATCACCATTTGGCCGGGTTTCAATTGCAACAATGGTGCTATCAATTGCGAAGCTGCGTCTTGTATTTCAAACAGGCCCTCTTTAAACTCAGGCAGATTGGTTAAATGCTTACGTTTGGCAAGCACCAATGCATCGGGTGCCCAAGGCAGCATATGGGTTTCTATCTCTTGCTTGGCGAATCGCTCCGCTAATTTCGCAGGTGAAATGCGCGTGGTATTAACCCGCAGCACCACGCTCGGCGATTGGTGCATCGCTTCCACCTCCTTAATCCAGGCATCAGCGCCCAATTCTTTCACGCCCAATTCATCCAACCAATCTGGCAAAGAAAAGAAGATGGCACGATGCTTCTGCGCTGCTTCATATCGGGCATCTACAAAAGCCTTATCTAATCCATCAAACTCTGTCCATTCCGGTAGTTCAGATCCCTCTTTTAGCCACCAAGCAGCAAACAGTTGCCAATGGTTGATGTCGCTACTACCCCACTCTTGCCCAGATAAATAGGTGGCTAAACGATAGTTGCGTACCAACACAATAGTGGTTTCCACAATAAAAGACCGGTCTCGAGAGCCCCATTTCGGGTTGCTGCCGATAACCGTTTCAATGGCTTTCTCCGCATACTGCCCACCAAGGACAATATCCTTAATCAATTGAACGACGGCGGTAACGAGGGATTTGTGGAGTTTCAAGATGTTAGTATCAAGTAGTGAGCCTGCCTGCCGGTAGGCAGGTATCAAGTAACGCTGCAAGATACAACCAATTGTAAATGGATTGGGTCGCTGAGAATTTGCTATCGAAATAAAAATTCGCTGTTTACAACTTTGAAATCGAAAGTTTTGGTATGGATATGGTACTCAATCATAAATATGGTGTTTGGCAAACTAGCTAAATCCTTGTAACCTGCATAGTCCATGTCTGCCTCTTTGAATAAACCCACCGTATTCCTATCCAATATAAAATATAGCGCTAGATGGTTGCTTGCTATGCCGTTTTGGAAGTAATAAGTAGCGGTCCACATTTTCTGAACATAATATAATCTCAATGATTCGTGGAGATAATTATCAAATTCATTGTGCGTGTAGGCTATTGTATCACGTAAAATATATGTAGCCGGTTTATCTATCACAATAAAGCTATCCGCACTTTCCCGCGTGAGTAACAGTTTCACCTCATATCTTTCATCAACTAACCTGATACAGTACTCCAACTTACCATCTATTTCCGGAACCGAGGCCAAATAACAGTTTTGTCCAAAGGCATTGCCCGCAGCCAATAATGCTAACAAAAACATAAGGGGCTTCAAAGTTTTCATTTAAGTATGAGTTCCATAAACCGTTAAAACGGTTGTTAATTGAGGCTTATTTCACCCCACGATTGAAATCGTGGGCTGGGTGCAAATGAAGCAATCTTGTGTCTTGTGTCTTGGATCTTGTGTCTATTTTCAAAACAGCCGCTCATACAACTCCTGCACCTTATTCACCGCTACCACTTCAATGTTGAATTTACGAAGATCTAAACCCTTTACGCTGGCGCCGCTTACGAATATCTTTTTAAAGCCCAATTTGTCGGCTTCGCTTACGCGCTGGTCGATGCGATTTACCGCGCGTATCTCGCCACTAAGGCCCACTTCTCCACTAAAACAGTAGGTGGGCGGTATCACTTGGTCTTCGAATGAGCTTAGCAAGGCGCAAACTACGGCTAAGTCAATCGCTGGGTCTTCTACTCGAAGGCCACCGGCAATGTTCAAGAAAACGTCTTTAGTGCCAAAAGCAAAGCCGCTGCGCTTTTCTAACACGGCCAGTAGCATTTGCAAGCGCCTCAAATCAAAACCCGTGGCGCTGCGCTGCGGGCTGCCGTATACGGCGTGGGTTACCAATGCTTGGGTCTCTATCAGCATCGGGCGCATTCCCTCAATGGTTCCGGCAATAGTTACGCCGCTAAGTACTTCTTCGTGCTGGTTGAGGAGGAATTCGCTCGGGTTGCTCACTTCACGCAAGCCGCCGTTGCCCATTTCGTATATGCCCAGCTCACTGGTACTGCCGAAACGGTTTTTACTGGTTCGTAATATGCGGTAGTTATAGTTCCGGTCACCCTCGAATTGCAATACCGTATCCACTATATGTTCCAATACTTTTGGGCCCGCAATGCTTCCTTCTTTGGTGATATGCCCAATAAGCATCACAGGTGTGGAGGTTTCCTTGGCGTAGCGCTGCATCTCGGCGGCGCACTCCCGAATCTGCGATACACTGCCCGGGGTAGACTCAATATACTGCGACTGCAACGTCTGTATCGAATCGATGATTACCAGCCCCGGTTTCAATTCCTTCAAGTGGCGGAAAATTTTGTACGTGGCCGTTTCGGTAAGTATGTAGCAGTTCTCTGCTTTCAAACCCAACCTACGTGCCCGCATGGCTATCTGTTCCGCGCTTTCCTCGCCGCTTACATAAACTACTTTCAGCTTTGGTACACTTAGCGCCAATTGCAGCATCAAGGTAGATTTGCCGATACCCGGATCGCCCGCAATCAATACCAACGACCCTGGCACAATACCTCCGCCCAGCACCCTGTTCAGTTCTTGGTCGGGCATGGCGATGCGGTAGGTTTGCCGCTCTTCAATATCATCCAACAACTGTGGCATAGCTTCTGCCGAGCCGATGTCTTTCTTCAGTTGGGCTTTGGGCGTATCTTCCTTCTCTACTACCTCTTCTACATAAGTATTCCACTGTCCGCACGACGAGCAGCGGCCAATCCACTTGGGTGATTGCGCGCCACAATTCTGGCAGATATAGGCGGTGCGGAGTTTGGTCATTTCATGTCAGTATCAAGTAGTGAGTATCAAGTATCAAGACCTGCTACAAAAAGAAGTACAATGTACGATGTACAAAGTACAATGTAATTGAGGTTTGAATGCTTGACCTGCGAAGTTAGGGATTAGGCGCTTAAACGCATGCGCCAGTTTACTAGGTGCAGCTTTTCATTGATTCGGTTGCGAACCTCTTCGAGGTTATGAACTTGGCCGGTGATAATATTAGTGCGCAATTTGGGAATTGTGGCCGAAACGTCCATAGATTTTCTCCTGCGCCTTACTTGCTTTTCCATAACTAATGATTTTAGTTGTTAGGATGCTAAGATACGCAAATGCAAATTATATTTGCAAATAAAACTAAAATTATTGGGTAACTATTTTAGCAAATCGTGATTGCAATAGTGGTAAAGGGTTGTAACTCTCTCGCCCAGCCATAAATAAAAAAGGCCACCCAATCGGGCGGCCTCTTCATATCAATTGCTCTAAATCAATATCAGTTCATCAAACCCACGCTGCGCTTAATAAACTCGGTGAGCTTCTGGCCACGCAATAGGTTTTGGCTTAGTAAGGCCAAATCGTACAATTGGGTGGTGAGGCGGGTTTGCTCGGCAGCTTCCGCGCTTAGCAGCTTGGTTATTAGCGGATGGTTGGTGTTTACTACCAGGTTCAGTTGCTCGGGCAGGTTCCCGAAACCAAAAGCACCGCCACCGCCGCCGCTAACGGCCGCCATGTCTTTCATGCGGCGCATCCACTCGGGCTTGGTAATGAGCACCGGTTGCTCCTCTGGGCTTAGTGCCTTGGTTACCACGCTTACGTGCGCATCGCTAATGCTATCGGTAAATATGTTGCGAACCTTGTCCTCGTCTTCCTTGCTCAATACCGATTCCGGCGTTTCATCCTTCTCAATCAGGTTGTTCAAGGTATCGGCATCTACGCGCTTGAAGCTGGTTTTCTCCAGTTTGCCTTCCAGTTGGTTGATAAAATGGTTATCCAGCATATTAGTGAGCAACACTACATCATATCCGCGGCCTTTGGCAGCTTGTATAAATGCATCTTGATCGTCGGCATTGGTGGCGTAAAGCACCACCGCCTGGCCATTCTTATCGGTTTGGTTGGCTTTGATATGCTCAGTATATTCTTCAAAGGTGAAGTGCTTGCCTTCGGTATTTTTCAGCAGGGCAAAGTTCTTTGCACGGTCGTAAAACTTCTCGTCGCTTATCATACCAAACTTCACGAAAAGCTCAATCTGATCCCACTTGGTCTCAAAATCTTCACGGCTGCTGTTAAATAGCTCTTGCAGCTTGTCGGCAACCTTTTTGGTAATGTGGGCGTTGATTTTCTTCACGTTCGGGTCACCCTGCAAGTAGCTGCGCGACACGTTCAAAGGAATATCCGGAGAATCGATCACGCCGTGCATATGCATCAAAAACTCCGGCACAATGTTCTCCACCGCATCGGTCACAAACACTTGGTTGCTGTACAACTGTATTTTGTTGCGCTGCATCTCGAAGTTGTTCCCCACCTTAGGGAAATACAGTATGCCTGTAAGGGTGAACGGGAAATCGACATTTAAATGGATCCAGAACAATGGCGGCTCGCTAAATGGGTATAGCTCGCGATAGAAGTCTTGGTAATCCTCGTCCTTCAATTCGCTTGGTTGGCGGGTCCAGGCCGGGTTAGTATTGTTGATGATGTTTGGTACTTGTATGGTCTCGTCTTTCGCGTCCTCGCCTTCGCCAACGGTATTGGTTTGGTCGGTAGTGCCAAATTGGATGGGCACTGGCAAGAATTTGCAATACTTATCCAGCAAGGTTTGTACGCGGTGCTGCTCTAGGTATTCTTTGTTTTCTTCGTTGATGTATAGGATGATGTCCGTGCCACGCTCTTCCTTTTCTACCTCCTCAATGGTATATGATGGGCTACCATCGCAACTCCACTTAACCGCCTGGGCACCATCTTTATAGCTTTTGGTTACAATTTCAACATGGTCAGCCACCATAAAGGCACTATAAAAGCCCAAGCCAAAATGACCGATAATGTTGGTTTTGTCACCCGCATCGGCCTTCTTGAATTTATCCAAAAACTCCGTAGCGCTGCTAAAGGCGATTTGGTTGATATACTTTTTTACTTCGTCGGCCGTCATACCGATGCCTTTGTCGCTAACCGTTAAGGTCTTGGCTGTCTCGTCAATGGTGATTTCGATATTAATGTTGCCTATTTCGCCCTTCACCTCGCCTAAGGCTGATAGCTTCTTAAGCTTTTGGGTAGCATCAGTAGCGTTGCTCACCAATTCGCGAAGGAAGATTTCGTGGTCAGAATACAGGAATTTCTTGATTATAGGGAAGATGTTTTCGGTCTGAACCTGTATGTGTCCGGTTTCCAATGTCATAGTGTAGCGTTTAAGTTTTTTGTATGGGTGCTGGGCTTAACGCAAAGGGTGTGCCATGGGTGTTTGGGTGACAAAATGGCGGTGGGCAATACGATTTAACCACAAAGAACACTGAGAAAATTTCGCAAAGGACACAAAGAAATGCTAAGTGAACTTAGTGTTTTAACCTTTGTGCACCTAGTGTTTAAATCCGCAACTCCATTGCTCACATCAGAACCTTCTCAACCCCCGAAAACGTTATATTTATAACCAAGACCTACTGCCATGACTCCGAACGAAGATTTGATACACCACTTCTATACCTCGTTTAAGTTGAAAGACTACCGGGGCATGCAGGAATGCTATGCGGACAATGCCATCTTTAGCGATGCGGTTTTCAAAAACCTCAATGCCGACCAAGTGCGTGCCATGTGGCAGATGCTGATAAGCCGTGGCAAGGATTTGCAGATTGATTTCCGGGTCACTTCTTCACAGGATAGCTTAGTTAATGCGGAGTGGATAGCCAATTACACTTTCAGTGCTACCCGTAGGCCGGTTACCAACCATGTTAAGGCAGCCTTTGTGCTAGAGGAAGGTAAAATCATTAATCATACTGATACCTTCGGCTTCTATCAATGGGCCCGCCAAGCACTAGGGCCAACAGGTTTGCTATTGGGCTGGACGCCCTTTTTGCAAGCCAAGGTGCAAAAGACTGCCATGAAGGGTTTGGGGGATTTTATGGGGCGGTAAGACTTACTGCTCAAACGGATTAAACAACTTTATTAAGGGAATGCTCATAAAGTCACTAGTGTTTCGAGTGATCAGCTGCATTTCAAAAACAATAGCCGTTGCTGCGATGATTGCGTCTGGCAATTTGATTTTATGAGCTTTTCGCAATGAGGCAGTTTGAAGTTTGATTTCTTTGTCAAGTTCAAAGACCCAACAATCACCAATAAAACGTTGTAATAGCTCTGTGTCTTTTTCGGTTGATGCTTTCCAGCAGAGTAGTTCAATCTCTGTAATTACGGATATTGCTGGTAGCGACTCAGTGAGAATTTTATCCATTACTTTTTCGGCAGAGGGCGGGAATTGTTGCTACAAATAATAGATAGCGGTATTGGTATCCCAAAGGTATTTCATTCCCAATCGTTTCTAAGCTCATTTAGTTGCTCATCCACCTTGGCTAAAGGCTCTTTGGTCATAGCCCCTTTGTATTTAGCTTGCCAATCGACAGGTTTTTCGACTTCGGCTTGGTCACGCCTTAATCTAATCAACTTCATCAACTCTAAATCCTTCAATAGATTGAGCGCTTTTTCATTAATAATATCTATTGTGACAGTGCGTATCATAATTTAGTTGTGTTGTCGCTTACCAAATATCGGGATTATTAATAACAATAGCTTTCTTGCTAACGGAATTTTGGTTGCTCATAGTTCACACTACTATTTGGCAATAGTAAATAACTTCAATATTCCCCTTGCCTCCGCCAACTTCTCCTCATTAAAACCCATCAAATACTTCGTAATCACCAACCGCTTTTTCATTTCGCGAGGCAATTGGTTCAGCAGGGTGTTGTCATCAATAATGAGGTAATGCTCGAGCTTATTTTCGCGGATAAAAAGGAGGGCTTCATCTTTACGATTCATATCCTCATCATATACAGGTACTAAACCAGCGATTGGCGCATGGATGCCTCGGGCTTGGAATATAGCTTGCAGTTCGGGCAGGGTTTTACCTTTGCGGCGGGTGGATATCACCCACACCTCGGCATCCAATCCTTTCAGTAAATCGTTAAAGCAGTTTACGCAATGTTGGTTAAAGGCTGAATATCCATCATCGTGGATTTCATCAGCTTTCCAAGGCGGGGTGGTGATAAGTACCCCGTCAAGGTCAAGGATGACGGTAAGTTGTGGCATTATTGGAAGATGTCCTTCATCTTTTGGAAGAAGCCGCCTTCTTCCTTCATATTGCCGGGCTGGAAGTTAGGCGAGTCGCGGAGTTTCTCCAGCGTGGCCTTTTCGTCTTCGCTTAGGTTGCGGGGTATCCATACGTTTACACGTACTTGCTGATCGCCCACTTCGTATGAGTTATTGATGCTCGGTATACCCTTGCCTTTCAAACGGAACACCTTGCCCGATGGCGTGCCCGGTGGCACTTTTATCTTGGCTTTGGCATCCACGGTAGGCACTTCGGTTTGCAGGCCGAGAGCAGCATCCACAAAACTGATGTTAAGGTTGTAAACGATGTCGTTTTCCTCGCGTATCAACTCTTCGTGTGCTTCTTCCTCAATCACTACAATCAAGTCGCCCGGCGAGCCGCCACGGTCGCCAGCGTTACCGCGGCCAGTCATGCTCAGTTGTATGCCTTCGCCTACGCCAGCAGGTATATCCAGCGTTACGGTATCTTCTCCAAACACCTTGCCTTCGCCCTTACACTTACCACATTTGGCAGTAATCGCAGTGCCCTCACCATGGCAGGTTGGGCAGGTGCTGGTGGTTTGCATTTGGCCCAATATGGTTTGGGTTACTCGGCGCACTTGGCCTTGACCGTGGCAAGTGCCACAGGTTGAAATAGAGTTTTTATCCTTCGCGCCGCTGCCGTTACAGATGTCGCAGGTAACATGCTTGTTGAGTTTTATGGTCTTTTTGGCACCATAAACAATCTCTTTTAGGTCGAGCTTTACCTTAATACGCAAGTTGCTGCCCTTGCGGCCTTGCCTACCCCGACCGCCGCCGCCACGCTGTCCGCCAAAAAAGGCTTCAAACGGGTCGAAGTTGCCGCCACCAGCACCACCGCCAAACACATCGCCAAAATGGCTGAATATGTCATCCATGTTTTGCGAATGATGGCTACCGCCCTTTACGCCTGCATGGCCAAAGCGGTCGTACTTGGCACGCTTTTCCTCGCTGCCTAGTATCTCGTAGGCTTCCGCCGCTTCCTTAAACTTGGCCTCGGCCCCTGGGTTATCCGGATTACGGTCAGGGTGATGTTGAAGCGCTACCTTGCGGTAGGCTTTCTTAATCTCGTCCTGAGTCGCAGTGCGCGCTACGCTCAGTATTTCGTAGTAATCTCTAGCCATATTCTTATTTCCCTACCACTACTTTAGCATAGCGTATTATACGGTCATTTAGGTAATATCCTTTCTCTACCACATCCACCACTTTTCCTTTCAGGTCTTCGGTAGGCGCGGGTATCTCTGTTATAGCTTCGTGATACTCAGCGTCAAAAGCCTCGCCCTTAGGGTTTACCGCTTTCAAGCCTTTCTGCTCCAGGTTCTTGATTAACTTGTGCTGTATCAAGGTCATGCCCTCTGCAACCGGTGCTACCTCGGTAGCGGTTTCGGCAGCACGCAGCGCACGTTCAAAATCGTCCAAAATGGGCAAAAGGTTCATTATCACGTCTTTGCTGGCATCTTTTATCAGCTCCAAGCGCTCGCGTGCTACTCGTTTTTTATAGTTGTCGAAATCGGCAAACAGGCGTACATACTTATCTTTCAACTCGTCGTTCTTGGCTTGCAAATCGTTTGCTGCAGGGGCTTCCGCTTGTGCGGTAGGCTGCTCTTCGGTCTGCGTTTCGTTCACTTCTGGGTTGTCCACAATGTCTTGATTCTCGTTTTCGTTACTCATAGCTCCGAAATTTTTTAGGATTGGCAAAGTTATCACAAAATCCCTGCCAGTCAAAGTGTTGCGGACAATTTGGCAGCTTTGTGTTAGACATAAGACGCAAGACACAAGACACAAGACTAGCTTCAACTTGAAATAGATCCAAGCATTATTCCAATATACTTATATTAAAACAATAAAACAACAATCTTGTGTCTTGTGTCTTGTGTCTTGTGTCTTGTGTCTTGTGTCTTGTGTCTTGTGTCTTGTGTCTTGTGTCTTATTTTACAAGTCTATTTTCCAACACTTTTCCCAAATCATACATACTTAGGTCTTTGCCGATGATGTTGCCCTTTTCGTCGAGGAGGAAAGAGGATGGGATGGACTCTAACTCATATAGCGCCACCACCGTTGATTCCCAGCCTTTCAATTCGCTTACGTGATTGGGCCAGTCGAGTTTGTCTTTTGCAATAGCGCCAAGCCATGCATCGGCTTTAGTATCTAGCGATACTTGGTAAATCACAAAGCCTTCGGCGTTTTGAAATTTAGCATCGCGGTACTTGTTGTATACCTCCACCAGCTTTGGGTGCTGCTTGCGGCAAGGGGTGCACCAACTGGCCCATATATCCACCAGCACAATGTTGCCCCGCAACGATTCCAGCGCCAGGGGTTGTTGGTTTCTATCGGGTGCAGTAATTACTGGCAATGCTACGCCATTGATAAATTTACCCTTTTGCGAATCGCATGAAGCCAACAACAGCACCGCCACTAGTATGGTTATCAAAAATCTCATTTCGGCTTATTTATCTACTGATGAAGGGTTATCAAATACAATTAACTTTTGCCTCCAGGCATCCGGCAGGGCCACCGGCAACTTGGTATCATAATCATACGCTACCATTACGGTATGCCCCACTGCCATTAACACTTGGCCAGTGCTTTCGGTTTTGCGTAGTTCATATTCCAAATCGAAGCTCTTGTTGCCGATGCGGCTACAGCGCGTGTATACCTTAATGTCATCGCCCAGGTGTATCGGGCGGCGGTACTCTACCGTTGCCTTGGCAAGAATAACGCTATAGCGCTCATCCATTTTCATGGCCAGCACCTGCTCCAAGTATACTATACGCGCCAACTCAAGGTATGTAAGGTAGTTGGCGTTGTTTACGTGGTTCAGCGAATCCAAATCGGCAAAGCGCAGTTGAACGGGCGTTTCGTGGCGGAATAATAAGGGATTGTCCATAAGGCAAAGATAGGGGTTTTGGACGATGGACCATGGACGATGGACCATGAAAAAACGACCACAGACGACAGACGACGGACCACGACTGAAGGGGGGAAATGTTATGTTATTACCTACAACTAATAACTAATAAACCAATACCAAAACAAAAATAGCCCTCCCGGTAATCACTCCGGGAGGGCGCATGCGTGTTTATGAAAGGAATTAAAGACTAGCCATATAATCGCTTAACTGGCGTACGCTGCTATCGAAAGTGAAGGCATCGAACACGATGTAGAAGCGCTCAGGGTCAACAGTGCGGGTGTAGGCCAGTTTGGCTACCTCCAACCTGCTGCTCTCGAAGCTGAACAAGCTCAGCATACGCAATATTTGGTGCGAGGTAAAGTAGTTGCTGCCCAAAGCTTGTGCGGCCAACTGGCGCTTGGTGCTATCAAAAGGGCGATTGTTGATTACGCCCAATAGGTTATTGAACTCACCATCGTGCATCGGGTAGATAACAGGGGCTTGTGGTACTGGGTTGTAAACTGGGTGGCTTACCGGATAGTTTACGGGGCGGCTACCGCCTATATTGCCAGGTACAGCACATACTACACCGCCACCAATGTGTACCGGCTCAGGGCCCATAGCTATCATTTGGTTTACATCCAAGTGGTTGTATGGGTTTACGGTAGTGTGTACTTCGTAGCCGAAGGGCAAGTTTACTGGGCCGTTGTATATTACTTGCTGGGTGTTGTAGGCGCTATATGGGTTAGTGTATAGGGCCAACACGCGCAAGTTGTGCACTCCGGGGGCAATGCCGGCCAACTTATGGCGATTAGAAAATGGACCGTACTCCACCCCGTCGATATAAACAACTATCGGTGCGTTGTCATAAGAAGCGATGTGGAGGCGGGTTGAAGCGTTAACCGTGAAGGCACTCAAGGCCAAGGTAACGATCATGGTAGAAAGTAAAAGTAAACGTTTCATAACAACCTCCTGTTTTTAATGGTTTGATGTACTAGAAGCAACAGGTATGCCAAAAACGAAATTGAGTTGTTTTGGGTGAAAATAATTTAGAATAGTATTGATAATGAGGTAATTAATTTTTTAACCGAGCACTGTTTTTGTTCTTTCGCCGGTTGCTATTGTATTAAAAGGGCTAGTTAAGAAGAGAGATTAAGACAACTACTGCTAGTAAAGGAAAGCGGATAACGCGCATTATCATGAGACTTACGGCTTGGTTCGTCAAATTTACCAAATAAGCATACCTCCAGCGTTCCAAAAACCGGGTTGGGCGCCATTAGCATAGAGAGTAGGGCTTACAAAAGCCAATATCACTAGCCAAATGATGGTATTAAAGACTCTTCATTACTCGAAATTTAACTATTTCTTATCGCTTTTCAATAAAAACAAGCGCGGTTCGATTATTCGCCGTATCTTACTGAACGATTTCCGATACTTTTCTTGTTATTATAAGGTACAATAAATCCTATCTAATATGTCATCCAATATCACAACCAAGCACCCATCAGGTCAACAAGGTTTAGTAATGAGCCCTACCGATTATGATGTAGTAAGAGAAACAGTGCTTACCATTATGGAAACGCACCAAACCATTAACATGCCCGAGCTTACCCGCTTAGCGTTTAATGAGCTTAACGGTAAAATAAAGGGTGATGCCGTAGCTGCTACTAAAGCAGTGCAAAACGATTTGGAAGCTAAGGGTTTGCTATCGCGCAAATATCGCGCTGGTCAGCACCAGGTTATTTTCACCAAGCAGCCTGCAGCCGAAGTTTAAACTACTCCTTAAGGCTTAACCGCCTTTCAACTTTACTTTATAGCCAGCATCCTGAAGGATGTTGGCTATTTTTTGTTTATGTTCACCTTGAATTAATATTACCCCTTCTTTCACATTACCACCCACGCCGCATTTGTTTTTAAGCAGCTTGCCCAGCTCCAGCAAATCGACTTCAACGCCCACAAAGCCTTCTACCAGTGTTACTGTCTTGCCGCCACGCTGTTTACGGTCAAGTGATACATAGAGTAGTTGGTCTTTCGGTGCTAATGTTTCCGCATCGTCTTGGTCGTCGTGCGGTAATTGAAAGTCAGGATCGGTGGAAAATACCACTCCGCCCTGTCCGAATTTCTTTTTGGCTGCCATTGGTGTTAATTTTATCGTTATTTAGCAACGAGGTCATTAAAAAAACATTCGTAAAGTCCCCTCTGGGGACGATATGTTGGTAGTAAAATTAGAATTGCCTTTCCACAAAGTCCCTTTAGGGACAATATATCATCCCTACGGGATTTTTGGAACGGGGATAACTTTTCTTTCTACCAATATATAACCCCTACGGGGCTTTACATACTTAAGATGCCTCAAAAGTAAAACAATCTAGAGAAACCGAACATGAGATATACCATTGTAATTCTAATCATTGCCTGCTGCTTTGCCGCTTGCCAGCGCGATAGCGGCCAGGGAAAAACGACTACCAAGGCCGATATTGAACAACAATACCTTAACGACCCATTGATACTGCCCATTGCCAAAGAATACTACAAAGGCAAAAAACCAGCGGAGAACGTGCAAACGCTAGATATGCTAGACAGCTTATTTATACAAGACTCCATGCGGTTGCGCTTTTACTTTGCGGCCACTACCAAACTTATTGGCCAGCAAATGAATTTTAGGGAAATAGTAAGCCTCTACGCATTCAAATTTGTGCGCGATAGGCCTAAGCAGTTCATCAGCCAGTTTACCAAAGACAATGTGCTGCTAGACCCAAACACGGCATGGGATGTATGGTGCCTAAACGTGGGCTACGAAAGTATGATGAAGGATACTGCCAACCCTTATGCCGCATTGGGCGTGCTGGAAACGAGCATGAAAGCCAGTTTCCGTACGGTGAGTGCCAATGCTATGGAAATGGGCGCCACCTTTATTGAAAACACCCGAGCCAAAATAAACAAACTGCAACAGGAACAAGGAATGGTGGCACCGAAGGATACGATGCCCGCTGCCACTGAACCGAAAAAGTAATCCGCAAACCAATAGCAATATGTCATTGAATTTCAAAGTTTCCGGTAGCGGTAGTCCGTTGATTATATTGCATGGCTTGCTGGGCTCGCTGGATAATTGGCAGAGCCACGCCCGCAGCTTAAGCGATATGGCGCAAGTGTACATAGTAGACCAACGCAACCATGGCCGAAGCCCGCACTTCCCTGAGCACAATTACGCCCTGCTGGCGGAAGACTTAAAGCAATTTATGGATGAGCAAGGCCTGGAGAAGGCTTCGATGCTGGGGCACTCTATGGGAGGCAAAACGGTGATGGAGTTCGCCAACCGATATCCGCAGATGATTGATAAGCTTATAATTGCCGACATATCGCCACGACAATATAAATGGAATTACGATGAGATTTTCGATGCATTGAAGCACGTAGAAC
This sequence comes from Sphingobacteriales bacterium, assembly GCA_027483645.1. Classification (GTDB taxonomy): domain Bacteria; phylum Bacteroidota; class Bacteroidia; order Chitinophagales; family CAIOSU01; genus CAIOSU01. The sequence continues at coordinate 115,897 of JAIXUD010000007.1, forward strand.
TGGATAAAGTGGAAAACCGCACCGATGCAGAACGAATGCTGGGCGAAAAGATAAGCGAACCCAACATGTTGCAGTTTCTGCTAAAAAGCCTCGACCGCAACCCAGACGGCCGCTACGAATGGAAGATGAATGTGGAGGTGCTTGAAAAAGAATTCCCAGAAGTGGTAAAAGGCGTTGAGCTGAAAGGCGAATACCCCTTTCCTACCCTAGTTATACGCGGCGAGAAATCAAAGTATGTATTGGATGCTGACATAGCGGTGTTCCGAAAACACTTCCCTACGCTTGAAATAGTTACCTTAGCAAATGCGGGCCACTGGCTACATGCCGAAGCGCCGAAGGAATTTCTGGAGGCGGTGAGAAACTTTTTGGCGGAGTAGAACCAATTAAATGCTAGCAAGTAACTCTGTCAAACTTAACTGCACCTCACAGTCGCCATGTATTGTGAAACTAGTAATTTCGCTTTGCTCCAAGTATTGCCCATTTACAAGCACAAAAACATTGTATAGTTTCGTCTCAGGCTCAACAAGGATGTAGTACTTCACTTCTTCCTCTTCATAGATTTCGAATTTGTGATTTCTATCCCTTAAAGCGGTAGCAGGTGACAGTACTTCCACAATTAGTATCGGAGTTTGATAGATAAACTTTGCGGTCTCGTTGCAAACAATCGTCAAATCTGGCCTTAAAACCGTATGCTCGTTAACATGCCAATCTACATCTGATAGCACTTTGCAATTACCGCATCCACCATCTACATTTTTCACTTTTCCTCTCAATTCTGCATTTATAGCTCCAAGAATATCTTGGTGAGGAATGCCAGGAGATGGCGTCATTGCATAAGCTAGCCCATCTATCAATTCCCAATCACCCTCCCAAAGGCGGTAATCTTCAACTGTGTAATGGGGCAAGTACTTCTCCGATCGCATAAACCAAAGATAATGATTAATAACCTTTCCTGAAACAAGCAAAGCCGCCCCAATAAAGGTACGGCTCTGCGTTGTAGGCATTATATACAATCTAATCAATTCTCTTATCTCACCAGCAGCTTGTGGTTTTGTACTTCCACATTGTTGGCAATACGTACCAAGTAGGCACCGGCGGCCAAGCCATCTGGCACATCTAGCAAATGGTTTTGGCTTGCTGTTTCGGCATTATAAACCAATCGGCCACTACCAATCTCATAAATTTCAACCGTAAATTTGGCATCGGAGTTGGCAATGTTTATCTGTACTTGTTGTCCAGTGTTGGCAGGGTTCGGGTATACGGTAATTTCGGCAGTAGGCTCAGCTACACCAATGGTTACGTTTACCATGCCGCTATATTCAAAGCCGCCATCAAAGTCGGTCTGCTTTAAGCGGTAGTAGCTAAGGCCAGATACTGGGGCAGCATCTACAGTACTGTAAGTATTCTCTTGTTGGCTATTTCCTGCGCCATTTACTAGGGCTACCTCTTCAAAGTTTACCCCGTCGGTGCTGCGCTCAATGGTAAAGTAGTCGTTATTAATTTCCAATGCAGTCGTCCAGTTCAGCACCACTTGTTTTTCAGCGTTAGGCTGTGCAGTAAAGCTCACCAACTCAATTGGTAGTGGGTTGCCATTAGTACTAGCTCGGCCTATTCCGAACTCAGAGAAACTGGCTAAGCCCATGCGCAAAGCATATCCGTCAGCAATTAATCTGCCTGCGCCATTATCGCCATTCATAGTACCTGGAGCACTCCAATCTGCACCACTGGTTGAGCCATCGTTACGTTTTAGTATACCAAATTGGTTATCGGTAAAGATGCCCATATTGGTAAGGTTTAAGCGTACATCGTAACTACCGCCAGGTTGTGCATTGGGGGTTAGGTGCCATACTCCGGCAGGGGCAACAGAAAGGTAAGTCATGTAGCTATCACTTGCAGTCATGTCACCATCATTATGGTTGGTAAGCGCGCCGTAGCGAGAGTCTATATAGCTTACGCCTGTCATGTTATTATTTATTATTTCAGCCAAGTGATAGTTGTTGCTGGCAACGCCGTTCCCTACAGGGAAAGCATAAGTGCTTGTGTTGGTAGTTATATAGCGACGCAAGCGGCCATTTACAAATGAATTGCTGCTGTACCCGCTAATGGCACTCGCGGAGGTATTCTCAATACTTAGGCGGTTAATGCCTGTGTTTACAACCCCATCAGTAAACGTAATACCATTGGTTACGGTCATGTTATCGTTTAGCGTAATGCCGCTAATATTGGAATTATTGAAGGTAGCATTATAAAAAGTACTGGCATTAGAGGTTATTGATTGTGCCGAAGTACCATTAAATGTTACCGAACCAGCACGGGCCGTAAAAGTGGCACTGTTAATGAAGTTACCGCCAACGGTTAGGCTATAGTTGTTAGTATTGCTTACATCCAGCGTACCCGCCGAAATGTTTAAGTTACCCCTCACCGTAGTATTGGCTCCCAAGGTTTTAGTGCCCGAACCGCCAATGGTAAGGTTGCCATACGTTTGGCTGTTGTTTAGCGCACCTATCGTTTGGGTACTGCCACCATAATTAATGGTGCTTGTACTAGCCACTACCATATTAAATACGGTAGGTAGTGCGGTAGTTCCTGTCATTTGATAGGTTCCACCACTACCTACTGTAAATGTGTTGCCCGAGCGGCCAACCATTGCAAAACCGCCGTTATTAAGGGTTCCGTTAGTAATGTTGATGCTTCCATAAACGTTGGTAGCCGAAACAGCGCCGCCCATAGTAATTACACCACTGGTGTTAACTACTATATGATGATACACCATTTGCGATACGGGTAGTGTTCTACTAGTAGAGCCTAAAAGATTCAAGGTGTAGACATTGGTAGTAGGAGCAGTGAAGATCCGGCCAAAATCCAGCTTAAAGATTTGCCCATACAAAGTAATGCTGCTGTTATTACCCATGTTTACGCGCGCTTCATTGCCGCCGGTTTCACCATTCAGGTGCAAGTCGCCGCCAATAATCAGGTTGCCTGCACATACAATTTCCGATGCTGCATCAAAGTTGCCAATAATGGTAACATCACCAGTTACGGTTAGTGTATAACCGCTACCGATGCTAAAGCCTGTATTAGAGTAGTTTACGGTTGCATCTATCACCAAGCTATTTACGGTAACGTTGGATGATAGCGATATGCCATTGTTTACAATCTGCACATCATCGGCACTGGTTGGGGGGGTTCCGCTATCCCAGTTGCTGCCTGTTTCCCACGGGCCGCTGTTGACGCTAGTAATGGTAGCCGCATTTGTGTTTACGGAGTATAGTGCACCTATGCACACTAATAAAAAGATGACAGCCATCCTACTCCTCGTGTTCATTCTCCTCATGGTAATATCCTCCTTTGGTCAGGTTTGAGGGCTAATGGTCGTTAGCCTACACATCTTTACGAGGGGGGATACAAAAGGTTACAACCATACAGGTCACCTAGCATGAGAGTGAGACTGTACCTACAAAATTTTTTGGGTAGAATTTTCGTTACTTTTAAATTAGCGTGCAAAGAGTACGCACAAATGGTTTTTGTTCCAAATATTTTTTATGGTCGTAAAAATAAATTACCTTATTCTTTGAAAACCTGCCACTTAGAAAATTCGACACTAGGTTTAAACTTTTGTTTAACCTTGTAGTCAAACCCACAGCATGAACCCAGATAAGCCCAACAACAACCCAAGCAGCAGTGAGGAAGTACGCCAAGAACTGGCGCAGCTATCGCCACTGCTTGCCAAGCTGGCTAAACCTGATGTGCCTATGCCTGCTGATAGCTATTTTGCTTCACTGGCTGATGCCGCTATGCCCAGAACCGCACCACAAGCGGCCAAGCCTACACGCATCTTCAGATTGATGCCTGTAGCGGCTAGTATGGCAGTGGCTGCATCTATTACCCTAGCCATTATTTTTTGGCCTACCACCACGGCTGATGCCCCTACTCCTTTCTCCCTCAGCAGCCTTACCGATGCTGAACTGATGCAACTGGCCTTACAAGATGACGACTTAATGGAAGACCGTATGCTGGATGATGGCGCGCTATTGGCAAAACTAGATGCCAACGATGCCTTTCAATATTTTGGCGCACCCAAAGCAGCAGATGAAGCATATAATAAGCTACTTTTGGAATTGATTGATGACGAAACCCTTTCGGAGGACTGGTAATGAAAAAGACCATACAATACGCAGCCATACTATTACTATTGTTGGTAAACCTGGCTACTTATGCCCAAGGCGATGAGATGCCACACGAAAAAATAAAGACCCTTAAGGTAGCCTACCTTACCAGCAAGCTTAGTTTCACAAGTGAAGAGGCGCAAGTGTTTTGGCCGATATACAATGAGTACCAGGATAAGAAACTGGCCATAAACAAAAAGCGCAAAAGCATCGGTAAAGCTGTAGATGGCGATTTGAACCAGTTTACCGATGCGGAGCTGAACAAGATGCTGGATGACTACATTGTCCTAAAGCAACAGGAAACCAGCTTGGATGCCGAGTACTTGCAAAAATTCCGCAAGGTATTGCCGGTGAAGAAGGTAGCCATGCTCCAAAAAGCCGAGCGAGACTTTAAAATGGAAGTACTGGAGGAGTATAAAAAAAGGTGAGAAGAGCTGTTGCCGGGCAGTAAAAATTAAGAGGCCAATTCAATACTTCTTAATAGTAAAGTAGAAAGTGGTGCCGTACCCCAATCGAGAATCTACCCATATTTTGCCGCCGTGGCGCTCTACTATGTTTTTGGTAATGGCTAGGCCCATACCCGAACCGGGGTAGTCATCGCGCTTATTGAGGCGCTTAAAAATCTCAAAAATCTTATCCTTGTACTGCGGGTCGAAACCGATACCGTTGTCTTGCACGGAGAACAGCCAATCGAACTCCCTGCTCTCATAGCCTATCGTTATCTCGAGTGGTTTATCTATCTGCCTAAACTTAATGGCATTACCTATCAAGTTTTGGAAAACCTGTACAAAATTGCTCTGCACGCCGCGTATCTCTGGCATGCCGCTATTATGTATTTGTGCTTCGCTGCCGGTTATTTCCTTATCCAGCTTTTTAATAGTAGCCGCCAGCACCTCGTTTAGGTCAATCGTTTCAAAATCCTTTACATCAGTGCGTATGTGCGAGTATTCGAAGAGATCGTTAATAATGGTGTGCATGCGGTCAACCCCTTCCACCACATAGCCCATAAACTCTTTCGCCTCGTCGTCATACACATTGCGATAGCGGCGCTGCAGTAGCTGTATGTAGCTGGTTATCATCCGCAGGGGCTCAATCAAGTCGTGCGTGGTAACATAGGCAAACTGCTCCAAGTCACTGTTATATCGGTCCAGTAACTCTTCGGCCTGCTGCTTAATATAGGCATTGCTTTTCAGTAGCTCTTCTTGGTTTAGGCGCAGTTGCTCCGTCATGCTATTAAACGAGTCGGTAAGCTCCCCAATTTCGTCGTTAGAGTTTTTCCTTATGACTAGGCTCAAATTGCCCTCCGAAACGGTTCGGGTACCCTCGGTAAGCTTTACAATAGGGGTAATCAACCAGCGGGTAACGTTTACCGAAGTTACCACCGTAAGGATAAGGATGGCACCCAAAATCGCCACCGCCACTAAGCCCATGGAACGATTGGTATCCAGTATAAATGACTCTACCAAAGCTTGGTTATCATTAACTGTAGCCAGCGCTTGCTCCACTGGTATCTCTATGACCGTAATCCAGCCATACTTGTTGGTGAAGTAAGAAACTAGGCTGGTGGCAGTTTGTATAGTACCGTTTTTGGTCTTGATAATCTCGCGAATGTACTCGTACTTACTGTAATCTGAATTTTGGTAAAGCTCCCTTTTGGATGGATGCGAAATCAATTGCCCTTTAGGCGAAATGATGTAAAGCATTCCGCTCTCGCCCACTTGCTTACTGGCGGCAATATCCCAAATAAAGCTCAAGTTAAGGTTGAGCACAATGCCACCAGCAAAGTTGCCACCAAACTGAATAACGGGCTGCCCAAGCGTAACATAAGGCAATTGCGAACGGCTCGAAATACTTACTTCCGATAGGTACGATTCTTTGGTTTGTATCGTTTTTAGCAGCTCCTCATCTATTAACTCGCTGTATTCCTCACTCATTACCGAAAGTGAGTTCACCTTATCATACACCACCTCGCCCCACTTATTTACCACGGCAAGCTCTAAGATAGCCGGCTCATTGCTGATGATATTCTCCACATAGGTATTGATGGAGAGCAGGTCTAGGTCAATAAACTCCGGTGCTAGGGCCATCGCACTTATCTTGTTGCCAATTCGGTCAATTTCGCCCTCCACATGCAAGCCCTCGGTTTTGGCAATAGCTTCGTCTTTATAAGATATCTCTCGGGTAAGCACCTGCGACACTTGGGTATTAAGGTCGCTCTCCAGTTGATTCATGTTTACCCTAATGAACGAAATAAGCAACATACCCCCGAAAAACGCGGGGATAATGGAGATGGCCAACAGCGAAACAAGGTACTTTACGAAAAGCTTGTTCATAGGTAGAGGTGTGCGCAGTAAGTGCAGGCAGGTCGCTCTTTAGTATAAAAATAGTAAATCCACTCGATGTAGGTATTTTACGGGAGGAAATAAAAGTTATTGGAGCTTGGTTGCGGGTATTATATGCTTTTTCACTATCTTTTGCACCATTAATTTCCAGCTACCTATGGCCCGAATGCTACTCCTCCTACTTTGCTTGTGCCTAACTTCCCAAGCATGGGCACAGAAAACTTATTTCCACACCAGCTATGCCGAAACAGGCGATAGCTTTTTGTTAAGCCAGGTAAGCATTTTCGACTTAGGCAACGAAGATTTTAGGCCAACTGGCGCCAATGTAGTGTGGGACCACAACAACTTATACCCCTACGCCCAACGCATCGCTAACTTTGTAACACCCAACAATACTGGCTTTCTAGCGGCTTATTTGCTTACTTGTACGTTCAACTGTTTCAACTCTTGCAACACGCCTTGTGTGGCCAATGGCGGTAATACCGTAGTGTGTGCGGGCCTATGCAACGCCAGCTGTGGAACCGATTGCCTTAGCAACTGGGGCAGCGACTTTAACCTGGCCGAACTTACGAACGACAGCATAAACCTAGGCGTAACCAGCATTACACAAGTATATAACTTCTACAAAAAAGACCAATCAGGGCTGTACCGTAATGCTATTGGTGCCCGCATAGCCAATATCCCCATCGTGGCTTCATTCGATTCGCCGGATAGGGTTTACCGTTTCCCAATGCGATACGGCGACAGTGCCACCTCGGTAAGCAGCTTTGCTATACAGTTGGATACCATACCAGGCACGGGTATCAACTTCAACTTCTCCTACAAACATGCCCAAACCCGCACCAACTATGTGGATGGCTGGGGTACCCTGATTACCCCTTATGCCACCTATGATAGTGTGCTGAAACACCGCTCGGTAATACACAACCGCGACAGCGTAACTGTGTTGGGCAACACTATAACCCTCGATAACTTTTTGCCTGACGAGTTTGTGCCTGATACGGTAATTGAATATAGCTGGTTTGACCGTAGCGAGGGCGTGCCCGTGCTGAAGGTAACGGCATGGCTCATTAATGGCGATGAAATATACCAAAGCGCCGAGTTTAGGGATACGATACGGTGCTTCGACCCTTTTGCGGTGTTTGGCTATTTGCCAATACCCGCCACCCTAAACAATGGTGACGATAGCGTAGAAGTAAACTTCTACAACCTATCGTTTAATGCCAACACCTTCGACTGGAACTTTGATGACGCCAACAGTACCAACAACACGGCGCAGGGCCAAAGCCCATCGCACTGGTATACCCGCGGGGGGCTATACAATGTTACCCTTACCATCTGCAACACAGGTTGCCCTGCAGGCTTGTGCGAAGATGTAACCCTGCCCGTGCTGGTGGTGGACAACCGCACTACCCTTGGCCTGAACGCGATTGACGCAAGCAATGATTGGATAATTGGCCCAAACCCCTTTACCACCGCACTTGCGCTGGAATATGGCGGTAACCTAACCACCCAACCCCAGTTTACGCTACTAGATATTACCGGCCGCCAAATACCCTTAGCCAATCCCCTGCAAAACGGAAACCAATACCAATGGGTAGGGCTAGAAGCGTTGCCCGAAGGGGTGTATGTTATGTATATTGAGCAGGGCGATAGCCATTCGGCTTTGCGATTAGTGAAATTAGGGTGGTAAAATGTACAACCAAGCCCACGGTTTTAACCGTGGGTTAAGCACATAAATTTTACCAACCGTTTCAACGGTTTACCCCATAACAGGTACTACACGTAATTTAAACCGTTAAAACGGTTGTGTGTTTCGAGTTATACAATACCCACGGTTAAAACCGTGGGCTAGGTTTGCGATAATTATGGTACAAACCTTTAACTCCGCTTTTTAAAAGGCTTTGATTCCTTCCAACTAGCCAATAAACCCAAAGGGCTAAGCTCGCTACTATACATTTCAATACCGGCCCACTCGACAAAATTGTGCAGTAACACTACTGCCGCTTCATCATTTTCGCGTAGGTGCCGCAACGACATGCTTCCTGCTGATTTGGAAAGCTTCTGACCCTCGGCATCCAGCAATAGCGGATGGTGATAAAATTGGGATTGGGTAAAAGCATCTAGCCCTAGCAAGCGCGCCAAATAAAGCTGAGAGGCGGTGGAAGAAAGTAAATCGATGCCGCGAGCGATGTGGGTAATGCCAAACTGCACATCATCAACCAGCGAGGCTATTTGGTAAGCGGGTATACCATCGCGCCTGCGCACCACGAAGCTACCTACCTCCTGCCCTAGCGCCATAGTAATTTCGCCCTGCCACCCATCCATAAAGTGTATCGTTTCGTTGGCATCCACCGTTACTCGCCAAGCAACATCTGGCTGGTCGAATGGAATATTCTTGTGCCGGCAGGTGCCAGAATAAACGCCTCCCAATTCGGCTAGCGTTTTGCGAGAACATTCGCAGGCAAAGAGGTGGCCTTCGGTTCGCAACCTTTCTAGTAAAACATGATAAAGCGGTAATCGATGGTTTTGGCTCCACGTTTCCGCTAAGTCTACTGGATTAGTGGGTCCTAAATCCCATTCGAGGCTTAGCCACTCCAAAGTTTCGAAAACATCGGCAACATACTCCGGTTTCGCACGGGGCGCATCCAAATCATCCACCCGCAGCAATACCTTGCCTCCCTGCGCACGGGCCATGAGCCAGTTAAGCAAGAAGTTGAAGGCATTACCTTGGTGCAGGTAGCCGCTAGGTGTAGGTGCAATGCGCGTAATCATATCAGACTAAAATTAGCACATTCGCCGCTTTTCTGAAGCTATAACCGCACTTTCGCCTATCTAGCATAAGATGTTGCAGTAGTAGCGTTGCCTATAAAAAAAAGCAAAAAAGGCCATTCCGGTTACCCGAAATGGCCTTGATTTTTTTACCCGCAGATTGATTACTGTGGAGTAGTAGCAGTAGAGTCAACTACAGTAGAATCTACTGGAGTAGCAGCCTCTTCAACTGGAGGAGTTACTGGCTCAACTGGAGTTACTACAGCAGTAGTATCAGCAGCAGTTGCTTCTTCAGTACCTTCGCCACCAGCGCAAGATACAAACATACCAGTTGCAGAAATCATTAGTGCAAAAAACAAAGTTTTGCCGAAAGAGTTGGTTTTCATGTTCTTAGGAGATTTGACCACGAAAGTACGACGAAAAATATATCAGTAGTAGCAGTTAGGGTAAAATTTTATCCACCTGATTATCAACATAGTATGGGTTTAAGAGGACAATTGTCTATAAATGAGGATAATTTTTTCGGAAAACACCTCTTTCGGTGGCCTCCAAATACCGTTACCCCCATTAAAACTGCAAATAAATAAACGGCACCATATCCGCCGAAACTGACTGATAAATGACGAAAACCACAAAAACAGAGAACGCTACCTGCAATGAAGCTGGCGCATCAATGAAAGTTTGCTCAGCCTTGCCCTTCCAGCTATATGGTAGCCAATGCAATATCAACCCTAAAGCCGCAACTGCAAACACCCATTTGTAAGACCATATCACCTTCGGTATCAGCTCCCAAGCAAAGTTATTAGCTACCTGATGGAAGAAAGTCTCTACACCCTCCATAGTATCACTACGGAAAAAGATGCGCGTAAAGGTAATGAAGGTAAACGTAAGCAGCACCTTCCAGGCGATTACCAGCCAATTATTGCTCTTTTCCCAAGGGCTAATCTTCTTCCAATTTTTATAAACCAACAATCCCAAGCCATTCAATCCACCCCAGATAACAAACTGCCAACTTGCCCCGTGCCACAGCCCGCCCAATAGCATCGTTATCATCAGGTTAACTTCGGTGCGCACTTTGCCGTGCCGGTTACCGCCTAAAGGGATGTACAGGTAATCTCTTAAGAAGGAAGACAGCGAAATATGCCAGCGCCGCCAGAAGTCGGCCACATTGAGGGCTTTGTACGGCGAATTAAAGTTGTCCTTAAGCACAAAGCCCATCAACAATGCCAAGCCAATGGCAATATCGGTATAGCCGCTAAAATCGCAATAGATTTGGATGGAGTAACTAAAGATTGCCGCCACATGCTCAAAACCCGTGTAGGTGTGGGGATTATCGAATACCCTATCAATGAAGTTGACCGTAAGGTAATCGGCAATAAACATCTTCTTGAAGAGGCCCTTCAATATCATCCACACCCCGTGGCCAAACTGCTGGCGGGTGATTTCGGTAGGGTTGTACAGTTGTGGCAGGAAGTCGCCCGCGCGAGTAATAGGGCCCATAATTAGGCTAGGGAAGAAAGCGAGGTACAGGCCGTAATCGAAGATGTTCTTGGCTGGCTCAAGCTCCCTTCTATAAATATCCACCAAGTAAGAGATAATCTTAAAGGTAAAAAAAGAGATACCCAACGGCAACAGGATATCGGTAACGTTGAAGGTTTGGTCACCTTTTAACTGGTTGGCAAACTGCGCAAAGTGATCAACTACTTTATAAGTAGTGCCAAACAGATCGTTAATGCTACTTACTACAAAGTAAGAGTACTTGTAATACCCCAACATAAAAAGGTGGAAGATGATACCCGTAGCCACCGAAGCCTTTCGCACAAACTGGCTTGGCGAGCGATGGATAAGCAGCCCCAGCAAATAGCTGACCGTAGTAGAAAGCGCCAATAAAGCCAAGAAGCTACCGCCAGTTTTGTAATAGAAAAACCACGATGCGCCCAGCAAATACATGGTGCGCATGGTTTTGTGCCGATTGACGGCCGCAAACCCGATGTATACCAACAAAAAGAAAATCCAAAAATCGGCACCGGTGAACACCAGGGCTAGAGATTTAAAAGAAAGCAGGTCGAGCAGGCGTTCCATCAGGGGCGGTCAGCAGGTGTGGGTTTACTCTCTAGGTAAGTTTGGTAGGAGCGCTTGAAAGCATCCCAAAAAAGCTCGCCCTTTAAAATATAGCCTTGGTTAGTAAAATGCACTAAATCTTTTTTCATCATGCCCGCGTACATCCACGTTTTCGCAGACTTCAACTCTCCCATAATCTTGTAGCAATCCCATACCAGCGCATCGTGCTTAACCGCTAACCGGTATATGGCCGATTCTATTTTGGCGGTGTTCAGGTTCGGATACTTGCGCTTATAATAGCTGTCGTTAGGCACCGTAAGGATGAACTGCGCATCGCTGTTCACGGCCTTTATCATCTGTATAAAGGTGTCGTAGCGGGCCATGTAAGTTTCTTCGGTAAAATCGCCATCAAAACTATCGTTGGTGCCAATGGAAACAATCACCAAATCAGGATTTACCTGCACTAAATGCTGCTGGAAGAGAGTGCTTTTGAAGAAGCTCTTAAAGCTGGAGCCGTTGGCACCGATGGAGTGGTAGGCAATGCCTGGCTGTTCGTTATCGAGAATGATACCATACAGTTCAAAAGAAGCCATGGTGGTACTATCTATTTTACGAGCTACCAGTTGAAAGCTATCAGTAGGCTCATTGAGTAGGAATCTATAGTAGCCCAAGTCGCGGTTGTACTCAATGTTTGCAACGTTGTTCCATGGCAGTAGCTCCAAGGTATAGGCATCATAAGTATTGCACAATACCTTCACTTCGGTAAATGGCGCACAGGCTGAGCTTTTACTAGTACGGATGCTGATGGTAGCCAAGGTGTCAATAGTGCTAGCGGTAATGCCAGTAAGGCCCCATGTGCCCGTATGGTAGCTCACCGCAGAGCGGTGCCCCTGCCAGGTACCCGTATGCTTTACATGATAGTTGCGGGGGTTATTGGTTTTAATAGCCTCGAAAGGGAATATCAGCCCACGCGGACCAGCAATGCCCTCATCCTGCATACTCAACAGGCTATCGCGTATCAAGTTGCTGTATACATCGGCCTGTATGTGCGAACCGCCAAAATGCAGCACGTTGATGCGGAAATCCTTATATACCAGCAAACTATCCAACAATGGCCAAAAACCGAAAGTGGCCCCCTTGCTACTGTCCGCACCCAGCATAATGTTGTATTCCGACTTTACGAATGGGTAGATGGAAGCATCAAATGGGGTGCGTTTTTTAGCAAAAGTATCTTCCACAGGCACCACATCCACCACAAGGCTATCGGGCACCATGTCCCCGTCCGATTCGTCGGGGCCTTGCGCCATGAGCAACTGGGTGAAAAACAATAATGCTATCAAAATCCTTATCATCACAACGCCGGCTTCTTCTGGGATGTTTGGTACTTATAGTAGCTCGTGTAGAGCGCATCGTAAAACAGCTCTGCTACTATCCTGGCACCCCGAGGTGAAAAATGTATATAGTCTTGCACTGCCAGCGGCGGGTCGGCCTTTACCCACGTAGGCATTGAGTTGGCGCCACCCATGGCACTGTACATATCCCAAAACACCCCGCCAGCATCATGAGTGGCTTTGCGCATCTCGTTAACCAAGGCTGGCAAATAAGGGTAGGTTTTGTATAAGTCGCCATCTTTAAAACTCATATCCGATGGCCCAATAACGATGATACCGATGCCCGGCTTAGCCCTTTTAATCACTTGCAACTGCTTGTAGAAATAGCGTCCATACTCAGCGGCCTCCTCTTCATCCTTCAGGTAGGGCACGCTATTGCCGCCAAACTGCATGATGGCCAGTGTGGCGTTCATGTTTTTCATCATCCCACTCAGCACGTCAAAATCGGTGCGGGTGTATAGCGTACCACTGCTGCCGCGCATAGCCACGTTATCTACGGTTATACCTTCGGGAGTATCGAGGTTCAAGCCATACACATCAGGCCCATGCAGGCTCTCAAAGTTGATTTTGATGTCGTGCGCAGAACGGCCCAGTTTCAGGCTATAGGTGTTTAGTTTGTTTTGACCGGTCAAAGTATCAGTGGCGATTACTTCCGTGCCTGATAATACTTGAATGGCACAAGGCTGTGTTGTGGGGCCATAATACAGGGTAAGGTGGTCGTAAACACGGGCAGTGCTGTACATGCCCTTGGTAGTACTCAATTGGCACCAGGCGCTGTATGGCGTGGTGCGGGCACTATCCATTGCCAAAGGCGTAAAACGAGAGAAGGCACCCATCACGCCATACCGCTTATGGTCAATCCCTGCAGTGCTGCCGCCAAACAAGGTGTACCGCTGCCAATTGGCAGATACCGTTTGCTTTACCGATGCTTGGTTGTAGGCCGGAATTACGGAAATCAGCCCAGGACCACCGCCACCAAACTGCTTTTGCAACCTATCGCGCAGGTATCCGCTGATGCGGTCGCCTTCCAATTGCGAATCGCCGAAATGGACGATGTGAATGCCCTGCCTCCTCGCTGCCGAATCAAGGCTAGAAAAAAACGTGTGGAGTGCATCAGGATTGCAGGTGTCAAACTCTAAATGGTGGATTACCTGCTTTTGAAGAATCAATGAATCCAGCTTTACCTTACCCGTTTCTGCCAGCAAGAAAGGGGAATCGACCGCAACTGCAACGGCTGACGTATCCTCTATCTCACCATCTTCCAAAAACTCCTGCGAGGTGCTATCGGCTGCCAATACAAAATCGGGCAGGGCGGCATAAGCTTCTTTGTTTTTACTCCAAAAGCCTTTCCAGGTAGGGTAATGCACCGTAAAATCGTCACTCACCTTCGCACCACCATCAGGAAACACCAGCATGATGCCTGTAAGGCAAGCCAAGGTTATCCCTATAAACAACAATATCTTAAGCGGGCTCAAGGAGGGTAAAGGTTTACGGCGTTATGAAGGGGGTTGGTTACGATGGAATACTGAATGCAAAAGTAGGAAAATCAACCCGTTACACCCGCCTAAACCGTCGCAACTTTTACACGGGGTTGTTAACACTGCCTTTGCATTTCCATTGAAACGGTGCGGTGGTATTGTTTATTGGGGAGGAATTTAAGGTTAATCTGGTTTTAATACGTGAATGGAATCTCATGGTGTACAGAGGATAAAGCCCCCTACGATATAATTATTATGGTGAAGGACTAAAATGCTTTTCAATTAATAAGAACTTCTCTGTATCCTAAACCAAACAACATTTCCCTTGTTAAATTATCAGTATCATTAAAAGAACTCAATAACTAGTCCGCAAAACTCATAACTATTCCGATTACTAGGTATTCTGTTATTCAAACCGATTCCCTACCTTTATTCCCACTATAAAAACAACAGACTATGGCTAATGATAGTGTAACCCTAGGCGGAAACCCCGCGCAATTGCGTGGGCAGCTCCCGAAAGTGGGCGATAATGCTCCTGAGTTTACCTTTGTAAACTCGAAGTTGGAAGAATTGAGTAGCTACGAGCTGGGCGGTAAAGCCTTGGTAATAGTTGCCGTACCTAGCTTGGATACTGGGGTGTGCGCCAAAGAAACCCGCCGGTTTAATGAACTGCTTTCGCAAAAGGAAGGTGTAGTAGGTTTGGTACTTTCTATGGACCTGCCCTTCGCCATGAAGCGCTTTTGCGAGCTGGAAGGCATTGAGAATGTAAAGTCGGGCAGCGACTTCCGCTACCGTGAATTTGCAGAGGCTTACAATGCCGATATTGTCGATGGACCTTTTAAAGGACTATTGGCCCGTGTGGTGTTTGTGGTAGATAAAGACAACGTTATCCGCTACGCAGAGTTGGTACCAGAGATTGGCCAAGAGCCAAACTACGACCAAGTGCTAGCAGCGGTGGATGTTGTTACTGGACGATAGACCAAGGACTAAGGACCATGGACAATGGACCAAAGACGATGGACCATGGACAATGGCTGCTTCAAAAGCACAATACAAATGACAAGTACAACTCGTAACTCGCAACTTGTAACTCGTAACTTATGGCTGCTAGCACTATTCGCGCTGGCCATGACAGCCTGTGAGCCTACGAACTATCTCGGCGATGAGATTGAAGATTTGCCCATTGGTAACAATGCGGTTATGATTATTAATGAGGGTAATTATACATACGGCAATGCCTCCATTACCTATTACAACCCGCTTACAGACAACTTGTATGAGGACATCTTCCTAAGCCAAAACCAGCGCCCCTTGGGCGATGTGGCCCAATCTATGATTGGGGTAAATGGCTATGGTTATATAGCAGTAAATAACTCGAACAAGATTGAGGTGGTTGATTTGGTGGACTTTGCCAGCGTGGCAACCATTACTGGGCTTACATCGCCGCGCTATATATTGCCCTTGGGCGATGGCCGCGCCTATGTGAGCGACCTATATGGCGAAAAGCTAACCATCATCAACCTAAATAGCAATACCAACACTGGCGTGGTAAACCTACCTGGTTGGACGGAGCAAATGGTACTAGCCAATGGGCTAGTATTTGTGGCCAACTACGATAGCCAGCGGGTGGAAATCATTAACCCACTTACCGACACCAAAACCAGCCACATTAATGTAGATGGCCACCCGCTGGAAATGGTGCTAGATTACCAAGGCCAGATTTGGGTGCTCGGCCAAAAAGATGGCGGTGAGGGTGCGGCGCTTACCCGCATCAACCCTAACTTCCCGCGGAAGGAGCTCTCCTTGTTCTTTTCAACAGGTGAGACCCCAACCGATTTGATAACCGACCCTGCAGGTGATTTTCTATATTTCATCAACAACGACGGCATTTATAAAATGGCTACCACAGCCAACGCTTTGCCAGCAGCACCCTTAATACCTAAAGCCACCCGAAACTATTACGCCATCGGTATTACACCTGACAATGGCCGCCTATATGCCGCCGATGCATTGGACTTTAACCAGCGCAGCGATGTGTATGTGTTCAACCTTACTACCCTTGAGCAAACCCTAGCCCTTAAAACCGGCATCATCAGTGGCGGGTTTTACTTTTACCCGAGGTAAGTTGAAATTTTTACCACAAAGAGCACAAAGGAAAGCACAAAGGACACAAAGATTATATTGTAAGCCTAGTGCACTTTGTGTTTCACTCTTGGTGTCCTTAGGGGTTGATGATAATGCAATGCTTCATTTACGCTCATTTTCCCTAACTTTCAGGCATGAATAAGGCTTTGTTTGAGGAGTTTCCACCGATTACGGACGGGCAATGGCAGCAGCAGGTATTACAAGACTTGAAAGGCGCAGCGCCCGAATCGTTGAATTGGGAAAGCCCTGAGAGGATAACCGTAAAACCATACTACCGAAGCAACGGTCAACCAACCGTTGAAGTGCCCGTAAGGCCAGTTGGCGAATGGTGGATAAGGCAGGACATTGTGGTAACCGATGAAAACACCGCCAATACCGAAGCACTAGATGCCTTGCAGCGTGGCGCCACGGCGCTGCTGTTTAAGTGTACAAGTGCAGTAGACGTTGCGGTTTTGCTGAAAGATATTTTGCTAGAGCACATCCAGACGGATTGGGAGATAAGTGATATCAGTGTTTTGGATGGATTGGTGGCGACACTAAAAGCGCGTGGTTTACAACCAGAAACCGTGAAAGGAGCCATCCAGTTTATCGCACCCGATAAGGTAGCTTTCTTTCAAAAGTACCAGCCGTTATTACCAGGCTTTAAACTCTTTACTATACCCGCCGTTGATGCCGAAACATTGACAGAGCAAACCGCCCAGCAGCTTGCCCAGGCCAACAAAGTGGTTAATACCCTGATTACTGCTGGCATAAAAGCTGATGATGCCCTCAACCAAATACGTTTTGATATTGAAGTAGGTACCGACCATTTTTTCGAAATAGCCCGAGTACGGGTGTTGCGAGCAATGTGGATGGTTGTTTGCAAGCAGTATGTAGCCAATTACGACACACCCGTTTTTATACACGCTACCAACAAAAAAGTAACCCCTGAGAAGGATGGCTACTACGAAATGATACGCCAAACCACCCAAGCCCTGAGTGCAGTACTGGGCGGTGCCGATAGCCTGAGCTTGGTGCCACACTTAACTACAGCCGACCGCAGCAAAGCCTTCCAAACACGTATAGCCCGTAATGTGCAGTTGATACTGCAACACGAAAGCCATTTGGATATGATAGCCGACCCGGCATCAGGCTCATGGTATTTAGAAGCCATTACCAGTGAACTTGCCCAAAAAGCTTGGGCGCGTTTTGTGCCACTAACCCAACGAGCTTAACCTACCCCATATGGTACCTAAACTGCTTCGGCTACTGTTGCTGGTTTGCTGCTTGGGGATAGGCAACCTATACGCCCAAATAGAGATGCTGGTGATAGGTAACGGATTTGAAAAGGAAAACCTTGACTATGTAGTAGCTGGCTACAGAGATACCGCCCACACCGCAACTATTGCACAAAATGTGTTGGAAACAAAGCATTTACAAACTTGGGAGATAGTGAGCCCTGGTGCCATGATAAACATGGGCTACAGCCGCGATACCTGGTGGCTGCACTGGGAATTACTAAACAACACGCCCAAAAGTAGCGACTTGGTACTGTACCTTGGCAGTGGCATTATTGATGAAATAGTGCTGTATGCCGTTTACGACAGCGCTGGTAACACTGTGATTGATTCTTTTCCGCCAACCGGGGTTTCCAACCCCTATAAGCAGGCATTCTTTGATTCCAAAGGATGGAGCTATCCTATAACCCTTCCACCTGGCAAGCGGGTGCAGTATTGGCTTAAGTTGCGTAATAACATTGCCTCGCTACGGGTACCCTTGCAGTTATGGCAAAGAGCTGATTACATGCGCCACCTCACTATGTTCAACATCGGCTGGGGGGTGTTTTTTGGCATCTTGTTGCTCACCATCATTGGCGCTATAGCTGTTTTTGTTGCCACCCGTCAATTCGTTTTTTTATCATACGCTGCTTACATCGGTTCACTCATTCTGCTCAATGGTATTACCTTGGGTTTTCATATAATTATATTGGGCCTCGACAATCCATTTTTAGCGCATACTTATG
This sequence comes from Sphingobacteriales bacterium, assembly GCA_027483645.1. Lineage (GTDB taxonomy): Bacteria > Bacteroidota > Bacteroidia > Chitinophagales > CAIOSU01 > CAIOSU01. The sequence goes on from JAIXUD010000007.1 coordinate 134,254, forward strand.
TATTTGTGGTGAGTGTAGTGGTAGTAGTAAGCATGATAATTTTTTGTAAAATATACCTCGATATTAATAGATGGGCGCCTAAGCTCAACTACCTGGTTTACTTAAATGTGGCAACTTTGGTTATCATGGCTTTCTTATGGTTTGTATGGCCTGATAATTTAAGCATTTCGGAATGGCTAATACATATATTCACCTTCTTACCCTTGATAAGCCTTATCACTATTCTGGGATTTGTAATTGCCCAAAAACCCATCCCCCCGCAGCACTGGCTGTTCTTAATTGCATTTACCCCCTTAGTATTATTATCAATAGGCATGGCATTGCGCAACAATGGCATCATAGGGCATTCCATCATTTTCGACATCCGCCTACCCATATCATTTGCTTTTGAAGCAGTGGTATTTTCTTATGCATTAGCCCTGCGCATACGCGATATGCGAAATGAGCGAGAGCAACTGCTGCAACAGGTAAACATACAGCAGCGCGATAGTTTCCGTACAGTGATTGAGGCTACCGAAAAAGAACGCAAGCGTGTAGCCGAAGACCTGCACGACGGGCTAGGGCAACTGCTATCTACTGCGAAGCTCAACCTTACGGCAATTGAGCTACCCCAAAATCCGGAAGAGCACAGTAGCATCGAGACTTCCCTTTCGCTATTGGATGAGGCCTGCCAAGAGGTTCGCCACATATCACACAATATGATGCCGGGAACATTGATTAGGCTTGGGTTGGTATCGGCAGTTAAAGAACAAGCCCGGAAGATAAACGAGAGTGGCAAAATACTGGTTACGGTAACTATATCTGGCTTCGAGAAGCGAATGGACGAGACTCGCGAGATAGCCATGTACCGAGTGATACAAGAGATATTAAATAACTCTATACGCTACGCCAGCGCTACCGACATTGAGATAAGGCTAGAACAATTGGCCGACGGATACCTGTTCCGCATAAAAGATAACGGTAAAGGTTTCGACCCCAAAGTTTTGGAACAAAGCAAGGGTATCGGCTGGCGAAACATCCGCTCTCGTGTGGACTTGTTACAAGGCAACATCGACCTCAAAACCGCACCTGGGAAGGGAACTGTACTCAACATTTGGGTACCGTGAAGTTCGCTTGTCTGAATCAGAATTTACAGAATTTAAGAATAGGAGAATTTGATTCGCCCATCCATTTAATAGTAATAATTCTATAATCTAATAATTCTGTAAATTCTGATTCAGACAAACTACGGCACTAAAATCACCGCTCCCGTGCCGGTAGTATCCACCGTAGCAGGTGCGGTGCCTTTATAGCGTATATTGCCCGATCCACTAATGGTAGCATTCCATACACCGGTGTAGTTTACTTGCACATCGCCCGCACCGCTTACTGTTGCAGTACCAGTATTGGCTACCAAGCCATGAGTGGCTATACCTCCAGCGCCCGATGAGTTTACCATATGGTTTGCCGCAGTACCTGCTAGGGTAATATTTCCGGAGCCTTCCAGTGTGGTTTTTAGGGAGTCAGAGATGTTTACCTCGCCATTGATGGTACCGTCGCCACTCATCTCCACATGAAGTTTGTTGGCAACAATTACGTTCTGCAGGTATACATCGCCACCGCTGCCATCAATTAACTTAATGCTGCTAATATTGGGCACGGTAATAGTAATAGTCATGCGCAGATACTCCTTTACTGTTTTCTGGAAATCAATTTTCCACTCCCCGCCCACCACTTCGGTAGTAATCAGGTCCATCAGATTTTCTTCCGCCTCAATAGTAACGGTTTGCGTAGGCCCTTGGGTAATGAAAATATCCGCATGCCTGCGCAGATCTACTTTGTCAAAAGCATCAATTTCAAGTGTTTGGGTAGTAAGTACCCCATTACCCTTTTCACAACTTGAAAAAGCAATTGCAATTGATAGCATCAGTAATACGGTAAATAGTAACTTTTGGTTCATTATGTGTGGTTTAGAAAACAAACCTGTGCAATAATGAAGCCAGTTCTTTATATTACGTTTAATAGGGCATCGCCCTATCATATTGCACAATAATCATAAACCAAACTCATACGTTAGGCAATCGTCTGCAATGATGGTAATTGTATCTTGCCAAATGTACCCTTGAGTGCCGGTAATTGCCTCGGCAGATACAATATAGCTGCCGGGGGTACGGCTAATACGAACGATACCATTACCATTTACACAACCCGGATTGTTGGAGTAGAAATCGTTAATGGTATCCAATATCTGTCCATTTAGCGATACTTCTATAGCACAGCACTGTACGCTACTCCAGAAAGACACCTCGCCGCTTACTACTGGGTATGTACAGTTGCCGTCGCTAATGGTAGCCTCTGGGTTGTAGTTGGTAGCATTAGGGTCGGTACATCCGCGGTATACGCAGGTACCATTGTTACTTTGTGCAAAGGGGTCGTAGTTCTCGGCCGCAGGGTCGGTACAGCCGCGGTCGGCGCAACCGGTTGTCATCATCAAAGCCAAGCCAGCCAACAATAGGGGTAGTATAGGGTTTTTCATTATTAATGGTTTGCGTGTGGTAAAGATAACGCTTGAAAACAAATACCCTGCCAGTTTGGTGGCTCGTTATTGGTTGATTGGTTACTAGTTACTGGTTATTAGTATACTTACCTAAGAAAATGACAGCTTGAAAAGTTTAGAGTCTAATTTTGTAAAGAATAATTAAAATTCCGGCTCAACAAACCAATAACCAATAACTAGTAACCAATAACCTATCCTCAACCATGAAATACATCCAGCCTCTTATTGAAGCCTTCGAGGCGGCGGACAACTCGGCCAACGCTGTGCCTATGAAGAAGTACATGAAAGATCATTTTGAATTTTATGGGATCAAATCACCACAGCGCAGGGAGATTTTTAAAAACTTCCTAAAACAGCATGGCCTGCCGCCTATAGATGAGCTAGAGGAGGTAGTGGAAGCGCTGTACGACCAACCTTACCGCGAATGCCACTATGCAGCAATTGAGATTTTCCAGAAATTCCAGAAACAGTTTAATCCGCAGCACCTTGCCTTGATGGAGGAGCTGACCATAACCCATAGCTGGTGGGATACTGTGGATGTAATAGCAGGGCACCTGGTTGGTCCGTTTTTTAAAAAGTACCCTGATCTGATACCCGAGCATACCGAGCGCTGGATAAATGGCGACAACTTCTGGCTACAGCGCGTGGCCATACTGTACCAGCTAGGCTATAAACAGCAAACCGATGCAGAGCGCCTCTTTCGCTTTGCCCGCCTGCGTGCAGGTAGTAAGGAGTTCTTTATCCGTAAGGGCATCGGCTGGGCGCTTCGCCAATACAGCTATCACAACCCCGAAGCGGTGCGCCAGTTTGTAACCGACACCCCTTTACACTCCCTCACCAAACGTGAGGCCTTAAAGGGAATAATCCGTAAGTCAATTTGAAAATTTGGGAATTTGAAAATTTGAAAATGCCAATGACGACCATCTTCAAATTTTCAAATTACTTCTCATCTATTTCATACCTAAACTGCGGCACAACACATTCTGGGCAATCTGCCGTTACCTTTAAATCGGTAATTAAGCCATTTTTAAGGCTGTAGACCCAACCATGTATTTTCGGGAAATTGCCTAGTTTCCACTCCTCTTGGATGAACGATACTGCCGAAAGCGCTCTTACTCCTTCCATCACGTTAAGCTCCACCAATTTGTCTTCGCGCTCTTGCTGGGTAGCAAGTGTATCTAGCTGGTCTTGGTGCAGGCGCTGCACGTTTTTAATGTTGCTTAGCCAGCCATCAATAAAGCCGAAGCTCTTGCTGCTCATAGCCGCAAGCACACCTCCACAACCATAGTGCCCACATATAACAATGTGCTTTACTTTCAGGTTTTTTACCGCATAATATACCACGCTTAGCATATTATAGTCGGTAAGCTGTACTACATTCGCAATGTTGCGATGCACAAATATGGCCCCAGGTACGGTTCCGGTAATTTGGGTAGCTGGCACGCGGCTATCCGAACAGCCAATCCATAAGTATTCTGGATGTTGTTGTACTGCCAAGTCTTCAAAAAAACTTGGGTTAATATCTTTAATAGACCTTACCCAATTGCGGTTTCCATCTAATAACTCAATAATGTCGGACATAATTCTTTTTAGAACCTTAATTTATCATAGCAAAGAACAAGATAAGGAGGGAATTTGAAAATGTGGCAATTTGAAAATTTGAAAATGATACTTCATCTTGTAAGTAATTTTCAAATTAGCACATCTTCTAATTTTCAAATTAACCCAGTGTTCACCCCAAAGAATTTTGCCGAAACCGACCCCGAGGTACTGTTGGCCTTTATGCGCAGCCATGCTTTTGCCGTAATGGTTACTAGTCCCCAACTAATGGGCACGCACCTGACATTTGTTATTAATGCTGTAGAGGGTCGCATCGTCCTCACAAGCCACATGGCATTGGCCAACCCTCAAACCAAACAATTGGATGGGCAGCAAGTAATGGTGATTTTCAACGGGCCACATGCTTATATAGCCCCAAAACTATACGAAAACAAAGTGCAAGTACCCACTTGGAACTATGCTGCTGTGCACGCCTATGGCACTATAAAATTGCTTGATGGGCACGAACCACAGATAAAGGTGATGGAAAAGATGTTCGAAGTGTTTGGCCCTGATTACTTTGAGCAGTGGCAAACCCTCCCGCACCAATACCGCGATAGCTTACTGGAACACATTCAGGCCTTCGAAATTGAAGTAACCGATTTACAGGGCCAATTCAAGCTAAGCCAAAACAAATCGGCGGCAGATAGGGAGCGGATTATTGCTTCGCTAGAGCATAGTGGCAATGCCTATGCAACCGAAACGGCTATATACATGCGGCAATACTTGGAGCAGCGCTAAACCAATATCATCAACCTTATTACACCTAGCTATTCCGAAAACTACCTCAATAAAAAAGCCCCGGTCTTGTTTTGAACAAGACCGGGGCTTCAATTTATATTATTACAAACCGTTGATGGAGATACCCACTGTAAACGGGTGGATGCCATCAGGGCCAGCTTCTTTAAATAGTTCGCCAAGGTTATAGTAGCCAAACACGTTGAACGCACCATAACCAATACGGAACGTAGGCCCATAGCGGAAACGGTTAAGGTCAATGAAGTTCTTCACCTTCACCACACGTGGCTTGTCGCGGGCATCGGAGTCAAACTTTATCTTGGTATGGCTGTCAAACAGTACACCACCTTTAAAGCCTACCGCAAATTTGAAGCTCTTGTTCTTAGAATTAGGCTTCGCACGGAAACGCAACTCCAGCGGAATATCAATAAAGTTGGTAACTAACTTGTGTTTCTTTACGTCGTCATCATTTACGCCCGATGCCTCAAGGTGCGAAGCGAAACGAGTACCAACGCTATCTTCCACCAAGCCTTTGCTGGTGAAAACGTTGCTTACGCCAAAACCAAGTCCTGGTGCGAAGCTAAAACGAGATTTACCCAACAAAAGGTCGTACATAAAGTAGAAGCCATAGCTGCGGCTAAACCATTTTACATCGGTAGCTTTTCCTTCTTTTTGGTGCCAGTGGTCGAAACCAATTTCAACCACAATGCGGTCTCGGCTGCCGGTTTGGGCCACTTTCTCCTTTACGGTTTTATCTTTGGTAGCTGTAGTATCTTGTGCGTATGCACCCAATGCGAATATGCTGCATGTAAGCAACAATAAGAAACGTTTCATTTATCGATGGTTTTACCTCACTGCCAAAATTAAAACTTTATAGCAGAATATCGGAATAACGCTCTTATTAATTAAAGATTGTTTCGACCTAGTAATAATTACATCTTGCTCATCTCGCCTTTTAGGTCGTATAGCAGGTCGGTGAGGTCGCGGTTTAGCTGCATCATAAGCGATGGCAGGTTGACCTCTTGTGTAATACCGTTGCAGTGGCTTTCAATGCGGCTGATGATTGCAGCCAGCTCATGGTCTCCCATCATTTTCACCGACGATTTCATGCGGTGTATGCTGGCCTTAAGCAAAACAAGGTTCGCATTTTTGTGGTAAACTATAGCTTGCTTTAATAGAACAGGTGCATCGTCAATGAACATTTGAACGATTTCCTTAATAAATTCGGTGTCATTTCCTGACAAGTCTCGCAAATACTGCAGATCAACTCGGTGTGGCCTATTCTCCTTCCGTCCTCGTATCGCTGCACCTTGCCCCACCCATTCGTTGTTTCCCTCCAGCATAATGGTGATTTTTGTGTGCCTTTTCTTTTACGCTTTTTCGCCTATGTTGTTTCACTAAAGGCGTAATTATTCTAAAATAATTTGCTACAACAATTGCCGAGTATTAAGTTACGTATACTATATCTTTACTACCACTATTTTTTTTCCGATAGCACAATTAGCAGCCTATGGATACTTCTGCCTTGCAAGCACAACACTTTATGCACTGTTGGGGCACACAGGCCAACTATAAGCCAATTAGCGTTTCTTATACCGAAGGTTGCTACATACATACTACCGACGGGCGAAAAATATTTGACCTGCGCAGCGCACACGAATGCATTAACCTGGGGTTTAACCACCCCAAGGTAATTGCTGCCATGAAAAAGCAAATGGATACGCTTATATACGTAACCGACGACTTTGCCACCGAGCCAACTGCGCTACTAGCGCAAAAGTTGGCTCACCTTGCACCAGGTGGACCCAATAAAAAAATTTGGTTTGGGCAGAGCGGCGCGGCGGCGGTTGAGGCGGCCATTAAAGCAGCCCGGATGTACCAGTATATACGTACGTTTAAAGAAGGTAAGCATACCGATGCCCCCGGACAGTATCCTTACCCTTATAAAATCATTTCGCGTTACAAATCTTGGCATGGATCCACCAGTGGCGCTGCATCGGCAAGTGGCGACCCAAGGCGGTGGTTTCAAGAACCTTTTACCGTTCCAGGTGTGGTGTTTGCGCCTGAAGCCAACGCCTACCGAGCACCAGATAGCGACCCACTTTGGAGTGCCAATTATCTAGAATATATTATTGAACAAGAAGGCGGCAGCAACAAGGTAGCCGCTGTGCTATTGGAACCAGTAGTGGGCTCCAACGGCATTATACCACCACCACCCGGATACTTGCAGCGCGTGCGGGAAATATGCAACCAATGGGGCCTATTGTTGATAGCTGACGAAACGATGAGCGGCATGGGGCGCACGGGCAAGCTGTTTTCCATAGAGCATTATGGCGTGGTGCCCGATATCTTGATAACTGGTAAGGCTCTCGGTGTGTATTGCCCACTTACGGCCTGCATCATGAGCGAAGAGGTGAGCAGGGTTTTCGATGACAACATTTTCGGGCATGGACAGAGCTTTTCGGGCCATGCACTGGGTTGCGCCGCCGCGCTGGAAGGCTTACGCGTGCTGCTGGAAGACGGTGTGCTGGAGAACTGTGTAGCCATGGGCGAATACTTAGGCAATGCCCTAAAGGCCCTAGGTAGCCAATATGAACAAGTTGGCGACGTACGTGGCCTAGGGCTATTCTGGACCATGGAGCTGGTGCAAGACCAAGCCGGCAAAACACCGCTGCGGAAAACCACAGAGAAATACCAAAAAACCATAGTGAGCGATATTGCACAATATCTACTGGATGAGGAAAACATTTACGTGCCTTCGGATAAGTTCGGTATTTGGGTAGTGCCACCACTTATCATTACCAAAGCAGAGGTGGATATGCTAGTGGGCGCTATTGGCCGCGCAATGGCAAAATTTGTTAAATAAGGTTCGCCCACAAACTAATTAAGGAGGCATACCGTTTAATTTGAAGCATGCCGTTGATTTAGTTTTATCTTTATTGCTGCTGACCGTAAAATTGAATTGCCGATGTTGTATAGGTTACTTTTCATTCTATTGCTTTCGATGGGCCTTAACCAAGCCCGAGCCGCCTATTTGTTGATACCGATGGATGGTGCCCAAAAAGAACACCTAAAAGCCTACGGTATTGCCTACTATGTAATAACCAATGGCATTGAGGTGGATTGGTTGCTCAACTACCGCGGCGGTAGCTTCGCCTTCCCCCACCTGAAACCGCTTGAAAGCGAGTGCCTCATCCGTGGCGTGAGCTACGAAATGATTGCCGATGCCCAGTACAACCGCATAGTGGCCGATATAGCCAACCCCGAGGCTAACATGGATGTGGTGAAACTAGAGAAATCGCCGAAGATTGCTGTATACTCGCCAAAGAACAAACTACCTTGGGATGATGCCGTAACCATGGCGCTTACTTATGCCGAGATACCTTATGATGTAATATATGACGACGAGGTACTAGGTGGCGACCTGCCCAAGTACGACTGGCTACACCTGCACCACGAAGATTTTACGGGTCAGTTTGGTAAGTTTTGGTCGCGCTACCGCACCGCACCTTGGTACCAAGAAGATGTACGGTTGCAGGAGGCCACTGCTGCCAAGCATGGTTTCAAAAAAGTATCGCAATTGAAACTGGCCGTGGCATTGAAGATTAAGGATTTTGTACTGGGCGGTGGCTTCCTGTTTGCCATGTGCTCCGCCGCCGACACCTATGATATTGCCCTGGCATCACAAGGTGTGGACATTTGCGACCAAATGTTTGACGGTGATGCCGCCGACCCGCAAGCCCAGCAGAAACTGGATTATAGCAAGTGCTTAGCCTTTAAGGATTTCACGTTGGTACAGAACCCATACCAGTACGAATACTCGGATATTGACGCTACCGATACCCGCAACGTACCGCTTGACTTGGACTACTTTACCCTATTCGATTTCTCTGCCAAATGGGATCCGGTGCCAACCATGCTTACCCAATGCCATACCCGCACTATTAAAGGGTTTATGGGCCAAAGCACGGCTTTCAACAAAAGCTTGATGAAGCCTGATGTGTTGATTATGGGCGAAAACCGCTCCGCGAGCGAAACCCGCTACATTCACGGAGTATTGGGTAATGGTATGTTTACCTTCTATGGCGGCCACGACCCCGAAGATTTCCAACACTTTGTAGGCGACCCGAAAACCGACCTTGCGTTGCACCCTAATTCGCCAGGATATCGATTGATATTGAACAACGTACTGTTCCCGGCGGCTAAGAAGAAGAAGCAAAAAACCTAGATTTGGATTACTCGTCCTCGCTTTCAGCGAGGATGATAGTAACGTTGAGCCTTTGGCTCTTTTTTCATGTTACGTGCGAGCTGGAAGCTCGATATTAGGACATCCTCGCTGGAAGCGATGACAAGCGAAGAGCACTAAACCCAACTTACCTTCTTAGTGTTCTTCGTGCTTTTTCTTTGTGCCCATTGTGTTTAAATATTACTCCCCCACCATCAAAAACTTCTTAATATCTGCAGCTACCCTATGGGGATATTCTATTTGAGGTATGTGGCCGCAAGTATCATAAACGAGTACAGTGCTGTTGGCAATATCCCGCTTAAACTTCTCGGAGTGCTCCCAAGGTACTATTACATCTTGCCTGCCCCAAATAACCAGGGTAGGGCATTTTATAAGCGCTATTTTGGCCGTATCTGGCAATACGCCGCTGTTAGCCAAGGTAATTAAGTTATCCAAATTGCCTTCTTTGTTCATAAGCGCATTGTTTACCACCACTTCCTTGGGGTTTGCAATGGTTTCCCACTCCGACCGCATGCGTTTGGCATTGCCTTCCGACATCCATAATGGCATGCCACGTTCGGCAAGTTTCCGGAAGAATGCATTATCCAGCATATCTATTCGTCCGATGTTGCTCTTTACTTTTTCAATCTCGTAGCCGGCGCTGCCTAGCAGCACCAACCCCTTTACCTTATCAGGTCGGGTAGCAGCCAGTTCCCAGCCCATCCATCCCCCAAGGCTATTGCCAACCACATACAGGCTATCAAGCTTTAGTACATCATCAAGCAGATGCCCCAAAAAAGCACCATACAGTTCTGCTACCGAATCGTGCTTCTCGGGCAAATCCGACAAGCCAAAGCCTGGCAAATCAATCCGTATTACGCGGTAGTTGGCCCGCATAATGGCTGCTAAGCTATCAAAGTTGGTAAAGTTGCCCCCGAAGCCATGTATCATTAATATAGGGGTACCCTGGCCTTCGTCGGTAAAATGAATATCAGCATCGCGCCAATTAACAAATCGGGAAGCGGAAGTAGTAAAACGTTTTTTGGCCTCCTCCTTACTGATGATAAGGTTGTCGCGGAGAAACATGATGTATAATATCACCCCAACCGATAGGCCGAGCAATACGCCGATAAAAATGAGGAATTTTTTCACTATATTGACTTTGGCCATAAAATTAACGTAAAAAGTTTGGCTATTATTTATTCACAGTTTTTATCGAAGGTTGATATTCCCTGTTGATACTTGAAAACAACAAATTCCTTATCTTCAAGCTTTCTATTCCTCTGTCGAAAAAACATGCCCCTAATGGATACGTCCACCCTTGCCCAAGTAACGGTAACCAACCCTATAACCCTACAGCCGCTATACTCTTTTAACGAACCCACCAGCGTGGAACTTGACCTAGTATTTGCACGTGCCCGCGCCATGGAGCCGGTGCTGCGCAAAATGCCAGTAAAGGAGCGTGTAGCCCACATGAACAATGTGCGCCAATATGTAATCGATAATCGCGAATGGATTCTCGACCGCATTATCGAAGAAACGGGCAAGAGCCGTATGGATGCTTTGACAGCAGAGGTGTTTGAGGTGACGGATGTGTTCGATTACTTTGAAAAGGTAACCGAAAAACTGCTAAAAGACCAAAAGGTACATACGCCGCTGCCATTGTTGGGCAAAAAATCGAAAATCGTTTGGGAACCCCTGGGTACCATATTGATTATCGCCCCTTGGAACTTCCCTTTCTACCAAGGTATCATCCCGAGCATGTTGGCCTTTTTGGCGGGCAACCCAGTTATCTTTAAGCCAAGCGAAGTAACCCCAATGAAGGGCGTAATGGAAAAGGTGCTGGAAGGTGCCGGTTTCCCGAAAGATGCTATACAAGTGGTGTACGGTGCCAAAAACACGGGCGCGCAACTGATTGAGCGCCGCCCGGCCAAGATACACTTTACCGGCAGCGTAAACACTGGCAAAAAAATCATGGCCTTGGCCGCACAACAACTGATACCGGTTGATTTGGAGCTAGGTGGTAAAGATCCTTCTATCGTATTTGAGGACGTGGACCTGGAGCGTACCGTAAATGGTATTATGTGGGGCGCGTTTACCAACGCGGGCCAAAGCTGTACCAGCATCGAGCGCCTATATGTGCACGAGAGCATCTACCAGCCGTTGCTAAATATGCTGGTGGAAAAGACCAAGAAACTGACCTACAGCAACGCCGAGCGCGATTACAAATCGCCGAAAGATGTGGATATGGGTGCGGTAACCGCCGAGTTCCAGATTCGCATTATTGAAGACCATATAAAAGAAGCGGTTGAGCGCGGCGCAACTGTGCATTGTGGCGGCAGCCGCCCAGCGGGCACGCACCACTTCCCTCCTACTATCGTATCGGAAGTGGACCATAGCTTTAAGATTGCTAGTGTGGAAACATTCGGCCCAGTGGTTGCGGTAATGAAATTTAAAACCGAAGAAGAGGCCATCCGCTTGGCCAACGATTCGCCATACGGGTTGAGCGCCAGCGTTTGGAGCAAAGACCTAAAGCGTGCCGAGCGAGTAGCGAAGGACATAATTACCGGCAACGTGAGCATCAACAGCCACATGCTTACCGAGGGCAACCCTGCCTTACCGTTTGGCGGTATTAAGGATAGCGGCTTTGGCCGTTACAAAGGCGATGCGGGTATCTACACCTTCTGCAACAGCAAATCGATCTTGATTGACGTGCAGGGCAGCAAGATTGAGCCACACTGGTACCCCTTCACGCCTGAGAAGTACGAACTGCTTTCAAACCTAATGGTAGCCCTCTTCAGCAAATCGAAAAACTGGATCAAATTCGCCACCACGGGATTGAAGATTGATAATATCGGCACGAAACAGAAACTTTGAGTTAGTCTCAAGTAGTGAGTATCAAGTATCAAGTACGGTTTACGAGGGGATGATTAATTAGTGGAAACTTATACCTGTTGCTCACCGCAGCTAGCTACCTCTGTGTACCCTTATCACACTATTAATTATTCGCACATTCAGTCTTGATACTTGATACTCACTACTTGATACTATGCTAGACTACATCATCATCGGCACTGGGCCATCGGGCGGCAATATTGCCCACAACCTTTTTAAGGCAGGGGCCAACATCTTGCTTCTGGAAGCCGGAAAACTATTTAATAAAAAGACTTTTCCCCGAACTGAAGCCGATACTTCGGCCATGCTATACTGGGGCGGCGGCATCGAGTTTGATACCGATGCCAAAATGGGTTTCCTCCGCACCCGCTTGGTAGGCGGTACTTCCATCGTAAACCAGTGTCTGCTAGACCGATTTGACGATATAGCCTTTAACGACTGGAAAGCTGAAAGCGGTGTACAATGGTTCTCGCCAGAAAACTTGGCGCCTTACTATACCAAAGTAGAAAACAAGCTCGACCTGCATACCTTTACGCCCAGCGATATGAATAAAAACGCACAGCTTTTTACCAAAAGCTGTGATAAAATTGGCGTAAAATGGGGCTACCTGCGCAAAGGCCAAAACGATTGTGCTAACGACCGCGGCAACGATTGTATGGCCTGCCTAGGCGGTTGCCACCGCGATAGCAAGCAAAGCTCGTATGCCGGTTATCTTCGCGACGATATTACGGAAGGCCTTAACCTACAAACCGAAACCGAGGTACACCAAATAACCACCAATGGTGATACCGTAACCGTGCATGCTTTTCAGCAAGGAAGGCAAGTTACCTTTCAAGCTAAAAACATAGTGCTGGCCGGTGGGGCGTTTGGTACTACCAAAATGCTGCTACAGTCGGGCTTTAAGAAACAGTTGCCTGCCTTAGGCAAAAACTTCAGTACCCACCCACAGTTTATGAGTTTCGGCTTGTTTGATGAGGAGATTAATGCCTACAAAGGCTACTTCCAAACGGTGGCCTCCAAAGATCCGAACCTTCGCAAGAAGGGTTATAAGCTGGAGAACGTATTTGCACCGCCAATTTCGGCAGCCATGTTGTTTAGCCGCACGGGCAGCTACCACCAAGATATTATGCGCAACTATACCCGCATGACTTGTATAGAAGTGGCGGTGCGAGACGAAAATGCTGGCGAAATTAAGGTAAATAATAAAGGCCGCCTTTCGGTGGACAAACCTTTTACAGAACAAGATAGACGCCGCCGAGATGAGGGCCGCGAATTGATAGCAAACATACTAACCAACGAGGGCGCTAAAAAAGTATATGCCAGCCCGTTTGCCGTGGGCCTCCACTTAATGGGCGGTAGCGTTATAGGTGCCAACCCTGCCAAGGCAGTGGTGGACCCTGAGTTTCGCTTACACGGCCATAAAAACATTTTCGTGGCCGATAGCAGCATTTTCCCGAATGCGCCGGGCATCAATCCATCGCTCACCGTAATGGCATTAGCCCAAAAATTAAGTGACCAATTTACAGGAACTACCTATGACAAGCAAATACCTAAGCAACTCAGCACTGAAAGCTATTAACCGTATTGGCGATCTGATGATACCCCGAAACGGGGAGTTCCCCGCTTTTAGCGAGGTGGGCGGGATCACTTATATTGATGAGTTGGTATCATACGCCCCGGGCGCCGATATCAAAGACCTCAATATGCTGCTCACCATACTGGCATTTATGCCGACGTTTGTGCTCCGCTGGCTACTAGGCAAAATGGAAACTGCCATGGAAAACAAAGGCCCACTCGGTCCCATCTTCCGCCAGTTGGACATTGGCCTGCGCGGCCTAATATTCTCTTGTTACTACACCGAAAAAGTACCCACCACTTTCAAAGGCAAAAAGCCGCTGGACATTATTGGGTTTCAGTTGACTAGGGTGGAGGATTGAGGGGTTGGTTGATTGGTTACGAGTTACGGGTTACGAGTTGAAAGCATCAGCGTGGAAACCCGCTGTCATCAAGCCACCCGCACTCTGCCCCCCTTCAATCATTCAACCTTAACTGCCCTGCAAGGTTCAGCTTACCAGCAGTTTCAATTCGAATGTCTTCTGCTTTGCCGATTACGCTTACTGGTACATGCAGCTCACCTAAAGTAACTAGCAACCTACCCGTTACGGTAAGGTTATCCAACAACGTAAGCCTTGAATTGGATGCCTTGTTGATGGTTAGGTTTTTAAATTGTTTAGCACCATTGCTAGCGGCACTTCCTTGGCCGGTTAATATGGTTTGAGTGCCCGTGCCATTGAAGGTAACCGTACTGGTAGAGGCGATAAACGTACCCAAGTTCACCCAATTGCCCGTCACATTCAGGTTATTGGTGCCCGCTAGCCACACTTGGGTATTGCTGCCGATGCTTATGTTGCGCACGCCGTAGTTGGTGTTGTTAATGGTTACGTTGCCGTTGGATACGCACTGCTGCGCATCGCTTGGGCTTACGACAAACACGTTTACAGTGCTGGTCGGCAAGGTCGAAACGAGGTTGTAGTTTGTTCCGTCAAATCGCATCCAGTTGGCGGTTGTGCTCCATAGCAAGCTGGAGTTGCCCGTCCATAGATAATCGCCATTGGCAATGGCAACATTGTTTACACTGATGGTAGTACTCGGCTGACGAATTTCGGTATTGGCAGAGACGGCGCCTGTGGTGTTGGTACAGCCCGTATTACCTACGCGGCGCACCCAATACTGCTGGCTACCCAAGGCCGTAACGGTGACTGTAGCTCCAGTAGCTGCCAAAATATTACTACCTATGCTGCCTGTGCCCCATTGGTAAGTACTACCCGAACCATTGCTGCCGCCATTGGCGGTAAGCACAATAACGTTGCCCGTGCATTCCACAAACGTTTGCTTGGGGCTGATGATGATTTGCTGTGCAGCCCAACGCTCTGATATGCTTGCCGTAGCAGTGCGCGCCACAGTAGTACCCGCAGATGTTTGTGCAAAGTAAGCCATCATATTCGAAGGCTCTCCGCTGGTATTGTTGGGGCTATCATATATCTCAGTAGTGCCATTGGCAGGGGTAAACAAGGCGTTTTTCTTATTGGTATAGAAGGCAATACCCAAGCCGTTGGCCGCTGCACCGATTACTGATGGCGAAGCCACGCTAGTACCCGAAGTACCGCTAGATTGGCCACCCGAAGCCGAAATAGGATTACTGGTATTGTAGCCAGTAATGCGCACTAACCCTACCGACCATTTTGGGGTGTTGGTAACGGTAAAGCTAAAGTTGCTAGCCGCCACATCAGCCGAGGTAGCGATGCGATAATAGGATGCCATACCCACGTTTGTGCTCTGGTCAGTGCGGGCAATAAGTACCCAATCAGTTGGCGGGGTGATGGTTACACCCGTGCCCTTCTCAAAAGTAAAGCCCATTAGCAAAAGGTCGCCCTCTTGCACACCAGTAGGTTTGTTTACGGTAATACTGTTGCCCGAGCCCGTATTGGTGGCCGAACTTTGTACTACCGGTACGGTAGTGATGACCGACGATGAGCTAGTAATACTGGTAGGCGCAGTTGGTGCGGTACTTACCGTAATGCGGGCACTATCCGATGTAGCCGTGCAGCCGCTTTGGCTTACCACGGCACGCACCAGGTAGTTGTTCCATCCGTTGCTTTCCAGGTTCGCAATGCTTAGGTTAGCCGTAGTGCTACCGGTTGCACCAGCAATAGTACCGATGGCTGTCCAAGAACCACTGCCCGCCGGCTTGCGCTGCCACTCGTAGGTGGAGCCAGTACCCGATACGGCTACGGTAAAGTTGCCAGTTGCTTCGCCGCAAACGCTAGCGTTGCTTGGCTGGGTAGTAATGCTCAACGAGGCAGGGGCATTAATAACCACGTTGGCCGATGAGGGCGAAGGACAACCGCTAGAAGTGCTGATGGTGGTAGGGTAGGTAGAAGAAGCGATGCCAGGACCGAAAATAGTTACATCTACCCTATTGCAGTTTTGGTTTACAATGTTGGCTGTGGCGCAATCGCTATTAGAGTTGTAAGGGCGGGTTTGGGTAGTAAGCGTACCCCTAAATATTCTGGTAGAGGATGCCGCGCCCACCGTAGGAGCCGGTATGCGAATGGTATAGTTGCCATTGTTTTGGCTGTTGCAAAATATTTGTGGTTGAAAGCCTATATCCCCGTCCCAGCAGGTATTCACTCCTGTTACGGTAATGGTGTAATTGAACTCCACGTTGTAATTGTAGCCATTGGTACAAGGGTTATCTAATGATACGATGCTCAAAGGTTCCACCACAATTACAGCCGTATAGCCACAAGCACTCACCGTGGCTTGGTAGCCATAGCTATAATCGCTCACGGTAAAGGTGTAGGTATTGGGCGCAAGGTTGCTAATGGTAGTGCTGGCTCCACTGCCTGCCAAGGAAGTGCCGCCAGGGTTTCGGGTTAGCAGCCAATTGCCCGTGGTGGGCAGTCCGCTAAGTACCACAGAACCTGTGCTATTGGTGCAGGTAGGCTGCGTAATGGCGCCAACCGTTGGCGCAGCGATAGCCTTAGTTAGGGTAACGTTGTCGAAAACGGCGGTTTGACTGGCGGTGGTGCCACCTTGCCAGTAGGCACCCATGGCGGTAATACTGCTGCTGGTATAAGTGCTATTGGTAGCGGCACCTTGCGTGGTCAGCGTTCCCGTAATTGGGTCGGCAAAGGCGCTATTGCCATCGTTGCGAAGTAGTAGCTGCCAGTTATCGGTGCTGGGGTTATACACAACCCTTACACTTAAGTACTGGGCGCCAAAATCGGTAAGGCCGGTGGTATTGGAGGTAATGATATTGGTAAGTGTTCCGCGAAGGCCATTGTTGTAATGCACCAAGCGTATAGGGTCGGTTGTGCCCGTTTGTCCCAATACTACTGCATAGCCGCTGCCGCTGCTCACTACATTTGCATCAGTACCGGCAAGCACAAAGGCTGCACCAAAGGTACTACTGCCAAAACCGCCAGGGTCGGCTTGGCTTTGTCGCATATTGAAGTTCCAAGTAAGCGGTCCAGAATTGTTGTTGAGCACAAAGGCATAGCACGACAAATTGCCGGATGGCACCGAAGCAAACACCCAACCGTTGGAATTGTTAGTGGCACTTACATCATTGCTTAGCTCTAATACATTACTGTTGCGTCGTGCGCCCCAGTCGTTGCCCGACCGAGCCACCGACCAAGCTGCTGTACCTATAGCACCCGATGTGGTGAAGGTAGCACTTGTGTTGGCAGAGAAATTATCTGTGAAGACAGTGCTTTGAGCCATTGTTTGGGCAAAGGGGCAAATCGTAAATAGTACTGCAAACAGTAACGTTTGCAGTGCCATTTTGTGCAGAGGGAGGATAGTGTTTTCTGAGTGCATTTTATAGGACGTATAGGTACATGCGCGATAAAAACAAGTACGGCTTTCCACGCATAAACAAATGTTGATCATTAGTTATGTAGCTGCTTTTGCTACTTGTACGGCAATGTAGTCTCAGAGTTGTGCGAAGGCAAGACTTTTTCGATGAATAGACTCTTTTTGTCAGGGAACGGCATAATAAAGCCGATGTAGCCTATCTAAATTGTGGCAAATAACCACTAAAATTTGATTACCAGGGAATTTATGTACCTGTGGCGATGAAGCTAGAAGCTACTGCTCATGCCAAGTCATATGCCCAGAACACAATAAATGTTTGAAAGCGAAATTGCCAAACAAAGGCTATTACGATTTATTCAAAAGGAAAACCGCTTAAATCTTCCTCCTTTCTATACACCAAAGTAGGCTTGGGCTGGAAGGCTGGGGTGGCAACCTGTATTTGCCAAAAAGTAGCATAATTGGGCAAGTTGGCTTGCATGCGATCAACAAACATTAAGTATCCGAACATGCCATCGCTAATATCGAGTAGGCATTCATCTCCATCCTTTATCGCTAAGTAAATGGAATCAACCCCCAATTTATCCTTTTTATAAGCTAATACTTCTGTGATATCTTTCCATTTTATAGGAGCCAATACCTTTCCTTCTTCGGCATAGGTAAAGCCATCTTCGGTATATACAAAAGCACCGGGGTTAGCCTTTCTATCAGTTAATTGCTGCGTTACCCGTTCCTCATCGGGGCTGTCTGCAAAGCGGATTCGGGAATGGTTTGTAACAACCAGCAGCAATACAATCCACAATAAGCCTGCACCAGATAGCAATACCATGTCGCCCGCTATGCCAACCCCTTTTATATACTGGAAGTATAAACTATAAGCAGCAATAGAGGCACAATACAACCCTGCCCACGCATAGCGCTCTGCAAAGGGCAACTGTAACAGTGCCATGCGCGACGGTACTTTGTATGGATGCTTAAACGAAAACAGCGGCACTGCCCAAAAAACCAAAAACGGAAAGGCAAGTAGTGCCGGTATAGCGCGTATGATGCTGTATGGTTCCTGCTCGGTAAAATGCAATACAATAAGTAAAGCTGCAGGTATACCCAAAAAGAACAGACAAAAGTAATTGGTGCCTTTGGTAAATGGCAACTTGGTTTCACCTTTCATTCGCTCAATAGGTTAACATTGGTAATCACGATGAAAGACTTCCCAAAACTAGAACCCAACATTCACTGTATAGCTCCCGCTCACCGATACCTCGGCGATGTAGCCGCCACTTACGGTGCGCAGTTCTTTTAAAGTGGCATTAGTACCGGTAATGATGGGATTGCCGAAGCGGTTGGGTATCCATAGTTCGGTGGTGCCCTCTTTGGTGGTGGTAGCGGTAAGTACCATTTCACCTGTGTCAGGATTGCTGGTCAGCGTTTCTGGTTTACCCACTATCGCATTCGGGCGGGTGCGGCTGAGGATGTTTAGGTAGAATGGGTTTACATTGCCGGTAAGGTTGCCTGAAACATCCAACTCAACCAAGTGCATAGATGTTGCGCCGTAAGAGTTACCATCCCAACTGATGCCATGCGGGTCGCCGGGGGCTTGGGCCCATTGCCACCATGTAGAGCCTGTGAAGTAAGTATCTTCATTTGCAGCAAAGCGTTTTACTTTAGCAGCATCGGTTGCCGGATCGCCGAAGAAACCCCACTCGCCAATAAAGAAACTGCAGTTGAACAAGTTAGAACCAGCATCAAACAAATTGAAACCATCTTCAATGGTAAATGGCAACGAGCCGAACGACTCAAAGTAAGAATGCGGTGCAAATACAATATTTTGGTCAGATGTAAATGAAGCCGTAGGAAGCACTAAATTAGTCACACCACCGATACCAACACCCATCTCAAAAAACATGATGTGCTGTGCAGCGCCAATAGAAGTCTCCGTGGTGCGAATGGCGCTAATGAGTCGCGCATAGTAGCTTGACATTTGAGCACCGGCCTCTTCAGTACTTACAGCACCAAAACCAGGCTCATTGATAAGGTCATATCCCACTACATTTTGATATTGGGCGGTTTCGGCAATCAGGGCTTGCCAAGCTTTGATACAACTATCCTGTATACCGTTGCGGTTGTTCCAAAAATTGCCAAACGCTGTATAAACAGCCGGTGCCCCTTCCCTCGAGCCATCAGGCGAGCAAGTGGAAGCGCCATCGGTATAGGTGGCCCACTCTGGCGCGCCGTCCCAGCCCTTGTTGGGATTTGTGCATACGCTATCGGCAGGGGTGGCAATGTACTTGCCCCAAGCATCTTGGTGCATATCCAACATTACGTACATATCATAGCGGGCGGCATCTTCAATAGCCATCCTGATGCTTTGTATATAGGCCATATCATACACGCCCGGTTGCGGTTCCAATTTGCTCCAGCTAAATAGCAACCGTACGCAATTAAAACCATACGAGGCCATTTGCTCCATATCGCTAGCGGCATAGGGTTTGGTAGCAGGTATGGATGGGTTGGCCTGCCAATAATCGCCCAATACATTGTAGTTTACCCCGCGCAACAGCACAAAGCGCCCGCTTCTATCATATATGCCCGCATCGGTTCCCGATGAGGCATAAAGGGTTTGGTCTATCGGTTCGTTATCATCGTCTTTTTTGCAGGCGGCAAAAGTTAGTATTAACAGTGCTAATAGCGTAAACGGTCTCATAATAATAGGGTTTGTGGTGCTGAGTACAACCGAATATACAGAATAAAGGCAATTTTGTCATAAAAATAAGATTCCACTAACGGCATCACATTGTTATTTAACATTACTGATATTACCGGAACTAATCCAATTGCCGCTACCCCCCTTTGCCAAGTAATATTATCATAATTGACCGCTACTATAGCCGAACATCTTATAATTCGATAGTGCTGAAAAGCGGTATACTATTAATCTTATGCCCCTTCAGGGCGTGCCGAAGCACATATAAACAATACCACCCTTTTCAAATTATCTCATCCTTAAATTTGCACATCGGTACATTCGCACATCAGCACATTAACCACGTCTTTTCTTCGGCTTAGTGCTATTGCTGCCCGGTTGTTGCCTAGTGCTGCGGTCCGATTTCTTTTTATTCTCTTCCTTCTTGGTGCCTTTCGGTGCTGGGCGGGTGCCACGGCTGCCCCTTGGGCCGCCAATGTTGGGTTTGCCCGGTCGGCTGCCGCCGCGCTTACTGTCCCCGCGGCCCATCTCTCCTTCGGTGGAGCGGCTACCTTCGGTGGTGGTAGTTGGCCTGGCGCGGCCATAGCTGCGTACGGGGCCGGTTTGTCCGCCAAAGCCCATTTCGAGTTTGCGCTCGGCGTGCTCTTCGGGGGTTAGCGGGTTTTCAGGGTCTGCCAGTTCAAAGTCAATTTGGCGGCGTTCCAAGTTGGTACGCTCCACCCTTACATAAACCCGCTCTCCAAAACGGAACTTGCGGCCCGTATCGGTATCTACTATGGTAAGGTCTTTCTCCTCGAAGCGGGTACCATACTCGCTCAGTTTGTTCTCGGCTACAAAGCCTTCGCACTTGTTGCCTTCCAGCTCCACGAAAATACCCCGGCCGATAACGCCCGAAATAATGCCCCAGAACTCTTGCCCAATGCGGTCTTGCATATACTCCACCTGCTTATACTTCACCGATTCGCGCTCGGCGCTCATGGCGCTGCGCTCCATGTTGCTGCTATGCACAGCCAACTCTTCTAGCCCTGCCTCAGTATAGGGTCCTTCTGCATCTTCTAGTACAGCGGCCAGTATGCGGTGCGTCAGCACATCCGGGAACCTGCGTATTGGCGAGGTAAAGTGCGAGTAGAACTCAAACGCCAAGCCGTAGTGGCCAATGTTTTTGGTAGTGTAAACAGCCTTCGCCATGGTGCGGATGGCCAAGCTGCTCAGCACATGTTCTTCCGGCTTGCCTTTCACGCGTTGCAACAGCGCGTTTAGCGTGCTCGCCACTTCGGTAGGTTCCTTAAACTTCAGCACATAGCCAAACTTCTTCGCGAAGTCGGCAAACTGCTCCAGTTTTATCATGTTCGGGTAGTCGTGCACGCGGTATACGTTGTGCACCGGCTTTTTGCCCACCTTCAGTTTGCTTAGGTATGTAGCTACATATCGGTTGGCCAGTAGCATATAGTCCTCAATCAGTTTATTGGTATCCAGGCTTTCTTTCACGTACACATCTAGCGGCTTGCCCTCGCGGTCGAGCTTAAAGCGCACTTCCTCACTACTGAATTCGATGGAGCCTTTCTTCAAGCGCTCGCCACGCAATGCCAATGCAATTTTTTGCATCACTTGCATCTCGCTGGCAAACGGGCCTTCGCTCTTTCCTTCCAGCACATCTTGCGCGGTGCGGTAGGTAAAGCGCTTATCGCTATGTATCACGGTGCGACCATACCATACCTCGTGCACCTTGCCGCTCTCGTCTAGGTTAAACACCGCCGAAAACGTCAGCTTGTCCTCATTAGGGCGCAGTGAGCAGATAATGTTGCTCAACCGCTCAGGGAACATCGGCGCAACCCTATCTACTAAGTACACGCTCGTGGCACGCTCAATGGCTTCCTTGTCCAGCGCGCTGCCTATAGCCACATAATGGCTCACGTCGGCAATGTGCACACCAATCTGCCAGTGGCCATTGGGTAATTTTTCAATGCTCAGGGCATCATCAAAGTCTTTGGCATCATCCGGGTCGATGGTAAAGGTAGGCACCCCGCGCATGTCGCGGCGGGCGGCAATTACCTCTTGCGGTATCACGTCGCCAATATTCTCTACCTCTTGCAGCACCTCTTCAGGGAAACCGAGCTTAAAGCCATTATCAATCAATATGGATTTCATTTCCACATCGTTGTTGCCGGTTTCGCCCAGTATCTCGGTTATCTTGCCATGCGGGCCTTTGCTGTATTCGGGCCAGCCAGTCAGTTCCACCACTACCTTGTCGCCGTCTTGGGCTTCGTTTAGGTGGTCATGGTCTACAAAAATCTCATAAGGCATCTTGTCGCTCTCCGGTACTACGTGCGGCGTTTTGCCATTCACATGCAGCGTGCCTATATATAGGTTCTTCATGCGGCGCTCAATCTCCATGATTTCGCCTTCAAACTTGCCGGTTTTGCTCTTGCCCGTAATGCGGAATTTCACTTTATCCTTATCCAATGCTTGGCCTAGGCGCTTGCCGGCTACAAACACGTCGGTTTCCAGTTCATCGGTAACAATAAAGCCGTAGCCGTGTATGGTCATATCCAGTGTACCGCTCATGTACTTGCTGCCACCCGCGGGTTTGGGCTTAGCCTCGCCTGTAAGGGCTAGGGTATTGTTGGCGGTAAGCTCCAGTTGCTTGGTTTGCAATAGCTTATCAATAGTGCTTTGCACATCATGCTTGTTATAGTCCAGCAGAAACTGCTTGGCCAGGCTCTTGCGGTGGTGGTGCTTGCCCGGGGTGCTCTTAAAGTAGTGTAGTATTTCCTTTTCCAGCGTGCTCAAATCAGCCTCTGGCTGTACGTAAGGGTCTTTTCGTTCTTTTTTACTCATAGTAATCGTGTTAGCCCAATAATTGCGGGCTTTGGTATTGTATAAAATTGGGAATTAAAAATGGATTGTTGTGTAGTATATTAATGTTAATGGTGTTGATAAGCTAGCAAAGACTTTGCCAATTGGAGTGGGTTATTGTTGATTGTAATACAAAGATAAGGATTTTTTAGTTCGGAGTTGACTCTTATGTAGGGGTAATCACACAATGGTCGTTATTGCGAGGAACGACTTTGCCGATTTTTCATCGGCATTGGAGTGACGCGGCTACTTCTCTCACTGCCTTGGCAGTAATCCCCTGCCACAGAGGATGGTTTGATGCTAACCTATGAATTAACCATAACTACAATACGAAATAATTAGCGTGGACGCTGAAATATGTTTTCCTTAGGCGAGCACACCTAATTCAGCAAGAAGATACTTTTTCGATGTAAGTCCATTTGTGGACTTGCTAATAAGATTTTGATAAGTAATAGTTAACATGTGCCATTTCAGTAAAAATAGTAGTTTAGACCTCCTAAATATTAATAAAATATTCCGCAACGAATAAAACTGCTACTTATCTTTATTGTGATAATGATTTATACACACTTAAAATTTACTACAATTTTAAAAACATCTATCAAATTATTGCTAGTCTTTCTTGTGACCTTAGCATTTTACCAAAATCTTAATGCGGGCGCTGACCATTGGACAAAGAACAGATGTGCAATTGTTGTAAAAAAATACAATGCTAGAGCCCACGTTAGTACCATAGTCCCACTATGTGTGTCTTCGAAAAGAAGTTGTAGCGGGATATCGGAGTATTCCCCAGCTTCCTGTTATAAGGGATGTGGCTATGGCCTAGCATACATTAGTCCAACGGTTAAGTACAAAAGCTCAGCAACATATTGTCGTGCTCACTGGGCTGGGCTACCAAGACCAAATTTCTATGAAAATTGCGGTGCGATATTAGATTCAATAATTGAGGATACCATACCAAGTGGAGATCCAATGGCGCAAACAGAGTTCGTTGGCGATGAATACTCATTTCTCATTGATGATGACTTACACTTGATAACCTACAACACAAGCGGTTTCATGCGTGTCAAACATAATGAAAACCAATTTGCAGAGGTTCGATTTTACTACTGGCTTGACAATGGTGATCCTGATTTAGTAGATACAGAGCATGATATAGAAAATGACATCTGGTCTTTTACAATTAGAATTGATGAAAATTCTATTTTGGAAGGTGAAGAATTTCTTGAAGCAAATTCTTTGGATTATGATTTTTTTGAAGAAGATGGTTATACATACTTACTTATTGACGGTTTGCAGTTCAATGTTGAATATGATTCCAATATCGATCCTGAAGAATTAGTAGCTGGAAGTTCTACAGATGTGGGGGAAAAAGAAACATCGAAAACTGGCTCGTCAGGCAAAAAACCTGGAACAAAACATTCGGACTTTAAATTATATCCTAATCCTTCGACAAGTTTTATCAATGCTTCCTTCTTCAATCCTAACAAGGATGTCATTATCTTTAACTTAATAGACATAAATGGTAAGATAATTGAAAGTAAAACAGTTCATTCAATGATCGGCAATTTCAATACTCAGTTTGATCTATCAAACCGTAATAATGGCATTTACTTTATTGCTATTGAAGGAGAAAATAGAGTGGAAAAATTGATTAAACAGTAGCCTTAACCCACAATATTATAGTGGCATGGCTATTTTGTTTTAGCCATGCCACTATTTAATTTTACGCTATGAAAGCTATTATTATTCAATTAACTATTTGTATATTATTCGGCCAACAATGCTATGCACAAAAAAGCACATGGCATGTTTCATTGGGCCCGATACTAGAAACCACCAAGTTGATTAATAGTGAGCGCGAAAATTTTGATAAGAATGAATTCAATCTACCCCTGATTCCATCATTAGGTATGCTTGTGGAGGCAGGTTGGCAAAGAAAGTCACTTGCCGCTAGGGTGAGTGTTGGTATCAAGACCAATAAAAGCACTTTTAGTCATAATGCTTCTTATAAAAACAATGGCAATTCTTATGAGTTTAAATCAAATTCGTCGGAATCCTTTCTTACCATCGAGCCTTTGTTGACGGTGGGATACTTGCATGAACTTAAAAAAGGTAGAGATATGTTCTTTGGTGCTGGGTTAGGTATAGCTTACAACAGTAAAAATAAAAGTGGTTCCGGAATAGAATTGAGGAGCACTGCTGACGATACTGTTTCTTATCAATCATACGAACTTAGCCCTGAGTTTCAAACCACTATCAATCCCATAATTGGGCTCACAATAGAATATTATCACCTATTCCGTTCACAAAAAGTAGGTATGGCCTTTGGTCTACAAAATAAATGGGGCCTTACCCCGCTAATTACCCCTGCTCGCCAGTATGTGGCTAGCTTTATATACCCAGGTAATATTGAGAATTATGAGGCTAGGTGGGCAGGTCACATTACCAATATCAGTTTTTACCTGCAAATCAGGTTTAACTTCACAAAAAAAGATGCATCGTGAAGGCTTGGCTTTTGTGCATATGGTTGTTTGCAGTCTGTAGCCCAGCATGGGCGCAAAACTTTGTTTGGGGGGCAAAAACTGGTATTGCTATAAATAGATTGCTGCCAAACAAGCTTTCATCACGAGGCGAGTATATTACTTATCGTGCCAGTGCCGCGCCGCTTTTTGGACTGTATGGCTACTACAAACCTACTAAAAGCAACTTTGACCTGATGTTCGGGCCAACTATCACCCGCACCGGCATCCGTATTCGACATTATATTAATCCTTCTCAGGAAGCTTACTTTGAGCGCCGTTATGCGTCGTTCCAGTTTGATGTAAATAGCGGTATCCGCTTTGAGCAATTACCCGTAGTCATCTTTCGACCGTATATAGGTGTAAAAATGGCATTTGATATGTACACCTCCACTGGCAGCGGCGTAAACACTTTTACCGGCAACGCGCCTAACAATTATTATTACGACGATAAAGATGGCAAAGAACTGCTCATCTATCCCTACATTACCCTAGGGATAGATATGACACTTAAAATGAAGAAAAAACTGCGATTAGCCATTATGCTCGAATATAATTATGCCCCCAGCAAATTTTACCTTAGGCCAATAGATTATACCATATTGTTAAACCAAGCCGAATTGCCAATTAGCGGATCAAACTCTTATGTAGGCGTTATGGTGCGATGGTTTTGGGTAAAGGCTTCTGCTCCAGCTAACTAAAATATATCCTACAATCAAACCTTTGCAATGTAGCAAACATAATTTGGTACTTCCTCTACCAACATCACCCACCAAAGCAAGTCCGAAAAACCCCATCCGTACCTCTCCACAAAAAGGAAAAGCCTATTTTTACGCCCTAACTAGCACAAAAGGACCACCATGGCGGAAACTAGAAAACGCATATACCACTATATATACGATGAGCAAGTAGCGCAATCGGAGCGAAACCATGAAGGTACGGTGCAGCATTCGTTTCAGTTTAAAACGAAAAGCTTCGAGATAGAGTCGGAAGATTTGTTCGATGAGGAGATTCAGCTTTTTGCCTTCCCGATACATTACTTGCACCATATCGATAGCATCCTTCGCACGTTCGGCTTCCGCGAAGACCCTTTTTACTTCTTCCACCAGTGTAAGGAGGTATTACAGGCTCCGGAGCGACACATTGATGACAAGGGCAACGGCAAGTTGAGCTTACAGGCGCATTTTCACCATTTCCCGTTTTCGGTAAGCTCCATTAACGATACCGCCATTGTAGTGGTGGGCCTTAACGTAAAGCCCGGCCAACCCGAAGGTAAACCAAAGGACTACTGGCTTACGGGCTATATACACGCCAACCGCTTTACCTTTCAGCCACCGGGCGAGCCCGAAAAGTGGAGCGGCTACTACTACAACATGCTGCGCATAAGCGAGCGCAGGGTAAATGGCGAGGAGGTATACCGCCGCAAGAAGATGTTTACCATGTTCTTCGCTATCCTCAACGACTTGGTGGTGCAGAACAATGTACACTTCATCTATGCCAGCATGGGCCGTGAAAATGTGGCCATTAAAGAGGCCCTGCACCGCAGCTCGAAACAGCACGGAAGGCACTATGAGCGCATACCGTTCCGCATTTTTAGCAAATTCAACAAGTTTTGGGGCAAGCGCAAGTACGAGAAGCAATTAGTTAATATTACCCACGACGAGGTGGCCCTAAAGAAGATGTATAAACTGGTACACGAGCGCATGAGCCATTACCTGTTTTATCACCACATCGATGAAGCCGTGTTCCTAAATATGGTGCGGCAGATAGCGGAGTATAGCAAGAGCAGCGGTGTGTGGATGACTACCGATGAGCAGGGCAACATTAAAGCCGCCACCATCGCCATCAACCTAGGCGACTACTTCAAAATGGATATCGACAATGCAAAAGGCATCCTTAAAATCGTGCAGTGGCTTCAGCTATTCCACCGTTTTCTATACTTTACCATGACGGTGGGCGATGTAAACGAAGTGGACAAGCTTTACCGTGCTTTGGCCAGCTACTACCAGCGCAACCACAGCGTGCAGATGGCCTTCCTACCATCATGGGAAGCCGACCCATACCTAAAGGTGAAGAAGAGCATGTTGGTGGATGAGTATATCTACTTTCTAATTGCGGACAAGCCCGAAGAGCTGGAGCGCTTTAAACAGATAAGCAAAGCCGGCGGCGAACACTTGAACCTGTTTATCGACCAGCCGATAATTTGATGTCAACGATAACTCGTTCCTAGTAAAATTGAGTGGTAGCTGAGATAGAAAAACCTTTATTTGGCACCTGCTACTCCCCTATCGAATACACCCCGCCGGCCTTGGGCAGTATCATTATCGTATTGCTATCCTTAATGGTTTGCAGATACTGGTAGTTGGCTACCACCTTAGCCTTTGGTACCGATTTCAGCGGCTCGCTAGGCTTACGGAAGAAGTTTTCATAGTGTGTGCAAAATACCACTGGTGCTTTGCAATGCTTGATCACCGTTTCGGCATAGTCGGTTTCCTTTCCTTTTACTGCTTGCGAAATCAATACAACATCTACACCCTTTTCGCTCAGCATTTCTTTGGGAAACAGCCCCACATTGCCATGAGCAGAAGATGACTGCGAAAAGATGCGGTAAACCGGCTTTCCCTCTTCCATAAAATCAATTACAAAGGACAACGAAAGCCCTTGTTTCCAGTTACGCCCCTTCACGGGTATTTTCTCCAAATCTTCGGTATAGGGCCCAGGGTATAATTTAATGCCGAAGATGTGTGGTGGGTGGTCGCTTACAAACGGCATCATACGAACACTACTATCAGTGCTATATATCCATTGGCCCATGGTCGAGTCCGTACCTACTAAATTATTCAAAGGCAATACTGGCTGCACGGGCTTGGCAGCAGCCATAATATGGGCCATGGTACTGCTGCCGGTAAGCAAAGCATCTTTAGGCATGGAGGGCAGCAATGGCGGCAAATCCATCAGGTGGTCGTAGTGGGCATGGCTGATGGTTACCAGCTTTACTTGAGCGAGGTCTTGTTGATTGAAGGCCTTGGTAATGGCTTCGATATCGGGGTAAATTTTACCAAAAGCCACTTTCCTGAATGGCGGATTGCTTACAAAAGGATCAGTAAGTATCACACTATTACCATAGCGGATTACAAAACTGGTAACGCCATTAAATTGGATGTGTAAAAGTTGGGTAGCACTGGTAGCAGTGGGCAGCTTGCCACCCTCATGTAATAACTCTTGCGGGATGTACGAGCCACAGCCCGCCAGTAAAAACACCAGCCAAACAAGTATA
This sequence comes from Sphingobacteriales bacterium, assembly GCA_027483645.1. Lineage (GTDB taxonomy): Bacteria > Bacteroidota > Bacteroidia > Chitinophagales > CAIOSU01 > CAIOSU01. Next base: position 162,979 of record JAIXUD010000007.1, read on the forward strand.
GCTGGGCCTGCCTTTATCACTTAACTTGCAAAGATTTTTGCACGGCGGTACTACCATCACCATAACCTTCGTAGCTAAATTCTGATGCGGCTACCGGACCAGGCTTTACACTAGTAATGGTTTGCGAAAACAACACCTTACCATCAGCACCGCGGCTGATGATGCTTAAAGGCAGGCCGGTAATATTATTAGCTGCCAAAGTAGCAAACACACTGTTCTTCTGAATCAATGCTGGGAAATCATTGGCATTTAAGCTTACCTGGTTGGTAACGAATACGGTAGCCGAACCTTCTGCCGACTCCACGGTATACTTCTTGCAATCGAAACCAGCGATGGTGCTAGCACCATCCACCACCGTAACTATCACATTGCGCAAGGCTGGCGCGACTGGTTTAGCTTCAGTAAAGGGCGTTACAAACATCACCTTCTCACCACCAATTTCGGTAAGTATGCGTATGCTCGATTCGTTTTTAAGCATCAATACCGTATAGTTGAAGGCAATACCATTGGCCGTACCGTTAAGCACCAGCTTATGGTTGCCGCCCGAGGTTATCCAACGCACAACCGATTCTTCTTGTATGGCAGGGTTGGTAGCGGTAAGCGTAATTTCGCCGGTAAAGCTTTGCGCTGTTGCACCATGCGCTAGCAGTGCAAAGCAAGCAATGGGCAGAAAGGTTGCAATATAGTGTATGAAGCGATTCATTGTTATGTCCATAGCCCATGGCGGGTTGCCACGGTGGTTAAGAGATAAATTGTTAGTTGCCTACAGGGCCCTTTAAGAATGAGGTATTGTAGTTGTTATCGGGTATGTTTACCGCATTACCATTGCGCTTAATGGCGTTGCCTGCATTAGGGGCTGGGGCAATAGGCACTGGTATAGGCACGTTAAAGTTGGTAAGTACAGGCAAGGTAACAGGCCCTATAAACGGAATGCTAACCACCACTGAGATGCTAAGGGTAACTTGGAACACGCCCGTATTACCAGGATAGCCATACTCACCGCCGTCACCGCCTTTTGCATTAGGGTTGATGCTTATGGATACTACGCTTTGATTAATGTTGATTGGCACAATGAGCAAACCACCTTGGCCCGCAACGGCAAACTGCCCCGCCGATGCATTAGTGCCTGGGTCATAAAAACTTAAACCCAACAAATTTGGGATATTACCACCAGTACCCTTTTCGGCACCTCCGCCGCCGCCAGCACCTATCAATATGCCCAATGCTGGCAAGCCCAGTGGCAATTGGAACGAAAGCGAAAACGCCATAGCGTTGCCACCGCCACCACCGCCGTAAATATTAAAGTTGTTCTGCACGGTAGCATCTACAGTTAAAAACACTGCATGACCACCAGCTGCACCCCTTTCCGATAACCCTTGCACAGGATCTAAAGCGATACCACCGTTGCCGCCACGCCCTAATATGTTACCATTGTTTACCAAAGCAAAGGACGAACCCGCAGGAATACCTCCAGTAGTAAATGCTGGCAAGTTTGAGGAAACACTAGTAATATCAACCCCAGGAAAAACAGTTGCCACTACACATACAGGTTGGTTGGTAGGAGCATTAGGATAGGTAGCATATAATGCTGTTGCTAAGTCAAAATTGTTTTGGCTATTGGTTACATCAACAATGTAGCAAGGGGTAAGGGTAAGCGCATAGATGAAATTGATAGTGGTAGCACCGCACAATGCTTGCAAAATAATGGGATATGTGCCCGCAGGTACAAATTGGGTAGCCTTTACGGTAACGGTAATAACGCCGCTCGACAGCCTGGGGTTTGGGTTGAAAGATACTGTAACACCTTGTGGTAAAGTACCCACCACAGCCAAGGCAATGTTTTGTGGGTTGCCATTGGTTTGGGTAAAGGTAAACTGAAACGTGGTAGAATCGGTTTGTACCCGGTCGATGGTATCGCCATTGCTGCTACTGGTCATGGTAAAGTAGCAATCGTTACAATTGGCTTGGTATGAGCTCAACCAACACACGCCGTTGTAGTACTGTACGGCACTATCGGTGGTATTGTAAATAATCAAACCCTCCGCAGGGCTAAAGATGGAGTCGCGCTGGGTAGTGGTAAGTGTTGGAGGCAAAAAGCCCAAGCTATCCGACTCCAAGTGCAACAGGGCGCTGGTATCGGGTACTAGTATGTTTACACCTACACGCTGAGCCAAAACGGAAGTACTGGTAAGCGCTAAAAGCATCACTACCGCAAGTGCCTGTATATACTTTTTCATGTTTGCAATCTATTAAAACCCAATCAATGTACTAAGATAACCAACCTTATTGGTTTTTAAGACAAAATTTAAGGCGAATTGGTTGCCAGCCGTAAGAAACTGCTTATTTATGGTTTCGGCCGATAATGATTAGCCCCACCGAGAGCAAAATAGTTTCGTGATGAACGACTTCAATATCAAAACTTTCTAGGTATATCCTTAGGTTTTGGGCGTATAAACTGCCTAAACTCCAATGCCTCGTACAGGTTAATCAAGCGGTACGAAAGACTGCGCCAAATGGGATTGGCGGGTAAAAAGTCTGAAAATAGTAGGAGGTTTAAGAACAGTTATTTACAGCAAATCGATAAACAAGCCTATTGGCCGTAGTACAATTTTTCAAAACTATCAGCACTAATAATTTGCTCCCTCCAAGTCGCGGTAAAAGCAGCATCATGCACCGGGATTTCTGCCACCTTATCCAACATATAAGCTTTCATTTCTGCTAATGTCATTTTCTCGCCAGTGGCAGTAAAAAGCATCTTGGCTTTAGCCATAAGAGGCACCAAAGCGCGCCATTTAGACATGCTTTCCTTACCCGAAAGTATGAAAATATTTCCCTGGCTATCAATCCACCGCGTGCCCATATCTTCCTTCAAAAACTTCTTGTTACTGTTTCCATAATAATAGTGATCTTCAACAAAAATCGAATCTAGGAAGATGCTATCCCAAGAGCCAAAGCTCAAGTTGAATATTGGGAATATAGGCATTTGGCTTTCTTCACTCATTGCTACCAATTTATAGCTTTCATCCTTTCAATTCCTCCCACATCAACCTCGCCGCTCTTTCGCTGGCACCTGCTCCGCCCAACTTTGCTTCCAATGTTTGGTAATCCTGTTTCAGCTGCGCACGTTTAGCAGGAGTGAGTAGCTCTTTCAAGGTAGCTTCTAGGCGTTCTTCGGTGAGGTCGGTTTGTATCAATTCTTCTACCACCTTCCGGTCCATTATCAAGTTTACTAAAGCAATGTAGGGTACTCTGATAACTTGCTTAGCGATAAGATAAGAAAGGTAGCTGCCCCTATAGCATACCACTTGCGGTGTGCCGAGCAAGGCGGTCTCCAATGTTGCTGTGCCGCTGGTTACTATGGCTGCTTCGGCATGCTCTAGCAAAGGGTAGGTTTCATCCACCACCAAGGTATAGGGCAGCCCTTGGGAGGCTTCTTTATAGAAACTCGGCTCAATATGCGCCAAGCCCGCCACCACAAACTCGTACCGCGGAAACCGGTGTGTAACTGCCAGCAAAGCGGGCAACATGCGCTGTATCTCTTGCTTGCGGCTACCGGGCAACAAAGCGATAAGGGGTTTGGCAGTAAACCCATGCCGTTGTAAGAAGGTAGTATCTGGCTGGCGATGTGCTATTGCATCCAAAAGCGGGTGACCTACGAACTCCACTTTATAATCCCACTTTTGGTAAAAGGCTTCTTCAAAGGGAAGGATAACGTACATCTTATCCACCGTGCGCTTAATGCCGTGCACACGGCCTTCCTTCCAAGCCCATATTTGTGGCGAGATGTAGTAGAACACCTTGATGCCCTGCTGTTTCAAGAACTTGGCTATGCGCAGATTGAAGCCGGGGTAATCTACCAGTATCACTACATCGGGCTGGTAGGCCAGTATATCTTGCTTGCAAAACTTGAGGTTGCCTAAGATGGTGCGTAAGTTCATCACCACCTCAATAAAGCCCATAAAGGCAAGGTCTTTGTAGTGTTTTACCAGCGTGCCGCCCTGCGCCTGCATTTTGTCGCCACCCCAAAACCGAAACTGCGCCTGCGGGTCTTGCACCTTCAGCTCCCGCATCAAGTTGGCGGCGTGCAGGTCGCCCGACGCTTCACCGGCTATGAGGTAGTATTTCACTATTAGAGGCTGTTTATAATTATATAGCAGTCTATTTGTGGCTCTTTCTAGCTGCGACTGCATCAGCTTTTTTCGCCGTAACTATTCCATTATGTCTTCAAAAATCTTCTTTGTCTCGCTCAAAAATAGCTCAAAAATATCCTCACTCTATAATTTCAAACAACCTCTAGAAGAACTCGTTTCGGTAGAATATAATTACCACAGCGGCCAGCACCAATGTGGCTGCGATAATGCCCCGCATGCTGCGGGCCTTGTCAGCAGCATTAAACATCAAAAACGGAAACAGCGTGGTACATACCGCCGCAATGGCAATAAACTGATCGCTGAAACCGGCGGTGCCTTCTAACAGTGTGCGTTGTAGTATGCTATTCACTTCCAAGAACACTATATAGAAAATGGCTGCACAGGCAATGCCCGCAAAAAAGCCTACAAACACGTTATCTTGTCTTAGCATTGAGGTCCCAGTTGTTGTTTAAAAATGGAATGGCGTGGTGCGCCGTCATATCAAATTGGGTAGGCACTATACTTACATAGCCGTTCATCAGCGCCCACTCATCGGTATCCTCGCCTTGATCTTGAACTATAAAACGGCCCGTCATCCAGTAGTATTCGCGCCCACGAGGGTCTTTGCGTTGGTCGTAATCCTCTTCCCATTTGGCACGCGCTTGGCGGCAAACTTTGGTGCCTTTTATGGCTTTCAATTGCAGCTTGGGTATGTTCACGTTCAATAACGTAGCATCGGGTAGTCCGTATTGCAATACCTGTTGCGAAATTAGTTTGGCATAATAGGCTGCTGCTGAAAAGTCGGCATCAAAATGGTGGTCGAGCAACGAAAAACCGATGGCAGGAATACCCTCTATCGATGCCTCCACCGCTGCAGACATGGTACCGGAGTAGATAACGTTGATAGACGCGTTGCTGCCATGGTTGATGCCCGACACGCAAAGGTGGGCGGGTTTTTTAAGCAGCTTGTCTTTGGCCAGTTTAACGCAATCGGCGGGTGTGCCGCTGCATTGGTAAGCTTCAATACCTTCAAACACCTCCACCTTCTCCAGCCTCAATGGGTTAGAAATAGTGATGGCATGCCCCATACCCGATTGCGGGCTATCCGGCGCAACCACGATAATGCGCCCCAATCCGCGCATCGCATCCACCAGAGCCTTCAAGCCTGGCGCGGTGATGCCGTCATCATTCGTCACTAATATCACTGGTTCTTTGGCTGCCATTATTCTCAATTATTTAATCCCCCAAATGTACGAAGTACGGCGCAATATTCAGGGCAAGGTGGCCATTCAATGCATGTGATGCTAATATTGGCTTATACGGAAGACAAGACCATCAAAGCCCGCAGAATTGATTATACAGGATTAGGGGAAGGAAATTTGGCTGTGATGCGAGGAAAGTGGCTTATAGAAACTAGTATCAAGGGCAAACCCACCTAACTGGCCCGCCACACCCTACTTCAAGTTGGTAGTAAATTTTAAAATTCATCCTTTCAAGAAATAATTTCCTGAAGGCTTCCATGTTGCTTAACTCCTCCTCACACCTTTGCTCAAGGATTGTAATCGAATTTTGCCCCACCAAGTAAACAACAGGAGGCGATATGATCCCACGCATATCTTTACATCTAGTTAGTGGGCCACCATAATTTGGAAAATTACTCATCATAGCGGCAAAAGCTACATCAGTTGAGATGCTGTCCTTGTACTCAAAGAAGTGAATCTGCGCCCTGTAAGGTTTTACCCTAACTTGTACACCATACTGCCACACAGGCTTATGTCTCGCAATAAATTCTTGGTTATAATAGGAAAAACTGTCTATCACTTCATACTTAAGAGCCACCTCAGCAATAAAATCATGAGCTATTTGAGAATAGGGGCTGTGGGAGTAGGAGTTATTTGCTAATAAAAGGGCTTTAAAAAGCAGTAAGGGCTTTAGTACCTGTTTCATTAAAGCAAAATAATGAAAACCAGACCAACAAACAACGGGTTTGATAGGCGAGATGGCACTTAATAGGGCATACTTGAGCTTGGATAAAATGCAAAAAGCCTTCGTTGAACAAACAACGAAGGCTTTTCGATATAAAAATGTGGCGACGACCTACTCTCCCGGATGTTACTCTAGTACCATTGGCGCTAAGCGGCTTAACTTCTCTGTTCGGAATGGGAAGAGGTGGACCCGCTTGCTATAGTCACCACAAAATCTTGGATAACTTTAGACATATTGAGAGAGAAAATTAAAACCAGCAAGTTAAAAAGTAATCTGCTAATAATAAATTAGAAAGCTTACGGGCAATTAGTACTACTCGACTATGACATTACTGCCTTTACATCTGTAGCCTATCAACGTCGTAATCTTCGACGGCCCTTAAAAGAAGTCTCATCTTGAAGTGGGTTTCGCGCTTAGATGCTTTCAGCGCTTATCCCTTCCCCACGTAGCTACTCTGCAATACAGCTGGCGCCATAACAGATACACCAGAGGTGAGTCCAACACGGTCCTCTCGTACTAATGTCAGATCTTCTCAAACTTCTAACGCCCGCAACAGATAGGGACCGAACTGTCTTGCGACGTTCTGAACCCAGCTCGCGTGCCACTTTAATGGGCGAACAGCCCAACCCTTGGGACCTTCTCCAGCCCCAGGATGTGACGAGCCGACATCGAGGTGCCAA
>JAIXUD010000018.1 GCA_027483645.1 Sphingobacteriales bacterium
ACTACGAGACCCTAAAGCACACCGGCGAGTTCCCCATCATCGGCGTGAACACGTACCTGAGCAAAGAGGGCTCGCCCACCATGCTACCCAAAGAGGTCATCCGCAGCACCAACGACGAGAAGGAGGCCCAGATAACCGCCGTAGAAGCCCAGTGGAAGCGCAACGCCGCCGAAACCGGACAACTGCTAAAAGACATACAGCAAGCCAGCCTGCACAACCAAAACATCTTCGCCGCCCTCATGGAAGCCACCAAATACTGCTCCCTCGGGCAGATTACCGAGGCCATGTTTATGGTGGGGGGACAGTACCGACGCAATATGTAAATTGATGAGCTAATGTGCTGATGTACCGATGTGCTGATTTATTTGAACGTGGAAACCCGCGTGTCACATTGAGCGTAGTCGAAATGCGCGAGCGATTGCTATCCTGCCGAAGCTTTTCGCGTAGGTGGGGAGGAGTGCGGATGAGGAAGGTGCGGTTACTATTAAAGGCTTTGCGTAGTTGAGAAGCTTCTCATTTACAAAAGAAAAGCTGCTTTCCACTGCCTTCGATACGTGTTACCCACTATACATCAAACCAAATGAAGAAGAATTTAAACACAGAATTAGGATTCTATTCACCAAGTTTTATGCGGATGCATGTTGGAACAAAATTGAGCTTAGTAAACTTGAATAAAATTAATGATGATTTCACGGAAAGTGTTTATTTGCACGAGTATATTCATTTTATTCAAGACTTAACAACAATTTATGGACTTACTAATATTTGTACCACTGTTGACTATTTAAGGTTCGTAAACAACTATTTAATCAAGCAACCAAAAGGAAGTTTTGTAACTCCTATCCTTCCCATTCCAAATGATCCTGGTAATGTGCATACTAATTTAGAATTCTCAGAAATCTATCTAGGAAGTGGAGACGATGATGAGGTTGTTCTGACTGGCTACAAAAAGTTGATTAAAACTTTTTCAACAGTTTCTGGCGAACGTTCTGTACCCTACATACAAGTTAACTATAGAGCCAATGCCAGAATTATTTCAAATTTTGAGTTTGGTGCATTATGTATTTTAGAGAGCATGGCTTATATTGTTGAAAGTGAATGTTATATAAATTGTGAGCAATCCCCAGACCTCCCATACAAAAGTGCAGAGAAATTAGTGGAGCTTATTTTTCCCGAATTTGCTTCTGATAGATTGAATATTTTGGCATTATGCGATGCATCACTTAAAACTTTTAATCCCGGAGCGTTTTTCCACGATATTCTGATAAATATTAGAGACAACAACATTAAAATAGCAAGACCGGAGGATGTTTATATGGTATGCAACGTGACCCAAATCAATTTTTACGGAATAAACAATTTTGATGATCTTATGGAAAAAATGAGGGGTGAAGCAATTACCCAAATCACTGGCTATTTCAATGACGACCATTTTCAAGCGATAAAGCATTGGTTGGAAAAAATGATTAATTCGGCGTGTGAGTTTCGTAACGCAAATCCAACTTTTCCTTTGGAGATTGCTAGACAAGGGAAATTTTCCACTAATAAAGCGTTAGCAGATTTTTTCTCTAAAGTGGGAACTCCACTTGTAACAAATGATATTTCAGAGACAACTTTATTTGACCCACATATTGGCGAGGTAACTCCAAATTATTCAACAATATGGGCAATAGATCAGATACATTTAGTTCTTAGAGGGGAGCAAAGACACTGTGAACTAATAGACTTTTGTAATCAAAGTGATGTTAGGACTGACAATAGGTGTACAGATGAGCCTTGGGAAAGACATTTAGAAGTCACATGTGGATTTGGACAAATGTGGCGGCATTGGGGCCTGACAGGATATAAACCAAAATGACATTGCCTCCACGCTATTTCCGACCTACAGTGAAATAAATTCAGCGCTGAGCAATGTGCCACGGTAAGGAAGATACACTCCAAGTATGCGTTAATTAATTAAAGTCTCTAACTTTCGTGGCTTAAAAGCCCAAATACAGTGGACATATAACCGTCGGTTCTCAAAACTATCCTATGCAACATAAGAATTACACAAAAGGAATCGCATCAGAAATTAAGAAGGAGCTCAAAGATGCTAAAGAATCAATTGTAGTTTCTGTTCCATGGTTTACAGATTCATCCATCTTCCTAATTTTAAAAGAAAAAGCTAAATGTGGAGTTGGTATTAGAATATTGATTCAAGAAGATGCTATTAATAACAATGCTGATTTTGACATTAAAGATTTGGCTAATTATAATGCTATAATCTTTTGGAATACCAGTAAATATAGATTATCGCACAGAAAATTTTGCGTCATAGACTCGAGAATTGTAATCAAAGGATCTTATAACTGGACTAAAAAGGCAAGGAGTAATGAGGAAGAAATTGACATTTTTTACAGCCGAGAGTTAGCCTTAGAGCAGCTCGAAACTTTTGAGGCATCTATCAGGAACACAGATGTTAAAAGATATGATAATCAGATACTTTTAGAAAATTATAAAAAGGAGAAGAAAAGGTCAAAACATGTATGCAAGATTTTGAAATTTAAGGATGGAGAAAAGGTCGGTTTTAAAAATGAATACGGTGATATAATTATACCCGCTATTTATGATGAAGCTACAGATTTTATTGGAAATTGGTATAAAAAAATAGAAAATGAAAAACTTGTTTACTCTACGGAGGATATTAGAGCATACATTTGGGTCAAAAAGAATTCCAGATGGGGGGTGCTAGATAATTATAATAATCAAGTTGTTCTAGATGGATATAATGAATGCTTTGCATTTAGTGATTTCTGTTTTGCATTTAGTCATTCATTTAATCAATGGAGCAATTCCATAGTGGAGAAAAAATATCACTTTATTTGCCATAGGGGCAAATGGGGCTTAGTATGGATAGAGGCTGGGGGGCTTCCTATTTTTTTCCTTTCCACAGAATTTGAGTCCATTAGACAATATTCACAAAATGGGCGTTGCTTTATATTCCACCGTAAAGAAAAGCACCATTATTACAAGATTAGTTATTTTGCAGTAGATAATAACAATTATATTTTATATTTACGGTCTACGGATTATGAATTTAAGAGCATAGTACCATTGGGCAGTAAAATTAAAGAAATTTACACATATTTTAAAGTTTCTACTATAGATAATCAAAACAGGGAGTGTTATGGCCTATTAAAAGCAGAAGAATATAATGAAAATGATTACGACCATTACTTCAAAACCTTAGACGATAGGCAGTTACAATTTAGCATTCAGATTAAGCCAACATTCGCTAGCTTAAAACAAATGCTCGACAACAATAAAAATACTTTTTTTGAAGCTACCGAATTATCTAACCCCTGGAAAGCAATAAGAATAAATTTAAAGGGAGAAAAAATTTATTCTTATGAAAATAAAGGCTCAATCGGGAATAGTGAATTGCTCACCCAGAAAGAAATCGATTGGCGTAAAACTAAAGAAGAAAGAGATTCCAATGAAAATATTACAACTATAATAATTGGTATTTTTATTATAGTTATTGTTATAGCTGTCATTTCCTCCTATTTGAAGTAAGCCCCCCCATCTGGCGCAAGCATTCTTCAAGCTTGTGCCTTTTTATGACGTAAGCATCCGCTTACTTTTCGGCTTAGCGGAAACACGTGTGGGCAGTGCATTACAACTACGAGGATACTTCAAGCAGGTATCGCACTTCACCACCCCATCGCCCAAGGCGAGGCAAGCTGCGCCCCTCCCACCTCCCACGCCATAGCGTGGTACGCCGGGATAGCAATAGCTCGCGCATTTCGACAGGCTCGATGTGACATGCATTTACCGTATTTAAAACCATTTTGCTGACATCAGCAAAATGGTCACCACGCTAATAAACATATAACCGCTTAAATGATGGGATATATAAAATATTACGCGTAGCTTACTATCAAACGCGGTATCATGGCAAAGCTCACCATCGACAACTACTTGGATAGCCACTATATACACCGCAGCAACTGGCTGCGGGCGGCGGTATTGGGGGCCAATGATGGCATCATCTCCATTTCGAGCTTAGCCATAGGGGTGGCCGCGGCAAGCACTACAAGAGACCCTATTATACTGGCCACGGTGGCTGGGCTGGTTGCAGGGGCACTGTCAATGGCTGCGGGAGAGTATGTTTCCGTGAGCTCGCAAACCGATATTGAGCGGGCCGACATTGAGCGGGAAAAGAAGGAGCTGGCCGATATGCCCAACGAGGAACTGCAAATATTAGCACAGATATATGAGAAAAGGGGACTGAAAAAGGAAACCGCCATGCAGGTAGCTATGGAACTGACGGAAAAAGATGCACTGGCAACCCATGTGCGCGATGAGTTGGGCATTAATGAATTAAGCCAGGCAAAACCGATACAAGCAGCTTTGGCTTCGGGCGCATCGTTTACGGTAGGTGGTGTTTTGCCGCTTTTGGTAGTGCTTTTTGCGCCCATAAAAGGCCTGGAATACTGGCTTTATGGGTTCACCATCGTATTCCTGATTGTTTTGGGGGCCATATCTGCAAAAACAGGGGGTTCAAGTATTATAAAAGCCATTATGCGCATTACTGTTTGGGGTACGGTAGCCATGGTGCTTTCCGCATTGGTGGGCTATCTATTTGGGGTTAATGTCTAGTTACTTCAAGCATTCATTTGCCCTCCGCACATCACCAGGCGCCTCAGCAGCCCGGGCGCGCACCCTTCAATCTCGTTTCGAACGAGACAGGATGACATGCCCTCCTAAAGCCTACACGAAAGAGGAGCAAAAACGGGCTTCAATACTATGGCGAGACAACCGCGAACCCAATATGAATATTGCCTGTCTGTTTGTCAACGTACATTTCCCGCTCTCTGGTAGTACCGTGGCAAATGGTAGGAGAACAGAAAAGAGACCCACCCGCCAGCCGTACATCATTTCCAATTACTGTTTTGGTTAGGTCCCATACATTGCCTAGCACATTTACTTGCGCTACACTAGATATAGGTGCATTGTTATTGGTTACAACGGTGCGCATGTCGGGCTTAATCAACTCCCAATACTGTTCATAGGTGGGCAATGCAAACCCGGACCATTCACAATAAGCCATGGCATCATTATAGCTTACTTGGGTTACAGGCAGGGTTTTGGAGTTTACAGGGTTTATGCCATCCGGCTTTTTCCAATTAGCCCCATTTACCTTTTCGAAATTAAAGACATCCGTTTGAACGATAGACCAACCAAATCTTTCAGCGTCTGTAACATAACCTGTCTCCAAAACAAACTGCTCGAATTGCGCATAACTTACTGCGTCAAGTTCCCTTTCGGGGTTGGGGTCGCAACCGCAAAAGTAAATTGCGATAAATAATAGGTAGGCAGGGCAAATCGCTTTTATTGAATTATGCATGACGTAACCCAACCTTATTTTGCGCTGCGTTTGCTGCGCTTGCGCCAGAATATAATACCCACAACACCAACTATCAAAACAAGAAGATAGGGCGCCCAATTCCAAAAAATTTTGGTATATGATTTTTTGGCCACTTCCCCCTGAGCTGAGTAGCCTTTGGGCATTTTTACTACCCCAACTCTTTTCTCATATACTTCATATTCAGCCAACATCTTTTGAAATAATTCCGGGTTTTCAGCGGCAATATCTATACGCTCCATTGGGTCTTCCTGAAGGTAGTACATCCTCCATTTATTATCTCCCAGTGGAATATTGTTCTTTACAATTTTGTATCCATTTAGGAAGTATGCCGAGCTGTTGGCTGCCTCCAAGCCCACGCCCTCGTTAGGTTGATACACGGGTTTGCTAAAGTCCAAAATGTGCGATAGCATGCTATTTCCGGTAATGGGCACTCCGCCGTCATTCGTTTTTGTGTTTAGTCCTGCCAAATCGTAAATGGTGGGTGCAATATCAGTGAAAAAGCAGAAAGTATTTGTCCGTTGTTTTTTGGGTATGTTCTTTCCACTCATGATAAGCGGCACCCTTAAACCGCCTTCGCCAGTATAATATTTGAAAAAACTAAACGGAGAGGAAAGCGCATTGGCAAATTCAGGCCCTATGTAGCCAAAAAAATCATCTCCACCGTTTTTCTCAAAGTCGCGATGAAAGCCATGGGTAAGCGCCCAAGGAATACCTTGCGAATAGTCGCCACCATCAGGGCCATTATCTGAGGTTACAATAAAAATCGTATTCTCCATTAAGCCTTGTTCGGTAAGGTATTGTATATACCTTCCGATGTGGTAATCCATGGCTTCCAGCATACCCGCAACTACCGCCATATTGGTAGCATAAGATTGTTGTTCTTTGCTAGATAATTCTTCCCATTTCTTGAATTGAGTAAAAGGATCAGTTAATACAGCATCACTTGGAATAAACCCAAGCTGTTTGGCTTTTTCAAATCGCTTTTCACGCAGCTTGTTCCATCCCTCTTTGTAGGTTTCCAAATAAGGCTCAACAAATTCTTTTGGCGCCTGTACCGGGGCATGGATTGCTTGAAAAGCTATGTAGGAAAAAAACGGATTGTCTTTGTTCTGTTCATTGTTGTGGTAAGAAATTACCTTGTCGATGTAGGTTTTTGACGAATAGAAATCCGTTGGCAGTTCTACTTCTTTTCCATCTTCATACCAATGCGCTATAGGTTTCATGGGCAGATACCCGCTGTTGTTGTAATTACTGGCGCCAGAACCGCCTAGGATAAATGAGCGGTCGAAACCTCTCCTGGAGGGTAGCGTATTTTCATCGTGTCCTAAGTGCCATTTACCAACCGCGTAAGTATTATAGTTGGCTTCTTTTAACCGGGTGGCAATGGTTTTTACTTGGGTATTCAATACGCCTTCATAACCCGGAATAGATTGGTACTCTTCTGGAAGCATTTCGGGCAGATTGGCGACGCCCGCCAAATGGCTATCTGTGCCAGTCATAAGCATTGCTCGCGATGGCGAACATACCGGAGAGGCATGTAAGTTGGTAAACATGATGCCATTGCTAGCTAGGCGGTCAATGTTGGGTGTTCGGGCCTCTCCTCCGAAGATGCCGAAATCCATTAAACCTGAGTCATCTACCAGTATCAATACGATGTTTGGTTTAGACCGATTGCCTTGGGAGTCTTGGCCGTACACGTACACTATGCTGGCTGAGTAAATGGACGCTAAAACGAAAAATGACCTAAGTAAACAAAAGATTTGGTTCATAACCCTTTTTCTTTTAGTGTTTTCATCATCAATTGGGCAGTTTCATGACTGGAGTTTTGATTTTGCCCCGTTACAAATCGCTTTTCTTGATCAATCACGGTAATGGTATTGAATTGATCAATGCGCTTGGAGTGGTCAGCTTTGTAGATAGCCCCGGCTTTCTTAATTTCTGCCTCAGGGTGGAAGGGGGTAAATTCAATACCGAATGATGAAAGCTGCTTTTGCGTTACCCCTGTCATTGGGCGCCCTTTAATCAAATAGTCCCCATTTTTATCCCTTGCCTCCGTAAATGCCAACGCGCCATGGCATACGCTGCCCATGATAAGATCGGAGTTGTAATATGCGTCAGACACTTTAGTGGCAACTATTTCGGAATTCATATCGTAAGCAGCACCCCATCCACCTGCGAAAAAGACGATGTCATATTCTTTAAAATCAATGCTGGCAATGGGGATGGAGCTATTTATTTTTGCTTGAAAAGTTTCATCCTCCTCAAAACGCTTGTCTTGTTTAGACTCAAGAAAGTAGTAGAAAGACTGTGGGTCGATGGGTACTACACCTCCCTTGATGCTAGCAATATCTACTTCCATGTTTGCATCAAGAAACTCATAATACGGTATGGTCATTTCCGATGCAAACACACCGGTAGCGGGCCCGGTAGTCTCCCCGGGTTTGTTCAATACGTTGTGGCTAGTGGATACGATTAGCGCTTTTTTTCCTTTCAAATCGAATTTTTCTCCTTCAAAATCGGGATGAAAACCTCGAGATTTCAAAATGTAAGGAAGTGAAATAGCAAGAAAGGCGACTACCACCACTATGCCCCCGATAACGTAAAGCAAGCTTTTACCAATCTTCATAATACTATTGTTTTAATTAATGAAAATTAACCAATATTTTTTATTGTAAGCTCCAACACCGTTTCTTACCAACGGCTTAATACGTCAATTTGGGTCTTAGGATTGCGGTCGCCGTTGGGGTCTATAGCAATACCTTCGTTTACTTCTACGAAAATTGGAATTCCCCTCTCTTTCAAGCACAAGTCAATATTATTATCATTGTCATTCAGGTCTGCTAATTTGAAAGGATTAACTGTAGTTGTATCCGACCCATTTACCATAGTGATTTTGAAATCCTTGAGTTCCCTGTCGCCAAGCTCAATTTCATTAACGGATCTAACTCCTCCAGACCATACCACCTTTACAACCATTTGAGTTTCATCTCTAGGACAATCACATCCCCTGCCATTTTTAACGTAAGGATAGTCTTTGGTAAAGGAGAAATACTCTGCATAGCTTAATATCGGCCCAGCTTCCAATCGAATCACCTGTTGCTCCTGTCCCTTAAAGTTTTTACCAGACCTGCTCATTAAATTGTCTATAATTTTAACTGTAGCTGGCTGATTTTCAGAAGAACCGTATTCTCCAATCAATAGTATTGTTCTTAACTCAAATGCTTCGTTGGCTGGAAGCAATGAAACGGCAATAGGGATGTGCTTTGATCCGTTTTGCGTGGTGATTTCAAAGTCTGAGGCATCTAGTGTTTCAGGGTCTATTTCTTGTGAAAGCACTATTGGCATGCCGTCTTTATGATAAGCTTTGGTTGAAATTCGAAGCGCTTTAGCTGTAAGGCCATTATCGAGTCCAAAAAACGCACTCATAATTTTTACCCCTCGAGAATTTTCAATTTCGGGTACCATTTTCGACTCAACCACTGCAACTTGCTTGCAACCACTAGCGATTGAAAGTATCGTTATCAGAATGGCAAGTGCTCTTTTCATGTTAAAGCAAGTATTCAATGCCCATTGGGGGGGTACCAATTTCATTGCAAACATAGCCCGTCATAAATCGAGAAAACTCAACAAATGTTGAGAAAAGCAAGTGGCGTTAAACTTTTTTCCGGAGCCTACTCAATTGGGTGGGGGTTACACCAATCATGTTCGCAATAAATTTGAGTGGAAACTCAATTAAAAGGTTTGGATAGTTGCTGACAATAAAAGCATACCGCTCTTTAGCTGAACCTGTAAGAAACAAAATTTGTCTTTTGCTATATTTAGCGGCTTCGTCAGCTAAATGTTCCCTGATAAGTATATTATAGGCAAGATTTGTCTCTAACAATTTTCTATGGGCGCTGATTGAAGCTACCAAAGCGGTTGAGTCTTCCAAAAATTGCAACATAAATGCTGTAGCACTGCTATCGCGAACACTTATCAGATCTGCAAGAAAATGATTTTTTTCAATAATTGCATTGGTTATTTCATTGCCCATTGAGTTGATGATAACGGCCCTCGCACTTCCTTTAATGATGAAGGCCAATTCCTTTGATACCGAGCCATTTTTTTTGAACAGTTCTCCCTTTTCAAAATCACGTTGCGTGAAAATGCCATTGATAGCGGCGATTTCTTCCTCACGAGGATTCCTTACCCTTGCTCGAACTAAAGTTTCTAATGGCGATTCCATTTAGCGGCTATCTTGACTTTGGTTTGATAGTAAGCAAATATAAGGGTAATTTTTATCCCCCATCTAGCGCAAGTATACCCGCCCTCCCCATCTACCACAAGCATTTTTCAAGCTTGTGGCTTTTAATAACGTAAGCATCTGCTTACTTTTCCACCTTAGCGGAAACACAGGGCGAAATGTCAGCAGGCTTTTACAAGTTCCTGCTTAATCCCCGCTCTACTTTTTCCGCATAAACAGCTATATTTGGTTACAATCCAACCGATATGAGCACTATACCTGCCAGCGTTCCTTTTTATGATGTAATTGTGGTAGGCGCGGGCCTATCGGGTATTGGGGCGGGCTACCATTTGCAAAATGAATGCCCCGATAGGACTTTTGCCATATTGGAAAGTAGGGCCAGCATGGGCGGCACTTGGGATTTGTTTAAGTACCCCGGCATCCGCTCCGATTCGGATATGTATACGCTTGGGTTCCCCTTCAACCCCTGGAAAAGCGATAAAACCTTGGCCGACGGCCCGGCTATATTGCAATACATTAAAGATACGGCTGCCAAATTCGGCATCGATAAAAAGATACAATACCACCATAAAGTAACCGATGCATCTTGGAGCGATGCCGAGAAACTGTGGACCGTTACACTAGCCTCCAACGAGCAGGTACCTTATACGCAGTTGCAGTGCCGTTTTTTAACCATGTGCAGCGGCTACTACGATTACAAAAGCGGCTATTTGCCGGAGTTTACTGGTAAGGATACATTCGAAGGGCAAATCGTTCATCCGCAGCAGTGGACAACGGACTTGGATTATACAAACAAGAAGGTAATCGTAATTGGTAGTGGTGCCACAGCGGTAACCCTGGTGCCCGAGTTGGCCAAAAAAGCAGCCCATGTAACCATGTTGCAGCGCACACCCACCTATATTGCAGCCGTGCCCGGTACCGATAAGATAGCCGGTGCATTAAAAAAGGTATTGCCAGAAAAGCTAGCCTACAGCGTAATAAGGTGGAAGAACATTATGCTGGCCATAGGCGTGTTCAACTTCTCCAAGAAGTGGCCCCAAACCATGCGGAGGCTGATACAGAAGGGAGCGAAAAAGAGCATAGGCACCGCTTACGAGCAAAAGCACTTTGACCCACCATACAACCCCTGGGACCAGCGCATGTGCCTAATACCCGATGCGGATTTGTTCCGCTCCATACGCCAAGGTACTGCCGATATAGTAACGGACCAGATTGAACGGTTTACCCCTAAAGGTATTCTATTGAAATCGGGCGCAGAACTGGATGCGGATTTGATTGTAACTGCTACGGGGCTTAAGCTGCAACTGCTAGGCGGCATGAGCATGCACATTAATGGTGCACTGGTGGACTCTGGCAAAACCCATGCTTACCGCGGCGTAATGTTTAGCGATATACCCAACTTTGCCTTTACAGTGGGCTATACCAACGCTTCTTGGACCTTGAAGTGCGACCTGAGCCTTCAGTTTGTAACCAAAGTACTACGATACATGGCAGCGCACAACCATGAGGTGGTAACCCCGCGTTTCGATAACAATGCCTTTACCTCTGAGCCACTGCTAGACTTTAACGCCGGCTATGTGCTGCGTGCGGCCGATATGCTGCCCAAGCAAGGTTCTAAGCACCCGTGGAAAGTGTACCAAAACTATGTGCGCGATTTAATTTCGCTTAAGTGGAGTGGCGTTAATGATAAGTATTTGGAGTATCGGTAGGTTTTTGGGCGACAAAGGGTGAGCGAAGTAGCTTATAGCATTTCGCCGACGGCATTATTGCGGTGGTAGTTTTTTACCCAACTTACAATAGTGCAAACTGCCCCATTTGGGATATATATTTCCCAAGTATGTAAAGCTATTTGCTCACAATAGTTGGCGGCAATATCAACAGTTGCTTATTGTTTGCATAGGCAGCGAAACCGCATACATAATGCCAGTGCCATTACAATGTGTTTCAATAATGATTTGCGGTGGATTTTTTAGGCGTAGGCATAAGCTTTGCTGATAATTGGTCAACTAAAAACAGATACCATGTCAGACGACAAAAAAATCCAAGGTACCCCAAACAAAGGTACAGTGGCCCCAAAACCTGCTTTCGGCGATAAAAGAACCAACGACAGCCAAGAGAAGCACCAAGGTGGAAAAGACCAAGCCCGCAAGGCTTAATCCATCTCGATCCTAGCATACGGCAGGTCATCTCATTTATTGGGGTGGCCTGTTTTTTTGCTAAACTTCATCTGCTCCAATGGCGCACTACAATCTACAACTAATCAATATCCTATTAAATAATGACCTAGGTCATCATTTAACTACTAGCTAAAGTTTACCTTCAATATATCTATAGGTTTTAAGCCAAGCCCTGGTTTTTACGTTTCACTATTATTTAATGTTAACGGTATGAATAAGTTCGTTTATCCCTTGTTGTTTGGTGCAGCTATACTGCTCACCTTGTTTTCTGCCTGCAAAAAGTATAACGCGAAATGCGATGGGTCGAACCCCACCTACAATGCAGAAGTGAAAAGCATTATTAATGCTAATTGCACCAATAGCGGCTGCCACCCAAGCTATAATAGCTACAATGGCCTGCGCGCTATTTTAAACAACGGAAATTTTTCGAAAGAGGTGCTGGAGAACCAATCAATGCCGCAAGGTGGCAGTCTATCCAATAGCGAGTTGGACCTATTGCAGTGCTGGCATGAGAATGGCTACCCAGAGAGCTAATAGCTGCAGCTACACATTACTGTTGGCTACTGGGGGGTATAACTAACCCCCAAATAGTCTCCCTACCCATCTGTTTCAACTGTTGTGGCTGTACTCTGTTAGCCAAGCTTGATGGAGCCTGCCTTCAAGCGGTGCGCTGCATAGCACAACATCAATCACCACCCCCTAACTTTTACCGCCCGGCATTGTTTGGTACTTCAGGCTACAGAAACAACACCCAACATACGAAAATACCATACAGCACTAAATAAAGCCAACTAAACATGGCTTCAACTGTTGAAGCTACATGCAAATATCTATTCTACTCATTGATTTCGGATTGGTTGTATTGGCTTGGATGGTTCAGTTAATTGTGTACCCAGGCTTTGCTTTTTATGCCCCTAGCGACTTGAAACGTTGGCATGGCCTATACACCAAGCGCATTAGTCTATTGGTGATGCCGCTGATGCTTGCCCAATTGCTGTTGCATGGTATGCTGCTGCTTTGGCAACCAGATGTGGTCTCTATTGTATCCATTGCTTTAATAGCGGGCATTTGGGGCAGTACTTTTATGCAGGCGGTGCCATTGCACAACCAGATAGCCGATAACCCCGATACGGAAACCATAGCCCGCATGCTTACTAATGCCAACTTGGTGAGGTCCATAGGTTGGACAATGGTTTTCCTGTTAACGCTATCTTATTTCTAGGGTTTTTGCCAAAGCAAGCCCACCGTCTCGGCAACAAATTTCCCGCCGCCCCAACCTTTACCACCTATCCTTGTTTGGTATTTCATGCTGCACCAACAACACCCCACCCTGCGCCTTATACTGGGCGACCAACTGAATAGCCAACATAGCTGGTACGCCACCGCCGATGCGCAAACCCTGTATGTGATGATGGAGATGCGCCAGGAGACCGACTATGTGGCGCACCACGTGCAGAAGGTGGTAGGCTTCTTTTTGGCGATGCGGCAGTTCGCACAACAACTGCAGTCGGCGGGGCATCAAGTGCTTTACCTACAATTGGATGACCCCCGCAACCAGCAGACCCTGCCCGATAACCTGCGCTGGATAATTGATCAGCACCAATGTAAAACCTTTCAATACCAACTGCCCGACGAATACCGGCTGGATGTGCAATTGAAGCAAATAGGGGAGGAGTTGGGCATTGCTACGGAGGCTTTTGATACGGAGCACTTCCTTACCACGCGCGACGAGCTGGCTACCTTTTTTAAGGGTAAGAAAACGTACCTGATGGAGAGTTTCTACCGCCACATGCGCCGCAAACACGGCATAATGATGGACGGCAACGAACCCCTCACTGGCCAATGGAACTATGATGCCGATAACCGCAAAAGCCTGCCCGACCAAGCCACCGTGCCGCCGCCGCTGATGTGGCGTCACAATGCTACCGAGGTAGTGCAAATGATACAGGCCCATGGCGTGGAAACTATAGGCAGTATAGATGCCGAGGCTTTTATGTGGCCCATAAACCGCAGCGAGAGCCTGGAATTACTTGCGCACTTTACCACTCATTGCCTGCCGCTTTTCGGTACTTATGAGGATGCTATGCATAGCAAGCATTGGTCGGTGTTCCATTCGCGGCTGTCGTTTAGCATGAATGTGAAAATACTCTCGCCGAGGGAGGTGGTGGATGCCGCCATACAAGCTTGGCAGCAACGCCCCGATAAGATAACGATAGCGCAAATTGAGGGTTTCGTAAGGCAAATAATTGGCTGGCGCGAATATATGCGCGGCATTTATTGGGCGCAAATGCCCAGCTTTGGGCAGCTTAACTACTTTAACCACCAGCGCCCGCTGCCACAATGGTACTGGACTGGCGAAACCAAGATGCGCTGCATGCAGTTTGCTTTAGGCCAAAGCCTTACCAAAGCGTATGCGCACCACATTCAGCGGCTCATGATAACGGGCAACTTTGCCCTGCTAGCGGGCATACACCCCGACCAGATTGACGAGTGGTACTTGGGCGTGTATATGGATGCGCTGGAGTGGGTGGAGATAACCAACACGCGCGGCATGAGCCAGTTTGCCGATGGCGGCATAGTGGGTACCAAGCCCTACGTGAGCAGTGCCAACTACATAAACAAAATGAGCAACTACTGCAAAGGCTGCCACTACGATGCCAAGGACAAAACCGGCGAAAAGGCCTGCCCCTTCAATAGCCTGTACTGGCACTTTTACCACCGCCACCGCGCGCTGCTGGGTGGCAACCCGCGCATAGGCATGGTTTACCCCACCTGGGACCGCATGAAGCCCGCCGACCAACAAGCGATACTTGCCAAGGCCGAGCTGTATTTGGGGAATTTGGATAGGTTGTAGAGGGGATGCATTCCGCCATATCAAGCTGGAACTACAGTTACCAGCAAACTTCATCTAAAATTACCTAACCTTCGGTAATTCGGGCACTCTCGAATTTAGTAATATCGGTATTATTTTAATACGCTACTAATCATCCAAACCATGATCTCGTACGCCAAAGTAATACTAGCTCACCTATTGCTCATGCTATGTATGCTCGCCAATGCCCAAGGCATCAATATTGATGAGTTTGTGCAAAATGATTGCGATAGAGGCGGCACAGGCTCCATTAATATTACTGTTACCGGCGGCACAAGCCCATATACTTACTTATGGAGTAATGGTGCAACAACGGAAGATGTTAATGGATTGGGCCCTGGCATCTATAATGTAATGATTACCGATTTTTTATCTAATACCGCCAGCAAAGTTTTCATTATACAGCAGCCTACTTCGCCGCTAACCCTTATTGACCTTTCATTTGTTACCGAAGGCTGCGGTAGCAGCAGCAGTTTTGTTAACTACTCCATTATTGGTGGAGTTCCCCCTTATGAATATAGGGCAACAGGTGCCTTGGGGAGTTTCAGTGCTACTACTACCAATACCAGTTATCGTTTTGATGGCTTAGGCAGTGGCTTTTTGGGTTTCTTTGAAGTAACCGACGCGCTAAATTGTGCCGTGTTTGAGCAGCGGGGGGTATCGTTTATACCCCTTACAATTGCTGACTCAATTGGCGGCTCGGCTACCTGCTCCGACGATAGGGGTAGCATAACCATAAGGCCCAGCAACGGCACACCGCCTTATACTTACCTTTGGAACACTGGTGCCACAACTAGCGTCATCAGTGGTCTTGCGCCGGGGGTATACAGTGTAACTGTGCAAGATGCCAACGGCTGTAGTACCCACAAAAATGTTGTGTTAAATGCAATTGATGCCCCATGCCTTGCCCGTATAACCGGGATAGTGGAGCCCGACCTGAGCGCTCTCGGCTTTCCTGGCTGTGCCACTGTGCTCCCTTTCCCCTTACCACTTTACGATGTATTGGTTTTTGCTGAGCCTGTTGGAGGTACCGATAGGTATATGACCTATACCGATAGAAATGGCAACTATAGATTTGAGTTACCCAATGGCAACTATAGGATTTCGCTAGCTCCAAGATATAACACCTCGTGCCCCAGTGCGGGCTTCCATTTGGTAAACGCCCCATCACCTGGCAATTACAATGGGTACAACTTTAAGGTGGAAAGCGAAAACACCATTGATGCAGCGGTAACGCTGGAGTGCGATATCGAATATATTGACGTGGAAATGTACCTATATCCTATACCACGCCCCTATAAAGTAATTGGGGGAACGGTGCAAAACGTCTCAACAATCCCGGGAGCCGTCAGCGGTATTTTAAACTTAAGCATCGACCCAAGGCTTTCAATTTATGCTTTTAGTACAACCGATTTTTTCCAAGCGTTTGGCAATACCGCCATTTGGGATTACAACCTGCCAAACAGGGGCGAATATCTGAATTTTTTCATAGTAGCTACCGTGCCAACCAGCCTGCCACTGGGCACCGTACTTACCAGTGGGGCGACGCTTATACCGGCTAGTACGGATAATGTAACCAGTAACAATGGCAGCGTTTGCTCCTCCATTTACCGTTCCTCTTTTGATCCCAACGACAAATTAGTGCAACCCGAAGGCGATATAACCCTGCTTGACACCCTGCTCACCTATACCGTAAGGTTTCAAAACACGGGCAACGATACAGCCTATTACGTTGCCATAAAAGACACGCTTGACCCTAACCTAGTTTTAGAAACGCTAGAGATAGCAGCATATAGCCACACACCCACCAATATTGACTTGACCGACGGAGTACTATTAATTGAATTTAACGATATTCAATTGCCTGATAGCAACGTAAATGTGGTAAGCAGCAATGGCTTTATAAGATACACTGTAAAGCCGAGGGTCGGCCTGCCGATAGGTACTACCATAAGCAACCGGGCGGCCATTATATTTGATTTTAATGAGCCAGTAATAACCAATACCGTAACCAATACCTTGGTAGAGCCCAGCGGCATAGCGCAACCTGGTGAACTTGATGCCGAAGATGTGTTAGTATTTCCAAACCCAACCAATGGCTATATACAAGTTGCTAGTAAGGGGCTGAGGGTGAACCTTATAACCGTGGCTGATATGTCGGGCAAGGTGATGGGCGACAGCAAACAACCAAGCATTGATTTATCTTACCTTCCTAAAGGGATGTACTTCATTACGGTATATGTTGAAAATGGTGCTCGCATATCCAAGCGGGTTACCATCCAATAAAATTGACTAAGCTGGCCACCGCCCGCATGAAGCCCACCCGCCCCTTCAGATGTTCACATCCGAATGACCGAGCATGCGGATTTGCAATCCGCCACGTAACACAGTCACACAGCACACCATCGCCCAAGGCGGGGCAGGCAATCAAAACCCAAAACTAGCAAGGCTCACGAAATACACAGAAGCATGCAAGAATTAATAAAAAAAAAACACGATGGGACAAAAGCGGCCTTTGGCGTTGTGGGACCATGTTGCGTGCGGATTGCAAATCCGTAGCTCTGTTACGACGGATTAAAAATCCGTCGTGGCATTTGTGAAACCCGCACCAGCACTATATAAAAGTACACGACAAAACCCTCCGCAATAAATGTCATCCCCCTCAAAACACCAACCTCTCCGCCCACTCACTACCCACCCTTACAAAAGCCGCGGGCTGGCCGTAGGGTACGGGTATGGTATGCCATTGGCCGCCGGGGTATTTGGTTTTAAAGAAAAGGTGCTGCCACTCGCCGGCGGGCAGGTACACTTTTAGCATAAAGGTGCGCTTTTCGGTTACTGGGGCCACCATAATATCGGCACCCAGCATAAATTGGTAGGGTGCGTCCCAAATGTTAGGGTCGGTGGGGTAGTGCAGGTATGGGTGGCGCACCACGGGGTAGCCCCGTTCGCTGGCCTCTTTGCCCAGGTGCTGCAAGTATGGTTTCAAGGCTTGGTGCATACGGCCGTATTGGGCAAACATTAGCTGGGTGGCAGTATCGGTATAAAACTGCACGTTCTCTTTCGGCCTCAAGCCTTCATGGGTGCGGAAAACAGGCGTAAACACAGCCCACTCGTTCCAGCGGCAAAAGAGGTCCCAGTCCCGGCGCGATTTGTAGAATGGGGTAACTACCGTGGTGTAGCCGCCCGCATCGGCATGGTTCAAGCTAATGCCGCTAAGCCCCGAGGATAACAGAGCCGTAATGGCCGAGCGCATACCATCATGCTTGCCGTAGCTGTGCAGTTGGTCGCCCGCCCAAAACAGCGTGCTATACTTAGCCGAGCCACTGTAGCCTGCGCGGGTAAAAAACACTACCTCGCCCGCCTTGCCCGCCTCTTGTATGGCCTCGCGATTGAGGCGTGCCCACTCCACGGGGTAGCGGTTGTGATAGGCGGGGGCCACTTCGCCGCTGTGCAACACAGCATCCCATGGCAGCCATTCGCTAAAATCGGCCATCCAGCCGCTAAAGCCATTGCCAATGAGGTTGGTTTTGATAATATCCTTCAGCCACTCGAAAGCGGAGGGGTTGCTTAGGTCCACCAAGTAGGCATCAAAACCACCCGCTGGCATTAGGTAGGGCTGGCCTGCTTGGTTTTTTACCAAGTATCCTTTGGCAATGGCGGTATCCGTCATGGCAGTGCCGGGCACCATAAAGGTGTTGATATAGCCCAGCGTGCGGATGTTCATGGAGGCTAGGTCGCCGGTAAACTCCCGCATGTCGCCATAGGCTTTGGTGTCAGGCACCCAGTGCCACCACAGGCGGTCGCCGTACTTGGTGGGTCGGCGGCCTACCCAATCCTGTATCCACACAGCGGTTACGGGGTTACTGGCCTTTAGGGCATCGCGGGTGGCCTGCATTACCTTTTCATCGCCGCCCTGTATGCCCAGTATGGTACCATAAGCCCAATCAGGCAAGGTGGGCATGCGGCCAGTAAGGGCGGTAAACCGCTCTAGCAAATCGAGCGGTTGGGGCGCTTGCCAAAGGAGCAGGCTTAGGGTATCGCTCCATACTTGCAGCGTTATTCTATCATCTTCCCGAAGGTCAAACTCTTGGTACTGGGTGTTTTGGCTAAAAATGCCTCGCCCGCCGGTAGTCATTAGCCACGGTATAGGCGCATAGGTGGTGTAGTGGTTGCCCTTTACGCCGGCCAAACCCGTAAAAAAGCTGATGCCCTTATCGCCCCGACCGAGGCCCTGTTCTTCTACCCAAATAGGAACTTTGTGGCCCTTTAAATCCACAAAGGAAAACTGCTCGCCCAAGCCCAGCAGGCGCTCTTGCGGGTTAGATAGGAAGGTGAGGGTAATGCGAGGGTTCTTTATTTGGTTTGTAAAAATTCTTACTTTTAAACTACCATCTTGCCCAGGGTATATTGCCATACTCCATGAACTGCCACAGATGATACCGTTATCAGTATAACAATTGTTTAGGCTTAACACTTCTCCTTTATAGCATATTTGCGGAAGATCTACAATTTCGAAAGAGGGTCTATACTTCTTATCCTTAAACTTAAAACTCCCCATCTTAAAGTCCACCTTTTCCTTGCCACTGCCAATGGTTAAGAACGTTTCGCCCAAAGGAAAGCTGATGGCTGGCTTTAGCGTATCTTGATAAAAGATGTGCAGGGCAGTGTCCGTTTGCAGGTAGCGAATGGGCTGGGCATAAACATGCGCAGCTAAAAGGCAAAGGAACACGGTAGCGAAAAGTGATAATAGGTAGCTCATAGTAGGTACAAGGGCAATAGGGTCAAACTCGGGCAATACAATGAAGTTATTGTATAAACTTGAAAAAGCCATAAACCCGCTGCTTCCGAATTTTTCATCGGGAGAATTGAGCGTGGGGATTTATAGTCTCCCCGGCTGCTTTTGCAGCTATAGCGCTAATGTGGTTGAACCTAGTTACTTAGTCCTCGTTCCTATCGCGAGGGGTTGATAGTACGGTATTGTTTGCTCCAATTATAATATCGTACTCAAAGCACTCTTCCATCACTACCGTTTCTACAATTGGGCTATTGTTGCCAACAGATACCGTAAACTCTACGTCGCCAGCGGCATAGCTCCTATAATCGGATGTGGTACCTACTTCTATATTGTTAATGTTTTCGGTATTTCCACCCGATGTTTTGATTTGCACGCTGGTTTCATCGGTACCGTTGTTAATGATACGGGCGCGCGGGTCTTCGTTTTTGCACTTGCTACAAGAAGTGGCGGCAATGGTAAAGATGGTTAAGATTAGCACTATGTATAGATTCTTCATCGCTATAGGGTTTTGCTTGAAGGTAATGCTTTTAGTTGGCACCATGCCGCAAAGCTAGTATCGCTTTATTACCCATAAGGTGTTCCCCAAAGTGATATAGGCGGGTAATTACAACCCCATTTATAAAGTAACCGTACTCCTGTTTTCTGGCATTTGGCAAAATCACCCCTTATAGCATGGCTTTGCGAAGCTTTACGATATGGGACTGATGTGTGGCGTATGTTGGTCTTTGGCTTCCACTTGCCACCCCAAACCAACACGTAAACTATGAAAGCTTTAGGAATATTATTGATAGGCTCAACGTACCTGTTTGCCGGTTGCGCTTGCGATTGTGAAGGAAAAATGGGTGCCAACGTCGATGCAATTAAACCACAGCCACGGTAATCTACCCGATAAGGAAGATAAACTAGCCTTCGATATTGGGATGGATAGCCACAACTTCTATCCGCTAAGCTATGATGAGGTGAAGGCTATCATGAAAGCCAAAAACTGGGTGCCACCCTTTGGCGATAGGGAGGTGTAAGGGTTCGCTATTGTTTTTCTTGCGGCATGCATACCATCCGTTATACCCTAATGGTGGTATTGCAGCCGTAACAAGATGGGCTTACTTTCGCAGTGCTATTTAAACTTAGTCTAAATAGATAACTAACCTACCAACAATGAAACTACCTATTCTGCTAGCGAGCTTACTACTCTCGGTTGCGCTATTCGGCCAAAATGCTATTATAAAAGGCAAAATCCAATATCAACAAGATACTACCGAGGTACCTTTTGCTAGTATAGTGCTCAACAACGGCAAAGGGGTTTATACCGATGCAAAGGGCCAGTTTACAATTGCAAACCTTTCGCCAGGCACTTATCAAATTGAAGTATTGGCAATTGGTTTTGAAAAGATAGCTTTTAACAACCTATTGATAACCAGTAGCGACCAAGTATTGGTGCTGGGAGAGATAAAGCTAAAGGAAAAACTGGTACAGATAAACGAGGTAACCGTAAACAATGCAGGAAGCCCGTTGTATAAGAAGCAAGTGCTGAGCACCAGCAACTTTTTGAGCAAAAAAGACCTAGAGCGTATACAACCGATTGGTACCGAGGAGGCACTAAGGCGCTTGCCAGGTATAAACGTGGCCGGCGATATGGGCATATCAAACCGATTGAACGTGGGCATCAGGGGCTCGTATGCACGCCGCTCTGAAAAGCTGCTCGTGCTGGAAGATGGCATCCCCATTGCACCGGCGCAGTATTTGTCGCCAGAGATGTACTACAACCCGCCTAGCGAACGTCTGGATGGTATTGAAGTAATAAAGGGTGCCGATGTGCTAACGCTTGGCAGCAACACCATGTACGGCGTAATCAATTATATTACCAAGCGCCCGCCTTTGAAACCTACCTTGGGTGTGAGCCTTACCTCGGGCAATAATGGCTACCATTCGCAATACCTTACCTACGGCGGAACATGGAAAAACATGGGTGCCGAAATACAGTTGCTCAACAAAAACTTTGGTGGGTTTATTGATAACAGCCAATCGCACATCTTCAATACCACTGCCAAAATATATGCCGACCTAGGCCCTAAGGCTTCGGTGTATATGAAGGTAAACTTCCATCAAGAAAATAGTTTGGCTAGCTACAGCGCGCTTACCCCGTATTTGTACAACCTTGACCCTACCATTAACCCATTTGATGCCGACGACCTGTTTACCCGCCGCTATGCGGTCGATTTGGTATACAACCAGCAGTTGGCCAAGGGCTTAATGCTATCTACTAAAGTATATGCCAACCAGTTTCAGCGCAATTGGTGGCGCCAAGAGAACACCCTAATACGCGCGGCAGATGCAGAAGCATACTTGGGCGAGGCCATATTTAATGAGCGCTACAGTTTCCTTAAAGGTCAAACTTTTACCGACGATGACTGGGTAAGGGTAGGTAGGATAGCCAATGGCCGCGAGCAAACCAGAGCCCGAAACCGTACGTTCAACACTTTTGGATTGTCGGAAACCTTGAAGTATGACTGGGCCAAGGACGACTGGAGCGGCCAACTGGAAGTAGGGGGCAAGCTGCACATGGAGCAGTTTATGGATGTCGAGTTTAGAAACGATTCTTCTCGCTTTGCGCGCAGCGGCCGCTTGATAAAAGACAACCAGTTTAACCTACTAGCGGGCTCTGCTTATGTAAAGAAAACATTGCGCTATAAGGGGCTAACCGTGGCCCCGGCCATTAGGTTTGAATCGGTAACAATGCGCAAGTTCGATTTGATTAGCATTGCTACTGACCCGGCCAACGATGGCAGTAAGAACTATGGCTCAAGCAAAAATACCTTTACGGCCGTGCTAGGCGGTGCCTCCATCGGTTACGATGTTGTTAACCGCAGCGCTAACTTCCTCAATGTATATACCAGCTTGTACCAAGGCTACACGCCGCCAACCGCTGGGTATGGCTTCTTAACCGTGGAAGATGGCGCCGTGAGCAGCCCTGGCACCGATGACCCCATCAACATTAAGCCGGAGCGCAGCATCAACTTTGAAGTGGGTACCCGTGGCACTTTTGCCAAAGAGCTTTTTGCTACGCAGATTGTATATTTCAACAACAACTTTACGAACTTCTACTCTGCTGGCCGAAACGAGGCGTTTGAAACTTTAGGCGAGGTGAACATACAAGGCTTGGAAATTGGCGGCACGCTTAACCTGCATAAGCTATTTAAAACCAAAGGCCACGACCTAAGCATTGGTGCATCAGTAACCTACATGACATCCAAAATAACCGGGGGTGTACTGGCAGACACGGACTTGCTTAGTGCCAAGCACACCGATGCCAGCAAGGCAGAAGTGATAGACAAAATAAACAACGAGCGCGGCGGATATGACGTGTATATAGCGGGTAGCGATGGCGATAGTTTGATAACCCGCACGCTTACCATTGATGACTTTGATGATATTGAAGCACTAGGCCTAAGGTTTGGAAAGGGTGGTATTGAAAACAACGTGGCGCCTTACATACCCAATACCATCCTCAATTTTAGCATCAACTATGGCTACAAAGGGCTACAAGTAGGCCTTAACTTGAACATGGTGGGTGCACAGTATACCGACTACCTGAACACCAACAACGAAACTGGCGAAGGCGCTATTGGCAAACTGGCCGCTTACAATACTATCGATGCCAATATTGCCTATTCATTTGCCAACGTAAAGAACAAGGTGCTAAAAGGTCTAACCGTATTTGTTGCGGCTAAAAACCTCGGTGGTGATATCTATCAAGCATCACGATTGCACCGCGTATCATCGGGCATTATGCCAGGCGGATTTAGGCAAATTAATGGTGGGCTGCGGTTTAACTGGTAAGATATTAGCCAATTTTGTAGGAGTTAACCTCATACATTTAAGCTCCGTTACTCCACCAGCAGCTTGCCGTTTTGCACTGCCCCGTTGCCCGTTATCTGGTAAAGGTATAGGCCGGGGGGCTGGTTGATGCTGAGCACGGTGGTGACCTGCGCAAGGGGGCTCTCATATAGCAGCTGGCCGAGTATGTTATAGAGGGTGAAAGTATAGCCTGTTGCTTCGCTGGGCAGCTCTATGGTGAGGTTGCCAGTGGTGGGGTTGGGGTAAAGATGTGCGTTTACATTACCTTGAGGGATGTATTCTTTAATACCGGTAAAGAAGCCACAATTGTTTGATAGGCAACCATTGCTGTCAAGTTTCATTAGGAGGAACTGCTCGCGGATGGCACCATCGCTTTCTAGCCTATCAGTAGCACCAGTTAGGAGAATTCCTCCATCACTGGTTTCGATAAAGTCGGTAAAGCGCATACCCAGTAAGGTGTCAACATCCCAATAATAATACTTCTCCCATAGTTTGTTACCCGCAGCGTTGTGTAACACCAACCAAGCGAACGTACCGGGCAAAGTATCAAGCCTAACCTCACCGGCGCTCAAAATGTTGCCGTTTTTCAGTTGCTCACAATGGCTCAAAAACGCTATGTCATATGAAAGAAACAAATCTTTCCAGATTATATTTCCGTTTAAATCGAGCTTTGCAACATATGCAATAGGCACTTGGGGATTTAAGGTATCTAAATTACCCCAAACCACATAACCGTCATCCATAGTGGTATTTACATTAAACACCCCGTCGTCTAACCCAGAACCGATCAACTTGTCCCATTCCACATTGCCAGCGCTGTCCACCTTGATTATGATACCGCTCCTGGAATCCAAGGTGCCGTCTTGGTAGCTATCGCCCCCGATAATGAACCCGCCGTCAGGGGTTAACTCTACAGTCCAGCCAATATCCCTGTACGAGCCGCCATACTCTTGGCGCCAGAGTTCGTTGCCCAAACTGTCTGTCTTGACTAGAAGAATATTATTATCTGGGTCGTTATCGCTACCTGCCCCAATAATAACAAAACCACTATCAACAGTTTCCCTGCATTGATAAAATGCTAGTCCATCAGCAGAAGGAAAGCTCTTGAACCAAATAGTATCCAGATTATTGTCAAACTTAATTAACAATCCCCGTTGCCCGGTCGAAGTAGCCCTAACCCCAGCAAGAGCATAATTACCGTCATAAGTGAGGGTCCCACTATTGCCAAACCCTGGATTCCAATTTTCACTTATTGCTCCATACTCTTTAAAATCCGTTATGTTGCCATAAAAGTCAGTTTTAAAGAACTTGATACTAACACCGTTTTGCAGGCTTGCAGACCAACCCCTGCCATACATGATATAACCTGAGTCGGTTTCGATAACACCTAGTCCAAAATTATTTAGTCCATCGTCAATCCTATGATTGAAGGTAACTGTTTGGCTTAGTGCGTCAAGAGAGCTTACGATACCAATCATATATGTCAGGACCAAGAAAAATCTCATGTTAGGATAATGAATTTACAATCGTAACGCTTTATTCGAGTAAAGTGGTCGACCCCTGTCTACATTAGCGAGAATACCCCCAGAACCATCAAACAAACAATATACGCATTAAACCCCATTCATGCTATCCCTCAAAGGTACTGCGACACCCCGGAGTTTGTCAATGCCTTAATATACAATACGGTTTCTATGGCGAAGTTGGCGTAGTCTTTTCCGTTCACTTTGAAGTGATGGTTGTCATAGCAAGGGTTTGATTCGAAAAATTGGCCTTTTTCGGGTGGGTGTGAGCTGGCCACGTAGCCTTTATTGTATAAGTCTTGCAGAAACTGTGCTTGGGGCTCCACGCGGAAATCTTTCCATGCAGCGCCGCGGGCTATTTCGGGCTCCCATTTATAATCTGCTGGCTGGTTGCGGATAAGCGATCGGATGGCATAGCTGGTGCCCACGTTTTGAAACTGCCAGCAATGGGTGGCCTCGTGCACCAACAAACCATAGTCTTTTTGGCAGCTGCTATCTTTATACCCACCCTGAAAGTAGATAGTGTTGCCAATAGCTATCGCCCTAGGGCTGCCACTTCCCATGCTATTGAGCGCCCAGAGGCCCGAGCGGCCGCGCTCCTCAATAATCCTAATGTTATATAGCGCCAGCGATTTGCCGAACACCATCCTCAGCACCGCTATCTCATCTTGCTGCAACGGCCTCTTAAAGCCTTGTATATGCAGCAGGGATTGCAGGAAATCAATAAAAGAAGCCACTATCATCACCACCAGCCCACCGATACCATGAACCATAACATTCATAATGCCTTCCAAGAGCATAGCCGGATTAAACATTAGTGCACCGCCAACCAACTCAATAACCCCTATGACGAAACTGCCGATGGTGTTAACCGCTGTTTTAATAATAGTGCCTACAAATGCCAGAACACCCGATAAGGTATCGCCCAACCAATATAAGAGATTAGCTAAAAATGGGATACCGCCAAGCGCCAAACCAATTGCCGCAAACCAGCCACCGATAGTATTACCGATAGTGGAGAGCAGGTCGCCCGCTGCATTGCCTACGGCATTAAAGGTGGTTTCTACCATTTCGGCAACCCACTTACATGCATTTACATTTGTACTCCGAAAGCCCATATTTACTCGTTCCTTCAAAAGTAATGTTTTAAATGCCTGCGGCAACTGACCGTATTGCGGCTCCCTCACCTAACCTCTCCCAATGGGAGAGGGACTTATGACTCCTTGCCTCTGGCAAGAAGTTATACTTAAATTCCCGATAAATTATACAATTTTTAACGAGTCGAAAGACGAGGCGTTAAAGTCCCTCTCCCTCTGGGAGAGGCTAGGTGAGGGTTACATACTACCAATCAACTAAAACAAAAGCGAGCCGCACCTTTCGGTACAGCTCGCTCTTCAATTGGTGCTGTGGTGGTTATGCTTTTATGCCGTAGCTTTTCAGCTTGTTGTATAGCGTTTTCCTGTCAATGTTCAGCAACTTGGCGGCTTTGCTCTTGTTGCCGCGGCACTCGTCAAGGGCCTTTACTATGGCATCTTTCTCCGCTTCCACGGCTGCACCTTTTAGGTCGGTGCCCATGTCGTGGTGGTGGTCGTGGCCGTTGTGGTCGTAGTGGATAACATCCGGTGGCAAGTTCTGCAGCTCAATCTGCTCGCCTTGACACAGCAGTACGCCACGCTTCACGGCGTTCTTCAGCTCACGCAGGTTACCGAACCATGGGTAGCTCAACAGGGCTTCTTTCGCTTCATCATTAAAGCTCAGCACGCTCTTCTCCAGCTCTTCGTTGGCCAAGCGCAGGAAGTGGTGGGCGAAAGACCACACATCCTCCTTTCGGCGGCGCAGCGGCGATACGTCAATAGAAAACTCGTTTAAACGGTGGTACAAATCCTCCCTGAATTTGCCCTCGCGCACAGCAGCCTTCAGGTCTTCGTTGGTAGCGGCTAGTATGCGCACATCCACTTCAATATCCTTCACGCCACCCACACGGCGTATTTTGCGCTCTTGCAGTACCCGCAGCATCTTCACCTGTATGTCATAAGATAGGTTGCCTATCTCATCCAGGAACAGGGTACCGCCATTGGCTTGCTCAAAGCTGCCTTCTTTGTCCTTTATGGCACCAGTAAAAGCACCTTTCTCATGGCCAAAAAGTTCGCTACCGGCCAGGTCTTTAGGCAGTGCACCACAGTCAATAGCCATAAAGGGCCCGCTGTGTCTTTTGCTTTTCAGGTGTATCTCGTTGGCTACATACTCCTTACCTGTACCAGTTTCGCCGTTAATGATTACCGACATGTTGGTAGGGGCTATCAGCTCCATTTCTTGATATACCCTGCGCGCCTGTGGGCTATCGCCTATCACATAGGTGCTCTTACCTGCACGGGCCGCCTCTATCGCCGACTTTTTGATGGGCATGGCCGCTTGCGGAGCTTTAGGGTTAGCCCTGGCTTCTAAGGCACTTTTAATGGTGTTAAGGATTTCCTCCGGGTAAATAGGCTTGGTTACATAATCGTATGCACCCATTTTAATGGCCGTAACCGCCACTTTCACATCCGAATAGCCGGTAATGATGATAACGGGAAGGTCGGGGTTGATGCCTTTGATGGCCTTCAACAAATCCAAACCCTCAATATCGGGCAACCGGAAATCCGACAGCACCAAGTCAAACTTGTCTTTATTCAGCTTTTGTAGGCAGTCCTCGCCACGTTGGCAAGTATCTGCTTCATAGTCATGTCGCCCAAGAAACCGCTTTAATAGAGCACAAATATCCTGGTCGTCATCTACAATCAATATCCGCTTCATTGCCATAAAAAATTAGTTAGGTTGATGGTTCTTTAAAGATATGCTTTTAAGGTAGTAGAAAAAAATACTCGTTTTCTAATGTGAAACTGTAGAATTATTTGCCCATCCATCGTTGCTGTCAATACTTAAATAGTTCAGCGCTTCCAGTATACTCGCTCTGTTTAGTGGCTTGGGTATTATAAAATCAACACCCAAATGGGCGGCCATGGCCCGCTCTTTAGAGCCATCTTCTGCGGTTATTACCACTACCTTAGTGTGGAGGCCATTGCCCTTAATCTTCTGCACCACGCTAAAACCCGAGCCATCGGGTAGGTTTAAATCCAAAAAAACCAGGTGTGGCCTAGATTCTTCGTACATTCGCAATCCAGTATCTAAGTTGCTAGCGTATGTTGCCTCTATGCCCAACTTTGATAACAGCGCGGAAAGTAAAAGACCTATCTCTACCTCATCGTCAATTACCAGCGCGTTTTTGAAAATCATGGTACTTGGAATTAAGTGATGCCCAATTTAGTTTAAGTACATTGTTACCTTTCAAAAAAAGTGCCTGATTTTTGTAAGCTATACAAAACTGTGGCAGCTGTGGGGTTGATGTGGCGAAACTGTGGAAACATGAAAGAGACATTAAAGAATGTATGGAAGATGCTCAAGCTCTCGTTTGATAAGTTCAGCGACGAGGATACCATGAAAATGGCAGCGGCACTGGCATACTACACTATTTTTTCGCTACCACCCATACTTATCATCATCATCAACCTTGCGGGTGTATTTTTGGAGGAGGATAGCTTTAGGAGGCAGCTAGAAATAGAAATGGCAGCCCTAGTAGGCGATGCCGGCGCGGCAGAACTGATGCATACCATAAGCAACATCGGGGTGTTCCAGAAAAACTGGTGGGCTACCGGTATCAGTATAGTAGCCTTGTTGTTCGCTTCCACCACCGTGTTTATCACCATTCAGCACTCGCTCAACGACATCTTCAGGGTAAAGGCCAAACCTAAAGTAAACTGGATAAAGCTGGGCCTTGATAGGCTGTTGTCGTTTGCTATGGTGCTAAGCTTGGCTTTTGTGCTGCTTATTTCCCTCATCCTCAATGCCATGGTTTCCTTCTTTCAAGATTGGATAGTGAGGCTAATGCCCCGGTTGGAAATGTGGTATGTAAACTCTACTGCTTTC
The DNA here is from genome assembly GCA_027483645.1 of Sphingobacteriales bacterium. Lineage (GTDB taxonomy): Bacteria > Bacteroidota > Bacteroidia > Chitinophagales > CAIOSU01 > CAIOSU01. The sequence goes on from JAIXUD010000018.1 coordinate 28,842, forward strand.
TTGGTGCCGCTGGGTATTACCATTGTGCTGTTTGCTATGATTTTCCGCCTATTGCCTGATGCCCGTATGAGGTGGCGCGATGCTTTTGTAGGTGCCACTATAACCGCGCTGCTGTTCAGCCTCGGCAAGTACCTCATCAGCTATTATGTGGGCAACAGCAACGTGGCGTCGCTTTACGATGCCGCCGGCTCGGTGCTGGTATTGATGGTTTGGATATTCTACTCGTCCACCATCTTCTTCTTTGGTGCGCAGGTTACCTATGTATACGCCAACATTTTCGGCGGCAAAATACGCCCCAGTAAAAATGCCGTGCGCATCTTTATCCACGAAGAGGCGCACGATGCGGACGAGTATGTGAGGGAGGTGGTGAAGTGAGTTACGGGTTGCTTGTCAGAATCAGAATTTATAGAATTTAAGAATTACAGAATCGTTACGGGGCTTACGTTATAAGTTGTTCTACCCTTGGATTACATCCTCTTCGGGTGTCATGGTGAGCGGAGCCGAACCATCCATAATGTAGGTGGCATAACACCCTTTTCCTAACTTAACGTGATAACCTTGGACATGTGTTTCGTGACCGTATTACGGATGGTTCGGCTCCGCTCACCATGACACACTGCGAGATTTGCCCAAAACTGCGCATTGCTTTATATCCAGCACAAGATATTACCTCGAAACAAATTCGGTAATTCTTTAATTCTGAAAATTCTGATTCAGACACCCGAAATAAAAAAAGGGAACCAGTTTTCACCAGTTCCCTCTCGGTCGAAATACAACGTTTGGTTGTAATTATTGGGCCAAGTAAGCTTTAAGGGCGTCGCACTTGTTAGTGGCGCGCAGCTTGTTGATGGCCTTGTCTTTGATTTGACGTACGCGCTCGCGGGTTAGGCCGAACTCTTCGCCAATATCTTGTAATGTCATAGGGTGCTCTACTCCGATGCCGAAGAACAACTTCAACACACCGCGCTCGCGCTCGGTAAGGGTGGCCAAGGTGCGCTCGGTTTCCTTACGTAGGCTGTCGTGGTATTCCATACCCATATCGGTACGGTCGGTGTCGTGGTTCTCAAGCACATCTAGCAACGAGTTGCTTTCGCCATCAGTAAAAGGCGCGTCAACGCTTACGTGGCGGGTGCTGATGTTCATGGTAGCGGCTACTTCCTCTGGGCTAATCTCCAAAAGGGTGGCAAGCTCCTCAGCGGTAGGCTCACGCTCGTACTGCTGCTCCAACTCGGCCAGGGCCTTGTTGATTTTGGTAAGAGAGCCTACTTTGTTTAGCGGCAAACGTACCAAGCGGCTCTGCTCGGCCAAAGCTTGGATGATGGATTGACGAATCCACCATACGGCATAGGAGATGAATTTGAAACCTTTCGTTTCATCGAAACGCTGAGCGGCTTTCACCAAGCCCAAGTTACCCTCATTGATCAAGTCGTTGAGCGACAGGCTTTGGTTTTGGTACTGCTTGGCTACCGATACTACGAAACGTAGGTTGGCGCGGATAAGTTTTTCCAACGCGCGTTGGTCCCCTTCCCTGATGCGCTGGGCCAAATTAACCTCTTCTTCTGCTGTGAGCAATTCTTCACGACCGATTTCCTGCAAGTATTTTTCCAGGGACTGGCTGTCGCGATTGGTAATGGATTTTGAGATCTTTAGTTGCCTCATTACTGATCAGGTTTTTGGTTTTTATGTTCTTTATCTGTTAAATTCTTGTTTGCGAAGGTGAAAAACCCCTAATGTTAAGGGTGTGCTCACCAGATATAAACATTGTGTTTTTTATTCATAAACTAACCCCACCATAGTTATCAGCCCGTCAATACTTCAAAAGAGTGCGTAAGTTACGGATATTTATATTACCGCGCCACTAAAAAATTACAGGTGGATTCATATAACGCAAACGCATGGATAATATTATGGTAATGCTGCCGTAATATTTTGATGAATTCAGAGCAGGTTTGCTGGCCAGATAGATGCCTTGCATAGTAATTGGAATTGTTTAACTGGCTAATTAACCCATTAGTTCCGTAGTGTCAAGAAGTAATTTTTGCTGTTGGAACATGGATTAGGTGAGTAGCTGATATAACATTCTCAGCTAGGCCGGATAAAACTGCTTTGCCCACACGCGATATTGGCCCACGGGGCCATCGCCAGCGGCAAGGGCTGGCGGGGCCACGTACACCTTGTTCTCCCAAATATGGAAATCTTGCCCTACATCGTGCATAAATGCTTTGAATGCCCCTTGCGATACAAAACGTGTAACCAGGCTACTTGGAAGTACTGCTAATAGCGGGAATATTTTGGCTGGTTTTTCTATCTGCTCCACCGCTAGTGCTATGCGCAAATGTATTTGGTTGTCGCCCACTGGGGTGCTCAGTACAAATTGACGGGTACGCATGTGCAACTCTGGTATTTCAACTTGCACAAAGGAGTAGCCCAGCCCATGCAGGTGCACCTCAAAGTTGGCCTTTATCTTTTTGAAGCCGATTCCCAAAAAATCGGCCTTACGGGTCATGGTGTACTTGGAGTATAGGTAGGGGCCCGTGGTTTTTAATGGTTCAAGCACATCAACCTTTTCATAACCATGTACTATGGTAAGGTGCCCAATATCCACACTGTTTTCTGATGTCTCTTGCGGGTGGCTATCTAGTTGCCACTGTATGTGGCGCATAGGTGCGTAGCTATCCATATTCATATCGGGCACTTCCCACGTCGGCTCGGTGCCGGCAGGGCTATGGTGTACCAATAGTATACCGTGCTTTTCTTGTAAGTTGTATATATGCAGGCGCCCGTTGGGGTTTGGCTTGGTGCCATAGCCCGTGGCTACGCATTGGCCACTGGTATCAAAGCAAAAACCATGAAATGGGCAGCGTATGGTTTCATCCACTACCGTGCCGCCGTGGCCCAGGTGGGCACCCATGTGCGGGCAGTACGGCTCCGTAGCGCATGCCTTGCCAGATGCGGTGCGGAAAAGGATGATTTCCTTATCCATAAACTTACGGGTGAGCACCTGACCAGTAGCCAATTCATTACTGAAACCAACGGCATACCATCCTTCAGGATATGGATATAACTTATGATGTTGTGCTTGGGGCATACGGTTTAAAACGGCTTCAGCCTCATTTTGTTTCCACAAAAATAAAAAAGAGCGCCAGTGGGTGGCGCTCTTTAAAGACGAAATTGATATTCTTTTATTTTATTCGCCGTCGATTACCATCAAATTGCGGTGCTCTTCAACGCTTAAGGTCATAAATTCTTTTAGGGTCATGTCAGGGTTAATTAAGCCATTCTCTTGTGCTTCGTAGAAGAAGGTTTGAGCAGTAATAGGCTTACCTTTTTTCAGTTCCTCAACTAATTTTTGATTTCCACCAAGTTTGTTTGAATCATAGTACCTGTAAGTGTTGTCGTCAGCAATGACGAAGTATTTACCTTTAGAGGTACCGATAGTAAAGTTTTTAACTGTGCTGTAGGTAAAGGTGTTCTTGTTATCGATAGCTGAGAGCTCGATGGCAGGCAATACACTCATTACCATTGGGCTGGCAGCATCTTCAGGGGTTATTTCTATGTAGCGGGTTTCTTTTTCAAGCGTGTTGGTTACACTGCCCATTACCACGTTGCTCATCAACATACCGTTCAAGTTTATTACCTGTATTTCGGTATATTCTTTTCCAGCTTCTTTGGTTTTCACCATTTCTGGGTAGAAATTCTTATCGTCTACCTGTTTTGCACTACCTGGGGTAGTGATGGGCTCATTAGTTTTCGACTTGTTATAGTTGTCGATGCTAGCCTCGTTAGATAACAACAATAGTTCGCTGTCATATTGAGAGGTTAAGAGCAATCTTACCACCTCGGTGCGAGAATATCCTTCCAATGATGCTATCGCATAGGTTAGATCCGCTTGAGCACTTGCACTACCACAAATGCTTCCCACTACAGCTACAATTCCGAATATCTTTCTCATCTCTCACGTCTTGTTAGGTTACTAATGCCTAACCAAGATTCCAATATCATACCACATGCTTTATTACGATAATGGCGTATGAATGTTGCGAATAGCTGAAAATAAGTGACAGCAACGCTTACAGATATACACTGAAGCCTAGTATTGGTGCGGTTTTGGGGCTGCATATTATTTTGCTCACGTCCAGTAATACACACAAACTGGGGTGTAGTTTGTATTTTTTCCCCAACACTCAGCATATTTTCACCACTATGCCCCAGAAATTATACAGTTTGGGCAAATGTGTCCACGCAAATACTCCACAATTTTTCCTCAATTAACCTATTTCAGGGTTAATGAACGGTATTAACTGTTTGTAAACAGCCACTTAATCGGTACTATCCCACATGGGATAGTGCTGAAAGGTGCAATGGCATAGAAATAGCCTAGTAATAGTACACCGCACTTATACTGGAAGCGGTGAAAAGAAAAACTCACGAATTACTTAACAATTAAAACCACTATTATGAGAGATTTACTTTGGTTAGTTGCTATCATCCTTATTATAGGTTGGCTAGTAGGTTACATTGGCTTTGCAGGCGCAGTAGGCTCATTTATTCACATCCTGTTAGTTCTGGCCATTATCGTTATTCTGATTAGGGTAATTTCGGGTCGCCGCGGGTAATAGCTTTATCGCCAAAATCGTCTTTATGCTCAAGGGCTACAACTAAGTTGTGGCCCTTTTTTATGTGCAGTAATTATACCCCAGCGCTATATTAATGGGGAAATTAATACCCGTAGTTGCTTGCCCATACACAGGGCAACATCCAAGCGTAAAAGCATAACTGCAATAAAAAACATTGATACAACTAAATTACTGCTTTACCAGCCATCCTTTTCTATTAACGGGTACAACCTTTGCCCATGTGGCAATAGCAGACCGCTTATGTACTGGCAATATTATTAATCCTGATGAAAACGAGCAACGATGAAAGCGATGATTAGTAAAACATGCATAATGCTCACCTTAGTAGCACTAACCGCAGTGAGCAATGATGTAAAGGCACAATCCTCCATTGGTATTAAGGGTGGTTATTCCGCATCTACCTTAAGAGGCGATGATGTAGGCGATATTGATTGGAGAAGTGGTTTTGCCGGCGGCCTGTTTATCAATGTACCCTTCCTAAAAATATTGAGCGTGCAGCCTGAGGTGCTTTTCCGCCAACGCGGGGCAACCAACCGAAATGAAACCTTCAACATTAACCAGCGCATTAAACTTACTTATATGGATGTGCCCATCCTGTTTAAATTACGCTTGCCTATTAATGAGACATTTTATCCGCACGTGTACATAGGCCCCCAGTTTAGCTACAATATACAAGGCAAATACGAGGTAGAAGCCTTTGATGGTGTAACGGTAGAGGATGACATAGATGTTCAAAAAGTTGACGCTGGTGGCGTAATGGGCTTTGGCTTGGATGTACAAATGAACCGCCTCTTTTTCACGGCCGATTTCCGGTATGGCCTTGGCGGCGTCAACATCGACCGCAGTGATAATCAACCTTTCCTACTGAAAAATAAAGACTTGGCTATTATGGTGGGGGTTGGTATCAACCTTGGTAGTAAAGACTAAAAAACTGACAACTATTCAATTACAAACACAATAAGCACAACAAGTTATGAGAGATTTACTATGGTTAGTCGCTATCATCCTGCTTATAGGTTGGCTAGTAGGTTACTTTGCATTTGGAGACTCAGTAGGTGCCTTCATTCACGTACTATTGGTGCTGGCTATAATAGCGGTACTTGTAAGGTTAATATTTGGGCGCGGATAAGATAAAGGTGTAGCACTAACCGAGGAGCTTTCGCCGTCAATATGGGTCAAGACCATTGGTTTCGGCCCATTTTTATTTGGTTGTTGGTTATTGGTTACTGGTTAATAAGAAATCAGGAAGCAGTTATAAAATCACCAATAACTAATAACCAGTAACCAATAATCAGTAACTAATAACCCAACCAACAATGAAACGTAAACACATCCTCACCACATTGGGCATCATTGGTAGCGTTGCAGCAGCCACAGCCGCGGTAATGCATTCCATGCCATCGAAAGATAAAGACTTACAAACTGTAGCTTATGTAGATGTGGAACGGTATATGGGCGAATGGTTCGAGATTGCCTTGTTCCCCAACCGCTTTCAGAAGGGCTGCCACTGTACGAAGGCAATATACACTTTCAATAAAGAGAAAGGATATGTAGAAGTTTTGAATAGTTGCCGCAAAGGCAGCGCCACCGGCAAAAACAACGAGGCTAATGGCAAAGCTTGGATAGCCGACAAAACCACCAACGCAAAGCTTAAAGTGCAGTTCTTTTGGCCATTTAAGGGCGACTACTGGATAATAGCCCTGGCCGATGATTATAGCTACGCCCTAGTAGGCCACCCCAACCGCGAATACTTATGGATACTAAACCGTATGCCTCAAATGGAGGAAGATGTTTACCAGCAATTGCTGGTAATAGCTAGAGAGAAAGGTTTTGATACCAACCTACTGCAGCGCACCGACCAGACCTGCTATATGAGCGGCGCTAAGAAGTAACAGCCCATGGCTTATTGAACAGACTCTTTTTGTCCCAATCAACTATTTTGAAGCAGTCCATGGTCTATCGTCCAATCAGAACCCCTTAAATTTCTTCAAATCCTCATACCCTTTCAGGTACGTTTTGTCTATGGAGTTGAAGATGGGGTAGAAGCCTTCCTCTTTCCATAACTGGCGGGCAAAGTGGGCTTTGATAAGGGTACGCAGGCGCGCATCAATCTTGGCTATCTTGGCCATGTCAATCTCGGCACCTTCTTCTTTAGCATATGCCAAAAACTCGCTGAACCACTGGTTGGTTACCTCAAAGTTGGCCTTGAAGTAGGCGCTGTTGGTATATTGCTTAAAGCCTTGCGGGTTGTTGCTGTAGAATTTATATACAAACGATGGCACAAACATCTGTATACCGGCCAGGTACTCCAAATCGAGCGTAGTATCTATCGGTACAAAGATGTCGGGCATAATGCCTCCGCCGCCATATACCACGCGTTTTCCTTGGGTTTCAAATTTCAAAGAATCAGGGAACTGTAGGCTATCAATACTGAGGTACTCACCAGTTTCGAAACGGTGGTTTAGGTCGCTATCGTAAGCATCGCGCTCGTCGTATGGCTTTTGTATGCAACGGCCGCTTGGGGTGTAGTACCGTGCCACCGTTAGGCGGATGGCAGCGCCATCGCTCATGTCATACTGCTCTTGTACCAAGCCCTTGCCAAACGAGCGGCGGCCAATAATCAAGCCCCTATCATAATCCTGTATGGCACCTGCCAATATCTCGCTCGCCGAGGCAGAGCCTTGGTCAATCAATACCGCTAAATAGCCGGTTTCAAATTCGCCATCAATCTTGGCTTGGTAGTCCACAGTGCCGTAAGCTTTGCCCATTGTATAAACAAGCATGCTGCGGCCGCTGATAAACTCATCGGCAATCATCGTGGCTTGGGTAAGTATACCGCCTGGGTTTTGGCGAAGGTCGAGCAGCAGGCGTTTCATACCGGCCTCTTTTAGCTTATCAAGCTGCGCCATAAACTCCTCGTAAGTATGGGCGCTGAAGCGGTTGATTTTGATATAGCCCACGCTATCGTCAATCATGTAGCCTACATCCACGCTCGTAAGAGGGATTTTGTCGCGGGTTATAGTGTAGTTCAACACCTCATCGGCACCGGCGCGCCTAATGCCTATGTGTACTTCCGTGCCTTTAGGGCCGCGCAAGTATTTCACTACCTGCTCGTTGGTAATGCTCACGCCCGCCACTATGGAGTCCTCAATCATCACAATCTTATCGCCGCTCTGTACACCTTGCGTTTCCGAAGGGCCGCCAGCTATGGCCGACACTACTATAATGGTATCCTTTACAATGAAAAACTCGATGCCGATGCCATCAAATTCGCCATCAAGGCTTTCGTTTACCTGGGCTAAGTCCTCTGCTGGTATATAAAAGGAATGTGGGTCTAGCTTCTCCAGCATGGAGGCAATGGCATCGCCCATAATCTTGTCGCGGTCCACTGTATCTACATACTTCACTTCTATGTAGCGCATCACCTCTTCCAACCGACTATCCGATATATGCGAACCGATTGGGGCCTTATGGCCGATGCGGTTGTTCAACTCATAACCAAACTTAATACCCAAGCCTAGCACCAGTGCAAACAGGAAAGGCATTAAGAACGAATACTTACGATCCATAGACTAACTTATACTTACTGTAAAATTAGGCATTTCCGTGGGGTTCAACGCAAAAAAGTGTTAGCTAGTTCTCTTTGTTGTTGGCTAGGATTTGAATGTGCAGATTTAATGCTAACGCCAACAAGGAAATAGCCAATAATAGGAGGCTGTTATTATGTTTGAAAGAGGAATTGGAAATACCTTAACTGTGTTGGAAAACGCTAAGGTGCAAACTATAGGATGAAGAGCTGGTAATGAGAAAATTGCTGTTGGATAAAAGAGGAATAATGGTATTTTAAAAATGCCCTAGAATCGGGCAGGCCAATTTTAGATTTGGCCGAACAGTAAGAAGCAACCAATCATGAAAGCACCAAGGCAACCTTCCCAGCCAATATTGCTAACGAAATAGCTGCTGATTTTTTGTCCGTTGTGTTGTAGCGCTTTTGCCATCCCTGCTGTTCGTTTATCGTGATAGGAGCAATATAGTATCAACTCAATCTGGTGTCAAGAAAAAAGTTACGTTTTAGGGCAACTATTTTTCACTTTCAGTCAAAATAGTTTTGAAACTGTTGCTATCATTTGATTTTTGGTTGATAAAAATATCTTAAACCACCCATTGTTCCTGCCTTCTTTGTATAGGCGCGTTGTTATACACCATATCGATGCTGCGTTCGAGCGTTTTAAAACTGGCTAAGGCGAAGCGGCTAAAACCAAATCCGCCCACCTTGAGCGCCTTGCCGTGTTGCGTATATACCACCACTACGGTACCGGCCAGCAAAAACCGCTGCCAATTGCGCGATAAAAACCCTATTGCCGCAGGACGATCGGCGGTAATTTCCTTTAGCGTTTCGCATTGGAAGTTGATGTGCAATTCCTCATCCAGCAATATTTGGTTGCAGATGGCCTGTAATAGGGGAGAGGCCGTGGCCTTGTGCAGTGCCCTATAATAGATAAGCGAAATGATTTCGGCGGTGAGTAATACGGTTATGGATTGCTCGAAGCCCAAGTACCGCCGCATCGCACGGAAGATATTGTCCACCGGGTCGCTGGTTATTTTGCGTATACCATGTGTGTGCATAAATTTACCCAAGCCAATAGCATGGCGTTGCTCTTCCTTTATAAACCATTGTATTGCCCGCTCGTAGCTATCGTCGCCACTGTAAGCGGTTTGCTCTTTAGCATATTGCATTAGGTGCTTGCCTTCGGAGTGTTCACCCCGCTGAAACTGGCGCACCGATGTTTTAATCAGCCGCAGCTCATCCAGCGATAGATCATCAGGTTTTTCGAAGTCGATATGGTCAAAGTGGTTGGCGTGCTGCTCAAAGTAGTTGGCCCAGGCTTGGTAGCTCATTGTTGCGGTTTAATGTTTCAGTCTCCATCAAACGCAAGGTATTGTATCGGTGTTATGGCGTTAACACAATTTAGGATTTTTGGACGAAGGACAAAGGACGAAAGACCATGGATTGCTGCAAATTAGTAGCAATGGAGCTTTGCCGTGTTCGATTAGTTTAGCCATATTTGTGAAAAAGGAGAAAAGTATGAAAGGGTTATTTACATTCTTGCTGGTTGCGTGTGTTACCATGTTTGCTTGGGCGCAAGCACCACAGGCTATTAATTATCAAGCAGTATTGCGGGATGGAAGCGGCAATATATTAGCCAGCCAAGCGGCAAACCTACGGTTTAGTATATTGCAAGGCTCAATTACGGGCACCGCGGTTTATGTGGAAACGCATGCGGTAACCACCAGTTCTTTCGGTGCGTTTAGCTTGGGTATTGGTAGTGGCACGGCCACTTCTGGTACGTTTGCAAGTATCGATTGGGCGAACGGCCCATACTTCTTGAAAACAGAGCTAGACAATGCAGGTACATATGTAACCTTAAGCACTACGCAGTTTCTCTCAGTACCTTACGCTTTGTATGCGGGCAGTGTGGCCAATGCTCCAGTTAATGTGGGCTGTTTCGATACTCTAGACAATTCACTTAAAACTTTGGTTGCAGAAACGCATACAGATTCTGACAATGATGGTGTAGCTGACCGATATGCAGTTTGGTATGACCTAGATTCAGCGTTTTATAGAAATTTTTCGAAGGAAGTTTATATCAAATTTTTTAAAAACGGTATAATGCTATTTGAAGGGAGTGTGATGCTTGGCCCTAACACCATAGGAAACATCAATAGGTTTGGAGCTAATCCAACCTATTCTTTAATAGCGGGCGATTTGTTTGTGGCAGAACATTACTTTATGGTGCGAGGGTGTACTTATGTGCATATCCACACTAAACAATTGTAGTTAGAGCTTGAAGCACACCATGGTCTTTGGTTCATGGTCCATCGTCCGCGCGCAGCGCTACCGCGCCACGCCTTTCAGCATCGGCACAAACTTAAAATCATCTAGCTCTTCGGTCTCAATTTCCCTAGCGGAAATTTTGGTGAGGCGCAGCATGGTTTGGTTTACACCTTCGCCGTAGGGTATTACCATTAGTCCGCCAATCTTAAGTTGCTCCAATAGCTTTTCTGGTATTTCGGGGGCGGCGGCGGTTATCAATATCTTATCGAAAGGGGCAAACATGGCCTTGCCCTCAAAACCATCACCATAAAACTGGCGTATGTTGGGCAGGTTGAGGGCTTCTATCAGTGCTGTGGTTTTCTCGTGTAGCTTTTTCTGTCGCTCTATAGTATATACACGCGCACCCATCAGGCTCAGTACGCAGGCCTGGTAGCCCGAACCGGTGCCGATTTCCAATACCTTGTCGCGCTTTTCAATTTTTAGTAGTTCTGTTTGATAAGCTACGGTATATGGCTGGCTAATGGTTTGCCCTTGCCCTATTTGGAAGGCCTTGTCCTCATAGGCGGTTTCCATAAACGCCGCATCCAGAAAGTGGTGGCGCGGTAAAGTATTGATGGCTGTTAAAACCTGCTCATCCTTAATGCCCTTCTCGCGCAGTAGCTCCACCAGCTTTTTCCGCAACCCCTTATGCCTATAATTATCTTCCAGCTTTATCACACTGCTAAAATAAGGAATTGGTAGCAGGCTTGTTTCAAATGGGCAGTTCGTTTTGTCCACCGTCATTAGTCAACAGTCCACAATCGGCAGAGTGTAGTAATAATATTCATTTATAAGCATTTTGCTCCGCCAAATACTGTTCATACTGCTCCCTGTTCCACCTATAAGTAATCACCCCAATACCTATTAGTATAATACCGTAAATCATTGGTGCGCTGTGTACGGTTTTATAATAGTCGGTATAGTTAATCAACAGCCACATAATGGTAGAAACGAAGCCCACAAAAACCAGGCACCTAGTAAGTACATGCCCCATATAGTGGTTGAACCTGCTAAAACTGTTTGGTAGTTTATAGAGTAATGCGGTCCAGTGTTCCTTTTGCCCAAGGTATAGGTAGGCTGCGATGCTGCTAAATGAGTAGCCCTTTTCGTTCGGCAGCAGGTTTTTAGGTTTGAAGAGTGTAAGGTAGTACGTGTATATTACGTAGAGCGTGAGTAAACCGATAGTGAGTAGTAGCGGTGCCCAAGTCATTCCCAAAACCGAAACCAGCGGGTTGGCTTCTTTGCTTAGGTCGGGCGTTAGCTGGTTGGTGCAATAAGCATCATAGCTTCGTGAAAACAATATCCAAAGGGTAGTAGCGACGAATTTGGTGGTTTTGGTCATGGGATAGGTTGGTTATAGTGTGCAAGGCTAAAGGTAAATGGAGCATAATCATTATCAAAGCAACTCCTAGCGGCTTTAAGGGTTATTAACTAAAAGAAGCATTAATTAACCAATGGAGACTTATTGGTTATTAGTTGATTGGTTGATTGGTCAACCAGTACTTAAATAGTAGATGTTTTGCCTCCCTGTGCTAGTGAACCTAATCAAGGCATTACGAATTCCTTAATAACGAATAACGAATAACGAATAACGAATAGCCAATAACCAATCCCACCTAATCCCTATCTTTGCACCATGGATGCTTCCATAGCCTTGTTTCTTTCGGCCTTTGCGGGTTTGTTCTCGGTACTCAACCCACTCGGTGCCATGCCCGTGTTTCTTAGCCTCACCGCTACCGAAACGGCAACGCAACGCCGGCAGACCGCCCTCAAGGCCAGTATATATATGGTCATCATCCTGCTTATCGCTTTTTTTGTGGGCAGCTACATCCTCAACTTCTTCGGTATCAGTATCGATGCCATGCGTATAGCTGGCGGCCTCATTATTATCAGTTCTGGCTTTGCGCTGTTGCAGGGCGAGCATGCCAAAAACCGCGCGATTGATAAAAAGGTGAAGCACGAGGCCATCGCCAAGGAGGATATCACCCTCACTCCGCTGGCCATACCGCTACTTTCGGGGCCGGGTTCCATCTCCTTATTAATAGGGTACTTCTCCAAGGCTGCTACTTGGTTTGATTATTTGATTATCGTAGGGGTTATTTTCGTCTGTGGGCTGTTTACCTACCTTATATTATTGGTAGCGCCCAAGCTGGTTTCGCGCCTGGGGGCATCGGGCCTCAACTCCCTTACCAGGGTTATGGGCTTTATCGTGCTCTCTATCGGCATTCAGTTTATCATCAACGGGGTAAGCGCTGTGTTGAGGGAGCTGGGAATAGCGGCTTAGTTTAGACACAAGATATAAGACACAAGACACAAGACTGCTTCCAAAAACTGGCAACGAATATTAGGTACGCCCCAAAGGGGCATAAGAATTCTAGCGTAGGGCCTTTTCGCCCTGCGTACGTAATGCGTTTCAGGAAAAGTGATTCAACAAGCAAATTCCTTAACTTAAAAGCATTGCTTAGGCCATTGAATCTATTTAACGTAGTTTCGGTTTTCATTCTATAATTTCCTAATTCTGTAAATTAATGTCATCCTGAGCGTAGTCGAAGGGCTGATTCTGACAAATGGAGAAAGAAAGCATAAAAGCCAAGATAGAAAAGTACCAAGCCGAGCATAAGTACTGTAGCATCTACCGTAAGATGGATAAGCATGCCCGGTACATAACCAATGGCTACATATTGGCCCATACCGATGAGTTGGTGGTGGTATATGAAGTGGAAGACTTTCTGCCTCGGGGCTGCGTGGTGATACCCATGCACTATATAAAGAAGGTAAAGCGAGACGGCGGCACCAAGTATTGCGACAAAATAATGGAGTGGGAGGGCATTAAGGCCAAGGCCGTGCTGGATACGCCGGTGGATTTGGTGAGCTACACGGCCTTGTTTACTTCCCTTAAGCAGGCGGGCAAGAGCATTATTGTACAGAATGATGGCACCGAAAACGAGATGTTCGTTATCGGGCCTATTGCTAAGGTGACTTCGGTGGCGGTGTTTATCCGGTTTTTTGATGCAAAGGGCTATACCAATGAAGAGCTTACCCGCATCCCATTTACAGATATTACCAAGATAGTGTTTGATGACTATTATATAGAGGCCTTCAGTAAGTACCTGCGCAAGCGCGAGCCCAAGGATAAAACAGAGCAAGAGTAGTATTATATAGATAGAGAAACAGAGGGAGCGAAAGCGAACAATGAGTCTGTTGAAGCTACAAGCGCCTGGGAGCCTTTCTTTTTAGCCTACAGTAATATACCTGCATCCGGTTGAAACCTTTCGGGCAAACGGCCGTAAAAGCAACTCCCTACTAAAAATATAGGCGCCAATAAACGGCTTGTACTATAGTTATCAGCGGGTTAAACGTTGTTGTTAAATTATTGTGAAACTATTTTCAAAAAGCCTTGCACAATTGCGAGAAAGAAGCGCATCTTTGCATTCCCGATTTGAAAATAGCATTGCAAAACGGAAACGTTCTTTACCAAATCCAAACACGGAAACACGGCACAGCGAGCGCCTATCATATAGAAGCTCTTACCTGCTAGATTGATGGACGGCAAACATGCCGAAAAGAAAATCGAAAAGTTTTCTTGAAAAGTTTGGAGAATAAAAAAATAGCGTTACCTTTGCAATCCCAAACGGGAAAAGCGATTGAAGAATCGCGAAAAGCAATAGAAAACAAATAGCCGCTTCGGTGGTCGTTCTTTCGAAAAACTAGAAACAACACAAGTGCCGCACCTTGTTATAAGGGCAAACAAAAAGCACCTCTGGCGGATTGGTTTAAACGCCTCGATTTATCGACGGAAAATAAACTAAAAAAAGTTTCTAGAAAATTTGCAAAACAGAAAAACTGCATTACCTTTGCAGTCCCTTACCGAAAGGCGGTTATCAAAACCGAAACGAGGTAACGGGGAATGAAACAATCCTGAAGCAAACGTGCAACAGGAAGTTCTTTTGAAACTAGAAACAAACAAGTGCTCGCAGCCCACCTAAGAGGCGCACAATACAAAAAGCACCACTGTTAAAACTCGATACTTCTCACCGTTTATCGGCAAGAAAAAAATCGAAAATAAGTTTCTGGAAATTTTGCGAAATAGAAAAACAATGATAACTTTGCTGTCCCTTAACGGGGAAGCGGTTTCGGAAACGAAGCGCGAAGCAAAGTGAAACATAAAGTTCTTTGAGATATTGGTAAGGAATAACAGAAAGTACATCGAGTAAGGACAACGTCAATTAATAATAATTACGATCCTATATGATAGTGATCTAAACTTTTCAACAACGGAGAGTTTGATCCTGGCTCAGGATGAACGCTAGCGGCAGGCTTAATACATGCAAGTCGAGGGGTAGCAGGGCTAGCAATAGCTGCTGACGACCGGCGTACGGGTGAGTAACACGTACCCAACCTACCTCAAACTGGGAAATAGCCCTTGGAAACGAGGATTAATGTCCCATAACATTGCGAGAAGGCATCTTCTTGCAATTAAAGCTCCGGCGGTTTGAGATGGGGGTGCGTCCCATTAGCTAGTTGGTAGGGTAACGGCCTACCAAGGCTACGATGGGTAACTGGCGTGAGAGCGCGACCA
>JAIXUD010000014.1 GCA_027483645.1 Sphingobacteriales bacterium
GGCGTAATGTAGTTTTGCGGATGGGCTTCAAGTGTGAGTTGGTTGTTCAATGCCCGCGCGGTTTTTCCGCTAAGGCGGAAAGGTAGGCATAGCCTACTGACACTAGTTGCACATAGGCGATAGCCTATGCGCAGTACTGGGGAAATTAGCTAAATTTGGAAAGGCCCTAAAGATAGCTTCGGACGCAGCCAGTATTGCCAAAAAATGGCCTCTGCCAGCGAGAACAACTGCAGAGATGGCAAAGGGTGGCTGTGAGGAAGCGGCAAAAAAAATACACAAAGCTATTGGAGGAGATATTATGACTATATCTAGTCCTATTCCTGGGACGAACTTGGGTGGCGTAAATGTTTCGGGTACATTAGTAACTTGGTTTAACCACCAGGCTGTGAAAAAAGGCAATATGATTTACGACGAAATTACTGGTCCCGCAGGCATGCTTTTTGAAGATTATAAAAAACTCTTTCAGCACGGAGACGAATTACTATTCGAAATTAAACCATGAGACACGAATTAAAATCGTTATTTAAAGTAGTAGATGTTTTAGATAGAGCTCCTACCATGTATTTGCCCACAAATAATTACTTGGAACTCTCTGGGTTTATAAGCGGCTATTTAGTCGCACTTGAATATATATATGAAATTTCTTATCAACAACAGTTTGCAAACTGGGTAGCTGGAAAGAAAACTCCGGCCATTTGGTCATATTATGTTCTACATGTCTTAGCGGAAGGAGATGAAAATGTGGCACGCAGAATATTGCTAGAAAAGTTGAAAGACTTTACTTTGAATTATCCCAGCTAGGGTTAATATAATAAACTAGCACACATCGCAATCTCTGATTTAAAACATTAACATTATCAGGCAAAACATTCCGGCAAAAAAGGCTTTGAGTAGGGAAAGCGGGGCGGCCATCCAGGGTACCCCCTATCTGGCGCAAGTATTTTTCAAACTTGTGCCTATTTATGGTGGAAGTATTTACTTCCTTTCCGCCTTAGCGGAAACACGGCGGTGGGCGCTGAGGCTACAACAACGCTTCAATCTCAATCAGCACCAAGTTGTCGGAAGATTATGTCACGATGCGTCGGTTATATAAATCAGATCCCCATCTAGCACCAGTATATCTCCGTCGTATCACGCGCAAGTATTTTTCATACTTATGCCTATTTATGGTGGAAGTATTTACTTCCTTTCCGCCTTAGCGGAAAAACGGCGCTGGGCAGTGAAGCAACAACAACCTGTCTAACTCAACCAATGATGGCAAACCGGCATAATTGGACGCCCTGCTTTAAAGTTAGCTCAAGGACTTTACCACCCTGTTAAGGCTATTTTACAGGCATCAACCAAAACCCACAACCTCAAAAACAAAAACCTCACATTCATTTTCCCTCCCCCATCTAGCGCCAGTATATCTCCGTCGTATCTGGCGCAAGTATTTTTCGTACTTGTGCCTTTTATGGTGGAAGTATTTACTTCCTTTCTGCCTTAGCGGAAACACGGCGCTGGGCAGTGAATTTACAATAACACGTCCACCTCAACCAATGATGGCAGCCCCCCCTGCCCCTCCGGATGTTCCAAAGCGCCGCGACGGATTTTTAATCCGTCGCAACCGAGCCAACGGATTTGCAATCCCTGCCTGCGGCAGGCAGGCGCCACGTAACATAAGGCACACAACACCAGCATCCCCCTGCGTTTCCCCACCTGTCCAATTTTCCTCACAATCGCTTGTTTTCCACAGAAAAATACTATCTTGTCATCATGTTTCCTCGTTATTTTTAACAACAATTAACGCTACCGCCACTTCTATCAACCAAAGAAACCTTTTATGACCGCTAGATTTTTTCGAGTACTCCTTCTCGTTTGCACCGCTTGGGTCTGTTGTATAGGCCAAGCTCAGGCGCAATGTACCCAGCTATCTACCATTACGCAGACCCCGCAACCGTCGCGTTGCCAAAATGCAGCAGCTAATGGCAATATAGTACCTTACTTTAACCAGTGCCGTACCATCTGCCTCAACAACACCGGCACCGGCCCCAGCAACCAAGTAGCCGATAAAAGCTGCGTAGGCGGCGTTCAACCCCCCAACGACCTTTATTTATATGCCAACAATCCATACGCCCAAATACCGGGCTATGATGGGTCCCTAGTTTTCCGCTGGGTTGATTGGCCGGGTAAAAACACTGGCTCATTGCCGCCATACTTTGCCGTACACGGCGAAGTGCGCGCAACCTTGGCTGGCACCAACGTTCAATCTATTGATTGTACCGATGGTTTTGCTTTGGAGAATGCCATCTGCCTTGCCCCTAGTGGCACAGTGGGCAACCAGTTTTACGCAGCCCCGGGCACCATACCTACTTTGGGCCAATTGGACCCAATTGTAGATGCTATAGCCGGCATCAACGTAAACGTTGCCGACGTTTCGTTCTGGATTAACATAGCCACAAGCGATAATCTCCAAGGCCCTATTTGCTACGAGGTGTCTCCATATAAATCAGGTTACCTGTGCGGCGATGCTGCTACCATTGCCCTAACAGGCACTGGCAATACCCGCAGCGGTGCTGCCCCACAGCAGTGTTTGTGCGGCTCTGCCCTTTATGGCGGTATCGGCAACGTAAATCAAGGTTTTACCCCACCTTGTGGTAGTGAGTCTTCATCGTCAGCTTGGTACAAAGTAACCGTGCCTTTCGGTTGTAACAACATTACTGCCAGCCTTAGCAACTGGGGCGGCACTGGCCAATACAACATTGCTATATTGAGCGGCGTAAACTGCCCAGGCAACCCTGGTACCAACCCAATTACTGGTGCCGCCGTACTTACCCCTGGCCAAACTTTGGAGCCAGGTGCTGCCATTGTAGGCTCTGGTTGTACAGGCCCAGCCTCAACAGCTTGCACCCCAGTACCTGCTGGCGAATATTACATCGTAGTATCTGGCGTTACTGAGCGCCCCAATTTTACGCTAAGTGTAACCGTAGCCGATGCATCGGTTTCTGTAGCACCTGCTACCTCCCCACAAGATGGGGCCAGCGTATGCTCTGGTAGCCCAGTAACAGTAAGTGCAGTTGGTAGCGTATTGCCAGCTAATGCCGCTTGTGGACAGAATATCGCTTGGTTCTATAGCACCAACTTGGCCTTCAACCCTTATCAGGGTGGTGGCACTTTCGGTGGTACTGGCACTAGCAACGTAAACATTGCCTTGCCTGCCAATACTTCTTGCCAGCCGCGCACCTACTATATTAAAGGTGTAGTAAGCGACAACGGTACTACTGCCGTAGCCGGTTGTCGTGCAACTACTGCCAACACCATCAGCGTTATTGTATACCCTGAAGTGGGCACCGTAACCGTAAGCAACAACCCATGTATTATTACCGTAGCTACCCGTTGCGGCTCGTTTACCGTAAACGGCACTACTGGCATTAGCTCTTTCATTGCCAGCTTTGCTGATGATGGTTTAGTAAAAGACTTTTTGATAAGCAACGGCCTGCCTGCGTGTAACGTGTTGATACAAGATACCGTGAATTGTAGCGGTAACTGTACCCAGCCTACCGCCACTGGTACCAGCAAGTGTATCCCTAACGACCCTTTCAACTATTATGTGGATGTAACCTTGGCCACTGGCTCGGCAGCTACCTACTTTATTGAGGATAGTGATGGAGGTGCCGTAGCGGTAACTTCTAACGGTACCTATACGGTTGGGCCGTTCCGCAACAATAGCAACGTTTTTGTTAACCTTACCAATACAGATGATGCCGCCTGTAACCTGCCATTGGGTAGCTTCAGCGATGACTGTAACAACATTGTTTGCCCGAACCTAACCAACGCAGTTACCAATACCAATGGCAACCAGTGCGAAGGTGGCCAAACTATTCTGCAAGCAAGTGTAGACCGTGGTGTAATAGGTACCGACTTTAGGCTTGAGTGGTTTAAGGATGGTGTGCCTATCCCTAACTCCAACTCGCTGAGCCTTATCCATACCTTTGCTACTAGCCAAGGTTGTGGTGCCGAAGCCCAAGAGTTTACCGTACGCCTTACTTGTTTGTTGGCCAATGGTAGCCCATCTACCAGTAACTTCCGCACCGCGGGTACCGTGGTGGTATATCCTAAACCTGATGCAGGTGTAGATTTTAGCCAAAGCACTACCAACTGCCAACTGGCACCAGTAGATATTTGCAGTAGCCTAAGCATTAACTACAACCCAACCACCAATCCAGCACCAGGTGCCGCGGCCACTACCGTAAACTATACCATAACAGTGCCAGGTGCACCTGCGGGTTGCGCTGCTGTAGGTACTTATGTTGTAAACTGCCCAGCGGCCGCTTGCACTAATGATGCCGGCGAAGGTATTGCCCCTGCCGACGATGTATTGTGCTTTGGTGAGAGCTTTAACGTTGCCAGCAACAATGCTAGCATTGATGACGGCTTTGCATTGGTATGGGCAGTTACCCAAACCAGCCCCTATGGCAACTTAAACCAAGCGGTTTCATCGGCCATTACAGCTAATACCTACTTTGGTCAAGATACCGTAGGCAATGTGAGCTACAACTTTACCAATGGTACCCAATATGGCCCTGGCCAATACTACTATGTGCCTTTCGTAGCTATGCGTAGTATTAATGCAGCAGTGCCGGCTTACGTGGTAAGTGGTTCAGTGGCGGCACCAATATTCGGTGCTACGGTTTCTACTACCATTACAATACCAAACATCACTTATTGCAATGGGTTAACGGCTTTTGATATCAATTTTACCGCAAGTGGCGGTAGCATCATTACCAGCCCTATTGATAGGGTAACTGGTTTGGTAAGCTACAATGGCCCTGCTACCCGAAATGTAAACCTCAATAACAATAACTTTACTGGCAACCCAAGCGGGCAATCTGTTACGCTTAGCGTGTCTAGCACAGTAGGGGCAACGGTAAACTATACCCTTACGGTACGCTACCGCAACTCTATCACCTTCCCAACCATTTGCCCTAGTTGCAATGATATAGGTGCGCCAATTGCAGTAAACCTATTGCCAGATGTACAATTGAACGCAATAGCACCGCAAACAGTGTGCAACGGTGCAAGTGTAAACTTGGTAAACCTGAACCCTGGTGCCAATGTGGCCGGCGCATACCGCTGGTACAATGGCAACCCAGCTACTACTGGTACCTTGGTAGCAGACCCTACCAACGTGGTATTGACAACGGCGAGCACTTACTATGTTGAGTTCCTTCCGTTTGCTGATACTACTTGCAAAGAAGTTGCGAACGTAGCCTTTAACATTACCCCTAAGCCAGTTTTGAATACTATACCGGCACAGCCATCTATTTGCTTTGGCGAAACGGTTGACCTAACTACGCTCAATGCCAGCGTAACTTCGGCACCGGGTACCTTTGTTTGGTATATTGGCGACCCTGCGATAAACGGCATTCGCTTGCCGAACAGTTTTGCACAGAATATTTCGCCAGTTGCAGGTCGTAGTTATTTTGTGGAGTTTACCAGTACTGCCACGGGTTGTAGCAATACTACCAGCATCAGCTTTACGGTAAACCCAATACCTGCACTTGCTGCTGTGGCTGACCCTAAACTTTGCCCAGGCGATAACTTTGATTTGACTTCGATAGAGCAAGACTTTACCACCGCCCCAGGTACCTTTACTTGGTATGATGGCGACCCAGCCAACGGCGGGATTATATTAACCCCACAACAGGTCGCTAACATAACCCCTGCCAACGGCGATACTTACTTCTTGGTGTTCTTAGACCAAGCCTCTGGTTGCTCAGCCAACGGAAACGTAGCTTTTGTGGTTAATCCATTCCCTGTACTTACTACCCCTACCGTTGCCCCATTGTGTGATGGCGATTTGCTGGATTTGACAGCACTAGAGCAAGGCATCGCCACCGACCCGGGTACTTTTGCTTGGTATTTGGGCGATCCGCTTGCGGGTGGTACATTGTTGACCGGCACCCAAGCACAAGCACAAATTCCTAGCGATGGTGATACTTATTTTGTAGTGTTCACCAACATCATTACCACTTGCCCGGCGACAACCAGCTTTACCATTACGGTGAATGCTAAGCCAGTTTTGAGTGCCATTACCCCAACAGTTTGTAGCGGTAGCAGCCTTGATTTGGCTAGCTTAGAGGCAGATCTGCTTTCTGGCTTTACCGGTTCGTTTACTTATTACTTGGGCGATCCTGATACCGGTGCAGTAGTACTTAGCCCTACCCAAGTTGCGGCTCAAGTACCAACTGGTAATGAAACTTATTATGTGGTATTTGTAAGTACTGATGGTTGTGCCGATACTGCTTCGTTTGGCTTTACCGTTAATCCACTACCGTTGTTGAATGCCATCCCTACCCAAAGCCAACAGTGCGCTGGTTATGAGGTTGACCTTACTGGCTTTGAAGCGGGTATTACTGCCAATGCAGGTAGCTTTACTTGGTATGCTGGCGACCCTGCCACTGGTGGGGTAGTAGTACCAAACCCAAGCAACGTGGCACCAGTAGCGGGTGTAGATTACTATGCCGAGTTTACTGAAGTGGCTAATGGCTGTTCTGCAAGTGTGAGCGTATTGTTTGATGTGAAAGACGTGATTGATAGCACTACGGTTACCTACAGCTGTTTCAATGATGAGCTGGTAGTAACCCTAGGTAGCACTATTGGCGGTGCCGGTGGCTATTTTGTAGCCGCCAACTCACCTAACCAAGCTGGCGATGTGCTATCATCTGGAAGCACCTACACTGTATATATTGAGGATAGCATTGGCTGCCGAGATACCATTACCGGCGTACAAACTTGCATAGTGTGCGATGCTAGCGATGCCGTTGCCGTGGCAAACAATGTTTTCTGCTGTAACGATACTGCCCGCATTAGCTTGGTAAATGCACCAGTATTGGATATTGCCCGTGTAATTGCTTGGGGCTTAACCCCATTGGCTGATGGCCCAATTGTGGACTCAACAAGTGCGGTTAACGCACTGGATGTTTTCCGTGGCAATGCCGACGGTAGCTTGAGCTTTGATGCCGGTTGTGGTGATTACCCAGCGGGTAACTACTTCCTTACCCCGTTCATATCTGTAAAACCGAACGACAATGTTCCTATTGTATGGGATACCCTCAATGGCTGTCGTCCGTTTGCTGAGATATGCCCTACGTTGGTAGGCAGTGGTTGGGTATTAGACCCTATGATCCTAACCTTCCCTGACGGTAGCACTTATAACGTAAACCAAGAACTTGCCTTCGGACTACCGATTGACCAAGCCTTGCTTGATGCTGTAACTGGTGGCGTACTACCTTGTATTGAACTTACCGGCCTTTACAAAGGCGACCCTAACGGCGTGTGGAGTGTAAGCATTACCAATACCGGAACAGGCGCACTTACCTTTACCGTACCACAGTTTAACGTGGTAGTGGATGCGGATAGCTGCAACACGATAACGGTTGACCAAGTGTACAGCGTACCAATTACAGTTGGTACTATAAATGCGGGTTCTACCACCGTAGTTGATTTCAACTTGCCACCACTGTCGCTTACTGCCCCTCCGGTTACTTACGATACGTTGGCAGGTTGCAGGCCGATTGCCGAGATATGCCCAACTTTGGTAGGTAGCGGCTGGGTGTTAGACCCGATGATTATTACTTTCCCTGATGGTAGCACTTACAACGTGAACCAAGAGCTGGCTTTCGGCTTGCCGATTGACCAAGCCTTGCTTGATGCTGTAACCGGTGGCTCACTGCCGTGCATCAATCTTACCGATTTGTACACAGGCGACCCGAATGGCGACTGGACGGTGAGCATTACCAACACTGGTACTGGTGCACTTACTTTCACCATACCGCCATTCAATATTGTGGTGGATGCCGATAGCTGTGCACAGTTGAACGGAACGGACGAGATAACCCCAATGGATGCCGTAGGTGGTACTATACAGCCTAATGGCGGTGTAGCCAGCGTGGTAATTTCCATTCCTCCGCCAGTAACGGACTTCCCTACAATTGATGCTCGTTGTGAGGATTACGGTACCTCTGCAGAGATAGTGATACTAAGCCCAATAAGCTATGCTAGTGCGCTAACTACCTGCCTGGATACATCAACTGGCGATTTCAACCTCGTAGTGAGCGGCCTTACCGGCGGCGCGCCAGAGGTGTTCCCTGCGGAGAACTATACGTTCTCGGTGCCAGTGGTGCGTGACAGTGCAGCGGGTACTTACACGCTTACCTTGGATGCCAACACCACGTTCCCTTTCACCCTCAATATTGGCAACGATGGCTTGAGCGCTGGCGGAACCAATTGCGCGGCTAGCTTGGTGATCAACAGCTCGCCATGTACGGTGGGTATCGGTGAGGTATCCAGCAGCATGTTTGTGAGCATCTACCCGAATCCGTCAGAAGGTAAGTTCAACATCAAAGCCACCTTGCCAGAAGCAGGCGAAGTGCGCATGAAAGTGGTGAACATGCTAGGTGCCGCCATCATGGAGCAAACCATGTATAGCAACAGTGTAAACTTTAGCACCACGGTAAACCTAACAGAAACCGCCGAAGGTGTATACTTCATATACGTAAGCAGCGGCGACCACAGCATCATCCGCCGCGTGGTGGTGCAGTAAGCCTCTTTAGTTTTAAGTAATGACAAAGCCGCCACGCTGAAAAGTGTGGCGGCTTTTTTTGGGTGAGGTGGTAGAGATTGGTACTAATATTATCAGCCCATTGTAAAGCCAGAATCAAGCCTGCCTAGTGAGAAAAATCCCTACAAAATCCTAGTGTGTGCATAAATAAACTTGTCTAGAAATTGTGAATAACTCAGCTCCTAAAAATCTTTTATGCCTGAAAATCAGCTAAAATTAATGCACATTTTAATCTGGCCTTTTGTGGAATGCGGTTAGTAAGTTGTACTATTTTACTTGCTTTTTCGTTTGTGCATTGGGGTACTTTGGTGGTATCTTTGAAACCCTTTCCGCAGCTACCTTAATACTACCTTAACAATGGCCGACCAGCAGAACCAAACCCGTAGGACCCCTTTTACCGATCGCAACAAGAAGAGCTTTGATAGCTCGGAGTTCGGTAAAATCCCGCCACAAGCGCGCGATTTGGAGGAGGCCGTGCTGGGCGCATTGATGTTGGAAAGGGATGCCGTAAGCAGTGTTATCGACATCCTAAAGCCGGATAGCTTCTATGTAAATAGTCATCAGCATATTTACCGCGCCATCCTCAACCTTTTCGGCCGCTCGCAGCCGGTGGATATGCTCACCGTGAGCGAGGAGCTGAAGAAGGAAGGCACCATGGAAGAGGCAGGTGGCCTTATTTACATTACCGAGCTTACCAACAAAGTGGCATCGGCGGCCAACGTGGAGCACCACGCCCGTATCATCAGCCAAAAGCACATACAGCGTGAGCTGATACGTATCAGCAGCGAAATCATTAAAGACGCTTACGAGGATACCACGGACGTTTTCGTTTTGCTGGACAAGGCGGAGCAGAACCTCTTTGGCGTTGCCGAGCAGAACTTGAGCCGCAGCTACGATAGCATGAGCAGCCTCTTGAGCCAGGCCATCAAACAAATTGAGGAACTGCGCGACCAAGAGGACGGCCTTACGGGTGTGCCTACGGGTTTCACCGCGCTGGATAGGCTTACCGGCGGCTGGCAAAAGAGTGATTTGATTATTACCGCCGCACGCCCAGGTATGGGTAAAACCTCGTTTGTATTGGCCATTGCCCGCAACGCTGCGGTCGATTTTAAGAAGCCAGTTGCGCTTTTCTCATTGGAGATGAGCTCATTGCAGTTGGTAAATAGGCTCATAAGCATGGAGGCCGAGATACCGGGCGATAAACTGCGCCGTGGCAACTTGGAGAAATGGGAGTGGGAGCAACTAACGCATAAGATTGATAAGCTGAGCGATGCGGCCATATTTATTGACGACACACCCGCCATCAACATATTTGAGCTGCGCGCCAAGTGCCGCCGCTTGAAAATGCAACACGATATACAAATGGTTATCGTAGATTACCTACAGCTAATGACCGGCGGCAGTGGCGACGGCAAAGGCGGCGGTAACCGAGAGCAAGAGATTAGCTCCATTTCGCGTGGCTTGAAGGCCTTGGCTAAGGAGTTGCAGATACCAGTAATTGCCCTGTCGCAGTTGAGCCGTGCGGTGGAAACCCGGGGTGGCGACAAGCGCCCGCAGTTGAGTGACCTTCGTGAATCGGGCGCGATAGAGCAAGATGCCGACTTGGTAATATTCCTGTACCGCCCCGAGTACTACGGCATGGATACCGATGAGAACGGTATGAGCCTAAAAGGCGTGGGCGAAGTAATCATTGCCAAGCACCGTAACGGTGCGCTGGAAACCGTGCGTACCAAATTCATCAGCAAGTTTGCCAAGTTTGTTGACTTGGAGGATGACAGCTTTAACGATATGGGCAGCAGCCCCATCCCCCGTCCAAGCGAAGCCGATTTCGACGACTTCAACCCATCAGGCTCCATCGTTCGCCAAAGCAAAATGAACAGGCCGGCTGAGGATGATGATGTGCCTTTTTAGTCCATGGACGATGGACGAAGGACCATGGACCATTGTTTCCTTCAGAAAATGGTTGACTGGTTATTTGCTCGAATCGCGTTTCTTGAATATGCAAAAGTATAAAGCAGTATTATATGGGTATTGATGAAAATTTAATTTGGACTACGATAACTAATAGCGCAAAAAGAAGATTTAATTATTCAGAGTTTCGGGATGGCTTTCCATTAGACGAGGAAACGAATGAGATAATGGCGGATAACGTTGTTTGGATGATCATTAATGGTTTCCAGATTGATAAAAGTAGTGAAATAATTACTGCAGAATTGTTTAATCAAATACTCTTGACGGGCCTAATTTTAAAGAAGGAAGAGTTGACTGCTTTTGTTCTTGATAAAAAGGATTTGTTCAAAACGGAGATTGGCATTTCAAGGTTAGCTACGGATATGCTAAACAATGGTTCTGATGTGGAAAGTGTCTACTTGGTCGTAACAAAATTGTTGTAATAGCTTTAATTCTATAGAAAACTCGATAGAATTACAAATTTCTTAAAAAGTCATTTTCAGAAATTATTTCCAGTATTGAGCCTTTTTCAATAAGCTTGGCGGCTTTTTCTTTTTTTGCACTCATGCCTTCTTCTCCTACCACCCTATAGTCTTGTTGACCAACAATCAGAAAATCAGTGTCTTTGGTAACGTTGTTTCCTATGATTCCACCAATGTTTACAATAGTTTGGAATGCTTCTGATCTTGCCATAGATGATAATGTGCCAGTAAATACTACGCTTCTTCCATAAAAAATGCTGTTTGGATTGTGTTTCTTTGGATCGCCGATAATGCTGCTGAGGTTTTGAGGTTTATATGCTCTTTTACTTTCGGAAGGGGCATACCCTCCAGTATAAAGCTGTCCAACGCTAGTTTTAAGTTTCTCAGGGAAATCCTCAAAACATGTTACTCCTGCAATTTCAAATGCTTTTAGGACTAGTTGTGCAGTTGCCCTGCTATCGGCACCAGCTCTATGATGGTGTAAGTCAATGTTGTTAAACTTACAAAGAGTTTTCAAGTCATAAGCTGCTAAACCTTGCCAGACTTTTTTAGAGAAAATATAACTGCATGAATAATTTAGCGTTGGGTAAGGCAGCTTATAACTATCAAGAGTTTTTCGTAAAACGCTTAAATCAAAAGAAGCATTGTGAGCAATCAAAAACTGATTTTCAATTAACGGTAAAATTTCTTTCCATAGCATATTGAATTCGGGTTCATTTGCAATATCCCGTGGTTGTATTCCATGCAACATCATATTAAAATGGTCAAAGGCAGGATATCTTGGCTTGATTAGCCATGATTTAGTTTCCACAATTTGCAGGTTGTTGACAAATGTTAAACCGATTTCACAAGGGCTATCTCTTTCAGCCGTGGCCGTTTCAAAATCAATTGCGATAAAGTTCATAGAGTGCATGAGGTAGTTGCGAAAGGAAAGATATGAAAATATTGACAAAGTATGGAAGTGTATTCTCAATTCATCCTTACATCGTACTTTGTACATCGTACATCGTACATCACAATTTCCACTTCCTACTCCCGCTCAAATTTCTTAACTTGGCACTTCCTCAAATGAACAGGAATGGCTCTTAGCAAAAACATCGTTTTCGTGGATGGGGTGCGTACTCCGTTTCTGCGTAGCAATACGGATTATAACGACCTGATGTCGTACCAATTGGGCAGCTTTGCCATCAAGGGGCTGCTAGATAAAACTGGCATCGACCCCAACAAGGTGGACCGCGTGATAATGGGCACCACCATCAGCAATGTAAAAACGGGCAACGTGGCCCGCGAAGCGGCGCTGTCGGCAGGTTTGCCGAATAAGGTGGCTTGCCACACGGTTACACAGGCGTGCATCAGTGCCAACCAAGCCATCACCAGTGCGGTTGAGCAAATATTGGCTGGGCAGGCGGATGTAATTATTGCTGGCGGTACCGATTGCATCAGCGATGCGCCCATCCTCTTCAACAAGCCGATGCGAAAAAAGCTGATGGCTGCACAAAAGCTGAAAACCACGGGTGAATACCTCAAGTTTGCCACCACACTCAGCTTGAAGGATTTTGTACCTGAAGCCCCTGCCGTGGCTGAGTTTACCACTGGCCGCACTATGGGTATGGACTGCGAACTGCTGGCCGCCCGATACGGCGTAACCCGCCAAGAGCAAGACCATTTCGCGGTGCGCAGTCACCAATTGGCCCACAAAGCACACGAAGAAGGCAACATGCAACTAGAGCTAGTACCCGTAAGCTTCCCGCCGAAATACAAGGTGGTAGACCGCGACAACGGTGTGCGCGGCGATACTCAATATGATAAAATTGCCAAGCTCAATCCTGCTTTCAGTAAACCACATGGTACCATAACGGCTGCTAATGCGTCCTTCTTAACTGACGGTGCCACGGCTTCGTTGATTATGAGCGAAGATAAAGCGAAGGAACTAGGCCTTACCCCGAAAGCCTACATCCGCGAGTACGCTTACAGCGCTGGCGACTTAGAGGAAGAGCTATTGCTAGGCCCTGCCTATGCAGTAAGCAAGGTACTAGAGAAAGCCGGTATGACGTTGGACCAAATGGACGTAATAGAATTTCACGAGGCCTTTGCCGGGCAGATATTGGCCAACCTAAAGTGCCTAGCCAGCGACGAGTTTGCCCAAAAAAAACTCGGCCGCGACAAGGCCGTGGGCGTGGTTAATATGGACAAGTTTAACAAGTGGGGCGGCTCGCTTTCCATCGGCCACCCTTTTGGTGCCACCGGTTCGCGGATGGTGGCCTTCACTGCCAATCGATTGATTAAGGAAGGTGGTCGTTTCGGCTTGTTAGCGGCTTGTGCCGCAGGTGCGCATGGGCATGCGATGATAATTGAACGGTATTGATTAGACCATGGACGATGGACGATAGACCATGGTTTGCTTCAATAGACCGCGGACGACAGACGACGGACCACGGATGCTTCAAACGAACCATAACAACATATAAATACGCAATCGTACCTTGTACTTGCAGCAGTCTTGATACTTGATACTCACTACTTGATACTAACCACCATGCAACGCGAAGACTTTGTAACCATAGAAAAGACCCCAGAAGGTGTGGCCGTAGTTTGGCTTGACCAGAAAGGGGAGAAGATTAATAAAATATCGCCGGATGTTATCGGCTTGTTTGATGGCGTATTCAGCGAGCTGGAGAACGATGCCTCGGTAAAGGCGGTGGTGTTAATCAGCCGCAAGAAGGACTTTATTGCCGGGGCGGATATTGATGCCTTTAAGCACGTAACCAAGCCTGGCGATTTTGAGCCGATTACCCGCAAGGGCCACGAGATACTTGGTCGTATACAAAACAGCAAAAAGCCCGTAGTGGCTGCCATACAAGGCTCTTGCCTAGGTGCTGGATTGGAAATCGCGCTTGCCTGCACCGCCCGCATAGCGGCCGACGACCGCAGCACCAAACTGGCCTTGCCAGAGGTGATGTTGGGTCTATTGCCCGGTGGTGGCGGTACCCAACGCTTGCCTCGCTTGATTGGCATACAGAAGGCATTGGATATGATGCTTACTGGCAAGAACATCTTTGCTGTACCTGCCAAGAAGATGGGCCTGGTAGATAGGCTGATTTTCAAAGAAGCGCTATTGAAGGCTTCCAAAGAGTTTGCGCTGGAGTTGGTGAAGAAGCCAATTGTTCGCGACCGCAAGGTACCTATATTCGAGAAAGTACTAGAAGGTCCGTTCAAGTTTATCATCTTCAACCAGGCACGCAAAATGGTGCAGGGCATGACGAAAGGTAACTACCCAGCACCGTTCAAAATAATCGACTGTGTGCAGATTGGTATGAGCCAGGGAATGAAAGCCGGTCTGGATGCGGAGGCTAAGAAGTTTGAAGAATTGATATTGACGGAGGAAAGCCGCCAATTGGTGCGTGTGTTCTTCGCCATGACGGAGAAGAAGAAGAACCCGATGAAGGATTTGGTGAAGCCGGTGGATACTATTGCGATGCTGGGTGCCGGTTTTATGGGCGCGGGTATTACCGAGGTGAGCATCAACAATGGCTACCATGTTATCTTGAAAGACATCAAACAAGAAACTCTTTCTACGGCCAAGCAAACCATTTGGAGCAGCTTGGAGAAGAAACTGAAGCGCAAATCGTTGCGCCAAGTGGAAGCAGAAGCGTTGATGAGCAAAGTAACCCCTCAGTTGGACTATAACAACTTCAAGCAAGTGGATGTGGTGATTGAGGCGGTTTTCGAAGATTTGAATCTGAAGAAGAAAATTATACAAGAGGTGGAAAAGGAAATCCGCCCTGATGCCATTTTCGCCAGTAACACTTCGGCATTACCTATCGGTTGGATAGCCGCCGCCAGCAGCAGGCCCGAGAATGTTATCGGTATGCACTACTTCTCACCGGTGCCTAAGATGCCTTTGCTGGAGATTGTGGTTACCCCGCACACTGCTGATTGGGTAACAGCTACCTGCTTGGAGATTGGCATTAAACAGGGCAAAACCTGCGTAGTAGTGAAGGATGGTCCGGGCTTCTATACTACCCGCATTTTGGCTCCCTTCTTCAATGAGGCATTGCTGATGCTAAATGAAGGTGCCGATGGCCTACAGCTAGATAATGAGATGCGTAAGTTCGGTTTCCCTGTGGGGCCGGTTACCTTGTTGGATGAAGTGGGTATCGACGTAGGCGCGCACGTTATGAGCGGCGACTTGATAGAAGAGTTCCTAAAACGCGATGGTGCCGTAACTGGTGGCGCGCCGATTAAGGAAATGTTCAAAGCTGGTTTCCATGGCCGTAAAAACAAGAAAGCGTTTTACCTATACGACGATAAAGGCAAGAAGGTAAAAGGCAAGCTGAACCCAGAGGCCTACGCCTTCTTTGGCGGCCCTAATCGTAAGCAACTCGACCCGATAACCATTCAGCACCGCTGTGGCTTTGCGTTTATCAATGAAGCTGCTATGTGCCTGCAAGAGGGTATCGTTGCCAATCCGCTGGATGGGGACGTGGGTGCTATCTTCGGCTTGGGCTTCCCGCCGTTCCGTGGTGGTCCGTTCCGTTATATGGATACCATCGGCCTGAAGAAGACTATCGAGATAATGGAAGGCCTTGCTGCCCAAACTACCAACCGCTTCAAGCCTGCCCAAATCATTTATGATATGGAGAAGAGGGGCGAGAAGTTTTATAAGGATTAGATTCTAGACACAAGACACAAGACACAAGACACAAGACGCAAGACGCAAGACACAAGACTTGCTTCAAAATAGGCAGCCCGCAGATTGAATTCTGTGGGCTGTTTTGTTATGGTTTTTTCTTTACAGCAAATTCCATGCAACCTTAGTATGCCCTCCTTCGTCATACTAGTAGAAAATTGCAATGCCGTAGGCTGTACAAATCGGGTTAATGTAATACAAACAGTCTACCGAATTAGTTGAAATAGTGCTAGTTTCTAGTAAGAAGGCCGCCCGTCACACGCGAGGGTGGCCTTTTTTGTTTTACACAACGAACGTCATTGCGAAGGCCTACACAGGTGTTAATATCAGGCATGCATTTTCAAGGCCTGTGGCAATCCCCTGACGGGACGAGTGGATTCCACTTGCCGATACCGTAAACATATTATGTAATTGGTTTCTTGGTCATCGAGCATCATGCTTCGTGGCAAGGGATTGCCACAGGCCTCTAAAATTTAGCTCATATACTCAAGATTAAGTAGGCCTTCGCAATGACGCTCTTTTCAAACATACTTACTCTTCGTATCAATAGTAGCTCCCATGCTATGCAACAGGCTGAAGAGGCCGTAATAGACCCTGCCAATATACATGCCGTCTTTAGGGCCGCGAGCTATTTTGCTGCCCATTTTTAGCTTATTCTTAGCCACGCTTTCGCCGTGTAAGTACATCTCTGTAAAATAGCTGGGGTCTTTAAAGTCGAACTTTTCAGCATGTACAGGTCGGCCAAACAGTTCTAGCGACTTCTTGAACAAATCAAAAAAGAACTCCCTATCTTTTTCGGTATCGTTCGGCAAAAGAAAATTCAAGCGATTCATCAAATCAGTAATGCGCGCATCATCATTGATCAGGGTAGGATCTATCAATTTGATAAACTCTTGGTAAAAATCTGCAGGTAAGCGCTTCACACAGCCAAAATCCAAGATTGCCAAGCTGTTATTTGGCAATACTAAGAAATTCCCAGGGTGTGGATCGGCATGTACTACTTGCAGTTTATGTACTTGGAAGTCATAAAAATCCCATAGTTGCTGCCCTATTTGGTTGCGCACCTCTTGGCTAGGGTTGGTTTTAAGGAACTCCGTTAAATGCAACCCATCTATCCAATCCATGGTTATCACACGCTTGGTAGATAGCTCGCGATAGTATTTCGGGAAGGTAAGGAAGGTAAGCGGGGCACAGGCCTGTGTTATCTCCTCAGCTTGGTTCAGTTCGTTTTCATAGTCGGCTTCTTCCATTAGGCGGGCCTCTACCTCATCAATATATTGCCCCGCCTCTTTGGGGTTCATGCGCATGATGGTAAGTGCCAAGGGGCGCACTATGTTTAGGTCGCTTTTAATACTATCGCCCACACCTGGGTACTGCACTTTCACGGCCATTTTTTGGCCGTTAAGTTCGGCTTTGTGCACTTGGCCCATACTTGCCGCGTGTATGGCTTCTTTACTAAAGGTATCAAAAACTTCGCTAGGCGATTTGCCAAACTGCTCCTTAAATGTCTTTACTACCAGCGGGTAGGAAAGGGGAGGGGCATTATATTGTGCGGTGGCAAATTTCTCTAAAAATTGCTTAGGCAATACGTTTGGGTCCATGCTTAGCAATTGGGCAGCCTTTAGGGCACTGCCCTTAAGCTCACTCATGGCACTAAAAATGTCCTCAGCGTTTTGTTTGTCTAGCTCATCTCTGCTCAGGTCAGGGTTCACTATTTTTTTAGAATAGTGCTTTAGGTAGTTGGCGCCTACTTTGGCCCCTGTTTTTAGAAATTTGGTAGCTCTTTCTACTTTACTGGTAGGAATATACTCTTGTTCTTCGCTCATAATCGTGCTCAACGGTTCTTAAATAAAAATTGCCCGAACTCCACCAGCGAGTCCATCGGGCCGCGGGCCATCAGGTCCAGCGATAGGTTTACGGAGCGCTCCACTGCTTCATCCGTTTTTTGGAAGTCCTCGCTGGTATCCTTCGTCCAAAAGTTGAGTATGAACAAACATTGTGCCCACAATGCCTCAGTATATTTATTGGTAAGGAAGGTGCGCTGCTCCACCTCGCCAGTCTCTAGGCCAAGGTTTATCAAGCTTTGGGTATATACGGCAAATGCCTTCTTAAAATCGGTAAATGGATTGGTACCGATGTGCAATATGCTCGTGCTAAGTGGTACCAACTGTATGTAATCACGGTGAGGTGCCAGTACTTCAAGCAAAGTAAAGTAGAAAGCTAATAGCCTTTCGCGGGCTACATAGTCAGCATAGGCAGGTTCAGCATTTAGGCGAAGGAAAGTTTTTTCAATTAGCGATTTCCACAGCTCGTTTTCAAGAGTAACTATGTTTTTATATTCGCGCTGCAAGGTTACCTTTTCTTCCCCCACGTACTTGGCCAACTCATATATAGAGCCTGGGCGGGCTTTGTGTTCGGTTACAAATTGTAAGTATTGGCTTATTCGGTCGGGGTTATATTTATTCTCTGGTGTTGTTGCCATGCAAAGTTGGTTAATTGGTAAAAGCATAACGGAATATACCCTTAGATGGTTCTACTGCTTGCTTTTTTTCTGATAGTAAAGGTAACTAATAGACGGTTGAGAACGGAGATTATTGGGAGGAAGGGGTACTTTGAAGGTTAAAGTATCTTAAATCATACACTAAAAACTAAAAGGTACTACCACCGTTAAGCGCGTACCGCCATCTGCCACCGATTTTACTTCCATGGTGCCACCTATAGTTTTTACCCGGTTGGTGATGTTGGTGAGTATGGCTTCTTCCCCTGCTGCTGATGTTTGCAGGCCATTGTCTTCAATAGTAAAGATTAAGCTGCTGATGTTATTGGTAAGCTTTGCGATAACGTGGGTAGCGTTGGAGTGTTTGGTGATGTGGTGAATGGCTTCTTGTGCTATCCGGTAAAGGTTGTTGGCAAGGTTTGGGTTAACTATTGGTTTATTTACTTCACTTTTGAAGTTAAGAGTTAACCTTGTGGAAATTTGAGTTTTTGCAAAGAAGTCTTTCAGTATATCCGTAATATCTGCCTCCACTAGGTTTAGCGGTATCAAGTTAGCAGCTATAGAGCGGGTGCCAGTTGTGGCATGGCGTATCAGTTCCACAGCATTGTTAAGATATTCTTGTTGCTCGGTGGTCAATTGGCTAAGGTCTTCCATAACTTTCTCAAGCATGAAATTGGCGCTCACCAGTAGGTTTCCCAACCCATCGCGCAGTTCTTCGGCTATGCGTTTCCTTTCACGGTCTTCTGCCTCTATAATGGAATTGATAATCAACTCATCGGTCTTCTTCTGCTCTGTAACATCTTGTATCAGCCATACTTCCCCAGTTTCAAATTTGTACGCAAAGAAGGTTGCCCAGCGTTTGGCGCCGCCTTTTGTGGTGAGCGATACCGTACGTGCCAACCCAAAGTTGGCTGCCTTGTCTTGCTCATAATATTGCCTTATGAGCTTGGCATCGCCGGTGTAAAGCTTCTGGAACCAACTATCCAAGGTGTTTACTTCATCTCTTGAATACCCAGTAATATCAGCCACGGCCTTGTTGAAGTAAAGTTCTTCTCCTTGCACCAACACCGCACCTGCGGGCAGGTTTTCTACTAGGTGGCGGTAGCGCTCTTCGCTTTGCCGCATATTTTCTTGGTTGTTGATGATGCTTGTTACATCGTTGGCGATAGACATACGCGCCCTTTTTCCATTATATTGTATGGTTATCGATGAAATTTCTACGTACTTCAGCTCCCCGCTTTTGGTGAGGTGCCTCCATATCTTGTTTTGTTCTATGCCGCCACTTTCTATTCTGGCTACATCGTCAATAACCTTTTGTATGTCTTCTTTGGGTCGGATGTCCCTTAGGTTCATGCCTAAAAACTCTTCACGGGTATAACCGTAGCTCTTTACAGCGGCATCGTTTATCTGTAGGTAGTCGAGGGTTTGTAAATCGTAAATAAATACTGGAACTGGGTTGTGTAAAAAAAGTAGCTTGTATTGCTCCTCACTCTCTATTAGCTTGTGCTCTGCAATAAAGCGCTCGGTAATATCCCTAAAATTAACCACTAGGCCATTGATGAGCCTATCGGCCAACATGTTTTTTACGTAAAGATCTAAGTAACGAATCTCACTATCAGCCCGGGTGTAGCGTATTACAGTGCGTGCCTCTGGCAATTCACCATTTACCAGTTGGTGCATTATTGTTTGCACTTTTGGCAAATCATCTGGCACAATAAACGAGAAAGCACTGCTGCCCAACCTGCTATCTTTCGGATACCCTATAATGCTCGCTACCGAAGGGGTTTGGTATTTTATAACCCCTTCTTTGTCCACAATGCTTACTCCGTCAAAAGAGTTTTCCAATACCGTTTGGTAGTACTGTATGTTTTCCTCCAGCTTGCTTTCGGCTTGCTTTAGGCTGTTTATGTCGTGTATCACTAGTACTATATACCGCGGGTCGCGCTTACTATCTTCTACCAGGGTAACTTTTTCTTGCGCCCAGCTTATTTGGTTCTTTTTGTTGAGAAACCGTTTTTCCTTCTGTATATCATTTGTCTCACGGGCTAGCAGGCGCGCCCAGCATACTTTGTCGGCTTCATGGTCGTCAGGGTGGGTAAGCTCAAAAATGCTTTTCCGCAACATTTCTTCTGCCGTGTAGCCGAAGAACTTACAAAAATCAGTATTTGTGTAAACAAACTTCCCATTTAAGTCTAGCTGTGCAATGACTTTACCAACTTCATCAACCAATTTGCGCAAGGCACTACCGCTATCTTGTTGTTTCTCAATAGCAGTTTTCAACCTTTGGGCGAAGCCGCCAATAAGCAGTACTAGCAATATGGCAGTAAGTATAATGTACGCATAGCCTTTATAGGTTTGCACAGCAGTAATTATTGCAACATCGGCATCATGAAAAATACTTTGTACTAAGGCATCGCTTAAGGTTATCCATGCCAACCCAAATGCCAGATAGATTACCCCGATGGTAATTGCACCAGTGGTAAGCTCTTTGAATATTTGGATCGGATTTTTCTTACCTGGCATACTTTATAAGTTATCCTCTCAACAAAAAATTAGTTAGTACTGCACCAAGACATTGCTTAGGAGAATGCGAATTCAAATTAAAAATAATTTTATTGATTTTTTAATTTTTTTTCAATAAAAAAGCGCCCGAAATATCGGACGCTCTTACGTTTCTGTACTTTATACTATGCAAATTAGGCTTTCAAAACCTCGGCAACTTTATCGGCAGCTTCTTTCAAAAGGATAGCCGAAATAACTTTCAGACCTGATTGATCAATCAACTCCTTGGCTTCCACGGCATTGGTACCTTGCAAGCGAACGATGATAGGAATGTTGATGTTGCCGATATTGTTGTAAGCATCTACAATACCTTGTGCTACACGGTCGCAACGAACGATACCACCAAAGATGTTCACCAAAATGGCTTTCACGTTAGGGTCGGTAAGGATGATGCGGAAACCGGCTTCTACGGTACGTGCGTTGGCAGTGCCGCCCACGTCCAAGAAGTTTGCAGGTGCGCCACCGGCAAGTTTAATGATGTCCATAGTTGCCATAGCAAGGCCAGCACCGTTTACCATGCAGCCTACGTTGCCGTCAAGCTTTACAAAGTTCAGGTTGAATTTGGCGGCTTCTACTTCTGTAGGGTCCTCTTCGCTTTCGTCGCGCATGGCGGCGTAGTCTTCGTGGCGGTATAGGGCGTTGTCGTCAAGGGTTACTTTCGCGTCAACGGCCAAAATTTGGTCATCTGATGTTTTGAATAAGGGGTTGATCTCGAACATCGCCGCATCCGACTCTACATAAGCAGTGTACAAAGCTGGGATAAACTTCACCATCTCTTTCAAAGCATTGCCGCTCAAACCTAGGTTAAAGGCAATTTTGCGCGCTTGGAAACCTTGCAGGCCAACTTTAGGGTCGATAAACTCTTTGTGTATTTTCTCAGGGTGGTGCTCGCTTACTTCCTCAATATCCATACCGCCTTCGGTAGAGTAGATGATAACGTTGCGGCCACTGGCGCGGTCTAGCAATACGCTCATGTAAAACTCCTTCACCTCACTAGCACCAGGGTAGTACACATCCTGCGCTATCAATATCTTGTTTACTTTTTTGCCTTCAGGGCCCGTTTGTGGGGTAATAAGCTGCATACCAAGTATGGCACCGGCTTTCTCGCGCAGGTCATCTAGGTTTTTGGCCAACTTTACACCACCACCTTTACCACGGCCACCGGCGTGTATTTGTGCTTTTACTACCCACCAGCTAGTGCCGGTTTGTGCGGTTAGTGCCTGTGCGGCTTCTACGGCTGCTTCAACAGTATCTACTGCAATGCCTTCCTGTACTTTCACTCCAAACGATTTCAGGATAGACTTGCCTTGATATTCATGTAAATTCATAGGGTGCGCTGATTTTATGATTGCCTTAACGGGCTGCTAAAATTAAGGTTTAGTAAGGGAAATGACAAATTTCTTTGGTCGACAGTCCACTGTCGACGGTCCACGGTTGAAAAGGTTATCGGTTGATTGGTTATTAGCTATTGTATTAGTGCTGATTAGATGTTTCTAAGTATAAATGCTGTATAAAAAAAGCTGCTCACCAACAACCCTGCCCGCAACAATATTAACCCATCCAACACCATAACATAATACCACTCGGTGCTGTCAGCGTTAGTTTTGTTGATGAACCAGCATTCGATGATGGTACAAAGAATTGCGGCGATAATAACAAAACCGCCTAAACCTACCATTAATGCCCAAGAACTAAAAACCACCAAACCAATGATAGAAAACACCATCGCCAACCACAATGCCTTGCGTACGCCCAACCAAACCGGTAGGGTGGGGTAGGCCATGGTGGCGCTGTCGAAGGCTATATCTTTTATGTCGAACGGTATGCAGATGGCTATCATAACCATGCAGTTGGCCAAGATGAAGAGCCATTCGATTTGTTCTGGTAAGGCAAAGTCTAGGTATTGTGTTGAGGGCATTATCAGCGGTAGCCATGTGCATACAAAACCCCAAGTAAGGCCAAGCACGATGGGCTTGGTGAATCCGAAGTCGCGCAACCGAATCCAGCCTCGTGGGCTGGGCAATAACGGCAAGGCGTATACTACAGATACCAAGCCTAGAAGCACTAAGGCGGCCTGTTGGTTTTGGGCTAGATGAAAGAAGTTGAACGCGCACACAGCCACGGCAAAGATGCTGGCCACTATGCCCGAAACGAGGTTGCCGCCTATCCAGTTGCTGAGCTTGGATATGGCATGTTCCTGCCGCTTTTTCATGGATAGCATCCGCTGCCAATTGTAGGTAAGCAGGGTGGAGAAAAAGACGATACTATATAAGTGTGGAGAGGAAAGTTCAACGCTTGCCATTACATCACTTGTCAGCACATCGGTTGCCCACATCAGCGCCACCGCAGCCAGGCTAATCCAGATGTTGCTGTGGACGATGAACTTCATTTTGGTTAATTGATTGATTTGTTAATTGGTTGATTGGTATCATAAAAATGAGTCAATCTCTACCTGTACTAACAGAAAAAGTAAAAAAAATAACCAGTTTCCAATCAACCAATTAACCAGTATACCAATTAACCATTACTCCAGATATTTAAAGTTGGTTTTCGGCGTAATCTCCTGCAAGGTGGCGTATATCAGTTGTATCACCTGCTCGGTGTCCTTAATGTCAACCGCTTCAACGGTAGTGTGCATATAGCGCAACGCCAAAGAAATCAATGCAGAAGGCACTCCGCCGTTACTATAGGCAAAGGCATCGGTATCCGTACCGGTGGCGCGGCTGGCTGCATCCAACTGCAATGGGATTTCCTTCTTCTCGGCAGTGTCACGAATGAGTTGTAGCAGTATGTTGTGTACCGCTGGGCCAAAGGTAACTACCGGGCCACGGCCGCAAGCATAGTCACCTTCCACAATTTTGTTGATGCCTGGGGTGGTAGTGTCGTGGCAAACATCGGTAATGATGGCTACGTTCGGCTTAATGCGGGCGGCAATCATTTCGGCGCCACGCAGGCCCACTTCCTCTTGTACGGCATTTACAATGTATAGGCCGAATGGTAGCTTCACCTTGTTTTCTTTCAATAAGCGGGCTACTTGGGCAATCATAAAACCACCAACGCGGTTGTCCAAGGCGCGGCCTACATAGTAGCGGTTGTTTAGTTTGATAAACTCATCTTCGTAAGTAATCACGCAACCCGGGTGTATGCCCATTTCGGTTACTTCTTTTTTGCTGCGGGCACCGCAATCCAAGCAGATGTTTTTCATGCTCGGGGCTTCTTCCTTACCAGCTTCACGGGTGTGGATGGCCGGCCAACCGAATACCGCTTTTACCAAACCCTTCTTGGTGTGGATGTTTACGCGTTTCGATGGAGCAATTTGGTGATCGCTGCCACCGTTGCGGCGCACATAGATAAAGCCATCTTCGGTAATGTAGCTCACAAACCACGAAATTTCGTCGGCGTGGGCTTCAATTACTACTTTAAATTCGGCTTTGGGGTTGATAACGCCCACTACTGTGCCGTAGTTATCTACAAAATATTCATCCACATATGGGCGGATATAGTTTAACCAAAGTTTCTGTCCTTCGGCCTCAAAGCCTGTAGGGGAGGCGTTATTGATGTATTTCTCAAGGAACTGTTCAGCTTCTTTGGTAATAATGCTAGGTGCGGAAGACTTTTTCTCTTTTGCCATGTTACGGGTACTCAATTTGAGGATGTAATGTCAAATTTCCGTTAAATCGGTTTTAATACCTAATAATTGGACGGAAATTAGTTAACCGGTTATTAGTTACTGGTGGTGATAACGTTCTTAAGAGTAGGAACAGTACGCTACAAGTAAGTATCTAACTACTCCGTATTGCTTATTGGTTCGGTAGATCAAATTCACTTGAATCTACAGTAACTTTTTTTACTTCCTGGGCCGTGGCGCTAATTACCATACCTTGTGCGGTAAACGTTGTTACAAACTTAAGTGGTAGTGCGCCTTTGCTCGCTTTCAGGTATTTGTTCCATTCACCATAATTGTGCTTGGCATAGGGAGCAATATTCACCGTTAAATCGGGGCTGTAGTAATAGATTGTTACGGTGTTTTCGGTGGTAATCTCAAGCGCTTTACATTTATAGCCAACTATCGTCTCTTTAGTATCGAGATGCTTTATAGCTACTTGCTTAGCTGTTTCCATAGCTGCATCGTTCTTTTGTAGCTTCGCTCCATCAAAACCATAATAAGTATTGGTATTGCTTATGTATAGCTGAATCAGACGTTTGTTTTCATCGGTTGATTTATAGTTTGTACCATCGGTCATCCAATGCTGCTCTTTCCCCATAACCGGGGCTACCATGGCTGTTATATCCGTTCCATCAGCAGTGGTGGCAGCGTATACATAGATGATTTTACCCGTAAAATTGTTACTATCAGTAAAGCTAAAAAGGTATATGGCTACTGTAGCCATTAATAGTAGAAGTGCCCCTTTTTTCATAATGATGTGAGTTTCGCGTTTTAAGAATTGTCGACAAGATAATGGTTTACTTGTTACCGCTTCCCAAGCCCACGCTCATATGCCAACCCAAACTGCATAAACATGCCCACCGCATAGGGCTTGCCTTGCTGCGATTTGCGGGCGTAGTAGTATTGGCTATCGCCGATGCAGGTGCCCTTGCATACGTTTTGGGTGGTGAGGTAACCGCCGCTTACGGGCACTAAGCTGTGTTCAGGCAGACCTTTGTAGGCCCTATCCACCGCTTGCGTAAAGGCTGGTCCGGTCACAATCCCCAGCTTTTGCGCAGTTAAAATCCCATAGGCAAACATTGCTGTGCACGAGCTTTCTAGGTAGTTGCCTGCCTCGGCTTTGCGCATCGGCAACTGGTACCAATGCCCGGTAGCGCTGTCTTGTACGGCGGGTAGTCCTGAAACCATTTCCTTTAAGTAGCCTGCAAACTCCGGCCAGTATTTATGGTCTTTGGGTACTATTTGCAGGGCATCGCTAAGCGTAACCACTATCCAGCCATTGCCGCGGCCCCAAAACTCTTTACTGCGGCGGTCGGGGTGGTTTTGCCATTTGTTTTGGCTGCAAAAGGTGATGTGGGTTTTGCTATCGGCATCCCAGCCGTGTACCCACAAGTTGGTTGTGGTGTCGCGCAACTCCTCACGGTGTATGCGGAACTGGCTCATAAACTCATCCAGATACTTCTCGTCGCCAGTGGCCAGGTACATCTGCATCAGGTATTCGCCAATCATAAACACGGTATCATCCCACAGCTCATAAAAAAGCTTCAAGTGCGATACCCCGCCGTTCGGCGTGCGCTTTATGTTGAGGTAATCCTCATAAATCTCGAGGCTCTTTTTAAGGTACTTTTCCTCTTTGGTTACCCTGTATAGAAACGCCATCCCCAACCCCGAAGCAACGGCATTGGGCGTTTTGCCATTGGCGCGGCCGTAGCTATTGTCCATGGCTGCTTTTACGTAAGCCAAATAGATGGGTTTTTCTTGCTCGGTACCCCTGTCGTAGCGGTTTACCATCACACTCAGCAAGGCGGCGTTCATCCAGTTCCAGCTATACTTATCTGCAGGGCGATATTCAGTTCGGGCATAAAGGTCTATGGTATCTACCCAGGTTTGGGCATTAGCGGCGAGTGCGCATATGGTAATTAATATTGCTAGTAACCACTTCATAGCTTCAGTAATTTAAGGCACGATGGCTGCGGGATATTTATCGTTTCGCCCGTGGGAGTTAACAAACCAGTCTTTTTATCCCGTTTAAACACCACCACATTACCCGTGCTTTGGTTGGCTACCAGCAGGAAGTTGCCTGACGGGTCGATAGCGAAGTTACGGGGTGTTTCACCCAAGGTGGATTGGTAACCCACAGGGGTAAGCTTTCCAGATTTTTTGTCAACTTTAAAAATAGCGATGTTGTTCTGTTGCCCACGGTTTGAGGCATATAGAAACTTGCCATCTGGCGAAAGGTGAATGTCGGCACTTTCGAAAGGGCCTTGGGCATCAACAGGATGTGTTAGAACCCTATCGACAAAGGCTAGCTCGCTTTTCTTACTCTGGAAATCTATGGTGGGATCAAAATAAAACAAAGCCACCGTTCCGCTCAACTCTTCTACCACATACACAAACTTACCATCGGGGTGAAAGATAACGTGTCGAGGCCCATTGCCAGGGTTGATGCCATTGGTAGTATCAACTACATGCCTTAATACCGTAGGTTTGGGTAGCAATTGATAAAGCTCCAACTCATCCTTGCCAAAGTCGGATACAATCAGCCAATTATCCTTAGGCGAAAAAACAGCTGCGTGTGGGTGCGGCTTTTCCTGTCGAGTGGGGTGGGTGCCTTTACCTTCCTTAAAGCTATACATATACCGCCTGCCGATGGCGCCGGTGCTATCTAACGGAAACACTGCCCAAGAACTACCGCCATAATTTGCTACCGCTAAGCTCTTCCCATCTGGTGATACTTCTACGTATATTGGGTTATCCCCGCCGCTTTCCTCTTCATTAATGGGTGTAAACTGTCCTGTGGCTTTATCAATACTGTACGCCGTTACCCTTCCTAGCCCAGGTGTGCGTGCATTAGTACCGGCGTACAGATACTTGCCATTGGGTGAAATAGCAAGGTATGAAGGGCTTTCCACGCTACCAGCAGTACTGCCGATGGAATCCAATTTGC
Organism: Sphingobacteriales bacterium; assembly: GCA_027483645.1. Taxonomy (GTDB): domain Bacteria; phylum Bacteroidota; class Bacteroidia; order Chitinophagales; family CAIOSU01; genus CAIOSU01. Next base: position 27,398 of record JAIXUD010000014.1, read on the forward strand.
CCGTTTCGCTATCAAACTTATAGATATAGATGCCCTCGCTGCCCGTTCGGCTTCCATCCTTGTTGCTGGTGTAGCTGCCTATATATAGGTAGTTATCCTGCGCCCATAGGGTGGGGGCAAGGAGTAGGAAGAGATATGTAACTAGGTGTTTCATAACATAGCTCGTCATTGCGAGAAGTGACTTTGCCGATTTTTCATCGGCATTGGAACGACGAAGCAATCCCTACCACCGAAGAACAGCTTCTGATTACCACAGAACCAAGTACATAACATAATTATCTTAGTGGTTAGGCACGTTTTCTAGTTTTCGCATGGGATTGCTTCGTCGCTCAATTGCGCTAAGGGCGCAAATTCGCTCATCGCAATGACGTATTGTTATCTTAGTGTTTGTATTTTTTACACAATCTCCTCAGCCGCCACTTCCAGCGTTAACCTATCGGCACTCAGCAAGCGCTCATGGATGCCTTTGGTTTTAGGCAGTTCATACTCAAAGTAGTAACGCAGGGTGTGTAGCTTGCTGGTATGGAAGTTCTTCTCCTCGCCCTGTGGGTTTTCCGCCAATGCTTTGGCAGATGCGATACCCATTTTCAACCACAACCAAGAAATGGTGAAGTGGCCAAAATACTCCAGGTACAATGTCGCATCGCGTAAGAAAACCTCAGGCGCATCGCTTTGTGCCACGTTGAGCAGGTGCATGGTTATCTGCACCAGTTTCTCTTGTGTTTTTACCAGCTTATCGGCATACGGCTTAGTGCTCTCGTGCAGTTGGGCTTCCAAGATGGTTTCATTTACCAGCGCATTGAAAATCATCACTGCTTTACCGCCTTTCATCAGCACCTTGCGGCCTAGCAAATCCATACCGTGTATGGCGGTGGTGCCTTCATAAATTGGGTTGATGCGGGTATCTCGGTAGTGCTGCTGTAGCGGGAAATCGTCACAGAAGCCTGCGCCGCCCAATACTTGCAAGCCATTGCTGATGGAGGTAAGGCCCATTTCGGCAGGGTAGCTTTTGCAAATCGGGGTCAACAGTTCCAGCAACAAGTGTGCATCTTCTGCCGCTTCACCACTGCCGTGCTCTGCAATGTCTGCCCAAAGGCTACACTGTGCTATCAGGGCTATAGAGCCTTCTACAATCGATTTCTGCATCAGCAACATACGCTTTACATCGGCATGGTTGATGATGAGGGTTTGTGGCAAGTTCACGTCTTTGTTGCTCACAGGGCGGCCTTGTGGGCGCTCGTTGGCATATTGTAAGCTGGCGTAATAAGCCGCAGAAGCCAGTCCGGCGGAAATTTGGCCTACGCCAATACGCGCCTCGTTCATCATGCGGAACATATAGTTAAGGCCTTTGTGTGGCTCGCCAACCAAGTAGCCATGGCAATCGCCTTGCTCACCGGCCATAATGTGCGCTATCGGTGCGCCCTTGATGCCCATTTTGCCATAGGCACCGGCAGTGGTTACGTTATTGAACACCAGTTCACCGTTCTCCAAGCGGTACTTGGGTACAATAAACAATGAGATGCCTTTAGTGCCTGCGGGGGCGCCGTCAATTTTAGCTAAGTAAAGGTGTACGATGTTGTCTACACCATCATGGTCGCCCCCTGAGATGTAAATTTTTTGGCCTTTTATTTTATAATAGTTGCCATCGGTTGGGGTAGCAGTGCTAGTTATATCAGATAGGGAGCTGCCCGCCTGTGGCTCGGTAAGTGCCATGGTACCTTGCCATTTGCCCGCCCACATGGGGCCCAGGTAGGTGGCTTTTAACTCGTCGCTGGCAAAGCTATCAACTAAATTAGCTGCACCGGCGGTAAGGTATGGGAATGCCACTGCCGCGGTATTGGCCGCGTGGAAAATCATTGCTGAAAGGTTGAACAACAAAAACGGCATTTGCTGGCCGCCTTTTTCAAACTCTTTTGGGGCATTTATCCAGCCACCTTCGCCAAAGGTTTCCATTATCTCGCGCACCTTGGGGTGAACCTTGATGGTGCCGTTTTCGTACTTCGGTTTTTTATGGTCCATCTCCTCATACAATGGGTACAGCAAACTATCGCCAATCTGCTTGGCCGTATCCATCGTCATATCATAGGTATCGCGGTTATGGTCTTTAAAGTAATCCAGTTTGGTAAGTTCCAAACCATTGAACACATCGAATAACAAAAAGCGCAAATTGCGCATGCTGATGTACTGTTTAGCCATTGTTTTGAGGAGGATTTTGTAATTAGGTAATAGTATTCCTCAATAATAAGAAAATGTAGGTAGAATGTGCAATGTAGCTTGGAGAAAGTATTGACCACCCCCAACCCCTCCTTGAAAAAAGGAGGGGAGCTAAAAAATGTTCACCATTGTCCATGGTCCATCTTCCAAACCTTACTGCACCACAATTTTCTGCACTGCACTTTTCCCTTGCCCAATCATACGCAATTGGTAATATCCTGGCTGCAAAACATCGCTTAGGTTTAGGTTGATTTGGTTGTCGTCGCTATCGATAGTACCGTTATACACCAACCGCCCTTGTATATCCGTAATCTGTATGGCCGAAGCGGTGTTCAACCCCTCCACTTTTATTTGGAACGTACCATTACTAGGGTTTGGATATACCATGATGTTCGCTTCAGGTATTACTTCCTCAATTTTCACCGAGCGGATTGCGGAGTAGGTATAAGTGCCATCAAAATCGGTTTGCTTTAGGCGATAGTAGGAGAGGCCGTCAAGCGGCAGGTTGTCATATGCATGGTAGCTGTTCATGCTCATGCTGTTTCCAGCCCCAGTAATGGTTTCTAGTGCTTCAAAGTTCTCCCCATCGGCAGAGCGCTCAATGGTGAAGTAGTCGTTTTCAATTTCGATGGCCGTAGCCCAATCCAAGCGCACCTGGTTGCTGGGTGTAAGCTCAGCGGTAAAGCTCAGCAACTCAATAGGTAGCGAACTGCCGCCCGATGAGCCATCGCCAATGCCAAACTCTGAGAAGCTGGTAAGGCCAGTGCGCAGGGCAAATCCATCTGATAGTAATCGGCCCGAGCCATTAACCAAACTAAGTACCCCGTTACCTGTACCCCAATCGGCACCCGAAGTGGAGCCGCTAGGGCGTTTTAGAATGATAAACTCATTGTCTGCCAGGCTAGTGAAACCGTTAAGGTGTAGTCTTATGCCGTAGCTGCCAAGGGTTGGCTGGTTGTTTGGGTCAATCCTCCATACTCCGGCAGGGTTTATGCGACTTATCTCAAGGCCGTTTTCAGATACATTCAGTTCATTATCGTTATGGTTGGTAAGGTTTCTAAAGCTGGCATCAATGTAAGAGACGCCTAGCAGCAGGTTGTTTTGCAGCTCGGCTAAGCGGTAGTTACTAGTACTGGCGCCATTGCCTACTGGTAGGGCATAGCTGGCGGTGTTGTAGCCAATGTATCGCCTTAAGTTCCCGTATATAAATGAGTTGGCACTGTAGCCAGCTAGGTGGCCTGTAGTAGTGCTGGTCAATATCAAGCGGTTGTTGCCAGTAGTAATTATACCACTGCTAAGGGTTAGGATGTTGGTTACGGTTACGTCATCGTTCAATAGTACACCACCCGTATTGTTCACACTCAATTGGTAAAATGCTTGGCTCCGCGAAGTAATGCTTTGCTGGCTGCTACCGGTAAGTGTAATCAAGCCATTGCCTGCGGTAAAGGTACCATTGGTGTTGTTCCAGTTGCCTTTTAGGTCAATATTCCCGAAGGCAGATGGGTTCTGTAAGGTCAATTTAAAGTCGGTAATGGTACCGTTGTCTTGGTCCGCATCATCAATTACATACAGGGTCCAAACGCCTGTTTTTGAGCCTACAATACTGGCAAAAGTAAATCCCTCTGGGCCATAAGTGCCATTTAACAAGGTATTGGCAGTGGGTGGCAAGGCAGCCCCATCAACAAAGGTGGCGTTAATATAGCCATCACTGCTACCTCCGTTGTCGGTTGAAACTATATATACGGTACCAGCAGGGCTTACCAGATATACATCCAAGTCGCCATTGTAAGTGTGCGCTATAGTAGTTCTCAAGCCAGTTATTGCATAATTGGCATAATTGGCGGGCACGGTAATGGTCATGCTGCTAGCATTGGCTATTAGGCTTGCCAGCGTTGGGGTATTATTGTCAGCGATTACACCACCATTTACATAATTTACGGCCACATCGGCGCTTAGGGATGTTTTCTCAAGCACCATACTTATAGCGGTGGTAAGGGTTGCCGCGTTCAAAGCGAGGTTGCCATTTATCACTATATCATCACCCAAAGCCTTGCTGCCAGTACCAGCAATTGCCAAGCTGCCATAGGTGGTAGGCAATATCATTTGGGTACCGGTGCCGCTATAGCTTACTGGGTAAGTGATGCTTGATGAACCCTCAAAATTAGTGATAGCGTAAGTATTGGTGCTTATGTAGGTAATATTGATTTGGTTGAGCGATGTGCTGCCTGCCATAGTTAGTGCAGATACCGCTCCATTGCCAGTGATGGTGTGCCCGATGTTTAGGGTGAGGCCATTGGTGATGGCACTGCCCATAATTAGATCGCCCAGTATGGAAATGTTGCCACCAGTGGTGGCAACGCCGCCAGTAGTGCCTGGGTTAAGTAGCGTAAGGTCGTTGCCGACAGTCAAAGCCGAGCCGTTGCCAAGAGTAACGGTGTAGCCATTGTTGGTACGGGCTTGTAAGTTATAATAAGTTGCTGAAGGAATGGTTTGGCTTACGGTGCCTTGCGAGGCCCAGGTGGTTCCGCCTGAGTTAAAATGTACCGTACCTGTGCCGCCATCAAAGCCAGCCGAGGTTATCGCAATACTATTGCCTGCTATCTCCAAGGTTCCTGAGCCTAAAGTTACCGAACCATATTGCTGTAAAGCATAGGTTGATAAGGTGTAGCCATTTAGGTTGAGCGTGGCTCCAGCGCTAATGCGCATACCATAGGTAGTTAAGTTACCATTAAGGGTATAGCTAGCGCCTGTTTCCAGTTGCCAGTACTCGTCTTCGGTACCTGTGGTAAAGTTACCCGATATCGTTCTGCCCGAGCCGGTGAGTTTTATAAAGGCACTTCCACTATGGTTAAGGGTACCGTTGCTAATCAACGTGCCGGTAAGGGAGAAACTACCTCCTTGGGTGGAGTCGGTAGCAACGGTAAGGGTAGCGCCCGATGCAATGGTTACATTCAGCGCACCCGCTCCTACGCTGGCGCCTACGGTTGGCATTCGAGGCGTTCCAGCGGGTATCAATACACTCGTGGCCGTAGTGGGTACTTTGGCTGGGCTCCAGTTGCTGGCTGTGGACCATGCAGTGCTGGTGGCGCCGGTCCAAGTTACGCTATCTGCTTCTTGGCCGGTTATTAAGATGTCATCTATCGCCCAATACCAGCTAAAATTGCCTCGGTAAGTAAACTTAAGCCTTACCTGACTTTTGCCAGCGGCGTATGCTGATATATCAGCACTGTAGAGCGTAGAGTTGTTGTTTAGCGCCGAATCGAATACGAGGGTAGTGTAGCTGGTGCCGTTGTTATCGCTAATGGATATGCGGTAATCGCTGTTGGCATAATACCTAAAATAGTGACTCAGGCTCAAATCTACAATGGCATAACTGCTGCAATTGATAGCAGGGGTAACCAACTCGCCGTTTTCCACCTTACTATCTTGCCCGATAATGTCGCTATCAAATATAGCGAAGCCATTGGCCGCAGTAGGGGTGTTTATTACCCTTGCACCAGGGTTGTTAAAACTCCAAGTACCGGCAGCGTTGCCGGTCATATCGGTATTTGTCCAACCACTTGGCAAACCACCGCCAGAAAAATTTTGGCTAAAAATGGTGTTGGTGGGTGCCGCAGGTGGTGCGGCCGGTTTTACGGTGCCTTGTACTGCTATATTGTCTACTCCAAAAGCAGGAAAACTGCCTAGGCTATTATTGTTAATCCAATTGAAACCTATGTAAAAGGTAGTGTCTTCAAGCACTGCAGGTAGGCTAAATGCTGATTGGCTAGTCCAGGTGGTGGTGCCTTGGTATTGGCCACTGGCTCCGCCGGAGGTTATTTGGGTCCAAGTGGTTCCGTTGAATGAGTAATATACCGAGCCATAATCTTGCCCGGCTTGGCCATTACATACCCAGTCGAAAGCCAAGGTAAGGTTTTCGTATCCGGTGGCATCTATTTGTCTTCGAGCTACAATGTTATGGCTGGTATTGTTTCTATAGGTGCATGCATTGTTGTTGCGGCGTACCATTAGCAGGTTGGTACCATTGCTACAACTGCCGTTGCTCACTTCCCAATAGTTCTGTCCATTGCCGCTATTGGTTATAAAGCTCCAGCTGGCAGTACTGCCTTCAAAGTTTTCTGATAGAATAGTTGTTTGAGCCTTGGCATTTGAGCAGCTCGCTATCAGCATCAAAGTAATCATCCCGATAAGTGCAGGGATAAGGCTTGGGTGATAGGTTCTATTGGTTCTCATTTTAGATAACAGCATTGAGGTGAAATACTATAAGCAGTTAAGCTTATGGTCTTGTACGGTTTAAATCCTAATGCTGTTACGTTTTTCTAAGTGTTTTTACGTATTGTGATGAAATTTATTCATATCGCAATTAAATTGTTGTATACACATGGTGTCTGTAGTGCCATATCTTAGTCATTAATTAATTGATTATTAACTATTTGCAGTGATATTGTGAGGTTGATTGAATGCCAGTTTTGCTCACTGATGATGATAGTAAGTTTTTTGGGGAGCGCTATTGATTTTGTAAGATTGGTAGTGAGAATGGGTGAAGGTTCCGGAGAAAGATGTAATACATTTAGAGATTAACATGATATGTATCTAGAGGTGCTCTATAAGTTTCATGGTGAGTACACCGATTCCATTTTGGAATTACCCTTTGCTATTGACATTTTTTCCGTGCATACTTTGTGCCTTTTGTGGTTTGTTTTTTAACCACGGAGAACACGGAAAAAACCACGGAGACCCACGGAAGTAGAACTCAATAGGGCTGAACGGAGGGGATGGGTTTAGTTGGAGCTGTAAGAGTAGCCCATAATAGCACATTAAGGCTGTGCCTAGCTTAATTGAAAGGTAAAATCTGGGGAGTTGAGAGCTAAATGCCTAGCGATTATCGCTCCAGCTCGCCCTGCTGTAACTGGGCAGGGGCAGTGGGGAAACGAACATCATAGCTAGCTTCTTTGCTGCCGATGGTTTCGTTGATGCGGGTAGCCACTATCATCCACGAGAAGGAGGTGTTGCTTTGCCCACCGTTCAATTCATTTACCGTGAAGCCGTTGGCTGTTTTGTTGGTTACATATACGCCGTTGCAATCGCCTTCTAATTGTATAAAAACTTTCAACGGGTGTTTGGCATCTACTAAAATGTTCTTAGCGAAATTTGGGTCAATTGTGATGGTGGCTTGGCCGTTTACTAATTGGCCCATGCCATAATCTTGGAAAAGCACCTCTGGCGATTCAGGGCAGAACATGGTAACCATCTTGCCAGCAGTGTCTGCCACAATGGTGGATACAGTACCATTGCCAATGATTTTGTAAGGGGTAAATAAGTTGGTAGCTGCATCCAAGTTCCAGCCACCTACATAGGCATAAGAGTTGTCGTTGATGAAGTAACCGCCAAAGGCTGTGTTGCTATTGTCTCTAGCGAAGCCAGCCACACCAATCTTAAAACCAGTGCCTGCCAAACCTGAGCCGGTGGTAAGGTGCAAACCTACGGCATTGTTGCCCACGCCGCTAAAGCCGGTGCCGTTGGCATAAGCATTTTGCGCTCGGGCAAGTATCGTAATGGCAGTTCCTCCCATCTCTATCGAACAAATAGGGCTTGGTACGTTACCCATTACGATGCGGCCATTGCCCAATATGCTAAAGCGGGTTGCATTATTAACATCCACCTGAAAGGCTGGCATGCTAGTAGGTGCATTAATGTGTAGGCGAGCTAATGGTGCTATGTTGCCTATACCTAAACGGGTACCATTGTCAAATAGTAATGAGTTGCCGCCAGTAATACCGTCAGGGGTGAATTTGATTAAGTAGCCTGCCGTACCGTTAATATTTGCGCTCCCCGTAGCACCGGTTGCGCCAGTTGCTCCTATGGCGCCGTCAATGCCATCTGCCCCATTAGTACCTGGAAGTCCTTGAGGACCTATTGGACCCGCTAAACCAGTAGCTCCTGTTGGGCCTTGCGGGCCAGCAACACCAGGTATGCCTTGCGGACCCATTGGGCCATCAGCACCTGTTGCGCCTTGCGGACCTTGAATACCATCGGCACCAGTAGCACCTGTAGCTCCTGTTGGGCCTTGTGGACCTTGGATGCCTTGCGCACCATCAGCTCCAGTAGCGCCAGTAGCGCCAGTCAATCCCATTGGGCCTTGCAGACCAGCCGGACCTGTAAGGCCATCAGCACCTGTTGCACCCGTAGCTCCAGTTAAACCTGGGTCTCCTTTCGGGCCTGGCGGACCTGCTGGGCCATCGGCACCATCATTTCCTTTCGGGCCTTGCATTACAGGCAGTATTATTTCCCCGCCGCCATCGCTCAGTCGCAGCGTATCGCCAGCTAAAGAGATGGATTGAGATGAACCCACTAAGCTTGATAAATCCACCGTATAGCCACCGCCAAGGGTTTGCAGGGTGAGTATTTTGGTGCTAGGGTCGAAGCTTACACCTGCCACACCGGCATTGCTGATGCTTGATAAGTCTACCTGCCCGCCATTGGTAAGGGTCAATATATCCGTTTGAGGGTCGAATTGGAGTTGCTGTTCGTCAGTATTATCCAAGTAACCCGCCAAACTGATGCTGTTGCCATCGGTAATGCTAAGTAAATGGTTGATAATAGCGAGGTTCTGAAAATATGCCGAATCGGCATTAGATGCCCAGCGGGTACCATCCCATTTCAATAAATGGTTTTGGTATGGCTGTGCTTGCACATCGGCCAGGTCATTCAGGCTGTTATCAGCTAGGTTGTCGCGTTCGGTATTGATTATTACGTTGTACCTGTTGCCAGCTTCTTCAATTGCCAGTACTCCGGTCGAAGGGTTGTAATCGAAACTGGTAATGATCTCGTTGGTTGCGGTGGTATCACCATCAGGTGTGTCGCTGCCAGCGTTTAGCGCATAAAGGGCATAAGGCACAGATAGCATTTCCGATTTACCAATGGTCACATAACCAGCGCCGGCAATGTCCATTTCTATCCAAACCCATTTATTGCCGGTTTGCCATGCAATCTGGTCGAAGGCGCCTAGCGCATCGCTGCCTGCGCCAAGTACTAGGTTAATCAGTCCAAACTCGTTTGTTTTGGCTTTGTGTATTTCTGAGTATACTACTGTTCCGTTTTCGCCGCCATCCAATATACGCAATCGCACATATAGGGTGGTGGTCGCAATGGGTTGGCCGGTGGCATCGCGCGCCACTGCTTGGTACTTTATACCTTGCGGCGCTTGTGCGCTCACATCGGCACACAGCAGTAGCAATGCTAAGGGCAACATCAACCCAAGGTAATAATGGAACGGCTTAGTTTTCAATTGCGGTCTTTTTGCACTTTATATACACCTAAACTCTCGCCGTTGATGGTTATTTGCAAAAAGTATACGCCATTGGCGAAGTCTTCTAGCGATAGTTCCATCTCGGCATTAGCTGCGTTGGGCTGCCACAAGTCAGTCTGCATCAATTGCCCTAGGGTATTGAACAGGCTTACCTGCACAGCCTTATCAACAGGCTTGCTAAGCTTTATACGGATGATACCGCTGGTTGGGTTTGGGAAAACCGTAAAAACTGGGGAAATATCTTTAGGTTGTTGGTTGATGCTGGTAGCCTTAAGGGCTGGTGGTTGATGGAAACCTTGGGTAACGCTGAGGGTACTGCTTGCTTGGTAGGCGGTTTCTATTACGGTTTCGCCCAGTGTCCAAGCTACGCTATTGTTTGCTGATTGATAGTAATCGCCAGCGGAAGCCCACACATCTTGAGACAATGATTGTGCATGGCTACCGAAGGCAACACCCAAGCAAAGCAACAATAGTGTGTATAGGTTTACCATCAATCAAACCGTTAATAGCGGTAAAATAGCTTGAAATAAAACAAAAGTCAAGTAATTTGAAGGATGGTACCTCAATGGGCTGAATCAAGTGCTCTCAAATGCTCTATATCATTAAAGCCTACAAGCTTAAACTCGTTCCCAATTTGATGTAGCTTGTACACCGACAGGTTGGTGTGCGGAAACTCGTCCATCTTGCTTAGCGGCAGGTTGAGCATGGTGCACAACATAGAGCGGATGGCCCTGCCATGCGAGCAAATGAGAATGTGCTTTTCATGTTTGACCAACACCGTATCCAAAAAATCCCGCTGCCTTAGTTGCAACTCCAGTGGGCTTTCGCCACCGGGTATTTTATCTTCCCAAAAGCCCTCTTTCCATCGGGTGGTAATGCGCAAGTACTCCTCTACCAGTTTTGGATCGCCGCCTTTGCCCTCGTGATGGCCCCAGTCAATTTCATCCAACCCGGCATGTTGCAGCAGCTGGTAGCCCGCTTCAGCAAAAGGTGCCATAGTTTGCTGGGTGCGGATAAGGGTAGAGGTGAAAATGTGGTCGAACTGTTGCGCCTTGTAATGCTCAAAAAATGCCCTTGCCTGGGCTATACCCCGTGCATTGAGCTCTGAGTTTACCCCACGGCCCTGCACTATGCCCTTTCGGTTGTAGTCCGTTTCGCCATGCCTTACCAGCAGTATTTCTTTATCAGGTTGTTTCACCATAGCTTTATCATGTAAAGATAACCAAAACCCGCCATCGTGAGCAGCGCCGCCGTTAATGAATTGCTTCAACAATTACCCCAAATAGTTGCTCATAAATCATTGGTTTTATATCGATTGCCATATGCTACCGATACCAATTTGTTAATAGGCGATGCTCAAGAAATACATTCATTGATAGAGGCGCTTGGTAACGAAGGGTTTGCTTTTACCCCTGCTGAGACTAGCCATGGACATAAACCGTACCTAATCATTCCTGACTCAACATTGCAGATTGAAGCTATGGATAAGGTTCAATTTCCGTCGTTTCAAACTATAGTAAGCAATACGAGTCCCATCATTTCTTCGCAAGCCGAATACCTTGCCCAAGCCAATCTAGTAATAGCTGCAATTAAATCAGGAGGCTTAGAGAAAGCTATTTTATCTCGAATCAAAAAACATGAAATCGGTAGTTTCAATCCTTGGGAAACCTACAAAGAGCTTTGTGCTGCTTACCCCGCGGTAATGGTTTATTGGGTGTCGATACCAGGAGTTGGCACTTGGATAGGCGCCACTCCCGAAACGCTCATTAAATTGGTTGATGGCCAAGCAGAAACTATAGCCTTGGCGGGTACCCAAAAAGATTTAGGCAATAATTTGGAAAATGTAGCATGGGGCGAAAAAGAGCAGCAAGAGCAGGCGATAGTAAGCGATAATATTCAAAGCTTGATAAACGAATATTACCCTGCCGAGAGCATAGACGTGGATGGCCCCAAAACCACCAGCACTGGTGCACTGCTTCACCTTGCTACCACCTTCCGTTGGCCTGCAAAGCAGGATGTATCGGCATTGGAAGCATTTATTAAGTCACTGCACCCGACCCCTGCAATTGTAGGGCAACCACGTGAAGCTGCCCTGAACTTAATTGCTGAAACAGAACCACAAGACCGTGCCTATTACACAGGCTTGCTAGGCCCAGTAAGCCGCAACGGATACACACATCTTTTTGTAAACCTGCGCTGCATGCAGGTATTCAATGATTACCTGGCCCTATATGTTGGTGGTGGCCTCACAGCAGCAAGCAACCCTGATGCCGAATGGCAAGAGACGGAGCTAAAGGCGCAGACGCTGTTGTCTGTTTTATAGCTTTGTAGCTAATAGCCTAGCAATAGCATTTCGCCAATAGTATTTTTGCAACAGCACTATGTTGTACAAGTCATGTTAAAACGCGGCAACGCTAGGCATGTGTGTTTAGTATATATTCTCATTAAAATTTGGGGGGATGGTATGTGGAACAATTCTTTGAAAATATGCATTGAACCATTAACTAAACATTTTCTAGCATGAAATACCTATTGTTGATTTTTGCTATTGGCATCTTATCATTTGCCGCTTGTAACCAAAACCAAGCTGGGGTGCCAAGCATGGCTGTTGCACCTAGTAATGCCAATTATGAAGTTGCCGATAGCGGCAAGGGCAAGTATGCGGTAACCAAAACGGATGAAGAGTGGAAGAAGGAGCTTACCCCTGAGCAATACCAAGTGCTGCGCAATAAGGGCACCGAGCGGCCTGGCAGCGGCCAGTACGACCAGCACTTTGAAAAGGGCTATTACATCTGCTCTGCTTGCAAGGCCAAGCTATTCAACTCCACTACCAAATTTGATGCGCATTGCGGTTGGCCAAGTTTCTTTGCCCCAGAGGATAGTGCAGCTATCGAATACGTGGTAGACCGAAACCATGGTATGGTGCGCACAGAGGTGTTGTGCTCCAATTGTGGTGGCCATTTGGGCCACGTGTTTGATGATGGCCCGGCCCCTACCGGGCAGCGCTACTGCATTAACTCAGTATCCATTGAGTTTGTGAAGACACCTGATAAATAGAAAATCCTCCATAAAAAAGAAGCGCCCTGATTTCAGTGCGCTTCTTTTTTATGATTAAACTTGGTGCTTATTTCTGATAGTTGATGGTAATATAGCCCATAGCAATCAATACGTCTTTATCGGTAAATATATCGAAGGCATATTCCCCATTTTTCAAAAAATCGTACCTGAAATAGGGCCTATCCCATTCAGGTTCAATAGGGAAAGTTAGGGTTTCAATAAATTCATCGTAGTCACCTGATGTAGAACTTTTTCGATAAACCTTTACCACTAGCTCTGTCGATTTCATTGCTTTGCCATTGTTTACTTGTACTTGCAAATAGCCGCCATCGCGGGATATGTTAAAAGTAGCGTCGGCATTTACGGGCTCATTACTTACCACATCTTCGCAGAAGATCACTTTTGAGTTGCTGTAATAGCCAGTACCGCTCGTATAATTGTTTAGATTAGTGGTACTGGTGTTTTTTGTTGGAGTGGTTGGAGTATTTTTCGGAGTTGAGGTTTTAAGGTTTACGGTTATAATAGTCTCAGCCAATAACTTTTCCTCCATGGTGTATACACCGATTTTATAATTGCCTTCTTCTAAAAATTTCTGGTCGAGCACCACAAATTTCTTACCGCCGGTTTCCATTATTTCAGTTACATACTCTACGTAGGAGCCTTTTACTTCCTTATCAATGTAAAATGCCACCTGCGAAGGTACTGCGCCTCTGCTATTACCATGGTTGTATAGTAGGTATATATTGCCGCCCGTTGAGGCAATCGTCCAAACCGCACCCTCACCAATTGGCTCTCCCGTGCTAGAGAAGTCTTCACACGCATACACATTTTGGGCATACATCAAATTGATGCTGCTTGCCAAGGCCATAATTAGAAATAGGGAAAGAAACTTTTTCATACTTCGGTATTTATAGTTTTCTAGTATTTACGCTAAATTAATTAAAGCCTTTCAACAAAGCCCTTAAATGGGAAGCAATTATAAAGCACTAAGGCAAAAATACCCAACGCTCGGTACTAAATATCCCTATTTTGCTAAGGGCTATACGGTAGTACTGCTGATGTTGTAAGATTTTTGCCAAGTTCTTTTTTTTTACTAAAGCTTGTTGGTTTGGTAAGGTATTATGCCAATGTTGTGCCAGTAAGGTATTGCAACTATTTATTTGAGGTCCTTAGCGCCAAAGTATACGGCCTGTGGGGTTATTGCAAGTTTATTCATGCATACCGTTGTTTTTTGCGCTATACATACTAGTAGCAAAAGCTATACAGCCTAAATAAGAAAAGGCCTCGCACAAGCGAAGCCTTTTCTATAATTGTATCATGTAAGCTTACTCAGCAAAAACCTCAAAGTTCAAGTCCACTTTCAAGTCCTTGTGAAGATCAATCACGGCTACAAAAGCACCCAGTGTTTTCACTTCTTCAGGCATTTGGATTTTCTTGCGGTCGATTGGGATGCTCAGCTGTTTCTTGATTGCATCGGCCAATTGAAGGCTGGTAACCGTACCAAACAGTTTTTCGTTGGTACCGGCTTTAGCGCCCACCTTCACGGTAGCGGTTTTCAGTTTCTCAACAACTGTTTGCAGTTCTTTCATAATCTTATCCTCACGGCGGGCGTCCTGGCGTTTCAGGTCTTCCCAAGCCTTCTTGTTAGATGGGCTAGCAACCATGGCTAGGCCCTGAGGGATAAGAAAGTTGCGCCCGTAACCGGGTTTCACTTTCACCAGGTCATTTTTATCACCTAGCTTATCTACGTCTTGTATCAGGATTACTTCCATGTCGGCTTATTTTAAAAGGTCAGCTACGTAAGGCAAAATCGACAAGTGGCGAGCGCGTTTAACGGCGGTTGACACTTTGCGTTGGAATTTCAACGAGTTGCCGGTAAGGCGACGTGGCAAAATTTTGCCTTGCTCGTTGATGAATTTCAGCAAGAAATCACCATCCTTATAGTCAACGTGTTTGATACCGGCTTTCTTAAAGCGGCAGTATTTCTTTTTCTGAATGCCGATCTTAGGCGAGGTCAGAAATTTAATGTCTTTGTTCTGTGCCATCGATCTTAAGCTTTTTCAGTTTCTGCTGATTTGGAATCTTTTCTCTTCTTGCCGATTAACCCATTGCGTTTCTTGTCGTTGAACTCAGCTACAAATTTGTCCAATTTCACCGATAAGAAGCGCAGGATGTTTTCGTCCCTGCGGAAAGCCAACTCCAGCTTGTCGATCACGTCATTTTCGGCCTTAAATTCTACTGCATAGTAGAAGCCTGAGGTTTTCTTCTTGATAGGGTAGGCTAGTTGCCTCATTCCCCAGAAGTCCTCATGAACGATCTCCGCACCATTGTTCTTCAATAAATCGATGTAACCGGATATCAATTGCTTGAGTTCCGCGTCCGTCAACACGGGAGTTACAATCACTGTTGTTTCGTACTGTTTAAGCATGTACTTGTTTTGCGGTTAAATAATTAAAACGGACTGCAAAGATAGGCTTCTTTTTGTAAACAAACAATTGTTTTAATAGACCATGGACGAAGGACGATGGACCATGGTTTTGCTTCAAAAAAGGAATTAGAAATAAGGAATTAGATCAAACAACTAATAACCAACCAACCAATAACCTATC
This sequence comes from Sphingobacteriales bacterium, assembly GCA_027483645.1. Taxonomy (GTDB): domain Bacteria; phylum Bacteroidota; class Bacteroidia; order Chitinophagales; family CAIOSU01; genus CAIOSU01. Next base: position 42,587 of record JAIXUD010000014.1, read on the forward strand.
AATTAACTACGGCACTGCATTAAACTCAATACCTGAAATGGCGCCCAGAACGGTGTTACCGCCCGGACAGGAAAATACGGACACACGCATGGTATAGTTACCAGCTGGCAGCCACATGGGCAAATAGTTGCTAACAACAAGCGCCGAACTGGAATTTGTATAATGGCATATCAAATGGTCGTTGATAAGTACACTAACGGTTGCATTATAATTTGGCCTAATGAAATTGGTCTTTTGGGTGCCATGCGCAGTCTCAATTTTCCATACTTTGCCAGTAGGAACCGTGATGGTCACATCCTGAAACTCATTACATAAAGTTGAGCTGGATACAAAACTGGTTTCTACAAAAAATACCCTATTGAACTGCAAGTTGCCTTGGGCAAAACCGGCAATGCTATAAGATATAAGTACTATTAATATTATAATTTTATACATAATAATATTCTGCTAAAAATATAGGATGCTATTACTTAATCAAGGTACTACATTAAACTCTATAGCTGAAATACCACCGTAAAGCTCATTGATACTGCCGCTAGTACTCTGGTTGTAAATATACCTAATGGTATAAGTGCCCGCGGGCAACCAGATGGGAAAATTTGCAACATTGCCCGTACTGAAAATAATCTTTTTGTTGAGCATTACTGTTCCACTAGTTGAGAAACCAGGGTTGGGTGATGAACTATTTTGGAAGAAGCTAGCCATTACGGACTCTATCTTCCATACTTTTCCAGCAGGTACTGTAATGCTTTGCTCTGTAAATGGAGACGATATATTCGCAGGTAATACAATACTCTTTTCCAAGAAAATTACTTGGTTGAATTGTAGTTCGCCTTGGGCCTTGGCAGTAGCAAACATGGCCAACAGTAAGAAAATAATAATTAGTTGTTTCATATCTATGGTGTTACGTTAAACTCAATAGCAGTAATAATACCGTGCACTTCGTTGGCATTGCCCGATGTGGAATTATCATGAACCAAGCGCAAAGTATAGGTGCCTGCGGGAAGCCACATGGGCATTGCATTAAAAACACGGCCCGTAATCTCTACCTTGTCAATCAACAACTCCGCTGTGCTGGAATAATTGGGGTTAGGTGATGTTTGATTACTGATGAAAGTAGCTGCTGCAGACTCCAGCTTCCAAACTTTACCGGCAGGCACAGTTATTACTTGCTCAATAAACTGATAGCTAATGTTAGGCGCAGGAGTAAAATTCATTTTGATGAATTTCGCTTGGTTGAATTGTAGTTCGCCTTGGGCTTGTACCGCAACGGATAACAAAACCAACAAAGACAACAGGGTGATTATTCTTTTCATTTTTACGTTTTTTTAGAAGCCGTCAGTAGTATAAATCAAGGTATTCGCATCGCTGCCGCCGCCTGAACCGCTGCCGTTGCTGTTTATTTTTTGCACGTATACGCGGGTATATACCTCGTTTTCGCCAAAGCCTGCCGCCGAGCCAAAGCCAATGGTAGCTTCGGTAAGGGTGGTGCGGTGCTCCACTCGCAACAAGGTAACTGCCGCTACGGTAATTACCCCACGGATGTAGCCTGGGCTATTGCTATTGGCAGTGTTGCCCAATAGCGAAGTAGCGCTGCCGGTGATGTTATATAGCCTAGCTTGGTGCGTACCAACCGAACCTGCGGGTACTGATGCCTCAATGTAATAAGTGCCCGGTTGCAGGGTGATTACGTAAGTAATAGTATCAAGGCTGATATCGGTACCTTGCACCACGGCCACATGATTGAGCACGCGCTGTTGCCAGCTACCAGCGGTTGATGTGCCACCGTTAGCACCGCTTGGTTTGCGATCTTCAAAAATACCGTAGTCTGATAAGCCCGATAGGCCGGCTGTGCCTTGTTGGCCGGTGGCTCCCGTTGCACCAGTTGCTCCGGTAGCACCAGCGGCACCCGGCGTACCCGTAGCGCCTATAGCACCAGTAGTGCCCACGCCAGTAGCACCGGTTGCGCCTGTGGCACCAGGTGAACCAGTGGCACCGGTTGCGCCAGCAATACCAACACCAGTAGCTCCAGTAGCACCGGTAGAGCCCGTAGCCCCAGTGCTACCTGTAGCACCGGTTGAGCCCGTAGCGCCCGCAGCGCCTGTATTGCCAGTTGCACCTGTAGCACCTGCTATACCCACGCCAGTAGCACCCGTGGCGCCTGTAGGGCCAATTGGTCCGATAGTGCCCGTAGCACCTGTACTACCAGTTGCGCCCGTAGCGCCAGTACTACCCGTAGCACCGGTTGAACCCGTAGCGCCCGCAGCACCTGTATTGCCAGTTGCGCCTGTAGCTCCTGTAGCACCTGCTATACCGACGCCAGTAGCACCCGTGGTACCTGTAGGACCGATTGGTCCGACAGTGCCCGTAGCACCTGTACTACCAGTTGCGCCTGTAGCGCCTGTTGTACCTACACCTGTTGCCCCTGTAGCACCAGTGGCACCTGTTGCGCCATTAGCACCAGTAGCACCTACGCCTGTAGCACCGGTGGCACCTGTAACACCTTGCGGGCCTTGTATGTTACCAGCATTTACCCAAGTGTTATTAGTTACATCCCATACCCAAAGGTTCCCGTTTATAAGGTATGCGGCACCGCTAGTGCCAGTGGTAGGCAAGTTGGCAGGGCTAGGCAAGCTACCCAATATATTCACGCCCGTGCCAGCGGCACCCGTTGCACCGGTTGGGCCAATTGGGCCAGTAGCTCCTGTCGTACCTACGCCGGTTGCACCTGTTGCACCCGTTGCGCCAGTTGGCCCGGTCAAGCCTGTACCGCCAGTTGCACCTGTAGCGCCGGTGGCTCCTGTTGGGCCAGCAAGGCCGGTTAAGCCAGTTGCACCTGTAGCTCCGGTGGTACCAGTAGCACCAGTTGCGCCCACGCCAGTTGCTCCTGTAGCACCTGTGGCACCTGTAGCACCACTTGGGCCTTGTATATTGCCTGCGTTGCTCCAGTTATTGTTTACCACATCCCAAACATATAGGTCGCCGCCAATGAGGTAGGCATCACCCGCATTGCCCGTAACAGGCAAGCTGCCCGTACCTGGCAGGCTGCCGATGATGTTTACACCTGTACCTGTAGCGCCGGTAGCACCGGTTACTCCACGGGCACCGGTTGCTCCAGTGGCACCAGTTGCGCCAGTTAAACCAGTAGGGCCGGTGGGGCCATCAGCACCTGGAGTGCCAAGTGGACCCGTTGGGCCGGTAGCACCTGTTGGGCCGCTGGCCAAAATAGGGCCTAGGACGATGCTGCCGCCACCGCTTAGGGTAAGGGTATCACCGCTTAGGGTTAGGTCTTGCAGCTCGTTGGTTGGGTCGTTGTCCAGTAGGTCTACGGCAACCCATTCGGTACCGTTCCAGCTCAGCACTTGGCCGTTGGTAGCGCCCGTAACGTTGATGCCATCGATTTGGCTAATGGAGATATTGCCCACTACGTTGCCGGCATACAGAGCATATGGCACCGACACCAACTGCGTGGTACCGAAATCAACAAAAGTGCCAGCATCATCGGTAAGCTCCACCTTAACGTAATGGTTGCCGCTACCCCAAGCAATAGTGTTGAACTGCGCCTGTGCGCCGCCTGTGCGGGTACCTTGGCCAATTTTTAGGGTAAACAAACCGTAAGCATTGGTGGTAACTGCATGTGTTTCCACCCATTCGGTAGTGCCGGTGGAAGTGCCCGAAATTATGGAGATACGCGCTGTGGCGGCATCGTTGGCAATAACCGCACCGGCGGCATCGCGTGCCACCGCTTGGTAGTTAATAGCCTGTGGCACTTGCGCCAACAGCATGGCCGGCAAGCAAATGGCCATTAAAAGCATTAGTAGTTTCACTTGTTTCATCGTTAATTAGTTATTGTTTGGTCCACGGTCGACGGTCCACAGTCGACGGTAAATAAGGTTGTTAGTTATTGGTTATTGGTTTGTATTGTTCATTTCGCATTTAACATTTCTCATTTCTCATTTCTCATTTCTCATTTAATTCGGATAGCTTTCAATTTATAAAACCCCTCGCTTTTACCATCGCCAATCAGTTGCGCCTCGATGTTCCAGAAGGGCGCTACCCAAGTATACTTGCTTTCCAGCGTATCTGGCCCTTCCCAAGTGGTGCGCATGCTGTAGCCGCCGTTGCTATAGCTAAGGCTCACAAACTGCCAAGTTTGTCCTTCGGTAACGGTTACACTGCCACCTGCCAGCACAGTGAAACGCAGCGTGTCGCCCACGGCTTGCTGCGCTGTGGCTTGGTTTGCCACGCCAACCGCCACTGCTATCATTAAAATTTTGAAAAACCTATGTAGCATTTTTTAAAATGAGAGCACAATTTAGTGAAGAGTATGGGTATTAGTGCCTCATGGGGTAGTAATATTTTAAGGGAAGTTTACATTCCCAAAGGTGGCTGGGGGAATCTTGTGATTTATTAATTCGCATCTAGTACAGACGCAAATACACCAAACCTAATATCGAATTCTATAATTCTAAAATTGTGTAAAGTAATATCAGGCAGAGAACATCGATTCGTTTGTTACATGCCTTTTTTCTAACCACAAAGTGCACAAAGCAAAATCACAAAGAACACAAAGCCTGGATGATTTGCTTAGTGAACTTAGTGCCTTTTTTCTTAGTGTTCTTAGTGGTTACCTGTCTTACAATGTTAATAATATAATGGGCAGCATTTGTCGAAGGGCTTATTCAGACCCCCAACAACTAATAACCCACCCCAACAACTGGATATTCCGCCACGTATGGTTAAATTTGCCCAGCGGCTATTTTGCTGCGCGCCTATTTATAGTTGCTTCATGAAATTCTCCTCTAGTGCCCGTTTGATAATTGCCCTTACTTTGGTTCTGCTGGTTAGTGCCTGCGGCAGTTACCAGCCTTGGTATGCCAAAAAGTATGAAAACTGGCAAACGATTGTGCAGCCTACCCTAAAGCCTGCCTATACCTTTTACCTGATTGGCGATGCGGGCAAGCCCGACCTAGTGGTGCAAGAGCCTGCCCTAAAGCTATTGAACCAGCACTTGGTAAATGCTGAGGAGAACAGTATGGTTATCTTTTTGGGCGATAATATTTATGAGGAAGGCATGCCCGCGCTTAACCACGCCACCCGACCCAAGCAAGAGGCCCGCCTGTACGAATCGATAAAGGCAGTGGAAGGTTTTAAAGGTACAGTGCTATTTATACCCGGCAACCATGACTGGTACGCCGCCAATGATAGCTTAGAGGATGGACTGCTATATGAGCGCGAATACCTGTACGAAAAGCTCGGTAGCGAAAACGTTTTTTTGCCAAAAGATGGCAAGCCCGGCCCGGCCGTAATGGAAGTAGGCGATAGTATAGTGCTGGTGGTGCTGGATAGCTATCGCTGGATACGCGACCTGCCAAAACCGGGCGAAGCGAAGCGCAACCCCGAAATGCTAGAAACGGAGTTTCAGCAAGCACTAGTAGAAGTGCTTGATGCCCATAAGGGTAAGCGCGTGGTAATGGTGGCGCACCACCCCTTGTTTACCAATGGCGGCCATGGCGGCTATGCGCCAGCGGTTGACCATCTTTTCCCGCTTAGAGTAATAAGCAACAAATTGTGGATACCGCTGCCAGTGCTTGGCTCTATGTTGCCGCTGGCGCGTAAGTTTGGCGGGGTAATTGAAGATACGCCCCACAAGCGCTACAAGCAATACATACGCGTAGTGCTGGATGCCAGCAAAAACAATAAGGATATGGTATATGCCTGTGGGCACGAGCACAGCCTGCAACTGTTCCAAAAACATGGCAAGCACTTTATTGTAAGCGGTGCGGGCAGCAAAAGCTCATGGGTGCGCCAAGGCAAAGGGGCCGCATACAACCACATCGCCAAGGGTTTCAGCAAGCTGGATGTTTATGAAGATGGCAGCATGTGGGTTACTTACATAGAGCCCGTAGGCGATGGCAGCGAAGAGTCGATTACGTTTAGGTGGCAATTGGCTGGGGCAAGGTAGTAGGTGCTCGGCCTCTTAATCCTAGTACTGTGGAAGTGTGAGTTCAGTAGTTAGGGCGATGACTTTATTCCCACATATTTCAAACGATAAGGAATAAACGTAGCTATAGCCCTTGAGAGGAGTGGTGCGGTTTATGCACGGGGGCGGTGTGGGAAAAGTGGGCCTTACCTAAATGCATAATAATCATTGATTAGAACCTAAACTTTGCATCACAAGCTGAGAATGGTTTTTTGAAATAAGTTCTATCTTTAGTCCATAAGAAAGAACTATTATTAGACTGCATTTCGCACATCTAATTATTAAAGATTAAAAATGTCTCCTTTAAAACCCCATGTAAAGCTTTTAAATAGCCCCGAATCACCAACAGAATGGAGATATAAAACTCGCTTTTCGAAATCAATACCAAATGAAAAGGTTAAAAACGTAAAGAATTATGAAAGAATGGCCGCTCGTTTTAGAGCTAGCTTAAGGATGTTTGCTAGAGATACTATGCGCAGAAATTCTTCTCGAACCCTAATGGTGGCTACAAACATCGATCATATAATCATTGAATTTCAAAACCAATTCAATAAAAATATTTTTGGGAAAATCTACCTACGAAATTTTGGACTCGAAGCAGTTCGGCTAAGCTATTTCAACACTGTCGTATTATTTGCAATTGTTGACATAGAACGATTCAACGTATTCATGAATCAAGTACAGCTATTCATCGACGAAGCACAGCTTGATAAGGACCAACAAACTTTTGATAGGAAAATTTCGTACATTAAATCCTTTCGTTTACTTACTACAAACCGAATAATAGACTATCACGTTATTAACAATGTTGTTAGATTTTCTTTAATAGAAGGGCTTTATAGTTACAATAAATACTCGCAAATAATTGAAGAGCTGGTTTTATTTCTCAACGGAATAGGTGCTCGATATCAATTAAATCAAGAAGACCTCTTTCTAGAGATTGAAGAGGTAAGCGAAGCACAAGTACTTGAAATATTGAATAATTTTGATACAGTTAGCTCAGCTACATCTTCTTTGTCCACGGTAATCGTACCTAGTAAGTTTGGTTTGCCGGAGCGTTCTTATGGCTTTTCCGTACTATCAGAAGATGCAACTCCACTTATAGGCGTAATTGATACAGGTGTAGATGCAAGAACCCCGCTTATTGATCTAATAGTAGATACTATTGATTATACAAATACAAATGCCTTAGAGGATAATGTTGATCATGGTACCGCAGTTGCTGCTCTTGCTACCCTTGGTTTAAATCCGTATGCATCGGATTATCGAGGAATAATAAATGCTGATGCACAAATAGTGGTGATTAAGGTGATGGATGTCTCACCTGCACCGTTGCCTGACCATATAATAATTAATGCGATTAAAGAAGCTAAGAATCGCCACCCGACTTTAAAATTTTTCACTCTCACTATTTGCCATGAAGAACATAAGAAATTTAATGAACTACAAAGTAATTATGCATATTTATTGGATAAAGTAGCTCACGAGCTAGATGTATTATTATTTATTAGCGCAGGTAATGCAAGGGCTGAAAACGATCTCCATCAATATGATGCTACGTATCACGCTGTAGAAAAAACCAATTTATGCCCACCTGGTGAGAGCATGAATAACATTACAATAGGTGCTTGTGCAGATAATTTAGAAGGCGGTATATATCATGGAATTTGCCCTTTAAAAGAGTATCCAACATTATATTCTAGGACAGATTATCTCATGCAGGAAAGCATATTTGCTCCAACAAAAAGAAATAATCATTTGCGAAAGCCTGACTTTATTATGCCAGGTGGCGATTATGAACAACACCCATTATTTATTGGTCAAGATGATTTAGCCTCACTACAGGTGCTTTCTTCAAACCCTGCATTTAGTTTTTATCGTCAAATAGGAACAAGCTTTTCTGCGCCGTTGGCTTCGAATCTAGCGTTGAAAATTCAAAAGACGTATCCAAATTTAAATACTCAATCTATTAAAGCGATTATTCTTAATTCTTGCAGTTTAAATTGGCTAGAAAATGGGTCCAAGCAATTAGTGGCAAAATCAATTGGTTTTGGTATTCCCGATAGAGCCAAAGCTTTATACTCAACAAACAATTCTGTTACCTTTATTTTAGAACGCGCTATAAAGCATAAAGAATTTTTGGTAATACCAATTCAATTGCCCGAATACATTTATACACAAAGTAAAGATAAAGGACTGATTAAAGTGACGGCATCGCTATGTTTTAGTTTCCTGCCTAACAAAGATAATCATATAGCGTATTGCCCACTTTTTATGGCTTTTTCTGTTTTTAGGAATGGTACACCCCAGCAAATCATGAATGGTTATGCTAAAAATTTTAAGTTAAGAAAATCGTTTTCGCAAGACGGATATGCTAAATCTAAGCCTGGACTTTATAGTAATGTTCAGCAACTGCAATTTACAATTTCTAAAACGGATATTATCAAGGAAAATGGGCTGTTAAAATTAGCAATTCATTGTTTTTTAAGCCCTCAGATAAAAGCTGGGATACAGGAAATGCGTGAAAGAATAAATACGGAAAACGCTTTTTCAATTGCGCTTAGGATAGAAGAGATACAGCCTCCGAATAAATTAACAGGACGTTTGTATGATAATATTATAGCAGTAAATACTATTGAATCTATAGCAACCTTAGATATTGATGAGGGGCAATTACAGTTAGAATTATAGTTTCGTTCCTACTTGTAGCCTTTCTTGTTGGATTAAATTTCTCCATTCCGCAGCATCTATGTTGAAATTGACAACCTCTTTCTCGGAAGTTTTAAAAATGCTCTTTTTGATAGAATTAATTAAAGTTTTTTGAACAGAATAGTATGATAACCCTATTGCTGAATCTATACATTTAGTTACAATTTTAGTATTGTTAAACTTAAAATTGGTATTGCTTAAGGTTTTATCTATCAACTCTTTAATCTTCTGCTTCGTTGGAAGTTCAAAATCAATTGCCAAATCAAATCTTCTTAGTAAAGCCTCATCTAGCATTTCTTTTTGATTAGTTGCTGTTACGAGAATTGTATCTTGAGGTAAATAGTCAAATAGTTGTAACAAGGTATTCACAACTCGTTTCATTTCACCGTGATCTTGAGAATAATCTCTCACTTTACCTAAACTGTCAAATTCATCGATAAAAAGCACGCAACTCTCTGTAGCGGCTCTTTTAAATATTCTAGACAAATTTTTACTTGTTTCCCCTAATCTTGAGGAAACAATTGAGCCCAGATTAACTACAATCATCATTTTATTCAATTCACCTGCTAAAACATATGCAGCCAGTGTCTTGCCACATCCAGAGGGACCATGTAATAACAATTTGTTTGAAACTGGTAAATGTAGTTTTCGTAATAATTCGATTTTCCTATGTTCGGCAATGAAAAAATCTAATTTTTCTTTTGTGGCAGCATCAGATATAATATCTTCAAGTCTATAATCAGAAGTGAGCTTTTCTATAATAAATTCATCTAATTCACCATCTTGTTTAAGTTGATGTTTCAATGAGCCAACTACAGATAATCTATTTGTCCTTTGCTGCTGAACTGAATCACGCAAAATGGATTGCAATTGGATTGCAAAATTTACTTTGTTAGATTTTTTAGAATGCTCAATTAGTTCATTTAGGGCATACAAAAGCTTGTCTTGATCGTTTTCAAGCCCGTACTTGGCAATATCCTTAATGTGATCAAGCTGGCTCATTTAACTTTTTAGTTGACAAATTTAATTAAAGAAGTGGTCTATTTAAGGGTTATGCTGAATGTTTAATTAACGCAAAAAAATGCGTTAATACAGAATGTCTTTTATTCTAGTCTGTTTAAGCAACAATCGAGCCTAAAGGTGCATTTGCAAATCTCACCTCCCGTGCTTCCTTAAGCCTCCATGCTTAAGGCGCACTCATTCCTGCCTCTTGGCTGGCAAACAACACGTGCACGCTACACGCCACAGCAACCCCGCCTCCAACCAACGCTTCAAGCCCAATAACCTACAACCAATAACCACCCACCCCCACTACGCTTTCACCTTGCCTGCATCCCTCACCAATAGCTGCATGATAACCCAGGCACTGAGGTAGGCACCAGCGCAAATGGCGAACATAATGTAATAGGCGGTTTCTATTTGGCCGATACTCCTAAAGTGGGTAAACAACGTTTTTTGCACAAACTGGCTAAGCAAGATACCACCAATAGCGCCGAACATGCCCCCAATGCCCACTACTGATGCGGTGGAGTTTTTAGGGAACATATCGCTCACGGTGGTGAATATGTTGGCGCTCCAGGCTTGGTGGCCAGCAGCTGCTAGGCCAATAACCGCCACCGCCAACCACATGTTGATGGAGCCGAGTATCAAAGCAAATACAATAGGCGACACGCACAGGGCATATATCAACATGCTGATGCGGCGCGCCCGGGCCACCGTCCACCCTCTGTGCTGTATAAGGTATAGTGGCAGCCACCCGCCCATAATACTACCGAATGTAGAGATTATGTACACCGAAGCCACCGGCCAACTAGTGGCGGTTATCTTCATTTGGTAGGTGCTCTCAAAAAAATCGGGCAGCCAGAAGAGGTAGAACCACCAAATAGGGTCGGTGAGCAGCTTACCGATGGCAAAAGCCCATGTTTGCTTGAATTGGAGCAACTGAAACCAGGTAAGTTTTGGCGTGGTGTCGGTTTCTGGTTCATCGTCTTGGTCGCTTTCAATGATGGCCAACTCACTGGCACTTACATACTTGCTTTTGCGGGGTATTTGGTAAAAAATGAGCCACAATACCAGCCACACAAAACCCAAAGCGCCCGATAGTATAAAGGCGTAGTGCCAACCCCAGGTGATGATGATAAACGGTATGGTAAGGGGGGTAATAATGGCCCCGATATTGGCACCCGAATTGAATATACCCGTAGCCAGTGCCCGCTCTCGCTTCGGGAACCACTCTGCCACACTTTTTATGGCTGCCGGAAAGTTGCCCGCCTCGGTTAAGCCCAGCGCGCCGCGTATCATCTTAAAGCCCACAAGGGTGCTCACCAATGCTGTTGCCGTGCCGGCTAGGCTCCATAAAAACACAAACAGCGCATAGCCCTTGCGGGTGCCTAGCTTATCTATAATTTTACCCGCTCCCAAAAGGCCAATAGCATAAAACACCTTAAAGGCAATCTCGATGTCGGCATAGTCGGCATCGGTCCAGCCCAACTCTTCGGTAAAAGTCGACTTAAGGAAGCTGATAACACTGCGATCAACATAATTGATGGTAGTGGCAAAAAATATCAAGGCACATATTACCCAACGGTAGTAGGTAGGTTTCGTTGCGTTCATCGTGTCGTTTTAGCGGATTGTACTATTTCAATGGCTGCTTTGGTATTGGCGGTTATCTGTTGGTAATCCTTGGTTTCGAGCAACTGCGAGGTAATGAGCTTACTGCCCATGCCCACGGCACATACGCCGGCCTTAAACCACTGCCCAATGTTTTCTTGCTCCAGTTCCACCCCGCCCGTAGGCATAAACAGGAGATTAGGGAAAATGGACTTAATACCCGACACAAACTCCGGCCCTAACAAGTTACCTGGAAACAGCTTTATCAACTTAGCACCCAAGTTTTCGGCACTGATAATTTCCGTTGGGGTCATGCAGCCCGGCACCCAAAGCATATTGTGCTTGTCGGCCACGGCGGCTACTTGCTCCACCAAACCTGGGCTGATGAGGTAATCGGCACCAGCATCAGTAAACGCTTGTGCGGCATCGGCGTTTTTAATAGTGCCAATGCCCAAGTACATCCCTTTCAGTTCAGTGTCGCACACCTGGCGCATGGCCACAAAGTTTCTCAAAGCATCCTCGCCCCTGTTGGTATATTCCACCGTGCGGATGCCCGCGGCGTATAGCGCCCGCAGCACTTCTATACTCACGGTAGTATCTTTATAAAAGTAAAGGGGCAAAATGCCCTGTTGAACGATTAGGTCGGTAATAAATGCCTTGTTCTCCATAAGGTCTCCATTCGCTTTTGGACTAGTAATAGTGGGGGTAAATTCTTTCTTTTGTAAGGCGAATGCATGAAACTAATAAAAACCTTGAATATGCCCCATAAAGTAGTTACCCTTGGCGAAATAATGATGCGACTTTCTACCCCTGGGTTCGATAGGTTTGTGCAAACGGATAGCTTTGATGTAACCTACGGCGGTGGCGAGGCCAATGTGGCCGCATCGTTGAGCAACTTTGGGCTGAATGGCACTTTTGTAACCCGCGTACCCAACAACCCGTTGGGGCAAGCGGCCATCAACCACTTAAGGCGCTTTGGGGTGGATACGCAGTTTATAGCCCTTGGCGGCCAACGGTTGGGTATTTACTTTCTAGAAACCGGAGCCTCTATGCGGGCTTCGCAAGTGATATATGATAGGGCAGGGGCATCTATTGCCGAAGCGGAGGTGAGCGAGTTCGATTTTAATCGAATTTTTGAAGGAGCCAGTTGGTTCCACACCACCGGCATTACCCCAGCCCTAAGTGATAAAGGGGCGGCCCTTACCGAAGCGGCTTTAAAAGCTGCTAGGGCTAAAGGCATCACAACCAGCATCGACCTAAACTACCGCAAGAAGTTGTGGAGCAAGGATAAAGCCCGAGAGGTAATGACGCGCCTATGCCAGTACGTGGATGTTTGCATCGGCAACGAGGAAGATGCGGACAATAGCTTGGGTTTTAAAGCAGCGGGCACCGATGTAACCAAAGGCGAATTGGACTTGGCCGGATACCGAGCCGTTTGTGAGCAAATGAAGGCCAAGTTTGGGTTTAAAATAATCGCATCAAGCCTTCGCGAAAGCCATAGTGCATCTGATAATGGCTGGAGCGCGTTGGTATATGATGGCACTGAATTTTACCACACCAAAAAATATGAAGTGCGCATTGTGGATCGGGTAGGCAGTGGTGATGCTTTTGCCGGGGGATTGATTTTTGGCCTAGTAACGGGTATGCCCATGGCTCAAGCGGCTGAATTTGGCGTGGCCGCAGCAGCACTAAAGCATACCATTCCCGGTGACTTTAACCATGCTACGCTGAGCGAGGTAAATGATTTGCTAAAAGGTGATGGTAGCGGTAGGGTGCAGCGGTAGGTGGCTTATCGGTGTTATGTGTTTTTACCACAAAGAACACAAAGGAATTCACAAAGAGCACAAAGTTTGATAGCAACACCTTAGTGTACTTTGTGTTTTTTGCTTAGTGCCCTTTGTGGTTAATTTTTAAGTGCAGAATTACAACAAACTAGCCACTGGTGCAGGGTCCATATCACTGAAAACGAGGTTCTCGCCAGCCATGGCCCAAATGAAACCATAGTTAGCGGTACCCGAGCCAAAGTGCACCGACCATGGTGGTGAAATGGCCGCCTCGTGGTTGGCCATTACCAAATGCCTTGTCTCGGTAGGCTCACCCATAAAATGGAAAACGCGGTGGTCGGTAGGTACATCAAAATAGAAATATACTTCCGTGCGGCGGGTGTGGGTATGCGGTGGCACGGAGTTCCATACGCTGCCATCTTCCAAGGTAGTTAGTCCCATTACCAATTGGCAGCTTTGTATGCCATCCAAATGTATGTACTTGTATATGGTGCGCTTATTGGCGGTTGCAGCCTCGCCTAGGTTTACGGGCGTGGCTTCTTCCTTGGTCATTATTCGGTTGGGGAAAGTATGGTGCGCCGGTGCCGATATCAAATAGAAATATGCGGGTGCGCTGCCATCCGCGGCTTCAAAAGTTACTTCCTTGGTACCTTTACCCAAATACAATGCATCTAGTTTATCTAGCTCATAACTCACTCCATCGGCAGTTACAGTGCCTTTGCCACCTACATTGATGATGCCCAATTCCCTACGCTCCAAAAAATAATCCGCGCGCAGCTCGGCCTCCACGAGCAATGGCGTGGTTTTGTGGGTAGCAGCAATGCCGCCAACTATCAACCTATCATAATGGGTATAGGTAAGCGTTACTTCGTCGGGCTTCATTAAGGCATCAATTAAAAAATGGTTGCGCAATGCTGCGGTATCCATTGTCTTCACTTCTGCTAGACTTGAGCTAAACCTAATATCCATCGGTGTTTTGTTTATGCTTTAATGTAATTAAACTTATCTCCCCATCCAGCCACCATCAACGGTAAGGATGGTGCCGTGCACATAATCGGCAGCTTGTGAGGCTAAAAATACTGTGGCTCCTTTAAAATCCTCCGGCTTTCCCCAACGCCCTGCTGGTATGCGCGATAGGATGGAGGCGCTGCGTTCTTTGTCGTTTCGTAGGGCTTCGGTATTATCTGTGGCTATGTACCCGGGGGCAATACCATTTACATTTACGCCCTTGGCTGCCCACTCGTTGGCCAATGCCTTTACCAAGCTACCCAATGCGCCCTTGCTGGCTGCATAGCCCGGCACAGTAATGCCTCCTTGGAAGGTAAGCAGCGAGCACGTAAAAATGATTTTACCCGAACCGCGCTCAATCATCTGCTTACCAAACTCACGGGCTAGGATAAACGGCGTATCAAGGTTTAGGGCCAGAACTTGGTCCCAATACTCATCGGGGTGTTCGGCGGCTGGCTTGCGCATGATGGTGCCGGCATTGTTAATGAGAATATCCACCACGGGATGGGCTTCATTCACCTTTTTTATGAAAGCATACAACGCCTCGCGGTTAGATAAATCAGCGGCATAGGCAAAATACTTCCTGCCTAAAGCGGTTATCTGTTGCTCCACGTCGCTGCCCGATGCGGGCATAGTTGCGGATACGCCAATAATATCGGCACCGGCTTCGGCCAAACCGATGGCCATGGCCTTGCCTATACCTTTGTTGCAACCCGTAACCAATGCTATTTTGCCCTCTAGGCTGAAAGATGTTATCATCACTTGATAAAATTATAAAAGCATAGCGGTTTTGCCATGCTTTTGCGATTATTATGGGATATTTCGGCTATTGAGTCACTTTTACCGCTTGTCGGGCCAGTAGTTTCCAACTACCTTTTTCCTGTTGCCAAACCAAAAGTACGTTCAACTTTACTGAGCCAGGTTTGCCGCTGTCATTGGTACTAGCGCTAAAAACATGCCGCACCACCGCCACCTTGCCCGATATGGATATGGTTTGCTCGCTAAGCTCAATATTAACAAAATCCGACTTGCCATTGAATATGTTCTCCACGAAGGCTTTCTTGTCTTCCAGCCTTCCACTCGAGTGCCCGTAGCTCAATTTATGGGATGTTAGGTTTTCCAGCACAGCTTTATCGGCATCTATCATGGCTTTGGTAAGCTTTTCCACTGCGTCGGCAACGTGCTGTTCTGCCGAGGGCTGTGCCACGGCAAACAAAGCAAAAAGCATGAGCAAACCGAATAGCGAGAATTGTTTCATTCGTAAAGACGTTAGTAGCCTTGAAAATACGCTTAGTTTAAGACGATGTCAACTCGGCACTACCGAACCGATTATTAGTGGGCATTTTTTGTTGAATAATGGGTATTTTGGGCGATACAATTATACCAAAGCGAAGCATGAAAATACATTATTGTTTAGGGTTGATGATGTTGCTGCTATGGCACGCACCGCTATTGGCGCAAATGCCAGCACTCGAAATGGTGTTGGTGGAAGGCGGTAGCTTTGCCATGGGCACAAACACGGGCACCAAAAAAGAGCGACCGGTACACACCGTAACGCTCAATAATTTTTATATAGGCAAATACGAGATAACGCAAAACCAATGGTTGGCCGTAATGGGCACCAACCCATCCACCTTCAACACTTGCGGTAGCTGCCCGGTGGAGCAAGTTACCCTTGATGACATTGATACTTTCATTGCCAAACTGAATGCCCTAACCGGCAAAAAATACCGCCTGCCTACCGAGGCCGAATGGGAATATGCCGCACTGGGAGGCACCCAAAGCAAGGGCTATACTTATCCGGGCAGCAACAACCTAACCGAAGTAGCCTGGCATGTGGGCAATGCCGAAGCCACTACCCACCCCGTAGGCGAACTGAAGCCCAATGAACTGGGCCTATACGACATGGCCGGAAACGTGTGGGAGCTTTGCAGCGATTGGTTTTCGGGCGGATATTATAAGCATGGCCCTGCCACCAACCCGCAAAACAACCAAAAGGCCATGTTCAGGGTGGTGCGTGGCGGCTCTTGGCGCAGCGGGCCTGAGCGGTGCTACACCCAAGCGCGCAACGTGAACAGCAAACATCACCGCATCTCCAATTTGGGGTTTCGGTTGGTATTGGAGGAATGAAGCTCAGGTGAGTAGCTGTATTCTACGGTTTACCGTCGCTCTGTAGCCGTAAGTAAAGAGCAAGATGATGGTGCAAAGCTAAATCAGATCATCCGGTTGAATACTCAAAAAATCGACTAATAGAACTTTCCCTAAAAACAAAAACCCCAATCACTCAAAGAGGATTGGGGTTCTAGCAAATTAATGCGAGGTCGAGAGCGGATTCGAACCGCTGTACGAGCTTTTGCAGAGCTCTGCCTAACCACTCGGCCACCCGACCATTAATTCAGGATTGCAAATGTACAAATTTTACCAGTCTGTACAAGTACTACGCAAATATAGCTAAAATGTTTTTTCCAATTCTACATATACCCGTTCAATATCACCAGCAATAGGCGGATTTAATTTGCTTATACGCACACGCATCCATTTCATATGTGGGTAATTTTCGGCACTTGCATCAATTATGCGCTGCGCCAACCGCTCGAGCAAGTATTGTTTGCTGCCTTCCATCACCTGCTTCACTAGCTTGTATACGCCCTCGTAGTTGATGGTGCCTTCTAAATCATCGGTCAATGCGGCTTCATTAAAGTCCGTTTGCAAGTATACATCCACCTTAAATCGATTGCCCGTTTCGCGCTCTTGCGGGTAGTACCCGTGGTGCGCAAAAAAACTCAATCCCTCTAGTGCTATTATACCCATTTTTAAATAGGAAATATGAAATGAGAAATAAGAAAATTGGTAAGGGAATGAAAAGAAGAAAATGGAATCGGCTAATAAATAGACGATAGCGGATAACTGAAGTTGAGAATAAAAAACAAGAAGCTTAAAAGTTTCTCATTTCTTATTGCTCATTTCATATTTAGTATTCATCTTCATTAAAGAAGAAGTCATCGCTGGTAGGGTAATCAGGCCAAATATCTTCAATGCCTTCATATATCTCGCCTTCGTCTTCCAATTCTTGCAGGTTCTCGATAACCTCGATGGGGGCGCCAGAGCGGATAGCATAGTCTATCAGCTCGTCTTTGGTTGACGGCCAAGGCGCGTCTTCAAGGTGTGAGGCAAGCTCAAGTGTCCAGTACATAGTGAACCCGATTTAAATTAAGGTGCAAATATAGAATTATTCTCAGTCTGTCAAAACGCAATGATAACTAAATTGTTTTGGCTACTGCATATACGTTGTTCACATGTTGTTTGTAAGTGTCATTACGATTTTCGTGGGTTCCAAGCAATCTCCTCTGCACCGTCTTTATACGCTAGGTAGCGGCTCAGTACAAATAGGTGGTCGCTAAGGCGGTTCATGTATTGTATGATCAGTTCATCTACGGCATCTTGCGTTCCCAGTGCCACTATCATTCGCTCGGCCCTGCGGCACACGCAGCGCGCTACGTGGCAATAGCTGGCGGTTAGGTGGCCACCCGGTAATATAAACGTCTTTAGCTCAGGCAGGGATTCGTTCATACGGTCAATATCCTTTTCAAGTGCTTTTACGTCGCTTGCTTTTAGGTCGGGCAGTATCATTTTGATGCCTTCTGGGTCGGCGGCTAGCGAGGAGCCTATGGTAAACAGGCGGTCTTGCACTTCTTTTAATAGGGTGCGCACGCCCTCGTCGGTAGCCAAATCACGGATAACGCCCAGCCAAGAGTTCAGCTCATCTACCGTCCCATAACTCTCAATGCGGATGTGGTGTTTCAGCACTCGGGTACCACCTATGAGGGAGGTTTTGCCCTTGTCGCCTTTGCGGGTATATATTTTCATAGCAATAGTGTTAGCTACCGAAGATAATGGTTGGGGATGGTAAATTGTTTCGAGGCTGGGTGTGGAAATGTGGAAACACCCCGTACTGTGTGGTCGGTCGACTTCCAATATGTGGGCTGGGTTGTTGCAATTTTGTAAAAATCTCCAGGCATTCCAGTCGTCTGAACACTAATATATATTGCGGTCTTAGCACACTAAAATCTGATGTTTCGTTTAGTGTTCAGACGACTGCATTGAATTAGCAGTTCAGCAATACTTTGGAGGTCATTCTCATACCATGGTAGTCGTCCGACCACTCAATACTGGTAAAGTTTACTCATACTTTCGCTCCAACAGCACCGCGTATTTGTAAGCCTCGCGAGGGTTAAATGGGTTGAGGTGCACGGAGCCTTGTTGATCCAAGGTGTCGTCTTCTTCCAAAATATTGGTGTAGCTCTTCGCTGATAAGGAGCGTGTAGCAGTAGATTCGTCGAATTTATAGTTCTTGCTTAGGGGTGCATTGGGCTTATCAAGCGAGGAAGCAGGGCTATCGATGGTGGAATAAGGATTATCCAGCGGCTCTACCTGGCGCTTAGGGGCTGGTGGCCTTTGTGGTTGAGGTTGACGTTGCGGCTGAGGCTGAGGCTGACGTTGCGGCTGGGCTTGTGGCTCATGCTGGCGCGTCATTTCCTGCAATATTTCCTCTATGGTTTTAGGGCGGGGTGATGGCTCGGTTTTGGTGGGCGATGCGGGCCAACTGGTATCCGCTTTACGCTGTGCAGGTGCTGGGCTGCTCTGCGGCTGGGTCCAAGTATCGGGCGTGCGCTGCGTAGCTTGTTGCGGCTGCGTATAGGTAGGCTGCTGCTTGGCGTTTTCTTCCTGGCGTTTCAATTGCTCCTCTTTAGCCTTTTTGAGGCCTTGGTATATCTTCGAAACCACGAAAATGACACCAACGAGAATATAGATTAGCACTTTTAACTCCATAGGATGAAGGTAGGAAATTTTTTTTAGTCTGCGGTCCACAGTCCACGGTCCACGGTAAAAAAATTGGTCGACGGTCCACGGTCGACAGTCCTCGGATGCTTCAATTGGCCCATGGACGATAGACGATGGTTCATGGATGCTGCAAAAAGGGTTTTATAATGGAAACCAATAACCAATCAACTAATAATTAATAACCATTTTTATCGTCGACTGTGGACCGTCGACTGTGGACCAAACAATAACCATTTTTTACTGTGGACCGTCGACCGTGGACCATCGACTTTTCCTTATTTTTGCCCCAAACCCAGCCAACCCATGACCCGCCAACAACTCTTTGAGCAGATTACCGAGAAACGTTCGTTCCTGTTAGTAGGATTGGATACCGAACTGGCCAAGCTGCCCGCCGAGTACCAGGCCATGGAAGACCCTATATATGAGTACAACAAAATGATCATTGACGCCACCCACGATTTGTGTGTGGGCTATAAACTGAATACGGCGTTTTACGAGGCACATGGTGCCAAAGGGTGGGAGAGTATGCGCAAAACGCTGGAGTACATACCTGAGGGTCTATTTAAGCTGGCAGATGCCAAGCGAGGCGACATTGGCAACACCAGCCGCATGTATGCCGAGGCGTTCTTTAAAACGCTTAGCTGCGATGCCATTACCCTTTCGCCTTACATGGGCCACGACAGCGTAACGCCTTACTTGGAGTACCCCGGCAAGTGGGCCATTTTGCTTGGGCTTACCAGCAACCCCGGCAGCCAAGACCTACAAATGCTGCAAGCCGACGGCCTCAACTTTTTTGAACAGGTACTAAAGGCGGGCAACACTTGGGGCACTGCCGAAAACACCATGTTTGTAATAGGTGCCACCCACCCCGAAATGTTTGCCACCGTGCGAAAGCACGCGCCTGACAACTTCCTACTAGTACCCGGCATCGGCGCACAGGGCGGCGACTTGGGCGAAGTATGTAAATACGGGCTGAACGATAAAGTAGGCCTGCTAGTAGCCGCCAGCCGAAGCATCATCTTCGCCAGCAACAGTGCCACGGACATAGCCGTCAAAGCCCGCGCCGCCGCCGAATACATTCAGCAAGAAATGCATGGGATAATGGTGAGTGCGGGGATGTAATAATAGGGACTAAATAAAGTCTTTATAGTCAATATTATTTAGAAAAGTAGGGCTTTATGAAGAGAATTGCATCTTTCGCTATTCTAGTTCTTGGTTTATGCTTCTTTATCCAAGCGCAAACTAATTATGTGACTAATTTAGAAAGCCTGCCAACCGCGAGGGGGAAATTTGCGCCCAACGGATTAAAAAAGGGCTATTGGATTTATTATCAATCTAGTGGTTTGAAAGCAAAGGAAGGAAGGTATTTACCCCGAATTGTAAAAGACTCTGTTTGGTATATTGATGTGGAAACTTTTATGGAAGTTGCTGATACTTTTTATGAGGAACAAAAAATTGGGAAGTGGAAGTATTTTAATGAAAAAGAGGAACTAAGATCTGTCACCGTGTACTCAAAAAAGACAGGCGAGAAGAAATCAATTTGTTATTCGGAACATGGTCTCGCCTCTTTTGAAAAGAGGAAAAAGAACCATTATGCCGTAAGGAAAAGCTACTATGAGAATGGTAACCGTGAGTGGGTAGCTAATTACAATAAGGACAATACAATTAACGGCCGTTTTAGAGAATGGAATGAAGAAGGTAGACTTTTAGAAAAAGGACGTTATGAAAACGGTGAAAAGATTGGGAAATGGAAAATTTGGAATGCTAAAGAGGGGAATTATCAAATTAGGGTATTTCCAAAGTAAAAATGCTAATTGTTGTGATAACCTGTTTCTTGGGCAGGCCCCACTCTTCTTCACCTTCTTGACGAGAATGAAACGTACTTTGCGTCTCTAGACGCCAGAATATTATTAAAGCAAGCTCTTCTTTCCCTCTATTCGTCCTCGTCTTTTTGACCAAGATGGGAGAGGTATAATGTCTAGTTGTTTCTCGTTTTCCGCCTTAGCTTAAACCCATTTATGTGGCAAAGAAACTAAAACCCATCGATTCCCCCCTACTCGTCCTCGTCTTTTTGACGAGGATGAAACGTACCTTGCGTCTCCAGACGCCAATACAGCAATCCTCAAAAAAGTATAACTCTTATCCTCCCAAAAATAGTTTTGTCGTGTGCAAATGCTTGATAATGAGCTATTTGTGTTATGATTATCTAATGTGCAGGCAGTCAATGCTTTACACACGACAAAACCCCTAACCGGCGATGGCTAAAGGATGGCATGCTCAATGCTTATGGTCGAAGCAAAAAGCCAGAAAGTCCCACCACCACTATATAAAAGTACACGACAAAACTCCTCGACCCAATTGAAAATCCCCTCATAATTTGTAGCTTGCCGCCTGTCAAATCAACTCGTAACCCGTAACTCGTAACTCGCAACCCAAAATGGACTTATCCTACATCCTAAACCACCTAGGCGAAAATCGCGACGAATACCACGGGGCGGTTTCGCCACCGGTGTACCAAACCAGCAATTTTGCCTTCCCGAATGTAGCTGCCATGCGCCATGCCTTGCCGCATGAGCAGGAGGTGTCGTTTTATACCCGTGGGCTGAACCCTACTACGGCCATACTTTGCCAAAAGTTGGCTGCGCTGGAGGGCACCGATGATGCCTTGGTGTTTGCGAGCGGTGCTGCGGCCATCAGTGCGGCGGTAATCAGTCAACTAAAGGCTGGCGACCATGTGGTGTGCGTGCAAAAGCCCTACGGATGGGCCGAGAAGCTCTTTAACCAGTTGCTGGGCCGGTATGGCGTAACGGTTACTTACGTGCCCGCTGCCGACACCGTAGGCATCGAAGCGGCTATACAACCCAACACCCGCATGCTGTATCTGGAAAGCCCTAACTCGCTTACTTTTGAGTTGGTAGATTTAGAGGCGGTGTGTGCCATTGCCAAGCCAAGGGGCATCGTTACGGTTATTGACAATAGCTACTCCACGCCATTGGGGCAGCAGCCTGCCAAGTGGGGCGTGGATATTGTAGTGCATTCGGCCAGCAAGTATTTGGGCGGCCACAGCGATGTGGTGGCGGGCGTGGTGTGCAGCAGCAAGGCCATCATTAAACAGATATTCGACAACGAGTTTATGAACCTTGGTGGCATTGCCGCCCCTTGGACTTCGGCATTATTGCTTCGCAGCTTGCGGACGCTGCCCGTTCGTTTTGAGCGTTCTACCCGAAGCGGTATGGAGGTTGCGGAGTATCTATACCATCATCCCAAAGTAAAGCAGCTGATATACCCCGGCCACCCATCGCACCCGCAGTATGCGCTGGCGCAAAAGCAGATGGGGGCTTGCGGTGGCCTGTTTTCCATCCTTCTGGATGCGCAAGATGTAACCGAAATAGAGCGCTTCGCCGACAAGCTGCAACGCTTTTTGTTGGCCTGTTCGTGGGGCGGTCATGAGAGTTTGGTGCTGCCCGTTTGTGCCCTAGCCGCCAGCCCTAGCCAACTAAACCCTCACCTGCCTTGGAATTTGGTACGCTTATATATTGGCTTGGAAGACCCCAAAGTGTTGATAGCTGATTTGGAGCAGGCGTTGGGCTGATACATTTGAGCTTGACAAAAGAAAACAATCAATAGACCAGAAATGAATCTTACAATTTCCGCACAGCGAGTTATTGCTTTATGTAGAGAAAAAGCTATATCCTATAGACATGGGTATATTGACATTGCGCATCTATTAGTTGCTCTCTTGGAAGTTGAAAACGACGCCATTTCTGAGCTTATAAAAGAAATTGGAGCCGACCCTACTGAGATAAAAAACCGTTTCGAACAATTGCTAAAGACAGATAAAGGGGAGGAAAATGCCCGTAAGGGTAGTTTGCCATTGACTAAGAAGGCTGAAAGAGTTTTGGAGATTGCTAAATTAGAAGCAAAAGCCTTTTCAAAGATAAATCCACCGATTGTTGATACTATCCATTTAATGCTAGCCATTCTAAAAAGGGCCGACGATATTAGATGGGCTGACATTGGCGATTCAAAAGTTACCTATGATTCCTTTCTTATCGTAGCGGTAAATCATTGGGATAAAAATTCCGTGTATGATCATATTTATCCATTTGAACAAGAAAACAGCACATCATCTTGGAAGCAATGGTTAAAAAAGGCTTTTGGAATTTGATACAATCAACATTCAAAACCTACTCGTATCTCGTACTTGATACTTGATACTCACTACTTGATACTTACGAGAACATCTTACCTTTGCCCTATGCCCCACCAACAATACATGCACCGTTGCTTACAGCTTGCCCTGCTAGGGGCGGGCAGCGTGGCGCCAAACCCGATGGTTGGGGCCGTGCTGGTGCATGAGGGGCGGATAATAGGAGAGGGGTACCACCAGCGGTTTGGTGGCCCGCATGCGGAGGTACTGGCCATCCGTTCCGTAAAGCCTGAGGATGAGCACTTAATAAGCGAATCAACTATTTACGTTAACCTAGAACCTTGCAGCCACCACGGTAAAACCCCGCCCTGTGCCGATTTACTGATTGAGAAACGCATTAAGCGGGTAGTTATCGCCAATACCGACCCCAACCCAGTAGTGGCTGGCCGAGGCATCAAGAAGTTGCGCGATGCGGGTATTGAGGTAATTACCGACGTGCTGGAAGCGAAAGGCAACTTCCTTAACCGACGCTTCTTTACCTTTCATAAGCATAAGCGGCCATACATTATACTCAAGTGGGCGCAAAGTGCTGATGGGTTCTTTACCAAAGACAACCAGACCCAGCATTGGATTACGGGCGACCTTAGCCGCCGACTGGTTCACCGCTGGCGTAATGAGGAGCAGGCCATACTGGTAGGCTACCGCACCGTGCTAGCCGACGATCCAGAGCTCACCGTCCGCCTATGGCAGCCGCAGCATCAACCCTTGCGAATAGTGCTAGATAGGGATAACACCTTGCCCGAAACCAGCAAAGTGTTTAACGAAGCCGCCTCCACGCTGCTGCTTAGTGCGAAGAACCGACCTGACCTGCCCGTGCAGCAATTGATAGGCCCTTGGAAGGATGGGTTGCCCGTGCAATTGTTCCCAATACTGTTTGAGCGCAACATACAATCCATTATTATTGAAGGGGGCGTGGCTACTTTGAATGTCTTTATTAATCAAGGATTATGGGATGAGGCGCGGGTATTTACAGGGCCCGAGCACTTTGTGCAAGGCATTACCGCTCCTAGGCTCCCGATCGCCCCAAACAATACCGAAACCATCGGCACCGACCGTTTAGACACTTACTATAAGCCCTAATTTGTATGCTCGATATACTGTTGTGTATTGCTTCCTCCGCCAGCTTAATCATCATTTTCAAAATTTCCGGGCAGCGGCAGGTGCGAACGCTGCCCATGATTGTTATTAACTATTGGGTGGCGGCCCTAATTGGCCTTCTATTAATGCGGGAAATCCCCACGGCTGATTATGTAGCTAGCAAATCGTGGCTGCCATTGGCACTTATGTTAGGAGTAATGTTTATTGCCATTTTCAACCTTATCGGTCTCTCTACGTTGCGAAGTGGCATAGCGGTTACCGCCATCGCACAAAAGATGTCATTGGTCATCCCTATTGTTGCGGCCGTTTTATTATTTGATGAATCGCTCTCTTTATTTAAAGTTTTCGGCATCCTGCTAGCCCTAGGCTCTATATTAATGACTACCTATAAGCCTAAAAAATTGATTGAAGAAGATAACCTTGCACCCCAAAAAGCATCGTTAAAGGTAGCGTTGCTGCTGCCACTGGCAGTATTTTTTGGCTCGGGCCTTTGCGACACGGTAGTGAACATCATCAACGAGTGGCACTTGGACGACGTCGATACTGACCTACTTAATACCATCCTCTTTACTACTTCTGCCAGTGCGGGTACCTTGGTCTTAATAGCGCTATTGCTGCGTAAGAAGGAAACTTTGGGCCTAAAGGAGTTGACCTTCGGTATTGTGCTGGGTATCCCTAATTATTTTTCCATGTACTTTCTGCTCAAAGCCCTAAAGCACACCGGCATGGAGAGCTCAGTGCTGTTCCCCATCATCAATATTGGGGTGGTTACCACTGCTGCCATTGTGGCTTACTTTGGTTTTAAAGAGCACCTTACTAAGCTCAATATTGCGGGTATCATGGTGGCTATTGCGGCTATCGCTATTTTGGCGCTGGTGTAAAGCGGATACACAGCTTAGTGTACTTTGTTTTTTTCTTAGTGGTCTTAGTGGTCTTAGTGGTTAATCCATGTTATCCCTTTCTCGGCACAAGCCAAATCAAACCACAAAAATTATACCTACGCATTAACTGGTATTCATGCTCACACTATGGGGAATGGGTGAGGTTTAATGTACCTAATTTTTGTTAGGTAAAATTTCGATATGTACTGATTGTCAATAAAATACGAATGTTGGCAAACTTTTAGCATATAGTTAATCAACAAAAGCATCACAATATTTGCCAGATAACTGCCAATGAGAATAGTGTTTTGAATGGTTGATTAATCAAATATTCAAAGTGCACTCAACGGTTTTTTGGTTTAATGCTGGAATGTTAGAAAGAATAACCTGTTATAATTTAACCTTACCCAAAAATCAAAAGTTATGAGCCCTCAAAGCCAGAATCCAAAAGAAGACAAAGGTCAACAAGATCAAAACAAAGGTAACCAAGGCGGTCAACGCGAAGGTCAAACCGGCGGACAGCGTGAAGGCCAAGGCGGCCAACGTGCTACTCAGCCTGAAAAAGGCGGTCAGCCCCGCAAATAATAAGCAGTAGTTTCTACTGTATGCCGTTCAAAGGAGCTAATTCTCTCAAGACCAAGTAAATTTCTGCGGCAGCTAGAATCAACAGCTTTACTAGCCGATAATAATCTTAGGATTATTGTCGGCTTCTTTTTTTATCTAAAACACAAAGCCCCGTCTCGTTGAAAACGAGACGGGGCTTTTATTATTCAGTATTAAACCGTTCTTAGTGGAACTGCTCAGTTTCGGTAGAACCAGCCATAGCAGTGGTAGAAGAAGTACCTTGTTGAACGGCATTTTGTACCGCATCAAAATAACCTGTACCTACAAAAGATTGGTGCTTGATGGCTTTGAAACCGCTGCTCTGCAAAGCGAACTCACGCTCTTGCAACTCGCTGTAACCAGCCATGCCGCGCTCTTTGTATGCTTTGCTCAACTCGAACATGCTGGTGTTCAAAGCGTGGAAACCAGCCAAAGTGATAAACTGGAATTTATAGCCGTATGAAGCCAACTCCTCGCGGAAGGTCAACATTTGCTCAACGCTCAAATGCTTAGCCCAGTTGAACGATGGTGAACAGTTGTAAGCCAACATTTTGCCTGGGAATTTGGCGTGGATAGCCTCAGCAAAAGCCTTAGCATAAGCCAAATCAGGGTTGCCGGTTTCCATCCATACCAAGTCAGCATACGGTGCGTAAGCCAAACCACGGTCGATGCCTTGCTCCAAGCCATTCTTCACGTAGTAGAAGCCTTCGTTGGTGCGCTCGCCGGTAATAAATTTATGGTCACGTGGGTCAATGTCGCTAGTAATTAAGTTAGCAGCCTCAGCATCGGTACGGGCAATAACCACAGTAGATACACCCATAACGTCGGCAGCCAAACGGGCAGCAATCAATTTATTGATACCTTCTTGGGTTGGTACCAAAACTTTACCACCTAAGTGGCCACATTTTTTGGCAGAAGAAAGTTGATCCTCATAGTGGGCACCAGCGGCACCAGCTTCAATAAGGCTTTTCATCAACTCAAAAGCGTTCAGGTTACCACCAAAACCAGCTTCGGCATCGGCAATAATAGGCACGGTCCAGTGGATGTCCCCTTCGCCGTTTACGCTTTGAATTTGGTCGGCACGCAATAGGGCGTTGTTGATACGTTTTACAACAGCAGGTACACTGTTGGCAGGGTACAAGCTCTGGTCAGGATACATTTCACCGGCCAAGTTGGCATCAGCAGCTACTTGCCAGCCGCTCAGGTAGATGGCTTCCAAGCCAGCTTGCACTTCTTGGATGGCTTGGTTGCCGGTAAGGGCACCTAGGCCAGCAATGAAAGGCTGGGTAGTAAGCTTTTTCCAAAGACGCTCGGCGCCTTGTTTGGCCAAAGAGTATTCAATCTCTACTGAACCACGAAGTTTCAGTACATCTTCGGCGGTGTAAGGGCGCTCGATCCCAGCCCAACGGGGGTTAGTAGCCCAGTCGTTCTTCAATGCATCAATACGTGCTTGCTTGCTCATTGTTTATGGAGGAGTTTATGAAATGAGAGTTTAATTTCCCGCTGCTTTCTTAGATAGAGACGTTGCTTTGCTCTAAGAAAGTGCGAAGATACAGGAAAAGAATTGATTTTGAAAGGGTTAATTTGGGTAGGGCAGGGTAAATTACAGCTAAACGGAAATGGGGTATACCTTAAAGGTATACTTGGTGTTGTGTGCGTGTTTTGTGGCGAGCTGGAAGCTCGCAGTTACATGAGTCCTCGTTGAAAACGAGGACTAGTTGCCGCGCCTCATCCGCGCTTTCAGCGCGGATGTAATAACTTTGAGCTTCTAGCTCAGCACGTAATAAAAAGCATATGTCAGGCGATTGCAACACCGTTAAAGCCCAGAATGACTTTCACCTCTTCCGCGCTTCCAGGGCGGATGTACTAACTTTGAGCTTTCAGCTCAATACATAACACCAAACACATGTCAGGCGATCGTTACGTAATTAGAGCCCAAAATGATTTACACTTTGTCACATTCACCGTTATTGATTGGATGGATGTCTTTACACGCACAGATCATAAATTGGTTATAACTGACGCGCTCAATTACTGTATCAAGCACAAGGGGCTAGAAGTGTTTGCTTGGTGCTTGATGACCAATCACCTCCATTTGATTATTAGGGCGAAAGATGGTTTACTTTTATCAGACCTTATCCGAGACTTCAAACGACATACCGCCAAAAAGACTATTGAACTTATTGAAACGGGAAATGAAAGCCGAAAAGAGTGGTTGCTGAACCGGATGCAATACCGCGGCAGCTATTTAAAAAGGATAGAGAAGTATAAGTTTTGGGAAGACAGTAATCATGCGGTTTTCTTAGACCCACACAAACCGGAAATGATAGCGCAGCGTTTATACTACATACACCAAAACCCGGTAAGAGCTTTAATTGTTGATGAAGCTGAATCCTACATTTTTAGCTCGGCTAGAGATTATGCGGGCGAAAAGGGGATGGTGGATGTGATATTGCTGTTGTGATGTTTACGTATTTTTTGGCGAGCTGGAAGCTCGTAGTTACCTAAGTCCTCGTTGAAAACGAGGACTAGTTCATCTTGTCGCACCTCGTCTGCGTTTCCTGCTCTGCTCATCCGCGCTTTCAGCGCGGATGCACTAACCTTGAGCTTCCAGCTCAACACATAATACAGAAAAACAAAAAGGCCGACCCAAAAGGATCGGCATTTTGCATTTGTAGTCTCAAAAGTTCTCAATCAATCAAATCATAAGCCGGCAGCGTCAAAAACTCCACGAACTCATCATTGTCAATCAATTGGTCGAATATCTCGATGGCTTTTTCAAACTTACCGTTCTCGTAGGCTTCGGCACCTACGTAGCCTTTTATCTTCTCCAGTTCGCTTGGCATTAAAGAACGGTATAGCTCCAAGGTTACCTCACGGCCATCGTCTAGTTTGCTTTTGTGCTTTATCCACTGCCAAACTTGCGTGCGGCTAATCTCGGCAGTAGCGGCATCTTCCATCAGGTTATAGATGGCAGCAGCTCCGTTGCCGCGCAACCAGCTTTCTAGGTAAAGTATACCTACGTTAATGTTCTTGCGAACGCCTTCCTCAGTAATTGTACCTGCTGGTGCAGCTACCAAGTCTTGGGCTGTGGCCTTTACGTCTTCGCGCTTTACGTGCAGTTGGTTGGGGGTAGGCATGTATTGGTTAAACACGTCCATGGCCAGTTGAACCAAGCCAGGGTGCGCTACCCAAGTACCGTCATGTCCGTTTTTGGCCTCGCGCTCTTTGTCGGCTTTCACTTTGGCTATGGCGGCGTTGTTGGCAGCCTCGTCACCTTTAATAGGTATTTGTGCAGCCATACCGCCCATGGCGTGTACGTTCCGCTTGTGGCAGGTTTGGATAACCAGTTGTGAGTACGCGCTCATAAACGGTACGGCCATGGTTACTTGGTCGCGGTTCGGGAGGATGTACTCCGGCTTGTTGCGGAAACGCTTTATGTAGCTGAAGATGTAATCCCAACGGCCACAATTAAGGCCGCAAGAGTGCTCCTTCAATTCCCAAAGTATCTCGTGCAACTCGAAGGTAGCCAATATGGTCTCCACCAATACGGTAGCCTTAATGGTGCCTTGTGGTATGTTCAATTCGTTCTGTGCCAATACAAAGGCATCGTTCCAAAGGCGGGCCTCTAGGTGGCTCTCCATTTTAGGCAGGTAGAAGTAAGGGCCACTGCCACGGCTAATCAGTTCCTTGGCATTGTGGAAGAAGAACAGACCGAAATCGAACAGACCGCCACTTACGGGCTCTCCGTCAATTTCCACATGCTTCTCCAATAGGTGCCAGCCACGCGGGCGTACCAATAGGGTAGCCACTTGGTCGTTCAGTTTATATGATTTGCCGTTCTCCGGGTTCTCGAAAGAAATGGTACGGCGGATGGCATCGCGCAGGTTGATTTGGCCGCTGATGTTGTTGCTCCAGTTTGGCGAGTTGCTGTCCTCAAAGTCGGCCATGAACATCTTGGCGCCTGAGTTCAGGGCATTGATGATCATCTTGCGGTCTACCGGGCCGGTAATCTCTACGCGGCGGTCAAGCAAATCAGCAGGTAGCGGGGCCACGGTCCAGTCGCTTTCGCGTATTTGTTTGGTTTCAGGTAGAAAGTCGGGCATTTCGCCGGCATCCAAGCGAGCTTGACGGGCCTGGCGGGCGGCCAACAACTCCTTGCGGCGACCGTTGAAAGCACGGTGTAACTTGGCAACAAACTCCAGTGCCTCAGGGGTTAATATGGTTTTAAACTCCGGGGTAATCTCGGCATTGATGGTTACCCCTTTCACTAGTTGTTGCTCGTTTACTGGCATGGTTGTGCTTGTTGGTTAATTAAGGTCCAAAAATAAGGTATTCGGGTTAGAAACGGAAGGGTTAACTAGGCGTTTATAATGCCTTGAGGGCTAGCGTTGAATCTTCGGGTTAGTGCAATTAATCATTATCTTCGGGAATTACCTAAAAACTGGATTGAAAAATGGGCATGAAAGTACTGATGTGGATGATAGCCTTAATAGCAATTGCCATAGATGGATTTACGCAAAACGATAAGCCCATCTTTAAAGTGCTTGGCGATGCAGATACCATATATACCACAGCAGATGTAATGCCCAAATTCCCCAAAGGGGACGAAGGGCTATTGCAGTATTTAGATGAAGTAGCGTTTCCTCTTTTTTTTATTGAGTATCTTGTTTTTGCCGAGGAAGGCGACTGGGAAGGAACGGTTTACATAGAGTTCATTATCAACAAAGATGGTACAGTGGGTAATGCAGCCATTAGCAGCTCAACAGGCTATGGGCCTTTGGATACGGCTGGGTTGCAGCATGTGCAAGGTATGCCTATGTGGAAACCGGGCAAACAAAACGGCAAGCCTGTAAAGGTGCAAAAGGTAGTGCCAGTGAAGTTCTACTATTATGATCCACCACCGCCCCCACCGCCTCCGCCATTGCTAACTCTTGATGAGACTCCAATAGTGGATGATACTCCCACAAGTTATCCTGATGATTATGTTTTTAGTATAGTGGAGGAAATGCCAGTTTTTGCCAAAGGCGATGAAGCTGGTGTTAAATATATAGCAAATATGCCTTGGCCTGCCGAAGACAAACAATATCAAGGTACCGTTTATGTGGAATATATAATAGAGAAGGATGGGCAAGTAACCAATCCATTAATTATTCGGTCGAATGCCAGCAAATACATTAATGATGCGGTTATCGCCCATATTTTGGCCATGCCCAAATGGGAGCGGCCAGGATATCAAGACGGTAAGCCAGTGCGGGTGCGGTATGTAGTGCCGGTGAAGTTTAAGTTGTAGGGGGGTAAGTGTAGCCCCATCACTTATTAATGCTTGTTAATTGCTATTTTTGATAAAAAAAGATGGGCAGGAAGGCATTGGGATTGATTGTGGCGCTTATAACCTTTGGAATTAGCGGCTTTGCACAAGATGACAAACCTAGATTTAAGGTTTATGGCGATGCCGATACCATCTACACCACACCAGAGGTAATGCCTGAATACCCTGGCGGCCAAGCTAGCTTGATGAGTTATTTGAGCACTGTTAAATACCCCGCATATGCTAGGGAGAATGACATGCAGGGCATAGCTTACATCCAATTTGTAGTAAATGAAAAAGGTGTAGTGGAGGATGTTAAGGTTGCCAGATCATCGGGATATGGAATTTTGGATACCGCCTCAATGGAGATGGTGCAAGGAATGAAAAACTGGAAACCTGGGACAGAACTTGGTAAACCTGTAAAAGTGATGTACGTGGTACCATTGAAATTTGTGCTGCACAATGCGGGCTCCACGCCAGTACGCACTTATGAAAAGGATGAACCCAAGCGCAAGCAAAAAGGCGAGCCCAAGCGCGATTAAGTAATTTTTATGCGTACCGTCCTTTCTGTATTATTAGTTAGTGTCTTGTTTGTCCTCCTGACCATACTCACCCAAGTTGGCGGCATCTTGTTATTGCTTTGGATTGGCATAACCTACCTGCTGCGAAAACGCTATAAGTGGATATACAAAACTTGGATGGTGGCGCTCAGTTTCCCCTTGGTATATCTAGCGGCAACATTTGCTTTAATACCGCTGTTGGCGCAATTTGGCGGCCGAACCGCATTGCCATGTTTTGGGAATGGCAGTTTGCAGCCGCTTACCCTTATTACCTGCGCCTGCAACCGCCAGTATGTAACACCAGTGCTAAGGGAGGTAGCAGTAGATGCCGCGAAGCAGATGGCAACGAAATATCATGGCAGCAAACTATATTATCTGGATGCCAACTTTCCGTTTATCGATGGTTTCCCGCTGATTCCGCACTTGAGCCATAATAATGGCAAAAAGCTGGATTTGGCCTTTTATTATAAAGATGCTAATAGCGGTAAGCCCTTGGATGGTGCGCCTTCTGTTATTGGTTATGGCGTTTTTGAAGGACCGAAAAAAGGAGAAATAGACAAACCCAAGGAGTGCGCCTGGCAAGGAGAAACGCAGTACAGTCTGATGGGCAGGATTATACCGCAGGACAAGGCCCAGCTGATGCCATTTGATGAAGAGCGAACCAAGGCTTTGATGATAATATTGGGTAACGACGATAGGGTAAAAAAGATGTTCCTAGAGCCGCACCTTAAAACCCGCTTGGGCTTAACGGGCTATGCTAAAATCCGCTACCAGGGCTGCCACAGCGTAAGGCACGATGACCATGTGCATATCCAGTTGTGAGGTTTAACCACGGAGAGCACGGAAAAAGGGCACGGAGAAACACGGAAAAACAATCTAATTCCCACTTACTAATTCCTATTTCCTCCCTTAAACTTGCGCCGTTTTAAACTCACTGGTTACGTGGAAAGTAACATCGGGGAAATCCGTTTGCATTACGTTTAGTATCCAAGCACTTTCTGCCATAAATACCGGATTGCCGTCCTTGTCCTTAAACACGTACTCCGATTTGCGGCGGATGAACTCCTGAAGCTTCACTGGGTTTGCCGCAGTTATCCATAGAGCTTTAAAGTAGCTTACTTGGTTGAAGCGGCAACTAGCCCCGTACTCGTGCTGTAGGCGGTACTGTATCACATCAAATTGTAGGTCGCCCACGGTGCCGATAACTTTCTTCTGGCCGAGCTCGTGAACAAACAACTGCGCCACGCCTTCATCCGTCAACTGTTGCAGGCCTTTCTCCAACTGCTTGGTCTTCATCGGGTCAAGGTTTTGTACTTCCTTGAATATCTCGGGTGAAAAGCTCGGTATACCACGGAACTGCAGGTCTTCGCCCTCGGTAAGGGTATCGCCAATTTTGAAGTTACCCGTATCATACAGGCCGATTACATCCCCAGGGAAGGCCTCATCCACCACATTCTTAGCCTGCGCCATAAAACTAAAAGGGCTGTTGAAACGCACGTTCTTGTCGAGGCGGGAGTGGTGGAAGAACTTATTGCGCTCGAATTTGCCACTACATACGCGCAAAAAGGCAATCCTGTCGCGGTGCTTAGGGTCTAGGTTGGCGTGTATTTTAAAGATAAAGCCCGTAAACTTATTCTCTTCAGGCTCCACATATCTTATGTCCGTTTCGCGCGGACGTGGGGTAGGGGCAATGTCGATAAAAGTTTCCAACAATTCCTTCACCCCGAAGTTGTTGATGGCCGAGCCAAAAAACACCGGTGCCAAATGGCCCAAGCGGTACTGCTCCATATCGAAGGTATCGTACACACCATTAATCAACTCCGCATCCTCTCGCAACTGGTCGGCATAGCGCTTGTCTATCAGCTTGTCCAGCTCTGGGTCTTGCAGGTCTTTGATGTTGATTATCTCATCGGTAAGGCGCTGCTGGCCTGGGGTAAACAGGTTTAGGCTGTGGTTGTAAAGGTTGTATACTCCCTTAAACGACTGACCCATGCTTATCGGCCAACTCAAAGGGCGGGTCTTAATCTTCAGGGTTTCCTCCAATTCATCCAGCAAATCAAAGGGGTCTTTGCCCTCCCTATCCAGCTTATTGATGAAGATGATAACCGGCGCGCTGCGCATGCGGCACACTTCCATAAGCTTCTTGGTCTGCTCTTCCACACCTTTGGCGGCATCTACTACTAATATTACGCTATCCACCGCGGTAAGGGTGCGGTAGGTATCTTCAGCAAAGTCTTTGTGGCCAGGCGTATCCAATAGATTCACCAGTATATCGTTGTATTCAAACGACATTACCGACGTAGCCACCGAGATACCCCTCTGGCGCTCAATCTCCATAAAGTCCGACGTGGCACTCTTCTTAATCTTGTTGCTCTTTACCGCACCAGCCGTTTGTATAGCGCCGCCAAACAGTAGAAACTTCTCCGTAAGGGTGGTTTTGCCTGCATCGGGGTGGCTGATAATGGCGAAGGTGCGCCGTTTCCGTATCTCGTCCTGTATCTTCATGGGTATTGAATTGCGGGTGCAAAGATAGGGTTTTTCTAGACCATGGACGATAGACGATGGACCATGGTTTGCTGCAGGTGATGGTGTTTGTCTGAATCAGAATTTTCAGAATTAAGAGAATTTTAGAATCACAACGTGAATTCTAAAAATGGCCTATAAGAGATTGAGATGCAATTAGAAGCAGATTTAGACGAGCACGTACTTGTAATTATCTTACTCGTATTAATTCTATAATCCTAAAATTCTGTAAACTATCTCACGCGCAGCGTAATTCTGATTCAGACCAGCATTATTGCTGGTCTTCCTTCACCTGTTTCCAAAACTTAGAGGCGAATACGAAGCTATTAAGTTGCTCGTCTTTGGTGGTCATTACCTCTTTGCCGCTTCCTTCCCAATGCACTTGTCCTTCGTGTATGTATATCACCTTGTCGCCGATACCCATTACCGAGTTCATATCATGGGTATTGATAACGGTAACAATGTTGAGGTCTTTGGTAAGCTCATCAATCAATTCATCTATTACAATCGAAGTGATAGGGTCCAGGCCGGAGTTGGGCTCGTCGCAAAACAGGTAGCGGGGCTTTTGCACAATGGCTCGGGCAATACCCACACGCTTCATCATACCACCGCTTATTTCTGATGGGAATTTTTTGTGGGCACCTTTTAGGTTTACGCGCTCCAGCACTTCGTTTACCCGTTCTGCCTTTTCTTTTTTACTCATGCTGGTAAACATATCCAGCGGAAAGCGCACGTTTTCTTCTACAGTCATAGAGTCGAACAGGGCATTGCCTTGAAACAGCATCCCCATTTCCAGCCGAATAAGCTTGCGTTCCTTTTCGGTCATTTTCACAAAGTCGCGGCCGTCGTATAATATCTCACCGCTAGTAGGCTCAAACAGGCCAACCATACACTTTAGTAACACGGTTTTGCCTGCGCCGCTCTTACCTATTATTAGGTTGCACTTGCCTTCTTCCATGGTTACATTAATGCTTTTCAGCACCTCGTTGTCATTGAAAGATTTTGATATTTCCTTTACCTCTATCATAGTAGCAATGAGGCGATAAAGAAGTTAGCAATAATAACCACGATACTGCTGAACACCACGGCACGGGTACTGGCTTTGCCTACACCAACTACGCCACCAGTGGTGTAGAAACCTTGGTAGCAACTTATGGTGGTAATAATGAAGGCAAAGCTTACCGATTTGATAAACAATATTATAGTATCAGCATCTCTAAGAGGGTCTTGCAGACCGCGAATGTATTCGGCAGAGGTATACGCGCCCGATGCCACACCGGCAAATAGGCCACCATAGATGCCGAAAAACACCGAGAATACTATCAATAGCGGCATTACCACCACCGAGGCCAATACTTTCGGGCCGATGAGGTAAGAAGCAGTATTAACACCCATTATTTTCATAGCGTCAATCTGCTCGCTAATGCGCATAGTACCGAGTTCCGAAGAAATGTTGGAACCTACTTTGCCTGCCAGCAATAGTGCCGAAAGGGTAGGGGCAAGCTCCAAAATCAGGGAGTCGCGCACAATTAAGCCAATCCACCACATCGGTATAAAGTTGCCCTGCAACTGGTAAGCAAACTGCACGGCGGTAACCGCACCAATAAAAAGAGACATGATGGAAATAATGCCAAGCGAGCCTACACCTATCAGGCTCATTTGCCTAAATAGTTCTTTCCAATACATACCTGCCTTCTCGGGCTTGGAAAACAAGCTCCCTAAAGTCATGAAATATCGGCCCAAATGGTAAAAGAAATTCATAGGCTGTATCAAAGTCTGTCCAAAAATAGCGTTTTTCTTTGTTTAAATTGGTTTATGGGTTTTTGGTTAACTGCCTATTGGTAGAAAGACAGATATGATAGGTACTGTTTTTTACGGGTCTATAACTCCGAAACGGCAATAACTAACTATTAATTAATCACTTATCAATTATTTGACTACTTTTATAGTCGTGTCCAATTTTGACTGATTTGTTTACGAATAATCAAAAACCAATAACTAATCAACCAATAACCAAACCATGAGGATAGTAGTAACTGGTGCCACCAAGGGCATCGGGCGAGCGATAACCGAGGTTTTTGCCACCAAAGGTTTTGATGTAGCCATATGTGCTAGAGACGAAGCAGCATTAAAAAAATTGGAAGGCCTGCTGAAAAATAAATATCCTGATATAGAAGTGATTGCGGTGGCCGCCGATATGTCGCTGCGCGCTGATGTGTTTCGTTTTGCAGAAGCCATCCGCGAAAAGTGGGATACGGTTGAAGTTTTGGTAAACAATGCTGGTGTGTTTTTGCCAGGCAATGTTACTACTGAGCAAGAGGGCACGCTGGAAAAGCTGATTGAGACCAATCTATATAGTGCCTATTATATGACGCGGGAGGTTTTGTCGCTACTGCAAGCTAACGACCGAGGCCATATTTTCAACATCAGCTCCGTAGCGGGCATGAAGGCTTACCCCAACGGCGGTTCCTACTCCATCAGCAAATTTGCCATGACGGGCCTGAGCAAGGCCCTGCGTGAAGAACTGAATGACCAGAACATACGGGTAACCACAGTAATGCCAGGAGCTGTGCTTACCGCATCTTGGGAGGGTGTGAACCTACCCGAAGAACGCTTTATAGATGTGGTAGACTTGGCCCAACTAATATATGACTGCTACAAACTAAGCTACCGGACAGTAGTGGAGGACTTAGTAGTTCGGCCGATGCTAGGGGATCTCTAGAAGTGACGATGGACGATAGACGATGGACCATGGTTTTGCTTCAAAATTGTTGTTAAGTATCAAAAATTGGTTTTTAATCAATTTCCCGGGTGTTCGTTCTCCTTACTTCTTAATTCCTTATCAAAAAAGGGCACGACAATTGTATTAACAGATTTATGCCGCAATAACCCGCGAAATTTTGTTTAATTTTCGGCTTTGTTGGAATTGTTTGGATGGGTACCAGCATTTGCATTGTTAGATGTACTTAATACTTGATACTCACATCTTGATACTATGTACAAAGTGACTACAAAAAAACAGTTGAAACACATCGTCCTCTTGTGGCTGGTAGCCGCTTCTTTATTGCCTTTCAATGTTTTCGGACAGAAGAACACCACGCCCAACAGCTTGCTTTGGCAGATATCGGGTAATGGAATGAAGCACAACGCATACTTGTTTGGCACCATGCACGTGAAAGATAAAAAGGTGTTCGACTTTTCTAAAAACATGAGCACCGCCTTCGATACTTGTAAGGCATTTGCTATGGAGATAGCCCTAGAGCCTGATATATACAAGGATATTTTCCAGATGATGGTGGCCGACAAAGACTACCGCATAGAAGATTACCTAACCCCGGAAGAGCTACAGAAGG
This sequence comes from Sphingobacteriales bacterium, assembly GCA_027483645.1. Taxonomy (GTDB): domain Bacteria; phylum Bacteroidota; class Bacteroidia; order Chitinophagales; family CAIOSU01; genus CAIOSU01. The sequence goes on from JAIXUD010000014.1 coordinate 80,062, forward strand.
TCGACAATTTCCTTAAGAAAGAGTTTGGGTTTAAGCTGGAGCTGTTTAAACAGATAAAGCCGGTGTTCCTCTATATTATAATGTCGGGCACGGGTATGAGCGTGGATAACGAACATTTTTTAGATGAGCATCTGTTTTTGATTGCCAAGCAAAATGAAAAAACCATCATCGGCATCGAGAGCCTTGAGGAACAGATTAACGCACTCAATGGCTTATCCATTCGCGAGCAGTTGGATTTGGTGCTGGATGCGGTAGATGGCTTCGGCGAAAACAAAAAGCTGGAGCAAAAGCTATTGAATTACTACCAGAAGCAACAGTTAAGCGAGATAGCTCAACTAATTGAAGAAAGCAGCAACGAGAAAGTTACAGAGCTGCTACTTACCCGCCGCAACTATGTAATGGCAGATAGGATAGCCGTTTTCCTTCCCAAAGAATCGGTATTCATTGCAATAGGTGCTGGCCACTTACCTGGTAAAGAAGGGGTGATTGAGCTACTGCGCAAGAAGGGTTTTACGGTAGAACCTGTTTTTTGAAGGTTAGCAATTAGGAATTAGATTAAAACTGTTCCCTAAGGGGAAACTCATATGTTGTGCCACCTACGTTATGGATAGTTCGTGGTTCGACTACGCTCACCATGACATCCGCTCACAATGACAAATCGGAGGGTCCTAACTCAGATTTTAGGCAGTACCTATTTCCTATTTATTATTTCCTATTTCCTAAACTACGTTTTACTCAGCTTATCCAACAACGGGTTGGTAATGGGTGGGCTGTAGTGCAGCATGGTGTTTATTACATCTTCTACTTTATCAGTAAACAGCATCATGCGTCGGTGGCGCTCTTTTAGCAGTCCTTCGGCTGCCATATGATCTAGCAATTGTATCAAGTGGTTGTAGTAACCATTAATATTGAGCACCGCTACCGGCTTATGGTGAAGGCCTAGTTGCGCCCAAGTGATGATTTCCAGCAGTTCTTCCAACGTGCCATAGCCACCTGGCAAAGCGATAAAGCCATCTGCCAGTTTCGACATTTGCAGCTTGCGCTCGTGCATGCTCTCTACTAGTATTAATTCGTTTAAGCCGGTATGGGCAATTTCTTTACCAGATAAGAAGTGCGGTATTACCCCTGTTACCGCCCCGCCGCTTTGTAATACGGCATCGGCCACGGTGCCCATTAGGCCCACTTTAGCGCCACCATATATAAGGCGAATGCTCTGCCGGGCCAAGATGTGGCCGAGCGCTTCTGCCGCTAATTGATACTCTTCTCGTTCGCCTAGGCTAGAGGCGCAAAACACACAAATACTCTTCATAGTACTCAATATACGGAATTTGGAAACAACGTTTTAGCCACAACCATATATGCGCAATAGAAAAATATTGTCATAGCTCAAGATTTCTTTGAAACCCCCGTAACCTTTCACTTGCTGCTGCCGTAGAAGAGGATAAGTTTCCTAACAGCAAAAATTGGAACCATGACAAATACTTCTACCCTACCCGCATTTAAAGGTTATACTTTCTCGAAAAACATGGTTACCAAGGTTAAAATTGGTGGGCTCTTGCTTGCAGCTATGCTAAGCCTGGGCTTTTCGGCGTCTGCCACCACCCATACTATTGCTGGCAACGGAAGTTTTAATGATACCAAACTGTGGGCAGCAGGCTACCCAGGCAACGTGATTTATGAAGGCGATACCGTATTGCTTTCGGGCAACATTGACTTGAACGTTGACGTGGTAATTAAAGGCGCTTTGCTAATTAAATCTAATGCTCGCTTATCAGGCACCAAAAACATTGTAGTTATGGATGCAGGCTTGCTGATGAACAACGGCATTACCATTGTGGAAGGCATTACCAACCGTGGTATGGTGTTCAACAAAAGCATACTGGAAACCCGTAAAGACATGATAAATACTGGCAAGGTGATAAACAACCAAAGCATGGTAGTAGGTAATATACTAGATAATGTAGGCACCATTACCGGTACTGGCGGCCAATTGATAGCCAATACCAAGTTAGTGAACAGCAAGGGTGGCCTAATACAGGGTAATCTAGATGTATGCTCTGCCAGCTTTTTGAACGTAGATGGTGGCAGCATCGATTCTACTTATGTAAGCTTTTGCGGTGCCCGCATCTTTAGCGAGGTGTTCCTTACTGCCAGCATCCGAAAAGACCATGTGGTGGTGAGCCTATTGAACAGTGAGAATAAGAGTTTCCAGAAATATGACATTGAAAAAAGCGAAGATGGTACCAGTTTTACCACAGTAGCATCAATAGAAGGTAGCAGCATAACCGATGTAACCAAGGCTTTCCGATATCAAGATACGGACCTGAGCGCATCGAGCAATGTATACTACCGCATGAAATTGACAAATAATGATGGATCGGTGAATACGCTACCTGCCGTGCAACTAGGCAGCAGCATTATCGCCGGCCGATAACGGCTAATGTTACAAACCAGCCCCTGCTGATTGTGGAGAGTGATGAGGGGATAGGAACTGTGAAGAACGATCGTGAAGAACGATGTGCAAGAAAGATACTGAGGAGAAAACAGAGGTTGGTTTTGAGCGACAATGGCCGTTTCCGGAAAAGGAACGGCTTTTGTCGTTGCTAAAACCGAAATTAGAATAGTCTTACATCCAATTAGCTATAGGAAAGATAGAAACACACTAACATGGCACCCCGTGCATGTGACTGACCCCAAAAATGAAGAAAGGCGCTGAATTTCAGCGCCTTTCTTCGTTTTTGGATGTAGCCCGTAGGGGAATCGAACCCCTGTTACTAGAATGAAAATCTAGCGTCCTAACCCCTAGACGAACGGGCCATTTATTTAATGGTGGTGCAAAAGTAATAGCGTTTACTTCATTTGCCAAATTTTTAACCGCTTTTTTTCAATAAAAATTCGCTTTAGTACAGAGTGTGTCACTATTCCCATAAATTTGTACTGAATAAAACAAGATACTATGAGCCGTAAAAAAGTAGCTATTAACGGGTTTGGACGCATTGGAAGATTGGTATTCAGGCTTTTACACAACCACCCCGATGTGGAAGTGGTTGCAGTGAACGATTTAGCCGATAATGCTACGCTCATTCATCTATTAAAGTATGATACTGTACACGGCAAGTTTCAGGGCACGGCTGCTACAGAGGGAGATTATTTGGTAGTGAATGGCCATAAAGTATTGGGTACTGCCGAGAAGGATCCCGAACATTTGCCTTGGGGTAAGTTGGGGGTAGACCTGGTAATTGAATGTACCGGCCTTTTCCGCAGCAGGGATAAAGCAACCAAACACCTTACTGCTGGCGCTAAGCGCGTAGTTATTTCGGCCCCTGCAAAGGGGGATATTAAAACCATAGTGCTTGGGGTGAACGATGAGATACTTGATAGTAATGATACTATTATTTCCAACGCATCGTGCACAACCAACTGCCTCGCACCGATGGTGAAGGTGCTACAAGAGGCTTTTGGCGTGGATAGGGCATTTGTAACCACCGTACATGCCTATACTGCCGACCAGCGCCTGCAGGATGCCCCACACGACGATCTGCGCCGTGCTCGTGCCGCCGCACAGAACATTGTGCCTACCACCACCAATGCCGGCACTGCGCTTGCCGAAGTAATGCCCGAAACCAAGGGCAAGGTGTTTGCCTCTGCGCTGCGTGTACCTGTTATAGCTGGGTCGCTTACGGAGATAAATGTGCTCTTAAAGAAAGATACCACTGTGGAGGAGTTGAATTCCGCATTTAAGAAAGCAGCGGCATCCAACCTTAAAGATATTTTGGAATATACCGAGGACGAAATTGTTTCTAGCGATATTGTCGGCAATCCGCATTCGTGCATATTTGATAGCAAGTTGACATTGGTGGAGGGGAACTTCATTAAAATTACTGGCTGGTACGATAACGAGAGCGGCTACAGCAATCGCTTGGTTGATTTGGTATTGAAGCTTAATACGTTATAACCAACAGGTAAATTAACCACAAAGAACACGAAGGAAAACACAAAGTACACAAAGCCTTAGTGCTCTTAGTGTTTTTACCTTAGTGCACTTTGTGGTAAGTCCATAACACTACTTGATACTTGATACTCACTACTTGATACTATTTAGCAAATGAAAATCTCCAATTACAATTTCTCTGGCAAAAAAGCCTTGGTGCGCGTCGACTTTAACGTGCCGCTTAATGATGCCTTCGAGATTACCGACGACACGCGAATTCGCGCAGTTTTGCCAACCATTGAGAAGATTACCAAGGATGGGGGCTCAGCCATATTGATGTCGCACTTTGGCCGCCCGAAAGGTGGGCCCGAGGATAAGTACAGCTTGAAACACTTGCTGAAACACCTAAGCAGTTTGCTGGGCCAGGAATTACAGTTTGCCAATGACTGCATAGGGGAGGAGGCCAAAGCAAAATCAGCGGCACTAAAACCAGGCGAAGTATTGCTACTGGAAAACACCCGCTTTTATAAAGAAGAAGAAAAAGGCGACAAAGTGTTTGCAAAGAAATTGGCTGCGTTGGGCACCGTATATGTAAATGATGCTTTCGGTACCGCGCACCGCGCCCATGCTAGCACCACCATCGTTGCCGACTTTTTTGATGCTGACCACAAACTGTTTGGCTACTTGATGGATGCCGAGGTGGAAAATGCCGATAAGGTTTTGAACAGTGCCGAGCACCCGTTCACCGCCATCATCGGCGGTGCCAAGGTGTCGGATAAGATATTAATTATCGAAAACCTATTGCCGAAGCTGGATAACCTGATTATCGGCGGCGGCATGGCTTATACCTTTATTAAGGCCGCTGGTGGCGAGATAGGAAACTCTTTGGTAGAAGCCGAGAAGCTTGACCTTGCAAAAGAATTGGTAGAAAAATGCAAAAAACATGGAGTTGAATTATATTTGCCGTCCGATTCGGTAGTGGCGGATAAGTTTGATGCCCAAGCGAATACCGCTCTTTCAAATAGTGATAGCATAGAAGCAGGTTGGATGGGTTTGGATATTGGCCCAAAAGCTATTGCCGAATACAAAAAGGTCATCCTCGCTTCTAAAACGATCCTTTGGAACGGCCCTATGGGCGTATTTGAAATGGAGAAGTTTCAAGAAGGAACCAAGTCCATTGCCCTTACCGTAGCCGAAGCCACCAAAAACGGTGCGTTCAGCTTAATTGGCGGCGGCGATTCGGTGGCGGCCATCAACAAATTTGGCCTTGATGAGCAGGTAAGCTTCGTTTCCACCGGGGGCGGCGCTATGCTGGAGTATTTTGAAGGGAAGGAATTGCCAGGGATCAAAGCGATTAGGAATAGCTAATCTGTAATGATCAATAATATTGAGCGTAGTTCGGGATGTAGCTCAGTCCGGTAGAGTACACGGCTGGGGGTCGTGGGGTCGCAAGTTCGAATCTTGTCATCCCGACTAGTATTAAAGTGGTTAGAAATTATTGTATTTCTAACCACTTTTTTATTTTAGATAAATGGAGGAGTATCAAGTTTATATTCTTCAAAGTCACAAGCATAAGCATCCCAATATTAAGATTAAGTAATTTACCAACATTACTTTTAGTATAAAGCATATTTTAGCAGTCAGAAAAACATGTTATGCCTACCCCACAGCAAATAGCCGATGAAATATTTGATTTGTATGCCAAATATGGCCGTGCCGATTATATTGGCGAGCCGGTATCGCAAATTGAGCACATGGCGCAAGCCGCGCAGATAGCCGAGCGGGAAGGTTTTGACGATGATGTAGTATTAGCTGCCTTCTTCCACGACATTGGGCACATCTGCGTAAATGAGGAGCAGTACCGCAATATGGGCGGCTTTGGCAACCAAGAGCATGAAAAAGTTGGGGCCGAGTTTTTACGTCAGCGGGGCTTTGCTGAAAACATTTGCCAACTGGTAGGCAACCATGTAATAGCTAAGCGGTACCTTACTTACAAATACCCCGAATACTACACCAAACTATCCGAAGCCAGTAAAGAAACGCTTCGCTTCCAAGGAGGCCCGATGACTGCATTTGAGGCAACGGAGTTTGAGCAGAACCCATTGTTTACCGCAAGTATTAAATTGCGCGAGTGGGATGAGTTGGCTAAGGAAGAGCACACCCCGCTGCCCGACCTGAATGTATACAAGCAAATAGCGGTTAATCATCTATCTAGAAACCATAAATAGCAATTAAAATTAACCTTCGGGTAAACTTGGGGAAACATGCTCAAGGCATATTTGTGCCAAATTTCCACCATGTTTTTGCCTGTTTCCAAGTTTACGGTTTTGCTAGCCGTATTGCTGTGTATTTGTAACAGCAATGTATTTGGACAGGTGAACGAAACGCACTCTGATACCTGTTACCACATCGAGTTTTCACTGGCCCATCATTATTTGGAGCTGGCCTTTCTAATGGAAGAAAACCGCATTGAGCCTAATAGCTTATTGGCTGGCAAGCTCACCTCACAGCAGCTCTTTGCTGAGTTTTACCGCTTGGTTACCCTAATCCAAGCCAAATACCCCGACCACCATTTGGAAGAGGCATTTTATGACAAGGCCATCAACGTAGCCAACAAGCAACAGAATATTGGCGCTGCAGCTTATCTCATTGCCCAAAAGACAACCATGCTTTTGGATATATTCGGCGCCGACTACCTAACCAAGCACTGCCATTGCGGCAAATGTACCCGACATGAAGATTAATTACTTCCTCACATTATTACCCATTTTATTGTTCTCACAGTTCTTGCGTGGGCAAGGCTCCTTGAGCGGTACCATCTCCGATGGCGGCAGTACGTTGCCCGGTGCCACGGTGGTGCTGGATAGTGCAAAGTATGGCACCAGCACAGATTTCAATGGTCGCTTTCAGTTGGTTAATATCCCTGTGGGCACTTATCGTTTGAAAATATCATTTATCGGCTATCAAGAATATTTAGATACCATCACCGTAACGGAGAAGCCGCTAGACATGGGCACCATTACCTTGATAGCAGGTCAATTTTTGAACGAAGTGGTGGTGGAAGGCTCCATGCGCAACAGCGAGGCCAAAGCCATCAATATGACCAAGGTATCAAACACTATTGTAACCGTAGTGGCCGCTGATGGCATTGGTAAACTACCGGATAAAAACGCCGCCGAAGCTGTGCAGCGGATACCATCGGTTTCCATTGAGCGCGACCAAGGCGAAGGCCGTTATATATCGCTGCGTGGTACACCGCACGATTGGAGTGCATCCCTTATCAATGGAGATAGGTTGCCGGTAGCCGATGAGAATGCCGACTCTCGCACGGTGGCATTTGATATTTTCCCTGCGGAACTGATTGAGTTTATTGTGGTGAGCAAAGCCCTTACCCCCGATATTGAGGGCGATGCAATTGGTGGAAGCATCAACTTCATTACCAAGGCCGCTCCGCTGGAGCGCACCCTCGCTGTAAATCTTGGTGGAGGCTTCAACTTTCAAGCTCAGGGCCCAATAGTAAACGCTTCCATACTTTGGGGAGACCGCAGCAAAAACAAGAAATTCGGCTATCTGATTGCAGGCAGCTTGTGGAACCGCAGCTACGCTACCGATAATTATGAAGTGATATATGGCAGCAACGAGAACCAGGGTCTAAACCGCTTGGAGCTTAGGGATTATGTAGGCACACGCCGCACCATTGGCACCACCGCCAGCATGGAGTATAAATTCACCGAGCAAAACCGAGTTTATGCCAAGTTTATCTATGGTGGCATGCGCGATAACGAATGGAACCGCAAAACCATGTATAACTGGTTTGTAGGTGCGGGTAGAACGGTAAGGCTGCAAAACATTCATGATATTATGCTAAACCGCATGGTTGGTGGCGAGGTGGGCGGAAATTTTAAACTAAACCCCAAAATAGCGCTTGATGTACGCTTTGCCAGTTATAGCAACCGCTTTGGTTTTGGCAACGTACCTTTTGATGGCGATGACGACCGCAACGGCTATCATGTGGTGCAGTTTGAGCGGTTCAACCTTACGTATGAGGATTTGATATACCTTGACGAGGCAGGCAATATTATCACAAACCCCGCCTTGGCCGCCGACGAGGTAAAGCTGATTGAGGACGACCACCCAACCGGTGGAGATGACTATAACAATATACAGCCACTAATACAGCAAGAGCTGCGCCCTGAGGATTTTGAATTTACTACCGCATACAGTGAGATAAACGAAACTTGGGAGCGCGACCCAATTGTGGGCCAATTGGACCTTACTTACCAACCCAACAGCCAATGGAAGATTAAGATAGGCACGAAGGTGCGAATAAAGGAAGGTGGCCGGTTTTATAGCCTGCACGAGTGGATTCCCGATGTAACCAAGAAACCACAAGGCTATACCCTTGATCAGTTTGAAACGGAAGCATTGGACGAAAAAGGCGGGTTTCTGCAAGAATTGGGCGAGCCATACCAAGGCACCTTTATGCCGTTTCTTACCGAAGACCAATACAGCAGTTTTCTAGGCCAAGTAGGAGATACCCTTCGCGAAAGGGTGATGGATGAGAACAACCCCTCATTTGCAGAGTTTGTAGGCTCACGATACACTTATCAGGAGCACGTATATGCCGCTTACGGCATGGCTGAGTTCCAGATAAATGAACAACTGATGCTGCTTGGCGGGTTGCGTATGGAATATACTGAATTGGATATGCAGGGAGATTCGTTGGGCAAGATAGTAGTATTCTTTAATCCGGTAACGGGGCTTCTGGAAACCAGCAAGCCTGTATATGGGGTATCGTCAGGCAGCAAGTATGTGGCCTTGTTGCCCATGTTGCACTTCAAATATTCGCCCAATAAAAAGAACAATCTGCGCTTTGCGGTTACCCGTACTTTCCGCAGGCCAAACTTCAACGAATCAAAACCAGGAGACCCGTTCTATTCTTTTACCGACTTGGTACGTACTTTCGGAAATCCCGATTTGAAACCTACCTACGCTTGGAACTTTGATGCTACATGGGAACTCTATTTTGGCAATATCGGCATGCTTTCGGCGGGTGTATTCTACAAGGCAATAGATGACCACATTTTTGCCACTACCGAATCGTCAACCGATGTGGCTGTGGGCAATAGCGCTATTGGCATCAAGAGTTTTCAGAACGCGCAAGCGCTTTCGCACCTAGCTGGTGCCGAGTTTGTGTTCAATCGCCGTTTCGATTTCCTTCCCGGCTTTCTAAGTGGTTTCGGCATCAATGCCAATTACAGCTTCATCTGGTCGCGTATGGAGGTGCCTGGCCGAACTTTCGACCAGCCCTTGCCGCGGCAAGCCCCGCATTTGTTTAATGTGGCCTTGTTTTATGAAAAGCACAACCTGCAAGCCCGATTGGCGGTAAATTACAAGAGTGCCTACTTGCTAGAGCTCAACCTTGCCGCTACCGAAATTAACGGTGTAAACCAGTTGATAAACCCCGATACTGATGAGTACGATACCTTTTATGGGTCATTTACGAGTATGGATTTATCGATTTCATATAAACTTAACAAACACTTTTCCATCTATACCGAGTGGAATAATTTGCTAAACAGCCCCCTACGTATCTATCGGGGCAGGATAGAGCGCCCCGTGCAAACGGAGTACTATTCCATTCGGGGGATAATAGGGGTTAAATTTAATTTGTAGTTAATATTCATTTCTTACCTTGGCACTCTTAAACACTCCACTATGAAACAATTATTGTACACACTAGCTTTTCTCTTTTCCGTAGGTAGCTTAAGCGCCCAAAAGGAAACTAAAGTACTTTTTATCGGTATCGACGGCGTTCGGTCTGATGCATTGCAACAAGCCAACACACCGAATATGGACAGCCTTATTGCTGGGGGTACTTTTACCTTTAGCTCTTGGCATTTGCGCACCACTATGAGCGGCCCCAGTTGGAGTGCCATGCTTACTGGCGTATGGGAAGAAAAACATGGTGTAACCAGCAATAACTATAGCAACCCTAACTGGACAGAGTATCCTTATTTTGTAACCCGTGCAAAAGAGTTTCGCCCGGATCTTAAGGCGGTGCAAATTACCAGTTGGGATCCTATGAGCAGTCAAGTAACTAATGATGGCTGGGATCAAAAAGTAGTATTAGGTGAAGATAACGACTGTGTTGCTGCGGGTGTAAGCTTGCTTGCCAACGATACCGCGCTTGATGTGCTTTTTGTACATATTGATGACGTAGATGCTGTTGGCCACGCCAACGGTTTCAATCCGCTATATGCTACTTACATTAATGCCATTGAATATGCGGATGTGCAGGTTGGTCAATTAATGGATGCCTTGAAAAGCCGCCCCAACTTCAATAACGAAAGCTGGGTGGTAATGCTTACTACTGACCATGGCGGACTGGGTAACGGCCACGGCGGTGTAACCCGCGAAGAGCGCGAAATTTGGTGGATTGGCTGGAGCAACTTAGGTGTATTGCCACAGCAAGAGCTGGTAGTTGATTTAGGCAATCTTGATCCATTGCAGTACATTTTCCCTAACGCGAATGATTTTGACGAAGCCCCGCTATTGGTTGATATTTGTGTAACAGCTATCGACCATTTGCTGCCAAACGTAGACCCTGATACAGTTACTCGTTGGGATTTGGATGGTAAGTCTTGGTTGAATAAAACTACCACCGGTGTAAACAATATCACCGTTAATGTTACTGGTGGTAGTATATCCCCAAACCCTACCAGTGGCCAATTTACCTTGTCAATGCAACATGTAAAGCATGATTTAAGCTACCGTTTGTTTGATTTGGAGGGTCGCGCCATTACACAAGGCAATGTTCCATTTAAAGGAGCAACCCTGGAGGTAAAGCTTAACCTTGCTGCGGAGCCAGCCGGCATTTACCTCCTAGAGGTAACGCACGATGGTGTTTCTATGGTGAACCGCATTGTAAAAGAATAAACCACCCAATAACTTACTGATATGAAGAATTTTGTTTTGCTGGTTGCCATTATGGCAACCTTTAGCCAAGGCTTTGCCCAAGCCAATTGTAGCGCCACGGCGCCATTGATTCAACCCAATGCCAATTCCATTATCATTTGCAACGGCACCCTAACCCCTTCGCCGGTGCTTACGGATACTGGCAGCGTGTTGCCTAACTTGGAGTATGTGTTGGTAAATAACAGTGTACTTATTGACAATTCACCAATCATTATTGCTTCCAACACTACCGGTATTTTCGATATTTACAGTTATGATGGTATTGAAAACGGCGACGAAGTTTGTATCATACCGGTTAGGTTCAACTTGGGCCAAGTGAGCGATGTGGTTGAGAAAATCATCAATGGCTCTTACTCACCAGGGGTGCCTTGCTGCAACCTTATCGAGTTGTTGTTGGACAATGTTTGTTCTGATTTTGCAGCCTTCGGTGTTACTGGTGGCTCGTCGGTTACAGGGCTCGATGCTGTTTTCGATGTTGTGGAGGTACTTTCGGGCGAAGAACTTACCATCGAGCGCTTTGTAGCAACTATTGGCACCCTAAACCAAAACGGTGCCTTCTTGCCAGAAGGTTGTGGCGGCGGTTCGGCCAATATACCAATTTGCTATGCATTGGATGCTACGCAAAAGGCCTGCTACATTGCTGGTTTCAGGGTTACTGCAGTTAATGAGGTTTACATTGACTCGGCAGCAGCAAATGGCAGCGCAACAGTAACCCCTACTAGTGGTGTTTCCCCTTTCAGTTTTGACTGGAGCAATGGCATCACTACTGCTACCGTAAACAACCTTGCGGTGGGCACTTATACCGTTACCATTACTGATGATAGCGGCTGCGATGTAACCGAAACCATTGAAGTATTGGATAGCTGTGCACTATTGACCTACGATTTAAGCGTAATACCTGTGAGTTGCTACAATGGCAGTGATGCCTTGATACAAATAGAACCAATTGGCGGAACGCCCGACTATGTGGTAACCCCGCAAACTGGTACTGCCGTGAGCGTAACTGCTGGCAACCGTGGCACGTTTATTTCCTTAAGCGCTGGCACCTACAACTACACTGTTGCCGACAATGGCGGCTGCGCAACTAGCCTAAGGGTAAATATTGTAAATCCCGATTCTCTTGTATTGGAAGTATTGCCGCTGCCCGATACGTTGGACTTGGACGTAAACGATACCCTGTTCTATGCTTTAGATACCGTTTACGGTGGCGATTTCCCAGTGAATATTCTATGGGATTTTGGTAATGGCACTACAGGCTCGCTAGGTGGGGGTGAGGCAGTTTATACTGCTGCAGGTAACTACACTATTGAAGTATTGGCGCGCGACTCCCGTAATTGTTTAAAAACCTATACCCATAACTTGACCGTAATTGGTGGTACAGGCATAAACGAGAACAAGGGTGCAAATGCCTTTAAGCTTTATCCTAATCCATCTTTAGGCATTTTTACGGTGGAGCTATCTAGCAACACCGCTTTGCGTTACAGCATTTATGCTACTTCTGGCCAACAAGTACAGGCTGGCACTTTGCAAGGTAAAACAAGCCAGCTGGATTGTAGTACCTTGCCCCACGGCGTATACTTTTTGAAAGCAGAAGACACCAATGCCTGGGTTAAGCTCGTGATCGTGAAATAAGTAACTAGCTAGTTAACTAAAATGACAATTTTAGAGTAAAGCCTCCACCTTGGGGGCTTTACCTTTTTTGTAGCAGTTGTAATGCACCTATCATTATCTATCTATTTGTAAGCGACCAATTGGGTGAAAAGGCCCAAAAAAAAGCGACAGCATTATACTATTGGTGGTTGCCACACGTTATAACTCATTATCTGACGGGACAACTATTTCCAGCCATCCAAATTGTTAACACTCGAATGGAAGTACTTAGAAAAAAAACCAATAATTAGGAATGGCATAATTAGAGGGAAAGGAATGGCGGAATATTGTTGTTGAAATTGACTTAAGGTATTTCTAAAAATAATAGCCCCAAAGGTTTACGCTCAGTCTTGGTGTATCGGCAACCTGACAATTGCATTGCCAAAAAACATAATTGATCATGCAAGTTCGTGTTAAATTATCGCTGAAAATGAAAATAATTTTCCTTTCACTATACCTTAACAATTGTTTTTCGCCTACTTTTGGCTATTCTAATTTTTTAAGCTGTTACCGAACAGTGTTTTTAACATTATCAAGGTTACCGAAATTAGTTTAAACAGTACATCAAACATTTTAATCTTAAACCAAACATCAGTACAAAGCAGCAGTTATGAAAGATCAACTTTTGCCTCAGAAAAAGAAAAGTCCAATCCAATCGTGGTTTGCACTAATTGTTATTCCTCTAGTAGTAGCCATTTGCTACGTGGTGTTTTACACCTTGTTTGGCGCAGGTTCTAATTTCGAGGGTGGCGATAATACCAATCACCCACTTCCAGGTAACTTCTTAGGCATCATCTACAAAGGTGGCGTTATCGTACCTATTTTGATGGCACAAGTAGTATTGGTATTGGTTTTCGCTATTGAGCGTTTTATCACTATCGCTGCAGCTAGCGGCAGTGGCAACTCTGATGCTTTCTTGGCCAAAATACGCAGCTTGCTATTGAGCAACAACGTTGACCAAGCAATTGCTGAGTGCGACAAGCAGAAAGGCTCTTTGGGCAACGTAGTAAAAGCTGGTTTGTACAAATACAAAGCCGTTCAACTTGATACTACTATCGAGAAAGACCAAAAGATTTTGGCCATCCAAAAGGATATTGAAGAAGCTACCGAATTGGAGTTGCCTTCTTTGGAGCACAACTTGGTTATCATCGCTACCATTGCATCAGTAGCTACATTGATAGGTCTATTGGGTACTGTAGTAGGTATGATCAAGGCATTTGCCGCTCTTGCACAAGCAGGTGCTCCCGATTCAGTTGGTTTGGCAAACGGTATCTCTGAGGCGTTGATCAACACTGCCTTGGGTATCTTCGCTTCAGCGTTGGCTATCATTGCCTACAACTATTTTACTACCAAAATCGACAAGCTTACCTATAGCATCGATGAGGCTGGTTTCAGCATCATCCGCACCTATTCTTCTACCCAGAAGTAATTGATACCGAGGTAAGTTTTCCTATTAAACAGCAATAGTTATGTCTAAGGCAAAAATACCGAGGAAGAGTACGAATGTAGATATGACTGCCATGTGCGACGTGGCCTTCCTACTACTTACGTTCTTCATCCTTACAACCAAGTTTAAACCTGATGAGGCCGTGGTGGTGGATACACCATCATCGGTATCATCGATCAAGGTTCCTGAAACAGGCATCATTCAAATTATGATTGATAAGGAAGGCCGCGTGTTTTTTGGCATCGATGGGCAAGATACCCGCATTGCGATGCTGGAGAAGATGGCTGAGAAAAAGAAGATTGAGTTTACTGATGTAGAGAAACAGCAGTTTTCTTTGGTTTCTAATGTTGGTTTCCCTATCAGTCAGTTGAAGCCGTACCTTGCAGCCAATAGCACCGAGCGCTCGGCATTCCCACAGCCCGGGATACCAATCGATTCATTGAACAACGAATTGGGAGACTGGATTTTGGCCGCTAGGCAATCGAACAACGATTTGAAGATTGCTATTAAGGGCGACCAAGAAACGGAATATCCAGTGGTGAAGCGCGTTTTCGATGTTATTCAAGAGAAAAACGTGAACAACTTCAACTTCGTAACCGATTTGGAAGCTAATCCTTACGATTAAGTGTTACCACATTTTGTTAATGTAGTTAAAGAATATACCCATGGCACAAATTGATACCGGTGGGGGAGGCAAGAAAGGCGGGAAGGTAAGGTCGAAAAAGATGTCAACCAGAATAGATCTTACCCCGATGGTGGATCTCGGTTTCCTGCTTATCACCTTCTTCATGCTTACCACCACCCTGGCTAAACCGCAGGCATTGCCAATAACATTGCCGGAGAAACCAAATCCCGACGATCCTGTTGATACTACCAAAGTAAAGGATACACTAGCATTAACGGTGATATTAACTGCTGATGATAAAATTTACTACTACGAAGGTATTGGCAGTGATGATGTGAATATACAGCAAACGAGCTTTGATACTGAAAACGGTATTAGACAGGTGCTGCGCAGGAAAAACTCTCCACAGATTTCTAAGATTGAAGTGCTTCGGAATCAGTTGAAGAGCAAAGAGATTGATGCTGCCAAGTACAAGGAGGAAGTAATCAAGATTAAGGGTGGGAAAACAGCGATGTTCGTATTCGTGAAAGCGGACGAGAAAGCTACCTACAAGAACTTGATTGACATGCTGGATGAGTTGCTTATCAACCAAGTAGGTAAGTATGCAATTGTGGATGTTGACCCTAAGGAGCTGGAAATGATTAATGGCACGGGAGCGCCTGCTGAAACACCTGCTGCCCCGTAATAACTAATGTTTAAGTAAGAAAGCATAAGATTATGGCTTCTATTTTTAGTGAAAGTTGGACCGATATAGTGTTCCTTGACAGGAACAAAGCATATGGTGCATACGATCTTCGCAGAAACTCTGCAAGAAACGTATTGATTGCTTGTGCCATTGGTGTTAGTGTGTTTTCATTGGCTGTTAGTGCACCCTATATTGCCGGTTTATTGGCCGAAGAGGCAGAAGTGGAAGTGCCTATGACGTTTGAAAACGAGGCATTGCCACCACCGGAACCAATTGACCCGAGCGAGCCGCCACCGCCGCCGCCGCCACCGCCGCCACCGCTACAGACTACCATTAAGTTCGTAGCACCTATTATTGCGGAAGAGGTAGAAGAGGACGAGATACCACCAGCCCAGGAAGAGTTTGAAGAAGCTACATCAGGTACGGAAACCGTACAAGGTGACCCTGACGGTGTTGACGAAAGCTTGATTGAAGGTACTGGTAACGTGGTAGTAGATGATGCACCCGAGCAAATCTTTACTGTAGTGGAGCAAATGCCTTCTTTCCCAGGTGGAGAAAAGGTGTTGATGGAGTATTTAGCTAAAAACACCCAGTATCCGCCAGTAGCTAGGGAGAATGATATTGAAGGGCAGGTTTATGTTGAGTTTGTTATTGACAAGGAAGGCAATGTAACTAATGCCCGTATTGCCCGTGGTGTTGATAGATACTTGGATAAGGAAGCCCTCAGGGTAATCAATTCAATGCCCAAATGGAAAGCTGGTAAGCAAAACGGCCGAGAAGTATCGGTGAAATTTGTGGTGCCTATCAAGTTTGTGTTGAACTAATCCGATGTTGTTTCAGCGCATCTTCTTTTTTATAGGAATACTCATGGTATTGCTCTTCCTCGTGATGGGCTTGGCCATATTGATAAAAGGAGATGTCATTTTTCCCGATCTTCCAGGTAGCTCAAGAGTTATGTTCGGTATTCTATTAATAGTATACGGCACATTCAGGGCTTACCGGTATTACGGGCAATGGAAATCAGAGGACTAAATTCCACCACCATGAAAATCTATATTGCAATTTTCTGCGCTTCGGTACTTTTTGCAGCATGCGGTAGCGATCCTTCCCAAGAAATGGATACCGCCACTACCGGGGTAATTACAGTGGCTGTTGATGAGAGTTTCAAATCCATCATAGAGCAGGAGCTCGATGTTTTTCACGCTACTTATAAATATGCGGTAGTGCAGCCCATATACGTACCCGAGGAAGAGGCCATGAAACATTTGGTTTCTGATAGTGCCCGGGTAGCATTTGTAACTCGCATGCCGAACGAAAGTGAAGAGGCTTACTTTGAAAACCTTAAGCTTAGGCCCAGAGTAACCAAACTGGCCATTGACGGTATTGCTCTCATCGTTCATCCTGATAATACGGATAGCGTAATCACCATAGAGCAAATCAGAGGCCTGCTAAATGGTAACCGTACCGCTTGGAAGGCCGATTCTGTACAGAATCCTATACAGATAGTGTTCGATAATACCAACTCAAGCACGGCCAAATACATGCGCGATAATTTTTCTTCGCAGTTCCCTGAGTATTGTTTTGCCGTTAATACCAACCCTGAAGTAATCGACTATGTTGCGAATAACCCGAACGCTATTGGCGTAATCGGCGTGAACTGGATAAGCGACTCAGGAGACACGGCAGCACGCGATTTCCTTGAGAAAATTGATGTGCTTTATGTAGTTGGCGATAGCACAGGCGCGCGTGGGCAGCAACCTTACCAAGCTTATATTGCGCAAGGTACTTACCCCCTTATTCGTTACATTTATGCAGTTAGCCGAGAGGCACGTGTAGGTTTAGGCACCGGATTTGTATCATTTGTGGCCAGCGACAAGGGACAACGGATAATTTTAAAATCTGGCTTGGTTCCTGCTACAATGCCTGTAAGAATTATATCGACTGAATAAATTAAAAACAATAGTAGTCATGTTCAAATTTACCCTACCATTATTTGTTACCTTATTCATTACGTTTTCGCAACAGTTGGCAGCCCAATCATGGGCCGATGCCCAATATGCTATCTGGAACGAGCAACCAGCTAAAGCCAAAGAAATTGTAAAAGGCCTGTTGGTTGCCAACCCTACCAACGAAGAATATAACTATCGCTTGGGCAACTTGCTATATGCAGAAGGCAAAAAAGACTCAGCCAAAATTGCTTATAATAAAGGCATTAAGCCAGAGGATAAAACCAACTACAACTTTGCTGGCTTGGCAAAATTGGCCTTTGCTGAGAACAATACTACAGCAGCTGCTGAGTATTTGCTAAAGTTGACAACAAAGGATAGGTCTAAAGATCCTAAGTCTTACATTTTTGCTGGAGAAGCTTACTTTGCAGCTAAGCAGTATGATAATGCCATTGCTGCCATTAAAAAGTCGCAAGATTTTGACCGAAAAATTGTTGAAGCGTACCTATTGCTAGGTGATGTATACTTAGCTAAAAAAGAAGCTGGTACTGCCATCTCAAACTATGAGTGGGCATATGAAAATCAGCCGAACTTGCCAGTAGCATATAACAACATTGGTAAGATCTACATGATGTCTCGTAACTATCGTGAGGCATTGAACCATTTCGAGAAAGCCAATACCCTCGACCCTAACTTTATACCTGTTTACTTTGAGTTGGCCGAATTTAACCACTATGCTAAGAAGCCAGCGGAGTCGGTTAAGTTTATGGATGAGTACCTAAAGCGCAGTGGCCGTACCGATGTAGAAGCGTTGAGCCGATATGCTTCATTCGTATTCCTTTCTGGCGATTATGCCCGCACCATCAGTTTGATTGAGGATTTGTTGCGCCGCGATGCTAGCAACGTAATCTTGAGCCGATTGATTGGCTACTCTTACTACGAGCAAGAGAAGTATGTTGAAGGCTTGGCCCAAATGGATACCTTCTTGGCTAAGGTTGATTCGGCCAAAATTATTGGTAGCGATTACGCCTACTATGGTAAGTTGCTGAATAAAACCGGTAATGATAGTTTGGGAATCCAGTATATGAATAAGGCCCTTACCTTGGATAGTGCTGATGCCACCTTATACGATGATATTGCGAACGCTTATATGGCCAAAAAGAAGTATCCTGAGGCCTCAGCTATCTATAAGAGGAAGATACAAGCCTTGCCTCCAGGTACTTTGCAAGACTATTTCCAAATGGGCCGTAGCTACTATTATGCTGGTAACATCCTTTCTGCCGATTCAGCCTTCGCCAAAGTGGTAGAATCAGGACCAACCATTGCCTTGGGCTACTTGTGGAGGGGCCGCACCACTTCTCAGCTTGACCCTACTTCTGAGCAAGGATTGGCATTCCCTCACTATAGCAAGTTTGTGGAGCTTACTACCGATGCTGTAAAATATAAGAAGGAATTGATTGAGGCATACTCTTACCTAGGTTATTACCAGTATCTTAAAAAGGATACAGCCAAGGCTACTGCTGCATGGCAGAAAGTAAAAGAGCTTGACCCAAGTAACACCCAAGCAGAAGAATACTTTAAGAGCTTGAAGAAGTAAAATTCAACTTAAACTTGGATAAGATATGCCCCGTTTCGTTTTAATACGAGACGGGGTTTTCTTTTATCGAAAGTTTATCTCCTTTCGACGAAATTTTCAATAAATATTGAAAAATGATTTGGTAGATAAACTTTTTCAGGATAGTTTTGTTAACCAAATGGTTAAACTTAATAGATAAACCAAGCAGTGAGCGACTTAAACACCGAGGAAAAAATACTGGAAGCAGCCCGCGAGGTGTTTATAGCCAAAGGTTTGGACGGTGCCCGGATGCAAGATATTGCTGATAAGGCTGGTATTAATAAAGCCTTGCTTCACTACTATTTCCGCAGTAAGGAAATGTTGTTCCAAAAAATCTTTCTAGAAAAGGGTAGGGAGTTGGTACAAGTTTTGGAGCAAGTGGTAGGCACTAATCTTTCCGTAAGGGAGATATTGGCAATGCTTATCGACTTGGAATCGGACAAGTTGGATCAAGAGCCTCTGATGCCCTTATTTGTCATCAGCGAAATAAATCGTAATCCCGCCAAACTGCTACAGGTACCAGAAATACAAGCATGCAGGCAGTGCCTAAAGAAACTAGCCTTGCAGATAGATTTGGAGAAGGAACAGGGTAAAATCAGGAAAGAGCTCCAGTTTCAAGATGTGATAATGGATGTAATGAGCCTAATGCATTTTCCGCGAATTGGTAAAAACCTGTTTGTGGAAATGTTATATGATAGGGATAAGGTAGACTTTGCCAAAGAAGTTACCCGCCGCAGAGAGCATATTAAATTCGTGATATTGAGAAGTTTAGAACCATAAATAAAATAGGTGCAATAAAACACCAACTTAAACGTCACCCGAACCATACAAGCCCCGTGAAAATGAAAAATATTGTGATCCTGATATTACTGGTACTAGCGGTACCAGCGTGGGCCCAACAGAGCTATACCCTTGAGCAATGCATAAAGCTTGCCATGGAGCAAAACCTGCAAATAAAAACAAGCCAGTATAACAGCGATAAGTTTGCTGCTCGCAAAAGTGAGGCCACATCAGATTACCTGCCGCAAGTGGATATAAATGGCAATTATAGCTATTACTTTGATATACCTACACAGGTAATTCCAGCAGAGGCCTTTGGTGGCCCCCCAGGGCAGTACATCCCAGCGCAGTTTGGATTAAAGCAAACTATTTCGGCGGGGGTTGATGCCACCCAGCTTATCTATAATCAACAGTTGATTAACGGGTTGAAGATGCTTTCAACAGGTAAAAACATTACCTTATTGCAAGTAGTGAAAACCAAAGAAGATGTTGCCTACAATATTTCGGTAACCTATTATAACCTTGAAAATGTTTACCTGCAAAGCAAATATGCTGCCGATAACATAGCTACCATTGGCAAGTTGAGAGGCACCACGCAAACGCTTTTCGATGCTGGTTTGGCTGGTCGGTCAGATTTGGATAGACTTTCCGTTACGCTTAATAACATCCAATCAGCCTACGATAATTTGGAAGTGGCCAAAGTACAGTTGTACCGTTACCTTAAGTTTTTGATGAACCTAGACTTGAATACTACGATAACAATTGATACGTCAGGGTTGACCCAACGCCCAGATGCACAGTTGTTGCAAGGTGGTGGCGAGGTAGACCGCACAGAGCTAAGGTTGCTGAATAACCAGATAAGCCTATTAAACTTGCAAAAGAAAAATGCTTTAGCGGCATACTTGCCAACCTTGGCAGCTTATGGCAGCTTCAGCTATACCGGCTACAATCCCGATTTTAAGTTCTTCCAAACGCTCAATAACGATTACTACCGTGCCAGTTTGGTTGGGTTATCCTTGAGCATACCCATATTTGATGGCTTGAAAAGTAAGTACCAGCATGATCAGTTGAAGTGGGACTACCGGGTGGCAGAAACCAATTTGCAACTGTTACAAGGTAACATAAATATTGAAGTGGCCCGTGCCGTTGAAAATTACAACCTGCAATACCAACAATCAATAAAACTTAAAGATAATCTTGACCTAGCCACCCGTGTATATAGCGACCTACAAAACCGCTACCAACAAGGTTTGGTTGGCATAGCCGACCTGCTTACTTCGGAAAGCAGCCTACGCGAGGCACAAAACAACTTTTCTGGTGCATCCATCAAGCTAAAACTGGCATTGCTAGAGTACGAAAAGGCAACAGGAACCATACTTAACGAAAACAATTAAAATCATTATTTCAACACAGCAAAAATGAGAAAACACAGGAATTCCATCATCATCGTAATTGTGCTGTTGGCCTTAACCGGGTTGGGCGTTTACAAATTGATGGATAACAAGAAAGTAGTACAATCGAGGGTAGTAAAGAACGACCCCAATAAGCCCTATGCGGTAAAAACCTATACGCTAGGTGATACCTCATTCATCCAGAACCTGAGTGCAATAGGTACCTTTGAGCCGGTACGTGAAGTGATGATAATGAGCCAAAGTAATGGCCAAGTTTTGTTTTTGGATATTGAGCTAGGCGCTCAAGTAAGAAAAGGCCAAGTATTGGCCCGATTGGATAATGACATCGTATCGGCTCAGTATGAAGCTGCCAAAGCCAACTATGAGAATAGCAAGAGCAATCTAGAGCGCTACGAGCGGGCTGGACAAAGCGAGGGTATACCGCAAATACAGATTGACCAAGCAAGGTTGGGTGTTCGCAGTGCCGAATCGCAGATGAAGATATTGTCTAAGCAATTGGCCAATACTACCATCGTAGCACCTTTTGATGGGGTGATTACCGAGAAAAATATTGAATTGGGTACTACTTTATCGCCAAACGGCCGCGTGGCTACACTTACTGACATTACGAGCTTGAAGCTTACTGTTTCCCTTCCGGAGAAGGACATCGTGAAGTTCAAAAAAGGTGACAACATAGATGTAACTGCCGACTTGTATCCAGGCGAAACCTATAAAGGAAAGGTGGTGGCCGTGGCCGCTAAAGGCGACCGCGCCCATAACTACCAAGTACAGATTGAAGTACAGAATCCGAAAGATGCCCCATTGAAAGCCGGTATGTATGGCTCTGTGGCTAGCTCTTCCACTGGCAGTGCGCTTTTGATACCCAAAAATGCTTTGGTGGGTTCTGAAAAGCAACCACAAGTATATCTGGTAAAAGATGGCAAAGCCGTGATAACCGATGTGGTAATTAGCTCTAGCAACAACGATTTTTATACTATTGGCGGCGGCTTGAAAGCTGGAGACCAAGTGATAACATCGGGCCAGATAAACTTAGACAACAACACCCCTGTAACCGTGGATAATAATTAAACCCAGTACCAATGAAGATAACAGAAGTATCCATAGCCAGGCCGTCGCTCATTATCGTGTTTTTCGCGGTAATGGTGCTGGGCGGTATATTTGCCCTTAGGCAGCTCAATTATGAGATGATGCCTGAGTTTGCGGTACCAGTAATCACAGTTACTACCATCTACCCTGGTGCTGCGCCATCAGAAGTAGAGAACTCAGTAACTAAGAAGCTGGAAGACGCACTTTCAGGTTTAGAAGATATTACCGATCTCACTTCTAAATCTATGGAGAACGTGTCGGTATTGATTGTAAACTTTAAGTACGGCACCGATACCGATCAATCAGTTCAAGAGGCTCAACGTAAAATTGATGCCATTATGAGGGATTTGCCGGAAGAGATTGATCCGCCAGCGATTTCGAAAATCGACCCAGGTGACCAGCCGATTATGCAGATTATTGCCACCTCCAACTTGGAAAACCGTGAGTTCTACAACAAAATGGAGAACGAAATATTGCCGCAGTTGCAGCAATTGAAAGGGGTGGCACAGATAAGTATGCTAGGCGGCGAAAAGCGCGAAATACGAATCAACGTTGATAAGGACAAGCTGGACTACTATGGCATGAGCATTATGCAAGTGGTACAAGCAGTTGGCCAAGCCAACATTGAGGTACCTGCGGGAAAGATGAAGGCAGAGAACGAACAGCTTACGGTAAAGCTCTCTGGTAAATTTAGCTCGGTTGACGAGATGAAGGACTTGATAGTATTTACGCCACCAATGGGTACGCCTATAAAGCTTTACCAAGTGGCTGATGTAACCGATGGTGTGGCCGAGGCTACAGATGTAAGTCGTTACAATGGTAAAAACGGTATTGGTTTGATTGTAAAAAAGCAATCGGACGGTAATGCCGTAGAAGTAGCTGAAGGTGTTAAGGCTAGGCTTGCCCAAATTGAGGCCCGCTATGAAGCTGAAGGTGTAAAGTTTGATATAGCTACCGATACCAGTAAAGTAACCATAGCTGCGGTTGATGCCGTATTGCATGATTTGATAATTGCCATCATCTTAGTAGCGGCGGTGATGTTACTGTTTTTGCACAGTTTGCGCAACGCTATCATCGTGTTGGTATCCATACCGGCTTCCTTAGTTGCTGCTTTTATAATCATGTTGCTATTGGGCTTCACGCTCAATTTGATGACCTTGTTGGCCATGTCTTTGGTTATCGGTATTTTGGTGGATGATTCTATCGTGGTATTGGAAAACATCCAGCGCCACATGGAAATGGGCAAAAGCAGGTACCAAGCTACCATTGATGGTATTAGGGAAATCGGTTTTGCTGCTATTGCCATTACATTGGTAATTGTGGTGGTGTTTTTGCCACTCTTGTTTATCGATGCAGTAATTGCGGATATCCTTCGCCAGTTCTCTATAGTAGTAGCATTTACCACTTTGATGAGTTTGATAGCTTGCTTGACTTTGACCCCGTGGTTAACATCGATGTTCGGTAAAGTAGAACATTTGAACCCAAAGAACCCTTTCCAATGGGTATTGATTAAGTTTGAGGCCGGTGTAGATTCCTTCATCCGTTGGATGGTGAACCTGCTCGATTGGAGCCTGAGCCATAAGATATTGACCACTATTGCCATCATCCTCCTTTTTGTAGCTACTGGTGCGGTAATGAGTATGGGCATCCTAGGCTCAGAGATGGTAGCCGATGGAGACCAAGGTGAGTTTATGGTAAAGTTGGAGTACGATAAAAACGTAAGGCTTCGCCAAAACAACTTGCAGACGTTGGAAATTGAGAAGTACCTTTTGAGTAAAGATGAAGTGGTATCTGTGTTTAGCAACGTAGGTGGCCCAAGTACGGGCTTTGGGGCAATTGCAGTGGGCAGGGCTAACAAAACCGAGCTAAGCGTGAAGCTGGGATCACCAGATGAGACTGGTATACGCACAGAAGACTATATTAAGCAAGTAAAGAATGAGTTGGAAGAGAAATTTCCTGGTGCTCGTGTAATGGTACAGAATTCGGGCATTATGAATAGCGCGCAAAAGCCTATCGAAGTGATACTGAGCGGCGATAACTATGAAGTATTACTTACAGAGGCCGAGCGCCTAAAGCAAACCATATTTGACGTGCCAGGTACTGCCGATATAGAAATATCGGTGGAAGCCGGTAGCCCTGAGTATAGGGTGATTGTTGACCGAGAGAAGATGTCGCGCCTAGGCTTAAATATGCAAACAGTAGCCGGTACTTTGAACACCTCATACACAGGTAACGACAATTCAAAATATCGCGACGAGAATGGAGATGAGTTTGACATCCGCGTGATGTTGGATGAATTTGACCGTACCAATGCACAAGATTTGTTGGGAATAAGTTTTATCACCAACACCGGTCAATCGGTTAAGCTATCTCAGTTTGCTACCTTGGAGCGTAACACGGGTCCTTCCATTTTAGAGCGCCAGAACCGTAGAACCTCGGTTACCGTATCGTCAAACTTATTAGGTGTAAGCTCAGGTGAAGTTGCGAATAAAATCACCGCCTCGCTAAAAGAAAAGCCATTGGCTGAAGGGGTAGATTTTGCTTGGAGTGGCGATATCAAAAACCAAGGAGAGAGTTTCGGTGCCTTGGGTGCGGCGCTAGGTGTTGCCTTTTTGTTGATTTACTTCATCATGGTGATACTGTATGATGACTTTATCTATCCAATTGTGGTATTGTTCTCCATACCAGTAGCGTTGATTGGTGCATTTATTGCCTTGAACTTGGTTATCTCCAACTTCTCCATCTTCACCATGCTAGGAATAATAATGCTCATGGGCCTTGTGGCGAAGAATGCGATTTTGATTGTTGACTTTACCAATCACTTGAAAACCGAAGGTAAAGACAGCCGCACCGCGCTTATTGAAGCTGTAAAAGAACGCCTGCGCCCAATTTTGATGACTACGGTGGCCATGGTAATTGGTATGTTGCCCATCGCTTTGGGCACAGGCGCCGGTGCCGAGTGGAAGAATGGCCTAGCTTGGGTATTGATTGGTGGCCTAACTTCTTCAATGTTCCTTACTGTAATATTGGTGCCGATGGTTTACTTGGTGGTTGATAATATAAAAGCCAAATTGAAGCAGTGGTTTGGTAAGAAGAATGATGACAGTGAAAGTATAAATCCGGTATTGACACACTAATTCAGAAAAGTAGTACTTGCCTCACCTTTTTTGGGCAGTGCGCTTTGTTGATAATTATTAAAACCTTATCCCAACAACGTTGTTAAAGGCTATATCCTTTGTTGATGTTGTTGGGATTTTTATTTTGGGGTACTGGATAACTTAATGCCACAATGCTGTGGAAACGTAAAATGGATTAAGTAGCTTTGCATAATTAAAGAAACCTGTTGTATGCCGAATTCCATTGATTACTTGGCGATATTGATCCAGTTTCTTGTGGGTGCCGGTTTCGTGGTTACTACAATGGTGGTATCTCATGCAATAGGGCCTAAGCGCAAAACTAGCGACAAGCTTGTAGCCTTTGAGTGCGGTATCGATTCGCAAGGCAATGCCCGCTTGCCATTTTCCATTAAGTATTTCCTTATTGCCATCCTTTTCGTAATGTTCGACGTGGAGATTATTTTTATGTATCCATGGGCCGTTAACTTTGATGCACTAGGAACGGATGGTTTCATACAGATGTTACTCTTTATTGGGACTTTGTTATTGGGCTTTGTTTACGTCATTAAGAAAGGAGTTTTCAAATGGGAATAGCAATTGACACCGGAGCAATACCCGGTACTAGAGTTACGGAGAGAGGATTAGAGGGAGAAGGCTTTATGGCTACCTCTTTGGATAAGTTTGTAGGTATGGCTAGGGCTAACTCGTTATGGCCATTACCTTTTGCCACGTCGTGCTGTGGTATCGAGTTTATGTCCACTATGGCTTCTGATTTTGATTTAGCTCGTTTTGGTTCAGAACGTATAAGCTTCTCACCTCGCCAAGCAGATATGCTTTTGGTAGCTGGTACCATCGCAAAAAAGATGGGCCCCGTATTGAAACAAGTTTACCTGCAAATGGCCGAGCCTCGCTGGGTAATAGCTATAGGTGCTTGCGCCAGCAGCGGCGGTATTTTTGATACTTACAGCGTATTGCAAGGCATTGATAAGGTAATACCAGTGGATGTATACGTACCTGGCTGCCCACCGCGCCCCGAGCAGATATTGGATGGCGTAATGAGGCTACAAGAGCTTGTAAAAAAGGAATCGATACACAGAAGGAATTCACCAGAATATAAAGCACTGTTGGCTAGCTACGGAATTGAATAAGACATGGCGGAGATAACAAACACCTACATCTTAGAAAAGCTGCA
>JAIXUD010000009.1 GCA_027483645.1 Sphingobacteriales bacterium
GTTGATTGGTTGATTGGTTGATTGGTTGATTGGTTGATTGGTTGATTGGTTGATTGGTTGATTGGTTGATTGGTTGATTTCGCCGAAGGCGAAATCTTGTGTCTTGTGTCTTGTGTCTTGTGTCTTGTGTCTTGTGTCTTGTGTCTTGTGTCTTGTGTCTTGTGTCTTGTGTCCCTGCCTACCGCTAGGCAAGTTGTGGCTTAGTTGGGGGCAAAGTATCATTGTTTCACTACCTCTATCTGCGAAGGCACAAACTTGCTTACATCGCCGCCATTTATCAATATTTCGCGCACAATGGTGGAGCTAATGTGCGATAGTTCTGGCTCGCTAATAATGATGATGGTTTCTAGTTCGGCATCCATAGCTTTGTTGAGCTGGGCAATGGTTTTCTCATAGTCGAAATCAGCAGCATTACGTACACCGCGCAACAAATAATTGGCTCCCACGCTTTTAGTAAAGTTTACCGTAAGGCCTTGGTATGCTGATGTTTCAACGTTAGAATAGTCCTTGAATATCTCCTCAATCCACTGCTTGCGCTGTTCAAAAGTGAAGTAGTACTTTTTGCTGGTGTTGGTACCAATAGCCACAATTATCTTATCGAACAGCGGCGCGGCGCGCTTTACAATATTTACGTGCCCCAAAGTGATAGGGTCAAACGAGCCTGGGAAAACCGCAATTTTAGCCATCTTTTCTTAGTATCAAGTGGTGAGTATCAATTATCAAGTACAAATAACTGTTAAAACTATCGATAAAACTACAATAACAAATACAAGTACTCTTACAATTTGCATACAGAGATAGTATGGCAATGGGTGGGCTAGTAGCTAATATTTTTGAAGCTAGTCTTGATACACACTACTTGATACTAAAGACTAAGCTTCGAAAAAACAGAAATAAGTAGTACCGTATTTCCTTAGTTCCAAGAAGTTGGGGTGAGTAGTGAAGTCGTGGTCGGGGTTGTGCTCTAGTATCAACCAACCACCTTTTGGCAGCAATCCTTTTTTAAAGATGTAATCAGGTATTGTGTCAAGTGTATCTAGTCCATAAGGCGGGCCGGCAAAGATAATGTCGAACTCATCAGTGCAGGTATCAATAAACCTGAACACATCGCTCTGCACTACCGTTAGCCTATCTTCCACATTAAACTCTTTGGCCATTTTTTTGATGTAGGCCACGCTCTCGCCAAAAGCATCTACCGATACTGCACGGGCTGCACCGCGGCTTACAAACTCATAGCTGTGCCCACCGGTACCGGCAAACAAGTCAAGGAATTTCAATCCTTCAAAATCCCAAACGTTGTAAAGTATATTGTAAAGGGCCTCTTTGGCAAAATCGGTAGTAGGCCGCGTGGGCGATAAGTATGGCGGATAGAACTTCCTGCCTTTCAATGTGCCTCCAATTACTCGCATAGGGCTGTAGCAAATAAAGGGTATTGAGCGGATAATGCAAGCGGATGGAGCGCCTCGGCATATTTCAATGCCTTGGGCCGCGCACCAGTGCCCACATTGCGGAAGTAGTATTGCAACGTAGCCAATTGGCTACCGAAGGCCTCACCTTCCCCCCACACGTGCACGGCAATCTTCTCAGGGCTCAGGTGCAATTGCTCGCAAACGGCCAAAGCATAATATGAAACATCTTCTTTAGCCTCAATCGCAAAACTGTTGTAGAACAAGAACTTACCATTCTGTACCACGGCCAAATGCAAGGTGTTGTAGGTAAAGAGCGCGAGTAATTGGTCGCCCTTATCAGTTCTGTGTTCGCGCACGGACAACTGTATAAATGGCGTAGGCGCGGCGTAAACCGTGCTATTTGTGAAGAGCTTATTGAGGGTGCTAAGCGCCCAATAAGGCAAATGGTAAACACCCACCATGCCCAGCGCATCCATCCGGTCGAAGTGCAGGCTGTCATCTGGCTCGCCAGCACCATGGAAACGCAGGTAGGTAGCTATTTCCCTTGGGTCAAAAAGGTCGTTTGGTATCAGAACATAGTCTTTGGGCTGCACCACTACACGTACTTCTTTATATCCACCTCGTGCCCACTCTTCAGCACCTAGTATTTGGGCCGCTTCGTTGGTGTGATCTTCGCTGGTTAAGTGCTGGCAAGCATACGCTATGATAGAGTTGCTAACCTCTTCCAGCACGGCATAAGATAAAGCACCCAACCCAATATGCACCAAAAAAGTACAATCCGCGGGCGAAGCGGCTTCATACGAAGCATCTTGAAATCGCGTTATGCGGGTGGTATCGTTATCGGCAAGCATCATAGGCATTGGCTACAATATTAACAATTTTCTGCTGCATTGAAGAAAACCAAGCCCTGTTTTGATTTGCGAGGTACACCGTATGCTAGAGTTTCCATAGTTTTGGCAGATGATGCAAAGTATGAACGCAACATTTCGCGACTATGTACTGTTAAAGGTGTCGCGCAACAAGTTTATGCAGCAGCTTGGCTTTACGCTTACGGAGATAAACGCAGGCGAAGTAAAGGGCGAACTGGTGATAAGCGAAACGCACGAGCAGCAAAACGGGTTTGTGCACGGTGGCGTAATATCCGCCTTGTGCGACATGGCCTGCGGCTTTGCCGCCTACAGTATGGTGCCCAATGGCGTGCAAGTGTTTACGGTGGAGCTAAAGGTAAGCTACCTGCGGCCTGGCATGGGGGAGAAAATATTGGCACGAGGTTGGGTATTGAAGCCCGGTAAACGATTCCATTTTTGTGAAAGTGAATTATATGTGGTGAGAGAAGGTAAGGAAATACTGATAGCAAAAGCCAGCTCTACCATGGGCGTGGTGGAGGATAAGGTGAATGATAAGTATGGGGGATAGTCAATGGTCAACGGTCGACAGTCCACGGTTTGCTTCAAAATAGTTATTTATTAGTTCTATAGTAAAGCACCAATAACCAATAACCAATAACCAATCAACCAGTAACCACAATGCAGGGTAACTATAGAGATGTGATAAAACTGGCTACACCCATACTGCTCGGCGGTGTGGCACAGAACTCTATTGCTTTTACCGATACTGCTTTCCTTTCACGATATGGTCAAGCAGAACTTACCGCAGTGGGCATTGTAAGTACTTGGTACTTGCTACTGTTTATGGTGGGTTTTGCATTCACCAAAGGCACGCAAATATTTACTGCACGCCGATTGGGAGAGCGAAACCTACCTGCCATTGGCGAAATATTTAGCAACAGTTTTGTCATTTTATTGGCATTAGGGTTTGTAGTTTTTTTGGCACTGCGCTTTGGCTCTGGCTATGCTATGGACCTTTATTTTGAAGATAAGGCTGCAGCAGCAGCTGGCACCGCCTATCTCGAAATGCGCTCCTACGGTATCTTTTTCAGTTTTACGGGCTCCGTATTTTTGGCCTTTTATATGGGGCTAGGTACTATGAGCATCCTAGTATGGGCTATGCTAATAATGAGTAGCGTGAACATTTTGCTCAACTGGCTTCTTATTTTTGGGCACTGGGGCTTTCCAGAGATGGGTATCAGTGGCTCGGCATTAGCTTCCAATCTTGCCGAAATAATGGTTGCAGCTATATTTACGGTGTACACGTTGGTTAAAAAATATCATATCCGGTATAACTTTTTCAGCAAAAGAGTGCTTTCGTGGGAGGTTACCCGGTCTATCACCTCCATATCTTTGCCTATTGTAGCGCTTACCTTGGTGGGGCTGCTTGGGTGGATATTCTTCATGTATTTTGTCGAGAAAATGGGCTCGTTCGATACTCAGGTGTCTACGTTGGTTAAGTCCTTATACATGTTCTTAGGTATGCCGGCTTGGGCTTTTGCTGCGGCATCGGGCACAATTATCAGCAATTTAATGGGCCAAGGCCTGCACCACCGGGTACCACAAGCCATGAAAAATATAGCTGTGCTCAGTTTTGCCTGCACCCTATTGGTTTCGCTGCCTTTGGTTATATTCCCAGAATTGATTGTGAAATATACCCTAAACCCCGAACTTCCGGCTCTGGTGCCGGCATGCACGCCTGTATTATACGTTACCGTTGTAGCGCTCCTCATCTACTCAGTATCCACCGTGCTGTTCCATGGTATAGTAAGCACAGGCTCTGTTGGCATATCGCTACTTATCGAAATTGTTACCATACTCCTGTACGTTGGTTTTGTAGTGTGGTTGTTTTCACTTGAAAGCAAAACGGTAGCCATCATGTGGACCAGCGAGATATTCTACTGGTTGCTACTATTGTTTATTGCCTTCTTCTACATCCGGTCTGGTAGATGGAAAAACACTAAAATTTAATTAATCGTATCCTGCTGGAAAGCCCCATCAGCTGTTAAGGTATTGAATAAGATTTGTGAAAACACATGATAACCATGAGTATTAAAATGCCCATCGACTGGCCAGTATAGTGCTTCTGGGTCTTGGGTTTGGCGTATGTATAAGCTGTCCATAAGGTTAATAACACCCCCAGTTGCCGCTAAATCATTCAATTCATTGGGATATTTATTTTGCTGGGCTTGTTTTGATAAGGGGTAAACGATTACCCTAAATTGAAACCCCTTTTGGGCAGCAAGTGTCCAAAATTTCTCCAATACCTTTCTGGCTTCAACTACAAAAGTCCCCCTGCACTCGGCTAACTCGTTTGGCTTCAAAAAAGTATTTCTATCCCGCTTCAACACATCATGTACCCAAAAACGATAAGTGTGGCTATAAGCATACAATTCCTCATTAATAGGGTTGGGCAAAAACTGGAGGCTACTATCCGGTGCAATCCTGTCCAAACCGCCACGGGTACAGTAATCCTGAATATCGGTAGAGTTAACATGTAACACCACCAAATCAGGGTTATAAGCAACCAAATGGTTTTTTAGAAAAAGGTAACAAAAAAACAAATCGCTACCTGCACTAGCACCACTCATTACCTCGTATTTTCTTTCTGTAGTACTTGTGTTTAGTTGCTGCTCCATCAACTTAAGCACTGTAGAATCTTGGTTAGGCGAGCCAAACGACTCTATATAAGAATCGCCCATCATCAATACCCTAAATACACCATCCGCCTTTTCTACGGCATGCTCCGTATCGCGCAATCCTAAGCTATTGGTGGTAAAAGAGTATTTAAACTCATTGTAGTCAATAACTGCTTCATAGTTGGCGGGCCAAGCCCAGTGATGTTTACGGCCAAAAGTATCATAGGCTGAGAAAAATTCACCACCATTTTCTTCTAAATGGCTGCTATATATACCCAATAGCCGAAGAATTACTTCTAACAGCACTAAAAACACTACGATGCCCAATACCGAAAATATAGCCCATTTTAATAGCTCTCTAGCTTTCATTATTAAGATTGTGTGGAAATTGCTGGAAATCTAATTTAGTGTATTATTACCTATTTGCTATAGCTTAAACCACTGTAATGTCTTTTTATCATTTCTGTAGTCGCTGATTATTGCGTGAGGATTCGCTATTGCTTAGAATGAAATCGGGTTATAAATTAGAGATTATAGCAATTGCTTTCGAGGATAATGGAGCTTTCCACAACACTTGCCTTTCGTGTATTATATTTAGTGGTGCGGGTGAAGGACTAATAAAGTGACTTCCATCTCGATAAACAAGGTGTAAACTCTTAAATAAGTACTCGTAAGACGACATGATACGTGGGTCGCATTGCTTACGCATGACTATGCCCCAAGCTGCAATTTTTATGCTCAATTGGTACGTACTGCTATTTGATATTTTCTATTTTTCTCTTTAAACCAATCTAATTCCTAATTCCTAACTCCTAATTCTTTAAAAAAAATGCGTCCGCCCAAAATCAACCGCGAAATCATTGATATTTTCCGCAACCTGGTAAAAGAAGAAAACCTACCGCTGGCCAATACCGACGAGGATATGGTAACGATGCTGAACGAAGAACTGTTCGTGGAGCATCGCATCAGCTACCGTACCTTCCAGCGGTATAAAGCGCGTGCGATAAAGGAATTGCACATCCCCGATGCCGACCCGCTTTATCTAGACCTGGTTAACATCCTGCAGATGGGCTACGTAAGGCTGCGGCAGCAGTTGCTTACGGCCATCCTAAAAGACCATATCGGCGGCAAGCGATACATGTGGGTGATGGAGCGCAAGTTCCGTGAATGGAACATACGCGCCGTAAAGCCCGTGGCGGAAGAAATAGAAGACAATTTAGCGGAGCCCATTGCTGACAGAACCGAGCATTACCCTACCATTACCGGTACTTACCACGACGTGAACCATACCGAACGGCCGAAGGACATCTCCCCTGCCCACTTTGCCGTTTACCAAGGCTATGTAATACCCAACCCCCACTACGAAGGCCCTGAAGACGACACTACCCGCGCCATAAAAGAGATGGCAGAGCTGCGGGCGCAAAATAACCTTAGCCGTGAGGAACTGGTAAAAATAATGGCACCTGTTTGGGAAGAAAGCGAGAAACGCCGCATTGAGGAAAAGGAAAAGGAAGCAGCCATAGCCGCTGAGGAGGCCAAAGCACCGCCAGCCGGCCACGGCCGCATGACCTGGGCCAAAAAACTGGGCCCCCAAAAATCTCGCGAACGCTTACTGAACAAAATAAAAAACCACAACCCTGCCTTGCAAGAAGAGGGCATCGGTGAGCACCAATGTATAACATATAGTATTGATGGTGTGGTGATGTAGTTGAGGCTGCGCCTCGCAGATCTAGTGGTGTGGAAGTGGAACTTCCACAGCATGGTAGTGCCTTTTATTTACGTAGCCAGCTATAAATGCTATCAGCATTTTCTTCAGTAAGATATGCCCAATGCTTTATGGTGGAATCTTGCAGTTGAAAGAAATAATTCTCTTTATGGTAAAGCCCGTATTTGGAAAAGTTCCCTTCGTCGAAATAGATACATTGGTGCTTGATCGTGGAATCAATTTTTTCCGAACCTTGCTGTTTTGAGGAGAAGATAATGTAGCCATCGCTATTCAATTCCAAAATCTGTTCCAATATTCGCAATGTTCTCACATCACAATTACCGCAATTGGCGGCTTGTACTATGACTGCCCAATTAGACTCTATGGCAGGCTTACAAAGGGTACTTTTAACTTCTTTCTTTAAATATCGAAGGAGATACTTCTCCTTTGGAAATTCTTCTACGGATGGCAATACCGTGGCTGAATCTGCACAAGATACCATAGCAAAAAGTAGGTGGAGCATCAAAATATATTTCATTGCTCTTTCCTTTCTATTTTAACACTATTGAACAAGAGACTCGTTTTATTATATTCAGGGTTGTTTGGAGACATTTTCGAAACCATTAGGCCATCGGGGGTAACAAAAGCACTTTGGGAATAACTATTCCCTAAATGAATTTCTCCCAATAGCTTCAAATCAGTATCAAATACCATTAAATACAATTCTTTGTTGGCAAAGCTATTAAACTCATCTTGCTCGTTTATGAGAGGTTGTTGTGCTTTGAAAAACCTGAACAGTAACTGTTGATAAGGATCATACCAAAGGCCAACATATTGAGGTGCCTGCATGTATAGGTCGATTATTTGCGGAATTTCCAATTCTTTCTCATAAGAGTAAAACAAAGTGTCAGCAGTGTGATGTTTACTTTTACCTTCAATTATTGTAACGCTATCTGTTTGCAAATCAAGCACATACAAATTAGGATCGCTTTCAAAGGAATAGATGTGCTTATTATCAACCTTAACCCTTGATATTTCCCTTAGCTGCCCATAATTTCGTGTTTTATACAACGGTGAGTATTTAATAGGCAACGTATCAAATACACCCGTATTTAAATCAAGAATCGCTTCAATGGCATAGTCAGGACAGCGGTAAAAATCGTCGTTCCCACAAGCTGCATTAAAACGATGCATATATACTTTACCATCCGGTTGATATAATATTGGATAATTAGAATACCATTGACCATGGGCATGCTCAATATCTTCATCGGCTTTATCTGTTGGCCAAGTTTTCAAAATGCTTCCTTGTGTATTAATGAGCGCAAGTCGAAAGTCTTGTACTACCAATACCGAATCACTGCTTATCATTAATACATTATCTACCTCGCCTGCGTCCATAGTCGTATCATTAACCAAATGGGACAACTTGATTGGAGGCAGTGCAACATTCAATCTCCAATTGAAGCGTAAAATCTCGTTTTTGGTTTGGTTATGGAAGTACAAAGTATCACCAAAAGATTGGAGGGAGTAATAAGAAAGTTTATCCTCAGCATGCGGATGCGCGACTTTGAAAGTATCTGACTTAAAAGATAGTGGTTGGTAAAAAGAGTAGTCGGTGCCGCTATCTCCTTGTTTTAATAAATCAGCTTTATCTTCCCCACAACTATAGAATGTTAAGGCACATAGGACAATAAGAGAAAATAGGTATTTGTTATGCATGTTTATAGATTATAATTAAGCTGGCATAGCTTACCTTCGTTAAGCTATGCCAGCTTAATTATTAAAAAATTACTCAAAGAAAAACTCGTGTTCCCGCTCTTCTAAATAATTCATTAGTGCAACATTTGTTTCAGGATCTTCTAATTCAATTTCTTCAAGCTCAAGGCTAGGGAAGAACAACTCAAGTTCAGTTTCATCTAAAGCTACTACTATACCTGAATTCCTCTTGCATTTATTTCCAATTACATCGCATCGCAATTCTATGCCATCAGGTGTTGACCAAATTCGCCAAGTGCCATTTTTTACATATGTTATATATGTGTCTTCTTCTTCTGCTAGATATTCCATCAATTCTGCATTTGCATCAATCTGTAGCTCATCATAGCTTTGCAATCCTTGAGCTGCAAGATCTAAGCCTTGATAAAATGCTTCAAAAAATTCTTCTTCTTCAATTTCAATTGCTAAACCTGAATTCAATTTGCAATCCCCTCCAATAACATCACATCTAAATTCCAATCCATTAGGGGTGGACCAAATCCTCCAAGTACCATCCTTCCGAAGAGTACTCATATAAACTTGTAGGTCCTCATTTTCGACACGCGGTTCTTCTTTAGAGCAACTGGTGACCAAGATTGCTAAAAAACAAACACCGATAATTGTTAATAATGTTTTTCTAATAACGCATATTTTGTTTGGGTTAATTACAATATTAATATTTATACGCCAATAATAAAAATATTACCATAAAAATTTTAAACCCAAAAATTAAACTTAACATTTAGCTAATTATATGATTATCCCGCATTATTTTTATCAATGACATTTCATCGTAGAATCTAACAAAAAAGCCGCAACACCCAACGGCATTGCGGCTTCGCAATATCAAAATCATTAACCAAAGTGAAGCTATTCCATCCTTAGATTAGTAACCCCTACTCCCTTAAACACTCAACGCCACAGCCCCGCCCAACCCTTGGCTGTGGAAGGGCCTAAACTGAAGGCTGGCTTACTGGCGCATTTTGAACTGTGTAGTTAAGGCTCAGCCTTTAAACTTCAGTGATGGGGAAATCTGACATCCAGCACAAGTGCATGGTACCTACCAGCTACAAATAGAGAGGCATTACAGCAGTATTAGGCAATTAAGAGTAAAAAAAATACTGGCCCTTTTGCTTACCCCCGAGCGGACAACAAGGGGTTGGGCAAAAGGGCCAGTACCAAGCCACTATTGGCCTTGGCCAAGGGAAAATGCGGGAATGCCGTTAAACTCATAAAGGTTTTCCGTCTTTATGGTATCAATACCCAGTTTGTGGGCATTAAGCAGCAAATGTGCTATAGCGTCTTTTGCAAGCTGCTTGCCTTGTACAGGTTTAAATCGGCAACGCCAATGATCGGTACAAAACGTTTCTTCAAAACCATCGGGCCACACCTTTATGCCACGGTTGGTTATCATGCTCAGTATTACTTTGTTTTCCATCTCCAATTGTAATAGCAGCGCAGCTACCTCGTTAGGGTCGGTAGTGGGGTGATGTACAAAAACATCTACGCCCACCAGCTCTTTTTTGCTTGGCGCCTTACGCTTATATTCAGGCAGTTTCAATGTTGTTTTGGCATAAGTTACAGGCTTTAGTACCGTTGGCTTTTGGCCTAAGTTTGCAATTACCGCATCGGCAAACTCGCTAGTGCCTACCTTTAGTTTGCTTGTACCTTCTTTATAGATGTCGTAAGTATGCGTTCCGTCTTCAATGGTTTTTAGCCAAGCGTTTTGCACCTTTTCTGCCACCTCTGTTTGGCCGATATGGTTCAACATCATAATAGCACCTTGCAGCAATCCGGAGGGGTTGGCCAAGTTTTGACCGGCCCTGCGCGGCGCCGAGCCATGTATTGCCTCAAACATGGCGCATTCGCTGCCAATATTGGCCGAGCCAGCTAAGCCCACCGAGCCTGCTATTTGCGCTGCCACGTCTGATAGTACATCGCCATACAGGTTGGGCATTACAAGTACATCAAATACTTCTGGTGTATCGGCCATTTTGGCGGCACCTATATCAATAATCCAGTGTTCGTTCTCTATCTCCGGGTATTCAACAGCTATCTCATCAAACACTTTATGAAACAGGCCATCGGTTTGTTTCATTATGTTGTCTTTGGTAAAGCAGGTTACCTTCTTGCGCTTGTATTGGCGGGCATATTCAAAAGCATAGCGTACTATCTTCTCACATCCTGGGCGGCTTATTAGTTTTAGGCATTGTACCACCTCATCGGTTTGCTGATGCTCAATACCTGCGTATAAGTCTTCCTCATTTTCGCGCACTATTACTATATCCATTTGTGGATGCTTGGTTTTCACAAATGGGTGTAGGCTCATACAAGGGCGCACATTGCTATATAGGCCTAAAAACTTACGGGTAGTTACGTTCAGGCTTTTGTACCCACCTCCTTGTGGGGTTGTAATAGGGGCTTTTAAAAATACCTTGTTGCGCCTAATTACATCCCACGATTCGCGAGCAATGCCAGCCGTGTTGCCTGCTAGGTACACCTGCTCGCCCACCTCAATTTCCTCTATTTCAATTTGCGCGCCCGCTGCAATGATAATCTTTAGCGTGGCATCCATAATTTCAGGGCCTATTCCATCTCCTTTTGCAACCGTTATCTTTTGCATTTAGCTTCAATGTTTTTAGGGTTAAATTTTCAACTGCAAAGTTGCACAACACCATTATCATTATTCATTTATCTTTACTATGCCAACCATAAGGCTTTGTTATGAACTATACCATTCGTCAATTGCAGATATTACTTAAAGTGGCCCAAAAACAAAGTATTACAAAAGCCGCAACAGAATTGCACCTTACCCAGCCCGCCGTATCAATGCAGCTAAAAAACCTTCAGGCACAATTTAATATTCCACTATTTGAGGTAATAGGCCGGCGCACCTACATCACTGAGTTCGGTAGCAAGATTGTGCAGGCCGCGGAAGAGATTATGAGGGAGGTGGAGGCTATTGATTATCATGCACACGCCTATAAAGGTCTATTGACCGGTACGCTTAAAATTTCAGTAGTATCAACCGGTAAGTATGTAATGCCATACTTTTTGACTGATTTCCTTAAAAAACATGAAGGCATTGAGCTAATAATGGATGTAACCAATAAAGCTCAGGTAGTGGAAAGCTTAGAAAAGAATGAAGTGGATTTCTCATTGGTATCGGTATTGCCTTTGCATCTGCAGTTATGCAAAGAGCCACTCATGGAGAATAAGCTATTTGTTGTAGCCAATAGCGCTCAACAATACACTACTGCCATAAGCCCACAGGGTTTGCTAGAGGAGTTGCCTTTAATTTATAGAGAGCAAGGCTCGGGCACCCGCTATGTTATGGAGCAGTTTATAAATGCCAATAACTTAGCGGTAAAGAAAAAAATGGAGCTGACCTCAAACGAGGCGGTGAAACAAGCTGTTTTAGCTGGTTTAGGAGTTTCAATAATGCCACTAATTGGGATTAGAAGCGAGCTTGCCAGTGGTGAGTTGCAAATAATACCCATAGAGGGTTTTCCCATTAAATCGACTTGGTACCTTGTTTGGCAAGAGGGCAAGGCCTTCTCGCCCGTATCAGCCCAATACTTAAAGCACCTGCGAGAAGAGAAGGAGCGAATAATGCAAGAGCGTTTTGGATGGGTAAGCTAACATCCTGATACACCGAACCAAGTCGCCACAGCTACCACGCTTTCCACACGGTTCTGCATGACACTTTATATTGTTGACATTAGAGACCATAAACCTCGTTAAGTTTGTGCAATCCAAATTATCTTTGCCCTTATGACCATCCTTGAGCACCACTCCCTCCTACCCTACAACACCTTCGGGCTGGAAGCCAAGGCACGCTACTTTGTGGAGGTAGCAAGTATTGAGGAACTGCGAGAAGTACTGAATAATGAGCGGTTGAAAGGGATGCCACGCTTTATACTAGGTGGCGGCAGCAACATCTTGCTCACCAAGGACTTTGATGGGCTGGTTATTAAAAACAGCCTAAATGGCATTGAAACGATCAAGGAAGATGATGATCACGTTTGGCTAAAATGCGGCAGCGGTGAGGCATGGCATAGCCTAGTGCTACATACCATTGAGTTGGGGTTGAGTGGCATCGAAAACCTATCGTTAATACCGGGCCAAATGGGAGCTGCACCTATGCAAAACATTGGCGCCTACGGTGTGGAGCTGGAGGCCGTGTTTGAATCGCTAGAGGCGGTGGATATGAATACCGGAGAGGTGCGTGTTTTTACCAAAGATGAGTGCCTCTTTGGCTACCGGGAAAGCGTTTTCAAAACCACGCTCAAAGGCCAATACTGTATTGTGAGCGTTACCATGCGGCTTAACAAGCTCCCCAAATTCAACATTAGCTATGGCGACATAAAGCGCACGCTAGACGATATGCGCATATGGGAGCCTACGGTAAAAGCAGTAAGCGATGCCGTTATCAAAATACGCCAAAGCAAACTACCCGACCCTAAGGTACTGGGCAATAGTGGCAGCTTCTTTAAAAACCCCGAGATACCAAAGGCACAGTTTGATGCCTTGCAAGCCTACTATCCATTGATACCTAACTTCCCGCTACCCAATGAAATGGTAAAGGTACCCGCGGGCTGGCTAATAGAGCAATGCGGCTGGAAGGGCAAGCGCGTGGGCAACACTGGCAGCCATTCGCAACAGGCACTGGTACTGGTAAATTACGGTGGTGCCACAGGAGCAGAAATATACCAACTGGCGCTGGATATACAAGCGTCGGTGAAAGAGAAATTCGGTATTACTATAGTGCCTGAGGTGAATGTGGTTTAATAACTGACTATTCCGCAATTGTAGTGTTATTGCCACATACTGCAACAATTCAAGGGTAGCTTACTAGTCATTCTCCCCCAAATAACAATTGTTTTCCCTAAGGCACGCTGTTTGAAGTATTGGTATCGATCATTCAATAGATGCCTATGATACTTCAACTGAATCCTACCATATTGGTGGAAACTCCATTGGGCAGTGGCCATGCTATTTTCATCATTGATTATGGTATCCACCAAAACACCTGCTGGGTGGTTGCCTTGGCTGAAAATGGCGTGGTAAAGCATTTTGACTGCAACGACATCATTTTGGCCGTGAACTATACTTATGGGGTTAACCTGCGCCAAAACACCAACCATCCTGAGGAGCGAAAAACAAAAAAACCTTAACAAACCAAATAAGTACATTCTTATTATTTCGCTTAAGTTTGCTTACATAATATTGTACCATGCCCAAGCTCTTTTTTTGCTTATTACTTTTGTTTCCTCTCGGCATACTAGCTAATAGCGTGGAAGTTACCTCAATGAGCTTCAATATACGCATGAACACTGCCAGCGATGGCAACAATGCATGGCCCAACAGAAAAGAATGGGTGGCCGACATTATTGTTAAAAGCGAAGCGGGTATTATCGGCCTGCAGGAAGTGAAGCCCGACCAAAAGCAAGACCTCATCAAAGCGCTTAAGGGCTACGGGCACTATGGCGTTGGGCGAGACGATGGTATTGACAAAGGCGAGCATTGCCTCATCTTCTATCGTAAGAGCCAATATGCCCTGCTGGATAGCGGCACTTTCTGGCTTTCAAAAAAACTACACAACCCAGGCAGCAAAAGCTGGGATGCCGCCATAACCCGCATTTGTAGTTGGGTGAAGCTGAGAGAGCTGCAAACGGGCCGGGAGCTGTACTTCTTCAATACCCACTTCGATCATAAGGGAGAGGAAGCACGATACTACAGTATACTACTCCTAAAGAAACAAATAAGGGAGATGACTGGCAGCCTACCAGTGATAGTTGCTGGAGATTTCAACTTTAACCCCGATGCCCGGCCCTATGCAGAAATCAATAGTACCTCATCGGGCTATGTGCTGTATGATGCCTTCCAAATAACCCAAGAGAAGAAGGGAGAGCACACCTGCTGTGGTTTTGATGTGGAGCAACCCCACAACCAACGGATTGATTATATACTGGTAAATGAAGCCTGCACCGTAAAGCAATACCAAGTAACCACTGAATCGAAGAAAGGCTACTACCCTTCTGACCATTTACCAGTGGTGTGTAAGATTACATTTTGAGGTAAATCGCTTAAACTGTGTAACAGTAATCATCAACAAACAAAAAGGCGATGCCCCAACCGGAACATCGCCTTATATTTTTTCACTTAACTAGGTATCAAGGCTTATACTGTTCTAACTTGCCTTTCAATTCTTTACGGGCAAAAAAGATGCGGCTCTTCACGGTTCCTAGTGGCAAACGTAGCTCCTCGGCAATTTCGTGGTATTTGTAACCTTCAAAGTGCATCATAAAAGGTACACGGAACTCCTCACCCAAACTCTTGATGGCGTTTTTCATATCGTCCATCACAAACTTGGCCGTAGCCTCGTTTTCAGTAAGTACCGACGGCGAATTCAAGTAAAACAGGTTATCGGTAGTATCAATAATAGTATTACGTTTCAGCTTGCGGCGATAGTTGTTAATGAAGATGTTCTTCATTATGGTAAACAACCAAGCCTTTAGATTAGTACCATCCTGAAACTTGTCTCGGTTGGATAATGCACGAAACAACGTGTCTTGTATCAAATCATTTGCTTCTTCCATATTCTTGGTAAGGTTTAAAGCAAATGGCCTTAGTGGAGCGGCATAACTTGTAACAACGCTATCAAATTCCTGACTGTTCATAATCTCCTTGTTTAGTATTGTAAAGATAAGCTAGAAATATTTACCAAACAACCGTTTGTTTAATCTTTTTGTGTTTTTGTTAAACAAAACTTTTTCTAGAGGTTTCTATCCTGGCATTTCAACATGCCAAGACACCGCAATAATAACGCCGAAACGGCTATAGGGAGGGGTTTTTTGAAGGATCATGACAACCATTACATGTCATTGCCAAACCTGTGCTATTGAAACATAACACTTCCCGCCTTTTTAGAAGGGATATGTTTCGAATTAATGTAAATAATAGGAGTTTCTCAA
The DNA here is from genome assembly GCA_027483645.1 of Sphingobacteriales bacterium. Lineage (GTDB taxonomy): Bacteria > Bacteroidota > Bacteroidia > Chitinophagales > CAIOSU01 > CAIOSU01. The sequence continues at coordinate 15,376 of JAIXUD010000009.1, forward strand.
TTGCACAACAAGGGGAAACCAGTCTCTAGTTGCTATGATATACCGGTGCACGGAAGACATCTAGGCGTTCCAAAGCCTCATTAATAGTGGCTATTACCAATACATTGCTGGGCAAATCAAAAGATTGCTTAAGCACCTGTTGCCCAGCCAGCCAAATTTCCGAATTGGGAAATTGATTGGACAAGTCGTAGATGTAATGTTGCAATTCTTCTTCAGATTTAGATGCGGTAATGTATGTAAACAAATACTTAGGCTGGTGCACCTGGTGAATGGCACTTAAATCGGCCGTAGGCACATTTACCCCTAAGTATATAGCCCTGCGCCTGCGTGTACGCAGTAAGTAGCACATAAAGAGCAGACCTATTTCATGATATTCCCCCTCAGGGCAAAAAAGCAGGAAGGTGTTCTCTGGGCCACTTAGGGGGTTCAATTGCCCATCAATAGCCACTATCAGCTTTTGGCGTATCATATTACTAATGAAATGCTCCTGCCCGGGGTATATAGCACCTGTTATCCACATAATTCCCACCTTCTCCATGAATGGGAAGATAAGCGACACCATGGTTTTCTCGAAGCCATGCCGCAATATACTAGTGGAAATAAGCTTTTCGAAACGCTCTTCATCTAGCTCAATCATCGATATGGTAAGAGCTACCAGCTGCTGATCTTCCTTATTATCCATATCGGTTGCCAGCCTAACTTCATTGGATAACTCCTCCAAGCTTAGCTGTGCAATCTTTGAAATTTTGTAGCCATAATTATTGAGCAGGCTTATGTTAAGCAGCTTGCGCAAGTCGGCATCATTGTAATATCTAATGTTGGTATTGGTACGCTGGGGTTGGATAATATTGTAGCGTTGCTCCCAAATGCGCAATGTGTGGGCCTTAACCCCAGATAAACGCTCCAAATCTTTTATAGAATAATTGGCCATAACTTAACCTCCATCTTACATTTCTCGGATTTTACTATTGCTGCACTAAAGCGGCAAAATCAAATCCATCCAATTAAATAGCAAACCAATGCAAATAATAACAAAGCAAACGTACTGTGACTTGTTTGTTTAATAAAGCAATGTTAAACATTAAACAGGAGAAATCAACAAAAAGTTGCGGCGGGGGGGGGTATATTACTTCAACCCAAACATTACTTGCAGGGTGTCCCATAGGTAGCGTTTGCGCTGGGCTTCGGCGCGGAGCAGCTCCAGGCTATCAGAAAACAGAATCCTTACACCTTGCATATTGATCTCCACATAGCGCTTGGCAGCAACAAATATGCTCATATCGGCAGGGGTAGCCCCGAAAACCAATAAATATCTGCACCCAGTAGCTCTAGCCACAGTGCTAAACCCAGGGCCTTGCACATCGGCCAAGTTAATCAAAGCAATGGCAGTAGGGTCAAGCTTAAGGGCTGCCAGTATTTTATACAGTTGCTCTTTATCTTCGGGTGCAATGCCCGTGGCACTATGGTATACAATAGCTACCGAATTAGTATTGGTTCCTTCTATCGGAAACCCGCTTAGCCCATTTTCGGGTTTTAATAAGTAAAGGTCTTGCCCATCAAATAATTGCGCAATGGCACCACTATCAATATATAGGTCGTCGGTCATCTGTAGCGCAATTTATGGTTTTGTTTCCAGTCTTTATTTTGTTTCCTTTGCCCCAATTCCTGAAATAATTGTTGTAATTTAATGCCTAATGAGCCTTATGGCAATTAACACTGCCGTAAAACGACCTAGAGGTAACAACACCCAATAAAATTGACTAGATGAAATACGATATCAAAGTTACAAAAACCAATCATTCGCGCATCAGTGAAGTGGATTTTGAGAACCTCGCATTTGGCCGGGTTTTCTCCGACCACATGTTTATAGCTGATTATAAGGATGGTGCTTGGTTTGATTTTCGTATCGTTCCGTTTGAAAACATCCCTATGCACCCTGCCACCTCGGCACTGCATTATGGGCAATCTATTTTTGAAGGATTGAAGGCCTACCGCACCGATAGTGGCGATATACAGGTTTTTCGCCCTACCAAAAACTCTGAGCGGATGAACCTTTCGGCCATACGCATGGCCATGCCCGAGCTACCTGCCGACTTGTTTATGCAAGCGCTGGATAGCTTGGTAGTGCTTGACCAAGACTGGGTGCCTACCACACCAGGCAGCTCGCTATATATACGCCCGTTTATGTTTGCTACTGATGATTATGTGGGTATCAAAGCTTCTGACACTTACCGCTTTGTTATGTTTACTTGCCCTGTGCAGTCTTACTATAGCGCACCAGTAAAGGTATTGATTAGCGATAAGTTTGTACGGGCTTTCCCTGGCGGTACTGGCGAGGCTAAGGCGGCTGGCAACTATGCCGCTACCCTGCAACCGGTGATGGCTGCCCGCAAAAACGGGTACGACCAAATATTATGGACAGACGGCTTCGAGTTTAAGTACCTGCAAGAGATTGGTACCATGAACTTTTTCCTACAGATCGACGGACAAATTATCACCCCAAAATTGAATGGCACTATACTAAACGGTATTACCAGAGATAGCATTTTACAATTGCTGGAAGACCGCGGCACCCCTGCCCAAGTGCGTGATGTATCGGTTGACGAACTGTATGATGCTTACCAGCGTGGTGCACTGCAAGATGCGTTTGGCGCAGGCACTGCCGCTACCATAAGCCACATATCCGAAATTGGCTTTAAAGGCGAGCGCCTAGCTTTGACCCCTGTTGATGAACGCCCGCTAAGCGAATCGCTTAAACAAGAGCTAGAAGACATCAAACTATCCCGAATACCCGACCGCCACGGGTGGGTGCACAAGGTTGCTGCTACTGTGGTAGCTTAAAAATGAAACATGAAATTTGAAATGAGAAATATGAAATGATAAATATAAAAGGTTAAAAAGTTAGTGCCATGAGCTAGCATGTTATTTGCCTCCATTTCCGTTTATCTTGTTTCCATATCTTATTTCTTTTTTGGTCATTTCCTGTTTCTTATTTCTCATTTTTCTTTTGTCGTTTCTTATTTCTCATTTCACACCCCATATTTACTCGAATGCTCGACCTTACCCAAGCCCTTATTTCGCGCCTGGCCATCCACCGTGTGGGAAACAAAGCCCAAGAAGAAGACCCGATTGTTTCCGCTAAGTTGGCCGATGTAACGCCAGAGCTTGAAGGAGCCTTGCTTACCTATTTTATGAAGCCGTTTAAGGGCGATGCGTATTATAAGTTTACCCACCCCAATGGCTTGGAGTTCAACGAAGTATATTCGTTTGTGAAGAGTATGTTTCTGGATGAAGGGGGTACTTACCTACAATCGGTGAATGTGCTAAAGCACCTGCACCACCACTCCGTTCACCCCAACATAAAGAGCGGCGAGGTGTATGTGGCCTATCTGAAGAACTGTATGCTAGATGATGAGCCGCTGGATGCGGTAGGCATTTTCAAAAGCGAGAATAAAGATACCTTCCTCGCTTTCCGCCACGAGCGCGATGGCCTGGAGGCTGATCCAGTATCGGGGGTAAACATCAAGAAACTAGATAAAGGCTGTATTATCTTCAACACCGAGGATGAAAGCGGTTACCGGGTAGTGACCATTGATGCTTCGGGTAAGGATACCGTGTATTGGATGGACGACTTCCTACAAGTGGTGGAAGATAGCGACGACAACTTCTATACCCGCGATGCGCTGAACCTTTGCAACGCCTTCGCCAAGGATATGCTCACCCCGCAGCATGGCAAGAAAGACGAGGTGCTATTTATGAAAAGCACGCTGGACTACTTTAGTAAAGCAGAGACGTTCGAGATGGGCGAATTTGCCCAAGAAGTGATTAAAGACGAAGAGTACACCAAGGCATTCACCGGCTACCTAGAAACCTATGAGACCCGTATCGGCCGCAAGGTGGAGAACGACTTCGGTATCAGTAAGCCGGCCCTGAACAGCGCCAAAAAGAAATTCAAAGACCTGATTAAGCTGGATACCAACATCCACATCAAGCTCAACTTCGATAACCTGGAAAGTGGCCGACGCTTCATTGAGCGCGGCTACGACCAAGATGCTAAAATGAGCTATTATAAGGTGTTTTTTAATGAAGAATTGGAATGATTTGCTGATGTGCTGATGTGCTAGTGTGCTGATGTACCAATTTTAAGATAGGTAATGATTTAATCCTTCCGTGTTTTTCTGTGACCTTTTTCCGTGTTCTCCATGGTTAAAGAGAGCACACCACGTAAAGGTGACGCCGCCTTCAAGATTTACATTATGTAATAAGCCCCGAATCCGCTAAATTCGTTGCTGAAATTACACTTTAACCTACCTACTATTTATGTTTAAAAGGGCTATTGATTCGCGTTTTCGTGCTATGGTATTATTGGTAATGGTTGCCTCGGCCTTTACCGGTTGCGAGAAATACTATTACATTACCGAGGCCGATAGGGGCCCAATCTGCTACAATACCAAGTTTACTTGTACTATTAATAACAACAGCCCAATAACGGGTACCATTACCAATAGGGTTGAAAACGGTGTAAACACCGTAACAGAAACGAGCCCTTGGGCCCAAATAAGCCGCGCGGATGGGCAAACATCTGTTGATTATGATTTTACCAACCGCTTTACCACTGTTGAGTGTTTTACAGAGTTTAATTACGACGGTAGGTTTTATAATGCTAGGTATGACTATAGCTATATGATAGATGATATTTCTGCGGAATTTAACAGCTCAGGCAGATTAACCAAACTAACAAGCGATAAGACTTTCTTTACCTCCGAACCGGATTATATTTCCACTATCGAATCCATTACATACAACGATGACAACATTACCGCCTATCGCTATAAAGAAAAGCTAAGCTCATCTCCATTTACGGAGGTGGTAAGTTTTAGGTATGCAGTAACCTACGACCTTACCAAAAAATACAACCCAGCGGTATACCCCAACGACCAGTTTTTTGCAGGCAACCCTCGCCCAATATTGGATGAGCAGTATTACTCATTGGGTGAAATTTTCGACCCGCAAGTGTTCTCTACCAATTTGGTGACACGCAAGCGTAACACAACCACCGATGAAGATATATTTGAGAAGGAGTACCAGTTTGATGGCAGTGGCCGCATTACCCAGGTTATCCAAAACTATTTGATGGGCGGACCAAAAAGCACTTCCATTAAATGGCAGTATGAATACTCGTGTGATTGAGATGGTTACAATGTGAGGTATTGAGTTCTTAGGGCGGTGACCTGCGCTAACATTCTCGTGGCCACGCCTTGCGTGGCGTACCGAATTATGTGGAATAGAACAACAACATGCCCCACTTTCACCGCACTGTTTCTCTCTCTATTTTTCGCAGCATCCGTGGTCCATGGTCCTTCGTCCATCGACTATCGACCATTAAGCATTCAACGCCCTGTTGTCGCTAGCAGCCAGGCAGGCTTCTTTGAACGATTCTGAGTAGGTTGGGTGCGGGTGGCTCATGCGGCCTATGTCTTCTGCACTAGCGCGGTATTCCATGACAGCGGTGGCCTCGGCAATTAAGTCGGCAACGCGGGGCCCGATCATGTGTACACCTAGTATCTCATCGGTGGTTTTGTCAGCCAAAACTTTGATAAAACCATCGGTATCGCCGCTGGCAGCTGCGCGGCCACTAGCCTTGAAGCTGAAAGTGCCTTTCTTGTATTCGGTGCCGGCTTCTTTCAGTTGGTCTTCGGTTTTCCCAACTGAAGAAACTTCTGGCCAGGTATAGGCAACGTTCGGTATCAGGTTATAATCGATGTGTGGTTTTTGGCCAGCAATAATCTCCGCTACCAATACACCTTCGTCTTCGGCTTTGTGAGCCAGCATAGGGCCATCAATTACGTCACCAATGGCATAGATGCCTTCTACTTTGGTTTGCAGGGTGTGCGGGTCAACCGGTATTTTGCCGCGCTTATCGGTTTCCAAGCCTACAGTATCCAGGCCTAGGTTATCGGTATAAGGCTTACGGCCCACGCATACCAGGCAGTAGTCGCCTTTAAACTCAACGGCTGCGCCGCTGCTGTCTTCTGCGGTTACGGTTACGGTTTTGCCTTTTACTTTAGCACCCGTTACTTTATGGCTAAAGAAGAATTCGATACCAGTCTTCTTCAATACTTTCAACAGTTCTTTGCCCAGGTCGCGGTCCATAGTGCCGATGAGGCGGTCCATATACTCCACCACTTGCACCTTTACACCTAAGCGGGCATATACGCTACCCAGCTCCACACCTATGATGCCACCGCCTATCACCACCATAGTTTTTGGCAGCTCAGGCAACTCCAAAGCTTCGGTAGAAGTAATAATGCGTTTCTTATCAATCTCCAGGCCTGGCAAGGTAGCAGGCTTAGAGCCTGTGGCAATTATTACCTTTTTGGTTTCCACCTCGGTTACTTCGCCTTTATCGTTTTTCACGGCAATTTTATTCTTATTCACAAACGAACCGTGGCCGGTAAACACGTCGATTTTGTTCTTTTTCATCAAGAACTGCACACCCTTGGTTACACCAGTAACTACATCGGTTTTGCGCTTAATCATCTGACCGAAATCCACCTTGAGGTCTTTCAGCAAAATACCATGTTCGCCAAAATGGTTCTGGGCATTGAAGAAGTGCTCGGAAGAATCTAGCAAAGCCTTAGATGGTATGCAACCTACGTTGAGGCAGGTGCCGCCAAGGGTGGCGTAGCGCTCAATAATGGCAGTTTTAAAACCCAACTGGGCACTGCGTACCGCGGCGATGTATCCGCCAGGTCCTGATCCGATAACAGTAACGTCGTACATTTCTTTCTTTAATTAGGAATTAGAAATTAGGAAGTAGGAATTAGAAAGGGGCATTAGGGAAAACAGCAAAATCTACTTCCTAATTACTCGTTTCTAGTTGCTACTTACTAGCAGAAACAAAGTTATAACATTCAAGATTGATAATGGGGATTAGGGGTGGGTAAATGTTTTGTTACTTAGTGGCCCTAGCCGATTGAGGAAACATATGTTACGTGACTGGTGTTTCGGCGGATTGAAAATCCGCAGCTCGGTTACGTCGGATTATAAATCCGACGTGGCAGTGTGAACAACAACCACATTGGCTAAAAAGAAGGATAAAGGATTATTTAGAATTGTGACAGTGAATGTCTAGTACTTATTGCGTTTAAGAAGTCTCTCCATTCCTCGAGTATTGCAATAAAATCCGCAACGGGTATATAATGGACTTCACTTGATTCCAAATAACCTATTCTATTAGGCGAGTTATACAATCCAATTTTGTAATGTCCATCAATCGAAAGTATTTCGTACACAAGATTATCAGCGTCAGAAGTGGTAAAGCTACATTCCTTTATTTCATCAATCAAATTTTGGGAAAATGACGCTCCGTTTGATTCAATAAAATCAGCCATTCCAATGTTTATAGAAAACCCAGCAGCATCTATGTCGCATATTATTGATGGAATAATAAAATTGCCTGCTTGATGCAATTTGAATTTAAGATGATATGATTTAGCAATGCTCATTGGTCCGTTATGGCGGTCAAAATTAAGTATTACACCAATCACTTATGCTGTAAGCAATACTTGTCCCCAGCGTTGCTTACACAGTACTTGCAGCGCTTACCCGTAGATTTGGCAGTGGAGCGGCACTGGCTATATCGGCACTCGGGTGACGGAGCGAAGCTACCGGCAAGACCGTGGCCAAATGCGGAAGATGAAAAGCTTGTCGCTAGCCCCAACATTGCTACGGTCGCTACGGTCAGGAATAATGATTTCATGGTTGAAGGGTTAGCTGCATAACTATGCTAAATTAACCACCTTATTTATACGATTATGCACTCGGGTAGAAATACCCATCGATATGTACTGTTACATTATTAAATCCCTGACTATATTAGCGGTATGAAAGGTAAAATTGGAGTAACCATTATCATTATTGCATTCATTGTTTCCATATACCCGTACATGTTTTTGTGGATGTGGATACCGTACTTGGTGGGGGCGCTACTGGTATGGATAAGCGATATGAAAGTAATGGCCAAAGCCATGTGGACTGTGCTGCCCATAGCCTTTTGGTACCCTGCTATAATGCTGTTTTATTATGCGCTTTCAAGAATCGGCTAAATCATATTCAGCCCAACTAAATTGTACATCGTACTTCGCACATCCACTTCAATAAACTTCCCCCTTCGCGGCGCGCAGGGTATTCATGAGTAGCGAAGTAACCGTAAGTGGGCCTACGCCGCCGGGTACTGGGGTTATGTAGCTGCATTTGGGGGCTACATTATCATAATCCACATCGCCGCTGAGGCGCCAACCAGCTTTTTTGGTGGCATCATCCACACGGGTAGTACCTACGTCAATTACCACCGCACCGTCTTTCACCATGCTGGCAGTTACAAAGCCCGGCCTGCCGAGTGCCGCAATGATAATATCGGCCTGCAGGGTATGCTCTTGTAGGTTTTTCGTGCGGCTGTGGCAAAGCGTAACCGTGCAATTGCCTGGGTACGCGTTACGCGCCAGCAACACACTCATCGGCGAGCCCACAATATTACTACGGCCTATCACCACACAATGCTTGCCGCTTGTTTCAATGTGGTAATGCTCCAACAATTGAAGGATGCCATAAGGCGTAGCCGGCAAATAAGCATCAAGCCCCTGCATCATGCGGCCCACGTTAATGGGGTGGAAACCGTCCACATCTTTCTTTGGGTCGATGGCTTGCAATACCTTTTCGCCATTAATATGCTTTGGCAACGGCAATTGCACTATAAACCCATCAATATCAGGATTTTGATTAAGGTCGTTAACGATTTGCAGTAACTCTTCTTCTGATGTAAATTCATCCCCACGCACTAGCGTGGAGTTGAAGCCCACGTACTCGCAAGCCATTACTTTGTGGCCCACGTAGGTTTCGCTGCCGCCATCGTTACCTACTAGTACGGCAGCCAAGTGCGGCACTTTGCCACCCGCAGCCTTTATAGCAGTCACTTCTTCCTTAATACGTTCTTTAATGATGATGGAAAGCGCTTTGCCGTCGAGTATCTGCATGGAGTTTGGTTGATTCGTTATTGGTTATTGGTTATTGGTTATTGGTGTTATTTCCCCTCACCTAACCTCTCTCCTTCGACAAAAGCTCAGGACAGGCTCTAAGGGAGAGGGACTTACATAGTTCGGGGGCGTTTTTTGTCTTGTGTCTTGCGTCTTGTGTCTTATGTCTAAATTTAACTATTTCCCTGTCCACACCGGCGACCGCTTTTCTATAAATGCGGTTAGGCCTTCGGCGGCATCTTGGGTGCTTAGTATCTCTTGCAATTGGCTGATGAGGTACGGGTGGTGCTCGGTTTCGGGTACGCCTTTTAGCTCCTGCCAAGCCTTCAACCCTAAGCGGATGGCGGTTGGGCTCAGGGTTTTCAATTCGGCCACTAAGCTATCCACTGCTTCATCCAACTTATCGGCTGGTACCACTTGCGTGGCTAGGCCCAGCTCCAGCGCCTCTGGTGCTTCAATGGCACGGGCACGCATGCATAAATCGAGCAGCTTGCGGGCGGGCATTATGGATTTAAGGCTGGCCATTACCTGCATTGGCCAAATACCGCGCTTCACTTCTGGCAGGCTAAATTGCACGCCTTCGGCAGCAATTACGTGAGTGCAACCACATACTAGCAGAAATCCACCAGCATATACATTACCTTGTACGCGGGCTACACAAGGCTTGTGCAGGCTATTGAAAGCATCGCCCAGCACCGCACCATGCAAAGGCTCTGGAATAGTACTCTGCGGCCCATCTGTTCCTTGCCCGGCAAACGATTTTAAATCGGCTCCAGCACAAAACACATTCCCTTCAGCGCGCAACACCACCACCCACACATCGTGGTTGTAGTGCGCGTAATTGAGGGCATACACTATCTCGTTCATAAACACCGGGTTCATGGCGTTCTTCTTCTCCGGGCGGTTCAGGGTCATGGTCAGTACATGGTCGTGCTCCTGCACCTGCAGGTAAGCAAAGGTTTGCTCTTTAAGTTGTAGTGCCTGCTCGCGGGTGTATAGTGTCATTGAGGATAATTTAGAAGCAAAAATACCTATTCAATTTGAAAACGTGCCTGTTACAATGGTATTCGGCGAAATTGAAACGGCATAACATCATTTCAAATGAAAAACCACATTATATAGTCTAGGTAAATTATACTATCCAGCAATAACGTAATTCAATTATTGGTGTCTCTGTTGCAGCGATTCCGAAACAAATGTTTATTCAAATATTATGGAAGAGTACGATATCGGGGACTTCCAAGTCCCCTTAATTACACAACAGCGTAATCACATCCGTTTCAATACGGTTACTGAAATTGCCGGAGCGGTCTTTCACTACTATGCTATACCGCACGCTGTCGGTAACTTGGCCAGGAAGGCAAAACTCATTAGTAAGCAGCACGGTGATAGTGCCGGATATGGCCTCGGTGGCGCCTTTCGGTGGTATGTAAGGTACGTTGAACGTCTTCAGGCAACGAATGGTATCGCCAGCAACAATATTGATGTACCGGCTATCCAATATAAACAAGGAAAAAGTAGGGTGGTTATAGCAACTGCTGTCACACAGTTCACAATCGTCAGTACTTAAATCTTCAAAGCCCAAGTCACCATCGCCATCAGTAAACTTAAACTCAATGTACAGGCTATCGCTTAACTGGCGGATGGTATCTTTCGAAACCGAAACCAGCTCCAGCTCCGGCTCATCAGGAAAGCGCGGCGGCTCAACACAACCAGTGCTAGACAAAAGATACAAGACACCAAACACCAGACAACTAACGTAAAATATACGATGTACGAAGTACGATGCAATACAGCGCTGTAAGTGTATAGGTCTATTCATATCCAATCACTATTTACTAGTCCATGGTCCATCGTCTATGGTCCTTGGTCCCAACTATAACTACAATATTAGCAAGAATATTGCTAACATTACCGCGTGTTTTCAGCAGAGCAACTCAAACAATGGCACCAGCGACTTTTCGCGTTGGATGAGGAAGGTTTCGAAGCCTTGACATTGGCAGTATTTCAATACCAAGCGGCACACAACCCCGTATATGCGGAGTACCTGCGCCTGCGCCGAATTTCCCCAGCCAGCATCCACCAGCTTTACCAAATACCCTTTCTGCCCATTGAGCTGTTTAAGTCACACCATGTAATTACTGGTAATTATACCCCTGAAGTGGTGTTTGAAAGTAGCCGTACAACCGGGCAGGTGTCCTCGCAGCACTTGGTAGTCGATGCAGCGCTATATCGAAACATATATTTGGAGGGCTTTGAAAGGGCTTTCGGCGAAATTAAAGACCATTGCATACTAGCCTTACTGCCTTCATACTTAGAGCGAAGCAACAGCTCTCTAGTATCTATGGCTCAAGGGCTTATGGATGCATCACAGCATCCGTCCAACGGCTTCTACCTCAACAACTTACAAGATTTGGTAGAAAAGCTAGAGCAATTGATTGTAAACGGCACCCCCACCCTACTGTTGGGCGTATCGTTCGGTCTGCTCGATTTGGCTGAGCAACACCCCATGCCGCTGCACCACATAAAAATAATGGAAACCGGGGGTATGAAGGGCCGCCGAAAAGAACTGCTCCGTGAAGAGCTGCATGACATGCTAAAAACAGCCTTCCAAGTACCGCAGATATATAGTGAATATGGCATGACTGAACTGCTCTCGCAAGCCTATACCGATGGCAGTGATTGGTTTACACCCCCGCCTTGGTTGCGCGCGCTAGCCAGGGATGCTTATGACCCTTTCCATACTTTCGAAACGCCATCAACCGGAGCGCTCAACATTATAGACTTGGGCAACATCCATTCTTGCGCTTTCATCGCCACTTCCGACCTTGTTACCCTCCACCCGAACGGCGCTGCGTTCAAGGTTCTTGGCAGAATGGACTTGAGCGAAACCCGGGGCTGTAACTTGATGGTTTTGTAATTATAATGCACGCCATCCTTTTACTTGGTAAAGCGTACACTATTATTTATTTTCGCTTTGCATTACACTACTTAAAGTACCTATCGATGTTTAAAAGGGCCTTACTGATACAGCTTTTGCTGTTGGCAACTTATTATTTCAACTTTGCCCAGCCACTTCCTGAAAACTACCAACCACTTAAATCCACGGGAGAGATACCCAAGGATATGATTATTAAATCCTCGAAGAAATACGAGATAGAGAAAAGTACTATTGACAAATCCGAATCAAAAAGAGATAGGAAGAGCAAAGAGAGCTTTTACCTATCTACCTACTTCGAGATTGATAAGATGCTGTTGAGCGGTATGGTGAGTTTCAACGACCCCATTACCGTGTACCTCAATAAGATTGTGGATTTGCTGCTGAAAGATGAGCCTGCGCTGCGCAAGCAGGTAAGGGTGTATACCATGAAAAGCCCAGAGGTAAACGCTTTCGCTACCAACCAAGGCATCATCTTTGTAAACTTGGGCCTACTAGCTAAAGTACAATCGGAAGCGGAGTTGGCCTTTATCTTGGCCCACGAGATTATCCACGTAGAGAAGAAACACTCCCTAAACAAGTACCTGAAAGTAAAAACCATTGAGCGCGATAAAGAGCTTTACAACGACCTATCGCTTGATGATAAGTTGGCCACAGTTAACCACTACTCTCGCGAGCTGGAGACCGAAGCCGACGAGCATGGCCTTACCCGTTTCTTAAAGGCTGGCTATAGTTTGGATGCCATTGGTGGTGCTTTTCAAGCGCTGGCTTACTCCCACCGCCCATTTGTGGAGGATGAATTTGACTATAAATGGCTGGAGAGCGGCACGTTTACCTTCCCTGAGGAGTTTGACCGTAAGCGTGTAAACTTGGTAAAAGGAGCAGAAGACGAGGACGACGACTCCACTAGCACCCACCCAAGCGTGGAGAAACGCCAAGCCCACATACAAGAGAAAACAAAAGACGTATCGCCAGAAGGCAGAAAGCTATCCATCGTTTCGGAAGCGGAGTTTATGGCTGCGCGTGAGTTTTCCCAGTTTGAGATTTGCCGATTGCACGTGCTGCGGCAGCGCTACGATTTGGCCATTTACGAGGCACAAGTGCTACTGAAACAATACCCTGACAACCTTTACCTGAAAAAGCTGAAGCTTAAAGCCATGGCCGCTATGGCCTACTATACCAACAGTGGCATTAGCATTAGTGAATGGGAAGACTATGTGAACGAAGACCAGCAAGGCAACCTGCAACGCGCCTACCACTTCTTTTTGAGCTTGGCAGTGGATGGTGACTATATTGCAACGGTTGCTACCCGCTACAGCTGGCAGCTAAAGCAGGAATACCCACAAGACAAGGAGATTGCCACCATTGCCGATAGTATGATGCACCTGCTTTTTTATGAGCGCGAGGTGGACCCAGAGTTTTTCTCTATGACTGAGCGCACCCAGGCCGAAACTGACTCGATACAATTGGAGTATGTATATGACAAAGACCCTGCTAAAAGGCCAAGCGAGGTACTCGCAACCATAGTAGATGAAAAAGGCGATACCATAACTGAGGGTGTGGAACCTGACAGCAGCACTAGCAAAACCCGATCAACCTTGATGGGCAAAACCATCAAAACAACAATGGATGATGCAACCAATGAAGGCGAAGTGGTGACATTGGAGGAAGAATTTGAGGAAGAAGTAGATACGGTATTGGCTACTACCGTGGCCGAAGCAAAGAAATTGGGCATAAAACTTACAGGCTATGAGAAATACCAGCTTAAGCATAGGGAAAAGTACCAACTAAAGGGCATCAAAAGGGATGGCACAATGGTGTATGACGACTCAGAAGATAGCTACAGTAATGATAATAAAACAGAGGAAACGGCAGAAGACAATAAACGTGCTAGCCATAGCGGCTTAATAAGGGCATCGGAAGCAGATAGCACCTTAGTTGACAGTGACACCACCTTAGTTGATGGCGACACTAGCCTTGCTCGTGCCTTAATAACTGCGGCAATTGATACAGTGACTGTTTATTACCACGATTTCGAAGAGCCTATTGACGAGGATTTCCATAAATACGCCTTTGTTGATTTTGCCGATGACGAATCGTTTATGAAGAGGGCCAAAACCCTGAGCAAGCAGCGCGAGAATGACGATGACTTTGAAATGAGCAAAACCCAAAAGAAAGACAGGCAGAAAGAACGCGAATTGAATGAAAACCGTGGTTTTGCTTTGGATATTGATAAAGTGGTAATCATTAACCCTAGGTACAGCAAAATAAACTTGGTAAACCAAGAGAAGCAGCAATACCTCACCTCAGAAAAGAATCAAAAGCGCTTTAGTAGGTTGTTGACTGTGAATGCCGATGCCAGCGGTATAAAATATGAACTGATTGACAACAAGGAACTGAAAAACAAAGAAACAGCCGAGTTTAATGACATCGCCTTCTTAAACGAATGGGTAGATGAGCGGTTGGACTTGGGCAGCGATGTACCCCTATCATCTATGGAGCTCTCGGAAAGGGAGGCTTTGGTGAAAAAGTACGGCACCCGCTACTTTATGTGGACAGGCAACCTGAGCGTAAAGGAAAAAGACTATCGTCGTGCATATTTCATTATGCTAAGCACGCTTTACCCGGTTACCATACCGTTTTTATTACCCAGTATGATAAGGGGGGGCAAGTACCAGATATACTACTACATCGTATTCGATATTATTGAAAACAAAATGGTACTTGGCGATGTGGTAACCGCCAACCAGCTAGAGCGCAACGACTTTTTGAACAGCCAGATTTACTATACCTTCCACCAACTAAACTACAAACGCTAAGGGCATGAGATACTTTATTCTTTCATTGGTGTTGGTGGCCTTTAGCCTATCGGCATTTGCACAAATACCGGGCTATGTTGGTAAAAGGCATCAGTTTACTTACACGCCATCCATATCACTTTTTGCAAACACCCTACGGAAAAAACAAAACTTCGGCACCAACTTTTACTTAAGCCATCAAGTCGGCTATGATTATGTGGTAAGTAAGAAGAAAACGATTGGGCTATTTTATGATGTTAATAGCATGGATTTTCTGATAACCAATTATGGATTGGATGATGAAAATCAGCTAGGGCGATACACTCGCCATCAATTGGGTTTTGCTTATAAGAAATATATGCGCAATAGCCCGTTAGCGCCACTAGGCGGATACTGGAAATTCACCATGTCAATGGCTCGTATTACCACCAAGCTAACTGGTGATTATGCTACCCTTGAAATAGGTACCCCGTATAAGTATACTGTCTTTGATGTGATGCCTGGGTTTGGCGTTGGTAGAGAATTTATTATTGCACGGTGGATTCCGTTAAACATTGGCTTTGATGTGCAACTTCCGTTTAGGTCCATTGTCTATGCAGGTGGTACTTCAACACTTGCTGAGGCTGCAACAGGGCTAACGGTAGCCAATTCACTTCTTAAATTTAATATTGGCATTGGTATCTTAGCATTTTAAAGGCTAATGCGGCTTATCACCTCTGTTACTTTGTTAGGGTTGGCAATAATATGGGCTAATTCTTTGGCTACATCTTCGGCTCTATAGAGCTGGTTGTTCGCCTTCAATTGATGGAATTTTTCCACCCTACTGAACTCTAATTCGCTGCTATTCCTTATCTGGTTTTGCATTTGCGTATCTACCACGCCGGGCGCTATGCCCAATATATGCGTGCGCCCATCGTGGCGGTACTTTCGCTCTTCCACCCCTACCCTAGTGAGCATATCAACGCCTGCCTTCGAAGTGCAGTAAATGCTCCAGCCATCGTATGCAGAAGTGGCAGCCCCTGAAGTAATGTTGATGATCACCTTTTCTGCCGGGTGGCCGGCAAATTGGTGTAGAAATTTATTGGTAAGTACGGCGGGTGTAAGCAAGTTTACGTTCAATGAAGCGGCAATGTCCTCATCGCGCATTTCGCCTAAGTAGCCCATATCGCCAAGGGTTCCGGCATTGTTTACCAGCACTATGCGTTTGGTATCATCAGGATGCGGCTCAAAACTAAAGTTGAGCACCGCCTCTTGCCAAGCAAAATCCATAGTAGTGTGCCGGTAGCGGGGGTGCTCAATGGTTTGGCGGCGTGCCATACCATGCACCACATGGTGCTCATCCTTCAATAACTCCTCGGCTAAAGCCTTGCCAATACCGCTGCTGCTGCCTGTTATGTAGTAATGATTCATTTGATCTGGTTTATCGGTTGATTAGTTAATCAGTTGATCGGTTTTTTGTCGACGGTCAACGGTCCATAGTCCACGGGTATTGGTTATGGATTAATAGCTACAAATTCCGGTTTGAGTATTCTAGGGTAAAAGTAACCAACAAAATAGCAATGAAAGAAGAGCTTAAAGAACATTCAGTATACAGATGTAATTAGTTGTTCTTGGCCTTAAACCTTTGCCAAGATTAGTATTTTAAACTTACTGGGTCTTTGCTTTCTTCGGCATCACCAAAATAAACCAAACCTTGAGGAATAGCAATCAGTAATTGCTACTCCGCTATCCTCAGCTTCTCAATCCTTTTAATCGGCCCGGGGCAGAAGTTGCGGTGGCAGTTTACACAGGCGGTAATCATTAGATTGTAATGGTTGTTGAGGTTGGGGCGCGTGGCGTTGGTGAGGTCTTGTACCTCTTTCTTAAAGGCCATACCAAGATTGTTATACAGCAGCGAGTCGCCAATTTTACCATCGGTGGGGGTAGCGGTAAAGAGGCTATCCATCATTTCCGCATCCCAAGCCACGCTGCCGCCGTTTACGGTAAGCTCCCGCCAATCCTTTGCTTGCTGCTCCAAGTGGCGCATATATAGGGTAAGCTCGCTATCCTTAGGCTTCTCCGCAACCACTGTCGCAGGCGTATCCGGCGCATCAGTTGCTTGGTTGCAGGCGATGATGAGGAGGGTTAGGAGTATGGGGAGGAGGTATTTCATTAGGAGTAAAGTTATTGCTTTTGGGTGAAAAGGCATGTGTTGTAAGTTAACCACGAAGGACACTAAGGAAAATCACTATGGACACGAAGGAAACATATGGAAAGATAATCCTGCTCAAATTCCCCAAATCCTTTTCTAATCAAGGTTCAAACAACACACGAATTCCGTATTTTTACCTGCCAAATTAGAGTAACCTATTATGGAATACGATTTTAAGCGGATTGAGAAACATTGGAAAGCCCAATGGAAAAAGGATAATACCTACAAAGTAGAAACACCCTCTCATGAGAACATAGCGAATAATAAAGCCAAGCCTAAGTGCTACGTGCTCGATATGTTCCCTTACCCGAGCGGTGCGGGCCTGCACGTGGGGCACCCGCTGGGCTATATTGCTACCGACATTTACAGCCGCTACAAACGCCTGAAGGGCTTCAATGTGTTGCACCCCATGGGCTTTGATGCCTTTGGCTTGCCAGCGGAGCAGTATGCCATACAGACCGGCCAGCACCCGGCCACCACCACCGAGGTGAACATTGCCCGCTACAAGGAGCAGTTGGATGCCATCGGTTTCGACTATGATTGGAGCCGCGAGGTGCGCACCAGCGACCCGAAATACTACCAATTTACGCAGTGGATATTTATTCAGCTTTTCCACTCCTACTATAATACTGCCGCCCAAAAGGCCGAGCCGATTGCGGATTTAGTAAATACCTTCGCTAAAGAAGGCAACGCCAACGTGCAAGCAGCCAGTGGCAAGGTATGGACCTTTACCCCCGAGGAATGGAACGCCTTCGGCGAAAAGCAGCAGCAGGAAACGTTGATGGAATACCGCTTGGCATACCTGAAATATGGCGACGTAAACTGGTGCCCGGCCCTGGGTACGGTATTGGCCAACGACGAGGTGAAAGACGGTGTGAGCGAACGCGGCGGCCACCCGGTTATCAAAAAGAGCATGCGCCAATGGTTTTTGCGCATTACCGCCTATGCCCAGCGCTTGCTGGATGGATTGGACACGGTGGACTTTGCCGAGAGCCTAAAAGAGCAACAACGCAACTGGATAGGCCGCAGCGAAGGCGCAAGTGTGCAGTTTAACGTGGTTGGCAGCGAGGCGAAAATTGAAGTATTTACCACTAGGCCCGATACCATTTTCGGGGCGACGTTTTTGGTATTGGCACCCGAGCACCCTTTGGTGGCGGAGATTAGCACAAATGTTAAGGAAATAGAAGAATACAAAGCCTACGTGCAGAGCCGCAGTGAGCGTGACCGCCAAGCGGATGTAAAGACCGTGAGCGGCGCCTTTACCGGCGCGTATGCACACAACCCGTTTACGGGCGAGAACGTGCCGATTTGGATTGCCGAATATGTATTGATGGGCTACGGCACCGGCGCCATTATGGCCGTGCCAAGCGATGACGACCGCGACAACGCGTTTGCCACCAAGTTTGGATTGCCTATAATTGAAGTAATAGACAAAACCGACTACCCAGGCGCTACCCGTAGCGATAAGCTGGGCAAGTTGATCAACTCCGGTTTTTTGGATGGGCTGGAAGTGCCCGCTGCCATTAGCTTAATGTGCCGTAAGGTAGAGGAAATGGGTATCGGCAAGGGGCGGGTGAACTACCGTATGCGCGATGCAGGCTTTAGCCGCCAGCGCTATTGGGGCGAGCCGTTCCCGGTGATATATAAGGACGAGATGCCGTATACCTTGCCCGAAAGCGAGTTGCCGGTAAACCTGCCGGATGTGGAGAGCTTTAAGCCTACCGGCGACGGCGATTCGCCATTGGCGCGCAACACCGATTGGGTAAACCATCCTGACGGGCCGCGTGAAACGGATACCATGCCTGGCTATGCCGGCAGTAGTTGGTATTTCCTGCGCTATATGGACCCGCAGAACCCCGGTTTTATTGTGGGCAGCGATGCCGTGGACTACTGGCAAGATGTGGACTTATACGTAGGCGGCGCCGAGCACGCCGTGGGCCACTTGCTATACAGCCGCTTCTGGCACAAGTTCTTCTTTGATAAAGGCTGGGTACCTACCCAAGAGCCGTATAAGAAGTTGGTGAACCAAGGGATGATACAGGGGGTGAGTGAAATGGCGTACAAACGAATGAGTATGGGAAAGGAGTGGATAAATGACTATACTTTTAACGCTTCTATTAAAAGCATTAATCTGCAAGGACCTTCTTATCAATTCTTTTTAAGCTCTGACCTATTTGAAGAAGAAGTTTATAAAAATGATCCATATCAACAAAGCTTCACAGTTAATATTCCTGTTGAATTTGTAGTTAATAACGTACTTGATATTCCAGCATATTTAAACTCGGATATTGGACGTGAATATTTTTCGCAAGCAATATTTGTTTGTCCAGGAGGTTTTTGGTTTGAAGGAGAATTTGTGGAATATGGGAACAGCAATAGGACAGGTATAATCGGTTCATCATTTAGGGGCGATAAAATTGGGAAACCCTCACAATCTTTCAAAACTACTTCCGAAGTCGAAAAAATGTCCAAATCCAAGTGGAACGTAGTAAACCCTGATATCGTAATCGAAAAATACGGTGCCGATACATTCCGCATGTACGAGATGTTTTTGGGTCCGATTGAGCAGAGCAAGCCTTGGATAACCAATGGCTTGGATGGCGTACACAAGTTCTTGCGCAAGTTTTGGCGGTTGTTCTACAGTGATGAAGGATTATCTATTACCGACGAAGCCCCGACTGCCGAGGAATTGAAAGTGTTGCACAAAACCATCAAGAAGATTCAGGATGATGTGGAGCGCTTGTCGTTCAACACCTGCATCAGCGCTTTTATGATTGCCACCAACGAGTTGACCGATTTGAAATGCCGCAAACGTGCCATCTTGAAGGAGTTGACTATACTGTTGGCACCGTTCGCACCGCACATTGCCGAAGAGCTTTGGCAAAACGCCTTGAAGGAAACTGGCACCGTAGTGTATGCACCGTTCCCGGTATTCAATGCAACGCATTTGGTGGAGAGCAACTTCAACTACCCGGTATCCATCAACGGCAAGGTACGCGTTACCATTGACTTTCCATTAGACTATAACGAAGACCAAGTAAAGCCCGAAGTACTCGCCAACGAGCAGGTACAAAAATGGCTGGAAGGCAAAGACCTTAAGAAGTTCATCTTCGTGAAGGGAAGGATTATTAATGTAGTTATCTAGGTCCGGGTTGCGAGTTTAGTACTATATACTTTAACCACTAAGGTCACAAAGGAAAACACTAAGAACACTAAGGCCGACATTATGTTCTTTGTGTTCCTCGTGCTTTTTTCTTAGTGCACTTTGTGGTTGACTTTTTCGTACGAACATGCTTTCACCGCAATATTTCATATACTTGTAGCAACCATATACTAAGCCTGCGCACTTGGCTGTTATTGGAGTAAACCACCACACTATGAAACCTACTTTCCGCAAATCCCTGCTGTGGGTACTCGCAGGCTTCTTTGTACTGTTTTTCCTTAGGCTAGGCTATGGCTACCTGCACTACCCCGATGGGAAAGCCCATGAGCAATACAACAATGATAGCGACTACAGCATAGATTTCGATTTCGACAAGAAAAACTATGCTTCATCAAAATATGATAAAGGCGGCAGCCGCTCAGATGCGGCCCCTAGCGGTGTAAGCGTAGCCGCACCACCCAAGGGAGAGTATGACCAAAAGTATGAAAAGGTAGGCACCCTAAGCAGCCGCAGCGATAGCTTTGAGCGAGACGCGGCCAAGGTGCGCGACATTGTAAAACAATTCAACGGCCTCATTCAATATGAGCTACAGAGTGGTCTAAAGGGTAGCCGCTACATGCACTTGGCTGTCGGTATACCGCCCGATAATTTTGATGCGTCCATATCCGCCCTCAAAAATGTGGGCAAGCTGAGCGGCATAAGGGTTGATAAGAGCGACAAAACCAATGAGTTCCAAAAGCTGAAAGCCGTGAGGGCAACGCTGGAAGCTCACTTGCAAGCATTGATGGCGCTAAAGGGGCAGAACGGTAAGATTGAGGAATACATGAACCTCGAATCGAAGATAGAGGATATTAACAGCCAATTGCAAAACCTAGGGGTAAGCTTGGGCGAGTTTGATACGCAAAATGAGTTTTGCACCGTGAAATTTACGCTTTCGGAAGTGCGGTACAAAAACAATGTAATACCACTTTATAGCCGATTGTATCATGCCTTTACATTTACAGTGCGGTACTATGGCTCTGCTATGTTTGCCTTGGTGCTGGGCGCCAGTGCCATCCTAATTTTGGCCAAAGCTGTGGAGTTGCTCAAACGCTTGTTGGTAAGCAAGGTATAAAAGTTAATAGCAATGCCTAAAACGTGTATGTTGGTATATGGTTAATACAGCCGCTTACATTACCTACCCAATTTTCTTGCAATGCGGTTAAAGGGTTAATCATTAAGTTTGCATGCAATGGGCATTGCTTCCAATCACTCCACTATCAATACTACCGACCGAAGGATTTATGCCCTTATTGGGCATCTGTTTTCGTTGGTGATGATAGCATTGGCTGCTTTGTTGTACCAAGAGCGGCTAGCTATTGATACGGCGTACTACCTGTTTCAGGTTATTAACCACGAAGTATTTAGGGTTGAATGCGGGCGGATAATACTGGCAGTTGGCCAGATACTGCCGTTAATAGCCGTGAAGCTCGGCATGAGCATGGACAATGTGTTACTGGCTTGCTCCCTCAATCCACCTATCTACTATTACATTTTCTTCAATATCTTTCTATACGGCTTCCGTAATGTGGGCTTCGCGCTGGTAATGGTTATCACGCAGCTTGTCGGCTTGTCATATGGCTATTTCACACCGATGTTTGAGCTGTACTACGTGGTGCCTTGGGTATTGCTATGCTACTAACTGCTGCAGCGCGAGGGCAACTGGTGGCGGTATTTACTAATGATTATCAGCGCAGCTTTTGCCATCTCCTCGCACATGGCGGGGTTGATATTGGTGGTGTTTGTGGTTGGGCTCGATTTTGTGGAGCACAGGCAGTTTAGGTTTGCACATTGGTTGATAATGGCTTTTGTGCTGGCGATGGTACTTATGTACAAATCGCTCTTCCCGACGGAATACGAGAGCGAAATCATGTCCTTCAGTTTCGATTTCAGCCGAAACCAACGCTATAAGAACCTCTTAGATATTGTCTATCTCAAGAGTTTGGTTAAATACCTCGCACAGCATTACTGGGAGGCATTTCTACTGATGATTCCACCCATAATAGTGTTCTTCCGCACCCGCCGCAAGTGGCATTTGGCTTATGTAGTAGCGGCATTCGGGGGTTATTTACTTTTGATACAGGTAATGTACCATGCGATAACCATGAGCCGGTACATGAACCAAGTGTACTTCCCCATTGTGGTTATCTCGGCCATTGCGTTTGCCTATGGCTTGCGATGGCTGCCCTCGTATGCACACAAGTTGGTAGCGATAGTGCTTGTAGTTTTGTTGGTGGGTAGGCTCAACGTGCTGGTTAGGCTTTCGCGGGATTTTAAAGATGATAAATTGATGATGCAGAATTTGACCGCCACTGCCAAACTATATGGTGGCAGCAAATTCACCGTTCCGATGTTGGCTGTAGAGCACGATAAAATCATTAATGCCCATTGGACGTTTCCCATCCAAACACTGCTACTCTCTGCTATTGATGAGCCAGATGAAGCCGTTACCATCCATTTCGATAAGCATATTAATGGGTTGAAGCTTACGGAGAATGAGCACGTTTTCCGCTTCCAAGAAGTGTTTGCCGACTCTAGCTTAAACCCTAAATATTTCCGTCTAAAACCTGGGTTTTACAAGCCTTTACAGGCCGACTTACCCGATAGCACCTTGGAAATAGCTTCGTGGGATAAATTGGGATGGAAAGCAATGATTAATTACCATCTACCCAAGAATAAACTGGTAAACGAATGGATAACACTGGATATACCCTATAGCGACACCTTGTATGCAGATATCAACAATCAGCTATTCCTTTCGTACCATTGGTTTCAGGATAACGACACGGTTGTCTGGGATGGTTTGAGAACTACTATAGAGGTTGATATCTACGATGAGCGTTGGCAACAGTTGATGATACAAACCCCGTCCAAACCCGGCACCTACACCCTTGAGATTGATATAGTGCATGAAGGGGTGAGGTGGTTTGGAAAGGGAACGAGGCATGAGGTGATTGTGAGGTAGAAGTGTTACGTCTTCGAATAAAAAAGAGCGTCATTGTTATGATTGCTTTTATCCCAAATGCTTCCGCATATAGGCCCCCATCTGCTTGATAGATTCTCTGGACTCGGGCAATAGGAAATCAAGAATCTGCCAAACGTGGAAGGTATGCTCCCACTCTACCAGCTCCACCTCTATACCACAACTACGGGCTTTCCCAGCCATGCGAGTAGAATCATTGTACAGTAATTCAATCTTTCCCACCTGTATCATCATTGGCGGTAAACCCTCGCAATCAGCATATATTGGCGAGATAAATGGGTTGCGTAAATCTTCGGCACCGGCATACAGTTTGCCATGCCAATTGAGACCCTCGTTATGTAGCAAGCTGTCCCTACGTTGAGGCCTTCTGTTGCTTTCGCCAATGCCCTCCAAATCAGTCCAAGGCGATAGCAAAACCGCTGCTGCTGGTAATGGAACGGCTTCCTCACGTAATTTTAACAAAGTAGCTACCGATAGCCCCCCACCGGCAGAATCGCCAGCAATAATAATGTCCTCCGGTTTATAACCTTGATCTAGTAACCATCTGTACCCCTGCACCGAATCAATAAGCGCTGCGGGAAAGATATGCTCCGGGGCCAGGCGGTAATCAATGGCAAATGCCGTTATGCCAGCTTCTTTGGCAAGCAGTGCTATCATACGCCTGTGGGTGTTGAGCGAGCCAAGCGCATAAGCGCCACCATGCAGGTAGTAAAGCACCTTATCGTGCCGGGCACCGTCGGGCGTAATGCGCTCGGCCATTAAGGTGCCTCCCATGGTTATGGGTTGATATGAAACATTTTTGGGCCGTTTTAGAAACGTTCGCGCACCGGAGTCCATATTCCGGCGGATCCTTTTTACTTTAGGCATTCGCTTGCCCGTGAACAGCCGTATAAACCAGAATACCAATTTAAAAATCCGCAACTGCCAACTTTGTTTCTCACCCATTACCATGGCTATAAGCGTTTAGTACCTTAAACCAATTCACTCCGCCCCTGCCCTTTCCCAGCCTTACAATAATAAGGTTTTGGGCTGGGTCAACATAAATATACTGTCCCAAAATGCCCACTGCACAAAAGGTGCCATCGCCAGGGTTGGGCAGCCACCATTGGTACTGGTAATAAGGCGCGCTTCCTGCAGTGGTATCCACCTTGGTCGACTCTTCCACCCAAGCCTTGGGCAACACTTGTGTGCCGTCCCAATTGCCTTTATTAAGATAAAGCCTGCCAAACTTGGCAAAATCGAGCGCCCGGGCATTTAAGCAACAAAAGGTTTTCTCCAGCCCCGTATCCTTCTTGTCCAGGCTCCAAGTGGCATCATACTGCATACCCAGCGGCCACCATATTTTCTCCTGCAAGTATTGTGCTACGCTTTTATCACCCAGTGCTCTCTCTAGCACTAGGCCTAACAATTGGGTATTGCCACTTACATAATCAAACTTGGTACCCGGTGGGTTTTTTAGTTTCAGCTTGCTTATTTGCTTGCGAAGGTCTTCAGTATAATAATATACTGCCGCCTTGCCAAACGGGCTCCAATAGCTCTCCTTAAACTTCAGCCCAGAGGTCATTTTAAGGATGTATTCCAGGGTTACCGCTTCAAAGCCTTTGCCTTTCAGTTCTGGTATGTAATCCGTCACGGGGTCATTTACCGATTTTATCAATCCATCCTCAATAGCTGCCCCAATCAGTGCCGAGGTAAACGACTTCGCCATGGAAAACGAAGCCACTATCGATTCGCGGTTGTATCGGTTGTAATACTTCTCGTAAAGCAAGCTATCGTTTCTGATTACTAAGAAGGCCACCGTGCTGTGGTCCTCATGAAATTTATCAAGGGGTTGCCACTTCCCCCGGAAATTGATGCTATCCGAAAAATGCCCGGAGCTTGTAGCATCAATAAACTTAAAAGGTTGCTCAGCTGCAACCAGCGGGCGCGACGGGAAAATCTTATAATCCTTGATGCTGGCCGTATTATACCGGAACGATCTGCCCAGTGTGCAAGACTGCAACAATGCGGCTGTTAACAATATCCCAATGAGTAGCTGTTTCATAGATAGTACAAAGGTAATTTTTGTTCGGCAAACGCATGGTGTTCGGAGGGCGTTGCCACTCAGTTAGCATTATGGTGCCCCTTTGGGGCGGCTCATGTTATGTAAGTAGAAATTGGTAATTTTGGCATTTCCGCTTTAACCCACACTATTTTGGCTACTGATTATACCCAAATCCTCGAATCGTTTTCACGCACCAAGGTACTCGTTATTGGCGATGTAATGTTGGATACCTATCTATATGGGCAAACCAACCGAATCAGCCCCGAAGCACCTGTGCCCGTGGTAGAGATTACCCGTGAAGAACACCACCCCGGCGGTGCCGCCAATGTAGCCATCAACCTAATTTCACTGGGTGCCAAGGTAACCCTTTGCGGCCTAGTAGGCGACGACCACGAAGGCCGTGTGCTGCGTGAGCAGCTGGAAGAGGCAGGTGTGGCTTGCCACTACTTAGCCAAAAACAAGCACCGCCCCACCACGCACAAAAACCGTATTGTAAGCCGCAACCAGCAAATGCTTCGTTTCGATAGGGAACAAAAAGATGAATTAAGCGGCATTGAAGCAACTCAATTGCAACAGGCGGTATTGACTGCTATTGCCGAGCAGCCCCAAGTGGTGGTACTGCAAGACTATAATAAAGGGGTACTATTTGCCGATATGATTGCAGCCATCATGCTGGAATGCCGCAAACGTAAAATACCTGTGGCAGTAGATCCGAAGAAGCATAACTTCTTTGCTTACCAAGGAGCATCGTTGTTCAAGCCAAACCTGAAGGAAATACGGGAGGCATTAACCACTAACATCGACCCTAGGCAACCTGAAACCCTACGAGTTGCCGCGCAAGAACTATTGCAACAACTTGGTGCGAAACAGGTGATGATTACCCTTTCGGAACATGGCGTGTTTGTGGCAGACGATAAGGAGTGCATCAAAACCAATGCCCACATCCGTAACATTGCCGATGTATCAGGCGCGGGCGATACTGTGATAGCCGTGGCTGCCCTTTGCCTAGGCAACCATGTAAGCCTTGGTGAAAGTGCCCACTTGGCAAACCTTGCCGGTGGCTTGGTGTGCGAAAAACCCGGTGTAGCGGCCATAAGCAAAGATGAGCTATTGGCCGAGGCACTTAAAACGGAATACTCCCCGCAACTCATCTAGCACGAACCAACACAATGTCAAGCAAAGTACACCGCTACGAAAACTTCCATATCTTCCTTTGGCTACTTAAAGATGCCTGTTGGTTGATGGATTTTCAGGTGGGTGGTATGATTATGATTATTCCAACTGTAATTGCGGCCTTTTACATCACCTATCTTTCCAGAAAAGACCATGTGGACTTAATACACAATATTGCCGTTTGTTGCTGGATTATTGCCAATGGCATTTGGATGATTGGCGAGTTTTATTACAATGATACCACCCGCCCCTACGCGCTTATCTTCTTCACCTTAGGGCTGCTAATTGTGGGCGTTTATTACCTGGGGGTTTTGCCTTGGCAGTATTTTAAACGAAAAGTATAGGTTGTGTTGTGTTAATTTAACCACGAAGTGCACTAAAAAAATAGGCACTAAGAGCACTAAGTACATATTATATGCTTTGTGTCCTTCGTGATAACTCCTTTGTGCTCTTCGTGGTTAGAAGTATATTACCTTGTACATCGTACATCAGAAATTATTCCACCACCAACTTCACAAACCGCTCGCCATCTTGGCTGGCAACCTTTACCAAATATAACCCTGGTGCAAACGTAGATATATTTAAAGTCGCTCCTGCGCCACCAAACAATACCTTGTTGGTTGTCAAGAGCTTACCTTGCAAATCATATACCGTTACTTCGGCAGCGCCCTGGTAGTTCTCTACTTGCAAGGTCACCACTTTAGTAGCAGGGTTAGGGTACAGCTTCAACCCACTCAATACGGGTGCTTGGTTAATGCCAACCGTCCAATAATATAGGTTGATATCATCCAGGTAGATGTTGTTACCATTGCTGGAAGCGGCTTCAAACTTCAAGCGCACTTGGCTTTGGCCCTGAACTTGCCTCAAGTTAAGCCCCTCCGCTTTATCCCAATCGGTAGCCGTTGGCACAAAAACAGTGTTTTGTGGTACTGCTGTTTGTAAGCGGATGCCCCCTTCGCTCCAAAACGGTATCCAGTTGGCTCCACAGTCCAAACTAAAATATACCTTCAATGAATCGTTGGTAATACTGTCTTTACGTGCATATGCGTAACTAAAGCTCAAGGCCGTCGTTTGGCCCATAGGCACTTCAAAGTAAGGCGTAATGAGCGATTGCTTTTGCCCAACAGAGTTGCTGTTGAAGAAGTTAACTTTTACGCCATTAGCTGAAGACCCAAAACCACCCTCGGTAGTCAACACCCAAGCGCCCGATACACCGCCCACCGAGGATACCTCCCATAAACTTGGAGGGAAGTTAACCCCTTCAAAACCCTGTTCAATAGGTAAAGCTATTGGAAATAGACCTGATTGGTCGGTTACGGTAAAGTTGATATCCACTACATCGTTGCCTGGCAATTGGTCAACGCCATTATTCGGGTTAGCTAGGTACACGTTGATTTCATGCGCACCATCTGCCAGTACTTGTTCATCCAACAGCACATATACCGATTCGCCCATGGCCAAGCTACCAGTCCATTGCTTTTGGGTGAAGTTGCTTTGGTCCACCACTACGTTAATCAAAACACTAGTAATGGTTTGTGAGCCTTCGTTTTTAATGAGCACCACAGGGCGGAAACTATCGTTGCAAACCGCCGTTTTCGGTAATACCAAATCAATCAAGGCGGCATCCAAAGTAAATCGGGTACAAGCGGTTGAGCTGGCCAAATCGCTCCGGAAAGTACCAATGATAGAGTTAACCTTACTTTTTTGGTCGGTGGTAAACATAAACATGCAAGCATCGTTCACGTAATCCATGTAGTTCATAAACATGTCTCCGTTCGGGCCATTGGAGCATGACACTTTGGGGAAGGTAGGGCAACCGTAATTGGCCTTCTCTTGTACCGGTGTATCGGCAATGCCGTCATCGTCAGCACAGTTGCTTACGTTTGGCTCGCCTAAACCCCACATGTGGTCGAGCCCGAAATAATGCCCAACTTCGTGGGTGCAAGTACGGCCCTTATTAAAAGGTGACACCACATTGCCCACTGTACCGAAGAACTTATATTGTACCACTACCCCATCATAATCAGGGTTTAGGCCTGGCTTGGAGGCATAGCCCAACAGGTTGGCATTGGCTCCCCCTAGCTGCAGTGTCCAAATATTCAGGTACAGCTCCGGGTTCCAAGTGGTAATGGGTTTTAAGTCATTGTCTACTTCGGTTATTAGCCAACTCACCTTACCGCCGTTTACGCGGTCAATGCCGTTCGTGGCGTTGCCGTCAGGGTCGCGGATGGCCAAGCAAAACTCCAGCTCCATATCAGTTGCAAATTGCTGAAACGCCGCTGGTATGAGCGAAGCATCGGCATTGGCAAAGCGATAATCTTTGTTCAACACCTCTATTTGAGATAGTACTTGAGCATCGGTAATATTACCGCCTGTACCTAGCGCCTCGCCGTTATGCACCACGTGCACCACAACCGGTATAGTCACCAGCGTGCGCTTGCGGGCATGGGGCTGTGCTTGGTATTGCTGGGCAGCCGCTTCTATCTGCTGCAGCCGCTGGGCATAACCTGGGTCGGTCTGCAGATAGTGCTGGTGCATTTCATCGTACCCGCAATGCTGCTGGGCATTAGTT
Organism: Sphingobacteriales bacterium; assembly: GCA_027483645.1. Taxonomy (GTDB): domain Bacteria; phylum Bacteroidota; class Bacteroidia; order Chitinophagales; family CAIOSU01; genus CAIOSU01. The sequence goes on from JAIXUD010000009.1 coordinate 44,312, forward strand.
TGAAGGGTAAGAAAAAGGCCCAGGCTTATCGCCAGGGCCTTTACAATGTGTCGCATCATAAGGTGCTATTAAGTAGCCAAAGGTTGGTGTTATTTGGTAAGCACCACGCGGTAGTGGAGCGTTTGCCCCTCGTGGTTGATGCGTACCATATATACCCCCCCTGCAAAGTCTGTCAAATCCATCTCAACCGATGATGTTGCTAAAATATCATTTTCTTGGCTCATTACCAGCTTACCTACAGCATCAAATACCGTAATGGCTGCTACACCCGCAATACCATTGAAGTTAACTACAAATTTACCGCTGGAAGGGTTAGGCCAAAGCGTAATGTTGTTCTCGCTTATACCAGTACCAATAGAGCTAAAGAAGTTAACGGTTACCGAATCTACCGCATCGCATCCATCTGCATCGGTTACGGTTACTAGGTAGGTACCGGCCGCCAAATTGGTAGCAGTTGACGTGGATTGCCCATCGCTCCAGTCAAAAATGAACGGTGCGCTACCGCTATCTACCGCCACTGTGGCAGTGCCATTGGCGTTGCCTAAGGTATCGGCGGTTGAAGAGGTGCTTAGTGTCGGGCCACTGCTGCGTGGCACTAGCACAGATGTGCTCTGCTGGCAACCATTAGCATCGGTTACCGTTACACTATAGGTACCATCTTGTACTACCAGCAAGTTCGTTAATGAGTCGTTTGTGTTCCAAAGGTACTCATAAGGGGCAGCGCCACCTGTGGCCGATACGGTCGCCTCGCCAAACTTCGAGCTACATACAATGGCCAATACCCCAGCATTCAGTACCAGCGGGTTTGCCGCAGTTACAGCAAGGTTTTGCACATTTTCGCATCCACTGGCATCGGTAATGGTAATGTTGTAATTACCCGGCGTCAAGCCACTGCTACCGGATGCCGTCAATCCATTCGACCAAACGTATGAAATTGGGGCTGCACCGCTACTTACTACCAAGTTTATGGCGCCATCATTGTTTCCCGGGCACGATTCATCATCTACTGCCGCAATCACTGCCAATACCGGCAAGCTATCAATTACTGTTGTAGCGGTGGATTGGCAACCATTTCCATCAGTAATGGTAGCCGCATAAGTACCCTGTGGCAAGTTGAACAACTGTTGCTGGGTACTACCGGTACTCCAGAAGTAGGTATATGGAGCCACGCCGCCAACAGCCAACAAGCCAGCTTGGCCGTTATCAATTCCACAGGAGGCATCCACTTTAGAGATTTGCACCAGTAGTTGCGCTGGTTGGCTGATGGTAGCAGTACGTACCGCTATGCAACCGTTGGCATCGGTTACCGTCAGCGTATAAGTACCTGAACCTAAGTTACTAATTGCGATAGCGGTTGCACCGGTGCTCCACTCGTAAGCATATGGTTGGGTACCATTGCTTACCACAGCAGTAATGCCACCATTGTTCTGCCCAGTGCAATTGTTATTGGTAGTGGTTAAGCTTACCGTTGGCCCACCAAGGTTTGAAATTACAATGGTGGTATCAGCAGAGCATCCGTTTTGGTCTGAAACCGTAAGGTCGTATGCGCCCGATGCCAAATTGGTTAAGCCACTAGATACTTGCCCCGAGCCCCACAAATAGGTGTAGCCAGGGGTGCCACCCGATACTGAGGTACCAATATTGCCATCGGAGTTTCCGCAAGTGGCATCGGCTACGGTGTTGCCAATTACAATTCTCGTTGGTTGGCCAATAGCTACTGTAGCGGTGGCGGTGCAAGTATTGGCATCACTAATGGTTACGGTATAGTTACCAGCAGCTAGGCCAGTCACGGTTTGTACGTTCAATCCACCGCTCCAAACATAGGTGTACGGCGATACGCCGCCAACAACGGTTACGGTTGCTTCGCCATCGTTCACCCCAAAGCACGACGCGTCTTCTTTGGTAATGCTTACAGTAGGGGCTGCCAATTGGGTAACAGTTGCGGTAGCGGTGCCTGTGCAGCCCCTGCTATCGGTTACAGTTACCGTGTAATTGGTTGCTGCCAAGTTGTTGATGGTAGCTGTATTGCCGCCATTGCTCCATGCATAGGTATATGGGGCTGTACCACCACTTCCTACTGCGATAATCGCACCATTGTTGCCGCCGCAACTGCTGTTTGTGGTGGTCAATGCTACTGATACTGCGGTTGGTTGGGCAATGGTAGTTGAGGCTATTGATGAGCACCCGTTGGCATCGGTAACCGAAACCGTATAGGTGCCTGCCGCCAAATTATTGGCTGTAGCAGTATTGGCAGTATTGCTCCAAAGGATAGTATATGGCGATAGCCCACCGCTAATTACGGCTGTTGCGCTTCCATTGTTACCGCCATTGCAGCTAGCATCCTGTTTATTAATGGTAATACTTGGCGCACCAATATTGCTGATGTTGAACGAAGCAACGGCCGTACAACTTCGGCTATCAGTTACCGTTACGGTGTACGTGCCCGAAGCACGGTTGGTGATGCTGGCCGTAGTGCCGCTGCCGCTCCAAGCATAGGTATATGGCCCAGTGCCGCCAGTTACAGTGGCGCTTACCGAACCATTGCTGTTGCCGCAAGTGGCTGGTGTGGTGGTTGCATTGATAGCAATGGCCGCTGGTTGGCTTACAAATACCGTAGTAGATGCTGAGCAACCATTGGCATCAGTAACAGTGATACTGTAGTTGCCACCGCTAAGGTTGCTGATGCTGTTGGTTAACCCGCCATTACCCCATGCGTAGGTATAAGGTGTTGCGCCGCCCGTAGCACTTACGGTTATGGAACCGTTAGTACCGCCGTTGCAGCTAACATTTTGTATGTTGAACGATAAGGTTGGCGTGGTGGTATTAGCACCTACGGTTGCAGATCCAGTGCGAAGGCAGCCGTTATTATCTGTTACGGTATAGCTATAAGAACCCGCAGCCAAACCAGTAATGGAACTGCTCGTGCCGCCATTGCTCCATGCAATGATGTATGGGGTTACACCACCCGTAATGGCTAAGGTAGCGGTACCATTGCTGTTTCCGCAGAAAGCAGGAGTGGTAGTTGCCGAAGCGGTAATGGCTAATGGCGCGGTAAGGGTTGTGCTGCCACTTACACTACATCCGTTGGCATCAGTCACGGTCACCGTATAGCTTCCTGATGCAATGCCGCTGTTGGTAGCCGTGTTGCGGTTATTGGTCCAAACATACGTGTAAGGCGCGGTGCCCCCAGTTACGGTAGCTGTGGCGCTGCCGCTGGCCTGTCCAGCGCAAAGTGGGTTACTGCCGGTTACGGTTAGGCTAGGTGTGGCACTTACGGTTACGTAGTTGTTCCTCACCAAAGTATCCCTACCGGCGCTGTTGATGGCGATAAGGGTTGTAGTATAGATGCCCGGTGCTGAGTAAAGCACGGAAGGATTTTGTAATGCAGATGTGGCAGGCGTACCACCTGGGAAGCTCCACAACCAACTGGTAGGGTTGCTGGTAGACTGGTCAGTATACTGCACCGTAACCGAACCACAGCCTGTGGTTGGGGTGCCCGCAAAAGCCGCGTTAGGCGCTACGGTAGGCACCAATTGGCAGCCACTTACCACAATGTCATCCAAGTATATGTTGTTTCCTACGTTATTGAATGACTCAAACCTAATGCGCACATTGGCTTGGCCATCAAAAGCACCCAAGTTAATGGTAAAGCAATCGGCGGCAACACTGCCAACACACCAATCGCTAACTGCAGCTGGTATAAAGTTGGTTGCCACTGTCGCGTTGGTAGCAAATGTACCCGCACCGTTTTCACCAACCGCTAAAACCCGGTTTGGCCAAGTGGCACCACCGTCAGTTGATACATATACTATCAAAGAGTCTCGCTGGGTTTGGCTGCGCCTGCGGTGGGCGTGCTCAAAGTTGAGTACGGTGCTGCTTACGTTGCTTAGATTAAGTATGGGGCTTATCAAGCCATCGCGCTGGGTATTGGCGGCATAGTTGAACAGGTTTATGCCCGCCGAACGGGTGCCTGGGGCATTACCACCAGTGGTACTGATTGCCCAAGTAATACCGTTGTCAGGATTTTGTAACGTCCAGCCATTGGTAGTGAAGCTATTCGATTCAAAATCTTCGCTCAATATAGTGCCATTTACCCCTACGGTAATATAGCCGTTGCGGGTAGTGGTTACGCCATTTACCGTAAGGCTCACATTGTAATTACCCGGAGAACTGTAGGTAACCGAAGGATTCTGCGCCGTTGAAGTAGTTGGCGAACCACCAGGGAAACTCCAAGACCAGGCAGTTGGGCTGCAAGTAGATTGATCAGTAAACTGCACGGCAAAGGTGCCACAACCTTGGGTAATGTTAGAAGTGAAATTCGTTTGTGCCCCGGTAACGGTTACATAGGCGGTACGTATTAGCGTATCGCTGCCAAAACCATTGGTGGAAATCAAAGTAACATTGTAAGTACCAGGTGTATTGTAGGTAACCACGGGGCTGACCAATGTGGAGGTTGCCGGTGTTCCACCTTGGAAGGTCCAAGCCCTAGAAGTTGGGCTGCCCGCAGAGAAATCGGTAAATGTGATGGATTGCCCTGTACAAATGGTTGGAGTAGTTGATGTAAACAACGGCGTAGGTGGCTGGTTTACATTCGGCAACGAATCCACAACCCTAAACAAATCCAACCCCGCTTCTACCAAGTGCCCTGCGCCATAATCGCCGGTGGTAGCCGTTAAGCGCATATTGGCAGTGGGGGCTATCAAGCTAGAAATGTTATAGTTGCGGAAAACCCATTGGTTGCCGCTATTGGTGCTAGGGCCTATCCGGTCAAGCACTACCGTAGTTACGCCGTTTGTCAGTCTTACTACCAAGGTATCATCCATATTGCCACTACCGCCATCATTATACCACCAGCGGTAGAAACTTACGTAAGGCAAGTTGTAGCTGGTTAAATCAAACACTGGCGAAGTTAATACAGTGGTGAATCCATCCACATCATCGGTACCTGCGGCGCCACCAGCATTGCCGGTAACATAGGCATCGCTACCAAAGTCATTGGTTACATCAGCCCCAGGATTACTTTGGGCAGTGCCGTTCAAGGTACCGGCAGGGGCACCACGCTCCCATTCTCCGGTAGTAGCCGCGCCACTTACCGTCCAACCGAAATTCATAATAAAGTCATCGTAATAGCCGCGGTTTACATCAACAGTTACACTATGCGATGGTGCCACCATTACCCGGTTGGCTGCCAAAGCCGTTACATAGCCCCACTTTCCGCCATATACATTATAGGTGCCCTGGTTTACGGTAATGGTAAAGTTGCCTGTAGCATTAGCTGTTGCCGTATAGCTAAAATTGTTGCCTACGCCAATTATGCGCACCAGCGCATTTGGCACCCCTTGCAAGGTGCTGGCATCGCGTACCTGGCCGTTAAGAGTAACTTGTATCAATGGAGTGCAAACCGTGGAGTTGCGTAGCTGCTGCCTTCTAGGGCTTACAGACATCACCGTTTGCATGCGGGTTTTTTGATCTCGCGTGAAGATGTTCATACACGCATCGTTGGTATAATCCATGTAGTTTTGTACCATTTCGGTAGTACCACAGCTCACGCTACCAGTGGTGCAACCGCGGTTTTCAGCGTCATGGTCGGGCGTATCGTTACAGAAGTCATCCACGCCACAGCCACCATCACCCCAAATATGTCGCAGACCCAACCAGTGGCCTACCTCATGCGAAGTAGTTCGGCCGCGATTGTATGGCGAGGTCACGTTGCCAGTTCTTCCGAAGGCGTTATATAAACATACTATGCCATCGCTATTAGCCGTTTGTGCACCGCCTGGCATACCTGCCAAACCTGAACCCTCAGGAAACTGGGCATAGCCTAACAGGCCGTTTCCACCGAAGTTAACCACCCAAATGTTGAAGTATTGGTTGGGGTCCCAAACAGTTGCAGGCTTAAGCACAGCATCAATATCGCCAGTATTGGGCCAAGTGGCTTCGCTGCGCTGCACCCTGTCGATGCCTGGTTCTACCAGCGTTTGGCCAGTTGGGCTACGCAGCGCCAAGCAAAACTCAATCTCCACATCAGCCGCCACCGGGCGGAAACCCACAGGGGTATTCACCGTATCGGCATTCAAACGACGGAAATCCTGATTTAGTACATCAATTTGGCTATACACCTGAGCTGCAGTAATATTTTCGTTAGAGCCTACTGCATCACCATTGTGTACCACGTGCACTATTACCGGTATGGTAATAATAGCCGCCCTACCCGATTGGTTTTGCGGGTTATTGCCCTGTTTTACAATTTCGCCCTGTAGCCAGTTTTCGAAATCCATCAAGCTAGGCGAACTAGGCACTTTACTGCGCAACGCGCTATCAGCGTACATGGTGGCGCAATGATCGTGCTGCGGGAAGTTGCCAATTGGCTGAGGTACTTGTGCATTGAGCACCACAAAAAAACAAAGTAGGCAAGCCGTAAGCAGGCTGCGCCTGATAATAGGGAGTATGCTATTCATTGGATTAAGGTAGTAGTTTAACTTCGGATTAATCTACCAAGATAACAAACAATTGGCTAATTGCTAACACTTTATGACTAACAATAGGTGTTGTGCATCAACATTAATTATACTCAAAACAACTTATCCTATTGTGCGTTTACTATCGCATTCATTTTCAATTTGGTTACAAATTGTGGTATACATAAAGTGTCGGGAAATAATTTGATAGGCTGACTTTAATGATTTCTTGCAAAACCTCCCACAAAAAAAGAGCGAGGCATGCATCGCACGCCTCGCTCGTAGGTATGGTAAAGCAATCGCTTAGTTAATCCTCAGCACTTTGCGAACCGCCGTTTCGTTGCCCGAAACGATTTTCACGAAGTAAGTATTGGCTGGCAAATGGTTTAGGTCAATCTCAAATTCATTAACCAAGTTCATCATTGGCTCCGATACAAATAGGCGTTGACCCAAGGTGTTGTAAATCTCTACTTGGGTTTTGTTTCCTTGGTTGTTGGTAACCGTTACCACAAACTTACCATTGGTAGGGTTTGGGTAAATGTTTACACCCATGATAGCATCCACATTGTCCACACCAGTACCTACCGTAATGGTAAAGTTGAAGGTAAGTACGCAGCCATTGGCATCGGTTACGGCTACGCTATGGCCGCCCACACCCAAGCCAGTTGTGCTGGAGCCGGTAGTGCTGTTGCTCCAAGCATAAGTATATGGCGGAGTACCACCAGTGGCGGTAACCGTTGCCGTACCATTGCTTTGGCCTTGTAGGGTTGGTGTTACCGCTATGGTAGCTTCCACCTCGCTAGGGCCAGTTATTACAATGGTTCTAATAGTAGCACAACCTGAGTTATCGGTTACGGTTACCGTGTAGCTACCAGCAGTAAGGGTGAAGATGTTTTGAGTGCTCTGGCTATTGCTCCAAGAGTAGTTGTATGGGCCTACGCCACCGCTAATGTTCAACGAAATGGCGCCATTGTTATCACCAAAACAACCCGTTACATTAGTTTGGCTTACATCCACATCCGGGCCCAATTGACCAACCGCAACACTAGCTGTAAATGCACAGCCAGCAGCATCGGTTACTGTTACGCTATAGTTGCCAGCTTCCAAGTTGGTTGCCGTTTGAGAAATCTGGTTGTTTACATCGTTCCAGTCATAGTTGTATGGTGGGGTACCGCCGCTTACTGCAGCTGTTGCGGTGCCATCGCTGGTTGCACCGCAGCTCACTGGTGTGCTGGTTACGTTTACGCTTGGGCCGCTAGTGGCTACCAAGGTAGCAGTAGCGGTTACGGTGCATCCGTTGGCATCAGTTACGGTTACGGTGTAGCTGCCAGCTACCAAGTTATTGGCTTGTGCGGCAGTGGCGCCATTGCTCCATGCATAGTTATACGGGGTAGTACCACCAGTTACGCCCACAGTAGCCGAGCCATTGGCCGAAGTACAGCCTGGGTCAACTTTAGTAGTGCTGGCTGATAGCTGGTTTGGCTGGGTAATAACTACTTGTATGGTTGCAGCCACACAGCCGTTGCCATCAGTTGCGCTTACGTTATAGGTTCCTGCAAGAAGGTTGGTACGGCTAGCGCCAACAAAACCACCCCAGTTGAAGGTATACGAACCATTGCCACCAGTAGCTATCAAAGTAGCCGAACCATTGTTGCCACCAAAGCAGTTTACATTGGTTTGGTTGCTTACGCTGGCCACCACTTGGGCTGGTTGGGTTATAGTGCCTACGGCAGTAACTATACAACCACCGGCATCGGTTACCGTTACGGTATAGGTGCCCGCTGTTAAGTTGCCTATGGATGCGGTATTGCCGCCATTGCTCCAAGCATAGGTATACGGTGTAGTACCGCCGCTTACGCCTACTGCAAGGTTACCATTGTTGCCATTAAAGCAGGTAACGTTTACGGTATTGCTTATGGATGCTGTAGCTCCACCAATGTTGTTTACCGTCGCAGTGGTTGTAGCTGTGCAACCATTCGCAGCTGTTACAGTTACACTAAATGTGCCAGCAGCAACACCTGTATTGTTTTGGGTGGTGCGGCCATTGCTCCACAGGTAAGTGTAAGGAGTAGTACCGCCGCTTACGGTAAGGGTAACACCGCCATTGCTCTGGCCACAACCGGCTAATGTGGTGCTGGTTTGTAAGCTTAATGGCACCCCGCCAGCTACTAACACGCTGCCAGTGGCAGTGCAAGTGTTGGCACTGGTAACCGTTACGTTATAAGTACCGCCACTAAGGCCGCTAATAGCTGAAGTAGTGCCGCCGTTGCTCCATAAATAGGTGAACGGTGAAGAACCGCCCGCAGCAGTTACCGTAGCAGTGCCGTTGTTGCCAGCGCAGGTAGCGGCTGTAGAAGTAAGTGATAAAGTGACAGGTGTAGGTCCTGAAACTACTGTGTTGCCAATGGCAGTGCAACCATTCGCGCTAGTAACAGTTACGCTGTAGGTGCCAGGTACTAGGCCAGTTATGGTTTGGGTAGTACCGCCAGTGCTCCAAGCATAGGTATATGGTGCAGTGCCTCCAGTTGGGGTAACGGTTGCCGAGCCATTGCTGCCAGCACAAGTAGCTGCAGTTGGGGTTACAGCTACAGCAATGGATGTTGGTTGGGTGATGGTAGCTGATGCAGTGCCAGTGCAGCCGTTACCATCGGTAACAGTTACAGTATAGGTGCCGGCAACTAAGCCTGTACGGTTTTGGGTAACCGCACCGTTGTTCCATAGGTAGGTGTATGGCGCGCTGCCACCGGTTACTGATATGCTGATGGCACCATTGCTGCCATTGTTGCAAGTTACATTGGTAGGGGTGGCTGTAGGTACCGGTGTACTACGCACAGTAATATAGTTGGTCTTGGTTTCGGTATCTTGTCCGCTAGCACTGGTAGCTACCAGCACTGCGTTGTAAGTACCTGCAGTGCTATAAGTTACGGTCGGACTAGTCGCATTTGAAGTGCTCGGTGTTCCACCGGGGAAACTCCAGCTATAGGAGGTGGCATTGGTGGAAGTATTGGTGTAGGTAACCGTTGCACCAGCACAAACGGCAGTAGCACTGGCCGTAAAGTTAGCTACTGGCAATACCGCACCTGGGCTGCAAACCTCTGGCCAAATGAAATGGGTAAGTGCCACACCCCAGCCAGTGGTATAAGGAGCCCAAGCACCGCCATTGGCAACACTGGCTTTATCCCAAGCGGTATTAGGGTTGCCGCTGTTTACTTGGTTGGTAATAATGGCAACAGTATCGCCAGCGGCATATCCATACTCTATACCTACATAGTAGCCGCCACTCACGTTGGCTGGTGTAGTAAAGTTGATCTGCGTAGGGCCAGCAGTGCTAAGCGAAGAAATATTTACGGTTTGCGAGGTAAGCACTGTGCCGGGGGCACCCGCCGTTCCGTTATCATCCCATACTCGAACAAAAATGGTACCGTTGCTAGTGGTTTTCGCAACACCGAAATAGATAAATACTTTGTTGATGGTAGAATTGGCAACCGCGCCCGTAAATGCATCTGCTTTGGCTACATCGCCATACCTATTGTGGCCCGAAAGGTAGCCATCAGTAGCTGGTGCATTGCCTGCATAATATAGACGCAACGAGTCGTTACTGAAAAAGTTAACAACAGTATCGCAACCGCCAGCGCTAGGCTGGGTAACGGTAATGTAATTTACCTTGGTTTCGCTATCGGTACCAAAGCCATTGCCAGCGGTTAATGTTACTGGGTATACACCAGGGGTGTTGTAGGTTATGGTTGGGTTCTGAGCGGATGAAGTAGTAGTTGCTGCACCAGTAAAGCTCCAGCTCCAGCTAGTAGGGCTGTTGGTTGATAAATCGGTAAATGCTACCGACGAGCCTGCGGGTATGGTGGTTGGGTTGCCCAAGAAGTTGGCAACCGGTGGCGATGTCACTGCAGGTACCGATAGGTTAATGTTATCGAGGAAAATGTTGTTGCCATACCCGGTTTGGTTTACGAAACCAATCTGCACATTAGGTTGGCCAGCAAGTGCTGCTAGGCTGAGCGTGTCAGTTTTCCACTGGGTGGCAGTAGGAGTAAACGCAGTTCCCAAGGCAGTACGGGTAGCTAGTTGGCTGCCACCTTTCTTCTGTAGCAGGAAAAAAGTTTCGCCACAATCCACGCTCACTACAACTAGCAATGTATCGTTGGCGGTGCCGCCGGTTCCTGTGTATTGTGCATAGGCATAATCAAAAGTCAATCGGCCATTGGAAACACCCACAAAGCTTACCGATGGCATTACTAACAAGTCTTGAGAGCCAGCAGCATCGTAGTTGAAGTTGTCTACATATATAGAGGCAGAACCAGTAGCAGTGCTGTAGCCACCGATGTTGGTACGGCGCGCCCAAGTGATGGTATTATCAAAGTTAAACAACTGCCAGTTGGCAGGCGGGAAGGTAGCGGCCTGAAAGCCTTCCGCAATAGGCAAGTTGCCAGGGGCTACTACCGTAATGTAGTTTACTTTAGTTTCAGAGTCGGTACCAGTGGCATTGGTTACAGTAAGAGTTACGGTGTAAGTACCAGGGGTATTATACGTAATGTTGGTAGGGTTTTGTGTGGTTGAGGAAGTGGTTGCCGCCCCTGGGAAAGACCAAGAAAATGCAGTAGGCGAGCCACTAGAGGCATTGGTAAAATCAACGGATTGGCCCGGGCAAAGCAAGGTGGAGCTTGCTGTAAAATCGGCCACTGGAGCTTGACCAACACTATTACAACCTGGAGAAGAGAACAACAAGCTCCTAGAAGAGTTAATCAAGGCATTCATATAATTAGCCTGCTGGGTAGTGAACATATTTGGGCAATCAGAATAGTCCATGAAATTCTCTACTTGGTCGCCAGGTGCTGGGGTGCCGCAAGAGTTGCTTGCCGAGCAGCCATAATTTGGACCGTCGGTATTTGGCGTATCGCTAAATCCGTCATCGGTACTGCAGCTAGGGTTGCTATCGCTTCCCCAAGTATGCACCAGCCCTAGATAGTGACCTATTTCGTGTGTTGCGGTGCGGCCGGTGCCGTTGTTATAACCAAGGCTGTAGTCAATTACCAAGCCATCGACAGACGACCCGGGCACACCTTGGGTAGGTAGGTAAGCATAGCCAGCTACGCCTCCACCGGTGTTTCCACAAAGGTCAACAATCCAAATATTCAGAAAGTAACGCGTATCCAGCGGGGTAGAACCATTGGTAGCGTTCGATTTCATCTTATCTGTTTCAGTGTTTGGATCGAAACAAGCTTCTGCTGAAGACCTCCTTACAATGGTATCCAAACAAAACTCTAACTGTGCATCAGCCGCTACCCCTAAAAATGCTGACCTAGTTTGACTAGCATCAGCATTGGTACGGCGATAATCGGCATTAAGGGTGTTAATTAAGTTGTTGATGGAAGCAGTAGATACATTCTCCGCAGCATCGTTGTAAACCACGTGCACCGCTACCGAGATGGTACGCACCACACGGTTGTTGCCACCATTGGGGTTCTGTTGCAATTCATCATTCACTAACTGATCCATCTGTGCCATCTTCAAGGCATAGTTGGGGTCTTGCTGCATTTGTTTGTCAATTAAAAAGCCAAAATGGCATTGATCTTGGGCTGAAACGTTGGCAGCGCACAACCATACAAGGGTGAGCAGGGCTAATAGGTTCTTCATTGAAGGGCAATAGGTTAGGGTAAATAATTTTTTTGACGGCTAAAGATACCCAATAGATTTTACAGGTACGAAATGCAGTAAAATCTTTTTTATTGGAATATATCTTAGACGATGAAACTTGGAAAAACCTTCGGTCGGGAATTAAAAGAAATACTACTGTTCTTTTTGCGTCAGTGTGGCACTCTGGTAAAGATTTTGAATCAAGAGTTGTGGCCGGCCTTTTACGAAAACCTGGCAATTATTATAGCCTTCAACCCGCAGTGTATTAGCTGCATATACCCACGCTTTCGCTTCGCCACGAAGCTCTACAAAATGCTCATCGGCTAGCAGGGGTACTGTATTAGCTAGGCTCATTACAGCATCACCTAAGTGATATTGGGCTTGGTTGTATAAGTTTATTTGGGCCCTTCTAGCCGTGCCACTTATGTAGCAGGTAGTATTTTGCCTACCAATTAAGTATAGCTTTTCTGTCAACAACTCCCCTACCCCCATCAACGATTCATCCCGTATATCAATAGATAATTGCGGCACCTCAAAAGCGGCACCCACTTGCAGTTGGGCGTTATTTCTACCGTCAATCTTAAATATTTGGGTTGAGGTAAAACCAGTGGGCAAACTCACGATACTATTTACCCTATAAACGATAGCTGAAATCGCTGGTACCGCCACTGATACATTAAGAAGCCCCCCTTCAAACCCGGGTGCAGCTAAAAACAGCTCATCATTAACCACCGAAACCTGTAGATGCTCCAAGCCGCTTCCATTGGTAGTTATGTTTTGCTCAGCTTGTTGGGTGATAGTAACGTTTACGTTTTCGCCCGTATTAATTTTACTAAACGGCTCCACGCCGTATTGCTTACTGGTATCCTCCTTGCTGCATGCGCAAACCAAAACGGATAAACATAACAAACAAATCCACTTAACTGATTGGCGGTAAAACATAGTGCAATGCTGTTAACTATGGGCCAAACAAAACGCTATACGGGGTTTCACTTCATTACCTTATAGGTAGTTTGGCCTGTGTTGGTTTGCACACGCAAAAAGTAAACGCCCTGCTCTAAATTAGCGGTGGAAAACTGTATGCGCGCTGGCAACTGAGATATGGAAGCCTCATATATCTTCGCCCCCAGCACATCATACAGTGCAATGCTTTTCACTCTGGCATCCGTTACTTCAACTGTAAATAAATTACCCATTGGGTTTGGATATGCCTTTACCAGTTTGGTATTGTCCACTTGTTTTATAGCAGTGGTTGTAGTGTCAAATGGACCAGGATTAGGGTGGGTAAACTTCGAAAAAAAATCCCAAACTACAGTGCTGCCATCTATATCCTTATTAGTCACTACACCAGCAAAAGGGAACGGCGCACCAGGCCAGGTGTGGCCACCGTTTACTATTTTTATCAGCTGCACTTCAGTACCACCATCGCAGCCAGTGGTGCGGTAGCTTATCGGGAAGGAACCATCGGTACTATTGGTATTAGGCAATGTATCTATCACTGGGGGTGTGTTTGGACAGCCGTTTTCCACTAACCAAAAATTTATGGTACTATCCACACTACCACCAATGCCGCCGCCATTGTAAGGCACTGTGGCATCATCGGTACCATGTATTTGCAATACCGGTACCGGTCTGGTCGCGTTGCAGTTAGCTATAGTACTTGGTGCGGCAAGGCCCGTAACTGAGGCTACTGCTGCAATTCTATCATCAAGCTGGCAAGCTAACAAGTAGCTCATATAGCCGCCGTTGCTCATGCCGCAGGCATATACGCGGGTAGGGTCAACCTTGTAACGGCGGTTCACGTCATCAATAATCGCTGAGGTAAATGAAACATCATCGGGAGTGGCAACCATACCAGAAAAAGCATTCCACGCATTGTTAATCCCTTCAGGATAAACCACGATAAAGCCCGCCGTATCGGCCACTGCATCCATATTAGCATAAAACTGCTGCTGGCCCGCATTACTCCCATAGCCATGGAAATTGAGCACCAGCGGCGTCGGTGTATTGGCATCGTGCCCAGGGGGTAGGTGCACTATATAACTACGGTTCCCACCGCCGTGGACTATGGCAATGGTAGTAGTTGTTTGCGCCCAAAGGCTAACGGCAAGTAATAAAGCTATAGCTGCTAGGTATATTTTTCTCATAAAGGTTGTAGTAAGGTGATACTAATATAGGTATAAAATGAAGTTTTCGTAGAGTGATGCAAAAATCTGTCCAGCTTGTTTGGTTGATTGGTTATTGGCTTACGGTCAGACGGCTACTATTGTGCGGGTAATAAACTTGAAGAATCAAGTGGCTTCTATTCGAAGAGCCGTCCGACCGATATTCACCGAGCGGTCTTTGATAAAGAACTACACTAATTATAAACATAAGGCAAACAAGATGCCGGTATACGGAAATTCCCCACATTAGCGGTCGGACGCCCTTTCCGAATTATATGCTCCCTGTATGCAAATTAACAACTCGCGCCAGCATAGTCGTCTGACCGCATCAAACATCAGGCAAGTTATTAGGCATTATCAATTAACAATCGACAGTAACAGCAAGTATATTGGTTTGAAATACAAAAGTGTTAGTTCTATTAATCATTAGTTTGATTAAAGCCAGCAACCAATAACCAAACAACCTATAACAAATAACCAATTTTGAAGCAGCCGTGGACCGTCGTCTATGGTCTGTCGACTAAAAAAATGCTACCTTTATTAAACATCAATAACCATAGCTGCCCATGTGGGAAAAAGTAAAAGTAACGGGAACCCAAGTACTCGACTTTTTAGATAGTACCGCTTTCCACATTGGCGATTCGGAAATCAGCTTGCTTTCCATTATTATATTTTTTGGGGCATCGGCATTGATTATTTTTATTTCAAGGCGCTTAAAACGCTTACTGGTAAGACGGCTCTTCCCGCGCTACCATATTGAGATTGGCCTATCAGAAGCTATTGGCACCATTATCCAATACTTAATCATCATCATCGGTTTTGTCATCGTTTTCGAGAGTGCCGGAATCGACCTTAGCTCTTTTAAACTGATTGCCGGCGCGCTGGGCGTGGGCATCGGATTTGGCTTGCAAAGCATCGTGAACAACTTCGTGAGCGGAATCATCATCCTCTTCGAGCGGCCCATTAAGGTGGGCGACCGTATTGAGGTAGGCGAGGTAAACGGCGATGTGGTAAAGATTTCGGCCCGTGCCACCACGGTGGTTACCAACGACAATATTTCCATTATTGTACCCAACAGCGAGTTTACCACCAACAGCGTAACCAACTGGAGCCATGCCAACAAGGTAGTGCGGTTCAACTACAACGTGGGCGTAAGCTATAAGGAAGACCCCGAAAAAGTAAAGATTGCACTGATAGAGGTGGCCAATGCCAACCAAGGGGTATTGAAAAACCCCAAGCCCGATGTATTATTTGAATCGTTCGGCGACAGCTACTTGAGCATGACGCTACGCGTGTGGACGAAGGAATACATGGACCGCCCTGGTGTGCTTAAAAGCCAACTGTACTATGCCGTATTCAAAAAATTTAAAGAAGAAGGCATTGAAATACCTTACCCGCAACGGGAACTTCACTTGTTATCTAATAAAACTGACCCGTTTTTAATAGCGATGCAAGAGGCGAAGCATAAGACAGAGAACACAGGGAAAAAGACACAAGAGTAAAAGACCTATGGAGTTTAACGCAATAATAACCCGGCATCGCGATTTGTATGTTGATGGACTTCTCGAGTTTTACAAAAGATACAATACGGGCGCTAAAGAAATTTTAATAGAGATAAATTCTAACGAGTCTATCAAAGAATTCAAACTCTATCGCTTAGATCACTTTGAAATGATAAATGGAGAATCAAAACCTACCGAGTTTAACACCACTCAATATCTCGATTTCGAAACCATAGAGTACGGAAATGGTGACTTCAGAATTGAACTAAATCCCTTCTATTGGAACGGATGTGAATTCATTCTTTCACCAAAACCATCAAACATTGATTGGCTCATTGATTGGATTAATAAATGGATTGATAGAGAGGACACAAATCCAGAAGACGCTAATGGACTTTCTAGGGTTATTCATTCGGTTACCCGACCAGAGGAAACCGAGGAACATATCCAATTCTCAACTGACTTTGGCAGCGCTGACATAGAGCCTTTCCTTGATCTGATTAATGAGCTTTATATCCAACAAGTTAAGTTGGTAAAAATTGGCTCGTTTTCTATGATAGAGAAATAGAAACTTACCTAATACTCTCATCAACACTCACTTCCTGCACGACAAAACCCATCACTTAAATAATCACAGAATATCAGTTCTGTCTTTTTCCGTGCCTTTTTCGGTGTTCTCCGTGGTTAAAGCACGCCAAGCTCGCAACACCTCATCAATAATCACTTCCTAGACGACAAAACCCTCTAAAAAATGTTGTCTTTGCACATTGTATAGCATACATCAAAAACCCCCACCGCCCAAAATAACCTACAATCCACATCGCAACTTTTATAGCCTGCAACAAAAAATGTTTTTAATGTTGCTTTTACTTCCAAATTGCCATATCTTTGCAACTCGTTTTGAATTTTAAAGTTTCGAATCATGGCCAATTTTTGCGAATTAACCGGTAAAGGCCCACTAAGCGGCAACCGTGTTTCTAAATCAAACCGCAAGACCAAACGTAAGTTTTTACCAAACTTGCAAACAAAAAAATTCTTCATCCCAGAACTGGATGAATGGATTACCTTGAAGCTGAGCACGCAAGCTATGCGTACCATCAACAAGAAAGGCATCTTCAACTACTTGCGCGAGTTGGAAGCCAAAGGTGAGATAGTTATTGGATAATCAATTATAATACAACTGCTGCAATGGCAAAGAAATCGAAAGGTAACCGCATCCAAGTAATTTTGGAGTGTACCGAGCAAAAAGAAACCAACGTGCCCGGTACTAGCCGTTACGTAACTACTAAGAACCGTAAGGTAACTACCGAGAGGATTGAGTTGAAGAAATACAACTCTAACCTGAAACGTCATACTGTACACAAAGAAATTAAATAAGGAGGAATAACCAATGGGAAAGGTAAGTAAAAACGCGAAAACCAACCGTGGTGCCAACCAAGGCGAGAGCAAAAACATGGTTAAAGTAATTAAGGCCGTAAAATCTACCAAGAGCGGTGCTTATACTTTCCGTGAGCGTGTGGTACACAAGGATAAGGTAAACGATTTGTTGTCGGAGAAATAATGCTCTTGGCACATGCAATATAAAAGCTTCCCTCAGTTTTACAAGGGAGGCTTTTTGTTTTTGTGGAAATTGACAATGTATCAACCGCAAAGTGCACGAAGTTGAAACAAAGAGTTCACGAAGTTTTCTTAGTGCTCTTTGTTGATTTTCCTTTGTGACCTTCGTGGTTAAATAACACAACTTACATGGCACTATTCGGATTTCTCTCCAGAGACAAGGACAAAGACAGGGACGAAAAGAAAGAAGCGCTTGACAAAGGTTTGGAAAAAACCAAGGATGGCTTCTTTTCCAAGATAGCCAAAGCCGTGGCTGGCAAAGATACCGTGGATGAGGAGGTGCTGGACGAGGTGGAGAACGCCCTGATAGCATCAGACGTGGGCCTACCGACCACCGTTAAAATCATTGAACGCATCGAGGCGCGTGTGGCTAGGGATAAGTACTTCGGCACGGGCGAACTGAACAAGATATTGCGCGAGGAAGTGGTAGCGATACTAGATGCCAGCGGCACTAAAGATCTACACAACTACGGAGATATTGTTGCCCACAAACACCCTTATGTAATCATGGTAGTGGGTGTGAACGGTGTGGGCAAAACCACCACCATCGGCAAACTGGCCTACAACTTTAAGAAAGCCGGCAAGAAAGTAATGCTGGGCGCTGCTGATACCTTCCGCGCGGCGGCAGTGGACCAGTTGATCATCTGGAGCCAGCGCGTGGAGGTGCCCATCATCAACAAAGGCATGGGTGCCGACCCGGCAGCCGTGGCTTTTGAGACCATACAACAAGGCCTAAAAGAGGGTGTGGATGTGATCATAATAGATACCGCGGGCCGCTTGCACAACAAAGTGGGCCTGATGAACGAGCTGAGCAAGATACGCCGCGTAATGCAAAAGCTGATACCCGATGCCCCACACGAAGTGCTACTGGTATTAGATGCGAGCACCGGCCAAAACGCCATTGAACAAGCCAAGCAGTTTAGCGCCGCTACCGAGGTAAATGCTCTGGCGGTAACCAAGCTAGATGGCACGGCCAAAGGCGGCGTGATAATAGGGATAGTGGACCAGTTCAACTTCCCGGTGAAATATATTGGCGTTGGGGAACAGAAAGAGCACTTGCAACTGTTCAACCGCTACGAGTTTGTTGATAGTCTGTTTAAAAATTAAGATTTGCGTACTAAATCTCACGGAAAGAACAAAGTGAACGTGATTACTCTGGGTTGTAGCAAAAACCTGGTGGATAGCGAAGTGATGATGGCCCAACTAAGAGGCAGCGATATTGACGTGGAGCACCAGAGCAACGACAGCGACCGCAACATCATCATCGTAAATACCTGCGGGTTTATCGACCGTGCGAAGGAAGAATCCATTAATACCATATTGCAATACGCCGATGCCAAAAACAACGGCGATATTGACAAACTGTATGTTACCGGCTGCTTGAGCCAACGTTATAAGGACGACTTAGAAGTAGAAATACCCGAAGTGGATGCCTTCTTCGGCACCATGGAGTTGCCCGCTCTACTGAGCAAACTGAACGCCAACTATCGCCACGATTTGATTGGCGAGCGCGTGCTGACTACCGATACCCACTACGCCTACCTAAAGATAAGCGAAGGATGCAACCGCAAATGTACCTTCTGCGCCATACCGCTCATGCGCGGCCAGCACATCTCCCGCCCTATTGAGGAGTTGGTGCAAGAAGCCAAGAACTTAGTGCGCAGTGGTGTGAAGGAAATCATGGTAATCGCCCAAGAGCTTACCTACTACGGGTTGGACTTATATAAGGAGCGCCGCCTTAAGGAACTGCTAGAAGCATTGAGCGATGTGCCCGGAATTGAATGGATACGTCTGCACTATGCCTACCCGCACAAATTCCCTACCGAAATATTGCAGGTAATGCGCGAGCGCGACAACATCTGCAACTACTTGGATATACCGCTGCAACACGCCAGTGACCCGGTATTGAAGAACATGAAGCGCGGCATTACCCAAAAAGAAACCAAAGAGCTGATAGCTACGCTACGTAAGGAAGTACCGGGCATTGCCCTACGTACAACGATGCTAGTGGGTTTCCCGGGCGAAACGGAAGAGGATTTTGAAGACCTGTTGGACTTTGTTCGCGAGCAACGGTTAGACCGCCTCGGCGTGTTCCCTTACTCTCACGAAGAAAGCACGGGTGCTTTCGACTTTGAGGACAACATCCCCGACGAGGTAAAGCAAGAACGTGCCGCACGCCTAATGGAAGTACAGGAGGAAATCTCCTTCGAAATAAACCAAGCCAAAATAGGCAATACATATAAAGTACTCTTCGACCGCAAGGAAGGCCAACACTTTGTGGGCCGCACGGAGTTTGATAGCCCAGAGGTAGATAATGAGGTATTGGTTGATGCCAGCAAGTTTTTCGTCCGCATTGGCGATTTTGCCAATGTGAAGATTACAGATGCTACGGAGTTTGATTTGATTGGGGACGTGGTTTCTTAGTATCAAGTAGTGAGTATCATCCTTCGGCAAAAGCTCAGGATAAAATCCTCAAAACTGCTGCAAAATGCCTCATCGACACAAGCGTCATTGCGAGGAGCAACTTTGCCGATTTTTCATCGGCATTGGAGCGACGAAGCAATCCCTACACCCGAAGAACGGTATTCAATGACCACTGCGCCAAATACGTAATACGATTTACTTCAGCAGCCTATCAAATCCACTCGTTTCGTCATGGGATTGCCGCGTCATTCCAATCTCGCGAAAAGCTCGAAAGTCATTCCTCGCAATGACGTGCGTTTTATATTTCATTTATTCGAGCACACCCATTCCAACGTTCCAACATCGATATTCACCTTTGTTAACATCTGCGCCGAACAAATAGCGGGGTTATTTCCTATTTTGCAAGCGGTATGAAACGATTTTCGGTTTCAACTGTTTGACAAAACAACTATTACTATTAACCCTTTTGTCCGTCGACCGTGGTCGGTAGACTGTGGACCTGAAACCAATGAAGAAAACCACCCTTCCCTATAAAACCACCGGCGTGCTTCCGCGCTTTATACAAGATTACCTTAACTATATGCCCTGTTTGGATGGCTTTTATAAGTACAAGGTGAACATTGAAGCCTTTGAGCAAGTAATAGCCGACAAAAGCCAGAATAAGCTTAACCGCGAGGTGCTGGTGGAAGAGCTGAAACAACAATATGCAGGTATTGCGCTGAATGAATTGGTGAGGGACAATATCGCGTTATTGGCCGACGATAACACCTTTACTATTACCACCGCGCACCAGCCCAATATCTTTGGCGGCTTCTTGTTTTTTGTAAATAAAATACTGAGCACCATAAACATCGCCGAGCAATTACGAGAGCGCTACCCACAGCAAAACTTTGTGCCTGTGTATTGGATTGGCAGCGAAGACCACGATTTCGAAGAGATAAACCACATCCACCTATTCGGCGAGAAGCTTACTTGGGAACATGCAGCTAGCGGCCCTGTTGGGCGGATGGATACCACAGGCTTGGATGCACTTATTACCCACATTGAAGAGAAGCTAGGCGGTTTGCCCCATGCCACGGAGTTGCTGACATTAATTCGCCATGCTTATACCCAGCACGACACTTTAGGCCGAGCCACACTTTGGTTGGTAACCGAGCTGTTTGGCCGCTACGGACTTGTAGTTGTGGACCAAGATAGGAAAGCGTACAAAGAGCTCTTCAAGCATGTAATTGAAGATGAGATACTGAATAACCGTGTAACGGGCCTTATCAATGATACCATTGAGAGCATCAACCAATGCAACTATAAACTTCAAGCCAGTCCGCGCGACATTAATATCTTCTACCTAAGCGAAGGCCGTAGGGATCGTATTGTACTTAATGAAAAGGGCCACTACGAAGCATTGGGCTATAAAATCTTTACCAAAGAAGAACTACTTGCTGAGATTAACCAGCACCCCGACCGCTTTAGCCCGAATGTATTCCTTCGCCCGCTGTTGCAGGAAACCATCCTTCCTAACCTAGCCTATATAGGTGGCGGCGGGGAGGTGGCATATTGGCTGGAGCTGAGAAGCATCTTTGAGCACTATGGCGTAAACTACCCGATGTTGGTGTTGCGAAGCATTGCCGCAATATTGGATAAAAATGCTTGTAAAAAGCTGCAAAAGCTGGAGCTAAATAAAGAGGATTTGTTTGAGGAGGAGGAAGCGTTGATTAAGCGCTACGTGCGCGAGCGTACCTTGCAATCGCTGGAATTGGTGGAAGAGAAAGCCGAAACCGAGCGCATCTTCAATGCCATCCTAGAAAAAGCCAAAGCCGTTGACCCTACCTTAGTTTCATCAGTTGAAGGTTCTAAACAAGGACAGATAAAGGCGCTTGAAGCTTTGGAAGGCAAGCTGCTCCGCGCCGAGAAACGCAACTTTGAGGTGGCAATAAACCAGATACGTGCACTTAAAGCCAAACTCTTTCCCGGTGGTACACTTATGGAGCGGGTGGATAACTTCCTGCCTTATTACGCTGCCCAAGGCCCGGCCTTCTTTGATGATGTGAAGGCCCACTTAGATCCGTTTGAAGGACAGTTTGTGCTGTTGTTTGAGGAGTGAGTTTTGTCTGAATTTGGATTCGTCAGATTTAGGGATTTTTTGGATTGCAGCACGGGAATAATTCACTCAGCACTATCCACTGATTGTGTCATGGTGAGCGAAGCCGAACCATACATAACTCAGGTGGCATAATACCCATTTTCCATGACAGACAATATATAACTGTATTTCGTGACCGTGTTGCGGATGGTTCGACTCCGCTCCCCATGGCACATCGCTACATCATAGCTGAAGGGAAACATCCATCATTGAAGCAGTCTTGCGTCTTGTGTCTTGCGTCTTATATCTAACAACTATTCTTCGTCTTCATCCAAATCCAAGTCATGGAAATCTTCCACGTCTTCGCTGAATTCGAAGTCTTGGCCCCAGTGCTCTTCGCCCATCGCGTCTTCGGCGGGGGCTTTGTATAGACTCATGATGCCTTCAGATAGTACCAAGTAAATTTCCCGGTAAGCATCGTGGCCCTGCAGGTAATTGAGATGCTCGCCTACGGTTCGGTAGTCGCCACGCTTGGCTGGGCCGGTTTGCACTTCTAGTGGTGAATGGCCTTTCAACTTGGCAAGGGTTTCTTGCATCAAGGGGTATAACAGGCTAAAGTCCAGCTTCTCTTTGCGGAGGATATCGCTGCTGATGTGGTATAGGTAATTGGTAAAGTTATTGGCGAATACCGCCGCCACGTGCAGCGCACGGCGCTTGCGGCTATCTAGTATTTGCACGTTTTTAGATATGGTATGTGCCAATTCCGTCAGCACCTGCTCCACCCTTTCGTTGGCACCTTCAATAAAGATGGGCACCACGCTAAAGTCCGCAGGTGTGCCTTTAGTAAGGGTTTGAAGTGGGTAAAATATGCCGTGGTTCAGGCTGATACGCTCCATACCCGTCATGGGCACGGCACCGCTGGTGTGTGCTACAATCTGTTTGTCCATCTGCAGGCCGAGGATGATGTCATCAATACCATGGTCGCTCACGGCAATAATGTATATATCAGCCTTGCGGGTAAGGTTTTCGGGGCGGTCTACAAAATCAGCATCCAATTCCACTGCCAGCTCTTGGCCGGGTATCTTGCTTCGGTTGTACACTTCTACAATCTTGTGGCCAGCCTTAATAAACTGTTGTCCCAAGTGCCAGGCCATGTTGCCTGCGCCAATAATCACTATATTTTTATGCTGCACGAGATTCCTCTTTCTTGTTTTCTTTGCGGCGACGCACTATGCTGATGGTAAAGCCCGCAGTAGTAATCAAGCTACCTATCCACAGCACGTTTATCCACGGGAACATGATGGCCTTCATCACAATAAAGTCACTACCACTTTCGCGTTGCGCCACGCCAATCGCAAATTTATTTTCATCAATCAATATCTTCTCAATCCTAAACTTGGTGCTGATTTCCTTTACCTCGGTTTCTTGCGGTATCACTTCCCTGCCCCTAATCAAATAGATAGGCTCAGCCTCTAGGCGGGTGCCGTTAAGCGGATTGTAAATGCCTAATGTGAAACCAATAGCAATATCGCCCTCTTGGGCATCAGGCACTACTGGGGTCTTGTTGATGCTTTCTAACACTACAAATGCCTTGGCCACAAAGAAGGTATCGCCCAAGCCAACCGTTTGCGTAAAGAAGGAATCCTTCTCCGCCTCGATAGCTTCTTTATTGGGCACTGAGGTTACGTGGGTATAGATGTCTTTATACCAATAGTGGCGCGTATCAGGGTGCGCTACTATGCCCATGCGCGGGGTAATCTCGGCATTCGGCATTAGCATAAACTGCTCAATGGTGTCACCAGCACCGTTTACACGGATGTAATCCACCATATAGAAGTTCTTGCCTTCATAAATGCTATCTCCCACATACGTTACCCAATAATCGAGCATGCGTAAAGGTTCGTTCAATCGCAACAGTACGTTGCTCTCGCTCTCCTCATCAGTGAAATCGGCAAAGCGTACATCACCTTTGCTGATGATTTCCTGTTTGTAGTTGCTTATCAATATACCTATCAACATCAAGCCAAAACCGATGTGCGCAATAGAGCCGCCTGACACATTGATTTTGCCCTTGAGCACCCTAATGATGTAATCAAAGTTAGAAACGGAAGCATAGATAGAGGCAAACAACATGATGATGTAATGCACCTGATCAATACCCGCACCGTAAGCAGCGCCTACGGTAAGCACTGCCGAAATAAGGATGCTCACGGCTACTTGGCCTACCCACTTCTTCATATCGGAGTTCTTGTAGCGCAAGAACTGCACCCCGCCAGCCAACAGGCCCAGCAAAATGGCAATGATAACGTGGGTATTGTTGTAGTAGTTGTTAATATCCGGTGGGGCGATTTTTGATTTTTCGGTAAAGAAGCCCATGTCCTGTATGGCACCAAGGGCTTTGTTCCAAATAGGTAGGCACGTGGCGACGATGATAATAAGGGCTGAAAACAAGAATACCAAGGAGCCCAAGAACATCCAAAACTCACGGCTGCTAGATGCCTCTTCGCGCTGCGGCGATGGGATGCTCTTTCCGCCACGGATAAATAGGAAGATGGACAAGGCCACGTAAAACAGCATGAAAATGAGCAACTGCCCGCTCATGCCTAAATCGGTAAAGGCATGTACCGAGGTATCGCCCAAGATACCACTACGGGTAAGGAAGGTAGAAAGCAGGATAAACAGGAACGTAAGGATAAAGAAGATGTACGTAGCCACCAATCCATAGCCGCTATGCCTGTAAGCCACCAGCGTGTGCAGGCCGGCTACCAAGGTAAGCCAAGGCACTAGCGATGCGTTCTCTACTGGGTCCCAAGCCCAGAAACCACCAAAAGTAAGCGACTCATAAGCCCATGCGCCACCCATAAGAATACCGATGCCCAAAATGATGGTACTGAACAACACCCAAGGCAACGCAGGCTTTACCCAACTTAGGTAATCTTTCGTCCAAAGGCTGCCAATAGCGAAAGCAAACGGGATAAGGGTAGAAGAGAAACCGAGGAAAAGCGTTGGTGGGTGAATGGTCATCCAATAGTTCTTCAGCAGCGGGTTGAGGCCGTTGCCGTCGGTAATAAAGCTCAGATAGTCGGGGTTTTGGAAGATGGGCGCTTCCATGGTATCGCGCAATAGCGCAAACGGATTGCTACCTATTTTGGTATCGCCAACCCAAAGGCCCAGCAACATACTCATCAAGAACACTTGTGTAATAGCAAACACCGCCAATACGGGCGCTTCCCACTTTTTACTGGTAAACATGAGTATCATGCCGAGTATGGCGTGCCAGAGAGTCCAGAGCATAAAGCTCCCCTCCTGCCCTTCCCAGAAACACGAGAACAAGTAGCGCACCGGCAACCCTGTGGAGGAGTGCTGCCACACGTACATATACTCGAAACGGTGATGGTAAATAAGGTAAAACAACGTGAGCACTACGCCCAATATGGAGAGGCTGTGCACAATAAACAACCCACGGCCATAATAGCGCCATTGGTTGGAGTTTTCCAGGTTGTCTTTCTTTTGAACCGAAAAGAAGTAAGCCACCGAAGCAAACAGTGCGCTTACAAAGCCCAGTATCACCAAGAAACGCCCAAGGTTACCTGGCGCGGTAAGTTCATTTAGGTATTCAATGGGCTCCATTAAGTAGTGCTGGCGTTATATTCTTTTACCTCTAGCTCGTCTTCAATATATTTACTAGGGCATTTGGTAAGTATTTGCGTAGCGCGGAATTCGCCTTCCTTCATTTTGCCTACCAGCACCACTTGCTCCGATCGTTCGAAATCTTGTGGCTTGGTACCAGGGAATACTACTTTTTGCTGTACGCCCTCGCTATCAATCATGTAGAAACTGAAGTAGTTGGGGTCAACTTCCGGGTCGTAGTGCATATCCATGTCGCGGGCCAAGGTGCCCACTACGTGAAACTCTTGACCTGGCTTCTCGGCAGCGGTGGTAAAACTCTCGTAAGTGCTGTAATCTCCGGTGCGGGCAATAATGACACCAACACAGGCGGCGATAAACACCAGAACTATAATGTGGGTCTTTTTCATAGGTAGCCTTGTTATCGACAATAACTGCAACGCAAAGTTACTGCAAAATGTTCAGTTTGGTGTGGCTGTTTTGGCTTTTAACAAATGATAGCATAGTGACTTTTGTCATGGTGTTTTTAGGGGTGTTTAACTATCCAAAAAAGTAGGATAAACATCCGCCATAAAATAATATTCTACCATTTCTTTACTCATACCAGTTAAGTTCCCTAGACGCGCTCTGTCTTCCGGAGTGTCATGTAAAAAGAAGCCCGTTTGTCCATGTTGATCACTAGGGTGATCGAACCATCTGATTGCTATAAGGGCACCTTGTTCGTCAAATCTACTTTCAAATAGCTCATAGGGCTTATTTAAATCTTGCGTCCAATATTTCTTAGAGGTTTGCTTATAGTCTATTAACCCATTTTCATCTTGTATTTCGCCCGCAATATAATTTCCACTAGCATCATATAAATCCAACTCCTTGCTACACAAAGTACCCTTTCGATAATCGCTTGTACTAATAAGCTTGTACCCTTTCGAAAGCTCCTGAGTTTCTTTGATGATCTCGGATTTCATTAATGGTAACTCAACTTTTTTAATCGGCTTTGTGGAGAATTTCAACTTTCTAGGGCGCATGTTCCAAAATTTGCTATGTTGTGACCAGAGGTAGGTAAAATATGGTAAATCCTATAAGGATGCAACTTCCGTCATGCTTTTTGGGGGGAGTTTTCTCTTTAGGGTAATGGTGGTATTTTAGGTGCATTAAAAAAGGGATAAATGGCATGAGGGAAGAAATACTGGATATGGAGCAAACCAACCAGCGCCCTCGGGCTTCGGTTTGGAAGCATGGGCTGGCAGCGGGACTGGTAATTACGGTACTTCTTAACGGGCTGCAACAACTGTACCCGTTGGCAATGGTCAATTATGAAGGCGCCTTCTCCACTTACGAATTGATTCACTTTCTGCAAAAGTATCTCACCCCCACCATCTTCTTCGGCGGTATATTGTTTGCCATGTTCAGGGTATCAGTAAGTTACCTCAACCACTTTACCGCGCTGCGCATGGTTATTACTACTGGCGTTATCGCGTACCAAACCACCATATTATTGAACTCCATCATTGCGTTGTTTCTGGTTGGAAACATGGCAGGCCTATCGTGGGGTTCATTACCGATAATATTGAGCATGAACGTGGGCATAGTGGTGGCAGCCATACCGCTTACTTGGCTGCCAAGCGTAATACCATACTTTCGTAAAAGGGCTGTAGAACGTTGATTTCTAACAATTGAAAATGTTAATTTTATTGAAGTAAATATGGGCGAACAAATTTTAGACACTCAAATCAACAATGCTATCCAACGAAAGCCCGCCGTGTGGTGGCTGATTGGGATAGTGGCTGGCCTTTTCTCCATAATAACCTTGTTAATTATAATGGTGGCTACTAGAAACATAGAATTTCCGTCCCGTACTATGGTGCTGTTGGCCAGCGGTTTTTTCTATTTTGCCCCAACATTAGTTGGCGCTCTTTATATCGCACTTTGGGGTAGTCGCGGTTATCATTTTGTAAAGATTCTGGGTTGTTGCCTAATCGGTTTATGCTTGCCGTTGATAATGATACTATGGGTAACTTCCCTAGAGCTCTACCCATCTATTCCTTCTTTTCCTTCCGCTAATGTGATAATAGCATTGTTTACGGTGGTCTTTGTTATTTCTAGCATTGCTGCTTCCATACTTCAATTCTTCCCTGCCCGTTGAAAAAAGTACCGCAATCAAGTTACCCACTAACCAATGAGCTACCAACCCTTCGATAGTGAAGAAAAACCCATCCCACGCCGGTCGTGGCGATGGCTATGGGCGGGTATCATTAGTGGTGCGGCCTGCACTGGTCTTGTGTTTTTGAATGAATTTACGCTAGAAAAGAGCGAAGTGTTGCGCGATCTCACTTTTTGGCCAGTATACATTGCCTGTGTTTATATAGCTTTCGGTCCCTCCACCAAGGTTTCGCTACTCAACATCATCGCTACGGCCATATAGCCACTGCTATAATAATTGTAATAACAGCTCTATGGAGAAGATTCAAAAAGAAGCAACGTGAATCGCGAATGATGTTTTGATGTTCAGCTAGCTCGCTACCTACATTACCAAAAAATCGTTTTAAATTAAAAATTAACACCTCCGCCTGCAACCTTCTCTCAATCATTATTATCTTTATACCGCAGGTTCGCCCGTCTGCCCGTTTTGCTTTGTTATTTTCTTGTTTATCTTATATTTGCCACATAAGAACCACACATGATAAGGGCCTACCTATTTTTTATAGTATTTCTATTTGTCGGAGTTTGTCAAGTTAATGCGCAGGACATCCATTTTACACAGTTTTATCATGCACCGCTTACCCTAAACCCGGGCGAGACCATCAACCACGATGCCGATTGGCGTGTAGCAGGTATCTACCGCAACCAGTGGCGCTCGTTTGGCTCCGCGTTCAATACCATCGCTGCCAGCTTCGATTATCAGTTCCACCTCAAAAAAGGTAAAATAGGGGCAGGCATAGCCCTTTACAACGACCGCACCCGCGGCACTGAGGGTATCAACAGCACCAAAATCATGCTCTCGGGCGCATACCAGTTGCCAGTAAAGAAGCACCGCTTGAACATCGGCGTGCAAGCTGGCTTGGTAGATAAGCGCTTGGCCTCTGCCACTTTCCCCGACCAGTTTAACATGGAGACCGGCTACTTTGATGGCCAACTGCCTACTGGCGATGCTGGCAGCGACATACAAACCATGTATTTCGATATGAACGCAGGCGTGGTGTGGACCTATACCGGCACTAAGTTTCGCCCAGAGGTGGGTTTTGCGGTGTATCATATCAACCTACCAAAAGAAAATTTCTTCGGAAAGGACAACCGCTTGAAGCCCCGCCCAGTATTCTCCTTTTCGGGCCATTGGCAGTTCAGTCCGCGTTGGTCGCTCATCCCTAGGGTACTGTATATGTACCACAGCGGTGCCAGCAACTTCATTGGCGGCTTGCAATTGGGTTACCATTTCCAAGAAAACTCGATGAAAATCAAGTCCATTTATGCTGGGCCCATGCTGCGCGAGGGGTTTGATGCGGCACCCAACGCCGTGATGATTGCCGGTGGTGTCAACTTCAAAAAATTTGAGGTAGGTGGGGCGTTCGATCTTACCTCATCCAACCTTAACAAGCCCACCAATTACCGTGGCGCTTTTGAAGTTTCGTTGATTTACAAGGGCTTCAAAAACCCATTGGACATTATTCAAATACCTTGCGAAAGGTTGTAAAATACTAGATGGTTATGCAAAGTTGGATGAAGGGGCTTTTGATGGTTCTTTGCCTGTGCACATTACAAGTTGCATTGGGTCAAGTAGCTTTCCAGCCCGACAAGTTGAAACCGGGACAGCTAAAGAAGTATGGGAAAACCGCGCTAAAGGGCGGCGATGCCCTTACGGCTATTGACTGTTTTACCCGATACCTAAAGGATAAGCCTGATGATATTGCCGTAAAATACCAGTTGGCCGAAGCATACCGCCTTACCCGCGACTATACCTCTGCCCTACCCCTGTACAAGGAAGCAAGCGAGCAAGCTGGCGACAAGTACCCTCTGGCACTATTGTACTACGGCCTAATGCAAAAAGCCACAGGCGACTATCCTGGTGCACTGGCTACCCTAAAGAAATTCCGCAAAGACTACGACGGCGGTAAAGATGATCCCTACAAAGGGCAGGCCCTGTTTGCCTACAAAGGCGCCGAAATGGCCAAATACTACATTGATACCGTACCCTTGAACGTGGACATCAAAAATGTGGGTACCACCATCAACAAGGTGCACATGGAGTTTTCGCCACTTTATTTAAATGATAGCACCTTGCTTTTTGCCTCGTTGCGTATTGATAGCAGCCAGTTTTACCGCTTTGATGATAGCTTGAATATGCCTTACCGTAAATTCTATACTGCTACCAAAAAGGGCGAAAACTGGACATTTAAGGGCGAATATGAGGGCCCATTTAACACTACAACCCAACATAACGGCAATGGTGCCTTCTCGCTTGATGGGCAGCGCTTCTACTTTAGCCGTTGCGAGCTGAACGAGCGCAAACAAACCCTTTGTAGGATATTTGAGAGTAAGCTAGTAGATGGTGTTTGGCAGCAGCCGGTGGCACTAAACGAAGAGATTAACCTAAGCGGCTACACCCAAACACAACCAACCATAGGTATAGAAAGCAGGCTGAACCAGCCCGACCGTGAGGTGCTATACTTTGTGAGTAATAGACCCGAAGGCCGCGGTGGATTGGATATTTGGTACACGATGTACAACCCTAAAAATGACACCTATAGCAAGCCATACAACGCGGGCAGCAAAATCAACTCGAAGCTTGACGATATTACCCCTTTCTTTGATAAAGTAACCCGCACCCTGTACTACAGTACCGAAGGCAAACCTGGCTTGGGTGGTTTTGATGTGTTTAAAGCCGTGGGCCAACGCAGCAAGTGGGCCGAGCCTGAGAATATAGGCTACCCGCTTAATACCGGTGCCGATGAGCTTTACTTTGCCAACAATGCCAATCAAAAGGAAGGCTTCTTTGTATCGAACCGCGCAGGTAGCGTAACCATTAAGAACGAAACCTGCTGCGACGATATATATGCTTACAAATTCCGCGAAACGCTGGACATCATTTTGGCAGGTAAAGTTACCGCCACCGATACCAACGACGTGACCATAGTTATGAAAGATGCAACGGTATCGCTTATCTATGTTGACCCCGTGAGCAAAATTGAAATCCCCATCCGCACCATGCAGACCGATAGTGTGGGCAACTTTGAGTTTGTACTGGAGAACAAGAAGGACTACAAGATAATGGTAAGCCAAAGTGGCCACTTCGGCGATGAAATCAGTATCGCTGGCAAAAACTATACGGTTTCTACCAAATTGAACCAAGACTTTAACTTGGGCATGATACCGAGCAAACCGATAGTGCTGGAGAACATCTACTATGAGTACAACTCGGCCAAGCTGACTCCTGATGCTAAGAACGTGCTGGATACTACCCTATTGCCATTGATGAACCGCAACCCACTATTGGTTATTGAGCTTGGCTCGCATACTGATAGCGTGGGCACAGTAGGCTACAACCTTACCCTATCAAAAAACCGTGCGATAAGCGTGGTAGAATATCTGATAAGCAAGGGAATAGACAAGCGCCGCTTGGTGGCCAAAGGCTACGGCGAAACTGTGTTTGTAGCACCTAACAGCAACCCTGATGGTACCGATAACCCGGAAGGCAGGCAGAGAAACCGCCGTACGGAATTTACCGTTATCGGTATCAAGGATTTTGAACTGGAAGACGAAGTGAATAACGAAGAGTAATTGCCATAAGGCGGCTAGATTTATAGCTGCCAAAAGGCTTAAAATATAGAAAATGCAACTACACTCAACACTTAATAGCTGCAAAATGCACATTAAATATTTCGGCTTGGTACTTGCCATAGCCATACTTGGTATGGGCACTGCAGTCGCGCAAAATGTTGCGCTACCTAAGGCCAACAAGGTATTTTCGGTATACGCCTACATTTGCTTGGGCGAGGATGAACAGCCGGTAACCACCGCAGCCGATATACAAACAGAAATTAACAAGGCTAACGTGGCATTTGCGCCAATCGGTTTTTCGTTTAGGGTTTGCGAGGTAATTACCATACCCGACTACTACTACCGCGATATTGATGAAGGCAACAAACTGCCTGAGCTTATTGACCTGCACTACAAGCCTGAGGTAATCAATATGTACTTTACTGATGCCGCATCAGGTGATGATGGCTCGCCGTTGGATGGTTTTGGCTTTATGCCCGGCGACGAAGATGTGGTGGTATTGGGCGGCAATGCACTAGACCCAGCATCTTATTCTATCATACATCAACTGGGCCACTTTTTTGGCTTGTACCACACCTTCGAAATTGAATTCGGACCCGAGCTTGTAAGTGGTAGCAACTGCCAAGTGGCCGGAGATTTAATTTGCGATACCGAGGCTGACCCAGGAACGAACCAGCGCAATTGCAATCATGGACAGCCAGTAGCTGATTTACAAGGCGATAGATATGCTCCACCGTTCGATAACTATATGTCGTTTTCGGAGTGTGCTTGCCGCTTTACCACCGAGCAATACCAGCGCATGTACAATGTTTACAATACCGCTCGCAATTATTTGAAATAAGCGTGGCATACAATACCTTAATCGCATTATCATAGATGCTATGGCTAATATAGAAAGGAAGTTAATGAAAAAGGCATACTTACATATCGCGTTGTTGCTAGGGTTGATATTACCATATAGCATTCATGCACAAATAACGGCAAACCCCTCTAGCGGTTGCGCCCCATTGAGCGGTGTGCAGTTTACGGGCGTACCCGGTGCTACCAATATCAGTTGGGATTTTGACAACGGCACCAGTTCTAGCTTGGCCAATCCCTCGGCTACGTTTTCAACCCCAGGCACTTACGATGTAACTTACAATGCTACTGTAAACGGTTCGCCAGTAAGTTTTTCTACTACCGTGCAAGTATATGGTGCACCTACAGCTAACTTCCGCGCCACTACCGATACTATAGGTTGCACACCGTTCCTCGTTTCGTTCCAAGACCAATCAACCAGCAATGGCGGCGCTAGCATCAGCCAATGGGAATGGGCCTTTGGCGATGGCTCTACCAGCACTACTGGCCCCAACGCCAACCACACTTATACTTTGGCAGGTCGCTTTAGCGTAACCCTGAAAGTAACCGATAGCAACGGTTGTGTGGCTACCCGCACCCGAACCAACCAAATTACTACTTCCAAAGCACCCAATGTAGTACTTACTAATGCTCCCCTATCTCTCAACAGTTGTGCACCTCCCTTTACCGTTACTTTTGGTGCAAGCACTTCCACTAGCAACTCGCCCACGGGCAATACCCTTACATATAACTGGAGCTTTGGCAACGGTACTACCTCTACCCTGGCAAGCCCACCTGCGGTTACCTATACTGCTACCGGTACCTACATCGTAAATCTAACCGTAACAGATAACTTGGGTTGCGATAGCACTATAACCCGCACGGTACTGGTAGATAGGCCTGTGGCATCGTTTTATGCACAGGGCGCCGTAAACGATACGGTATGTACCTTCGTTAAATTCGTCAACCAAACATTAGGGGCGAGCGTATCATTTCAATATGGCGATGGTAGTGCCGGTACCGCCGATACCCATACTTATAACATACCGGGTACTTATCAAGTTACCATGTTTGCCTTCGCAGGCGGTTGTGCTGATGATACTACTATTACCATACACGTAACCGACCCTGTACCGGCTTTCACTGCACTGCCTGCTTTAACTTGCGATACCTTCTTTAATCTGCAACTCATTAACCAATCCTCACCACTTGGCAACGCCGTTTGGTCGGTGGAGACGCCTTTCGGCAATAGCAACTACGTTGGTAATAACGTAAACCAACCTTTCAATACCCCCGATACTACCGAATATGTAGTTTGGGATGACTCTTTGTACTTCAACATAACACTGTACCTTACCACCAATGCTGGTTGTAGGGATTCGTTGTCGAAAACTATAGTGCCCATTTGGCCCATCACTTCCCGTTTTTTGGTGGATAGCTTATTAGGTTGCGCGCCGCTGCCAGTAACCTTTAGCGACTCATCGGAATTCGCTTCACCGATTGTAAGGTATGACTGGTACTTTGGTGATGGCACCTCAGCATTAGGCACCGATACTGTTGTTACCCATACCTACACCCAACCCGGTGAATATGAAGCGATTTTGATTATAGAAAGCCAAGATGGTTGTATCGATACTTCCATTGTAAGAACCATAATTGTGAGGGGTGCACCAACACCCAACTTTAGCGTAGATGCTACCGTACTTTGCCAGGGCGATACACTCTCGTTTACTAACTCATCGCCCGCAACAGACTCGCTGGATAGCTGGTATTATGAGGTAAACGGCATACCGCTACCTGACCATTGCCCCAACGACCCTAATGCCACTTGGGTAGTAAATATGGCTCCAGGCACATACCCGCTATCGCTAGAAGCTGGTAGGAACAATTGCTATACCGAAAACACTATAGCCAGCACCATACAGGTAAAAGGGCCATATGGCCATATGGAAATAGATACCGATTGCCAAGACCGCTTTACCGTAAGGTTTAATGCCATAACCAACAACGTGGATACCACGATTTGGAGTATGGGTGACGGCTCCATATATCTATCACCAAGCTTTACCCATACCTATACACAAACGGGCGACTATGTGGTTACGCTTACCATGGCAAGTACCGACGGTTGCGACCCAGTGGTGGATATTGATACGGTTAGAATCAGGGATATGTCCATCACTTTACCTGCGCAATATAACGTTTGTAGGGGCGATACCTTTAACTACCGCGCCACTGCACCCGTAGATGTATTTGGCCGTTGCAGTCGTGGCTACTTATGGGACTTTGAGCCAACCACCCCCTTAGTAAACTCAGGTGGCCCCAGTGCGGAATACGCTTTCTCAACACCCGGCATAAAGCCAATATCGCTCTATACCCAAGATGAGAATGGCTGTTGGGACACCACTTCAACCATCGTTAAGGTATATGGATTGGATGCGGCAATAGCCGCCAGCGATACTGTTGGTTGCTTGCCGCTAACGGTAAATTTTACCGATGCCACCGTATCAGATACTACTATTGCTAGTTGGTTCTGGTGGTTTAGCGATGGCTTTTCCTTTGCTACTACCCAAAACCCTAGTCATACTTATAATGCCCCGCCATTTGGCACCACTCAGTACGAAGTATTTATGGTAGCTATTGACGAAATAGGTTGTTTCGATACTGCTTTTGTTTCCATTACCCCATCTATTCCGAGTGCTGCATTCAGTACTGTGGGCACTAGATTTGTATGTGCTGGCGATACGGTAAGGTTTAGGGCCTCCATTAACAATTACGATACCTACGATTGGGATTTTGGTGATAGCTCTGGCCCCAGCGCCGATACTTCCGCTATTGCACACCAATACACTACCCCAGGAACATACAACGTAACCTTGAACGTAACCGATAGCGTAGGTTGCCCCGGCACCCAAACCATCAATCAACTGGTAATAGTGCAAGGGTACCCCAATGCTGGCTTTACCTCTACAGGCGATACCTCCACCACACTTTGTTACCCCATACAGCTCAACTTTACCGATACTACGCAAGGAGGCTTTACCCGTATTTGGAACTTAGGTACGGGTTCACCGGTTCAGCCGGACCCGACAGTAGGTACGCTGTTTGATGAGCCGGGAAGTTACGATGTAAGTTTGATTGTAAGGACTTCCTTTGGCTGTAGCGATACCGTAAGACGAACCTTTAATGTGGAAGGCCCCGAAGGCGACTTTACCGTTAGCACCAGTGCCATCTGTAAAGGCGAAAGCATCACCTTCAACCTCTTCGATACTACCGATGTAACATACTATACTTGGGACTTTGGCGATGGTACGGGTGCCAACCAGCAGTCTCCCATTACCCACCAATACGATTTTCACCCACCAAGCGGCCAAACGGTGGTATCGCTTATCATGTGGTCTACCGACTCGGCGTGCGCAGCGACCGTGCAGAAGCCTATCACCATTCACCGCGTAATTGCTGATTTTGATAGGAACGGTGAAACCGCCCTTGGCGATACTGCCCATTGTCTTGGCTCCACCGATGTCTTTACCAATACCTCCATTGGTGCCGATCAATGGAACTGGACCTTTGGCAACGGGGAGAGCTTCTCGGGCGAAACACCACCACAAATAAACTATGATAGCGCCGGTTTATACACCATTAGGCTTACTGTGAGAGACCAAACCCTCGGTTGCGTGGATACACTTGAAAAGACGCTAGAAGTTTACCCTACCCCAGTGGTAACAGCACAGGGTGGGACCATCTGCGAAGATGAATCGTTCCAGATAACTACCACCTTGGTAAGCGCCTTCCCTGTCAACTATGATTGGACCCCTGGCGAGTCCTTGGATGATAGCACCATAGCCAACCCTACTGCTACCCCACCGCTTACTACCGACTACCAAGTAATAGTTAGCGACAGTAACAGTTGCGCTGATACCGCGGCAACTGCTGTGGTGGTGTTGCTTCGCCCTAGCCCAATTGAGTGGGATACCATGATCGTAATTGGTGAAAGGGTAAACTTGAACGTAGACTTAGGTACCGGTTACACGTACGTATGGACCCCAACCGAAGGGCTATCATGCAGCAACTGTGCGGTGCTGGAAGCTAGGCCGCTGGAAGACACGGAGTATACTGTACTGATTTCGGATACGGGCGGTTGTTTCCAAGTACCTTCAATCTACCGCTTTGAAGTGAAACCGGAGACCACTATTGATGTGCCTACTGCCTTTACCCCAAATGGCGATAATAGCAATGATTTGATTTTTGTGCGTGGCTGGGGCATACAATCATTGGTAGAGTTTAAAATTTACAACCGCTGGGGACAAATGGTATTTGAAACCACCGATATCAACCAAGGTTGGGACGGCACTTTCAACGGTAAGGAGCAAAACAACGATAGCTATACCTACCATGCCGTAGTACAAACCTGGTTATTGGTGAACGGCGAATACAAAGTGCTCGAGAAAACCGGCAGCTTTAGCTTGGTGAGGTAAGAGCATCAATTACCATATTGAAGCAAACAAAGAAGCGCCCGGTTTACGCCGGGCGCTTCTTTGTTTATCGTAGATTGGATAGATTATAGTGAGGGCTGATCAACCATGAGGATATACTTGGTGCTTTACCCCTGTCCGTTAGTCAAATCCTTAATGTCGCTCATTATTTTATTGGCGAGGGTGTGCGCGGTGGTCTCGTTGGCACTCTCGGCATAGATGCGGATAATTGGCTCCGTGTTAGATTTGCGCAGGTGAACCCAATTCTCGTCAAACTCAATCTTCACGCCATCGATGGTGTTTACCGGCTGTTTCTTATACTTTTTGTGGATGTTTTTCAAAACCTCATCCACGTTCATTTCCGGCGACAATTGAATCTTGTTCTTGCTGATATAGTAGTTAGGATACTGCGAGCGCAACACCGATACCGACTTCCCAAACTTAGCCAAATGCGTAAGGAACAAAGCAATTCCCACTAAGGCATCGCGTCCGTAGTGCAGCTCAGGTACGATGATTCCTCCGTTGCCCTCCCCTCCTATTACGGCATTCACTTCCTTCATTTTGGTTACCACGTTCACTTCGCCAACGGCGGTGCCAAAGTGTTCACCTCCACGCTTTAAGGTGATATCCTTTAAAGCTTTGGTTGAAGAAAGGTTGCTTACGGTATTGCCTGGTTTGTGTTGCAAAACATAATCAGCAATGGCAACCAAAGTATACTCCTCGCCGAAGCAATTACCATCGTCATTTACAAATACTAGGCGATCCACATCAGGGTCTACGGCAATACCAATGTCGGCTTTAGCTTTCTTTACTTCGCTAATCAGGCCAATCAAATTCTCCGGTAGTGGTTCTGGGTTGTGCGTAAACAGGCCATCAGGCTCGCAGCAAATCTCTACTATATTATTCACGCCCAATGCGCGCAACAACTTAGGTACCGCAATACCGCCAGTACTGTTCACGGCATCCACTACTATACGGAAGTCTTTGGCTTTAATAGCGGCAACATCAACTAATGGAAGAGCCAATATCTGTTCAATATGCCAGTCAATATAACCCTCTTTGGTGCTGTATACGCCTAGTTTACCAACTTCGGCAAAATCAAAGTCACCTTTCTCGGCAATCTTTAATACGGTTTCGCCATCAGCTTCTGATATAAATTCACCATCGGCGTTTAATAGTTTCAATGCATTCCATTGCTTAGGGTTGTGGCTGGCAGTAAGGATGATACCACCTGTGGCACCTTCGTTTACTACGGCCATTTCCACGGTGGGTGTGGTGCTCAGGCCTAGGTCGATAACATCAATACCTAATGCCAGCAAAGTGCCACTTACCAGTTGCTGTACCATTTGGCCAGAAACCCGTCCATCGCGGCCGATTACTACTTTATAATGATCAGCTTTTTTATTTTTCAACCAAACGCCATAGGCTGCTGTAAACTTCAGAATGTCGAATGGCGTTAGGTTGTCGCCCGGTGTACCCCCAATAGTACCGCGGATGCCTGATATAGATTTGATTAAAGTCAATTTTTCCCAGTATTTTAGCACACGAAAATAGCACATTATTTCTATAAAACAGCAGATGAACGAGGAGCCCGAGGCCACCAAAAACGTAACCGATTGGTTCAAAGTATGGTTTGATTCGCCATACTACCACTTATTGTACCAGCACCGGGATGAGCAGGAGGCCGAGCGTTTCATTAGCAATCTTTTGGCCCACTTGAAGCCTAAATGGGATAGCCGCATTCTTGATCTTGCCTGTGGTGCAGGCCGCCACTCCATGTTTTTGGCTAACAAAGGCTTTGATGTAACGGGTGTGGATCTCTCCACCCGAAGCATCCGCCAGGCAAAGCTGGCCGAAATGGATAATTTGCACTTTTACCAGCACGACATCCGCAACTATTTCCGCATCAATTACTTCGATTACGTCTTCAACTTCTTTACCAGTTTCGGGTACTTTGATAACGAAAGCGATAATGTGAAAACCCTTCGTGCCGCTAATTGGGGGCTCAAGGAAGGTGGTATAATTGTTATCGACTTCTTTAACATCCATACTGTATTGCAAAACCTAGTAGCAGAGGAAAGCAAAGTGGTTGGTGGTGTTACGTTCCATATCCAGCGGTCTGTATTTAACGACCGGATTGTAAAGGAAATATCGATAGTGGATGGTGGCGAGAAAGGCACCTTCACCGAAGCAGTGCAAGCTTTGGAACTTGAGGATTTCCAAAACTACTTCGCCAAAACGGGCTTTGTGTTAGAGCAAACCTTTGGTGATTATAAACTGAACCCATACGACCCGGAACACTCCGACCGTTTGATTATGATAGCGCGCAAACATGCTGGATAGCCTGCTTCAACTAGACCGTGATGCATTTGTCGCCATCAACAGCGGCCTTGCCAATGGTTTCTTTGATTTGCTGATGCCTATACTGCGACACAAATACACGTGGATACCACTTTACATTGCTGTGGCTGCTTGGTTTCGATACCGTTACCAGTGGCAGGGCCTGTGGTTTATCGGCTTTACGCTCATCACCTTCGCGCTTTGCGATCAAATCAGCGCTTCCCTTATTAAGCCTTGGGTAGAACGCCTTCGCCCCTGCAGGGAGCCTCAGTTGGAGGCACAGGTACGCCTGCTTATTAATTGCGGTAGTGGGTTTAGCTACCCTTCCACCCACGCTACCAACCACTTTGGTTTTGCTGTAATTGTGGGTACTTGCCTTTACAGGCATTATCGCTGGCCGCTTTATGCTTTGTTAGCCTTGGCCTTGCTGGTTTCCTTTGCCCAGATTTATGTTGGCGTGCACTACCCTGTTGATATAGTTGGCGGCGCAGTGTTGGGGAGCACGCTTGCGGGATTGGTTTGGGTTGTGGGAAGTGCGGTAAGGGTAAGGTTTTCTTCCTAAACACAAAAATGCGCGTCATTGCGAGGAGCGACTTTGCCGATTTTTCATCGGCATGGGAGTGACGCGGCAATCCCCTCACCATGCTAGTGAAGTTCCTTAACCTAGGTTTCTATACATAATACGTTTTTGTCTTTAGCGGTTTGCGAGCATCATTCTCCGACTCATGGGATTGCCGCGTCACTCCAATCTCGCGAAAAGCTCGAAAGTCGCTCCTCGCAATGACGTGCGCTTTTTGGCAATGACTATGTTCTATAAACAAAACCGCCCAACCTGTAAGCACAAGCAGGGCGGTTGGTATAAGATTAAGCCTAATTATTGACCTACAACTAGAGTAGTAGCAGGGTCAACAAAATTGGCAGCAGGAGCACCAAGAACAACAGTATTTGTTGGCTCAGTAGCACCGGTAGCCTGGCCAATAGCGCCCGTTTCTACAGCAATGTGCGGAGCAATAATCAAAGCAACGATTGACATTAATTTGATCAAGATGTTCATTGATGGACCTGAAGTATCTTTAAAAGGATCACCAACGGTATCGCCGGTTACCGATGCTTTGTGGGCATCAGAGCCTTTGTATTGCATTACACCGTTAATCAACACACCCTTCTCAAAAGACTTCTTGGCATTGTCCCAAGCACCACCGGCGTTTGATTGGAACATAGCCATCAATACGCCCGATACGGTAACACCAGCCAACAAGCCACCCAATACCTCTGGGGCGGTCACACCAGGAACCCAGCTGTTCTGCCAGCCGAAACCAACGATAAGTGGGGTCAACAAGGCAATAAGGCCTGGGGCAATCATTTCTTTAATGGAAGCCTCGGTAGAGATAGCTACGCATTTTTCATACTCAGGCTTGGCTTTGTACTCCATGATACCTGGTATCTCGCGGAATTGGCGACGAACCTCTTCTACCATTTTCATGGCAGCGCGGCCAACGGCAGCAATAGTCAATGCAGAGAAGATAAACGGTATCATAGCACCGATAAACAAGGCAGCCAATACAGGGGCTTTAAAAATGTCGATAGAGCTGATGCCCGCAACACCTACGAAAGCAGCGAACAAAGCCAATGAAGTAAGCGCAGCTGAAGCGATAGCGAAACCTTTACCGGTAGCGGCAGTGGTATTACCCACAGCATCCAAGTTATCGGTACGCTCACGAACTTCTTTAGGCAAACCGCTCATTTCAGCAATACCACCCGCGTTGTCGGCAATCGGGCCAAATGCATCGATAGCCAATTGCATGGCAGTAGTAGCCATCATACCGGCAGCAGCGATAGCTACACCGTAAAGGCCAGCGAAAGCGTAAGAGAAGATGATACCACCAGCCAATACCAGGATTGGCAAAACAGTTGACTCCATGCCTACAGATAGGCCGCTGATAATGTTGGTAGCATGGCCGGTAGAAGAACCTTTGATGATGGAGTTAACAGGGCGTTTGCCCATAGCAGTGTAGTACTCAGTAATGATACTCATTAAAGTACCTACTACTAAGCCAACCAATACCGCATAAAACACGCCATTGGCAGTAAAAGTATTTGAATTTACGCGACTCATTACCAAGTCGCCAGTAGGCAACATCCAGTGGATAAGGAAGTATGAACCAATAACGGTGAAAATTACAGAACTCCAGTTACCGATATTCAAAGCTCTTTGTACATCGCTCTTATCATCTTTAATGGTAACCAACAAAGCACCAACAATAGAGAACACCAAGCCCATACCACCAATAAGCATTGGCAAAAGGACAGGGGCAATACCGCCAAAGTTATCGGCAGATACAATCTCGCGGCCCAAAATCATGGTAGCCAAAATGGTAGCAATGTATGAACCAAACAAATCGGCGCCCATACCAGCTACGTCGCCTACGTTATCACCTACGTTATCGGCAATGGTTGCCGGGTTACGGATGTCATCTTCAGGGATACCAGCCTCAACTTTACCTACCAAGTCGGCACCTACGTCGGCAGCTTTGGTATAGATACCACCACCTACACGGGCAAACAATGCGATACTTTCAGCACCTAGCGAGAAACCAGCCAATACCTCAAGGGCAGTAGCCATTTCATTTCCATTTACACCAGCACCTTCATTTACTACAAACTTGTAGTAAAACACGATGAACAATGAGCCCAAGCCTAGCAACGCCAAACCTGCAACACCAAGGCCCATAACCGTGCCACCAGCAAAAGATACTTTCAAGGCTTGCTTTAAGCTCGTGCGGGCAGCTTGCGTGGTGCGAACGTTTGCCTTAGTGGCAATGTTCATACCTATAAAGCCAGCAAAAGCAGATGATATAGCACCAATAACAAATGCTACTGCTATTAACCAATGTGAATTGTGACCTAATGTGCCTGACCATCCCAACAATAAAGTGGTAGGAATTACAAATGCGGCAAGCATTTTCCATTCCGCTTTCAAAAACGACATGGAGCCGTCGGCTATATAACCAGCAAGCTCAACCATATTGGCATCGCCAGCATCTTGTTTAATTACCCACCTTGATTTGAAGTAAGTGTACAACAGCACCAAAACGCCTAGTACTGGTAATACGTAAAGAATAGTTTGCGCATTCATAATTTCTGGGTTAGTGAGTATAGATTTAAGTTACAGTGTGTTGTGTTGATTTCGGCTTTCCTTTAAAGAGCGCAAAAATACTAGAATGCTGGGGTTATTTCATAACACAGCTCACTATTTTTTAAACATAATGGATACAAAGTCTTGCAAGCTATACATACTGGGCAAAACATAAACTATGTTAAAATTGTTGGCCCTACGGCACTAATGTTGTCATAGGGCACGTTCTAGAGTGGAGTTATCTTTCAAAATGCGCTTTCTATCCAACTTTGTTGTTAATCTAGATTTTCGGCAGTATGTTCACAAAAAGTATTCTGAGCGCAACCAATAAGGGCAAAAATCAATAATAACACGCCATGAGAAAACTGTTAACTGGATTAATAGTAACTATATGTACGTCATCACTACTATTCGCACAAGATGCTTTGCTACTGGAACAATTCCCCAAGGAAGATGTGGTGTACCTGGAAATGAGCGAACGGCTGGACATACAAATTGTAGGCGACTCATTAAGTATTAAAAGCCGGGTAAAAGAGCGTGCACACTACCTTACGGGCAACGACTTGAGCATGTCTCGAGAAGCTATTTACTACAGCAGCTTCTCCGAAATTGAAGATTTGACAGCTTTTACAGAAATACCCAATGGTAAAAAGAGCAAGAAAGTAGAAGTGACCAACTTCCAAGTAAAGAGCTCCACCAGCAGCGGAATATTTTTTGATGATAGCAAGAAGATGGAATTCATTTTCCCTGGGGTAATGGCAGGTGCCAGTACGCAGATGGACTATACCGAGCATATTAAAGATCCGCGTATGCTGGGTATGTTCTTCTTCAACTATTATGTACCGGTAATGAAGGCGGAGTTTAGCGTTAGCTTTCCTCCTGATGTAAAGATTGCCTACGTATTGCTGGGCAACAACACCGACCAAATTCAATTTAAGGAAACCAAGCAACCTAACGGGCACATACTATACACTTGGACTGCAGAAAACTTACCCAAGCTGAAGTTTGAAGGTAGTGCCCCTAGCCGCACCTACTTCGACCCGCATATTATTGTACACATTACTTCAGCCAAACTAGGTGGTAAGGAAGAACCAATACTACGGAACGTTGCCGACTTGTATGATTGGTATGCAGGACTAGTAGAAAACATTAACCCTGAAGGTGAGGCTGAGCTTAAAAAGATTGTGGACGACCTAATCAAAGACAAGAAAACCGATCGTGAAAAATCGGAAGCAGTATTTAAATGGGTGCAGGCAAATATTAATTATGTAGCTTTTGAAGATGGTATGGGCGGGTTTGTACCGCGCAATGCCATTGATGTTTGTACAAAAAAATATGGCGACTGTAAGGATATGGCCAACTTGCTGAGCAGCATGTTGCGTTTAGCAGGCCAAAAAGCGTATTTAACTTGGATAGGTACTCGTAGCAAACCTTATACCTATGATAAGGTACCCACCC
Organism: Sphingobacteriales bacterium; assembly: GCA_027483645.1. Taxonomy (GTDB): domain Bacteria; phylum Bacteroidota; class Bacteroidia; order Chitinophagales; family CAIOSU01; genus CAIOSU01. The sequence continues at coordinate 87,849 of JAIXUD010000009.1, forward strand.
CGATGGTAGACAACCACATGATAGCCGCATTGATATTGGATGGTGATACATTGTTTCTAGATGCTACCGGCAAGTACCAAACGCTTGACTTGCCTACCGATATGATACAAGGTAAACAAGCGATGATTGGCATTGACCGGAATACTTACGTAATTAAACAGGTGCCGATTATTGAATGCAAGAACAATAAGATAATTGACTCGGTACATTTAGTGATTGCCGGTACCGACCTAAAAGGTAAAGGAGTGGCCACTTGGCGCGGATACCCTAAAGTGGATGCAGCTTATGGATATTACTCGAAGGATAAAGTTGACGACAATAGATACGTAACGTCGCTACTGGTAAAGGGCAACAACAAATTCCGTACGGATAAATTTACCATGAACGACCCGCTGAACGCGGCCACGCCCTTGCAAATTGACTACGAGTGCACCATACCCGATTATGTGAAAGGTGTTGCAGGCAAGTACTACATAAGCGCCAACTTCGATAAAATGCTGAATACTGTGCCTATCGAAAAGGATAAGCGCACCTACAGCTTTGAATTCGATTATAAAGTTGATAATAACTTGATAGCAGTGATTGATGTACCAGAAGGATATGATGTAGAATATCTGCCAGCATCTTCAGAATACAAAAATGAGTTCTTCGGTTACAACATAACTTACATTAAAGAAGGTAAAACCGTAAAACAAGTAAAGCGCGTATACATTAGCACCATTATGCTAGAACCCAGCCAGTTCGACGCTTGGAACGAGTTTGTTGCCCAGTTGGGCAAAGCACACAAAGAGACCATTGTATTTACCAAAAAACCATAAAGGCACTAGCTACATGAAAAACGCTTATCTACTCATAATTACCACACTGTTTTCGACGATGGCTTTTGCCCAGTCGCATCCATTGTCAAACATTAAGCCCAAAACATCCGTTTTCTATCATGCCAATTATGATTGGGATACGGTTGTAAAGCTGGTTACCTTGGCACCCGATGAAGACTCTGCCAACGCAGTAATCTTGTTAGACAACCGGGTAATGGAATACGCCAAAAACCCAGATGGCGGCGAGGACGACTTCGATATGTACATTACCCGCCACAAGCGCATAAGGGTAAACAATGACAAGGGTGTTGACGAATACAACAAGGTATTTGTACCCATCCGCGAAGATGATGATGTGATTACCCTAAAAGCCCGTTCCATTGCTAAGGACGGCACCGTGAAAGAACTTAACGAAGAAAGTATTCGCAACCTAGAAAATTATGAAGACTATGGCAGTTTTGCCCTATTTGCTATTGAAGGCGTAGAAAAAGGCGGCGAGATTGAATACATCTATACCATTAAACGTGAGGCTGAAATATTTGGACGCGAGACCTTCCAAACGGATGCGGAAGTAAAAAAGGCGATGTTTACCTTGATTACTGTGGACGAGTTGAAGTTCGGTACCTACGGCTACAATGGCTTCCCCAGCGGTGAATTTGTGAAAGAAGGCGAGCGCTATCGGCTATCGGTAACGGTAAACGATATAGAGGCCTTGTTTGAAGAGGATTACAGTGGCTACGGTGCTAGCCAACAAAAGATAGCTTATAAGCTGGACGGTCGTAAAGGCGAAGATGCCCGATTGAATACTTGGAACGATGCATCGATGAGGTACATGAGCTCGGTATATTCCTTCCCCACTCAGTTCGATCCGGAGAAATTTATGAAGTCTATCAAGATTCATAAACTTAAAACCGTTGAGGAAAAGCTATTGGCATTAGAAGATTATCTAAAAAGTAATGTAGCCATCAAATTAGAATCGGGGGCTGGCCTAAACGACCCTGCACAAATCATCAGCCGCAAGTATGGTAATGAGATGGGCTTAACGCGCCTGTACGGTTTATGCCTACTCAACTTGGGCATTAAGCACCAGTTGGTGGTATCGTGCAGCCGGTATGATAATGAGTTTGTTGCAGAGTTTGAAGATTATTACAACCTTGATGAGTTCCTTATTTATATACCAGAGCTTAAAAAGTATATCTCACCTGGCAACGTGCACTTACGGTTGGGCGTACCCCCTAGCTACCTAACTGGCAACAACGGTTTGTTTATAACCGTACCCTACGGTTTAGGCCAAGTGAGGGAGATACCGGCTATGGACTACCAAGAAAATACCATAAAGCTAGATGCCGAGGTGGTGTTTGACAAGAGCATGGAAAATGTAACCGTGAAGAAAAAGCAAAGCTGGACCGGACATACTGCCTACAGCTATCGACTGAGTTTTGAGTATGCCGATGACGAGAGCAAGGAGGAGTTTATAAAAGAATTGATGGCCTCTGGCTTGGACGATGCTGTTATCAAATCAAAAACAACCGTAAATGCCAATGTAATTGACAATGCAAGCAAAAAGCCTTTGGAGTTGAGCGGGGAGTACACCTCATCGGAGTTGATTGAAAATGCTGGCAGCACCTACATTTTGAATGTGGGCGACATTATCGGGCCACAATCGGAATTGTACCAAGAGCACGTACGCCAAACGGATATCGACTTTCCTTACCCTAAGCAATACATTCACCATATCTATTTTACGATACCCGAGGGTTATGTCGTAAAAGGGTTGGAAGATGTAAAAATCAGCAAAGAATTGAAAGACAAAGGAGAAGTGGCAGCTAGTTTTAACTCCACCTATACGGTGACAGACAATGTGGTACAAATTGACATCTTGGAGTTTTATGCTACTTCCTCAATCGATAAGAAGCAGTACGAAGGTTTTAGGTCGGTAATCAACGCTGCATCCGATTTCAACAAAGTAGTGCTGGTGTTGGAACCTAAGAAGTAATTTTATCAAAGTAAAAATTAAGCGCGGGAATCATGCACAGCATGGTTCCCGCGCTCATTTTAAGTATTTAACGATGTGCTAACACCGCACATTCGTTTAACACGTGCTTAACACTTATTTTTAGCGTTTCTACTGCTTTATGCCTACAACAGCCTGGACCAACTACCACAGCCATACCCGCTTTTGCGATGGCACCGATGAGCCCGAAGCATACGCCAAGGCCGCAATCGAGCAGAATGTAGCCATTTATGGCTTTAGCACCCATGGCCCTGTCCCGTTCAGCAATGCATGGTCAATGCAGCAGGAAGATGCTACGGATTACATTGCCTTGGTAAATGCGGTAAAAGATGAGTACTATGGCCGCTTGGAAGTTTACCTAAGTATGGAAGTGGACTATGTGCCAGGGCTTACTGGTGTAAACGACCCCGCCATCAGCTCGTTAGGGTTGGACTATACCGTTGGCTCCGTGCATTATGTTGATGCCTTTGAGGACGGTACCCGTTTCGAGATTGACTATACCCACAGCTACTTTGACAAGGGATTACAGGAGATATTTAATGGCGATATACGCAAACTGGTAACCCTATACCAACAATACACCCGCCAAATGCTTAACGAGGCCAAGCCCGATATACTGGGCCACCTGGACAAGATAAAAATGCACAATAAAGCCAAGCCACATTTTGATGAAGCCGCCACGTGGTATCGCGATTCGATAATGGAAACATTGGAGCTTACCGCAAAAACCGGCGTGATAATGGAAGTGAACACCCGCGGCATGTATAAAAAGCTGAGCGATGAGCCCTACCCTAGCGCTTGGATATTGAAGGAAGCCAAAACCCTCGGCATACCTGTAATGATAAACAGCGACAGCCACCACCCTCGTGAGATTACTGGCGAATTTGAAGCGGCAGCGCAATTGATATTGGATGCGGGTTACAAAGAAGTAAGGATATTCAAAGACTATACTTGGCAAGATAAGCCACTTACCACCAAAGGCATTATACTATGAGCATCAAGCAGCCCAATGCCCTTACGCGCGCTATGAGCAACCACTCGTGGCTATTGGTAATGATTGCTACACTGGCAGCATTTAGCACCTACTCAGCCATGTACGGTTTTCGAAAGCCATTTACTGCTACGGGCTATGAGGAGTTCCCCAAGATGCTGGGGCTCACTTTCAAGTCGCTTATTGGTATTAGCCAGCTGTTGGGTTACATCTTATCCAAGTTTATTGGCATCAAGGTAGTTTCCGAAATGGGCAAAAACAAGCGGGCATGGGGCATTGTAGGTATTATCCTGTTTGCCGAAGCGGCTTTGCTGGGCTTTGCGCTAGCTCCAGTTGAGTACAAACCTGTGTTTATGTTCCTAAATGGTATACCACTGGGTATGGTTTGGGGATTGGTATTCAGTTATCTGGAGGGGCGAAAATTTACGGAGTTAATGGGTGTAGGCCTTTGCACCAGCTTCATCTTTGCCTCTGGTTTTGCCAAAACAGTTGGCTCCTCGATAGTATTGCAACTCGAACAAAACCAATTAAGTATCGCTTGGATGCCTTTCATGGCTGGGCTCATCTACTTGCTGCCACTGCTGTTTTTTGTATGGCTGCTCAACCAACTACCAGAACCCAGCGAAGAAGATATAGCCTTGCGCACCAAGCGCGAGCCCATGAACGGTGCACAGCGTATGGCATTCTTTAAAACCTTTGCACCGGGCTTGTTGCTGCTCATATTAGTATACACCGTGCTTACCGCTTTCCGCGATTTGCGTGATACCTACATGAGCGACATCTTGAAATCATTGGGATTCGATAAAAAACCAGAGCTATTCACACAAACAGAGATACCCGTAACGCTGGCTGTGCTATTTTTTTTGGGGATGTTGTTTATAATTAAAGACAATCGCAGGGCACTAATCATAAACCACTGGGTCATTTTCGGGGGTTTGTTGATAGCCGGCCTCAGTACTTTTGCATGGCAAGCCGGCATCATTAGCCCTCTTGTTTGGATTTCGCTCACGGGCTTTGCTACCTACATGGCGTATATCCCGTTCAATTGTCTATTATTTGAGCGCTTAATTGCCACCTTCAAATATGTCAGCAACGTGGGTTTTTTGATTTATTTGGTTGACTCTTTTGGCTATTTGGGTAGCTTAGGGGTTGTGCTGTTTAAAGAGTTTGGCCAGGCCAATGTAAGTTGGCTCGATTTCTTTGTGAGCTTCAATTATCTACTTTCCTTAATCGGCGGCATTGGCACATTGCTGGCATTGGTTTATTTTGTGCGGAAGAAAACCGTTAAAAAATCATAAAACGAAAGGCTTTCGCGTAAATATTGACTTTAGATATCTAAATTAGCAGCAACTAACTAAGCTGGCATGTAATTTGAAAGGTGGGAGTAGTTATAAATTGCTTCTTGTTTTGTTGAATTTTATTTCAGTACTTTTGTTAAACTTATTGTAAACATTACTTACAGCTATGAAAAAAATCTACATCCTACTTACCCTAATGGTATTTTCTGTTGGCATTATGTCGGCACAAGTAAAAACTAACGCTAGCCCAGTGTTGGCTAAAGGTCCGGTAATCACTTTTGAATCTTTAGTTTTGGATTACGGCACCATTGCACATAATGCTGATGGCCACCGCGAATTCAAATTTACCAACACCGGTAGCGAAGATTTGATTATTTCGGGTTGCACCGGCAGTTGCGGTTGCACGGTACCTGAGTGCCCTAAAGAAGTATACGGCCCTGGCGAAAGCGGTGTGGTAAAAGTAAAATACGCTACTGACCGTGTAGGCCAGTTTAGCAAAAACGTTACCGTAAACTCTAATGCTACCAACGGTGTAATCACTCTTACTATTAAAGGTAACGTGTTGCCTGATTAAGAATTAAGTCTATTCGCCTGACGGGAAATTGACGGAGGGAATGTTCTGGGAGAGAACATTCCCTTTTTCATTTGGCGCAATCGTTAAATAACCTTAACGTTTGTTAAGGCGCATACATACCAAGCAAAGGGTTCGTAAATTTAGATGTCGATAAACCCTAAAAGCATTTGTATGAAAAAAGGCTACGCACTTTTACTGTTGACCATCCTTACCGCGGGCATTATGCTGGCGCAGGTAAAAAGCTCAACCAGCACTGTTCTCGCCAAAGGTCCGGAGATTACCTTCGAGAAGCTGGTGTATGATTATGGCACCATAGAGCATAACTCCGATGGGGTGCGCGAGTTCAAATTCAAGAATACAGGAGGGGAAGATTTGTTCATTACCGAATGCGGCAAGAGCTGTGGTTGTACCACGCCCGACTGCCCAAAGGATATATATGCCCCCGGTAAAGGTGGTGTAATAAAAGTAAAGTATGCTACCGACCGCGTTGGGCCGTTTTCAAAAACTGTTACCGTAAGTTCTAATGCCACCAATGGCACTGTTACCCTCACCATTAAGGGCAACGTGCTAGAGCCAAAACAATAATGATTAGTTGGTTTTGAATGGAGATTTGTGAAGGGGACGTTTCTGGGAGAGAGCGTCTCCTTTTTTTGTTTGGATTACGCTTCGCGTGAAAGGGTACGCCAGATTTGTGGATTAAAGGGATTAAAAATATTATTAGGGCTAAATTTTCAAATTTCCTCCAACACCTCACACACCCTATCCACATCTGCATCATCCACATCCAAATGGGTTACAAAGCGTACCAGTTGCGGCCCCATATTGATGGCAAGGATACCATGAGATTGAAGATTGGCAATAAACGTATTGGCCAGCATATCATCCGCTAATCGGAAAATCACCAAGTTACTATCGACCGGGAATACTTCTGCCACATAAGATTTATCTTTCAGCACCCCTTCCAATTGCTTTGCTCGGCGGTGGTCGTCAGCCAATCGCACAATATGGTTATCGATGGCATACAGGCCCGCTGCCGCTATCACACCTGCCTGCCTCATTCCACCCCCAAAAACCTTCCGTATGCGCCTAGAAAGCTTAATAAAGTCTTTGTTACCTACCAGCACCGAGCCTACGGGAGCGCCCAATCCTTTAGATAAGCAAATAGAGATAGAATCGAACGCCTTGCCGTAGCTTGCTGGCGTATCGCCAGTGGCTACAAGGGCATTAAATAAGCGCGCGCCATCAAGGTGGTGTTTAAGCCCATGTTGCTGGCACACTACATATACCTTTTCGTACTCCCCCACCCTATGCACGGTGCCGCCTTCGCGGTTGGTAGTGTTTTCTTGTGCTACGATGCTGGTTACGGGCTTGTGCACGTTCTCTTCGTTGATGTTGTCCAGCACCTGCTGCACGGTTATCAATCCCTTGTTGCCCGTAAGCAAACGGGTGGATAGCTGCGAATTGAACGCCATACCACCACCTTCATAGCAATAGATGTGGCTCTCGCGGTGGCAAATGATTTCCTGCAAGGGCTGTGTATGCGCCTTGATGCCTATTTGGTTGGTCATGGTGCCACTGGGGCAGAAAAGACCCGCCTCGTAACCGAACATGGCAGCCAAGCGCTCTTCCAAAGCGTTCACGGTCGGGTCTTCGCCGAACACATCATCACCCAGTGGGGCATTGCTCATGGTATCGCGCATGCCCGGCGTGGGCTGTGTTACGGTATCGCTGCGAAGGTCAATAATAGGTTTGCTACCCATTGCTCAATTAGGTTTATAAAGTTTACTATCAGCTTTGGTTTAAAACACAATGGAAAAAGGAAGCCAAACACCGCCCCATAAAAGTGGGCATCATGGCCTATATTATCACTGGCACGCTTGGCCATATAGCTGCTGTATAGCAAATACAGCAAGCCCATGATAAATGCTGGTGTGGGGAAGAACGGAAAAAACAGCAATACCAGCCCAGCTGTTGGGTCGAATAAAATACTCGCAAATACCACCGCCGATACCGCACCACTTGCACCTAAAGCCATGTAATAGGCATTATCATGGTGTTTAATGTAGGAATAAGTTGAGGCGAGAGGGATGGCCATAAAATAAAGCAAGGGATATAAAAACCAACCCAAGGCCCCGAAAGTTGTCAAAAAGGCAAACTCCACCTTCGCACCAAAACTAAACAGTACAAACATGTTGATAAACAAGTGCATCCAATCAGCATGTATTAAGCCACCAGTAATGAAGCGATAGAATTCCCCATCGCGCTTTACGTTGAATGGATAGAAAATCAGTTTGCGCTTAAGGGATGGATTTTGGTTGGCCTGCCACGAAAGCAATATGGTAAGCACCATAATGGCGTAGGTAATGTAAGGGTGCTGTACGTCAAGCATGGTGGTAAGGTTCGTTGTTGATTATGGTGAATGCCCGGTACAGTTGTTCCAGGAAAATTACCCGAATCACTTGGTGCGAAAAGGTCATCTTGCTCAAAGATAAGGTTTCATCAGCACGCGCATACAGGCTTTCATCAAACCCATATGGCCCGCCCACTATAAAAATGATGCGCTTACGGCCGCTGGCCATCCATTTCTCCAATTGCGCAGCGTATGCTTCACTAGTGTATTCCTTGCCTTTTTCATCTAGCAACACTAAGTAATCGCCGGCCTCAATTTTGGGCAACAACAGTTGCGCCTCCTGCTGTTTTAGCACCCGTGCATCAGTATTCCCCTTTCGCTTGGGCTCGGCTATCTCAACCAGTTGAAACGAGGTATAATGCTTCAATCGCTTAAGGAAGCGTTCACAGCTATCAGCCACATAAGGCTCTGTTTTGCCGTTTAGCCATAGTTCAATTTTCATTCGGTACGTCTTATCACAATTATGGTTACTTTATTTGGCGCTTTGGAATTACTCAAGTAGTTTAGACCTAGCGTATTTTTGTTCAAACTTATGAAATCTAGCTTGAAGTGATAAAGAATTTAAATGCCCCGTTAGTGGCAATGTTGTTGACACTCTGTTTTGCCATTACCTCCTGCGAAAGCTCAAGGGAGAAACAAATTGTGGGCAAGTGGCAATACGCTAGCTGGAAAATGGCAGGTGAAACCATTGATTTGAACAACCTCGGCAACCCAGTTGTCGACTTTCAAGAAGGTGGTATCTTTATTGTAAAAGCAGGCTTTCAAGAAAATACAGAAAAGTGGAGGCTGGATAAGGATACCTTGTTTTTCGAACAAAAGGATGGCAACACCCAAAAGCACTTGCTGAATATAGTGGGGAACGATACGTTGAAATTAACAGGTGCATCAGGCGATTGGCCTACAGAGCTGCTTTTGGTAAGGATAAAAGAATAGATTATTGATATGGATATCTACCTGGTTATTGCGCTTATTGTACTGGGTGTATTGCTAGTAGTACTAGAAATTTTGGTGGTGCCTGGCACTACTGTTATCGGTATTATTGGGGGCATATTAATGGGGGTGGGTGTAATATTAGCTTACAGCACCCAAGAGGATGCGATGATTGGCCATTATACTTTGGCGGGGACTTCGGTAGCAACGGTAATACTGCTATATTGGGCCTATAAAGTGCTGCGATCGAAAAAGTACTCGCTGTACGATGTTATCGATGGGCAGGTAAACGTACTTGAACCGGGTACGGTAAAAGTTGGCGATGAAGGCATTACCTTGGGTTACTTAAGGCTCGGCGGAAAGGCAAACATAAATGGGCATCGGTTGGAAGTGTTTTCACAAAGCGAGATGATACCGGCTGATACCCGCATAGAAGTGATAAAAATTGACGGAAATAAAATAATAGTAAAACCACTAACTACTACTTAATATGGAAATCATCATTATAGTCGGCGCAGTCCTAGTAGGGCTCATTGTATTCATGTACTTTGTGCCCTTCCCACTCTGGATATCGGCATTGCTTTCGGGCGTAAACGTAAGCTTGATTCAGTTGGTGTTTATGCGCATCCGTAAGGTGCCGCCAACCGTTATCGTAAATGCCTTGATTACCTCGCACAAAGCTGGCCTGCAGCTTACCCGTAACGACCTTGAGGCGCATTACCTAGCTGGTGGACATGTGGTAAATGTGGTAAAAGCGCTTATTTCAGCCCAAAAAGCCAATATCGATTTGAGCTTCAAAGCGGCTACCGCAATCGATTTGGCTGGCCGTGATGTGTTTCAAGCGGTGCAGATGAGCGTTAACCCTAAAGTAATTGATACCCCACCGGTAACGGCTGTAGCTAAAGACGGCATCCAGTTGATTGCCAAGGCGCGTGTAACCGTAAGGGCCAACATCAAGCAATTGGTGGGTGGCGCTGGTGAAGAAACCGTATTGGCCCGTGTAGGCGAAGGCGTGGTATCTTCCATCGGCTCGGCAGCCTCGCACAAAACAGTTCTCGAAAACCCTGATTTGATATCGAAAGCCGTATTGGCAAAAGGTTTGGACAGCGGCACAGCTTTCGAGATTCTATCCATCGATATAGCCGACGTAGATATTGGCAAAAACATTGGCGCGGTGCTACAAACCGACCAAGCCATTGCTGATAAGAACATCGCCCAAGCCCGTGCAGAAGAGCGCCGTGCCATGGCCGTGGCTTACGAGCAAGAGATGAAAGCAAAAGCCCAAGAGGCCCGTGCAAAGGTTATTGAGGCGGAAGCCGAAATACCGAAGGCTATTGCAGAAGCTTTCCGCTCTGGTAACCTTGGCATAATGGACTACAACCGCATCAAAAACATTGAAGCTGACACCAGTATGCGTGAAAGTTTTGGTAGAGATAGTGGAGCGCAAAAAAAATCTCCAGGAAATGATGACAAGTAACTGAAAATTTGCGATATTTGCATTTCCTAAGCAATTAGGACGGACGCATTTGTAGCTCAATTGGATAGAGCATCTCACTACGGATGAGAAGGTTTGGGGTTCGAATCCCTACAAGTGCACTGAAAGCCTTTTCGTTTAAAACGAGAAGGCTTTTTTGTTTTACCTTAATCATTTCACTACGGATGAGAAGGTTTGGGGTTCGAACGGCACAGCCCTCACGAAGTAATCCCTACAAGTGCACTGAAAGCCTTTTCGTTTAAAACGAGAAGGCTTTTTTGTTTTACCTTAATCATCTCACTACGGATGAGAAGGTTTGGGGTTCGAACGGCGCAGCCCTCACGAAGTAATCTCTACAAGTGCGCTACCAAGGCTATACCGTGCGGTTTAGCCTTTTTCGTTTTATGCCAAATAAAACCAATCATTTACCATACTTACATGCACTACGGCGAAACTTTCCACCGGTTTAACAAAGATATGGCTGCAGCTGTAAAAAAGGGGTTAATCGACCATGGAGAAGGTAATATATAATACTCGTAAATAAGCACAATGATACTTGAGTTGTTACAACTAGTACCATGTCACAACATTATACCTAGGAGTTTTTCCGCACGACATCATATCATGTTGCAAAAAAAATCAGAGATTAGGCTGATGCTTTCGCCTCAGCCTAATATAATGCTACAAAGTATATCGGTATAGTTCCGCCAACACCAAGTAATAATCGCGCTCTGTTTCCAAATAGCCATTCAGGGCATTGTAGTAATAGCCCGTTTCCATAAAATATTCAATGGTGCTTATCTGCCCATAAGCTAGCGACTTATCGAGCAACGGCTTGTTATCCAGCGACTGGAATACCTGCTGATATTGCGTGAGGGTTACTTTTAAGTTTTCGTAGCGCTCGTATAATTGCTTTACCTCGTAGTAGTGCTCGTTGCTGTGCTCCTGCAACTCCATTTCGGCAAACATAATCTGCGATTGCTGCAGCTTTACTGTGCCCTTTTGTTGCCACAGCGGGATGGAAATACCCCCATGCACACCGTTAAATTTCTGCCCCAAAATGGCTTGGTAGTGGTAGCCAACCTCTAGCTTTGGCAACCATAAAGCCTTGCTCACTTCCAACTCCTTTTGCGAAACCACCCGTTCCTGCTCCAAGTACTGGCGCAATGGGTCGGTGGATTCTATATCGCTTTCTATCTGCTCAAAAGGGGGTACCAGCGGCACCAATGGATAACTGGTATCAGCAAAAGTGATCACGTTGCCGCCGTTAAGTTCGGTAAGATGCTGATTGAGCTGATTGATTTGAGAGCGGTTCATTTGCAAATCCTTATCAATCTCAATTAATTGTAGCTTCGCCTTATTCACATCCAATGCATTACCATCGCCCTTATCAAGTTTTACTTGAAAGTCGTTAGCTATTTTGGCCACGTCTTTCTGGCGCTGCACAAGCTGTATTTGCAGCTTATTAAGGTATACCAATTGTATGCAAACAGACTTTGCGCTTAGCAAAACTTCTTGCCGCTTGGCCATAAACAGCATATCAGTTTGCAATTGTTGCTGGCCCGATAGCTGCTTTTTCCTAGCATATACCAGAGGGAAATCGAACGCTTGGGTAACGGTAAGATCGGTCTGGTTGCCGGCGTTGGCAGGCCTGCCGAACATATAATCGTACTCAAACACCGGGTCGGTAGGTGCTAGGCCAGTTTTATAGGCAAGCTTTTGCGTCTCGGAGTATTGCTGTGCTAGTAGGATGGTTTTGTTATTGTTGCCAATGGCCGCCAGCACACTATCCAAAGTGGATTGTGCGCTTACGTTCAACCCAATACCCACTATAAATAAGGTCAGTATAAAATGCCTTTTCATACGGTTGCATTTTTGTAGTTTGATAGATAATACACCACAGGTACAATAAAGATGTTGAGCAGCGTGGAGGTGAGCAGCCCGCCCAGTATTACAATTGCCATAGGGCTTTGTATCTCGTTGCCGGGTAGGTCGCCAGCAATAGCCATTGGGATGAGTGCCAAGCCCGCTGAAAGCGCCGTCATCAATATCGGGCTTAGGCGGTCTTTGGAGCCTTGCACCACAGTATGGTATAGGTCGTGGCCTTCTGCTTGCAAGGTTTGGTAATGCGATACGAGCAATATGCCGTTCCTAGTTGCTACGCCAAACAACGTGATAAACCCAATGATAGACGGGATGCTCAATATGCCGGATGTAAAATAAATGCTAAACACGCCGCCAATTAACGCCAGCGGTAGGTTAAGCAGGATGATGGAGGAAATTTTAAAATTCTTAAACTCCTGGAACAACAACAGGAAGATGGCCAATAGCGATATACAAGAAGCTAGCAACAAGGTGCGCGATGCTGCTGCCTCTGCCTCGAACTGCCCGCCGTACTCTATGTGGTAGCCTTCAGGCAGTTTTACTTTTTCTTTTACCAGCAATTGTATCTCATCTACCACGCTTTTTTGGTCTCTGCCAGCCACGTTGGCCGATACTACGGTTTTGCGCTGCACGTTCTCCTTGCTGATAGTGCTTGGGCCGGTAGTGCTCACAATATCGGCTACATAGTACAGCGGTATCGCGTTGCCTGCATGGGTGCTGATGAGCGTATTTTTGATGCTTTCCAACTTGTTTCTATTAGCATCGTCAAAGCGCAACACCATATTGAATTTGCGGCCATCTTCATAAACTTCCGAAACCACTTCGCCTGCCAAAGCCACATCCACAAACTCATTAAACTCACCCACGGTAATACCATAGTGCGCCAGCAAGTCTCGCTTAGCCTTAATTTGTATTTGAGGTATGTCAATCTGTTGCTCAACACTGAGGTCAACTAGCCCATCCACGTTTTGTATCGCGGTTTTTATTTCGTTGGAAAGAGTATACAGCTTGTTCAAATCGCTACCGAAAATCTTAATGGCGATATTGGCTCTCGTACCCGAAAGCATGTGGTCGATACGGTGGCCGATAGGCTGACCGATAGTAACACTAGCGCCTGAAACACTCGCCAGCTTATCGCGTACATCCTTCATAAACCCTTCCTTACCACGCTTGCCCAAGGTGAAGGGCACCTCCACTTCCGATGAGTTTACGCCTTGTGCGTGCTCATCCAACTCGCTGCGGCCTGTGCGGCGCGTTACTACTTGTATTTCAGGAACGGTCAGCAGCACTTCCTCAACCTGTCGTCCAATCTTGTTACTTTCCTCCAGCGATATTCCCGGCATACTCACCACACCTATTACCAGCGAACCTTCATTGAACTCTGGCAAAAAGCTACGGCCCAGTTGACTCATCAGCACCAGCGAAACGATGAACAACACCACCGCAATGGCAATCATCGCCAGCTTGGCGCGCATCACCTTTTCCAGCGCTTTGCTGTACAGGCGTTGCAGGTTGCGTACCACCCAGCTTTCGGTATGGTCGCCTTGTAAAAATTTTTTGGTGGCCAATAGATAACTGGCCAATACCGGCGTAAGCGTAATGGAAATAACCAACGAGGCTGCCAGCGATACAATAAACGCAATGCCCAGCGGTGCCAGCAACTTACCCTCCATACCCGAAAGAAAGAACAAAGGCACAAACGCTACGATGATAATAAGCGTGGCATTGATGATCGAGGTGCGGATTTCCACCGACGCATCGAATATCACCGAGAACTTGTCTTTGCGCTTGGCTTCGGGTTTCAGTGCGTTTTCTTTGAGGCGCTTTAATACGTTCTCCACGTCAATAATGGCATCATCCACCAGCGAACCGATGGCAATAGCCATACCGCCGAGACTCATGGTATTGAAGGTAAAGCCCAGCCAATCCAAAGTAAGGATGGCAACCAACAACGAAATAGGGATAGCCAACAAAGAAATCAATGTGGCGCGCCAGTTCATCAAAAACAGAAAGAGCACAATGATTACGAAGATGCTGCCCTCATAAAGGGTTTTGGTAATGTTGCTAATAGAGCCATTAATAAAATCGGCCTGGCGGAAAATGTGCGTATCGATTTTGATGTCCGCGGGTAGATTGGCCTGTATCTGCGCAATTGCTGTATCTATTTTTTCAGTAAGCTCCAGGGTATTGGTGGATGGCTGCTTGGTAACGGTAATTACGACAGCTGGATTACCGTTTTTTGAGGCATCGCCAATTTTGGGTGCGGCGCCTACACGTATCTCGGCCACATCCTCAATCTTCACGGGATTTTCGCCTACCATTTTTATCACGGCCTTGCCCAGTTCATCAATATCGCTGGTACGGCCAATGCCACGCACAATGTACTCGTTGCCATATTCATTTAAAAGCCCGCCTGAAGCATTGCTGTTGGCCTGCCTGCTGGCAGTGAGCAATTCATCCAGCGTTACCTTGTACTGCGCCATCTTTTGGGGCGAGGCAAGTATTTGGTACTGCTTGTACTCGCCACCAATAATAACCGCTTGGGCAACGCCGCCAGTAGCCAATAGCCTTGGGCGTATCGTCCAATCGGCGAGGGTGCGCAGGTCCATTTTAGAAGTACTGTCCGCGGTAAGGCTGATGAGCATAATCTCGCCCATAATGCTCGATTGCGGTGCCATGGTGGGGTTGCCCACGCCTTCGGGCAGGCTCTCGGCTATGGTTATGATTTTCTCGTTCACCACTTGGCGCGCCTTGAAAATATCGGTATTCCACTCAAACTCCACCCAAACGATGGAGAGCCCCACCGACGACGACGACCGCACGCGCCGCACATTGGCCGCACCGTTTACCGATGTCTCGATAGGGAAGGTAACTAGTTGCTCCACCTCTTCAGGCGCCATGCCGTGCGCCTCGGTAATTACTACCACCGTAGGGGCGGTAAGGTCAGGGAAAATATCCACCTCCATTTGGGTGGCGGTATAGCTGCCAAAAACTATGAGCAGCACTGTAGCGCCCATAACCATTAACCTGTTATGCAGCGAAAAATGTATGATTTTGTTAAGCATTACAGTAGTGTTTAATGCTCGTGGCCGTGTGCAGGTATGGCACCGGAAGCGGTTGACAATTTAATTTGATAGGCACCCGTGCTCACCACACGCTCGCCCTCGGCTACGCCGCTGAGGATTTGTACATTAATACCATCGGTACCGCCGAGCGTTACTTCACGCTTTTGGAAGCTTTCGCCGCCGGTCTGTACATACACAAAAAAGTGGCCTTGCTCTTCTAGAAGGGAAGTAGCCGGCATCACCAATGCATCAGGGATAACGGAGGTTTTAAGATAAACCTCTGTAAGTGAGCCAGGTATCAAGTTGCCAGTATTGTTTATCTCGAAAGTGATAGGGATAAACGGTGTCTCAGGGTCAGCAGTTTTACCGTAGGATACTACACGGCCTTGGAAGTCGGCCGTGTTCAGTATGTTACCAGTGCCTATTTCCTTAAAGTTGGCTGACTTTATGGTTGGCAGCATACTAAAGTACCGCTGCGATACATTGGCCTGCAATAGTAACTTCTTGTTTTGTGATATGGTTGCCAGTGGCGTGCCCGCTGCCACATATTGTCCTTCGCTTACCAAAATGTTCTTTACATATCCGCTCATCGGCGCCGAAACGCTCTGCCCTTTGCTGGAATAGTTTTTGGCGATGGCATTAAACGCAGTCTGTGCGTTATCAAAACGGGTTTTGGTTTCCAGCAGCTCCTTTTCGGAAATGATTTTGTCCTTCACCAATTCCTTCGCACGGTCATAGTCGGCTTTGGCTTTGTCGTAATCAGCCTTTAACTGCTTATAGTTAGCGTCGATGTTTCCTTCGGCTAGATTGCCACCGCTGATGGTAAACATGCCACTGCCTTGGCTAATGGAAGTACCGATAATACTGGTGCCCGCAAATAGCACAATGCCACTAGCGCTGGCAGTTACCGTCATTTCATCCCCAGGTGCAGCCAGTATTTTACCGCTGGTGGTTATCACATTATGGAACGGCTGCTTCAGCACGGGGGTATTGGCAAATGCAACCTTCCAGGCCTGTTCCTTCAGGTACACCACGTCGTTGGCGCCTGCCTCGTCGGCATCGCTTTCCATCGCTGTTTTATCATCGGCATACACGGTTATGTTCTCAATTACAATGGTATCGGAGTAAGCTTTGGTATTAATAAGGAATACCAATTTGCCGGTGCCTGCTTGCTTAGGGGTAAGTGCTAGCCGAAAGATACCTGGGCTGGAGGGCTCTGCAGCCTCAGCGGAAGCTGTTTGTCCATCAACTATTAAAGATAGGTTGATGGTGCCTTCAGTAAGGGCTTTAAAGGTTTCGCCAAGTACAGTAAAATGTGCGGCAAACTTGCTTTCTTTTCCTACAACAAGTGGCTTAAACTCTACAAAAAGCTCTGTACGCTGGGTGTAAACGGTATAGGCCAGCGGCTCAAGGCCTGCAGGCGAGTCGTGGCTATGGCCATGCTCGCCATGGTTCTGCACACAGCCCGATAGCATCGTAAGCACGATTACCAAAGGCAATAATATGTTTTTCATTCTGGGGGATATTGAAATGGATAATACGGTTGAACCGATGGCATTAACATACCATCAAAACGCTCTTCCTATCTTGAAGGAAAAACCGCTTATGCCATTAAAACTGGTGGCCCACGAAGCCCTACCGAAGTGATGTAGACGTGGCTATAGAGCAGGTGCTCTAGCTGCGGCTTATGCAATATAAGCGGCAGCGTATCCTCATGTAACGAGAGCATGTGCGATACTAGGGCCAGCGAAACAAACTGCTGGTTAAAAATCTCGTTAGAATCTTTATTAACGGTATAGCTATCTAATTGGTGGATGATATGCGAAAGCAACCCACCAAGCCCTTGCTCTTCCTCTCCGCCATGTTGGTGCTGTCCGGCACCATGGTGTTCGGCCAACTCATCCAAACTTATGTGGTGGTGGTGCGGCACAAGGTTGTGGCCCAGTATGATTGCATTAGCAATCAACAGCAATAATATGGCCACATACTTTTTCAACATCGGCGAAAGTTACGCATTATACTGTAACGATGCAATTGAATCTCTAAAGTGCTACTTAGCAAACATTAATTCATAACAAGATAAAATATGGCTTACTTTTACCATTATGTATACAGTTAATATAATAATCAAGCCCAACAATACAGATTTAGCCAATGCAGAAAACCATTAACATGGATGCCCTCAGTGTTAGTATTCGGAAGAACAGGCAGCTCTAAGTAAGGTGAACTAAAAATAATGTGCAAGGAAATATTATTTTAGATTTCCATTGAGGTTTAGTATCCATTTTCATTACAGTAATTACTATTGAACACATCCAAATATATAATAGTCTGTTTAGTATTATTCCAATTTCTGGGATTTACCAATGCTCATGCCAACCAGCCAGCTTACTTTGTGCTGGGAGAGAGCCAATTTAGGGGCGTGCAGATTTATGACGTGATACAGGATAAGGACTTGAACTATTGGTTTGCAACCAATGACGGTATTTTCCATTTCAATTATTACCAGTATGAAAAAATTGATTGCGATAAGGCCAAGAGCAATTCGGGTTTCAACTTTGTAATGGGCAATGATAGCAGTATTTACTATCACAATCTCAACAAACAAGTTTTCCGTATTAAGGGAAGAGAAATTAGCCTGTTTTATGAACTTACAGAAGCAGAAAGCGGTGCCGACATCAGCTTAGCTATAGCCGATGATGGAAACTTATTGATAGGCGCCCGGCAAATAATTGTAATAAATAATGATGGTGTGGTGGTAAACCGCTTCGATGCCAGTAAAAGTTATATAGGTGAGCCCTATTATCTGCAGGGCATGGGAACTATGTATCATTTAAGCCAGCTCGATACACTTTTGGTGTACGCTAAGGGCAGCTTTACTACGCACCGCCTAAATGCTCGAATAACCCCTAACTCGGTAATGAAGTTTTTCAACCTTTCGGGCGTAGTGTATGCTATTGGCTTAGAGGATAAACAACATTATCGTTTCAATGCCGAGTGTTTGGAGTTGATTGCATTGCCCAAAAACACATTACTAGCCAAGATAGGAGCTCGCCGAATCTACGAAACCGGCGAAGAGGCATGGGTTGCGGGCACTTTGCCTGGTGTGGGGCTTTTTACAAACGATAATATTGAAAAGGGCATAGAACTGCTCTATACTGATTATCTGATTTCGAATGTTTATAAAGATGTGGAGGGCAACTACTTACTGAGCACATTTGACAAGGGCGTGCTGGTCATACCCAACCTACAAGTTCCTGACGTTATTGCGTCTTTCAATGATGACCCGATAACCGCCATATACGCTGACAAGGACATGGGGCTGCTATTAGGCTCATCAAAAGGAAAGCTATATAGCTACCAGAATAATACGTTGACCACAATAAACGACCAAGGCAAACGACCAATAGAGGCTATTTATGGCCATCCTGAAGGGGATTTTATAATATTTGACAATAGCCCCATTAGGGTATATTCTAAAGCCACAAATACTATTACCGAGTTTACAGTAGGTTCATTAAAATCTGCGGTATTTGCTTCGGCAACGCAGTTCTATCTTGGTACTAATATGGGGGTTATACATTGCATTTGGAATGGAAATGAATTCTCCATCTCGCATTTGGACAGCTTAAGGCAAAGGATATATAGCTTGGGGTACCACCCAATAACTAAACTGCTATATGCGGCTACTTCCAGCGGGTTGTATAGTGTTGACACAACTGGGATTGAGCGCCCGATACTATTAAACAAAGAAGAACTCTACCCAAACTACCTACACTACTATGGAGGAAAAGTGTATGCTGCCGACAAAAAACGGGGAATCTTAATTATCGATGTAAACCAAGTAATTGGCATAATAAAACCTATAGTAAAAGGTAAGGTGGCTGCATTGCAAAAAATAAGGATTTACCAAAATACCATTATCGGCAGCAATACCAACGGGTTCTTTCAGTTTGATATGGAAGGAAAGTTACTTAAATCCATTCACAACGAGTTCGGGTTTTCTTTGAAGAAGGTAATGGATTTTACTTTTCAAGGAAACGATTTTTGGGTAAGCCATGCTGGGGGTATACAACAAATTGACTTAACCTATACCAAACCCCAGTTAACGAAACCATTGATAAGGGTAGATAATATTTGGGTAAACGACCTTGCCATTGATTTTTCCGCAGCAGGCAAATTTGAGAGCAATCAACGTAAAATACAATTCTCGGTTTCAGCCCCGACGTTGAAAAACCGAGAGACCATCAGATACCACCACCGCCTAACCCCTTATGAAAAAGAGTGGAATACCAATAGTTACGAGGCAAACCAAATAACCTATAATGCGCTAGCACCTGGGCAATACACCTTGGAAGTAAAGGCAGAAAACGAAGGGCTAGAAAGCGAAGTAGTTACCTATTCTTTCAATATCGCCCCACCCTACTACGCAACCTGGTGGTTCATTACTGGACTTATTTTATTGTTTTTGGCAACTGTGTACATATTGTATCGCTGGCAGATAGGCATCCAAAGGAGAAAATCGCAACAGGAGAACGACCTCAACGCCTCAAAGCTTACGGCTATACAATCACAGATGAACCCCCATTTTATTTTCAATTCGCTCAACTCCATACAAGATTTAATATTGAAGGGCGATGTAGAGCAATCTTACTCCTACATCGCTACTTTCTCTAGCCTCATCAGGCGCACACTTAGCCATTCTGAAAAGGAGTTTATTGATTTTGAACAGGAAATAAAGCTCATTGAAATCTATTTGTCGTTGGAAAAACTGCGGTTCAAAAAGGACTTTACATACAATATTGAAACCAATGACATTGGGGACATTGAAGTACCACCAATGCTCATACAACCTTTTATTGAGAACGCATTGTTGCATGGCCTACTCCACAAAGAGGGCCATAAAACTATAAATATCAACTTTGAATTAACCGAGGTATTGGTTTGCACTATTGAGGATAACGGAATAGGACGTGAGCAAGCCAAGGAGATAAAGGAACGCCAGCGGCCCGACCATGAATCTTTTTCAGGGAAAGCGATACGTACTAGACTGGAGATATTGAGCAGTGTATTTAAGGGAGATTTCCAGTGTGTTTATCAAGACTTGTATGATTATGGCGAACCGAGCGGAACAAGGGTAATCATTACGATACCAGTAAAACATAAGTTTTAAGACTATTAATAAATTTTAGAAGGCTGTTACTAAAGTTTACGCAAGACAATGAAGAAATGAGCATAAATTTGGATAAGGTGGAAAAGATTAAGGCCATATTGGTAGATGACGAAGAAGGTGCCAGGGATGTACTGGCCAACCTGCTTGCGCGCTTTTGCCCCGAGGTAGAACTAATTGCCAAATGCCCCAACGTGCTACAAGCGGTTGAGGCTATCAAGCAACATAAGCCCCACTTGGTGTTCTTGGATATTGAGATGCCGAACTACTCCGGTTTCGAGATTGTGAATTTCTTTAAGGAGATCGACTTTGAAATCATTTTCGTAACCGCTTACGACCAATATGCCATCCGCGCATTCGAGATTGCTGCTATGGACTACTTGCTGAAGCCAGTGGATATAGAGCGACTCAAAAAGGCCGTACACCGGGTGATAGAACACCGCAATGCCCAACAACACGCGCAACGATTGTTTCATTTAAGCCAGACATTGGAAACCAGCTATCCGAAAAACATAGTAGTAAGCGATAAGGGACAACAACACGTAATCCCAATTGACAACATTATAGCCATTGAGGCGCAAGAATCTTATTGCCTAATACATACCACCGAGCGGAATGAAACCGCTAGTAAAAACCTAAAGCACTTCGAAACTTTGTTTGAGGGAATGCCTAAATTTTTCAGGGTACACAAGTCTTGGTTAATCAATACAGATTATCTACAGCAATACTCCAAGTCCGATCTCTCTATACTACTCACGAATGGGCTGGTAACCAAACTCTCCAAATACAAAAAGGCAGAGTTTGAAGCGGCGATTAAGGGGTAAGTTTTAGATGCTGTCCTGTTCTCTCCGTTCAAGTACCGTTTCACCATTATATAATACCATTAGTGTAAATAGTGTGAAGTCACACAACTGTGCCATAAGTAGCTGTTAACCATCATTTTTTAAATAAAGAACGCCTTAATACCTCTCAGCAGGAGAGGTTGTGGATTTATCAATTGCATCTTGGCTAGTACTTTCGTTTTGAAATAAAATGCCAATATGAAGGTTCTACTAAATTGTTTGCTACTGATAATGATGTTGGGCACGAATACTTTTGCCCAAATAAATCTTAACAATGGCCTGCTCGGTTATTGGCCACTTAATGGCAATGGCAACGACTTCAGCCCCAACGGACTGAATGGCACCGTGTCGGCAACAGGGGCTTACCGAACTGCTGATAGAACAGGCATTATTGGAAGGGCTATGTTTTTCAACGGCACTTTAGAGGCCGGGCAAATAGATATGGGTACCAGTGCCCTTAATAACCTAGCCACCGTAACCTTTGCTAGCTGGGTACGCCAAGATGTATATTCCGCAACCGACCAGTCTATTTTTGGGCAGGATAACGTGCTGGAGATTGTATCCAGAAACGGCCCCAACCGTGTGCGGATTTTTAATAGCTCAGGTGGAACACGCGATGTCAATAATAATGTACCTGTGGGCGAATGGTACCACCTTGTTGTATCATGCAATAGCACAGGCATGACGGTTTATATAAATGGTACCGTTGCCGGCACCTTTACGGGAAACTACTCTCTCGGCACCTCCGCCTTCCCGTTGCGCATGGGTGGTAATGTGGCCAGCCAAACCGGTGGACACCTTGCCGGGGCAATGGATGAGGCCCGCCTATACAACCGCCTGCTTACCGCTGATGAAATTGCTTATTTAAGTAGCAGTATAAGCCTTACGCTTGATATTAGCACGCTCAGCTCCACCAACTATTGTACAGGCGACAACATTAGCATTCCTTTTACTAAACTTGGGAACGGTTTGGGAGTTGGCAACATTTTTACGGCCCAGCTTAGCGATGAAAATGGCAGTTTCGCGGATCCGGTTAACTTGGGAATACTAGTAGATACCGTAGCGGGAAACATAACAGGCAATATACCAACCAACATAGTATCAGGCACAGGTTACAAACTGCGCATTGTGGCATCTGTACCATTGTATGTTGGCACGGTAAGTACATTTAGCCTTACCATTAGAAACCCGACCGAGGGCCAAAGCACGCTGAGCCGTGGGCGCATCCTGTATTATCCTTTCAATGCCAATGCCAACGATAGCAGCGGCAATGCGCAAAACGGCACCTTAGCGGGCGGTACCAGTTTTGTAAACGACCGATTTGGCAATCCACAAAGAGCCTTGCAGTTAAATGGTAGTAACGGGCACGTGCTGGTGCCAAGTGGGCAGTGGTTTGAGGAGCAATTTACTGTCGGCGTTTGGCTCAACCCACAAGCATACGCTAGCTGGAGCCGCATTTTTGATTTTAGTAACACTAATAATAACGATAACATCCTTTTTGCCGTCTCCAATCTTACCAGCGGCAACTTAGCATGTCAAATTCGCCAAGGCACCACGGTATTGGCTACGGCTATAGGTGGCACGGCCACATTGAATCAATGGTCTCACGTGGCAATGGTTTATGACGGCACCTCACAACTGATTTACCTAAATGGTAATGTTGTGGCTTCAGTTTCCAGTGGTGCTGCACGACAGCTAACCCGCACCATTAACTACATTGGCCGAAGCCCATTTACAAATGATGCCTACGCCAATGCGGCATTTGACGATTTCATGATTTGGAATCGCGCCCTTACACCTAGCGAATTGCGCGTACTGGCTGAAGATGGGCTAATTGTTTCCAATTCGCCAGTGTGTTCTGGCGGGGCACTGGAGCTTAATGCACCCATAATGCCCAACGCAACCTATAGCTGGAGCGGCCCGAACGGCTTTACATCTTCATTGCGCAGCCCAGTTATTGCCAACGTATCGGCCTTGAATGCTGGTAACTACTCTCTTACTATTACTACACCCGGCTGCACGCCGGCTACACAAACTAAAGCGATTACTATTATCAACCCAACTACCCAGCCAACGGTATCGTTTACGGGTTTGCCCGCAGCCACCAACATTGGCGCGGCAACCAATACCTTAACTGGCACCCCAGCAGGTGGCACCTTTACTGGCAACGGTATAGTTAGCAACATTTTCAACCCTGCACTAGCAGGCATCGGCACCCATATTATAGTTTACACGGTGGTGGGTAGCGGCGGTTGCGCTACCACCGCCCTTGATACTGTAACCGTAAGCAATGCCTACAATATGAGCAACAATACCATCACGGCATGTAGCGGTGGTTTTTATGATAGTGGTGGCGGCAGTGCCAATTACAACAACAACGAAGATTTTACTACTACTTTCTGTTCGGACAATGGCCAGCGGCTGCAGTTTACCTTTACTGCTATGAGCATAGGTACTGGCGATACCCTCTGGGCGTATGATGGCAATAGCACTAGCGGCCCACTGGTGGCGTACTATTGCAACTTCTCTAATACTGATGTTATCTGGTCTTCAGGCACTTGCATCACTTTCCGATTTAAGAGCAACGCAAGCGCAACTACCACAGGCTGGATAGCGAACTTCACCTGCTTAGCGAACCCTGTAATACCCAATCAAGCCGTCAACCTTGCTTTCGGCCTAAAAGCCACTTGCGACGCCATTGTGCGCGACCCTGCTGGTACTGGAAACTATGGATATGGCTATGCCGAAGAAGTGTTGCGCTCAGCTGATAGCACGCGGCTACGATTGGATTTTACGGTTTTCAACATCAACTTTAACAATGGCGGCCATTGGTTACGCATTTATGATGGCCCCAGCACCGCATGGCCGTTAATTGGCCAGTATAACTCTTGTTGTGCTCCCCCTACCATTATTGAGTCATCGGGCCAGTATCTTACCTTAGTGTTTGATGCCAACAACACCAATGCAGGTGTAGGCACTAGGCAAGGTTTTGAAGCAACGGTAACCTGCTTTGGCGATATTGTAAGGGATTACCAAATTGACGAACCCGATACCGTAACAACATGCAGTGGCATCTTCTACGATTCGGGCAACGGTAATAATGATTACAGTGCCAATGAGAACTACAGCAAAACCTTCTGTGCCGATACTGGTACCTACATACAGATAGAATTCAACCTAAACAACACGGCCTTTGGATCTGCCGATACCCTTTTCGCTTATGACGGTAGCGATACCACCGGGCAGCTTTTGGGGGTATATGTAACCGGCTCAAGAATAGAAACCCTTACCTCGGCTGGTAGGTGTATTACCTTCAAGTTTAAGTCCAATGCTACAACTTTCGGTCGTGGCTGGCAGGGTGCCATACGCTGTGTAAATAGCATAACAGCTAGTACCAATTACCTATTGAGCAGTGGTGTCCGCTATACTTGCGGAGGAGAAATCTTTGACCCATCAGGTGGCAGCAATTACGGCTATGGCTACAACATCATGACCTTTGGCTCGTACAACAATACTAGGTTAAGACTTGATTTTTCTGCCTTTGATATCAACTTCAACAATGGCGGCCACTGGCTGCGCATTTACGACGGCCCCAGCAATGCCTATCCGCTTATTGGCCAATATAACTCTTGCTGCACACCACCCAATATTTTGGAGTCGTCTGGCAGATTTTTAACCATTGAGTTTGACGCAAATAACACTAATGCAGGTGTGGGCGCAAGGCAAGGGTTTCAAGCAACCTTATCTTGTTTCGGACAAATACTGCCCATATACCCGATGGTACCTGGTACCATCACCGCCTGCGAAGGCGTATTTTATGACAATGCTGGCCCAGCGGTAAATTTCGGCCAAAACCAAAGCCAAGTAAAAACCTTTTGCTCCGGCAACGGGTTGCCACTTCGCTTCGATTTCAATAACAACGAAACCGGTTTTGATGCTGGGGATACCCTTTGGGCTTTTGATGGCCCTGATGTGAACAGCCCACAATTGGGTACCTATATACAAGGCTCGGCAATTGAGCCATTGGTTTCGTCAGGAAGCTGCATTACTTTCCGCTTTGTTTCGAACACTACCACTCAAAGAGGTTGGCAGGGCTTTTTATCATGCACCAGTACCCCGCCGAGCATTACTACTTATGTCATGACCAGCGGCACCCGCAATGTATGTTCGGGAAAGTTCCTTGACCCAGGTGGCACAGGTAATTATGCCGTAGGTAGCGGGCAAACTTACGTGCAAACATTTACCTCTTATAGTGGTCAGCAAATAAGGGCTGCTTATAACTTTTTTAATGTTAACGGCAATAACGGTGGCCATTGGCTAGATGTGTATGATGGGCCTACCACGTCATCTACACTTATCGGCAGTTACAATAACTTCAACTTTCCACCTGCGGCGTTCCAATCAACCGGTTCTAGCCTTACCTTCCGCTTTAGGGCTACTAACGTAAATGCTGGGGCAAATGCAGGCTTCGATTTCACCATTAGTTGCTTTACCGGCAGCCCCATTGATGTAGGGGTGCTCAACTCGCCCATTTGCCAAGGCAGCACGCTACAAGTACCATTTACCCTAAACGATACCGTATTTGCCAACAATACCTATACGGCGCAACTCAGCGATTCTAACGGTAACTTCGCTGGTGCCGTTACAATTGGTTCGCTATTTACCAGCGATTCGGTGGGTACCATTACTGCTACCATTCCCCTAAATACGCTGACAGGCAGCGGCTACAGGATACGTGTAAACAGTAACCAACCGGTGCAATTGGGCTCAGAAAACCCTAACGCGCTGACCATCATCACTACCCCAATTGCACCTACTAACATCGCCATTAGCGGGCCCAATATATTTTGCAATGGTGCCGGCAGTGCTGCGCTTTCAGTGGCCAATCAATTGGGTGTAAATTACCGCTGGATATTGAATGACACGGTAACTGTTGGCGGCAACAGCAACACCTATACAGCCACTCAAAGCGGTACCTATAAGGTAGAGTTGTTTAACGGTTGCGATACCGTAACGGTAGTAAACCCAAGGGTAATTACTACAGTTAGCCCAATTATTGCCCCAACCATCACCGCAGGAGGCCCTGTGGACTTCTGTATTGGAGGAAGCGTGGCACTAAACATCCCTATCCAAACAGGTGTAACCTACCAATGGAAACGCGGCACCACCAACGTGGGTAGTAACACCAATACTTACACTGCAACAGTAGCGGGCACTTATACCGTGGAGCTTACCAATGCTTGTGGCACCGTGGTTTCGGTCAATACTATTACCGTTACCATTACTGGCAGCGCCCCAACTACCCCAAGCATATCTGCTGGTGGGCCTACTACCTTCTGTACTGGCGGAAGTGTAACCCTTACCACACCTAGCCAAGCCAGCGTAAACTATCAATGGAAGCTAGGCACTACCAATGTTGGCACTAGTACCAACAGCTTTACCGCAACCACCGCAGGTACTTATACCTTGGTGGTAAGCAATGGCTGCGGTACGTTTACGTCCAGCAACTCCATAACTGTAACGGTGAATAACTTGCCAACGGTGCCGACCATTTCAGCAGGTGGCCCTACCAGCTTTTGCTCAGGCGATGATGCAGATTTGAGCATCCCTACCCAAGCGAGCGTAACCTACCAATGGAAACGCGGAACCACCAATGTTGGGACAAACGCCAATACCTATACTGCCAGTGTTGCAGGCACTTACACGGTAGAGCTTACAAATACTTGTGGAACCATAGTTTCCAGCAACAACATTACCATAACTATTACAGGCACAGCCCCAACCATGCCAACCATCACTGCGGGTGGGCCCACTAGCTTCTGCTCTGGTGATGATGTCGTTTTAAGCATCCCTACCCAAAGCGGAGTAACCTACCAATGGAAACGGGGCGCCACCAATATAGGCACCAATACCAATACCTTTACTGCCAATACAGCAGGCACCTACACGGTTGAAGTGAGCAATAGTTGCGGCACATTTGTAAGCAGCAATATCATCACGGTTACTATTAGCGGCGCAGCACCAACAGTGCCAAGCATTTCCGCCAATGGGCCAATTAGCTTTTGCTCTGGCGATGATGTGGAATTAAGCGTGCCTAGCCAAGCTGGCGTAACCTACCAATGGAAACGTGGCACCACCAATGTGGGTAGTAATAGCAATGCTTATACGGCATCGGTTGCGGGCACTTATACTGTTGAGCTGACCAATAGCTGCGGTACGGTAGTATCTAGCAATAGCATTACCATAACTATTTCAGGAACGGCTCCAATCACGCCTACCATTACTGCTGGTGGACCAAATACCTTCTGCACGGGTGGTAGTGTTTTGTTGAGTATCGCCACACAAACAGGCGTAATCTACCAATGGAAGCGCGGTACCACCAATGTGGGTACTAGCACCAATACATTTACCGCTAATACAGCAGGTACCTATACCGTGGAGGTAAGCAACAGCTGTGGCACTTTCGCAAGCAGCAATAGTATAACCGTAACGGTAAACAGCTTGCCTACGGTGCCAACTATTACCGCTGGCGGCCCGGTGAGCTTCTGCACTGGTGAGGATGTAACCTTGAGCGTACCTACCCAAAGTGGCGTAAGCTACCTATGGAAACGCGGTACAACCGATGTGGGCAGCAATGCCAATACCTATATCGCCAATACCGCTGGTGATTATACGGTGGAAGTGACCAATAGCTGTGGTACTGTAGTATCCAGCAACACTATTACTGTTACCATTACCGGATCTACACCAATAACCCCGGTAATTGTAGCCAACGGGCCTGTGTCATTCTGCGCTGGTGATGATGTGGTACTAAGCATAACCGGCCAAAGCGGGGTTACTTACCAATGGAGACGAGGCACAACCAATGTTGGTACCAATACCAATACTTTTACCGCCGATGTAGCAGGCACCTATACAGTAGCCGTAAGCAACAGCTGTGGCACTTTTGCAAGCAGCAATAGCATTACGGTTACTATTAGCGGCGCAGCACCAACAGTGCCAAGCATATCTGTAAACGGGCCAATTAGCTTCTGCACTGGCGATGATGTGGATTTAAGCGTGCCTGCCCAAGCAGGCGTAACCTACCAATGGAAACGCGGTACCACCAATGTAGGCACTAATAGCAATACTTATACAGCTTCGGTTGCGGGCACATATACCATTGAGTTGACCAATAGCTGTGGCACAGTAGTTTCAAGTAATGGCATTACTACCGCCATTTCGGGTACTGCTCCCACTACACCTACCATTACTGCGGGTGGCCCTACCAGCTTCTGTAGTGGCGGTACGGTAACATTAAGCACTGCCATACAAACAGGGGTAACTTACCAATGGAAGCGCGGTACCACCAACGTGGGTGCTAGCACCAATACCTACATAGCTGATGTGGCGGGTGTATACACCGTAGAAGTGAGCAACACTTGCGGTTCGGTTTCTTCCAACTCGATAACGATAGCGGTGAACGGTAGCACCAACGGTACCATTGCCGAAACCGTTTGCTTTGGCGATAGCTATACCTTCAATAACCAAACGCTCACCCAAAGTGGCAGCTACCAAGATACTTTGATAAACACAGCGGGTTGCGATAGCATCCTTACTTTGAACCTAACCGTGAGCCCACGCATCAATACCACCTTTAGCGAAGTATTGTGCGATGGCAGTAGCCTGATCTTTAATGGGCAAACTATTAGCGCTGCTGGCCAATATTTGGATACCTTAACAAATGTGGCGGGTTGCGATAGTTTTATCACCCTCAATGTATCCCTTGCCTTGACCAGTAGTAGCACATTGGTAGATGTGGCCTGCGAGAGCTTCATTTTTGCTGGGCAAACACTTACTACAAGTGGCACTTATACCAATACCCTCACCAATAGCGCGGGTTGCGACTCGGTGATAACCTTGCAGTTGACCATTTTACAACCTACGGTTAGTGCCCTTAGCGATACCATCTGCGATGGCGAAACTTACACTTTTGGCGGTCAAGCCCTGAGCACTGGCGGCACCTATACCAACACGGTAACCAATGCAGCAGGGTGTGATTCGGTGATTACTCTTGAGCTTTCAGTAAGGCCAGCCCCAACAGTTACCATCACCCAAGCAGGTGCCAACCTTGCTGCTGACGGGGGTTTTGCAACCTATCAATGGCAATTAAATGGCAGCGACATCGCCACTGCAACCAATGAAACGTACACCGCCACCCAAAACGGAAACTATACCGTAGTAGTAACCGACGGCAATGGCTGCGAAGGTACAGCCGCAAGCATAACTGTTACTGGGGTAGGCATTACGACCCTTGCTAGCAACATCTCGGTAGAGCTTTATCCTAACCCAGCCAACGATTTCATAATTGTCGAAAGCACTACTACCATTACTGGATATGAAATAAGGAACGTAATAGGTCAATTGGTACTAAACGGTGAGTATAACGGCAGCATCAACATACAAGATTTAGCTAGTGCTACTTACCTTGTAGTTATCAAAACCGCTAAAGGCACCGCGGTAAGGAAGTTCTTTAAAGAGTAAAAAAGTTTTACTAGAGTAAATTTAACAGCGACTGTTCCATAAAGGGGCAGTCGCTGTTTTTGTATCGATAAATGAATGACGTTAAATAGTATTCGGCTGGGTACTATCTAGGTAAAGATTAAAAAGTAGAAGGAAGGTATTTAGCTCGCAATGCCCGCCTCTTACTTATTAGCATGGTTAGGAAAATACTGTAAGCAGCGTCAGCAAATCCCTCAACCTGCTTGCGTGCTATACTAGCCATTCTTTGCAGGCATCTCTACACTAGTGGCGCTATTGCGCTCTACTTTAGCCTTAACATCCCTGCCGATAATGTACCCAAAGGCGGCCATACCGATAGTCAATAACACTATGGAAAGTATCTTGCGCCATTTTGGGGTTGCCGGTATATCGTTTATATCGGCACCTTTAGGCAGGTAGTGCATATTGGCCAGTACCATAGCCACTCCTATCGTAAGCCAAACCACAGTCTCAATATATTGTTGCTGCACTATACTTACTACCGCCGTAGCCAGGAATATGCCACCAGAAATATAGTTAAGGGATACTGGTTTCTTTTTTTGTTGAGTGTCTGTAGTCATCATGTTTGCTTTTTTAGTTTTGGTAATGTTTATATGGTTAGTACACACTTCGGCCATAATATTACACCACCACCCAACTTTTTTTCATTTACCCCTGCTCCAGTTCGGCCAAGCATTGCTGTAAGGCGCGCAGCGGCTTTGCGTACATTCGATTTATATACCACTTAGTACCCCAAAATATTAATCCCATTATTGCCAAACTTGCCGGCACGGCATACCAAGCAGTTAGCACAGCAGGCATTTGTTCATCAGCTCCTTCGGCTTCCATGTAGCCATACACCCCGCCCAATACAAAACCAACAAGTGTACTGATGGCCATCATCCATATATATACCTTGATAAACTGCTGCACCGCCGATATTAACGCTCTTAGTAATTGTAAGGTGTTGCTCTCAAAAGCTACCAAATGCTTTAATTGGCGGTATTTCCAACCATATACCACCGCCATTACGGCGCATAAACCCAGGGAAAACAATGCAACCATTTGCAAAAGCTCGTGTGTATTTACTACCAGCGCAACAGCAGCACCAGCTAGTACCACAATCAAGCTTCCTACCTCCCAAAGTATTGCACGGTTTACTTGTGCAGCCAAGTGAGTTCCTTTACCATGTATGGCTTCGCTTATTGCTTTTTGGTCTAGGCGGTCGGTTTGGGCGGCCGTATCTAAGTTGCTATTCAGCAGGGTTATATAGTTGTCAAGGTTCATAGCTGCTGTTGTTTAATTATTAGGGTCAACTTTTCCTTTACCCTAGCCATTTTTACCGCCACATTGTTTGGGGTAATGCCTAGTATTTCGGCAATAGCTTGGTAGGGCTGTGCCTCAAGGTAGAGCGCAACTAGTGCTTTTTCTATTCCGCTAAGCTGCTTTATGGCGGTATACAGTGCTTGTAGCTGCTCCTGTTCTTGTGGGTCAGTGTCATCTACTACTTGAGGCATAGTATCTAGGAAAATCCTATCGGGTCGGCGGCTTTCTTTCTTTAAGTGCGAAATAGCCGTATTGAGTGCTATGCGGTACAGCCAAGTGCCAAAAGCAGCCTCTGCCCTAAAGTTGGCATATGAGCGCCATGCCTGCAACATCATTTCTTGCAGCAGGTCGCGGCGCTCTTCTGGGTTATCTCCATATAGGCGTGCCACCTTGTGCAGTATGCCCTGGTGTTGATTAACTAGTGCTATAAACTCCTTTTCAGATGCGGCCAAAAGGTTCGTTTATGGATTAGTATCTATTGAAGCGAATTTATTACAAACAGCCGGATATTTTTTCTAGCAGTATTTAATAAAAGATAAAAACTAATTGGCCTTGCTGATGCAAGCAAATAATTAACACAAATTAATTACCACCACAATAAGCAATTGTAAAAATGCTGAGTTACTTTTGTAATAAAATTACGGGGTAACAACCATATATGAATGAATCATTACTATGGCTGGTAAATATTCTAAGTAGCACTGCCTCTATCAAAACTTCGTCTGCTGCAGATACACTTTTTTTATCGACTTGCGAAAAAAACAGGGTACAAGAGGTATTGCCCAACGCATTTACGCGCTGGTGCCAGACGAATCATATATTCTTTACAACTACAGTTGGCCGTGAGGATTGTAGCGTATTTGACGTTGCCGTTCAGTTTCAGTATAAAAATGACGAGCTTATTATTGTTGTGGCCAAGGCCATTCTTGGGGATAAGATTGAAGTTTATACTCGTTATACTGCCGATAATGAGTTAAAAGAAGCCAATGGAAATACCGCACTCTTGCACGAATACTTCGATGATGAGCCGATATACTTGCTGCATTTAAATGCCTCTCACCAATTACCGCCAAGTAAAGGAACTCCCTTAAAGGATTTTTGGCAGATATTGATGCAGGATAAGAAAGATGTCATCTTGGTTTATGTATTCGCTATATTCGGCGGGATTATCAACCTAACTCTGCCATTAGGCATACAAGCTATTATTAATCTTATTACCATGCAGCAAATGAACACTAGTTGGTGGGTGTTGCTGTTTGTGGTACTTTCAGGTATAATATTTACTGGTATTGCCCAAATCTTCCAGTTATCTATAATAGAAACCTTACAGCAAAGATTGTTTTTTAGGGCTGCTTTCACCTTTTCATCCAAATTACCCAAACTAAATTTCGAAAAACTGTCTGGCTATTATCCTCCAGAGTTGGTGAATCGCTTTTTTGATGTACTAACTATACAAAAAGGGATGACCAAAATCTTGATGGACTTTTCTACTTCAACCCTACAAATTTTGTTTGGCTTGCTGTTATTAGCCTTCTACCATCCATTTTTTATTTACTTCGGTACCTTGTGGCTCGTAATTTTAATTGCTATCATTCGCTTTACCTCACCTGCCGGCATTAGAACTTCGCTAGAAGAAAGTAAATACAAATATAAGCTGGTGTATTGGTTAGAAGAGGTAGCCCGCAATTTAACCACCTTTAAGTTGAGTGACTCCCAACAATACATCTTTCAACGAACGGATGGTAATGTTACCGGTTACTTGAAAGCCCGAAAATCTCATTTTGCTGTTCTTATACAGCAGTTTGCTAGTATCATCTTATTCAAATTTATTGTTACCGGTAGTTTGCTGGTGGTAGGCAGCATACTGGTAATGAACCAAGAATTGAACGTAGGCCAGTTTGTGGCAGCTGAAATTATCATAATCCTATTGATGGTAGCTGCGGAGAAATTGATGAACACCATGGAAACCGTATACGATGTACTTACAGCGGTAGAAAAGCTAAAAGGAGTAACTACTTTACCCGAGGATGAGACTTACGCTAGTGGTTTTGCGCCTGGGGACCTAAGTGATGGCTATACCCTACAGGTAAAGAATGTGAGTTATAAGTACCATGATAGCCAAAAAAATATATTGCAAGGGGTGAATTTTACTGCTGGCAAAGGAGAAAAAATCATAATTAAAGCCACTGGTGGGGCGGGTAAAACAACCTTGTTGAAATTATTAACCGGCCTATATCAGCCGGTGGAAGGACAAATATTGCTAAACGATTTACCTATTAATGGATTTAGGCAAGATGAAATATTGCCTCATATAGGGCACAACCTTGATGCAGGGCAAATATTTAACGGAACACTGGAAGAAAACATAAGCCTAGGTAGAATCGGTATAACGCTGGATGCAATAATGGAGGCCTGCCGCCTGAGCAACTTATTGCCCTTTATACAGCAGTTGCCCTATGGTTTGCTTACCGAACTTTCGCCAGCCGATAGGCGGTTGAGCGCGGGCTTCCTAAAGCGGATATCATTAGCCAGGGCTATAGTACACCAGCCTAGCTTGCTGATACTAGATGATGCCCTGCCCGAAATGGAAATAGAACCAGAACAGGCGTTGTTTAAGTATTTAATAGATGGCAATGATAGCAAAACGGTGATAATAATAAGTGATAATAAATATTTGGCGGACAATGCTACAAAAGTGTATCATCTTAGCAACAACAGATTGGAGCTAGTAAACCCGAAACCATGAACAGGCTCTTTAAAAAAGACTACGAACAAAAGGGGCGGTTTATAGCAAGCTTGGAGCTAAGCAATAATAAAATCTCCCGAAGGGCTGCGCGGGTAACAGCGGCTTTTTTCTCCGTCTGCTTTATCATGTTTTTTGTACCATGGACCCAAAACGTGCAAGTAAAAGGCAACCTTGTAACCCTTAGGCCTGAGCAAAAGCCACAACCAGTAAATTCCATTATTGCTGGCAAGATAGCTAGATGGTATGTGCGCGAAGGGCAAAGAGTGGAAAAGGGTGATACCATAGTGTACCTAGAAGAAGTAAATGATAAATTTTTGGATACACTTACCTTGCAAAGGCTAAAAGCCCAGGTGGATGCAAAAAAGCAAGGAGTAGATTTTTACAAAGAAAAAATAGCCAGCCAAACCGAACAGCTAAATTCATTGTTGGCTATACAGAGACTAAAGTTTGAGCAAACCACCAACAAGCTGGAGCAATCAAGGTTGAAAGTGGTAACCGATAGTATGAATATGGTAGCTGCCCAAACCGATTTAAGGATTGCCCAAGAACAATATAACCGCTTTGATACCTTATATCGCAAAGGTCTCAAATCGTTAACCGAACTTGAAGGAAGGCTATTAAAGTTACAAGAAACCCAAGCTAAATATTTAGCATCACAAAACAAACTACTCACCACCAGAAATGAATTCTTAAATGCTGAGATTGATATGTCGGGCATAATGAATGAATACCAAGAGAAGATTTTCAAAACCGAAAGCGAGCAGTTTTCATCGTTTACCGATCTTTATCAGTCAGAGGCCGACTATGCTAAATTAAGTAACGAGCTATCGAACATTACGGTAAGGGGTAACTTTTACTATGTTACTAGCCCCCAAACGGGTCTGGTGAGCCGTACCATAGCATCGGGCATTGGCGAGTTTATTAGTGCTGGTGCTACCGTAGCCAGTATTGTGCCCGAAGATCAAGATTTGGTAATTGAGCTTTTCGTAAGGCCTATGGACCTTCCGCTGGTGCATACTGGGGCGAAAGCCCGGGTACAGTTTGATGGGTGGCCGGCATTAGTGTTTTCCGGGTGGCCCTCGGTTACCCAAGGCACTTACGGCGCAGTAGTTATTGCAGTTGACGAAGTAATAAGCCCTAATGGCAACTTTAGGATACTCGTATCGCCAGATGAAAGCGAGACCCCTTGGCCTGAGGCGTTGAGGGTAGGCTCGGGTGCCAATGCATGGTTGATGCTTCTAGACGTGCCAATATGGTACGAGCTGTGGCGCCAGTTTAATGGCTTCCCTCCAGATTACTATGTACCCGCTACCAATACTATACCAAGCGCCAATGCTGACCCCAGTAAAGGCAGTGAAAAAAATAAAAAGTAAGGACAAGCGATGAAGCTATTCTGGCCAATTTTATTGCTTATTAGTTCCTTAATAACGGCGCAAGACACCGCCGTTTACAGCAATGTGTTTAGTTACGAAGAGTACATCAATTGGGTAGCCAAGCACCACCCGGTAATGGCACAATCTCAAATTATTACCGACCAGGCTGATGCTGTTTTAACCGAAGCCCGAGGCAACTTTGATCCCGAACTAGGTGGCAACTTCCGCCAAAAAGACTTTGAAGACAAAACGTATTATCGCATTGGGCAGGGCGGTCTATATGTACCAGCGTGGTTTGGAGCCGATGTAAACATCAACTACAAGTATGCCGAAGGAGGCCAACTAAACCCCGAGAATTATGTGCCACAGCCGGGCATTATGGAGTTTGGGATATCGGTACCATTATCGCCTTCGTTGTGGATGGATAAAAGAAGGGCAGCGCTACGAAATGCGAAGCTATTTGTTGAGTCGTCCGTTTGGATGCAAAAAGATTTTACCAACCAATTGTACCTGGCCAGCTCGTTAGATTATTGGGATTGGGCGTTGCAATATGAAAGGGTAAAAATGCTTAATGAAGGCCTAACCATTGCCGAGCGGCAGTACAACTTGGTGCGCAACAGCGTGCTGGCGGGCGATAGGCCGACCATAGATTCAATAGAGGCCAACTTGCTGTTGCAACAAGTGCAGATAAACCTTGCCGAAGCCCAAATGCAACTGCAAAATGCTAGGTTGCAACTTTCCGTTCATCTATGGGTAGATGGGTACATACCGCTAGAACTTAACGACAGCCTACAGCCTGAACCCATTACCGCCCTAATAACCTACTGGGACCTGCCTAGTGATACCGGTTTTTTGGAAATGCACCCCATGGTAAATATGCTACAGCTTGATGGTGAGCGATATAGAGTAGACCTGCAGCTGTACAAAGCCTCACTTTTCCCTCAAGTAAAACTTAGCTACCAAATGCTAGCAGGGTTAGAGCCCTTCGAAACCGATTTCGCCACTGGCAGCAATGGCCTGCAAAACAACCATTACCTAGGTGTGGGCGTTAGTATGCCTATCTTTTGGGCAACCGAACGGGCAAACCTCAAACAGGCACAGTTGAAAATAAGAGATACCGAACTGAAGATTGCCTTAAAACGGGCAGAGCTGGGTGTAAAATACGAGCAGCTGGGCAATGAAGCCAACACTTATACCAACCAAATCAACTTACTAAGTAGCAATATTGAAGGCTTTAGGATTTTGGTAGAAGCCGAAGAAACCTTATTTGCCGTAGGCGAAAGCTCTCTGTTTATGGTGAACACCCGCATCAACCGGCTATTGGATGCACAACTAAAATTTGCGGAGCTAAACTTTAAGCGCAAAAAAGCATTTGTTTATTGGTATGTCATCTCTGGACAAGGATTTTAAAAATTGCTTAGCTAATCACGCCTCAGCGGGCCCTTTCGCGGGTATGCTAAAATAAAACGTGGCACCCTTATCCACCTCCGATTCGGCCCATACTTTACCATGATGACGGGCAATGATGCGGCTTACAATAGCCAAGCCAACACCAGTACCCTCAAACTCCGATGCAGTATGCAACCGCTGGAACACGGTAAAAAGTTTGCTTACAAACCGCATATCAAAGCCAGCACCGTTGTCTTTTATACAAAAAACTATTTGGCTTCCCTCCACCTGCGCACTTACCGCTACCGCAGGATTCGCTACCTTGCGAGAATACTTCAGTGCGTTGCCAATCAGATTTTTCAGCACATGCATCATCAGCGATGGATCAGCATAAATAGTAGGCAACTCGCCAATAGTAATCTTTGCATGGTGTTGTAGCTCCTGCTCAATTTCAGCTAGCGCCCGCTCGGTAAGCAGCTGCATGTCAACAGCCTGCATTTGTACTTCTTTGCGCCCTAGTTTGGAGAAGTTGAGCAAATCATTAATTAACTGGCCCATTTGGTAGCCGCTGGCCACTATCCTATCAAGCACCCTCTTGGCATCGGTGCTTAGCATTTCACCATGATCGGTTTCCAGTATCTTAGCAAAACCTATAATGGTGCGCACTGGTGCCCGCAAATCGTGCGATACGGAAAAACTGAACGACTCCAAGTCCTGGTTTATCTGTTGCAGGTCAGCATTTTTTTTAGCAAGCGTTATGTTCAGCTCCTCCAATGCCAGTTTTTGCAGGTGCTTTTCAATAAAAAATTTAACCTTATTTATCAATATCTCTGGCTGAAAAGGCTTGGTGATAAAACTAAAAGCGCCCTTTTCGTATCCTTTAAATATGTTCAAGTGGTCGGTATATACCGCCGAAATGAAAATGAAGGGCAAATCGGCCGTTCGCTCTTCCTCACGCAAAATACAGGCTAGTTCGTAGCCGTCCATTTCGGGCATCTGCACATCAAGCAAGGCCAAGGCAAAATTGTGATACATGGTGCACTTAAGTGCCTCGTTACCGCTGTTTGCCCGCACTAGCTCCACATCTAAATCGCGCAGCACCACTTCCAATGCCAATAGATTTTGGGGTTTATCATCTACTATCAAAATTTTGGGCCTGCTCTCCATAGTCATTTTTTTACTTGCTCAACCACACGCGCATCAGCGAAAGCAACCTATCCACATCTATTGGTTTCGAGATATAATCGTTCGCTCCGGCATCTATACATTTTTGGCGGTCGTCTTTCATCGCTTTCGCAGTAAGTGCCAGCACTGGTAAATTTTTATACTTTATTTGCGCCCTTATTCGCCTCATCGCTTCATATCCATCCATTTCAGGCATCATAATGTCCATCAATACTATCTGTACATCGGGGGTGTTTTCGAGCGCTTCCAAGGCTTTTAAGCCATTTTCCGCCTTAGTAACTTCCATACCTCGCTCTTTAAGCACCTTGCTTAGGGCAAATACATTGCGCATATCATCATCCACCACCAACACCTTCAGCCCTTGAAACACGTTATCCTTATCATACATGCTGGTTATCATATCGCGCTGTTGCTCAGGCAGCTTGTTTATGGTTCTGTGCAGAAACAAGGCCGTTTCATCTAGCAACCGCTCTTCCGATTTTACGCCTTTAATAATGATGCTTTCTGCATACCGTTCCAGCTCATCATTCTCAGCCCTTGATAGCTCCCTACCTGTGTATATTATGATGGGCGGGGTGCGGAAATGATCATTTTGCTCCAGTGTATGTATAAAATCGAAACCGCTCATATCGGGCAAGCCAAGGTCAAGCACGATACAATCTATTTCGCCATTCTCCAAAATCCTAAGGCCCTCTTCTCCCGATCCGGCTTCCATACACTTTACATCACCGTTGCCAATCAGCTTGCAAATTACCCGCCTTGCGTTCGGGTCATCCTCTATTATTAGCAGGTTTTTCATTTTGCGGTTAATGAAGTTCTCCATGCGCGCAAAAGCCTCTTCCAGTTGAGCCTTATCAATAGGTTTGGTCAGGTATTCTACGGCCCCTTCTTTTATGGGGGCTATGGTACGTTCGTTGCCCGACATTATATGTACCGGAACGTGTCTTGTGCTCGGGTTTGCCTTCAACTCCGCCAATACCCGGTTACCGTCCATCCCCGGTAGGTCAATATCCAGAATAATGGCTTGGGGCTTATACCTTTCAGCCAGCACCAATCCATCTTCACCTGTGGCGGCTGATATTACTTTGAAGCCTTTTTGCCGTGCTTGGCGGGCTACTACCTTGGCAAAGTTGATGTCGTCTTCAATAATGAGAATAAACTTATCACCCTCGGCCAAGTCATTACGATCATCTTCAATACTCGGATAATTTAGGAACTCCTCACTTTTTACAAATACCTTTATAGGTGCCGGTTTGGCTATTTCTTCGTGCTGATACTGCGGTACTGGCGGCTTAACCGGTAGCAACAACTTAAAGGTAGCGCCCTTGCCCGCTTGGCTCAGCACCGTTATCTCCCCTCCAAGCAATTCGGCCAGCTTGCGCGATATTGAGAGGCCCAAACCCGTGCCACCATATCTGCGGGCGGTGCCGCCCTCAGCCTGTTGGAATGCCTCAAAAATCCATCCCTGTTTTTCAATCGGTATGCCTATGCCAGTATCACTAACGCTTATTGCTATATGATCAATGCCTTCCCTATGGATACTGAGGGTTACATTTCCATGCTCGGTAAACTTGATGGCATTGCTCAGCAGGTTCTTTACAATTTGGTCAATGCGCTGGGTATCAGTACTTAAAGTGTTTGGCAAGTTGTCACCCAGGCTCACTACAAGTTGCAACGCCTTTGCATCGGTCTGGTGGCGGAAGTTTTTGTATACCTGTTGAGACCAGTTTTTGAGGTTCAGGTCTTCTAGGTTCAAGGTCATTTTACCAGCTTCAATTTTGCTCAGGTCCAGCACTTCATTAATAAGGTTCAGCAAGTCAATGCCGCTTTTGTTTATTATCTCGGCACTTTCAACCTGGTCATCAGTAAGGTTTTTACCTTTGTTGTCGGCTAAGTCTTTACTCAAAATCAATAAGCTATTGAGGGGGGTGCGAAGCTCGTGGCTCATGTTCGCCAAAAACTCCGATTTGTATTGGCTACTCTGCTCAAGTTGGTTGCTCTTTTGCTCTACCGCATGGCGCGCCGCTTCCACCTCATTATTCTTGGCCTCTAGCAACTGGGTTTGTTCTTCTAGCTCTTCATTGGTTACTTGTAGCTCTTCTTGTTGCTGCCGTAGGTTTTGGGTGTACTCCTCCAGCTCTTCGTTCAATTGGCGCAACTCTTCTTGCTGGCTTTGCAGCTCCTCACTTTGGCGCTGGGTTTCTTCAATCAAATGGAGTATACGCTTGCGCGAAAGTGCTGAGTTGAGGCTGATGGCAATGCTTTCCATGCTGTTCGCCACAAAATCATGCTCGGCAGTCGTAATTGGTTGCAGCCTACCTATCTCCAACACTCCTAATGTTTCACCTTCAAACATAAAAGGAGCAACAACCACATTAGCTGGCACAGCGTCCACCAGTGCAGAACGCACTTTGATGTGAGCTGCTTCAACACCCTCCAGCAACTGAATCTTTTGGTCGGCGGCGGCTTGCCCTACGGCACCTTCGCCCATTACAATGGTTTTTGGCAACCCACTTTGCCCGGAAAGACCATATTGGCCCGATAACTCCAAGTCGCTACTTACATCCATCTTTAGGTAAATGGCACCTACCTGCGCCTCCAGATAATTTGTTAAGAATTTAATGGTGTTGCTGGCCAGCTCTTCAATACCTTGGTCGCCTCGCAACACTTCATTTAGTCGGTTTTGGCCGGTGGTAAGCCAGTTCTGCTTTTCGTTTTGCTCGGTGGTTTCGCGCAGCGATTGAGTCATGCCCTTTATCGCATTCCCCAAAGTATCCTTTAATGAGCGGGGCTGGAAATCGGTATTGTAATTACCGGCAGCCACTAAACCGGCGTTCTCAGATACTTCGCTAAAACTTTGAGCTATATCGGTAAGTGCCAGCGATACCTGATTTAGTTCATCTTTATGTTCATCATAAAAATCTTCTGCCACATGTTCTCGGCTGGCAATCTTTCGAGCTACCAATGAAATAACCGCTATTCGGGTGGATATGCTTTTAATAATCCAGAAGGCTATGCCCCCTGCAAAAATAAGTGCCCCAAGTATCAATATTATAATAATTCGAACCGAATTGGCGTACTCTTCTTGGTTCACTACCCTATCTGCCTCCATATCAGCAGCGTTTCGAGCCACCAGCTCTTCAACCAAACTAGTAGCTGCTTGCCTTCCTTTAAGGCCGTCTAAAATCGATATCTGTGTCGCTTTTTCATAATTACCAGCTATTGAAAGGGCTATAATTTGGGTTAATGCTTTACGATAATTGCCCCAAGTTACTCGGAAATCCTTAATCAACTTTCTTCCTTCAATCGTGGCAACTTCATCTAGTTCTATTAACATGGAATCAAGCGCTGCAATGTTAGCATCAATTACATTTTGATAAACCTCCCTACTTGCTGAGTCTTTAACGAGGATAATGTTCTTCTCATCCCTAGTTAAATTAAGCATGGTGATGGTTATCTTGTTACACAGCAGCAACCTTTTGGAAGAGTTATCCACCATATTCACTAATCGCTCATTGCTATCTGCCAGCTTGGTGACGGTAAATAATGTGGCTGAAACCAAAATCAGGAATATAAAGGCAAACCCTAATAACAACTTTGCTCTAATCGTCAAATTCATATAGTATTATATTAAGCTATTCACTTAGCTGTATGAGTAAATCTACAATTTTTTCTATAGAAAGTACATGTGTAGTTTTCGTTGCTGCAATGGCATATTTCGGCATCGTTGCAGCCTCAGCCGTTTCAGGGTCTTGTACTACTGGCAACCCACCACAATCTTGTATATTTTTAAGCCCCTGTGCCCCATCATGGTTGGCTCCAGTAAGCACTATCCCAATTAGCTGGTGCCTGAAAGCATCGGCTGCCGAATCGAACAACACATCTACCGAAGGGCGCGCATAATTAACCTTAGCATCAGCCGACAAAGAAAAGGTGCGATTTTTCTCTATAAGTAAATGGTAATTTGCTGGGGCCACGTATACATAGCCCGGCAAGGCCAACTCTTTTTCCTCGGCCTCCTTTACAGTGAGGGCGGTCATATTATTGAGCATAGAAACCCATAAGCTATCAGAGGTGGCGCCAATATGCTGCACCACTATTATGGGCAAAGGAAAACTGGCAGGCAAAGGGCCCAATATTCGCTTCAAGGCAGAAAGCCCACCCATAGAAACGCCTATCACCACGGCCTCATAGTTCATACACAATCCTTGTTTTGCTATGCTAATACCTCTTCTTAAAAATTCGCTGTTTCTTGTCAATTTCAGTATACTTTTCATGCACGTCGCCCACCCTAATCCCTTCTTTAGAGCCGAGGCACAGTATACCGCCAGTTATCAAACTATCATGAAACAGTTGGTGCACCTTAGTCTGCAAATCAACATTGAAGTAAATGAGTACATTACGGCAAAGCAACAAATGCACTTCAGCAAATACCCCATCCGTTACCAGATTGTGTTGCGCCCATACAATATTCCGCTTTAGCGATTGGTGCATAATAACACTATTGTACTGTGACGTATAGTATTTAGAGAAGTCTTCCTTGCCACCACCTTTAAGGTAGTTGCCGGTGTATTCTTTTATTTGCTCAATACTATAAATGCCATTTTTTGCTTGGTCGAGCGCGGTTTGGTTGAAATCAGTGGCATAAATGGTAGCCCGGTCATACAAGCCCTCCTCTTGCAACACTATGGCCATGGAGTATGCCTCTTGACCAGTTGAACAGCCGGCGTGCCATATTTTAATAAACGAATACGTTTTGAGCATTGGGATAACCTGGGTGCGCAATACGGAGTAGAAATCAGGGTCGCGGAACATTTCGGTTACGGTTATGGAAAGGTCCTGCAGAAGCATTGCTGCAAAGCCCGCATCTTTAATAGTGCGTTCTTGCAGCTCGGTAACTGTTTTAATGTGCGAGAGTGCCATACGGTGCTTTACCCGCCGCATC
The DNA here is from genome assembly GCA_027483645.1 of Sphingobacteriales bacterium. Lineage (GTDB taxonomy): Bacteria > Bacteroidota > Bacteroidia > Chitinophagales > CAIOSU01 > CAIOSU01. Next base: position 130,803 of record JAIXUD010000009.1, read on the forward strand.
AAGTGCGCCTCCGAGTAGTCGCGGAAATCAAAACCGTATAGCTGGTAAACCGTATCCAGCAAGGGCCGTATCTCCATATCCGTAAACAAAACACCCATATTACACTTAATTGCTACAATGAAAATGCATTTTAAAAATTAACCTTTTTTTTGACAAAGTGCCGTTATAGGTAGGCTGATTATACCAAACCCTATACCACTAATCTCTTTTGGTAAATTTCTGCAAAAGGTTTCTTTTTTAAATGTGCCTGAGCCCAAATGCCGAAGTCAAAATAATTGAAAGCACGCTGTTCATTGGGCAGTTTTCGAAGTTCTTCCGTTCGTACTAAAAATGCACGGAACAAGGCATCGTGAATGTGCCGCTCTTCTACAAAGTTAATCTTTCGCAAAAATGTGATTACCTGCCGTTCTGTTTCAAATAGTTGCTGTCGCTGCTTTTGGTATCGGTATACCGACTCAACCAGCGATTCCAATAAGCGGTAGTGGCCTGCCTCGTAATGCACTATTAGGCTTAGCAACCTGGCGAAGCCTTGTATCTCTTGCACGGCACTTTGGTCGGTCTCGTTTATTATCCAAGCTAGCCTATCAAGCGCCTCGGTCCACCTACTGTTGCCGAACGATAGATAGGCCAATAGGTATTGAAACACAATTTGGTTGTGTAGCACTACTTGCCCAGTGTAGCGTTTCAGCCCCACATCAACCTCGGCAGCCAACCTTTGTGCATCTTCAAACTTGCCTGATGCAAGCGCCAGGTTAAGCTCAAGTTGGTAACCCAGCCTAAAAACATTCACCTCCAAACGAGGAATTTTCTTAAAAGCTGCATCCACCGCCAAGCCCCTTAACTTCTTCAATCCATCCCTTACTTGCTCTTGGTGGCCGAGTATTTGGCTATCTACCAAATAGTTGTTGAGGATAGAGAAGTACCGTTCGGCATAAGATTTTATCAGCCCGTTTTGCTCAATCAATTGCAACAAACGGCCATTGTATTCATACGCCTTAGCTGCATCACCTTTCATAAAGTGGGCTGTGGCAGTGGCATTCAGCACATCCATCTGCGTTCGCATTGGCAGCCCATCCAGCTTGGGCAATTGTACCAGCAAACTATCAATAACTGCCACATCAGCCACCGACCGGCCGCCCACCTTGCGGTAGTGCAACATACTTATGCGCTCTGCCTGTTGCCTCACTTGGGCTGCTTGGTACATCTGCGTCAGTGCCTTTTCTTCTTCGTTGCCTAGCTGTTCTAATTGTTCTGGGGCAATGCCTTGGTAATATTGCTTACCCCACAGCTTGTGTACCAGCTTATAGTACTCTGGCCAAAGCTCCAGCAATTCCTCTTTCTCAATCAGCTTACGTTGCTTCTTTAGTTGCTTGTCTGCCTGGGCATATAGGCCTTTATTGAGCAATATTTCTGACTGGTGCAGTGCCATGCGCACCTGTTCTTTGGTATCTGTACCAGCATGGTACAAGTGCAGGGCTTGCAGTAGTTGGTGGTAGAGTTGTTGCTTGATTACGGCAAAGTGCAGCGGGTTGCCGTGGGCGGCCCACTTAGCCTTTAGGCTAGCCTCATCATAAGCATCTTGTTGAAGTATTAAGTTGAACAGCAGCCAATAGTTGTTGCCTTCGCCTATCACGTGGCGGCGCGAGTGCAATTGAAAAAACCGCTGCTCGGTGCCCGTAAGCGATTTTACCAATTCAAAAATTTCTTGAGAAGGGGCCCGCACAGACTTTTTATTTTATTCCTTAAAAAATACTCGTAAATTGATGCTGAATATATGAACTAGATTGTGAAAATCAAAATCAGACCTTTTATTTAAGACAAAAAATTAGCTTGTGTGCTGGCAAAAGCAGTTGTTCTTTTGCATCAGTTAATTCCATTAAAACAACTACGATGGCCACTTTCAAATATATCATAGTCAGCTTAGGATTAGCCCTGCTTTCCCTAAGTGCCGTTGCCTCTACTACCGAGTGGCTTAACCTTACCAATAGCAACCACATAACTGCCATAGTACAGCATGGGAATACCTTGTGGGTAGGCTCGCGAGGCGGCGGGTTGGCCAAAATAGACCTTGCCACCGGTAGTAAGACCTTTTATAATAAAGCCAACAGTGGGCTACCCAGCAACCAGATTGAAGCCATACAAGTAGACCAGCAAAACACCGTTTGGATTGGTACATACGACCAAGGTTTGGTGCGATTTGACGGTAGGCAACTATGGGAAGTAATCAGCCATGACGGCACCGGCATATCCGTTCGCACGGATATATATGACATGAAGCTTGATGAAAACGGCGACCTATGGATTGGTACCTTGTTTAGTTTGCTCAAATATGACGGCAGCACTTTCACTGATTACCCTTTGCCTGGCTATACCGCCGCCTCGGCCATATTAGTATTGGCCCCTAATGATATCTACATGGCATGGGGTGGTAATGGTGGTTTTGTATCACCATTAATGCACTTTGACGGCACCGAGGTTGATACAGTACCCGGTATGGGACTGGACGGCATATACCAACTACACCTTGATGGGCAAGACAGAATTTGGGCTTGCTATAATGGCGGGATTGCTCTGAAAAATGGCAATAGCTGGACAAAATTTGACAGCACCAACTCAGCCATTACCAACAAGCAGGCCCGTTCTTTGGTGGAATGGAACGGCACGCTAGCATTGGGTACTGATGATGGCATATTTACCTATAATGGCACAACTTGGGTAACCAGCAATATCAGCCAAAAGAACATCAACAAACTGGCAGTAACCAACAATGGTGAACTATATGTGGGCACAATGGATGCTGGCCTTTTCAAAACCAATGGAAACTTACTGCAACGGGTACAGGCTTCCAACTCCATGATACCTACCAATCAACTTTCTGGTGGTTTCAACAAGGGTGGCGAACTGGTATTTAGAAATAGCTTGGGTGCGAGTTTGATTACTTTTGCCAACGGCGTTTGGGGTGCAAATGGTTTCGCTGGTACTGCCAGCGGTAGCCCCGCAATGGTGCTGGCTCCAGATAATTCCATCTGGCTTTGCGATTACAACAACCTTTACCACCTTACCGGCAGCAACCTGCAAACATGGAAGCTGGCAGACTATGGTATCCCATCAGCGGGTATTAGTGCCATGGAGGTGAGCCCAAGCGGAACGGTTTATGTGGGCACCTATACACTAGGCTTTTTCACTTTCGATGGACTCACATTTAAGCGCTATACCCGCGCCAACTCTACCCTATCGTCAGACCGTATCACCAGCTTTGCCTTCCCCAATGCGGCCATACTTATTGGCACCAATGTGGATGTTGCGCAGGGGGTTAACTATGGTGGTGGCATAGAAGTATTTAATGGCAACACGTTTAGCTTGATACACCCGGACAATAGCGACCTGCAATCGAAGTACATATCCGACATTATACAGCACGGTGATAGCTTATGGATTGGCGGCGATGGCGGTTTCAGCCTTTTGCATAACGGGGTATATACCAACTACCTCTACAACAATGGCAGTGGCTGTCCGCTCACATTTATCAAGCACATGGCCATTAACAGCAAAGGAGAAGTATATGCCACGGGCTACAACATTGATTCGGAAGCGATTATGGTAAAGTGGGATGGTAGTACCTTTGAGGTGTTTGATGCTAGCAACACCCCCATCACCGAGTTTGCTTTCAACCTCCACCACATGCTATTTGACGATTACGACAACCTTTGGCTGCTACACGGCAGCGGTGTGTTTATCTACAAAGAAGGCGGCATAACCAACGTTAATGAAGACTTGGCGAGTGGTATATTGTCGCCAAAGCAGGCTAATACCGTAAAGCTTTATCCAAACCCAGTAACTACCAACTTTACCATACAAATACCGCAGGCAGGTGGCAACATTACCATCTTCAACATGATGGGTGCCAAAATATATGGTACCACAATCACAGAAACAGAGCTAACCATAGATGCCAGTGAATGGCCTAAAGGCATCTATCTATACCAAATACAGACCACAGTAGGCTTTGAAAGCGGGAAGTTTTTGGTGAGATAAAGATTACCGCAACAAAGCAGCTTTCCCCGGTTGTCGCAAGTCGGATTGTCGGATCGTCGGGCATGCCCCCATTCAGCTTAGCTGGTGGGGGCTTGAGCATTCTAGCAGTATCAAGTAGTGAGCCTGCCTGCCGGTAGGCAGGTATCAAGTATCAAGTACTGCTGTTTATATTTCAGCGCGCTACCCTGTATTTCCGGAAACATGATACGTACGTAGGGCGGTGCCCTAAGCTAATATACAAGACCCCGTTGGGGAACCCATAATTCGGTACGTTTACCTCGGTACTCCGCTTCAGGCATACGTCCGTATCATATTGGTTCAATAAGAAAAGGCCTTTAAGGATCTTATACTTGATACTTGATACTTGATACTACTCAAACTTATGCCCCATCTCAATGGCTTTATTGTAGAAATACCTACCGCGTTCAGGGTCGCCTACTTGCGAGTGCAAATCCCACAAAAGCAACACGGTTTTTAATTCATTAGGGCGTAGGCTGTGGGCCTTTTCAAAGTATGGTATAGCCTCAGCGGGTCGGCCAGATTCTAAGAAAATGGCAGCCATATTCATATAATTATCAGGATCGTTTGGAATCATTTTAATGGCTTGCTGGGCAACCTGATAAGCTTTCTCTACATTCCCCATCCTAAAGTAAAGATAGTTGAGATTGGAGTACCCAGTTGAAACATACGGGTCGGAAGCAATAAACCGCTCATAACTTCTAGCAGCATCTTCGTTTCGGCCCAATTGATCTAAGCATATAGCGTAAGGTAGCAGTGCTTGCGGTGGAGGTATGGAAACTGCCATAAACTGTTCAAAATAGGCTACCGAGAGCTTACAATCATTTTTAAAGCTATACATGTGCGACAAATCGAACAAGGCGCTGTGAAACTTCGGTGCCACCGCTAAGGACTGCTTGAGGTATTTTTCGGCAGTAGCAAAATGTTTGGCCTGGTTGCGCTCATCAGCTATCCCTTCCATCACATAAAAATTGCCTAACAGCTGCTGCGTTTTGGCGGAGTTTGGCGAAATGGCACCATCATGGGTGTATAATGCAAGTTTACTACTCCAATTGGTGTTTCGGACAACAGTACGTGCCGCATAAAGGCATGTAATAATTGCTACTACTACTAAAAAAGTGGGCTTAAAGTCCTTTATATTTAGCTGCTGCAGGTTTGGCAATTTGAACAATTTGATAATGCCCCACGCCAAAAGCATACAAAAACCCAATGAGGTTCCAAAAGCTAATCGCTCGGCCACTATACCGGTAATTAATACCCCAATATTGGAAATAAACAACAGGCCCAGCAATAGGTAAAGTAATGAAAAACTAAGTATCGCATCGCGCTTATACAGCCAAAAAGCCAATACTAGCAATGCTAAGTAACCAAGCGAGCAAAGCCATGCGATAGGGCTGGTGAAATCAACTAATGGTATTTGGTTGTATCCATAGTAAAACCGCAATTTTAGTGGGGCAACAAACAGATAGGTATAATAGCCCATAACTTTAGAAGCGGTAGCCAACCGAACGTAAACGTCTTCGCTAGCCACTAATGGGTTTTCTACAAAGTCAACCTGTCTACCTGCTCCGGGCACTATGTTGGTTACGGTTTTGGTGCCATCGCCATACGGGTCAGGCAGGGCTGCATAGTAAGCCCCTAAATTTTTAGCGTAAATTGGATTTTCCGGCTGATTAGGATAAATTGTAAGCACGAACAACGTGGCCAGCCCAATACCTGCGAAAGAAGTATAAAACACAAGCGGACGCTTTATCCATGGCTGCAATAAAAGGTAAGCTCCGCCCAAAAAGTCCATCACCCAAATCAAATAATTGCTTGGTTCCAAATAAAGACCGACCGACCCAAAAAAGAACAAGAAAAACGGTAAAAAGAACCTGAACTTTTGGCGTTTCTGGAATAGCCCGTAATGGATAAGCGCCAACGAAAATAGAATCGCAACATCCGTTGCAGCTGTTTCCACATCATTGATTTCAATAACCAAATATACTAGGGCAACAAATAAAGCCAAGATGGCACTTAACACCCTTGGCAGTCCAATAGTATAACTGTACAAATTGCTCAGCAATAAACCCATAACTATGAAGGTGAGCATAGCAAAACCAAAATTCGAAAGAGCCACACCAATGGCAAGCAGCACCAACAAAACAGGGTAAGGCTTTAGGTAATTGGGCAAGAAAAGGGTTGAAAGAAAAACAATCGTTAGGCATAACCACATTACCACGCGCAAATCGAGATATAAAGCCAATAAAGCGCCAAAGGTGAGCACCAGCAAAGTCGCTAGGGGCAGCCAATCATTTCTAGTAATAGATTTCTGCGTTTTTGCAGGAGTGCTGATGGACAATTGCGGAACTAATAAACTTTTAAAAGCGGCCAATAGGGGTTGTGTGACCCCGTTAACACCTTGGGTTGATATCGTTTTAATTATCCACAACACTATAGGAAAACCTATGATAACCGCAATTAAAACAGCATTAATACCCTTCTCATAAATAGGTGAAAAAAACAGCACCAGCAACATGAGCGGAAACGCTAAGGCAAGCAGGCGTAATAGGCTGGCATTGGATAACCAGCATGCCGCCAATGGAATAATTACGGCATAGCTAAGCACCGAACGCTTAGACAGTACAGAGAGTATAATGAGCAGCATAAATAACATGAACTCCTTAATCGTACCTTGGCGCGCATACCTTAATGCCCAAAAAAGCGCCGAGATGCCAAAGAGAAAGCTGAAAATTTCATCGCGGTTTTTAATGCTAGCTACCACTTCGGTATGGATGGGGTGCGCAGCGAAAAGCAAAGTAGCCAATGCGGGAAATAGCCAACCAACATCTGGCTTTAAAGAGCGAAGTACAAACAATAACACCATACAAGCCAACCCATACAGCAGGGCATTTATGGCATGGCCTACATTGGGATTGTCGCCAAAGATGGTATGCTCTATGGCAAAGCTAGCCAGCACTACCGGGCGGTATTCATAATAGTTGCCTACTTTGTTATCGTAATAGTATGAGCTGAATATTTCTGGAATGGCTTTGATGCCCTTTGAAGTAAGTGGATGGTTGCGGGTAACTAGTTCATCATCCAGCGCATAACTGTTGGGTATAGTGTTGGCATATAGTAAAAAGGCAAAAAATCCCAATACCAAGGCTATTGCCCACCATTGTTTCTCGCCCATCACTTGTGCTGCCTTCATACCTGTACAAATATAGGAATTTAGTTGTGGCTATAATGCCTACCATTTCCCATCACAATCTATTCAGTATCGCTTTGAGCCAATTGTATACGTTGTATCTGCCAACAAAAAGCCACTTACCCAACAGTGAAGCTGGCACCCTTCTATTTGTGACACGCCATACGTACTCCGCTTGCGCTACATTAACAGGTGCGGTTTTATCAAGAGGGTCTTTAGGTAATCCGCTTTCTATTTCAAAGCCAACATGGTAACGCAACATTGTGTTAATGGGTGGTGGGCTTAGTGGCTGTCCATCATGTAATATTACCTCAAACAGGGATAGTTGCAAAGCAAAATGCGTACCGGCATATCCTTTGTTGGTAGTAAAAGATACCTTGGGATAAACAAAGTACAACTGTTTCTCCAATAAATACTGTACACAAAGTTTCTTCCACGACTGTTTGCCCCAGCGCTGTACATAAACAGGCAAAAGTTGGTTATCAGCCTGTGAATGGCTTTTCAACCAAGCTTCAAAGCCTTGCCATTGTTTGGCCGTCCATGCTTGCCCCCATGAGGAGGGAAATTGCATTAAGTAAGCATCCAACCCATCAAGGTACGGTGCAAATGGATAGTAATCGCTTTCTTTAATCTGGTAGCTATATAGGGAGATACCAGCTATAAGTGCTTCATTTTCATAGGCCTTAAGGGTATCCACCGAAAATTGATAGAAACCTCTTGCCACCTCCAAATCATCTTCTAGCAAAATGATACTACCATATTGCGCTGTAAGCCCACCACACTCTAGTATATGCGCTTTGAGGCCTAGCCTTGTTGGATGCTTAATTATGGTTTTTTCGCCATAAGGCCATAGTAACTGCTCTGCTATTGCAATTACAGCAGCATGGCCTCCCCCATCTATGGATATCACCAGCCGGGCGCTGCCCAAATACTCAGCACTCAGCAAGCTATCCAGCAAGCCTTGCAAGGCATGTGGCCTATCCCATGCTGCGATAACTATAGTTGGCTGGTTTTTCATGGTTTTTGGGCAGCTCTTTTAAAGAAATGTTCGTGCCAGAGGTATGGTGAGAGTGCCAGCCATGCTTGCTCGGCATCTTCGTTGGTGGCGATTGGGTTGACCCATAGCTTTTCCAGTTTTTGCTTGGCGATTAGATTGTCAGTTAAATCAAATTGTGAAAAGCTTTGAGAAGCAATAGTATCTTGCAAAAACGTCTTCCAAGGTCCTCGCAGCCAATCTGCCAAAGGAGCTTGAAAACCAATTTTATCTTTGCGCTCCACAATACTTTTGGGCAGCCACGGTTGCACCGCAGCGCGCAGCAGTGCTTTGCTATAGCCATTGCGTATCTTGCTCTCCCAAGGTACGGAAAAGCTAAAAGCGACAAGCTCAGGATCTAAAAACGGCATGCGTATTTCCACCCCCGAGCGCATGGAGAACCTATCGTAATTGCGCAACAGCGTGGGGAATATAGTGTAATGGAACAACCTGTACAGGGCATAATTATAGTACCCCATCTTGCGGATGGCCTCTCCGTGTAGTTGCTCATCGTGCTTTGTACCAGGTAGCTTTTCATCAAGCCATTGCTCCTTTATGCGATGGGCCTGCATGAACAAATACCGATGGTTTCCAGTTTTTCGGGCTTTGATGATGCCCCTATCTGGTTGCTGGCCCTCGTAAGTCTGCAAGATGTCCTTCCACTTACCCGGGTCCAAGCCAGCATCAATCATAGCCAGTAGCATAAAATTGCCATACCCGCTAAACATTTCATCAGGCCCATGGCCATCCACACTTACATACACCTGCTGCTGTCGATAATGGCGGTACAGCTCCATCATGGGTGATGGCGGTGTGCGAAATATCTCTTCAAAATGGTACAAATCGTCGGGTAGCTTCTGTAGTGCGGTTGCCGCATCCAGTGCCACCTCGTGCAGTGGCACCTGTTTTTCGGTAGCCAATAGGCGGGCATACTGGCTTTCATCTACCCTGCTATTGAGGAACGTGGCCGTGAATGCCTTGCTTAGCCTATCCCCTCCCTGAAGCGCACAAGCTGCGCCCAACACTGCCGACGAATCCAAACCTCCACTAATGGCTGCGCCAACCGGCACATCGGCCCGCAAAGTAAGGCCTACCGACTTGGCAAATAACGTTCGGTATTGCACCGCTTGCTCCTGAAAGGAAGCCGGAGCGTTTACCAAATGTTCCAATGTATCCCAGTATTGCTTCAAGCTTAGTTGCCCGTCCTTAAAAACTCCATAATGCCCAGCGGGGAAGCGTTTGATGCCTTCTACTAGCGTATCGGCAACGCTTTCATAGCTGTCATATCGCTTCAGCAGTTTCTTCAATTGATGGCTAGGTTGCCAACCATCAGCTAAAGCCATTAAAGCCTTCATCTCAGACCCAAAGGTAAACGGCCCATGTGCTTGCGAGTAAAACAGGGGCTTCTCGCCAAACCTATCTCGAGCTAAAAAGAGGGTTTTGTCGTCTTCGTTCCATATCGCGAATGCCCACATCCCCTTAAACTTCAAAAGGCACTGCTTATGCCATTGACGGTAAGCCGCCAGTAGTACTTCCGTATCGCATTCGGTACGGAAGGTGTGGCCGAAACCCTCAAGCTCTGTTCGCAGCTCACGGTAATTGTATATCTCTCCGTTGAAGGTAATGGTGAGGTTGCCCAAAGCCATGGGCTGCGCCGCTTCTGGTTTAAGGTCGATAATGGACAACCGTCGATGGCCAAGGGTGACATACTGGCTTGGGTGTTCCCAAATACCTTCCCCATCAGGCCCGCGGTGGGCCAGCCGGTCAAGCGCCGAGTGAAATCGGCCCCGGTCTATGGATGGTATTATACCCAATATGCCGCACATGCTTACTCTGGCTTTAGATGTTTTTCGATTTGCTCCGTTAATATGCGGATATTCTTATCCAATGAGAAATGTTCGGTTATCCTTTTCATGGCGGCAAGGCCCATTTCCTTGCTCAATTGGGCATCCAGCAGCAGTTTGGTAATGTAACTTGCCATACCATCCACATCTCCCTCGGCCACTAGGTATCCTGTTATACCATCCTCCACAATCTCTGGTATGCCAGCATGCAGGGTGCTCACCACGGGCACTCCGCAAGCCCCTGCCTCCATAATAGCCACGGGTGTACCTTCGGTTTCACCATCAGTAGTGGTCATGGAATGTTGAACAAATACTTGTGCCATTTCCATTTCTTGCGAAACCTGCATCGGCGTAAGCACCCCTAAAAAATGGATGCGGTCGGTCAATTGTAATTGCTCCACTTGCCGCTTACAATCAGCCAGCAGCTCCCCTGCCCCACCCATGCGCAAGATGGCATTGGGTATGGTTTCTAACACCTTGGCAAACGCCTTAATTACCAAATCCGGTCGTTTGGTATTGGCAAACCGGCCGATGGATAATACAATGTGCTCAGTACTGCTACGCTCATGGTATTTAAACAAATTTAAATCGACACCGCACGGATTTAATACTAGCTTAGGGTCAGGAGCGCCCCATTCAAAGAGTTTCTTTTTCATGGGCTTTGACACTACAAAAATACTTGAAGCATAATCAAACAACTCTTTGTATTTCAATTGATATTGACTCAAAACATCTGCCCGAGTAGCATCAAACCCATGGAAGTAAACCAAAAGCGGAATACCCGCCCGTTTACAAACCCGTAGCCAATGTACCCCTACGGGGCCGTACTCTGCCAACACTAGCTTAATGTTCTGTTTGCGGATGGTATCAACCCATTTGTCTTCCAGCCATTTGGTGCCGAAGTAAGGCAAGCGGGCTATGAAGCTTGGTAAAAGCATTTTTTGATTAAGCCCATACCCCAAGTATGCACCCCAAGCATAGCTTACCGTATAGGGCAAATGCGCCACGTGCTGCCTAATAAAGGTTTCCGAAAACGCTCGCCTGTGAACAGAGGCGACTATAATATGGTTTTGTTGACTCAGGGCTGTTGGATTGTGGAACCCTGTAAAAATAGGTATATTTGAATGTAATAGCCCATGCTGACGCCTGATATCATAAAAGCCTATAACGCAGTACGTACCGCCGCCGATAAAAGTGTGCTGTGCCATGCACCGTTTACGAGTATCAACTTCGACCAGTTTGGTAGTATGACGGCCTGTTGCTACAACAAAAAGGAAGTGCTGGGCCGTGTTCCGCACCAAACGATCAAGGAAGCTTGGCTAAGCCCTACAGCCGAGCAGCTGCGCGCGCGCATGCGAAACAACGATTTGGGTGGGGGCTGCAGCTATTGCCAAGAACTACTGTTAGCGGGCAATCATCGCGGCACCAAAGCCTACTTTTATGATGAATTTGCCGAGGCACCTGCAACAGGATGGGACAAGGTAATGGCACTATTTACCACTAAGAAAGTAGGCTTTCCGAAGGTATTTGAACTAGAGTTAAGCAATACCTGCAACCTAGAGTGCATCATGTGCAATGGGCACTTTTCATCGAGCATCAAAAAGAACCGAGAGCACCTGCCCGCACAATTGATCCCATATGGACCGGCATTTGTGGACGAGCTGGCCGAGTTTATGCCCTACCTTACCGATATGAAATTTTTGGGTGGAGAGCCTTTTTTGATTGATATTTATTACGACATCTGGGAGCGGATTATTGCTGTAAATCCGAAAATAAAAGTACACATTACTACCAATGGCACCGTTCTGAATAACCGTGGTAAAAAGATTTTGGAGCAGTTAAATGTGGCTATTGTGCTTTCAATTGACTCGCTAGATAAAGAGACTTACGAAGGTATCCGCATCAATGCCAAATACGATAGGCTGATGGAGAACCTAGCCTTCTTTAAAACGCTAGTACAACAGAAGAAGACATATCTCACCTTTACTGTATGCCCAATAATACAAAACTGGAAAACCCTTCCGCAATTGCTGCAAGTAGCTAATGAGGATGGCATCAACCTTCACTTTAATACAGTGTGGGCACCCGAACAGGTATCTATGCAGTATCTAGATGCGGATACTTTGGCTGAGGTAATTACCTATTTGGAAGCCCACCTGCCCAATAACGTAACTGATCGTAAAGCGGCTAACAATATACAGGTGTACCAACAGTACATTGATACTTTGAAGTATTGGCTAGAAGAAAAAAAGCAGCAGCTACCTGACTTAGAGCGCTTTAAGCATGTATCACTTAATGCGGAAAACATATTGCCGATATTGCCTGCTGATAGCTTGCTTTCGGCTACCGTGTTATGCTGGTATGCCCAACTAATGCAGCATGGTAAAGGCGAAAGCTTGGCTGCACAGCTGCCTAATGGCAAAAAAATATTGGAGCTGCTAAGTTTGCCTACAATGCCTGAAGCTATTACCCAATTACGGCTTCAAACAACCTCTTGGCAATTTATAATGCAATATATGGAAATGCTGGGCGTACTTGATAAGCTACTGGAGCAAGAAGGAAATGGCCTGTTGCCCCAGCGTATTGCACTGGTAATGCCCATTTTAATCCGTTCAGCAAAGCAAGACCAAGCCGCTAACGACCTAGCAGTAAATGGAGCGTTTTTACAATTGCGTGTGTTGAAGCAACCATCAGAAAAGGCAGTGGTAGACTTGTATGAAAGCCTTTTTGGGTAGTGCTATTAGAATGCCCACCGCTATTTCCCTTATATTTGATTACCGAACATGCTGACGCCTGAAATTATAAAAGCATACAACGCAGCCCGCACAACGCCCGACAAAAGCGTACTGTGCCATGCACCCTTTACCAATCTCAACTTTGAGCAAAATGGCAACGTAACTGCTTGCTGCTACAACCGCAGCCATGTGCTCGGCAGTTATCCTAACAATTCCATTATGGATATTTGGCTTGGACAAAAAGCCGATGAGTTGCGCCGCTATATACAAAACAACGATTTAGGCGGGGGCTGTATCTTATGCTCATACCAACTTACCAGCGGCAATTTCAACAACTCGCGGGCAAAAGGATATGACTATGTGGCCGAAAACAAGGTGGTGCAATACTTCAAAAAGGCACAAGGATACCTTGCCCGGGGAAAATTTATGCAGATGCCCACTTGCTTGGAATTTGAACTGAGCAACACCTGCAACCTAGAGTGCGTAATGTGCAACGGCTATTTCTCATCTTCTATACGGAAGAATCGGGAGAACAAAGCCCCAATGGTTAACCCTTATGATGATGCTTTTATAGAGCAGCTAAAGCCTTTTATACCTCACTTACTAGATGCCCGGTTTTTGGGTGGCGAGCCGTTTTTGATTGACCAATACTATCAAATATGGGATGCCTTTGTAGAGCTAAACCCTAAGGCCCGTATACATATTACTACCAATGCCACCATTATGAACCAAAGGGTTAAGACCCTTTTGGATAAGCTTACCTGCCACATCGTTATTTCCATGGACTCTATTGTGAGGGAGACCTACGAGGCAATACGCTTAAATGCAAAGTTTGACCGCGTGTGGGAGAATTTTAACTACCTATACGATTACACCCGCCGCAAGGGCACCCGTATAAATTTTGCCGTATGCCCCATTACCCTAAACTGGCACGAGATGCCCGATTTGGTGAGGTTCTGTAACGAAAAAGATATTGTGCTGTTTTTCAACACTGTGGTAGTTCCACAAACTTACTCGCTTGAATATCAGCCAGCAAGTGTACTTGAACAAGTAGTGGCACTTTATGATGCCACCGAGCTACCTGCAGTAACGCAGCGCGAACAATACAACAAACAAATGTTTCTGGACATGGCCAACCAGATAAGGGCTTGGTATGAACTGGCCCTTAAAGCTGAAAGCAAAAAAGAAGGCCAGGAAAACCAAACCAACCAAGCCATAAACCAAGCACTGGCATCGGGTTTGATATTGCCAGAACACCGGGCCGCGCAATACTTGGAGGTGCTGTACGAAATACTTTTCTATGCTCATGGTTTCCCTTACGCAGACGACGAAAAATCGCAAGAAGCGCAATTGATAGCTACTACGCGCCTGTTTTCGAGCCTTACCAAAATAGCCAAGCAATATGACCAAAACCAATATCTATCGGCCTTATTTGCGGCTTATCGCTATTTGCCATTGCTCAACAATAGCCTTAACCCCGCACCCAACCATGCTACAAAGCTAGATGCGCTAATAAAAGAGGCCGGTACCATAGGCAACGCGGAGTGGATAGCCCAAGATATGAACCATGCAGAGCCGATGAAAGTGCTAAGCCACATGAATGCCCACAGCGCCGAACAACTAATAGGAGGCATGTACCAGCAATATTTTTAATAGCTTGAAGGTAAGCGCTTGGTTTGTTCCAGATATAGCAATACTTCGTCGGCAAAAAGATTGGTCATTAATGCACCGGGGTGGTAATTCACCGGATTAGCGCGAAGATCTAAATCATCATAAGTTGCTAACCGCTCTTGCGAAACAGGAATAAGGTTATAATACTCCAATTGTAACGTATCGAACATTGGTTGCACCTGTAAGTAATATTTGTCGCAGGTATGCGCCAGGCAAGCAGGGGTTTGCACAATAAAGTAATCCAATCGGTCATTCGCCAACGTGTCTTTAAACTGATGCCAAAGCTGAGTATACAATACCATATTTTCAGCCCCATACAATCTTTCTTGCCAGCTTGAATAAGAATTTACATAGGCATCAAACAGTACTTTCTCTGCCAAAGCAGGCCAAATTTTATAAAGAAACCAATAATTATTCCTAAAATCCCAATCCATGTGCTGAAACAGCCCCATATCGCCATCATTATCTACAAAACCCAAAATCAACAAGTCAGGCTTATACTTCCTTCCTTCAGTAATGTAAAACTCGAATTCATCCTTCGTTTGCCATCCATTACGGCCCCAGTGCATCACTTCTACATTATCATATTTGGCCATTATACGCTGCTCCAACTTATGGCTCCAAGCACTATCATAAGGCAAGCCATCACCCCAAATAAAAGAATCACCCAAAACCGCAATTCTAAATACGCCGCTATCTTTTTCTAGTTTTCTAGGGATATCGGTAAACTGGTGTGGGTTTTTGTCGGCAAAAGCTTTATTGGCGAGGTTCAGGCTATCGTTATACTTTTGCCAATCGACCAATCCAGAGGCTTCTGGTGCCGGGCCAATGTATATTTTAAGAGCACCATAAATTACCAGCAGCGTAACTATCACTACAATGATTTTATACCACCTTTTGTGCTTTTTATTATCCGTTGCCATAGGCTTAGTTATTATTATTTAAAGTACCACTAGCCTTAAAATACTTATACATTGCCTCTCCCCAAGCATTATATCCACGGTCATTCATGTGTCCATCAATAGGCCAAAAATACCCTTTCATATTGTACTTCATTTCGCTTGGTAAAATATCCATTAATCGCACATAATGCAAACCATTTACTTCCATATACTCCATTAGGCTATCAGCATGTGGTTCATAGTAACCTTGCTGCAACTCGTATCCCATCGGTTGAAAAATAAATAGAGCCTCTGCCCCCACAGCTTGACTGAGCGAGTCTATTTTGGCAAACAATTCTTTGTACTTCGGTATTGCCTCCATTTGCAGCCTATCATACTCTCCGGCCGATTGGTAATAATCATTATACTGCAATACTTCCTTTACTAAAAAGCGCATCAAATGGCTCCACTTAAATGCTGTATGCAAAACCTGGTTAACTGGCCTCCATTGGGTAACGGAATCATTAATAAAGCGCTCCAATCCGCCTCTTAATGCATAGTCATTTATGTCGGTATGGTTATATACCTGTATTACCACATCAGGTTGATAGGCGAAAAATTGCCTACGAAGCATCTCGTATGAGTAAAAAGGGTCGCAGCCTGATACTGCCCCCACAACTATCTCCCATTGCTGATTAATGCCGTCGGTTTGCAAATACCAAGCCATACGTTGGTGCCAAGTAGAGTCGAACGGAACGCCTACCCCTTCGGTAAAAGAATCACCCAGTACCAGTAAGCGCTTTGCACCAGCAGGTTTGATAATAGTATGTTCCACATCGCGTATACCTAGGCTGTTAGTGGTAACTTCGTAAGTAAACTCTTTGGCTATCTGTATTACAGTGGAATCTGCCGTCCAAGCACATAATGGGCCTTTATATGGCGGCTTAAAATAATCGATAAACATGCCATTGGTGCGTTCACCATAACTTTTGTAGTCGCCTTTTATCCTCAACGCAATTTCAGCCAACAATATAAACAAGGCCAAATTGAACAGCACCAAAAACCATAATGATCGATACCACTTATTAGCCATCTACTTCTGTTTGGGCGGCATTGCGCACTAGGTGCAGCTGCCACAACTGTTTCAACTCTGGCTCGGTGCCTTTATCCATTTGCTTAAACAAGTCTTCGGTAAAGTGTACGAACACCACTGGCCAAGTTTCGTTTATCATTACTTTGCCCACTTCTAGGCTACGCATGTTCTCGTAGTTGTTCCAATAGGCCACGTTGCAGCCGCGGTGCTGCAATACCTTTACATCAGTAAACGCAGCAGGCATCAGGTCGAGATACTTTTGGTCATCAAACAAGCCACGCTTATGGTCTTTTTCGCAAGCAAACTCGCAGCAGCGGGCCCACCATTGCAGGGCTTCCCTACCCTTTTGGCTAGCGCCTACAAAGCCGCCATTGTACACTCCATCGCGGAAATTCACCAAAAACCAATCCTCATCAATATCTGGCTCTATAATACGCCAATGCGGGTTAAGTAATATGGAGGCATCTTTCAACTCATCGAAAAGGAAAGTAGGGTCTTCAAAAAACACGATATCGTTATCCACGTATATTACCTCATCAAAACCTTGCTCCAACAAGTAATCCATCCACACTGGTTTCAGCGACCAGCGTAAGTTATCGGGCCGTTTACGGTAACGATCCATCAGTTGCGCTGCCAGAGGCTCTTGGCGAAGGGCATGCAAGCCCTCAATGGAGTAAGCGACATCGCCTTCCATGCCTTCCACTATACCTTGCTCGGGTTCTACCACCAATATGCGGAACTGCCACTGGCCACCATAGCCTGACACGGAGCGCACCAAGCCCAAAGTTTGGGCCAAATGGCTGCGGGTGGATACGGTACAGAAAGTTCTCATCGGTGTAGCGATTGTGGGGTTACATCCTTAAGCCACGGCAAATAAGTGGCCAATTTGCTGTAATATAATTCTTCTTGCATCAATTCCCAAAGGGAGTAGTATGCGGGCATCAATCGGCGGTCAATCATCATCTGCCCTAGCAGCGAGCGGGCCTTCACTTTGTTCTTATCCAAACCACGGCTGCGCCACTCTTCGTTCATCCAGTGTATGAAGTAATAGCTAGGCGGGGGCATCTTTTTACCGAGTACAAATTGCTTCAGTTCATCCCACTTATCGTAGTTGGATATGCCCGATTTGATATGGCCAGATAGTGAATGCTTAACAATTTGGTCATTCAGTATTTGTATGGGTAAGTGCCAATCACGGTTTTCGGCAGTTACCTTTTCAGTTGCCTCTACGTAGCAATCCCACATCAGCGGGCTGCCTTTGGGGCATTTCATCACATTGCCCACCATGGTAAGCGAATGGTGGTTGCGGAAGACATACTGCTCGGGGAAATTGAGCGGCTTTAAGCATGCTACATCCATATCCACCCACCAGCCGCCCTGGTCGTGCAATAGTTTATATCGAAAAATATCGGAAAACCCAGATACGCTGCCCTTGCCATGGCCGTAAGCGTTGGCATGTAGATAACGGAAAATACGGTCGGCAGGGAGGATAAGGTTCGCGTCCATCAGTTCCACTCCTAATGGCACTGGGGCTGCTAGTTCTTCATAAGTCCATAGCCTAAAGCGATGGCCCTGCTCCATAAACATCATCATGGTGAGCAGCTCAATGTTGCTTAACCGTGTGCCAATCCAGAGGCCGTTTACTATGTGGTTATCAGGGTTCATGCTTGTTTGCGGGGGTCGTATGGTTTTATGCCACGGCTGTAGCGGTATGCCACGCGGGTGTAGTGTATGGAGTAATTAACAATGCGGCTCAAAATCAACCTCACAATCCACAGCCACCGCAATACCAAATGGTGGAATACCAACGCCACTACCCACAAGATAAAGGATATTAAAGGATTGGGGAAGAAGAAATGGTAAAGGATGATAAGCAACCAAAACCACGGCTCTGCCACAGCGAATGCAATAAGAAAACCAAACGGTAAGTAAATCTCATAAAAGGTATTGAGGGTAAATAGGCCCAAGTCTAAGCGAACGTTTGACGACTGGCGCAGATTGACACGCACCACAGGTAGCAGCTGCCACAAGCAAAAGAACGCAAGTAGCCCGTACAACAACTGCACGTAATGACCGGTAAAATGCACCGCCAGGGCAAATAAAACTACCTCCAGCGGTATGAGCATACCACGTAGTAGGTTTACGTTGAAACGCAACCCATAGCGGTTAATAATATTGGCCGTGCCCGAGAGACGGTCTTTTCGCCTATCGGCAATGTGGTGTTGTATAATGTTGCGCAGCCCCGCAGCCATCGCCCACGAAACGAGCGTTATCAATTGCCAAACCTTACCCTCAAAATCAGTAATTAACCAAGCTGTATGTGCCACCAGCCATACGGGCAGAAAGTAGGAATACAATGCATCGGTAATGGCACCTAGATAATACCGCTCCTTTAACCTTACCGGCTGGATGGAATACAGCAGAAAGGAAAGCAGGTGCAACACTATCAAGACAATACTGAACCAATTGAACGGCAGCCAAGCCCAAGGCAAAATGGATACCTGCAACAAGCCAATGGCTATCAACCAGCGGTTGGTTAGGCTTAAGCTACCTGCGCGGTTGGGCTTGCCCGCGGCGGCATCTTGCTCAATATCAAAGCAATCGTTTACAAAATATCCAAACCCCGCCGCGCCAAACATCCATACTATCAACAAGCCTGCATGCAGCCAGAAGTTGGCCATTGATAAGCTTCCAAAATCAACTTGCCAAAAATAGATACCTAGTAGAAACGGCACCTTAAACCGCCACCACTCATGGTACCGGAGGGTTTGCAGCCACCGCACTTCAGGAAAGGAAAATTTTGGGATGTCGGCCATTAAACTTTGTTGGATAATAATTTTTTTAATGGTAATTCCGGAAAACCATTTCGTACCGAGGGCGGTGCCCACGGCTAAAGTTATAGTGCCCCGTTGGGGCGTCAATAAAATTGTTCGAAATACGGTACGCCCCAAAGGGGCACCATAATTCTAGCGTAGGGCACCGCCCTACGTACGCCATATGTACGAAACATGCAAGGAAACCCCATCCAAATCACCATTCCTTTTATATTCTTGCTAAATTAGCAAAATAGCTACAAAACCCACGCCCCTCTTTTGTTGCACCTTGCCCATATAGTAAACCCAGTAAATGCCCCGAAAGGTAGCGAGTTGCATACTGCGCAACCCATCGTGTTCCGTTCGATGGAGATTGCGGGCGACCATGCCACAGAGGTAAAAGTAGGCTTGCTGGCAGTATGCTACCCCGAAGATGCGGTGGTGGTGCCTTCCTACCTCAACCTACTACCCTACCTTACCTGCTCAATATTGGATGTAAAGCCACAAAGCAATACCAAGAAACTACCCTTTATTAAGGATATCTTGGATGCGCTTTACCAAAACAGCCAAGCGGAATACCTCATCTATACCAATGCGGATATCATTTTGCAGCCACATTTTTACCAAGCCGTGGCAGCATACCTTCAGCAAGGGCACGATGCCTTGATTATCAATCGCAGGCGCATACCCCCAAAATACAATAGCCCGGCCCAGTTGCCACAGATTTGGGCCGAAACGGGTAGCCCCCACCCCGGTTTTGATTGTTTTGTGTTCCACCGCAGTTTGTATGCCCAGTTTGTGCTGGGCGAGGTGATAGTTGGCACACCATTTATAGAGGCTACTTTGGCGCACAATGTTTTCGCCTTTAGCCAAAATTATTTGTTGCTGGACAACCACCACCTTACCGCCCACCTAGGCATGGAAGTAATGCCCAAGCGCAACGAAGGGCTCTATTGGCACAACCGTAACGAGTTCTTCAAAAACATATTACCAGCCTTGAAACCTTACCTTACCGATAGCAAACTGCCCTATGCTAACGATACTTGGTTGGGCAAGCAAGTCCGTAGAATTTTAAACCCCGCCATCTTCACCGCGCTTAGCATTGAATTGGAAGGCAAAAGCAGCTGGCAGCGTATAAAGTGGTATGCCAATGAGTTACGCTGGACATTTTTGGGCAAACGATAGGGTTGAATATTGCCCATATTTCCCTATTCAATTTCTACACTATTCCCCATATTGTTTTGGCTATAATGTTAATGTGGATTCAAATAGCTGTACATCAGCACTTTACAGCACTGCTATATCTTTAGCACACTAATTGAAACAGTGGCTGGAACCAAGATACACTGTTATGAAAATGAAATCTACGTTGCTCTTATCCTTAGTGCTCATTATATGCCTTTTGGCAATGGCTCCAGCAGCAAATGCCCAGGCATATAAAAATGCCATCGGTATCCGCTTCGGCTCGCCATTTGGCTTTACTTGGAAACACCTGTTTACTGAGAAGCATGGCCTAGAGCTTATTGCTGGCGCACGTGGCCGTAGCTTTGAAGTTGTGGGCTTATATGAATACCACATTTACCCTGCCAAAAGAGCACCGGAGTTCGATTTATACTTTGGCGGTGGCGCACACGTTGGCTTTTATGGTGGCTATGGCGACCGCTATTATGGCTCTGGTCCAAAGCCAAAAGACCGCAAATTTTGGAATGGCAGGCCTTACTGGGCTTACGATGACCCCTACGTAGGTGTTGGGCTTGATGCTATAATTGGCTGTAGCTATACATTCAAAAATGCACCTATTAACTTGGGAATAGATTATAAGCCAGCGGTGTCGTTAACTAAGTATTATGGTTTCTTACGCGGCGATGCGGCTATTTCGCTCCGCTTTACTATTTAGTTGCTGAAAGAGTAATTTAACATTGGGAATAGATAACGTTCTAAGAAGCTGTTGGGGTGCTAATTGTGGAAGTGGAGTTGGCTAAAAGCTAAGAATAACATCCTCGGTTCTTCGACAGCTTTTAATTGTTAATTTTGGATTGGGTTTTGAAAAAGGTATTTAAAAAAATTGGTAAGGTTTTAGGCTATTCCCTATTGGGGTTAATAGCCTTAATAATTGTTTTGCTTATAATTTTGCGCATACCGGCCGTACAAACCTTTGTGGCCAATAAAGTAACCGCTTACGTTGCCGAAAAAACGGGCGGATTGATAAGCGTTGAAAGAGTCCGAATCAATTTTATCGACAATGTAATGCTCAAGGGCATTTATGTAGAAGAACCCGATGGCGACACCTTACTATATGCCGGTGTATTAGAGGTTGACATAAGCCTATGGCGCATACTGAAACAAGAAATATACATTGATGCTGTAGAACTCTACAATGCCACGGCTACCATATCGCAATCGCCAGAAACTGGGGAATTCAATTTTCAATACATCATCGACGCCTTTACTGATACCACCACCGTGGTGGACACTACACCAAGTAGTTGGAAAATTAATGCTAATAGGGCTTATCTAGAGAACGTAACCTTTGCACTGGATATTGAAGGCTTACTGCTTAAAAGCCACTTTGGTATAGCCGATTTATCGTTGGATGATTTGGATTTAGAAACCCAAACCATAGCAGGCGATGAAATTGAGATTTTGGATAGCTACGTATACCTTACGCTTACTACCATAGCTACCGATAGCATGGCCATTGATACCGTAATCACTACCGACTCCATCATGAAATTCCCACTGCCCGATATTGGGTGGGCGTTTAGTTTGGATGACCTAAACATGGAGCGGGTACATGTAAAGCTCGATCAAGCCGGAGCACCAAAGGTAAAAGGATTCGATTACAACCACATGGACCTTACGGACATACAGATTGAGCTGAGCGACTTGGTGTGGGAAGCCAATTACTTTACCCTCAACATTGATGGCATTTCCTTAAAATCGGCAGACGGAACCGTGATAGAAAACCTATCAGGCTACCTAGAGGCTACCGATAAAATGATAACGCTTAGCGACCTAAAACTACAAACACCGGGCATTAGCCTTGATTGGGATGCCAAGATAAATTACAACAGTTTCAACGACCTGGTTACCCTAAACCCCACCGTGGGGCTGGAAATAGACCTTACCGAAACCAATATTGAAGTGAGGGATTTAGAACCCTTCCTACCCTTCTTATGGACCGATAGCATACTGGCACCAGAAGCCCGAAACGCCCACCTGAACATTGAAATACATGGAGAAGGTACCTTAGGCGAAATGGAACTTAGCCAAGTGAAACTGAGAACCAACTCGGTAACCAGTATTGACCTCAGCGGCACCGTAAAGGGATTGCCCGATTATGAGAAGGCAAAATTCAACATTAGCTTGAATGAAGTAACTACTTCATACTTTGATATGCTAGCCATATTGGGCGAAATAGGTATACCAAAGGAGCTGGCGGAGTTTGGTATTATCAGCCTATCGGGCGACATCTCTGGCAAAATGGATTCCATAATTGCCAATAATGTATTGCTGGAAACCGATGGTGTAACCGGCTTGGCAGGTAATATAAAAGCAGTTGGATTGCCCAATATTGATAAAACCCGCTTTGCCATTGATTTGGATTATGTGCGCACCAATATGGATGAGGTGGGCCCATTCTTAGGCGACTCTATGCCGGAGATGTTGCCAAAGTTTGGCACCGTAACCTACAGCGGCACTTTTGAAGGTACCATAACTGACATGGAAGTGAAAGGCCTGCTCACCACCGATTTGGGTTCGCTTACTGCCGACCTAACCGCAACCTTTAATGCTGATTACACTCATGCTAAGTACGACGCGCACGTAACCATTGACACCTTCAACTTAGGCAAATTGTTGGATAGTCCCGACCTGGGCACTATAACCCTGCAAGCAAATGCTGATGGCGAAGGGCTAAACCTAGATAGCTTACACACCAATATTGATGTGGTGATAATGGAAGTGGAAGCCATGAAATATAAATACCACGATATAATCATCGGTGGTAAAATGGATAAAAAGCAGTTTGAGGGCAATATTAAAATTGACGACCCAAACTTGAAATTTGACTTTGATGGACTAGTAAACCTAAACGATAGTGCCCAGTCGTTTGGCTTCAATGCTTATTTGGATACCATAAATCTTCATAAACTCAACCTATCAACTACCCCTATGGGCATTAGCCTAACGATGGATGTAGACCTTACAGGCCTAAGCTCAACCGACATAGATGGGCAGGCCGTTATCAAGGATATTGTAGTAAACGATAGCGTAGTTTCTTACCGAATGGATAGCTTAATGATAGCGGCTTATGATAGCGACACAGGCAAAACCATCCAGATTACCTCGCCAATATTAAATGGATACATTGCCGGTAAGTACAACATTGAGGCCCTGCCGAGAGAACTGACTGCCTACATACAAAGCTATGTAAACAATGTAGGCGATAGCCTAAACAAGCCCTATGTGGTGGGTGAGCCACAACAATTCGATTTGCTATTGACCGTAAGTAATCCACAACCGCTACTGAACTTGGTGGTTCCCGGTCTAATTATGGACACCGCTTCCATCACCGGTAGGTTTGACAATGTAAAGAACGACTTAATTATCTCCGCATCTATACCTGATGTGAGCTACGATAGCTTAGCCATAAAGCAAATAACCGTTCGCTCAGGCGGGCGGGGCAGCAGATTTGGTGCCTTGGTAATACTAGACACTCTTACATACGGGGGAGATGTAGCCATACCTCATACGCGGTTGTTCACTTTCATCAGCAATGACAGCTTACGATATGGGTTGAGCATGTATGATCAAGACACGTCACTGTACCGTTTCCGGATTGGTGGTTTTATGCAGCAAAACGATGACGAATATTGGTTCTCGTTCGATAGGCCTATGATTTTGAACGGCGATACCTGGACCAATCTTGAAGGCAACAAACTGGTAATAGCTCCCGAAGGATTAACCTTTGACCGATTTGGCTTCCAGAACGGTGCCCGTATGTTCCAGCTGAACACCCCGGATACGCTGGAAGGTAAGAGCCCGCTGCAGTTAGAATTCAAGAACTTTCCGCTCGATGAGCTCTCGGAGCTAATATCCTTTGAAGGGATAGAAGTGGCTGGAACCATCAACGGCAAAGCAACCATATACGATTTAAAAGAAGGGCTCAATTTCATCTCCGATATTAGCATCAATGATATTAAAGTAAATGAAGCACCGGTGGGCAACATTACCATTATCGCCCTGCGCAAGGGCCCAGAGATTAACGTAAATATGGCCCTCACCGGTGTAAACCAACTACAGTTAAACGGCAAGATAAACACGGAAACCGAAACAGTATCGGGCAAGTTCAACATGAGCCGACTCGACCTAAAGGTAATTGACCCCTTCCTTAAAGATATCATCAAAGAAAGCGAGGGATACCTAACCGCCGAAGCCAGCATATCAGGTTCTTACAAAATGCCTGACATCAATGGTTTTGTAGCGTTCAATAATATTAGAACCCATGTTGTATTTGCTGGCACCAAGTTTATGCTGCCAAGCAACCGTGTCAAGTTCACGTCCAAATCAATTGACATTGACAAACTGAAGATAATGGACGCATACAACGAGACCGCCACACTTAGTGGTAACATCTCTCACGATTATTTCACTGACTTTAGGTTCGACTTGAAATTCAATACCAAACAATTTACCTTCCTTGATTCCAAGCCAAGCTTGGATGAGCTTTTCTATGGTAAATTGGTACTCGGTATTAATGCAGTTATCACCGGCTCGCTAGCTTTGCCCAAAGTGGATATTACTACTATTACCAAGAAAGGCACCAACATGACGGTGGCACCGCTCACGTTGGAGGAGGGAATACAGGATGCTTCTTACGTTATCTATTACAACCCTAACTCGGGTGATACATTGGAAACGCATAAGCGCTACAGCGTAAACTCGCTACCCATTGACCTTACCATGAACTTGCAAATTACCGATGAAGCCAAGTTCTTTGTACTAATTGACCCCGCTACTGGAGACCAATTGGAAGTAGTAGCGCAGGGCGACCTGGCGGTAAACGTACCCGCCAATGGAAACATATCCATTATCGGTGGGTTGGAAATAGTAAGCGGCAGTTACCAGCTTACCCAATCGTTTTTAAAACGTAAATTCTCCATTGAAAAAGGCAGCCGTATTGACCTTAGTGGCGACCCTATGGATGCAAGGCTCAACATAAGCGCGATATACAAAACCCGCATCAGTACCTATTCCCTTATAGGTGAGCAAGCTACCACACTTACTGCACAAGAGCAGGCGGCGGCTCGCAAACCAAGTAATGTTGAAGTGGTGCTTATGATGAACGGCCCGCTCTCTAGCCCCATACTATCATTCGATATACGCATGCCAGAAAGCGAGGGGATTAGCAGCATAGCCGAACGCCGCCTGCAACAGATACGCCAAGACCAAAACGAGCTGAACAAGCAGGTATTCGGCATATTGCTGATGAATAGCTTTATTACCGATGATGGACTTGGCGGCGGTGGTGGAGTACCCGGCCAAAACGCCGCACTGAAAAGCGTAAGCGGCTTGATAAACCAACAATTAAGCAGGTTTGCTAGCAAACTAAAAGGCTTTTCGGTTAATGTGGATGCCAGCTCGTACCAAGGTTACACCGCTACCGAAAATGCAAACAATACGGTAACAGAGGTTGGCCTATCGGTATCGCAATCGTTGTTTAATGAGCGGTTGGAAATAAGGGCCGGTGGCGATGTGAACCTAGAAACCAATACAGGCAATACTAGCCAAGGTAGTGGCCTTACCCAATGGGCGGGCGACTTTGTGATAGAGTACAAACTAAGCGAGAGCGGTAAGTACAGGGTTAAGGTTTTTAACACTACCGACTATAGCATACTTTACCAAAACAACGTAAATCGCACTGGGGTAGGTATTTCGTTTCAGCACAGCTTTAGGAAAATGAAGAAAAAGCTAGCCACCCCAACAGAACCATCGCCTACAGAAAACGCACCCACACCCGAAGTACCAAACGAACCAACTACACCCACCCCAAGCCAAGGCCCGAAAGAAGAAGAGGAATGAGATTAGCGCACTACCTATTACTATTGATGCTGTGTATTGCTTCGTGGGGATGCAACGTAACCAAGCGTATACCCGAAGGGGAGCTATTGTATACAGGAGCCAACGTGGAGCTGGTAAACAAAGAGCTAGTTGATAAGCCCAAGGCAACCGCTGGTGAGGTAGAAGACAAGGCACAGCCAACGCCCAATAAAAAGCTACTGGGCTTGTTTTATACCCGCCTTTGGCTATACCAGCATACCAAAGAGCCCAAAACAAAGGTTAACAAAGAAGGCGAAACGGTTAAAAAGAAGGGTGTCCGCAATTTCTTGAAGTATAAAATCGGCGAAGCGCCCGTATATATTACTGAAGAAGATATGCGCCGTAGCGAGCTATTGATGGAAAAGTATCTGCGCGAGCGCGGTTATTTCGGTTCCGATATTAGCTATGAAATGGTTGCAAAGAAGAAAACCGTGAGCGTAAACTACTACTTTACCTCCAAAGGCCGCCACCGCATTCGCAAGGTATTTCTGCCGGAAGATAGCTTAATCAACGTAAACAAAATCATTTACGACAACGAAAAATTCTTAAAAACAAAAGAGAATAATTACTACCTTCTAGAGGCACTATCACAAGATCGCACTACCCTATCAGTAGCTATTCGCGACTCAGGTTATTATGCCTTTAGCCCGGATTATATCTTTTACTACGTGGACACTACCGTGGGCGAAATGCAAGTTGACGTGCACTTTAATGTAGCAGAGCCTGATAGTGTTACCCGCCACAAGCAGTTCTTCTTTCGCAATGTAATTATCTACCCAGGCTACTCAGTAGATGCACCAAACCAAGGCTTAGTGGGCGATACCGTACCTTTTCGCAAGTTTACTTTTATCTATCCTGATACTACCAAATATATACGGTTGAGTGCTATTGGACGTAATCTACTCACGATACCAGATGAGCGCTTTTCGCAAACGCGGCACAACCACTCAGTAAGTAAAATGCTTGATTTGGGCGTATTCAAGTTTGTAAACATCAGGTATGAGCAGGTTGGGCCCGACTCATTGGATGCTTACATATTTATGACACCGGGCAATACCCAATCGATAACGGCGGAGATAAATGCGAGTACCACCACTACCAACTTTATCGGTACATTTGCCTCGGTAGGCTACACCAACCGCAACATATTGAAAGGCGCAGAGGAAATGCGCCTAACCCTCTCAGGTGGCATTGAAACCCAAACAGGCAGAAGCTCGGCCAGCTTTATTAATACCATTCAGCTCAATGCCGGCTGGGAGTTTTCGGTACCCCGCTTTGTAGTTCCTTGGGGCATTATTGCCAACAAAGCCATCCAGTTTACGCCTCGTACCCGCTTTGGGGTTTCATACAACTTCCAGAGTCGTTACCAGTTTTTTAGTTTGGCCTCTTTTGGTGCCCATATTACTTATGATTGGCGGCGCAACCCTAAGCACCATCACAAGTTTTCGCCCTTGTTTGTGGAGCGTATACGCACGCTGAATATAGCGGAGCAGTTTCAAGATATTCTGGATGAAAACCCCGTGCTACGTGCCTCGTTCGAAGATGTATTTATCATCGGTTTCCGCCACGTTTACAACTTCTATAATCCCGACCCGCTAAGGAGTTTTAAGAACTACTGGTACTTTAATGCCGATATGCAACTTACGGGGAACGTGTTTTATGGCATTGGTAAACTAGCCCATGGTAATAGGGATGGACAAATCCAATTAACTGGCGTACCCGTGGCACAGTACTTCCGCATCGAAACCGATACGAGGTATTATGACTTTGTGGGGCGAAACAAACAATGGATAAACCGAGTGATTGCTGGTATTGCTGTGGCATATGGAAATATCGAAACCACGCCTTACATCAAACAATTCTTTAGTGGTGGCTCAGTTGGTATGCGAGCATATAGATTTAGGTCGCTGGGGCCGGGTTCTTTTGATGGAACCACCACCACCACTACCTATCCTGACCAAACTGGCGACATAAAGCTAGAGTGGAGTAGCGAATTTCGGCATCCTATTTATAGCTTCTTGAAAGGGGCTGCATTTGTGGATGTGGGCAATATTTGGCTATTAAAAGAAGATCCACAACGCCCGGGCGGCAAAATATCCAAAGACTTCTACAAGGAGTTTGCTATTGGCGTTGGCTATGGCCTTAGACTGGATTTTACGTTTGTGGTTGTGAGGTTGGATGTAGCGTTCCCTGTACGTAAACCAGAATTACCCGAGGGCGACCGCTGGGCATTTGATGATATGAAGTGGAGGGAAGGCAGCTGGAGGCGCAACAACCTAATATTCAATATAGCAATCGGCTACCCATTCTAAGGATTAACCAGCACTTACCGTGCTCATACCGCCATCCACCGCTAACACTTGCCCGGTAATCCAAGTACTTTTTTCGCCGATAAGGAACGCCGCCATACTGGCAATATCGGCTGCAGTGCCTACCCTACCCAGTGGATGTCGCTTAGCCGATAATTCTATCTTCTCAGGGGTGGAAAGCAACCTACCAGCCAACGGTGTATCAGTAAGCGAGGGAGCAATGGCATTAAATCGAATGCCTGCCGCCGCATACTCAGCAGCTGCAGAAACTACCAATCCCTCAATAGCTCCTTTGGCTGCCGCGATGGAGGCATGAAAAGGCATCCCTTTGCCAACGGCAACGGTACTAAACAATACCACAGATGCACCGCTTGCCTTTTTCAAGGCTGGTAATAATGCCTGTATGGCTTTTACAGCTCCAAACAAATTGATATTTAAATCACGCTGAAAATCATCCAATTTCAGGCCGTGGAAAGGCTTTAGCGTAATACTACCTGGGCAGTATGCCAAACCATGCACCACATCGGGCAATTCTTGTGTTGGGAAGGGCTCGCTCAACACATCCCAAACTAGGTGGGTTATACCTGCTTCCTCCAACGCCGGGGCATTGTTACGAGATAGAGCAACAACTTCGTGCCCTTCGGCTTTCAACTGCAATGCAAGGGCCAGCCCAATACCTGACGAGCCACCCACGATAACGTAATTTGCCATTATAGCTCAATGTATTTTAGAAACTCCTGACGAGTATTCTCGTTTTGAAATTGGCCACCGTAGTAGCTGGTTACCGTGCTGCTATTAGTATCCTCCACCCCGCGAGATGATACACATAAGTGGTGTGCATCGATTAGTACAGCAACATCCTCAGTATTTAGCGCAGCTTTTAGTTCTTCGGCAATCTGCATTGTAAGGCGCTCCTGAACTTGTGGGCGCTTAGCGAAGTGTTGTACAATGCGATTAAGCTTAGAAAGACCAATTACCTTTCCAGAAGAAATATAGGCTACATGCGCCTTACCAATGATCGGTACAAAGTGGTGCTCACAATTGGAGTAGAATGTAATGTTCTTCTCCACCAACATCTGGTTGTATTGATACTTATTATCAAACAGCTTCATGGCAGGCTTGTTAGCCGGGTTCAATCCGCTAAAAATCTCCTCAACATACATCTTGGCTACCCTGTATGGGGTTCCGCTCAGGCTGTCGTCAGTAAGGTCTAAACCTAGCACATCCATTATCTTTCGGAAATGGCCCTCAATTTGCTCAATCTTCTCCGCATCTGTCAGCACAAAAGCATCGGGGCGCATTGGTGTATCAGCGGCCGTTCCGGCATGGTGGTCGCCCATATCCTCCGCATGTTGCTTTTGTGCAGCGGTTTTCTTTACAGTAACCGAGTAATTATCAATGGGGGTATTGCTTGTATTAATGGCATGGTCAATAAAGGTATCCATAAGGTGTGCTTCAGGTGAAAATACGAGAACAAGAACAATGGCTATCTTCTTTTGTTTAATACCCGATGAGAAATATTAAACACTTGCTACGCACCGGAGCCGGTGAAACTAGCTTTGATGTAGTGGTGGCGGGCAGTGGTATGGCGGGCCTCAGTGCCGCAAGTATGCTGGCCAAGGAAGGGAAAAAAGTATTGGTGCTAGAAGCCAACTACCTACCCGGCGGTTGTAGCAGTAGTTACTACAGGCAGGGCTACTGGTTCGAAAGCGGTGCCACTACCCTAGTGGGACTTGATGAAAGTATGCCAGTGCATCACATGTTGCAAACTTTAGGCATTGAACTGCCAGCAGTGCAGCTTCCACTACCTATGCAAGTGTACTTAGACGGCAAAACCATAAACCGATACCAAAACTTGGAACGATGGATTGCCGAGGCAGAGCGGGTATTTGGCGCCCAAGGCCAGCGCGCCTTTTGGGAAGAAGCGCATAAGGTGAGCCAACTGGTATGGGGCAGCTCCATTAAGCAACTGGCTTTCCCGCCGTCCGCCTTAAAGGATTTATGGCAGATGGCCACTCATGCATCGCTCAACCAGTTTAAGAGTTTGCCTTATGCTTTTGGCACGGTAAAAGATTGGCTAGTTAAATATGGGTTAATAGATAATGAATCTTTTGTGCGGTTTATTGATGCCCAATTAATGATAACTGCCCAAAATACGCACGAAGAAGTGAACCAGCTTTTTGGCGGTGCAGCGCTGTGCTACACCAACTATGGCAACTACTACCTGCCTGGTGGCATGATTGCACTTCCCGATGCATTGGTAAATTATATCCTAGCCCATAATGGTGATTACAGAAGCCGCCAGAAAGTAGTAAGCGTGGCCAAAACGGCAAGCGGGTATGATGTGCAAACCGAAACACATCAATTTACCTGCAAGTATTTTATCGCAGCTATACCCCTAAACAATGCGCTGGAAGTGATGACCGACCCCTCCATAGGTGCACGGCATAGCAGCCATGTAATGGAAAGCCCCAAGCTCAACAGCGCTTTCCAGATGGGTATCGCTTTTAAGCGAAGCCGCACTTATGAGAGCCTTCACCACCAAATACACCTAAGTACACCGTTGCCTATTATTGGTGCTCCTACCATATTTATGAGCTTAAGCGACGTAAATGATTTGGCGCGTGCCCCCGAAGGCATGGCTGTGGCATCGGTAAGTACGCATGTGCCCAATCCTGAGGAAATGCCAGCCTTTGACAAAAGCCAGGTAGAGGATAGCATAATACAAGCCTTGGAAGCCCATGGCTTGCTACAGAAAAATGATATAGTATATCAGTTTAGCTCATCGCCAAAAGCATGGGAAGATTGGCTATACCGCAAATATGGTTTTGTAGGCGGGTACCCGCAATATAAGAGTATAAAGCCTTGGCAAATGAAAGACGCCAGGCTGGATGGGAAAGGCGCATACATTTGCGGCGACAGTACCTACCCTGGCCAAGGCATACCCGGCGCCACCCTCAGTGGGTTAATAGCCGCCAACAAGTTGATGCTTGATAACTAAACAGGAACGGCAACTTGCTTCAACTATGGTGCATGGTCTATCGTCCTAAGTCGCCTAATTTAGTGGTCTGTGGTCCGTCGTCCGTGGTCCATTTATCGTCCATGGTCCTCCGTCCATGGTCCTTCGTCTTTCGTCCTCGGTCCAGTTTACATGGCATCCAAGCTCCACACTTCCGGCTTGCCATCAAAGTATAGCTTAGCTTTGGCCCACGTTTGTTCAAACAATTCGCTGTTACGGTAGGCCTCAAGTGCATCTTCATCCTCCCACTCACTATAAGTAAAAAACACGTTTTCGTGTTTTTTATCACGATATAGGTATAGCTTCTTACAGCCATCCACTGCTTCAATACGGTCTTTCACGCCGTTAAACACGCCTATGAAATCATCCACTGCCTCGGGCTGAAAGGTGAGCTTTACTAATCTTACTATCATATAAATTCAATTAAAACCTGATCGCCAAAGCCCAAACCGAGCAAACTGGCGGCTGGCCCTCCGTTCATAGCTATTTCAAGGAACCCAGCGGTATTAAATATACATAGTTTTTCGCCTTGTGGCACTTCGTAATAAAATCGGCTAATTTCCTGTATACGCTCCCTACGAAACTGGATAATAAACGAACGCCCATCTCTAGTGCGCTCAAACATTTCTTGCGATATATTGGTTACTACATTGCGAAACGAATCCACATACTGCACCGCACCCTTAATGGAGGCTGACTGCACTTGCGGAGTGAGGGCAGTAATACGCCTAATTTCTTGTATTGGCCTGCCGATATCACGCAAAGGTTTGCCCGAAATAATGAAGGCGCACAATTTGGCATACAATTCGCTTCCACTCATGTTGCCTGAGCGTTGCTGCTGGGCCAATGATGGCTCAAAAGCAAGTTCCGGTTCGGAATCGAAGGCTAGGCTGAAGAGCCCGGTATCGCTGCCGAGAAAGAAATGGTCGCGGTGTTGAATGGCTAGGTAACGCGAAAATTCGTCAGCCTCGTCATTTACGCTCACCACGTGGATAGTACCCTTGGGGAAATGGTGATAAGCGCTGCGCAGCGCAAAAGCCGCCTCTGATAGGTTGCCTCGGTCGATGCCGTGGCTAATGTCTACTAGGTGTACATCGCCGCAAACCTTTAGTATAGCGCCTTTTAACGCACCTGCGTAAAAATCGCGGTGGCCAAAATCGGTTATAAGGCTTACGGTACGCGCCATTGAAATATTGGTATATTTGGATGGTTTTAAGAGGATGTGCGGACGCTTGCCCAACCACCCTTTCACTACAAAAATAGGCAAAAAGTTGAGCGAGGTTATTATTAATATCGACGGGGTAAATCCCCTAGCGTTCTATGGAGTAAACAACTCTAAATTGAACCTGCTAAAAAAGGCATTCCCAAAACTTAAAATAGTATCGCGAGGCACCAAAGTGAAGCTCGCTGGCAGCGAGGCTGACATAACCGCAGTACAGGAAAAAATAAACCTGATGCTGCGTATGCTGGAGCGAGATAGCCACTTGAGCGACCAAAGCGTGGAAGAGATGCTAAGTACCGAACAGACCTTTGAGGTACATGAACCCGAAAGTGCCCGCGAAGTGCTGGTGCATGGCCGGAACGGCTTGCAAGTGAAGCCCCGCACCATGAACCAAAAGCGCATGGTAGAGGCAAGTGAGCGCAGCGACATTGTATTTGCCATAGGGCCAGCTGGTACAGGTAAAACCTATACCGCAGTGGCATTGGCAGTGCGAGCACTAAAGAATAAGGTGGTGAAGAAAATCATCCTTACCCGCCCGGCGGTGGAGGCTGGCGAGAGCTTGGGTTTCCTACCTGGCGACTTAAAGGAGAAAATAGATCCATACCTCCGCCCGCTATATGATGCGCTGGATGATATGATACCGGTAGAGAAGCTGAACTACTATATGGAGAACCGCATTATCGAGGTGGCACCGCTGGCATTTATGCGCGGCCGTACCCTCGACCATGCGTTTATTATATTGGATGAGGCTCAAAATGCCACGCACTCACAGATTAAGATGTTCCTTACCCGCATCGGGCCATCAGCGAAGTGCATGATTACGGGCGACTTAACCCAAATCGACTTGCCACGCAACCAAGAAAGCGGCCTTCGCAAGGCTATGAGTTTGTTGGATGATATAGAGGGCATAGACATCATCCACCTCAACGAGCACGACGTAATTCGCCACCGCTTGGTTAAGGCCATCATACAGGCTTACAACAAAGACGCGGAGATTAACGGCGATATGGGTAACGACAACTTCCGTAGTAAAACCAACAGCGGCAGGCGAAGGGATTAGTGTTGGCAGTGCGTTTGCACATAATCCGTAAACCTTATGGATTATGATAGAGCAACTGAAAAACGTACCCACCCACGTGGCAGCATTTAGGGCAACAGGCGAAGTAACCCAAAGCGACATGGATAGTGTGCTGCTGCCAGCCGTAAAGAAAATTGTAAACGCTACTGGCGAGCTTAACTTTTTGTGGGTGCTAGATACATCCGTAAAAAACTTTACCGCTGGGGCGTGGTTTAAAGATGTGCTATTGGGTATTCAACACCTCACCAAATGGAACCGCGCCGCCATCGTTACCGACTCGGCAGGAATTAAAATCTTCACCGAAATCTTCAGCAAACTGATGATCGGTGAGTTCCGTGGGTACTCCTACAGGGAAATGGACGAGGCGGTGAAATGGGTTGCGGGGGAAGGGGAGTAAGTTACGGGTCACGAGTTTTAAAAAATCTTGTTTACTTCCGCCAACTTTTTGTATTTGAATCGAAGATTTTTGATTCACCCAAGGAAGTACCATAGCAAACTATGTAACTATTGCTATCCTCTTTTTGGTAATAAACCGATTCTAATTCGCTAACAAGAGGATTCAACTCCCTTTCTTCAGGCAAGCGGTTTTGTAATCTCTTAAAATTTTCAACTTCCTCCACCAATTGCATTACCATTTCTTTGCGTTCATTTTCCCAGCTTTGACTTAAACGCCAATAAGAAAACGCAGCTAAAGCTATAAAGCCGAATAAGAATAGTAATACAAACTTTATCAAACTCTTTGCCATATAAGATGTTTAAGCGACTATCTATCCTTGCACCTCTCGTCCTCGTCTTTTTGACGAGGATGAAACGTACCTCGCGTCTCCAGACGCTCGTGATACCGTCATTAAGTTACATGCGTCTGGAGACGCCGTGTCCTTTTCATCCGCGTCAGGAGACGCGGACGAGTGAGGGAAGTGGGTTGCGGGGGAATAAGTTACGAGAAGTGGGTTACTGGTTGGTGGGTTATCGCCAGTACTCAACTTTCCTCTATCTTATCGCCAGATTTTGAAATTGAGTGTAAACCGTTTCTGCTTCATTAACGTACGCCAATCAATAAATAGTAGTATAAATATCAGTAAAAGTCCTACCACCAAACCTGCTATGGATTGCCAGGAAACAATGCCTTCCAATAATGTAGTGGTATTCTCAACAGCGTATTTACCCATTAAAATATACATTGTATCGCTGGCAAATTTGCCTATAAAAAAGGCAGGGATAATGTAGTAGGGCTTCATCTTGGCCATGCCACCCGCAATAAATAACGGCGTGGAAGGCAGCGGCAATAGACAATATATGAGTATAAATAACTGGCTTTTCCAGCCCTTTTCTCTTAGCTTCTGCCCAAGGAATTGTATGTCGTCATTTTTGGCAGGGTTAAAAAGTTTAGCCGATACTAAGGGTATGTAAAGTGTTAAAACATACCTACCTATAACGGAGCCCGTAACACCAATAATAATAACTGGCCATAGTGCCAAATCAAAGTATATTTGTAAAAACAACATTATACTAAACGCTGGCGGCAGTGGCAATGGTAGTATATCCACCAGTATAGACAACAAGAAAACCAACAAATACTGCCACCACATAATGCGCTTAGCTTAGGAAGAAGATATAAAGGTAACCTTACTTCAGACCATTACCCATTACGTCCTCGTCTTTTTGACGAGGATGAAACGTACTTCGCGTCTCCAGACGCTCGTGATAACGTCATTAGGTTACATGCGTCTGGAGACGCCGTGTCCTTTTCATCCGCGTCAGGAGACGCGGACGAGTGAGGGAAGCATCCGTCGTCCGTCGTCTGTAGACTGCGGTCCACCTCAATTCAACTTATACTTCAGCACCGGGTGGTTATCCAAGTAATTCACCACCTCGTTATCGAGCCTGATCTTGTACTTGCCTGAGGTTGACTCCAGGATGGTTTTGTTGTTGGCGTCGGCCGTGTCATAAATGTTGATGCCGAGGGGCATATTGCCCGGGTTTGATTTGCAGATTTGCTCCAGTTCATCCACCAGCTTATCGCTAAGGTCATATAGCGATACCTTAAGCGTGAGGCTCTTGGCCATTTTGTCGCGCAGGTCACTTAGTAATTCAATGGTCCGAATCTTAAACTCCCACTGGTCTTGGCTATGGCGGCGAAGCTGGTAGCTGCCGCGAATGAATATCATGTGGCCTGTGGCTAGGTAGTTGTTGAACTTGATATAGTCTTCGCCGAAGAGCACAAACTCATAACTACCATCATAATCCTCCACGCTGAATGAGCCAAATTTATTCCCTGTTTTGCTTAATCTGTGCGAGGCTACCGTTATTATACCCCCAAGAGCCAGCTCACGATTCTTTTGGTTTTCTATCTCGGTTAGGGGGCAGTTTACAAAGTTGCGCATCTCTAGCCTATACGTATCCAGTGGATGGCCGCTTAAGTAAATGCCAGTGTAGTCCTTCTCATAATTAAGCTGCTCAATGGGACTCCAACCTTCTACGTTGGGTATGGCTGGGTCTTCCACGGCATCTTGGCTGGCCACATCGCCAAACAGGCTTAAGCTGCTGCTATCGTTTTCGCGCTGCACGCTGCCGCCAAATTTAATGGCCTTCTCCAGCACCGTCATGTTGTCGGCGGGTATGGTAAAGAAGTACGTGCTGCGAGGATATCCAAATGAATCGAACGCACCGGCATATGCCAAGCTCTCAAACGACTTCTTGTTTA
Source organism: Sphingobacteriales bacterium (assembly GCA_027483645.1). Classification (GTDB taxonomy): domain Bacteria; phylum Bacteroidota; class Bacteroidia; order Chitinophagales; family CAIOSU01; genus CAIOSU01. The sequence goes on from JAIXUD010000009.1 coordinate 167,549, forward strand.
CCGAGCGTAGATTGGCGCGCTTTGTTAGTTCAAATATGGTTTTGAAATGGCCGTTCTTTTCACGCTCCAGCACCAATTCCTCTACCGCTGCCGCGCCTACGCCTTTTATGGCTGATAGCGCAAAGCGTATCTCGCCCTTGTTGTTTACGGCAAACTTTACCTTGCTCTCGTTCACATCCGGGCCCAGCACTTTCACCTTCATCCGGTTACATTCAGAAAGAAAGAACTCCACCTTCTTGATGTCCGTCATGTTGTGCGTAAGCACCGCTGCCATATACTCCGCGGGGTAGTTGGCTTTGAGGTAAGCCGTTTGGAACGCCACCACCGAGTATGCCGCCGAGTGCGACCGGTTGAAACCGTAGCTGGCAAACTTCGCCATCACCTCGAAAATCTCTTCCGCATTCTTTACAGCTACGCCCTTTTCTTTAGCACCTGCCACAAACTCCACCTGCATTTTCTGCATCTCGTTCACGTCCTTCTTACCCATGGCGCGTCGCAGCACATCGGCTCGGCCGAGGCTAAAGCCTGCCACAATCTGTGCCGTTTGCATGATCTGCTCCTGATACACCATGATGCCGTAGGTCGGTTTCAAAATGCCCTCTAGCCACTCGTGCGGGTAATCTACCACTTCCCTACCCTGCTTCCTATCGATAAAGTTGGGTATATAGTCCATCGGGCCTGGGCGGTACAAGGCGTTCATGGCAATCAAATCCTCAATGGTAGTGGGCTTCAGTTGGCGCAGGTATTGCCTCATGCCATCACTCTCAAACTGGAACGTCCCTACCGTTTCGCCGTTTTGGTATAGCTCAAATGTCTTCGGGTCATCCAGCGGAATATCGTCAATATCAATATCAATATCACGCCCAGTCTTAATATTCACCATCGCATCGCGAATGATGGACAGGGTTTTCAGCCCCAAGAAGTCCATTTTCAACATGCCGGCGCTCTCAATTACCTTCCCGTCAAACTGAGTAACCAGTAGTGGCGAGTCTTTGGCGGTACAAACGGGTATGTAGTTGGTAATGTCCTCTGGTGCAATAATCACCCCCGCAGCGTGAATACCGCGCTGGCGCACCGAGCCTTCCAATATCTTGGCAAGCTTTAGCACCTTGCTGGCTTCGGTGTCAGTTTTTAGTATTTCCTTTAGTTCTGCGCTATCCTCATAGGCTTGGGCAAGGGTAATGCCCAATACCTCGGGTATCATTTTGGTAAGCTTATCGGTTTCTGCTAGCGGGTATTGCATCACCCGGCCTACGTCTTTAATGGAGCTTTTGGCCGCCATGGTACCGTAAGTAATAATCTGCGCTACTTGGTTTTGGCCGTATTTATCTACTACATAATCAATAACCTTCTGGCGGTTATCGTCATCAAAGTCAATGTCAATGTCGGGCATGCTTACCCGCTCCGGGTTTAAGAAACGTTCGAAGAGCAGGTTGTACTTTATCGGGTCGATGTTGGTGATACCTGTACAAAACGCTACCAGCGAGCCCGCTGCCGAACCACGGCCTGGGCCCACTGCCACGCCCATATCGCGAGCGGCAGCAATAAAATCCTGTACAATCAAGAAGTAACCGGCAAAGCCCATATCCTTCATTACCTTCAATTCAAACTCCAGGCGCTCCACCACCTCGCTTGGCAAGGCATCGCCATAGCGTTTGCGGGCGCCAATAAAGCTTACGTGCTTCAGGTAGTCGTCCATGTTCAGGAACTCCTTGGGCAGGGTAAAGTTGGGCAGCAGGATGTCGCGCTTCAGCTTGGGCGTATCGATTTTATCGAAAATCTCCATCGTGTTCTCCATCGCCTCGGGGATGTCTTTGTACAGTTGGTACATTTCATCCTTCGTCTTGAAGTAGAACTCGTCGTTCTCAAACCCAAACCTAAAGCCTTTGCCGTCGCCTTTCGGGGTACTCTTAAACTCACCAGTGTTTATGCAAAGCAATATATCATGCGCCTCGGCATCACTCTTGTCTACGTAGTGGCTGTCGTTTGTAGCTATGAGCTTTACGTTGTGCTTAACACCCATTTCTTGCAAAAACACATTCACGCCGTCTTGGTCAATGCCTTTCAGGCCGTGGCGCTGTATTTCGATGTAGTAGTCTTCACCAAAAAGGTCTAGATATTCCAAAAATATCTTCTCTGCCTTCTCAGGGCCTTCTTCCAAGAAAGTCCTAGGCACCATGGCGGCTACGCAACAGGTACTGGCTATCAAGCCTTCACTATACTGCTTCAGCAACTCCATATCGATACGCGGGTACTGGCCCCACAAACCTTCCGTAAACCCCAGCGAACACAGCTTGGAGAGGTTTTTATAACCCTGTGCGTTCTTAGCTAATAGCAACTGGTGGTAGCGCTTGTCGCGGGTGCCTTTTTCAAAGCTCTTTTGGTGGCGGTCTTCAACAATATAAAACTCACAGCCCAGGATGGGTTTCAAGCCATTCTTCAATGCGGAAAGGTAGAACTTAAACGCCCCGAACATATTGCCGTGGTCGGTAATGGCAAGGCCCTGCTGCCCATCCTCCTTCGCCTTTTTCATCATACGGTCAATATCGGCGGCCCCATCTAGCAATGAGTATTGGGTATGACAATGGAGATGGCAGAATTCGGGCATGACAATAAGATTTGTAGGTACTAAATTCGGTGGGTACTACAAATATACGGAAACGCTAGGCCGGTTAAAAGTGTGAACTTGAAAAGTTGTCTACCCTTTACTAACATCGTGGACATGTGCTTTCCAAAATGTTTTTCAACCACGGAGAACACGAAAAAAAGCACGGAGAACCACGGAAAAATCTTACTAGTTCCTAGGCCTATTCGGCGTGCTATAAGTATGCACTCCCAGCCAACAAAAAAACACCATGGTAATAGGTAAAATTGAAGATGCATGAAACTAACCGCCTCACTCCGGTTCGCGCTTCAAGCGCTTCGCATATTTCGTAATCAAAAGCACTAGCAAAGCGGCAACGGCTAGCTCAAACACCAGCCCAGTAGCCATTACCAGCACATACATGGTGGAGTGCAGCGTATCATGGAAATAATTGTAATGGTCCATCAACAAAAACGCAATCCACAACCCCAACATTACTGCGGCGCAAGCCAACTGCACTATCACGATGATGCGTACCCTCCTGTCCTTTATATAGCGTTTCATCTACTTAAAGATACCGCTTTTTACGGTTTTGCTTGGCGATAGGCTATAGTAGTTTTGCTGCTGCTTACTGGAAATAGGAAAGAGCCCCCCCAATGGTATTAACCGTATGTGAAGTTACTTACTTACCGTAGGCATTCGGTCAATCATTACCGTTTATTGGCTATTTTTGGGGTAATGGTTTTGTGTTAATCTTCAATTGCAACCTATGTTCCGTTACATCCTCCCTACCCTACTTGCTGGTATTATGCTGTTGTCTTTTGTGGCGCCTGCCCCTGTTACCGATAGCGTTTTGGACATTATCCAAGGCTACAAAAAGGCGTTCAATTTTTCGGCTTCATTAAAGTCGGCCGGGCTAGTGGAGCCTTTGCAAGGTGAAGGCCCATATACCATATTGGCACCACTCAATACGGCCTTCAATAAGTTGCCCGCGGGTGCCTTTGAAAATCTTTTGAAGCCTGAAAACAAAGCTACCCTTACCACATTGCTCAACTACCACATACTGCCTACCAAGCTCACCAGGGCCGACCTAGCTGCCGGCATAGAGAAAGGGAAAGGGAAAATGACCCTAAAAACCTGGCAGGGCGGCACCCTAACCGCCACCTTGCTAGATGGCAAACTGCAACTGACCGACGCCACCGGCCAAACCGCCAACATAACCCTGGTAGAAAAAATCGGCACCAACGGTGTGGTGCATTTTATTGATGGGGTGCTGATGGTAGGGAAGTAATTTTCTGAATTTGGATGCGTCAGATTAGGGGATTGGTTGGATTAAAATAAAATCTAAAACGAACGTCATTGCGAAGGCCTACATGGTGTTGCAGTTGGCAATGCCCTCCAATGGCCTGTGGCAATCCCCTGAGTCGTAGATAGGTCTTCAATGAACCAATGAGCTAATTACATATTGCGTGCTTCGTCTGAATCAGAATTTCCAGAATTTTAGAATTATAGAATTCCTTTGAGCCCTGGACGAGCGCTACCCGCACTATTTGTTAACTTATGCCTCGACCAGTGTACATCCTAGGTTTCAAACGTATACCGTTGGTATAAGAGTGAGATTGCCTTCAAAAGAAAACCGCTCGAACAATACAAATTTATAAAACTATTTTATATCCTGCAAATATTTTTGAGGCTTACTGGGTGTATAATCTACAAACAATTGAATTACAGGGAGTTATTTTTAGCAAAACCCAACAAAATTTTATATCCCTTTACTGAGCTTGCATGTAACAAGCTGTCATAATGAGTCTCGTTTGAAACGAGATCGAAGGGTGCCAGCGATTGCTAAGCGAGCCGAAGTTTTTCACGAAGGCGAGCCATGGACGGGCGCTACCATTGCCGTTTGCCAACTGATGCCTCGACCTTAGATTATGAAACGAACCACATAACTTCAAGATTACCACCGCAGCCAAGTTTGAACATGTTATGTGGGCTGGCTCTTCAGGAGCCAAATACCACGCCCTGCATGGCTAGTGACATCGGTTTTGCGTATGCTTAGGTAGGCGCAGTAAAAGATGCGAGGCTAATCGCAGTGCTGGTTGTAGGCAATAATCAATGCCATCAATGCTTGTTCGGCCTCTGGCGTAGCCATGTTTATCTTATGCGGCATTACAAACTGCTCCAGTTGCTCTTTAATGGCTGGGCAACTTTGCAATTTTGGAAGCAGCGACTCCTCAAATGCCTTTTTCTTTTGTACCTCATAAAATTGGCCGTCGAAAAACACATAAAAGTGATAGGTGCCATATTGGCTAACACTTGATGTTGAAGTGTTGGTAGCCTTTGTACCTGGTGCAATGGTATTGGTCGTAGAGTGTGTAGATGGTCCATAAAAAGGGGTCTCGGTCCATGCGTTTATCGCACCGCTAATTTCCCTTCTCAAAAACTCTACATATTTATTAGGTTTATTCGCGTTCTCAGGCACTCGGTCATAAGTATGTTTCCCTTCTCGGTATGTGGTTACTTGTAGGGTACTTTTACGGTCAAGCGTAACAAATTGAGAATCTACATCGTAGCACCTAAGCCGTTGCAAGCTACCCGCCGAGCCCACACTGGCCATTACCATATGGCAATAGAAAGTATCCTTGGCATTTAGCACATAATAATCATTGCGCTGCCCAAATGAAGCAAACGAACTCAATAATAACAATAGTATTATCAAATATTTCATAAGCTATTTTATGGCTAAAATAACTCAAAACCTTCACTATTGCTAACACACCTCTATCTAGCGCAAGTATTTTGTGGCTGTTGCACAACCAGTATTTACTGGCCACGTAACATGTTCAAATCCTAAATGAAGAACAAGCTTGTAATGATGTAGAAATGGCTTTGGAATATTACTCTGCAACATCATTATTCTCCTGAAGATAATTGTATATCTGGTGACTGCTCCAATTTTTGCATTCAGCTAGTTCTGGCAGTATATCCCATTCGCCATTGATAAGGGCTTGTTTTTTTGAACGGCTCCATCCTTTAATCTTCTTTTCCCAAGCTATAGCTTGTAATGCTTCGTTAAATACTTCCCTGTATACCACCGTTGCTGGCCTTCTCTTGTAGGTATATGCTTTCTTGTCTAAACCTTCGTTATGCTCATTAACGCGCCTATCTACATCGTTGGTTATGCCTGTGTAATAGGAATCATCTGAACAGTAGAGTATGTAGACATAATAGAGTTTCATGATAGGAAGTTACAAAAAGTATTCGATGTATTAATGCTGTAGGAACAAAGGTGTGTGTCATGCAGAGCGTAGTCGAAGCACGACACACACCGCTGGTGCTGTTTGCAGCGAATTACAATCAAGGCAGGGCGATCCTTACCGTTTAGCACTAGGCAACAGCACCGTTAAACGCAACACCGCCCATCGTGTCGTGCTTCGACTACAGCTCAGCATGACACGATGGGCTATTCACGATAGGCGACCATTTCTATTTACACCACCCCCACCTCCACCACTTCCCGCGTCCCCACCCCCACCTTAAACCGATCATCCACCCGCAACCCCACCACCCAAACAATATGCTCACCAGAAAGCAGCACCCAAGTGTTCTCCTTCTGCAACTGTGTCAGCTTCAATTCACCCAACAAATTGCTCAACTTCTTTTTCTTGCGCTTGGGGCCGATGGGGTACAGGTAGTCGCCGCGCTGCCAGCGGCGCAGGATTAAGGGCAGGGAGAGCTTGCCCGCATTAAGGGCGGCCACGGTGGGTTGGGTGGGTATGTGGTAGTTGGTGGCCGTCTGCACATGGAATTTCAGCTCCAGCCCCGGCACCTTCACCCGCTTACTGTATTTCTCTATCAGCACGCGGTGGTCATTTTCCACAGCTTTTTCGGTCAGCACCAAAAACTGTCGGTCTTTTATCAACCGGTAATCAGCGCTGTAAAACTTCTTCACTTCTGTGCTGGGCAGTGCGGCCAGTATCTCTTGCACCTGCGCTTCGTTAAAACCCGCCGGGCTTAGCCACTCATATAATAAGGTGCTTTGTGCGGGGTACAGTTGGAGCTTTTTTATAGGTACGTGCTGCCCGCTGGGGCGATTGTCAATCAGCTTCTTTAGGTAGTATTTTATGCCCTGCTCGTAGATAATGGCGGCATCTTTAAAGTAGTCCGCCTCTTGGGCTAGGGTGTTTACCACGGCGGGGTTTAGCTGTGCTAGTAGCGGGAACACCTCATGGCGCAAGAAGTTGCGCTGGTAGTGGGTGTCGGCATTGCTGGCATCGGTGCGCCAGGTTAGGTTGTGGTCGGCGGCGTATTGCTCCAATTCCTCACGGGTAAAGGGCAGCAGTGGCCGCACCAAGTGCCCGTGCTTCGGCAACATACCATGCAGCCCGCGGATGCCAGTACCTTTAATAATATTCAGCAGCACGGTCTCGGCTTGGTCGTTTCGGTGGTGGGCAGTGGCTAGGTAATAGCAACTGGTTTCCTTTCGGATGTCTTCCAACCACGCATATCTTAGGTCACGTGCAGCCATTTGGGTGCTTACGCCATGCTGCTTGGCATACCCCTTTGTGTTGAACTTGATGCTATAAAAAGGCAAATTGAGTTCCTTGGCTAAGTTTTCCACAAAGGCCTCATCGCCATCGGCATCATCCCCCCGTAGCTGGAAGTTGCAATGCGCCACGACCGCGGCATAGCTCAAACCATGCAGCAGGTGCGCCATCACCACGCTATCCAGCCCGCCGCTTACGGCCAGCAGCACTTTATCGCCCGGGCGCAATAGGATTTCAGCTTGCAAGTGAGCTTGCAGGCGTTCAATTAGGGGGGCGTTAATAGTCTTCTTCCTCGTCATCGGCAATCAGCGCAAGTGCGCCTTTAAGTTCGTTATGGTCGTGGTGGGCACCGCGCTGTCGGGTTACCTCAAGTCCTAGTTTGTACGTTTCAATAGCCGTAGGGGCATCGCCCATAGCCTCGTGCAATTTACCCAAATGATAGTAAGCACCGGTATAGTTGGGGTTGGTTTGCAGCAAATCGGCAAAAAACTTTAACGCCTCTGGTTTGTTATCTGTCTTTATATACTCTTGTGCTATGGCATACAACAGAAATGAATCAGTAGGGTTATCCACCAACATCGTTTTCAATTGTTTCAATCTCTCCTGATTCATTTTGATATTCTTATGATAAAACGCTATTTTCGCTACCGCAAATTCTATTACCAATCCTCATAAATCAAGCCTAAAAATATGAAATTCTTAGTGTGTATAAGCAAGGCGCCTGATACTACCACCAAGATTACCTTCACGGACAATAATACAAAGTTCAACGAAGATAAGGTGCAGTGGATTATGAATCCTACTGATGAGTGGTATGCTCTGGTAAGAGCCCTTGAGTTGAAAGAAACGCTGGGCGGTACCGTTACCACCGTTACAGTTGGCAAAGGCGACGTAGAGCCTGTTATCCGTAAGGGTTTGGCCATTGGTGCTGACGATGCCGTGCGCATTGATGCCGACGATACCGACGCATACCAAGTTGCTTCCCTAATTGCCGACTACGCCAAGAGCGAAAATTTCGACGTAATATTTACTGGTAAAGAAACCATCAACTACAACGGTTTCCTGGTACCGGGCATGTTGGCCGAGTTGTTGGATTTGCCATACGTAAGCCTAGCTGTAAAGCTGGAGCTTAACGGCAACGTAGCTACCGCCATCCGCGAAATTGAAGGCGGCGAAGAAACCTTGCAAGTAAATACCCCACTGGTAATAAGCTGCCAAAAAGGTATGGCCGAGGCCCGCATACCAAACATGCGCGGTATTATGGCTGCCCGTACCAAGCCATTGAAAGTGGTTGCCCCAGGTTCGGTAGCAAGCCTTACCGTGGTTAAAAACTTTGAGCCACCTAAAGAGCGTGGCAACGTGAAGTTGGTAAGTGCGGATAATGTTGAAGAACTAGTACGTTTATTACACGAAGAAGCTAAAGTAATCTAAGCCATGTCAGTATTAATATTTGTAGAAACCCAAGAGGGTAAACTGAAAAAGAGCGCCCGCGAGGCCGCCAGCTACGGTGCTAAACTGGCTGGTAAACTAGGTACAGACGCCTTAGCCATTGCCCTAGGCAAGGTGGAGCATAGCGAGCTGGCTACCCTTGGCCAACAAGGTGTAACTAAAGTATTGCACGAAGAGAGCAGCAATTTCGACCATTTTGATAGCCGTGCTTATGCCAAAGCCGTTGCTGCCGCTGCCGATAAGGCTGGTGCAACCGTAGTAGTATTGAGCAGCAGCTTCAATGGTAAAGCATTGGCCCCACGCCTTTCGGTTCGCCTGAAAGCCGGTTTGGTGAGCAACGCAACCGAATTGGCCAACACCGATGGTGGCTTTACGGTGAAAAAAGCGGTATTTAGCGGCAAAGGAGTTGCTAACTACAGCATCACTACTGATAAGAAAATAGTTACGGTAAACGCCAACTCTTTCCCTATTGCTAGTGGCGGCGGCGCTGCTGCTATCGAAGATTTCAGTGCTGGTTTATCTGCTAGCGATTTTGCCATCAAAATTACGCATGTAGAGAAAGCTGGCGAAGGTATTCCATTGCCTGAAGCCGAGTTGGTAGTATCTGCCGGCCGTGGTTTGAAAGGCCCTGAGAACTGGGGTATGATTGAGGAAATGGCAACTATACTACACGCCGCTACTGCTTGCAGCCGCGCCGTGAGCGATGTTGACTGGCGCCCGCACCACGAGCACGTGGGCCAAACCGGTTTGACCATTAGCCCTAACCTGTACATTGCAGTTGGTATCTCTGGTGCTATCCAGCACTTGGCTGGCGTAAGCAGCAGCAAAACCATTGTGGTTATCAACAGCGATCCTGAAGCACCTTTCTTTAAGGCTGCCGATTATGGTATTGTAGGCGATGCCTTCCAAATTGTACCTAAATTGAACGATGCGCTGAAGAAATACTTCTCTAGCCACAACTAATATTCTCTAGGCTTAGAAACGGTTTAGAAAAATTCTTATCCGGATATTTTTAAACCGTTTCTAAGAAGCCTATCTTGCAGCTATATGGAGAAACTCGAACTCGAGATTGTTGCGCTTTCTCACAGCATTGCTGGGTCTCACTCGTATGCAGTGGTGTTAGGAGAAGTGCAAGGTGTACGCCGCTTACCTATTGTGATAGGCGGCCCTGAGGCCCAGGCGATAGCCGTGGCGCTAGAGAAAATGAACCCGAGCCGTCCGCTTACCCACGATTTGATGCGGAACATGTTCCAAACATTCGACATCAAGCTGGAAGAAGTAGTGATAAGCAACTTAAAAGATGGTATCTTCTTTGCCCAACTGGTTTGCAGCCGTGGCGGCGAAAGTGTTGAGATAGACTCTCGTACCAGTGATGCCCTTGCATTAGCGGTGCGCTTCAACTGCCCCATCTACACTTACGAGTTTATACTCGACCAAGCAGGCATAGTAATGGAAGAGAGCCAGAAAGAAGCCAGCGAAGCTTCTGATGACGACGACGATGAAGCCATCGCAGCACCGGTACCAACCGTAGTATCATCATCTGGCAGCAACGACATCTCCAAAATGAGCACTGATGAGCTGAAAGAAATGCTGAACACGTTGCTAGGCAGGGAAGATTATGAGGAGGCGGCAAAAATTCGCGATGAAATAGCCCGCCGCAAGGAGAAAGAATCCTAATATTTTTTATCTGCACTCTAATTCTTTCCCGTGGCTATAGCTATCCTTCGAGCTTTATTAGGTATTACGGTGCTATTAGCGATAGCATACGCATTTAGCAACAACCGTAAGATTATTGACTGGAAGCTTGTGGTTACCGGCTTAGTACTTCAAGTAATTTTTGCCATAGGCGTATTGAAGGTTGATTGGGTGAGTAGCGGTTTCGATGCCGTTGCCAAAGGGTTTGTAGCCGTGTTGGATTACTCTTTTAAAGGTGCCGAAATGCTTTTCGGTGGCCTGATGAACATCGAGTCGTTCGGGTTCATTTTTGCGTTTCAAGTATTGCCTACCATAATATTTTTCTCGGCGCTCACCTCGTTTCTTTATTACATTGGCGTATTGCAGAAAATAGTATATGCCTTTGCTTGGGTAATGAGCAAAACCATGCGCCTGAGCGGTGCCGAGAGCCTAGCTATGGCAGGTAACATTTTCTTAGGCCAAACCGAAGCCCCACTGCTGGTAAAGCCTTACCTGGAGAAGATGACCCCTTCGGAAATTATGTGCTTAATGACGGGCGGCATGGCTACCATCGCAGGCGGTGTGTTGGCAGCCTACATCAATAACCTAAGCGGTGGCGATGAGGCTTTGAAGCTATATTTTGCTAGGCATTTGCTAGCGGCATCCATTATGTCAGCCCCGGCAGCTATTGTTATTTGTAAACTTATTTATCCGGAAGATCAACCTGACAAAATCGACCGCAAATTAGTGGTACCTAAAGAGCGTATTGGCAGCAACGTGCTAGATGCTATAGCAATAGGTACAACAGATGGATTGAAGATGGCCGTAAACGTAGGTGCCATGCTACTGGTATTTACCGCTATGATGTATTTGGTAAACGGATTGTTGGGTACGGTAGGTGGTTGGGTTGGACTAAATGAACTAATTGCTTCATCTACTGATGGCCGATTTGATAGCCTGAGCCTACAATATGTATTGGGTATGCTGTTTTCGCCAATAGCATGGGTAATGGGCACCGACCCTAAAGACATGCTTTCTATCGGCCAGTTGCTGGGTGAAAAAACTATTCTCAACGAATTTGTAGCCTATCAAACACTGGGCGACATGAAGAGCTCTGGCATCCTTACCGATCAAAAGTCAATAATTATTGCCGTTTACTCGCTATGTGGGTTTGCTAACTTCGCCTCTATCGGCATCCAAATTGGAGGCATCAGCATTTTAGCCCCCAACCAGCGTGGCAATCTCGTTCGCCTGGGCATACGCTCTATGATAGCAGGTACGTTAGCTACGTTGATGACAGCTACGATTGTGGCGGCGATGGTGTAGTTTGTTTGGACCAAGGACGAAGGACGAAAGACCATGGTTTGCTTCATAATTCTTTCCGTGTTTTTCCGTGTTCTCCGTGGTTGATTCTCGATTAACTCCTTTTGACTATAGATTATCCTCAATCTATAAAAACGTTATTCAACGTATTGCGATTGTTTGCTAGCTTTATTGTCACAAATAACTAATAACCAGTCAACAAATGTCCGCAAACGTCAACGAGAAGATACGCCAGTTTTTTGCCGAGTATGAAAAGGCTTTCGAGAAAGGCATTGCCGGTAAGCCCGATGTAATGTCTACCGTAAACTCGTTTGCGCATGTATTCGTGGAGGCTAGTCCGTTAGGTATTATGGGCGGTACTAACGATAATAAATTTCGAGATGCCATCGCCAAAGGCTTCGAGTTCTACAGAAAGATGGGTGCTAAAAGCATGACGATTGAAAAGATTGACATCACTGCAATAGACGCCTACCACTACCAGGCCAAGATACATTGGAAGGCCCGCTATGAGCAAACCAAACTCGAGGTGGATATTGAGTTTAATATTATCTACCTACTACAAAACCTCAACAACAAGCTGGAGATATTTGCCTACATCACCGGTGATGAACAGGCGGCGTTGCGGAAGCATGGGTTGATATAGTGTTGGACCATGGACGATAGACCATGGTTTGCTTCAAAAAAATTACCGAAAGGTGTAACATTGTAAACGACTTTCGAGCTTTTCGCAAGATTGGAAGTGACCCATTGCTTGGAAATAATTACTATTTGTTTAAACTATTGATTGAAGCAGTCCATGGTCCATCGTCCACCGTCCACCAAAACAACAACGGCCACCGAAAATCGGTAGCCGTTGAAAATATTTGAAGCAGTCCATGGTCCTTCGTCTATCGTCCATGGTCCAAATTTCAGTTCTTGGTCTCTGGTCCTTCGTCCATGGTCCAACTATTTACCAGCTTTTGCCTTTGCCTTTGGCCTTGAAACCGCCACCTAAGTTATCGTCACGCTTGGTTGAGTAGCGGTTGCGATCTGGAGCAGCACCACGGTCGGGGCGGCTGCCACCGGTAGTAGGGCGTGCTGGGCGACCACCGGCACGTTCAGGCCTGCCACCATCACGGTCGCGGCTAGGGCGGCCTTCGCCACCAGAGTATCGGTCGTTACGGCCAGCAGGTACGAAGCCAGGGGCTTGGTTATCCTTCTTAATCATAACGGCAGTATTGTCGAAAGTCACTTGGTCGAAAGCCCTTATTAACTTATCCCCTACTGATGATTCTACCTCAACGATAGAGAAACCAGGTTGGATGTCGATTTTACCGATGCGCACTTTTACATTCGGTAGGTTCTCGTTAATCAAGCCCATCAAGCGGGCAGGATTAACACGGTTGTTATGGCCCAGGTTGATGTGAAAACGGGTGAAGTCACCATCACGGCGGGCACCACCTTCACGTGGGAAACGGTCTTCACGATCGCCACCACGCTCACGCCTGTCATCACGGCCTTCCACGCGATCACGGAATTTGTTGCGCTCGGTACCACGCTCGGCAGTAGCCAAGTTAATGTCGCGAGACTGCTCGTAATCATCCACAAAACGGCCCAATTCCTTGGTCATGATATAGTGGATCAACTGGTCGCGGTCAACACCTGTCAAAGCATCTTCCAACTCGTGGGAGAACTTTTTCAGTTTGTCGTCGGTAAAGTCGAAGCTTTTCAGCTTCTGGGCAAGCATTTTTATCTTGTTGTGGAAGATCTCTTCGCCGTTCGGCACTTGTTTGCGCTCAAACTTTTTACCGCTAATACGCTCTAATTGGGCCACTTTGAACATCTCGCGGCTGTGAACGATAGAGATAGAGATACCGCTACGGCCGGCGCGGCCAGTACGACCACTACGGTGAATGTAGGCTTCCAAATCATCAGGCAACTCGTAATTGATAACGTGCGTAAGGTGGTCAACGTCGATACCACGGGCTGCCACGTCGGTAGCTACCAATAGTTGTATACCACGGTTACGGAAACGTGCCATTACCTCGTCGCGCTGTTGCTGGGTAAGGTCGCCGTACAATGCATCGGCATTGTAGCCGTCCTCCATCAGCTTAGTCGCAATCTCGCGGGTCTCGCGGCGGGTGCGGCAAAACACGATGCCATAAATATCAGGGTGCAAATCGGCAATACGTTTCAGGCCCTCGTAACGGTCCTTGGCGCTTATTACATAGTAGTCGTGCTGTACGGTAGTTGCACCGGCATTTTTGCTACCCATGGTAATCTCTTCCGGATTGTTCATATACCTCTTAGAGATACGGGCAATTTCCGTAGGCATGGTAGCACTGAAAAGCAAAGTCTGCTTTTCGGCAGGGGTTCCGGATAGGATAAAATCCAAATCCTCTTTGAAACCCATGTTCAGCATCTCGTCCGCCTCATCCAGTACCAAGTACTTAATGGCTTGTAGCTTCAGGGCGCCTTTGTTAATCATATCCAGCACACGGCCAGGAGTACCTACCACAATCTGGGCACCGCGACGCAGGTCCTTGATTTGCATAGAGATACTAGCACCACCATAAACGGCAACAATGTTGATGCCTTTCATGTGTTTGGAGAACTCCTTCAAGTCGCCAACAATTTGAATGGCCAGCTCGCGGGTAGGGCTTAGGATAAGCGCTTGGATGTCGTTGCTAAACGGCTCAATGAGGTGCAACACCGGCAAACCGAACGCAGCAGTCTTTCCTGTGCCTGTTTGGGCAAGGGCAACCAAGTCGTTTTTAGAGTTAAGCAGGTGTGGAATGGTTCTTTCCTGGATAGGAGTAGGATTCAAGAATCCGAGTTCGCTAACGGCGCGAACGAGTTCCGGTTTGAGGCCGGTTTCTTCAAATGTCATAAGATGTTGTTGCTCCCGTTCTGCCCGCCAACAATTCTAGCCATTAGGGAGCAACCAGGGAAAATGTTAATAATCAATTTCGCTGCAAAGATACGGATATTTTATTACCGCGCCAGTTTTATTTATTTATGGTTGTTCCGGCTTCTTTGCGGTGTGTAAACCGAAGGGGCGGAAGGAAAGTTCAGTTAACAAGGGGGTTCACCAATCAACCAATAACCAATTAACCAATAACTAAACCCTGCCACCTTTTCACCCAAAATGTCAAATTTCCCCTCCCCAACTGCCAACTTGCCAGTAAATAGCACTTGGCACAACTAATGCTATCTTTGCAGCACAGTAAAAAAACACCTTTATAACCCTAAAAGTCACATTTATATGTCAGTAAACATTAAACCCCTTGCAGACCGCGTGCTGGTGAAAGCCGACGCTGCTGAAGAAACCACCAAGAGTGGCCTATTTATCCCTGATACCGCCAAAGAGAAGCCTATGCGTGGCGTAGTTATCGCCGTAGGAAACGGTAAAGTGGATGAGCCCATCACTGTAAAAGTTGGCGACAAAGTATTGTATGGCAAATATGCCGGCACTGAGTTGAGCGTAGAAGGCGAAGAGTACCTTATTATGCGCGAAAGCGATATCTATGCAATACTATAGTTACTAGTTATTGGTTGATTGGTTATTGGTAAAAACAATGAGCTACCAATAACTTATAACCAGTAACCCATAACCAATTCCCAATAACTAATAACGAATATCGAAATCCCAATAACCATTAACCAATAACAAATAACTAAGCAATGGCAAAGTTGATCAAATTTGATACAGAAGCACGCGAGAGCCTGAAACGTGGCGTTGACGCGTTGGCGAATGCCGTGAAAGTAACCCTAGGCCCTAAAGGCCGCAACGTGGTTATCGAGAAGAAATTCGGTGCCCCTAGCATCACTAAAGACGGTGTATCAGTAGCTAAAGAAATTGAACTGGAAGACCCTATCGAGAACATGGGTGCCCAAATGGTAAAAGAAGTGGCCAGCAAAACCAGCGACCTAGCCGGTGATGGTACCACTACTGCAACCGTGTTGGCGCAAGCCATCATTACCCGTGGCCTGAAGAGCGTAGCCGCCGGCGCGCACTTGATGGACCTGAAGCGTGGTATCGACAAAGCGGTGATTGCCGTAGTTGAAGACCTGAAGAAGCAAAGCAAGAATGTTGGTGACAACTACGCTCAAATTGAGCAAGTGGGTACCATATCTGCCAACAACGACCCTGAGATTGGCAAATTGATTGCCGATGCCATGAAAGCCGTTGGCAAAGAAGGCGTTATCACTGTTGAGGAAGCCAAAGGCACCGAGACTTACTTGGATACCGTAGAAGGTATGCAGTTTGACCGCGGTTACCTGTCTCCTTACTTTGTGACCAACACCGAGAAAATGGAAGCTGAGTTGGAGAACCCTTTCATCCTGATTTACGACAAGAAAATCAGCAGCATGAAGGATTTGCTACCAGTGCTTGAGAAAGTGGTACAAACAGGCCGCCCATTGTTGATTATTGCTGAGGACCTGGAAGGCGAAGCCCTTGCTACCTTGGTGGTGAACAAAATACGTGGCACCCTGAAAATTGCCGCAGTTAAGGCCCCAGGCTTTGGCGACCGCCGCAAAGAAATGCTGGAAGACATCGCCATCCTTACCGGTGGTACCGTTATCAGCGAAGAGCGCGGTTACAAATTGGAGAACGCTACCTTGGAGTTCCTTGGCCGTGCGGAGAAAATCTCTATCAATAAAGATAACACCACTGTGGTAAACGGTGCTGGCGAGGCTGACAATATCAAAGCTCGCGTAAGCCAAATCAAGGCCCAAGTGGAAAACACCACTAGCGACTACGATAAAGAGAAGTTGCAAGAGCGTCTTGCCAAATTGGCAGGCGGTGTGGCCGTGTTGTACATCGGTGCCCCTACCGAAGTGGAAATGAAAGAAAAGAAAGACCGTGTTGACGACGCCTTGCACGCTACCCGCGCTGCAGTTGAGGAAGGTATTGTACCTGGTGGTGGTGTAGCCTTGCTACGTGCACAAGCTGCCATTGCCAATGCCAAGCCTAGCAACGAAGACGAGAAGACCGGTTTGGACATCGTACGCCGTGCTATTGAAGAGCCATTGCGCCAGATTGTTGCCAACGCTGGTGTAGAAGGTTCTATAGTGGTACAAAAGATATTGGAAGGCAAAGGTGACTTCGGTTACAACGCCCGCACCAATGTGTACGAGAACCTATTGGCTAGCGGCGTTATCGACCCTACCAAAGTAACCCGCGTGGCCCTGGAAAATGCGGCATCAATTGCCGGTATGTTCCTTACCACCGAGTGCGTAATTGTAGACAAACCAGCCGAAGAAGGTTCTGCCCCTGGTGGTATGCCTGGCGGCATGGGTGGCATGGGCGGCATGATGTAATCTGCTTCTTTTGCTTATAATATTTTAGAACGCCCCACTCTTCCGAGTGGGGCGTTTTTTATATTGGTAGGTGAATCATGTTACCAATTTGTTTTTTATCTGCATAGCTCTAAGACTATTATGAAATACATGACTTCTCTTGCATTAATTTTAATAGCAACCCTTGTTTCCAGTTGTGTAGGTTCATCTAAAGAGGTGGAGAATGCATCTTTTGCACAGTTATTTAGCTTTGACTCTAACTTTATCGTACCAATAGATACTCCAGCAAGTTTTGTAAAAAACTATGAAGGTGAGGATAATGTACTGTTTGCTTTTGTTGGCAAGAAGGTATCAGTTGAACCCTTACCATCAAAATGGTTATCAATGGATGCTTGCTTTAAAGCTAGGTATGCTATTCAGCAGAAAGTCTATGGGCAATTTCAAGAAGATACGATTGAGTTTGTTGTGTTCGACCATTACGGCATACCCGCGTTCTCCATGTTTGAAAATGTGCTATTGTTTGTTTCGGCTGAAAATGGCACTTACTACCACCAAAAGTACATGTATAATGAAGTGTACCGAACCAAAGATGGCAGATGGGCAGGGCCATATGCTAAGGAAGACTATCAACACAGTAATAACAAAAATACACCCATTAAGCCCATTCCAATTGATTTCATGGAAGAGGTTTCCCATCCATTGGGAGACGACATACAGTTTCAGGTAAAACACTTTTATCCCAAACCCTACTATAAAGTTGAGGGTAAAAAAGTCATTGCTGTTTATGGTAACTATGTTGAAGAGTTGTTTGCCCTAAAAAGAGATGGTTTTTTAACAGCGCGAGGTTTGTTTTAAGCGGCTTTGCCCCGCCACTCTGGCTCATGACATGGGCCTGCAACACGGCCGTTTAACCCCCATCTAGCGCAAGCATTTGCTTGTGCTTTTTATGCGACCAGTATTTACTGGTCTACGTAACACGGCAACACAACACAGGCCATCTTCCAGCATCATCCCGCACCGCACCGACCACCCCCAACCCCTCCTTGAAAAAAGGAGGGGAGCTTACATATTGCGTTTGAAATAAAACTCAATCCGTTACCCGTTTTGGTGCCGCTCAATAGAGCCGAAGCGCTGGCAGCTCCCCTCCTTAGCCTAGCCTTTTTTGAGCGTTTGGAAAAGGAGGGGTTGGGTGTGGTTGCACGCAACACGGTAACATAACAACAAAGCTCAACATAATCATCCAGTGAGCGCCAAAAATGCGGAAGCGCTGGCAGCTCCCCTCCTTAGCCCGACCTTTTTGAGCGTTTGAAGAAGGAGGGGTTGGGGGTGGTTGCACGTAATGCGGGCAGCAATTGATTGCAAAAATAATTAGCCAATAATTTGCTATTTAATTTAGTGTAAATTATATTTACACTATGACACAGCAAATACACAACCTAAAGCCATTGAAAGAATACCGAAGGGCTTTGAGAAGCAACGGTACGCCAGAAGAGGCGATGCTATGGAATGCACTACGCAACAGCCAACTAGAAGGTAAGAAGTTCCGGCGGCAACATAGCATCGGCAATTATATTGTCGACTTCTATTGCCCTAGCGAAAAGATTGTAATTGAACTGGACGGACAGCCACACTTTAATCCAGGTGCGCAAGCAAACGATTTCGAACGAGATGAATGGTTAAGGTCCCAACATTTCAGGGTGCTACGGTTTGAAAACTGCGAAGTAAGAAAAGATGTGAACAGGGTCATAGAGGCTATCCGGAAGGTGATATTTGAATAGGTTTCACCACCTTCAAACATCATCCCGCACCGCACCGACCACCCCCAGCCCCTCCTTCTTCAAACGCTCAAAAAGGCTAGGCTAAGGAGGGGAGCTCCGACTTCTCGGCTAGTTGGTTAATTTACTTCTCACTGTGAAAGGAAGCTTTAAATATCAACGCGGAAACAGGTTGATGTCGCGAACTTTACAGCTCCCCATCACTCTGCGAAAGTTACAATTCCGCAGCACTGAAGACAAGAGGCTTTGCCTCATTTCACACCATGCACGTCACGCAATACCCTACCCCTACCCTACCCTCCAACTCTTTTCTGTTCCTTAGAAGTACGGTGACATTTCGGCCACTTTACCCTCACCCCACGCACATGACTAAAGTTTTGATAACCGGCGCTACCGGCAATGTGGGCATGGAGGTAGTAAAGGCGCTACAGCAAATGCCCCAAGGCTTACAGCTGTATGCTGGGGTAAGGGATGCGGCTACCGATTGGGTGCAGCGGCTTACTGGTAAGCCGAGCAACAGCTTGGTGCAGTTTATAGCGGATAACCGAAAGTTGCTTACCGCATAGCTTCGCTTCACCTAGTTCACCATAAACTAAAACGGGTACATCCACGGGATGATAAACGTAGCCAATAACCACATAATAATGGTGAGCGGGGTGCCGATGATTACGTAATCTTTAAAGCGGTAGTTGCCCGGGCCATATATCATGGCGTTGGTTTGGTAGCCCATCGGGGTCATAAATGCCATACTTGCGGCAAAGGTTACCGCCATCAAAAACGGCCGTGGGTCTACATCAATAGCTTGTGCCGTTACTATGGCAATAGGCGCCAACAGCGCCGCAGTAGCATTGTTGCTCATAAAGTTGGTGAGCAAAAAAGTAACCCCAAAAAATGCCGAAAGCATTACGTGCGGGCCATAACTGCCTAGCAAATTCACCATGTTTTCCGCAAGCAGTTTATCAGCACCTGTTTTTTGGAGTGCCAGACCCATAGAAAGCACCCCAGCGAGCATAAATATCACCTTCCAGTGCACGGCCTTATAAGCCTCTTCAGGCGTTATGGTGCGTATCAATATCAGCAATACCACGCCTAACACAGCCGCCAAAGTGATGGGGGCAAGCCCCGTAGCAGCTACCACCACTATGGCCAAAGCTATCAGCAGCGTGGGTATCATGTGCTTAAAATTGTATTTCTCCGGCTGGTATTCCGATAGCAGCAGCACATCCTCCGATTCCTTCAGCTCGAGCATTTGGGTAGGGTCGGCTTTTATTAGTAGCACATCGCCTTGTTGCAGCACTACCTTGCTTAGCCGCTCATGATGGGTGCCCTCTCTACTTCTTATCGCAATTACCAGTGCATCGTAGTGGTTTTTAAAGCGCAATTGCGATAAAGAGCGGTCAACAAAACTACTGGTAGATGGTATCATCACTTCATATAGTTTGTAACGGTCGTCGGCAAGGTTAATATCGTTTACCTTTTTGGCAGCGCTCATTATTGCCCCTTTTCGGTGTTGCAACTTCTCCATGCTCGGTAAGTCGCATACTATTTTCAGTTCGTCCCCCTCAAGTAATTCAGTACTCACATCCAGCCTCAACGTTCTGCCATTGCGGGTTATTTGTATCACCTGTAGGTTCTCGTCAGTGCCAATGGGCGATTCATTGAGGCGCTTACCCACCGATGGCGAATCTGCCTGCAAGATTATCTCCGTTAGGTAACTCCCGAGGTCGAAGGTATCGGTTAAGTCTTGCTCTACCTTTCGCTTAGGCAATAGAAACTGCCCAACTGCTACTATATAAATAATACCGGCAACCAAAAACCAGATACCCCCGCGGGTAAGCTCAAAAATACCGAAGGGCTCCAAGCCATTGGCTTCGGCTATACCACTTACTAATATGTTGGTAGAAGTGCCCAGTAAAGTACAGATGCCCCCTAGCAGCGCGCCAAACGATAGCGGCATCAGCATTTTAGCTGGGCTTATTTTGGTATCGCGCGATACTTGCATTACCACAGGCATTAGTAGCGCCACCACTGCAGTATCATTAATAAATGCAGAGAGTACCCCAGCAGAAGACATAAGGACTAACAAAAATAAGGTGTAGCTTTTTTTCCCCACAGTGGTGAGAATACCCCCAACATGTGACAATGCCCCAGCCCTGAAGATTGCGGCACTAAGCACAAACATGGCGGCTACAGTAATGGTAGCTGAGTTAGTAAATCCAGAAAAGCCCTCTTCGGGAGTGAGGATGCCGCTCACTACAAAAGCAAGCATTATCAACATTGCGATAGTATCTATCGATAACTTTTCCCAGATAAAAAGAACAATTGCGACAGCAATCACGCCCAATACAAAGGCAATTTCGAAGGTCATGTGTGGTTAGTTTGCACAAAAAGACAATCAATTTAAGAGCCAATATTTGGTTTTTGGTTGATTGGTTACTAGTTACTAGCTTGTGTCGCCTTAGGCGAGGGTTATTGGTGTTCCTTTATTGCAGTTGGATTTATCACATTACTAAAGCTGGTAATAACTTGTCGCAATCAACCCGAAAAAGGTCTTAATTGCACATGCCAAGTGATTGGATAGTTAACTATTTTTACAATACCAAACTACACTGTAAACACAACAAATATCGCATGAGCAATTTTACCAAAATAACTATAGAGACTACCGTAAAAGCTCAAGTAGAAAAGGTATGGACCGTATGGACCAGCCCAGAACACATCACGCAATGGAACAACGCCTCACCCGACTGGCATACCCCCCGTGCAGAAAACGACCTTCGCAAAGGTGGTAAGTTTCTGTCGCGCATGGAGGCCAAAGATGGCAGCTTCGGTTTCGATTTTGAAGGTGTGTACGATGAAGTTGTTACCCACAAGCGTATTTCCTACAGCCTCGAGGATGGAAGGCAGACGGAAATAACCTTTGCTGCCATAGGCAACGCTACCCAAGTGGTAGAAACCTTTGATGCAGAAGGCACTAACCCCATCGAGATGCAGCAAGCGGGATGGCAGGCCATTTTGGATAACTTTAAGAGGTATGCTGAGCAGGCGTAAACTGTTTGTCGTATATTGAGCTTAAGTACTTACGGCGCTTTTGCATCATTCTCAACTATCTAGTATCCTAACCCAATCCACTGGCTAATTGCCTATTTTGTGTAGCAAAACCAACTATTATGGAAGGCACCAAAGAAAATCGCTGGAAACTGAAAACCCCTCCCCTGTCATCAGAATACGAAATGTACCGGGATAATGTGAAAGGCCAAGACGTGATTGTTTGCGTAGTGGGCAAAACTACCTTGCACTATGATGCCCGCGCCATAAACGACCTGCACAGCATGCTGCAAGTGCATGGCGACTGGATGGAACTGGGCAGCGCCGACGAGCAAAAGCCCGCCAAAGATGGCACTGTAGAAGCCTGGGGCCGCTCAGATAGAAACCCCATTCGCGGTTGGTATGGCTTAAAGAGTGGGCTGCGTGGTCGCTTCGGTATGTACATGCCGCCGCTGCTGGAGAAGCTGGGCCTTGCGGAGGTAACCCACGAGGCTAAGGGGAATAAGATGCGGGCGAAGTAATGGAAACTAACCTATCTACTCCCCATCGTAACCAAATATCTAAGTATCAGCTCTTGGCCATCGGCATTTAGTACTTCACCTTTCTTGTTTACTTTGGCGGCCATGCGGGGCACTATTTTCTGCCACTGCTCCTCGCTTTTGGATGCCGGGTTTTTAAGGCCATGGCAGTTGCCGCAATGGGTGGTAAACAAGGTTTTGCCTTGATCCAATTGCTGCAAGGTATAGCCAGGATATTTAGCGGCTATACGGTCAACATCAGCGTTGGTGGGCGTTATAACCATTTTGGTGGAAGCGCAGCTTACTAGAAAGAGCAGGGCGTAGAGTAATATGGCAGTTTTCATGGACTATATTGAAGTTACAATATTAGCAAAACAAAACAAACCATCACTAACGTTCAACCAGATATTCCGTTAATCTTCTTCAGTTTCCTGTGTAGAATTACTTTGTGGTAAAACTATGTTGCTAGCATTGGCACGGATTTCTTCATGCATTATTTCGCCGCCACTGGTGCCGGTTTGCTGTGCAAAAAACAGCACCACCAAACTAAAAACCAACACCGATGCAGAAACAAACCCTGCAAAAGACTTGTGTTTCCAATTAGCCCAGAAACCAACGGCTGCCATTACTCCTAAAATATACGAAAGCACCGCAAATGTTTCCGCCAATTCCTCATGGTTACTAATATAGGCATCATTAGTAGCACTCTCAACAATTTCTTCAGCGCCTTCGCCAGTTACAAAAGCCGGAATAGTGAGCAATGCCCCAAGCATAAATATGGCTAAGCCAATTCGCTTGGTAATATCAGACTTAAATAAAAAACCGATAATCAATACCAATAAAGCCACCATAGGGATGATGATTGGCAAATGGTTGGCTAATAAATGAAGATGCGCTCCGTTCATTGCAATTAAATTTAGGTGAGACTATATTCTTTGACCCAAACGTAATACAATAAGCGAGGCTAATGAATGACTTCGCATATCATAAAGCATGACACATATCAGCTAAAAAAAAGAGGTTGCCTCAATGAATGAGACAACCTCTTATGCTAGGTAGTAATAAAATCTTAATTGGTACGCTGCGGACGGCCACCTTGCTGTCCAGCAGCATTGGGGGTACCACCACCAGTGCCTTTGCCACGGCGTTTCTGCCAGAAGCTCTTGCGGTCTTTGTTGCGGGTTGATGATGGCGGCACCACTTTGTGCGTGGCCACTTCAAGCGCGGCCATGGCGGCTGCAGCTTTGCCATCAATCTTCACCAAAAACGGGTGCTCGTCCACAATCGGTATTTGCTTAGCAATAAGCTTGTTAATGTCTTTTAGGAAAGGCCTTTCCTCCGCATCGCAAAACGAAATTGCGATACCGCTTGCGCCAGCGCGGCCAGTACGGCCAATACGGTGTACGTAGGTCTCGGGCACGTTCGGCAACTCAAAGTTAATAACGTGCGATAACTGGTCCACATCTATACCACGGGCCGCGATGTCGGTAGCAACCAATACACGGGTTTTGCCGCTTTTAAAATTGGTAAGTGCGGCTTGACGGGCGTTCTGGCTCTTGTTGCCATGTATGGCTTCGGAGCGGATGCCTACGGCGTTCAGGTCTTTCTCAACCTTGTTGGCGCCATGCTTGGTACGGGTAAACACCAGTGCCGAGGCAATGGTAGTGTCTTTCAGGATGTGGCGAAGCAAATCTTTCTTGCTGCCTTTCTCCACATAATAAACCGATTGTTGTATGATCTCCACCGTAGATGATACTGGGGTAACCGCCACTTGCGCAGGGTTGTTCAATATGCTATCGGCTAGTTGTTGGATATCCTTAGGCATGGTTGCCGAGAAAAACAAGGTCTGCTTTTTGGCAGGTAGCTTTTTCAGCACCTTCTTTACGTCGTTAATAAAGCCCATGTCCAACATACGGTCGGCTTCATCCAACACGAAAATCTCGATATGGCTCAGGTCAATAAAACGTTGGTCAATCAAGTCTAGCAAGCGGCCCGGGGTGGCAATCAACACATCCACGCCACGTTTCAGGGCTTGGGTTTGTGGGGTTTGGCCCACGCCGCCAAATATCACGAAATTCTTTAAACCCGTGTGCCTGCCGTAAGCAGTAAAGCTATCGCCAATTTGTATGGCCAGCTCGCGGGTTGGGGTTAAAATAAGGGCACCAATGTGGTTGTTGGGCCTGTTGGGTTTGGTAGCATACAAGCGCTGCAAAATAGGGATTGCGAAAGCGGCCGTTTTACCGGTGCCGGTTTGTGCGCAACCCAATAAGTCTTTACCGGTAAGTGCAATGGGGATAGCCTGTTGTTGTATAGGCGTAGGTTGGGTGTATCCTTCTTCGGCCAAAGCCTTTTGAATAGGGACAATCAGATTCAATTCTTGAAATGTCATAAATGATTGGGTAAGCCCACCGAGATTCCGTTATTGGATGCCTTGCATCCTGGTGCTGCTTATCTTAAAAATGAAATGAAGTTATTATGAAAATACTAAGGTTTTCAATCGCTGGTTTATATATAACGGTTATAAGGATAGCAAACGCGATTGTGTAAATAATACCGCAAAGGTACGCCTATTATACGAATAAGTAAACTAAAAGGTTCATTGCAGGCATTTATGCAGCAAAACACAGATGCATCGCAAGTGAAAATTAGCCGTTCTAGTTTTTGGATATAATACAATACTTATTAATATCATATATACATAAACTTCACTTTTGCTGTGCCCTGCCACCGTATACTACTTTCCTATGACTTATACCGCTCGAATTGACGGTTAATAAAGTATTGTACCTCGCTTCAACATTTGGGTAGCTTGAAAGCTTTCTGCTCCGTTTCCCCCAAATCATGAACCACACATAATCTGTAGGAAGGGAACAAAACACACACATCATTGTTTATAGAATACATGAAAATAGTTGACAGAATTTTATTTAAAATTGTTAATGAAAATGAACATCGTTAAGTACCTTACCGTATTTATTGTATTCTTAATTTACAATAACTCTTTTGCCCAAATCCCAACTTGCTCCCCAACTGGTAATATTTTGCTTTTTTCAAATTATGATGGAGGAGAACTTAATATCAACATTGACCAGAATATCCCAAACTTAAAAATTGGTGTTTGCACCTATGAACCAGTTCGCATAACTATCAGCGGTCCTTTTGCCAGTAATGTTTCGCAAGTGTTGTATGCTGGATTCAATTCTATTCAAAATAACAACAACTGTAATATTGGAAATTTTCCTACATCCATTATTGGGGTGCCATTACCCAATCAATCAATAATAACAGTGCCACCTGTAACATTAAACAATCCCAATGGCTACAATTTTGGGATTATTTGTGGCTATAGTTGTGATGCGAATACAAATCAAGGAGGTTGTAATACCATTGACCAAATTGAAGACTATTTTACAACACAACTAGGTGGTTCCTTGCTTTCTTTGAATGCACAATATTGTTGTTGGTTGGGCTCAGACGTATATCGAGTTTCTCAATTAGTTGGAAGTTGTTGCAATAATAGTAATAGTACTACAACCTTAACATCTGCTATTGGCACTGATAATCAAAGTGTTTGTATCAACAATGCTATTGCAAGCATAACATATTCTTATAACAATTTCGCGCCCACAATATCAGGGCTTCCCAATGGCATAAACTTTACTACTAATAACGGTATAGTAACAATCAATGGAACGCCAACTATTGCGGGTACATTCAATTATAATCTATCAATACCTGGTAATTGTGGTAGTGTACAAACTACAACTGGAACTATCGTAGTAAGTAATTTCTCAGTAGGAACAATTGTGGCAAACGCTTGTAGCCCCTATACCGCTCCATGGGGAACTGTGTACACACAAAGCGGAACCTATACCGATACGCTAACCACCCTGAACGGCTGCGACAGCATCGTCAGCGTGAACCTTACTATTACCCCTGCAATCATTGCTCCACCCCTTACCACAAGCGCTTGTAGCACCTATACTGCTCCGTGGGGAACTGTATACACACAAAGCGGATCTTATTCGGATACACTCACGAACGTGAATGGATGCGACAGTGTCTTCAGCGTGAATCTCACCATTACCGGTTTGCCCACGATAACAGCAACTTCGCAATCAGCATCCTGTGGATTGCCCGATGGGAACGCTACTGCCACTGCCGCAGGAGGTGCTGGCAATTACAGCTACAGTTGGTCAAATGGTGCCACGGGCAACTTTGTAACCGGAATTTCATCGGGCAACTACGTAGTTACTGCCACCGACCAGAATGGCTGTGCCTCCTCAATTCAAGTAACCGTTTTAAACGATCCTCCATCTGATGTCTCAATCACTGCAAATGACTCATGCCTTGAAAATTACATCCCGTTTTCAATCTTAACAGCAGAAGCAATATCAAGCGTAACTTGGAATTTTGGCGACACAGCAAGTGGAGCAAATAATACCTCGTCTAGTTTATTGCCAACACACTTGTTTTCGAGCACAGGAAGTTATAATGTAACCGCCAATATTATTGCCACCTGCGGCAGTTTTCAAATAAACTATCCCCTGCAAATAGTACAGTGTGACAGTATTATCAACGATTGTACATTATACCTTCCCAATGCATTTACGCCAAACGATGATGGCATAAATGATGAGTTCAATCCAATAACCATTTGCACATTGGAACAGTATAAATTGTCGATTTTTGATAGGTGGGGCGAGCTAATTTTCAAAACATCAAACCAATCAGACAAATGGGATGGGAATTACAAAAATTCAGCATGTCCGGATGGTGCCTATGTTTATTTGATAGCATATAAATTCCCGACACTGCCGACAAAAAACGTTTACGGGACAATTACACTTTTAAGATGATGGCGTTCGAAATGGCCAGCTTCGCATAGCTGCGATACGTTATAAACAATATCACTGCTCCCTAAATTCATCTGCAATAACCTGGTATAGTTGGGTATAAATAAGCCCTGAGTTTTGGTGGCTTCTCGTTTTAAAATGACATGGCTAATCAATATCCTATCTTTTGGATAGTTGATTCATATCTTCGCCAACTCTTACAGCTCGTCAAAACATTTACATAATAATACTATATTTGCTATTATCCCTTAGTCTTTAACCTCACACTTACCATGCCCTATAAGCACATACTGCTTATTGACGATGATGAAGACGATCAGGAAATATTTCTGGCAGCAATGGAAGGCATCCATAGTTCCGTGTCGTGTTCCATTATGAGTAATGCCAAAGAGGCACTGCAAAAGTTGATAGAAAAAAAGTTGGAACCAGATTTGATATTTCTTGACCTTAATATGCCCATCATGTCGGGCCAACAGTTTTTGTCGGAGATAAAGAAGCACCAGGGAATTAAGGAAATCCCTATATTTATACTATCTACATCATCACATATCGCAACTATTGAGGCAACCAAGCTAATGGGGGCAAAGAATTTCATTACCAAACCTAACAGCTTTGATGAATTGAAGGCGATATTAAAAAAGATAATTGAGGGTTGACAGGAATATTTTTTGGGGATGAGGTTACTATAAATCTACATTATGGATTTGAGGGAAGAACGAAAGGGGGTGGGTTACCTTTTGCTTAAGCAAGAGGGCGAAATGGCTACACTTGTAAAAAACTATGATTGGGCAAGCACTGCATTAGGAGATACCGAACAATGGCCCACTAGCTTACGCACCGCCGTATCGCTGGTGCTATGCTCCAAATTCCCGATGTTATTGATGTGGGGAGACGACCTGATACAGTTCTATAATGATGCTTATAGAAGTAGCTTGGGTAATAATGGCAAGCACCCCCATGCGCTGGGGCAACGAGCCCAAGATCATTGGTCGGAAATGTGGGATGTTGTGTCGCCCCTTATTGAGCAGGTGCGAAACACGGGGAATGCCAGCTATAGCGAAGACCAACTTATCCCTATCAACCGAAATGGTAATATGGAAGATGCATACTGGACTTTTAGCCATAGCCCTGTACTAAATGAGGCAGGCAAAGTGGAGGGGGTGCTGGTAGTAAGCAATGAAACTACGGAGAAAGTAAAAAGTAGAAAACGAATTGAAGCATCGGATAAACGCTTCCAGAACCTAGTAAGAGATGCTACCGTAGGCATAATAGTGCTATTGGGGGAAGCCTGTTTAGTAGAGACAGCGAATCAAGCCTATGGTGAGCTTATTAACAGTAAGCCAGAAGAGTTGATAGGTAGGCACTTATTTGACGTTATAACAGAAGCCGCAGAGCCCTTCAAATCGATTATTGACTGGGTAAGGAATAGTGGCGAGTCGGTATATCTATACGATCAATACTACTATATAATAAAGAACGACGCTAAAAAAGAAGGCTTTTTAAACCTCATCTATCAGCCATACAAAGAAGATGAAGGTAATATTGTAGGGGTAATGATATTGTGCCAAGATGTAACAGAACAAGTACTAGCCCGCCAAAAGATAGATTATAGTGAGCAACGCTTGCAATCAATAATTCAAGCAGCGCCTGTAGCCATTGGCCTGTTTATAGGCAGGGATTTGATTGTTGAAATGCCCAACCAAGCCTTTATTGATATTGTTGGCAAGGGGCCTAATATATCTGGCATTCCGCTGCGCGAGGTAATGCCCGAACTGATAACCGAGAACCAGCCTTATCTGCAAATATTGGATGATGTATTCACTAGTGGGGTGGAGTATAAAACTTTCGGCTCGCAGGTAAGGATAGTCAGAAACGGGGTTCTTAACAACGATTATTACAACTTTACCTATACGCCATTATTTAACCCAGAAGGCGAGGTTTATGCCATATTGGATATTGCAGTGGATGTTACCGAGCAAGTACATGCGCGTAAAAGGTTGGCGCAAAGCGAGGAAAACCTACGAAACACCATATTAAAAGCACCAACGGCAATGTGCATTCTTAAAGGACCGGACCAAATAATTGAAATTGCCAACCACCGGATGATAGAACTATGGGGCAAAGATGCCACCGTATTGAACAAACCATTGATAGAGGCATTACCAGAAATAGAAGGCCAAGGCTTTATGGAGTTGCTGCACGAGGTTTACACTACTGGCCGCACCCATACGGATTATGGAGTACCTGTACAACTACCCAGAAATGGCAAGGTAATGGAAGTTTATTGCAATTATGTATACCAAGCTTACCGCGAAACCGACGATATTATTACAGGTATTATTGTAGTAGCCAATGAAGTTACTGAGCAAGTACTGGCAAGGCAAAAAATAGAAGAAATAGTAGCCGAGCGAACGGAAGCACTGGCCGCGGCCAACACCGACCTGCACCGCTCGAATGCAGAGTTGGAACAGTTTGCTTACATTGCCTCGCACGATTTGCAGGAGCCTCTGCGA
Organism: Sphingobacteriales bacterium; assembly: GCA_027483645.1. Taxonomy (GTDB): domain Bacteria; phylum Bacteroidota; class Bacteroidia; order Chitinophagales; family CAIOSU01; genus CAIOSU01. The sequence continues at coordinate 197,119 of JAIXUD010000009.1, forward strand.
AAAGTGAGGACGTTTACTGAAATGCTGCAACAATCGCTGGGCCATATTGACGAGCGTTCGCAAGGCTATCTTAATAAAATCAACGTTTCTGCCGCCCGCATGACAGATCTTATTCGGGATGTATTGGCATACTCCCAGCTGTCCAAAGAGGACGAGAGCTACACAATGGTGGATTTGCAACAGGTGATACAAGATGTTGCTGCCGATTTCGAGCTATTGATAGAACAGAAGACAGCTAAAATAACTTACGAAGCGCTGCCTACTATCGAAGCGATACCCTTACAGTTATCGCAACTGTTCGGCAACCTTATATCAAATTCCTTAAAATTTACACATCTTGATAGATTGCCGGTGATAGAAATTACCGCCACTCTAGTAAATAGGCAAGATTTGAAATACTCAGTATTGCCATTGGATGATAATGAGTATTACAAAATTGCAGTTCGCGATAATGGTATCGGTTTTAACGAAGCCTATGCCGACCGCATATTCAACATCTTCCAGCGGCTCCATGGAAAATCAAGTTTTACAGGTACTGGAATAGGGCTTTCTATCTGCAAAAAAATCGTTCAAAACCACCATGGCGAAATTTATGCCACTGGAGTTGAGGGCGAGGGCGCAACGTTTATTGTGATATTACCAGCCAAACAAATTTGAAAGTAGTCTTTTGCAGGAGTAACCATTGTGCACTAACAAGTACTATACTACTAGGTACGAGGCAACAGCCATTTCCAAAGCAATCCATCTTCCGGATCTTCTATCTCGCCAACTTTCACAAATCCAATTTTTCGAAGCACCTTCACCGATGGGTTTTCTTCTGCTAGCGTATGTGCTAGCACATTATTTATTGTTGGAAAGCCAAAGGCATGTTGCACCAAAGCTACCGCTAGCTCTGTTGCATAACCTTGATTACGTTGGTTTTCACTTATCTCATAGCCTATCTCCACAATTCCATGCTCATCTGGTAGACCTTTATAGCCGCAACTGCCTATCAGCGTGCGGCTATCCTTAATCACGGGCAACCAAGTCAACCAAGGTTGTTCATCGGGGTGTTTGCTAAGCCGTTCTAATGAATATTGAAATATTGGTGCCCCATGCTCACTCCAATTTTCGGGCACGTTCACCTTTAAATATTCAGCTAAAGGCTGGTTGCCTTCTATTAATTTTTCAAGTATCGCCAAGTCGCCGTTTATCAGCAACAATCTTTTAGTTTCCATAATATTTAAATAAAAAAGCGGGCTTCGTAATACGAAGCCCGCCTTAAGCGGAGAGAGAGGGATTCGAACCCCCGGGCCTTTAACAGCCAACGGTTTTCAAGACCGCCGCATTCGACCGCTCTGCCATCTCTCCGAGGGCAAAAGTAACAATAGTTAGGATTATTTTAACACACCGACCAAAATTATTGTGGCCGAACTACCCTACCGTCAATTTAAAGGCTAATAATGAGCACTTTATCGGTTTTACTGCCACTATTTTTATGGCAAACAAACCTATTCCCCCATTCTGCCTAACTTTGCGCTACCAATCACCCACCACATGAAACTACTCATCATCAACGGCCCCAACCTCAACCTACTGGGTAAGCGCGAACCCCACATCTATGGAAACCTTGATTTCGATACTTACCTAGAGCAGTTGCAAGCTTTGTTTCCTGAAACGGTTATTGAGTACTTCCAGAGCAACCATGAGGGCGCTATGATTGATAAGCTGCAGGAGGCAAATGGACAGTACACAGGCATCATACTTAATGCAGCCAGCCTCACTCACACATCAGTAGGCTTGGCCGATGCCCTTGCTGCCATTGATACGCCCGTACTGGAGGTGCACATCAGCAACCCGCAGGCACGCGAAGAGTTTAGGCACCATTCCTACATAAGCGCCAAGGCCAAGGGAATTATTTCAGGTTTGGGTTTATTTGGATATGAAGCCGGTGTGCGATTCTTTTTGAAAGGAAAATAAAAATTTTAAAGGTTGGCACACTTTTTCGATAGTAGTATCGTCTTGTTATCACCAACCATTATCATGAAACACTTTTTTACCCCAAATGCTGTTGATAAACTTGGGATAAATATTCGTACCCATTCATACATCCATCCAGAAAATCAATCTAACTTTGCATTAGCTTACAGTGCTATATGGCAAGGTAAGGCTGCAAACAATATTATCCTCCAAGCCCTTATGTACACAGGCATTAGCCTCCGCAATTTCAACCAAACCGGCTTTTCGTACCTGTTTGCGTTTTTATTTATGTTTTCATATGTACCTAGCCAAGCACAACAGCTTAAGCAAGAAGACCCATTGGCGCCACTCTTTAAGGTGAAGAAAGTGAAAAGCATCACTGCATATCAGCAAGGGGCTTCTAGTAGCGAACAGATAAAGTCTTATTACAAGGAATTTAATACGAACGGCCAGCTGGTAATGGAGTTGGTGTATGCGGAAGACGGCAAAGTAGTAAAGAAGTACCAAGGAATATACACCACCGACTACCGCATAGCTAAAGAGATTTGGGTACAAGACGATACCGATAGCGTAACCTACAAATACAAAAACGGCAAGATAGCCGAAGAGAGCTGGTATTGGGGTGCCGACAAATCAAAAACGCGGGTGATACACTTTTTTGATACCCTGGGTCACAAAGTTTGCACCGTGAGCAAAAACAATTGGGGTGTATACATTGACTCGTTTTTTTACCAAAACAACCGTGTGTTACAAGCCAAAAACTACAACGAGCATGGCCTATTGAACAGCACTGTTGAAAATACTTATGATACCAAAGGAAGGATAGTAAAAACCATATTAGTAGATGAACATGGCACTACCATGCAAACCACTACTACCCTATATGCTGAAACCGGCCCTATAAAGTCATTTGAAACGGTGTTGTACGCTGCTCCCAACAAAACCAAGATAACCACCGTAGCGGCTAGTATGGCCGAAAACTATAAATACGACACACAAAAGCAATTGAAAGAAGTAAACATACAATCGTATACCAATAATGAGCTGCTGGTAAACAACAAATCCATCTATACATACGGAGACAAGGGTTTACCTACCTCTCAAACGGTACAAAACATAGCTACCAGTACCAAGCAGGTCTTCCGTTTTAATTACACATTCTTCTAAAGTTATACACACAACTAAGTATTAGCTTGAAAGATGGAATAAGTTTATGTACTTTTATCCATTAGCTAGTCAATATATAGATATATTTTAATTCAAGAAAAGAATCCCGTAGGGGCAAGTACGCAACATTCCTAATTTGCTGTTAGTTAAATCGCTGCTGCTCCTACGGGATTCCCCTTGTATCGAAATACAAGCCGTACGATCAATATAATGGCGAAAAACTAATTTGTAAAGTAGTATTTTACTTGTCCAGCAATTTATTTACTCGGGTAAAAACGTAGCCTATCCCCAGGCTCACGTGGTCATTGAAGCTGTCGAAACTTCCTTTGGAGAGTACAAAGTCATTTTCGCGATGCTCGTATGTAGCATGAAACATAGGCCTAATGCCTGCGCTGTATCGTACCGCAAACTTTACCATATTCATACTGCGCAGCACCCAATGGTATTCCAAACCCATATCAAAGTTAACAAAGGGGTTTGGGCGTTGGTATTGTAGCTCGAGCCGATATTGCTCCTGCCCCTGTGGGTTGCCTGACAAGCTGGCGACCGTTTTAAGCCTTTCAGCAGATACAATGTTTACCGATATACCCGTTACCACCCCCAATACATGCCGCTGCTGAAACCTAAACCGTACATTCATTTCAATAGGTACTGATAAATAAGGCTTTACCGAACTGAGACTAACTGGCTGAAACACGCTAGAGTCGCTAGGCCCAGGCTCAAAATCAAACCGAAAGGAATGGATACCCGCCAAAGCACCCATGCGAATGGCAAAATAATCATTGAGATTTATGTGGTACTTATAGCCCAAATACATGCCGGGCCTGTAAGATAGGGTCATATTACCCTGCCCCACTTCTGATAAAGGCCGCACCCTGAGCAGCGTAAAACCACTCTCCAAACTCATATGGTTGCGCAAAAAGAGCAGTGTTTTGCTATCGCCATCGCCAGGCGATGCCATGGCAGTTGCGGCGCAGGTAAATAAGAAACAGGAAAAGATTAGTTGCCGCAACATCTTATACATAGCAATTGTAACGCAATCTTGTATTGCATATTGCTAATACGCACAACTATTTATGAAGTTACCTTAGCTTATAAAACGTCTATCCAAACTTGGCAAACTCTTTGCTATACCCCAGCCAAACACAAAACGCATCACCTATGAAGACATATCTACTCTTACTACCATTTGCATTGCTTTTAGCATCGTGCAGCACTTACAAACCCCTTACAGAAAAAGACCGGATTGAGAACAACTGGACCGAGAAAGAACTAAAACAGGTGCAGTTTTATCTATCAAGCGATATCGTGATACAGCGAAAACTTGGCAGCGAAACTAGCACCATACAAAATGGGAAAGTGCGCATCGTAAACGGCGAGCGCATTGAGGAAATCATCATTAAGAAGGGTACGCCAGGCGTATTAGTGTATAATTCGGTGGACAACCGTGTAGGCATTAGCTTTGAAGATGGCGATGATAAGTTCTTGATGTTCGGTGCGAACAAAGGCAAAGGCGGACGATATTACTTACTTGCTAGCGACTGGCAAAACCAAGTAGGCAAAGTACAGTATGAAGGCCAAACCTATTACTGTACCCCCGAAAGCGGCAAGGCCTTCCTTACGCTCGACCTAAAGAAACTCCACCAAATAGAATTGGAAAAGAGAACGGCCAAGGGAAGAAAGATTTAATTTGGTTATTGGTTACGGGTTATTGGTTATTGGTTATTGGTAAGACGAAAATATTTGAATGCACCAATCAACCAATAACTAATCAACAAATAACCTATTTATAGCCTGGTCTGATACTTAATACCGGTGTAAGGCTTTCGGAGATGATGCTGCGGGCACTGGAGCCAACGGTAAACTCGGAGATTTTTAATTCGGCACTGGTCATAATGATGATGAGGTCGGCCCCTACTTCTTGGGCATACTCAATCACGCTATCGGCAATATCATCCTTCCGGATAACCTTAGTTACAACCTTTACTCCAGCCTTTTGTATATCGGCTGATACCTCTTCCAACTGCTTTTTCATCTTATCGCCACCCACGCGCCATTCATCCCAGCGGGTTGAAACGGAGATAACGTGGATAGTGGCGTCGAACACCTTGGCAATCTTGATGGCCGAGGCTACTTTGCCTTGTGTTTCTTTAGTAGTATCAATCGGCAGCACTATTTTTTTAAAAAGCACATCGCCTGCTGATTGGCGTATGGTTATTACCGGGCAATCTGCTACACGGATGATGCGATAGGCATTGCTGCCCAATATGTATTTCTCCAAGCTATCAATACCGGGGTTGCCGTGCGTACCCATCACAACCAGGTCAATACCGTCCTCTGCAAGAATGTCAGTTATCACTTTATATATTTTACCAGATTCCAAGCGCACATTAATCTTTATACCCCAAAGGTTTATGTTGTCTGTTTTAATTTGCGATAGCTTTTCGTTAACAGCTTTCTTGATGGTGTCAGTAAGATTAATTACTTGGTTGAGCGCCACGTTGTCGCCATAGTTTTCCATTACGTGTAGCAGCACAATTTCAGCATCCGAATGCTTGGCCATGGCGGCGGCATAATGAAGAGCGCTGAGGGAGTGTTCAGAAAAATCAGTAGGAACCAGTATCTTCTTCAAATTAAATTTCAGCGCCATCGTTAGTTTTATTACTTTGCCACAAAATTACAACACTGCCATGCCCCAACCAATAGCTGCAAGCGAATTAGTTTTAAATAACGACGGAAGCGTATATCACCTCAACCTACATCCTGAGAATATCGGCAATACCATCATCACCGTGGGCGACCCCGACCGCGTAGGCGAAGTGAGCAAACACTTTGATAGGGTAGACTTTAAAACTGCAAAGCGCGAGTTTGTAACCCATAGCGGATACATTGGCCATAAACGCATCACTGTAATCTCTACCGGTATTGGTACAGACAATATAGATATCGTTTTCAACGAATTGGATGCATTGGTGAACATCGATTTGCCAAAGCGCGAAATAAAAGATAAGCTTACTTCGCTCAACATCATCCGCATCGGCACTGCAGGTGGCCTACAACCTGAATTGGGTGTAGATAGCGTGGTGCTTACCGAAGAATCAATTGGCTTGGATGGGTTGATGCCGTTCTACCATAGCACCCGCCAGCACATATCGCCCCTGTTAGTGAGCCTCAATAGCCACTTAGGCTTGGATGGGTTGTGTATACCCTACTCCTACCCTGCTTCAGAAAAATTGCTCCGCTTGTTTGGAGAGGGCTTTACTAAGGGCATCACCGTAACCTGTACCGGTTTTTATGGCCCACAAGGCCGCCAGTTGCGCCTAGCACCGGCCATTGATGGGTTTATTACAAAGCTCTCCTTTTTCCGCCACGAGGGGCGCAAAGTATCCAACTTCGAAATGGAAACCAGCGGCATCTATGGCTTAGGTAGTGCCTTGGGCCACAACTGCCTTTCGGCCAGCTTAATTGTTGCTAACCGGGCAACCGGTGAGTTCAGCGCCCACCACGAAAAAGCGCTGGAGAAGCTGATTGTGCAGGTACTGGAAAGAGTTTAAAATGGTTATTGGTTATTGGTTACTAGTAAATATTTAAGGCAAAAAGCTTCACTTCTCAACCAATAACTAATAACCAACAACCAAATAAAAAGGACCACCTTTCGGCAGTCCTTTCTTATCTATATCAAAAAAGCAATTACTTCTTAATTTTCGCGATTTCCTTCTTCATGGCATCTGCTTTTTCGTACTCGCCAATTTTGGCGTATAAGGTGCGCAGTACGTCCATAATCTCCAAGCTACCAGGCTTCAGCTCATTGGCCTTTTCTAGGGCCGGTACGGCCTTTTGAAGGTACTCCATGCGCTTTGCCTCATACTCGTTGTATTTCGGGTCTTTGAGGTCTGCATTGTCTTTTTTGGTCGAAAATTCATTGCTCTGCTCAAGGTATACCGCCCCTATGTTATTATAAGCATCAGCATAAGTTGGATCAATAGCTAAAGCCTTATTGTAGTATTCGATGGCCTTATCATAGTTCTTGATTTTACCATAAGCCACGCCTGTTACGAAATACAGTTGGTGGTTTTTAGGGTCAAGCTCTATGGCTTTAATCATAATATCGATGGCCTCAGTCTCCCTGCCGCTCTGCAGATAAATGTTAATCATCTCAATTACCAAGCCCAAATCTTCAGGGAACTGCTTCATGCCTTTTTGCAAGGTAGCTACAGCTTCTGCCTCATTGCCTTCGGCTTTATGCATGTTTGCCACTTTCAAATATAAGTCGGCAGTGCTGAAACCTTCTGCAATCAACTCATTAAACAATCTCTTGGCGTCCTCAGTTTTATTAAGAGCTGAGGCATACTGCGCATAGTAGTATTTAGCCTCGGTGGTAAGGGTAAGTTTGTTTTTAGCAGCAAAGCCTTTCTTCTTCATGTACTCGCTCACTTCGTAAGAACGCTTGAACGCTTTGTATGCCTCAGCGTCATTCTTAGCCATACCAGCCTCTACAGCACGGTTGTATAGTATTACGGTTACTTCCCCCATCCGCTGTTGGGTCTCATCCATAAACTTGAACTTAGGCGCTTCTGGCACGGTAGCCAATTCCACAGCCTTTTCCAAAGCATCCGCAGCTTCATAAATAACATCAGGATACTTTGGGGAAAGCACTGAATCTTGATCAATCAGCAGGCGGATGTAGGCGCCATACCACCAAGTTTTGGGCTCGATCTTAGTATTTTCATGCACTTCGGCCTTTTTGATGTATTCATAACCTTGTTCAAGAGACTTTTTATCGTCCGGAAATTGGAGGTACGTTGAATAACTATTGAATGCTCCTTGCACGTTAATACCTTGTGCCATAATGCCTGTCGAAAACACCGCAGCGCAAATCAATATTAAAAGATGTTTCATTGTATTTCGGGGTTTGGTTCGTTTAAGTTTAGGAGTAAGTAGGAATTTTTTTGTGAATAGTAACTAGCCATTAGATTGTAAATAGTGGCATTCGTTTAAAACAGTTGCCAAATTTATAAAAGTAAGTAGGAAATAAGAAGCAATAACTAGAACAATCTAATTTCTACTTCCTATTTCCTAATTGCTAAAAACTACTTCCTAAAAAAATTATTCCTCCGTTTCTGGCTCTGTGCCTTCTACTTCGCCTGTTGGCTGTTCTCCGCTAGGCAGTTCGCCTGTCGGTACAGTTCCTTCAGTGGCTTCGCCTTCTTCACCTAATATCTCTGCAGGCAATGCCTGTATTTTGGTTACGGCAGCAATGGCATCCTTCGCATCTAGCTTAATCAACCTTACGCCTTGTGTGGCGCGGCCCATTACGCGTAGCTCATCAACCCCCATACGAATGGTGATGCCGGATTTGTTGATAATCATCAAATCATCCTCGTTGCTCACATCCTTAATGGCTATCAGGTTACCGGTTTTCTCGGTGATGCTGATGGTTTTAACACCCTTCGCGCCACGGTTGGTAAAGCGGTACTCTTCAAAGTCACTACGTTTGCCGTATCCTTTCTCCGATACTACCAAAATAGTCTGCATCGTCCTAAAAGCTTCAGCCAGTTCAGGCGTTAACTCCGCTTCCTCACCGTTGGCGGCATAGAATGCTTCTAGCTGCTTGTTGGTTTCCTCTGCGTGCTTCAGCTGGGCTTGGCTCAAGGTAATCATACCGATTATCTCGTCCTTCTCATCATCAAAACGCATTCCGGTAACACCTGATGCGCCGCGGCCCATTGGGCGTACGTTGCTCTCGTTGAAACGGATACACTTACCGCTGCGCACCGCCATCATAATGTCGCTGCTGCCGTCGGTCAGTTTCGCTTCCAACAACGTATCGCCTTCGCGCACGGTCAAGGCTATGATACCGTTGGTACGTGGGCGGGAGTATGCTTCCAAAGTGGTTTTCTTAATGATGCCCTGCTTGGTACACAATACAATGTATTGGTTGTTCAGCGCTTCTTCGCTCTTCAGGTCATATACGTTGATGAAGGCCTTCACTTTGTCGTCCTTATCAATGTTGATGATGTTCTGTATCGCGCGGCCTTTGCTGGTTTTGGTACCTTCTGGCAACTCATACACCTTCAGCCAGAAACACTTGCCCTGCTCGGTAAAGAACAGGATGTAGTTGTGCATATCGGCACTAAAGATGTACTCAATAAAGTCTTCCTCACGGGTAGCACCGCCACGAGAACCGCGACCGCCACGGCCTTGCGACCTAAACTCGGATGAGTTGGTACGCTTGATGTAGCCCAAGTGAGAAATGGTAACCACTACTTTATCATTCGAAATCAAATCCTCGATATCGATGTCCTCGCCAGAGTAAATGATGTCGGTACGGCGCTCATCGCCGTACTTCTTCTTCACGTCTTGCAATTCGCCTTTGATGATTTCCATGCGCAGGTGCAAATTGCCTTCCTCCAAAATGGATTTCAAGTAAGCAATACGGGCCATTACCTCATCGTACTCTTGTTTCAACTTAGTAAGCTCTAGGCCTGTAAGTTTCTGCAAGCGTAGGTCAAGTATCGCACGGGCTTGTATGTCGCTCAGCTCGAAGTTGGTCATCAACCCTTCGCGGGCAACTTCCACTGTCTCAGCAGCGCGAATCAATTTGATTACCGCATCCAAGTTGTCGATGGCAATCATCAAACCTTCCAAAATGTGGGCACGCTTCTCGGCTTCTTTCAGCTCAAACTGCGTGCGGCGCACTATTACCTCGTGGCGGAACTCCACGAAGTGCAAAATCATTTCCTTGAGGTTCAAAAGTTTCGGCCTGCCAGCTACCAAGGCAATGTTGTTTACCCCATAAGAAGTTTGCAGCGCTGTGTTTTTGTACAGCATGTTCAGCACTACGCTGGCATTCGCATCGCGCCTAAGCTCAATAACGATGCGCATACCCTGCCTATCCGATTCGTCTCGGATATCGGTAATGCCCTCAATCTTACCTTCGTTCACCAATTCGGCGGCGCGGGCAATCAGGTTGCTTTTGTTTACTTGGTAAGGTATCTGACTAATAATAATACGCTCGTGGTTCTGGTGCTCTTCTATCTCAGCCACGGCACGTACTACAATTTTACCACGGCCGGTTTCAAATGCCTGGCGTACGCCTTCATAACCATAGATGGTACCACCGGTAGGGAAATCGGGAGCCTTAACGTGCTCCATCAACTCCGTAATGGTAATGTCGTGGTTATCGATATAGGCCATAATGCCATCAATCACCTCGCTGAGGTTATGCGGCAATATGTTAGTAGCCATACCTACTGCAATACCCGATGAACCGTTGATCAACAAGTTCGGGATCCTGGTAGGGAGCACGGTAGGCTCCTTCAACGTATCGTCGAAGTTGAGCTGCATGTCCACAGTATCCTTGTCGATGTCTTCCAACATCTCCTCGGCTATCTTCTGGAAACGCGCTTCGGTATAACGCATGGCGGCCGGCTCATCGCCATCCACCGAGCCAAAGTTACCCTGGCCATCTACTAGTGGATAGCGAAGGCTCCAAGGCTGGGCCATACGCACCATAGTATCATATACTGATGTATCGCCGTGCGGGTGGAACTTACCCAAAACCTCACCCACGATACGGGCCGATTTCTTGTGGGGTTTGTTGCTACCTACGCCCAGTTCGTTCATGCCGAACAATACCCGGCGGTGAACGGGCTTAAAGCCATCGCGCACATCGGGTATGGCGCGTGATACAATTACCGACATCGAATAATCGATATAGGCCGTCTTCATTTCATCTTCGATATTGATAGGGATAATACTACCCCCACTGCCCAATTCTGGAACGATTTCGTCTTCCTCTGCCATAATATTTTAAGTCAGGTTAATAGTATTAACTCAGCTTACAAAAATAACCATTCTGCATGAACTATATGTTATGGTTATCAACAGGCGTTTATAATGTGGGGATGTGCTGATGTGCCAATTTTATTGCTTCGGCATTGTGTGTTTATCTGAATTGAGATTTTTTGGATTAATGGACAAAAAGGGATTAAAGAAATTACCTTTAGAATATTAAATCGCCCCCACAACCGCCACTGCACCCACTACCGCAACCTAGAATCACTATCCACGCCGCACCGCTATCGCTGGGTTTCTGCATTCGTGGTATAAAAATGAGCAAATAATATCATACCCTTAAAATCAAGCCTCAAAACTAACTCGTTTTAAGAACCTATGCCAACTCTTTACCCTAAAGCTCATCGTCACCTTAGTTTCAATTTCAACGGCCCCTGCTCATTCAAGGCCTTCGCTTCTAGCAATATTTCTTTGATGCCTTCTGCCGGTATATCATCAGCAGGATATAAAACAACGTGCTTGATGAGATTGCCATCGCCTTGTAACAGGCCGTTGGCGTTGGAGAGGTGGATGCCACGGTATAGGCCCAACACGACAGTCGACTTTTGAATATTAATGTAGCAAAGATTACCCTGGCACATATAGAAAGGCAGCTCCCACTTTAGCGACTCGTGGACATCAGGCAAGGTGCGCTTAATTAGATTTCGCAAGGCTAAAGCCAATTCTTGCAAATCAGGCTTCGCAATGCAATCGAAGTAGTGATCAACGCTTTGCGGCTTGGGTTTTCGGTTTGGCTTTTGCATTGGCTTTCGCTCCTTTTTCATCTCGGGTGTGCCACCACGCCCATGCTATTAATAGTAGCTGTATCGGCAGCCTACCCCAAGCTGCAGCAGCAGAGATACCTATTACCTCGCCATTGGTTTGCGCCAAATATACATGGGAAGGGAGAACCGCCAGCAACAATGCTACCACGCCCCAAGCAGCCCACTTTCTATACTTGGGCACAAAGAGTAGCGCGCCCAAGCCTATCTCAATCAATCCACTAATGAGCACCAACTCCTTATGCCAAAGGATGTAAGGCGGCATTATTTTCATATAGAATTCAGGTATTACGAAGTGATTGATACCCGCTAGTATATAGAAAATGCCCATTATGTACAGGCTTACGGTCTTTAGCTTACTCATTGGCACAATGCTTTTGAATGGTTTCGTTTACGCTATTATCACCTAGCTCCAGCGCCTTCTTCCAATCCTCACATGCTTTGGCTTTTTCATTCAGCGACCAATATACGTCACCGCGGTATTTATACATAAAATTAGCCTCAGGATTTACGCTAATAATGCGATTATAATCAATCAAAGCCAAACCGTATTGCTGCTGTTTCATGTATACTGTGGCCCGCTCTAGGTAGGCCTCCATATTATTGCCATCAAGGGCAATGGTTTGGTTAAAGTCGGCCAGCGCATCTTCATAATGGCCCAGCTTGGCCTGTAACTCACCTCTGTAATAGTAAGCCAACGATGCGGTCGGGCCCAGGTCGATGGCTTTGTGGTAGTACTTCAGCGCCTCATCCAGTTGCTGCAGATCATAACTCACTATGCCAGCATATAGGTATCCATCAGGTCGGTCGGGTAAGAGCTTTATTATCTGCCTAAAATGCTGCAACGCTCCGGCGAAGTCGCCCAAACCATACTTTAAGTTGCCAAGTTCGTAGGTCACCTCTGCCCAATCAGGCTTTATCTCCAAGGCTTTGGCATAGTCTTGCAGGGCGCCGGTTTTGTTGCCCAGTTCTACTTTTAGTTTCCCACGGTAAGCTATTGCTTCGGCATAATTGGGGTTCTTTACAATCGCTTGGTCTAGCAGTGCTAGAGCCGTGTTGCGGTCGTCAGCATTCCATTTGGCTACTGCCTGTTGATATAGTTCCTCAGCAGCTATCAGGTCAGCTGCAAGCAGGGTGGTTTCGGCTACGGCTTTGCCGTTCTGCCACCTACCTTCCCGCTCTTGACCGGTAGCATAGCTAAACTTGCCCTGCCCGTGCGGCATGCCCCTTAGCCAATCACCTTGGTACTTATCGCCGTTGGCAAATACCATGGTGCCCTTGCCGCTTGGTAATACATCCACATCCCAGTCGCCAGTGTACACATCGTCGTTAATGTAGCTTATAGTACCCTTACCGCCCAGCATAAAAAATTGCCCAGTGGCCGTGCCGCCCAATAACAACGCCATTTCTCCTATACCTTCGGGATACAATTCTTCGGACACCTCGCCCGTGTAAACGCTGCCATCAGCAAAGCGGATGATGCCTTTCTCAATATAATCGCCAGCCCAAATACCTTCTACCTCATCGCCATTGCTTAGGTACAAAACACCATGTTCTTCACGGAAGCCGCCGCCAATTAAGCCCACATACCTATCGCCGTTTTTATAGCGCATTACGCAGTTGCAAGCTGCGGTATCCCATCGGCCTGTTGCCGTATCCCCTGTGCTGTAGTACATGGTACCCATGCCACTGCGTATGCCCTCGTTGTACTCGCCCTGATAGTTGTCGCCCGTTTTAAAGACCATGGTGCCCATGCCGTGTTTCATTCCGTATTGGTACTCGCCTTCATATCGCTCGCCATTGGCCCACTTATAAATGCCGATGCCGTGAAATTTGCCATTCAATAAATTACCTTCATAAACATCGCCATTGGGGAAATGAAACTTACCAGGGCCAGTTTTCTGTCCGCCTTTGAATTGTCCTTCAAATTGCTGCCCTGATGGCCAAGTGTAGATGCCCTGCCCGTGAAATTGCCCATCGAGAAACGGGCCGAAATACTTCTCGCCACTTGCTAGCATAAGCGTTCCCTTGTTGGGTTGGCTATTGGTAAAGCTGCCTTCAAACCTATTGCCCTCCTCAAAAATAAATACGCCCGTGCCGTTGGTACAATCGCCCTCAATACAACCTTTCTTCTCCTGCGCCGAGGCAGGAAAAGATAAAAGGACCATACCTACAATCAACACCAATAAACCAACACAGCGGGTATACATCAAAAACAATAGGTTGTAGCAGGGTGTAAAAATAAGGATTAGTTTTTAGACACAAGATATGTGACACAAGACGCAAGAATACCCAAGACACAAGACATAAGACGCAAGACATAAGACTGCTGCAGTTTTTACATACGATGTATAAAACACGATAACGAGTTAAAGGTACCCGAACGTGGTTTAGTGCCGTTAGAATAAGGCACCGCCCTATTTTTCATTGCGTTTCCGGAAAATCGATACGTTCCTTGGGCAAAAAGGCCCTAGGCTAAAACTATTGTGCCCCATTGGGGCGGAAGATTTTGAAGCAAATCTTGTGTCTTGTGTCTTGCGTCTTGTGTCTAAAAATTCGCTAATTTTGCACCCGATGGAGCAATACGTGGTTTCGGCGCGGAAATACCGCCCACGGAAATTTGAGGATGTAGTAGGGCAAGAGGGCGTGACCAACACGCTCAAAAATGCCATACGCAGCGGCCACTTGGCCCACGCGCTACTATTCTGTGGTCCGCGCGGGGTGGGCAAAACCACCTGTGCCCGTATCCTTGCCCGTATGATTAACTCCATCCACCCGGTGGATAGCTTCGACCCGGCAAACGAGCCTGCCATCGACGAGAGCTTTAACGTTTACGAACTCGATGCGGCCTCTAATAACTCGGTGGACGACATCCGTACATTGGTGGACCAGGTGCGCATACCGCCACAAGGTGCCAAGTACAAAGTATATATCATCGATGAGGTGCACATGCTCTCTACGGCGGCTTTTAACGCGTTCCTAAAAACGCTGGAAGAACCGCCACCGTATGCCATATTCATTTTGGCAACAACGGAGAAGCACAAGATTATCCCGACCATTCTATCGCGTTGCCAGATATATGATTTCAACCGCATTACTATTGACGATACGGTGAACCACTTGGAAGGCATCTGTAAAACGGAAGGCATCACTGCTGACCCTAATGCCCTCCACATCATCGCCCAAAAGGCTGATGGTGCTTTGAGGGATGCGCTCTCGTTATTTGATAGATTGGTGGACTATACCACTCGCCAGTTAACGTATGAAAGCGTACTGGTAAACTTGAACATCCTAGATTATGATTACTTCTTCCGCATTACCGATCAACTGCTTTCGCAAGACCTTACCGGCTTGATGCTGAGCTACGATGAGATTGTGCGCAAGGGCTTTGAGGGCGATACGTTCATTGGCGGCTTGGCCGACCACTTCCGCAACCTGATGGTGGCCCGCGACCCGCAAACCATTAGAGTACTGGAAGTAAGCGGCGACCTAAAACTACGCTACCAACAGCAAGCCGGGCTGGTGCCGATGGGCTTTTTAATAAACGCCCTAAACTTGGCCGCACAGTGTGAAGTGACCTTTAAAAGTAGCCGGAACAAACGCCTGCAAGTAGAGCTGGCACTGATGAAAATGTGCTACCTACCTGCAGCCATGCAACTTGCCTCAAACGGCGAGGCCACAAAAAAAAACTCTAGTAATGAACAGGTAGCACCTTTGCAAGCTGCACAACCGCCTGTAAACCAATACTCCACTGCTACCCAGGTTGCGGAGCCAAAACCAAAGCTGGAAATGCCCAGCAAGTTAAGCGGCGAAACCCAAACCGGTAGTAGCGCACCACCACCAAATACCAACAACACGGCCAAGCCCTTACCACCGCCCAGTATGAGCGGTGGCCTAATGGGCATGCCCAGCTTGAAACCACCGGTAAGGACGGAAGCACCGAAAAAGGAAGAGGAGGCCGAAACGGCTGCCCAAATATCAAACATAGAACCCGAAAAACTGGCAGCGGCGTGGGCAGCATACAAAGCCAAGCTGGGAGCCGATAACAAGATAAGCATGCAGAGCCTGGTAGAGCGCAGCCTTTACCGCCTAGTAGAAGGCAAGGTAATAGTAGTGCTGGGCAACACCGTGGAGCGCGACCTGTTTGAGCCGGAACGCATGGCATTTAAAGAGTTTGTGGAGAAAGAAATGGGCGTGCAACGCGTATTTGTGGAGGTGGAGGTGGATAGAAGCCTAGCCGAAGCAAACATACCTCGTAAAGCCTTTAGCAGCAAAGAGAAATTAGCCCAAATGGCGGAAAAGAACCCCGCCATCTTGAAATTAAAAGATAACTTAGACTTGAAGTTTGATTTGTAGATGGGTTGATTGGTTGACTGGTTAAGTGGTTAACTAGTAAGACATTTAAAACAAAGGCAAATAAATACGGTTAGAGTTTTTTTAAGTAATAACATCTAGTTAATCAATAGCTATCAAATCAACCAGTCAACCAATAAACTAATCAACTAACACGAATGAAAAGTACCTCGCTATATACCTACCTTTTGCTGCTCGTAGCACCAATGTTCATTTTCTCGAAATGTGAAGATGGCGCGGCTCCTGAGGCTGAATCGAAATACAAGTACGAATCGGTACCGAACGACCCGCTGGATGCGCGAATTTATACTTTGGCGAACGGCTTGAAAGTGTACCTCACCGTTAACAAAAAAGAGCCTAGGATACAGACGTACGTGGCGGTTCGTGCGGGCTCAAAATCTGACCCAAAGGAAACGACCGGCTTGGCGCATTACCTAGAGCACATGGTGTTCAAGGGTTCGCACAACATTGGCACCATTAACTGGGAAGCCGAAAAAGTGTTGCTAGACGCTATAAGCGACCTATACGAAAAGCACCGCGAAACCGCTGACCCAGCCCAAAAGAAAGCCATCTACCACCAAATTGACAGCCTATCTCACGAAGCATCAAAATTTGCCGTGCCTAACGAGTACGACAAAATGATTACCTCGCTGGGCGCAAAGGGTACCAATGCTTACACTTGGGTGGAGCAAACCGTGTACGTGAACGATATTCCTAGCAACGAGTTGGAAAAGTGGCTGATGGTGGAGTCTGAGCGCTTCCAAACTTTGGTATTGCGCTTGTTCCATACCGAGTTGGAGACCGTTTATGAGGAGTTTAACCGCGGCGAGGATTCTGATACCCGCAAATCATGGCAAGCCATGTACAAAGGCTTGTTCCCCAATCACCCTTATGGCACCCAAACTACCATAGGCGAAGGCGAGCACTTGAAGAACCCTAGCATGGTGAACATCCACAACTACTTTGATAAATACTACGTGCCCAACAACATAGCCATTTGCCTTTCTGGCGATTTGGACCCCGATGCCACCATTGATTTGATTGACCAATACTTCGGCAAATGGCAGAAGAAAGATGTGGAGCCATTCTCCTTTACTCCGGACGAGCCACTAGCCGCAGTGCAAGAAATTAACGTAACCGGTGTCCAGCCGGAGCATGTGCGCATTGGTTACCGCTTGGATGGCGCAGGCAGCAAAGATGCCATTATGGGCAAGCTGTTGGGCGAGGTATTGAGCAACGGCCAAGCAGGCTTGCTTGACCTGAACGTAAACCAGAAACAAACCGTGCTGGGCGCATCGGCCAGCATCGTGGATATGGTAGATTACAGCGCCTTTATGTTTTACGGCCAGCCCCGCCAAGGGCAAACCTTGCAACAGGTAAAAGATACATTGCTAGCACAGATTGAGCTGGTAAAACAAGGTAAGTTCGACGATTGGTTGATGGAAGCCTGCATCAAAAACCTGAAACTGCGCCGCATGCAAGAGCTGGAAAGCAACAGCAGCCGTGCCGATTACTTCGTTAGCGCGTTTACCCAAGGCCGCGATTGGAAGGACTACATCTTCGAGTTGGATGCGATGTCGAAAATCACCAAGAAGGAATTGGTGGATTGGACCAACGCTAAGTTTGGTAACAACTACGTCGCTGTTTATAAAAACTTCGGCGAAGACCCGAACCGCCACAAGGTAGAGAAGCCTATTATTACCCCAGTGGTAATGAACCGCGATACCACATCGGCCTTCTTTACCAAGTTCGATAGCCTAAAATCAGACCGTCTAGAAGCGCAGTTTTTGGAGTACGATAAGCTGATAAGCGAAAATGCCTTGGTTAGCGGCGTACCCGTAAGCTACATCAAAAATGACGTTAACGGCCTCTTTAGCCTTTACTACATATTGGATATGGGCACCGACAACGATAAGAAACTTGGCTTGGCTATCGAGTACCTACCTTACTTGGGCACTGACAAATATACTGCCGAAGACTTGCAAAAGGAGTTCTTTAAATTGGGGTTGAGCTTTGATGTATTCAACAGCCGCGATAGGATTTATGTAACGCTTAGTGGTTTGGATGAGTCGTTTGAAGAAGGTGTAAAACTGTTTGAACATATCCTAACCTCGGTACAACCCAATGACCAAGCATTGGCCGACCGTATTGATGGTATCTTGAAACAGCGCTCGGATGCGAAGAAAAACAAAGGTGCCATCCTTAATGGTGGTATGGTGAATTACGCCAAGTTTGGCGAAAATTCGCCCTACCGTAACGTTCTAAGCGAGAAAGACTTGAAGCAGTTAACCGGTGCTGAACTGGTGGAACAATTGAAAAAACTGACCTCATATAAGCACCGCATATTCTACTTCGGCACACAAGCCCCTAAGGCGGTAGTAGGTGTGTTGAATAATTATCACAAAACCCCTGCTACCCTGGCGGAATATCCGCAGCCAGTGAAGTTTAATGAGTTGGACATCACCCAAAACCAGGTATACTTTGTGCACTACGATATGAAGCAAACCGAGCTATACCTGATTACCAAGGGCGTGAAGTTTGACAAAAACTTGATGGCTTATGCCTCCATCTTCAACGAGTACTTTGGCTCGGGCTTATCGTCTATTGTGTTCCAAGAAATCCGCGAACAGAAGGCCTTGGCCTACTCAGCCTACAGCTATGTGAGCAGCCCAAGGTTGAGCAGCGAGAGCCATTATATTGCAGCCTATATTGGCACACAGGCCGATAAATTGGGCGACGCCACCAGTGCGATGATAACGCTGATGAACGAAATGCCGCAAGTGGATGCACAGTTTAAAGGTGCCAAAGATGCCGCACTAAAACAGATTGAAAGCAGCCGAACCATAGGCGAGGCAATCTTCTGGAGCCGCGAAGCCGCCCGCAACCGTGGCCTGGATTATGACCTTACCAAAGAGATTTACGCTGCCATCGGAAAGATGGATGTAGCGACGCTGAAAAACTTTTTTGACACCAACATCAAGGGGAAAAGCTATACTTTCTTAGTTTTGGGGAATAGAAAGGATGTGGACATGAACGTGCTGAAGAAACTCGGCCCGGTGAAGGAGCTACAATTGGAAGAGATTTTTGGATACTAAAAATTAGTTACGAGTTACGAGTTGCCGGTTACGAGTTGTCTTAGTGCACTTTGTGAAATTCCTTTGTGTACTTCGTGGTTCATTTTTAATACCTATCCTCTCAAAACAGTATTTGATACTTGATACTCACTACTTGATACTTAAAAAATACAACTATGGCTGAAGTGATCCGAATGCCGCGCATGAGCGACACGATGGAAGAAGGGGTGATAGTGGCCTGGCACAAAAAAATAGGCGACACCGTAAAATCGGGCGACCTGCTTGCCGAAGTGGAAACCGATAAAGCCACCATGGAGCTAGAAAGCTATCAAGAGGGCGTGCTACTATACATTGGTGTAGAAGCTGGCAAAGCCGTGCAAGTAAACGGCATACTAGCCATAGTGGGCAAAAAAGGCGAGGACTATAAGCCCTTGCTGACTGAAGGCGGCGGAGAAGCCCCTAAAGAGGCTGCGAAAGATGAGCCGAAGAAAGAGGAGAAAACCGAAGCAGCGCCTGTTGCCGAAGCGAAGCCTGAGCCGAAAGAAGTAGAGGCCCAGCCCGAGCCAAAGCAAACCGAAGATAAAGGTGGCGACAGCCGCTTGAAGATATCGCCATTGGCGCGCAAGATTGCCGAGGAAAAAGGTATCGACCTTAATGCCCTAAAAGGTAGCGGCGACGAAGGTCGCATTGTGAAGCGCGATGTGGATGAGTATAAGCCTACTGAGCAAAAAGCCGAGGGCAAAACCGCCGCAGCACCAATCCAATTGCCTAAGGTAGTTGGCGAGGAAAGCTATGAGGAGGTAACTGTTTCGCAGATGCGCAAAACCATTGCCAAGCGGTTGAGCGAAAGCTTGTACACCGCGCCGCACTTCTACCTTACCATGGAGATAAACATGGATAAGGCGATGGTGGCCCGCGAAGGGATGAACGCCTTCTCTCCAGTGAAAATTTCGTTTAACGACTTAGTATTGAAAGCCGCGGCAGCAGCCCTGCGCCGTCACCCAAAAGTGAATAGCAGTTGGTTGGGCGATAAAATACGCTACAACCACCACATCCATATTGGAGTGGCCGTTGCAGTTGAGGAAGGTTTGCTGGTGCCGGTTATCCGCTTTGTAGATAACAAGAGCCTAAGCCACATCGCCAGCGAAGTGCGCGACCTGGCAGGCAAAGCTAAAGACAAGAAATTGTCGCTGGACGAAATGAAGGGCAACACCTTTACCATCAGTAACTTGGGCATGTTCGGCATCGAAGAGTATACTGCCATCATCAACCCGCCCGATGCCTGCATTATGGCTATTGGTGGCATCAATAAGCGGTTGGTAATGGACGACGACGGCACGCTCCGCAACGAGAACATTATGAAAGTAACCCTCTCTTGCGATCACCGCGTGGTGGACGGCGCAACTGGTGCGCAGTTCCTACAAACCTTCAAATCGTTATTGGAAGACCCAGTGAGAATGTTGGTGTAAGGGATATCTTTTTAACACAATGAATTTTTACGATGGACACTAGGGAATTAATTTTCTTAGTGTCCTTCGTGTTTTTTACTCTGTGTGCTTAGTGGTTGTTCTTGTGTTGCGTGGGCGTCTGGAGACGCAATGTCCGTTGCATCCGCGTTTTAAAACGCGGACAAGTGAGTGAATAGGATGTGGTCAGACGGCTACGGTGATGCGGGTATTAAAGTTGAAAAACCGAGGGAATCTCATTCGCAGTGCCGTCCGACCGCTAATAACAGGGCTGCCGTTGCTACAAGTAGGGATTATAAAGTAATACTTGCAAAACAGGGCAGCGGTAACCTGGCCCTCCTGACACTAGCGGTCGGACGCCCTTTCCGAAGTAAACCTCTCCAACGTGCAGGTTTACCCCCGGTATTACCGTAGTCGTCTGACCGCTTCAAACATTTCAGTCTCATTTTCACATTCTCATTTCATCGTACATTGCACATTGTGCATCTTTTTGCAGCAGTCTTGTGTCTTATGTCTAACATCTTGTGTCTAACAATATTTTCCATAACTTTAAACTATGAAATACTCTTGGGGCTATTTGTGTGCCATACTCTTTGCCAGCACTGTTGTTTTGCCTTCCTGCAACAAGGAGGATGATTTTGTGGCCGACTTTAAATACGAATACTTCCCGACCGACAGTGGGCGTTATGTTATTTATGATGTGGACTCTATCAATTTCAACTCCTTCTTTATCCCGCCACTGAAGGATACCATTCAATTTCAGGTGAGGGAAGTATACCAAGAGGTGTTTATTGATGGCGAAGGCAACCGTATGCGCCGTATTGAACGCAGCCGCCGAAACGATACTATTGGCAACTGGCAGCTTACGGATGTGTGGTACGCCGGCATTATTGACAATCAAGCCATTTGGGTGGAGGAAAACCTGAGGTATCTAAAACTGGTATTCCCCCCGAAAGTTGGCTCAAACTGGAACAGCAACCAATACATCAACATTAAGCCGGGTATAGAGTTTATGGAAGGTTGGCAGCCGGAAATCACAGAAATTGACGTTCCTAAAACCATTAATGGCATCACGTTCGACTCGACATTAACGGTGGTGTTGGCAAATAATACGGAGTCGTTAATCGAAAGAATAACTGCAACTGAAACCTATGCCAAGGGAGTTGGGTTAATACACAAAGATTGGCAATGGCTCAAAAAGCAGAATGTGGTGGCCCAGTTCCCCCAAGGCACCGAGGATGGCTTTATAGTGCGCATGCGGGTTAAGGAATACGGAAACTTATGAAGAAGTTAATAGCTACTACTTGTTTATTGCTGGTGATATTGACGGCTGCCACTGCTGGGGAGCAGGCTAAGTTTTACCACAAGTATTGGGTACAACTGGCTGATAAACAAGATAACGGCTATACGCTGGATAATCCATCGGCGTACCTTACACCCCGCGCGCTGGAGCGCCGCAACAAGTTTGGCATCGGTATCGACTCTACCGATATGCCTATTACCGAAGCTTACGTAACCCAAATTGCCGCTACTGGCGCTACCGTACTGCACCGCAGCCGCTGGTTCAATGCCTTAAGCGTGCAAGTTACCGACACCAATATGGTTAACGCCATCCGCTCGCTGCCATTTGTGGTGCGCATTCAGCCCGTGGCAGCTACCAATGTAGAATCGATGGACGATTGCGAAGCCGGTGGCAACAAAAAAAGAAACAAAAAAGCCGATAAGCAGAGTGAATATGGCGAGGCCCTCACCCAAACTACGATGGTGAACGGCCACTACCTGCACGAAATGGGCTTTAAGGGCGATGGTATGTACATCGCCGTGCTGGATGCAGGTTTTGAGAACGTTCACCTTATTGGTGCTTTTGATAGCCTGCGCCTGCAAGGCCGGCTGCTAGGCACATACGATTTTGTGCGCGACCAAGAGCAGGTGTTTGATGTGGGCAGCCACGGGCGCAACGTGCTTTCCATTATGGCGGGTAATATCCCTGGCTCATTTTTAGGTAGCGCACCGAATGCCTCTTATTTCCTGTTCCGCACGGAGGAAGGCGCCAGCGAGTATATGATTGAGGAAGACAACTGGGTGGCCGCCGCCGAGCGCGCCGATAGCTTGGGCGTGGACCTGATGAATACCTCTTTGGGCTACACCAACTACGACGATGCTGCGATGAGCTATACCTATGCCGATATGGATGGCAAAGTGGCACGTATCAGCATGGCATCCACCATTGCGGCTCGCAAGGGTATGATAGTGGTAAATAGCGCAGGCAACTTAGGCCGTAGCGCTTGGAAATACATCTCTGCTCCCGGCGATGCAGACAGTATACTTACCATTGGCGCGGTTGATGGCGAGGGCAATTTTGCTAAGTTTAGCTCTTACGGCCCAACTGCCGATGGCCGCGTAAAGCCCGATATTACGGGCATGGGCCTAGGTACTTCTTATGTGGATGTTACCGGCACGGTAAAGCAAGGTAACGGTACCTCCTACTCCGCTCCACTATTAGCGGGGTTTGTGGCCTGCCTATGGCAAAGCGAGCCAAATATGAAGCCGCAAGAGTTGATGCAATTGATTCGCCAAAGCGCCAGCACCTTCGCCAACCCAAGCGATTCATTGGGTTATGGCACCCCCGATTTCCAGAAAGCCCACTTTGAGATATTGAAAACGCAGAACTCGGTTTACAGCAAACTAATGCCGGTGGTATTCCCGAACCCATTTAACGACCGCTTTGAGGTAGTTATAAATGCTGAAACCGTTGGTAAATACCTAATCGAAGTAGTAGATCTAATGGGTAGCCGTTTGTACAAAGAAGAGCGGAATGTATCGGCATCTTCTTATCAAACCTTTAACCCAAGTGGCTTCGGCAGGGTGGCTACGGGTATGTATATTGTGCGCATCACGCACCCAGAGGGGACTACTGAGGTGAAGGTGGTAAAGTGGTGAGGTGGTGAAGTGAGGAAAAGCTTTTGCGCTACATTTCCGATGTGTCATGGTGAGCGGAGCCGAACCATCCGCACTATGTACACATAATATGTACACGCCACACGTTGGTATTTTGCCACCTACAGTATGGATGGTTCGGCTCCGCTCACCATGACACACTACAGTCCATCGTCCATCGTCTATCGTCCTTGGTCCAACCTAAGGCTTATACCCCACATCATCCAGCCAAGGACCATTTTCGGCTGCAGCTACGGCAAGCACATCGCAGCGCTCGTTCATCGGGTGGTTGTTATGGCCCTTTATCCACTTCATTTCTACCTTAAATTTCTTGCTTACTTCTAGGTATTTGCGCCACAGGTCTTCGTTCTTTTTTCCAGCAAAACCTTTCTTCTGCCAGCCATATACCCAACCTAGCGAAATGGAGTCCACCACATATTTGCTATCAGAAAACACCTTGACTACCAACCCGTCGCGGGTGAGGGCTTCCAGGCCTTTTATCACGGCCAGCAGCTCCATGCGGTTATTGGTGGTGTGGGTGTAGCCCTGCGACAGTTCTTTTTCGTGGCCTTTATAGCGCAAGATGGTGCCATAGCCGCCCTTGCCGGGGTTTCCCTTGGCCGCGCCATCGGTGTACATTTCCACAATATCCATGGCTGCGAAGTTACATTTTAGACACAAGATTTGAGACACAAGACACATGACAGCTTCAAATTGATAGTACATATTGTTTCTCAAAAAAATCTTGTGTCTTGTGTCTTATGTCTTGTGTCTAAACTTTTAAGTAAATTGGCATCATAAATCCACCGTGATGAAAGGTTTTTTCGTGATATTGCTATTTTCAACCATTACTATGCTGCAAGCGCAAACCCCCACCGGCCTTGGCACACGCCAACAATTGGAAGCCTTCGACTGGTTTAAGAAAGAGTACGACAGCTACAAAGTCTCCAAAAAGGGCGTAAAGGAGCTAAAGGAGGTGGACAAGGTAAAAGACTACCGTATTGTAATAGTGTTGGGCACATGGTGCGGCGATAGTAAGCGCGAGGTACCACGCTTCTTTAAAATACTGGATGAACTGGGTTTCCCGAAGGATAAAGTATTGGTAGTACTGGTTGACGAAAACAAAAACGACCCTAGCGGACTAAATAAACAGTTCAACATCAAGTATGTGCCTACCTTTATCTTCGTAGATGCTGCAAGCAACGAGATAGGCCGCATTGTAGAAAGCCCAGACAAGAGTTTGGAGGCCGATTGGAAGGCGGTGATTGATTGATGCCTAAAGAACATCCCCCTCAACAAATCATCAATAACCTCAACTCCCCGGCTTTTTCTTTTGGTGCGCGGTGAACACAAGCAGGAACCTGGCTTTCGGGATGATCAACAGCCAAACGCCATAAGTTACCCAGCCCTAAATTGATGGGCTGCGCATTGGGCTTTGCTTGATAGTGCAAATCAAAGAAATACTCGGCCAAGAACGCTTCGAAACCATCTTCCGGTCCATCATACAGCTCTTTAAGCGCTGTGCGTATTTCCGGAATTAACACCTTCTGCTCACAATCCGCATTAGGGATGATTTCGCTTGGCTCGCCGTAGTAGGTACATAAAAATGTATCGGTTGCTATGGGCGAGCGATCTACATGGAAAGAATACACATCCGTCGGAAAAAACGGAAAGTCCTCGTCCCTATCGTAGTATTCAATTACATTCAGCACTGGCGATGCACCGTGCGCTTCCAACAACTTCCAATCACTTAAAATAACTTCGCGTGCCAGTTGCCCTTGCTTGCTTAAGTCGAGTGCCAGCAGCTGTTTTGGCTGCACTACCGTAATATTCCCATGCAGTGCTATCTTATCTACAATCTCTTTGAAATCCCCTATCAGCTCACGCTTCCAACCAATCGCATTGATGGTACCTGTAAATGGGATGGTTACCAAGGCTTGGAAGTTGGTGGTGTGGAGGGTTTGGGAAACAGTTGGAAGTTGATTAATCATTATGAGTCTCCTGGATTTTTAAAATTGTAGCTAAGATAGTTACCATTCGGTGTCTAAACGTTGTATATATTGTACCAGAATACTGCTTTCTGCAAAACTATGTTGATGAAAACTTCCATCTTGGCCCTATTGATTTTAATGTGTGTCCATTTATCCCTAGCGCAAAATAATGGTTTGGAGATAGTAGAGTGCAATTTATTAGCAAAACAAGTTAACGTTGAATGCAAACAGCATTCTTGCAAGCTGACATCTATACAATTGGGAACGTTCGGGTTTGGAGTAGATTTAATCAGTTGCAAGCGTGCCGAGGACACTATCTTTATTGACGGAATAATTTATGTTTCGCAGATGTATAATGAAAATATGGATACAGTATATAGGCATGCAGATAACCCTGTTAAGATTTACTCTTATTCTGGCGAGTTAAAAAAATATGGAGATAAAATTATTAAAAAGCAGTTATTGGGTAATACTAATGAAGTAGGCAGATTTAGCGTCAAGCTATCCTTGCTTAATCCAGAGTGGATTGTTTTTCAAAGTAAAAAATATACCTCCGTTGCAGTTTTTATTTGCTTTGATAAGACCAATTAAAACCTGGCAGCGTAGGATTTATAGATCCGAAGCAAGCGAGCTGTGGATTTCCACCCGTAACACCAAGCATTTATACACTATGTAAAAAGGCTACTCCACTCACCTCACCTTCACCACACCATCACCCGAAGGTTCCTCGTGAAAAACTCGGAATGACAATACGGGGAAAATGCAACAGGCTATTTATCAACCACTTATATTACAACAAACCAATGTAAAAAAATAATAATCAGCAAGTTACATCTTTACTACTCATCATTCTGCCTAAGCCTTACAACCCTCATCAATTCTCACTTCGTGGACGACAAAACTCGGTTAGTGAAGGCCATTCTTCGTAGTGGGAGGATTGCTTCAAGCCATTTGAAGGCATTTGGAGCCGCAACATCAAGTAGGCTTTCGCAATGACGCTCCTTTTGTAGGGGAAATCAATATAAACCAACCCAAAACCCTCATCAAAAATCACTTCTTGGACGACAAAACCCCGTTTTGGCAGAGGTGTTGGCAGCTCCCCTCCTTCGTGCGGCTTTTTTGCGCGTTTTTGGCCAAGGAGGGGTTGGGGGTGGTTAGCACGCAACACTTAAACACACAAGCCCACACCAACACCCGATGTTACTAACTTTTTCCATCTACCATCGACCATGGACTATGGACCATTGACTATCTTTGCATCCATGCTCGATACCGACAAATTCTGGATAAAAGACCTGGTGAGTATTTGCGCGCGGAAAGGGTTGCGGCACGTGGTGTTGTCGCCCGGCTCTCGGTGCGCGCCGCTGGTGATAGCTTTCAACCAGCACCCCGGCATTAAGTGCATCAGCATTATCGATGAGCGCAGTGCGGCGTTTTTTGCACTCGGTATGGCGCAGCAGTTGCAAGAGCCCGTGGGGCTGGTGTGTACTAGCGGTTCGGCCACGCTTAACTATGCGCCTGCGGTGGCGGAGGCGTTTTATAGCAAAGTGCCGTTGGTACTCTTCACCGCCGACCGCCCCAACGAGTGGATAGGCCAGGCCGATGGGCAGGCCATCAGCCAATACGAGATTTACCGCAACTACATCAAGAAGAGCTACGAGCTGCCCAACGACATCAAAACCGACGACAAACTGTGGTATAGCAACCGCATAGTAAGCGAGGCGATTAATACCAGTACCATACCCGATATGGGCCCCGTACACATCAACGTGCCATTGGCCGAGCCACTGTACAACCTGGCGGAATATGAGGCATACGACGAACCACGCATCATTGATAGCACCCCCATAAAGCCCTATATAAGCCCTGAGGCTGAGGAGCGGTTGGTGGAAAGCTGGAACAAATACCAGCGCATCTTGATAGTGGCGGGTTCTTTAACGCCCGACCACCGCCTGCAAAACCTGTTGAACCGCCTGAGCGACAAAGGCTACGTGCCTGTATTGGCCGAGATAACCAGCAACCTGAACGGCCCGAACCTGATAAAGGTACTGGACCCGGCGCTGGAGGTGATACCCAAAGACCAAAAGGAAATCTTCCAGCCCGATTTGCTGATAACCTTTGGCGGGGCGATTGTGAGCAAAAAGCTGAAACGCTTCCTGCGTCAATACCAGCCCGCAGAGCATTGGTTTGTAGACGAGAGTGGTGACCATACCGATACGTACCAAACCCTGAGCAACGTTATCCGCCTGCACCCTGCCGACTTTGTGGAGATGCTGCTAGACCGCGCCACCATGCCCAACCCCGATTATTGGCGCCTATGGCAACAAGCCTACGACCGCTCACTGGATAGGCATGAGGAAATGCTGGATAACGCCCCGTTTTGCGACTTGGTGGTATTCGATAGGATATTGAAAAACCTGCCCGAGGGCACCAACCTACAACTGGCCAACAGCACGCCGGTGCGCTATGTGGGCTTGTTCGATACCAACAAACTGCTCAACGCCACCATCAATTGCAACCGTGGTACCAGCGGTATAGACGGCACGGTAAGCACCGCAGCCGGCGCGGCCTACGCGAGCGGCAAGCCCACCACAGTGGTTACGGGCGACCTCTCCTTTGTATACGACAGCAATGCCCTGTGGAACAAACACCTGAGCGGCAACCTACGCATCATCGTTATTAATAACGGGGGTGGCAACATCTTCCGCATTATTCAGGGTCCGTCAGACTTGGGTAGGGAGATACTAGAAACCTACTTTGAAACCCCACACGAAGTTGATATTAGTCACTTAGCACAGGCTTTCGGCATTCCTTATTACTTTTGCGATAGCTTGGAGACTTTGGAAGATGTTTTGCCGCGTTTTTATCAACCACACGACGGCAAATGTGTTATACTGGAAGCGAAGACCCCGAACGAAACGAGCGCGAACATCCTTAAAAAATACCTCAACATATAAGCCATGAGCCAACGCAACTGGACTACCATTAAAGAATACGAAGAAATACTGTTTGACTTTTACGACGGCATAGCCAAAATAACCATCAACCGCCCGCGCTACCGCAACGCATTCACTCCTAAAACCAACCAGGAGATGATTGATGCCATGATGATATGCCGCGAAAACCCGGACATCTGCGTGGTAATATTGACCGGTGCCGGCGACAAGGCCTTCTGCAGTGGTGGAGACCAAAACCTAAAGGGCGTTGGCGGCTACATGGGTACCGATAAAGTACCGCGCCTAAACGTGCTGGACCTGCAAAAACTCATCCGCAGCTTGCCTAAGCCAGTAATTGCTATGGTAAACGGATATGCCATCGGCGGCGGGCACGTATTGCACGTGGTGTGCGACCTAACCCTAGCGAGTGAGAACGCCATCTTCGGCCAAACAGGACCAAAAGTAGGCAGCTTTGATGGAGGCTTCGGCTCATCATTCTTGGCGCGCCATGTTGGCCAAAAGAAAGCCCGAGAAATATGGTTCCTATGCGAGCAATATACTGCCCAAGAGGCTTTGGATATGGGCATGGTAAACAAAGTAGTGCCCTTGGCAGAGCTAGAAAACGAAACCGTGCGCTGGTGCCAAACCATTATGAAACGCAGCCCATTGGCATTGCGTATGCTAAAGTCGGCCTTTAATGCCGAGCTGGATGGCCAAGCGGGTATACAGGAGTTGGCTGGCAACGCTACCCTACTCTACTACTTTACCGAAGAAGCGCAAGAAGGCAAAAATGCATTCCTAGAGAAGAGGGATCCTGATTTTAAGAAATATCCGAAGTTTCCATAGTTTTTAGACACAAGACGCGAGACACAAGACACAAGATACAAGACTTGTTGCGGGTTGGGAGTTACGGGTTACGATTTGAGATGGCGCGATTATGTCCCTCTCCCTCCGGAAGAGGTTAGGTGAGGGTTGCTCAGGCGAGCAGGAAACTAGAATAAAGATATGAGGCCAGTACGTGCATGAGCAATAGCAAAGACAACACCATAAAACCCTGGCTTTCTGCCTTCCGGCTGCGCACGCTGCCGCTGGCGTTGAGTACCATTATTATGGGTTCGTTTTTGGCAGCTAACGTGTTTGCATTCCGTTGGCCGGTGTTTGTGTTGGCCGTTGCCACTACCCTATTTTTACAAATCCTCAGCAACCTGGCCAACGACTATGGCGATAGCCAGCACGGTGCCGATAATGCCGGCCGTGTGGGCCCCAAGCGTGCGGTACAGAGCGGTGCCATAAGCGCCGCCGATATGAGTATAGCTATGATTGTATTTGCCTTGTTGGCCTTGGGCAGCGGCATTGCGTTGCTTGCAGTGGCTTTTAAAAATTGGCTGAACATCTTGCTATTTCTTGGCTTGGGCATAGGCGCTATTGCAGCTGCCATAAAATACACCGCAGGCAAAAACCCTTATGGTTACCGCGGCATGGGCGATATCTTTGTGTTTATCTTCTTTGGGTTGGTGGGTACTGCTGGAACCTACTTCCTCTATACCAATCATTTGGATCCATTGGTGCTGCTACCCGCCATCAGTATGGGTTGCCTAAGTACCGGCGTGCTTAACCTCAACAACCTACGAGACCACATAAACGATAAAAAAGCAGGCAAGATAACCATGGTGGTTCGCTTGGGTTATGAAAAGGCCAAGCAATACCAGCAAGCACTTATCATTACGGCATTTGCGGCGGCCATCTTGTTTACCATTATCCGCTATGAGAGCATTTGGCAGTTGCCATTTCTGTTGACCGCACCCATTTTTCTCAACCAGCTACGCACCATCAACCAAACCGAAGACCCTGCCCTGCTTGATCCGCAATTGAAGGTGCTTGCCTTGAGTACGTTGCTGTTTAGTGTATTGTTTGGGGCAGGGCTGTATTTGAGTACGTAGTTTAGTTACTGGTTATTAGCAATATCAATTACAAAAGAGCGTTTAAACCGAAAACCATCCGATGAAATCAATCTATACCCTTGCCGCTGCGGCATTGTTACTGTTTACTACTTCTTGCGAAACTGCCCCAAAATTTGACCGTGCTTTGCTGGAAGGCGGCTGGAATTGTGTAGCCTCTAACACTGGCGGCGTTGACGACCTTAACCCGCAAACCATCAAGTTCAATTTTAACTTGGATAGTACGTACAGCTATACTGGCGGTGCTTACACCGAAAGCGGCAAGTGGCGTTTGGAAGGTGATAAGTTGGTAACTATTGCAGATGGTGACTTAGAGAAAAAAGTGCAGATTGATAAACTTACCGCCGACAGCCTAGTGCTGAAAATGAACGACCGCGGTACCGACGTAACCCTTATCTTGCTGCAACAGTAACGAACCCCTTATGCAAGATATAGCAGAGCGCTTAGCCGCAAACCTTTCGCAGGGTGTAATGACCAATGCGGACAAAAAAGACCTAAAAGCTGCCATACAAGCCCGCAACCCCGATAAGCACCAACTCGCGTGGCTGCGCAGCCGTATTTTCGACCTTAGCAAAGAAGGCCTTGGCACCCAATCACCTGAGCTGGTAATTGCGTGGCTAGAAGAGGCCAACAAACTGCTACTGCCCGATGAGGATTACAACGAGCCTTACGACTTGGTAACCTTCAGCCCTGGTGTGGACGGAAAGAACTTGATTAAAAACCAATTAGCTTCTGCCTTGGCTACGCTGGATATTTGCGTGTTTACCATCAGCGATAACGACATTAGCAACATCATTATCCAAGCACAGCGCAGGGGTATAGTTGTAAGGGTAGTAACCGACGACCAGAAACAATATGATGCGGGCAGCGATATTGAGATGCTCATAAAAGCGGGCATACCCGTGCGTATGGATACCAGCGACCAGCACATGCACCACAAGTTTGCCATTATTGATGGCAAGCGCCTACTTACCGGCAGCTACAACTGGACCCGCACAGCAGCCGATTACAATTATGAAAACCTGATGGTAACTAACGACGCAGGTTTGGTAAAACCTTTTGCGGATGAGTTTGATAGGTTGTGGGTGATGTGGGGGTGAAAATATTTTTCTCAGCAGTTGCAAGTAATTTGCGGTTATTGCTTAAATTTGCACTCCATTACATGGTAGTTGTAGCTCAGTCGGTTAGAGCGCCTGATTGTGGTTCAGGAGGTCGCCGGTTCGAACCCGGTCTTCTACCCTACCGAGGGCAATCCCGTTAAGTCGTGGTTGCCCTTTTTTATTGGGGTGAAACTCGCGGTGAAAATACCATGTGCATTGGAATTTCCCGCCACGAATTACACCTCTCTAACCCTTCCTTCGACAAGGGCTCAGGACGAGCTCTTTTTAGGAGCGAAGTGTTATGTGTTATTTTTTGACATAAAATGGAACATTTAAAAGCCTTGTTAGGTTATTAAGCCAAATCAAAAACGTGCCTGTCCTCGGCATATTTCACTGTCCAAGTCTTGTGTCTTGCGTCTTGTGTCTTGTGTCTCAACCTTTGAACTGTGAAAAAAGGAAAAGTTTTAGTAGCCATGAGCGGCGGTATAGATAGTACCGTGGCTGCCGTAATGCTGCACCAGCAGGGTTATGAGGTAATTGGCATTACCATGAAAACGTGGGACTATGCAACTTCTGGCGGCAGTAAGAAGGAGACGGGCTGCTGCAGCTTGGATAGCATCAATGATGCGCGCCAAGTAGCCGTGGAAGTAGGTTTCCCGCACTATATTATCGACATCCGCTCGGAGTTTGGCGATTATGTTATCGATAACTTTGTGGAAGAATATCTGGCTGGCCGCACACCCAACCCCTGTGTGCTTTGCAATACCCACATCAAGTGGGAAGCGCTGCTAAAACGTGCCGATGCCATGGGCTGCGATTTTATCGCTACTGGTCACTATGCCCGTGTGCGTGAAGAGAACGGCCGCCATATCATTAGCAAAGCGAAAGACCTTACCAAAGACCAAAGCTACGTGCTGTGGGGCGTTACCCAAAAATGCCTTGCCCGTACCATATTCCCTTTGGGAGAGTACATGAAAACGGACATCCGCCAAATGTGCTTCGACTGGGGCTATACCGAGCTATCAAAAAAGGCGGAAAGCTATGAGATTTGTTTTGTGCCCGATAACGATTACCGAGGTTTCCTTAAACGCCGTGTGCCTACCTTGCAAGAGGAAGTTAATGGCGGCTTGTTTGTTGATAAAGATGGCAAAATCCTTGGCAAGCACGAGGGTTACCCTTTCTATACCATTGGCCAACGCAAAGGCTTGGGCATTGCCTTGGGCGAACCCATGTTTGTAACCGAGATACACCCGGCCACCAACACCGTAGTGCTGGGCCGCGACGAAGATTTGCAAAAAACCACTATGATCGTGGGCGGGCTTAACCTTATTAAATATGCCCAAGTACCTGATGGCCTGGAAAGCGTAACCAAAATACGCTACAAAGATGCTGGCGCCCTAAGCACCCTACAACCGCAAGCCGATGGCAAAGTGCTGGTAGAATTTAGTACCATAGTACGCGCCATTGCCCCTGGTCAGTCTGCAGTGTTTTACGAAGGCGATGATTTGATTGGCGGTGGCATTATACATGCGCCGGTGGCGGTGCTGGCTTAAACTCGGTTGATTACTGGGTAGATGCTACTTCCATTTCACATCACTTAGCAGCATTTTGCATTCGGAGTTTATTGTTCCCGTTTCGGGGTCGTATACTTTTAAGTGCAAGTAAGGCTCCGCTGCCCAATGTACTTCTATTACAGGTGCCTTTTGTTCCGAAACGCATGGCTGCATATACCGGTTTTTGGCCAAGCGGGGGCGTTCTACATTGTTAATTCCTGCGGCCATTATCTCGAAGGTGTAATAGTTTAGTACCTTAGGGCTTCTTAACACCTCCACATAGTGCTGGTCGCCAGTAATAAACAACACCTTCTCGGCACCGGTCTCCTTGATGAGGTTAAACAAACGCTTCCGACTCCTGCCTATTTTCACTAACGCCTCCCAACTGGTAGGGCGCTTCAGCAACATTTGGTAGCCGTTTACAATAAACCGAACATCTGCAGGTTGGCGTAGTTGCGCATCCAGCCATTTCCATTGGTTTTCGCCATAGGCATCGGCGAGGGGCTTTAACGGATTGTCGCGGTTGCTGCGGCCATCCAGCATGATGAATTGTATGACCTTACCATTGGGCTGGGTATCCAGTTTAGCATAGTATATCCCATCTTGCTCGGCAGGTATCTCATCCTCTAGCCTCCAAAACTTGCGGTGTATTTGCTTGCTTTGCTCCTTTAGTACATAGTGCTTGCCTGCATCGTTCAGGCCAAAATCATGGTCATCCCACGTTACCCTGAATTTCGATACTTCGCGCAGTTGCTTATAGCCCTCTTTATTCTCCAATACCTCCAATTGCCGCTGTATATGCTGCGGGTCGGTTTCGGTATCAGCATATACGTTGTCGCCCACCCATACACTATAGTTTGGCTTTATGGTATTAGCCAAGAAGGGAATAGTGGGAGCCGGTATACCTTGGCTATGGCAGCCCAGCACCGCTATGGTGGTTACGGTTTCGGTTTGAGCAAATAAAGCGTTGCCGAATACAAACAGCAATAATGTGGAGAATAGCATGCGATACATGAGGAGTAGTGTTGTGCGACGGTATAGTTAGCCACAATTTACTAATTATCAAAACCTGCCTTAAAACTTAAGATTGCACTAACATAGCCGAGGCCAAAACCCTTGCTATTTAGCTTTACAAATGGCAATACAAAAAGCTTGCTATCAGAGGACTTCCATTACCAATAGCTACACACTTAGCACGGGCCATACCATCGCAATAAGATGCTGGGCATTGGCATTGTTGCTGTAGTTTTCTTCCAGCACCTCGCGGCGGCGTTCTAGGTCGGCTTCGGTGAATTCTTTATCGAATAGGGATTTAACAGTTTCCTTCATGTCGTCGGCAGAGTCGCAAACGTGGCAGAGGCTTTCTAATCCGGTTTTTTCTACCATCGCTTGGTTCACCACGCAATGGCGGCCATTGAAAAGGGCGTTCAACAGCTTTAGTTTAATGCCTGTGGCTTGGAAGGTCGGTAATATATTAATATGCGCACCCTGTATCAAAGCAGACATTTTTTCATCTTCTGGGTCGGCAATCAGCTCAAAGTTCGAGCGCTGCTTTACTTCTTGCTGCAACATGCTCGATGGTTTTCTGCCTGCAATCTTCAACGGCAAATCAATATCATCGAATATTTTGCGGGTAACGTAAATGGCGGCCTGGTTGTTTTCCTGCACGCTCAGGTTACCATGGTACAGCGCATAACCCCCATTACCCACTTGGCTGAGCACCTCAGTATGCGGGTGGAATGCCGACAGGTGTGCCACATTCGGGAAACGTTGGCTGAGGTAATCGGCATCATTGGGCGATATACCCAAGATTAGGTTTGCGTCTTTTAAAACCTCCTCGTACTCCTTGAGCTTCTTTGATTCTGCATAGAAGTAAAACTTACGGAAGAAATTACGCTCGGCCTTGCCGAGGCTGTTGTAATAATCCCACTCAATATTGTGCATCCGCACTATCTTAAATCGATTGAGGATAGATGGGTGGCTAAGGTAGAAACAGGTGTGCAAACCTTCGAACAGAATAGGATACTCATCTTCCACCAAATTCGACAACAGACTATCGGATTGACGGGAGCCTACTATGTAAGGTACTCGGCTGTAAATGGCTTGGTAAAACTTCTGGCGCGGGTAGTAGTGCACCGCTTCGCAGAGTTCGTTCAACTTATCCGTCTCCTCACGCCCGTAATGGAAAGTATGCAAGTGAACTTTGATACCCAACTCGGCCAACGACTTTATCTTATAGAACACATCGATAACCCCACCGTAGTTTGGCGGGTAGGGTACATTGAAAGAGACGATATGGATATGCCGGAAATCAGATGCCACGGTACAATTTTAACAAATTCCCCGCTTCTATTTGCCATGTGAAGCTACTTTTTGCATTTCGACATGCAACTATTAATTCGCTATATGCGTCCCTCTCTCGCTGTAAGTGTTGCACCACGTCAATTATGGCCTCTGGCGATAGCTCCTTTAGCAACACTGCCACGGGATACTTTTCTACCAAAGCGCGGTACTCAGGGAAGTCCATATGCACGGCTGGTACCTCTGCCTGTATATAATCAAAACATTTATTCGCGAGGGAGTAATAGTAGCTCAAACCCATATTTTCCAAAAGGTTTAGCCCCAGCCACGCCCCTGCGGTAAGCTTAGGCAAATCAATAGGCTTTACAAAACCAAGGAACTCAACTTTGTGCTGTAAACCTAAGTGGGTGGTCATTTTGCGCAACTCAATGGAGAGGTCGCCCTCCCCAGCAATCTTGAGCTTAATATCTAGGTGCTGCATGGCTTCTAGCAGCGCCTCCAAGCCACGCCCTTTGTTGAGCGCCCCTTGATAAAGTAGATAGCCGGTTTCTTTGGGTATGATGGGCTTCACCACCACATCTGGTACATTTCGAATGGTGTGGAACGATATGCCATACCGCTGGGTAAATATCCCCGCCAGCGCTGGTCCCACGGTATACGCCAAATCGGCCTTTGGGATGAATTTATCGGCCACCCACTCCCAGGTTTGCTTTACCCTTGGGCGGTTTACTACTTCGGGCACTTCGCTAAAGTATTCGTGGGCATCGTACACCTTTTTCCAGCCTTTCCACTTGCCTATCACAAATGCCGGGACAATGGTATCCAAATCCACGGCACAAACAATATCTGCTTTTCGCCCTAGCAAATAGAAGAATAACCGCAGGTTGAACTCGATATAGAATAGCTTTCCTTTATTAAACCTACACTTTAGCCTATACTGCTTATACTCTTCTATTTCAAGCATTTTTGAGTTATCCAACTCTCTACCCACTAGCATTACATCATATCCGTCGGCAGCCAAGGTGCGGCAGATGCGCTGCATTCGGCGGTCGAAGGTTAAGTCGTTGGTTACGGTGGCTATAATGCGTTTCACTCCAGCCAAGTTAGTTGGTTATCGTCAGTTAGCGAAATGCGGCCCACATCCAGCAAGTGGCGCAATGTGGTGAGGATGGCATCTTCCGCATATTGTGGCATTAGCACTATTAGTTCGTGGCTGGTCATGGGCGCCGCTTTCAGTGCCGTTTCCATATCTGCTACCAATGCCTCGCCGTCGTCCTCGGTTTTGGCGCCTTCCTTACAAATGTCGCACTGCCCGCAGGGTTCTGAGTTCATTTCGCCAAAGTATTCCAATATAAACTGACTACGGCATTGCTGTGTATTGAGGGCATAGCTCAGCATGGCTTTCACCTGCTCTTCAAATACCCGCTTTCGCTCAAGCACAAACTGTTTATCTAGCCGCAAGTATTTGGGGCTTTCCCGGGGTTTTAGGTAAGTTACCTGTGGCTGATCGGTTTGGGGCAGGTATTCAATCAAGCCCGCTTTCTTGAAGAAGTTGAGGTAGTTCTGTATGTCTTTCAAGTTCAACCCCGCCTTTTGCGCCAAATCAAACTCCTTGAAGGTGGTAAACTCCTCGAAAAGACCAGGATATGTGCGCAGCAACAACTTTATAAATGGGTCGAACTTCTTATTCGCAATCTGAAATTTATACAGTTCTTCCTTATCAGCCAAAAACCGGATACGCGACGGCATAAATACCGCCTCGGTAAGGCTCAATAAGCTTTGCTGCTCCAGTATCTTGAGCGCTCCCACCGTTTTAATAGCTTGTAGATTGAAATTTTGGGTAAGGGCATTCAAGTCCAGTGGGAAGCTCTCGCCCTCGCCAGCGCCCACTGCTAGTTGCAAGAAGTTGCCCAAAGCCGCATATACCGCCAATATCTCCTCTGGTGAGGGGAACTGGTTCTCCAGCCGGTAACGCATTTCGTTTTCATCAGCCAAATTGTACAATAGCAAAGCGAAGGCATGTTTGCCATCGCGACCTGCCCTACCCGCTTCTTGATAGTAAGACTCAATATTCTCGGGCAAATCCAAATGGATTACCGTGCGGACATCGGCCTTGTCTATCCCCATCCCGAAGGCATTGGTACATACCATTACCCGCAGCTTGTTTTGGAGCCACTCTTCCTGCCGTTTGCTGCGCAAGTCATGGCTCATACCAGCATGATAATATGCAGCCTTAATACCCTTCTTACCCAGCATATCGGCCACCTCTTGCGTTTTTCGGCGCGAGCGTACATAAATGATAGCCAAGCCATTAACACTATTCAATGCCTGTAATACTTTACCCATTTTATCATCGGTACGGCGAACTACAAACGAGATATTAGGCCGCGCAAAACTGGCTTGGAAAACCCTTTGGTTCTTGAACATCAACCGCAATTGGATATCCTCTTTTACCTTGGGCGTAGCACTGGCCGTAAGCGCAAGTATTGGCACATTGGGTATCAATGGGCGTACATCGGCAATATTGAGGTAGGCAGGCCTAAAATCATAGCCCCATTGACTGATGCAGTGCGCCTCGTCCACCGCAAATAGGCTTACTCTCATTTTGGGTAGGCGGACTAAGAAAATATCGGTTTTTAAACGCTCAGGCGATAGGTAGAGAAACTTGAAGTTGCCGTACACGGCATTATCCAGCGCGATATCAATCTCTTCCCTGCTCATACCCGCATGCACGGAGATAGATTTGATGCCGCGCTTTTTAAGTCCCTCCACTTGGTCTTTCATCAAAGCGATGAGCGGCGTAACCACAATACAAATGCCAGGCTGCGCCAGCGCGGGAATCTGGTAGCACAACGATTTACCGCCACCTGTAGGCAATATGGCCAAGGCATCTTGCCCAGCCAATACGGCATCCATGATTTCCTCCTGTAACGGGCGAAACTCCGTGAATTGCCAGTACAGCTCTAGTATGCCCTTGAGGTTGTGCATTGGATATGTACGTTATATCCCGAGGGCGTTGCCCCCGGTTAACATTATTATGCCCAGCCTTAGGCTGGCGTACCGCAATATGGATACAAGGTAAAAATAGGATTTTTACCTTGTAGGCGCGTTGTTAATTCAATTTCGCCAACGCCGCCTTAATCCTCGCGCAGGCCTCGGTCAATTGTTTTTCGCTGGCGGCATAGCTTATACGCACACACTCGGGTGAACCGAATGCAGCACCCGAAACCAACGATACTAACCCCTCAGCCAATAAATAGAGCGCTAAATCATCGGCATCTTTTATCGTTTCGCCATTGTAAGATTTGCCAAAGTAAGCACTTACATCGGGGAACAGGTAGAAAGCCCCTGGCGGCGTATTTACCTTTAATCCGGGTATTTCGCTCAATAAGGCAATCACCATATCGCGGCGATGGTGAAACTGGTCGCGCATATCCCAAGTAGGCTGCATGTCGCCGTTCAAGGCTGCCTCAGCGGCCTTTTGGGCGATGCTGCACGTAGCACTAGTAAACTGGCCTTGTAACTTATCGCAAGCCTTGGCAATCCACAGCGGGGCGCCAATGTAACCTACGCGCCAGCCCGTCATAGCAAAACCTTTTGCAAAACCATTTACGGTAATGGTTTGGTTGAACACTTCTGGGAACTGGGCAATGCTTTCGTGCTTGCCATCGTAATTGATGTACTCGTAGATTTCGTCGGAAACAATGTAGATTTCCGGATACTTCGCCAATACTTTAGCCAAACTTTGCAATTCTTCCTTGCTATACACAGAGCCCGAAGGGTTGCTCGGTGAACTGAATATTATCATACGCGTTTTAGGCGTAATGGCAGCTTCCAATTGCTCTGCGGTAATCTTAAAGTCTTGCTCAATGTTGGTAAACACGTTCACCATCTTGCCCTCGGCCAACTCTACCATAGCGGCATAGCTCACCCAAAACGGTGCAGGAACTATCACTTCATCGCCAGGGTTTACAAGGCACAACACTACATTAATGAGGCTCTGCTTGGCACCCGTAGAAACTACTATCTGCTCAGGAGAATATTCCAACCCATTATCCCGTTTAAACTTGGCTGCAATGGCTTTGCGCAACTCAATGGTACCTGGCACGGCGGTATAGAAAGTAAAACCTTCGTCGATGGCCTTTTTTGCCGCTTCACGGATGTGCGTTGGCGTTACAAAATCGGGCTCACCCAGGCTTAGGCTGATGATATCGTGGCCTTGAGCCTTAAGTTCGCGGCCCATTTGGGCCATTTTGATAGTTGCAGATTCGTGAAGGTTGGCTATCCTGTCTGATAAATGGGGCATACCACTATTATTTTGTGCGAAATTAGGAATTGCATAGCATAAAACACCTTTTATTTTTACGGTTGCAATATTCTCGTCCTATCGTGTTATTTTTATGGGAGCACTATTACTAAATCTTGAAAACTACTACCTAGCATGACTCTTAAAAAGAAGCTTGTAGCAGGAACTGCTGTATTGTTTACCGTGGCGTTGGTTTACGTTTTTTATCCTTCGTCAACTATTGATACCGAGGTAGATGCCATGCGCATTGAAGCGGAAAAGGAGGAGCAAGTTGAATTTCTATTCGGTATACAGAAGAATGAGTATGATGTGGTTCAAGGTAAAGTAAAGCCTAACCAAAACCTAGCTAGTATATTAACAGGCAACGACTTAAATGCTGGAAACATCTTAAACCTTTCGGCCAAGTACAGCGATGTATTTGATACCCGCTACATGAAATTCGATAGGCCCTATACCATCATGGCACTAGAAGGTGACACCAATAAGAGCGTGGCTTACCTTATCTATGAGAAGAGCAACGTGGAGTTTATTGTATACGATTTGTTGAAGGACTCTGTATACAAAGGCCAAAAGGAAGTAACCATTGAGCGCAAGTACATATCTGGTACCATCAACTCATCATTATCAGAAACTTTGCAAAACGCTGGTGTTGATGTAGGCTTGGCTTACAACATGGCCAGCATTTACGATTGTACTATCGACTTCTACAAATTGCAGAAGGGCGATTTCTTTAAAGTAATCTATACCGAGAAGTTGGTTGAAGGCAAATCGGTTGGTGTTGACCGAATTGAAGCTATTGAGTTTACGCACAATAGCAAACCCTTTTACGCCTTCTACTTTGAGCAGGATAGTGTAGGTGCTTACTACGACGATAAAGCAGAGAGCATGAAACGTGCCTTCTTAAAAGCACCGTTGAAGTACGGCTATCGCATCAGCTCTAAGTACAACAAGAACCGCCTGCACCCAGTATTGAAGGTGAACCGCCCACACTTGGGTACCGATTATGCAGCAGCGCATGGCACCCCTATTATAACTGTAGGAGATGGCGTAGTATTGGAAGCTAGCTTTACCAAAGGCAATGGCAACTATGTAAAAATCAAGCATAATGGTACCTACACTACCCAATACCTGCACATGAGCAAGTTTGCCAGCGGTATGAAAAAGGGCAAACGCGTGAGCCAAGGCGACGTGATTGGATATGTAGGCAGCACTGGCCTAGCTACTGGCCCGCACGTTTGTTTCCGTTTCTGGAAAGATGGCGTACAAGTTGATCCTTTCAAAGTAATGCCTCCACCAGCCGAGCCTATCGCTAAGAAAAACTTGGATGAATACAAC
Organism: Sphingobacteriales bacterium; assembly: GCA_027483645.1. Taxonomy (GTDB): domain Bacteria; phylum Bacteroidota; class Bacteroidia; order Chitinophagales; family CAIOSU01; genus CAIOSU01. The sequence goes on from JAIXUD010000009.1 coordinate 238,173, forward strand.
GCCAAAGTAGAAACCCTTAAGAAAGAACTGGAAGGTATCAAGAGCCCCGAGTTGACGGCTAGTCTTAAATAGTCCACAGACAGCGGACGACGGACCACGGTTTACATAGTATCTCAAAAAAAACAAAGGAAGAAAAGGTCGAATGGCAATGCCATTCGACCTTTTTTTAAGCAACTGTAGTCCGTCGTCTGTCGTCCGTGGAGCAGGAAAGCAACTATGTCAGAAAAAATGGTATCTTTAGTTGATAACAAACCTTGCTATGAGAAATTTTGTGCGTGTATTGATACTATTGGGTGTTGTTAGTGTTGGTTTTTCCGGTTGCAATAAATATGATGAGGGTCCGGCGTTTTCGCTTCGTTCTAAAACTTTTAGGGCTACCAACAACTGGTTCACTACTGTAGCGGCCAAAAACGGCATTGATGTAACAGCCGATACTCGCATCGGCATTAATCTAAAAAGTGACGGTACCGTTGTATATCAAGATACGGTTGCCACTGCCGAGGGCGACATAATTACCGAGCGACGCGGTGTTTGGGAATTTGATAACAGTGCAGAAAATCTGTTACTGGTATTTACCAACCCAGGCGGTGGGGCTATTGGTGCCAAAATATGGTACATCCTCCGCTTAACAACCGACGAGCTTTGGGTAACTGAAACCATTGGCCAAGACTTGTACCGCTACGAGTTTGAACCTCAGGAATAAAAGCTTTCATGGCTAGTCGTTTTATCATTATAGCTGCTCTAGCATGTTGCTGTTTTGCAGCATCTGCGCAGATAATAAGTGAAGATTTGCCCCTTTCCAGTCCTGACACCCGCAATACTCGGCAATATGATAATGACAGGCCTTCGTTTATTATTATTAACCTAGGTATAGCGGCACCAGCTGGGGCTTATGGCTCTGCCAATATATTGGAAGATGATGCAGGCTACGCCACCCCGGGGCTCGACTTGCACATAAACTATGGCCGCACCTTTAATCGGTTTATTGGCATCACAGCCACAGCGGGCTATCTGGTGCAAAACATCCGCATTGCAGAGATTGTAGATAACATCAACCGCTATAGCCTTAATACTATTGTCTATGAATACGATTACCCAGGCATGCGCTACCTATATGCAGCAGGAGGCTTACTGGTTACGATACCTGCTACCCCTAGCTTTAATATCGACCTAAAGCTACAGGGCGGTATTGCTTTTGGTAAAGACAATGAATTGGTTTGGAAAGTGGAAGACCCTACCGGTATCTATATTGAGAAGTACGGCTCTGCCACGGACATTGCCTTTTTGCCCGATATCGGCCTCAACTTTAGGCTTTTGGTAACGGAGGGCTTCACCATAAACTTCTTTACCGATTTCGTGATGGCTAATTTCGAGTTCAGCAATGTACCCGTTTATAGAAATGGAGTGCCTATCGGCAGTTACAATTATCCTTTAAAAATGCGCAACGTAAATGTGGGTATTGGTGCTGGATACCGGTTCTAACTGACCGAATTATCGTTTAACCAAATCAACGCTCCGCAACGCCACCTGGGGTAAATCGTTCCACAGTGTTATCATGCTGTTCTACCGTGCGTAAATATTCATAGATGGCAGCTAGATCTTCTTCGGTCATACCAGCATACATCGTCCATGGCATAACGGTTTGGAACTCACCAGGTGCCACTTTTGGCGGCGTGTAGATAGCTAAGTCGTGGTTTTTGAATTTGCCAACAAACATTTCTTTCGTCCAAGCACCGATACCGGTTGGGTGGGCGGTAATGTTCATGGAGCGCACTACACTACCATCGGGCATCTTAAATTCGAAGCCACCCGCAAATGCTTTGCTCATATCCAGCTTGCCTGGGCTGCTCATAGGGGTATGGCAATCGCCACAGGCGGCTATGGTGGTCATATAACGGCCATACTCCACCACATTGCCCTTGTCTGGTATGGCTTGGTGGTTTGCAATAGTGGGAGTGGTATTAATCAAAATATTTACCGGAAAATCAAGTTCGCGTGCTGGGTATGGCTTAGTGGTTACGGGCTCTAAACTGCGAATGTAGGCTATCACCGCCTCAATATCTTTCATATCAGCTTGGCCATAAGATAGGTATGGCATAATGTTGAACATGGCACGGCCATCTGCACCCACGCCGTTGGTAATAGCTCGGTAAAGCTCGCCATCCGTTAAGTTTGCAGTATAAGCGGGCGTAATGTTAGTAGAGAAAATCTCACCTGGCAAGCCAATATCGTGGCCAAACCTTTCACCACCGCCGCCGTGTGTGCCATCTACTATCGGGCCGCTAAATACCGAAAAGTCGCGGGTGGAATGGCAATCAATGCATACCATCACGTTATTGGCCAAGTATTTGCCTCTCTCTATCAACTCTGGGGTTGGCTGAACCACCAGTTTAGGCAACTCAATATTAGGTAAAGCTAGGCTCACGTAGGCTGCCAAGCCACTTACCGCCAAAACAAGCAACACGGCAATGGCACCGAAGATTTTCAAAAAACGTTTCATAAAAACAGGTTAGTTGGTTAGTAGTGTTCAAAAACGGGTAGTGAGCGCAGAGGGTTGCCTATAGGTAAAAAAAATGGCAACCTATGCACAGCGAATATATGCACATTTTATTAATAGAACAAAAAGGATAGTATTTTCAATTACCGCAGTAGTGTAACTGATTGCGCCTTCCTTTCCGAGGTAAGGTCGTAGAACTCGATGTAGACATCGATAACAAATACGCCTGGCGGCATCTTCTTGCCATTCATGGTGCCATCCCAACCGGCGTTGATATCGGTGGAGGTAAACACTACTTCACCCCATCTATCGAAGACGCTCCATACGGTGCGTTTCACGCCTTTGGCATATACATATAGCAAGTCGTTTCGGCCATCGCCGTTAGGGCTGAAGGCGTTGGGTATGTAAAGAATATGGTCGCTGTCAACAATTACCAAAATAGTATCTGTTGTTCGGCAACCGTTGTTATCTATCGTTACGGTAAACTCCGTATCCCAATAAACCTCAACTTCTGGTGCGGCACAGTTATCGCAAGACAGGCCCGCAGCAGGCTCCCAATAGTAGGAAATCGTTCCAGGATTGGTTACCGAGTTGGTAAACAAGGTATCTGTCAAGCCCAGTCGCAAGGTATCGATGGGTAAAATATCCACGCTGATGGCAGCCGGTTCTATAACCATAAACGCAAACGACGTATCGCAGCCATTATCATCAATCAGGTTGATGGTGTAACTGCCCGGCGCAATGCCCGCATAGTTGTTGTCCGGGTATTCGCCATTGGCCCAATTAGCGGTAATGGCACCTGTGCCGCCGCTAAAGGTAAGGTCGAGGAAACCATCATTAAAGCCAAAGCAGCTCACATCAATTACTGCGTAGCTAAAGCTAATGGCCGGCGGAAACACCACATCCGCAGTGGCGGTGGCGGTACAACTGTTTAGGTCGGTAACGGTTATTAGGTAGTTGCCCTCTCCTACCGCGGTAAGATTGGCCGTGGTACTGGTTTCACTCCACAGATAAGTATAGGTGGGCACGCCCCCCACCACGATGCTAGTAATATCCGCCTCAGTATCGCCGTTGCAACCTATGCCGCTTATAGCTAAGGTAACGGTTAGTTGAGTAGGCTCGGTGATGGTGGCGCTATTGGAGATGGTGCAGCCATTGGCATCGGTAATGGTTACAGTATACCCTCCGGCAAAGATGCCCGTTAAATCCTCGCTTGTGCTATTGTTGCTCCAACCAAATGTGTAAGGTGCAGTAGCATCAGCGGGTGTTAAGTCAATACCACCGTCATTGCCATTAAAGCAGCTCACGTTGGTGGTAGTTGAAGTTGCAGACAAGGCCGTAGCGGGCTGAGTGAGCGTAGCCGATAACGTAGCGGTGCAACCGTTATTGTCAGTAACCGTTAAGGTGTACAAGCCCGCTGGCTGAGCCGTAAGGTCTTGGGTGATTGCAGCATTGCTCCATGCATATCCATATGGCACCGTTCCTCCCGCAGGTATCAAATCCACTGCCCCTGTAGATCCGCCGAAACAGGCTACTTGGGTTAAGTTGGTATCGAGGGTAAGTGCCGCAACAGGTTCGGTTATGCTAGTGGTAGCGATTTCTTGGCAACCATTAGCATCGGTTACAGTGAGGGTAAAGCTGCCCGCTCCCAAGGTGGTAACATCCGGCGTGATGGCCGCATTGCTCCATAAGTAACCATAGCTGGTTGTTCCGCCTGTTACAGTGCTAGTTATTTCGCCAGTAGATTCGCCAAAGCAAGCCACGGCAGTTGGGGTAAGCGTTACCACCAAATCAGTAGGTTGGGTAATAGTAGCAGTATGGGTTAAAGTGCAACTGCTTGCATCGGTAATGGTAACGGTGTAAGTGCCCGCTATAACATTCGTCAAATCCTCGCTGGTGGCCGTATTGCTCCATGCAAAAGTATAAGGCGCGATGCCACCTACTGGCGAAAGGTCGATGTCGCCATCTGTACCCCCAAAGCATAAGGTATTGGTTACTGCCGAAGTAGCCGAAAGGCCGCTGGCAGGCTGGGTTAAAGTAGCGGAAAGTACAGCTGTGCAGCTGTTCGCATCCGTAGTAGTAACCGTATATAGACCAGCAACTACATTTGTTAGGTCTTGAGTAATGGCAGTATTACTCCATACATATCCATAAGGCAAGGTGCCACCCGCTGGTATCAAATCCACCGCTCCCGTGGCTGCGCCGAAGCACGCCACTTGCGTAAGGTTGGTATCGAGGGTGAGTGCGGCTGTGGGTTGGGTGATAGTGGCAGTGGCGGTTTCGGTACAACCGTTTGCATCGGTTACCGTCAAAGTATAGCTGCCCGCTATTGCACCGCTCAAGTTCTGGGTGGTAGCCGCATTGCTCCACAGATAACCGTAACTGGTGGTTCCACCAGCAACGGTGCTGGTAATGGCACCCGTGCTTTGCCCAAAGCAGTTGACGTTGGTAGGCGTAAGGTTTAGGGTTAAATCAGCCGGTTGGGTAATAGTGGCCGTGTGTGTGATGGAGCAGTTTGATGCATCGGTAATGGTAACCGTGTAAGTGCCTGCTATAACGTTGGTCAAATCCTCGCTTGTAGCAGTATTGCTCCATGCAAAAGTATAAGGCACAGTGCCGCCAACAGGAGATAAGTCAATATCTCCGTCATTACCACCAAAGCATAAAGTATTGGTAACTGCCGAAGTAGCCGACAGACCACTGGCGGGCTGGGTTAAGGTAGCGGAAAGTACGGCGGTGCAACTGTTCGCATCCGTTGTAGTTACCGTGTACAAACCCGCAACCACATTACTAAGGTCTTGGGTGATGGCAGCATTGCTCCAAGCATAGCTGTAAGGAGTGGTGCCACCCGCTGGTATCAAATCAATAGCTCCTGTGGCTGCTCCGAAGCACGCTACTTGGGTAAGGTTGGTGTCGAGGGTAAGTGCGGCGGTGGGTTGGGTAATGGTAATCGAAATAGTGGTATCGCACAGTTGGGCATCCGTAACCGTTAGTGTGTATGTACCGGCTATCAAAGTGCTCACATCCTGCGTCGTTGGGCCGTGGCTCCAAGCATACGCAAGTGGTGCTTGGCCGCCTACTACACTTACATTAATGCTACCCGTATTCGCCCCAAAACAATTCACATTTACATGCGTTTCCGTAAGGCCTATAAGCGGTATGGCAACCACGGTTTCGCTAGCGGTGGCGGTGCAGCCGTTACCAGGGTCCGTAGCGGTCACGGTATAAGTGCCAGCCGCGTTCACGGTTCGGGTATTGGTATTGTTTCCGCCGCCCCAAGCATAGGTAGTGCCTGTGGTGGTGCTAGATGCCATCAAGTTTACCGTTGAGGTGTTGCAATTAATAACCGCTGGCGGGGCTATGCTTGCATTAGGCGGGGCAATATTCTGTGCAACTACAATAGTAGTGCTGGTGTCGCAATTGTTAATAGGCTCAGTAACGGTAACCACATAGTTGCCCGGTGCAAATACCGAATAGGTAGGATTGGTATTCGACCCGCCCCAGTTGTAGGTAGCGCCCGGCGCAGTAGAAGAGGCCGTAAGCACCACCGAGGTTCGGTTGCACTTCAACGTATCGGGCACCAAAACCGCAAGATTGGGCGTAGTGGCTGAATCATCAAAAAACACCGGAACCGAAGGCTTGGTTAACCCACACGGGCGGGTGCCCGCCACACTATAGTTGCCGCTTGTGGTGGCTACGTAGGTTTGGTTGGTTGCGCCCGGAATGGCCACTTCATCCAAATACCATTGGTACGGGTTGTATCCTGGCTCGGCAGTTAACAGCGCCTCTTGGCATCGCCCATTGGGTGCCAAAGTGGGCGGATCTAATATCTCATTAAACGAAGAAAAGAAGGCCGACATCGAAAATCCACCACCCTGTTGCACGATGGATATATTCATGCGCACACTGCTGTTAATGAGGATATTGAGCGGAGAGCCAATCTGCACCTCATTAAACCGAATCATGTAATAGCCCGTAGTACCTATCTGGAAACGGGGGGCGGTAATGGTTTCCAAGTTGGTGCCGTTCAAGAAAACAAGCGCCGTGGGGTCTTCAATCAGCACATAGCCATTATAGGGTAACAGTGTGTTCAGGTAACTTTTGAAATTAGTAGTCTCTACCCTAAACGAACCGGCACAGGGCCCCACCGGCGGCACAAACGACATATCTACCTCGCAACTTACCGCGCTGCCCGCATATACCGCAATCGGCTTACTGGAAACAATATGTGATGAAGAGTATTGTGTAGCGGCATCGCCATGGTGAAAACTCACAAAAGCGCCAGCAGTGGCCAGCGTATAGTTATTGGTGCCAATTAATCCGCCCGTGGCATTGTAGTGGTTTACCACCACCGTTGTGGCGGGGCGGGTGGCCACAATGGTGGTCTGCTCTGGGTAATTGGTAGCATTGCCAACAGTACCAAGTCCTCGTACCACAAAGTAAGCCGTATCCAGCACCGAGTTGGGGGCCACTTGGTCTACCACGCCATCTCCGCAACCGTTCGGCGAGTCTACATATGCACCGCTGTTTACTACAATCGGTTTAGTAGCTTCCACCAAAGTGCCCAATGGGGCTAAGAATATATAGCTTTGCCCGGCATTGAGGGTAGCTATTACAGCGCCATTCAACAACAAGTCAGTGCCATTGGCAGTAGCCATGGCACAGGTAACCACCGGGTAGGCATAGCAATAGCCCACGCCGTTTAGATCAGACCGGTAATACCCCGGCTGGAAACTGATGCCCAAGCCCTCGTTGCCAAAGCTGGTAAGCGAGGAGTTTCCCTTGCTATCAATACAATTGCCCACGGCCACTTGATCGCTGGTAATGTTTCGTACGTTTACGGCAATAGGCTGGCTACCTGTAATGATAACGCCCACATCGTTCAACACGGTGTTGATGGGGTGGTTGAGGACACCAGCGGGGTTGCCCGTAAACCTGAAAGCGTTAGGGTTGCCTTGGCTTACTGTTGTGGTGAGCAAAGGCGTACCGTCGCTTTTAGTCACGGTAACGTTTACCGTACCAGCAAACTCAGTAGACAGCACAAACTCGTAGGCACCGGTAAAGTACACCCAAGGCGACGGTGCAATGTAATGCTTATCAGCATATTGTGCGGACAAGTTACCAATGCTAAAGCAAAAGCAACACAAAAAACATGCAAAGAGGTGGTACATTCTCATTAAGGTGGCAATATGCCTGCAAATATCAGTTAAATTGACCTTAATTTATAATTTATCTCATTAGTAGCACTGATTGTGGATCTAGAGACAAAAATTACACACTCACCCCATACTCCCTAAGCGCGCCGTTCAGGCTAGTTTTTTTGTCGGTGCTTTCTTTACGGGTACCGATGATGAGGGCACACGGTACTTGGTAATCGCCCGCTGGGAACTTCTTGGTGTAGCTGCCCGGTATCACTACACTACGTTCGGGTACTTCGCCCTTGTATTCAATAGGCTCTGGGCCAGTCACGTCAATTATTTTGGTGCTGCCAGTAAGCACTACGTTGGCGCCCAGTACGGCTTCTTTCCGTACCCTTATACCTTCCACCACTATGCAGCGGGAGCCTATAAAGCAGTTGTCTTCAATAATTACCGGGGCGGCCTGCACTGGCTCTAGCACCCCGCCAATGCCCACACCGCCACTGAGGTGTACGTTTTGGCCTATCTGCGCACATGAGCCTACAGTTGCCCAAGTATCCACCATGGTACCAGCACCCACGTAAGCACCAATGTTTACATAGCTGGGCATCAGTATCACTCCCTTCTCTAAATAGGCACCGTGGCGGGCAATGGCATGGGGCACTACGCGCACACCTTGCTCAGCATAACCTTTCTTAAGCGGTATTTTATCATGAAATTCGAATGGGCCCACTTCAATGGTTTCCATTTGCGTAATGGGGAAGTAAAGTATTACCGCTTTTTTCACCCAATCATTCACTACCCAATCGCCGCCTACGGGTTCTGCAACGCGTAAACGGCCTTTATCCAACGCCTCAATCACTGCATGTATGGCATCCTTTACTTCTTCTTGTTGCAACATTTCGCGGTTGTCCCAAGTTTTTTCTATCAGCTCTCTATACTGTAGCACGTACATATTCGTTAATTTAGTTGTTGCAAAGCATTATCATTGCAAAACTCCCTAAAAAAATTGACAAGCACTATGAGGTATTTATTATTGATGACGGTTTGCGCAACCCTATTGTTTTCGTGCGGCGAAAAAGCCAATTCGGTTAAGACGTATTACGATGCCGACCAAAAGGTACTGAAAGAGGAATTCAGCATAAAAGGAGACCCTGCAGAAACCGGCCCACAAATACGCCACGGCAAATACAAGCTATACGACGAAAGCGGAAAGGTGAAAGAAGAAAAGAATTATGCAGATGGTGAGCTTGATGGCAAAAGGGTACTATACTTTAGCGATGGCCAAGTGGATATTGAGGAAAACTACAAAGCGGGCAAGTTTGAGGGCAATTACAAAGCCTATTACCCTAGCGGGAAGGTAAAAGAAGAAGGCCAATATATAGCGAGCGAAATGACTGGCCCATGGAAATACTACTACGAAAGCGGCCAAGTAAAGGAAGAAGTGACCTTTGCGAAAAATTTGGAGAACGGCCCTTATAAAATGTACCACGAAAATGGCCAATTGGCAGCCGAGGGCCAATACGAAGCCGAGGCACAAGTAGGCCAGTGGAAACACTACCACCCTAACGGTGCCTTGCAAGAGGAGGTAACCTACAAAGACGGTAAAGAAGAAGGCTGGGTGTATGTGCTAAGTGAAAGCGGCGATACCCTGAAATGGATACAGTACCAAGCGGGCCGCCCGATTAACTTTAGGGAGAAGAAACAGGAGGAGCTGTGATTTGGTCCACGGACGACAGTCCATGGTCGACGGATGCTGCAAAAAAATTTAACCACGGAGAACACTGAAAAAGGCACGGAAAAATTGCTTCGTGACTCAACCATGGTCCATCGTCCATGGTCTATCGTCTATTGAAGCACCAGCCCATCATAAGCTAAAAACACATTCTCGGGCAGCTCTTTGCTTACGTCTTCGTGCTTGCCCATTTGATGGCTGAGGTGGATGAGGTAAGCGCGCTCGGGTTGCAGTTCTTTTATTAGGTCAAGGGCTTGCTGAAGGGTGTAGTGGCTGATGTGTGGCTCGCGGCGAAGGGCGTTCAGTATTAATATTCGGCTCCCCTTTATCTTCTCTAATTCCTCTGGCGCGATGTAGTTGGCATCAGTAATGTAGGTAATATCGCCAAACCTAAAACCCAATATCGGCATTTGGTGGTGCATGGCTTTAATGGGCGTTACGGGCACACCCTCGGCTTCGAAAGGGGTTTCGCCACTGATGCTCATAATCTTTACCCTTGGTATGCCTGGATAAGGGTTCGGGCTGAAAATATAAGAGTATTGGTCGCGTATTTCGCTTTCAGTAAAAGCATCCAAATACAACGGCATATCTCGCTTTAGGGCAAAGTTGTAGGCTCTTATATCATCGAGCCCGGCGGTATGGTCTTTGTGCGGATGGGTGAAGATAATGCCATCCACACGCGTTACGTTTTCGCGTAGCATCTGTTGTCGGAAATCGGGCCCACAGTCTACCAATAGCGTTTTGCCGTCGGCCTCTATCATCACAGAGCTTCGCAGGCGCTTGTCTTTAGCATCGGTACTGGTACATACTGGGCAGGTACAGGCTATCATAGGGATGCCACTTGAAGTACCGGTACCTAGAAACGTGAGCCTCACTTAGCGGGGGTTTGTTGTTTTATTTTTTGATAAACGGATTGCGAAACTTCGCTTAGCGCTTCAGGGTCTATGTTAAGTTTGCCGATAATATCCACTAGGCAATTTACGCGCGCCTCCAAGGTATAATATTGATTTACCACAATTACCCGCCTGTCTTCCAGCACACAATGGCCTGCATTAAAGCTGCCTTTTTCGTACCGCAGCTCGAAGGCAGCCTCTTTACAGAGGTCCTCCAATTTTTTTAGGGTGCTTGTCGTATATTTGAACATGACTCTTGAACGTTATTAACGAAATTAACATTCCCTTTATTAATGAGACCATTCCTTCCTATATTTTTTGCATTGTTTTTTGCCTTGCCTCTTTTGGCACAAAACGACGACCCTAATGAGGAGAAGCCATTCATACGTGCTGCAATAATTGCAGGTATGAACGTGAGCCAAGTGGATGGCGACGGCATTGCGGGTTTCCGTAAGTTCGGGGCTAATGGAGGTGGAGCTGCCTATATCAATTTGCCCAAAAGCTTTATGGCCAGCTTTGAGATACTGTATAGTATGCGCGGTGCCAAAAGCTCTAATAACGAAACCTTTAGAGATGGGCGGAAGTTGAGACTCGATCTCGATTATATTGAAGTACCATTTATGGTGCACTACAACGATAGAGACCGTGCCATCTTTGGTTTGGGCCTAGTATGGAACACGTTGGTACGCTCTAAAGTTGACCCCGCCATTTTATCAGACGATGTGGTATTCAGACGGGCTAGCCTCGATTTTGTGGGCGGTGTTACCTTCCTCATCAAAAAACGATATGGCATCAACCTACGCTACACTTACTCGCTAACACCAGCTGGCATTGCGGCGGATGGGGCACCCGGGCAAAATGGTTTTCGCACCACGCTCGATGGTAAATTAAAGAATAACGTTATTGGGGTTAGGTTTATGTACTTTTTGAATTGAGGAGATTTGCGTTTTTGCACTGGATTTACAATGTGTCATGGTGAGCGGAGCCGAACCATCCATAATGTAGGTGGCACAATGCCCTTTTAAAATACGTGATACTTGACTGTGTTTCGTGACTGTGTTGCGGATGGTTCGGCTCCGCTCACCATGACACTCTGCGACATCATCACGAATTGCAAAGTTTAACTTAACGGCGTTGCCCCCCCAAAAAAATCTTCCCCACCCCTTGCAACGCTGCCACTAGTGTTTGCATCTTCTCGGCATAGCTGTTATTTTACGTCATGTTAAGATAACCGTAATATTCATTTGCTTAACTTTGCCGCTCCTCAAACCCCTTGATTTACATGAGATTGCTATTTTTTGTTTTCGCTTTCCTTTTGGCTAGCTTGCCCAACCTATTTGCGGGTGGCTCATTAGCATCAGGCCCCATGCAAGGCCACACCACACCTACCGCAACCAAAATTTGGATCATGGTGAAAGGTGCCGAATCGGCTTCCATTACCTTGACTGATACTGCTACCAATGACATGCATATAAGCAAAATATTTACGGAAGGTAAAGCAGCTTATGAAGATTATGTTGCACTGGTGTTCGACTTCAACAACCTAATTGCAGGCAAGGTGTATAAAATGGTGGTAATGGTGGATTCGCAGGAATATAAAATAGACCGCCTGTACCGCACTGCCCGAACCAACATGGCCGATACTTATCGTTTTTTGGTTACTTCGTGCGCCTTGCACGTGCCGGTTGGCTTGCGTTGGTTGCACCCTGGCATTGAAGACCGTGTGTACAAACATGCTGTAAAAACCGAGGCAGACTTTAACCTTTGGATTGGCGATTACTTATACTACTTTCCTAAAAACTACAATACGGAAGCCCGCATGGAGAAAATTTGGGTAAAAACCCGCCTCCGCCGTAAGATTGGCAACTATACGGAAAACATACCACAATACAGCATTTGGGACGACCATGAATATGGCTCTAACGATGCTATTGGTAGCTTCCCGTATAAAAAGAAGTCGCTGGAATTATTTACCAAGTACTGGCCAAACCCTGCTTACGGTACACCAGAGACGCCGGGTTGTTTCTTTAAGTTTGATTACTTGGATTCGGAGTTTTTTATGCTAGACGACCGCTACCACCGCACCATGCCGACCGATAGCAACCCAACTATGTTGGGCGAAGGTCAATTGGCTTGGTTTAAAGAAGGGCTGAAGCAGTCGAAAGCGGTTTTCAAGTTTGTGGCTATTGGTAGCCAAGTGTTCAACCAAGTATCCACGCACGAGTGCTACTGGCAGTATACCAAGGAGCTGGGCGAACTGATGCAGTTCATCAAAAACGAGAAGATTAGCGGCGTGGTGTTCCTTACTGGCGACCGCCACCATAGCGAGTTGATGAAAACCGACCTAGAAGTGGGCTATCCTATCTATGAATTTACCAGCTCGGGCATCACCAGTTTTCGCCGCCGGACCCGCCGCACTGCTGAATCAGTAAACCCAAGTCGCGTGCAAGGCACCCTTGCCGATTTCCAAAATTATGGCCGCGTAACCATCACCGGTACAGCAGGCGAAAGGGTTTGCATACTGGAAATATTCAACAAACGAGGCAAAAAAGTTTGGGAATACAGCATCAACCAAAACGAGCTACAGCACAAGTCGGTAGGCATTGGCGTGCCAGTGAAGCTGGATTAGTTTAGGGACGATGGACCATGGACGAAGGACCATGGTTTTGCTTGCAAAAAATTAACAATGCCACATAACGACCGTCATTGCGAAGGCCTACCTGATGTCGCGGTCTGTAGTGAGCTTCAATGGCCTGTGGCAATCCCCTGCCCTAGGAAGTGAATTAAGCATACCGATAATGTAACCGTATTATGTACTTGGAGCATTGGTAAGGGAACATCATTCTCCGCAGCAGGGGATTGCTTCAGGCCGCTATACGGCATCAGGATTTGCAAGAGTATGCAGGCCTTCGCAATGACGACCACTTTGGAGGCATTTGAAATCAATTTCACTCCTTCCTCACGCTCAACCGTACCCCTCTTTCCTCTAAATATTGTAACACAAAATCCAAGCAGCCCGGCCATGCGCCAATGAGCTCGGGGGGATAGATGCCGGGGCGGTTGAACTGGCCACTCAATACCAAGTTGGCGGCTGCTGTGCAGGTATAGCCGGTGGTGCGGGCCATACTGCTGGTGTTGGTTGCGGGGTCGTACTCGTCGTATAGGTCGTAAGTGTAGCGCACTTGCTTCTTTTCCTCCTCCCCTTCTACTATCACTTTCAATAGGGTAAACTCCCGCTCCTGTGGCTCCAGTTTCCAAAAGGGGAACAGCAGTTTGCTGGTAAGGTCAATCGGGCGGATGGATACCCCTTTTACATCTATCGCTTCCTTATTGAAAAAGCCCGTTTCGCGCAACACTTCCATTAGGCGAATATGGCCGGGGTAGCGCAGGGTCTTCTCCTTCATGTGCTTAATATCCACGGTGCGGAGGAGGGTACGTAAACCGTCGCTATTGAAAGCTTCCAAACGCCCAATGGGGGGGAAGTCCATCAGTTCTACATCGCTCAGGGCGGGTTTGGTAACTACCTTTCCGCCTGCTATCATACGGGCGGGTCGGGTATATTCCTCCAGCACATCGATGGGCGAAAAGGGTGCTTTATACTCGTAGGGCCATTGGCGCTTGTGCGGCAGCCCGCCCACGTAATACTCAAAGTTGGCAATGCGCATGTTTTGGTGGTGGTGTCCAACCAATAGGTTGGGCAAGCCCGGTGCCACGCCGCAATCAACAATAGCCGTTACGCCGCGTTCTTGGGCCAATTTATTCAACTCAAAAGGGTCTTCCTCAAAGAAGGAAATATCCACCAAGTTCACCCCAGCTTCAATTACGGCCTTCGCCATGGCAAAACCTAAAAAACCAGGCACCGCGCCTATAACCAAATCATAACCTTTTACCAGCTTAGTGATGTGGCTGGGTTGTGAAAGGTCGGCAATGATGGTGTTAATGCCCTGTTCGGCCAAGGGCAAGAGCGCCGTTGCACTAATGTCGGCACTGGTAACGGTGTGTTGCTTAGCCAAGTCGAGGGCCATTGCCCCACCCACCATACCAGCCCCAAGAACGAGAATATTTGCCATGGGGCTAAAATACGGAAAAGTGCAGGAAATGGTAATGCACGAAAAATCCCTCTACCCATTTATCGGCTAATCGTAATCTTATACACCAGTGTCTCACTACCCAACTGTATGCGCAAAACATACAATCCGTTCTGCAGTGTGCTTATATCCATGGTAGTATTGCCAGTAGCTTCGCTTTGCAACAGCTTGCGTCCATCCAAACCATAAAGCGATAGCGTTGCGGCCTTCCCATTGGGTAGGTGTACGTTTAGCTTATCATGCGCAGGGTTGGGGTAAATGCTGATGTTGAGCGTTTCCACGTTGTTTTCCACTGATGAAGGCAGCCGGTCGTAGCCAGTCATTACATTTACGGTTGCAGGATTGCCGCCTAACACGGTGTTGCTATAGTTGGCATCTTTAGCAGTGATGTTCAATATATCCATAAACGTAGTAAGCGTCATGGAGTCCTTGGCCAGTATATCGTCATTGATTACCACAATGATGGTACCGATTTGCCCGCTACCGCTTAGTTGCACGCCATTGGTGCGGCTCAGGGCGATGTCGTACCTGCTGGCGCTGGGTACCTCTTTGAAGAAAGAAATCAAATCTACCGAATCCTGCCCCAGCCAAGTGCTATCGAACCGCATACTAGCGGAGCCTGGAGTAATAAAAGCAGCATCGTAAGTAACGCTAAACGACAAACCATACATACCTGTAACTGGCTGTAGGTTGGTGCCGAGCATTACCTTCACTTCTACCGTATCGCCCTCAAAAATGCTGTCGCTTGGGAACTGTAGCCAAAGCCCATCGCCAAATTGTTGTTTCTGTATAGTATGGGTAAGGCCGTAGTTTTGGTAGATAGCATCCACATCAGGGTAGGCTATGGTGCCGTCGCCATCACAATCCACGTGCTTGGCGTTGCGGGTATTGGGAAAGGTAATCGCCCAAGGGTCAGCATGTTGACCTACCCAAGCCAGCGATGCGCCAGCACGCACGGGGCCGGTCTCGCCAAAGAAATACCCGATAGGCAATAAATCGCTATTGTCGCACAGGCCATCGTAGTTGGCATCGCCGGGGTAAACGGAATCGGTGGCCGGAATAGTAGTTCCCCTTGCTTGCAGAACCCATGGGTTAGAACAACCACCATAGCGAGCACCTCGGTCAGAGCGGCTTCCATCTAAGTCGAGAATGTTGGGGTCTCCATTATCGAGGTAAAGTCCTGTAGAATCAGCAATAGGCCTTAACCACAATGAATCATTCCATATGGATCGATAATTGTCGTACATATTACCATAAATATCTACAGTATCAAATTGGCCTGAGCTAGCGACAGTTCCAATTACGCCAAATGGAAATACGGGGCCAGGAGGAATATAAGTGGTATTAAACGAATAAGTCACTAGATTATAGCTAAAAGTATCTACCGTTACAAGTGTTGGGTTCGTACCATTGAAGATTCTCACGCCAAGGTTATTAACGAAATTCAATTTTATATTATCACTTAACGATAAAGGGCAATAATAAAATGAATTATTTTTAAAGGAATAATAGGAAGTATCTTGAGCCAAATTGTTCCTTAAAACAAAACCCCCATACAATATGGAATTCTCTATTATCACACTATCGATGCCGTTGAAGATAAACTGCTGAGAGCCACTATTATAAACCCTCAAGGTAGAGTTATTTGCTTTTAGTACAGCGTTAGAGCTAAGGTTCCAACCGGTTGATGCATCCACATAGCTACAATTAATGTCCATATAGGAAAAAGTAGTTGCCTCAATGTAAGCACCGATAGAAGTTTCGTTCATATAGATACTACCCTCGTCCAAGAAAATACCTGGCCTATTAAAAATATCTCCTGTATTGACAGTATCAATTGTATTGTAAAAATCCGCTTGGCTTGAGGTTTCATTTAAGTAAACCGCTCCACGGAAAATTCTAAATTCCAAACCACCATATATCTTAGCTTTCTCCATGTAAAGAGTTCCACCATTTCTAACGTTCACTTTGGTATATTCATCAAAGTAATTGACGGCAAAGTAGCCAAAGGACCAAGGTGTGCTAATTAAAGACACTAGCGCTGCCGGGAAGGAATCAGTACCAAGTATCTCTAAATGGCCTTCCACATTAATCGTACTACCTGAGGGAATGTCAAGCCATGAGCCTTCAGGAATCCGTAATGTATCACCGGCTAGTATGGTTATGCTATTATTAACAATATAATGATAAAAAGGCTGCAACATACCCGATACTGGACCTGACAAGGTATCCAAGGGCAACAACTTATACAATCTGTCAGGTGGTAGATTGAAATTTGGTGTTAGTATTAACGGCAAAGACCCTTTAGGATAACTTTTTGATCCATAATTAGATTTTTTATAAGCTGCAGCGTATTGACCTGTAACCAAAGTGATGGAAAAATCGCCATTTACATCGGTATAAGCAGTATCTGCCACTGCCCCGCCAGACCTTGGCTCAAACGCAATCATGATACCACTATGGTCTGCTTCTAAGTTATTGTAAATATCAACAAGTTTTACGTTACCAGTAATTTGTGCGCTTGCCAATTGGCTCACTATCAGTGCTATCAGCAGCAAAAAAATGTTCTTGTTCAGCATAGGTTCTAGGTTTAGCCTTTTTTACTGATACAAATATATCCTTTGCCAAGTCGATATTTTTGTACAATTTTAGGCTACTGTAGCAGGCTATACGCGCTAATTAAATAACTAATCATTTAATAATCAACATTTTAGATTAAACAAACAACCCGTTTTGTAGTGAAAAACTCCAGTCTTATCGAATTATTAACCTGCCTTACCGAAACCGAATGGCAATTGCTGGAAGGAAAGTTGGCGAGCTCATCCATTGCGGCGGCAGTGCGTGAGCTGTACGGTTACCTTTTGGCTAGTAGGCCAATAGATGATAACAAGAGCTTAGATAAAACCACCGTTTACAAAGCCATCTTCAAAAACCAGCCTTACAACGACCAAAGATTGCGCGATGCCATGAGTGCGCTGGCCGCGCTAGCCAAGGACGTGATTACTGAAGCCGAGCTGTCGGCGCACCCCTACCAGCTGCAACTACTACAAGTAAAAGCATTGCGTAAGCGCGGTCTGAGCCAAAGTTACGAGCGTGCGTTCAATAAAACGGTAAAGGAAAGCTCGCTTGAATCCGCCAATACCGAAGATGCCCTGCTATATCAATACCAATTGGCTCAAGAGCGGGAGGAATATTTTGCCCTACAACAAGACCGACAGCCCGACCAAGCCCTGCAAGACCGTATGGATGCGCTGGACCGTTTTTACATACTAGCCAAACTGAAGCTCACCTGCGAACAGCTTAACCGTATGCACATACTGCAAGCCGAGTACCAACCGGTAATGCTGCGCGAAATAATGGCCCTGCTGGATGCTAACCTTATTTACTTGCTGCACTCTGGTATACTCGTCTACTTTAGGGTGTTGCAAATGCTTAGTAAGCCCACCGAGCCATACCATTACCACCAACTGGTGCAAGACCTTACCAACCACGAGTATCAACTAGAGAAGGAAGAAGCACGCAACCTATACCGCTATGCGCAGAATTACTGTATACGGATGATAAACCAAGGCAGCGCTGGCTACTTCCGCCAGTTGCTTGATCTGTACCAAAAGCAACTTAACAATAAACTGCTGCTACCTGATGGCGTGCTAGACCATACCGACTATAAGAATATCGTAACCGTAGGGCTTAGGCTAAAGGATTACCAATGGACCGGCAACTTTATAGCCCAATATAAAGATTGCCTGCCCGACTCCGTTCGAGAGGCGGCATGGCTATACAACCAAGCTAACTACCTGTACGAAATTGGCAAACTTACCGAAGCCGGCAACATGCTGGTGAAACAAAACTTCGCCGACTTCTACTATAACCTGAGCGCACGCCACCTGCTGCTAAAGATATTTTATGATGAACAAGAAACCGATGCGCTGACCTATCAAATAGAATCGTTCAGGTTGTACCTGCTGCGCAACAAAACCATTTCGACAGCCAACCGCACCAGCAACCTCAACTTTTTAAAAGTGATGAAGAACTTGGCCACCCTCAAGCAACGGCAGGAGTATGCACCCGAGGCGCAGTTGAAGGCCAAACTAGGTAAAATAGAACATGCCATAGGCCATTACCAGCCACTTGCCAACAAAAATTGGTTGCTGGAGCAGGTAAACAGCATTAAAGCAGTGGTTTTGAAGTAACTTTGAGGCATGAAGCCCAACCAGTTGCGCAATATAATGATAGGGGTATTTTTTGCCTCAATGCTAATATTGGTAATAGCATCGTACGCCTTAAAAAACACCCCTAGGCAGGGCGGCTTTGTAAACAGTGGCCCGAACGGCGCTGGCCAAAAAACAAAAATAGAGTACTACCCTACTGGCGAACTACGTGCAGAAGGCCTAATGGATGGCTACTACAAAGAAGGTAAGTGGACCTATTACTACAAAGATGGCACCATACAGCTAGAGGAGTATTATAATAAAGGCATAGCGGTGGATGCGCCTATTGAAGAGTAAACCTTAATCGTAACCCGGTGCTGTGGTGCTGGTATCGATAGTTGGCAAGTCATTATAGAAGTTCATCAGTACATACAACTCTTCATCAATCAAGATGTCCTCCACCGCCATTTCACGGTTATTTACTTCTATGGTCATCTCAAACACTCCTTCCGGTTGTTGGATGATGATTGCTTCGGCTAAACCTATCAATGGGCTGGTAGTTACCACGTCATTAAATACCCTATTGCCGTCAATATATAGTTTCACACTGTCGTTATCGAAGCCCGCTTCTAGATGCAGATGCAATGGATAGATAACACCGCTGCCCTTCTCATCTTTTTTGCAAGAAGATAGTACGATGGCAATGAAAATGAAAATCGGCAGTAATATCTTAAAGCGCATCGCGGTCATAGTTTCTTTTTGTTGTAACGGCGTATTTCCTGTATCAGTTGCCTCAAGGTTTGGCCCGCCAGTATTTTATCAATTCAACCCCTATCAGGCGGTAGCCATTATAGGTATAGTGCGCTTCATCGGGCATCAGCGTTATGGGGTCGTGGCTATTGGTTTTTCCTGATGAGTATAATTAACCTCTATAGAATCATACACGGTTTCCAACTTTAGCAGTATCGTGCTATCGGCAGGTAAGCGCTTGTAAAAAATCACATCGATGCGGTTGGCGGTTGGCATTCTCAACTCCCATATGCTAGTGCTATCGGTAGTGGCAAATACGTTGCATTTTTTGTGATTATCAATGGCCTCACCTGGTGCAAACAATATTATCTCCCAAGTAACTAGACCACCTTGCTTACAGGTGCGTTTGCCCTGCACCACTTTGTGTTTCCCTCCCATAAGGTTGTTGATGGATTGTATCTGGAAGCTACAATCAGGTATTGGAATCGGGTCTTCCGCTATTATGGTAGGTTTATCAACTTCACCTACCGTTTCGGGTTCTGGGTCGGCGCAAGCAGCCCAAAGCAATAGCATAAGAATAGCAAAGGCAAATGGTTTCATAGTAATTGTATCATGCTAAAACAAGGTTTTGCCACGTAAGAATGCCGGTACAAACCGCAACAATCAAATATTCTGTTGGCCATACTTCTATTAGCACCTCCAATTTACATAACTTCGCATAAAATTACCACCATGAACCAAATGCTATCCCTAATGCTAGTTGCTTGTTTGGCTTTTGCGGCCACATCGTGTGGCGGAAGTGATGCTGAAGAGTGCACCGATGAGCTAGTAGCGGCACCGCAACCAGCTTGGGCGATGACGGCATTGGTAGATAGCGTGGATTGGAAGGCTACCGATGTAACCACCTACCGAGAGCAAGGCACGTTGTACATTAAGGGAGTTGCAGCAGATAGCAGCCAGGTGATATTGGAGTTTGGCGATAGGCCGGTCATTGGTATCTTCCCTATACGCCGCGGTACTTTTCAAGCTGCTGTATATGTAAACCAAAGGGGCAGCAAATACTATGCACCTTATGGGGGCACTACTGGGGTTATCAATATTACCAGCTACGCCAAAGACAGCTTGATTTCGGGCGAATTTAGCTTTGGCGCCACCAATACTATGGACCTACATGTAATTAGCGCTGGGAACTTCCTAGCACCTGTGCAAAAAAAGGATACTTCGGCCACGGCACCTGCCCTATAATGTGGTGCGTTATGTACCTCACCCACGAGCCGAAGGCGAGGCGTACAGATCCCTCTCCCTCAGGGAGAGGCTAGGTAAGGGAATCGTAACATGTACTTTTACTATTCATCTTGAACGACCAATTTAGAAGAGCAAAATAAACTATCACGCCATACCCAATGGATATCGGCTCCTAATGCTCATTTCATTAAAACCCCGCAAAACCGTACATTTATAGAAACCTGTTACCGAGGCGTGTTGTTATATCTACAAACGATTCAACAACCACTTAAACCAAGTACCATGAAAATAACGGGCATTTTAGCATTGTTGTTGCTGGGCGCACAAATGGCGTTCGCACAAAACGGGGAGATTAACGGACGTGTACTGGATGCCACTACGGGAGAGGCCGTAATTGGTGCATATGTTTTTTTGGAGGTTGATAGTACCAACATCATTTATAGAGGTGTTACCGATTATGATGGTTACTACGTAATTAAGCCGGTTGCCAGTGGCACCTATGATATAAGGGTAAGTTCAGTTACTTTTTCTCAGCAGCTGTTAAGAGATATTTCTGTTTCTGAAGGACAAATTAGGAAACTGGACTTTAACCTTTCTGTTAACGAGTTGAAAGGAGTAATAATTGAAAGTTACGTAGGCATGGTTGAGACCGGTTACACGGGTACCATTAGCATTATTACCCACAAAGAGATAGAAAACAGCGCCACCTCAACTCCCATTAATTTCATATCGGTTATTACACCTGGTTCATTTCAAGAAGATGAGGATTCACCTATTCAATTTCGGGGTGCGCGTGAGGATGCTACCCTTTATATAGTAGATGGGGTAAAAATTATGGGCGAGCCCGTAATCATTCGCAATTCAGTTCAAGATATGCTAGTATACACTGGCGGTATACCTGCCCGATATGGCGATGCCACTGGTGGAATCATCGTTATCACCACCAAGAGCTATAATAAGATACGGTAGCACCTACCGGCATATAATTTTGATTTTCAGAGAGAGAAGAGACTGGCCATGCTGAGGCCGGTCTCTTTTTTTTGTTTTCTCTTCATTTCCTATTTCTCATTTCATATTTCATCTTCCAGCCAACAACTTCGTATCTTTGCCGAAATTTCAAAGAACACCGTGGTTTACCTTACCCGAAAAGAACATTTTAACGCGGCGCACAAGCTATACAACGATAGCTGGAGCGAGGAGCGCAACCGAGAAGTATTTGGCAAGTGCGCCAATGCCAACTGGCATGGCCACAATTATAACTTGTACGTAACAGTAAAGGGCACTCCCGACCCAGATACTGGCTTTATAATGAACGTGAAAGAGCTTAGCTCGATAGTAAAAAGTGAAGTGGTAGACCAACTAGACCATAAGAACCTGAACCTAGATGTGCCCTTTTTGAAAGGAAAAATGGCTACAACCGAAAACTTGACGGTGGTAATTTGGCAACGGTTGGAACTGCATATTGCCAAACATGGTTGTGCTTTACATTGCATTAAACTATACGAAACCGAAAACATCTACGCTGAGTACTTCGGGCAATAACCACTACCTATGCACCACGACGACGACGAACCGCACTACAAGCACCAGGATAGCTATAGCCCAGAAACCACTGCTTACATTTCAGAGCGCATTGGCAACATCATTACCTCCTTGGGCGAAGACGTGGGCCGCGAAGGGTTGCTAAAAACCCCTGAGCGTGTGGCCAAGGCCTACCAGTTTCTAACCCATGGCTATGATATTGATGCCAAGCAAGTATTGGAGCAAGCCATATTTGATGAGCACCATAGCGAAATGATAATTGTAAAGGACATTGAGCTGTACTCCCTTTGTGAGCACCACATGCTACCTTTTTTCGGCAGGGCACATGTAGCCTACATACCCAATGGCAAAATTGTGGGCCTGAGCAAAATACCCCGCGTGGTGGACATTTTTGCCCGCCGCTTACAAGTGCAAGAGCGCCTTACCGTTCAAATCCGTGATTGCATTAACGAGGCGCTACAGCCCCTTGGCGTGGCCGTAGTAATAGAGGCCAAGCACCTTTGCATGATGATGCGAGGTGTAGAAAAACAGAACAGCGTAACCACCACCTCCGCCTTCGTTGGCGAATTTGAAAAACCAGCTACTAGGCAGGAGTTTATCAATTTGCTGTCGGCAAAGCTTAGCTAAGTTGGTCGATGGTCGACAGTCCACGGTCCACAGTCTATAGATAAGTGTTAATTGGTTTGTTTATAACAGGTAGTAACAAACTACCTCATGGTTTGAGCAACAAATCACCGCTCATCCCTCGCCGTTACCTCAAACCTCTGGCTCACGCTATACCCCCCGCCATCAACCAGTGTAATGGTATGCGGCCCGGGCGGCGGATTGAGGGTAAGCTGGTGCACTTGCTTGGTAACACCCACAAACTGCTCATCCAAGTGCCAATACACCACGGCATCTGCTTGGCGGTGAGCAGCTTCAAACACTACTCTACCCACTTGGCCATCCAGCTCAATGGGGATATACACCTTCGTAAAGTGCTTGGGGTAGATAAGCTCCATAGGCGCATTGCTAGCAGTGCTTTGGCAACCCGCCATCCAGTTTGGTAGCGTGGCATAGGTAGGGTCTTTGCGCTTAAAGTACCACTCCTCGGTGGGTGGCAGCACAAACCATGGGCGGTGTTGCATGGCATTTACGGTAACGCAAGCATCGGTTACGCGGTACTGCCCGCTGGCATCTAAATGGATGAGTTGGTGGTACGGGCAAGCATCGCTTACCAAGCCCGTAAGGGGTATCCAAGCCGAATCAACTGGTTCGCAATACATACCCGCGCGGTGGCCGCTGCGCCTGCAAACGGGCACCTTGGCCATATCATCGTAAGGCTGGCTGAACCACTGATTGCGCGGCAACTGGTCGAACATATCGAACAACACCGGCGCGGCACTGCCTAGCCCGGTTAAGTCTGGCCGGCCCTCCCCGCCTGCGTTACCAGCCCATACACCCACCACATAGCGCGGCGTAATGCCAATGGCCCATGCATCGCGCCCACCAAAACTGGTACCGGTTTTCCAAGCAATGCGCCCCGAACCAAACAACCGCCAAGAAGCCTCTTCATCTGGCCGGTTCACTTCCACCATCGCCTCAAACATATTATATAGCACACTTGCTGACAAGGATGCGTTCTCAATTTCATCACCCAAGCTGTTGGTGCTGTTCTTTAGCTCTAGGGTAGGTTCGCGCAAATCGTTGCTGAAGTATTGACTGCTGTTGGCGGTGTAGTGGTTGAGGGTGCGGGCGAGGCTGGCATACATGCCGCACAGGTCCCATAGGGTGGCCTCTCCCCCACCCAATATCAACGACAACCCATAGTGCCGCGCCGATTCGGAGAACGTCTTTAAGCCCAGCTTATGCAACAATTGAAGAAAACGCTCCACCTTATAATCCATCAACATCCGCACCGCGGGTACGTTCAATGAGCGCGAAAGCGCCCTACGCGCAGGCACCATACCATCGAAAGTGCCATCATAGTTCTTCGGTACATAGCCAAAGTAATAACTCGGCACATCGGGTATCAGCGTGCTGGGCAATATCTCGCCATCTTGCAACATACCTGCAAACAGTAGCGGTTTCAATATACTGCCTGTACTGCGCGGTGCGGTTATCACATCCACATACAAGCCCTTGGCATTCTGCTTTGGGTTGGGATCGTTGCCTACGTAGGCCAACACATCGCCCGTTTCCACATCCATTACCAGCATAGCCAGGCTGTGTATCTCGCTAGCGCGAAGGTTCTCCAAATGTTTGCTGGCAATGTAGTTGGCGCGGTTCTGCAAACGGCTATCAATAGTAGTTCGCACCTGGGTGCCCGGCTTTTGTAAATAAAACCGTGACAGCAAATGCGGGGCTATTTGTGGGATGGCAATGGGCTTATCCGGCAAAGGTTCAAACAATGCAAGTTCGTACTCCTCTTGGGTAATGATTTTGCCCTCCAGCATACGGGCCAACAATCTATCGCGCTTCTCTATCAACAACTTACGGTTTCGGCCCGGGTGTATGAGCGCAGGGGCATTCGGCAACACAGCCAAGGTAGCGCTCTCTGCCCACGAGAGCTCTTCTGGCGAACGGCCGAAATACCGCCATGCCGCGGCTTCCAAACCCACCACGTTGCCCCCAAACGGCGCATGCGAGGCGTACAGGGCAAGTATATTCTCTTTACTGTTTGATAGCTCTAAACGGGTAGCCAGTATCATTTCAACTCCCTTCTCCCACACCGTGCGGTCTTGGCCCTTGCGAGACAAGCGGATAACTTGCATAGTAAGCGTGCTGCCCCCACTCACTACCCTACCAGTTTTAAAATTCTGCACCATGGCCCTACCCATGGCCAATGGGTTTACACCCAAGTGCTCATAAAAATACTGGTCTTCAAAACAGGTGATAGCTAGCGCAAACTTGCTGGGCACCGAATCAATCTGTGGGAAACGCCATTGCCCATCGGCAGCTATGCGGCCGCCAATAAGCTTACCATCGCGGTCTTCAATTACGGTGCTGGTAGGGTCTTTAAATAACGGGCGAGGCAAAAAAAAGATAAACCAAACCAACAGCACCACCGCCAATGCCAACTTTCCCCTGTGCCTGGTGGCAAAGCGGCGAAAACGATAGCGATAATAGGGGAAAGGTAACATAGGTGCTGGTGGAACGAAGTTAGCGATAGAATTGGTATTTATGGGAGAGCATTTTTGCAAATAAATTCCCACAAACTTAGCTGGCTTAATTAGGCTACACCTCCAGCAAACACCATGATTATGAAACCATTAAAAATGGTCAATTAATTGGCTTTCGAACAATCGAAAAAATAATTGTGTTTTTCTTAGAGAAATGTTGGAAAATGGAAAGAAACGCTCTACATTTGCTGACCCAAACAACGATATACAGTTGTCAAACGGGCGCTTAGCTCAGCTGGTTCAGAGCATCTGCCTTACAAGCAGAGGGTCGTAGGTTCGAATCCTACAGTGCCCACAAGGGTTTCAAGCCAAAAGCTTGGAACCCTTTTTTGTTTTTGCAGAAAATTTGCAGATTTTTCAACTGACAACCTCGAAGAGAGTTCTTTAAATCTTCAATATCATTTAATAAGTTGGTCATGATTTTTTTCTTGAAATATTAGGTGATATATGGTAATACATAAAGCCTGTAGGGTTTATCCACAGGTTTTTAGTAATTGTCAAGTCAGGACATGCTAAACTATTATTAGATAACTGCAAGAGACAAATCAGGTTGGCTGGGCTAGCCTGAACAATAGTTATTATGTTATTTGAAACAGCATTGGCACGTTACATTATCGTTAAACGTGCTGAAAATCTAGCAGAAAAAACCTGTTATACATACGAGCGCGATGTGCGACAGCTCTTTGAGTACTTAAAAAGGGAGGAAGTAGCAAGCGTTAGCAATGAGAATATTGAAAACTATTTTATAGCCATATCCGCAACCCATAGTCCAAAGAGCAGACAGAACAAGGCAAACAGTTTGCGAGGGTTCTTCAAATATTGGTACGCAAAAAGGGAAGTGGAGGTGGCTTACGAACTAATAACCGGGCCACGGAAGATACCTGAACCGCAGCCCAATGTGATTAGCCATGAGCAGTTTGACTTGATTGATGATTACTTGGACGAAGATGAGTATTACCAACTCACGCAAAAGCTTATCTTCAATCTGCTTTGGAATACCGGTATGAGAATTGGCGAATTGCTGTCTATTGACGTAACGGACATTAACCTCCAGGAAAGACACTTAATGATAAGGTCGCTAAAGAGTAGAAGATTACGGATAGTAGTATGGAATGATGCTTGCCATAAACTATTGATAAAGTACCTAGGAGTAAGGATTTGCCTTAATCAGGCACCAGAGTTGTTCCAAACGCCGATAGGAGTTAGAAACCACCGCCGGACACGGTTAACCAGTCGAACCGTTCAGCGCTGGTGTAAGTTTCTAGCCTCAGAACTCGGATTTCCAATTAATCCCCATGCCTTTAGACATGGGCGTGGCCACTACATTTTACAAAATGGTGGCAGCAGAGAAAACATCCAAATCGCACTTGGCCATGTATCTATGGAATCCACCCATCATTACACACGCTTGAATACCCAAGAGCAAATTCGGCTACAAAGGCCATTTCTTCCAACCACTCGGAAGTTGGGCAAATCTCGAAGAGTTTCAACAACATTCAAACGTATAAAAGAAAAGAGCTTGCAATAAAAAACAAAACGGTTATACTATGCAGGCTTGGAAACAGGATTAGTTATTAATCCATAAGTCTCAAAGCAGTTATCGCTGTTACGGCACAGGAGTAGCAAAGGCTACTCCCTGAATGCCATAGTTAGAGTCGCAAAACATATAACACGCGAAAACGTGTCGCAACAAAACCCGCAACAGTCTAGTATTGTCGAAATACAAAAGACCTGTTTCCAAGCCTTTATTAACCATTACCAAGAAGAAGTCATGATAATGTTCAATGTGCTAAGCAAACAAGAGTTTATTAAAGATGGGGAATCCAAAAAGCTGTTCCATAAAGTAGGTATTATAAAGATAACCCAAACAGGCAAGATGTATTTGCAGCTCTTTCAGTTTCCGAATATTACGTTTTATGTAGTGGAGCCAGCAATTGATTCCAAAATAACAAATGTAATTTAACCAAGTAAGTGCTTATTTTAGGTAAATATTTTATGGAAAAAAGATTTGGCTAATGACATCGACTTATTTGGGGAATATATCTGATTATGAACGGGCTATTATTGATCACTATATATTTTTTCATTCTGAAGGAATCCCCATACTATATAGACACATTACAGCAAGAATTATTGTAGAAGCTTTATTGAAAGAATTATTTAGAAAATATAAGTTGAATTATTATAAAGGTTTGAACACACAGTATGAACGGGTAACGTTATTAATAAATGAGAAAATACTAGACCAAAAATATCAAGAAGACCTTGAAATAGTTATAAAAGCTGGTAACGCAGCAGTTCACTTAGAGTTTCCAGTTAGTAGTATATTTAAAGTAAGGACAGTGTTGCATGAATTTTTGTCATGGTACTTTTTAACTCATTACAATTTCATGTTTGATATATTAGTTGAGTCCATTAAATACATGAACTCAACTATTTATTCAACTGATGAATATGGACTTAATGCTAAGGACCTACACATTCAATTGAAGGATATTCAGGCAGTAATATGGAAAGAAAGGGCTTATATTCTAGAGTTTCGTTTTAATGGGCGCATTCGACTTAATACTGATGAAATTAATATGAGATACATTAAACTTAGTAGAGAAGAGTTTATTGCATATTTCCGTGCCAAAGAAATACATAGCGCTAAAAAAAAATGTGGCACAGGATGTATTATCAATGAAAAAATATGACTGTTTTATTATGGCCAATAAATTTCTAATTATAATGTATGTGCGCCATGACTTAGTTATATATTATAAGTTGTTCAAAAAAGATAAAGATGCTACAGAATTGTCTGGTAGTTTTGATTTTTGTTTAAGAGTTGACCTTTTAACTGAATTTAATAGTAGTTCATCATACAATGGTAAGATGAACTCATTTAATCACTTGGAAGAGAGTACCCTTTTATCAGTTCTTAATGCCATTGAAAATACATTAAAAATGAAAAATTTGCTAAAACACCCTGGATTTTATGACGTTTTGTCTTGGGGATACGGAAAAGGTGTTAGTGAATCTGATATGGAACAATTATCACAATACATATATGACAGTCTACACGAAAAAAGAGACAAATCATATGTGTGGAGGATTTTTATTATTAGGGAACTACTCGCATGGGGTCGAAATTCAAAACCTAAGGAAAGCAATATAATTTGTTTAATACAAGGGTTAAAAGAAGCTGTTATATGGTTAGTTGTTATTACCACTATTATTGTTATCATTTCTTGGATTCAAACACGCATATAATAAATTACACCCGTTATTAAACAACGGGTGTATATTTATACAAAATTGAGCTTAACTTTTAGTAAGCACTTAGTTAATTCACAAAGTAGGGCCTCAAACATCACATTGCTTGAATCAGGTATATTACACCGAATTCTCCAATATGCTTCCTTGATACCTCCACTTACTTGAATGCCAATATCTTTTAACTTTTCAATTAAAAGGCAGAATTCCGTAAGCTTATCATCAAGGATGTACTCTACGCTTACAAAAATGGATTCTATATTTGGAATGTTCATGAATACAGGTTTTGATCCACAAACATTATATCATATTAATATATTATTTGTCAAGGTGCTTTCTTGTCTCTATACTTCTTAAGTGTGTTCGGGCTTACATCAAGGATTTTAGAGGCTTTAGACACATTGCCATCACATAAGTACAGTACATGTATAATATGATTTTGTACCGCTTCTTCTAGCTTAAGTGTTTGACCATGCTGGGAATTCTTTAATATTCTGGATGGAAGCACATCTATTCCTACAATATTGCCGTTGGAATAAACATACATTGCCTCAATCATATTCTCCATTTCACGCAGATTCCCTGGGTAATGGTAACTTGTTAGGATGTCAAGCAATTCGTTCTTTAGGGTTATCGCTGTCCTAGAAAACTCATTTGCCTTTTTGTCGATGAAGTAATCAACATAAGCTCTCTTCTGTATAATTGTGAAATTCTTAACAGAAGGCAATTCAATTTCGGCAACAGCTAAGCGATAGTATAAATCAAATCGAAATTCATTATTAGAAGCCAGTGCCAGCAAATCCCTATGGGTGGCTGCGATCACCCTAACATCAACTTTCCGTTTCTCTGTAGAACCCACGCGCATGACCTGCTTATCCTCTAAAACTTCCAAAATCGTACTTTGCATCTTCCTCGAAATATCGCCAATCTCATCTAAAAAGATAGTGCCACCATTAGCAGCACTAAAGTAACCATCTGTTCGGGTAGTCGCCCCAGTAAACGCGCCTTTTTCATGTCCGAAAAGCTGACTAGCTAACAATTCATCATTAAGGCCGGCACAGTTAACTTTAAAGAATGGCATTTTTTCCCTTGCAGATTTGATATGTATGTGTCTAGCTAGCATACCTTTTCCTGTTCCAGTTTCTCCAGTAATCAATACAGAAGAATTATGGGATAAGGCGATTTTACTAGCTAAGTTGAACACTTTGATATTTGGCTCAAAAATTACATAGTCAAGCTGATTATTGCTTTGTTTTTTGCTTTTTTCATTATGCTCCTTGAATAAAAGGCCTGTTGTTACCGAATTGCTCTCCACATCCACATACCGAATCTCATGCTTTTCTGTTGACGTATGTTTTGGTTCTGCGATTTGAAATAACGTGATACGTGCGCTCTGGTTTAGCTTTATAAGGTACCATGCAACTTGCATTGTCGGAGTGCCGGGAGAAATGAAGACCTCTAATTCATAATCTCTTTTAGAAATTAAAAACTCTAGAGTAGTATAATATACCTCTTTAATATCGGTAACATTTTGTATTGCCAAATGGACGTGCTCAATGGAATGGCCTGTATCAGTTTGCAATGATTGTATTAATGTGCGGGTCTTAGCATCGGATTTTGGTGACGTGGTAGTAAGCAAAAAGTGCTTTTGATATTTGTAAAAGTGCCTATGAAGATTGTGGTTGGGGCCTTCAGTATTGACTTGACCATTTCGATAATCATTTACCGTCGCTATCCATGAAATTACTGCTTTCATCTGTCAATTTTTGATTAAAATAATCAAAAATTGGCAATATTCAATTATCGTAATCCGCATAAACATTACACTTTCAATTTGGTATGCCTTTGGGACAAATCAATACCAAAATCAAATCATGGCCTTACTTACTAATGCTGGCGACAATCCCATTCTGGAATATGAGTATATCGCTGTCAGCTATAAGAGACATTTAAGCATAGGCAAACTGCTTAAAGAACACTTCTGCACTGAATCAGATATACTTTCCGATGAAGTATCAAAAATTTCTGAAAACCAATTACCAATAACCTCTGAAAAGTAACTATGAAAAACCAAACAAACTCGAGCATCTCGTTTCTAGAACTTGAAGCCCAAATCGACAAAAAGCTCAAAGAGCTTCGAGCATCGGCCATGCATAATATTAGTATGGCTGCGGAAAAAGGCATGAATCCAAATATCGTATTGGCTCAAACCGATGCCGATATCGAAGACTTAAAGGCCCTAGCTCTGCAATGGTTTCAGCCCCAGAGTAACCAGCTCAAAATTTTTCTTGAGCAAAGGCGATTGGAAAATACTCGTGTAGCCATTCAACAAAATCTCAAACCTGTTTTGGCCAGCCTTGATGGATTAAAAATAGAGATACAGCGTATAACCCGTAACCACCCACAAAAATCATACTGGCAAGCAAAGGCAGTCATTTTATGTGCGGTAGGGTTAGATGCTATTTTCTCCTACAGAGCAATGCAGGTTGTGGCACCGAACATGATCGCCTCTTTTATTACTACCGCTGCCGCTGTCGGCGTTCTTGCGGGAGCTGCACATTTAATTGGAAGAAAAATGCGGTCATCGAGAAATCGCAGAGAAAAATTACTGTGGTTTTTTGCCGGATTCACTGGCGGTGCGATCGTGTTTATGGCACTGTCAATTTTCCGCCAAATTTTCTTTGGCGGGGGTAACGCGGTGGTCAACGTTGTGCTGTGGACACTTACCAACTTGTTTTTCTTCACCATTGCGCTGCTTACCTCTGCATATGCTTTGCCGAGCAAAGAGGAAGAAGAAATCTCCAACCAGCTTACAGGCTTGCAGAAAGAAGAAGAAAAACTGCTTCAAGCGAAACGGAATGAGGAGCAAACCCTCTCTCAAGCTGAAAACGAGCATAATAGCATTATGCAGCAAATGGGACAACTTAAATCCCAGGAGATAAATATGATGCACAAATTAGAAAAGCACAAGTTGTCGCTACACGCCGCCTTACTCTTGGAATTTGAACTAAAAGGCGGTAGTCGCAATAGCAAAGCCGACGGTTACAATATTAGCTCACCTCTTAATTAAAACCCTATGAAAACGAAAACCCTTCTCATTATACTGGCCATAGTGGTAAGTATGGTAGGCTTCGCCTCTTGCACTACCGAGTATCAAATAGAAGATACAGTAGGTTTAATAGATGTAACCGAACCGGATTTTATCCATGTGTCCTCAGCTTCGCTTAAAAAAAGCAACTCACTTGAAAAGAACCCTAACAACGGAACGCGTACTCAATTGTCTGCTTTAACGGAAATGGCCTTTAACCCAATACAAGTGGTCTACATAACGTCAGTAACACATGCATGGTTAGAAAATGAGTACGAGCGAAAGCAGGATGTTAAGAACTATTATTCAGAATTGGATAGCATTCTTATGCATATGGACACAAGTCGAAAAGAACGTACCGGCTCTGTTATTTACCAAGTAGTTGCCCGAGAACTGAATGCCCAAGCATCAAGAGATGCCGATGTGAAAACTATGATCATCAATAGCGATTTGCGGGAGAAAAGCGACCTTGCGGACTTTTATGATTCTACGCTACTCAACGCAATTGCAAGGGATTTTGATTCCACTGTCAATTCCATTATTGAAAAGTTCGAGAAAGCTTATCCTTTAAGTGATTTGCGAGGCATCACGGTACACCTCATTTATGAGCCAAAGACCGCCTTGGAGAGCCAGCGTTTCAACTTTACCTCAACACTCTATAAAAGAATTTTGGAGGCTAATGGGGCTGAAGTGATTATTGGTGCTAATCTCCTCACCGAATAAAAAGGAGGTTGAGATGAAATGGTTGTTTCTCATTGGTAAGCTGCTTTGGGCACTCCTAAAGCTCTTCATGTATATCGGCGGGTACTCCTTGTATGCTTCCGCCCGTCTTTCCGCAGTGTTACTAGAAGCACTTAGCGAAATATTAAAAATCCTATTAACAAAACGGTTATGATAACAGCACTCATTGATGCCTTGGTTGGTATCTTAAAGGCCTTGTTTTCTATAATGGGCGAGTTTGGCCAACTCCTGTATGACCTCATCTCTCAAAATACCAAACCTGGCTATCACGATGTGATGGCCAGTTCTTGGAGCTTTCTTTCAAGATGGAATAAAGGCTTTAGTGTTAATGGAAGTCACACGGGAAAAATTACCGAACAGATATCAAATAGGCATTTGGCAATTATAGGCCCTTCGGGTGCTGGAAAAACAACAACGACAATACTTGCCAGCATATTCCTCTTTATCAATCGTGGTCTAGGTATTGTCGTTAACGATATATCGGGGGAAATTCATGAGAAGACTTCGGGCTTTGCGAATCAAATGGGAATAAAGATCTTGGTATTTGATACCGAACATCCTGAAACATCGGACTACTTTAATCCCTTAGCTTATGCCAATAACTCGGCACAGATAAGCCACATTGCGCACCTATTGATAAAGAGTAGTCTTGCAGGAAGCGGAAGCCCTAATGATGTCTTCTGGAATGAAAGTGCCTCAATGTTATTGTATATCATTATTAGTATGCAAAAGGAATTGCCAGAACGTTTTCAGAACCTTTACAATACTCGCTACCTCCTTAATCAAATTACGGTCGGCGGAAAAGATGCGACCATACTTGACCACCTATTTAGTCGCACAAAAAACCAAGCGCTGTATGAAGAATATAAGGCGTTAGTCTATGGCTCTGACACGAAACTTCTTGCTAACGTGGTAAGCACCTGTAAAGCATCACTACGAGTGCTAAGTGATGAAAACGTTGCTATCCTTACGAGCAAAAACACCATTGACTTTAACGAACTAAGAAAAGGGAATACTATAATATATCTCAAAGTGCCGGGATTGGCTGCTGAACGGCTTCGGCCAATTACCTCGCTGTTGATTGAAACATGCTTCGGCACCTTAATGTCCCGTTTACCAAATCCTCAAACTGATAAACCAGTGGCTTTCATACTTGACGAGGTATCCAGCATGACACTTTCGCTTGAAAGTATTTTGGCCACCAGCCGAAAGTATATGCTCTGGGTTCTTTACGCCTTGCAACACCCCTCACAGCTTGATATGAACTATGGAAAGCATCAAGCAAAGAGCATCTTGCAGAATACTTATACAAAGTTGTATTTGCCGGGCCAGGAACAAGATGTGGCGCAACATCTTCAAGCGTCGCTAGGCCACAGGGATTTTATCGACCCTGATAATAAGAGCAAAAGGACGATGCCTCTTCGTACTGCTAGACAACTTCAAAAAATGCCCAAAAATCAAGCTTTGGTCTTTGTCGGAAACGATGCCTTTGAAACCAAGCTTCGCCCATACTACAAACAGAGAAAGTTCAGGCAATACTCCGAGATAACCGAAGCACATAGAGAACCGCAGGCTGTAAGTTTGCCACCATTAATCACGCTAAATGACCTTGAAGAATATGAGCAATCCGGAACAACAAAAGAAATGGCGTGAGATGAAAAGAGCATATCGCAACCGACATAAAGCGGTTTGCGTGAGTTTTACCCAAGAACGCGGTAAAGAACTGCAAGAAATGGCCACCCTGCACAAGCTGCCGCTTGCGGACTTCGTAAAAGCTCTTGTCGAAGCCCACATTAAAGGCAATGGCTACGTTGTGCCGGATCATGGCCATATCGATCGACTTTCTTTTCTTTTGAGGAATGTAGCGACAAATATTAATCAGTTAGTAAGGTATGCCCATATTGAACAAGGTGTCAATTTTAGCGACATTCAAAAATTGCAACAGCAACTTGCAATTATGGAGAGCCATATCAAACATACCTTATCCATTCCTCCACATATTGAAACAGTACTTACTGAATTTCTTAACCAATACCCAACCAAGCGTGAAAAGCTCATACAGTTCTTAATTGCTTTCGAGCCATGATTATTAAACATGTGCCGGTAAAGAGAGGTACTGGCACAGTTGGTAGGGTAATTAACTATGTGGCCAAAGACAAAGGTCGCATAGAAGATTACAGAAACCAAGGAGTATTCCATAACCTCCTTTCAACGGACCTTGAATCTATTGAAAAAGAGTTTGAACAAAATTATGAGGAATATGCTGTTAAGAGGTCTAATGGAAACAAAGCCATTCACTGCATTCTTTCCCTAAACCCCTTGGATAGGAAACATGCCTCAATAAGCATGATGGACGATTTAGTGAGAACGTACCTTGATAGAGCATTTCCCAAAGCCCTTGCTTTTGCCACTCACCATATGGAACAAGAACACTGGCACTCCCATGTACTGGTTTCTGCAAATAAAGTAATGTCCAAAGAGGGTACACGGCTTTCTAAACAAGACTTGAAGGACATCCACCAGTACATGCTTGATTACATGCAGCAAAAGTATCCGCAACTAACCCAAGGGGTGGATATGGCAAGCTGGGGCAAAAGGCTCAAAAGTGAAAAGGCGTATTATCAGCGAAAGCGACATCCTGAAACTACTCTAACTAAAGATATTCTTGCCGAGAATGTACAACGGGTATTTCGGGCAAGCCAATCCTCCAAGGATTTCCACCAGCGACTTGCTGAAGCCGGCTACCGTACCTACCTCCACAAAGGGGAAGTAAAAGGTGTTTTTTGGCAGCATGAAGATGCCCAAAAGAAAATGCGTTTTAGCCGACTTGGCATAGATGATAATGCGCGCTCGGCACTAGACAAACAAAATGTAAGGCTTCAAGAATTGGAGACATTACGTTCAAATCAATCTTCCGCTCGTGTTCACGAGCCAAGGCAGATGCCAAACCTTAAACCAGGTCAAAATGCACAAGAAAAGGGTGCAGAGGATATTGCAAAAGATCAGCCGAATCAGGCAAATGCTCTTCAACAACATCATTTACAAAATCCTAACTTT
The DNA here is from genome assembly GCA_027483645.1 of Sphingobacteriales bacterium. Classification (GTDB taxonomy): domain Bacteria; phylum Bacteroidota; class Bacteroidia; order Chitinophagales; family CAIOSU01; genus CAIOSU01. Next base: position 273,514 of record JAIXUD010000009.1, read on the forward strand.
GACCGATAGACAGTCCGCAAGGACTTGCTATCTATCCTAAATCTAAAAAGGGTGCAGGTGCTCCTGCCAAGATCGCTTTCGGTTTGGGAACAAAGTGGACTTTCCGAAAGCTATCTTGCTCCTCAAACCACCGGAAGCGGACGGTCCAGTGAAGTAGCTCGAACCATATACAAAGGGAAGCAAGAAAATTCCCTAAGAGGGGATTCCAAGCTGAAGAGAAGGTTGATAAGCGGTTTCTTCAAAGGCAAACAAGCGGGGGAATTTTAAGGTCGCCATGTAAAGAAATGGAGATACCGATAGCTTCTTCATAAGACTGACGAAGATTTTCAATTTCAACGTAATGTTCATCAAAGAAGCGATAGGTATCGCTGTAGTAAATGAGCGAACTTACCTTACCCGAAATGCATCCATGTTCTTGAAGATCGGTACAGAAGCCTGCCACTTCTTTATCAGAAGTGGCACTATTTAGTACCTCTAATGCAACGGCTCGAATAAGCTGACTTTCGGAAGTCTCTGCGATAAGGTTAAGATTGGTAAAAAATGCTGTTTTTGTTGTTTCCATAGGCATTATGGATTAGTGATAATGCCAGCCGTAAACACCCGTTAAAAAGAAGTTCTGCAAGTAGGAATCCGAAGGAGCATTGCTTGCGGGTTTTCTAGACGGGTGTAGGTTTTGGGAATTAGCACATCCATTGCCTGCATCCCACAAACATTTCACCAATCGAACCGAGCGAGGTTCGAAAAGTATTAAGTTGCGGGAATAATAAATAGTAAGATCTGGCTACTTCTTCTGAGGGCTTTGCTCATCAAAGCCCTCCGCGAAAAATTCTGGAATAGTAATACCGAAGGCTTGGGATAACCTCACGAGGGTAAGAAAGCGAATATCCTCCCCCTTTTCATAACGCGCTATTTGGGAACGTGAAAAGTTGTGAGTATAGGCAAACTGTTCGTAATTCTTATAACCCTTGGCTAACCTTAAACTCTTAATTCGTTTGGCCAACTTAACCTTGTATTCTTCTTTGTCGGCTTCCTCCATGGGGTGAATTAAGCATCAAAGAAACCAAAAGGAAAAAAAAATAACATCCCGAATTAGGTACACCGTATTTGGGATTTTTGCTATTTTTATATCTCACAAAAACTCAAACATGAAAACGCTACTCATCGCTATGCTCTTCGGGCTGTTCGCATTAAGCAAAATTCCCGAACCTGAATTCACTGAACGCCCATATGTTCTAAATGACGACAACACTCTGAGCAATTTGGAAAGGGCAGATGCATCCATTGACATCAAGGTTAAAGGTGCAGGTTATGGGGGCTCTGAAACCTATTACTCGGCTTTCGGCAAAGCATCGACCGTGAGATTTAACACTACCAAATTACCAAGGATGGTGGTAAAGGTTGAACCGAGTACCGACCCCGCTGAACTGTTCATTATCTCAAAGGCGGATGTAAAGTCAGACCGGAGACGCTTTTTACTTACCAGCAGGAGTTTGGGCGGCAAAGTTCGCGATACTGGCCAAACGGAAATTGCCCTTGAATACAGAAAAATAAGGGATGGCCTATATGAGATTACTTTCCCAAATGGCATACCTGCTGGTGAATACGCCTTTCTGCCTTTGTCCAGTGATGCAAATCCTTTTCAAATGGGCCACAAGGTAAAAATATCCTGCTTCGGCATTGATTGATTCTTCAAAACAAAAACCATAAAACAATGAAAACACTAATTGCTACTTGGCTATTGAGCCTTACCGTTTGCATGGCTTATAGCCAAATTGTCCAAGCCCCTTATATTAATAACTTTACAGGAACGACATTACCAACAGGCTGGACAACCACTGGGGATGAAGTTATATGGGAACTGACTACCAACGATTTTCTTAAAGCCAACTACAACGGCACTTTGGCAGGTGTGGGTTGCGGACTTCAAACTTTTCCCATAGATATAAGTGGGCTGACGAACCCTGCTTTTAAGATCCGGTTTGCCATAGCTGAAAACCCAGGGCAAGGTTGCTTCCCCGATTTCACTTTTAGCTTCAACTCTTTACTGGGAAGCTCAAATACTTTTCAAGTTAACAAGATATTCAGAACGACAAACGATGTTTGTAGCGGCAATAGAGATCTTTCAATTAGCCCCAACGTTTACCATGAGTTTGTCTATGATTTTCAAAGTCCCGATATCCTGTCTGATACCTTTACTATATTCTTACGTGCTGGCTTTTTAGGAAGTGCGAAGGGTACTGTCCTCATTGATTACATCGAAATTGGTGAGAAAGGCACACTTACTAGTATTGATGATAGTGAAGAAAACCTAAATCAGATAAAAATATTCCCAAATCCCACATCCGACCAGATTATAGTAAATTCAGCAAAGCCAATCTCACAATATCGGATCTATTCTATGGTAGGAAAAACGATAGCGGAAGGTGCGCTGGAAAATGGCAGAGTTGATGTATCAGGTCTCATTACGGGCCTTTACATTATCAGCCTGACCGACACAAATGGCATTACATATAGTCAGCAATTTTTAAAGGATTAGAGCCTAGGGGAAAAAGGGTTGTCAAAACTGAAGCCTTAGCTGAATTTTGTAAAACTCTTTCTAGTGCCAGCGAACGGGTCTTGGATTTCTTCAAAGGAAGAAATTCAAGACTTGTGAGCGTGCTTAACATAGTTAATTTCTAGAGTGGAAGATCAATACCTTGCAATTTTTATTTGTAAATACAAATTATATATTAAAATTTATTGTGTTTTAATCCAAACTGCTGCTTATGAGAATAAGTGCTCCTCGGGGGTATACTATGCTTATGCGCATATATAGTTCACGGTCAATCTCTCCCAAGTATTGCTTCCGCAACCAATGAAACCATTGCCCATGTGGGCGACAGCCCCAACAGCAGCACCTATGAAAAAGTGAAGGTGCCAACTGTGAGCGGGGTTAAGAAGTGATATAAAAGCAATTTTTCTGCATTTTGAGCCAGAGAGATGACTAGACCTTTTTATACTTTCGGCACCATTTTAATAATTTACACAAAGCGATATGTGAGCTTAAATTATTTATTTAGCTACTTTAAAAGAAATGAACCTTCTAGTTAATAAAATTTTAAAGCCATAAACAGAAATGTATGAAAACATTTTGCTACCTTCATTATGCTTCAGTCTTTATTAATTAAAAGCATCATCTATGGCTAACAAATATTTACAATATGCAAATCGTGACATGCCTTTGCTTGAATCGGCATCAGCACTCAACATAACTGATAACCTAATTTTATCACAAGGTATTGGTATTGAAAATGTAAAAAAGATAAGTTTAGAAGGACTTCAAAGCTTCATAGCTACAAATTGGATTGTACGTACGTATTCACAAGTCCAAACTTTAATTGCCAATAATGGATTACTCACAGGAGCCTTTTACTTTTTATCTGACAGAAATATCGGAGTTCAAGCCTCATCTATTAACAATCTGTCAATAGCCGCTATCCATACTAGAGAAATTAGGGCTGTTGGTTGGATTCAAATCAATTCTGGTGATTCTGGCTCCGTAAATAGTATAACCGTGAATGGAGTGGAAATATTGAGTGGCAGTGTTTCTTTTAATACAGATATAAGTGTGACAATTGCCGATGTGGTTAATAATATAAATACATATACTTCATCTCCAGACTATACCGCTTTGTATGCTGGAGCTCGGGCAATAATTTTCCCTGCTAATGGTTTAGGTTCTTCAGTGAATAGTTATACAGTTTCTGTTTCTTTGACGGGATTATCTGGCACTTCAGGTAATATGACAGGCGGGCAAGACATAGGAATTAATTGGTTTAACGTCATATATGATTTTGAAAATGATCTAATCACTCGCATGGAAGATAATAAAGGAAATATTGTTGTGACTAGTCTTAATGGCAATGAAATACTTGAGGATAATCCAATTGATATTTTCCCATGGGGCCAAGACAATATATTCAATAATATAGTTAATATTTCTTATCTTACTGCCTATACTTCAACAGGCATAATCGCCGGTAACACAGTAACTGGAGGTTCGGCAATAATCGCAAATGGATATGAGGGAGAAATGATTGGTGCTAATAACGTTGATGGGTCAAACATTTATGCTACATTATCTTCTAAACGAGTTGAGAATAATGTATTGAACGACAGTACAATTGGTGTCAGTTTTACATTTTCTGGTACTGCAATAAGAGGATGTAGCCTGCTGCAATCGACTTTACAAGCAAGCACATATGCGGGAGACTTTGAAGGTAATAGTCTTACTGGAGCTATATTAAATCTTTCAAATTCGGCTGTGGAAGTTAAGTATTCAAGGATTTTCCTTGGAAACGAAATCGAACTTACATTCGATACAAATCAGGTTATGCTAGACATCAATTTTAGTTCTAGCAATTATTCAGTTAGCATAACGATATCCTCAAATACAGTTGACTTAGATTTAGATGGCTTACGTTTTGCTGGCGTTCTCGAAATTAACTCATCAGCCACTTTGAATACCATAAATGGCTTAAGTGCTCTACCTACATCCTTTATCCTTAAGCCTACCTTGGGAAATACTGTAATTATTGATTCTAGTACTGCTACCAATATAACTTTACCAGCAAGTGTTTCTACCATTACCATCAATGGTACAAATGAAGATTTCGTTATAGCAAAAAAGAATGCTGCAGGCACGGGAGTGCTCATAACCCAAATTAATAGGTACTAATCTAGATGTTGCTGTATTGCTTATTCTCGGTTACAAAGAGTAATAACATTACAATTTCATTTTTAAGATTTCGAGCGCCTCAAGAAATACTATATCTTCCTGTTTGATAACATTTTGAATTTTAGTACGACTAAATACATCTGGGGTTATTCCTATTCCGTAAAATACAGACCCATCATTCCATCGAACGTCTAATGCCGTATATCTTACTGTATAGCTATTGGGCAACTCAATAAAATTGACAACCCCATCAGTTCCTGCAGTGTTGTCGCCAACGATCGTCCCAAGGTTGTATTTTTTTATTAGGCCAATTATGGTTTCGGCATAGCTTTGGGCACCGGAGCCCGTCATGCAAACCATGGGACAAGAAAAAGTTGGCGATTTTGGTGAAAAGCTCCAAGTGAAATTAACTGTGCTCGTATCAGGAACATATCCTAAGAATCTCGGCCCATAATATATCGGCAGTATTCTTTTAGTGCTTATTAGTTCTTTCCCAGTGAAGTGCCTTAATACGGCCAAGGCCGTGTATGGTTCTTTCGGATAACACCTTAAATCTAGTAAGATACCTTTGGCCGCAGCAAGCTTTGAAATCATTGGTTCGAAATCTGCCTTTGTTAGTGCGCAGAGGTTAATATAAAACATATTCGATTCAAGTTCGTAAACGCTTCCCTTTGATGGTTTTCTGACAGGAAAGTTTATCGGTGGAGAAGAAGTTCGTTTCAAAGTAAGGGAATATTCGTTACCATTTGGTTTTCTAATGTCAAGCTTTATGAAGGAACCCTCACGTCCGCTTAAGCAATAGTAAGAAGCAAACCTTTTACGAGCGGTTGGGGTCGCAACGGCTAGAATGTATTGCCCTACGCTGTCTATGTATGCTCCAGCGTCAACGCCGTCTATCTTGATTATTGCATCGCCTAGTCGAATATCTAATGACGAATCGAATGCGGTAACCACAAGCTGGTTTTCTATCCATAATGCTGTAAGGGGAGGTATAGCAGCTATTGATTGAATGGGCGTATTGCGTTCATAGATTGCGCCATGCGCATCACCGAGCTGTGATACCATTCTTATCAGCGCATTTTGATAGCCGTCACCATCAAACAAAACACTTAAACTACCCCTTAAATTTTCCGTCCATAAATCTAGGGGGCTAATATAGGGGTGAAAATGCAACAGTTCATTCCAGCAAATTATCAGTGATGCTACTTGCCGAGTAATGCTGTCTGCCTTATCTGGAAATGGAGAATTTTGCGAAATTGGATTAGGCCCCTTTGCTGCTAAGACAATTGGAAAAGAAGCCCATCCACTAGTGCCTAAGGGGACAGTCACAATCTCCTTTCCTGTCAGATAATGAGGCAGCTTAGAGAGTGGTTTCTTTACTATGTTACTGGAAAACATTTTAGCAGCGTCAGGATTCGCACTGAGTCCTTTATATCCAGCATGTTTCCAAAAAATTACTTTCTGTTTGTTGCTGTATACGAGAGGTGACACCGCAACCGGTTTTCTATCTCGTGTGAATTGCATTTCAGGAATCATCTGGAATGCTTTTCTTAAGCTGTCCACTAACTCTTCATCCGTTTGAGCATTAATAACTTTGCTGATACCTGCCATAGCAAATTGCTGCCAGTAAAGCTCGCCCTGCTTGATGCCTGGATAAAAGTATTTTATGCAACCGTAAAGTTTCGAAAAAACGACTATATTCTCAACACGTCTATCCTTTGCTTGGTTGCTAGCGAGGGTTAAGCTGGGACGTGCTAGCAGTAATAATAAAAGCAAAGGTAGTATGAAAGACAGATTCTTCATTATTGCATATTTTTATTATTGATAGCTATCCACGAACCGTATGCCAAAGAAACCAAATCATATGCGAGAGTTTCCTTCTGGTTCGTTCTATTCGTGAACAGCCTATTTAGGCTCATGTGTATCAAAGATATGACAATATCCTTCTTAGCGTCGCCATCTACACGTTCTAAAAGTTGCTTTACAATGGCCTGGTTTGCCACATGCCGTTCCCTCATAACCCGAATGGCATCAATTACCATGGAATCGTCGAATGGCTGATGCAGCAGAAATTTCAACACCATCTTCTTTAACTCCTTGTTTCCATCATTCTCCAATTTCATCGCGATATTGCCCATGCCAATTTTTGCGGCTAAGGCATTTTTCGTCAATTCAAGCATGTCCTTCCCTTCAGAAATATTTAAACCAAATTCTTCCAGTATGAAGTGAATATTGAATAGTGCTGCGGTAAAGAAAATCTTTTCAGAATCCTCCTGGCCATTAAACTGCCGTATGATTTCATACATGCATACAGAGTCATGGTAAAAGTATGTCTCAATATCTAGCATGTTCTCTACTCCATACCTTAAATATTCTTTGTGGTATATATCCGTCTGCACTTTGTGGATGAGCTTACTAGAAAGCTTCCTACTTGCCATTTCCATAAAAACAGCCAGGCACTCCGCTTTCTTGCCGTCCATTGGCTCAAGCCTTATCCTCAGGTGAAACTCCTCGTCAAAATACTTTACAAAAAACCACTTTTTAATTAATTTTTTCTTCTGGAGATGTTCAATTATTTCTGGAACGGCCACTAAGAGAATCGAATCAAGCACGTTAGGGTTAGCATATACTTTTACATATACCCATTCATTGCCAAAGAAGACATCATTTTCTCGCTCCGTATCCTCTCCATAGTAGGTCGGGTTACCAATCTTCGGAGTATCCTTGAAGAATGACACTATGACTTCATTGGTATACGTTTCCCCATCACTGCATTTTACTAGGAAATTCTCATCGTGAAGATGTTCTGAAACGTGCACCACATGCCCTTTTATTACTTCATTTAAGAACATCTCACAGCTTAGGTGGCTGTCAAAATCAACAAGCAATTTCTGATCGCCGTTGTTTATCGTAACAAGTCTTGGCAACTTATACTTCGAGCGTACATATTTGGCTAGCTTAAGGGAATCGGGCTCCGATTTCATCATCTGGATGTCATCTGGGAAGAATTGCCAACTGGCAGGAGCCAGAACAACGTTACGGAAAGTTACCCTTGGCATAAAGCATGCATGATGCTTTATGCTGCCCCAATCGAAGTTAAGCCCTTGAAATGTGTTTTGAGTCTGCAAGTCACTCAGGAATTGATAGAGTGACAGGTCGTCTGTGGGATAGTTATGCGCATTGCTCAATTTCGGTAGAATGTACCTGTTCAACGCCTTAGAACGCAAGCGGACATCATTGTTGGCTACGCTCACCATTAGGTCGCCAAGGGAAATTTGTTTCGCAGAGTTAAGCGCAAAGTTACTGAATACTGTGATTTCATACTCCCGGAAAGAGAGTCTACCAGTAATGTTACCAAGGGATGCTTGCGATAAGTTGTTTATCTCCGCTATGAGGTAGGAATCTCGGTTATCCTTTTCCTTGGCACATATAGCCTGTATCAGGCTGCTCATTTCCGCATTAATATGGCCAAATCTCCCGAGCATAGACGCTGCTGTTGCTCCGCTTGCCATTATGAACTCTATCTTATCGCTTCCCACATCTTTGTCCTGCCCATAAATTCTAAATAAAATGGAGAAAGTATCAGAGAGCATTTGGGCGCTTCCTGCATCTTCAGATAGGTCACTCTCATTTATGGTTATTTCATACTCTCCATTCATTAACGCGGACAGGTATCTTTTCGCCAAGAACCCAGCGAATTGGTTTTTTCCAACTGAATGGTCTAAATTTAAGTCAGGATATTTGTAGTTGTTAAGGTTGGCATATCTGATACCAATTTCTGGATCAAGCACTTCTAGTAGGGGAACCTCTTTTTCGCCGTACCGCTTGATAAACTGCGACTTGAATTTATCCAGTGTCGGGTTTACAGATAGGCCATTCTCGTTTCCCGGTTCCAATATGGGAAGGCATTTGGCCAACGTGTCGATAGTTTCTTGAGATATGATGGCCACACTAGCTTGCTTGTACAAAACGGAATGTAACACGTTATGACTGCTTAACCCTAAATCCACTTTCAGAGTCTCCAATGAGGATATTACTTCCTCACTTTGGCCAATTGCCGTTTTCCTAATATCTTCAAGTGCCTTCTGTACCGCTGGAAAATGTATGCTGATATATTCCGGAGTGTCTTCCTCAAATGGATTTTGGGATTCTATGCTTCCCAGAGAAGCGTCGCTAAGCAATACTTTTGACTCAATTGCTTTACCAATATACTCCTCTGAGTCAACCTTTGTATAGCCGAGTGAAGTTAGTGCCTTTATAAGATCGTCGTAGCCATAGTATTTGGGCGATGACTTTATTAGTGCATGTAGTAGTGGAGAATAGGGTATCTCCGCAAGCTCATACTTACAACGTAACCCTTTCTCCGTAAATCCTAAATACCGTATACACTCTCCGTTAAGCCAAGCTGTTGGATTTACAGCATATTTCTGAAGAGGGTACAAGCTCGAATCTCCAGCCAGGCGATTGAGCAACGCGCTTAGGAAAGACGAGTCAATCTTGAATTTTCTATCATACTCCTGTATGCGCGATAAAGTAACTAGCGAGTTTTCTTTCCCGATGTGAGCAACGGATAGGCCAGCATTTAATCCGAACGGTGTACACCGCGTTGACATTCGGGTTAAGTACTTAACTAATGATATTATTACTGACCTCCTCTCCTTAGTAGGGAGAGTGCAATCAATGAGTTTCTTACAGTGCTTATATAGTGCTGGGCTCGATAGGTAGAGTGCCTCTAAAAAAATAGGGTTACTTATCGTTTGCAAGAAGCTACTTTCACTTTCCAAAGCCATCTTCAAAGAGGAGAAAGGAAACAGAGGAGTTCGAACAACCGCCACTTTGAAATTATCGTATGATCCCATGAATACGTATTATGAAAGCAATAGGATTCTATCCCAGTCAGGAGAAGTATCGTCAACGTATGCTATCAATGAAAGTCCAATTCCTGATATGCCATTAAGAAAGCTGTTCGAAGGAACCCAAATAAGCTCATCATTGTCATCATACTCCTTTTTTAAGAAGGTACGCTCCTTCGCATCGGGATGGCGGCCATGGGTAAGCAAATACCTAAAGCCCAATAATGACGCGTCCCTATACTCGCTCACTCCGGTGTGTTGGTACAACCGGTTAAACAAGTGAGCCGCCCCTGAGGTACCATGACACAAGCATCCCTCATAGCTGTAAATTCGGGGATCAAGATTTCTAACGCAGTGGACTGCTATGTGCTGGGCTTTCTCCAACATCAGATTATTCCGAAAATTTTTTCCTGCTAAATACAATGAATTCGCAATACCTAAATCTCCATAGCACCATGAGAGACGGGAGAGTTGCTTATGACCATCCTCGTATATCTTACCAGGATACATGCAAACGCTATCCTGAAGCTCTTGTGTTATCAGCCAATCATAGGTCCCGTTTGCTAATGATAATACGTGCCTGTCAGCGTCAAGGCTCTCGTACATTTTAGAAAGCATCACTATTATACTAGGCATGCCATGAGCCAAGCCTAGATTCACTCCTACGGATGGATAGGAGTCGTATATCTGCTTTTCATTCCAGTAGATACCTGAGGCTTGTATTATTGCGGAATCGGAAAGTATTTCTACAGTAGTCCTCATAGCTTTCTCCTTTATGGGACTATCTTCGCTTTCCAAAAAATAATTGGTAATTCCCAGCAGCCCGTGCAGAGTGTCGTAGTCGCCGTCGGAGCCCATTTCAAGCAAGCATTCATACATCTGTCTTTGTATGCTTTCGATATCTAGTCGAAAGAACCGTAATGGCAATCCTTTGGCTTTTAGATGCTCATGCATCCAGAGGATTCCAGCAATCCCATTACTAAACGTTGGGGGAAGTATACCCTCATAGAGCGAGTTGATGCTGGTTTTATAATAGTACTCGCACAACTCTTTATGTAAAGAGTTATGCGAGTATGAGTATAGGTATGCATAGAATAGTGCAGTTCCCGCCGTTCCATTTAAAAGGCTAGGTGGTTCTTTCCATGTCTCTTCACTAGGCATCAATGCTTGAGCTAAGCTATCGAGAGTTTCATTAACGAAAGAATTCTCATCTGGCGGACAAATCCTTTGCCAATCTTCATGAAGGACCATGTATATCTATCTTTGCAATGTCGTCGTGCGAGTTGGACCTACCGCTATGCCCGGTCCTGAATCTGGACAGTCTGGCCTTCCAATAATGTTACAGGTATTGGGCCATCCAGTTCCTGGAGTGCCTTCGCAGCATTTTCTTCTAGGGTTGGTACCAAATCTGGAAACGAATGGCACACCCGTCGGATCCCACCCGCCCCCATCGCCGCTATATCCTATGTTTACACCAGCTATCGACCGCCTTTCAAAATTAAGGGTTGGTGGGTAGTTTGCCCAGTTGAGCCAGATAGTGCCAAAGGTGGCAGCTAATGCGCCTGCAACAATGGTGACATAGTTGCTGCCTGACACATCAGTACAACCTTTGCTAGAGGGAATAACAGACGATAACGTTTCGCCGATGATAGCACCTTTTGCGCCAACTCCAATCCAATAAGGCAGCTGTAATTGATTCACGCCTTCTATTGAAGACAAAACACTGGTCCAATCTCCCGGAGAGCCTATGATTTCGTTAAAGTAAGTACGATTTGCTTCAGCAATAGCCACACCCATTAACACAGAAGCTTTTGCCTCGGTGCTTAACTCTTGCTGCATGGTAGAATCCCCTACAAAATTTATGTAATCCCCAATAGTGTTAAGTGGAATTTTCTTTACACCTACCGTTAACTGGTTTATTAATGCAATCTGATTCTCTGAAAAAACTTCCGCGAATGCGCATTCTGGATCGACATACGCATTGTAGAAGCTTCCTAGATACGATTTGATTTGCAATTGCTGTTGGATTGTAACAGGATCGGAATAATACGTGGTAGAAATAAAATCATAAAGAGCATTGCCTAATGCTTCCTCATCGGGCGTAGGCGCTGCTGCCATTACCGCGGCGATGGAGTTCAAGCCGGTTTGATACGTCTCTATCAATGCTTGATAACTGTTGATAAAAGTTCTTTGTGCCATGATATGAAGTTGGTTTAGTTATGAATTACTATCTAAGCTCGCGTATAGAAGGAAGGTAATAGGGTGTGGTATGGAATAAGGTGAATGATTTTTGCATTGCTAACCCCAAGGCCACCCAATAGCGAGGCGACCATCTGGTTGCTGGTTGAGCATTGATCGGGCTGCGCTAACGCTCCATATATTGCAGCGCATACCCAGTAAGGGAGACGAGCCATGTTTTCAGATGCATCAGGGGCGAAGTAACCTGACGAGTACCAGTTATTGCTAGGTACATCAATTGCTGCTAATAGGTATTCATAGCAGCTTAAGCCCTCTTGTAGCGCAATTAACAGAGGAAATTTCTGTTTGTCAGAAAGATTAAATTGATTAATATTATTTATGATGCCCTTAATAGTATTATCGATTGAATTTACAGGATTGCCAAGTACTGCCTTGAATACTGAGTTGATTAAACAATATTGGTTAGTATCGTACAATGGCACATAACCACGGATATAGTTATTTACAGCCATTTCTACGGTGGAAGTATACTCAATATGCGCTACTGGCAGCATAGAGGCATTTTCAAAATATATAGTGATGTTATCAAAGCTTCCTTCGTCTCCAGGCACAGCTCTTGTTGGTTCTCCTGATGCCATGGTCTGTTCATAATATCCATTACCTAGATCTGCCAATCCATTTGGATTCATAAACTGTGCTACTTCAATGCGGCCAATCTCTATCCATTCGATGGTTGACAAAAGATACGCGAATATCGAGCCGTTAGGTAAAATTTTCAGTGCAGTAGTGTCTGGTGGAAATGTATATCCCTGATGAAGTACATAACCTTCATCGGAGGTAACAATTTTTCCTTCCACATCTAAAATAAAATCTTTCCCTGTTGTATATATTATTGAGCCAAGAGGACTTTCGATTTGAAAGAATGTAAGTGGCAAGCCCTGTACGCTAAGTCTTAATAATACTTCTTCAAAGGTAGTAAAACTTAAATAGTAGCCTATTTCGGGACAAAAAACTCTCTGTACATATTGACTTACAAGCGCAGCTAGTTGTTTTTCGTCAATGGGGTTTGTGAGGTTTTGCTCAATAAAGGACATCCCACCATTAAAGATTCCAGCTACTGAGATGTCTTGCAATGGTATCATAATGCCCTCTTCTATTGTTTACGAACTATTTCCAACTATTTCCAACTATTTCCAACTATTTCCAACTATTTCCAACTATTTCCAACTATTTCCTAAATTACATCTTTTATTTTAATTTGCAACTAGCTAATACAAAATATCAGATAGTTAGTTAGTAATAATATTGTTATTTTACGTTTACAACACGAATTTTGAGCTTGGTGCTCCATTGAGCAGTTAACAGCTTTAGGCAATGATACCAAAATGTTTTATGTCCATCCTAGAGAATTTCTGTGCTATTCAGAATTGCGGGTTGCAGAAAAGAAAGCTTTTACTTCTGTTGAGGAGATAGCGTTAATAAATGTAAAGGTTTCTCCCAACCCAAATGTACGTAAGTATAAAAAATAATTACCCTCTAGCTAATATGGAGAAGTTTTTGTTTTTGACTTATCTGGACGCATCACTTTCTCAACATTAAGCTTTATAGAAAGTATTGATATAGAGGTACCAAGCTCTGGAATTTATATTTCCCAAACTCGTGTTGACGAAATTGTAGTATACAAAAAGGTCATCGTACAGTAACAGCACTGCACTTAGCGGGTCCCAGCGAAAGGGTTGCCAAAACTGACGTCTCGCTATAGGGAGACGGAATTTTGTAAAATTCTTTCAAGCTCCAGCGAACGGGTCTTGGATATCTTTGCAGAAGAAAATTTAAGACTTGTGAGCGTGGCCTTACCGTCGTTCTTTTTGCTTCTTTTTCTGGCGGCGTTACCCAGAAAAAGAAGGACGCTCAGCACAACGCCATGCCCTCGGTTCAAGGACATGGCGCTGAATAGCGCGGAATAGCATTTACCTAAACCTAAAAAGATAGTCCGCTGCCTTTCCCGCTGCCCACGACGCGGAAAGGAAAGCCGTCCTGTTCTCCTTTAAAAGTTCATAATAATGCAAAAGGTACACGGCAGAGTTTTGGAAAAGCTCGGCAGTTTGGTAGCCCAAGTCTTGTGATAGAAACACACTTGCCAGTTCTGCAATTAGTTCTTCATAGGCATATTGGCTAGGCTTCTTACGCAAAGAAAAGTTTAGCCCACGATTAAGCCTTGAGGCATGACCAGTCCAATGGGATAACTCATGGAACAAAGTAGCGTAGTAACCGTCCGAGCCTTGGAACTGCTCCAACAACGGCAATACAATTTTATCCATCGTCGGATTGTAATAAGCTCTGTCCTGGGTAATACGCTCGATGTTTGCACCTGTGTTCCGCACCATCTGCTCCAGTTCCTCCACAGTAGCAAATTTAACGGTCGGCTTTTCCTGTTCGGTGGGTGCAATGTTCAACCCATCCACCTGTGCGAAGTTGAAAACAACATAATAGCGCAAAAGGCTCTTGGTCTCTGTTACCGCCTCGCCTGTGTCCGGGTCGTCCTTTTCATCCTTGGTCTTTTTGAAATAGACAATGGGCGTGCCTTTTTCGCCCTTGCGCACATGCCCGCCAAACTGCTGCACCTGCTTAAAGGTAAGCCATGCGTTGTGCTCGTAGCTCTTTAGCATCAATTGCATTTGCAATATCAGGAAATTGGAGCGGGAATAAGGGCGGTTCGTGCCGAGGTTGTACGGTGCCCCTATTTTGCTATCCACCGCCCAAGGACGGTGCCACTTCGTTTGGTTGCCTTGTTCAATCAAGGCTTCAATCGTCTCGAATATTTGCGAGGAAACAATGTCCCGCACGTTCATTTTAGTTGCTGTCGATGCCATGACAAAAAAATTTGGGGGCGGTTATCCCGCCCCCTGTGAGGAAAATAGGTTAAAACTGGAAATCGCCCAATTGACGGTAGGCAAGCGCAAGTTTTTCTTTGATACTTACCCCAATTGCTTCAAGAGCCACGGACACGGTGTCCTGACGGCTCGTCTTGAAACGGTTGCTACCGCCACACTGGATAATTACGGTAACCTCTCCAAAGGATTGGATAGAGTCGAACTCCTTTACTGCCTCTTCCAATTGGTCGATGTCCTCGTAAAGCGTATCAAGCTTTACTTTTTTGGCTAGTCTTTCCTTGGCCAGCACCTCCGGCGATGTTTCGGGCTTAACCGAAACCACCTCCACGGTCGGGGTCTGTGGCATAGGTGTGCCGTTCACAACTTTTTTCTCGTCCGCTTTTGCGGGGGTGGCTACCTTGTGGGTGCCGTTCTGATTTTCTTTCATAACGAAAGGGTTTTGGTGATTAAAAAAAGAGCATGCGCTAAAGCGCTTATGCCCTGTGTAGGCACCAAAAAGTTAGTTGGGAGCGGGTGTGCAAGTAGGAATCCAAAGGAGCATTGCTTGCACATTCATTTCACCCGTGAGCAACAAAATAACTTTGTGACTCACTGGGCATGGGCGGAACAGACAAACAGAAGACCTATTGAGCAGGGCTCTTTGGGGATTGGCAATAAAAGCGTGGCCAGCCAAGCAAAGGCAAGGAAAGTGAGTAAGGGAATTGCAGCTTGCGGAATGACCGTCGAGCTTGTCTTGCGCGCGGTGGCGAGGCGGGTGAAATGAATGCAGCCTGCGGAAAGAATGAACCTACCGCAGCCACAATGCCGGAGCGAGGTTTTGGCTTAGGGATAGTAGCGGAAATCCTTCAAGGAAGATTGGAGTGGATAGCCCGACCTGAAAGGGAAGCGTTTATGGCAACTCTACTACATAATGCCAAGTATTCTTAATACCGGAAGCAGTTTTTGTAGCATAATTACCGCTATATGGATAAAGTAGATTAACCCGTTTATTTGTACCTTCCCATAAATAATAGATAATAAATCCTAATACTTGTGGCTTAGTAGAAAGAGGACTAAGATATATGTTTTTCGAATGAGTATTTGAGTCAATAATTTCCTTTAATAGTTGAGCTGTAACAAAAGGATCTACAGCAGGTGCAAACTTTGTCACAACATCCTTTCCGAGAGATTCAGCCGCATTGTTAGCCTTTAATCTGCTCTCTTGATACATATCGGGCTGGAGAGAAGGGAAGCCAAAAATTTGATATTTACGTTTACAGTGACGTTTATCTTGAGCAACTTTTACAATTAGCTTATCATCATATCCCACAGCAAGTATTAATAAGTCATTTTGAGTATCAGAATTGAATTCCGTAGAACCACATCCTGGTATCAATTTAACCTCATCAACAAATCCAGAAAATAATGTTTCTTCTGATTTTTTGTATCTAATTGGTTCTGTATAGAAGGCATGCATTTTCTTTACTCCCATATTCGACAGAATGCGTAACATAAAAATCAAATGTGGTCGTATAAATCCGGTTATGTCTATCCCTATGTTTAGGTTTTTCGGTTGTATGTTTATCTCTTCAAGGTACCTTATTATGTAGTCGTCTTCATTAGCTAATGCATAGTCGAAATATTTTCCTTGCGGATAGTCGCTTTGTTTTATCTTATACTGAGGGAATATTAACCAGTGCTTTTCTGTGGCAGATACAGATTTATAAACTCTTGCAACACGGTCGGTATTGTCATACGCTGAGATAAACAAGTCGAAATTAAATTCCGCAAGTGCCTTTTCCTCAATTTCATTTTTGTAAAAAATAGTATAGTCCTTCATGCCTCATTGGGTTGAAAAAAAATCCCACCATCATTAGCGGCGTTAAAATCGAGAACGGTCATAGATGATATTGTGTTCTTATACACCTCTTTAAACACTTCATGTTTGTTATGGTCAAAGATGGCTTCCGCTTCGTCTTTCTGTAATGGTCTTACTCCTCTACGAAAAATAGGTAGGTTCCATCTTGGAGCAAGCATTCTGTTAATCTGAAAAGAAGAATCAACAATATTCATATTCTTATCTACCCTACCTCCTTTTAAATCAATTAGAAAAGAATGGGAAACGGCTAAATCAATTGTATCCAATGCCTCTTTAGAAATTTTTGAATTATTAATACTAAAAGATGACAAAGAGATTTCTGAGGGCTTATCAGAAAACCGAATTCCTTCCATAAATTCAGCTAAATTTTTAATACTCGTATACAAGTACTTACCTTGTTCTCCCGTAACTTCTGCATCTTGGTAAAACCACAAGGAAGCTTCAAACACACCTTTATTTTGAGCTTGTATGGAAATCTTACTTTCAGGTTGGAAAGGCTTTTCATTAAAAAAAGTAGACCATTGATACATTTTCTTAAGAATAATTAAGAATGAGCGGGGATTTCCCCACGAGATCTTTATAAAATCTTGAATTCCCCTATAGAGATATCTGCTATTTTTAGTTTCCACTAATAATTGAGCGAGTAAGTCTCCCTTATACTTGTCCTCAATGTTATTAAATTTAGACTCTTCTTTACTTATCCAATTCGCATACTCATTTTGAACTGTAGAGACAGCATTGGCTAGAGAGTTTCTCCTAGATAGCAACTGATACAAGTAATATGTTTTGTATTTTTGAATCAATGGATTCTCATCGTACATTGCACCAAGTATTTGAGCGATGCTCTGATCCGAAGAAAGCTGTAACTTGTTAGCGGATTGGGCAGCAATGAGCTTTTTCTTTAGGTGTACTATTGACGGCAATTCTTTATCTTGATACTGCTTTGATATACTATTTAAAATTTCATTTTCAGTAATTTCCTCAAAATATTCATTAATGTTACGTTCCTTGCATCCATCTTTCTTAAGCCTATTTATTACAAGTTTAGTAGCGAATTCAGCATATGCTTTTTCATCATTTCGCATTATCTCATCTAAGGAGATTACCTCATATTCGGAACCCAATCTTAATTCTTCACTTACTTTAGTTTTTCTCGTAGTGTAACCATAATAGCGAGCCCCTATCCAAAATGTACATGGATATTTTTTATCCCAAATTAGCGTATTGATGTATATTTTTTGATATAGAGACAGTTTTTCCAATTCATCCAGTATATATATTATTTTTACGTTTTTTAATATTGGTGTATTTTTCTGAAGGATTTCAGGAATACCAAATAATAAATCTCCCGAGGAGAAACAAATTGCTATTGCTTCGAAATTTAGTTTTCGAGTAAAAGCAGAATTATTGACTTCAAAATCTATCTTTCGTTTATACTCATTTATTACACTTAATACTTCACTTATTGTCTTTGCCTCACGAGCTTGTTCAGAACTTATGGAAAGTTTGGTTATGATGGCCTTTACAATTTTCTGCTCGGTTTCCTTTTCAATATTAATGCATTCAAAAATATCTATGGTCGTTTCAAGTAATTTTGATGACAGGTAGAGTTCAAGATAGAATTCAAATATTGCTTCCCATTGATCGCTTGCTATACCTTTACCGGAGAATCTTGAGGAGTTTAGACCGCCAAATACTGCGTAAATTCCAAAATAGGAATCATTTTTTATAATGTTGAATACATCGTTGTTGGCACGTATTTTTTGCAGTGGGTATGAGTAGTAACGCAAAAGGTGGGTTTTACCACAACCCTTACTACCTAAAATATACTTAGCTTGTAATTCCTTTGGCTGTAATAAATTAAAAAGATATTCTTCTGCACCATTGACAGTAAAATCAACCCAATATTCACTAATTTCCTTATCACTAAATTCTGTTGCTTTGGTAACGCTAAAAGGATTTTCATAGCTACTCTCCATAAGAAAATTTATTATATCTTTTAAAAACAAAAATCCAATCATTTGTTTCGCTCCAAAAAATAGGCAGGCTGTTATCTGGGGTGTTATGGGCAAAACCCAAGAGAAGTTGGCAATTCCCAAAACCTAAAGGGTGAGAAGGGTATAATTTTTGCCCATATTTTCGGCAAAAATCCTCCGTGAATTTTAAGTCTAGTTCATTGTGGTCATCTTGAAAGTATCGCGATTCGCCTGAGAAGCACTTAAACGAGCTATCCAACTCAAAAATAGTCGCTACTTCATTAAAATTCGTATTACTTCTAACCGCTTGAAGTCCTTCTTTTGTACCCATAAGTGTCAAATAACTTATGTTGACTTCATTATTATTTTTATTAATTTCTTCTAAAATATTTTTTGAATACTCTTTTGCCTGTTTGCCACTTCCACAAAAGTCATCAATGAATATATAATTTCGTATAGTCTTGTCTTTTAGTCTCCTTTTTCCATCAACGTTTTCAAACAGTTCGTCTGAAGAAGACACAAAGTTGTTTGTAGCCAATTCACTGTTCACCTGTCGAAATAAATAAAGCAAAAAGCTTCCGCTCTCAGAAGCTGTGCCTAGGCCAATAAAGATAGTTTTGCGAAGCTCATACTCATATTCTTTTTCAATAAAGTCAACATCTGTAGTGTTTAAGTATGTCTTTCTTATTTTGTGAATTATTTTGCACTTAAATTTATCCCTATATAGGGATTTGAGTAATTCCCTTGTTTCATTTGTACCAAAATACATGAATTTTGACAGTAAATACAAAGCATTAAGTTTCTCACTAAATTCATTATCATCTATATGGTTAAAATTATTTAGCCAAGCTTCTAGGGGGCTATCGCTATTTCTTTCACGCCAAACAGTTTCAGAAAAAACTTTTATTTTATTGAGAAGCTTATTATACATTTCGGTATTTTCCATTCATCACTTTTTAAAAACAAGGATCCATTCTTGAGATATTCGATTTGCAGTTTTATTTCTTTTTGTCATTAAACCATAGGACTTGATACTGTCTATCAATTTAAAAAGTACCTTAGCACCCTGTGCTTCTAGATATTGACATAAATAATCTTGGGTATGGAATTCACGGTTACATACCATATTATTCCCTATAACCAATACCAAATATCCATCATTTTTTAATACCCTCAAACATTCGTTGAGTATTTCAAACAATTCGATCAAATAAGTGGCAACTAGATGTGCTCGTGTGGGATTTATTTTAAGAATTTCTTGAATCAGGATATCGGCATTTGGAATACCTGTGCTGGGGAGATTTTTTAACATGTTTTTAGTAAAATTCTCTCTCCCGACAGTCATAGCATCTAAATCTTTTAAATCACTAATCTTAGCAAGTTGAGTCCAATTTAAATTAAGGCTAGACGCTCTAATGTATTTTTGAGCACCAGCATAAGGTGGCGATGTTAAGATTAAGTCAATAGATTCATTCTGCAATAGCTCCTGGCTAATTATGGATTGAGTAATTTTTTTTGAGTTATGGGAAATAATTGAAGCAGTAGTATGTCTATTTAAGAGATACAAACTTCCCATCCTCTTTATATTCTCGTTGGTTATCGAAATGAACTTTTCAATAACCATTTCAGTAGATAAAGTTTTTAGTAACTTTTCAGCATGTAACCTTCGTTTACTCCCTTGTTCATACCTTGATGGATTTATTTTAACAGGTACTGAAATGTTTGGATCAGCGAAACTTACTTTTCGGACAAGATTTGAATAGCATATTGTAAAAAAGTTACGCACTGCATTGTCTTCTATCTTCTCAATCTCAGTAATTAATTTCGCTAAAACTATCTGAATTGAAGGATCAAACCAATAATCAATATTTATAACCTCTGGCTTTTTAAATGCCAAGCAATGCTGTGCTCTACTGATAAGCATTTTTAATTCTGATTCTAAAACTTGAGGTTTTATTTTTGTAGTTTTAACTTGCGATATTAGCCGTGCCAAAGGGTTAATATCTGAGCCATAAGCATTGCGATTAGCTAAAATGGCTTCTAACAAAACAGTGCCAGTGCCACAAAAAGGATCCAGCACACAAGAGCCCTCCTTTGAAAATGTTTTATTGTTTATAAAAAAATAGGGAATATGTGCCAATAACTTCGCAGGGTATGGGTGAATCAGATGTGTAAACCGATCAATCTTATTTAGTTCTGGAACTAAAGACCGAAACTGTACTTCGATAGGTATTTTATCTTGAGCATAAGATGTAATGTATTGACGAATTATTGCATCATGTTCCAACTGTACTTCATCTTCTAATTTCATACTATACTGCTACCGGAGCTTTTATAGGGGGGTGCGGGTTATATCCTTCAAGTTTAAAATCTTCGTACTTAAAGTCAAAAATGGAAGTTACTTTAGGATTTATCAACATTTTAGGGTAAGGTTGGGGTTCTCTGCTTAACTGTAGTTCGACTTGATTAATATGATTGAGGTAAATATGGGTATCAGCTAAGCTATGTATAAATTCTCCTGGTTCATATCCACACACTTGTGCAAACATCATAGTCAATAATGCATATGATGCTATATTAAATGGAACGCCTAAAAACATATCCGCACTGCGTTGAAACATCATGCACGACAATCTTCCATTTGCAACATAGAATTGAAACAATACATGGCAAGCTGGTAAAGACATGTCTTCAATATCTGCAACGTTCCATGCACTTACTATAATTCTACGAGAATTCGGGTTTTTCTTCAGAGCTTCAACGGCTTGACTTATCTGGTCAATGTTTTTTCCTCCAGGTGTTGGCCATGAACGCCATTGATATCCATAAATTGGACCTAAATCGCCGCCGGGTCTAGCCCACTCATCCCAAATGGTCACACCATGTTGATGTAGATAGTTTATATTCCTTTCTCCTCGTAGGAACCAAAGCAATTCATAAATTATTGATTTAAGATGTATTTTCTTTGTCGTAATCAGAGGGAACCCCTTCTGTAAATCAAAACGCATTTGTTGTCCGAACACGCTTAATGTTCCGACACCAGTTCTATCTGTTTTTTTTACTCCATTTTCTAAAACAAAACGAAGGAGATCCTCATATTGATTCATAAAAGTTCTAAAGTTTAACTGTCCAAGATAACCATAAATGTACTCAAGCCCAATTTTTTAAAGAGAATTCTAGAGCTTGTCCTATTGATTACTATGGAACTATCAACAATGAAATGGAATTGTTCAATTTGACTATGACACTCTAAATGTTGTATCTTTAAAGTATGACGGTAAAAGATATCAAAAAGCAAATAGCCCCGTATAGCACTACCGAGTTGCATCTTTGGGAATTGGCAATTTACCAAGAGCTTGAAGAACGTGGGGAAATGCCTGTGTTTCAAGATGACCCTAAGGTTATGCGAAGCATGAAAACTTTGGATGAGGGAATTGATGCCGGTACGGTTAAGACCATAAGCGTGGACGAATTTAAGAACCGGATGGCAAAACGCCGCGCTAGCTAATATGGCCCAATACGAAGTTTTATTGACAGATGAAGCCTCTGATTATGCCATGGCCGCCTATGATTGGTACGAAGAGCAACTGGTAGGATTAGGAGACGATTTTTATGAGCATCTATTGGTAGCTTTTGACCAACTCTCACAGCAACCAAATTCCGGTCGACACATTGAATTGGGCATTCGCAAAACTCTAGTTTTCACTTTTCCATATGCTGTTTATTATTCCGTAAAAGGCGAGGCAGTGCGTGTTTTGCGTGTGATGTACCAAGGAAGACATCCTGACGAATGGAAGAAATCCAAGTGATATGGGATTAAAACGTGAATAAAACGGAATTAAAGTTTGCACAAACATGCCAACGGAACAGATAACTTAAGCCTTGTTATCAAAGAGAATTCAAATTAACTCGATACTTTTTTAAGTAAATCTATCTGGGCAGCATCGGTATAGTCTTTCAAATGGAGGACGTTGCTTTGAATGAGACTTTCTATTTCTTCAAGTTCAGTTAAAAATGAATTGTAATTTTCTATTTCTTCTTCAGTAAAAGAACTTACGTCCAGGCCATTAAGTTGATTAGTTAACTCGCCTAGATATACTCCCGTTCTATCTAATGATTTCTCCTGTATTTTTTCACAAGCCGTGTTTAGGGAATAACTTAAATTATTTAAAAATTGCCCAGTTATTTTGCTATAAACACTATCAGCTTTCTTGATTATTTTATTAATGCTTCGACGTCTAATGTTTGCCTTAGATGTAACCACTTGGTCGATAAAATCTAAGAAGAGGCCAAACAACTCTCCGATTCCAGCAAACATATTTTCTAAAACACCAAAAACTTTTGTATTTCTGTCTTGAAACAAATAATCTACTTGAGAAGTAAAATAGCCTATTTCAGGCATTTTAAATTGCTGTGAAAAATGCGGTTCCTCAATAGGAGCGTCAACTTGTTTCAGTTTGGTTGAAATCCAAAATTTTATTTCAGAACTAAGGTCACGTAACTCTTGGTCAGCTTGAGAATAGGCATCGGAAATTATCTGATTTGCATTTTGTTTAAGCCAGTTTACAATTTGGCTACTTTCGGGCAATTGCATTTCCATTGGCATATATGATAACTCTTGCTCCAAATACACTGTTATGTTCTTAAAGCTAGATTGCAAATGATTTGAAGTTTTTTGCTGAATGTTTTGTTTTGCCCAACTAATTTTTTGACGGATAGTCAGTAATTCTTCTTTTACTTCACTGATGTCATTTAGTATTTTTTTACGATCTTGAGAGTTAGCAAGCTTAGCTCGAATTAGGTTCTGAAGCTTCTTAGATATGTCCATGCTATCGGACATTATACCTAAAATGTTATGCAAACCTGATTTACTTTCTTTCAACAAGAAAGTCCAAACTACCTTTTCTAGTTCAGCTACGGGATCTGGTTCAGCTTTATTGTTAATGCGATAGTCATACGATTTTTGTGCACTAAGAAACAGTGGAGGGGAAGGTAAGTACTTATCTATCTCATACTTTGAAATTGCACTGTCAACATAATCCTTGAACTGGTTAAACAGTTGGTGGTCCTCAATAAAGGCATCAACTTTATTGAAAACCAAAAAAATTCTACCTATTCTACCTCCCAAATCTTGCAAATCCTTAATTATATGTTGATTCATCGAAAAACCTCCAAATTTCATGGAAGAGGAATCAATGAGATAGATAATTGCATTTACATTATAGAGAGCGGTGGTAGTAATATTGCGTACTTCTTTGTCAGGATCGTCAAGACCAGGCATATCACATAATGCAAAACCCCTTTCAAGTGTGGAGTTCACTAAATTAACGGAAACCAGCTTGACATTTTTCTTATTATCTGGATTCTTACTTTGAGAGGTATAATCCTCCAAAAACTGTGAGGTTGCTTCTCCTTTAATACTTGTTCCATTTTTTAAAACAACTTCTACGTAATCCTTGTCCTTTGGAAAAATTGTGATGGGGATACTTGTCGTAGGCAATACTCCCACTGGTGAGATATTCTTATACAGCAAACTATTAATTAAAGTGCTTTTTCCTGCTTTGGTTGGCCCAACAATGGCAATAGTATAAATTGCTTGACGCAAGTTCTTAGATAAATCTTCTATTTCCTTTGACACAAAAGGGATACCATAATCATTAATCTTAGATATTAGCTTGTTTGCCAATAGCTTTGCCTCTTCGTAGTTTCTAAAAAAGTCTCCTGGAGATAAAATCGCAGATAAGGGTCGGCGAAAATTCAGGATGTATTGTTCAATGGTATGAAGATGGTTTGTCTTTATGCAATGGCACTCTTTGAAGTACACAGTTACTGTTTCATTCGCTAACCATTTTTCATTCTCGTTGAATAACTCTTTTACAAAATCTTCATTTACCCAACGCAAAAATACATTTGATGAAACCAAGTCAATATAAATTAGGGCAAAAGGCTCAATAGAACTATACCAATAAGTTACCTTATTCCTAGGAATTGAAAGAGTATAAACACCATTTTTTTCTTGTGCTGTTGTAGTCGATTTTAGTTGAGCAGAAAACCTTTTTCCACTCATTCTCAAATCATTAGTTGCGATATTTGATCTTGTAATTTCAACTGTTGTATCAACCCCATAATCAACTTCGTCCCATTTTCTCACCAACCATGGGGAAATAATTTTTTCAAATACCTTACGAGAGTTACTCTCTTTGATATGTGTACTAGATCTAATCGGGAAAGGTTCGTGAGACTTATTGCTTTTTGCCATCTATCTAAAGTGTCTTTATTTGCTATGCCTAAATTTAAAATAAAACAATTGATAAAATTGGTTTCACTTTTACTTGAGGCAGTCAAGTGCCTTAGGATAGAAAAATTAAAACTATGTTAAAGGTAGTTTAAGGAGGGCAATTTGAAGTTTAAACTCATCGCTCTCGATTCTGTGTCCTGTCTTTCAACCTCGCCAACTCCAACTCCCGTTTCTCCCGCTCATGCTCCTTGCCACCAGCTTGCACTCCGGCAATATATCCTGATTCAGAACGCACAGCGTTAACAATACCCATTAGGGCAGGGAGGTGCTTGCCTATGAGGTAGCCGTGATTAAAGCCGAGTATGTAATTTTCTTCCGTGCTCATGGCATTGGGTCTATGGCGTTTCGGCTTAAAAATTCTTCGATGGATTCGCGGTCGTAAAGGATTACTTTCTTGTCAGGTTGGGTAAAGCGTATTCGGCGTTCGTCGCGGTATCGCTGGAGGGTAGTCGGGCTGGTTACACCTAACAGTGCCATGGCATCTTCTTTACTTACCCATTTAGAATTACGGATGCCTTGCTTCTCAATAAGCTGTTGTGCGACGGTTTTCACGAGGCGTTCAAAGGCTGGGGTTTCAAGGCAAATCATTTCCTCCATAGGGAAATATTTATGTATAAATGTAAATTATTTATAAATATTGGGACTCACAATTAAATTCTTGCAAAAACGCATTAAACATGATATGTTTAATAAAAATTTATGATAACAATCATCAATAGACCTGATTCAATAACAATTGATTGCAAAAAGAAAAAATTATTAATAGCAGTTAAGCGCTCTTTAAAATCGATAGGGTTAAAATCTTGTAAAATAAGGTATAATCAAAATAATATTATAGTGCTTAAACGAACAACGACACCCACCATTTCCGCTTATTCAATTATGGGTCGACTGATTCAGATTAACAACATCAATCGCATCCAATTACAGCATTATTTCTGAAATATTTGCGTATTTTTAAAAAAAAACATTAAGGTAATGACCACTCAACGTAGCTTAAGCTTAATGCCAGACGTCAATTACCAATCCCTTATTCTTCATATTTTCAGCA
Source organism: Sphingobacteriales bacterium (assembly GCA_027483645.1). Classification (GTDB taxonomy): domain Bacteria; phylum Bacteroidota; class Bacteroidia; order Chitinophagales; family CAIOSU01; genus CAIOSU01. The sequence continues at coordinate 299,360 of JAIXUD010000009.1, forward strand.
GTCAATTACCGCCAAGTCTTATAAACGACTTGGCGTGTTATTTTATACAGAAGTTTACAGATGCAGCTTCAGTTTCCATCCTAATATATAGCGGAGAAAAAGATAAGTTATTATTCAAAGGTGGAAACCTAAGTAAAGAACTAGCCGGTATAGAGGAAGTTAATAGTGGAAATGGGGCCTGTTACCTTGAAATTTTTGATAATATGGCTGTTTATGCATTAATATATCATGTAAAAAACAATACCTCATTAAACTATCGTGATGCATTGGAGGAATACAAGTTCTACTTTTCAGATTTATCTGATATTTTATCTTTTAAAACTATATGGAGTTCTTATAAAAAATGGGCTGATGCTTTTAAAGAAATTCACAATGCAATGTTTTCAGAAGAAATAGACATTGCTCCAACAACACTAACAGGCAATTTTTATCAGCAATTTTTAACGTCTGGATATGACCAATGTAAAACAGAATTGTTAGACCTTCACTCTAAGGATTATTGTAACTTCAGAATGAGTTGCATAGAAGCTATCGAAAATAATTTACCGGTTAAAATTAGACGTAATCGCCATTATCTAGCTTTTCCACTGATGGCTAGAGATAGAGTTTTTGGAATTTTGCGGATTATTTTTAGTTCAAAGTCTAACCTAGAGGAAGTGTTGGACGATGCTTTGGAGAAAAATATTGTGTTGCTTAGACAAATTATTTCCATGCACCTTGAGAATTTATATTACAGAAGAGGGTTGGAATTAACCAATGCAATATTTGCTAAACGAGTATTAACGAAATCTGAAAACCTACAGCATAGATTAAATGATATATGTACATATTTGCAAAAAATAATAAACAGTAAAGGAGCCGTAATTACTTTGCGGGAAAAGGGTAGTAATCGTTCTGTAGTACAGGGGTACTCCAAATCTCTTAATAATTATATACAAGGTCTATACGACATGCAGACATCTAGTTTAGAAATAGTTTCACCAGGCCTTAGTACTGCAATTTCCGATAAATTTGGCGACAATCCCAAAATAAAAGCCCTAATAATAAATGATCTTAATAAGCAAAGTGATTTTATTTGCTATGAACACGAAGATAACTCAGACACTTTCTCTGATGATTTATCTGAACCCACTTTCCAACTTATTGATAATGTGAACGACTGGGATGTAAAAGCGCTTAAGGAACGGCGATTAGTTGATTTACTAGAAACTCACGGCGTTACTAAGTTCTTAATAATTAGAATACCGAAAGAAAAAAATGGATTCATCGTATTTGTGAATTCTGAAAATAGAAGGTTCACTAAATCGGATATTGAAATGGTGTATTCGGGTATTCAACGAATCGGAATTGAGCTAGAAATTTTTAGAGATTATGACTTAGAAAAAAATGATAATTGGAAATATGTCCTACATCAATTTCTTGCCCCAATAAATGTTATGCAATCTACCGCTAGGCAACTTTTAAAGAAGCAGTCCGATTCTCCTCGAGTAAAAAGGGTTTTAGAGCACATTATTACAACTGGAACTGCAGCAATCAGTAATATTGACACATTGCAGATGTTGTTAGAAATAGGTACTAGCAATTTTAGACCATTAATGAAAATTAATACCCAATTTGAAGCATTTCTGCATGCAAATGTTATGGAGTACAAAGACTATTTATTAGGCAGAAAATTGAATATACGAATTGAAAAACCGCTCGGAGTGTCCAAATCAATTGTAATAAACATGGATAGTGGGTTAATAAAGCAAGTTTTCTCCACGCTAGTAAATAATGCATATAAGTATAGTTTTAAAGGTAGCGATTATTACACTTATCATTTGTCTCGCTTTGAAGGATATCAAGTAAGACCTGGCGAGTTACATATTTTTTATGAGGAGAAAGAAGATTCTGTTGTCATAAAATTTTCAAGTTGGGGACACGAAATTGATGAAGCAGAGCGAGAGAAAATTTTCGATAAATACTATCGTGGAAATAATGTGAGAAAAAGCATCCCTGTTGGTTTTGGAATAGGATTATTCCTATGTAAAAAAATTATTCAAGCACACAAAGGAACTATCGAGGTTGAACCATCGCAACACAAGTATTTAAATGTTTTTAAAATAAACCTTCCAAAAAATATGTAACAATGAGAAAAATATTAATTGTTGATGAAGATGAATGGTACTTCTTTCCGGTTACGCTTGCCTTAGAAGATGAGTATTCCTTTGAGATCGCAACAACCGTATCGGAAGGATACAATAAATTTCAGTCGGAAGATTACCATTTGTTGATACTAGACTTATGGTTGCCAATAGGTCCTAATATAGAGCATGATAGCGAGAGATATCCTTACGAAGGCATGCAACTTTTTCATATAATAAAGAAAGAACATCCAGATTTTCCTATTATATGTTTTACCCACATAAGGGAAGATTCCGTTTTAGAGTGGCAGCAAAAGAATAATGTTCCACTTGTATTTAAGGTATATACTGATAGCGTAGAACAACTCATTGAAAAAATTTCAGAATATAGTGATGAGTAATTTGCATGATATTTTAAATAGTTTAATTTTGTCCAATGGTTTGGAAAATACTTTTTACCTTATTAACGCCTTGTACTATTATGCTAATTAAAAAATTGGCATCGAATCAAGCATGGAAAATAGTACTTGACGATTTCGCAGTAGGATTAAATTTATTAATTGTTTCTATGTTCACGTTAGTAGGAGCAATAGTAATACTTAATGATTTGGGAGGAGAGCCGAAATTTGTTTTTATTGCTTCTTCAGCGGCCATATTAATTTTTGTTTCGACAATATCTTTAGCATTAATTCAAAGATACTATGGATATGCTGTTGTCATAAAGGGCACCACGGAAACTTTCAAATTGAGGAAGCGCACAATATTTTTTCAGTTGGCATGTGGTATTGTTGCAACTGTTGTTGCAAACTATTTTGGTATTGTTTTTGTTAGTTAAGCATGAAAAGTAAGGCACATTTTTTTTTGGTGATTACGGTATTGTCAACCCTATTGGGTGCGGTGGTTTTATCTGTTTATGCATTGTATTCATATGGGCGCTTAACATGGATTAACATTTTTTTACCCTTGGTTTCTTCAATAATTGGAATTGCTTTGCCAATTGGCTACATATGCCATAGAGAAAACGAAAGACTAAAAACTCTTCAAAAGAATGAAATACTGCGTATTTACGAAATAGCAAAGAAAGATCCCGAGCAATTTAAAAGTGGAGTTTTGGTTGAAGAGGTGTATCAAAAAGGTGTAGCTTGCATGAGTGTAAAAGACTATAAAGGCGCAGAACAGTACTTTAAGGTTGGAATTGAGTATGAGAACCACCAACGGCCCGTATACCTTATACAGCTAGCTTTTTTATATAATAATTATTTTAGCAAATCAGAGATGGCGCTCGAGATGATTGAGCGAGCTTTAGAAGTAATTGAGAAAGATGAAAGGTATGAGGATTTTAAGTACTTAAATTCATCGTACAATCTAAATATATTTAAATGCAAAATAATACTTGACAATTTTGTAAAAGAAAATCCCCATAGTAATTTCCATAACAATCCCATTATTTACAAACAACTTGAAGCCAATTTGGAACCGATGCCAGATGAGCGAAAGCACCAAATAATAAAGAGCTTACAGAAAAGCATGCTAAATTAAAATAAGCCTATCGGCTCGTAATGGCGTGGTTAATCTCATCCATGCGGTTCAAGGTAAGGTCTTTTGCATATACCTTGGTAACTTTCGGGTCGCTGGCGTGGCCGAGGCCCTGACCGATGGCATCAATGGACTCGAACATGGAAAAGCCAATACTGGCCCAACTGTGGCGGGCAACATACGAAGTTAGCTTGTCCTCCACCTTGGCAACCTTTGCAAGCTCTCGCAGCCATTTGTTGTGGTTGCCGATGCGGTTACGGTAGGTGGCATACACATACTCTGAGCCGTGGGTGCTATAAATGTCTTTAATAAAAGGAAAGACCAGCTCTTCCGGCTTCATTTTTTTGTAGCCGTAGGCATTCAGAATCTCCATGGATTCCTCGGTTAAGGAAATGGAAAAGGTCGCTTTGCCACGGGTCTTGATACGGCTGTATACTAGTTTACTGCCTTCTATTTGATTGCGTTTTAGGTTAGCAAGGTCAATCAGGTTCATGCCTTGGTTGTTAAACATAAACAGCCAGTAGTTCCGGTGGTGCCATAGCTGACTGTTCGGCTCCAAGTGTACATTCCGAATCTTGCTTACCGCATCTTTGTCGATGGCTCTTTTGAGGGTCTTGTTGGCAGGGAGCTTGTAACCAGTGAAAGGGTAGTGCTCTTGGGTCATTACGTCTTTAGGGTCTTGGATAGCCCTGTTGATGATGTGCCGGAGGCAACGAAGGTGTACGGAAATGGAATTTGGCTTCATGCCTTGTCCACCGCCACGCTTATCGCTCTTGCAATACTGTTCGAATCCTTTAAGAAAATTGAGATCGATTTCGGTAAGCAGTATGTCGTTAGTCTTGTGCACCGCTTCTAAATAGTCATTCCAAACCGCCAAGGCATCTACATATACCTTACGATTGCCCCAGTCGCCGCCAAGCTCCGCCTCTTTAATCTTTGCGTCAAAGCCCTCCTTAAGGCCCGTATGCCGTTTCCCCAGGCTTTTCATCTCTACGCCCGGCGTGGCGAACTTCTGTGCTATAAGGTCTCTGAAAGCATCGATAGAGACAGGGCGAGGTTGCGAGAGCACGTAATCCGCAACTTCTTCGGCTTGGTCAATGCACCTCCGCACGTCGTTATTGAAACGGCGGGAGTTATGGAGTTGGACGGATGCATAACGTATCTCGCCCTTGGACATAGCCTTGCTAAATTCCTCGTTTTTACTGTCACCGAATATCCAAAAATCGGCAGGGCAGGCGAGTCCGGTAGGGACCAAACGCTCCTTGCCCTGATGGTAAATACGCACTTTTATGGGATTTGAGCCGTCAATTTTTGCAGAACGCGTGTCGAAATAAAGGGTTATTTTCGTCTGAGAGCTACTGTTTTTCATACTCTTAAGATACGAAACACTTGCAGAAATTTGCAGAAAATTTGCAGAAATTTTTGGGTTTATTATGAAATAACGTGGATTAATTTGAAAGAGCAAAAATCGTTATTAACTGATAACCAAAACAATAGGTATGATGTGAATTGATATGGTGTGATAAAAAAGCGATTTAAACAGCCTTACAAGCAGAGGGTCGTAGGTTCGAATCCTACAGTGCCCACTAAGGTCGGTAGCTCAAAAAGCTCCGACTTTTTTTATGTGCATAACATACATCCTCTTCTCCGCCAGCCTAGATAAGTATTACATTGGGCACACTTGTGATGCAATAGAGGAACGCTTGCGAAAACACAACTCAAATCATAAAGGCTTTACCGGGGGAAGGGCTGATTGGGAGATAGTTTACATGGAACATTTCGAATCAAAGGAGGAAGCATATTTCCGCGAACGACAACTAAAAAAGTGGAAAAGTAGGTTAAGGATAGAAGAGTTAATAAACAAAGCCTAAAAATTCCCAGCGCTTAGTTCAGCTGGTTCAGCGCATCCCGACCAATAAGTCGGGAGGGTCGTAGGTTCGAATCCTACAGTGCCCACACCCACCACCAAAGCCTTTCAGGAAACTGAAAGGCTTTTTGTTTTAGAGAATGTTAGGGAAGGACCTGTTGAAAAATCATACGGTGCCCGCAAGGATTCCAAACTTTCGGCTGGAGACTCTTGCGAGTTTTTGCACATTATCTCTGTACGTGGCAAAGCAATGACATTTACAATCGAAAAAAACTTTCAGGAAACTGAATAGGTATTACTTGGACACTTTAAGAATTAGCAAGTAAGAGATACTTCCTATTCAAAACGATTCATAAAGTAACGCCTTTTTGAAATCAATACATCACTCCTTATTCGGTAACCTATAGGTAAACCCTAAACGAAACTCGGGGTTGGTGGTGAAGTTCGTACCACTATTGAGTACACTGAACATGATGCCAATGTAATAACCAAAACCATTTTCAAAGCCATCATGGAAACCACCGCCAAGCAGCAATGAGTTGTTACGAAGCGTAAAATCGGCGTTGAAAGTTGGGTCATTGATTGAACCTAGCAAATTAGAAATTTGGTATTCTGCTTGTCCATAAAGGCCTTTCCAAATGTATCCACGCAGGTATGGACTACCGGCTATAAGATGCAATTTTTGTGAAGAGTTGTTACCATAGCGATAGTTGCTGAAAATATAAGAAGTACGAACCCCTACCGATACACGCTCATGTACAAAATAGCCAGCTTCGGCGGAGATACCGGCGGAAATGGATAACCCAGCATTGCCGCCGCCGATACCAAATACAGGGAAACCGCCGAAATAAAAGTTATTCCATTTCCATGCCTTATCCTCATAATCGCGGCTAGGCCGTTCCTTTGGTTGCGGTTCTTCTTCTGTTACTATTTGCGCATGGGCTGTGTTGCCTAATAGCAACAGCGCAAGCGAGAAAAGGATAAGAAGTTTATAAATTTTCATCGTCTGAATCAGAATTTGCAGAATTTAAGAATTATAGAATTCAAAAATTCATTGTAAAATAACAAATTAACCAATCAACCTAAAAAATCTTCCCAGGGTTTAATATGCTATTGGGGTCAAACACCTTTTTTATGCCGCGCATCAAATCTAGTTGTACTTCATTAAAGGCAATATCCATATACGGCTTCTGTACATATCCTATGCCGTGTTCGCCGCTAAGGGTACCCCCTAATGATACAACGAGTTGAAACAGCTTTCGGATGCCTTGTGGCAATCTTTCGTCCCATTCTTGGTCGCTAAGGTCGCCTTTTACGATATTCACGTGCAGGTTTCCATCACCCGCATGGCCGTAACAGATGCTCTTAAAGCCATACTCGCGCCCCAGTTCTTTTATCCCACGCAATAGCACCGCCAACTCTGCACGGGGCACTACAGTATCTTCTTCTTTATAGATGGAAGTTGCCCTTACACCGTGGGCTACATTGCGGCGCAGCATCCACAGTTCCTTCTTTTGTTGCTCGGCATCGGCAAAGAGAATGTCACCGGCCTCAAACTGCTCTACTACTTCGGTTATCTTCTCGCAATCCTGCATCATCACATCCAGGTTATTGCCATCCACTTCTATTAGCAGGTGGGCGTTATCATCATCGGCTACCGGCACGGTTACCTGGTCTCCCAAATAACTCAAGGCCAAATCAATGGCATCGCGCTCCATAAACTCCAAAGCCGATGGCGTGATACCGCTGCGGAAAATGGCCGAAACCGCTTCACAAGCCTTCTCTGGCGAACGGAAAGGTACCAGCATTACCAAATTATACTGAGGATAAGGTATCAACTTCAGCACTATTTTAGTTACAATGCCGAGGGTGCCCTCGCTGCCAACCAACAATTGCGTAAGGTTGTAACCAGTTGAATTCTTTAGTACGTTGGCGCCGGTCCAAACTATCTCGCCATTAGGCAAAACTACTTCCAGATTCAATACATAATCTTTCACCACGCCATACTTCACCGCACGCGGACCGCCGGAGTTCTCGGCTATGTTGCCACCGATAAAGCAGGTACCGCGGCTAGATGGATCGGGTGGATAAAACAACCCAACCGCTTGCACGGCTTCTTGCAATACTTGGGTTATAACGCCTGGCTCGGTTGTTACCTGCAGGTTGCGCTCATCAATATGCAAAATTTTGCCCAGCCTTTCTGTGCTTAGCACAACCCCACCGTGTATGGCCAGGGCACCACCGCTAAGGCCAGTACCGGCGCCACGAGGGGTGACAGGAATCAGCTCATCGTTGCAAAGGCGCAGCACCTGACTAATTTCTTCCGAATTTGCTGGTTTCACAACCACTTCTGGGAAAAAACTAAAGTCTTCCGTTTCATCATGGTCATAGCCTTTCATAGCTCCGCGGTCATGGATTAGGTAATCCAAGCCAACTATTTCGGCTAAACGGTCGATAATGGCCGGCGTAACCGGTTTGTAGGTACTAGTTGCAGTAGAATTTCCCATGAAGCAAAGTTACGTAAGCGTAATGATAATAAAACGATTGAGACGGGTGGAAAGTTGCACATTCGGACAATGAACCATAGACGATAGACCATGGACTTATAAAAAACCACAAAAAATACTTGATACTTGATACTAGCAACTACTTTTGCATCCATGTCCACCAAGTTCGCCAAGAAAGTAGTCATCAAAGTAGGCTCTAACGTCATTACCCGTGCCGATGGGTTGCCGGATGAGGAGCGCATGGAGCACTTGGTAGAGCAGATAACGGTGCTGGCGAAGCAGCATATTGGGGTAGTGCTAGTATCATCGGGTGCGGTGGCTTCTGGTCGAAGCATTATTACCATAAAAGACAAAACCGACCCCGTTGCCGCCCGCCAGCAATTGGCAGCTGTAGGACAAATCAAGCTAGTAAATACATATGCACAACTTTTCGGTAAGCAGGGAATTGTGTGCGCGCAAGTGTTGGTTACCAAAGGCGATTTTAGGGACCGCAGGCACTACCTGAACATGAAGAGCTGCGTAAACAAACTGATGGAAAGCCACATTGTGCCTGTAGTAAACGAGAACGATGTAATTGCGGTAACGGAGCTGATGTTTACCGACAACGACGAGCTGAGCGCCTTGATAGCTTCCATGATAGGGGCCGATGCCTTAATATTGCTCACCAGTGTGGATGGGCTATACACAGGCAACCCAAGCGACCCAGCATCTCAATTGATACCACTAATCGATAAGGCCAAAATGGACTTCTCCTTTATCGGTACCGAGCGCTCCAACTTCGGGAGGGGCGGTATGGTTACCAAGGCACGTATGGCTCACAACCTAGCTAAAGTAGGTATAACGGTATACATAGCTAATGGCAAGAAAGACAACATATTATTGGATATACTGGGCGGTAAAGAACATGGTACTCGGTTTGCCCCGCATAAGTCTGCATCCAACCTAAAGCGCTGGGTAGCCAATGCTGATGGATTGGCGAGGAGCAAGGTGTTTATCAACCAAGGCGCAATAGATGCTTTGCTGAATACGGGCAAAGCCATTAGCTTGTTGCCAGTGGGTATCATCAAAATTGAAGGGGCTTTTGAGAAGGGCGATGTGGTGCGTATAGTAACCGAAAAGGGCCAATCGATTGGGATGGGTATAGTGAAGTATGGCTCCGACAAGGCATTGGAGCGCTTAGGGCAGAAAAGCCAACCTGCACTGGTACACTATGATTATCTTTATTTAAATGCAGAGTAATTTACCGTGGTATGCGGTGGTACGATTTTTAACCACGGAAAAAGCACGGAAGCAATACGGAGAAATGACTTTACACACGAACATCATACAACAACTTGCCCTTACCCAAAAAGCCAGCCGAGCACTTGCTTTGCTGGAGGTGCATATCATTAATACCATATTGCTGCAAATTGCCGACGAAGCCGAGAAGCAAACCGCCCATCTACTGGCCGAGAACCAAAAGGACCTGAACCTGATGGATGCCGCCGACCCTAAATATGATCGCCTGAAACTTACCGAAAGCCGCATAAAGGGAATAGCGGATGATATACGGAATGTGGCAACGCTGGATTACCCGATTGGTATTACGTTGCTTGAAAAGACCTTGCCTAATCAATTACATATCAGCAAGGTAACGGTACCACTTGGCGTGGTTGGGGTGATATACGAATCGAGGCCGAATGTAACGTTTGATGTGTTTTCGCTGTGCCTGAAATCGGGCAATGCCTGTGTGCTTAAGGGTAGCCGGGATGCGGCAAACTCCAACCAAGCCATTACCAAATTGATAGGCGATATACTGGTTGCAAACAACATCAACCCGAACCTACTATGCTTGATGCCACCAGACCGTGAGGCCACTGAAGTGCTACTAAAGGCCGTTGGTTATATTGATGTATTGATACCCCGTGGTAGCCAAGGGCTGATTGACTATGTGAGAGAAAACGCCAAAGTACCCGTAATTGAAACCGGTGCCGGTATTGTGCATACTTACTTTGATGCTAGTGGCGATTTGCAAAAGGGTATTGCCATAATAGATAATGCCAAAACGCGCAGGGTGAGCGTTTGCAATGCGTTGGATTGCCTCATCATCCACCAAAGTAGGCTTGCCGATTTACCCGCGCTTGCTTTGCCGCTGGCGGAAAAGGGTGTAACCATCTATGCAGATGCATCGGCATACCAAGCCCTGCTGCCCTCCTACCCTAGTGAATTGCTGCAACAAGTTGATGAAGCTGCTTACGGCACGGAGTTTTTATCTTTGAAAATGTCCATCAAAACAGTGGCTGATTTGGCCGAAGCGCTTGAGCATATTGCCACTTATAGCTCTAAACACAGCGAAGCCATCATAGCCGAAGACCAAACTGCCATTAATACCTTCCTTAAAAGCGTGGATGCGGCGGCTGTATATGCAAACGCCTCTACTGCCTTTACCGATGGCGCACAGTTTGGGATGGGTGCAGAAATAGGCATCAGCACTCAAAAAATACACGCACGTGGGCCTATGGGCCTAGCAGAATTGACCAGCTATAAATGGGTAGTAAGGGGCGATGGGCAGGTGCGGAAGGGGTGATTTACTTCCTCCCCAACCTCAACTTGTCAGCCAGCGCCTTTAGCGCACCACCTTTGCGAAGAGTAATGAGTGCCACAGCAACCCAAATAATGTTTACCCCCATGGATGGCCAGGCACCTACATAGGCGGTATTAATGATAAGGCAAAGCGCCCCGATGATGTTGTAGAACTGGTAGTGCAGGGAATCACCCTGAGTGCGATTGGTGCTTACCATGTAATAGGCATAAAGGGTAAGGATGCCACCAATAGTGCCAATAGCAAGAATAATTAAATCGTTAGTATTCAAAGTCCCCGGGGATTTGCATACGAAGTTACGCTAGCCCCGTGAGCTTTTCGCTTACTTGCCACAGGCGGGCAGCTATATTTTTATCCATTGCTTTTGCGGATGCAGGTATTGCCTTGCTCTTATCGAAATACTTGCCTGTAACGCCCGCTACCGCTGGGCTGCTTGCTAGGTATATGCTTGTTGCGGCACCCTGCTCGGTGGTAATCATAAAGTGTTTAGCCAACCACCAGCCAAAGCGATATATGCCTTTCGATTCTTTCAGGGCAATATCAGTAGCCACCACGCCCGGGTGCAGGCTGTTAACGGTTATGCCCGTGCCTTCCAACCTGCGCGCCAGCTCATTGGTAAAAAGCACATTAGCTAGTTTTGATTGACCATATGCCTTTATAAACCCGTCGTACTTCTTTTTAAAATTGAGGTCATCAAAATTGATCCAACCACGATAGTGCGCCCTGCTGGCAACGTTTACAATTCTCGCCGGAGCCGAGGCTTTTATTAAATCCAACAAGAGATTCGTAAGCAAAAACGGCCCCAAGTGGTTGATGGCAAACTGCCGCTCGATGCCATCTTCGGTTTCGCCATACTCGGAGAAGAAGGCACCTGCGTTGTTTACCAATACATCCAACCTAGTATGCTTGGCCTTAAAATCGGCAGCGAGCTGGCGCACCTGCTTTTGGCTACCTAGGTCGCACTTCATAAAGCTTACCTTATTGTTGCCAGTGGTTTTGATGATGTCGGCTATGGCTAGCTCGCCTTTGGCTGCATCTCGGGCCACAATAACTACAGTGGCGCCTTGCTTGGCAAGTGCTCGGGCGGTTTCAAGGCCAATACCGGCGTTGCCGCCAGTGATGAGTACGGTTTTGTTTTGCATGGGTCGGTGGGTGTGTTGATTAATTAAGGTATCTTATTAAACTAACAATACCCCAGATTGTAACAAACATACCGCCTAACCTAAAAAACCATTTTAATCTTGGTGTAATAGGCCTGCCAATATTTACCTTTCCGAGGCTTACATAAAATATAACCAAGCCGAATACAATATTCAAAATTGCGAAAAACAGTTCAGCGTGTTTCATTTTGAACAGTTCATGTGCAGCAGCAAATCAGCAATCGTAAGCTTTAGATTTTTGCGCTCCACCAACAAATCAAGGAAGCCGTGTTCCAACAAAAACTCGCTGGATTGAAAGCCCGCCGGGATTTCTTTCTTAATGGTTTCTTTGATTACCCTTGGCCCGGCAAAGCCTATCAAAGCGCCTGGCTCGGCAATAATAACATCGCCCAGCATGGCGAAGCTGGCCGTAACACCGCCTGTAGTGGGGTCAGTGAGTAAGGATATAAAAGGCAATTTGTGCTCAGCCAATTGGGTAAGTTTGGCAGAGGTTTTGGCCATCTGCATAAGCGAGAAAGCCGCTTCCATCATACGCGCCCCGCCTGATTTGGAAATGATGATCAAAGGCAAACGGTTGGCGATGCAATAATCTATGCTTCGAGCTATCTTCTCCCCCACTACCGAGCCCATAGAGCCGCCAATGTAAGCAAAGTCCATAGCGGCAATTACTACCCGTAGCTCGTTCATGGGGCCAACGGCCACTTGCATAGCGTCTTTAAGGCCTGTCTTTTCGGTAGATTCAATAATACGCTCATCGTAAGGCTTCAAATCCTTAAACTTGAGCATATCCTTCGGGGTAAGGTTATCAAAAAGTATTTGCACCTCTTCTTCCTTCTCGTCAAAAAGGAATTCAAAATACTCAGTAGAACCTATACGGTGATGGTAGTTGCAATGCGTACATACATGCAAATTACCCTTCAATTCAATCTGGGTTAAAGTAGCCTTGCAGCCAGGGCATTTAATCCACATGCCATCGGGGGCTTCTTTCTTCTCCCTAGTGCTCGTGGTAATGCCATCCTTAATTCGCGTGAACCAACCCATACTATCCTCCTTATCCGATAACTAATTTGGCTGCTAAGTTAACTAAATAGGAAATGAGATATGAAATATGAAAGGAGAAATGTGAAAAGGTCAGTTATAACTACCTAATTCCTATTTCCGATTTACTTGCCTGCCTTATTCTCCCAATATACCTTTTGAGCATTAAGCACATATGGCCAAGCTTTTTCGAAATACGCTCGGGTAAAGTCCCACTCATTGCCAACGGGCCAGCCCGTATGTACCAATCGCACTTCAGTGCCTTCTGGTACTGTTTTAAAAAATATTGTTACCCAAGTCTTGTAATCGTGGTTGCGAACGTATGCTTGCTCAGGTGGGGCGTTCCAAGAGAAACTTATCATCTCCCTGGGTACAAAACTTATTACGGTGCAACCTTCCGAACCTCGCTTACCCGTTTCGCCCTCTCCAAAGAGCAGTTCAAACTTCCCGCCCCTCCAAAGCTCAATATTGGCTTCCACGTCCATAAAAGCTGCCATGCCCGCACTGGTGCTCCAGCCTTGCCATACGCTGTCAATAGGTGCAGGAACAGTTATGCTTATAATGATTTGCTTATCGTTTATCTCCATGTTTAGGCAAATACCAAGTAAAAATAGGAATTCTATTTCCTTCCAATAAAACCAAACAAACTGCCAATGATACCCCCCATGATATGGGCAAATTGGGAAACGTTGTCGTCATCAAAGCTATTGTAAACCTCCCTGCCGATGAACAACACCAATATCAGTATAAAAGTGATGGGGATTTTGCCTGCCTGCACGTTTACAAAACTGATGAGCATTATAAACATAAACACAATGCCGCTGGCGCCCCAAAGCCCTTCATGAAAGAACAATAGGTTAAGCACGGCAGTAAACATTGCCGTTGCAGCCATTAGCAATAGTATCTTTTTCGCACCATACTTTTCTTCGAGCACGGGCCCCAATAGCAGGATGAATGTAAGATTGCCCAGCAGATGGTCTGCACTTGCATGGCCGATGCAGTGGGTAAAAAGGGTGATGTAGTCAAATGGATTAGCCCAACTAAAATGGCTCAAACTTACCCATGGGGTAAGGGCGCCACTGGTAAAAGCATTGATAACAAATACCACGGCACACACCAAGCTGAAGGTGAGTATTACGGGTGCATTGTAATGAAGGCGGAAGTTCATGGTGCAAAGAAACTCAACTAAATTCCAATAAAAAAAGGCAGCCACATTGCTGTAGCTGCCTTTCTGGCTGTAAAGTTCATTACGCTTTAATCCCTTGGTGTATTTGCCACAGTAGTTACTGGGCCATAGTACTTGTATGATTCTACCATCGCTTGGAAAGCAGGCAAATATTTGTTGAAATCTTCTTCGGATGTTGCACTGAAAACAAAGAATGGCACAATTTCCCCTTGATCAACATAGGCTACAGCTTCATAAGTGTTAGCGCTTTTGTTTACCATTTTCAATACAATAGCACTGCCCTTGCCACGGTTAACCGTAATGCGGCCACCATCTTGTATGTGGATACCTGGTGAGGATATCTTGTACATATCAATATCGTAGCTCATCAAATCGTACACGTTATCTCCACTACCGGCCAAGCTGGTAGTGTTCACGAAAATATAGGCTCCCGTGTTCTCCCAGACCGTCCCTTCCGGATGGAATGCAGCGCCGAGGCCCATTTCTGTCGATATTTCTTTGTTGGATAGCCAACCATCAGGTGCAGCTACTGCATATGCGCTGCCTTGCTGATTGATCAAAATGCTTTTACTGTCTTCTTGTGCGTAGGCGCCCACCATCATGCAGCTGGCCACTACTGTTAAAATCATTGTCCTCATAACCTTTCCTCCTCAATTTATCCCGTGAATGATATATAAGCATACGGGGATTAGGTTAAAAGGTTACAACGATAGGTACGTATTAATGCGTAGCTTTATTAACAATGTAGGTCTAGCTATAATTTGCGCTTATAAATCCCCCAAGCAAAGTGCATTTTTCATATAACCCGTTGTAAATCATTTGTTAATGTAGCCCTCCAAATAATACCCGAAGGATGTGCGGAACATTATCGTCTAACCTCTTGCACACTCTTAAAAACTACCCTTCCATGAAAAAGACACTGCTATTTTTGCTAATGAGTATGAGCCTAATGGCTGCCCAAGTAGCCCTTACCGATTTTGAAGGAGTTGATGAATATCTATGCTTGGATATGGATAACTTGGACAACTACGCTAACCCCACCTTCCCTGTACACTATGGCCCACCTGTTTTTGCAGCTTTTGATAACACGCCTGCCGATAATGCGGTAACCGATAAAGGCGCAACGCTAGGAAGGGTATTGTTTTATGACAAACAATTAAGCATTAACAATACCGTGGCATGCGCCAGCTGCCACATGCAGGCACTCGGCTTTACTGATACGGCTGCACTGAGTACGGGTTTTGATGGCGTGGGCCTTACAGGCGCACATAGTATGCGGTTGGGCAACGCCCGCTTTTACCCTGATAGCGTAATGTTTTGGGACAAGCGCGCTGCCGACCTAGAGGCACAAAGCACCCAGCCCATACAAAATGAAGTAGAAATGGGCTATGATGCCGCGCATGGTGGGTTTGACACCTTGATACCTAAACTGAACGCCCTACCTTACTACCCTGAGCTGTTCGAGTTTGTGTATGGCGATACCATTATTACCGAAGAACGTATACAACTCGCACTTGCCCAGTTTATACGTAGCATGGTATCAGTTAACAGTAAATTTGATACCGGCTTTGCAGCCGTGTTCAACCCACAACAGCCCGGGGCCAATATTGGAGCCAACTTCCCAAATTTTACTGCACAAGAAAATCGCGGTAAAACCTTGTTCCTAGCTGCACCCAACAATGGCGGTGCCGGTTGTGCAGGTTGCCATGCACCACCGACTTTTGGCTTGAATACCAACGTAAATAGTAATGGCCTAGATGCTGGCGAAACAATCATTTTCAAATCGCCTTCATTAAAAAACATTGCCCTTGGCGGCACCTTCATGCACGATGGCCGCTTTACTACCCTTGCCGAAGTAGTGGAACACTATAACAGCGGTGTGCAAGTAGGCCCTGCTACCGATGCCCGACTGCTATTGCCACCCGGTGGCCCCGGCGGACCGCAGCCTATACGCCTAAACTTAGTTGCGGCGGATAAGGCCGCACTGGTAGCATTTCTGCAAACGCTTACTGATAATGTGCTGATAGCTGATGCCAAGTTCTCTGACCCTTTCTGCAAGACGGCTACAGGAATTAAAGAAGTAGCCAATGGATTTGATTTGCAAGTATACCCTAATCCGGTTCAAAATGCAGCAACCATCCGTTTCGCCAATCCAAATGCATCCACTTATCGCCTATCCCTTACCGACCTAAGTGGCCGCACCGTTTGGCAGCAAGCCAATAATACCAGCGAAGCACAGCTACATACTGATGGTTTGGCTACGGGGCTGTATATATTGGTAATTGAAGGGAATGGAAATAAGGAAACCCGCAAACTGATTGTAGAATAACTAAAGAACACGCGTTCCTTTGAAGCCCCTATGCGTTGCTGCCTGCGGCGTTTAGGGGTTTCTTTTTTTATCGTACCTATATTAAAATGGGTTCTTAATTGTCAATACTTGCTCAATGATTTGTCCGTGCTGTAAATCTTCAGAAAAAAGTATTGTTGCTCCCGATTCTAATGCTGAAGCAATAATCATACTATCATAAAAGGAATATTTATACTTAGAAGCGATCTTGCAAGCAGTTAATATGGTTGTAGTAGTGTTTACATGCAGTTGATTATTTTGGCTACACTCCAAAATTGCCAAAGATGCCTGTTCAAATGGTACCTTAAACTTTCTGGTGATAATATTGCATAATTCTTGAAGAACTTGGGTGCTAACCACAGTTTCATTATCGTTTACCAAAGCTTGGGCTTTTAGCTTTTTCTCTGGTTCAGAAACTGAATAAGTATAGACAAGGATATTGGTATCCAAAAAAATCCTAACGCTCATTGGCTTCATCTCTACTAAATTTAAACCCTCTGGTATCAATAGTTAGAGCTGAAAAAGTTGCCTGTTTTTTAATAACATTATTTTCTGTTAAGCCCTCGTCTTTTGAGAAAACAATTACTTCCAACTGCTTCCCTACATAATCTTTAGGAATAGCCACAGAAATGGAATCTTTGTGAGGTATGATGATAGTCCTAATCATGTAATTACTTTAATTGTTAAGATAACACCCTTTTTGGCTTTAAACAAATACCTAGTAATAACTTGACCTTATATACAATTAGTTCAATGACCCCTACACAGTCAAAAATCTATCCTCCACATAAGCCACACACAAATCAATAGTAGCTTGTATGCCTTGCTTGTGGGTGCGCTCAATGCCATGGCTGGCACTTACACCAGGGCCAATAAGACCAACCCGTAGGTTTTTCCCGGCACGTAAAGCTGCGGAACCATCGGAGCCGTAGTATGGGTAAACATCGAGCATATACGGTATCTCGCGCGCCTCGGCCAATTGCACCAGTTTCTTGCGGAAGGCGTAGTCATACGGCCCGCTGCTGTCTTTGGCGCAGATGGAGCAATGGGTTTCTTTACCTGCACAGCCGTCGCCCACCACGCCCATGTCTATAACCAACATCTCGTCGGCAGTTTCGGCGTAGCCGCCTGTACCACCGTGGCCTACTTCTTCATAATTACTGAAGTATAGTTCCACGGGCACATCCCAACCTTTTTCTTTGGCAATGCGGGCCAATTCAAACAGCACCAAACAGCCCGCTTTGTTATCCATAAACTTGGATTTGATAAAGCCGCTCTTGTATTCGGTATAGTGGGTCTCGAAACAAACAAAGTCCCCCACCCTAATGCCGAGTTGTTTTACCTCGTTCTCGTTGGTTACCACCTCATCCAAGCGCACGTGCATGGTATCAAAGTCCCGCTTGGTAGTGCTCAGGTCTTTATTAACATGCGTAGCTGGATTGTTGAGCAATAGCGTGCCATTGTAAGTATGCCCATCCAACGTACGAACCCGCAAGTAGCTGCCCTCATAGGCATTAAGCGATACGCCTCCAATGGTGGATATGCGCAACGTGCCGTCACCCTTAATACCAGTAACTATCCCGCCCAGGGTATCAACGTGGGCAGCGATAACAAGCTGTGGAGCCTCGCCCAAGGCGCAGCGAACCGCCCCTTTGTTGGTAAACTCCGGCAACCAGCCGTAGCTCTTCAATAGGTCGTAAATATACACGCTGGCTTCTTCGGTATAGCCACTGGGCGAATCAATATTCACCAATTCTTCGAGGGTTTTGCAGTCTAGCATGGTGCTAAATTAGGGAAATTGGTTGATTGGACTAACTGGGACGACAGACGACGGACGACAGACCACGTTTAGACCTGGTCTGTCGTCCGTCGTCCTTTTTTTTTAACTTTATACCAAACCCCACTCAACATGACCCGTAAGCTGGTAGAATGTGTGCCGAATTTTAGCGAAGGCCGAAACATGCAGATCATCAAACAGATAACCGACGCCATTGAAAGCGTGGAGGGTGTGAAGCTGCTGGATGTAGACCCGGGCAAGGATACCAACCGCACCGTGGTTACGTTTGTGGGTGAGCCTGAGCCAGTTGCCGAAGCGGCCTTTCGTGCCATTAAGAAGGCCAGTGAGGTGATAGATATGAGTAAGCACAAGGGCGAGCACCCGCGCTTTGGTGCTACGGATGTTTGCCCGTTTATACCCATTAGCGGCGTAACCATGGAAGAATGCGTGGAGATAGCCCGCAAGGTGGGCGAACGCGTGGGAAATGAACTGAGCATACCCGTATATCTATATGAATATGCCGCCACCGAGCCAAAGCGCAAGAACCTGGCCAGCGTGCGCGCTGGCGAATATGAAGGAATACCTGAAAAGATAGCCAAACCTGGGTGGAAACCAGACTTCGGCCCAGCTAAGCTAAATGCAAAGAGTGGCAACGTGGCCATAGGGGCTCGAGAGTTTTTGGTGGCGTATAATGTAAACTTAAATACCACTTCCGTTCGCAGGGCGAACAGTATAGCTTTTGATGTTCGCGAAGCGGGCCGCACCAAGCGCGAAGGCGACCCTATAACTGGCCCAATTGTCAAGGACGAAAAGGGCGTAGCCGTACGCATACCCGGTACATTAAAGGCGGTAAAGGCTATCGGCTGGTATATTGAGGAATACGGTGTGGCGCAGATTAGCATGAACCTTACAAACGTGGCGATTACCCCCGTGCACGTTGCCTTTGATGAGGTAAGCAAAAGCGCCATCAGCCGCGGCATACGGGTAACTGGTTCGGAATTGGTGGGCTTGATACCATTGAAGAGTTTGGTGGATGCAGGCAAATACTTTCTGGAGAAGCAGCAGCGCTCCGCGGGCGTATCAGAAAGCGAGCTGGTGAAGATAGCGGTAAAGTCGCTGGGGCTGGATGAGCTGAAACCGTTCGACCCACAGAAACGGGTAATTGAATACTTGCTAAACGACCCAGCCGATAGCAAGCTAGTAAGCATGAACCTTAAAGCCTTCGCCGACGAAACCGCCAGCGAATCGGCGGCACCGGGCGGGGGCAGTATTTCGGCTTACGCGGGGGCGCTGGGTATATCATTGGCCACCATGGTAGCAAACCTTAGCAGCCACAAGCGTGGCTGGGATGCCCGCTGGCAGGAGTTTGGCAATGCTGCGGCAAAGGGCCAAGGCATAAAAGACCAACTGATAAAAATGGTGGATGAAGATACCCGTGCCTTCAACGGCATTATGGCGGCCTTTGGATTACCTAAAGGCAATGATGCCGAAAAAGCTGCCCGCAAGCAAGCCGTGCAAGCAGCCACAAAGTATGCCATAGAGGTACCTTTTAAAGTAATGGAGCTAAGCCTGCAAAGCTTGCCCATCATCAAGGCCATGGCCGAAACCGGCAACCCCAATAGCGTAACTGATGCAGGGGTGGGTGCCCTTTGTGCCCGTACCGCGGTGCTTGGTGCCTTCCTCAATGTTAAGGTAAATGCTGGCGGACTGGATGACAAAACCTACGCCACCGACATCGTACAACGCGGCGAAGCCCTAGTAGCCGAAGCCAACAAACTGGAGCAAGAGATTTGGGCCGTGGTGAATGGGAAGATATAATGTGCAGGTATTTGTATCTTTTTAAGGTTTTGTGATTGTAAAGGGAAAGCCAATACCATGTTGCGAAAGTTTGCATTTATTCTAGTGATGGTTGCCTTTGCGGATTTCTATGGGTTTGCCCAAACACCGGGGCAAATGAAGGTGGTGAAGCCCAAACCAAGCTATACACAATGCAAAGTGATAGATACATTGGGGATAGACGGTAAGGAGTATTTTGTTCTAAGCCAATCCTATGCCCCGAACAGCGACAGGTTCCATTGCCAAGACCCTGATTACCCAGACGGTAACTTCCTAGCCTATTATGATAAAAACTACGCTCCCACCAAAGGCGGAGCAGAAGTTGCCTATACATTTACCTTAAAAAATCATATAGTAGTTGGGGAGTACATGTACTATTCGCCTACTGGGCAATTGTTATCTGTCGATTATTTCGTGACAGGCATAATCGAAAGCACTGGTACATACTGCAAAGGCTGGCGCTGCATGAAAACTTTTTACAATAGCAACGGGCTACCCATAAAGGAAATACAATATTACCAAGATAGCAGCATCTATAGAGAAATCAGGCTTGAGACAAACGACACCTTGGGATATCGGCAAACTAGCACGATATCAGCCTTAGAATATGATATTAACGGTACATTACTTTATAAATACAACTGCCAAAATCTCACCCGCATTTCACTAAATGCTGATGGTAGTATTAAACGAGTTGATCCTATTGAAAGCTGTAGCTTTCAGTTGGAGCGATAATACACGCCATATACCACCCTTAATACCCTTTCTGTATTATCTTTACCGCGTAAAGTACTTGATACTTGATATTATTGTCACCCTGAGCCTGTCGAACGGGCACTACTTGATACTAAAAAGATGACCACTAAGAGACAAATAATAATTACTGTAGAACTGGACGACGACAAACTACCGCAGCGAATTTTTTGGCAAGCCGATGACGCTGGCATGAACGAGCCGCGCGACACGAAGAGCATGATGCTCTCGTTCTGGGACCGGGATGAGGACAATACCCTTCGATTCGACCTACATACGAAAGACTTGTATGTGGACGAGATGAAAAACCACTTTTTGCAAACCCTAGTAAGCATGGCCGAAACCTACCGCCGCGCCACTGGCCACGACTTTGTGCTGGGCGAAATGAAAACCTTCACCACCCAACTAAGCGGCAAAATACAAGATGCCGAAGACGAGAAGGAAGGTAGGAAGTAAATGTGAAATAGGAAATAGGAAATCAAAAACTGTTACCTATGAGGACTGCTAACTTGTTTGGGGCATTATTAATGATTTCATTAACTTTTGCTTCTTGCTTTTCCAAAACATCCCTGCCCAAAGATAGAAATGCGGTTTCTATTTCATTTAATGATGGCTTAATAACATGTTCTTATCCTGATAACGAACTAACCGAAGAAATAAAGCTGGAGGAGGTGGGGCTAGTGGCCGTAGTAACCACCAACCAAGGTCCTGCAGTAAATGATTGGTTTTTAATATTGGGGCATGAAGACAAAACCACTGGTGTTGTGCTTCCCATGGATAGAGACGAAACCAAACCAATACTAGATACCGTGATTAAATTTCCCGGATTTGATCATTTGAGATTTATTGAAGCTAGTGGCTCAACCAGTAATGCTTACTTTGTGGTATGGAATAAGCAGAGATAATTGCCTTTGCAAGGTTGGAGCCTAGGCTCGCCCGGAACTCCTCTAGCGAGGTGGTTGGGCACAGAGCCATCAATCCTCGAGCATAGCTAATTATATAATCCCATCTAGCCAAGTTTGAACTCTGCGCAATTTACCTATTCGTACAACACCACCAAAAAATAAAACTCCCACCTCGGAAGCCAAGGAGGGAGTTTCTCTCAGTGATGGCATTAATCTTTATAGTTTCTCTATAACCATTGCACTGGCACCACCGCCCCCGTTGCAAATCGCAGCGCAGCCATATTTGCCGCCCTTGTTAGTCAATACCGAAATCAAAGTAGCTACAATGCGTGTGCCCGAAACACCTACTGGGTGACCCAGTGATACGGCACCGCCATATACGTTTACCTTAGCTGGATCCAAATTTAATAATTGATTGTTGGCAATGCAAACAACCGAGAACGCTTCATTGATTTCGTAGAAATCTATTTTATCGGCGCTCAAGCCCGCTTTGGCCAAAGCCTTAGGGATAGCCTTACTTGGTGTGGTGGTAAACTGCTCCGGCTCTTGGCTGGCATCGGCAAAGCTTACTATGCGCGCCAATGGCTTAATGCCCAATTGCTCGGCCTTCTCTTTGCTCATCAATACTACTGCAGCGGCACCGTCGTTAATCTTGCTGGCGTTCGCAGCGGTTACGGTACCGTCTTTAGTAAAGGCAGGCTTCAGGCTCGTCATTTTGCTTACGTCCTTGCTGTACTCCTCGTCTTTGTCAATCAAAATCGGGTCGCCTTTGCGCTGCGGCACGGGTACTGCAACCAGCTCTTTGTTGAAAGCACCTTCGGCATACGCTTGGGTAGCGCGGCGGTAACTCTCGGCAGCATACTCGTCCTGCGCTTCGCGGCTAATGCCGTAGCGGGTAGCACATATTTCGGCAGCGTTGCCCATCATGTACTCTTTATATGGGTCTTGCAGTGCATCGCGAACGATACCATCTAGCAATTGGCCATTGCCGTAGCGGTAGCCATTGCGCCCTTGCGGAATGTAGTATGGTATGTTGCTCATGCTTTCCATGCCACCGGCTACTACTATGTCGTTATCCCCAATCATAATGGTTTGGGCGGCTAGCATAATAGCCTTCATGCCACTGGCGCACACTTTGTTCACTGTAGTGCAAGGGGTTTCGGTTGTTAGGCCAGCTTTCAGCAACGCTTGTTGTGCAGGGGCTTGGCCAAGGTTGGCGCTCACCACGTTGCCCATGTACACATCTTGTACTTGCTCGGGCTGTATACCCGCACGCTCTACAGCAGCTTGGATGGCGATAGCGCCCAACTCAATAGCCGTAAGCGGCGACAATACTCCGTTGAATGCGCCAATAGGTGTGCGGGCGATGGATACTATATATACTTCTTTCATTTGGGTTACGGGTTATTAGTTACGGGTTACGAGTTAATGGCTAGGTATTATCGGTAGATCAGCTATTAGGTATTGATATCGGTAAAAAAGTATTTAGCAAATACAATTGCTAAATCAGTTTAGGGTATAATTGGTTCAAAGTGCATTAATATCCTAACTTCACAAAACAAACCAATAACCAATCCACCGATAACCAATAACCGCACCGCAAATATCCAATAATTGAAGCAGTTTTTCACATTTTTAGTTAACCGTCACCAAGAGATTATCAAATATCTCTTCGTGCTGTTGGTGGCTTTGGTAATGACGACGCTCTTCCCGCGGTACGGCAAGTTCCGCTATGAGTTTGAAGTGGGCCGCCCGTGGAAATATGAATCGCTTATCGCCCCTTTCGATTTTGGTATTCTGAAATCGGAAGCCGTTATCGAAAGTGAGCGCGAAGCCATCGGAAAAAACTTTATCCCTTATTATCGACTCGATACCATTACCGAGTTGAATGCGAAGAAAAACTTTAACGAAGCCCTAGCAACCAGGCTTCAACGCCAGCGAGAGCTTGACGACATCCCGAAAGACCACATCATAAAAGACTCCGCCCGAACGCTGGCATTAGGCATAAAGCTAATTGACGATATTTATGACTTTGGGGTAATCAACGTAACCAAAGAGCACCACGATAAGGGCCTGAGCGAGCTGTATGTATTTGAAGGCCCAGCTGAGGCCAACCGCAAACGGATTGATCAATACTACACGCTGCAAGAAGCCTTTAGTGTAATGCGCGATAAGCTTACGGGCAATCGCCTGGCGCACGTGGATGTACTGTTGCCACTGCTGGAAGAATCGGTGAAATACAACATAACCTATGATGGCACCACTACCGATAGGCTGCTGGATGAAGCGGTAGAATCTATCTCCACCACCCAAGGTGGTATTGTAGAGGGCGAAAAAATAGTAAGCGAGGGTGAAATAGTTACATTGGATAAATACCAGGTGCTGATGAGCTATAAGGATGCCGAGGCCAACCGCACCCTTACCGAAGACAAAATGTACATGATCGGGCTGGGTAACTTTATCCTCTGCCTTATTGTGTTGGTGGTGTTTATGATAAGTATGCGCTCGTTTGCGCCTGAGGTATTCCTAAGCAATCAAAAGCTCTTTTTCACCCTCATCATTATGCTGTTGATGGTGGCCTTGGTAAGCACCTTGGTAAAAAGCCAGTTAAATATCCTTTACGCCATCCCCTTCTGCATAGTACCCATTATATTGCGCACCTTTTTTGGCTCTCGTGTGGCCATGTATGCCCACGCCAGCTTAGTGCTGCTATGCGGGTTTATAGTGCCACTAGGCATTGAGTACATTTTTATGCAATTTATGGCGGGCATGATAGCCATTTTCACTACTATCCGGGCATATTACTGGTCGCAGTTCTTCATCTCCAACGCCTACATACTTATTACCTATCTAGTGGGATACTTTGCCGTATCGCTCATACAGCATGGCAACTTACAAGATATTGATACCAGCAATGCAGGTATGCTAGCGCTCAACGTACTGCTCACGCTTTTGGCCTATCCCCTTATACCGGTGTTCGAGAAGCTTTTTGGCTTTGTGTCGGAGATTACCTTGCTGGAGCTTTCTGATATAAACAAACCCGTGCTTAAGGAGCTTTCGCTAAAGGCTCCGGGCACTTTCCACCACTCGCTTTCAGTTGCCAATATTGCCGAAGCCGCTGCCTATGAGATTGGTGCTAACACCATGCTAGTGAAAGTTGGCGCGCTGTACCACGACATCGGTAAAATGGACAACCCTATTTACTTTATCGAAAACCAACATGCCGACATAAACCCGCACGACGACCTACCCTACGAGGAAAGCGCGCGCATCATCATCGGCCACGTAAAGAAGGGCGTAGAGCATGCGAAGAAGCACAAGGTGCCTGATGTAATTATAGACTTTATCCGCACGCACCACGGTACTACTAGGGTGGAATATTTCTGGCAAAGCTTCCTTAAAAGTTCGCCCGACCAAGAGCATACCGATGAGCGTTTCCGCTACCCTGGGCCCCTACCCTACAGTAAAGAAACCGCTATACTGATGATGGTGGACAGCTGCGAAGCGGCCAGCCGTAGCCTAAAAAACCCTACCAACGACGATATAGAAAGTTTGGTGGAAAGGCTAGTAAATAACAAAATAGACCAAAACCAATTCGCCAACTCCGATATTACCTTCCGCGAAATAACTCAGGTGAAAAAGCTCATCAAAAAAATGCTAAACAGCATGTACCACGTGCGGATTGCATATCCCAAGAGTAAATAGGAATTACTTTTTACTATTGACATGCATGCGATTTTAACCACGAAGTACACAAAGGAAATCACTAAGAACACAAAGCAAAACTATGTACCTAGTGACCTTTGTGCCTTTTTCTTAGTGTTCTTCGTGGTTTAATCTTCCCCACATAGCCGCACTTCCTCCCAATTTTTTAAGGTTTGTTATATTTGCTAATGGGTTGTTCTTCCAGTTGTACACCCTTATTCAACCTAACTCCCCTGTATATGTCCAACATCAATCTAATTATAGAAGAACGCGCCGCCAGCATCGGTAAATTTATGGTGGGGAGGCTATTGCCCTTTCGCCAAAAACGGATGGTAGGGCCATTTATCTACATCGACCACATGGGGCCCGTTAAGCTTGATGAGCGGGAAAACTTTGATGTATTGCCCCACCCGCACATTGGCCTCTCCACGCTCACATTTTTGTTTGAAGGCAGCATTATGCACCGCGATACACTAGGCAACGAAGTAGAGATAAAGCCCGGCGCGGTAAATTGGATGACCGCCGGTAAAGGGATTGTACACTCTGAGCGCACACCGGAGTATTTGCGGCACGCCGATAAAACTATGCACGGCCTACAAATATGGGTAGCACTGCCCAAGGAGTTGGAGCAGATGGACCCGGAATTTTTCCACATCAACCAGGAGCAAATACCGTCATGGACGGATGGCGACCTTCAATATAAACTGGTAGCAGGGGAAGCCTTTGGTAAAAAATCGGCGGTGCCGGTGTATAGCAAGCTGTTTATGATTGAGATAAAAAGTACCGCCAAGCAGACTGTAAGCATTGGGCATGAGCTGTATGGTGAAGCGGGTTTGTACATTTTGGAAGGTGCGATAGAGAGCGAGGGGCACACCTACGAGCCTAAGCACCTACTGGTAGCTAACGATAGCAACCTCTGCGATTTTACCATGGAGGCGAACACCACCATTTACCTGTTTGGCGGTGAACCGTTTGCCGAGGAACGCTTCATAGATTGGAATTTTGTATCCTCCACCAAAGAGCTGATAACAGAGGCCAAACAGAAATGGGAGGCACAAACCTTTGATAAAATCAAGGGCGACGAAGTAGAGTTTGTTCCTTACCCAACTTTTAAAAAATAGCAATATGGCAAAGATATCATCAACCATTAAAAACGAGCTTTACAAAATTGAGATAACCTCCGAAACGGGCAACCAGCTCATTGCCGACGAACCCATAGATAAAGGAGGGAAAGATTTAGGATTTTCGCCGAAAGAACTATTGATTGCAGCCCTGGCAGCTTGCACCAGCGCCACCCTTAAAATGTATACCAACCACAAGGGATGGGACTTGCAAGAGGTAAATATAGAGATTGAGCTCGACCGCGACGACAAGGAAAACAAAACTACGATTAACCGAAAAATTACCGTGGTAGGCAACCTTGATGAAGCACAAAGAACCAGGCTGCTTGCCGTAGCCAATAGCTGCCCGGTACATAAAATGCTGAGCACCCCCAACGAAATCAACACACAATTAACCTGAGGAGGATAGCTCGGCTAAAATTGGGAAACGCATAAAACACTTTAACAAAACCAATATCTAATAACTTGAGCGCTATTGTGCACAAAATGCAATGAAAATATCCAAATAAATAACAAAATTTGCGGCTCGAAACAACAAAATTAGCCATGACCACCACTCAAAAGAAAAAATACGGCACCATTGCATTTTACATCTTCCTTGTTTTGGTGCTATTCTGTTGTTTTTGGCCGAGTACCCATCCAGAGAGCACTTTACCTTTCGATAGTGGCACTATGGCTTGGATGCTTACTGCTTCGGGCTTGGTATTGTTGATGACACCGGGCCTGAGTTTCTTTTACGGCGGGATGATCAACCCCAAGAACGTAATAAGTACTATGCTACAAAGCTTTGTGGCGCTTGGTGTGGTGAGTTTACTATGGTATATGGTGGGCTTTAGCCTCGCCTTTGGCGATAGTATAGGGGGCTTTATTGGCAACCCGCTCAGTTTCTTGTTTTTTGATAATGTGGGCACTGCCCCTCACAGCACCTTAGCCACTGGGCTGCCCTTTATCTTGTTTGCGGCCTTTCAATTAAAGTTTGCCATCATTACCCCGGCGCTTATTACTGGCTCGTTTGCCGAGCGTGTGCGGTTCTGGGCTTACCTCATTTTTGTGTGCCTGTTCTCTCTATTGATTTACTGCCCCCTAGCCCACTGGACCTGGCACCCAGAAGGTTTCTTATTTAAGTGGGGCGTCCTCGACTTTGCAGGCGGAACGGTAGTGCACATATCCGCGGGCTTTGCCGCGCTGGCAGGCGCCATGGTATTGGGCAGGCGCAAGTCTCACCTAGAAAACAAGGAGCACCGCACCCCCAACGTACCTTATGTAATACTGGGCACTGGCTTACTTTGGTTTGGTTGGTTTGGTTTTAACGCGGGCTCTGCATTAGAGCCTAGCTCGTTGGCGGTGGTTGCCTTTATCAATACCCACATGGCTAGCGCCGCTGCGATGATGGCGTGGATGCTGTTGGATGCTGCCAAAGGCCGCAAAGCCACCGCAACAGGTGCCTGCATAGGCGCGGTGGTGGGCTTGGTGGCCATTACCCCAGCAGCGGGCTTTGTGAGCTTCGGGCCGGCTATATTTATTGGTTTAGTGGCCAGCATCATCAGCAACTATGCCGTACACTGGAAAAACAAAAGCACTATTGACGACACGCTGGATGTGTTCCCCTGCCATGGTGTTGGCGGCATAGTGGGTATGATACTTACAGCAGTGTTTGCTACCAAAGATGGCTTAGTAAGTACCGGCAATCCTGACCTACTTTGGAAACACTTGCTTGCGCTAGTAATTGTATCGGTATTTACTTTTGTTGGCGCGTATGCGCTGCTCAAGTTCACCAACTTTATTATCCCGCTTCGGGTAAAAGCAGCGGATGAGGAAATCGGTTTGGATATCAGCCAGCATAATGAGTCGGTGTTTGGGGAAGAGCAGGAGACAATTGAGGTAAGAAGAGCCGCTGGAGTGTTGAATTAAATAAGCTGACTTCAAGCAGATAGACCGTGATAGCCAATATTGTCTATAAGGATTGATAGTCATTTCTGAATATCCTTAAACCAATAAACCTCTTATTGGAAAAGAGAAATAGTTGAGATGCGATTCCTCGACCCCGACATTGGCAAGGGAGGCAAATATGAAATCGGGTGAAAATGTACTACTTTATCGCTCCATATTATCAGCCATCTCGTCATTCCTTAATTGCTTTTCAAATTTATTATGTATGACCACTACTAAGAGTCCAAATATAACGGCAGCGAGAATTAAAGAGTTATTGATTATTCCGTCTACCGAAAACGATATTCTTATTAAGATGGTTGAAATGATGAAACCAGAATTTCTAATCACTTTGTGGAAATGATCGGTATGGAAAAAAGAAAAAAGGAGTAGTAAAACATCCGTAATAATTAAGATGGTAAAGAACTGCTCAAAGAAAATATTATTTATGTTTTTGAAAGACAAAACGGTTATATAATCAAGTTGAAAAACCCCGAGCGTCCAGCCAAGAAATGAATGAATAGAAACCACAACTAGTATAGGCACTAGTGCAATGGCAATCCACTTTTTAACGCCAATAAATTCCTTTATCCGTCTTAAATCCTGCTTCTTTTCATTAATTGTTTCATGGATTTTAGAGCGATGAATGTGAAACAAATAGATTAAATAAAACAAT
This sequence comes from Sphingobacteriales bacterium, assembly GCA_027483645.1. GTDB lineage: Bacteria > Bacteroidota > Bacteroidia > Chitinophagales > CAIOSU01 > CAIOSU01. The sequence goes on from JAIXUD010000009.1 coordinate 328,407, forward strand.
AGGATGGCCGTTATTAAGTCAAAAGTAAACTGTAGGTCATTTTTGTCATTAAACCAGTTCTCAGTTAGGTTCAGGTTTGATAAGTCCTTAAATAAACGCCTAAAGACAATGAGCGTAATAATTTCGTATTGTTTTGATACGTATATAGATGTTGACTTGGGCAGGTAAAAAATCAATAAATACACCTCATATACCAATATAAAAGAAAAAGGTGTGTAAATGGCGGCAACAGGATTTTTCAATAAACTCGATTCTCCGATGTCAATGATGTTAAAATGAACTAATCCAATCAGCGTTAGGTGAATCAAAAAGCTGATTATAGCTACTATTAAGATGATTTTTTCGCTTTTTTCCTTACTATTATCGGAGAGAAATTTCTGATATAGCGTTTCTGATAGTTTATTAATCGTCATAGCATAAAGTAAAAAAACAATTAAAAATTCACGAACCTACAGCTGTAAATTAAATAAAAATAATTTTTAAAAATTAAAAATACTTTACAACAACAAAAGATGGATATCAAAAATAGTCGCAAGCGGCTATGATAAATTTAGGAGCGACACAATGTTTCACGAATTATTTCTCCGAAGGTTACCTTTCAGGGAAACAAGTTTTTTGGAAATCAGTTTAAACAAAAACGTTTAAGGCATAAAAAAAGCCGCCAATTGGCAGCTTATCTTTTCGTTAGTATCCCGGGCGGGACTTGAACCTGCCTGCCGGTAGGCGGGCCAGCAAAGACATTGCATCCAACAGGATTAAAATTGACAGTGCAACTTGAAATGTCCCCTCAAAAATAATGTAAAACCAACCTTTCTGACATAAAAAAAGCCGCCAATCGGCAGCTTGTCTTTTCTTTAGTACCCCGGGCGGGACTTGAACCCGCACAGACATTACTGCCTACAGGATTTTAAGTCCTGCGTGTCTACCATTCCACCACCAGGGCCTCTTAAAATTGTAGTGTATTTCTCTTAGGAGGGAAAAAGAGCGAAAGACGAGATTCGAACTCGCGACCCCGACCTTGGCAAGGTCGTGCTCTACCAGCTGAGCTACTTTCGCTTGGTATATTGTTTCAAAAAGAACGCTGTATTCCGTAATTGTGGATGCAAATATAAGCACTCTAATCTTACTTGTGCAACCTTTTTTGAAAAAATTATACGCCCACAGCAAAGATTTGTTTCAACTCATTGAGTTTCATGAGGCTTTCTACTGTCATCAGGGTGCTAATGCGTATCTTTTCCAAGGGTTTACGGGCTTCTAGGGCGGTGCAGCAGTACACTTGAATCGGTGCTGCAAAACCATATCGTTCAAAGCGCTTACGCTAATAAACTAAAGACAACCCCCAAAACCCTCATCAATACTCACATCCTAGACGACAACACCCACTATTTGAACACCGCGCATAACACCATACTAATTCCTAATTCCTCTTTCCTAATTCCTAATTCCTAATTCCTATTTCCTATTTCCTATTTCCTATTCCACCCCCCCCTAAAAACCCTACTGCTTCACAAACTGTCTAATCATGGCACCTTCGGCAGTAACAACTTGTATAATGTAAATAGCTGGTTGCAGGTTGCCCGTGTAAATGCGGTAAGTGCTGCCCCCTGCCGACTTGCGAACATCAGTAAGCTTGATGACCTTACCCGCTATATTGAACATTTTTACTTGGGCGGCCGCTGGGTTTTGGCTTTCTATATCAAACTCTATCCAATCGTTTGCAGGGTTCGGCCTTATAAGCGAAACAAACTCGGTAGGTGCGGTAGAGATAATAGGCGCTACACTGGTAGGCAAATTCCGTTTCCAATGCCCAGCGCCGTCTTCCATCACCAAGCTTTGCCCAAGGGTTTCGGTGGTGGTTTCGGTTAATATGGGCGAATACCAATACTCTGCCGTAATGCTGTCTTTATTTATGCTAAGCACCCCATAGCCATGTTGAACCACCTCCATAAACACATGGTGCGGATTGGCGTTCAGGCTTATTTCTACGGCAGCAGGTACCAAGCCTACAGAAATACCCATTTCATCAAAGTTGCCGCGGGTAACACTAGTGGGCAAAAACTCCGTGCCCACCGCCCCGGCACCGGTAAGGGCCGAATACTGCAGACTGTCAAAAGGATCGATGGCCAAATCCAAAGCAAGAGACATGTGCGCATCGCCGCTAATAAACATATTGTTTCGCCTATCCAAAGAATCGAACAGGTTAAACAGCCGCCTGCGGTCTTCTACATAGCCATCCCAGCTATTGGTGCTAAAAAAATCGCCATCGCGCGGTATTTGCGGTATTTGGGGTACGCCACGGGCATACCAGCCACCCACCATTTTCTGGCTGCCCAGCAGGTTCCATTTGGTGGTTGATGCCAGCCAAGAGTTGATAAACCAGTTGTGCTGCACGGTCCCTAAAATGCTGGTTTCGCCAGGCGCAATGGTATCCCTATCGCGAAACAGCAGAATATCCAGCATATGTAGGTCAAACAAATCGCCATATTGAAAGGCCCTGTAAATGCGGGTTGGCTGCGTAGTATCGGCCATCCTTATGGGTACCCACTCGGTAAAGGCAATACTGCCGTTTAGTGGCGTGCTTTGGTTTACATCGTGGTTGTCCCAAAAAGTTACCCATGGAAACTGGGCACGGGCATCGCGCAAATCAGGGTCAAGCAGGTAATACTCATGCCTGTCCCGCCACTCATCTACGGTTCTGGGGCCAATGGGCGCGGGGCTGGGCACGCGCACCTGCTCGTTGGGGTCTACAAAATCATACAGGTAGTCGCCCATGTGTATCACCAAATTAATATCCTTGCGCTCGGCCAAGCGGGCATAGCCATTAAAGTAGCCGGAGTAGACGCTGCTGCACGATAGTACCGCCACCTTCATACTATCGGTGCTGCCCTGCGGCGCGGTTTGGGTGCGCCCCCGGCGCGAAGTAGCTCCATTGGGCGACTCAAAGCGATAATAATAAACCGTATTGGGGGTAAGGCCCGTGGCATCTACCGTTAAGGTAAAATCTCTTGCGGCAGAAGCAGTGCCGGTTCCATTAGCCACCACATTGGCAAAGCCAGTATCGGTAGCAAGCTCCCAAGTAAGGGAGATAGGCGCAGCCGTGGCGCTATCGGGTGTTACGCGCGTCCATAGCAAAACCGCATTGGGCAGTGGATCGCCGCTGGCCACACCATGATAGAATGGGGCATTGGCGGTATCGCCGTACAAGCGGGGCGGGTATTGGGTTTGGCCTGAAACAGGACACCAGGAAAAAACGAAGCATGCCAAAACTAAGGCAGGGTGTAGCAGGGGTAATAAGTTGCGCATGTTCTAAGATAAGCAAGGAATGTATAAAACAATCGGGTAAGGGAGCTTATACAAACATTTTATTTTTTTATTGATGATTCATACCAGCTAGAGGAAGGAAATAAATAAACTATGAGCAACGATGATTATCGCACCAGAAGGCGCATTATTGATGGTATGTTAAATTTTATAAAAAAAGAACAAACAGCTAAAGTTGATTTTTGGAACAAAACTATTAATTTAACAGCATTATTAACCTATATAAACTAAAAACATGCAAATCAAACATCTTACATTGGTATTTTTTATTGCAGTATTATTAAGCAGCAACCTTTTGGCCCAAAATCCCAGCTCCAAATTGCTAACCCCTACAAACCATACCTTGGTGCTCATTGACCATCAGCCTCAAATGGCCTTTGCCACACAATCTCACCCTATTGAGATCATTCGTAACAACACGGCGCTTATATCCAAGGCAGCAAAAGCATTCAATGTGTCAACAGTAATTACATCTGTGGCAGCTAAATCCTTCAGTGGACCAGTTTTTAGCGAGATTACCGAAGTTTTTCCTAATATACCTGTTATCGACCGCACTACCATGAACACTTGGGAAGACCCTGCGGCATACAAAGCAATTACGAGCAAGGGTAAAAAGAAGATTGTTTTTGCAGGCTTATGGACCGAAGTATGTATTGTAGGCCCTGTGCTTAGTGCCATAGCAGATGGTTACGAGGTTTATTTTATTACCGATGCTTGCGGCGGTGTGAGCAAAGAAGCCCATGACATGGCAGTACAACGTATGATACAAGCTGGAGCACAACCAATGACTAGCTTGCAATACATGCTTGAGTTGCAGCGCGATTGGGCAAGGCAATCTACATATGACATAGTGAACGATATTGCCAAAGAACATGGCGGTGGCTATGGATTAGGCATTAAGTACGCCAAAGAAATGTTTAATGCATCTGAAGGCAGCAAAAAGTAAACAAAACTAACTTCTTTAACCCCTAATCGCATGAAGACCTGCTTCCTCTCATTTTTGCTTTTTGCTAATGTGTTTTATGTTTTTGCGCAAGGTAAAGCCGATTTAATATTGCACAATGCCCTCATTTATACTTTAGATCCTGAAAAACCCAAGGCAGAAGCAATTGCCGTGAAAGACGGAAAAATAGTAGCAATAGGCACTAACAAGCAAGTATTGAGCTACAAAGACAACAAAACAAAGATAGTTGATGCCAAAGGAAATACTTTAATTCCTGGCATCTTCGATTCGCATTTGCATGTAATAAGGGGAGGCAGGTTTTATAATGCCGAGTTGCGTTGGGATGGTGTAAAAAGTTTGAAAACTGCTTTGTTAATGTTAAAAGAGCAAGCAGCGCGCACCCCCCAAGGCCAGTGGGTTAGGGTTGTTGGCGGTTGGAGCGCTTACCAGTTTGATGAGAAAAGATTGCCAACACTTGCAGAAATTAATGAAGCAACGGGCTCTGTACCAACTTTTATACTGCATCTCTATGGCCATGCCTACATAAACAAGTCAGGCCTTAAAGCCTTAAATATTAACAGAGATACTCCAAACCCTCCAGGTGGTTTGATTTCGAAAGACGAAAACGGAGAACCTAACGGGCTCTTAGTTGCCGAGCCCAACGCTTTTTTGCTCTACTCTACCTTGGCGCGGCTGCCAGAGTTATCTTATGAAGAAAAGATTAACTCAACCAAAAGATTCATGCTCGAGTTGAATAGATTCGGTATAACATCAGTAATGGATGCTGGAGGAGGATTTCAAAATTACCCAGATGACTACGGTACTACTGCACTACTTTGCGAGAAGAATGAATTGACCGTGCGATTACCTTATTATCTGTTTGCACAAAAATCTGGCAAAGAGCTTATAGATTTCAGCGGGTGGATAAACACCGTTGATATTGGCCAAGGTTGTGGTGATGACCATAACGAAAACCATCATCTAGAATATTATGTGCAGGGCGGTGGAGAAAACTTAGTTATGAGCGCTGCTGACTTTGAAAACTTTGACCAACCAAGGCCCGAGCTAAACCCAGCTATGGAGGCACAATTAAAAGAAGTGCTATCTCTATTGATTAAAAACCGATGGCCATTTAGGCTACACGCAACCTATAATGAAAGTATTAGCCGTTTTCTTAACGTAATTGAAGAAATAGACCGCGAAACACCGCTAAACGGATTGCTTTGGTTTTTTGACCATGCTGAAACCGTATCTGATGAAAACCTTTTGAGAATTAAAAAACTTGGTGGTGGTATAGCCATACAACATAGAATGGCTTACCAAGGCGAAGCGTTTATAAAAAGATATGGTTTAGCAGCAGCTGGTTTCACGCCACCAGTAAAAAAAATGCTGGATATGGGTATAAAAGTTGGTATGGGCTCAGATGGCACTAGGGTGAGCAGTTATAACCCGTGGATAGGACTCTATTGGCTAACAACTGGAAAAACCGTTGGCGGAACCAAACATTTTGCTAATGACAACTTACTTGATCGCGAAACCGCTTTAAAACTATATACGCAAGGAAGCGCAGCCTTGGTTAACCTTGAAAAAGATAGGGGGATGCTTAAAGAAGGATTTGTAGCCGACTTTGCATTACTCACCAAAAATTATTTCGAAGTACAAGAAGAAGAGATAAAGTCGATTGAGGCTTTTATAACTGTGGTAGATGGGAAAATTGTATATGCATATGGCGATTATGCTACTCTTGCACCAAGCATTTTTCCTGCAATACCCCAATGGTCGCCAATCAATTTTTATGGCGGACATCAAAATAAATAACACTATAATATAAAGGTTTTGGGAAACTTGGTATGGATGTTATTAGTAGTGCTCGCAGGAGCATTCCTACCTGTGCAAGCCGGGTTAAATACACGAGTAGGCCGGGTATTATCAAGCCCTATATGGGCAACATTTATATCATTTTGCGTGGGCGGCTTAGCACTGCTAGCATACATTTTAATAAGCAAGCAGCCAGTAAATTTAGAAGCAGTTAAAAATGTGCCTATTTATGGTTGGCTTGCTGGTGTTTTAGGTGCTGCCTATGTTGCCATAGTTGTTATGGCATTCCCAAAGCTAGGGCCAGCACTCAGCTTTGGGTTAATTGTTTTAGGCCAAATGATAATCTCATTACTGCTTGATCATTTCAAAATTTTAGTGCTAAACCAGCAAAGTATTAATATTTACCGCTTGATAGGCGTGGCGCTTATTGTGTTTGGAGTTGTATTGATAAGAAAATACTGATGTACATACAACTTATATTACTTATCACTCTTGTTCCAGCAATTGCTATTGCCCAACAATACGGCATAAAAAACCCTCGCTATCAAGATGACTTCTCATATCTCAAGAACGACACTAATCCCAACTTCTATAAAAAGCTTAAATATTTAGAAATAAGCCCTACTCAACAATTTTATGTATCGCTTGGTGGTGAAAATAGATTTCAAATACAATTTTACCAAAACGAAGATTGGGGAGATGCTCCCAAAAAACAGTATACAGCCGTTTACAATCGATACTTACTACATGCCAGCCTACATGCCACCCAACATTTTAGGTTTTTTGTTCAATTTAACAGTACTTCGGCAGTCGGTAGGCCAACTCCAAACAGAAGCATCGATGAAAACCTTGCTGCGTGGCAACAACTGTTTTTGGATGTTTCGCCTTTCAAAAAAAAATTTGCCAATATCCGTGTAGGTAGGCAAGAGCTTTTATTCGGTTCGCAAAGAATTGTTTCGGTGAGGGAAGGTCCAAACAACCGATTAAGCTTTGATGCCGCGAACCTTACTTTAAGATCGAAGAGAATTGAAACCCATATGCTTTATGGTAATCCTGTTTCAATACAAAATGGTTTTTTCGACGATCATCTAAACACCTCTCAAAAAATTTGGATTTTTTATAATGCCATCCCCAATATTAAACACATTGGAACGCTTGATGCATACTACATAGGTTATGCCAACGCATTGAAAAGATATACTACTTCTTCTGGTGCAGAACTTCGCCACTCATTTGGCATAAGACTTTTTAAAAGAACAAATAGCTACTTTTATGATTTTGAAAGTTTGTACCAGTTTGGAAGGTTTGGCTCAAAAAAAATTAACGCATACACCAGTTCTATTGATGTAGGATACATTTGCACACTTTCAAAGTTAAAACCTACCATAAGGTTGAAGACAGAATTAATAAGCGGAGATAAAGATGAAAACGACCAAGTGCTGAATACATTTAACCCATTGTTTCCGAGAGGTGCTTATTTTGGTTTAGCCGCTTTGATAGGGCCGGTAAACCTCATTGATTTTCATCCATCAGTTGCCATTCAATTGACTAAAAACCTAAATTTTTCATTTGACTATGATGTGTTTTGGCGATTTAGTGTAAATGACGGTATTTACGGGCCAAACGTAGCTGTTATTTATGCCAACCTAAACAATCAAAAGCTTATTGGCCATCAAGTAAGCTTGAACTTTGAATATAGCCCAATTGATAATGTATCGATAGTTCCAGAGTTAACATGGTTTAAAGCTGGTCCATATATAAAAGAGAGTAGTACCGGAAAGGATGTGTTGTTTTCAGCAATTACGGTTCAAGTAAAATATTAAAGTCATATTTCGACGAAACAATTTTTAATCCCCGCCCCTTCGGATGTGAACATCCGAAGGGGCGGGGTACATCAGCACATTTGCACATCAGCACATCTCAACATCAGCACATCGGTACATCAGCACATTAGCACATTAACTTTGGTACATCCGCACATTTTTCACCAACTTTGCGGCAGCATAACCCACCCACCCCATGAGCATCCTCCGCACCGAATTCCAGTTGCCCGGCCAAGTAAGCGTTTACCACGGCAAAGTACGCGACGTGTACAACATCGATAATAAGTACTTGGTAATGGTGGCCAGCGACCGCATTTCGGCTTTCGATGTGATACTGCCCCGCCCGATACCTTATAAAGGACAGGTGCTGAACCAGATTGCAGCAAAGTTCCTCAAAAGCTGTGTGGATGTATGCCCCAACTGGTTTATCGATTCGCCGGACCCGAACGTGGCCATTGGTAAAATATGCGAGCCCATCCGCATCGAAATGGTGATACGTGGCTACCTTACCGGCCATGCTTGGCGTACTTACAAGAGCGGCCTGCGCGAACTATGCGGCGTGGCGCTGCCCGAAGGGCTGAAAGAGCATGACAGACTGCCAAGCCCTATTATTACCCCAGCCGCCAAAGCCGCTGAAGGACACGATGAGGACATTAGCCGCGAAGAGATACTACAACAAGGCATAGTAAGCGAAGCCGACTACATAACCATGGAGCGCTACACCCGCGACCTGTTTGACCGCGGCACCGAAATGGCCGCCGAGCGCGGTTTGATATTGGTGGATACCAAGTATGAGTTCGGATTCCACAATGGGCAGGTAACCTTGATGGACGAAATACATACACCCGACTCATCGCGCTACTTCTATGCCGAAGGCTACGAGCAGCGCCAAACCAATGGCGAACCACAAAAGCAATTGAGCAAAGAGTTTGTACGCGAGTGGTTGATAGCCAACAACTTTCAAGGCAAAGAGGGCCAAACCGTACCCGAAATGAGCGACGTGTGGGTAGATACTATTACCAACCGCTATATTGAGCTATACGAACTACTACTGGGCCGAACCTTCCAACGCACTGATACTAGTAATGTGCTAGAAAGGGTTGAAGGTAATATACTGAAAGCGCTGGAGAAGCTGGGGTGATTTTCTGATGTACGATGTGTTTTCCCCGTCTGTCATCCCGAGTTTTTCACGAGGGACCTTCGGGCGGTTGGGTTCAAATCTTGAATTACCTAGAGATTTATCTACATAATACGGGATTGATGCAGGGGTAATTAAACAGTAATACTTCGGTGCCAGGAGATCCCTCGCGGAAAAGCTCGGGATGACAATGTTTTGAGTTTTTCAAGAAACGCTTTACTTCAACCGCTCCACCAACCCTTCTACATTTGCCTTCCAAAGCGGGTAGAGTTCTTCATTTTCAGCCCACAGTTCTTTCAACTCCGATTTATCGGAAAGCACTACTTGTAAGGCCTCTATGGCAATGGGCTTCAAATCGGTCACGTTGAGGGCAATTTGCTTGCGAGCGAAAGTGCCCAAGTAATCATCGTCTTCGCAACCTTCAATAATGTAGGGGGTGCCGTTGAGCAGCGCATCCATAAAAGCGGCGGAGATAATTACCGCGTGGCAATCATCGTACTCCAGGTTATCCGTCTCCAAAGCATTATCAAAAGCAGCGGCAAAAAACTGATGTGGATGCTCGCTATGGCTTATCTCCACTACGGTATCCATAGCGGTATCATCGTCAAATATTCCGTGTCCCCAGGCGCCCATTGGTCTGTTGTTTTTGGTAAAAATATGGTAATGGGAAGTAGCATGCAAAAGTAAGCCTGCCTTTCCTATAGTGTGCTTCATACGATATGCCTGCGACATTAACTTTCCATAACCATCAACCGTCAATCGTCCACCCAAATTCCATATCTTAGCAATCATGCAAATAAGCCGATTATGACCACTACCTCCCGCACGCTCAAAGCCCCAACCGGCAACCAACTTACCTGCAAAGGCTGGGTGCAAGAGGCGGCCCTGCGCATGTTGCTTAACAACCTTGACCCCGAGGTGGCCGAGCGCCCCGAAGACCTGATAGTATATGGCGGCACCGGCAAAGCAGCCCGCAACTGGGAGGCCTTTGAGCTGATAGTAAAGGCCCTGAAAGACCTTAACGACGACGAGACACTGCTGGTACAATCGGGCAAGCCGGTGGGTATATTGCCTACCCATAAAGATGCCCCGCGGGTACTGATAGCCAACAGCAACCTGGTAGGCCACTGGGCCAACTGGGAGCACTTCCGTGAGCTGGAGGCCAAGGGCTTGATGATGTATGGCCAAATGACCGCCGGTAGTTGGATATACATCGGCTCGCAAGGCATTGTGCAGGGTACTTACGAAACCTACCTATCATTGGCTACCAAGCATTTTAACGGCAGCTTAAAAGGTACCCTGAACGTAACTGCTGGCCTAGGCGGCATGGGCGGTGCACAGCCGCTCTCCATCACCATGAACGAGGGCGTATGCCTAGCTGCTGAAATTGAGGAATGGCGAGTGCTGAAACGCATTGAGACCCGCTATTTAGACGAAATGACCCACAACATTGATGAGGCTATTGACCGCGCGCTAGAAGCGAAAGCCAACGGCGAGGCTGTTTCCATTGGTGTGGTATGCAATGCCGTTGACCTGCTGCAACGCCTGCTGGATCGCAACATTACCCCCGATACCCTAACTGACCAAACCAGTGCGCACGATGAACTGGTGGGCTACTTTCCCGAATCACTAAGCGTAGCCGAAGCCAATAGCCTTCGCGAGCGTAGCCCCGATACTTACCGTACCCGCTCGCTGGATACCATGGTAACCCACGTGGGCCTGATGCTGGAGCTACAAAGCCGCGGTGCCATTACCTTCGACTATGGGAACAACCTGCGTGGGCAAGCATTTGCCCGTGGATTGAAAGGCGCCTTCGGTTTCCCAGGGTTTGTGCCTGCATATATAAGGCCACTTTTCTGTGAGGGCAAAGGGCCGTTCAGGTTTGTGGCTTTAAGTGGCGACCCTGAAGATATTTACACCTGCGACGAGGAACTGAAACGCCTCTTCCCTACCGATACGGGGCTGCTGCGCTGGCTGGCCATGGCCAAAGAGCGCATTGCCTTTCAAGGACTGCCTGCCCGCATTTGCTGGCTGGGTATGGGCGATAGGGAAAAGGCTGGCCTTGCCATCAATAAGCTAGTAGCCGATGGCAAAGTAAAAGCTCCAATTGTAATCGGGCGCGACCATTTGGATACCGGCTCGGTAGCATCGCCTAACCGCGAAACGGAGGCTATGCTTGACGGCAGTGATGCGGTGGCCGACTGGCCAATACTGAACGCCCTCATCAACACCGCTGGTGGTGCCAGTTGGGTAAGCTACCACCATGGCGGCGGGGTAGGTATTGGCTATTCATTACACGCAGGCATGGTAATAGTCGCCGACGGAACACCCGATGCCGAACGACGCTTGAAACGGGTACTACACAACGACCCCGCCATGGGCGTTATCCGCCATGCCGATGCAGGATATGACATCGCCAAAGACACCGCCCGCAAACATCGGTTGGATATTAAGGAGCGGTTGGGGTAATTGTTTTAGCTGCCTCATGTTTGATGCGGTCAGACGACTACCTTTGGGCGGGTATAAACTAGCTTGTGGCTGAACATTTTAATCGGAAAGGGCGTCCGACCGCTGCAGTTAGGGAGTCCAAGGTTATCGCAAAGGTGCTTACACATGTATTTATAATTACTTCATCATAGAAAGATAGACCTCTCGGTAAATAGCGGTCGGCCACGCCTGAAGCGTGGCCTCTGCGAATGAGAGCCTCTCGATTCCTCAACTTTCTACCCGTACAACCATAGTCGTCTGACCGCAATGCTTGTACTGATACCGAGGGACCGCATCTTTAAAAAACCCCATAATCTCCGTATCTTGCAGGCGACCAGATTGACCAAATAACCAAACGACCAGCATGAAGAAGACCGGATGGTTCTATACCATAATGGTAGGCGTAACAGGCCTGCTTATTTGGCTATTGCTTACCAACGGTCCTGATGCCGCCTCCCCCTTACCCGAAGTCGGAACCGAAATAACCAATACTAGCACCACTGTCTGGAATAGTTTCGTTACGCAATTGCACCACCCGCTGGCGATACTGTTGCTACAAATCATTACCATTATCTTGGCAGCGCGTATAATTGGCACCCTGTTCCATAAAATTGGCCAGCCAACAGTAATCGGCGAGATTGTAGCAGGTATTGCTCTAGGTCCATCATTACTAGGCTGGCTTTGGCCCGAAGCTACCCTGTTCCTTTTCCCCGCCAACTCGTTGGGCAACTTACAGTTCCTCAGCCAAATAGGCTTGTTGCTATTTATGTTCGTTATCGGTATGGAGTTGGATATCCGCTCCATCCGCAAAAAGGCGCACGAAGCGGTAGTTATTAGCCATGCCAGTATCATCATCCCATTTGCATTGGGGGTTGGCGTTTCCTACTTTTTGTTCGAGAACTTTGCCATGCCCGGCATATCGTTCACGGCATTTGCTTTGTTTATGGGCATCAGCATGAGCATTACCGCATTTCCGGTACTGGCTCGTATTGTGCAAGAGCGGGGCCTAAGCCGCACACCGCTCGGGAACTTGGTGCTCACTTGCGCCGCAGCCGATGATGTAACCGCTTGGTGCTTGTTGGCAGGGGTAATAGCAATGGTAAACGCAGGTGGCATTGGCCCAGCATTCGCCACTATTGCGCTTTCGGTGGCCTTTGTGCTCTTTATGTTTTGGGTAGTTAAGCCCTTTTTAGCCCGCATAGCCAGTGGCCGGGTTAATAAAGAAACGGTGAACCGACCAGTAGTAGGCATCATGTTCCTTACGCTATTGGTATCTGCGTATACCTGCGAAATCATTGGCATCCATGCGTTGTTTGGGGCATTTTTGGCAGGGGTTATTATGCCCGATAGCTTCAGCTTTAAAAAAGTAATTACCGAAAAGATAGAAGACGTGGCGCTGGTATTGCTACTGCCGTTGTTCTTTGTATTTACCGGCTTACGAACCGAAATTGGCGTACTCAACACACCAGGATTGTGGCTCACCTGTTTTGGCGTAACCGCTGTGGCAGTAGCTGGTAAGTTTGGCGGCAGCACCATAGCAGCAAGGGTGCTCGGCCAAAACTGGCGCGATTCCTTGAGCATAGGAGCGCTAATGAACACCCGAGGCTTGATGGAACTAGTGGTACTCAACATTGGATACGACCTTGGTATCCTTGGGCCACAGATATTCACCATGATGGTGTTTATGGCACTTATTACCACTTTTATGACCGGCCCAGCCCTTAGCTTGATTGGGCGCATCTGGCCTGAGAAAATTTCTGCAGCGCAATTGGCCAGCGGGCAAAGCTTAATGATATCATTCGGAAAGGCCAATATGGGGGCTAAGCTTTTGCGCTTGGTACATGCTTTTGGTGGTAATACGGGTACCAAGGTTTCGGCATTACACGTATCGCCCATTACCGATATCTCTCCCGCCGACGCTACCCTTTTTGAGGCAGATAGCTTTGCGCCCCTCCAAGAAGAATCGAAACGCTTGCAGTTGCCGGTAGAAGCCATTTACCGCGCCAATGAAGACATTGATCAAGAAATAATGGACGTTCACGACACCCTACAACCTGAGCTCCTACTAATGGGCGGTGCCGAAACCATGTTTAGGGAGCAGCCCATGGGGCTTAAGATAAGGAAGGTACTGGCGCAAGTGGAGTGTGACGTATTACTCTTTACCGATCATAGCTTTATAGCTCCAAACCGCATTGTGGTTGCCTACTATGATGAAAACGACCTGCCCCTGCTGAAGTATGCCAATATCCTATCGCAATCGGCAGGTAGTGTGGTGACGGTGCTGTTGCTCACCGAGAACCGGCAGGTATACGAAACGGAAATGGCTCGATGCAGCTATAGCTTTGCCACCATCGTTAAGCAAGATTTCGACCATAAATTCCTTAGCCATTTCGACCTGTTGCTGCTTACCTCGGCTAGGTGGGAGCACATCTTTAAAGATGAAGGCCTGCATATAGATTATCTGCCTTCGGTACTGGTGCTGCAAAAAGGCAAAAAGGAGTTCCACTCGCTCAACTTACTCAATGCCCCTAGCCAAGTGGCATAACTTTGCTTTGCAAACTTTTCGTCCGAAATTAGCACAGATCAGGCTACATGATGGTACAACGGAAATATAGTATTTATATCTTCACCTGCGGCTAATCCATAGCCCGCAACTTCATAACTACTATCATTGAACCACCCTATACGTTGGCGCATAGCGCAACATTTCGAGCAGTACTGGTGGCGGCGATACCTGCACGGTAAAGATTGGCCTACCTACTACCAATGGAAGTGCGATTATTGGAACAATCTGTTACAACAGGCTACAACCATAGCGCCAGGTTTGGGCACTGCACTGGCACAACCACAACATGTTTTGGATGCTGGCTGCGGACCCGCAGGTATCTATATGGTGCTAGAGAAACATCAGGTGACGGCCATCGACCCCTTGTTGGATACTTATGGGCACTGGCTGGAGCACTTCAAACCGGCGTCTTACCCATGGGCTACGTTCCGCAACCTGCCATTAGAGCTCTTCAAAACCCGAGAACCATTTGATGTGGTGTTTTGTATGAACGCCCTCAACCATGTAGCCGACATACACCTTGCCACTGAAAAACTGGTTGCCGCCACCAAACCCAGCGGATGGATAGTAATGACCCTAGATGCGCACAACTACCCTGCGATGCAAAAACTTTTCGAAATAGTGCCAGGCGACATACTGCACCCCCACCAATACACGCTAGAGGGCTACTTGCAATTATTTAATTTGCACGGTTTGCAGTTACAAGGCAACCTTAACCTACGCCCTGGCCGTTTATTCAAGCACGAAGTTCTGGTGTTTACTAAAAGATAAATTTGGCATCACGCTTGTTACTATTTCCTAAACAATTTATTTGGGCAAGCCTATACTCCCTATTAAAATAGCTTAATTTTGCACGTTCTTTTGAGTAAATGATTTTGAAGCAAACACACTACCTACTAAGCTTTATCCTTGCGTCTCTACTAGCAAGCATTGGGTTGCAGGCGCAAAACACTATTATAAAGGGCCGCGTAACCGATGCAGCCACTGGCGAACCTATGCCATATACCAATGTGTATGTGGAGGGCAAGTTTATTGGTACCATGACCAATGATACTGGCTACTATGAGCTAAATGTAAACAAGCGTGCCGATACCCTTGTGGCCTCGGTAGTGGGGTATAAAGTGCTTAAAAAGCTCATCTCTACAGAAGCCACGCAGACCATCAACTTCGAAATGGAAGTAGACGCCATTTCGCTAGAAGGAGCAGTAGTAGTTGCTGGTGAAAACCCCGCCGATGTATTACTACGCCGCATAATCGCCAATAAACCATTCCTTAATACGGCGCAATTCAACACCTTACAATACGAGGCTTACACCAAATACCAGATTGACCTAGCCGACTTTGCGCCTAAGAATATTGACGAAAGCAAACTGCTTTCTCGCTTTCCGCACTTGAAAGATTATGTGGATACCGCTTCGGGGAGTGGCACCTCTACCCTACCCATTTTCTTTATCGAAAACATAAGCGACAACTACTTGCAAAACAACCCTAGCAAGGCTACTGAGCATGTGGTAGGCGTAAAAATGTCGGGCGTGCAAAAGCAGGATTTTATAACAACCCTGCTAGGTGGCGTAAACCAAAACCTAAATGTATACGAAAACTTAATAGCGGTAATGGGCAAAAACTTTGTGAGCCCCGTTGCCGATTATGCTTTGGGCGTGTACAAGTACACCCTATATGCCTACGACACGCTATACGTAAACGGAGAGCCGCACCTAGAGATGGCCTTTAAGCCTAAGCGTAAGGGTGAGAATACCTTTACTGGTAAAATGCTGATAAACATAAAGAGTAATGCCATCCGTAGTATTGAGATGGAGCTATCAGAAGGGGTGAATATTGGTTTTATAGAAAAGCTATGGTTTTACAACGACTTTGAACCCTATCAACCTGATAGTACTGGCAACGATAGCACCACATACTGGATGCCGAACCGGGAAAAACTGAAAATACAGTTTACGTACTACATTGGCGGGGAAACCAAAATCATTGGGCAGAAGAATAAGAGCTACAAAAAGGTAAAAATTAATGAGCCTATTGACGATGATGCCTGGTCGGCATTTGACGCCACGGATATTGACGAAGAAGCCTACGAACAAACCGACGAATACTGGGATACCATGCGCCACGTGGAGCTGGGCGAAACCGAAGCCGGCATTTATGATATGGTGGATAGCTTAAAGCGCACCAAGCGATTTAAGACTATATTTTTTGCCGCCCAAACCCTCACCAGCGGCTACGCCCGGGTGGCCAAGGTTATTGAATTTGGCCCCATCTCCAACACCTTTAGCATTAATGATGTGGAAGGCTTCAGGCTTCGCTTGGGTGCCCGTACTACCCCCAATTTTAGCGAGCGCATACAATTTGAGGCTTTTATAGCTTATGGTTTTAAAGATGAAAGGGTAAAGTACGGTGGCAAAACCCAGTTCATCATTTCCAGAAAACCTTGGAATAAAATAGCCATAAGCGCCTTTACCGACGTGGACCTGAAAAGCCGCAATGCCGAGGAAATGGACTATGACAACGTGTTCAGCATATTACAAAAGAAAAACGCCGTACAGCGGTTGTACAATGTGGAGTCGTTCAAGTTTGTTTGGGATACCGAATTGCATAAAGACTTAACGGCATACTTTACGCTATTGCACCGCCGCTTTAAACCAGCTTTTGACTTTGGCTACACGAAAGAGGGCGTGGTTCGAAACGATTTAATCTCATCCGAAGCATCGCTTTCGTTTAGGTGGCAATACCGCAGCAAGCCCTTGCCGGGCACCTTCCTGCGCGAGGCGCAGATGGCGCGGTTCTTCGGCCAGTTCCGTAAAAAGAATGAGTGGCCTATAGTGCGCCTGATGTATACTGCCGGTATACCCAACTTCCCGGATAGCGACTTTAAATACCACGACATTGCCTTTGGCCTGCAAGGCGATATACAAGCTACCGCCAAAATGAGCTTCTATTACAATGCTTGGGTAGGTAAAATTATAGGTACGGTGCCTTACCTGCTGCTGCGTAACCCTGAGGGCAACTTTAGCTACGTGCACAACAAGTACTTGTTCAACAATATGAACTTACTAGAGTTTAGTGCCGACCAATATGCTAGCCTCAACTTCCAGTGGTACTTTGGCGGCATGTTGTTCGATAAAATACCTTGGATAAAAACACTGAAACTGCGCGAGGTAATCACCACCAACGTTTTCTATGGCAATATGAGCCAAGCAAACAGAAAGTACAATAAGCTCAATGCCTTTGATGTAGCCTACCCAGTACCTTATGTAGAGGCGGGTGTAGCCATTGAAAACATCTTCAAATTCATTAGGATAGATTATATACATCGCCTTACCCACCTTGATAATCCTAATATTGCGAAATGGGCTATCTATGCCAGCCTTTTCATAAAAATTTAGTACATTTAGCTGCTATTTTATTCTATATTTTCATATTTATTAGCACATTTGGGTAATGTGCTGATAAAAGTCATGAAATAACTATTGATAGCTAAGTACCTTTACGACACCTAGAGCGCATATTGAATAAGATTTAACGAATGGTATTATACTGCCAGTTAACATAGCGTACTATGGAACCAAGTTCTGCACAATCAGCCAGTATCGAGTTTCTGTTTAACCATACTCGAGATGTAATTTGGTCGATAGACCAAGAACGGAACCTTATTTGCAGCAATCGCGCCTTTGATGAGTTTATCGTTAATGTTACTGGCCAAACACCTAAAGTAGGCGAAAGTATTGCCTTTAAAGAATTTGGTGAGGAAAGCCTGGTGTTCTGGGAAATGCAGTATGCCCGGGTGCTAGCAGGGGAGCGGTTTTCTATTGAGCGTATTCATGATCAGAAGCCAAGCTTTTGGAATGAGATTACCTTCAACCCTATATTGGATGATAGTGGCGCGGTGGTAGGGGCCGGTTGTTTTTCAAGGGATATTTCGGTATACAAAATAAAGGAATTGGAGTTACAGCGACTACAAGAGGAGTTAGCTAACAACGAGGACCGATATAAGGCAATGATACAAAGCAGTAGTGATATAATTCTGCTTACCGATGCGCAAGGCAACAGGACTTATGTGAGCCCTGCCATTAAAACGATGCTGGGGTACGACACTGACGAACTGTTGGGTAAGCCCGTGTTTGACCATGTTCACCCTGATGACCTGCAAAACTTGTTGCAGACCTTTGCTGAAGCTACAGCCAATACAGAGGCACAAGTACCAGTTTTAGTGCGCTTTAAACATAAAAATGATACTTGGCGCTACCTTCACGTAAATGGCAGCAACCAGCTGGCCAACCCTGCCGTAAATGCTATGGTAGCTAATATAAGGGATGTAACGGAGCAGGTAGAAGCCCAAAAAAAGCTTGAAGAAAGTGAGAAGCTGTACCGCTCTTTGGCAGAAAACTTCCCGAACGGCAACATCGGTATACTTGATTTAAATTTAAATTTTCGCTATGCTGCCGGCGACGATATGAAGGCCTTCAACATTGAGCCCCACACCCTTATCGGTACTAATTATATCGCCAATTTTGAGTTGGAGCATCAAGCGATGATAAAAGAAAATATGGCCCATGTGCTAAAGGGCAAGCATATTTCTTTTCAAGTTCCTTTTGCCGGCTTCATTTATATAGTAAGTGCAGCGCCCTTGTTCGATGACGAAAGCAAGGTAAAAGAAGTGCTGGTAGTTGCTCAAAACATAACCCAGCTAAAAAAAGTGGAAAATGCCCTTCGCGAAAGCGAAGAAAAATTCCGCATGTTGAGCGAGCACTCGCCAGTAGGCATTTTTCAAGTCGCACCCAATGGCTATTGCACTTGGATGAACGAGCGCATGTGCGAGATATTCGGCTTTGAAGGAAATGAAGGTTTAGGGTTTGGTTACCTTGGCTGCTTTCATACCGACGATGCTGAACGAATAAAGAAAACGTGGATAGAATACGTAGATAGAAAAGAAACGACCCCGCTGATTACCTACCGCATAATGGGCCGCGATAGGCAAGTTAGGTGGGCCTATTCGCAAGCGGCACCGCTACGCAATACTAACGGAGAGGTGGTGGCGTACGTGGGTACTGTGGAAGATATAAGCGAGCTGAAACACTACCAAGATGAGTTGCTAGCATCAAGAAACCAACTGGAGATAGTGCTAAGTAATATGCCCGATGGGGTACTTTTTTTTGATAACGACTGGGTGATTACCTATGTAAACGATAGCGCCATTGGAATTTTAGGAATTTCGAAGAGAGATTTGCTCGGCTGGATAATGTGGGAGCGTTTTCCAGAAGCAGTGGGCACTGAGTTTCAAAAACATTACCTAGATGCTAAAGAAAGCGATACGCCATTTAGCTACACTGGTTTTTATGCCCCGCTTAATAAATGGCTTGAACTTAGAGGAGTGCCGCACATAGAGGGCTTTCTGGTGTACTTTAGTGACGCAACAGGGCGTAAGGAACTGGAACAGCACATGCAGCGCATTTATGAAATGTCGCCAGCCATGTTGGGTATAGTAAACGATGATTTGTATTTCTCCAACTTTAACCCTGCCTTATCCAATGTTTTAGGATACACTAATGCCGAATTGACGGCAAAACCGTTTCACGAATTTGTACATCCTGACGACAAAAAGGTAGCAATTCGCTCAGCAAAAACTATTTTGAAAACCCAAGGCCAAACCCGCAACTACGAAAACAGGTTTATTACCAAAAGTGGCGAATACAAATGGATATCGTGGGCAGTGTATGGCGAGCCTGAGCGCAAACTCTCCTACTTTGTGGCACAAGACATTACCGAGAAAAAGCAAGAAGAGGCTTACCTGCGCATGTTACAATCAGTAGTTACCAATGCCAAAGATGGTGTAATAATAACCGCTGCAGAGCCATTAGACCTCCCCGGCCCGCGCATTGTTTACGTAAACGATGCTTTTACCCGCATAACTGGCTACGCAGCCGAGGAGGCCATAGGCCAAACCCCGCGGATGCTGCAAGGCCCCAAAACTGACTACAACGAGCTGAGGAAGTTAAAGGAATCTTTAAACACCTTGCAACCTTGCAGCATTGAAGTAATAAACTACCAAAAAAACGGAAGCCCTTATTGGATAAATATAACAGCAGTGCCGGTACTAAACAAGCACGGCCAGGCTACCCACTTTATAAGCATACAGCGAGATGTAACGGAGGCCAAAAACGCCCAGCAAAAGCTGCAGTTGTTTGCGCGCCAGCAAGAAAATCTAGCCCTGCTTGGATTTTCAATGGTGACAGTTGATGACTTGGAAACAATTTACCGAACCTGTGTGGCAACAATAATGCTTACTATTGAAGTGGAGATTGTAGTAATAGCAATTTTGGATGCCCACAACAATAAAGTAAAGCAAGCCTTTTGTACCGGCATAGCCAATGATGATTGCAACGATGTTGATACACACGAAGATTCGCCCACTGGCTTTTGCCTAAAAGTTGGTAAAGAACTGGTGGTGAGCGATTATGAAGGGCACCCGAGGGTGAAACCTACCGGTGCATTAAAAAAAGCAGGGGCGCGCAGCGGCATTACCCTGCCGCTACAAGGCGATTTGGGTTCTCATGGTGTGCTGGGTATCTTCAGCACCAATGTGAAGCAGTATACACCCGATGAAATAAACTATGTAAAAGCCGTGACCAATATCCTATCGGGCGCTATCAAGCGTATAGAAGCTACCGATAAGCTAAACCAATCAGAGAAAAAATACCGACTGATTTTTGAAGAAAACCCATTGCCGCTTTGGATATACAACGTAGAGACACTGCAGTATAAAGATGTAAACGAGGCTGCCATAAAGCACTACGGCTATAGCAGAAAAGAGTTTTTGAACATGAAAATTTCTGACATTACGCCCACCGAAGATGTAGCCAAACTTACTGAAACCATAATGCAATTGGGCAACAAACCAACTATAGCCAGCCCATGGCTGCATGTTAAGAAAAACGGGGAAACAATACAAGTAGAAGTATCATCGAACCCCATTACTATAAATAATAAAGAACACCGCCTAACCTTGGCGAACGATGTAACCCGGCGCAAAGAACTGGAGGTGGAGCGAGAACGCTACCAAGAGCAGCTAGAGCTTACAGTAGAACACCGAACCGCCCAATTGTTGGAAAGTAACCATGAGCTTGAGGCATTTAACTATACCGTATCGCACGACTTGCGAACGCCCATACGCGCCATACAAATGTTTACTACCTTGCTTGAAAGGGATTGCATAAGCACAACAAACTGCAAGGAGTACACCAACAGCATAAAAGCGTGTACCGATGAGATGGGCACCTTGATTAGCGCTTTGCTCGAGTTTTCAAAATTGAGAAGGCAAGAACTCACACTTACCAAAATAGATATGCAAGCGGTAGCCCTTAGCACCGCCAATAGCTTAATTTTAGTAGAAGGGCGTAATGATTTAAATATTAACATTGCTAAATTGGCACCTATAAATGGAGATGTAACTTTGATAAAAAGTGTTTGGCAAAATTTAATATCGAATGCCATTAAATATAGTAAACACTCCAGCCCCATAAACATTAACATAAGCTCAGTAATTGAAGGTGATATGGCTACGTACTATATTGAAGACAATGGCACAGGCCTTGATATGAAGTATGCCGATAAGCTCTTTAAACCGTTCTCTCGCCTTCACTCTGGCTCGGAGTATAAGGGTACGGGCGCGGGCCTGGCCATTGTTGAACGCATAGTGAGCCGCCATTGCGGTAAAGTAGCAGTGGAATCAGAAGCTGGTAAGGGCAGCAAATTTTCCTTTTCATTACCAATATATAATTAAAAACAAACCCCAATATGTCAAACCCGATAAAATTGATAATTGTTGATGACCACAAAATTATTCGCGACGGTTTACGTGCCATCATTAAAGCCGATGTGGATATTAATGTAGTGGGAGATGCGGAATCGGGAGACGACTTAATGGTGCTATTAACAACCCAACCGGCCGATGTAATATTGCTTGATATGCACCTTCCCCGCAAAGACGGCATAGATATAACTAAAGACTTAAAAGCATTGTACCCTGATATCAAAATACTCATACACACCATGAGCGAGCTGATAGAAGAAATAGAAACCGTGGTAAAGCTTGGGGTAAACGGATACATACTGAAAACCGCCGGTAGTGATGAACTTATATCTGCCATAAAACTGGTTGCACATGGCAGTAGCTACTTTAGCCACTCAGTAATGAACAGCTTTATACGCAGTGCTATGGATGGCAAGGTGACACCCCTACGAACCTTAACCCCTACCGAGATTAAGCTGCTAAACTTGGTATACTTGGAGCGCAACCACGACCAAATAGCAATGGAAATGGACATTACCAAAGGCACACTTAAAAACCACCTACGCAATATGTTCCGCAAGCTGAATGTGAAGAGCGAAGTGGGTTTGATCAAATATGCGTTGATAAATCGCTTGATAACAGAAGGCAATAAATAATACGTTGTTAAACTTGCAGTTGCTCTTTAAATAGCATCGGCAAACTAATACACTGGCGTGCGCTGTAGCATTTGTTTCAGCCAAGCACGGTCGCCGATAGGTTCTGGGCTGCTTATCAGTTTTTCCAGGGCGGGCACTACGCGCCTTTCTTTACGGGCCAATAAGGTGAGGGCCTGTACAAAGTTTTGGTAAGCTACCTTGTTGGCGGCCGATATAAGCTTGGTGCGTTTTAGGAACATCTTAAAACTAGCCAAGAGCGACAAAAGCGCATCAATCTCATCTAGCTCAAAGTATATCTTCAGCATCATTTTCTTGGTATCCAGATTGTAGTAGATGTCGCTAAACTCTACCTTGTTAAGGTGGCTAAGGGCAGCATCATGGTCTTGCTTATAGTAGTATAGCTCTGCTAGGTTGTAGTGTAGTGCATTCGCCCTGGCCTCAGGCACCAGCTTATCGTTATACTGCCTTATGAAATCCTCCGTCCAATCGAACTTCTTTAAGCGCAGCCCCACCCCTATCAAGTTTTTATATGCCCATGGCGAAAGAAAGCCCCCATCCATTAGCGTTCCTGCCTCCAACGATTTAAGGTATTGCTGGAACAGCTCATCCAAAAACTCCGGCGCGCCTTGGTTTACCCGCCTTATGCAATAGTTGATGGCGTAAGAGTACAAATCCTTTAGCTCCTCCATGGGGAAACTACCTTTGTATCGCTCCGTAAGCGCCACCAGCTTGTTAAAATGCCCTGCATTGCCCATATCCAGCAGCATGTTCAACAGGGTATGGTACACGGCAATGGGCGGCGTTTGCAACTGCGGGTTGGCCTCCACTAGCTGGCTTACCACATCGGCAAAGCGTACTTCGTACTCCGCGGCTATACTCATCTTGCGGTCCAGCATTTCGCAGCTATACTTTAGCTTGGCTGCAAGGTAGTATTGATCCAGATAGTCGGCGGCCAATTGCAGCCTATCGTCAAACCGGCGTATCTGTTGTTTCAGGAAGTGGCGGTTGCTAATGTCGGCATGTAAATATTGTAGCTGGTAAAACTCTAGGTTGCGGCTGGGCCACTCTTCCAGCAGCTTGGTTGTTTGTCCATATACAAACTGGTAGTGCTTATCCAGGTTTCGCTGCGTATAGGATTCCATTAACTGATACCGTTCCAGTAGCTCGTTTTGACGGAAACGGCCATAAGCTACAAACTGCTCCGCCAGTTTCAGCAAGAAGTTGTTAAGGTAGTTAAGCTGTTTTTCGTCGTAAGGCTTTTGCGGATAGAGCACCGCAAAAACGGCCTCGCGCTCCACCTTAGCAGGTGGGAAAGTAGGCGCCAATGAGCGAAGGTGCTCGTAAAACCGCACCAGCTCTACATTTTTATTAAAAAACGGTGACTGCGCAAATTCATGGAACTCCCGTAGCTCCTTAGAACTGAATGTCTTGAGCAATTCAATCAGTTTGCTGTGCTCCATAAAATTGGTGGAATTTGAATGTACCTTTAAAGGTAGCATATATTAATATCAAACCTCCATGGCTTATTTACTTTCGTATTGATTTTACAAAAAAACAAGACGATTCAAATTATTGATAATCAATAGTAAATGACTAATTACTGTGAAAAAATAAAATTATTAAGATTGATTTTTTGCGAAAAATGTATTTCCGAAGCTACTATTATAGGCATACCTTTATTCTTGATAAAAAAGGCAATTACAAAACGAATACTGATACGATGAAAAGTACTACCGCAAAACTTT
Organism: Sphingobacteriales bacterium; assembly: GCA_027483645.1. Taxonomy (GTDB): domain Bacteria; phylum Bacteroidota; class Bacteroidia; order Chitinophagales; family CAIOSU01; genus CAIOSU01. Next base: position 352,705 of record JAIXUD010000009.1, read on the forward strand.
GGATAATAACCGTAGCCCTGTTGCTTTCGCTGCCATCTTTTGCCCAAGTATCGGTTTGGCCTGGAGATGTAAACAACGATGGTATAGTAAATACCGTTGATGTGCTTTACTTGGGGTTGGGTTTCAATACCCAAGGCCCGGCGCGCAACAACACAAGCACCGTGTGGCAAGCAAGCCAAGGCAGCCCTTGGAACGACATACTGCCCGATAGCACCAATTATGCCTATCTAGATTGTGATGGCAACGGTTTTGTTGGCACCAGCGATTTTAATGCCATACAACAAAACTATGACTCCACTCATGGCACAATCATAGTAGACCCATTTCCACTTCCTGATTCAACCAGCCCTGCCTTTTACTTCAGTGGGCTGCCCGATTCGTTGCAAGCTGGTGATACAATAACCATTGATATTTTTGCAGGCAGCGCATTACTTCCTGCTAACTTTTTCGGGTTGGCTCTTTCCTTTAATTATGACACATCGTTAATTGTTGCCAACAGCGTATCGGTAACTCCCGATTCGTTGCTAGACTCGCCCGTCGATAGGATATTTCTACTGTCAACCGACAACAATAACTCTGGCACCTTTGATTTAGCACTAACCCGGTTGGCAAACGCGGGTGGCTCAACAGGCAACCCCGTTACGGTTGTATCGCAACGTATCCTGTCCATAACCTTTATTATCGAAGATAACTTAATTGGTAAAATGGTTGCCGGCCCGCTTGAACTTAGCTTGAGCAATATAAGGATGACCTCAAAGAATTTAGCTAAATCATCGGGCAATACCGATGCCGTAACCCTGCCATTTGTTGATGTGGCAGCAAGTGTATCAATGCCCGAATTTAACAACCTAAGGGTATACCCTCAGCCTAGCAACGCATTCGTTATTGTGGACGGACTAGCAGAAAATGGTTTTGCAACGCTTACTGACCTAACTGGCAAAACCATTTCTTACCAAGCAGTTGTAAGAGATAATAAAAACACTATCGACTGCACACAATTGGCCGCGGGGATGTATTTATTGCACATCGAGACCCGTTTTGGAAGTACTGTGAAGAAAATAATGATTGAAAAATGACCCAAAGAGTTGATAACAATGGATTTTTGTATCGATACAACCTGACATAAATCAATTGAAAATCAACTACTTAATTCAAAATCAACATCAATAATCAACAGATAATGCTTAAATAAACCCAAAAATACCGCTGATAAAGCCTAGAAATTGTAATTGTAAAGGGTATTTATCGAAAGTAGATTTACAGAAACAAAAAACAAGAACAATGAAAAACCTATTAATCACGCTAACCCTAATTATCGCCGGTTATACCGCGAGTATGGCACAATGCAATGCTTGGTGGATGGGCTGGAGCACCCCAAACTATACAGCAACGTTTGTTGACAGCTCAGGCACTGACCCTAGCACCACCCTTTACGCTTGGGACTTTGGCGACGGTAGCACTAGCACCAATCAAAACCCCACACACCAATACGCTACTGGCGGTTGGTACTTAGTTTGCTTATCAATTGAAGCGCAAGTGAACGGAGCAATATGCAGAGACACCTATTGCGACTCATTGTATGTAGGCCAGCAACCCAGCATTTGCCAAGCTTATTTTGGATCGACCGTTTCACCAAATGGTAACAACACTTTTTCCTTTACCAATTACACGCAAGCATCGGGCGGAAACATTTATTACTCATGGGATTTTGGTGATAGCACAACCTCAACAGCTACTAGCCCTACACACACCTATTCAACAAGCGGAACCTATACCGTTTGCTTAACGGTTGCAGTGGGTGCTAATGGCGGTATAGTTTGCACAGACACTTATTGCGACACCATTTCTATAGTCGTGGCAAGTGGCTGCCAATCATACTTTGCTTATACTTTCTCGCCGGCCAACAATAACACGGTTTCGTTTACCGACTATTCACAAACTTCGGGGGGAACGGTAGGTTACGCTTGGAGTTTTGGAGATAGCACCACTTCTACTTTGGCAAATCCAACTCATACTTATGCCACAAACGGAACTCATATTGCCTGTCTAACAATCACAGTTGTAAATCCAAATGGAGTAATAACTTGCACTGATACATATTGCAAAACCGTTACCATTTCAACATCTGGCGCTTGCGATGCTACCTTTGGCTTTCAAAATGTGGGGCTAACCGCTGATTTTTACTCGAACGCATTAAACAGCTACAGCTACAACTGGGATTTTGGCGACAGTTCCTTTAGCTATGTAGCCAATCCGAGCCATACTTACACAACGGCTGGTACCTACAATGCTTGCCTAACTGTGATTGACTCGGCTAACTCATGCATAGATACATATTGCGTTACAGTTACGGTTAACGGAGGCGGCAATGGTAATTGCTCTGCAGTATTTAGTTACCAAAATGCAACTGCAGGTACCTACTTCTCAGCAGGAGCAAACACCAACAACCAATATTATTTTTGGGACTTTGGCGACGGCAGTACTAGCAACCAGCAAAACCCGGTACACTTTTACAGTGCCGTTGATACATACTATGTGTGCCTAACCGTAGTAGATGTTGCCAATAGTTGCACCACCACACACTGCGACTACGTTTATTCGGGTACTAATACTAACCCAAACAACGTATTCGACCTGCAAGGCCTAGCCTATAGCGATTCATCGTCGGGTACCTGGAGCGAAGCACTAATATATTTGATTAGCTACGACTCGCTTACACAAACCCTTAGCGTGGTTGACACCCAAACTACCCAATATGGTTATTTCATTTTCCGCGGTGTGCCTGCAGGCAATTATTTGCTAAAAGCTGCTTTAGTGCCAAGTGCCCCTGCATACAATGACTTTTTGCCTACTTACTACCAAAGCGTATTGTTTTGGTACGATGCTGCTACCATTTCGGTACCAACCGGACCAAACAACTTCTATAGTATCTATATGGTGCCTGGCAATAACCCTGGTGGCCCAGGCTTTATTGGCGGCAACGTGAGCCAAGGTGCCAACAAGCAAGCCGGCGACCCCATTGAAGGAGTACAGGTAATGCTATTGAACACCGATGATAGCCCGGTGCAATACACCTACACCGCTGCAGATGGTAGTTTTAGCTTTGATGATGTGGCTTACGGCACCTACCAAATATATGCCGAGGTGCTGAACAAACCTACCTTCCCGCCTATTGTAACCATATCAGCCGCTAAAGAAATGGTGGATGGCGTAGCGATTGTAGTAGAAAGCGAAGGCGTGTATACCAGCCTTGCCGAGGTAGAGCTTACCTACATTGAGCAAACCAAGTTTTACCCTAACCCAGTTGCTAGCACGGCTACCCTGAGCTTTAATGCTAAAGAGGCAGGCAGTGTAACCCTGCAAGTGATAAACATGTTAGGCCAAGTAGTAGCTGAGCAAGAAATGGAAGTATTGCCGGGCAACCAGTTTGCCACCGTTGATATGGCTAGCGAGCAAGCCGGAGTATATTTCTTGAGTATTAGTTTCAACAACCACGTAGCTGCTCATATTCGCTTCATTAGGGATTAGATAGTGTCGGATTGTCGTACCCCTTTTGTTCACCGGCCCCTTGCTTTGCGAGGGGCCGGTTTTTTATTGGCTAGTTTTTCAAAGAAAAAGACCGATTAAAGCATTGCTACCGTGGACAATTCTTTATATTTAGGTAACTAAAAGAAGAAAATCAAAATGAGGTACTTATATCTATCGCTTCTTTTCTTTAGCATTTGCTATCAAGCACGTGCGCAAACCATTGTGCTAGACTCTACAACCTTAGTAGCAGATACCCTAATAACAGGCCTAAATGTGCCTTGGGAGATATTATGGGGCCCTGATGACCATATTTGGATGACCGAGCGCGACGGTAAAGTAAGCCGCGTAGATCCACTAACCGGAGTGCGCGAGGTGATTGCCGACCTGCGCGATGATAACGGAGGCCCGGTATTGCAAATCTCCGAATCTGGATTACTAGGGATGGCGCTGCACCCTAACTTTCCTGATAGTAGTTATGTGTTTTTGGTTTATACCTATCGTCCAGCCTCTACCATTTTGGAGCGCATGGTGCGCTACGAATATGATGGCGATACGCTGCTCAACCCTGTTACCTACATCGAAAACATACCAGGCAACACCACACACAACGGCTCCAGGCTGGTAATTGGGCCTGATGGCAAGCTTTATATGACCACTGGCGATGCTCAAAATCAGCCTAGTGCACAGAATTTGAACATCAATAACGGGAAAGTGCTCCGCTTTAACTTAGATGGCAGCGTGCCTGGTGACAACCCTATTGCAGGAAGCTATGTTTGGAGCTGGGGCCACAGAAACCACCAAGGCTTGCAGTTTGGCCCTACGGGCATATTGTACAGCAGCGAGCACGGCCCAAATAGCGACGATGAATTAAACATCATACTCAAAGGGCGCAACCATGGTTGGCCTACGGTAAATGGCTATTGCAACCTGCCAGCGGAAACTACTTTCTGCGCTGACTCAAACGTGGTGGAACCATTGGCTAACTGGACGCCTACCATAGCACCAGCCGACTTGATTTACTACAGCCACCCATCCATACCCGAGTGGCAGGGTACCTTGTTGATGACAGTGCTTAAAAACAAGCAATTAATCAGGTTTGACTTAAACAGCACAGGTGATAGTGTCATCACCCAAACCATTTTTTTAAATAACCTTAAAGGACGTTTGAGGGACATTTGTGCCGCACCCGATGGCACTATATACATTGCCACGAACGGTGCTAATGCCAGCAATACCGACCCTAATACCCACACCATCATCCGCTTGCGGAATCCCTTTTATGTGGAGCCTTTGATAGTGGATGCAGGGCCAGACCAGAGCGTGTGCGCGGGTAGTAGCACGCAACTGGTACCTACCATTACAGGCGGGGCAACACCACTAACCTACTCTTGGACGCCATGGGCAGACTTAAGTTGTTCAGTTTGTGACAGTCCACAAGTGGTTTCTTTAAATACGCCCACCGAGTTTATCTTAACCGTAACCGATACCCAGGGCACCAGCGTGAGCGATACTGTTTTGGTAAATGTAGTGGCACAGCCTGGAGTGCCAAGTTATGTGATTACTGTTTTGGACTCTTCGGGAACAGATGTGCCAGTAGAGATTGAAATAAACGCCCCGGCAGCCGATTCGGTTTCCGTATTACTTTATGGTACAGGGGTGGGTCCTATTAGCTTTAATAGCAATGTGCAGCAATTTACCATAAATGATACGCTCCCGGTAACTATTGTTGAAGGAAATGATATTACCACTAACATACTTTACTACAATATTTGCATTTATTCCTATTCTTCCTGCGGCTCGAACATGCTGTGCGATACACAATCAATAGTGCTGAGCGAATTAACAGGAATCTTTGAAGTTGCTAAACCCATTTTCACCCTTTACCCTAACCCATCTTCAGACATTGTTACGCTATCGGGTATTCAGCAAGCAGATAAGATTGTAGTGATGAATGTGCTGGGTGCCGTGGTCAGGGAGGTAAACAAACCCGTGCTGCAAGGGCAGGATTTCTCCCTAAACCTGAGCAGCTTAGAGCCAGGCATTTACTTTATCGGCGTGGAGCGGGATGGGGTTTTGGGCGTGCAAAAATTGATAAAAGAGTAGGGCGATGCCTAAAGAAAAAATACCCAAGCCAGAGCAGCCCGTTATGTTTTTCGAAACTCCTCAAGAGTTTGAACAATGGCTGGTACAAAACCATGTAGGCCATCAAGGCATTTGGCTGCGCATGTTTAAAAAAGGCACCAAAAAGCCTAGCCTAAACTATGCCCAAGCCTTGGATGTGGCCCTTTGCTATGGCTGGATTGATGGGCAATCAAAAAGCTATGATGACGAATCGTGGATACAACGATTTACCATTCGAGGCAAAAAGAGCATTTGGAGCATCAGGAATACCGAGCACGTGGAGCGCCTTACCAAAGCAGGGCTTATGAAGCCTTCGGGCCAAGCGGCTATAGATGCTGCCAAAGCCGACGGCCGCTGGGATAACGCCTACGCATCGAGCAAAAATGCCGAGATGCCACCAGACTTTATTGCGGCGCTTAACAACAACCCGAAAGCTAAAGCTTTCTTCGAAACGATTAATTCGGCTAATGTGTATGCGATATACTTCCGCATAAAAACCGTAAAAAAAGCCGAAACCCGCGAAAGGAAAATAAAGGAGTTTGTGGTTATGCTAGAGCGAGGCGAAACCGTGCATGTGATGTGATTACCGCAAAACCCTACATCAAATCAAAAAGATTCTTCACACCCACATACCTGTTTGCGATAAAGCCTTCAGCATACTGGCTGTTGATAATAGTGCCGAACTCAATGGCCCGCGCACGTACCATTTCTAAAAACTGCGGACTGGAGATAAACGTATCAGGTTCTTTAAAGTCAGCCTGTGGATTGAAGAACTGCGATTTATAGGCCAATACCGATTCCATCTTTTTATCCAAATGGCCACTAATATCCACCACCAAATCAGGCTTTAAATACAAGGCTTGAATGTAATGGTAAAGCACCTTTGGCCTCCAGTGCTTCTGGGGTTGGCCGTTTTCATCGTTGGTTTCGATGCGAATTAATCCTGAAAGGAATGCAGCATCAGCCACCAGTTTAGAAGAGCGCCCATGGTCAGGGTGTCTATCATTGGGGGCGTTGCAAAGCACGATATCGGGCTGATATTTGCGTATAGCGCGTATTACCGCTAATTGAGAATCTTGATTATTCTGGAAAAAACCATCGGCCAAGCCGAGGTTTTCGCGGGCATGTACGCCCAAAATTATTCCTGCGGCATCAGCCTCTTGTAAGCGTATCTCACCACTGCCCCTGCTGCCTAGCTCGCCTTTCGTAAGGTCGAGTATGCCCACTGTATAGCCTTGCTTTATGTGCGAGAGGATGGTTCCGCCGCAGCCTAGTTCAACATCATCGGGGTGTACGCCAACGGCTAACAGGTTCAGTTTCATTTCTTCAATAACTTTTCAATGGCACTCTTTACCCTCGATGCCGTAGGGCTGGTAAAAGTATAAAAATAATCTACCACCTTACCATCTTTGTCAACCAAGTATTTATGGAAATTCCATTTAGGAATTGAGGATAGAACCCCATTCTGTTGCTTATCCGACAGAAATTGGAATACCTTGTTCGTTTCTGGGCCTTTTACATGTACCTTCTCCATCATCGGGAAGGTAACGCCGTAATTGATTTCGCAAAACTCCGTTATAGCCTCGCCTTCGCGGGGTTCTTGATTTTGAAAGTCGTTAGAGGGGAAGGCCAATATCTCAAACCCTTTGGTATGGAACTCCTTATAAAGCACTTCCAAGTCTTTCAACTGCGGGGTAAAGCCGCACTGGGTAGCGGTGTTTACCACCATCACCACCTTGCCTTTATAATCGGCTAAATCCACTTCCTTACCTTGCAAATTTTTCACCTTAAACTGGTGTAAACTCTTACTGCTCATATCAATATCTTTTGGTAATGCAACAAGCTTTATAGCCTATTGTTATCGTTCTAGCTCCTGCAATTCTAGTTCTTTCGCAGCTAGGTAACGCTCGGCATCCAAGGCGGCCATACAGCCAGTTCCGGCAGCGGTAACAGCTTGGCGATAAATCTTATCCATCAAGTCGCCGCAGGCAAACACCCCTTCTACATTGGTGCGGGTTGAGCCGCTTTCTACCAACACATACCCTTGGTCGTCCAAATCAATCTGCCCCTGCAGCATTTGTGAATTTGGCGTGTGGCCAATTGCTACAAAGAAGCCCGTAATTGGTAATATCTGGACCTCGTTAGTGGTTTTGTTTCTTATGCGCACCCCATCAACACCATGGTCGCCCAAAATCTCTTCGGTCTCAGTGTTCCAATACACGGTAATATTCTTGGTCTTCATTACCCGCTCTTGCATAATTTTCGAGGCACGCATTTCCTCGCGGCGCACCAGCATGTGTACCGACTTACAAAGCTTAGACAGGTAGAGTGCCTCTTCGCAAGCAGTATCACCAGCACCTACAATCGCCACATCTTGACCACGGTAAAAGAACCCATCGCAAACCGCACAGGCCGATACACCATGACCATTCAATCGGCTCTCGCTCTCAATGCCCAACCACTTGGCCGAGGCACCAGTAGATAAGATAATAGCCTCAGCCTCAATCACTTTTTTGCCATCAACGGTTACGCGCTTGTGCTCTCCGCTAAAGTCCACTTCTGTTATCAAACCAAAGCGCACGTCGGTACCCATACGGGCAGCTTGGGCTTCTAGGTCGGCCATCATAGCTGGACCTTCCACCCCTTTCGGATAGCCAGGGAAGTTCTCCACCTCGGTGGTAATCATCAACTGCCCACCTGGCTGCAACCCTTGGTACAAAACCGGGAACAGATTGGCACGTGCCGCATAAATGGCAGCAGTATAGCCAGCAGGGCCTGAGCCAATAATCAAACACTTAATTTTTTCAACGCTAGTATCGCTCATAGGTAATTCATTCAGCTATTGAGTAAACAGGGTTTCAAGTATCAAAGTTCAAACAACGATAGTGTGTTATTTGAGCCTTTTTGACAAGACGCTAAAGTAACAATTACGGGCGGGAAAAAGGACTAGAAAAACAGGTAATTCATCAACATTTGGTTGATAAGGTTGCAAATACACCCATTAAAAAAATCATGTAGTATGTGCTACCAAGGAAGCGGGTAAACTTGCCTTGACTTGCGTGGCGATTTTAACTGAAACGAACGCAAATAAATGACGCAGTGCCAATCCACTAGTAATCATTTGCATCTGTGGTCCGTGGTCTGTCGTCCGTGGACTATTCTGGCACAATAATTTCGACAGTATTGCTGCCATAACCGCCCCAAATGCCTAGGCCACCGTTGATGTTTGTTTTGATTTTGGTGGGGGTACTAAAGGGGCTATCGCCGCCATCGTTCTCAATGGTGCGCCAAAAGTCGTAGTGCGATTTGCTAAGGGAGCTAAACTTTACTTGCACTGTATCGCCTCTCCAAAAGTATCCGTAAGTCTCCCGCTCAATATCATCTTCCTCAGGTTGGCCACGCTCCACTGGCAAGGTTACTGTTTGGCCATTTACTAAATTGTCATCATAAGCCGAGGCGCTCAAAGGATAGTAAAAGCTCTCGCTATTGCGCTTGGTGCTGTAGCGAAGGAAGTTGCCCGTGGTATCAGGATCGGAGTAGGTAACCAGTACGCTCACCAAAGAATCTCGAGTGGGATTATCATTGGGGCGTATACCAAGGCTTATATCAAGTGTACCTGGTATGTAGGTGGTTGCGGTGAGTGTTTTTCCATCAACCTCAATCAGCAAATCGTAGTAGGTATTCAGTTTACCTACATACACGCCAGCAGTATCGCCTAAGTAATAACTGATGATATTGGGAACGGTATAGATGCAGATATTCGGTATTTCGGCGGTGGAATCTTCGAACGAAAAACCAAACGCCGCTGCTGCTTGTGCTTGTACATCGGCTGGGAGATCTTGCACGCAAATCTCAATCAGTTGTATGGTATCGGTCGCGTTTGCAACTCGAATGTAAGCACCATTAACAAAGTACTTGCCCAGATCATTTAAATCGACCCCGCCAAAAAAGGATGAATTACGGGTAAGCAACACGTATGGCGGCACACCGTTTTCGATAAAACCCTCTACCACAATCGCTTCTTCTACTGGCGGCAGGTCCAAATCAATTACCTTGTTGCATGATGCAAAGAGCGCCAAGCAAACAAGGAGGCCATATAAGCGAAGGCTTTTCATGATTAAAACTTAAAATTCCAGGTTAGTGACGGTAAAACAGGGAACAGCGACGATTGCTTTGCCTGTACTTCCAAATTGCCCGACGACACATCGCCATCCACATCATAATAGATGAAGTACGGGTTCATACGGTTATAAACGTTATAAATCGACACGGTAATGTCGGAGTAAAACTTCGTTTTCTGGAAGGTGTAAGTAGCCGATAAATCCATCCGGTGATAAGGGTCCAATCGGTAGCTATTGCGCTCGCCATATTGGTTTACAATTTTACCATCTATAAAGTACCTACCTATTGGCAAAGTGGTGGTAGAACCGGTACCATATACAAATGTGGCCGCAATACGCCACCTCTTGTTCACCTCATACATTACCACCACCGAAAGGTCGTGCCTGCGGTCAAATTTAGCCGGGAACACTTCACCATTATTTATATCAGGGAACTGACGGGTGGTCCAAGCCAGCGTATAACCAACCCAACCAGTGAGTTTGCCAGTAGCCTTCTTAAAGAAAAACTCCGCACCATATGAGCGGCCACGGCCAAATACAAACCCTTCCTCAATGTCAGTATTCAGCTCTATCGAGAAACTTTCGCCATATTCTATCTGGTTGAACATGTCTTTGTAATACACCTCAATAGAAGTCTCGAACATGTTTTTCTTAAAGTTGCGGAAGTAGCCCACAGCATACTGTATACCCAATTGAGGCTTCACTTTCTGGGTACTCGGCACCCAAAGGTCGGTAGGCAATGAAGTAGTACTGCTGCTCACCAAATGTATAAACTGGTTGTTTACAGTTACGCCAGCCTTAACCGATGAGGATTCGTCAATCAAGAAACGCACATTCATCCTAGGTTCGCCGCGCACATAGGTTGCAATGTTATCGTTGCGCTGGTATTGGATGGTATCGGTAATGCTACCAGTGTTTGGGTCAACTACCTTCTTATCAAGCGGGCCTACATGGCTAAACAATGAGCCGCGAATGCCAAAGTTGAATCGCAAGCGGGTAGTGATGTCTACCTCATCTTGCACATAAATGGCCGCTTCATGGGCATGCTTTTGCGAGCGCGGCTCAGGTTCAATAACCACATCACCAAAGTCGCCACTGGCAGTATATGGGGTGAAAATATGGTAGGTATAAATGGCCCCTATTTTAATTTTGTTCTTTTGGTTGGGAATAAAATCAAAATCCACCTTGGCCGATGCATCGCGTATGCCCGAACTCAAGCTGAATTTAACATCTTGAAACTGTGAGTTAAGTGCAAACTTATAATCATTATAAATGGCGGTTACGTTCATAAACAACCGGTCATTGAACAAGTGGTTCCAGCGCAGGGTGGCGGTTTGGTTTCCCCAAGGTATATCTGCCGAGAAGGCACCATCTTGATCTTTAAATACAAACACATCCCTACCGAAGTATCCGCTGGCATATAGCCTATCCTTATCGCCAAAGCGATAGTTCAGCTTCATGTTGACATCATAGAAATAATAACCGTTGCCGTCATATAGGCCGTCTTCCACTCGCTTCAAAATAGGTTTGGTAATCAAATCAATATAAGTACGCCTGCCAGAAACGATAAACGAAGCTTTATCTTTTTTGATAGGCCCTTGCACTGTGAGGCGAGATGAAATCAATCCGATACCACCATCCACTTGAAATTTCTTCATGTTGCCCTCCTTCATCTGCAAATCGATAACAGACGAAAGGCGACCACCATACTGTGCCGGCATACCACCCTTAATAAGCGTTGTGTTTTTAATAGCGTCGGCATTAAAAACCGAGAAGAAACCGAATAAGTGGCCGGTATTGTATACCACGGCATCGTCCAGAATCACTAGGTTTTGGTCGGGGCCGCCACCGCGAACGTAAAAGCCCGAGTTACCCTCCCCTGCCGACATTACGCCTGGCAGCAATTGCAACGTGCGCATCACATCCACTTCGCCAAGCAGGGCTGGTAGCTGCTTTATCTCTTCAATACTCATTTCCACCTTGCCCATGTCCGAGCTTTGCACGTTGGCATCCTTTCTTTTACTGGTCACTTCTACCACATCGGTGGTTACGGTGTTGTTACCCAATTCAATATTAATGCGTTGGTTGGTTTTGGTAAGGTCTACCTTTACTTCTTTCGATTCAAACCCTAGGTAAGAGAACACCAAATTGTACTCCCCTGCAGGTAGCGTTATGGAGTAAAAGCCATACTCGTTGCTGGTAGAGCCCAACCCGGTTTCTTTTACCTGTACCGTTGCCGAAAAAAGACTTTCTCCATTGCTGCCATCTTTCACATAGCCACTCACCGTATATTTGGTTTGTGCTTGGGCTGAAAATGGTAAATAAATGCAGCACACCGCCAATAGGCAATACTTGATAAACACCGTAATAAAACCTGAGGATTGCTGAAGAGGCATGTCCGTTTGAGAGTTTTTAGCGCACCAGTTACACTCGCAACTTTTTGTTATGTATTTTTGACCCGTCGAAGGCAATACAACCTATTAAACGGCAAATGGTTTACAGCAAAAAGAGCCAAAATGGCGTAAGAAGGTTGTAAGCTCTATAAAATATCATAAAGCTGTTTTCCGTCCTGTGCGAAATTACAAAAAGCGTTAAGAATGAAGCCTCCTATTTGGGTTAATATTTTGGTAAGTATAATCATTGCGGTACTCGTATTTATAGCCTATCACAAACATTTCGACAACGACTTCCACTTCGATGACTCCCATACCATTGAGGGAAACATCTATATCCGCGATTTAGGGAACATCCCTAAGTTCTTCACCAGCTCCGAAACCTTTAGCGCACTTACCACCAACCAAAGTTATCGCCCTATTGTAACTACCACGCTTGCTATTGATTACTGGGTAGCCAAAACCTTTTATGGCGATGGCTACAACACTAACGCTTACCACATTACCAACTTTGGGTGGTTTCTGTTTCAGGTGGTGCTGATGGTATTGCTGTTCAAAGCGATATTGGATAAGGCGAAACCCCACGACTGGAACCTGCTTATCTCCATCATGATGGCTGGCTGGTACGCGGTGCACACTGTAAATGCCGAAACCGTAAACTACATCATCGCCCGAAGCGATATTTTATCTACTGTGGGTGTGGTGGCGGCTATGCTCATTTATATAAATGGTGGCATCGGCCGCAAATACTTTTTTTACCTGCTACCGTTTATCTTCGGTATGCTGGCCAAGCCAACGGCCATTATGATGTTGCCGATATTAGGCGTTTACATATTCCTTTTTGAGTGGCGGCTCTCTATCTTGGAAATATTCAAATCGTTTAAGAGCGAGTTTTCCCATAGTTGGGTACATATTATACTGGTAGGGGTTATTGGCGTAAGTGGGTTTGTGTTTATGCAAAAAATGGAGCCTAACTGGATACCTGGAGGCACCTCCCGCTTCGATTATCTTATTACCCAGCCGTATGTTATTTGGCACTATTTCAAAATGCTGTTTTTGCCAACCGAATTGACAGCAGATACTGATTTACAACCATTTACCACTATTTGGGATGCTCGCTTCTTCGCCGGTATGCTCTTTATGGGGGCTATGCTGGCCATAGCAGTTTGGGCTTCCAAATTCCAGCACCTTCGTCCAGTTACATTTGGCATATTGTGGTTTTTCTTTGCCTTGGTGCCTACTTCCAGCATCATTCCACTATCGGAAGTAATGAACGACCACCGGATGTTTTTCCCTTTTATTGGGTTGATATTAGCCGTGGGCTGGCCTATTGCGCTTTGGGTAATGAGCCAAACCTTTGCCCGTACGGAGAAATCGGCTGCCAAAAACAAAACTGTTAAAAAGTTCGAGCCAAAACCTTGGGTACCGAAAGCAACTGTGGCGGCATGTTTGCTATTGTTTGCTGGCTTTGCCTATGGCGCATACGAGCGCAGCGAGGTATGGCACAGCGAGGAGAGCCTTTGGCACGATGTTACCATCAAAAGCCCCAAAAACGGCCGTGGGTTAATGAATTATGGCCTAGTATTTATGGGCAAAGGGGAATATGACAAAGCCTTGGAGTATTACCTAAAAGCACTGGAATACTCGCCCAACTATGCTTACCTGCACATCAACCTCGCTATCACTTATGAGCGATTGGGGAAGAATGATTTGGCTAAAAAGCATTTTGAGTACGCCAAAGTGGTAGGCGATTTCTTCCCTGAAGTGCACTTCCACTATGGCAGTTGGTTGTACCGGCAGAAAAACTACGGCGATGCAAAGTTTGAGCTACGCAAAACCATACAAATGAGCCCAGGTCATGCCGCGGCGCGCTATGCCCTAATGCAACTGCACTTGGATAACCAAGAAACCGAAGAGCTGCGCAAACTGGCCGAAGAAACCCTGCAAGTGCTACCAGGCGACGAGCAGACCCAAAAATACTTGGCTGGCCTTCAAAGCGACGATCAATTGATAGCCACCGCCAAAACCACAGCTGAAACCACGCCGAACGAAGCTAACTACCTCAACCTAAGCCTTACCTACTATAATGTAGGCCGCTATCAAGATTGTATTGATGCCGCTTACAAAGCGCTGGAGTTTAAGCCCGATTTCCCAGAGGCGTACAATAACATCTGCTCTGCCCACAACGAGCTAAAGCAATGGGATTTGGCAATTGCTGCCTGTAGCAAAGCCTTGCAATTGGCCCCGAATTATCAATTGGCCAAGAACAACTTGAACTGGGCGAAGGGGCAGGTCAAGTAGTTGTTCAAGGTCTAGGATGACATAATTCGATAAACTGAACGTCATTGCGAGGATTGAAACGTAGCTTTTCGCGTAGTTGAATGACGCGGCAATCCCTACCCCCGGAGAATAGTGTGCCCAGACCAATGCCCCCAATACATAATAAGGTTAGTGCAGCCATATTAGTTAACTCAATACCCCAAGCATGGGATTACTGCCCGAGGCAGTGAGAATAGTTGCTTCGTCGCTCCGTTGCGCGAAGGGCACAAAGTCGCTCCTCGCAATGACGACCGTTTTTTCCTAATACATTCGTTTTGTCCATAATGTCCCTTTTGCAACGCAATGACGTTCGTTTTGTATCTTTGTAATACTATGCTGTTGCTTGACGCCATTAAACGATATGTGTTTTGGAGGAGTTTGAAAGCCGAAACAATCTTGTTGAAACGCAACGGGGAGGTGAAGAATTATGCCAACTCGCGCTTCATCGGTATCTGGTTTGATGCCAGCAATAGGGAGCAGTATACCGTAATCGATGCCTTTGCTCGCAAGCTTACCGCCCAGGGTAAAAAAGTAGATTTGTTGGCGTATGTAGGCGCGGTGAAGAAGAGCGAGGTAATCAAGTTTGAACACCTGGAGCCCAAAGAGATTAGCTGGGCCGGCGTACCGAACGCCAATGCGATAGAGAACTGGGCCGATAAACCATATGACTTACTGCTATGCCTTCACCCTACTAGTTGCCGGCCATTGGAGTACCTAGCGATGTTGAGCAAAGCCACATGCCGTGTAGGCCGTTACAGCGAAGATACCGTGGAGTGCTACGATTTGATGGTTTCGCTGGGTGATAGCAAGGATTTGGAGGCCATGATTAACCAAGTGGACAAGATATTGACACAGATAAATAAAAACCAACAACAAAATGCCGCATAAGTTTAAAGGTACCGGTATCGCCTTAGTTACCCCCTTTTTAGAAGATGGAAGCATTGATTTCGATAGTTTGAAAAAACTCATCGAGCATGATATAAAGGGCGGAGTGGAGTATTTGGTATCACTTGGCACCACTGGCGAAACAGCTACTTTGAACAAGGAAGAGAAGTTGCAAGTATTGCGCTTTACTGCCGAAGTGGTTGATGGCCGCGTGCCATTGGTAGCTGGCTTTGGAGGCAACGATACCCGCGAACTGTTGGAAAGTATCAAAGCATTTGACTTTAAAGGTTACGATGGTTTGCTTTCTGCCAGCCCATACTATAGCAAACCTACGCAAGAGGGCATCTACCAGCATTACAAGGCAGTTGCCTATGCTTCGCCGGTGCCGGTTATATTATACAACGTACCAGGCCGTACCAGTAGCAACGTAACTGCGGAAACTACCTTGCGCCTGGCACGAGACCATAAGAACATTATCGCTATCAAAGAAGCGTCGGGTAACTTCGACCAAGTGATGCAGATTATCAAAAACAAGCCTGATGGCTTTTTGGTGATTTCGGGCGATGACCTCATTACCTTGCCATTGATTGGTTGTGGTGCTGATGGCGTTATTTCTGTAATTGGCAATGCGATGCCTGCAGACTTTAGCGAAATGGTGCGCCTGGCATTAAAAAATGACTTTGTAGCCGCCCGCAAACTGCACTATAAGCTTACCGACCTCACTAACTTACTATTTGTTGAGGGCAACCCTGGCGGCGTAAAAGCCACCTTACAGCACCTTGGAATCTGTACCGACCAAGTGCGCTTGCCATTATGGCGCATTAGCGACGGCCTAAAAGCTAAGCTAAAACAAGAGCTTGACACAATAAGCCGCAGTTAATAGGCGTTTGTGGGCAGTGGCATAAAAGATTTTTTATGCTGTAAATAAAGTGCTAATTTTGCAAGCTGTGTTGAACAAAGAAATATACATCACTTTACTGGCAGCTTTAATGCTGTTCGCGTCTTCGTGTGCTGAGAGTTATCAGAAAGTGCTGAAGAGTACCGATTTTGACTACAAGCTAAAAAAGGCCAACGAATACTACGAAAAGGAAGAGTACGCGAAAGCTATCCCTATCTACGAGGAGCTCATACCAATTATCAAAGGTACAAAGAGCATCGATGAGGTTTACTTCAAATATGCCATGTCTCACTACCGCGAAGCCAACTTTTTGATTGCCGGTTTCCACTTCAAGAACATTAGTGACAATTACGCGCTGAGCCCCTTTGCCGAGGAAAGCCTGTATATGAACGCGCAGTGCCAGTACGAAATGTCCGCAGAAGTGCCGTTGGATCAAACTTATACCATCAAGGCTATAGACGCATTCCAATTGTACATCAACAGCTACTCAAGTAGTACAAGGTTGGATGATTGCAACTTAAAAATTGGACAAATGCGCCGCAAGCTAGAGCTTAAAGCGCTGGATGCTGCCGAGCTATACCTTCGCACCAAGCAGTACAAGGCTGCCGCAGTATCATTTGCAAATATATTGGTTGATTTCCCCGACACTAAAGATGCCGAGAAGATTTCTTACAATGTAGTAAAGAGTTACTTCCTGTATGCGGAGAACAGTATTGTTACCCGCCAGAAAGAGCGATATGAAAGCGTAGTGAGCAGTTACAAAAACTTTGCACGCCGCTATCCGAATAGTGTTTTTATAAAAGATGCCCAAAAGTATCAAGAACTTGCGGTGGAAAGACTGGAAGATTTAGCCACTAACCCTGCTAGCAAATCCTAAGATTATGAAGAAGAACCAGTTAATGACCCTGCAACCGAACGTGGAAACACGCGACTTGAACACCATTGCTGCCAAAAGCGGTGGTAACTTGTTTGAATCGTTGGTAATCATCGGCAAACGTGCCAGCCAAATAAACATGAAGCTGAAAGAGGAGTTGCACTCAAAATTGAACGAGTTTGCAAGTGCCAACGACAACTTGGAAGAGGTATTTGAGAACCGTGAGCAAATTGAAATAAGCAAATACTACGAGAAGCTGCCAAACTCGGTTATTATCGCATTGGAGGAATTCAACAACGATGAGATTTACTACCGTAAGGCAACCGACGAACAAGCCTAATAGCACCTTATGCTAGCTGGCAAAAATATATTGCTGGGTATTACCGGTAGCATTGCCGCGTACAAGTGTGCCTTTTTGGTTCGTTTGCTGGTAAAGCAGGGGGCCAATGTTAAGGTGGTAATGACAAGTGCAGCCCAGCAGTTTATCACCCCACTTACCCTTTCTACGCTCAGCAAAAATCCCGTGCTTACCCAATATGCCGACGAAGAAGGCAACTGGAACAGCCACGTGGAGCTAGGCCTATGGGCCGATGTGATGCTTATTGCGCCTGCTTCGGCCAATACGATTACCAAATTGGCTTACGGCCTATGTGATAATCTGCTTACGGCTACCTATTTATCGGCGCGGTGCCCCGTAGTAATTTCACCAGCTATGGATTTGGATATGTACCAGCATCCATCAACCCTTGCCAATATCCAGAAACTACGCTCCATCGGCAACCTTATCATCCCTGCTACCAATGGCGAACTGGCCAGTGGATTGATAGGCCAAGGTCGCATGGCCGAACCTGAGGACATTATCGCCTTCCTTGAAGAGCACCTCTTCTACCCCACGCAAGACCAACTAAAGGGTAAAAAAGTACTGATTACCGCAGGCCCAACCGTAGAGCCTATTGATCCGGTTCGTTATATCAGCAACCACTCTACTGGTAAAATGGGCTTTGCGCTTGCTCAACAATTTGTGCGTATGGGTGCAGAAGTGACCTTGATAAAAGGCCCTACTTTGCAACAACCCCACATTAACGGAGCCATCAAAGTAATAGAGGTGGGCAGCGCTGCGGAAATGTTTGATGCTACCACCCGAGAGTTTACTGGCAAGGACATTACCGTAATGGCAGCAGCCGTAGCCGATTATACCCCAGCCGACGTTGCTGAAAAGAAAATAAAGAAAGACGGCCAAACCCTTGAATTAGCCTTGGTAAAAACCCGTGATATATTGGCAGAACTGGGCCGACAAAAAGCTGAGGGTCAGATATTGGTAGGCTTTGCCCTTGAAACCAACGACGAAGAGGCACATGCACAAGTAAAACTGCGGAAGAAAAACCTTGACTTGATAGTGCTGAACTCCCTAAGAGATGCAGGCGCAGGTTTTGGGCACGATACCAACCGGATAACTTTGCTAGACAATAAAGGCGGGAAAAAACAGTTTGAATTAAAAAGCAAAACCGAGGTGGCCTTAGATATCATCAAAGCCATTACCGAGCAATTATAGCAATTATGGGAAAACTATGGTGTATCTGCATAATGTTGGTGTTTGCTATGGTGGCGAATGCGCAAGAGCTTAATTGCAAGGTGCAGATTTTAGCACAAAAGATAACCACTACCGACCCGAAGGTTTTCCAAACCCTGGAGACTGCCATATTCGAGTTTATGAACAACCGAAAATGGACAGGGGATGTTTTTAGGCCTGAAGAGCGTATTGAAGTGAGCTTCATAATCAACGTAACGGAAGACCTTGGTAGCAATAATTACAAGGCCACTGCCAATATACAAGTATCTCGCATTGCCTTCAACAGCAGTTATAGTACTCCCCTATTGAACTATGCCGATGGTAATTTCAACTTTACTTATGTAGAGTACCAGCCTATTGAGTTCAACGAAAACCTTTTTAATAGCAACCTTGCATCGTTGCTAGCTTACTATGCCTACATTGCACTGGGCATGGATTATGATACTTACTCGCCAAAGGGGGGTACACCTTACTACCTCAAGGCGCAAATGATTCGCAACAACGTGCCTCAAAACCTTCCAGCTAGCCAAGGCACCGGCTGGCAGCCGCAAGATGGCGGTGGACAAAGGAACCGCCAAATAATGATTGAAACCACCTTAAACCCTCGTTTTGAGGTGTTGCGAGATGTGGCTTATGATTACCATCGCAAAGGCCTTGATGTAATGTTCGATAACGTGGCAACTGGCAGGGCCGCCATCTTAACCGCTATCGGCAAAATGGAGCGTCTAGCCGAAAGCGACGCAAATGCTATGATATTGCAAATGTTTTTTGACAGCAAGCGTGCTGAGTTGATTAGCTTATTCTCCAATGGCACCCCAGGCGAAAAGGCAAGTGCATACAACCTATTAGTGAAGCTAGATGCCCGCAAGGCTGATTTGTACTTGGAAATGAAGAAGTAAGTTTGGTCGACAGACGACGGACCATGGTTTCCGTCAATTTCCTAGCGTATCATGCCGCTTAATCAACCCCTTCGTTAATATCTCAAACCTAATAAACAGCGATACCGCCGCGCAAGTAAGCCCTGTAAGATAACCATACCAGATACCAGGAGGGCCCAAATCGAGCACAAAAGCGAACACGTAGCTACAAGGTAAGGCGATAACCCAATAAGCCACAAATGCAATAAACATAGGTATCTGCACATCGGCCAAGCCACGCAGGCTGGAGATTACCACCATCTGCAAGCCATCGCTCAATTGGAAAATAGCCGCAATGATAAGCAAGCCTGATGCTATTGTCATTACTTCCACACTATCTGCCTTGGCAAAAAAGGTGGGCAATTCATTTCTAAAAAAAGCAAAAGCCAACGCAGTGCAGCCCATAAAGACAAATACAAGCCTAAAAGCTGCATGGCCCGCCTTACGCAGCTCAATATACTGGTGCTTGCCGTGGTAGTTGCTTATCATAATGGTAGAAGCCATACCAAAACCACTGGCCGTTAAGAAGGTAGCCGAGGCCAAAGTAATAGCAATATGGTGCGCCGCTTGGGGCACTTTGCCAAACCAACCCATCATAATAGCTCCACAAGCAAAAGCCGCTACCTCCATAAAAAACTGCAAGCCCACCGGGAAACCGATTTTACCTATTTCCCCTAATATCAACCAATCAGGCTTAAACTGCTTGAAGCCTTGATAATAGAAGCGAAGTTTCTTATCCCAATAGATATATAGCCCCAAGCCCACAAACATAAATATACGTGCAATCAATGTAGCCAATCCAGAGCCTTCCGCTCCCATAGCATCGAAACCTAGCTCCCCATAAATAAAAACGTAGTTCAGGATTATGTTGAGAATATTGCCTGTTAAGCTAATAATCATGGGGGGAACAGTATTACCCAGCCCTTCTAAAAACTGTTTCAAACCGGCAAACCCCATAATAGGGAGTACCGAAAATGCGATATAGGTATAAAAGGGAATCGCCACATCTACCACACCTGTTTCCTGACCTAAAAACGGCATGGCGATAATAAGGAATAGGTTGAGCACCATAAATAATAACCCAGCAGATAGATTGAATAGCAAGCCTTGCTGCAGTAGCTGTCGGCACTTGCCAAGGTTGCCTTCTCCAGATGCTTTGCCTACCAGTGGCGTAAGGCCCGTGCTAAGCCCCAGCCCGAAGATAAACAGGAAGATAAAAACATTGTTGGCAAATGAAATACCCGCCAACTCAGTATCGCCTAACCGCCCTACCATTATGGTATCTGCCAACATAGTAACCAAATGCCCCACCTGCCCCAAGCTGATAGGGATGGCAAGCAAAATCAGCTTCTTGTAATAATATCGGCTTTCGGCAGTGAGCATTATCAAGCCCTTATTATTCAGGCGCGCGCAAAGTTATCAATTTAGAAGTGCAAAAAAAGGCTTGCACCATCTACTGATTTTTAAATCGAAAAAAATAAGCCTTAAAGCGTATGAGAACTTAACTTTTATGGTTAAATTGAAACTTCTTACTATCCTCAACTACCTATGCAAATGTCTAAGTACCTCGCCGCAGCCTGCTTTATGGCCTGCTTATTTAACAGTCAGTCACTTTTGGCCAACGACAGTATTTACGAACAGAGACGATTGGCCTACATTAACAACAGCCTCAATACCATCAATAACGACGTAATTACCATACAGGCATACGCCAATGGCGCTGCTGATACGGCTTTAATTAACGAATTGATTAATAGAATACCAACCAAAAGTACATCCGATTTTGATTTAGTGAAACTAGTGAGGGTACTGTTTCTAACAAATGGCACCCAAGACTCGCTTATATTACCGGGTATTGAAAATATACCTTACTGGCTAACCAAAGGCGATACCCTACGTGGCTATTGGTCGGAAAACCACATGATTATGTGGATGTCCTGCAATTTTCTGTTGAAAGAAAAGTATGGGTTTGCCGCCGATACTGCGCTAGAAACTCGGCTAAAGCATTACCTCAATTTGAAGATAAAATATGGCTTTTATGAGTTTTTCTCACCAGTATATGCGCCATTTTCCCTTAGCGGGCTGCTAAACCTTGCCGATTTTGCACAAGATCCCCAGATTAAAAGCTTAGCTACCCAAGCAGCTGTAAGGCTTTTGAAGGATTTGCTATTGGTAACCAACGATAAAGGGGTAATGTTTGCCGTAGCAGGGAGAAGCTTCTATAGTAAATACGATAATGCTTACGACGAAAACCATAGCAGTCTCATTTACTTACTCACTGGCATGGGCGATGCGCCCACTAGAGCCTCGCACTCCGGAGGTTTTTTGGCTACATCAACCCTTCAAGTAGATAGTATTGTTTCAAGTTGGAAACCGTTGTTGGATACTACCTACTATATGGGTCATAGTTTGGATAGCGGCCTTATATTGAACAGTAGCCAACGTACACTAGACAAAACCATATTTACTTGGAGCTCAGGAGGTTATTTCCACCCAACGGTGGCCTTTCAAACTGCACAGTTGCTTACCGATTCTATGATTTGGTTCCATGTTGATTTTGAGGCATTTCGCATCTTCTCAACCTTTTCACCTCAAGCGGTGCTTGAGCTGTCAGAAAGTGTACCTGCAGTTTCAATGAGCACTGTTATTTCTGGCCAACAAGTTTCTATTTTCAAGCAAAATCAAGTTACCTTATCTTCTTTGAATAATTTTTGGCCTGGAAAGGTATCATATCAACAGTACCCTTGCATGGCCAATGTGGGCACCACGGCAGTTTATACCGCTTCGGGCATACCAACAACCGATTGGTATGACCGCAACTCTGACAATAGCAACGACCACCTACCTTACATTACCCAAGAAAAAAACGTAGCGCTGCTAATGTACCGCCCTGAGCCTAACAACATTTTGCTAAAAAGTACTGATGTAGCCCTGCACTTTAAGGATGCAGACTTTGATGAAGTACGAAACGATAGTTTGTGGCTTTTGGGCCGCGAAGGCAATGGATATGTAGCCGTGCGCCGCAGTTGTGTTGGCCAAATTAATAATGAACGCGCATGTGCCGCCGCAGAGGGCCAAAGTTGGGTGATAGTTGTTGGCGACTCATCCATGTACGGTACCTTCGATGATTTTGAAGATGTAATCTTACAGGCACAGTTTAGCGAGGAATGGTACAATGATTCCTTAACCAATGAAAGGGTCTACTATGCTAGCGTAACCGTAGATAGTATTGAGCTAGAATATGCTTGGCGACGTGATTTGCCTAGTGGTATTGAGGGCGTTGGCGAAAACAACACCAACTTTAAAGTATACCCCAACCCAACTGACAATGTAGTAAACATTGCTTTTGAAAACCCACTTGGGCTAGAAACCAACATACAAGTAACCAACATGCTCGGCCAAGTAGTGCATACCGCTGCAATAGAAGGCACCCAGGTGCAAGTGCAAACCCAAGATTGGCCTGATGGCGTTTACTTGATAATGGTGGAACAACAAGGTACTAAGAGCGTAGAGCGATTGGTAAAGTACTAGTAAATATCAAGACATCAGTATCAAGCAATCAGATACAGGCGTCAGGTTTTTTTAGGGTATTTAGATTTATGTGCTAACGTAGGACTGCTACAGTAGGTAAACACTTCAAATATTACCATTATACCGCTAAAGATAATTGCGCCCAATAGGAATGGCCAGATGCTGCTTTTGCGACTTTCGGCAATGAGCATTTACAGGCCATGATTGTTTAAGTGCGTAAAGTTATCAATTTAGAAGTGCAAAAAGCGGCTTGCTACATTTACTGATTTTTAAAGCAAAAAAAATAAGCCTAATAGCGTAGGAAAGCTAAACTTTTATGGCTAGATTGAAACTTCTTACTATCCTCAACTACCTATGCAAATGTTTAAGTACCTCGCCGCAGCCTGCTTTTTGGGCTGCCTATTTATCAGTCAGTCACTTTTGGCCAACGATACTATCTACGAACAGCGACGACTAGCCTACATTAACAACAGCCTGAACACCAACAATAATGACGTAATGACCATACAGGCATACGCCAATGGAGCGGCAGATACGGCTTTAATCAACGAATTAACGGATGCAATATCAGCCCAAACCACATCCGATTTCGCCTTAGTGAAACTCGTAAGGGTGTTGTTTCTAACAAATGGCACCCACGATTCGCTCATAATTCCAGCCATTCAAAATATACCCTACTGGCTAACCAAAGGCGATACCACACGTGGTTATTGGTCGGAAAACCATATGATTATGTGGATGTCGTGCAATTATCTGTTGAAAGAAAAGTATGGCTTTGCCGCCGATACCGCGCTGGAAACCCGCCTAAAGCATTACCTCAATTTGAAGATAAAATATGGTTATTATGAGTTTTTCTCATCGGTATATGCGCCATATACACTTAGCGGCTTGCTTAACCTTGCCGATTTTGCGCAAGATGCCCAAATAAAAAGCCTAGCTACCCAAGCAGCCGTAAGGCTTTTGAGGGATTTGCTATTGGTAACCAACGATAAAGGGGTAATGTTTGCGGTAGCAGGGCGAAACTACTACAGTAAATACGATAGGCCATACGATCAAAACCATAACAACCTTATCTATTTACTCACCGGCATGGGCAATGTTCCAACAAGGGCTTCGCATGCTGGTGGATTTCTGGCAACATCAACTCTACAAGTAGATAGTATCATTTCCTCTTGGAAACCGTTAATAGACACTACCTACTTTATAGGTCATAGTTTGGATAGCGGCCTTATATTGAACAGTAGCCAACGCCCTTTAGACAAAACCATATTTACTTGGAGCTCAGGAGGTTATTTCCACCCCACTGTGGCCTTTCAATCTGCAGAATTGCTCACCGATTCAATGATTTGGTTTCATACCGATTTTGAGCCCTTTCGCATCTTCTCAACCTTTTCACCTCAAGCGGTGCTTGAGCTGTCAGAAAGCGTACCTGCAGTTTCAATGAGTACTGTTATTTCTGGCCAACAAGTTTCTATTTTTAAACAAAATCAAGTTACCCTTACCTCTTTGCAAGATTTTTGGCCAGGAAAGGTTAGCTACCAACAGTATCCATGTGTTGCCAACGTTGGCACTACGGCAGTTTATACTGCTTCGGGCATACCTAAGCCCAATTGGGATGACCGCAACGGAAACAATAGTAACGACCACCTACCCTACATTACCCAAGAAAAAAACGTAGCGCTGCTAATGTACCGCCCTGAGCCCAACAACATTTTGCTGAAAAGTACCGATGTAGCCCTGCACTTTCAGGATGCAGACTTTGATGAAGTACGAAACGACAGTTTATGGCTTTTGGGCCGCGAAGGCAATGGATATGTAGCGGTGCGCCGCAGTTGTGTTGGCGAAATAAACAACGTGCGCGCATGCGCCGCCGCAGAGGGCCAAAGTTGGGTGATAGTAGTAGGCGACTCATCCATGTACGGTACTTTCGATAATTTCGAGGATATAATATTGCAGTCGCAGTTTAGCGAGGAGTGGTATAATGATTCCACAACCAACCAAAGGGTATATTATGCAAGCGTAACGGTTGATGGGGTTGAGCTTGAGTATGCTTGGGGCCGCGGTTTGCCTAGTGGTATTGAGGGCGTTGGCGAAAACAACACCAACTTTAAAGTATACCCCAACCCAACTGACAATGTAGTAAACATTGCGTTTGAAAACCCACTTGGGCTGCAAACCAACATACAAGTAACCAACATGCTTGGCCAAGTAATGCATACTGCCGCAATAGAAGGCACCCAGCTGCAAGTGCAAACCCAAGATTGGCCTAATGGCGTTTACTTGATTATGGTTGAACAACAAGGTACTAAGAGTGTAGAGCGATTGGTGAAGTACTGAGATAGATAGTAAGGATTAAAATATCAAACCTAGTCCTGCAATTTTGTGGATTATAGATAAAGTGGGCGTCATATTAATGGCGTCCACTTTTTTATTTACCCTACAATAAATCTAGTCCTTTCTTCTGGGCTGGGTAAGCGGCAATTTTCTGATTTGCCGAACCAACGGTAACGATTGCGGGCAATGACATCATATACCCAATTGCGCAAAAACGGTGGCACAATGATAAAACCGTAACAAAGTGGCCATAAGCCAGAAAGCTTTTTGGCAATTCGCAAAGCAGCGGTGGAGCGGGTATAGATTGTATCCCCTTCAATCAACACTACTGACGAATATTCCTCGGCATTGAGGCCGGCCTTGGTGAGCTTCTCTTTGGCAAAATCGGATTGAAGGGCCGCAAATTTAAAATGGTTCTTTGGATCGTGGTCAATCACAAAATTGACCGAAGCGTTGCAAAAGTTGCACACACCATCAAAAAATATTACGCGTTCCATTAGAGTTTAATAAAGCGTGCGGTACGGTTAATAGTTCCTTTGGCATCGCTTACCTTCACTATATACATACCTGCTTGAAGAGACGCGGTAGCAATACCATTGCCAGTATATTCTTGCTGAAGCATGAGTTTACCAGAAATATCGAATACAGTTACGGTTACACCTTGCTCGCTTGTTGGCAGATCAAGGTAAAGCTGGTCAATAACCGGATTAGGATAAACTTTAATGCTATTTTCGGCAGTGGGTTTCATGGGTTCAATAATGCCAACCAGTGGCACATCTTCGCCAAACAACGGACGAATCATAGGGGCACCGGTGATTTGCGACTGGAACCAAGTATTGTTGGAAAAGTAATAATTATGCTGGCTAGAATTGTTCTGTATATCCATGCCCACTTGCAAGTTTCTTTCTGAAACCTGCTGCCAACCTACATAAAAAGTACCGCTCACCACCGTTGGCACAGGCAATACAAATGTGGCAAAGCCATTTAAGCTATCCACGTACCTCGGCCTTTGAAAATCGATGGAATAAATGGTATCGTATGCGGTTCCGTCATTATTTACCGGCAATGAACTCCAAATAAAGAACGAAAACAACTCATTGGTAACATCTTCATTGATGCGTGTAAAGTGAATCAGCACCGCCCGCAAGGTATCCGGCTCATTGAGTGTAAACTCCATCGCAAAGCGCTTCAAACCTGTTGCCCCTGCAAGCCCGTAGCCCTTCTCTGCGGTGCCGTCATCATAGGCCAATAGGTTGTAAAATTCTACTGGGTTGATTACGGTATCGTTGTTGCGGCTAATGTCGCCACCCACTGGGTTTACAAACGTTTTCAGCGTTATCAATACACTATCGCCAGGGTCGGCATCGGGGAGGTTTTGTACATAATCCAATGAGGTGAAAACAAAACAACTATCGGATTGTGGTGCTGAGTTGTAATTGAAGATGTTACTTGCAAATAGTTGATTTTGGGCGCTGCCGTTTACTTGCGAAAATGCTTGGTAGCGAAAGTCGATACTGGTATTGCTCGAGAAGTTGTTTTGGTAGCAAAGCGTTACATTAGAATCTACTTCGGTACTTTCATGGCCTTCAAACTGCAACCAAGGCATAGTGGTATAGTTTTTCAAAAAAGAGGTTGGCTCCTCAAGTACCGATGCATCACGCAGCACGGTATCGGCAAGCTCGCGGCTAGCATCCATGTATACATAATCTATATGCCAATGGTCATTGTTGCCAGTAATAGTAGCCCGATTACGAAAACGGAAACGGAAATCGTTTCGGAAATAAAACAAGTCATCGAGCAAAACAAAAACCTGAGTAAACTGAGGGTTAACTGGGCGAATATCGTTTCCATCTGCCCCCCAAACTGTTACCCAAGTGGTATCATCGAGGCTAAATTCCAACACTAGTGAGTCGCCTCGGTCAGGGTAATCGCCCAAACCCATCGGCTGGAACGAAAAGCTGAAATATACCGAATCGCCCACGCCCAACGGCAAGGTACTTAGGTTAATCGGTTTAGAGGTAAGCGTATCAGCGCCGCCCTCGGTAGGCGAGTTTACGTTTTGGCGGTATGGTTTGCCTATGGAATCAACCCCATCAAAGGTGGCGACACCGTAGCTTATCTTGTTGATTGGGTAATCGTTGTTGATGTACACTTGCCTGTTCTGCCAGAAGGCAGTATCAGGGTATTGGCTGCGGTAAGAGAAGTCATCAATAAATGGCAACGATAGCGTATCGGCCTGCTTGCGGCTCACGGCTTCATTCCACCTTTGGCTACCCGGCACCATGGAGCGGTACTTCAAATCAACCACTTCTTCCACCTGTGCTTTTGCAGCAAATACGGCTATGGTAAACAAGAGTATAGTAAACAGCTTTCGCATCATGGTTTTAGTTTCGAGCTAGGCCACTTTCAACAGCCTTGCAGTATACAATAGCGTATATAACGCCTTAAAAGTCATCAATATTACCATCCTCAGTAGTAGTGCTGTCAATTAGTCCCTCCGGGCAAGGATTATTACCAATTTCATCTGGCAAATATTGCGAGAAGAACAAGTCGATTGGGGCACCTGCATCTAAAATAACACCTGATTGATACGCAGGTATTTGTTTTACAATTACAGCATTCATGGTATCGGTTACCGAAGCATCGTATACCGTTGCAGCAATAGTAAGCCCCAGCTCCGTAACCAAAATCTGTGAGGTACCGTAGGAAAGCCCAATGAGGCAAGGTACTTCTACTGGACCGCCAAACCCGTTGCTTACCACCAAATCGACCCTTGAACCTATCGGCAAACGGAAGCCAGCGTTAATCGACCTACCAGCATACAACACATCCATTACAAAGTTTCCGTTAATGCCGGATGGCTTGTAAATAATACTATCAAGCTTCAAGCCAGCATTTTGCAGCTTCTTGCTGGCCTCCCTAAACGGTTTTTCAAAGATATCTGGTAGGGCAACCTTGGGTGGTTTAGCAGCATTAATAGTGATATAGATAACCCTGTTCTCTTTTACCTTACTCAGCGGTTTCGGCTCTTGGTCAACCACTGTAAGCGGCTTTTTGCCCGGTACAAATACCGAATCGTATACCACAAAGGCCAGTTTGGAAGCCTCCAAGGCCTCCTCCACTTCGGTTACGGTAAGGCCTGTAAGGTCGCGCACGGTAACGCTCTCGCCAAAGCGGGTATAACTTTTTAAGTACCAAACGGTACCGAATAGGAGCATAATTAATATGAGTATGGCTACTGCCATATTCACTACAAATACCCTACTGAAAACAAAACTAACTATGCCTTTCAACCCGGTTGCGTTTAAAACTGAAATCTAATATACGGTCAATAAAATCATAAGGCTTATACCCGTTGATTGCCGCTTGGTGAAAAATGCACGTTGCTGGGGTCATCCCCGGTAACGAGTTCACCTCAATTATTATTGTTTCCACCTTCATTTGCTCGCTTACCCGCACAAATGCATCAATACGGCAGTATCCCTCCACCTGCAGCAATTGGGCTACACGACCTAGTTCTGCCTTTACTTGGACACTAATGTGGTCGTACTCCTCACGGTTCTTGCCAAAGCGCGCCGGGGTAAGGTTTTGCCCCTCCCCTGCTAGAAACTTCTCCTCCAAAGATAACACCTCGCCGCCAGCCAATGCTTCTGATGGCTCAAATACCTCATAAGTTATTTCCTGCTGGCCATTGCCATTAAAGTGGGTAAGCATGCCGCCCGTCACCTCAAGGAAATATTTGGCTCCTTGCCTATCAATAAAGCTCTCTACCAACGCTACATCTTTCTGGCTAAATTCTTCTTTAGCCTTCAGTTTCAACACCTTGGCAGACTCTGGCTCCAAGCTCACCGTATCGCGGAAGAGCTGGGTAAAGAATGCCTTTAATTCCTCAACGTTCTTAATCTTTTTCACTGCCGAGCTACAGCCATCATCAACTGGCTTAGCTATTAGCGGGAATTTCAATTCTGAAAGCAAGCGGGCAATAGCCGCTTCGGGGTCGTTTTTATATTCTTGTTTGCTCACCAGCACCTGGTCCGCAACCAAAAAACCATGATTTTTTAAAAGCTGGTTGGTAGTATACTTGTTAATGGTAGTGCTGCTGGAAGTAACGCCGCTGCCGTTGTACGGTATGCTGTATTGCTCCAAAATGGCCTGCAAAGCACCATCCTCGCCGGGGCGACCGTGCAGGGCAATAAACACGCCATCCACAAGCTCTTGCAAATCGGTAAAGCTTAACTTTTTCGGTTCGAAAGTGAGCGTGTCGGCAGTGTAGGTTTCAGTAATGGCGCTGCACTCTTGGCGTATTTGCTCAATAAGCGGGTGGCGCTTGTGGTGCAATACCTTGTCGCGGATGTCGTCGGCGTTATCCTTCAACAATACGTTTACTGGTATCTGATAAATATCAAAATGCTCATCGTTTCCTGTAAGAAAGATAGGCACTGGCTCGTACTTTTGCGAAGACGACAGCTTTTCAAAGACGTTCCTGCCGCTCTCCACAGAGATATGCCTTTCCGAAGAATAACCACCCAATATCACCCCAATGCGCTGCTTTTCGAGTGCTTGGGTTTTCAGTAATATTAGCTCGTTGTCTAGCTCGTCAAGCGTAAGCTTAATGTCCAGGTTCATCGGTTGCTGGCGTTGGCGCTCTTCCAGCGAGGTGCGGATAATATAGGTAAGGAACTGCGATGGGTTCAAACCAATTTCGGCCGCCTGGTGGAAGAAAAACGACGACGGCAACATGCCCGAAGTAGTGTTGGGATCATTCAGGAAAATAGTGCCATCGGTACGGATAAAGCCATCAATACGCGCATAAACATGGAAGCCGAAAAACTCAAATAACTCCACACTTTCCTTACGTATGCGGGCGAGCGTGGCATCATCCACTTCAATAGGCGTAACCTTTCTAGATAAACCCGGTAGATATTTGCTGCGATAATCGAAAACCTCTTTACCCTTCACAATCTCAGTGGGCGGCAAAGCCACGGCACTGCCATCCTCATTGCGGATAACTATGCAAGAAAACTCCTTGCCTTCTATAAATTCCTCAACCAATACCTCGCTCTCAGCATCCAAGGCCATTAAGCGAAGCGGTTCTTTATTTTCTTCGAAATACTCTTCGATGTAGTTCAGCAAATCCTCAGGGTGGAAGATTACCACTTCGCCATCGTTATCAGCATGGCCGGCAAAAATCGGCATACCGAGTCCTTCGCGGATGTCGCTCAGGTCGCGTACCACGGTTACTTTGGCTTCATCGTCCAAGTCCACCCAATCCAGAGGATCAAGGTGGCGGATGAAGAATGCCTTATCCATGCCACGCTCAAAAGCACCTAGGTTGTCATCACTCAAAATAGAGACCCCAATAGACGACCCTTGATTAGCCGGTTTAATCACTAGCTTCTCCCCTACCTTGTTGCGGGTTTGGGTATACAAAGCAGTTCTATCATGGCCGTGCAGCCATTCATGTCGATTGATTATCTGGAACTTGGGCGTAGCAAGTGTGGTGTGTTGCAAAGCCTTCTTCTGGAAAGCCTTATTCATACCCACAGCAGAAGGTAAAATACCCGAGCCAGAGTAAGGCAGATTCAGCGACTCTAAGATGCCTTGTATCTGCCCATCTTCGCCATAACTACCATGCATGGCCAAGAAGGCAAAATCCATATAACTAGGCAATTCGTAGGGCAATATCAACTTTCCCACCTTGCTTATCATCTGCTTCAGTTCATCATCATCAAGGCTGGCAAGGCTTTCAATATAAATCTGGAAGTTGTTGGCACTATCAGGCAAGTAGCCTAGCGGCGGGTAAAAATCGCGAATGGTGCCCTTGTACACATACTGCCAATCGAGCAAAATGAGGTTCTTTAGGCTATCCACAAATATGGGCACCGGCTCAAACAACGCCTTGTTGAGGTTGTCGTAAACCGTTCTACCACCTGCAAATGATATCTCGCGCTCCCTAGATGGCCCGCCAAAGAAAATGCCTACTCTCATATTGAATGTAAATTTACACTTTCGGCATCAAACGGTAAAAACCGTAAATTAAACATGCTGTGGGTAAAGCTGTCAAGGTTAGTTTGTTTCTAAAACAGCTCTTCCAAAGTGAGCGTCATTACAAAAAACCTACAAAACCGACGTCATTGCGAAGGCCTACTTGGTGTTGCGACTCCTGCTAAACAGATATGGCCTGAAGCAATCCCCTGCACCGAAGAATAATATTCACGAAACCGAGAAACCAATACATAATACGAATTTCTTTCAATCGCTTTCGAACACCGTCCAATGCGGCAGGGGATTGCTTCAGGCCATTGAAGTTCGTACCAAAATCGTAAAATCAGGTTGGCCTTCGCAATGACGTTCGTTTTGGTTTTCGTTAGGCGCAACCTTACACCTTCGCCAGCGAAAGCGAATTGATGCAGTACCTCAACCCACTTGGTTTCGGCCCATCGGGGAATACATGGCCCAGGTGACAATCGCATACGCTACACTGCACTTCTACGCGATACATACCGAAGCTTTTATCACCAATGTATTTAATCACATTCTCCTGCACAGGCTCGGTAAAGCTTGGCCAGCCCGTACCTGATTCAAACTTTTGATTGGCATCAAATAGCTCCGTACCGCAGCAAGCGCAGGCATACAAACCTGGCTCAAATTTGCTACAAAACTCGCCACTGCCCGGCCGCTCAGTGCCGTGTTGGCGGGTTACATAGTATTGCTCTTCGGTAAGTTGGGCTTTCCATTCTGCATCGGTTTTCTCCTCGCGCTTGGGCGGGGTGGGGTTTCCTTTTTCTACGAAGTGGATTACAGTTTTCCAAGTGATGGTTTCGGTGCTCATGGGGATTATCTAAATTTGGCTTCGTGGGATTGAGAGGATTTATTGGATTAACACTTATTATTGACAACACTTAAAGTAAGCTAAAGTTCCTCCAATCACTCTTCTGTGTTTGATGGCTTTAACGCGAAAGAATCGTTATCAAATACCACTAAACCTTCTTCATGAAGCTGTTGCAGGATCATCCGAATATTAGGAATCTCAACATGAAGATTAAGTAATGCAAATCGGCGCTGAAATTGATACCACGATACTGGGGAAGGGTCAGTATCCTGTAATCTTTGAAGAATGGCTTCTCTGGCTGTCATAATCTTATTGTACAAATTTTGATTTCCCAACAATTTACCGTTCCAACAAAAACTTCCCCCTCGCCACGCTACCATCCAGTCCTACCATTTCTACCATATAAATGCCAGCGGGTAAGGTGGCAACATCCACTAATCCTGATTGCGGATATGCTTGCGAAACGATTTTTTGCCCATTGTAGCTGTAAATATTTAACGCAGTAGACGAGCTTCCAATACCCTTAATTTGAATATAATTACTGGCGGGGTTCGGGAACATTTGGAGGGTGAAATTGCTGAAATCATCTATCCCTACCGGGGCGAAAGTGATGGTTTGAGTAATCTGCGCGCTGTCGCAACCATCCGTGGCAAATAGCTGTACTTGATAACTGCCACTATCGGCATACTGGTGTTGAGGATTGGCATCGGTACTGGTAGCGCCATCGCCAAAATCCCAAAGATAATCGGTAGCATTAGCTGATGCGTTGGTAAATGATACTATACCAGCATCTTCTGTATAACTAAACCCACCCCGCACCGTTGCGGTATCAATACCCCAAACGCTCAAACTATCAAACACCATTTGGTGAGCAATGCGCTGTATATTGTCGGCATCGGTAGCGTTAATGACATTAGGATATGTGGCCCCGATTGGGCTTTTTTGGAAGATAGCAGCATAAAAGGTGCAAGCACTTAAGTAAGAACCATGCATGCTTGGGTGGCTCTGGTCAGGGTCGTAAAGGTTTATGCCGGGGAAGCTATCGCGAACCGTGCGCCAAACGGCCCCCACCGGTGCTACTGGTGCTTGATGGGTTTGGCCCATTTCCAAATAACTATCGTGCAGGCGGTGTTGCATGCCCGCATAGGTGCATACTGGTGTATAGTTCGCACAATTGCTCGCATCACCATTTTGCCTACCCCAAGTCATATAGAATATTGGGGTAGTACAGCTATTGCTAGCCCTTACTTTGCGCACCAAGCTATCGGCAAAGGGGTACACATCCACAGCCACTTGGGCTGGTGCGAACGATGGCAATTGGCTTTGCTCTTGCAATACCACATAGTCCCATGGCTGCGCTGCAATTTTCGACTGGGTGGTGGTATTGGTGTTGTGCTGCTGTAGGGTATAGCCACCGATGGTATTGCTGTCAAACGTAAGCGTATCGCCTTTTGATGTGGCAATATTGGCTATAAGTTGAGGCAAGTTGTTTACATAGATATAACTGTTGCCTACAAAAAGCACCGTAACCCGTTGCTGGGCAACAGCCGATACTACTGTAACCATACACAGTGTAAGGAGTGACATAATACGCATAGCAACAATGATTTAGATTAGAAAATTAAGCATTTAGACCCAAATTTAAAATTCATCAACTAATAAACTTCAAAATGGATCCCTTTTAAAGATACTTTGTTTCCGTTTCCATCCGTTTACGTTATATTAGCAACGGAAAAAGTAGATAACTATAAACACGATACACCTATGTCTCTTACGAACCAGAACCAAGGCAATAAAAAAGGCGGCAAAAAAGTAGGCACTACCAAAGCGGCCAATGCAGTAAAGCCACCAAAAACCAGCGTAGCAAAGCCTAAAGTAAACATGCCACGCAAAACTGGCGGTTAAGGCCTATAGCCTAGGCACTACCAGCATAGCTACCTCTACTACGGTAATTATTACAAACACAATCAATGCTTCGTTGCGCATCTCAGGCATGTGCAGCAAGTAGTCTTTTGCAAAGCCTTGGCTGGGGGCTATTTTCTGCCCAAAGGCTTTAGCTCTCACTTCGCGCATTTTCGTCAAAATAAGGTTGCGGAAAAAGAACATGAGAATTTGGCCAGTAAAGCCAAAGGCAAGGGTTGATGGTAAACTCTTTATCAGCAATTCAGCATCGTTAAAAACGTATTGGGATAGTAGATATGCCCCCAACGGGGCCACTAAAGCTATTGCTAGCATAAACTTCACACCTTGCCAAGTGCTTATGGAAAGCAATGCTTTGAGTACTCCTCCATTTACAGCTGCAATCAAAAATATGTGCACTATAACCGCAACACCCATTGCTCTCAATTTTACTTTTACTATAAAGCTTCGAAAGTAAAAATGATTGGGTGGGAAACCAAGAAATAGCCAAAACATCTACCCAAATAGAACTAAAGTGGGCTACTTATTCAGTTATTCCCACTATATCCTTTTCAAAATGATTATTTTAGCACGGCGAGTAATATTAGTCAATAGCATTTTACCAAAGCATTTTGCATGAAAAGTTCTTATGTTGCATATAGTGTTATTAGTCTATTGCTACTACTTTTGTCTTCATGCGGTAGCAAGCAAGCTGCCCTAGTTGGTAAAGGTGATGCAAATTATTTGTACACCCTCAACGATCGCTTACATGAAACCATCATACACGATGGGTTTCCTCCGCCAGTAGCCTCTCGTATATCGGCATATGCCAATTTGGCTGCATACGAAGTGGTATGCTTAGCCGACACCTCCTACAAAAGCTTTAGCAGCGTTTACAACAACTTCAATATGCCCAATATAAAAGGGCTCAACGAAGCTTGGGATATAAACGTAGGGGTATTGGTTGCTTTCAACAAGGTATCGGGCAAACTAACCTTTCGACCCTATATTGTACAACAGTATATAGATTCTGCCCTTATAACTTTGCAAACGCAACTTGATAGGGAGGTAGTAGAAAACTCAAAGAAAATAGGGGAACAGATAGGAGCTGCGGTGCTGGCGTACTCTGCTACCGACCAATATAAGGAAACGCGGAACATGCCTGGGTTTTCGCCAAGTGGAAAGCTGGGCAGCTGGGAACCTACCCCACCAAAGTATATAGATGCCATAGAGCCACACTGGGGCAAAATGCGCCCGATGCTGCTAACCGCTGCCAACCAGTTTAAATGTGCCGAACGGATACCATTTGATACGCTACCGGGCTCGCCTATGTACCAAGCAGCGCTAGAAGTATATAATATGGTGAAGGATACCACACCCGAATATAAAGCCATAGCCATTTTTTGGGATTGCAATCCGCAAAAAACGAACATAAAAGGCCACTTAATGATTACGGTGAGGCAGCTTACGCCAGGTGGCCATTGGGTAAACATAGCCAGTACCGCCTGCGAAAACAAGAAGCTTGGCCTAGAAGAGAGCAGCTTTGTAATGGCGCTTGTAAGCAGCACCATCTATGATGCATTTATAAACTGCTGGCATGAAAAGTTTTTAACCGATGTGATTAGGCCAGAAACCTATATTAACAGATATATTGACCCGGCTTGGAACCCGTTGCTGGAAACCCCTGTATTCCCAGAGCACCCAAGCGGGCATAGTGTAGTATCAGGAGC
Organism: Sphingobacteriales bacterium; assembly: GCA_027483645.1. GTDB lineage: Bacteria > Bacteroidota > Bacteroidia > Chitinophagales > CAIOSU01 > CAIOSU01. The sequence goes on from JAIXUD010000009.1 coordinate 388,657, forward strand.
GGCATCTACAGTATTGGAGCATTTTTTTGGTACTAACTTTACCTTTACCGATAGTACCGAAGTAACCTTTGGTAATGGCATAAGGCACTACACTTCATTTAAGCAAGCTGCTGATGAAGCTGCCATGAGCAGGCTATATGGCGGCATCCACTTTCGCTTGGCTTGTGACGATGGATTGTTTATGGGCCGAAACATTGGCAAACATGCATTAAGCAAAATAGGCACCCATCGCTCGCTTACAACGGCCACTTCCCAAAAGTAAATGTTCTAGTTATCCCATCATTGTTTATTACTATTAAAGTTGGCTTAGTTTGGCCCTTTAATACAACAACCGCTAGGTGCCTTACCTTTTCTACCAAATTCAACCCTGATAGGTTGGGCGAAACTGCAACAAAGCCAAACTTACCGTTGCCTAGCAGCAACGTGCCAGGCGATGCCCCTGCGTGTTGCCCATGCTCAATGCGTGCACGTCTGGTATTTCCTGCAATCAATACATCCAACAATCCATCTCCATTAAAGTCCATTGGCAACAAGGCATTGCCCCTAGCTACTTGAGCCTCTATAGGAAATGGTACAAACTCAAACTTACCATTTTGTAAATTTTTTATTACTCCACTGGACAGCTCGTTTACCAAATACTTATCTGAATTTCGCAGTTTGTCGAACCCAAAGATATCCAACAAGGATGCCGAGGCAAACTTGTTGTGAGTATGGAATTTAGCACGCATTTTGGGCATTTGGCTACTTAGCACATCGCGGTCATAAACTAAACCAAGGGTATCTAATATATACATGGCCACAATGGGTTCTTTTACTCCATTGTCATCAAAATCATTATAAAACACCATAATTGGCTGCTCGGCCGAAGCTTGGTAATAGGTATTCAACCCTTGGTTACCCACTAAATAATCCATAAATCCATCACCGTCAACATCTGCTGGAACAATAGAAGCCCACAATCCAGAATGTTTTTCCAGTCCAGTGCCCGTTTGCAGCACCAATCCTTGTGCTGTACCCTTAAATACCGTTACCGGCTGCCACTCACCTACTACTATTAAATCTTTTATCCCATCATTATCATAATCAGTACTAATTGCGTCGGTTACCGAGCCGAGTTTATTGAAGCCTTTGGTAGCCGAGGCGGTTATATCCGTAAATTTATCTCCATCGTTTCGCAATAGTATACTGGGCACCTTTCTAGGGTACTCCCCAGGAGCACAATATGCGCCGACAAACAAATCCAAATCCCCATCACTATCAACATCAATAGGCACAATTCCATCCGTTACTAAATTTTGGGTGGGTAGCGCATCGTTTACTACTTCAAATACCCCATTACCTTTGTTTACATACAACTGATCTTGAAGCTGTTGAGGCGTGCTTTTTTCGTTGCTTCCATTGGCCATATAGCAATCCAACAGCTTGTCGCCATTAAAATCAAAAAAGGCCACGGCAATATTTTCGTTGGCAAAATCTTTCCAAGGTTGGGCAGGCGCTTCCACAAATACGCCCCGGTTGTTTTGCAGATACAATATCGGTTTGCTGCCATTATAAGCACCTCCAATAAATACATCATCCAACCCATCATTGTTTACATCGGCTGTAGCAAATGCAGGGCCCTCTTTTGATATCATAAATGGCAATAAACGGTCTTGCCTAAAATCAATAAATGGCGACTCTGTATGGATGTGGGTAATAATGTTACTAGTCTCTTTAAAGAGTGGCACTGGAGCTTTATAAGGCATCGCTAAGGGTGCCGTTTCTGGTTCGGAAAGGGTAATGTGATACTTTCCTTCCAAATCTTTTATTTTTTGCCATTTGCCATTTGGCCATACCACCTCCAAGCTATCCACCTTCGCTTCGCCCAAGCCAAAATGTAGCCTAAAGGTGGAGTTGGATTGAAAACCTGTAGCATTGCAGAGCTCTCTTATTTGCAAACCTTTATCTGTGTATATGGTGACCTTGGTGCCAATTGCTGATGTATTGGTAGTATTGCCCAATAGCTTTATATTTAAACTATTCTCTTTGCTATTTGAACGGTTCTCATACAGAAAAGCCACTGTATCAGTATTGTTTATTACCAAGTCCAAGTCACCATCTCCATCAAAATCAGCGTAAGCACCACCTCCAGTTACCACCCTTTGCCCAAGCCCTGCGCTTACAGTTTCGTTAGTAAATTTTAGGTTGCCATGGTTTAAGTATAGATAATTGGGCAATTGCACCTTTGGCATATTTTTATAAATGGTATCAATATCATGATAAAAACCATACTCATTCAAAACATCCTCTTCCAACTTAGAATAATCGGTATCATTATATTCCCTTTTAATGCCATTCGAAACGTAAATGTCTGTCCATCCATTATTGTCAAAATCAGCCAACAATATGGTCCACGACCAGTCTGTAGCATCTACACCTAACATTGATGCCGCTTCTTGAAAATATCCTGCTCCATAGTTTAGTTGCACTGCATTTTTAACATATTGGTTGGGTGGAAATTTTTGAAAAACTTCTTCATAAAAAAATAAGGGCACCATCAATTGGTTCTTCTTTTGTCGATAGTGGCTTTCTTGTTTCATATCAACCACCATGAGGTCTTGCCAGCCATCATTATTTAAATCGCCAAAATCAGAACCCATGGAAAAAAAACTGGTAGATTGAATACGCTCAGCAGTAGCATCGGTGAATGTTCCATTTTGGTTGTTTATATACAATTTGTCAACGCTGATAAAATCGTTTGCCACAAATATATCTGGCCAATGGTCTCCGTTAACATCTGCTATACTTACACTTAGGCCGAAACCGAGTTCGTCTTTTATTCCTGCAGCTTTTGTGACATCAACAAATTTCCCATTTTGGTTTTCCAATAATTGATCCATTCCTTGATTGTAGAAATTTGTATCCTGAAAGGCCATTACATACATATACAAGTGGAACTGAACAGAATGGTTGGCAATGTAACAATCCAAGTCACCATCCCTATCCATATCAAAAAATGTAGCTTGGGTGCTACCTTGTTTAGAGGTAAACCCAAAAGCGGTGGCCTCTTCTTTAAATTCCCAGTTGCCATAGTTAAGGTACAATAGGTTGGCGCTTAGTGCAGTATCGGGCCCGGAGCGGCAAACAAACACATCCAATTTCTCATCTCCATTTACATCGGCAACGGTTACCCCAGTATACCAGCCCTCAACATAATCTTTCATTATGGTTGGGGTTATGTTCTTAAACTTTAAGTCGCCAAGGTTCTTATATAGTTCAACTCCCTTTTGGTTTGAGGTAAACACAATATCCTCAAGGCCATCACCGTCCAAATCACCCACGGCTACCCCTCCGCCATTATATGAATACAAGTATTGCGCTGGGTTAAATCCCAATCCTTCTATCATATCGTTTCTAAAACTAATACCCGATTCAGTTGCTGGAATTAGGCGAAACAATGCATTTTCAGAGCTATCAGAAGCAACTAGATCAGCTCCTTGTGATAATCCTTGTGGTAATCCTTCCGGAAATTTTTTACTAGAGCAACTCCATATTAGAATTGAAATGGATAATAGGATAACGCTCAAAAGGAAACGAAAAGAATTAAACATATTAGGTGTTTGAGTGTATTACTTTTGCGGGATATAGAAACATACAGTGAGAAGCCTTGCCCATCCCTTTGCTAATATTGTAAATAAAAATGAAAAGATAATCACCCAAAGGCCAAATCTAATTTAATGCTGCGTCCAGCATTTCAAAATACTGTGGATGTTCGCCCAGTTGGTGCGTACCATCAGGTACGGTAATGAAGGTGGTATTAGCAGGGCGGTACTTGGCAAGCGCCTCTGCCGATTTATAGGGTACCGTTCCATCAGCAGTGCCATGGATGATATACACAGGCCCTTTATACTTAGGCAAAACATGCTCATTGCTGAACTTATATTTCAATATCCAATGCACCGGTACTACGTTATATGTATGGTGCTTGGTAACATCCATTAGGCTATTGTAGGGCGTGTTTAGAATCAATACATCGGGCTGATACTTTGCGGCAACGGTTGGTGCTACGCCACTTCCCATGGAGGTGCCTACCACTACTATGCGCTTGCCAATAGCCAGTTGTTGCGCATATTCATAAAAGAGCTCGGCATCTCGTACAAACTGCTCTTGGCTCTCAATGGTGCCACCGCTTTTACCATAGCCTCGGTAATCGGTCATAAACACCTCATAGCCACGGCTAGTAAAATCTTCTGCTACCAATCCCCATCGGTCCATACTTCCTCCGTTGCCATGATAATATACAACCATTCCCTTACTATCACCTTCAGGATGGAAGTGCACCGCGTGAAGTTTTATACCATCGTCAGCTTTTACAAAATGCTCCTCAAATGGCTGAACGAAATTAAAAACATGGTCTTGCGGAATAGCATAGGGATGAAACACCAATCGCTCCTGCATGAAGTACAGCAACACGCAGCCACCTATGTAGGCGATGATAAGAAAAGCGAATAAGTAGAGCATCTTGCGCATTGGTGTTTGGGTATTGGTTATGGGTTATTAGTTATTGGAGATGAATTGAATTTTTACCAATCAACCAATAACCAATCAACTAATTAACTCGCTCTGAGTTTCCGCATTTGCTCGAAAATCTTAATCTCTTCCTTAGTCAAATCTTCGTGCAACTGCAGGCGAACGGTGAGGTATAAATCGCCAAAAGAATCAGCCTTACCAAATACCGGCATGCCTTTCCCCTTCAAGCGCAGCACTTTGCCATTGTTGGTACCTGCTGCTATAGTCATGCTCACCGAGCCATCCAAGTGCGGCACTGTAATTTTACCACCCAAGGCTGCGGTATATATGGCGATGTTCATATCACGGTATAGGTCATCTTCTTTTCGCTCGAATACTGGATGCTTACGCACGCTTACTTCCAGGTATAAGTCGCCATTTGGGCCGCCGCCTGCACCAGGACCGCCCTTGCCTTTGGCACGTAATTTTTGGCCATCGCGTACACCAGGTCGCAAAGGCATTTTTAGCTTTTCCTCGCCTACATTTATCACTACATCAACACCCTTAAAAGCATCTTCAAGTGATATCTCGTACTGTGCGGTATAATCTTGCCCAGCACGGGCGCGGGTGCGCTGCTGGCCACCATATTGTTGCTGCCTCGATCCGCCAAAAAGGTTTTGAAAGAAATCGGAGAAGCCCCCGCCAGCAGCAGCACCGCCACCAAATATATCTTCGTAGTTGCCTTGGCTATATTGGCCAGCACCACTGCCGCCGCGCTGTTGCTGGTATTGGCGGAAAAAGTCATCGGCATTGCTGCCGCCACCTTGTTGGTAGTGCTTATAGTTTTCGCCGAACTGGTCGTACTTCTTGCGTTTATCGGCATCGCCCAATGCCTCATAGGCTTCGTTTATTTCCTTGAATTTCTTCTCGGCCTCGGCGTTGCCCGCGTTTTTATCGGGGTGGTACTTTTTCGCCAGCTTACGATACTCCTTCTTTATCTCGTCGGCAGTGGCAGTTCGAGGTACGCCCAATATTTTATAGTAGTCTTTGTATTCCATAATTTAACTCAATATACTGCCATTGTACAAAATTCGTGCAAAGAGTTATGCATTGCCATTTTGGCAGAACTATTACTCTACATACAGCGCCAACCCCTTCAAATACGAACCCTCTGGATGGAAAATATTCACTGGATGATCGGCAGGCTGAGAGAGGTGGTGCATCACACGAATATTGCGCCCAGCCTCAATTGCTGCTGCTACAACGGTATGGTAAAACAACTCCCTATCAACCACTTGCGAGCAGGAGAAAGTGAAAAGGATGCCGCCAGGCGCTATCTTCTGCAAGCCCATGATGTTTAGGCGTTTATAACCTTGCACCGCGCGGTGGCGGGCGGATAGATGCTTGGCATATGCCGGCGGGTCGAGTACCATTACCTCATAAGGTTCTTCTACTTGTTTGAGGAACTGCATTACATCCTCGCAATAAGCTTCGTGGTTCTTTTCGGTTTTGTTAAGTGCTGCATTTTCGTTGGTCCAGCCGATGGCTTTGCTGCTACTATCTAAGGAGTGTACGGTTTTGGCACCTGCTTTAGCTGCATAAACCGAGAATCCACCCGAATAGCAGAACGCATTCAGCACCCGTTTCCCTTTGACATACTTGCTTAGGAGCTCGCGGTTATCCCGTTGGTCGAGGAAAAAGCCAGTCTTTTGGCCCGTTTGCCAGTTTACTTTAAACTGGTGCCCGTGTTCTTTTACTATCTCTTCCGTAAGGCTGCCTTTTATAAAACCTTCCTCCGGGTTGTTGGTTTCGGCAGGTTTTAGGTAGATGTTGGCCACATTAGGCAATACTTCTTCAATCGCTTTGGCAATTTCCTTAGCCGCCAATTGCATACCAGGTGAATGCGGCTGCACCACTACGGTGCTGCCATATACATCCACCACCAATCCCGGCAGGTTATCACCCTCGCCGTGTATCAAGCGGAAACAGTTGGTATCCTCCGTCCCCGCCAAACCCGCACGCTGGCGATAGGTGTAAGCTGCTTGTATACGCTCAGTCCAAAACGCCGCATCCAGCAATCGCTGTTGAAAGCTGATGATCCGCACCATGATACTGCCGTTGGTATAATGGCCGGTTGCAAGGTATACGCCTTTGGCGGTCCATACCTCGGCTACGTCGCCATCCTTCAGTTTCGGGTCAATATGGTGTATAGCGCCAGAGAATATCCAAGGGTGCTTACGGTCTAAGGCTTGTTCTTTGCCGTGTTTCAGGGTTAGTTTAGGGTAATGCATCAAATAGCGAATTCAAAATTTGAGATTAAAAGCATCATAAGGGGTGTAAATGAGTCTTAGTTATACTAACCCCCTCAGTGCCAAGTAAGCAACCACTACAGGGATGGTAAAGTAAAATGCATCGAACCTATCCATAATGCCGCCGTGGCCTGGGAGCAGGGTGCCGCTATCTTTGATGCCCAAGTTGCGCTTCAGCATTGATTCCACCAAATCGCCGAACGTGGCAAAGGTGCTGGCCAATACTGCCACCACTACCCAGTCGTAGAGTTCCCAGCCACCTACAGGTATTATGTAATACAGCAATACCGCAGCAATCGCACAGCCTACTACGCCGCCCAACGAACCTTCTATGGTTTTGCCTGGGGAAATGCGGGGCATCAGCTTGGTTTTGCCCAGCTTGCGGCCCACTAGGTAGGCGCTACTATCGTTGGCCCAAATCAATAAAATAACAGCCAGTAGCGGCCGCCAGTTGTAGCCCTCAGCACCATGGGTAAGGTAGATAAGCAGCGCAAATGGAAATACCAGATACACAAACGCTAGCATATGGTGACCGATATTGCGAAAAGCATCTTTCGATTCGGAAAAAAGCTCCACCACAAAAAACAGCAAGAAGATAGCTGGTAATAACAGGTTGAAATTGATGCCAATCTCGTAAGCCTCCAAGTAGCCGTAGCTATCTGCAAAGGCCGTGAGGTAGATGCCCGTAGCCACCAACAGCGCCATCGGCAAATACCAATTGGATACCTTGCTGCGCCCCCTTTCCTTTGCAGTAATGGCATAAAACTCGCGTAGCGAAAGCAACATTACGATGCCCATCAATGCCAAGAAAGTATACAGGTGTAGCACAATGCCTGCCACCATCACTGACCCGAAAGTGAGGCCGGTAGCGGTGCGTATGCCTAGGTCACTCTTCTTCTTCTGTTCCGGTTTCGGTATCGCCATTGTTGATGAGTTGTAGGGCTTTCAATAGTTTCTCTTCCGGTACATATATCTCTTGCCTGCCAATGGAAATAATGGCAGAGTCTTGCTTGTTGATGATTACGGCTTCCACATCGTTCTCCTGCAACATGGCCTCGATAATGCTCGCCCGGTACGGAAACGATGTTTCGAATGCTTTTACCCAGCCTCTTTCCATTATTTAGGTATATGGGGTTTGATAATAGTACGGGTGTAAAATTGCATTAATACTAAGGTAGTAGTAACCAGCGAAAATAAACTCAAGTAAAATGGTATCGATACCTGTTCCGGGTCACCGATAACTTCTTGTTCCAACAAATATACCAATGCCAGTTGCCCGCCGTTGAAAACCGCATGGCAAAAGATGGGTACGATAATATTACCGCTCCAAAAAGCCATGTAACCGAGCATCATACCCAGTATCATCCTCGGGATAAACCCCGCAAACTCCATATGGATGGCGCTAAATGCCGCCGCCGATAAGATGATGGCCAAGTGCGGGCTCGATGTAATGCGGTACACTAAGTTCTGTAGACCACCCCTAAAGAATATTTCCTCGGCAATGGGAGCGATAAACGCAATCAATAAGAAATTGCCCAAAATAGCCACCCATCCTTTTTGGTTGAGCATATCGAGCTGAGTTTTGGTTATTTGCTCCTCCATCTCCCAAGCCCCATCGGACAGCGGCAGTTGCTGGTTTACCTCGTTGCTCATGTAGATAAACGGCAGGCATAAGATAATGGCGGCAAACCCCAATACCAGCAAGGTGGATGGCGGCCTGCGGTAGGCACCAATGATGCGCTTTACAGGCTCTGCATAGATGCGCGCCAGTGCCAAGGGTGGAAGGATAAACGTGAACAATATGCTGGAGCCATTAATGATGCGCAGCTCCCAAACTGTATAATCAGGAACTAATTGCTGGGTGAAATAATTAATAGCAGCATCAAGCCCATACTGTATGGCAATGAATACGGGAGTAAACACGTAAAAATACACCGCAATAGCCCCGAGCCATAGCCCAAAAAAGGCTAATAGCATTTGGTAATTGCGCTGATGTACGTCGAACTCGGTCACCTTAATTGACAATTGCGTGGAATGCACGTAAATTTACGGTTTATTTGTGCGCTTTGTCTGAATCAGCATTTATAGAATTGAATAATTTTAGAATTCAGGCGTTTAACTTTAACCTTACTCAAATTGTACCTTGTACATCGTACATTGTACATCATCAAATAAAATGAATATTGGCCCCATAACATTACCCGATTTCCCGTTGCTGCTGGCACCAATGGAGGATGTGAGCGACCCGCCTTTCCGCCGGCTATGCAAACTGCACGGGGCAGACTTGATGTACACGGAGTTTATCTCTAGTGAGGGGCTTATAAGGCATGCCGATAAAAGTGTGCAGAAACTGGACATCTTTGATTACGAGAAGCCCATAGGCATACAGATTTTCGGAGGCGATGGCAATTCTATGGCCGAAGCGGCTCGCATGGTTACTGAAGCCCAACCTGACTTGGTGGACATAAACTATGGCTGCCCGGTAAAAAAGGTAGTATGCAAGGATGCCGGTGCAGCAGTGTTGAAGAACATCCCTAAAATGATACGCCTTACCGAGGAGGTAATTAAAAGCACGCACCTACCCGTAACCGTAAAAACCCGGCTAGGCTGGGACGAAAACAGCAAGAATATTGAAGAGATTGCCGAACGCCTGCAAGACATTGGCGTGCAAGCACTGAGCATACACGGCCGAACCCGTGTGCAGATGTATAAAGGCGAAGCAGACTGGACGCTGATAGGCAAAATAAAAGACAACCCCCGAATACGCATACCCATATTTGGCAATGGCGATGTAGATAGCCCCGAAAAGGCCAAGGAAATGAAAGACCGCTTTGGGGTTGACGGCATAATGATTGGCCGAGCCTCTATTGGTCACCCATGGATATTTAGGGAAGTAAAACACTACCTAGCCACTGGCGAGCACTTACCAGCCCCTACGCTGGATGAGCGCGTACTGGCCTGCAAAGAGCACTTGGAATTCTCCGTGCAATGGAAAGGCATCAACCTCGGTATTGTAGAAATGCGCCGCCACTATACCAACTACTTCCGTGGCATGCCGAACGTGAAAGAATACCGCCGCATATTGGTAAGCTCAACCGATTTGGAAGAATTATATTCCACCCTGGAAGCTATACGTGTAGCGTATGCTGGCTTTGATTTTAATCTAGCTGAATGTTAGTTATTGGACCATGGACGAAAGACGATGGACCATGGATGCTTCAAAAAGAGGACCACGGACCACTAACTACGGACAACAGTTCGCATCAAAAATATATTGTTTTTTAATTATTATTGTAGCAACCATGGTCTATTGTCCATGATCTATAGTCTCGAATTTACTTCGAAGCAATTACCGCACCACTAACATTGTACTGCCGGGCGCTGATGAGGGTCCCGTAATGATATTCGATTTCGTAGAGGAGATTGCCTTGACTGTCCCAAAATTTCCAAGTACCGTGTTTTAGACCTTCCTCGTAGCGGGCTTGGGTGGTAAGTTGGCCATTTTCATTAAAACAAGCCCAAGCACCATCCGGTATATTAGCTTGGTACCAGCCGGTTTGGCTGATTTGCCCATTTTGGTGGCGTTGGATGAGCGCTACCTTTCCCCTTTTTTGGTGAATGTACTCATCAGTAACTGGCTCTGTAACCGTCTGTGCGACAGCCACTTGCCAACCAATAACTAAGCATAATATGGAAAGAAATTGTATCACCCGCTCTTTGTTGTTAACATTAACTTAACGTGAAATTAATAAATCCGTAACAAAGTAGCTATGGGTATTGTTCGTTAATAGGTGGACATAGGCGAAATATTACCTAAACAGCTTCCAATCGGCCCAAAAAGTACCAAAAGGTGGTATGGAAAGAACGAGGGCCAGGGCTGTTTTGCTCCACTTCCACTTAAACTCGTTGTGGGCGATTAGCACGTAGATGATGTAAGCAACAAACAACAGCCCATGGCCCATGCCCACCACCTTTACCATGCCGGGCTCGCCAGCAAGATACTTTAATGGCATTGCAACGAAGAAAAGCAGTACTGCCGATATACCTTCTAGCAAAGCGATAAGGCGCAGTTGACCCAATAATGTATTCAATGATGCCATGGGATAATTTTTGGCATAAAGTTAGGTTGCAAAGCTCAACTTCTTTCAAATTTTCCCGACTATTGTAGGTGATACTTGTCAATTCAATACCGGCAGCACAAATCTTAACCTTTTGGAATTATGCTTTGCTATTGACAGGAGTGCATTTAACCACAAAGGGCACAAAGGAATTCACAAAGAACACTAACCCCGTATTATTTACTTAGTGAACCTTGTGCCTTTTTCTTAGTGTTCTTTGTGGTTAAATTCCCTCAAAATACCAATTATCTCATGGGCGGCGTAGTCGAACCATTGCAATTCACAACCTAAACTCATGCCCAACCGCTCCATCATCTTTAAAATACCCTTAACCGTTGCCATAGTCTCTATGGCGTTGCTGTTTGTGGCTTTGCTGGGCCAATGGATGGGCCTACCCGGCATGAACTCCGAGATGTTTTGCGAGACTTTTAGGCCAGGGCTCATTAAGCAGCCCGTTAATGCTTGGAGTAACCTAGCGTTTGTTTTAGCAGGCTTAGGGATTGGTTGGCTGCAAAGCAGGGGGCATAAAAAAGGGCATCGCAACCCGTTTACCCAAACTCGCTTCTACCCTACTTTCTTTGCTACGGTGGTGGTGCTTTTGGGCCCTGGCTCTATGGCCATGCACGCCAGCACGTCTTCCATTTCTGGGTTCTTTGATATGCTGAGTATGTATATGGTAGCATCGTTTATGTTCAGCTATGCGCTGGAGCGGCTACTGCACTGGAAACCCACAACTTTCCTCATTTGCTTTGTAATTGCGCTAACACTCTGCATCATTATCGACAGGGGCAAAGTTGACTTCTCCATCGGCATGTTCCCTGCCATGATTCTCATTTTCGGTCTATACATTGTAGTTGCTGGTACCACAGAGCTCTATTTGGTCTTCATTCGAAAGACGGGTGCTGATGCGCGTATGGCGTTGGCATTTGTAGGTGCGTTTGCCCTGGCCTTTATAATCTGGCTATACAGCCTCACTGGCGAGGTGCTCTGCGACCCCGATAGCCTGCTGCAAGGCCATGCGGTGTGGCATGTGCTCAATGCGGTGTCGTTGTTTTATTTGTACCGGTATTATGTTTCGGAGGGCCAGGCTTAACTAATCACTTAAAACAGGTTGTTAGTGGTGCGAAGGAATACAAAATGCACGTCATTGCGAGGAGCGACCTTGCGCCCTTCGCGCAACAGAGCAACGAAGCAATCCCATGCGCTAGGTAATTCACTCCCTTAACCAAAAAACCCATATATAATAGAATGCTTCAATGGTCATTCCACATCAATCTATGGTGCGTGGGATTGCTTCAGGCTTTTGGGAGGCATCACAGGCTGCGATATCATTTAGGCCTTAGCAATGACGCTCATTTTGAAAGCTCAACGCATGTTTTACCTTAACCAATCACCGCAACAACTCCAGCACCCCATCATACTCGCTCTCTGTTCCATCATGGAAGATGAGCTCCAAGGTGTAATAGTAGTAGCCTACTGGCGCAGGGTTGCCTTTGTAGCGCCCATCCCAGAGCGGGCGGCCACTGCCGTTGTAGCGGTATACTTCATCGCCACTATCGGCATCGTAGAGTGCCATGCGCACCCAAAAGGCACACTCGGGTTTGTCTAATAAATATGCACCGCCACCGCGGGGCACGATGGTTTCGTATACAATGGGCTCTTTGGAGAATGAATCCGTATCGTAAAATCGAACCTGCACCAATCGGTTATAAGTAGCATCAGTATCGGTGATGGTTACTTGGTATTCGTTTAGTTGCGCACCGGTGCCTTCCCTGTCCACCTCAATGCGGTTGCTGCGGGTGTTGCCGGGTGTCCAAGCATAGGTGGCCTCATCGCTTGCACCGCGTATTTCCACTTGTATGGTTTGCAGGCATGCGCCGTTGGCCTTAATAGTATCGCCATCGGCCAATTGGGCTACCCAAAGTGAAGCGGGCAAAGGAATGGTTTCGGCCAATGGCTCCTTTGCGCAGGAAGATTGCAACAGAGCCAACCCTATTACCAACAAAACGATATGTAGGATAGTGGCTCTCATGGTTGGTTTTCAATTACAGTGGAGGTATTGCTAGGCAAATTCTTTTTCCCTTTGAAATGTATCAATACATTGCCCGAAGCTACCCAGCCGCCCCGCAATGGGCCGAAGGTATGGGTAGAAACACCGCCTTCTAGCACAAAGCTCACGCACTTAGTGCGGTAGCCCACATTGGCGGTGGCAGTTTTGCTGCCGTAGCCGATGCCTGTAAGCAACCTACCGCCCAATGACTGCACATTGATGCGCGGCCTAAATGCCTGCACCGTAAAGTTTTTGCTGTAGTACTCCAGCATTGGGGTAATTACGATGGGGCCAATGCCAATATGGTAGCCACCATGAACGTATACTTCCGCCGGCATGGCGCGTTCCTGTTCATTGCCTTGAAAGTGCCAACCTTCTAATGTGTTAAGGTTATTCACCGATGCCCCGATAAAGTACTTCGGCTTTTGGTACCAAACGCCGAAGTTAATCATACCATAGCCCAGCACACCACCATCCAACGCGCCATCGCGCACGCGGGTACCGCTGCCTTGGTTGGGCGCAATCTGGCCATCCACGTCCTCATCGGTAAGCGGGTGTATGTAAAAGTTGAAGAACTCAAAGCCCAGTCGCAAGTGCCCGCCCTTCTTCAAATTAACACTAAAACCATGGCTGATGCCAAACTGGGTGCGCTTGTACCTGCCGCCATAATTGCTAGCCCGGTAGTAGATACCTGTGCCCCAGTTAAACTTCCCGGGATGTTTCTCCTTCAGCATCGGCACATTAAAATCGTAAGCAAACATACTCTGCAAGCCGAATTTTTGTGAAGCATAAAAGGGAGCCTCAGCCTGAAACAGGAAGTTGTGCTGGTGGTTGAAGCCCGTCATCGCCCGGTTTTGGAAAAGGCTTACTAAGAGGTTGTTCCATTGGTTGTAATCTGGCTGCACATTTACACTGACTACTCTAGAGGGGGTAGTATCCACAGGGGAAGGAATTATAATATCCGCAACTGGAACCGCCAAAGATGGGGTATCCATCCCTACGGGCACTATAGTCGGCCTGTTCAAATCTAATATTATCGGCACCACACTGCTGTCTGAAACAACTGCGGCAATAGTATCCACCACCGGTAATGAACTAGGGTTTCTATTAAGATCGAGGATAACGGGCACGGTATCCGCCTCTTGGGCCACCATCAAAACTGGGCACAAAAGCAAACAATACAATAAACTCAGGGAAAGGATAACGGTACGCACGGCTTAAAATTACAACGTGCAAGGCAGGTGGGCAAATAACCACCATAAATTGACGAAATAAATAAAAAAGGGCAAATAACAATTACCTGTAACTACAGATAATGGGGCGAAACGATAGTGGTAGTAAATTTTAGGTGGGTAGCTTTAGGCCATAGCGAGCGACTTGATTTTTGTCTTAATAGCAGCAACGGTATCTTCTTTCACGTGCCGCTTTTCCACTTTGTGCTGAAGGAAGCTCTTAAACTCCTTTTCAATTTCAAAGTGATCAAGACAGCAAGAGCAGTCTTTCAGCTCTTGTAGAAATACCTTCTCCTCCTCTGCGCTCATTTCTCCATCCAATGAAAGGAAAACCTTCGATAGCACTTTTGAACAATCGTGACCCATCACTCTTCTTTTTCTTTATAACCTAATGATCTTGCGTAATCCTCCAGCAATTCTTTTAGCATCTGCCTGGCACGGTGTAGGCGCGAACGCACTGTGCCAATCGGTATATCTATAATCTTGGCAATCTCTTCATAAGTAAAACCTTCAATGTCGCATAGCAGGATAACCGTACGGAAATCCACTGGTAAGGTATTGATGGCCTTGGTCACTTCATCGCCCAACATGTCTTGGAAGATTTCTTCCCGCATATCGAGCGTACCTACTAACTGAACATCTTCGCTATCGTGATAACTCACAATATCCTCATAGTCAACCTTGTTAGGTTGCTTTGATTTTTTCCGATATTCGTTAATGAACGCGTTCTTCAAGATTTTGAACAACCACGCTTTTGCATTAGTTCCTTCTACATACGAATTGGCAAATCGGTATGCCTTCATATAGGTCTCCTGTACCAGGTCGTTTGCGTCGTCCTCGTCGTAGGTAAGATGGAAAGCGAAGTTGTAAAGAGCATCCATATGCGGAAAAAACTCCTTATCGAACAATTCGTCCTTCTTCTGTTTTTCGTCTTTTTCTAAAGCCACGCTCAAATTTAGAGAATTTAAGTTGGGAAAAAATAGCCTGCCATTAAATATGGTGCGGATAATTGAAATATATCCGCCATAATTGTGCCAAGATCTATTTTATATGTGCCTACATACAAACTTTTCCACTCCGCCGTTTATACCGTAGCTTTGCCATCCCTTATGCTGAAAAGGTTGCTGCACATATCGCCCGGTTTCTGGGTAGCCCTCATTTTCTTGGGCATTGCCTTGGCGAAGCTAAGCCCATTGATAATGAGCGTGGGCATGGGTGGGCTGTTTATTACGGCATTTCTTACCCCAGGTGCCTTCCGCAAAATACCCAAAATATTAATCGAGGCATCGGCGGGCATTTTTGTATTTTTCTTTTTGCTGGTGCTGGTAAGTGGCCTGTATAGTGATGACCTGACCCAGTGGCTAGAGCGGCTGCGCATCAAAATACCGTTTCTATTAATGCCTTTAGCATTTTGGGTAAGTACCAGGCCAAGCACCCTGCAGCTCAACCGTACCCTTTATTTTATTTGGTTTTTAATGCTGGGCTGCGCCTTGTTTTCTATCGGCATGTATTTGCAGGATATGGAGGGGATTACCGAATCCATCTCCCGCGGCAAATCGATGCCAACTCCGTTCAACCATATACGGTTTAGTTTAATGGTGGTGTTTGCCGCGGTTATCGGTTATCATTTATTGAAGGAGCGCTTCGTGGGCAAGTTTGCTTGGGAGCGTTCAATACTAATGGTGGGTACGGCATTTCTTATCATATTCACCCATATCTGGGCCATCCGTAGCGGGTTGCTTGCGTTATATGTGTGCTTGGTAGCCATTATGCTTTACGAAATATGGCGCACCCGAAAGTGGCTTTGGTTAGCCGTAATATTAGTGGTAATGCCCACAATACCAGTTGTTGCTTACTACGTAGTACCCACTTTCAAAAACAAAGTAGGCTACATGATGTACGACTTGCAAAGGTTTAAAGAGGGTGATACCGCAGCTTATAGCGATGCGCGTAGACTGCGCTCGCTGGAGGTTTCGTGGGAAGCGGGAAAGGAAGAAAAATGGTTGGGTGTAGGCTACGGCGACATTAAAGCCACCATGCTTAAGGAGTACCAAGAACATCACCCCGATTTGTTGGCAGATAACTCGCTTGACCCCCACAACCAGTTTCTATATGTATTTGTAGGGCTGGGTTTCGTAGGGTTGGCTTTTTTCGCATGGGCCGTGCTATACCCCCTGTGGATGGCCTGGAAGTGGGACAATATCCTTTTTGCTTGCTTCAACCTCATTGCTTTGGTTTCATTCATCCCTGAGTACCCGCTTGAGAACCAAGTGGGCACTGCATTCTACCTTACCATGCTGTTCTTTTTGTATTTCGCGGTAAAGCCGAAGGACGAGCCGAAGGTAAAGGTGAAAAAGTAAGAATCGATTAACCTATAGATGTTCTAAGTCATCCAAATCGCGATATCTTTTTGTTGCCTGTTTGTTCACCTTTAAATCTGGTAAGGAGATATAATTTACCGGAAAACCTAGCGTAAAACCTATGTGCCTCCTTTCATAACAGACATCAAATGTTACCCCATCAATAAAGTTCATTAGATCAATGCGTACTGGAGGATACCCAAGCTGAACAACGTTCTCGGCTTGCAATAAATCCGCGTCAGAAATCCCTAATGAGCCAAAACCAAAATCAGTTAAAGCAATCTTTAATTTTGCTACGTTTTCAATACTAGCTTTATACCAAATATCTATATCGCCAGTATATCTTGGATATCCATGTTGGGCAACCGCATAGCCCCCAACAACTAGATAATCAACGTTTTTCACGTTTAACAATTGTAACAACTCTCTGAAGTCGTTGGGATAATCCATGGGCATTAATGTATTGTTGGCGTAAAAACTCAAGCGCGACCATACGTTCTTCTGGAGTTTTACTTTTCCAGTAGGCTTTATCCTGTTCCGTGGTATCACGGCCCGTTATTTTTATGTGTCTCTCTAGCTTCAAAGCAATCGCAAATCTTTAATAAAGATACTTATTTATAACGTTTGCAGCATTGCTTTTGTTTCACAACTAAACTCCATACCGCTCCCTCGCCACCAACTCATGGTGCAGGGTATGCCCAACAATAACAAACCCGATAGCATTTACACTTACGCTGGCTCCATTTGCAGTACCCAATCGGGTAAGCTCGGTCTCGCTAAAGCTATTGAACAGTGATAAGGTGGCAGAACGAACGGATTGAAACTCATGCACCAAATCCTTCAAGGTGCGATGCTGCACCCTCGCTGCATCTGCATAATCATTCTCCTCAAAACCAGCCAAAGGCGTTTCATCACCACGGGCAATGCGCAGGGCACGATAAGCGAAGATGCGCTCTGAATCGCTAAGGTGGTTTACCAATTGCTTGATGCTCCATTTGCCAGGAGCGTAGGCGTAATCGCCTTTTTCTTCAGCAATAGATTGCCAAAACGCCAGTGAGGCACGGCTGTAGCGGCTTAACAACTCTTGTATGTTATCACCATCTACCCTGTTTATATAGGTTTGGTAGAAGGGAGCGTATTCGGTGCTGTTAGGTCGTGGCATGGCTATTACTTTTTCTTTTGGATAACGGCCAAGGTAATTCGGCTAAGGCACACCAACTCGTTGCCGGCATTGGTTATGCGTATCTCCCAAACCTGGGTGCGGCCGCCAATGTGTATGGGTTTTGCAACACCAGTTACCAGGCCATTGCGGGCTGCTTTAATGTGGTTGGCGTTTATTTCCAGCCCTACCACGTATTCCTCAGGGTTGCAAGCCAGGCTACCTGCTATGCTGCCCAATGTTTCTGCTAATACCACCGATGCGCCGCCGTGCAGTATGCCCATGGGCTGTATGGTGCGGTGGTCCACTGGCATGGTGCCGCTAAGGTGGCCATCGCCTACTTCGGTTACGGCAATGCCAAGGTGATCCATCATGTTGCCGTGCGCGCCTTGGTTTATCTGGGCAGGCGTGGCGGGGGTTTTCCAAATGCTCATGGGGGTAAAATTACGGGTTTTGGGAGAAGCATTGTAAATAATATCAGGGCATTTTGAACAATTAAATCCGTTATATTTGTTAGTACCTTATGAGCAGAGAAGAACTTAAAGAACTGTTGCACCAAAAGATTGATGCAACGGATAATGACGAATTGCTGGAGAGAGTAAAATTTTGGCTAGAGCTTGAAAGTGAGCTAGAGGAACCTAATTTGTTAACTAAAGCAGAAGCCCAGGCTGTTCAAGAAGGCTTAGCTGATTACCATAAAGGTAAAACCATAACCAACGAAGACTTCAAAAAAGAGGTTCGAGGATGGCGCGGCAAATAATTTGGTCGGAAAAAGTTCAACAAGAGATACGTGATATTCACGATTACTGGGTTGAACGGACGGGATCAGAAAAGTATACAATTAAATTGGAAGAATCATTCTTCAAGGCAGCAGACAGTTTAGAATCTTCACCTTATCAAGGAAAACTAACAAAGGCCGAAAGTATTCGATATTTAATCGTTAAATACCATAAATTATTTTATACTGTTCAAACCGATGAGATAGTAATTCTATCCGTCTTCGATACCCGCCGCGACCCTGACAAAACACCCTTTTAAATAATGAACCACCACACCCACCAAACCGCCATATTCCATACCGCGTTCGGCATACCGATTCAAGATAGCCCGCAAGTGCCTGACGAAGCCCGTGCCAAGCTTCGCGCAAGGCTGATAGCCGAGGAGAGTGCCGAAGTAATAGAGGCCATTGAAAGCGGCAACATACAGCACATAGCCAAAGAAATTGCCGACCTAATGATTGTATTAAATGGCACGGTATTGGAGTATGGCCTGCAACATGTAATGGACCAAGTGATGGATGAAGTATACCGAAGCAACATGAGCAAACTGGGCGCTGATGGACAACCGGTGCACCGCGAAGATGGCAAAGTAATAAAAGGCCCCCATTACAGCATAGCCGATTTAACATTTATTGGCAAATAGAGTCCACATCTTTTTTCAACTTTGTTTGTTACGGTGTGAAGTATTTTTACCGAGTAACAGCAAGTTTTAAACTTTAATCCATTTAATAAGTCCAAACCCTAATAACTAGATCTATGAAAGCAATCGCAGTACTTTGCATCGGCCTTATGTCATTTATTTTGCCGAGCGTTACCAGCCCAAACATTTACCAGTTCACCATGAACAGTATTGAGGGCAAGCCGGTACCGCTGGCTCAATATAAGGGCAAAGTGGTTATTATAGTGAACACCGCCAGCAAATGCGGCCTTACCCCGCAATATGCCGACTTGGAGAAATTCTATAAAGAATACAAAGGCAAAGGTGTTGTGGTGTTGGGTTTCCCGGCAAACAACTTTATGAAACAAGAACCTGGCAGCAACGAAGAGATTAAAGGTTTTTGTGAGAAAAATTATGGCGTAACGTTTGATATGTTCGAGAAGATTGAGGTTAAAGGAAAGGAGATACACCCATTGTACGCCTTCCTTACCCAAAAATCGCAAAACGGTGCTGTGGAAAGCGAGGTAAGCTGGAATTTCCAGAAGTTCGTGATTAACAAAAAAGGCGAAGTAGTGGCCTCTTTTAGCCCCCGCGCTGGCATATATGATGCCGAAGTAGTTGAACTGGTAAACAAATTGGTAGCTGAATGATACAAAAATGCATAGTGGGCTTGGTGTTGATGTTGTGCGTTGGCTTATCGGCCAAGGCGCAAACGGTGGAGGTGCTCACCTTTGAGCAACTGCAAACCCGTATGGCCAGCCAAAAGCAAGAGGTAGTGGTTTACAACTTCTGGGCTACGTGGTGCAAGCCTTGCGTGGAGGAAATGCCTGCTTTCGAAAAGCTATATAAAGAGTACCAGCCCAAAGGCGTGCACGTAGTATTTGTAAGCCTCGATTTTAAGAGCAAACATGCCAAAGTAGTTGAGTTTGCAGACAAAAAGGAACTACAAGGCGAAGTGATATTGCTTGATGCCCCCGACTACAATGCCTGGATTGACAAAGTGAGCACCGAATGGGGCGGCAGCATACCCGCCACACTGGTAGTAAAAAAGACGGGTAATGTGCAGAAGTTTCACGAAGGCTCCATGACTTACAACGAATTAGTGACATTTATAAAACCGCTTTTAAAGTAAACTTATGAAAAAAGTATTTTCCCTGTTGGCCATTTTGGCTATGGGCGTGGCTACATTTGCCGGCGTAGTAGTGGGCGACGCAGCACCCGATTTTAAATTGAAAAACATTGATGGCAAAACCGTAACGTTGAAAGATTATACCAATGCCAAAGGTATTATCGTAATTTTTACCTGCAACCACTGCCCTTATGCGGTGCAATATGAAGACCGCATTATTGCGCTCAACAAAAACCTTAAGGACAAAGGGTTTCCGGTAATTGCTATTAACCCTAACGATGCTACCAAATACCCGGATGACAACTTTGATGGTATGGTAAAGCGCGCAAAGGATAAGGGCTTCAATTTCCCCTATCTGCACGATGATACCCAAGAAGTAGCCAAGGCATATGGCGCTACCCGCACCCCGCACGTTTTTTTACTGGTTAAAGGCAAGGACAATAAGTTTACAGTGGCCTATATTGGCGCCATTGATAACGATACCGAAAACGTGAACCCGGAGAAAACCAAGTACGTGGAGAATGCCGTAACCGCACTCAACGCAAATAAAAAACCCGACCCTAGCAGCACCAAAGCTATTGGTTGCACTATTAAGTGGAAGTAACCATTGTTAATAGGTAATACAGAGATAAAAAAGCGCCGATCAGGAAACTGTTCGGCGCTTTTTTTTGATTTTCCCAGCAAGTATATTTTTTGAATAACTACCCATTAAACAGGCAAAGCAATACCAATAGATCGTTTGCTACCATTCTCTGTTTAAAATAACATGTGCCTATGCATCTAATCACAAGGTAAAACCTTTGATTTTATTCAAAAAATGTATCGACATTTCGATAAAGATAATTTGTAAAAAACTTGGACGTACCGATTGTAACACTTAATTTCAACTAATTAATATATGCTAGTGCAAACCATCGGCCCCGTATGGTTCAAGGTCAATTCAAGTTGTGATTAAAACGCAATTCGACACGAAAGCGTTTTTTGAACCATTAATTAAGATTTAAAAATTACCAATTATGAAAAAAATGTTACTCACCCTTACAGGTCTGCTATCCGTATTTGCTCTAGCTTTTGCCCAACCTACAGTTAGTTTTACCACGAACAATGTTAATTGTGCAGGTGGCAACGATGGTGCTATCATTACCACTGTAACTGGCGGTAGCGCTCCTTACACCTACGTTTGGAGTAATGGGAGCACTACGGCAAACCTAGTGAATCTGCCTGCTGGTACATACGCTATTACCGTTACCGATAATATAGGCACCACGGTTGCAAGCTCAGCTACTATTACACAGCCCACTAGATTATCTGCCGTAGCTTCAGGCAGTGGTAGCTCATGTGTATCTGCATTTGGTTCGGCATGGGTAAGTTCAACCGGTGGCACGCCGCCGTATACATTTCTTTGGAGTAACGGCATTACCGCACCACAAGTATCTGGCTTAGCGCCTGGTGTGTATTCGGTAAGCGTTATTGACGGCAACGGATGTGCCGCGGGCGATACTGTTTTTATTGGGCAGGGCACGCTTACTATAAGTGTAGCCGTGGTATATGATAGCTGTGCCGGCACAGCCTGTGCTGTGGCTACCGCTGCTGGTACCAATGCAAGCTATGTTTGGAGCAATAGCTTTACGGGCCCTACCATTTGTGGCCTTGCCGATGGCGCTTACTCCCTAACCGCTTCCGATAACTTTGGATGCACCGCCACCCAAACCATAACCGTTGCCAACCAGCCAACCCTTGTTTTACTAACCTCTACCACCCCGGCTAGTTGCGGCAACGACGGTACCGCGGTTCTTTCGGTAACCGGTGGCACTGGGCCTTACGTTTATTTGTGGAGCAACGGCAGTACAACCCCGCAAGTGGGCAATTTACCTGCTGGCAATTACAGTGTAACCGTAACCGATGCAAACGGCTGTATTGCTACTGAAACCGCAACTGTGGCAAGCGGCAGTTTTACCATACTATCGTTGCTGGCTACCCCGGAAACCTGCATAGGTGCCGGCAATGGCTCTAGCCAGATTACCGTAAGCGGCAGCAACCCTCCTTTTAGTTACCAGTGGAGCAATGGCGATACTATTAACGCTATTACTGGCTTGTCGGCTGGTGTTTACATAGTAACGGTAACCGATAACTCAGGTTGTATATTGGTGCAAACTACCGTGGTAGGCGCCAATACCCTACAAGTAAGCGTAAACCAAACTAGTGCCGCAAATTGCAGTGGCAGTGGCGGTACTTTGGTAGCACCCCCCCAAAATGGCGATGCACCTTATACCTACCTTTGGAGCAACGGTAGCACCACCGATACCGCTACTGGCTTGCCGGTAGGTGGGCATACCGTAACGGTTACCGATGCCAATGGCTGCTCAGCAGTGGTGCACCGTTTTGTTACCGTTGACCAGAGCTGTTACACCTTTGTTGGTGGCAGGGTTTATGTTGATTTGGACGGCGACTGCAGCTTTACAAGCGGCGATTTAGGCGTTTCGGGCTATATGGTTTCTATTCAACCGGGCTATTATGCCTACACCAATGCTAGTGGTGCTTGGAGCGCTTATTTGCCTTTGGGCAGCTATAATGTTGTGGTTCCACAATATGGCACAGGCGGAACTTTGATTGATACTTGTGGCATTGATACCTTATTGGTAAACGTGATAGATACCAATACCATAACTGGTTTGGATTTTCCTAAAACCACTACTACACCAAACAATGTGGGCATATCGGTTTACTGTGGTGTGGCAAGGCCTGGCTTTGTGCAGTACAACAATGTTACCATATCCAATTATGGTGTATATGCTGCCAATGTTTCGGGCAGTGTGGTGCTTAGTAGCGCTGTTACTGCCATACCTACTTTCAGCCTTCCGGCAGGCATTACTATCGATAGCGTTGCATACGGCCCTACTACCATATACTATAGCGTTACAGGTTTGCTGCCCCAGCAAACCATTAACTTTGGTGTATACGTAACCTTGCCATTCATACCTACCGTAAGCTTGGGCCAAGTGCTTACGCACACCGGTAGCATCAATCTACTAAACGCTACCGACCAAGACCTGATGAACAACACTGCTAGCTGCAACACGGTTATTGTGGGCTCATACGACCCGAACGACAAACAAGTGTTTAACGCCAATAGCGAAAGCATTGATGGACCAGCAACTGTTGAAGATACATTGCTGCGTTATTTAATCCGTTTCCAGAATACAGGAACCGATACGGCATTTAATATTGTGGTGCGCGACACGCTCGATAGTGATTTGAACATATCTTCTTTCCGCTTTATTGCCGCCAGTCACAACGTGGAGATTGAGTTTTACGAAGAGCGAATCGTGCATTTCGTGTTCAACAACATCCTATTGCCCGATAGCAACGTAAATGAGCCATTGAGCCACGGCTTTATAGAGTTCGAAATAGAAGTGTTGGATAAAGAAGCTTTGGAAGAGGTAACCAACCAGGCAGCCATCTACTTCGACTTTAACCCACCCATATACACCAATACCGTATCTACCCAGCGCGCTGTGGGTATAGCAGAGCAGGTACAAGTGCCAGTAAACGTGTTCCCTAACCCAACTACTGGTTTGCTATCTGTAAATCTTGGCGGTATGTTGGTGGAGCAAGTAGAGGTTTACGACCTAATGGGCAAGCAAGTACTTAACCTAAACTACACCCCAACCATGCAAGCCGATGTAAACGCTACCGGCCTTAGCAATGGCCTATACATACTGCGCATCCGCAGCGGTGCGGCTTGGTACCAAGATAAAGTGGTGGTGGGGCAATAGACTGAATTTTATTTGGTAAAATATGCAAGAGGCTGCTTCCGGATGGAAGCGGCCTCTTTTCGTTTGGTACCACGCGGTCAGACGGCTACTGGTGTGCGGGTATTGAAATTAGCAATTGAGTGGCCTGCATTCGTAGATGCCGTCCGACCGCTATCAACCGAGTGGTCTGTGCCACAAGGATTGACGCTAATTGGTTTAAAATAAAGACAGCGGCAACATGGGACTTCCACACAGTAGCGGTCGGCCACGCTTGGGCGTGGCCTTTCCGAATATGATGCGCTCCAAAAGGCCAAGTTTACCCCTCGCATCACCGCAGTCGTCTGACCGCTTACAACAACCTTTTAATTCAAAGTTATTACCCCAACCCTTGCATAAACCGCCACGCTGCGGCATAGGCGCTTAGGGTGCCGGCTTGCACTTGCTGTTGCAGCATATCCAGTTGCAGTTGGTATTGGGTGTTGCGGTGCAAGTGCTCCTTCATCAGTTGGCTGAGGTGCTCTTGAAACCAATATTGCTCCTGCTGTTGGCGCTTTTGTTGCCAATGACCGTTGCCTTGCATTTGTTCAGTATAACTGGTAATTATGCCCCAAACATCACCTACGCCATCGCCATTAAGGGCCGAGCAGGTGCTTACTTTCGGTATCCAACCACCGGCGCTGGGCGGGAAAAGGTGCAGCGCATTGCGGTACTCCCCAGCGGCGCGTTGGGCTGCTGTTATGTTGTCGCCATCGGCTTTGTTGATGATGAGGGCATCGGCCATTTCCATAATGCCGCGCTTCATGCCTTGCAGCTCATCGCCAGCACCAGCTAGCATCAGGAGCAGAAAGAAGTCCACCATCTCCGCTACTTGCGTTTCAGACTGGCCTACGCCCACGGTTTCAACAATGATGGTATCGAAGCCAGCGGCTTCACAAAGCAAGATAGCTTCACGCGTTTTCCCAGCAACACCGCCCAAGACACCGGCGGAAGGGGAAGGACGAATATATGCCTCTGGCTCCACCGAAAGTTGATTCATTCGGGTTTTGTCGCCCAAGATGCTGCCTTTGGTTAATTTGCTACTAGGGTCAATAGCGAGGATGGCCGGCTTTCGGCCCAAGCTAAGTAGGTGTAAACCAAATGCCTCAATTAAAGTGCTCTTCCCTACGCCCGGCACACCCGTAATGCCCACCCGAACGGAATTGCCCGTATATGGCAACAATGCTTGAATCAGCTCCTGCGCTTGCTCCAAATGATCAGCACGGGTGCTCTCCACCAAGGTTATGGCGCGGCTCAGCATCACCCGGCTTCCGGAAAGGATGCCGTTGGATAATTCGGGGATGGTAGGGAGCGGCTGCATAATTTTGATGTACGATGTACAATGTACAAAGTACGATGTTTATGTTTGATGTACCAATGTACTTATGAAAGGTACCGTTAGAATGGCTCACGTAAAAGGTACTTGATACTTGATACTTGATACTCACTACTTGATACTAGAGGAGATCATTTGCCAAGTTGGCCAATTCCGAGCGTTCTCCTTTCTCCAAAGTCACGTGCGCATAGATGTCTTGCCCACGGAATTTATCGATGAGGTAAGACAGCCCGTTACTTTGAGAATCTAAGTATGGCGTATCAATTTGGTAAATATCGCCCGTAAACACAATCTTGGTTCCTTCGCCAGCACGGGTAATGATGGTTTTCACTTCGTGCGGGGTAAGGTTCTGTGCCTCATCGATGATAAAGAAGATGTTGGAAAGGCTCCGTCCGCGGATGAAGGCTAACGGTGTTACCACTATCTTCTCGGTATCCACCAGCTCGGTTATTTTCTTAAAGGCGCGCTCGGTTTCCCTAAACTGGTTTTGGATGAGTTTCAGGTTATCCCAAATCGGCTCCATGTAAGGGTTCACTTTAGCCACGGCATCGCCCGGCAAAAAACCGATATCCTTGTTGCTCAATGGCACTATGGGCCTAGCCAGATACACTTGGTTGAAATCTTTTTGCTGCTCCAGCGCACCAGCAATGGCTAGCAACGTTTTGCCCGTACCAGCTACCCCTTGCAGGGTTACCAGCTTTACATCGGGGTTCAATATGGCGTGCATGGCAAATACCTGTTCGGCATTGCGGGGCTTTATTTTGCTTATGGTATTTTTTTCCACTCGCTCAAAAGTATTGGCCACGGGGTTGAAGTATGCCAGCAAAGAGTTCTTCGGGCTCTTCAATATATAGTAGCTGTTGGCACTCGGCCTTTCATCGGTAACCTCTTCAAAGGGCACCGCACCATCCTTGTATATACGGTTTATTACCGCAGGGTCAACCTCCTCAAGGGTATTTTTGCCTTTAAAAAGGCTGTCCACGTTTTTTACCTTACCGGTTTCGTAATCTTCGGCCAGCAGGTTCAGGGCTTTGGCTTTCAGGCGCAGGTTCACGTCTTTCGATACCAATATTACCTTTTGATTGGGGTATAGGGTTTGTATGCCCATGGCCACATTCAATATTTTGTGGTCTTGCTTTACCTCGCCAAATACCTTTTCGGCATCCACATCCCCATGTCCGTTCATGCCTACCATAAAGTTGCCGCGGTTTCCCTCGGGGTCAATAGGTATCCACTCGGTTATCTTTTTATCTTTCGATAGCGCATCCAGAATGCGGATAAACTCACGGGCTTCAAAGTTCTTATTGTCATTACCCTTCTTAAAGTTGTCCAGTTCTTCCAGTACGTTTATCGGTATTACTACGTCGTGTTCCTGAAAGGTCCTAAGGGCATTGTGGTTGTATATAATCACCGATGTATCGAGAACGAAAATCTTCTTCTCCGCTTTGGTCTTTGCCATACACTTCTTATCCTATTTGTACGATAACAAGATAGCGGATTAAGGTAATCACCAAACAAAAGAGTTATCCACCTGCTGTGGGTAGTAAATTGGGGGCAACATTGCCTTAACTTACATCCCAAGTATGATCGGCCATGAGGGTTACTGTGGCTATATGTGCATTAAACGGAAAGCTCCTGCCCCACTCATTGGCCCCTATCATCGATAGTAAATGGCTGCCATCTTTTCTCTCATACAGGTAGTATGTATGACCCACTAACGGCTCAAAACCCATTTCAGACCCATACACCATTTCCGAAACCTCTACGCGCCTCTGCAACTCCCGTGCTTGATTGGCCAATACCTCCATCTGCTTGTATAGCTGCTGCATTTGGCGGTCGGTTTGTTGCTGCATGGCAGCCATGGCCCTACCTTTTATTTTACCCTTGTCTTCGGGTTTTATCAATGCACCCCCCACGGTGTGGGCATAGGGCAGCAGGCCGGGGTTCTCGGTTATCTTGTCCGGGTCAATAGGATTTATGAAGTCAGGCCTTGCCTGGGGTTGTTCGCGTTCGGCAGTCATACTATAAAATTAACACTACAGAGGCATTAACAGCGCAATACCGTAATTGTTGTCAATTGAGGGCTTATTAAAAACATCCGTTTACTCAAACAGCCGCTTTCTATTATCACTTAGCATTACAGGATGTAATTATTACCAATCGCTCCTGATGTCAAATCTCGCTGTAAAAATACAAATTAAACCATATTGATTATCAACAAATTAAGGGGTATCCTAAAAAATAGTCAGTGAATTATTTAGTGAGCATTACAATTTTTTGTATGTTCAGGAACTGGATTTTTCAGTAGTATACAAATACTGTTTTTACATAAATATAATTTTTATGAAAAACAATACGCAGTACGTACTCATACTTGGCATAGTGGCATTTTTGATGCTCGGTATGGCGCAAATAAGGCTTTTTGAGCACCGCATGATTGTTGATAGTGCTGTTAGCGCTTTCGTAATATGCAATACCCAATCATTCGATATTGCAGAAAAACGCATCGCAATAGGTATTAACCAGGTATTGCCGGTAATTGCTACTTATTTTACCAGCGATGTAAAATGGATAGTAACGGCATATTACGTTAATGATTATCTATGGTATCTTGGTTTTTTTATACTGTTTCTATTTGTACTAAAACAACCTTTCGCGGCGCTCGCCCTCTTAATTGGGTATTTTACCAATATAGGTTACAACTACTTTATCTTACCTTATACGGTGCCTATTCTTTGGCCACTGCTCATTTTAACAATACTCATCTTAAGGCAACAAACACTTACTAAAAAGCCATGGCTAAGCACGCTAATTGTTGCAATATCTTTGTTTTTCTTAGCCTTTAGCAACCCTGTTAATACCATTACTACCTCCATTTTTCTCGTTTATTTTTTTATTGAGCAGTGGCAAAAAGGTAAGGAGTTATGGCAATACAAGGCATCTGCAGCATTTTTTATATTGTTGGTAATCATTAAAAACATCAACCCCGATCCTTATGACATCAACCGAGTTAACGATTTTCGATTTGAACAGTTATTTCATCTTGATTTCTTGGCCCGTGCTGTTTGGTTGAGCGATTTTATAATTACCTATCCATTAGGTTTGTTTCTGCTAATAGCCGGTTTAGTGATGGGTATTTCTAAATTCAGAAAAGGATACAAGTTGCAGGCGCTAGTTATCGGTGGTAGTTTTATGTACTTAACGGTGGTCTTTTTAGCCTATGGTTTACCCGCCCGGGCTGCATTTGATGATTTGGTGGCAAAGGCGATGGCTCCTTTACTACTCCTTTTTTCGTTCTTGTTGTCAGAGCACCTTATTCATTACACATTACCGAAAAGGCCCTATGCCTATTATACCTCCTTGGGTCTGTTTGCATTATTGTTCTCCATAAAAATGGCATTTCTATTTAGCCATTATACTGAGATACCCAACACCAAATTAGCGGTGTGCAAAACTTTGATTGAGCAAGCACCAAACAATGGGAGCAAGTACTATGTAGACATTAGCAATCTACCAGAGCTAGAAGGTTTAGCCCTCAACTCAATGGAAGTGATTATACATTCGGCACTTACCAGCGAAAAACCCTACGATATGCATATTGTAGTGGCTGATAGTATCGAGTTGGAAGAGGTGCTTCAAGTAGATGACCAAGCCATATACCACATGCCCGGCAATAGCTATACACTTGAAGACGAAATGGGTTTCTTCAACTTCAACCTTGAGGAAGACTGGGAAGAGATAATACCCCAGCCGGCAGAAGAAGATGTGGCGGTGGCTCAATGAGAGAGCAACCAATCAATGTTTTTATCGAAGGGCGTAGTGAAAGTTAGTTTAGCCCAAAAACCAACTCCGGACCGTGGACCGTAGACTGCGGACCGTGGACTAATTTGTTTAAATTTGCCACATGCCTGAGTTGGATTACCAAACCATCATCAAAGACCTTAAAGCGCGCAGTTTTGCGCCCATATACTTTCTGCAAGGGGAAGAGCCTTATTATATTGATAAGGTCAGCGACTTTATAGAGGAGCATGCCTTGAGCGAAGCGGAGAAGAGCTTCAACCAAACCATTATCTACGGTAGGGATGTGAACCACAATAGCCTAATGGATATTGTGCGCCGCTACCCGATGATGAGCGAAAAGCAGGTGGTAATACTAAAAGAGGCGCAGAACTACGACTACTTGGATAAGCTGGATGGCTACTTCGATAAGCCGATGCCCAGCACCATTCTGGTGATATGCTACAAGTACAAGAAATTCCGCAAAGGTACTAAGGCACAAAAGGCGGTAGAGAAGAACGGGGTGTTTATGAACTCCGAGAAGCTTAAGGACCAGCAGATCCCAGCCTTTGTTGCGGCCAAGGCACAAAACATCGGCCTACGCCTCGACCCGAATGCCGCCAACCTGTTAGTAGAGTACCTCGGCAACGACCTTAGCAAGATTGAGAACCAGATGGATAAGCTGGCCCTTAATGCCCAGCAAGGCGTAGCTGTAACCACTGCCGACATCGAGAAGTACATCGGCATCAGTAAAGATTACAACGTATTTGAGTTGACCGATGCTCTCGTTCGCAAAGACCATGGCAAGGCCCAGAAGGTGGTGAAGTACTTCGCCGGCAACCCGAAAGACCATCACCCCATCATGGTTATCGCGTTTCTGTACAGCTTCTATAGCAAGGCCTACGCTTACTTCCACTACAAAAACCAAAACGACAACGAGTTGATGAAGTCGCTGGAAACGTATTGGGGGGCGATACAAAACCTACGCACCTACGGCAAAAACTACACTCAGGCTGATGCCGAAAAAAGCGTGGCCCTGCTACACGAATACGACCTAAAGAGCAAAGGCGTAGATTACACTGGCGATGAAGGCGACTTGCTGCGCGAGCTGGTGTTTAGGTTGATGAATTGAAGATAATATAACCTTGTTTAGCGAGGGCATTAATGAAACAGACGAAGCCCTACCAGCTTAAGCATTAGTAGATTGAAAGCAATTAGAGTGGCTACTTGTTGCGCCTTTCTATACCTTTGCATCACTCCTGTGGTTATACTTAACAAAAGAAGTCGGACATTTGCATTCGGTTGGGGCAACCACCTCCAAAACAGCCAATACCCAATAAATAATACACAGCATGATAATGATCGACAATATCCTCATATCGGATGAGGTGGTGAAAAAGCAGTTTGTATGCAACCTAAGTGCCTGCAAGGGCGCTTGCTGTGTGGAGGGTGAAAGTGGTGCACCGATGGAAGATTTTGAGGTAGAAATAATGCTGCGCGACTACGAGAAATTTAAACCATACATGACCCCCGAAGGTATTGCCGAAGTAGAAGCGCGTGGCATGTACTATATGGAGGATGGCGAGGCCAAAACCACCTTGGTAGGCGGCGAAGGTGGCCCATGCGCTTATGTAAACTATAAAGATGGCATTACTTATTGTGGCATAGAGAAGGCTTGGGAAGAAGGTAAATTGGATTTCCGCAAGCCGGTATCGTGCCATTTGTATCCCATCCGCGTAAAGGAAAGCCACGATGTAGTGTTTGTCAACTATTTCTCTTGGGACATTTGCGACCCCGCCTGCTCACTAGGCGAGGCTTTGCAGGTGCCCGTATACCGTTTCCTCCGCGAACCGCTCATTCGCCGCTTTGGGGAAGAGTTCTACGAGGTGCTTGATGAAACCGTAAAATACGCCGAAGACAACCCTGATGCCGGTGAGATAATTGAATTGGATTCGTTGGAGGATTGATTCGTTTTAACCTGTTAAGGTTCTGTATTCTGTCTTTAATCACTGAGAAAACGGCACGGAGAAACACGGAAATTTATTCTAGGAAAGGCGGCAAGAATAAAGAATCAAGTTCATCGTCATTATAACAGATTATGATGATCGGCATGCCCTTCTTTTGCCTAACAAAGTATTTGCTTGAATTTTGAGCATAACAGGCAAGACTTTCAGTACCGTTTGTAAAATAATCAGCCTTTAGGAAATAGGATTGCTGAATCAATCGAAAACCATAAGCAATTACTGGCTTAGAGGCCTTTCGATGCCATGTAAGTTTAATAATTGGATGATGTTGCTTGTCGTAATTGTAATATTCGTGTATTGCCGCTATTACTTCTCGGGTATCTTTAATGCCACCATCTATCCATATTTGCCCAACGCTATCAATATGCATTGTTAAGGTTGTACGGCTAGGTTCAAACCTGCGTGTAGGTATTCTCTCCAATAATACAGGAATTAAGAACTTGCCATGAACACCCAACAAACCTATAGGTATTTTTAGTTTGAGTGGAGTGCTTATTAAGTTACTATCCTCTGATTCATATGTCCTTAGATGTTGAAAAAGATCTGTAATGGATGGGTCTGTAATATCTTTTTGAGGAATAACAGTATCAGACTTGACAAAAAAGTCATTGTCCAGACAATCTTCATTTGCCTGCTTAACCCCATGACATGAAATAGTAAGCAGAAGAAGTAATGATAAGGTAAGGGATATAAACACTTTCATTACATGGATTTTAGTGATAAACCCGCTGCGGTAACATCACTCCCCCGAAAACCGCAACCGTTCCCCCAGCTTACTATCATCCAGCACCCCCTGCCGATAAGCCAAGTGCCCGCTTACAAACGTATGCGTAACCGCCGAGCGGAAAGTTTGCCCCTCAAATGGAGACCAACCGCATTGGTATAGGATGTTATCCGTTTGCACCGTCCAGGGTCGGTTTAAGTCTACCAGCACCAGGTCAGCAAAATAGCCTTCCCGTATAAAGCCCCGCTCCGGTATGCGGAACAGGATGGCTGGGTTGTGCGCTGCCTTTTGCACGATGGTTTGTAGGCTTATCTTGCCTTGGTGATACATTTCTAGCAATGCTACCAGCGCATGCTGCACCAGCGGCCCGCCCGATGGCGCTTTGGAATATATTTGGCCTTTCTCCTCCAACGTATGCGGGGCGTGGTCGGTTGCCAGCACATCAATACGGTCATCCAGCAAGGCGGCCAGCACCGCATCCCTATCGGTGGCCGTCTTTACGGCAGGGTTCCATTTAATTAGGGTGCCTTTGGTGGCATAGTCCGCATCGCTAAACCATAGGTGGTGCGTGCAAGCCTCAGCAGTTATCTTCTTGTCCCCCAGCGGGGTGGTGTTATCAAATAGGTCCGTTTCCATCGCGGTGGAGATGTGCAATACGTGCAACCGCGTGCCATGCGTTTTGGCTAACTCAATTGCCATGCTCGATGACTTGTAGCAAGCCTCCGCATTGCGAATGATGGGGTGCATCTCCATTGGTATATTGTCTCCGTATTGGGCAATAGCCGCCGCCATGTTCTCGCGGATGGTATGCTCATCTTCGCAGTGCGTAGCAATCAACCCTGGGAAGGCACCAAACAAGTTGTCAAGCGTTCCAGGATTATCCACCAGCATGTTACCGGTGGAAGAACCCATAAATATCTTCAGTCCGCACACGTTCTTAAGGTCGGTGCGCATAGCCTCATCGTAGTTATCGTTGGATGCACCCATAAAAAACGAGTAGTTGGCCAATGAGGTGCGCGAGGCAATTTCATACTTCTGCTCCAACAGCACTTGTGTAGTAGCAGGTGGGTTAGTATTGGGCATCTCCATAAAAGAGGTAATGCCCCCAGCCACGGCCGCCCGTGCCTCGCTACGTATGTGCGCCTTGTGCGTAAGCCCCGGCTCACGGAAGTGCACTTGGTCGTCAATAAGGCCGGGCAACAGGTATTGCCCTTTCGCATCAATCACCTCCGCTTCCGATGCGGAAATGTTGGGGGCAATCTTGGTAATGCGACCGTTGCTTATCAGCAC
This sequence comes from Sphingobacteriales bacterium, assembly GCA_027483645.1. Classification (GTDB taxonomy): domain Bacteria; phylum Bacteroidota; class Bacteroidia; order Chitinophagales; family CAIOSU01; genus CAIOSU01. The sequence continues at coordinate 421,881 of JAIXUD010000009.1, forward strand.
ATCGCTTTCGGTTATCTGGCCTTCATTTGCTAGGCGGGCATTGGTTATTAGGTATGATTTCATGTAGTTAGAGTTGTTCCTATTTCCTATTTCCTATTTCCTATTTCAAATATTCGATAGCGTATCTGCCAATTGCACCCATTCGGGTTTTATGGCGTTGTGGTATTTGGTAGCTTTTTCCAATGGTACTTCCACCGTTTGGCCGCATTGCACCCCAATCATCAGTCGGGTTTTGCCTTGCACTATCGCCTCTACGGCTGCCACACCCATTTGGCTGCTTATCAGTCTATCCAAACTGCTGGGGCTGCCGCCACGCTGCAAGTGGCCCAGCACTGTTACCTTTATCTCAAATTCGCTCAACCTATCCTTCACCTTGTCAACTATTTCAAAAGCCCCGCCTTGGTCGTCGCCCTCGGCTACTACTACAATGTTGCTGGTCTTTTTCATAGTGTAGCGGTTCTTCAAGGTCTCCACCAGTTTATCCAAGTCGGTTTTAAACTCTGGTATCAGTATGGCATCGGCACCGCTGGCAATGCCACTACGCAAGGCAATAAAACCCGCATCCCTGCCCATCACCTCTACAAAAAACAGGCGGTCGTGGCTTGCCGCTGTGTCGCGTATCTTGTCTATGCAATCTACCACGGTGTTCACTGCCGTATCATAGCCAATGGTATAGTCGGTTCCAAACAAGTCGTTATCTATCGTGCCCGGCAAGCCGATAAACTGAATCTCTGGATACTCATCGGTAAACTCCAGCGCACCCTTAAACGTGCCGTCGCCACCAATAGCCACCACGCCACCGATACCGGCAGCCTTCAAGTTATCATACGCCTGCTTGCGGCCGCTCTTGGTCATAAACTGCTTGCTGCGCGACGACTTTAAGATAGTGCCACCCCGCTGTATAATATTGCTTACTGAGGAAGAGTTAAGCGGCTGGAAATCGCCCTCCACCATGCCTTCGTAGCCGCGGAAGATGCCCACGCACTCCGTGCTTTGTGCCAATGCTGCTCGCACCACGGCGCGTATGGCAGCATTCATGCCTGGCGAATCGCCGCCAGAAGTGAATACCCCTATTTTCTGTATTTTTGAAGACATCTAATGGTTGATTTTTTTATGAAGAACGCCTATCTATCCATAGCCACTATAACTATAGCCATTTCGCTTTTTGTTGCCTGTGCCGAAAATACGAACGAAACCTCACATAAAGATACCAAACTGCTACCCAATTCAGGTGATGTTTACCCTGCCGAGCAGGCCGCCGCACTGGATGTGGCATCGGAGGCAACCCTGATAGGACAGCAACAGTTGGTGAGCATGCTGCTTACGGCCATGGAAGACAGCGGCACCACCTATGCCATAACTTATTGCAATATTAATGTGGGCGGCATTTACGATTCGCTAGAAGCTACTTTCGGGGTGGATGTAAAGCGCGTGAGCCACAGGCCACGAAACCCCGCCAACAACATTACACCCCGCGAGCAACAGTTGATTGATGAATACTCCGTATCATCAAAGTTGAGTACCCTAGCCATATTTGACGATGGCGACCACTATACTGCCTACCGCCCCATACGCATGAGCTTGCTAGCCTGCAGCAAATGCCACGGCACCCCGGGCGAAGACATTGAAGAGGTTACTTTCATCACCATCAACATGCTTTACCCTGATGATAAAGCAATTGGGTTTAAGTACAAGGATATGAGGGGGTTATGGAGGGTTGAAGTGCCTAAAAATAAGATACAAGATTTGTAGACGCAAGATTTGCTGCAAAGTTTGATGCCAACATAAATTCTTGCCGTTTAGTAATCAAGAAGTACGATATGAAATGGCATTCGTACTCGCATCAATAGTCTCTTGGATTCAAAAGCACGGCTCCGACCGACCTCGCCACACCTTCCTTCGCCTTGAATCCTTACGATTTTATTAAAAGTTAATCCCGTTAAGAAAAGCCTCCTCAGTACTGAATAAGGTTCTTGATGCGACGTTACCAGTGGGCGGGATTTAACCAATTAATCACTTTCTGGCTTAGCGATAGTTTATTATTAACTACTACACTCATCATCATTCGATGATCTTGCGCTTCCATCTTAACATTTACTTGCGTTCTATCCTCCAAAAATATTACTTTCCTTGTCAGGTCATCATAACCTAGAAAGAAAAAATGAAAGAGGGGGCAATGGCTGCTAAATACCTCTTAACAGATAACCAATCAACCAATAACCAAATAATAAACCATTTCCTACAATTTGCTGTTTCTGTAGTAACTTTGCACCCATAACGCAGCCAAAATCGTACTCCAAGTGAAATATCGTTTGAATAGCACCGACCGGTTCGTGAACCGGCACATCGGCCCTGATGCCTATGAGACCCGTGAAATGCTTGATGCCATTGGCGTTGACAGCTTGGAAACCCTCATTACCGAGACTGTTCCGGCCAACATCCGCCTACATGGCGAGCTAAATCTTCCTGCCGCGCTTACAGAGTACGAGTACCTGCGCGAACTGAAACAGGTAGCCAGCAAGAACAAGGTTTTCCGCACCTATATCGGTTTAGGTTATTACAACAACATCACCCCGAACGTGATCCTGCGCAGCGTGTTCGAAAACCCGGGTTGGTACACCCAGTACACACCATACCAGGCCGAGATTGCGCAAGGTAGGTTAGAGGCCCTGCTGAACTACCAGACCATGGTGAGCGACCTTACTGGCCTGCCGATTGCCAACGCATCGTTGCTGGACGAGGGTACCGCCGCCGCAGAGGCCATGACCATGCTATATGGTGCCCGCGTAAAGGCCAAGGCCAATGCCGACACCTTTTTGGTGAGCAAAAATGCCCTGCCGCAAACCATAGACCTACTGAAAAGCCGCGCCCTACCGCTGGAATTGACCATTGAAGTGGTGGACGAAACCGCTTTCGACTTCCCTGAGGACGCTTTCGGCATACTGCTACAGTACCCTGATGCCAACGGCTCCGTAAATGATTATAAAGCTTTGATTGAGAAAGCCCATGCCAACAACGTGTTTGTGGTAATGGCTACAGACTTATTGGCCTTGACCCTATTGACATCACCAGGCGAGCTGGGTGCCGACGTTGCCGTGGGCAATAGCCAGCGCTTCGGCGTACCGATGGGCTTTGGTGGTCCGCATGCGGCCTTTTTTGCCTGCAAAGACGAGTATAAGCGCCAGATACCGGGACGCATTATCGGCGTATCGGTAGATGCCAATGGCAACCGTGCCCTGCGCATGGCCTTACAGACCCGCGAACAGCACATCCGCCGCGAGAAGGCCACTTCCAATATCTGTACCGCACAAGCTTTGTTGGCCATTATGGCTAGTATGTATGGCGTTTATCACGGTCCCGATGGGCTAAAAGCTATCGCCACTCGTGTACACCACCAAGCCGTTATCTTGGATATTGCCATTACCGGTATGGGCTATAAGCAGTTGAATACTAACTTCTTCGATACCCTGGCCATCGACTTTAGTGCAGATGGCGCTACCAAAGACAAGTTACAGCAGTTGGCCTTGGCCGCTGGTATCAACTTTAACTACCACGGAACTTTGGTAACCATTGCTTTGGACGAAAGCACCTTGCCAGTGGACCTTGTTGACATCGTAACCGTATTCGCAAAAGCCAAAGGCTTGAACGCCGATGAATATGCCTTCACCACTGGTGACGAAAACGATGCCGAGGCGCAGCCGTTGAAAGACCGCTTGCCAGAAGCCTTGGTGCGCACCAGCGAATACCTTACTCACCCGATATTCAACCATCACCACAGCGAAAGCTTGATGATGCGTTATATTAAGAGCTTGGAGAGTAAGGACTTGTCTTTGACCCACTCGATGATTCCATTAGGCTCATGTACCATGAAACTGAATGCCGCTACCGAGCTGAAACCCGTTAGCTGGCCGGAGTTTGGCGCCATCCACCCATTTGTACCTGCCGACCAAGTGAAGGGTTATAAGCAGATATTGACTGAGCTAGAGCAATACCTGAACGAGATAACCGGTTTTGCCGCTACTAGCCTGCAACCCAATAGTGGCGCACAAGGCGAATACGCCGGTTTATTGGTTATCCGTGCTTATCAGAAAGATAAGGGCGAGGCGCACCGTAATATCGTGCTTATCCCATCTTCAGCCCACGGTACCAACCCAGCCAGCGCCGTTATGGCCGGCTTGGAAGTGGTAGTGGTGAAATGCGATGATGATGGCTCCATTAACCTAGAAGACCTTACCAGCAAGGCTACCCAATATAAAGATCGCCTGAGCTGCTTAATGATTACCTACCCAAGCACCTATGGCGTATTTGACGAAACGGCTGTGCAGATTTGCAAGCTGATACATGCCAACGGCGGCCAAGTATATATGGACGGCGCGAACATGAACGCCCAAGTAGGGTTGACCAACCCCGGCATCATCGGTGCCGACGTATGCCACTTGAACCTGCACAAAACCTTCGCTATCCCTCACGGTGGCGGTGGCCCGGGTATGGGCCCAATTTGTGTAGCCAAGCACTTGGCGCCTTACCTGCCCGGCCACGCCTTGGTAGACATGGGCATCGAGAAGCCGATACACGCCGTGAGCGCGGCACCTTGGGGCAGCGCGAGCATCTTGCTCATCAGCTATGCCTACATTAAGATGTTGGGGCCCGATGGCGTGAAAGAAGCCACCGAGTACGCCATATTGAATGCCAACTACATCAAGGCGCGTTTGGAAGGCAAGTACAAAGTGCTCTTCCAAGGTGCCCGTGGCCGTGTAGCCCACGAGTTGATTGTGGACCTTCGCGAATTTAAAAACATCGCTAACATCGAGGCCGAGGATGTGGCTAAGCGCTTAATGGACTATGGATTCCATGCGCCGACCATGAGCTGGCCGGTAGTAGGCACCATCATGATTGAGCCTACCGAGAGCGAGGACAAGAACGAGCTAGACCGCCTTTGCGATGCGCTTCTGGGCATCCGTGAGGAGATATTGGAAATCGCCACTGGCCAAGCCGACATATTGGACAACGTGATGAAGAACGCCCCGCATACCGTAGGCATCATTACCGCCGATGAGTGGAACCACCCCTATGGTCGCCAGAAGGCCGCGTACCCGCTAAACTGGATACATGCCCGTAAATTCTGGCCAAGTGTAGGCCGTGTAAACAACTCCTACGGCGATCGTAACCTTATCTGCACTTGCCCTCCGCTGGAAAGCTACGAGACCAAAGCTGAGGCGGTTTTGAGTTAAGTTTTGATGCCTGCCTGCTGGTAGGCAGGTACGATGTACAAGGTACGATGTACAAGGTACGATGTACGATGTGATAAATGTTTGATGATATTAGGAAAGGCGCTCGTTTCGGGTGCCTTTCTTGTATTTATGATTTTAAAAAATACTTGCCCTAACTAAGCGCAATCTCCCGCTAGCTTAGTAAATTGCAACCCAATCTAAATCCTCGCCTCATGAGCCACTACGGAGCCCTCCTAACCATTACCAAGAAGAAAGGAACCTTGAACGAGCAAGATGATGCCTTGCTGAAAAAGGTATTGGGTATATTGGATATGGATGAATTTGTGGATGTAGCAGGTGAGCCGTTTAGCTTGGAATTCAAGCCCGTAGCCGATACCGATAATCAATACCAGATAAAGCTCAGCGAATACCCGCAAACCACCGAAGCCGACTTCAAAGCCGCTAAGGATAACGATTGGGAGCTAGCCAAAGAAATCAAAGACATGCTTACCAGCACCCTTAGCGATCAGTTTGGGTTTAAGGTGGTTTTTGAGGCCTGGTAAGCCCATTGTTTCCTCCCCATTTTCTCTATAATCTCCATTTCTACAATTTTCAGCCAAATTTTTTTTCGCCAAAAATAAACTCTTTCTCATAACCTTGTGCATAAGGTAATCGCTATACCCATAAAATGTTCACAACCATATAGAATCGGTGCATAACCAAATAAAACAGGTGCATAAATTGGTTGAAATGTTGTGCATAAATATGACGAAAAAAGTTTTGGAAATGTGGGCTGGTGTACTAACTTTGATAACATCAAGCGAGGGAAATAAGGCAGGCTTGCAAAAGCCAGATACCTCGGAAAGTTGTTTGAATTGTTGATTTAGTCGAAGGGGTCGGAAGCCGCAAGGTAGACGATCTGGGAAAGCATCCGCTTCAGAAGACGATCAATATATTAAAGGTAATCACTTCTTCGGAAGAAACGCATGCCGAGAACAATGTTTCATGTTCGTGTCAGAGTCCTTTTAGGAAAAACACTTCGGTGAAAGACCTAGAAGAGAAGACGAAGCCACAAAACCGTAACTTGACGCTTTCTGGCTGTAATGGCAAATGAAGGTGGAAGCGGGCTCTAAAACTGTTAAAAGTTTTAGGCCCGCTTCGTGTTTTTAGTGTGGTCACAAGTTATTAGTTACTGGTTATTGGTTTAATTGAAAAACTATAAAACCTTCCGCAGCGGCTGGTTGAGGTCGATAAATTCAAAATCAACCTTGGCTTCTGCTTGTAGCGTCTGATATATCTTCAGGCTTTCGGTGTCCGAACTGATATAGTATTTTATCGCTGACTCGGTATCTGCTTGGGCGAAAAGTTTTGTGTCATTGGGAATAATGAGGCGCGTTACCGTTTCCAATGAACCAGCTTTTCTTGCTTTAAAAGCAATACCCGCGATTTCTGCTGAACGAAAAGCATGATGCAACTCAAAGGGTATTATCTTTAATGACGCGGCTGGCAATTCTTGGTATATACCATACACGCAATATTCTGCAACAGAAATGGTCGAAATAGCAAGTACAAAGTCTTGCTCCTTGAAATAGCTAAAGTAATGTTGTGCTTTTTGTTGCAAAGCATCATTCGGGTTAAGCAACCGAATAAAGAAACTAGTGTCAAACAATACGGCGTTCTGCATTAGGCCCTTCCTCGAACTTCGTTTAACCATTCGTCCGGATCAACTTTACCTACCCAACTTTCTTTGGCCCGCTCTTGAAGCTCTTTAATGTATTCGGCATCAGCCCTTGGGGCATATTCCACATCTGGGAAAAACTGATAGTTGGGTTCCCGTCCCTCCTTCTTACTTTCAATCTCAATATTCACCCCATACTCCTGCTCAATTTCGCGCTCTAATTCTTGCAATGATTTATCTTGAAACAATTCATTGAGTATTTGGATAGCAAAAGCAGTACGTTCTTTCCTTACATCTATCATGTGCGAGACCACGGCCAGTAAAACAGTGACCGCAATATCATCTCCATTGGAAGGCAAAAACCTAAGCGTATCGCCCGCCTTGGGTTGTTGCGCGGCTATTTGCCGTTGCAAACTCCCCCTATCGTTAATATCTACCACTATCGTCTTCATAACCCTAAGATATAATTCCTTCAACAACATGGCTGCAATAGTAGTTCTCGCCACTGCGCACAGTAACACTAATTTACTAACTGATTTCGCAGTTTGCAAATTATTTGATGGCGAAAAATGAAACGAGGTTACCCCAGCTTCGCCAAGCTCTCCTCGGTAGCTTTATACTTAGCTTGACCGTCTGCGAGTTTCTTACGCTCGGCATCCACAACCGCTGCGGGTGCGCTGCCTACAAACTTCTCGTTGGTTAGCTTGCCTTCTACCGAGCGGATAAAGCCCTGAAGGTACACCAGCTCCTGTTGAAGCTTAGCACGCTCTTCCTCTACATTTACCACCACACCGGTTGATACAAAGAACCTATCGGTGCCGGCCATAAAGCCTTGGGTGTTGTCCACCTCGCTTTGTACAAATACAAACGTGCCCAGCTTACCCAGCTTGGTAATCTGAGGGCGGTATAGCTCGAATAGCTCTTGGTCGGCTACTAGGGCGAAAAGGTCCACGGTGTCTTTAGGCTTCACCTGCTGTTGGTTGCGGATGTCGCGGATGCCGCTTACCAGTTGCTTCACCGTTTCAAAGTCGGCCAATAGCTTCTCATCCACTTCGCCAGCTTTAGGCCAAGCAGCTACTATCAGGCTGTCCTTTGCCTCACGTGGGCGAATGTGCTGCCAAATGTGCTCGGAGATAAACGGCGTAAACGGGTGTATCAGCTTCAGCAAATCCTCCAGTATCAGCGTAGTTTGCTCCAGCGTGTAGGCATCTATCGGGTGTTGGTATTCGGGCTTAATCATCTCCAGGTACCAAGAGCAGTACTCATCCCAAACTAGGTTATAAACCGTCAGCAATGCCTCGCTTAGGCGGAACTGCTCAAAGCTTTGGTCGATGCTGATGATGGCCTTGTTGATGCGCTCACGCATCCATTGGATGCTGGCTTCGTTCTCTTCGTTCTTGCCCGGTGTTACTTCCCAGCCCTGTATCAAGCGGAATGCGTTCCACAGCTTGTTACTGAAGTTACGGCCCTGCTCGCACAGCTTATCATCAAACAGCACATCGCCGCCACTTGGGGCGCTGATAAGGATACCAACACGCATGCCATCGGCACCATATTGGTCAATTAGGTCCAGCGGGTCGGGCGAGTTGCCTAATGATTTGCTCATCTTACGGCCCTGCTTATCCCTTACCATGCCGGTAAAGTACACATCATTAAAAGGCTTCTCGTCCCTAAACTCATAGCCTGCTATTACCATGCGAGCTACCCAGAAGAAGATGATATCCCAGCCCGTAACCAATACGTTGGTTGGATAGTAGTAGGCCACTTCTTCGTCGCTCTCAAAGCCATCGAATACCGATATCGGCCACAACCAGCTACTGAACCAAGTATCCAGCACGTCTTCGTCTTGGTGTAAGTCGGCAGCAGTTACTTTGGTTAAGCCAAATTGCTTTTTGGCAAGCTCCACCGCCTCCTCAATAGTCTCGGCCACTACAAAGCGGCCATCGCTCAAGTAGAACGCTGGTATCCGTTGGCCCCACCACAATTGGCGCGAAATAGGCCAGTTGCGGATGTTCTCCATCCAGTGCTTATACAGGTTCTTAAAGCTATCGGGGTGGAAGTGGATGTTGTCGTTCATCACATTCTCCAGAGCCGGCTTCACCAGCTCCTGCATATCCACAAACCATTGCAGGCTCAAGCGCGGCTCCACCACCGTATCGGGGTTGCGCTCGCTGTAGCCTACCTTGTTCATTATCTCTTCGGTCTTCAATAGTAAGCCGGCAGCCTCTAGGTCGGCCACAATCTGCTTGCGGGCGGCAAAGCGGTCTTGCCCTATGTACAGCACGCCAGCAGGGCTAATGGTACCATCGGGATTCATGATGTCGATGGTATCCAGGCCGTGCTTCTTGCCCAGCTCGTAGTCATTGATGTCGTGCGCTGGCGTTACTTTCAGCGCACCGGTACCAAACTCGCGGTCAACGTATTCATCTTGTATTACCGGCACATGGCGGTTTACCAGCGGCACTATCACCTTGCGGTTGTGCAGCACGGTGTAGCGCTCATCCAGCGGGTGCACGCACACCGCCGTATCGCCCAGTAGCGTCTCTGGGCGGGTGGTGGCCACGGTTATATAGTCTTGCGTGCCTTCAATCATGTATTTAATGTGGTATAGCTTGGCCTGCTTGTTCTCCTTGTATATCACCTCCTCGTTGCTGAGGGTGGTTTGGGCACGAGGGTCCCAGTTTACCATCTTTAGGTCGCGGTAGATGTAGCCTTTGTTGTAGAGGTCTACAAACACCTTCACTACTGCCGCGTACAGCTTCGGCTCCATGGTAAACCGCGTGCGCTCCCAGTCGCAACTAGCGCCAAGCTTCTTCAACTGGTCCAGGATGATGCCGCCGTACTTATCCTTCCACTCATAGGCATGCACCATAAACTGGTCGCGGCCGATGTCGCTTTTCTTGATGCCCTGCTCTCGCAACAGGTTTACCACCTTGGCCTCGGTTGCTATGCTGGCGTGGTCGGTTCCCGGCACCCAGCAAGCGTTGTAGCCCCGCATACGGGCACGGCGGATGAGGATATCTTGGATGGTGTTGTTTAGCATGTGGCCCATGTGCAGCACGCCCGTAACGTTAGGCGGCGGAATGACGATGGTGTAAGGCTCGCGCCCATCGGGCACCGAGCGGAAGAAGCCCTGCTCCATCCAATGTTGATACCATCTGTCTTCTACTTCCTTGGGGTTGTACTTTGCTGCGATTTCCATAGTGCTTGCAAATATAAATGTTAGACACAAGACACAAGACACAAGACGCAAGACTTTTTGAGGTAATTGATGTACGATGTGCAAAGCTTGTCACCCTGAGCGTAGTCGAACGGGTACGATGTGTTTTTGAAGCAACTGTGGCCTGTCGTCCGTCGTCAGTGGTCCAACCCCGTTTTGTCGTCCAAGAAGTGATTATTCATGCGGGTTGTGGATGGTTATTTGCACATAAGATCTGTCATCCCGACCTTTTCGGAGGGACCTTCGGGCAGGTAAGGAGTGTACTTGAATATTCTGGGAAACAAGAGTTTTGTCGTCCAGGAAGTGAGCATTGGCGTGGGTCTGGGGAGGGTTTGGGGAGAGAAGATGTAAGGGGTTGATAGCAATGCGTTTGTGTCGAATAATTTATTGTAAAATATTGATTATCATGGTGTTATTTATGTTGTGTATTCCCCCACCAAGCACAAAACATAGGCAAGAGAGTGACTGAAAAGCATTTCCTTCCCACTTTGGCTCAATTGCTGCACTATCCCATCCCAAATAAACTAAACAGCTATGAAAACGCTAAGGATAATATTGCTGGCATTTATAGTATCGGGTGGGCTGGCAAGCTGCACCAGCACTAAAGAAGTGCCCAACCCAGAGGTGATGCATACACCCGATACTGTCACGCCTACGGATGCTGCAAACGGTACCGCCGCCGCTGCGGAATAGCGGAGGTTTTGGTACATAGTGTGTATGCCTCACCTAACCTCTCCCAGAGCGAGAGGGACATAACGCCCATCATCAAACCAGCTACACACCCATACTTTCCCCAACTTGGCCGGCAAATCACATTCTTTTCAGCAATTTTTTCCAATAACTAATCACTAGTTGCTAATTACTCTTAAATTTAGCGTTCGAAATCATTAATACGCTATTAAAAAGAACCTATAACATGTATAAATTCGAAGACGAAGAAGAGGACCCGAAAGAATCTTTGCTGAACCAGTTTAAGGATTTTGGCCGATTCGATAAAAAATTTCTTGATGAGCGCAAGGTGTTCCTTTGGGGCCCAGTAACCGACGAAACCAGCAAATATGTGGTGGATCGCCTGCTTTTCTTGGAGACCCAAAAGCCTGGCAAAGAGATTCAACTATTCATCAACAGCCCTGGCGGTATTGTTACCAGCGGTATGGTGATGATGGATGTAATGCAAATGATTAGCTCGCCGGTATCTACCATCTGTATGGGCCTCGCTGCCTCTATGGGTTCGTTGCTGTTGAGCCAAGGCGAGAAGGGCCGCCGCTTTATTTTCCCTAACGGTAGGGTGATGATTCACCAGCCGAGCATCGGTGGTGCACAAGGCAGCGCTAGCGACTTGGCCATTACTGCCCGCGAGATAAAGCGTACCAAGGAGCTGGGTGCCCGCATATTGGCCGACAATTGTGGACAGAGCTTCGAGAAAGTAATGAAAGACTTCGACCGCGATTACTGGATGACCGCGCAAGAATCAATAGAATATGGCATTGTGGACGGTATTTTAGAGAAATTCTAAAAAACTTTAGTCACACTGCAACCGATTGAATAAGGTAGTACGTCTATAAGATGTACTACCTTTTTTATTTAAAACCTTTCCTATGAAGCGTTTTACCATCCTATCTTTATTGCTGGCTGCGGTGGCCCTTGCGGCATGGGTGCCATTTGATGATGATTATAGCCTGCGCTATGGCAGGTGGAAGAAGCAATATGCCCAACAACAGGTAAAGGCGCTGAAGGGCGGCACGCTGCTGGTGCGCTTGCATACCCGCACCAAAGCCATAGACTTGTACCGCCAAAACGGCCAGCACGCTATTGCAAACAAAATTGAGGACGACCAGTACCAAGAGAACAAGGCCATAGTTGCCGGCTTTAATGAGTACTTTGATTTCGCGAAGGTGTACTTTTTTTATGCCGACGATACGGATAAGGTGAAGGCGGGCAACGTGAACGGCGTTTTCCTAAACAACCAAATGAAGCCCGACCCTACTTTAGTGCTAGAGCTGGATACGTTTTTGGTGGCCGAATTCGGCCCGCTAGAAGGGGAAACCCGTGTGATACCGGGCGATACGCTGGTGCCCCTGCCCGATTATGTGCAGGGCGAGGTGCTGGAACGGGCGCTGGTGGTGCGCGACAAGAACTTTATGCAGATGCGCGACCCGTTCCCTTATTATATACGCGGGGCAAACCGCAACAAGCCAGGCAAGCAGATAGCCCGGTTGAACGACCAGTTGAATGTATATTATATAAATGCAACCAAACAGCGGTAGCTGCGTAAGAGGGGGTACTGACCTCTGTACTCTATGAAAGGAACCTGGATTATTATTTTGAGCGCCCTTGTGGTAATTATGGGCGCTGTAGTGGGCTGCAAAGACGATATGACTTCGGACGAATGCCCAGTACAATATACCGTTGATACCGAAAATACTTACTACCTGCATGGCAAATGGCAGTTTGTAGGCTTTTATGATACCGAAACGGGCGAAATAGACCCGCCGCTATGTGGCGTGGTGGAAAGCTGGATTGAGTTTACTGATAGTACCCACACCCAAACTGGGCAATCGTATAAATACCCTGTGGTTTTCCGCGGCTCGGCATTGATTAATTACTTCTCCGGCTCTTACCTGCCCGATACGCAGCAACAGCAATTACAAGTTAGCGAGACCGTAAAAACCAAAGTAAACGGCACCCCGCAAGTGGATGATTTTGAGACCCGTTTCCACAACGTACTTTCGGGCGTGAAGAGTTACAAGATTGAAAACAACGAGCTTTTCTTGGTGCCTGATTATGGTACCACGCAGTTGCGCTTTGTGGCGATGTAGTATTGTTTGTCTGAATCAGAATTATCAGAATTTGAGAATTATAGAATTCGTTATTGGGTTTTGAATATCCCTATTAACACTACACTACAACATACCTGTTACCAATCCGTTTTATCTCTTTAAACGGGGGTAATGATGGGTTATAAATGCTTTCTACTTTTTATAATGGCTGCAGGCTTTGGCTTGTGGCCACAGCTTAGTTTCGGGCAGGGCCCATTGCCTGATAGGAACGTTTTTTACATTCAGGGCCAAGTGGTTGATACGCTGAATGAAGGTATACCCTTCGCCAATGTATTTACCAAGACGCCCCTTTGCGGAACATCTACTGATTTTGATGGTTTCTTTGCATTTACGCTACCGCTGGATTCAATTGCGGCTGCTTTATCTAATGGCTATATTGATTTGCATGTGCATAGCTTGGGGTATACGGACCAAATAGTTAAAGTGCCGGTTGCTGGAAACAGCCATTATGACACGAAGGTTGTTTTGATACGCGATACGGTTAACCCGAAAGTAAAATTTACTATTTGTCGGATACCATTAATCGATAAAAAATAGCCCAGGCATGAAACTCACCCCCATCAACCCACATTTCAATGCCTGCGACCAAAAGTGGGAACTAATGCCCGAGCAGGAGCACGGTGGCCGCCTATGCGAAGCTTGTGAGCGGGTGCTGGTGGATTTCACGCAGCTAAGCGAGCAGCAAATACTTAATCAACAGCGGGAAAACAATTACAAGCTGTGCGGGCGATATACTAGGAGCCAAGTGGATAGGTTGCCCCGGCACTTGGCAATAGAAGAAAGTAAAGACCGCAAGCCGTGGTTGGTGGCAATGGCAATGGCCGCCATCGGGCTGGTGCCTGCCATTGCAATGGCACAGGATACTTCTCGGGTACATATACCCGTAGATTATACCGTGCCGCTTCCTGGGGTTCCTGGCCAAATGCAATATCCTTTGCTGGCGCAAACAGTTGATTCCCTAATACTACATGGAACGGTAGTAAAGCAAACCGGCGAGCCTATACCGTTCGCAGATATAGTCATTATCGGGGATGATAATGCAATGATTAGATGCACTACCGACGCCAACGGCAGTTATAGCGCCGCCGTTCCTGTGGCTAATATAAGGCCGAACAATGGGAAGAGGGAAATCTTGATAACGCTTTATTTATATGACCAACAGCAGTATAGCACAGTGATTGATGACGGCGGAAACCAGTTTGCTATAGACCTCTTGCTGGATATCACCATTTACTTTATCGTTCCAGCACCTATAACGGAAGTTGGAATGATATCATTACCAAGGGTTTATAGGCAAACAGACTATCCAAGTCATACTACCATTTGGTATGATCCTTTTACTTGGAGCTGGCCTTAAAAGCGAACAACAATATGCCGCTATTGACCAGAACTAAACCGCACTCATGAAACTCACACCCATCAACCCACATTTCAATGCCTGCGACCAAAAGTGGGAGCTAATGCCCGAGCAAGAGCATGGCGGTCGCCTCTGCGAAACCTGTGAGCGGGTGCTGGTGGATTTCACGCAGCTCAGCGAGCAGCAGGTACTGAATCAACAACGGGATAATAACTTCAAACTTTGCGGGCGATATACTAGAGGCCAAGTAGATAGGCTGCACAGGCACTTGGCAATGGAAGAGAGCCAGTACAAAAGACCTTGGTTGGTGTCGCTGGCGATAGGCGTGGGTAGTTTGCTGCCATTGGGTGTGGCTGCACAGGTAGATACCAATGCGCCTGATAGCACCGCGCCTGAGGCCCCAGTTCGCTCGATTCACATGAAAGGGCTGGCGGAAGAAGTTGTTAATATTGAGGTATTGCAACCTACCGATAAGAAACGGCATCGTAATGAAACGAAACAGGATATCGCCCCAGATTCCATCACTATACCCATCAAGCAATCGGTACCGTTGCCCGGTGTTCCTGGTGCGTTGACATATCCGATACTGGATGTTGTGCGCAGTAACTATATTATTGAAGGCACTGTAACCGATAAAGAAACCGGCGAGCCGATAGCCTATGCAAGCATATATAACCCTTATTTGAAAATTGGAACCGTGGCTGACGATGATGGGAAGTTTAGAATTGAGGCGCCACACGACAGTGCAGTAATAACCATTGCCGCGGGTTTTATTGGCTACGAAGTTAAGGAGATGCAAGTGTTCCTTGGAAAAGAAACCCTCAATCTAGATATTCAGTTAGAGTCGTCAGTAATGGGTTTAATGGTTGGCGCAGTAATCTATACCAAGCCAAGCTTGAAACAGCGAGTGGCTAATTCTATAAACCCCGCCCACTGGTACCGTCGCATCAAGCACCTTATAAAGTATCGGTGAGGCTATTCGTAATCATAAATTTAAGGTTTATCCAAAAGTTCTTAACTTGATTGCAGTTAGGTTTGTTGTTAGGAGAAAGGAGATGGCAAATACCCTCTTGTGTCAAGATACTAAAATCTACAGGCCCGTTAAGCGTAATCGTTTAAAGCAAAATGCGCACCATATAAGGCTGATAAATATCTAACTTGAATATGGCATAAATTTCGGGATTTATGGGGAGAATGAGAAGAGGGGCTTTTAATGTTAGTGCTGGCCACATGCAGGCTACTCAAAGTATTATACCCTTATCCTTGGTTTATCAGCATGTTTTCTATCACTTCATAGGCTGACTCGCAAGCCCCATGAACGGTTGATTGGTTTTCGATGGTAAGGGCTTCGCCTGCAAAAAACACCTTATCCAGCAATGGTTTCTTTACCTCCGCTACAATATCGCGCTGGCTGCCGTCAAATGTGTACGAATAAGCCCCTTGGATGTAAGGCTCTGCCGACCAGTTTTGAATAACGTGCTTCACATAGTTTTTTGATGCTTTGCCCTCAAATATTTCATCTAGCTCGGCTATAAATTTATTAATGATTTCGGCTTCGGTTGTTAACTGGGCATAGGGCGTTGCCTTTTCGTTAATAGCAAAAAGTGCCAGAATATGTTTTGTAGTGTCTTTGCCGAATGCCGCATCATATACATACTTTTCATCGCTGCTTAATGCTTGTATCATAGTACCAAAACCCAAAATATCAGGATAAAACCGCTCCTTGAACTCCACAAAAATCTTAATGCCATCGCCCATATAAATGCGGTTGATAGCGTCGGTTTTGCTAGCGGGCAACATGGGGCTGAACTCGATTAGTCGATTTTGAAGGATTTTTATGGGAGCGGTTACCAGCACTTTATCCGCTTCATAGGTTTCGTTTTTTGCGGTTTTCATTACCACCCGCTCACCACTATAATCAATTTCAACAATGGGCTTATTGTATATAATTTGGCTCTGTACGTGTGGCAAAATGTATTGCTCAAAGTAGCTGTGCCAAGTAGTGTTCTTAAATTTCCATTCGCTGTAAAAATGGCTTACATAGTTGTGTGCCTTTAGTTTGCCATTGTTCCATGACTTTATCGTTTGTGGATTGTAAAGAATAATATCGATGTTGGCCTTTACATCCGGATTGTTGATGATGTCCGCCAAAATGGAAGGATCGATATGTATCCACTCCGCACCGGTATCAATAGGGAAGTCGGCAAAGCCATCAACCCTTTTTACCCTACCCCCAAATACAGGCGCCGCTTCAATAATCTCAAACTCCACGCCATATCTTGATAATAGGTAGCCAGCCGCCAAACCGGCCGCCCCGGCGCCCACAATAATCACTTTGCCCGAAAAATTGGTTTTGAATTTCGGGAAAATGGAATCATCCTTACTGCACGATTCCAGCAAAAGCGTAGAAAGAAATGGGAAACCAATGCCCAACGCTAAGGCATTTTTGATAAACTCTTTCCTAGTCATGCCTTTCGTTTTTGTATTTTAAGTTGATAAGAATACCTGTGGAGAAACCAATGAAAGCCGTGTTGACGGCACCGAACCGGAGTTGCCTGCCGTAGTATGCCTTAAAAAAGAAACCAATCGCTGTGCGTGGGGCCACACCAAAGCCTAAGCTCATGTTCGGTACGAAACTATGTAACTGCTTATATCGATAGTCAATTTCGCCCGTGCCCAGGTTTAATATGCCATCTTGCTTTTTGAAAGTGAGCTGGTATCCAGCTCCTACCGCTGCCAAAAGGAAAAACCGCTTATCCTGTTTCTGCCATTTGTATAACAATTCCGGATTAAAAAGTACATTATGTGATACCCTTGGCTGATGGTAGTAAGCTACCTGCGGCAGCAACTGCAAGCTATGGGTCTTGTTTCGTTTGTTCGGTGGGGTTCTTTCCCAAGTCTTTAACGTAAAGGCATACCCCACGGTGCCACCAATGTTAGTAAAATATGGGCCGATGTACCCTACATGCAACGTATTATCCGCTTTTTGGGCGAAAAGGCTGCCACTAAGTAGCAAGGTAATTATAAGCCCCAATAGTGTTTTCATCGGTTGTATTTTGATGATCCTTTAGCCCATAACGTTATTAATCATTAATCAAGTATGGCTCCAGCTTCCGAGCTTTGGATACCATGGGTTGCTGGTATTTGATATAATGATTGGGTAAAGATAAACAGCCAAAATTGATGCCCATTTGATTTATGTCACAAAATCATTTGGCCCGCAGGCGACTGAGCGTTTCGCGAGAAATACCTAAGAAGGAAGCGATATAGGTTAAGGGCACGCGCCTGAACACATTGGGTTCTTGGGCCAATAAAGCGGTGTACCGCTCCCGTGCCGACCGTAAGTGCGTATAGTACAGCTTATCTTCCAGATACAGGCAGTACTCGCCAATAACTTGGTTGATGAAATTGGAAATCTCAATATTCTCCGCCATGAGCGGCTTGATGCCGTTGATGTTGAACGATAGCAGGGTGCTATCTTCCAGCAGTTCAATCGTTTCTCTCGATGGCAGGTTGTTGTAGTTTCGCAACGACCCTACCATCTCGTTTTCAAAAGCGAACCAACTGTTTATTTCCATACCGTTGTGTAGGTAGTAACTTCGGGCCGCGCCCTTAACCAGTAGATAGGCATATCCACTGTTGTGGTTCGCCTTTATCAGTTCATATTTTTTAGGATGGTGCAATACTTTCACATTAGGCATCAGCAACCCGATTGCCGTCTCGGTCAATCTGGGCCTATACCTTTCAAAGAAAGCATCAACCATGTCTACACTATCCACTAGTATTAATTTAGAGGTGTTCCTTAAGCAAGTCCTAGTGTTTTATACACGCACCCAGCGCTTTGCAAGGCTGATAAATATCAAACTTGCCCGTGGGGGTAAATTTCGGGATTTATTGCGGAAATTAGGAGCGAGGCTCAGCCTCTTACCTCCAGGGCTGCGAAAGTATAACGTCCACAGAGTGGCGGGTATTATTGATGCTACAAAGAACCGCGACCAACATATTTGAAATTAAAAAACAAACAGTAATTTTAGGGGTAAATTGCTAGTTATGAAACAACTATACACTGCATTGCTTATAGCTTTTACACTTGGGGAGCTTGTGGCGCAGCAGCCAACCGAAACCAATGTGCTCAATTCTAGATTGATTGCTTACAATACCGAAAAATGGACTTCGGGAAATTGGGTGGAGCAAGATTCCAACTTTTTAGTCTATTCCGGTACCCGGGGAGGTGAATTGGTAAATGGCACTTTGGAAGCTGACTTTGATACCCGCCAAACTTGGTATTGGCAAAATGGTACGCCCACCAACACCAATCTTTATGAAAACACCTACGATGCCGAAAACCGATTGACCCAAGAGGTAGTAAAAGAATGGGTAAACGGTGCCTGGATCAACGCTAGCAGGGAAACGAATACTTATGGGCCTTTTGGCATAACGAATTTTCTTTTGGAAGAGTGGGACGGCAGCGCTTGGGTAGGCGCCTATAGGCTTAGTTACACTTTTGATGCTAATGGCAACCAAACAAGCGGTCAACGCGACAATTGGAGCGGCAGTATGTGGGTAGGTAGCACAAAAACTATCTCAACCTACGATGCCGACAACCAGAGGATAGTTAAGGTAACCCAAAATTTTGTGTCGAATAACTGGAGGAACCAAAGCCGCGACAGCTACACGTACGATACAGCGGGCAATATCGTAATTGCAACTTACGAAAGCTGGAATATCGGAAGCAATATATGGCAGTTTTCATCAAGAGCTTTTTTGACTTACACCGCAACGGGCCAACTAGAGACCGATTTGAGCCAAGAATATAACAATGGTAACTGGGAGGATGATACCCGCCAAACATGGACTTACAACGGGCAGGGATACCTAACCCGCAATCTAAAAGAAGCATACGCCAGCGGTACCTGGCAAAACACACAACGAACCGACTACACGCCTAATAGCCTTGGTTTGTTTACGGAAACTATAAGGTATACATGGACTAACGCTACTTGGAACGAAAGCACCCGCACGCAAAGCACCTTTGATGCGGCTGGGAATATTATAACCAGTTTTAGCAGTAACTACGTTTCTGGTGCTTGGAACGACCAGTACTACTTTGTTTTTACCTACAACGCCTTTAACCAACGGGTTACTCAAGTATTCCAAGAAAACTTCGGCACTGGGCTGGAAAACAATACCCGTACGTTTTATTATTATGACACATACGAGGATGGCACATCGGGCATTACAACACTGCCTACGCTGTCATCAATGGTATTACCAAACCCGTTCACCATCAATGTAGCCATACAATTGGAGGTAACCGAGGCAGGCAGCCATACGTTTGAGGTGTATAACATGGCTGGCCAGCGGGTGCACACCGAGAGCCGCCACCTAGCACCCGGCCTACAAACTATAGTATGGGATGGGCAGCAAGTGCCCCAAGGAGTGTACTTTTATAAAATAAATACCCAAAGCGGCTTAGCCAGCGGAAGGTTGATAAAGCAATAAAGGCACCGCTTAATACAGTTGCCCCTCGCTGCCTTAAGCCTCCGAGCTTAAGGCGTATCATGTTTCAGCGTCCTCGCTGTTTAAAATAGCGGATTTTGCTTTGTATTGAAACTGCCTAAAGGCTGCAATGTAATGACACCTTAAGCCCAGAGGCTTAAGGCAGCAGACGAGATAATAACCAAGTAAACCAATAACCAATCAACCCATAACCCTCGCCTGAGGCGAGGCAAGCTAATAACCCACAATAACCCTTTACTTCTACACCAATAAATTGTATCTTTGCACCCCTGTACTATTTGGAAACCAAAACCGCCACTTTCGGGGTTTACTGGGTACACTTAAAAAACTTGAAAAAAAATTACTGATAACGTGAACGTAACATCAACTCCTGGCGAACAACTCACCGCCGTACTTTCCATCAAAATCGATCAAGCTGACTACCAACCACGTGTAGAAGAAGCGCTGAAAAACCTCCGCAAGAAGGTAGATATGAAAGGTTTCCGCAAGGGCATGGTGCCTCCGGGCCTAGTAAAGAAAATGTACGGCACTGGCGTACTGGCCGAAGAGCTGGATAAGGTGCTTAACCAAGAGCTGGACAAGTACATTAAAGACAACAACATCAACATGCTTGGCCAGCCGCTACCGCAGGTAAACGACCAGCAGAACGTGGACATCAACACTCTTGGCGATTTCGAGTTCAACTTCGAGATTGGCATGGCCCCTAAGTTTGAACTGGATTTCCTTTCCAACAAAACCGTTGGATCTAAATACAAAATTACGGTTGACGATACCATTTTGAACGAGGAGTTGGAAAACTTGCGCAAGCGTTTCGGCAAAATAGAAAACCCTGAAAATACCCCGGTAATTGATACCGACGTAATTGTGGTGAAACTGCAAGAGCTAGAGAATGGCAAGGTAAAGGAAGGTGGCGTTGAAAGCGACACTTCTATTGCAGTGGATATGCTGAGCGATGCTGCCAAGAAAGATATTGTTGGTCTTAATGCAGGTGGTACTGCTAAAGGCAACATATTTGAGTTGCTGAAAAACAAAACCAACGAGGAAACGGCTAAGCACCTATTGAACCTGAACGACGGCCTACCTGAAGGCGCCAATGAGCAGTTTCAGCTTACCGTGGAGAAAATAAACCGCCAAACCCCTGCCGAAATCAACCAAGAGCTTTTCGACCAAGTATTTGGTCCAGAGGCGGTAGATAGCGAAGAGGCTTTCCGCAACAAGTTGCGCGAGGAAATACAAAAATCTTTCGACAACGAGACTGACCAGAAATTGGGTTACGACTTGCTGGAGCAGCTATTGGATGCTACCCCATTGGAGTTGCCTGAAGACTTCTTGAAGCGTTGGATTAAGCACAGTAACGAGAAGCCCGTAACCGACGAGCAGATTGCCGAAGAATTTGGCGCATTTGCCCGCAACCTTCGCTACCAGTTGATAGTGAACAAGTTGAGCAAAGACAACAACATCACCGTATCTCCAGAAGAGATTAAGGAGCGTACCCGCCAGCAACTATTTGCACAATACGGCCAATACTTTGGCGGTATGGATGTAGATAAGGTACTTGGCGAATGGGCCGACGGTATGCTGAAAAAGCGCGAGCACGTAGAGAAAACCTACCAAGAAGTGTTGGACGAAAAATTGATTGCCTTCATCAAGGAACAGGTTAGTATTGAAGAAAAAACCGTAACATTGGAAGAATTCAAAAACCTGAACAAGCAAGAAACCGTATGAACCACTATAAAGAGTTCATGAGCTATGCGGTTAAAGACCGTCAGCTTAGTAGTATGCACGTTGAAAGTGCGCTGAAAAGGCAGTTTACCAACCTTACCCCCTACATCATTGAAGAGCGCCAGTTGAACATTGCCCAAATGGACGTGTTTAGCCGCTTGATGATGGACCGTATCCTTTTCTTAGGTAGCGGTGTGGATGATTATGTAGCCAGCGTATTGCAGGCCCAGTTGTTGTTCTTAGAGTCAACCGACCCGAAGAGCGATATACAGATATACATAAACAGCCCAGGTGGAATGGTATATGCCGGATTGGGCATTTACGACACCATGCAGTACATTAGCCCCGATGTGGCTACCATTTGTACCGGTATTGCCGCCAGTATGGCCGCAGTGCTATTGTGTGCTGGTGCCAAAGGAAAGCGTACCGCGTTGAAACACAGCCGCGTAATGATTCACCAACCGCTTGGCGGTGCAGGTGGCCAAGCCAGCGATGTGGAGATAACCGCGAACGAAATACTGAAGCTTCGGGTAGAATTGTACGAAATTATAGCCAAACACAGCGAACAGCCGTATGAGAAGGTAGAGAAGGACAGCGACCGGGATTACTGGTTGAAGGCCGACGAAGCCCTGGAGTACGGTATGATTGACGAAGTGCTTGAGCGTAAGAAACCCTAAAATAACACTGGATGAAGCGGGACAAAGGTTACAAATGCTCCTTTTGTGGGCGTAGCAAAGAGGAAACTATGATCCTCATAGCTGGCTTGGAAGGGCATATATGTGAAAACTGTGTGGCACAAGCCCAGACGATTATTGACGAAGAGCTGTACCAACAGGACCAGAAGTTCCAGTTCAGTATGTCTAAATCTATCAAGCCAAAAGAGATTTTCAGCTTCCTTAACCAGTACGTAATTGGGCAAGACGATGCGAAGAAGTTTCTTTCGGTAGCGGTATACAACCACTACAAGCGCTTGAACCAGAAGACTGATGACGACGTAGAAATAGAGAAATCGAACATTGTGATGGTGGGCCAAACCGGTACGGGTAAAACCTTGCTGGCGCGCACTATTGCCCGTTTCCTCAACGTGCCGTTTACCATTGTTGATGCCACAGTGTTTACCGAAGCTGGTTATGTGGGCGAAGACGTGGAAAGCATCCTAAGCCGCTTGTTACAAGTGTGCAACTACGATGTAAAACTGGCCGAGAAGGGCATTATCTACATCGATGAGATTGATAAGGTTGCCCGCAAGAGCGACAACCCTAGCATAACCCGCGACGTAAGCGGCGAGGGCGTGCAGCAATCGCTGTTGAAACTGTTGGAAGGCAGCGACGTTCAAGTACCACCGCAAGGCGGCCGCAAGCACCCGGAGCAGAAGATGGTGAAAATCAATACCCAGAACATCCTGTTTATATGTGGCGGTGCATTTGACGGTATTGAGCGCATCATCGGGAAGCGTATGAACCAGCAGGCCATCGGTTACAAATCCAAAGACAAGGATAAGGAATTGGTGAATCGCAACAACCTGTTGCAGTACATCAACCCACTAGATTTGAAAACATTTGGTTTGATACCGGAGTTGATTGGCCGTTTGCCGGTGCTGGTACATTTGGACCCGCTGGATAAGAAAACGCTTCGCGCCATTCTTACCGAGCCTAAGAATGCTTTGGTAAAACAGTACCAAAAGCTGTTTAAGTTGGAAGGTATCAACTTGGATTTCTCTGAAGATGCCTTGGAATACATTGTAACCAAAGCCGATGAGTTTAAACTTGGTGCACGTGGCTTACGCTCTATTTGCGAAGCCATCATGACGGATGCGATGTTCGATATGCCAAGCCAAAGCGAAATCAAGAACTTCACTATTACAGAGGAATACTGCAAAGAGAAGTTGCGTAACGAAGTGGTGAATAGGTTGAAAGTGGCTTAATTCTTTTGGACGATGGACCATAGACGATGGACCATGGATGCTTCAAAAAATTGGACCACGACAGACGACAGGCCACGGTTTGCTTCAAAAATGATATAATGGGTTTGCTGCGATGCAGTGAACCCATTTTTTTTTAGCTAGTGTTGCGAGGAAGTAGCTGAGCGGTCTGACGACTTCGGTGCGATGGGCATGGAAGTCAATATTTCTCATACGTCTGCCCTCAAACAGTCGTCCGAACGCTTCACCTAGACTCCTCCAATACGCAGAAAACTAGTGTTCGGACGGCGATTGTGGCTAATTCAGTACTAAAATTGCAGATTCCTGGCTCTATTCAGCAAAGCCGTCAGACCACTCAATACCAGAAAATTATTTCGCGTTAAGAAGAACACCATTCCCGTAATATATACTTTGTGAACATTGTGCCTTTTTCTTAGTGCTCTTAGTGGTTAAATTTTCTCAAAATGAAAAAGGATAAGCCGATATCGCGCCCACACCTCCCCAAATACCCTTTTGCGTATATTTGCAATCTATGACTAAAGTAACTGCGGCGATTACGGGGGTGCATGCTTGGTTGCCGGAATACCGGCTGACCAACGAGGAACTGGAGCGGATGGTGGATACCAACGCGGAGTGGATACTGAGCCGGACTGGTATCAGCGAGCGGCGCATATTACGCGGCGAAGGGCTGGGGACCAGCGATATGGCCGACAAAGCCGTGCTGGGCCTGCTGGAAAAAACGGGCACCAAACCCGAGGAAATTGACCTGCTGATTTGCGCCACGGTAACGCCCGATATGCAGTTCCCCGCTACGGCCAACATTATTTGCGATAAGGTGGGCATCAAAAACGCTTTTAGCTACGATATCAATGCCGCCTGTTCGGGTTTTTTATATGCCCTTACCGCTGCCAGCGCTTACATACAGGCGGGTATGTACAAAAAGGTGATTGTGGTTGGGGCCGATAAAATGAGCAGCATCATCGACTACGAAGACCGCCAAACCTGCGTTATTTTCGGTGATGGCGCTGGCGCGGTGTTGCTAGAGCCAACTACCAGTGGCCACGGCTTGCTGGACCAGGTGATGCAAAGCGACGGCCACGGCCGTATACACTTGCACCAAAAGGCTGGTGGTAGTGCCAAGCCTGCCACGCTAGAAACCGTGATGGCCAAAGAGCACTACGTATACCAAGAAGGTGCGGCGGTGTTTAAATGGGCCGTGGTGAAAATGGCCGATGCTGCTGAGCAGATTATGCAGCGCAACGGCCTTACCGCCGATGATGTAAACTGGCTGGTGCCTCACCAAGCCAACAAACGCATTATTGATGCCTGTGCCGAGCGCGTGGGCCTGCCTTCCGAAAAAGTAATGCTGAATATTGACCGATACGGCAATACTACCAATGGCACCATCCCGATTTGCCTATGGGAGTGGGAAAACCAACTAAGGCCCGGCGACAACCTTATACTTGCTGCCTTCGGTGGCGGGTTTACGTGGGGCGCAATGTGGCTGAAATGGGGGAAATGAGTGGATGGTGGACGATAAAATAACCACCATCGCCTGAGAAACTGTTTAAAATTACAAAGAAGGTACATGTTCCGGGTCCCTCACCTAGCCTCTCCCTGAGGGAGAGGGACTTAAACGCCTCGCCTTCGGCTCGTTTTTACAATAAATTATGCCTGTTTTTACGAAGTAAAAAGCTCCTTCTCCCCCTGGTAGAAGGCTCGGGTGAGGGACATAACACCAGTCCCATTTAATGACACATAAGGTGCAAATATAATTTTAAACAGTCTCTAAGGCGAGGCAGGCTGGAGCACACGGAAAAACACGGAATTAATAAAACAAAAAAAGCCCAAACTGATGTCTGGGCTTTTTTTATTTTGAAGCAATCTTGCGTACTTCGACACGGCTCAGTATGACATTTCTTGCGTCTTGTGTCTTGTGTCTTGTGTCTAAAATTTAGATAATCAACATCGCATCGCCATAGGTAAAGAAGCGGTACTTCTCTTTAATGGCTTCTTCGTAGGCTTTCATTGTCAAATCGTAGCCGGCAAACGCAGCAATCATTATCAACAAGCTCGATTTTGGCAAGTGGAAGTTGCTTATCATACAGTTTGCAATGCTAAACTCGTGTGGTGGGTGTATAAATAGGTTTGTCCAGCCTTCCTCGGGCTTCAGCAACTTGTGTGCACTTACTGCCGATTCCATGGAGCGCATGGATGTAGTACCCACAGCACAAATACGGTGCTTACCTTCTTTGCCCTTGTTTACTATATCGCAGTTCTTTTGGTTGATTTGGAAGTACTCCGCATCCATCTTGTGCTTGCTGAGGTCTTCCACGTCAATAGTACGGAAGGTACCCAGGCCCACGTGCAAGGTAAGCTCGGCAAAGTTCACGCCTTTAATCTCCAGGCGCTTCATCAGCTCCTTGCTAAAGTGCATACCGGCTGTTGGGGCGGCCACAGCGCCTTCGTTGCTAGCAAATACGGTTTGGTAGCGGTCCTTATCCACGTCCTCAGGCTTGCGCTTAATGGCTTTAGGCAGCGGGGTTTCGCCAAGGCTGTATAGTAGGTTTTTGAATTCTTCGTAGGTACCATCATGCAGAAAGCGGATGGTGCGGCCGCGGCTGGTGGTGTTATCTACCACTTCGGCAACCAAATCATCCTCGCCAAAGTACAGCTTGTTGCCTACGCGTATTTTACGGGCAGGGTCAACCAGTACATCCCAAAGTTTGTTCTCGGCGTTCAGTTCGCGCAGCAAGAATACTTCGATTTTGGCACCGGTTTTCTCTTTTTTGCCGTACATACGGGCTGGGAACACCTTGGTATTGTTCAACACCATTACATCTCCGTCGTCAAAGTATCCTAGCACATCTTTAAACATTTTGTGCTCAATAGTTCCGGTTTTTCTGTTTACCACCATCAAGCGGCTCTGGTCACGCTCTTCGTTAGGATAAGATGCGATAAGGTCGAGTGGTAATTCGAAGTTGAACTGGGATAGCTTCATATTTGGGGGATAATGTTTTTTTAGAGATGCAAAAATACGGATTGTAAGTGTAAAAGACGAAAATCGGGGTATATTTGTTCCAAGTGAAGGTCTGCCCCGTAATTATTGCCCTCAACCACAGACCTTATCCTTGCCTTAATACGCTGTAATGAAGGTGCTACTCAATCTGGTTAAAGAAAGTTTCTTAAGTGCGTTCCACGAGATTGTGGGCAACAAGCTGCGGGCGTTCCTTTCGTTGTTGGGCATCACTATTGGCATCTTCTGCATCGTCTCCGTTTTTACCGCCATCGGCTCGTTGGAGTACAACGTACATACCAGCTTGGATAAGATTGGCAGCCGGGTTTTCTATATCGAGAAATTCCCGTGGAGCGATGAGGTGCGCACCAGTTGGTTTAAGTACCTGCGCCGCCCCAACCCCGATTTGGATGATTTCAATGCCTTAAAGTCGGGCGTAAAAGGCGCTGAGGGCATCAGTATGATGTTCACCATCAAAAAAACCGTGAAGCAGGAAAGCAACGCCATGACTGCCAACGTATTTGGGGTGAGCTATGATTACTACCTGATAAAGGATATGGCCTTTAGCGAGGGCCGCTACTTCAGTGTAAGCGAGGTGGAGCGCGGTGCCAACGTGGCCATCATCGGCACCGAGGTGGCCAACATCCTTTTTCCAGGCTCTCGTAGCGCGATTGGTAGGGATATCAACGTATTTGGTGCCGATGTACAGGTGATAGGCGTGCTTGAAAAAGAAGGCGAGGACATGCTGGGCATTACTGCCGACGATGCCGTGATACTCAACTACAACTACATCCGCAAGCTGGTGGACCTTACCAGCAACTTTGTGGGTACCCGCATAGCTGTAAAAGGTGCGCTCAACATTGCTAGTGAGGACTTGAAAGATGAGATAATGGTGACCATGCGCCAAGAACGGAAGCTGAGCCCCTTGCAGGAAGATAATTTCGCCATCAACGAGCTCAGCATGTTCAGCAACATTCTCGATGCCATATTTGCCGGCATCAGGGCTGGCGGGGCGTTTATCGGGCTGTTCTCCATATTGGTGGGCGGCTTTGGCGTGGCCAATATTATGTTTGTAAGCGTAAAAGAACGCACCGCCATCATCGGTATCAAAAAGGCGCTGGGTGCCCGCAACTCTTTTATACTACTGGAGTTTTTGATTGAGGCCATCGTGCTGTGTATGATAGGCGGCATCCTCGGGCTGCTACTGGTTTACATTTTGGTTACCGTGGGTGAATACGTCATCCTCCACAGCTTCGAGATGCAGTTTAAGTTCGTTATCTCCGCAACGCAGGTGGTGCTGGGGCTGGCTGGTTCTGCCGCCATCGGCATCATCTTCGGCATCATCCCGGCCTTCCAAGCCTCCCGCATGCGCCCGGTGGATGCGATACGCTCGAAGTAATATTTTTGCATAGGCCCTTACAACTATATGTGGGGTTTCGGTATCTTTAGGGTTGATGCGCTACCTGCTAACTGCCTTTTTATTCGTATTGCTTTCAGCCACTGCTTTTGCACAGACACGGCATGATGCAAACTGGTGCTTTGGAGAAGGGGCAGGGATGCATTTTAATGAGGATGGGAGTGTTGATATATTTCACTGTGAAACTTCCAATTTTGAGTCTTGCGCAACTTTTTCATCAGACTCTGGCAACTTACTTTTTTACACCTTAGTGCCAGATTTGCTTGATTCGGGAGGTATCATCGTACCGTCAAGCGGTTTGACAATATCAAATGGTGATTCTATCAATACTTTTAATTCCATTACAAACGGAGGTATATTTCTACCGGATGCATCTGATTCCATCTACCACTACATTTACTTAGGAGATGACCTTGACTCCTTGGCCACGGGCGTTTTAGCATTAAATCTAATGTCAACAAAGATTACACTGCGGGGCAACCTAGCAGAAGTAACGAAGAAGAATAGAATATTAGTAAAGGGATCTTTGCAAGAAAAAATAGCCATATGCAAGGCTCTTGAGCCTGATTGCTGGTGGGTGGTTACCCATAACAGCACTTCAAGTGGCTGTGGTAATGAATTTATTACCCTAAAGATGTGCAACGGAGCAATAATAGACAGCTTTACCCAACAGGTAGGACGGTTGCTTTGCAATGCAACCTGTTTTTTTGGAGATATGAAATTCTCAGAGGATGGTACGTTGTTGATATATCCACTAGGTTGGGAAGCCGCATTGGAGATATACAACTTTGATCGTTGCTCGGGAAGGTTGGCACTTAACAGGACGGTCACTGGATTTAGAGCCACTTCAACCAATAGTGCGATTTATGGGGCAGAAATTAGCAACGAAAACATATATCTTACTGAGTCAGGAGGTACCAATCTGGTTTCGATTGTTTATCAATATAACTTGCAAGATTCAATCCTTTCAAATATTGATACTTTTTATAGTATACAAAATGAAGTATGGGCTATTGAAAGAGCACCAAACGGTAAAATCTACATATCCCACACAGGATTGGCTTATAGCCCTGGCCAAACCAACAACTCTACCCAGTGCCTGAGCGTCATTCACAACCCAGATCAACCGGGCCAAGCTTGTAACTTTGAGCCATTCGGATTTTGCTTTCCAGACAGTATGAAAATGAATACCGGCCTGCCCAACTTCCCCAACTACGATTTACCGCCCGCTCCAGTGTTTACGGTTTCGGCAGGTAGGGATACAGCCGTCTGCTCCGAAGACACGGCAGATGTGTTATTGGGTGCACCTCCTGTACCGAACATCGTTTATATATGGCAGCCAGCCGACGGCCTCAGCGCTACCAACATCGCCCAACCCATCGCCAGCCCAACCCAAAGCACGTGGTACTACCTTATTGCTACCGATACCACTGCCACTAGTTGTGCCATAAACACCGACAGCATCTATATCGAAGTAACCACCTGCACCGGCCTCAACGAAACCCCTACACAAGAAGCCAAAATATACCCGAACCCCACCACCGGGCTGCTCACCATTGAGCTGCCGCAAGCCATCCACAACCACACGTTTACGCTCTTCAATCTATTGGGTGAGCTGGTGCTGCAAAAGCCGCTTACCGCCCAGCAAACCTCGCTGCAAATTGATTTCGCTGCGGGTATTTATCTATACCAGATAACGGGCAATGGCGCGGTACAAAATGGGAAGTTGGTGGTGGAGTGAGATGGGGATAAACACCTCCAATCTTTGAAGTAAGCGCTTATGCTGCTTAAGAGCGAGGGTTTGCCAGATGTCCTCCTTGGGAAGACCGACGCGCAACTAACTTTAGCAATTCAAGGCACAGCCTCACCGCGCGTCGAGGTGGGTGGGTCGTCGTTAAGATTCCCTACTTTGCAGTAAATCTAATGCGAGCAGGTTAACTCGGTAGCCTGCGCACCAACCCACCCCAGCACGCCATACCACGATTAGAAAGTTGTCCTAAAATCGAATGAACCCCCCGCTGCACGTACCATGTAGCGTGCTGACCCTCCCAAGAGGGTATCAGCCACTTCCTCGCTAAAATTGCAACTTCTTTCCTTAACGCAAACGCCCGTTTTAAGATGTGTGCTACGTGAGGGATACATAACAGCAGTCACTAAACACCTAAATCAAATGATGTCGCTAAGTGGGTTTCTGGCAGTATGTTCCCATCACCTGCTCTTTTATCCTCCTACACAAATAATCACATAATATTTCCAATGGTTAATATTTTTCTGAAAAGTCTTTATTCATCAAGGTTTCAGGCCCATATTTTTTGGGTGTCTAACAGGTGTTGACACCCAAAAGGCAATTTCTTTATTTTATTATAACACATTGATAGACAGCAATATAATACATGATATGCAAATACCGTATTGGTTTTGGACACCCTAAATGCTTCCTTTTTGTTATTGCCGACTGGGGCAACTAAAGGTAGCTTTGACCGTGTAATAACATAATACCTGTTACAATAGATTGAAGGGTATACCAAAAACGAAAAGGCATGAAAAAGATAAGCACCCGAAACTACCGCAAGCACTACATTGTAAACCTAATGCCCACTAAGGTGAAGGCTGCCGATGTGCCCTACATAGCCACTGCCGATGAGGCTGCCAACTGGAGCAAATGGCTGCGCTCCCTCATCCGCAGCTTAGTAACCGACCCCGTGATTGCTAAAAGGCTGATACTGAAAACCGACCAACTGAAAAAACAGGGCGGCCTTGTAGCCACCTTGCAAACGGTGGTGCTACCCTTGGGCCCTGCCGACATTACCCAGCACTTGGTGCACCTAGACCTAAGCTACACCCAAAGCAAAGAGGTGCAGCTTACCTTCGGCGGTTTGGATGTAACCGCGGCTGTGGCCAACTCTGATAAATTGACTGGCTTAGTAACCCGTTTCCTAAAAGAACTGCACGCCAGCCACGAAGAGTACTACGAGTGCGCCGGCAAAGATGCCTTTGTAGAAGAGCTATACGAGACCGACGATATTGACGTGGTGATTGACGAGGCAAGCACTTTGAGGGTTCAGGTGGACCGATCACTTACCGATTACTTACTAGCATTAAACACTCGCCTACGCATCAACGCGTAGTGAAAATATACGCGGGTGGGTTTCTAATTTTCCCTAGCCGCCGCCAGGTTTCCTGTCCGCGTATTTGTTTAAGCCCTGAGATGAGCGTCTTGGGGCTTTTTTTATAGCCGTATTGTGGTTGAATGGTGTTATGTGCCCTCACCTAACCTCTCCCAGGGGGGAGAGGGACTTGTGACTCCTTGCCTCCGGCAAGCAGGTTACACTAATTTTCATTAATAGTATTAATCACGAGCCGAAAGGCGAGGCTTGAAAAGTCCCTCTCCCCAAGGGAGAGGCTAGGTGAGGGATTCACAACACAAGTCAATCATTCAATGCGAGCACAAAAAAACCCCAGCTCATTGCTGAACTGGGGCTATGTA
This sequence comes from Sphingobacteriales bacterium, assembly GCA_027483645.1. Taxonomy (GTDB): domain Bacteria; phylum Bacteroidota; class Bacteroidia; order Chitinophagales; family CAIOSU01; genus CAIOSU01. Next base: position 453,269 of record JAIXUD010000009.1, read on the forward strand.
TGTCTCAAACTAGATATCCTTACGCCTCTACACTCTTGCTTTCTTGCTTGGCCAAAGCCGCATCGTACTCGCTAACCAGCGTTTGGATGATTTCCCTAACCGGTTTAATGGCGTGCACGTATTCAATGGTAGGGCCGGCACACCATACGGTTTTGTAGGTGGCGCTAAATGCGGCCTTCTCCACAGCTTTCATGCCTTTGTAGAAGGTGAGCATTTTGATGTACTTTTTAAGGCTTTTGTTGCGGGCCAGCATCACTTCTAGCCAGTTTTGCTCGGTGCCAATTTTCTGCACGTATGGGGTATTAATTACGGTGCAGGGCGTGCCGCTTATCTTGTTGGTAAACACGATGTCCTTCGCGCCATAGTCTACACAGGCTTGCTTGTACTCTTGGCTTACTTCGGCCTCGTAAGTAGCGATAAACAAACTACCAATGGATGCCCCGCAAGCACCACGCTGCAATACGCGCAACAAGTGCTCGCCCTTGCCCACTTCGCCAGCATTGATAACGGGGATGTTTACGGCAGCAAGTAAGCTAGGTATTAATTGGGCGGATGGCAATGGGCCAGCGTGTCCGCCAGCGCCAGAGTTAACGGCGATAACGGCATCGGCGCCTAGGTCTTCCACTTTGCGGGCAAACCTATCGTCCACCACATCGCAAAACACCTTGATGCCTTCTGGCTTGCAAGCATTGATGATTTCCTCGGGGCTACCCAAAGAGGTAATGATATAATCCACGTGCATATCCAAGCAAGTGCGCAAGTGCTCTTGTAGCTTGATGTTGCTTTTATTAGCGATGATGTTGATGCCGATAGGGCCTTTGCTGTTGTCGCGTATCTGTTGCAACGCCGCGCGAAACTCCTTATCGGTGCGGTAGTTGAGGGCTGGTATGGCACCGGTGGCACCCGCGTTGATAGCTTCAATGGTCATAGCAGCATTGCTTACCAAAAACATAGGGGCCATAATGATTGGGTAACGGATGCCCAGCATGTCGGTGAGGGCAGTATCGATAGTGTGCAGCTTATTCATGGGGCAAAAAAGAGGATATCATTGGATAAAAACAAAGTACAAAGATAATTATTTTGGCGGATGCCCACAGCCTTTTATGCTGTGATAATCAATAGACTATCATGTGGGTAGATGGTGGCGTGGCTTACCTTATTATTAGTATTTCTAGAAAATCTGACCACTAAGAACACTAAGAAATAAGGCACGAAGAACACTAAGCCCGCAGTACGTACTTAGTGTTCTTCGTGATTTCCTTTGTGTGCTTCGTAGTTGAAGGTTATGTTCAATGCGCACGTCGGGAGGTGCCCGACGTACGTATTATGATGCTCCGCCTCAGGCGGACGTACCGCGTTACATATCAATCAACCAATAGCCAATCAACAAATAACTACTTCTTATTTGCTTGATCGGCTTCCTTTAGTGCCCGGCGTAGTATTTTACCTACTGGGGTTTTAGGTAGTTCGGTTTTAAACTCCACGTGCTTAGGGCACTTGTAAGCGGTAAGGTTTTGCTTGCAGTGGGCTATTACTTCTTCCACGGTTAAGCTATCGTCCTTCTTCACTACAAAGGCTTTTACGGCTTCCGAAGTTTTATCATCAGGCACGCCTATTACTCCCACTTCCAGTACCTTAGGGTGCGAGGCAATTACGTTCTCCACTTCGCTCGGGTATACGTTAAAGCCCGAAACCAGTACCATCTCCTTCTTCCTATCTACTATCTTGAAGAAGCCTTCCTCATCCATAATACCAATATCGCCGGTTTTAAACCAATCATTATGGAACACATTGGCGGTTTCTTCAGGCTTCTGCCAGTAGCCGCTCATTACTTGCGGTCCGCGGGCCCAAATCTCGCCACGCTCGCCGGCTGGCAAAAAGTTGCCCTCGTCGTCAGCTATCACTACCTCAGTGCTCGGTATTGGTAGACCTATATAGCCTAATTTATGTGTGCCATCAACAGGGTTGGCGGTTAGGCCAGGGCTGGTTTCCGATAGGCCGTATGCCTCCACCAAATCAGATCCGGTCATTTCTTTCCAACGCGTAGCTACTATATCTTGCACGGCCATACCGCCGCCCAGCGACATGCGCAGTTGGCTAAAGTCGAAAGTTTTAAACTCAGGCTGGTTCATCAACCCATTAAACAAGGTATTAACCCCGGTAAACACTGTAAACTTATATTTCTTTAACTCCTTTAAGAAGGCCGGCATATCGCGCGGGTTGGTAATCAACACATTTTTGCCACCCACTTTAAATATGGCCAGACAGTTAACCGTAAGTGCAAAGATGTGATAGAGTGGAAGTGCGGTAATAATGATTTCCTTACCTGGTATGAACGCGGTACCTACCCAGCCAAAAATCTGCTCCATATTGGCGATGATGTTGCGGTGGGTAAGCGTAGCGCCTTTTGATAGGCCTGTAGTGCCACCCGTATACTGCAGGAATGCCACATCGGTATTTACCACCGCTGGGCGCACCAGTTTGTGCTTGGCACCTTCGCTAAGTGCGGTACTAAAGCGGATGTGCCCAGGCAAGCTGTAGGCCGGTACCATCTTCTTTACATACTTCACTACTAGGTTTACAATGTGCTTCTTCAAGCCGGGGAACAAGTCGCCGATGTCGGTAACTATTACCGTTTTAATCTTGGTTTGCGCTACAATCTGCTCCAGGTTGCTGGCAAAGTTGCTAAGGATAACGATGGCTATAGCGCCAGAGTCGTTCAATTGGTGCTTTAGCTCATGCGGCGTATACAGCGGGTTTACATTTACCACGGTAAGCCCTGCTTTAATAGCCCCGAACATCGCCACGGGGAACTGTAGCATATTAGGCATCTGTATGGCTATGCGGTCGCCTTTTTTCAAGCCTAGCACGTTGCTTAGGTATGCGCCAAAGTCATCAGTAAGCTTATCCAGTTGCTTATAGGTAAGCGTTACATCCATGTGTACAAACGCATGTAGGTCGGCATATTGGCGCACGCTTTCATCAAAAAGCTCGGCTATGTTCTTATACTTATCGGGGTTTATTTCTTGCTGTACATTCTTGGGGTAGCTCTTTAGCCAAGGCCTTTCAATTTGGTTTTGGGTTTGGGTTGCTCCTGCTTCCATGGTCATTGCTCTAAGTTTTGCTATAAATATAACTAAGGAATGACCTTTCACCAAACTTAGGTCGATTAAAATAAGATTAATTGGCATTTGCTTTGCCATAGCGCTGCGAGATAAATCTGTATATGAATAAGCGTAGGGTAGTGTTGGGAATTGTATTTAGTGTATTGATAATTTTGTTGTTGGTTTTCTTGGTGTATCCTGCAATGATTATCGCCCGTTTCAATACTGATTTGGTACGCGTATCAACCATACAGGTGGAACTACAAGACAAGACCATTAACTTGGGGCTGGATATAGCCATAAGGCGCGAGGCACCTTTCCATAAACTGCTGGATAGCATCAGTTATACTGTAAGTTTCGATACGTTTCAATTTGTAACTGGTGCGGTAAAAATGGATAGTGTGAGGCCAGGTATAGAGTTTGATTCTATTTTATTGCCTGTGGTAATTGACAAAAGCACCCTAAAGAGGGCCATAAAAACCCTTGAAGGAAAAGATAGTGTAGACCTCACCATAAAGTTTGTGGCTCATTACCGTTGGCCGATAATAGACCGGGTAGATGTGCCTATTGAAATAGTGCGCCGTATGCCGCCACCTAACCCGCCCGAGATAAAATTGGTGAGTGTAGATGTAGAAAAATTTAGCTTTAATGAGCCTATTGTGGATATTACGCTACAGTTAATTAATGAAAACTCATTTTCGCTAGTATTGGAGGATGTTTATTTGTTTGCCGACTTTGGTGAGTATTTTACAGCCGAGGTAAACCATCCTGAAAAAATATACATCAAAGCCAAAAATATTACCGTGATTGACCTTACCGCGGAGGTACATCAGCTTAAGACCTTAAAAACGGTGTGGGCTTTGATGGTTTCGCGCAAAGAGGTACCCTACTCTATTAGGGTAAGAGCAAACTATATTGACGAAACGGGCAAGTCGGAGCCGATAAACATAACGGTGACTACCGCCGGAGTGGTGCAAACCAAGAGCAAAAAGGAAAAGCGCGAAGAATCGGGTCAAACTAAGAGAGAAGCCAGGCAAGAAAGAAAAGACAAGAAAGAAGCCAGAAAAGAACTTCAAGATGATGTAAACGGCAAGTAATAATGAGAGGGGGCTTCTGCCCCCTTTTTTATTGGTGGAAACTTACAAATTAAAAAGGCAACAGAGACTTTTTTATAATACAAAATTTCCTGAGACATTGATAATCAACCCCTATTGTCCCTTTTCGTATCCACTGTAACCTACACTGAACATTTTTTTAGCAAAGGCGTAACCAAACCCAAGGTGTGGCGTATAAGACACTGACCCTCTCAAGGTCGCTCTTAACCAAACCTCAATACAATGAACTCTTTTCAACGGCTGGCGCTTGTCATCGTGTGGCTTTTAGTGTTGTCAACAACTGGTGCCTTTGCACAAGTAACCGCAAATTTTACGGCAGACCGCACTTCATCCTGCAGTCCATTACTGGTACGTTTTACTGATCTCTCCACGGGTAACATAACTTCGTGGAGGTGGCTTTTGGGAAATGGCAACATTTCTTCCCAAAAGAACCCAGGGGCCATTTACCTTACCCCAGGCTTTAAAACCGTTACGCTCATAGTATCTGATGGGGTAACCAGCGATACCATGGTAAAGACTGATTACCTGCAGGTGTTCAAAAACCCAGAGGCTAATTTTGGGGTAAGCGGCACCACAGGTTGCGCGCCCATTACGGTCTCGTTTAGGGATAGCACCGTGGTAGGCGATGCGCCAATAGTAACTTGGCTATGGGACTTTGGTGATGGGCACAGCAGCACAGCACCCAACCCTACCAACACCTACACGCAGGGTGGCACCTACACCGTAACCTTGGTTGTGAGAGACCAAAATGGTTGCGAGAGCCAAAAGACCTTTAACAATTTGATAACCATACAGCCCGAGCTAGTGGCCGATTTTACTAGCAATATACAAGCAGCTTGTAACCCACCACTTAGTGTTCAGTTTACCAGACTTACCCAATCAAGCTTGCCACTTACCTATTCTTGGAATTTTGGTAATTTAAACGCTTCGCCTGCTGCTAACCCAAGTGCCATTTACACCCAAACTGGAGTATTCGATGTAAGCTTAATAGTAGCCAACTCCATAGGCTGCAGAGATACGATAGTAAAGCCGGGTTTTATTGCCGTGGAAGATTTGATTGCCGACTTTAGTAGCAGCGTAACCCGCGGTTGTGTGGGCGAGCCAATACAGTTTACTGATCTATCAACCTCAAACCCTAATATTTGGGCTTGGGATTTTGGTGATGGCGCTACCGATACCACTGGCAACCCCAGCCACACTTATACCGCCCCGGGTACTTACACCGTGAGCCTAATAGCAGCCAACTCAGGCTCTTGCGGCGACACCATTACGCGCGTGGGATACATTACTGTAATACCGTCGCCAGAGGCTAAGTTTGGTTCAAATAACCCGAATGCTTGTAGCGCACCGCATACGGTACAGTTTGCTGATAGCTCTATAAACGCTGTTTCTTGGCTTTGGAATTTTGGCGACAGCACTACCAGCACTTTGCGCAACCCAAGCCACACCTATACTACTATTGATACCTATACGGTTAGCTTGACCGTGATGAATGCCGACAGTTGCACCAATACTTTAGTAAAACCTGGCTTTGTAAAACTTAGTCCACCTGAGGCTAGGATAAGCGCCGACACTACCCGTGGTTGCTCGCCGCTTACCGTAAACTTCCGTAGCGATTCATCGCGCAGCACCTCGCCTGTTGTGGGCTGGTTCTGGGATTTTGGTAATGGACAAACATCAACCCAACAAAACCCTACCCACGTTTTCGCGCAAGACCGTATGTACGATATCACCCTCATTATTTTTAATGCTGATGGCTGTACCGATACTATTGTGCGCAACAGCTACATACGCGCAGGCAGCAAGCCTACCGCCAACTTTACCGTAAGCGATACCTCAATTTGTTTGTACTCGCCATTGCAGTTTACCGATTTGTCGACCAGCAATGGCAACGAGTGGATTTGGGAGTTTGGCGATGGTGGCAACTCTATTGACCAAGACCCGGTTTATAGCTACTCCGATACTGGCTATTTCGATATCAGGTTGATTGTAGGCCACAACGGCTGCCGCGATACCTTGATAAAGCCAAGATACATTTACGTAGCCCCGCCCGATGCCCGTTTTAGCTTTACCCGCGATTGCTCAGACCCTTACACCATCAGGTTCCTTGATAACTCTTTGGCACCTGATACTTGGTACTGGAGCTTTGGCGATGGTAATACCAGCGATGCGCAAAGCCCAACCCATACTTATAGCGCCCGTGGTTTCTTTACCCCAACACTAACGGTGGAAGATACGGTAAACGGCTGTTTTGATGTGGAAGCATTCCCTATCCGCATTGCGGAGCCGATTGCAAACTTTGCTGCTGATGCGGTAATGGGTTGCCGCCCGTTCACTACCACTTTCCGCGATAGCTCTATTGATGCAGCTTCTTATGCTTGGAGGGTGGGTACGTTAACCTCTACCCAACGCACCCCTACCTTTACTTTTACTACCCCTGGCATATATGATGCACAGTTGGTAATTACCGATGCAAATGGCTGTAGGGATACCCTATTTCGCCCGGCATACATTACCGTATTAGGCCCGGCCGCTGAGTTTGCTGCTGCGCCTACTACCGGTTGCGCCCCACTTACGGTTGTGTTTGCAGATTCGGCCAGACCGTTTATGTCACCAATCGTAGCTTGGAAATGGCAGTTTGGCGATGGCGATAGCAGCAGTCTACAGCACCCAACCCACGTATACGACTCAACTGGCAGCTTCAGGGTAAGCTTGATGGTAACCGATAGCAACGGCTGCAGCCATAGCATAGCCCGTAGTAACTTTATTAAGCCTTCATTCCCTAACCCGAGCTTTACGGTGGATACCTTGAGCTGTGTAGGCGCGCCACTAGTGTTTAGCAACAACAGCCTCGGCACTTCGCTCACTTTTGCCTGGACATTTGGCGACGGCGGAACCAGCACCCAAATTACCCCAACGCACATTTATACCCAAGAAGGTACCTACACCGTGACCCTAAGAGCGATAGATCCTAATGGTTGCGATAGTACTTTGATACGTACCAATTACATTACCGTGCGCAACCCAATTGCTGACTTTACTGCCGATAGCACCAGCGTGCCTTGCCCGCCACTGTTGGTTAACTTTACCGATTTATCAAGCACCGATATAACAGCTTGGGAATGGCACTTTGGCGATGGCTCAACAAGTAACCTGAAAGACCCTTCGCACTTGTACCTTAACCCAGGTAACTTTACCGTGACCCTGATAACCACCAACAGCAAAGGCTGCCGCGATACGCTTGTGAAAGCCGACTTTGTGGTAGTACTAGGCCCCGATGGTGTGTTCACCTTTACGCCCAACAAAGCTTGTATTGACAAAAACATCCTTTTCACCGCCACTACTACTAATACCGCAGTGCGCACTTGGGATTATGGCGATGGATCAGTACAAAATGCCGGCGATACCGTATTGCACTCTTACAGTAACCACGGCGTATACTACCCAGTGCTGATTTTGGATGATGGCCTTGGATGTATATATGCAGTTCCTTCGCAAGATTCGGTGGTGGTTGGCTACATAAATGCCGACTTTGATGCAAGCCGCACATATGTATGCCACAGTGGTATGGTTAGCTTTGCTGATTCTACCGTATCACTGCCGGGCATTACTGCTTGGATGTGGCACTTTGGCGACGGCGATAGCAGTACTTTGCAAAACCCTACCCACTTTTATGCAACACCTGGCGTGTATGATGTGATGATGATTACCACTAACGGCTACTGCGTGGATACTTTGGTAAAACCAGGCTTTGTAACGGTTGACGAAGGCCCGATGCCAAGGTTCGACCTTTCAGTGGCCACGGGATGCTCTCCGCAGCTAGTAACTATTACCAATACCACCGCATCGGCAACCAATATGGCCACATGGGAATGGACATTCGGCAATGGGCTAATTGATTCCGTTCAAAACCCTGCCGACATTGTTTATACTACCTCGGGCACGTACCAAATACAATTGATTGCAACATCACTAAGCGGCTGTGTGGATACCTTTACTAGAACCCTACCCATCAATGCAGCACCAATAATACGTGCTGGCAACGATACCTCTATTTGCTTTAACGACAGTATTGGTTTGCTGGCAACTGGTGCGGTAAGCTACGTATGGAGCCCAACAACGGGCCTTAGCAATGCTAATATTGCCAACCCTTTAGCATCACCTGACTCAACTACCATGTATGTAGTGCTTGGTACTGATACCAACGGCTGCCAAAGTGTGGATACCATTACGGTAACCGTGAATCCATTGCCCAAAACATCCATTACTGACGACCTAGCCATTTGTATTGGCGAAAGTGTGGAACTGGATGCCACTGGTGGCAATAAATATGATTGGTCGCCAGTGGGTACTTTGGATTGCCCAACTTGCGCATCGGTAATTGCTACGCCATTGGCTTCCACTACTTACCAAGTAACTATTACCAACCAGTTTGGTTGTATAGCTGTAGAGGATGTGTTGGTTACCGTAAACCCATACCCAATTGGCATCCCTTCACTTGGCGAAAGCATTTGTATTGGCGAAAGTATAACTTTGGAAGCCATTGGCGGCACTAGCCAAGTATGGGGCCCTGCCGGTACGTTGGATTGCGATACTTGCGCCATGGTGGTAGCCCAACCAAATATTACTACCACCTATTCAGTATTGGTTACCAACCAGTTTAACTGTGCCTTGGAAGATACCGTGGTGGTAACCGTAAACCCACTACCCGTAGTAGCAATAGCTGGCCGGACTGAAATTTGCCGTGGTGAAACCATTGAATTGGTTGCAACTGGTGGCGGTACTTACAACTGGACACCTGCACAAGGCCTGAGCTGCACTACATGCGACGCACCAACCGTGACTATAGATAGCGCTACCACCTACCAAGTAGTGGTAACCAGTGCTGAGGGTTGCATGGATAGCACAACGCACACCATAATAGTACATGATTTGCCGACCGTGGCTACCATTGATGACATTACCATTTGCGGTGGCGACGATATTGAGTTGACTAGCACCGGTACTTTGGTTGACCATTTAGAATGGTCTCCAGCAGCAGGTTTGAGCGACTCTAGCATCTTAAGCCCAATGGCTAGCCCAGCGCAAACTACCAACTACATGATTACGGTGTTCACAGAGCATGGCTGTATGGCTAGTGATGCGGTTACTGTAACCATCATTAATAAAGTATCAGTTAACCTAACTGGCGACAACAACATTTGCGCTGGCGAATCAATCCAACTGAATACGGAGATTGTACAAGCCGGTAACTTGGGTGTGAATTATGTTTGGAACCCAATAAACTTCTTTAGCCAGCAGGATATTGCCAACCCGATTCTGACCCCTGATACCACCCGTACCTTTACTTTGATTGCCTATAGCGGCAGTTGCACACCCGATACGCAACAGATAAGCGTAACGGTAAACCCGCTACCGGTATTGGGCGAAGGCCAAACACACCGTGTGGTGGAAGGTAGCCCAGTAACGCTAAGCATACCAGTGGTTAGCGGCGAGCCGACTAACTATAGCTGGACACCAAACTACAACCTAAGCTGTAGCGACTGCGAAAGGCCGACCATATTAGCTAACCAAACCGAGCGCTACCAGTTGGTCATTACCGATGTGCATGGCTGCCAAGATGCTGGCGATGTAATGGTGGATGTGATTGGCCGTTGTGGCGACGACATCTATGTGCCGAACACCTTTAGCCCTAACCGTGATGGTAAAAACGATGTGTTTAAAGTGCGTGGTTTGGCTGATAACGGCCTGAAGACTTTCCGCATCTTCGACCGCTGGGGCAACCTAGTGTTTGAAACAAGCAACATTGACGAGGGCTGGAATGGCATCTACAATGGTAAGCCTCTGGATTCAGGTGTGTTTGTTTACTACCTGCAAGCTACGTGCACCAACGGATTGAGCGTGGTGCGCCAAGGAAACGTAACCTTGTTGAAGTAACTAGTCGATGGTCGATGGTCCACGGTTAAAAACAACTGGACCGCAGACGACTGACGACAGACCACAGTTATATAGAAATTATTGAGGACCGTACTGGAGATAGTACATAAAAAATGTTGAGAGCGTTTTTGGTTAATGAGCATATTTGGCCTCTTCCTTTATTGGGAGGGGCCTTGTATGTTGTGGATACCCGTCCTGTCATCCTGTGTTTTTCACGAGGGACCTTCGGGCACCTATGTACTGCATTAAAATGACGCTGCGAAACAATTTAACAATGAAAATTGCACACTGACGGTTAAACCTAACTTACTCACTGGAAGGTCCCTCGTGAAAAACTCGGGATGACAAATATGTTAGGTGTTAGGCATTACTACAATACTATCCGCTACTTCCTTTGCCCGCTTGCGGAGTGACTCCAAACTGGCAGTAAGCTCATCATACGCCAAGCCCACAGCCATGCGGCGATAAGGGCGAGTAGTAGGTTTACCGAAAATGCGGAAATCGGTTTTGGGGAATGAGGCAGCTTTGTCCAAACCTTCGTAAGAGGGTCGACCGCCTTCTTCACTGGCCAATACAACGGCGCTCGCACCAGCTTTGAATAGTTCAATGCTAGGTATAGGCAGGTTCAGCACTGCCCGCAGGTGCAGCTCAAACTCATTAAAGTTCTGAGTACCTGCTAGCGTAACCATACCCGTATCGTGCGGACGGGGCGATAGCTCGGAAAAGTACACGCCGTCTTCACCCAAAAAGAACTCCACGCCCCAAATGCCTTGGCCGGTAAGGGCTGCGGTTACTTTTCGGGCCATGTTTTGTGCTTCGGCAAGTTGCTCGGCGGGGATGGGTACTGGTTGCCAGCTTTCTTGGTAGTCGCCGCGCTCTTGGCGGTGCCCGATTGGCGCACAGAACAAGGTTTCACCATTCTTTTGCGTAACGGTAAGGAGGGTTATCTCCAGCTCAAATTTAACGAAAGCCTCCACTATTACCTCGCCATAATCACCACGACCTTTGGCAGCGGCGCTTTCCCAAGCGGGCAGTATGTCGGCCTCGCTCTTGATGTAGCTTTGGCCTTTACCTGATGAGGACATCAGTGGTTTTACCACACACGGTATACCAATTACTTTCACGGCTGCCTGCAGCTCCTCGGCGCTTTTGGCGTAGGTATAGTTTGCGGTTTTAAGTCCGAGCTCCTTTGCTGCCAAATCGCGGATGGCCTTGCGGTTCATGGTATAGTTGGCCGCTTTGGCGCTGGGTACTACTTGTATGCCCTGCTGCTCGTAATCATAAAAGCGCTCCGTGCGGATGGCTTCTATCTCGGGTACGATAATGTCTGGTTGGTGCTTGGCTACCACTGCATCCAAGGCATCGCCATCCAGCATATTTATTACATCAAAACCATGAGCTACCTGCATGGCAGGTGCATCGGCATAGCTATCTACTGCTATCACCTGCTGCCCGAGGCGTTGGGCCGCTATTACAAATTCCTTTCCCAATTCGCCTGAGCCTAGTAGTAATATTTTTTTATGCATGGTGTTTGGTGGATTGGTTGATTATTGGCATTTGCTTACTGTTGCCAGGTGTCATGGTGATACCTTCGGCAAAAGCTCAGGATAAACTCCGTCCGAACCATTCATAATGTAGGTGGCATAATTCCATTTTATATAACAGGTAATATGTGACTGTGGTTCGTGACCATGTTGCGGATGGTTCGGCTCCGCTCATCATGACACACTTGGGAATGCAGCACAAGCTACTATTAGCAAATCTATGCTTGGGATTTACCGCACGCAAGCTCTAAAAACAAAAAGGGATAGAACTGAAATATACTATCCCACCTATGCTTTTCTTTACTCCTTAATGATATTTCCTTCTTCCAACTCACCGATTACCTTAAACTCGGTACGGCGGTTTACTTGGTGCTGCTCTTCGGTGCATTTTGATTTATCACCGCAGTCGTTCAATAGTTTATCCTCACCATAGCCTACGGCAACTAAGCGCTTCGCATCAATACCCTTCTCAATTAGGTACTTGGTGCAGCTTTCGGCGCGTTGCTGGCTTAGGGTTTTATTGTATTCGGCCCCTCCCCTGCTATCCGTGTGGGAGCTCAGCTCAATTACGATGCTTGGGTTGTTGGTCAGCAACTCTAGCAATCCATCCAATACCAGCTTAGAGCTATCACGCAGGTTGGCCGAGTTGTAATCGTAGTAGATGTTATCCAGCTTATATACCTTGTCTTTCTCTATCTTATCCAGGTTGAAGGTGATGAACTTCTTACCGTCGGCTACCAAGTCAATCTCTTGTTTGCTTACTTGTTTAATATCGTTCAAGTACTTGGCCTTGCTGGCAATCATTTTATAATCCTTTCCGGCCTTCAGCGGAATGTTGAACTGCCCTTTGGCGTCGAACGTAGGTTTAAAATCTGTTACTTCTTCAAACTTGCCAGTGGTGGCATTCTTCTCATAAAGGGTGATAGTAACGTCCTTCAGCGGAATCTCGTTGGTATCACCCAACTGGTAAGCGTAACCGTAGTAGTTCACGGTCTTTTTAATACTCACGGTAAAGATATCCTCGCTGGTGGTAGAAGCCAATAGGCTGATGCTACCTTCACGATTGCTCGATACAAATCCTTGCAAGCCAGCTTTATCTAGGTTGAAGTACCAGTCGTCGGCAGAGGTATTGATGGGTTTATCCAAGTGGGTGATAGCCTCCCACTTGCCGTCTACTTCTTTGGTGCTGTACACATCCAAACCGCCCACGCCCGGGTGGCCGTTGGTGCTGAAGTAAAAGGTATTGCTATTGGTGTGGTAAAAAGGCGAAACCTCATCCCAAGGAGTATTGATTTCACTTATAGGGCTAGCATTGCCGAAAGTCATTGTTTCGGCAATGTAGTCCACCACCCAAATGTCAAAGCCACCTTTACCGCCATCGCGGTTGGATGCAAAATACAAAGCGCTCGAAGTACCATCATGCAATCCTGCAGTTGGCTGGGTGTTGCTGGTACCGGTACGGTTCACGCTCTCGGGCAGTTTTACTGGGCTCTCAAAGTTATTGCCCACCACTTTGCTTACATAAATGTCGCAGATGTTCTCTAGCTTATCGTTGGTTACACAATGGGTAAAAAAGAACAAATTACCATCTGGAGAGAAACTACCATTGGCCGTGTGCTGGGCACTGTTCAAGCTATGCAAAGGCTCCGCTACACCAAAGGAAGTGTTGGTGGTCTTAGCCCGGTATAGGTTGCACAATGTATTCGGCATGGTAGCACCGTCAGCTATTACTATAGCAGTATCCGAAGCGATGGAAGAAAATACCACACTACCATCTGGCGCATGCACCGCACCAAAGTTAGGGTAAGAGCCATTGATGTTGCCGCCGCCGTGCTTTACAGTAATATCGGCATTATTGGTGCTATTGGAATATAGCTCACAGCCCTTAATTTGTACCTGTGCCCAACTAATATACTCTTGTGGGGCACCATTTGGGTTTTGCACGAATATCCTGTATGCTTCCAAGGCTTCCATGTGCTTGCCATTGGCCTTCAACATACTCGCATAATGGAACACCGCCAAAGGATATGTCTTGCTATCTTCTGGGGTGAAGAAACGATATAGGTTTTCCGCCTTGCCATAGTGTCGCACTTGGCGATATGATTCGGCCAAGTTGTAGCGAGCCTCCAAATTATCGGGCTTGTCTTTAATTACTTTTTCATAAAACCCAATGGCATTATAAAAACTGTTACGCTCAAAAAGGTCGTTGGCTAGCTCCAGGTTTTGCTTCCAATTCAGCTTATCCAAATTTTGCTGCGCCTGTGCAGCCCAAATATTTACCAGGCAAAATAGTAGTGCTATAGTGGTTCTCATCGCTGGTAATTAGAATTTAGGGGCAAAGAAAATGGATGGCTGGTTAGGTAATTTCTTCCAAGGCATAACGTAGCTCACCGAGAACTCCAAGGCATTGTTGCCGCTGGCTGCCTGTTTGAGGTCTGATGTGTTGAAATCGTAGCTCATGGTTGCGTTTACGCCTTTGTAGCCAATGCCAATCATCGGTATCACGGCATCGCTCACGCGGTAGTAAGCACCTACTATAAAGTTGAAGTCGCTCTTAAATTTGTAGCCCAAACCTAAGCCCGCATTTATCTCGTCAGCAGAAGCCTGTGTTTGGTAAATAACGCTTGGCAACAACTGGAAGCCGCCTTTGCCAATGCCGATTTCGGCACCAGCATTAATAGAGATGCGGTAAGGCAGGCGTTGACTGTCATCGTTTAAAAAGCTTTCTTTTGGCTGTGTAACGTTGAACATAGAACCACCGATGTAGATGGCGCTCTTCTCAGAAAAACGACCACTGTATGATAAGCCTACATTTAGGTTTTCATGGATGATAGAGTTGCTACTCAGGTTTTCGGCAGTTACGCCGCCGCCTACTAGCGAAGGGTCAATCTGGTCCTCAAACGTGCCATCGCCCAAGTCGAAACGCTTTTGGGTAAAGCCCACTTGCAAGCCAAGGCTCAAGTAATGGCGCTGATCTTTATCCAACACCTTGTGGTAGGCAAACGAGCCGTTCACGTTCAGAGTAGTAAAGTTATACTCTCCCGTTTGGTCATGGAAAAACACCAAGCCTACGCCTAGCTTATCGCCATCGGCAAAGCCTTTTTGTATCGGCATATCGAACGCTACCGAAGCGGTGCGGAACGGCCTTGCCACCTTGCTCCACTGGGTGCGGTACAAGCCGCCCACGCGAAACTTACCATCGGCCAAACCGGTCAAGGTTGGATTGAGGGTAAGTGGCGAATTATAGAATTGGGAAAAATGTATATCCTGCGCGAAAGCTGCTATGGCAGATAGGCACAGTATGTATATGATAGAGAGCTTTTTCATCAGCTTAATTTTAACGGATTAAAGTAACATCACCAGAAACGGCTTCCTCAGTGCCATCGGGCAACAAGATTATACCGCGGAAGATATAAGTGCCCACCGGCTGTTCAGAGCCATCATAGGTTCCATCCCAGGCGCTTTTCGGATCATTGAAGACTTGATTGCCCCAACGATTGTAGATTTCGAACTCCTTAATCTGCACGTCAGCACGCAGCACAATAGAGAACTTGTCATTCAGTTCATCGCCGTTCGGCGTAAATTGGGTAGGGATGGCGTACAGATTGCCAACAATAATCCTTACGGTATCAGTAGCCACGCAAGGCGAGCCGGTTTCGTCCACGGTAAGGGTGTAGGTGGTGTTGATGGTAGGGTTGGCTGTAACTTCCAGTTGGCTTGGGTCATCCAGGCCCGCTGCAGGGGTCCAAGTGTAAGTATAGGCGCCCGTGCGGCTTACAACAGGGTTTAGGTCAACCGTTTCGCCCGGTGAAAGCGTAATGGTGCCTTCGCCAATCTCTACCGTTAGCTCGGTGTTTTCATCAATAAAGAAGTTCTCGGTTTGGCTGCATCCGTTTACATCGGTTACCGTTAGGCCATAGTTGCCGCTGGTAAGTCCGCTATTGATGCGGCTTGGCGATGGCGGGTTGTTGCTCCAAGCATAAGTATATGGCGATGCGCCACCGGTTATGTTCACTTCCGCACGGCCATTGTTGGCACCGGGGCAGCTCACTGCCTGTAGTACCAATACCGTTTCAAAGCTACCGGTAGTAGCAATAGTAACGGTCGCTGTTTTCACGCAATCGTTGCTATCGGTTACCAATACGGTATAAGTACCTGGGCGCAAATCGGTAGCTGTTGCAGTGGTTTGTACAGGGCTGGTGTTCCAGCTATATTCGTAAGGCGTGGTGCCACCAGTTACAATTACCGAGGCAGATCCGCCACCGCCAGCAGAACAGCTAGCATCCACCGCAGATGTTATCAAAGTTAAATCAGCCGGTTGGCTTACATTATAGTTACCTGTTGCAAAACATCCGTTGGCATCGGTTACTGTTACTTGGTAAGCCGCGGCAACAAGGTTAAACAGGTTTGGCGAATTCGGGCTGCCGGGTACACTCCAAGTATAGGTAAATGGCTGCGTGCCGCCCGTTGGGGTTAAACCGATTGAACCGGTGTTGCCGCCAAAGCAGCGCTCGTTAATGATATTCGCATTAAGCGTAAGCGAGCCCGATTCGGTAATAACCACGGTATCCGTCAACGAACATCCGTTAAAGTCGGTAACGGTAACAATATACTCCCCGGCAGTAAGGCCAGTTGGGTTAGGTACCGAAGGGGCATTGTTCCAGGTGTAAGTATATGGTTGTGTACCGTTCAGCACCGTAGTGGTGATGGCACCATCGTTGCCACCGTTGCAAGATACGTTTTGGTCGACCACAGCGCTTACAAACAAAGCCTGTGGTTGGTTAATAGTTGCCGATGCAGTTACAGTGCAACCTTGGGCATTGGTAACAGTCACAGTGTATGTGCCAGCAATTGCGTTTTCCAAATCCTCGTTGGTAGTGCCACCGGTCCACTCATAAGTGAAAGGACCATCACCCGCAGGGGTGATAAAGATGCCCCCCGTAGCATTGCCGTTGCAATCCACTTGCTTAACCGAATCAATACCAACCGAAACCGAGCTCACCACTACCCGAACCGTGTCGGTTGCCGTGCAGCCATTAACGTTGGTAATGGTAACCGAGTAAAGCGTAGTAACAGTAGGCGAAACCGTAATGGGGTTGCCGGTTTGATTGTCACTCCATTCAAAAGTGCCGGTGCCATTGGCAGTCAATATAGCGCTGCCACCATTGCAGATGGTATCATTAACACCTGCATCTACGGTAGGGTTGTTTACTACTTGTATAGTTTCGTACACGGGCACCGACCAGCCGCAGCACTCTGTGCGGGTGCGCAGGCGCAGGTAGTATGTGCCTGCCGCGGTAATGGTTGATACGGCACCAGGGTTTTGCACGTTCGAGCTATAAGCTGGGCTACCAGCGCTACCTGAAGAAGGATAAATCAACCACTGGTATTCATCAGCAACTGTAGTAGTGGTTAGGTTAAGATTTGCGCCAGAGCAAAGCGTGCTGGGTATAGTACCGCCAATAACGGGCAAAGGCCTATTTACGGTAATGCCGACGTAGTTTTTCAGCGTACCGCCGTTCACGGTAATGTCGTAGCTGCCCACGTTGGGAAAGCTTACCAAAACCGGGCTGCTGGTATTGTTGTAAGTTGAGTTAAGGGGATTAACATCGTTGATGAAAGCAGGGCCGCCGCTAAAGTTCCAGTTGCCGGTTTGCTTGGTGAGGGTTATTTCAGAGTTGGTACAGCCAGAGCCGTTCAAGTAATTTACCGTAACCACAGTTGGTTGTGGGATAGAGGTTCCTGGTAAAATACCGTTTACGTTATCATATATAGGGTGCGAAACACCTGGCTGGCCATTGCCGCCCTTGCCGCCGGCACCGCCAGTGCCGCCATTGCCGCCAAAAGCGCCATCGCCCAATTCGTTGTTGCTGGTTCCACAAGCGTTCAAGCCACCTGCACCGCTGTTACCGCCGTTGCCACCGGTACCGCCGCTACCACCAGTACCACCACTGCCAGCGCTGCCGTTCTGTATCACACAATCGGTAACCGAGCCAGTGCTATTTACAACGTATACGGCAATGGAAGAGCCACCGCCAAAGGCACCTATTCCACCACGACCGCCTTGACCGCCGCCACCGCCGCCACCACCGCCGCCAGCACCACCATCTACTACTCCAGACCCACCTTGGCCGCCGCCGCCACCGCCGCCGCCGCCGCCGCCGCCGCCGGTACCATCAACACCTGCCTGCGCTTGGTTTCCTGGTATCCAATAATCGGCTAATATACCTGCTGGACCATTAGTACCATCAGATCCATTATTACCTGCAGTTCCAACCGTACCGGCAGACCCATCTCTACCACAAGTGCTTAAATTAAAGGGACCACATGGAAAAGTAGTGCCGCCAGGGCCAATAGCGCCGCCAGTTGTCCCACCACCGCCAAGACCGCCAATGCCGCCAGGTCCACCAGTGCGAGCCTCGCTAGCACCTGCACCACCGCTGCCACCACCACCGCCAGAACGTGGATTTTGTGCAGTACCACCGGAAGTGCCGCTAGTAGCTGTTTGAAACGGACTAAAATTGGTGGTATTCGCCCCAGCGCCAGCACTCGCACCTGCGCCATTGCCACCAAAGCCGCCATTGCCATTATGGCCTTGACCTAGTGCGCCGCTATAGTTACCATCGTTCAAGTCATCGTCATCGCATTCTCCACCTCCGCCAACTTGGGCATTGCTGCCACTTAATCCATCAAATAGATCGTTTGCTGGGTCATAGCCTAGCGTAGCGCCGTCGCCATTACTACCTACACTTGCTGGGCCAGAAAAGACCGTACATCTAGAAATTGTGTAATTGCTACAGTTACGGATGTAAACACCATACACTGAGCGGCCACGGTTATCCGTAGTGCCGGTAGCTCCTGTTACGCTTATGGAAAGGTCTTGCAGGCTCCAGTTGTTTATACCCACTGCCTTGAAGCCCAGGATGTGGCCTACGTTTACGTTATAAGGTGGGCCTACGGCAACGGTTTCGGTACCACTCATGCTCAGGCTGGTAATGGCATCGCTGCGCTTTACCCAGTTGCCGCTAGCATCTACCCTGTAGCCTCCTTCAATCTTCACATTTGTTACCAAATTGATAACAGAGGAAACACTGTAGCTACCCTCCAACATGCGCACATATTGCCTAGTTCCGCTCACCAGAGTGATAGCTGTAGTTAGCGAAGTAGGTGCCGTAGCCGAACCAGCAGTGCCGTTGCCCGTAGGGGAAACGTATATAATATCGCAGGGTTGTTGGGCAATAGAAAGCAATGGAATCAACGCCATGCACAGGGCAAGGCACAGGCTTAGGAGCCCGAATGGTTGCAAATGTGGTCTCATAATTTGGTCAATTAGTTGCTTGCGCTAACCCGAAACTATTAATATTTCGGGATATTTTCATTTCCTGTTAATTCGTAATTTATTACTTTCCGGTCTTTTTCACAGGAGGTGCTGGGGGCGTGTAATCTTTATTGGGTGTTATAGCCAACTTTGATATGTTGCTGCCACCAAAATAAATATTCATCCTCGCCGAGCCGTAATTGTAATATATGGCCCCGTTTTCCTCACCTGCCGGGGTACCCAGTTTTTGTATCACATCAGCCTTACTATCTTGAAACTTTAATCCATAAGGCAGCGGATAGATAAACGAACCGGTAGTTTCGCCTTGTGAGCTACTTTGTCCTTTGCTAAACACTATTATCTCCTGTATAAAACCAGAGTAATCCGTAACCACCTCCAAGCCTTGCTCGGCGTAAATAATATGGGTTTTATCGCTGTAGGAATAGAATACATCGAAGAGGGTGACGAGTTTTTGCAACTCATAATTCGATTTCGATTTCCGCACCATGCTTAACAGGCTTTCGCCCGTAAACCCGCTTTTGTTTACTGAGCCGTCGGCCATCAGGTTGCCACTACTGCCTTCTTCTAAAATCATGGAAACGCTAATCAGCCTACCAGTTATAAACTCCACCGTCAACTTGTAGCCATCGTGGTTGTCCAGTTGAAATTGCTTAATTAAGAAGTAGGTAGCCGAAATCTCCCCGTCGGCCTCGAAGCCCTCCCCTATTTTCTTCTTTACGTCCACAATCTTATCGGTAAAGGCAATAGCAAAAGGCAATTTACCTTGAAACTTTTGTATTGCTTCTCCCCAAGGGTTATCGCCATTAAACAATTCAATACGGGTGAGCTTCGCGTCGGGGTTGTAATGCAGCTTAATGCCATTGGGCTCGTAAGCACCGCCAATATGCGTTTCTAAGGCCTGCACTTGGCCACTGGTTTTCTGCTGGCCAAGCAGTTTAGGCAAGCCGTCGCCCTCTACGGGCATTTGCCCATACAGCATACCCGATGCGGCGATAGCGATAAACAAAAAAAATAACCTCATTGAAATACTACCCATGGTAAGGGCACAAAGTAAGGGTTTTTGGGAGGGAATAAAAATTGCGATTTGTCCACCTATGTGAGGAAAATGCTAAAGCGGCATCCCATACGCTTCGTGCGCATAACTATACTTACCCAATGAAATAGGCACTTCGGCTTCTACAGCTCCGCCGCTTTTTATATAGAATTGTTTGCTGGGGTTGTCTTTCAACACCCACACAATCACTTGTTTAAATCCAGCCGCTTTAAGTACTTTAATACAACTTTTCCAAAGCCCTTTGCCTAACCCCATGCCGTGGTAGGCTGCTAAAAGATAAATGGCATAAACTTCTGCATCATAGTCTTTCAATGCCTCCCGGTTTGGACCACAAGTGGCAAAACCTACCACTTGACCATCTACCTCGGCCACGAAAATCATCCGATTATCCTTCAGGGCATTCTCCCAATATCGGCGTCTGCCTTCTACGTTCAGGTGATCCAATATCTCATCGGCCATGATACCAAGGTATGTTTCTCGCCAAGCTTTGATGTGTACCTGCACTATGGCATTAAGGTCTGTTGGCTGGGCGTTGCGGATGAGGGAGGGCATGGAGATTACTTCTTATTGAAGCTAGGCGCTACCACCAGCTCCTTGCTACCAGCGGTATAGCTATAAAACCCTTCGCCAGATTTGGCGCCGAGCTTACCGGCAGTTACCATATTTACCAATAGTGGGCTAGGGGCATATTTTGGGTTGCCCAACCCATCGTGCAATACGCGGAGGATGGCTAGACATACGTCCAATCCGATAAAGTCGGCCAACTGCAGCGGGCCCATTGGGTGGGCCATACCCAGTTTCATTACCGTATCAATTTCATATACACCGGCCACGCCTTCTTGCAGGCTAATGATGGCCTCGTTGATCATCGGCATCAAAATGCGGTTGGCCACAAATCCAGGGAAGTCGTTTACCTCGGTAGGTATCTTGCCCAGTTTTTTCGAGAGGTCCATAATGGTAGCTGTAACATCATCGGTAGTGGCATAGCCGCGGATAACCTCTACCAATTGCATTACGGGCACCGGGTTCATGAAGTGCATACCTATTACTTTATCAGGCCGTTGGGTAACGCTGCCCAATTTGGTAATAGAAATAGAGGAAGTATTGCTGGCGAGGATGGCATTGGCATCGGCCACCTCATCCATTTGCTTGAAAATTTTCAGCTTTAGGTCGATGTTTTCAGTAGCGGCTTCTACAATTAGCTGGCTGCCTTTGGCACCTTCAGCAAGGCTGGTGTAGGTAGTTATGTTTCCAAGGGTATTGGTTTTGTCGGCTTCAGTTATCTTTTCCTTGGCCACCATACGGTCCAAGTTTTTGCCGATGGTGGCTAATGCCTTTTCCAAGGCGGGGCCGCTTACATCTACCAACGAAACCTTATACCCACTCTGCGCGAAAACGTGGGCAATACCGTTGCCCATAGTGCCTGCTCCTATAACTGTAACCTGTTGCATGTGCTGTCTTTATTCGGTTTTGATGATTTTCTGTGATTGAACGGTATTATCCGTTAAAGTAATTTTGATAAGGTAAGTACCCTTGGCCCAACTACTGGCATTTACCACCCACGGGGTATAGCTATTGATTGGAAATGTTTTGGCTAGTACTACTTTCCCTGCCAAGTCAACAATCTCAGCTTTAAGCGGAGGCTTAATGCCACTATTAAATTCCAATGTAAAGGTATCGCTAGTAGGATTAGGATAAACTACAAATTGTTTTGGAGTAACAATACTATTGATAGCAGTACCCAACTCTAGGCAAGGTGTGCTGTTTGGTGTATTAATAGGTAAGGCAAGTGTTTCGTCATATTTGGCCAATACATAATCACCTTGCTGTAAGTTGTTCAAAGTTACCGTGCCGCGTTTGTCGTTCAGGTTTCCGGTAACAATCTGGGCATCGGTATAAACGGTCCAATCGCCTTTACCGTGCGTGCGGTACAATACTACCAAGCTATCCTCTCCATTAACCAACAAGCTATTGTCTAGGTTACCCGCCGTTGCAGGTGTGCCATTATAATCAAAAGTAGCAGTGGCATTAAATCCATTAGGCCAAACACCATCTACAGTAAAGTAGCGGTCGGGCGATACGTGTAGATTGGCGGCCAAAGTATTCCAAACCGTTGGCCCTAGCCAGTGGTGCTCCACGCGCACTAAAGCGCTATCAGTAACTTGGGTGACATTTATAGCCATTCGGGCCTCTTCAAAGTCATAGTTTCCGTTGGTGCTTACAGTAAGGTACTTATCGGTAATGGCATCGCTTATTTTTTCCTCCATATCCAGCGCAACATAAATGGGCGCAAAAGGCAGGCTTATGGTAAAAGTGCCACAGCTACCGCCCATGAGTACAGACTGAGTTACTTTCTCGCCAGCTAGGCCATAAAAGGTAATATCAAGCGGCACGTTCTGGTACAATGAGTCTGCCTCCTTAATCAGTTGGCGAATTTCTACTTGTACCGAGTAGCTGCTGCCCACCGGTACAGTCATTACCGCATCAATATTAAAATGGGTAAAGCCTTTGCCAAACACCCAATCCTCAAAAAACGAGGTAAGGTTGATGCCCGAACAATTGCTCAAATAATCCCTAAAATCCTCACTACTGGCATGGGTAAAACCGAATGCCGATAGGTAACTACCTACACAACTGAAAAACAGACTATCGCCCATATAGCCGCGCAAGGTGTGCGCCACATCGGCACCTTTATCATATACGTGCGATGAGTAGGTTAAATCGTGCCCGATGCCAGAAATGGGGAAGTAGTCGCCATCGCGAATGTGGGTGCGGCGGATTACATCTTCATGATTTACACGCACCTCTTTAGTGTAGGCCGGTTTGCCATAAACGTGCTCCAGGTATATCTTCTCGCAATAGCTGGCCCAGCCTTCGTTTAGCCACATATCCTCGGCCGTTTCGCAGGTTACCCAGTCGCCAAACCAGTGGTGGCCCAGCTCGTGCGCCATGAGCAGTTCTCCAGCTATATTGGCTTGGGTACCGGCCGGGAAGGCAATATTAGTAGCATGCTCCATGGCGCCTGCATTAAATGGCACCATCGCAAAGCCCACACGGCTAAAAGGTTGCGGACCAAAATTGGCCTCAAACGCCCCAATAGCATCGGGCAAGTTGGCAAACACCAAGCTGATGCGCGACGAATCCACCGGCCTAACCGCTAATACTACAGGGAAATCCCTATCGATGCCATTGTACGTATATTCAATGCTGGTATAGTCTGCCACGGCCACCGATGCCAAATAGGTGGGGATGGTTTCATCCAAGCGCCAGTGCCATAACATGTTGCCGGCAGTGTTAGTGCTATCCAATAATAAGCCACTGCAAAACGCCTTATCATCGGCATCAGTAGTTATGTACATTTCGTAAGTAGAGCGGCTTACAAAATTATCGATGCAAGGAAACCAAACCCTTCCGTAGTTGTGCGGCTCATCGGCAAAAGCCACGCCTATATTATAGGCATAGGTATTGGTCATATAAAAACCACCAAAACCTGATGGGTCAGTAACTGGGGTGCCGCCATAGTATACTTTTACCAAGGCCGTATCGCCAGTTGATAAAGCTTGGCTAGTAATAGAAAGCAGCTCCCCCACATGGGTGAAGGTTCGGATGGTGCCATTTACCTTTACAGAATCTACTGTTAAACCTTTTAGGTCGAGGTCGATTTTGGTGAGGCTGTTGATTTTGGAAACCACCTCCAGCTCACAGTTACCGTTTATTTTGCGTGAAGCAAGGTCGCTTATGTCCAAGCTAATAATGTATTGGGCTACCTCAATAGTATCGCTCCTCCCCTGCCCCGCCATCTGTTTGAAACCGCCGCCCAATTGGTGGTGGCGATGCTGACAGCTAAACGTACCCACATCGGGCAGGAAGTTTTGGGCTTGTATTACCATTGCCCATAGCATCAGGATACTTATTGATAGGGCTTTCATTAGTATTGCTCGGTTTCGTTAGGGAAGTCCTTGTGCTTCACGTCTTCCACATATTTGTTTACCGCATTGCGAATCTCGTCGTACAAGTTGGCGTATCGGCGCAAAAAGCGAGGCTTAAACTCTTGGGTAATGCCCAGCAAATCGTGCAACACCAGCACTTGACCATCTACGCCGCCACCGGCACCGATACCGATAACGGGTATGGTTACTTGCTGTGCTACCTTGGTGGCTAAGGTGGCCGGTATTTTCTCCAATACTAAGGCAAAACAGCCTATTTCCTGTAGCATTTGGGCATCATCCAACAATTGCTGGGCCTCTGCCTCTTCCTTTGCGCGCACGTTGTAAGTACCGAATTTGTAAATGGATTGCGGGGTAAGCCCCAAGTGACCCATTACGGGTATGCCTGCGGTTAATATCCTAATGATGGATTCCTTGATTTCTGCTCCGCCTTCCAGCTTCACGGCATGTGCGCCAGATTCTTTCATAATGCGTATCGCCGACTCCAACGCCAAGCGTGAGTTGCCTTGGTATGAGCCAAACGGCAAATCGACCACTACTAGGGCTTTTTTTACCCCACGCACCACGCCTTGGGCATGGTATATCATCTGGTCGAGGGTGATAGGTAGCGTGGTTTCGTGGCCGGCCATCACGTTGCTGGCCGAGTCGCCCACCAATATCACATCGATACCGCCATCGTCCACAATGCTTGCCAGCGAATAGTCGTAGGCAGTGAGCATAGAGATTTTCTCTCCTTTTTCCTTCATTGCTTGCAAGGTGTGGGTGGTAATGCGCTTTACCTGTTTGCTTATCGACATGGTGGTAGGGCTTTATATGCGTTGCAAATTAGCAAATAAAACCTTGATTCGGTTGATTTGAGAATGGGAAATAGATTGCCCGCTAATAATTTAAAAAATAGCCCCCGGTTGGTGAAACCGAGGGCCTGCACAATAATTAAAACTAACGGCAAAGCCTAAAGGTGAATGTAGTAGCGTGCCGTACAATCTTGTGATTTTCTTATTTCTTGTAACAGTAAGATAGCGCTTTTGTTTTTAAAATCCTAATGATATGGCAAAATTATTGCTAATAATCAATGTTAATGACAATAAGTTATATAGTTGTATCAAGATTAAGACAAAGTTGCTAAGGCGACCTAAAATAATGATACCAGTAAACCCGCAGATGCATTTGGAAGGTAAGCTAATACCGCTACGTAGGTTAAACTCACAGAAAAGCCTTACCAACTTAGCGTAAACCACATGCTTAGAACCTAATAAATTTTGAACCCCCGCCGCGCTTTTGGGGAATCCACTTTTCCCCAAGTACCACATTTTGTACCCCCAATATCGAAACCCGCATTTTGTCCCACATTACCATTAGCACTACCAAGGTGTAGTGCTAGTAACACTTTTGGCGCGGAAACACCTCATCAACCCATTATGTTCAAATTCTCTTGGCTTGCTAATTGCCTTATGCGGCTTTTGTATAGGTGCCTATAAACACCCGTGCAATTACCATTCACCCATAAAACCTAAATACATGAAACAATTGTTTACTATCGTGGCTGTAACCATGATTACTGTACTTACTTCTTCTGTGGCCTATAGCCAAGTGGTTACTAGCAGCCTTGACTCGGGTCTAGGCTCATTGCGCCAAGAAATTGCCGATGCTAACGCTGGCGACACCATTACTTTCGGACCATTGGTTAATACCATTGTATTGCTTACTCAACTGGAAATCGATAAGGCTTTGACCATAACCAACACCAATGCCTTGGATGTAACCATTAGCGGTGCTTCCGTAACGCGTATTTTTAACATTACTGCAGGCCCTGTAAACCTTAACAACCTTGTTATTACCAACGGACGTGCTGATGATGGTGGTGCTATTTATGTAGCCAATGCATCAGTTACCATTACCGGTTGTGAGATTACCAATAGCACAGCTAATGGCGCATCAGGCTCTGGTGGCGGTATTTTCAATAGTGTTGGCGGCTCGCTTAACATTATCGATACCGAGATTTCTGGCAACGTTGCCAACCGTGCAGGTGGCGGTATTGAAGACAATGCCGGTGCCGGCTTGAACATTACCCTTAACAACGTAATACTGCTAAATAACAACACTGGCGTTGCTCCTGCTATTGGCGCCCCAGGCAACGGTGGTGGCTTGCACATTACTGGCCCAGGCTCGGTAGCCATTACAGGTGGTATGGTAAATGGTAACCGCGCATCGCTTGAAGGTGGTGGCCTGTGGAACGGTACCGGCACCATGACCATTATCGGCACTCAAATTGACGGCAACACGGCCTTTGGCAGTGCAGCTAATGATGGCGGTGGCGGCATTTTTAACAATGGCGGTACTGTCGATATTGATAGTGCTAACATTACTGATAATATTGCCTCCGGCATATTGGGTTCAGGTGGTGGCTTGTTCAGCTTGGCTGGCATGGTTACTATCAACCACTCAATGTTCTCTGGCAACAATGCTATCCGCGCTGGCGGCGCCATTGAAATACTCGATGGCGATTTGATGTTTAGCAATAGCCAAATGGTAGGAAACGACGTGAACGGTTTGGCAGGTACTGCCAACCCTGGTAACGGTGGTGGATTGCATGTAACTGGCATGGCTAGCGACATTAACATTGA
Organism: Sphingobacteriales bacterium; assembly: GCA_027483645.1. Lineage (GTDB taxonomy): Bacteria > Bacteroidota > Bacteroidia > Chitinophagales > CAIOSU01 > CAIOSU01. The sequence continues at coordinate 479,933 of JAIXUD010000009.1, forward strand.
AAACAGCATGATTATGGACAACGAGGCATTTAGCGAAGGCGGTGGCTTGTGGAACCAGAATGGTTGTATTATGACTGTTAGCCGCACTACTATCGATGGCAACCTATCTTTCGGTACTGATAGAACCGAAGGTGGTGGTGGCATCTTTAACAATGGCGGCGTACTTAATGTAAGCAACTCTACCATTAGCAACAACGATGCTTCTGGTATCTCGGCTGCTGGTGGCGGCATTCATAATGCTGACTCAGGCAAGGTATATATAATGACCAGTACTATTAGCACTAATAATGCTGACGGTATCGGCGGAGGCGTATATAGCATCGGCGATTCGGCAGTGCTTAATGCCGTAACCGTGGTTTACAATACTACCGCTGGCGAAGGTGCTGGCTTGTATGGCGAAACAGGTATCTGGTTGAAAAACACCATTGCTGCCGCCAATGACGGCGGATTTGGCGGAGATGACGCCTACGGCGAGTTGTACTCTAACAATTATAATCTGATAGCAACTGACGACTCAAGCGACTTTACCCCAATGGCCAACGACATTGAAGGTTTGATGCCTATGTTGGGTGCTTTGCAAGACAATGGCGGTACTACCTTTACCCATGCTTTGCTTAATGGCAGCCCTGGCCTTAACGCTGGCGACCCTGCATCGACCTTTAACGACCAAAGGGATAGCAGCCTAGTAGGTGTGCGTGATATTGGTGCTTATGAATACGGTACTTTAGTTGGAATCAATGAAGTAAACGGCGTGGTTAATAGCAGCGTTTATCCTAACCCTACCACAGGTAGCTTTAGTGTAGCAATTGCTGCCAACAACGGCCAATCTGCAGTTGTAAAAGTGGTTTCGGTAATGGGTCAGTTGGTAAGCGAAACTACCATGGATAACGCTACTAAAACTTTGGATATAGCAGCTTTACCTGCCGGTGTGTACTATATAAGCGTACAAACCGAAACCAGCACTACCACACACAACTTGCTGCTAGTGAAGTAAGCAATACGGAATGAAAAGTAATTAGGGATTTTAATGTTGTACGCCAATGGGGAAACCTGTTGGCGTGCTTTTTTTGGTAGAGGGTAGCACAAAAAAAATAGGCAAGGACTCACATCGCACCGCTCAACCATCTACCCTTGCTTCGATCAAGACCTGGGGGATTCGACAGGAGCTGGTCGTATAAGCCTTGCCCGAGTGCAAAAGTATGCTTTTTTGAACGGTTGCTGCAAGGTTGGGTGAAAAAAGTTTTTCCCATGCTCAACTTCACATGCTGTGGGCCCATTCGCTACTTGGTAAACCGCCTAATAAGCACAGGCAGCAGCAGCAAATCGAAAACTAAGGCGGTGGCTAACGTAATGCTTACCAACATACCTACTTTCATGGTAAGCATCATTTGCGAGCCGAGCAATACCGCAAAGCCAAAGAAGAGCACTACCGTAGTCAATATCAACGCCTTGCCAGTAATATCGAAACTGCGGGCGATGGCTTCCTCTTTATCGTAGCCATTAGATAGTTCCACCTTGTACCGGCTAAGAAAGTGTATAGTATCATCCACCGCTATACCTAAGGCAATGGTGAAAACTATTGTAGTGGGGGCATCCATTACAATACCTGCAAAGCCCATAAAAGCTGCGGTAAGCACTAGCGGTAGTACGTTGGGCAATAGAGAAACAATTACCATACGCCAATTTCGAAACAACAGCGCCATAACGATGCTGATAACGATAAAAGCGAACCCAATGCCTTGCATTAACCCGCTAACCACATAAATATTGTTGTTATCGTACAGTAGCGAGCTGCCTGTTACTTGCACCTTCAATACGCTTTCAGGTACATACTGGCCCACCCAATCGCGAAGGTTTTGATAGAGGCGTGCGGTGGAGTCGCTACCTACATCATTTACCCTGCCGCCCAACCGGCCCATGGTAGCATCTTGGTTTATAAGCACCCTGCTCAGGTCATTAGGGTTATCTGCAATCAGTTTTTGGTAGTTGGCGTAGGTTGCGTCATCGGTGGGTAGGGTGTAATATGCTGCCCTATCGGCATGGTGCGCCCGGTGCAAACTTTTGTACAGCGTAGTGGGCGATAACACCGCCCGCACCTCGTTTCTTCCGGCAAGGTAAGATTCAATTTGGCTAATGGCAATCAGTACTTCGGGGTGGTGCATATCCTTACCGCCTTGGGGCAGCAATGCCAGCTCAAACGAACGGAAGCCGCCCATCTTTTCTTCAAAAAATATAAAGTCGCTCTTGAGCTGTTCTCGGCGGGGCAGGTCGTTCAGTAGTCGCGCCTCTGTGCTTATCTGGCTAATGCCATATAGCCCAACAATCAAAAGAGCTGCGCTCACCCATAGTACCCGATTGCCATGCAATTTGCCAGTTAGGTAGCACCATTGAACCACGGCCTCCAGCCGGTGCAGTGATGTTTTGGCTGCTATTTTACGCGGATTTAGCAACATCAACAAGGTAGGAACTACTATAGTAGCCGTTGCATAAGCCATCATTACCCCTAGGGCGGCCGTGTAGCCAAACGTTTGCAAGGGCCCGATACGACTGGTAACCAACGACAGAAAGCCTATAGCCGTAGTAAAAGAAGTAAGAAAAACCGCCAAACCAATATCATTGATAGTCCGCTTCATCGCTAGTCGCTGCTGGGTGGGTTCTTCGGCAACACACTCTTGATAGCGGGCAATGATGTGTATCACATCCGAAAGGCCCACAATGAGCATCAGTATCGGGAAGAGGGCGCTCATTAAATCGAGCGGTATGCCCAGTAAGCCCAAGAAACCCAAAAAGTAAATCAATGCCAATAAAACTGTACCCAGCGCAACGGCTATTAGCCATATACTGCGGTAAATCAACCAAAGTATCACCAGTACTAGTAAACCCGACAGGGCCGTGAACAGCATCACCTCCTCTTGCTGCACCCGCACGTACTCAGCCTGTATAATGGCCTTGCCTGCCAAGTGCCAACGCTGCGGGAAGTACTGCTCTAACAGGCTCTTCAGTTCACCATTGAGGGTACTTGCAGCAGTTTGGGTAAGGGTATCTTCAACCTCCAATATAATCACTACCGATTTGGCATCACTGCCCACAAGGCGGCCTACCAAGCGCTCATCTTCATATATCCTAGTAGAGTCAGTGCTATAACCCGCTGGATCATCAGTATGCAGCACTTGCCGCATAATAAAACCGAAAGGGGACTTGATGGGGTTTTTGATGCGGTTAATGGCTACCACATCGGTTATGCTGGGCACACTATCAAGGGTATTGGTAAGGGCATCCAACTGTTGCAAAAATTGTTGCTGGAAAATGCCATCAGGCGCTTCAATGGCTATAAACAGGTTGTTGTCGTCGGGTCCGAAAGAGGCTTTGTAATCTTGGTAAAAAGCTAAATCGGGGTCGCCCTTTGGGAAAAACGCTTCGAAATCATACACCATCTGCAACTTGCTGATGCCATAAAAAGATAGGCCCAACAGCAGTAACAATACCGGTACTAACTTTTTGCAGTTGCCCAGCCACCAATCAATGAGTCTATCCATAATGTGCTACAGCAGGGTAACATTGGCGAAGGTAAAATGTTTTAACTTCCAAATGCCTTTTTTATCCGTAATTGGGGCACTCAGTTAAAAGATGCTAAGTTTTAATGTGAAATGTTAAAATACTGGTTTTCGGTAATTTATAGGTTTAATATTGATTGGCAATCAGTCATCACCCCATAAACCTTTGGCTATGATACGCTCAACTTTAGTAGCAGTATGGTCTTTATCGCTTCTCGTATTTGTAGCTTCTTGCCAAAGGCAAAAGCCCCTGACCACCGAGAATGAAACGCCTGTGCACCTCACCTCCGACACTAGCAAATATGTACGTAAGTATGGGCCGGAGATTGACTATAATGTGGCCATAAGCGAATACGTACCTTGCATATTTCAAGATAGCCGGGGCGATATTTGGTTTGCCACCAATGGCGACGGTGTGGCCCGCCATGATGGAAAGACCTTGATATACTACACTCCTGCGGATGGCTTTGGAGACATAACCGTGAGGGACATAGTGGAAGACCAGCAAAGCAACCTGTGGTTTGCCACCAACGAGGGCATTACCCGGTATGATGGCACTACCTTCCACAACTATACCACCAAAGATGGGCTGCCACACCCTCACGGCTGGGCACTTTTGGTGGACAAGGCGGGTACGCTGTGGGTAGGTACCGAGGGCGGTGTATGTAAGTTTGATGGCAAGAGGTTCCAGCCCTTCCAACTGCCGCTGGAGGAAACAGCAGTAAAAAGCGAGGCTTACCCCGCATCGCAACTGGTGAATGGCATGATGCAGGATAGGGCGGGCAACATCTGGTTTGCTACCAACGGCAACGGCGTGTTCCGCTACGATGGCAAGGAGCTGACCCATCTAACCGATCAAGACGGATTGAGCAGCAACTTTGTGCAGGCCGTAATTGAAGACAAGCAGGGTAATATGTGGTTCAGCACGCTCTATGGCGGGGTGTGCCGCTACAATGGCAAGACGTTTACCAAATTCGATACCCGCGATGGACTGGAAACCGAGCACGTATGGACCATCTTTGAAGACCGCGACGGCAACATCTGGATGGCCGACCGCGGCGGCGCCCTGCGCTACGATGGCACCACCTTCACCCGCTTCGGTGAAAGGGAAGGCCTGGGCAACAGGCATGTACAAAGCTTTATGCAAGACACTAAAGGCCACATCTGGTTCGGTACCTCCGGAGGCGCGTACCACTACGATGGCAAGACTATTACCCATTTTAGGAAGATGGATGCGATGGGTAGGGGGTGTTGAGTTGGTCGATGGTCCTTGGTCGATGGGCAGGCTGTCACCCTGAGCGATAGCCAAAGGGTTTGCGATATTGCTGCGCGCTCCGAGGCTTTTCGCGCAGGAGGGCAACGAACGAGCACTGCCTTTGCCGTTTGCTCACTTTCGCCTCGACTTGGGTATCGTTACAAGCACTAACTTCCCTCTAGGTAAATTTATATCTCCAGTTACTAAGTCGTTTCATCCAAATGATGGTCGCGAAACTTGATGGTTTAAACCAGCATATTAACGGTAAAATGTTGGTATTATGCCATATACCTTTCGGATGGTTAAACTCCTTTTAACATGATCTATGGAGGTGTCATCTAGATAAGGTAATGTCAGTTTTGAATCCTAATGGTATAACCATTTAAAAAATCCACAAATCGGATTTTATACTGAGTGTAGCCGAAGTGCAAATCTAGTCTTCATTCAACTTCAGTACAGCCATAAATGCCTCTTGTGGTACTTCTACGCTGCCTACTTGGCGCATACGCTTTTTACCCTTCTTCTGTTTTTCCAAGAGCTTCCGCTTACGGCTGATGTCACCACCATAACACTTGGCAGTTACGTCCTTACGCATGGCGCTGATGGTTTCGCGAGCAATGATTTTAGCACCAATGGCTGCCTGTATGGCAATTACGAACTGCTGCTTTGGTACCAAATCCTTCAACTTGGCGCACAGGCGGCGACCGAAGTCATAAGCCTTATCTCGGTGGATGAGCGATGAGAAAGCATCTACGTTTTCGCTGTTCAGCTTAATGTCCATTTTCACCATATCGCCTTGCTCGTAGCCGCTCATGTGGTAATCAAACGAAGCATAGCCTTTTGAGATAGACTTCAATCGATCATAGAAGTCAAACACAATCTCCGCCAATGGCATGTGGAAGGTAAGCTCCACACGGGTTGGGGTAAGGTAGCTCTGGTTTTTAAGGATACCACGCTTGTCCATGCACAGCTTCATGATGCTGCCGATGTATTCCGGCTTAGTGATTACCTGCGCCTTGATGTACGGCTCCTCCACATAATCGAGCATGGTAGGGTCTGGTAGGTCAGTAGGGTTATTTACCACCAGCTTCTCTCCTTTCGTTGTGTAGGCAAAATAGCTCACGTTCGGTACGGTGGTTATCACCGTCATATCAAACTCGCGCTCCAAGCGCTCCGTCACAATATCCAAGTGCAACATCCCTAGAAAACCGCAACGGAAACCGAAGCCCAATGCTACCGAGCTCTCTGGCTCAAATATCAACGAAGCATCGTTCAACTGCAATTTCTCCAATGATTCGCGAAGCTCCTCAAAATCATCGTTATCAATCGGGTAGATACCGGCAAATACCATCGGTTTCACATCCTCAAAGCCCTTAATGCTGGGCGCCGAGCTGCTAAAATGCGTAATGGTATCGCCCACTTTAATCTCCCTAGAAACCTTGATGCCGGTAATAATATAACCTACGTTGCCCGCAGCAAGTGATTCTTTAGGTTCGTCTTTAAAACGAAGGATACCCACCTCATCGGCCACGTATACCTTACCTGTGTTCACAAACTTTACCTTATCGTGCTTGGCCAAAGTACCGTTGATGATACGGAAGTAAGCCACTACGCCACGAAAGGGGTTGAAAAACGAATCGAAAATTAGGGCTTGTAGCGGTGCATCAGGGTCGCCTTTAGGGGCGGGTATGCGCTTCACGATGGCGGCTAGAATCTCTTCCATACCGATACCGGTTTTGCCACTGGCTAACAAAATATCCTCGGCTTTGCAGCCTACTAGGTCCACGATTTGGTCGGTCACTTCCTCAATCATCGCGCCGTCCATATCAATCTTATTGATAACGGGGATAATTTCAAGGTTGTTTTCGATGGCAAGGTACAGGTTGCTAATGGTTTGTGCTTGGATACCTTGTGAGGCATCAACTAGCAACAATGCACCTTCACAAGCCGCCAGTGCACGCGATACTTCGTAAGAAAAATCGACGTGGCCTGGGGTATCAATCAAATTGAAGGTATACTCCTGCCCATCCATTTTATAGTACATCTGTATGGCGTGGCTCTTAATGGTGATGCCGCGCTCACGCTCCAAGTCCATGTTATCCAACACTTGGTCTTGCATTTCCCTTTCGCCAACAGTCTTGGTTAGGGTCAACAAACGGTCGGCCAAGGTACTCTTGCCGTGGTCAATATGCGCAATAATGCAGAAGTTGCGGATGTTCTTCATAAGGGTGCAAAATTACGCAATTTTGGTGATTGGTGTGTGGTTATTGGTTACTAGTTATTGGTTTAGACAACGGACTACAGACGACTGACCACCGATGCTTAAAAATTGGCTTAACTGGTTATTGGTTGATGGGAATAACTGGGCGCTGCCTTGAGCCTTTGGACTTAGCGCATATTGATATTACAGCCTCTTGGCTGTTTCGGCACAAAGCATTAAAAAAGATGTTTACAATGCAGACGCGAATTATTGTCAATTACCGCTTCACCAGTTTAAATGCCAAATCCCTGCCATGGCCTTGCATAATGGCCAGGTTTATCCAGCATAGGGCAAGATGTTCTAATAACTCCACTTTGCTGTCATCCCCAAAATCATAACACTGCTCAAACCCAATATCGGTAGACAATGCTGCAGCTACTTGCTTGGCTTGGGTATTGCTGCCAGCGGCAAACATATCAATACCACCAGCACTATATACGGGTTGCGCCATGTTTTCAAACCCCGTTGAATTGAAACATTTTACCACTAAATCGTTTCCCGTTACCGCCTTTATGGCATGGTACGCTGTGGAGTAAGGTGCTGGTTTTGCGCGTATGGAGTTAGTGGTGTCAATAATCACTTTACCGGTTACATCACCCAATTGCGGTATCAGCTCCAATATGGCATCTGGCGGGGTGGCAATTACTATTACATTGGCATGTTCGCTAGCTTCCGTTATGGTTGCTATTTGGGCATTAGGAATTTGGTAAAGGGCCTTTTGCACCTTTGCCGAGTAGGGGTCTCGCACACCGAAGGTAACAGTATGGTTGGCTTTCAACCAGCCACTGCCCAATGCTGTACCTACATTACCTGCACCTATTATGGCTATTTTCATTAGGTTGTTTTTTTAGTAAATATATCCGTTTTCCGGTATTATTTTGGGCGGCAGCTCAGTTTCGCCAAGCATCTCCAGCAGGTCGCGCTCAATGGTGTTGCACAGTGCCGTAAGCGGCACATCGGTAATCAGGTTTTCAAAAGGGTCTTCGTTGGCTGCCCCGGTACGCTCCATAATAATAAACACACCCGCCACCAGTATGCTTAGCGGAATACTTAGCCACGAATAGGCTATATTGACATCGCTGGTAAAAAAGCCCAAAATACCGAATGGCAAAAGCAATGTGAACAGGCCCACAAAAAGGCGCGTAAAAAAATCATACTGCCTTAGCAGCGGGGTGTTTTTTATCCGCTCACAACCACCTTGGCAATTGGCCAAGGCAAGCAGTTGCCCTTCCAACTGAAAGCTATCGAAACCGCCCAAGGTACCATTGCCCATGGCTTCGTAAATTTTTCGGCCAATGATGAGTTGTATGTAATTGGGTTTGTTTTGGGCAGCGATTACCGCACGGTACTCATCAGGCGAAAGCAATGGTTCTAATACGTCCCATTGCTGTTGGTTGCGCAGCTGCAGCCGCAGTGCATGGGCCCAGGCTATACATTTATATACAAGCTCTTTTTTAAACAGCTCGCTACGGCTTGCATTGTAGTTTGGCAGCTGGGCGTGGCTGTCAGCAAATGTAACCACCAACCTAGCCAGTACCCGGCTTGAGTTTACAATACCGCCCCAAAGGGTGCGGGCTTCCCACCAACGGCCATAAGCCGAGTTGTTGCGGAAGGCCACAAAAATAGCCAAAGCGGAGCCCAGCAAACCGATGGGTGTAAAGTTGAGCACCAAAAAATGGGCACCGGCGAAGGTAAATAGGGCCCATGCTAACACCGAACAACCCATGGCAAAAAGCATTTGGCCCCTTATGTATTGCCAAATCTTAATTGGGCTAAAATTGCGTTTCACTATCATGGCTTCGGATTTCGTTTGTCAAATCTTGCGGTGTATGCCAATCCAAAACTTACTATCTGGTCGGTTTGGGCGGTTTTAACAGCAACCACATTCTCCAAGGTATAAGTGTAATGGGCATTGAATGCAAGCCCTTTCCAAACTTGCAGCTCTATGCCCAAGTCTGCCTGCAACCGATAGTTGTATCTATCTTGAAAAGATGGCTGCCAATACATGCTATAATAGCCGGTAAGCCTGTTTTGCCAAATGCGGTGCTTACCCCAGAGCCAAGTAGTTGCCCGCCAATTGTTTATAGTGTTGCTGCCATTATACTTACCATAGTTATACATCTCAGAGGTAAATTTTGACTGCTCATATACTACGCCCACCGAAGCCTTTAGTTGATGGTTTTCGGCTTGCAGTATTTGTGCAGTTGCCCCTAAGCCTGTAAAATACCGCCAAGCTATCTGGCGCCTAAAGTTGGTACTTACATAAGCAATAGCGAAAGGATAAAACCTGCGGTAGGGCCGGTAATAAATGAAGTTTCGGCTAAGCACATCGTTGTCGGCCTTAGTCTTGAAGAACGCTTGGTATAGGCTGACGTTTTGCGATTTCAATACCCAGTTTTTACTAGGCGCCACACTTGCTTCCAAATATCCACGGAGCAGCAACAGGTTCACGTTCCCCTTTTGGAAGTTGCCCGAAACACTGGCACGCAGTTGCAATAGGGCAGTATCGCTCTCGTTTAACTGCCCATAGGCTGCCCCGTTGTAGCACAGGGCAGCCCACAAACCAATTGTAGCAAATGTTTTAAAAAAGCGCATAGCAATTATTCGCCAAGGGCGGTAATAATTACATCGGCGGTTTCGCTACCACTAAAATTTTGTTGCCCGGTTATCAAGTTGCCATCGCGTATAGCAAAACCTTTCCACAGGCCAGCTAGAATGAAATTGGCACCGAGTTTTTTAAGCTCATCCTCAATACGGAACGGCATCAGGTTTTGGCCCTTTGGCAGCAAGCCCATTCCCCATACTGCTTCATCGGCAAAATCTTCTTCAATATTGGCAAAGCCTGTTACCGTCTTACCTGCTACCAAATGGTTGCCATTGGCTAATTTGGCGTAGCGCAGTATTGCTACCCCATGGCATAGGGCTGCGGCAATTTTCCCTGCTTCATAAAATGCCACAAACTTTTCGATAGTATCATGAGCCTTTTCAATGGAGAACATGGGCGCTTGGCCGCCAGCAATAACTATTGCGTCAAATTTATCCACCGCTATTTCTTTTGCTGGGCGGGTATTGTCTATCAGTTTTAAAAGGTCAGGGTCGCCTATAAAGCCGCGGCTTATAAGGTCTTCGGCTTGCCATTTACTGGCATCATCGGGGTTGCTCATGGCGTCGCCCTCACACTTGCCACCAAAGTAGCTAAACACCTCTACTTCATATCCTTTTTCAATAAACTTGTAGTAAGGGTGGGTAAGCTCGCTCCACCAAAACCCAACTGGCCAGCCGGTAATTGATGAAGTTGCAGGGTTAGCAATTACAATGGCTACCCGCTTGGGGTTGCTAGGGTTTACGGGATTGGTATTTTTGTGCGACATGATGGTAATCTTTAAGTTTTAACAGATAATGAGGTTGTAAAATTGGCAACCATACCATCATTTGCGGCTATACTACTTTTTTGTGAGATACTATCTTTTTGGAAAGAAAGCATACTTGCTATCTTTGCAATCATTCCTTCGCTCGATAATCGCCTGCCATGCCCGACTTTATCTATGATAACAAGGTGTTTTACAATCCAGTAGAATTTGCGCTACACTTTATTGGAGGCACTTGGAAAATGCCCATACTATGGAGGTTAAACCAAAAGATGATGAGGTACGGCGAGCTGAAGAAGGCCATACCGCATATAACCCATAAAATGCTGTCAAGCCAGTTGCGGGAGTTGGAAACGCATGGGTACATTTCTAGGAAGGCTTACCCCGTAGTACCCCCCAAAGTAGAATATACCATTACTGAAAAAGGCGAGGAGGCTATGCCTATTATAGAGGCAATAAGAACTTATGGGCTGAAGCTTATAGCAGAAACTGAATCGGACCATCCAATAAAATAAACTAATCAGCTAGGATTGGCGAGCTGCGACAAATAGCCTCTTATACCCTACGGTGATGATAAGGCATGATGGCGTTTCTTAGGCGATGAGGCTTAAGGCAGCGGAGGAACCATCGACCATTCAATTGGAGCTAACCTTACCTACCCCTTTCTTAGTTTGTTTTACTTTTTTTATGCTGCCGTCGGGTTCATAGTAAAGTTTATCTACGCATACCGAGCGGCGGTACCAGCGTTTCAATAGCCCCAAGCGCATCGCCCACGGATGCTTTTTGAAAAACAATGCGGAATTGTGATAGAAGATATACCACTCCTCGTGGTACTGTACTATGCTGTGGTGGTTGTTGCCGCTGCTCACCTTGCCCAGCATCACGCCTTGATACTGGAACGGGCCATAGGGGCTATCACTGGTAGCATACAATATTTTTCGGTTGCCTGAGTAGCTCAGGTAGTATTTGCCGTTATATTTATGTATCCAAGCGGCTTCAAAAAAATCCTTGGCACCGTCAATTATCCGCACAGTATCGCTAAACGAAACCATGTCGTCGTTCAGTTTTACAATGTTCACATGGTTTTGCCCGAAGACAAGATAGGGGGTGCCATCATCATCCATAAATATGGTCGGGTCAATGAGGCCGTTGGTAGCCACTACCCCCGGTGTTTCGCGGCTAATGAGGGGCTTGCCCAACGCGTCGGTAAAGGGGCCCGTGGGCTTATCGGCAACTGCCACGCCTATATAGTCCTTATCCGTAGGGAAGTAGAAGTAGTACTTGCCGTTGTGGTATTGGCAATCGGGTGCCCATGCCCATTTGGTGGCCCAAGTAATACTATCCAAGCAGAGTGCCACGCCATGATCGGTCCAGTTCACCATATCGGTAGTGCTCAGCACATGCCAATCATCCATAGTAAACCATCGCGCGTCATCCCTGTCGTGCGAGGGATATATGTAAAGTGTATCCTTAAAAACATGTGCCGATGGGTCGGCAGTGTAGATGTGGGTAACAATAGGGTTTTGGCCAAAGCAATATAGCGGCAGCAGAAAGTAGATAATTATAATAACAATGCCTTTCATTGCCAGCAATGGTTAAATAAAAATGGGCAAACAACTAACCAATCAACCGATTAACTAATAACCAATTAACAGTTAAACAGCTTGCCCACGCGCTTTCAGAAACTGGCGCTTGTACTGCTTATCGTCCACTATCATTTTGCTGATGATTTCGTGCATTACTTCGGTGGTGCCGGCGCCGATGGTCATCAAGCGGGTATCGCGCCAGGCACGGGCAAGGCCGTAGTCTTCATGGTAGCCCCAGCCGCCATGTATCTGTATGGCATCGTGTATTACTTTTAGGCTCTCTTCGCTCACGAAGGCTTTGGCCATGGTGATGGTTTGGATGGCCTCGGGGCCTTTCTCCAAGAACTCCTCCACCGCACGGAAGGCAAACGAGCGGCAAGCCTCAACGGTTATGGCCATTTGTGCCATTTTGTGGCGCAACACTTGGAATTTGCCAATCTGGCGGCCAAATGCTTCACGCTCTTTGCTGTACTGTATCGCTTTGCCCAGCGCCCATTCGGCGGCATAAGTGCCCATTACGGCAGCTATTAAGCGCTCCTCTTGTATGTTGTTCATTAGGTAGTAGAACCCAAAGTCTTTCTCGCCTAACAGATTTTCTTTAGGAACTACACAATTTTCAAAATACAACTGCCCAGTATCGCTAGTATGCATACCAAGCTTGTTATGCACCGGCACTGCCGAAAAGCCTGGGGTGTTGGTATCAAAAATCAGCAGGCTTAGGTTGTGGCCAGGGCCAGTGCGGGTTACCAATACTATAAAGTCGGCCATGGTGCCGTTGGTAATCCACATTTTAGAGCCATTTACCACAAAATGGTCGCCCATATCATCGGCTTTGGTAATGATGCCACCCACGTCGCTACCGGCACCTGGCTCGGTAATGCCTAGTGCGGCTACTTTCTTGCCTTCTAGTGCAGGGCGTAGGTATTTTTCTTTCTGTTCCGGTGTGCCGATGGCATTAATAAGGGGCAAGGGCAAATAGGTGTGTGCGTACAACGACATGGCTAAACCGCCCAAGTTAGTGTAAGCCAGCTCAGATGCTATTACTACCGCGGCCCACAAATCCAATCCGCTGCCGCCCACTTCGGTGGGGAAACTTACCCCAAAAAAGCCTTGCTCGCCCATCTTCTCAAATACATGGCGCGGGCAGTGGTGGTTTTTCTCCCACTCCTCAGCGTAAGGCAACATTTCCACTTCAACAAACTTACGGAACGACTGGCGGAGCAGCTCATGCTCCTCGGTAAACGGATTGGTCATTTGGAATCTCTTTTATCTAGGTAAGTAACTAAGCATGAAGTTAACTATTCATAGTCAATAATAAAATAGCAACCTTTGGTACCGAAACATTTACTATTTTTAAGAGTGATATATTTCTGCCAAGTAAAAACCATAGTAATGAGATTTTGTGCCATTGCCCTTTTCGGCCTTATTACCCTAACTACTTACGCCCAACAGCGGGGCGACATATTGAGCTACACCTTGGTGCAAACCCTTACTGCCGATAGCTTTGATGCCGAAGTGGAGGCATATACGGGTTTCCCCGGCGAGGTGCTGGGTTTGGAATATGACTTTAATGTTTACGAAGTACAGTACTACACTTTAGATTACCGGCCGGATAGCCTAACCATTGCTACAGGCTTGGTTACCTTACCAATTGCTTACCCATGCGCATCGGGTATTTTCACCTTTGGGCATGGCTTCTGCCTGAAAGACCAAGATGCACCCTCCAACCCAAGCAGCATTTATGGTATGATTATCAAAGGCGTAGCAAGTAATGGCTTTGTAGGGGTAGCACCTGATTATATACATCTAGGTTCCAACGCATCGCCAGGTTTTCAGGCATTTATGAATGCTAAAACTGAGGCAACCTCGACGATAGATTTGATAAGGGCTGCTAAGACTATCTGCCAAAATGAGGGGGTAAGCTTTACCGATCAGCTTTTCCTCACGGGCTATTCGCAGGGCGGGCACTCTTCTTTTGCCACCGCTAGAGAAATACAACTGTACCATGCCGGCGAGTTTACTGTTACCGCAGTTTGCCCCGGTGGCGGCACCTTTGATCTTGCCGGGGTTGCTGCAGACAGCCTTCTATCAAACACCCGAAAAACACCCGAGCCCCACGCAATGTGCATGATAGTGCGCTCGTACAGCGAGGTATATCGCGATAGCCTATTTAATCTGGGCCTACCCAACGACCCAGTGCTGGCATTTGACTCCATTTTTAAATCCCCGTACGATTCACTGCTTTTGAAAATATTGGATAGAAACGACCCTTTTGCTGCTGTCAACTTACTTGATTCTATACCCATAAGGATGGTAACGGATACTTTCCGCAACCAACTTCAAAACGACCCTAACCATTATTTCCGCACCTTACTGAGCTACAACAGCCTGTATGACTGGACCCCGCAAATGCCCGTAAACTTTGTGCACAGCCCAGTGGATATTGAAAACCCCATGAGCAACGTACAGCGAGTAATGCAACTGTTTGAGGATAGCGGCGCTACCGATATACAGCTATCCATCATCCCTGGTAACCTTTCACATGTGTCGGCGGGCCTACCGTATGTATTGTTTGCCATAGAGTATATGCGAACTAAACGGGTAGATTGCCTTACCGGAATTGAACAGACCGATGCGCTGGCCCTTGATTGGGAAGTATACCCCAACCCTGCGGCAAATGAGCTAAACATCCGTTGGCAAAAAACAGCCTTATCGGTTGAGGTTAATCTATACACTGCATCAGGAGAAGTGATTGCAAATACCATTGCTCCAAACACAGTGCAGGCTAAAACTATACCATTAACAGCATTGCCAGCGGGCAACTACGTGGTGGAAGTAAAGGCAGGAGCAAACAGCTATTATAAGGTAGTGGTAAAACTATAACGTCACTTTAGCAACCACTTCAATATCTTCGGGCACGAGGTATTGGTATTGGTCCATCGCAAATTGCAGGTGGCTCATTACCTTTTCTATCTTCTCTTCCGAAATTTGATGTTTGTTTACCGCAAAGCGCTTTTGCGAATCGATGTATTTGGCGAAGCGTTCTTTACTTTGCTCAAAGTTTGGTAAGCCAAGCTGGGCATATATTTGCTCCATGTTTCGCAGCGGCTGGTCTTCAAAGTCTTCGTACCGTATCTCAATTAAATTGCCCGCCGGTATCAAAGCCTTTTCCTCCTCAAACTTATGCATCATCCGCTTATATACATATAGTATATTGTCTTCCATCTCTAGGTCGCTTATCTTTTGGAAACGAAGCGGCGGAATGGTTTTGGTAAAGAAGTTGAAAGTAGAAAGGAATACCGTAACAGGGTTGCGGTGTATATGCACAAATTTGGCATTTGGGAATAGCTCTAGCAATAGCTTTATGCGCCCGGTGTGTGGTGGGTTTTTAGAAAGGAATCGGGTTGAGGGCTGTTGGTTGAGCAACGTTTTCTTTACAAACAGCTTATAGTCGTTTTTCCAACAGGCACGTTCGGCATCTGTAAGGCCTTCTTGGCAAATAGCCTTATCGCAATATTGGCGGGTATGCTTGGGGAAGTACCAGAAATTGTAAAACGAATTTGGGTTAATGTTACCCAAAGCAAACTCCTCTTCTTGAGGAAAATCGGCATTGAGCGCTACTCCATCGGCTGGGCGTTTTGCTGGCATTTTTGCGTTCATTAAGGAACGAAAAAGCCAGCGGCTGCTGAGCAACTGGTTAGGGAAAACGCTTTGGTATGTGGTTACATAAGCCATATCCAAATCTTGGCTCATTAAGTTGTGCAAGTAGGTAGTACCGCTGCGCCAGTGGCCAAGTATAAAAACCGGTTCGTTGGTTATCTCGGTGTCGCGCACGGCTTTGCCGTACTTCCAGTTCTCTACCCACCTAAACGGCTCGGCCATTATGGAAACCCCCATAGCCTTTATAAACCGCCAGCGGTACCCCTCATCAACCTTTACATGCTTTGTTATCTCTAGGAAATTGGGGAAAGCACTACCAGAGATAGTGGAAACCGCAACATCAAACTTCTTTACTGCCATTAGTATTCAATCTACAGGGTGCGAAATTACGGATAACAGCCGAATTTGATAATGTGCCAGTTAAGTAAATATTTGGGTTTCCGAGAAGTAGCCTGTTGTCACAATTTTGTCATAAAAAATAATTTGGCAGTTTCCGAAACTATCGTGCTATAACTTTGTCAATTATACTAAAAGCTTCATAGCGTGCAACAGCTTATTCACTACATCCCCATTGCCTCTACTATTGTTTCTTTTGCTTTTACTTTCATACTCTTCCGCCATTGGTGGAGCCGTAAAAGCAGCCTATACCTATTTTGGTGGATGTTTGGCGTACTGGTTTATGGCCTAGGCACTATGGCCGAAAGCATTAACACTCTTTTTGGCTGGGGCGAAGCAAACTTTAAATTTTGGTTTATTGTAGGTGCCCTTATGGGCGGTGCCCCGTTGGCACAAGGCACTGTGTATTTGCTCGCAAACCGCAAGGTGGCGCACCTACTTACGGTACTGCTAGTGGCAGCTACCGCGGCAGCTTCTTATTATGTTATCCTCTCCCCAATAAACTGGGATGTGGTTACACATCGCCTAACTGGCGATGCTTTGGTTTATAAAGACTTCATCCGTAGCAACTTTTCTCGCAACCTAAACCTATATGCGGTGGTTTTCCTTATTGGCGGCGCCATGTACTCTGCAGTTAAGTATAGTAGTAGCAATGAAGGGTATGCCCGTATGTTGGGCAACATTTATATCGCCATTGGCGCCATTTTGCCAGGCTTTGGTGGGTATATGACGCGGCTAGGCCATGTGGAGGTATTGTATGTTACCGAGCTTATTGGTATTCTGTTTATAGTATGGGGCTACTATACCATTAAAAACGACCGCGGCCCAAGTATGCACAAAGCGCAAGCCGAGGCCGAGGCCCTTGCGCTGGCAAATAAGCAGCCAAGCTAAAGTTTGCCCATCTGCTTAAGGACGTTGCCAGCATTAGGCCCTTCGTTGAAAAGCAAATCCCAAGCAGAAAGGTTTGGTAAAAACCCGTGCCGATCTTGAAACACTTGGTAGTACGGTACATTTCGCACTAGCTCGGCGGCTTTGTTCTTTTCTGTGTTGGGGTGTAGTTGGCCACGCACATCCAGCCAATCTGGTGGGGCAGGGTTATAATAGTCCTCCGTAAGGTTTACTTCGGGCTTTATGCCTAGCAGCCGCCAAGTGGTTTGCATCACCTTTATATTAAACCCAAACAGCAGCTCGCCCGGTGCTTGGTACAGTGGCTTTAGCTCATGCTCATAAAACTCAAAGTATGGCGAGCGCCCGTAGGCTGCCACTATGGCGCTCCAGTGCAGTTTGGGCCAGGGCTGTGCATAGCTCATCCGCACCTCCCCTATAGGGCAGCGCAGCCCCCTACCCTCTTCTATAGGTATGGTAAGGCGCTCCAAACCATTGGGGCCCGCAATGTGCGCGCGGTTTCTATAAGTTGCTTTTTGGAAGTTTTCGCACACCTCTATATATATAGGTGTATGCGCCTGCACCAGCGCGTGGAAACTGAGGGGGCCTATATAAGGCAATTCGGTAAGTAAGGGGGTGCTCATGCTGGTGCAAAGTTCAATCATTCTGCTTTAACAACAGCAATGGCCGGTTGATGCTCTCCTCTAACGATATGAGCGTCTCCGTGCGGTTGATGCCCTCAATGTATTGCAGCTTGTCGTGCAGTACCTGTTTCAAGTGGTTGGTATCGCGGCACAGCATTTTTACGAACATGCTGTAGGTACCCGTGGTATAGTTGCAGCCTACCACTTCGGGTATATCCTTCAGGGCAAGCACCACGCTATCGTACATGCTGCTTTTATTGAGGAATATGCCGATGAAGGCAGTAAGCCCATAGCCCAATCGCTCGGGGTCAATATTTACTTGGCTACCTTTTATAATGCCTAGGTCCATCAGTTTTTTTACACGCACATGCACGGTGCCGCCCGAAACGAACACTTTCTTGGCGATTTCCGTATACGGCATCTGTGCATCGTTCATTAATATAGAGAGTATCTCCATATCAAGCTTATCAATTTCCAAATTTAGCGCCACCATAGCAGTTTGATTTTATCATTATCATTACAAAATAGCCATTTTAATAAAACTTTTGTAAACTTAATTAAAATAGCAACAAAATATTGCAACGAAAGGTATAAAGTAGTAAATTTGTCATCAGTTAGTTAATCGGTTTATCTGTTGATCAGTTAATCACGTAAAAATTACCAATCAACTGATAAACCAATCAACTAAATACAATATTGTTGGGTGATGAAACAGGCAGACGTGCCCTCCCGTCCCGAGGGTGAGGAGCTTGGGACAAATCCCTGGAGCGCTCAAGCGCAACGGAGACTAACCACCTCTTGAAGGTTCGAATCCTTCCCCAACAGCATAGCGGGTTTCATTAATGGCAGAATGCCTGGCTTCATAGCTGGGCATTCTGTTTTTATGGTTTTCCTAAGCAATCCATCAGCTTTTACCGCCAGTTTTGCGAACTTTCAATAAATACTTAAACTATTGAAAACATTAAGAAGCAATACTTTATGCCGATAACCTACCCCTTTCCCAAAAAAAACATGGCATCCATAAATATTTTTTTGCCACTTTTATGAACCTCGCCCATGGGTAAAATGCTGCAACAGCATACTTCATTGCTATATTTTAACATACTACACAACCTTACCCTTTGGCTAATAGATAAAAAAGGGTTGACAACTTGTAGGAATATACCTAATTTAATTGCGGATTGAAACCTGAATTCTTTAATTGCCTACGATGTTGCCCGTCCCTGCGGCTTTAAGCTAGGGTTAAGCAAGCAACATTTAATTGCAAATAATGAGATGGTGGGTTGATAATTCGGATTTGAAGATAAATATTGTGTATTAAAGTGGCCAAACGGCAACAATTATCTTTTTATAGCGTAACAGCAGCAAAAAAGGTAATTTAACCAAATTTCGAGTGTTCACTTTTACGCACAACTTATCCACAAATTACATTATTTTGGACACAGCCCTTGACAATTTGCATTTAAGTTTATAAATTGAGCCTTATTATTAAATTACCTGCATTCTGATTACCAACAACTTGAACAAAAGGAACCAAAAAGTTGAGAATACAGGTGCCACAAAACAATTATTATGAGAAACGTTAACTTACTCTCGGTTGCAACCACTGCCCCCCCATCGTGGCCGAAAAAATTAACACAAACGGGTAACTTTTACTCGTTAGCTGCAGGACTCATGTTCCTGCTTTTGTTGTTTGCGGCACCCAATTATGTAAATGCCCAGGGTTGTACTACTGCCTGGCCGGGTACCACAGTCAATAGCAGTCCGGCAAACTTGAATAATCCAGCGATTACGCCAACTTATTCGAGTTCTCAAAATATTGGGCCCGGTAACTTCTTTTATTTTAACGCTTACAATGGTCTATCTTATGAGTTCTTCAACTGTAACTCAGGTAACTGGGATACCGATGTACTCATTTATAGAAACGACAATGGCGGCTATCTA
Source organism: Sphingobacteriales bacterium (assembly GCA_027483645.1). Lineage (GTDB taxonomy): Bacteria > Bacteroidota > Bacteroidia > Chitinophagales > CAIOSU01 > CAIOSU01. The sequence goes on from JAIXUD010000009.1 coordinate 499,485, forward strand.
GCAGGCCACGATGGTTTTAGCACTTGTGGATGGCGCTCTAGCAACAACCTGTGGACATCTGGTTACACAGGTCAGGTTAGGGTTGTTATGCCTTTGTATGCAAACTGTGCCGCTAGCTACGGATGGAACAACACCCTTACCTCAACGGTAATGCAAGTGCGCGAAACTGCGGTACCTGCCCCCCCAACACCAACAAGCGATGGAAATACTTGCGGCAACGTAACCATTAGCCGTGCCGCCCCGCCAACAGGCTATACCTACTACTGGCAGACCAGTGCTTCTGGCGCAGTTGCTAGCAACTCAAACCCAACCTATACTTTCACCGCCAACGGTTCAAACACTGTTTGGCTTCGCACTCTAAGTGCCTCTGGTAACTGGAGTGGAACCTTATCTTCTATTACTGTAAACGTTAACGCAGTACCAGCAGCAACTTCGGTTGGTATTACTAGCGGCACAAGCGGCCAATGTGGCGGTAGTATCACGCTAACTGCTTCGGGCGGCGCAGGCGGTACGCTTAGCTGGTCGGGTACAACGAGTAATGGTGGTATAATTAATACTACCAACCCTCAAGTGGTAAATGCTACTGGCACCAATACCTATTATTTTAGGTCTGTTAATAATGGTTGCTCTGGTGCTGAAGGCGCTGCAACAGTAACCATTAACCCAGTACCGGCAGCTACAACTGTTGCAGTTACCAGCGGCACTTCTGGCCAATGCGGTGGCAATATCCAATTAACTGCTTCTGGTGGTGCAGGTGGCACGCTTAGCTGGTCGGGTTCAACCAGTAATGGTTCCATTATTAATACCCTTAACCCTCAAACCGTAAGTGCCACTGGCACCAATACCTATTATTTCCGTTCAGTAAGTGGTGCAGGTTGCTCAGGTCCTCAAGGCAGCGCAACCGTAACCATTAATGCTATACCTGCTGCTACAACTGTTGCCGTTACCAGCGGTACCTCTGGCCAATGCGGTGGCAGTATCAACTTAACTGCTTCTGGTGGTGCAGGTGGTACGCTTAGCTGGTCGGGTTCAACCAGTGGTGGCCCTATTATTAATACTACCAACCCTCAAACCGTAAGCGCTACTGGCACCAATACCTATTATTTCCGTTCAGTAAGTGCTGCTGGTTGTGCAGGTGCTGAAGGCAGCTCAACCGTTGTGATTAACCCTGTACCTGCGGCTACAACCGTTGCCATTAGTAGCGGCGCATCTGGCCAATGTGGTGGCACCATACAGCTTACCGCATCAGGCGGTAGTGGTGGTACCATACAGTGGTTGGGCAACGTAAGCGGTGGTCCATCCATCAATGCACTTAATCCTCAAACAGTAAACACTTCTGATACCTATTATTTCCGCTCAGTAAGCGGTGCTGGTTGCGCAGGTCCTCAAGGCAGCCAAGCGGTAGTTATCAATATTGTACCTACCGTAGCGGGTACTACCACCGGCGCAGGTACTTATTGTACCAATGGCACCGTGCCAATTAGTGCAAGCGGTGGCACTGGTACTATCTACTTCCAAGGTACTAACTCAAACTTGGCAACTGCAACAAGCACTGGATTGGGCGGCGGTTCGCAAAACGTAAGCAGTAGCGGAACCTACTACTTCCGTAACCAAAGTGCCCAAGGTTGTTGGAGTGCTACTATGGCTTCTGTAACCGTAACTATTAATTCGGTTCCAGCTGCAGTAACGGTAACCAATGCTTCAGGTAATGCTTTCGGCTGTAATGGCACAGCTACCCTAAATGCATCTGGTGGTGCTGGTGGTACTATTTACTGGCAAAATATCACATCCAATGGTACAAGCACTGCAACCCCTTCTGCTTCACAAGTAGTAACAAGCGATAATACTTATTATTTCCGTTCTATATCAGGTGCTGGTTGCCCTGGTCCCCAAGGCAGCTTTACGGTAGACGTAGTGCCTGCTGTTAACCTTTCAAACGGTGCAGGTACTACCCAATCAACTTGCGGTGCTAGCAATGGTACAGCATGTGTAACTGCTACAGGTGGTACAGGTTCGTTTACTTACGCTTGGGCCGGCGGCGGCAGTAGCGCTTGTAAGGCTAGCGTGCCTTCTGGTAGCTACCAAGTAACCGTAACCACTACTGGTGGTAGCGGTTGTAATGCGGTAACCAGCATCAACGTAACCGATGCAGGTAGCCCAACAGCTACTACTAATGCTCAAACCAACGTTTCTTGCTTCGGTGGCAACAATGGTAGCTATAGGATAAATGTAAGCGGCGGTACCCCACCATACGACCTAGTATGGTCTAACGGAGATCTTAATTTCGGCGTAGCTGCAGGCTTGCACAGCACCAGTACTGGCTTATCTCAAGGGTTGATTTCTGTTGATGTAACAGATGCCAACGGATGTAGCTCTTCTGCTTCTACAACCATTACGCAGCCTACCCAGCTGACCGTTTCAGTAGGCTCGGTTACCAACGTACTTTGTAATGGTGCCAGCACTGGTGCCATCAACATTAATGTTGGCGGTGGCACAGGTACTAAAACCTATGCTTGGACAAGTGGCCAAACTACAGAAGATATTACTGGCCGAGCTGCTGGTACCTATGGTGTAACCGTAACCGATGCAAACAGTTGTGTTGCGTCTTCAACCGGCATAGCCATTACCCAGCCTGCAGTAATTGCACCTACTAGCACTGTAACCAATGTATTGTGCTTTGGTGGCAACAATGGTGCCATTGACTTGAGTGTAACTGGTGGTGTAAGCCCTTATGGTTATGCTTGGAGCAATACCGCAACTAGCCAGGACGTATCTAGCTTAAATAGCGGTGCTTACTCAGTAGTAATTACTGACGCTAACAGTTGTACCGTTTCTCATGCTAGAACAATTACCCAACCAGCATCTGGTGTTTCTATCGCGGTTACCAACGTAACCAACGTATCTTGCTTCGGTGGTAGCAATGGCGCCGTAACCATAGCAGGTTCAGGCGGTACTGCTGGCTACACCTACGCAATCAATGCAGGTGCATTCGGCCCTACAGCAACCTTCTCTGGCCTAGCTGCTGGCTCTTATACCTTCAGGGTGCGCGACGCAAACCTTTGCGAAAACTCAGTACCAGTAACTGTTAGCCAGCCTGCTGCAACACTTATACCTACCATTACTTCCATTACCACAATTACCTGTAATGGAGCTTCAACCGGTGCGGTTGACCTAAGTGTAGCAGGTGGTACTCCAAACTACAGTTATGTATGGTCAAACGGTGCTACTTCGCAAGACTTAAGTAACGTAGTAGCCGGAACATACACGGTAACCATTACCGATTTCAACAGTTGTACTGCAAGTATTTCGGCTAACGTAACCCAAGTTGGAGCCCTATCGGCAACAGCTTCGGTAACCAATGTAACTTCTTGCCAAGGCTTTAGCAATGGCGCTGTAACCTTTACCCCAGCAGGAGGTAGTGGTTTGTATGCCTACTCCATTAACGGTGGTGTTACTTACCAAACATCTGCTACCTTTACAGGCTTAGCTGCTGGTACTTATAGCCCATTCATCAGGGATAATAGCGTACCAACTTGTGCCGTTGCATTGGCTCCGTTTACCGTTACCCAACCGGCTTCATTACCTGCTCCAACGTTGCCTGGTGGCTCCACTTATAACTCTTGCGGTTTGCTAGTAGTAAACGTGAACCCACAAGGCGGCGCTACACAGGCTATATTGCACAATGCCGTACCAGGTGTTGGTACCGCAATAGATACCAACACGGCATTCTTATTCAATAATTTGACTGCTGGTAACTATACTTTCTATACTACCTCTTACAACCCCACCACACAATGCCAAGGTACTGCGTTTACTAGCTTTACCGTAGCAGTGGTTAACCCAGTATTAGTTGCTGGTAGCGTAACCAATGTTACTTGCTTCGGTGCGCAGAACGGTGCAGTAAATATTACCCCAAGCGGTGGTACAGGTACCTATACCTACAACTGGGCACACGGACCAACCACCCAAGATTTGGTGAACGTTGGCGGTGCTGCTTACAACGTGGTGGTAACAGATGCCCAAGGATGTTTTAACATCGGTTCATTCCGAGTGGTTGAATTTGCACCGGTTAACGCTAGCATCAATGTTAGCTCAATCAATGGATACGTTGTAAGGTGCTTCGGTGACTCTACTGCTCAACTTTCAGTAGCCGCAACTGGTGGTAACGGAACATACACTTACCTTTGGAATGATGGCAGCACACAAGCTACTAGGAATGATGCCTACCAAGGAAACTTTAGAGTAACTGTTACTGATGGACAAGGTTGTGCCATTGTTAAATCGACCAATCTTTTCCAACCACCAGTATTGGCCTTAAGTTTGCAAACATCATACTTCTGTAGTGGTGGTGGCTATTCTTCAGCAACGGTACAAGTTACCCCAGCTGGCGGCCAAGCACCATATCAGTATAGCTTAAACCAAACAGCTTTCCGCCAATCAAGCAACACGTTTAGCAATTTGGCAAATGGTTCAACCAACACGTTCTATATATTTGACGCTAACGGTTGTCAAAAACAGGCAACAACTACTATAGCCTTCCCTGCCCCGGGCTCTGCGGTTGGTTCATGCGACTTTATTTATGTAGCACCAGCAAGTGAAGGTGGCGACGTAAATAACGCAGGTACCCCTGATTGCCCTACCACTTTGGCACAAGCCATGGCTTTGGTATCTCCAACCAGGAATTACATTAGGTTGTTGGGCGGTGCGTCACAATACACCTATTCTACCCCAGTTGATTTAGTAAGTAACGTGACTGTAGAAGGTGGCTATACCAGAACAGGTAGTGGCGCATGGGTGAAAAATACTTCTACCCCTACTATCCTCAACTTTGTAAATGCTTATACGAACCCTGCCGCTGGTGTGGGCCATTATGCTGGCTTTATTTCAAGTGGCAGAAGCAACTGGACCTTACAGGATCTGACCGTGAACGTACAGCAATCTGGTGCAGTAGGCACACAAGATGGCAACGGACGATCAGTTTATGGCTTGCTCATTAACTCCAGCTCGTTCAGTTACACCCTTAATAATATCATCATCAACACAGGCAATGCCAGCAATGGTGCCAACGGTACAGTAGCATCTGATGGCCAAAACGGTGTAAACGGCGCTGCTGGCTCAGCCGGTCAGTTTATTCAAGATAATACGGGTGGTGCTGGTCCGTTCCCTGCATGTTGCGGTGGCGGTACTGGCGGTACTGGCGGCAATGGTGGTGGTACCGGTGGTACTGGCACAGCCGACCCAGGTGCAATCACCAATGGCAATGCAAGTTCTTGCGTTCCTTATGGTAGCCCAAGCCAACGTGGCGGCGGCGGTGGCGGCTCAGGCGGTCACGGCGGCTCTACTAGCAACGTTACCGTACAAACTACGCCTTCAGCCGGTCGTGGTGGCGGCGGTGGCCTAGTATCAGGTACATGTGGCCACAATGCCGCAAGTCCAGCAGTTCCTGTTAATACTTCAACCGGATTCATTTACTACTTCTACAGCCAACCACAACCAGCACCAGTACCAAGCGGTGTTAATGGTATCAATGGCTCAAACGGTTCCAATGCCTCATTGAGCTACACCCCAGGCGCAAGGCCTAACATTGCTGCACTAGGTCAGTACTTTGTACCTGGCAAAGGAGCTAACGGTGGTAGTGGCTTTGGTGGCGCTGGCGGCTCTGGCGGCGGCGGTACCGGTGCGGTAATAGTAGATGGCCGTAGCGGTTCACCATCATTCCTTAACATAGTTCGCGGCTCAGGCGGCGGTGCTGGTGGTAGCGGAGCTGAAGGTGGCCAAGGCGGCGAAGGCGCAGGTGGCGGCGGTTCAGCATTCGGTGTATATGTATCATCAAATTCTTTGGGTGGCGCATCGCTTACAGGCGTAATCGTTAACTCTGTTGGTACAGGCGGTATTGGCGGTACAGGCTCAGCAGGCGGCAACGGCGGTACTGGTGGCTTTGGCGGCCAAGGCGGCCCTGCAATGTCTGATGCTCAATTGGGTATCGTTCTTACTAGCCCTGCCGGCAACGGTGGCTTAGGTGGTAATGGTGGAGCCGGTGGCCGTGGCCAAGATGGCGACAATGGCACTGCATCAGCAATTTACTATGGCGGTGCAGCAGCTCCTGCACAAACCCCAGTTGGTAGCAACGGTACAGTTACTGTTAGTACCATCAAAGCTTGTACTAACTCAGTTATCCCAATAACCAAAACAAGCAATGATAACTGGACGATTACTGGTGGTAACTTCGTAAATAACATTACCAATACCACCTCTTCTTTCAATGCTTCTTCCGATACTGCTTCAATCTGGTATAACTCGGTAGGTAATAAAAACATAAGCGTTGGTGCGGTGAGCTACCCATCTTTCATAAAAGTAACTGGAACAAGGCCACTACCTGTAATCAGCAGTGCTCCTTATGGTTCTGTATGTCAAGGAAGCACTATCAACCTTACTACAAGCACAACTGGTTTGGAATATCGTTGGACAGTTTCTAATGTAGATTCTCCGTCAGTAACATTGGTTACTTTCGCAGGACCAACCATTAATAACGTGTTGGTTGATGTTGCAGGTACCTTTATCATCAAACTTGATATTCGTGAAGAGTGCTGCGGATGGTCAATTCCAGTTTATGCTAGCGTAACTGTTACACCACTACCTGTAACAATGCCTACCATCAATGGTGCTGCTACAGTATGTGCTGGCCAATCGGTTACCTACAGTGCCCCGCAAACATTGTATGCTGCGGCTAACGTAAACACTACTACCGGTTACAAGTGGGTAGTACCAGCCGGTGCAACTATCACTAGTGCTGGTGGTGCAAACGGATTTATCTCTGGCGGTAACATCAACCTTACCGTAACTTTCGGTACCAACAGTGGTGATATAACTCTTACCCCATCAAATGCTTGTGGCAATGGTGCCGTAACAACTAAAGCCATTACTGTAGCTCCTACGCCAGTAATAACTGGTATATCAGGCACCAATGCTATGTGCTCTAGCGCATCACAGGTGTTAACCCCTGTGGTAACTGGTGGTACAGGTTACACTTACCTATGGTCAACTGGTGCTACTACTTCATCAATTACGGTGAACCCCGTGGTAAACACCACTTATACCGTAACAGTAACTAATAACCCAGGTACTTGTTTTGATGTGGAAAGTAAAGCCATCACAGTATCTACAACTCCAGCAGTTGCAGGTGCAATTACTGGTTTGTCAACCGCTTTCTATGGCCAATCAGGCGTTAGTTATTCAATAGCCCCAGTTGCTAATGCAACATCTTACAACTGGACGGTTCCATCTGGTGCTAGCATCACATCTGGCCAAGGTACTACAAGTATTGTGGTAAACTTCGGTACTGCCACTTCTGGCAACGTATCGGTTACTCCTGTAAATGGTACTTGTAGCCCAGCTGCCACCAATAGGTTCGTTACTATATCTGCCGCTCCATTAGTGTGGACAGGTAATACCAACGACGAATGGTTTGTAACAAGCAACTGGAGTACTAACACTGTTCCTATCGCAACAAGCAACATCCGTATACCGGGTGGTCGTCCTAATTACCCAACTCAATACTCTGGTGCTCCAGTAGGTAACGAAATGGTAATTGAATCTGGTGCTACAGTGTCTTTGGAATTTGGCAGCGACATGGACTTGAACAGTAACCTGATTGTTCTAAGTGGTGCTACACTTCAATTCCCAGCACTTGCGGGCAGCACCACCACCTTGAGGGTAGCTGGTAATGTACAATTGAATGGAACTGTAGTAGCAGGTACTGGCAAATTGTTACTTGATGGAACAACCGCTGCTCAGACTATATCTGGAACAGCAACCATACATCATTTGGAGCTCAACAACAATAATGGTGCATCAATCACTAGCGGCATGATTTCGGTTCGCGGTGGCTTAAACCTTGATGGTGGTGTGTTAACTACCAACGACCGCTTGACCATCAAATCGGATGCTGCTGGTACTGGTTGGGTTGATAACTTCAGCGCCGGTATGAACGGTAGCATCAGTGGTGATATCATTATGCAGCGTTTCTTCCCTGCAAGTGCCAATGCAACTGCTTTCCATTACATCAGTTCGCCTGTAAATAACGGATTGGTAGTAGCTAACCTTACTGAGCTTGCTCTGTATGGCCCAGATGGCGGACAGGTAATACCGCAATCTACCTGCGACCCGAATAACATAGCAAGCAATTCACCTTACGGTAACCTGTTTGAGTACAGGGAGAATGCAAGCTTCTTGTTTGGTTGTAACCAATCAGGCTGGCACGTACGCTCAGGCGGTGTGCTTACCAACGGTCGTGGCTATGCTGGTATCATCCGTCGTGCTTCTGACTTCACTTTGGATATCAAAGGCACTGCCAACACAGGTAACATTCAATACAACAACTTGGCAAACAGTGGCCCAATTGGTGATGGATGGCACATTGTGAGTAACCCGTATCCTTCTCCAATTGAATGGATCGCCCCTGCAGGTTTTGTAGGTGCTGCACACTTCTTCCAATCAAGCGGATCATATACTGGTAGTTACCAGCCACAATTGTCAGGTACAGGATACCAGATTGCTGCAATGCAAGGTTTCTTCATCCAGAACACTAGTGGCACCCCAGCTAACTTTGTAATGAACCAAAGCAACCGTAGAACTGGCGACCCAGCCTTCCAACGTCAAGCAAACTGGTATGACCATATCTTGAACGTAGAACTTGCTGGTAACAACTATGCCGATAAAACTACTGTTTACTTCGGTGCCGATTGCAGCGACAACTGGGATGATATGTATGATGCCCAGAAGAAAGAAAGCCGTGTAGGACAGCCTACGTTATATACCCGCATAGCCAACTATCCTAAGTTGGTAGGTATTAACGGGTTGCCAACCAACAACAGCCGAGTGGTTTCAGTACCTATGGGCATGCTGGCCGGTGCAAATGGCACCTTCACCTTTACCTTTACTGATATGAGCACCTTCGCTCCATCTGCACTTATCTACTTGGAAGACCTGAAAACCGGCACTATCCAAAACGTACGTGTAAATGATACATACACCTTTACAGCTACCATAAGTGATGACCCTGAGCGCTTCATCATCCACTTCTACCCTCCAGCAACTATTGCTGCGGTTGAAGGCGATTGCGAAGGTAAGAACGGTGCAATTAACGTAGATTTAGGCGTATTTAACGTAGGTGGTTCTATCTTAACTTGGGATAGCTATGAGTTGAAAGATGCTGCTGGAATTGTGGTAGCTACTAGCACTAATGTAAACGGTGCGATTACTACTGCAAACTTGAACGCTGGTACCTATACCTTGAATTTGAACATCCAAGGTTACCTGACTAGTGAGACAGTTACCATTACTGCTCCAGCTCCGGTTGATGCCGCTTATGCTCCTGGCTTCAGTACTGCTTATACCCAAGCGATACTTGAATTCATGAATAACTCGGTGAACGCTACTAATTATACTTGGACCTTTGGCGATGGCGCATCATCTACCTTGGCTAGCCCAACCCACATATACAGTGCCCCAGGCTTGTATGATGTGACTTTGGTTGCCAACAGTGATGATTGCTCTGATACTTACAGCACCAAAGTAGAAGTACTAGAAGTAGCAGTAGGTTTGCCTGGCGATATCAAGAATCCATTGGTTACTATTACTGGCTACCAAGACGTGGTATCAATTGGGTTCTTGAACCTGAACGATCCTACTGTACAAATCGACATCTTCGACCTAAGCGGCCGTATGATTATCGAAACATTGACCTTGGAAACCAGCCAAAACAATCACCAAATCAAGTTGAACGCTATACCTAGCGGCTACTATTTCGTGAGGGTGTCTGGCGCTAATACTTACCAAGATCAGAAGATTTTCTTGACTTCTGAGAACTAATTGTGAATCATTAATTATCCCTGAGTAGTATTCCGGGAGGCGTTGTGGCAGCGCCTCCCGGTTTTTTTTAGGGGTAACCCAACATTATTTGGAAATTGGGAATAACACCCTTTACTTTGAGGTACCAATGAAAACAGCCAGCTATACCCATACCCATCATCTGCAATTGGCAGGCTAATGGATTTTGGGTTAACGTAAAATATTAACTTATAAAACCAGCAGGCCTGCCAACTTTGGCGGGCCTTTTTTGTTACCACAAAAAACATAAACCATGCTGAGGATTGCGGTTCAGAAATCAGGTAGATTGCAGGAAAAAAGCCTAACCCTGCTCAATGAGTGCGGCCTTGGAATAGATACAGGCAAAAGCGAGCTAAAAGCGCTGGCTAGAAATTTCCCGGCAGAAATACTTTTCTTGAGAGATGATGATATACCACAGTACGTGGAAGACGGCGTTGCCGACCTTGGCATCTTGGGCGAGAATGTAGTGCTAGAAAAAAAGAAGCAACTTACCATTATCGAAAAACTGGGCTTTGCTAAATGCCGTCTATCCATAGCCGTACCCAAGGGCGTTGATTATACCAGCGTGCAATGGCTGGAAGGCAAAAAGATTGCCACATCATACAGCCGCATAGTACAAGACTTCTTGACCAAGCACGGGGTAAATGCTGAGATACACGAAATTAGCGGCTCCGTTGAAATAGCACCTGGCATAGGCCTTGCAGATGCTATATGCGATATTGTGAGCACCGGTGGTACCCTACTGAGCAATGGCTTGAAGGAAGTGGAAGCAGTGATAAAGTCTGAAGCAGTGCTGGTGGCCAACAACAACCTATCGGCAGATAAGCAGGCATTGATTGATAAACTGATGTTCCGAATAAAAGCGGTGAATAAGGCAGGTACCAACAAGTATATACTGTTGAATGCACCAAATGATAGGCTAGAACAAATCATCAATGTACTGCCTGGTATGAAAAGCCCTACCATAATGCCACTGGCCATGGAAGGGTGGAGCTCAATACATTCGGTATTGGCGGAGGAAGATTTTTGGGATATTATACACCAACTGAAAGCGAACGGTGCCCAAGGCATATTAGTGATACCGATAGAGAAGATGATTCTTTGATTTTGGACCATGGACAATGGACGATGGACCATGGACCGTGACGAAAAAAACTGTCAAATTTATTATAACTGATAACCCGCAACCGTAACTTTACACCTCATGCCACAAGAAATACCTATCCACCACTACCCTACCAAAGAGCAATGGCCAAGCCTGCTGCGCCGGCCAGCGCTGGACCATACCGCGCTGCTGGATGTAGTGAGGCCGATAATGCAAGCGGTAAAACTGGAAGGTGACGTTGCTGTGCTGCGCTTTACGGAGCAGTTTGACCATGCTAAACTGGCCTACCTACAAGTGGACGCCCGCGAGATACTGGATGCTGAATGGCAAATAAGCGAGGAGTTGAAAGATGCCATATATCAAGCGGCACAAAACATTGATAAATACCACCGCAGCCAGTTGCACATTGAACAAGCAGTGGATACCATGCCTGGGGTAAGATGTTGGCGCAAAAGCCTCCCAATTGAGCGGGTAGGCCTGTATATACCCGGCGGTACTGCTCCCCTATTCAGTACGGTGTTGATGCTGGGTATACCAGCACGCATTGCTGGTTGCGAAAATGTGGTACTATGCACCCCGCCTGATAGCGATGGTACAATACACCCAGCAATACTATTTGCCGCTCAAGTAGCGGGCATTAGGCACATATACAAGGCTGGAGGGGCACAAGCCATAGCAGCTATGACGTACGGCACGCAGGAGATACCCAAAGTAGATAAGATTTTCGGGCCGGGCAACCAATATGTAACTGCTGCTAAACAAATGGCTCAACTGGAAGGCGTGGCCATAGATATGCCGGCAGGACCATCGGAAGTGCTGGTGATTGCCGACGAAAACGCGCCTGCAGCATTTGTAGCTGCCGACTTGCTAAGCCAAGCCGAGCATGGCCCCGATAGCCAAGTGGTACTAGTAACCTGGAGCGAGCCCTTGATACAAGCTGTACAAATGGAAGTGGCCAACCAAATAGCAGCCTTGCCGCGCAAAGATGTGGCCAAACAGGCTTTACTTAACAGTAAAATCTTTTTGGTAAAAGATGCCGATGAGGCCATTGACCTGAGTAATGCTTATGCCCCTGAACACTTGATATTGGCAATAGAAAAGCCAGAAACCCTAGCCGAAAAGGTACGCCATGCAGGCTCCGTTTTCTTGGGCTACTACACGCCCGAATCGGCGGGAGATTATGCAAGCGGCACCAACCACACCCTGCCTACCAATGGCTTTGCCCGCAGTTACAGCGGGGTATCGGTGGATAGTTTTGTGAAGAAGGTTACCTTCCAACAAATAACCCAAGAAGGCCTTGAAAACCTCGGCCCAATAGTGGAAACCATGGCCACTGCCGAGCACTTGGATGCGCATGCTTATGCGGTAAAGGTAAGGCGAATTGGTTAGAACAAACCCTCACCTACCCTACCGCACTATCAGCAACGGGTTAAACGGATTACCCAAAAACTGCCTGAAAGCCAACTTCGCCAGAAAACCGTTTGTGTTTTAACCACGGAGAACACTGTAAATAGGCACGGAATACACGGAATTAAACAAAACAAAAAAGCCTCACTGCTTTCACAGTGAGGCTTTCCTTAGATGTACCCGGAGTCGGAATCGAACCGACACGACCGCAAAGTCACAGGATTTTGAATCCAGCGCGTCTACCAGTTCCGCCATCCGGGCATCTTCCCAATCTTGGTTTTTTGCGAAACCACCCGCTCTGACGCTGAACGGGACGACAAAAGTAATCCAAAACTTAGAACTTACAAATACTAGGCTCTAAATTATTCTTGCTTAATGCTGTGGCTTGGCGCAACTGCATCATTTCCAATGGTAGAATTGTGTGGCAACTGGCCTTTTATGTAATCGGAGATTACCGGAAACTTCTCTTTGATGATCAAATCGAGGTTATTATTGTTACTGGGCAAATTCACAATCGCCACATCGCCAGCAAGTTGCTTACCAGTGTAATCGAATATGGAGAAGTGTATCAAAACCTCGCGCTGGAACACATTGTTGGCCCTATCCAAGCAATGCTCAAAGTTGGTAACCAGATTGAATTGATTTACAAACAGAAACACCTCGGTACCATATTTATCATGCAAATACTCTAGCATGGCCGGGTTGTGAATCTTCACGTTCATGTAGTTGCGGGCCTCAATCTCGTTGCTCGATTTGGTGCCCGTGCCTTTACCTTGCCCTTTATTACTCGTGTTTTTCTTGAAAGCACCGCCCTTTGGCTCAGGGTCTTCGCCAGTTATTGATGAAGATGCCATGCTCTTGTCAGAGAAATAACTAATGCTTTTGTAAATGGCGTACAAGTCTTTGGATACATCGGCAGTAGTATCGGTAAGCATGGTTTTGGTGCCGTAGGCGCTCATTACCCGCGCATTGAGGTTCATGTTAAGCCCATAGCGGAACTGCTGCCGTACTTCCTTCACGTTCATTTTATTGAAATCCGCCAACGACTGGTCGGCATCACAGAAGTACATGTCGGGGTCGAAAGGGATAATCATCACCTTAGGTCCTTGTGCCATTGCGATGGCCGTCCAAATCAATCCCACAAACAATAGCGACAGCTTTTTCATACAGGGGTGGTGTTTTTATATGCCGAACATTTTTAGAATATCGTTTCCAAATGCAAATACCATTAATCCCATCAAAATGATGATGCCCACCTTTTGGGCACGCTCCATAAACGCCTCGCTCACAGGCTTGCCCTGTATTACCTCCACAATAATAAACATTACGTGGCCTCCATCAAGCGCTGGTATGGGTAGGAAGTTCATAAAAGCCAGGATGAAGGAAATAAGGCCAGTCAATTTCCAGAAACGGCCCCAATCCCAATTTGGACCATAAATTTTGGCTATGCCCAGCGGGCTGGATATTTCCCTAACACTTACTTGGCCGGTAAACAGCATCAAAAAGCCTTTGCCTTGATAATAGATGGTTTCTAGTCCAAACAACGTACCGAAGCGCATGGCAGTACCAAGCGTGTAAGGGATGGTATCATAATCCTCGGGCACCTTGGCGGTAACGCCCAGCATAGGGGTCTTCAACCTACTGATGCGACCTTCCTGTATCTGCCCGTTCCGCTCAATTTGTATGGTTACGGAGCTATCAATATTGTCGAACAAATTACTGCGCAGATCGCCAAATACTGCCACGTTGTTACCATTAATGGCTACTATTTTATCACCCGCTTCTAAGTGTAGCCTGGCCGCATAGGTGGAATCCTTCTCATCATAGGTATTATAGATGCTATCCACAGCGAAAAGAAAGTTCTCGTAGCTTATAAACAGCCCGTTCGACTCTTTGAATTGCTGAAACAAATCATCAGGCATCTGTACTTTTACCATCTGGCCTTCCCGCTCCACAGTAAGCTCAGCGCCAAACATGATGCGCTGCGATTGCAAATCGGCATCCCTTTCAATACTATCGCCGTTAATCAACACTATCTTATCGCCCGTGCGCAAGCCCTGTTTCTGGGCCAATTCGTAAGCATAAATGCCGTCTTTTACTGAGCTAGGGTCAACGTACACTTTATTGAAGTACAGGAAGTAGAAGGTGAATATGATAACCCCGAAAATGAGGTTCATGATGATACCGCCCATCATCACAATTAAGCGCTGCCAAGCTGGTTTGGTACGGAACTCCCATGGTTGTGGTTCGGCGGCTAGGTCGCTGGCATCTTGGCTTTCGTCAATCATGCCGGCAATTTTCACATAGCCCCCAAGCGGGAACCAACCGATGCCGTACTCTGTATCGCCAATCTTTTTACTGAACAGCTTGATGCCGTTGAAATCGAAAAACACATAAAACTTCTCAACCTTTATGCCGAAGGCTCGGGCGGCAAGGAAGTGGCCCAGCTCGTGTACAAATACCAGCAGGCCCAAACCCAACAATAACTGCCCCGCCATTACTAATGTTTCCATACTATTTGTTAGTGTTATACTATATTAATCTGCAAAAGTACGCCTTTTGTTAGACTCCTTTTTGATGTACAATGTACGATGTACAAAGTACGATGTGTTTATGCTTCAATGTAATTGATAGTGTTATGTTTTTAACCACTAAGAACACAAAGGAAGGTCACAAAGAACACAAAGCCCGCAATTTGTACCTAGTGTACTTAGTGCCTTTTTTCTTAGTGCACTTAGTGTTTAAATTCGCAACTCCCAATTTTAAAATTTTGAATTTTGAATTTTTAATTCATCAGCTAAAGCCCTATCATTACTCAACCTCGGCACTTTGTTTTGCCCGCCCAGTTTGCCCTGGCTCTTCATGTATTCAATAAATGCCCCCTTTTGCAACGGGGTTATTTTTAGCGGCTGCAATACGCTGCCGGTTATCAAATCCTTATAGTAAATGTTGAGGGCCTGCATTTGTTGATCGAGTAGCTGCCCGAGATATTGGATATCCGCTGGCTCCTGCTCAAACTCCACCAGCCACTCGTGGTAAGGAAGCTCCGCGCCCGCATCTACCATTGGCGCTACTGTGTATTCCGTAATCCTCGCACCCGCTTGCTGGGCGGCGTGCAGCATGGCCTGCTCCACCTCCTCCCCTATTACGTGCTCACCGAAAGCCGAAATGTAGTGCTTAATGCGCCCCGATACCACAATGCGGTATGGTTGGGTGCTCACAAACTTCACCGTATCGCCAATGCTGTAGCCCCACAGGCCAGCATTGCTGCTGATAATGAGGGCATAGTTAACGCCAAGCTGCACATCCTTTAAGCTCAGGCGGGTGGGGTTATCGTTGAAATACTCATTGGCGGGCACAAACTCAAAGAATATGCCAGAATTCACGTTCAGCAACAGACCCTGTTCAGTCTGCGTATCTTGGTAGGCAATAAACCCCTCCGAGGCTGGGTACGTCTCCACCGAGGGCAAGCGCTTGCCAATGCTCTGTTCTAGCTTCGCGCGGTAAGGCTCATAGTTCACCCCGCCATACACAAACACCTGGAAGTTGGGGAAGATGTCTTTTATCTGCTTACCGGTTTTAGCCGAAAGCCTATCGAAATACATCTGCACCCACGGCGGTATGCCGCTAATCATGGTGAGGTCTTCGCCTAGGGTTTCATCCACTATCCTGTCCAGCTTGGCCTCCCAATCGTCCATACAGTTGGTTTCCCAGCTCGGCACTTGGTTGCCCTTTAGGTAGGCCGGTATTTCGTGGTTCACAATGCCCGATAGCCTGCCCGTCTTTATCCCGTCCACGGTGGCCAGCTCGGGGCTGCCCGAAAGGAAGATGAGGCGGCCATCCATAATGTTGTACCGGCCCGTTTCGGCCATAAAAAGCATCACGGCTGTTTGCGCGCTATAAAAGTGGTTGCCCACGCTATCTTTGGTAATAGGGATGTACTTGGTGCCGCTGGTAGTGCCGCTGGTTTTGGCCAGATACTTCGGCTTGCCCGGCCAGGTAACGTCCGCCTCCCCGTGCTTGATGCGCTCAAAGTACGGCTTCAGTTGCTCATAGTCGCTAATGGGCACGCGCTGCTTGAAGTCTTCGTAGGTGCGGATGCTCACAAAATCATGGCCCTTGCCGAAAGCGGTGTGCTGGGCCTTTTTTATTATCTGCTGAAATATCGCCTCTTGGCTCTCAATAGGCCGCGCGCTCCACTGCCGCACCTTGCGGGCGATATAGTTGGCGTATGGACGTATCAAGAAAGACTTTATTCCCACGCGGTGCTTCTAAATGTGCTAGTGTGCAAATGTGCTAATGTATTAATTGTAAATATAGCGCATAGCGCGGATGCAGGTGGTGGGGTTTATGCACGGGGGCGTTGTGGGAAAAGTGGCGATTGGGATGGCAAAGCCATACTGGAGGTCCTCTGCGGAAGTGGAACTTCCTCAGAGTGGCGGTAGTTTTAATTCTATTCTTCTTCGTCTAATTTGTTTTTATCTGTCAAAACAATGAAGGTATAATCTGCATAATTTTTATAACCATCCTCTTTCATAGCATCTAACAATCCCTCCAAATCAATTACAGCAGGATATTCTTCCTTTGAAATAGTATTAATATACTCGCGAAAACCCTCGTGATTTTCAAACAATTTTACAAGTTCGGGTGAAATTGCATATTTGTATCTGCCGTTTCTAGGTATAAGATCAGTAGCAATTGCACTTTCAATAAAGCCACTAATGTCTTTTTTGTTAATAAATTCCTTTAACAATAAAACGGCATCAGGATTGTGTACCTTTTTAACGGTATTACTATTTGGACCGATAGGCTCCCTTTCAATTAGGTTGGTATAATGAAATACATGCCATACAGAACGATTGAGCTTATCTGAATCATCTAGAGTATTCTTAAAATAGCGGATTCGCAATAAGTTTATTTCTTCAACAGAGAGAATAAATGACGTATAACTAATTTGTTCATAAATAAGAAATAAAAATTCTATTTCAAATAGATAGGGAGCAGGGGCATTCTCAAATAAGTTAAAGACAAAATTCTTATACTCAGTTTGTCCACTCGCAAAAAACCGATTGACAACTGATTTTTTTAGCAACAATTTATTAAGCAAACGTTGGCCATCAATCCTACCGTGCATCTTATTATTAGTTTCTTCTAGTTGACGGCCTAATGCAAATAATGCCTTAATATTTTTTCTATATTCGGCACCCGTTTTAATGTCCTCCACATCAATATCTGTTAATTTTAATACAACTGCAGCTAGTTTTCCTTGGTTGCTCCAATTATCAATTTGTTTTAAAAATTTTGCACCCGAAAGATTATAAAATTTGATAAATTCTATATGTGACAAATCATGTGTAGCCAATCTCTTTGTAAAATATTTATTATAGTTATTAGGCCAAATTATAGAAAGCTTATTGTAACTCCTTAAATCGGAATTATTATGAACATTAAATAGTGACTGCAGCAAATTTACTACTGTATCAATTTCATTTTTTGGTACTAAAACATCCTGAAAATTTGCTTCCAAAACGGTTTTTATAAGCAACTCTTCGCTTTTTTCAGAACTCTTCCTCAAAGTATAAGCATGTTGTCTGTCCCTTTTATTGGTATATTGTTCAAGATACTTTGATGGGTCCTGTTGGAATCTATGATACACTAAGGGATATTTCATCCTAAGGATCTCAATTTCTAAGAAGTCTTTAAAATATACCTCACCTCTTAACTTTTCATAAGACATAACTATAGAGTTGAAAAGACGTTTAGCGTCACGCAAGGTTTTTATTGTTGTCAAAAGGAAAGCCGCATCAGTATAATTGAATGTGGTACCGCTGCCGTGTAAAGCTATTTTAACCTCATTGTAATCTACCTTTAATTTATTCACAAAGTTCGTTTCTAGATATTTTTTAATCTCGTTTTCTTCGATTGGAGGAACGGAAAATTCCATTAAAAATATTTTCTCTAAATATTTACCCGAGTTCATAAAACCTGAACTTTCCAGCGCATTTACTATATACGCTTTATCATAGGCTACAAGGAAAACAAAATGATTAAAGCTAGCCGAATTCTTTATTAATTGAATTACACTAGATATTTGTTGTGGATCTAACCTATCTATATCATCAACACTGATTACTATTTTTTTACCTATTTTTTTTAGACTATCATTAATTTGATTAGTTTTAGTATAAATATTTTCATCAAACTTAAGTAAAGACTTTATAGTTTTTCCAAGGTGTATGGAAGTATCATCTATAAGGCTTGAACCATGCTCCTTAAGGAGACTTGGTAAGGTTTGGCTATGAGGCTTGACTGCTGTAGCGATTGAATCAAATAAATCACCTATAAGGTCATTTTTTGAAAAGTTGGACCAAGGCAGATAATCAACCTTAATGTACTCCTTCTCTGGTAGATAATAATTGACCAACCTTAGCAATGAAGTCTTTCCAACCCCCCATTCCCCTTGGATTCCTAATATAGTTGATTGTGGAGTATGGATACTTTTTATTGAGTCAGCAATTACTTCCGCGATTTCTTTGCGCGATAAAAGATCTTCCTCCAATTCATCAATTGGCTCATCAAGAAGGAGGAGTTCGTCACCATACTTTTTAATAAATCTATTTTGTATGAAACCCTTAAATTGAAGAATGGTGCCAAAAACAATGGGCACAATTAATACATCTAAATAGTAGAAAGAGCTTAGTATGGGAATACTAAATTCATATAGTATAAACGAATCACCATACCTATAAATGCATAGATAAATTACCGATATAGTTGCGTATAAGAGGTATACGTGGTTGCTTGCCACATATGTTCTAAATAATTTCGGGAAGTACCAACAGTAAATTAAAAGACCAAAAAACATGACGATTATGTCAGTAACAATACTAGACTCTATGTATTGAAATACTGGCAATACAACAGTTTTCGCAATAACCTTATCTACAACATCTCTCACTAATACAAAGGCCAAAATAAAAATCACGAATGGTAGAGAGTTTTTGACAAATTTTGTTAGTTCCTTATTATTATTTGATTTGGACATGCTTAAATGAACATAAATTAAAGATTCAACTAAGGTAAGCAATTTTGACCGTCTCCCTCATCTACTGTAAGCATCCGCTCGTGATTTTTGATGCCCGTCAGTATTCACTGGCGCACATATCATTTTTAATGCCCAGCAGAAGAATGGACTTGCAAAACGGCAAAGGCTTCTCCAAATAATTCAATAGTATCACATCCATGCTGGGGGCTCCTCCCTTCCATTCGTCAGAACAGGCTCCCGAAACTCGGAATGGCAATTGTAAAAAATGCAATACCTTAACTATCAATGCATTAAGCACACTGCCTAATTCATAAGAATAAGATAATCAACCACATACATCTTCCGCACTTCACCATCCATAAACACCTCACAACCCGCACCAAATCTCACTTCTTGGACGACATAACCTATAACCGGGAGCTTCACCACCCAAGTATTCGGATGGCTCGCAGCCATCTGACCACTTCCAACGAATTAATCAAAAGTCAACCCTACAACCCCCATCAAATCTCACTTCGTGGACGACAAAACCCGTGGTAGGTGGGCACCGCTCTTCGCAGCAGGGGATTACTGCGAAAAGCAGTGAGAAAAGTAGCCGCGGGCCATTGAAGGGCATCGCAAACCGCAACACCTGGTAGGCCCTCGCAATGACGGGTGGGTTGAGAGGCAAATCAACCAAAACCAACCCACAATTCGCATCAAATCTCACTTCGTGGACGACAAAACCTTGGCAATAGCAGTATGATCGCAATAAAAACCACTCAACCCACGCCCAAAAGCGTGGCAAGCTAATTAACCAATTAACCAATCAACTACAACTTACTAAACGGCAACGCCTTTACCCAGCCATCGCCTTGTAGGAATACGAGGTACATGCCCGCGCTTAGGTGGCTGATGGGCAGGGTGACAACCGATTGACCTTGCACGCTTTTCTTTAGAGTGCTTACTTGGCTCAAGCGCTTATAGGAGTGGAACTCAATAATGCTGATGCTCACCACCTCATTGCCAGGCACGGTAATGTCGATATTGATGGCATTGTCGGCCGGGTTGGGGTATAGCTTGGCCAGTGGCTCGATGCCAGTAAGCGCATTCCCTACCGAAACCGGGTTATAGGTTTGCCCATCGCGTTTCCAGTGGTTCACGCCATTGTATACTACCAGTTGTTTGCCAAGGGTTTCGGTATTGGCTATTTGGAAGATATCACTCCACATGATGCTGGCGGTAGTGCTGTCTTCGCCAATATCCAACACGCCATATCCATGCTCGGTAAACTCATTATACAAGTGATGCGGGTTGCCTTGGTAGCTCAGGTCATATAAGATGCTGAGCAGTGCATTTGGCAGGCCCAATTCGTCAAAATTACCACGTGTAAGGCTGGTAGGGCAAAACTCCACACCCAGCGCGCCATCACCAGTATTGCCATCGTACACGCTACCGTTAGTAGGGTCTTTTGATAAATCGCAAGCAACTGACAAGTGCGAGTCGCCGCTGATAACGATAACATTCTCAATGTTGTTATCCTCAATTACATCCAGCACCAGCTCTCGCTCTGCGGTAAAACCATCCCAAGTACCTTGGTTGAAACTGCTCGGGAAGGCACCTGTAACGCCCCAGTAGCTAAACATCTTTTGGGTACCAACAATCTTCCACTTAGCTGTGGACTGCTGCAAAGCGTCCAAAAACCATGTCTGTTGCTCCGTGCCCAATACACTAAACTCACCTGGCGATACCTCATCAACGTCGCGCCATATCATAATGTCGAGCATCAATATATCCACTAAATCGCCATAGTTGGCGGTGCGGTAAAATCTTTTCGGCTCTTGGGTATTCACCACACGGCTCGGTGTCCATTCAAAAAAAGCTTGGGTAGTGGTATCGCGGTTTCCAGCAATATCGTGGTTATCCCACATGTGCATAAACGGGTGCGTTTGACGGGCCAGGCGCAAATCAGGGTCGTGCATATAGTAACGGTGCCTTTCGCGCCATTCGGCTAAGCTGGTAGGTTTTAGGGCATAGGGGGCGGGCACTCGCACCTCTTCAGCTTCGTCGATAAAATCGTAGATATAGTCCCCAAGGTGAATCACCAGATTAAGGTCACTGCGTTCGGCAATGCGGCGGTATCCGTTGAAATAACCAGAGAACACACTGGTACATGAGGTCACGGCAAACTTAAGATTCGAGACATCGCCAACCGGGGCGGTAAGCGTGCGTCCTATTAAAGAGGTGTTGCCCTGCCCATCGCGAAAACGGTAGTAGTAACGAGTATTAGCCGTAAGCCCAGCGGCATCAACTTTCACTGTCCAGTCGGTTGTGGAGTCGGTAGTTACCGTCCCAGAAGTTGATAGGGTAGTAAAATTGCTATCCAAAGCCATTTCCCAAGTAAGGGTAACTGCGGGGTCGCTGTAATTGGCGGGGGTATAATGCGTCCAAATAATTACCTTATCGGCCAACGGATCGCCAGATGCCACCCCATAATAGAACGGCGCATGTACAGAATCGGCATACATATTACCGGGCAAAACCCATTGAGCATGTACAGTAAAGCCAGCAAACAAGCAGAGGAGTAAGAGCAGGTTTTTCATGAAATAAAGGTAATGTGTTTCTATTGTTGCCACAAGCCTTTAACTGGCGTAGCACAATACTTCACATTATGGTAATATTGGTAACTTTCGTTTACCAAGACTACCTGCATTACAAACCTCATTAATTGCTTAATGCTCAATAAACCACAACCCACAGCAATTGAATAGATATGCCTAAAATTCTGGAAACCCAGCTGGAGCAAGATGAGCAATTGAAAGTGCTGCACAAGGTTGAAAGAAAAAGAACGTCATAAACTCCAATGGGTAGGCACAGGCGCGATAAATGATAAAAGTTGTGCATTTTTGCAATGCGGGTAAGATAATGTGGGCTTGGGCAAACCAACACCATACAAGTGAGCGAGCATATCTTTTTTTACCTCGGGCTTTCTTTCATCCTTATGCACGAAATGGATGCCATAAGATGTAAGGAGTGGAGGATATTTCCAGGTCTTTCTCTGCTTAATGATAAGTGGGGCTACCTCATCTTTCTATTCTCTCACATACCCTTGTTCTTCTTTATCCTGTTTGGCCTTTCAGGGCAGCATAAGGAGCAATGGATATTTGGCCTAGATGTTTTCTTTATCGTGCACGTGTTCCTCCACTTGCTATTTCTGCTGCACAAGAAAAATGAGTTTAAAGATTGGATTTCATGGACAATTATCATAGCGGCTGGATTCTTTGGGATGATGGATTTATTGTACTCGAATTAGAAATCAGCAACAGGTAAGTTTGCCTTAAAACTTTGAATGAGTCAACGTATCATCAACTTACATGACCTTATCCCCCATTTCCGTGTTCAAAAATAAAAAACCGTCCACAGCACCCCTACAATCCTCACCACACCTCAATTTTTGATTTTTTATCTTTAATTTTGAATCGAAAATGCCCTTCGCTAAAAGATTGTGCTAAATAGAGTTGTAATTTTTATGAAAGCACTGTATCTTTGCAGTCCATTTAATATTCTCAATTTAAGGAACGATGTACGCAATCGTAGAAATAGCAGGACAACAATTTAAGGTAAAGGGCGGACAGAGCATTTTTGTTCACCGCTTGGAAGGTAACGTAGGCGATAAGCTGGAGTTTGGCAACGTATTGTTGACTGACGACAACGGCACCGTAAACGTGGGCACCCCATTCATCTCTGGCTTGAAAGTGGTTACTACCATCGAAGAGCACTTGAAAGGTGACAAAGTGATCGTTTTCAAGAAGAAACGCCGCAAGGGTTACAAATTGAAAAAAGGCCACCGCCAGTATCTTACCAAAATCAAAGTTGATAACATTGCTTAATCCCGATGCGCGGGTCCGCGCATCGCAATTATAAAAAAAACAGACAATGGCACACAAGAAAGGCGCCGGTAGTTCGAATAACGGACGCGAATCGCATAGCAAACGCTTGGGCGTTAAAATTTATGGTGGTCAAGGTGCCATCGCTGGTAATATCATCATCCGTCAGCGCGGTACCAAATACCACCCTGGCGACGGCGTGGGCCTTGGTAAAGATCATACCATTTATGCATTGGTTGACGGTGTGGTAACTTTTACCCGCAAGAAAAACGACAAATCAGTAGTACACGTTTTGCCATTTGTTGACGAAACCGTTGCTCCTGCCGAAGTTGCCAAAGCCGCTAAGAAAGCTGCTGCCCCAAAAGCAGAAGTAGCTGAAAAAGCCCCTAAAGCTGCCAAAGCCGAAGAAGCTAAAGCTGAGGTAATTGAAGCTGCCGCTACTCAAGTGGAGGAAGCTGAAGTTGCCAACGAAGAAGTAGCTGAGGAAAATACCGAAGCTACTGAGCAGAACAACGAGAACGAAGAAGAAGCTTAAGGTTACCAAACCCCAAGATTCTCCAACCATACCAAGCCGTTATGCGAAAGCATAGCGGCTTTTTTTGTTTGCTGTTGCACAACCAAAGGACCTATGGTTTAATAACCAAATTAGTGCTAATTTGGCTTTATGAGGATGTTGATTGTTGGCTTGTTATTGTACGCTGTTGCTGCGCGAGCCGGCGACTACCCTTTCTACTTTTACCTTACCCAGCACACGCAAAACCAGCTATTGTACAACCCTGCTTATGCTGGCACTACGGATAAGCTCAACTTGCACCTGCACAGTATGACTGGGCTGTATAAGGTAACAGGTACCAGGGCGGCGGTAACCCCACTCAACGCGGGCTATCTGGCATTTGATAGGCCTTGCACCGCCATCAGGGGTGCATGGGGTGCCTATGTGCTGTTTGATGCGCCAGAAACCGCTGGCAGATACTACACCCTAAGCGCCGGCGGCAATTATGCCTACCGCTGGCAGATAAACGAAGACCACAGGCTGCAATTTGGCGCTGGCATTAACTACCGCCGCTGGTATGCCGACCAAATAAGCACCACACAACCCAACGACCCAATATTCACGGGCCGCGTAAGCACCAATCACCTTGATTTTAGCCTAGGTACTTGGTACCAATTTAAAAAACTAAACGCTGGCATCTCGCTCACGCACTTTGGCAACTTCCACATGGCGGGTATCGGGGGCGACTTTATAGGTCGCTATGACCCGGTGTTTAACTTCTATGCCAGCTACGACCTCAATCTAATAGATAAGCTAAACTTTGAGCCTTACCTGTACTTTGCCACTGCCGACAAAAATGCCGGCTCAATTAACAATTGGAGCAACACTAGACAGTTTTCAATTGGGTTTATGGCAGACTTCAACAAAGCAGTTTTCGCGGGATTTGGCTACTCGCACGACCGTATATTAAGCCCCACGCTCGGTTTCCAGCTTAAAAAGATGATACGGTTTCAGGGTACTTATAATTACGTTACCAACCAGCAGAGCAACTTCTTGCGCTACCACAACTTCGAGATAAGCCTAACTGTGCAACTGCCGCATAGGGTAAAGGAGAAGGGGAAGAGGGAAAAGTAGAAAGAGAAACGGTGCGAGAAGAAAGAGGTGAAAGAGAAACGGAGCGAGAGAAAGAGGTGAAAGAGAAACGGTGCAAGAGAAAGAGCAAAATAAATCACCCATTCCATATCTTCCAACTGGCCTCTGCCTGCAGTTGCAGCATCTCTAGCCCATTTTTGATTGCCGCGCCCTGTGCAGCACCCTTCTTTAAGAATAAGGTCTCGGCGGGGTTGTAGGTTAAGTCGTACAGCAAGTGCTGGTCGGTAATATATTGATATGGAATATCGGGCGCTTCATCAATCCTTGGCGCCATACCCAATGGCGTGGTGTTTATGATAAGGGTGTGTGCTTGTAGCACCTCCTCGGTAATATCGGCATAGCCCAACTGCCCCTGCTCCGGTGTACGCGAAACATATTGCGCATTAATGCCCATTTGGGTCAAAGCAAACACCACCGCTTTCGAAGAGCCGCCAGTGCCTAGCACCAACGCCTGGGTGTGCTGGGGCTCTAGCAGTTTCTTTATCGAATCCCAAAAACCAATATAATCGGTATTGAAGCCCTTGGTTTTTCCGTTCACGAAGTAGATGGTATTTACCGCCCGTATCATCAGTGCCGAAAAGTCGATATCATCCAAAAAAGGTATGATGGCTTGTTTGTAAGGTATGGTTACATTTAGCCCTTTCAAGTCTGGATGCCAATCGCGCAACTGCGGGAAGTTGCCGATACTCTCCATTTCGAAATTCTCATAAGTGGCATTGGTAATACCTTCAACTTCAAACTTACTTTCAAAATATCCCTTCGAAAACGAATGCCCTAGAGGGTAACCAATAAGTCCGAAACGTTTGATTTTCATTGGTCTATTTACTATCACTTACTACCGGAATTCGTTTCAATATTACAATAACTTGACGAATAGCCAAATACTTTTTTAAGACAAATAAATGCGATTATTGTTTCTACAAGTTGACAAAAAGAAAAGGCACCCAAATGGATGCCTTCTCTTTATACAAAATCTAATTCCTAGGTTCTAATAACTAAGCTCACTTACGATACTGCTCAATCAAGTTAGCAACCGTATCGTCATGCTCCATGTATGGGGTTATTTCCCACATCAGGTCATGGCTTTCGAAGTCTTGCAATAGGGCGCGCTCCAAGTTCACCAACGATTCATTGCGGTTACCTATTTGGTAATAATAGGCCGCTTTCATGTAGAAGAAATTCGCGTTGCCTTCAAAAAGCAAAATGGCCTTTTCTAGCACGTTCAGGGCTTCGCGGTATTCCGATGCTTCAAAGTAAGCGCGGCTTAGCATTTCCCAGTTTTCTTCTACCTCACCTTCCATCTCCACCGCGCGGCGGAAGAACTCGATGCTTTTGTCAAACTGGTCGATATTGTAAAACACAAAGCCGAGTGATACCACATAGTCTGCATTACCTTTCTCCAAACGGTAAGCTCGCTCATAGGCAGTAATGGCAGCGTCAAAGCGCTCCTCTTCCTCGTAGCAGTAGCCTATTTTATGAAAAGCATCGGCAAAATAAGGATCGAGGTTAGTGGCCTTGCGGTAATAGTAGCGGGCACGGTTGTAATTCTTCATGCGCTCAAAGCACTCACCTAAGCTGTAATAAAGCTCTTTGTAAGGCTTGCTGATAACTGAGGCGCGCAAAAGGTATTCTGCGGCCTCTTCGTACTTCTCCATACGGAAAAGCACTTCACCACAATCTTTATAAGCGTATTCGTAATCTTCGTTAATGGCTATTACGAACTCGAAAGCTTCTACAGCCTTTTCGTACAAGTCGAGTCCTGCATAACCGTGTGCCAGGTTAAACCAAGCTAGGTAAGAGTACGGGTGCTCGTCAATAAAAGCTTTGTGGAATTTGATGCTCTGCTCAAACTTCTCGGTAAACTCCACACAAAACCAAAGGCGGTTCAGGGCTTCTTCGTTCTCCGGGTCTAGTTCCAGGGCACGTACTAGGCAATCAAATACCTCGTCGTACTTTTCCCACTCTTCGTATACATCGGCAAGCTCTAGGTAAAGGTCCGATCGCTCGTCTTTATCGGCAATCTCCATGGCGGCTTGAATGGTATTCAACGCCTTGTTGTATTTGCCCTGCCAAGTAAATATGTCGCAACGCAATAGGTGGATGGATATATCGCTGCTATCCATGGCCTCGGCCTTATCAAGCAAAACCATAGCCTCATCCAAATCTTTCAATTCGAATAGCAAGTGCGCTTTCTTAACCAAAAAAAGCGAAGCATAGGGATGCTGCTCCAAGGCGCGGTTCACCGCATCCATGGCACGTTTGGTATCTCCCTTTTCTTCGTAGTACTCGATAAGTTGATCAAAAGACGCTTCTTCAAAAAAGAAGCTGGAATCATCTTTTACCATCTGTTCGTAATGCTCGATTAGTTCGGCGACATCCTCACGTTCGTATTCCTCAAATTCCCTTTCGTACATAGGCGGACAGTTTGGAGGTTATGCAAAGGTACTCGCGTTCAAGTTATAAAGCAATTTTTTGTTAGGAAGTAGGTACTAGAAAGTAGGAGTTAGATTGTTATAACAATATTATGAGCACATCGCACTCCGAACTTTCTAACTCCTGTTTTCTAATTCCTATTTACTACTTTCTAATTCCTCTTTAAAAACTAACTTAGCCCCTGCTAACCCATTATTATCAGCAATATGGTCAATCTGGACACGCTAGTCAAGTTTTTTTGCACATTGGTAACTGTTATTCTGTGCTTTACGTTAACATCAGCCCAAAACCAACCCTATTTCCAGCAGCAAGTTGATTACAATATAGAGGTCATCCTTGATGATAACAAGCATGAGCTACAAGGAGTTATCAATATCAGTTATGTTAACAACTCCCCAGATACGCTCCAGTACTTGTATTTCCACCTTTGGCCGAACGCTTATAAAAATATCCACACTGCGTTTGCAAAACAGCAGGTGCAAAATGGCGATACCGAATTTTACTTTAGCAAAAAGGAGGACCGTGGCTATATTGATGGGCTCGATTTTATTGTGAACAACCTGCCAGCAACGTTTATACCCGATAGCTTACATGTTGACTATGGCATGCTAAAGCTGAACAACCCGCTTATGCCGGGAGGTAAGCTAAGCATAAAGACCCCGTTCAAGGTAAAAATCCCCAAATCGTTCAACCGATTGGGGCATGTTGAACAAAGCTACCAGATAACGCAATGGTACCCCAAGCCAGCAGTATATGACAAAGATGGCTGGCACCCGATGCCATATCTCAGCCAAGGTGAGTTCTACAGCGAGTTCGGTACTTTTGATGTGAAGATTACCCTACCGGCCAATTACGTAGTGGGTGCCTCGGGCGATTTGCAAACCACAAGCGAGGCTAAGTGGCTTGATTCGCTGGCGAGCGGCAGTCTTAAAGCTTGGCAGGGCGATACCTTCCCCAAATCTTCAACCCAAACCAAAACCTTGCACTACCGCTTAGAGAACTCGCATGACTTCGCTTGGTTTGCCGATAAGCGATTTAAGGTTAAGAAAGACTATGCGGTTTTAGGTAATGGAGACTCAGTGACCTGTTGGGCCATGTACACCAGCAAAAAACAAGCTTGGCCCAATGGGGCTACCTATACAGCTAGGGCTATTGAGCACTACAGCAAATACCTAGGCAACTACCCCTTCAATATCGCCACTTCGGTGGAAGGCGCGCTTAGCGCGGGCGCAGGCATGGAGTATCCTACCATTACCATCATCGGTTCGCCCGCTACTAAGGAGATGTTAGAGAACATCATTGTGCACGAGGTTGGCCACTTCTGGCTTTATGGCATCCTCGGCAGCAACGAGCGCCGCTACCCCTGGATGGATGAGGGCATCAACTCGTTTTATGAAGATTTGTATTATAAGGTAAACTTCCCCGACCGTAAGTTTGTGAATGCGGATGTGCTTAGAAAGATGTTTGATTTGGATTGGGCCGATCGCGGATACCAAAATCAGTTTCTCTATCTATATAGTGCTACCCAAAACAAAGACCAAGCACTGGGCCTACACAGTGAGGAGTTTACCAGTACTAACTACGGCGCCGTAGTATATGCCAAGGGCGCCAAAGCAACGGCCTATCTGCGCAGCTACCTGGGCGATAGTATTTTCGATGCAGCAATGCACCGCTATTTTGAGGAATGGAAGAACAAGCACCCGCAACCCGAAGACCTTCGCCAAGTATTGGAAAGCAGTACGGGCAAGGATTTAAGCTGGTTTTTTGATGGCTTGGTGAATACCGATGCCCGCTTGGATTACGCCATCACCAAAGCCCGCAAGCACCCCGATTATGAGCAATTTTATGAGATACACATAAGCAATAAGGGTGGTTTAAGCGCCCCCTACCCTATTTCGGCATTGGATAGCAAGGATAATGTGGTGCGAACGATATGGTATAATGGGACTGCTAATGATACAACAGTGCTCTTCCCTATGGGCGAGTACGAAAGCTTCCGCATTGATGCGGCTATGGATTTGCCAGAGTACAACCGCGCTAACGATACTTACCGCACCCATGGCTTGATGCGCAAAACCGAGCCGGTGCGTTTCCAGTTCTTGGGCTCGTTGGATAATCCTTACAAAAACCAACTTTACATAGCCCCCGCCATAGCTTGGAACAACTACGACAAAACGATGGTAGGTTTGGTGCTTTACAACCATACACTACCGTTCCAGAAGTTTGAGTACGAGCTGGTGCCGATGATAGGTACTGCCAGCGTAAACTTTACGGGCACGGGCCGCGTAGCCTATAACTGGTTGCCAAGGGATAGTAAAATACGCATGATAACCCTCTCTGCAGGGGCACAGCGTTTCTCGCACCTGTTGCAACCCGAAACCCTTACTTGGAGCCGCTTGATGCCTAACCTTAGGATAGCATTTAAGCCAAAAACACCACGCAATGTAAACAGCTTTGCTGTCAACTTAAGGAGTGTAAATATTTGGCAAGAGTACCTATTTAGCAACGAGGTAAAGAAGAGCCGCTACTATGTAAACGAGGCCAAGGCTGAGTTTAACCACCGCAGCACACTCAATCCGTTTGGTATCGAGGTGGGTTTGCAGCAGGCCAACACCTTTGCCGTCGCCTTTACCGAGGCCAAGTTTAAGATACATTATATGAAGGCGAAGGAGAGCGTTACCTTCCGCTTTTATGCTGGCGGATTCCTGTTCCACAGCAAGGATGCCAGCGATATTGCCCCGCCAAACCCAGTATTACAGCTAAGCGGCGGTACGGGCACGGGCAGCGACAAGCTCACCATGTTCCAGCGCGACTATATGTTCGACCATTATTACCTGGATAGGAACGGCCTGGATCCCGTGTTTGCCCACCAAGTTGCTATTAAAGACGGTGGTTTCCGCTCGCGCACCATAGTGGGCAATACCGATAAATTCCTTACCAGCCTTACCATGGATGTAACCGCCCCGAGCAAGATACCGCTGAAACTTTTTGGTGGTGTAGGGGGTTTCATTGACGGAAGCAACGATTTCAAATTTGTTGCCGAACTTGGGCTTGCGGTGGTGATAATACCAGATATTTTTGAGGTGAATTTCCCGTTGATAACAACGGATAACATTAAGCTAAACCAAGAAACTGGCCTCGGGCTTGATAAGTTTTACCAAAAAATTACCTTTACTTTGAACATCCGCCAAATGGACCCGCTAGCCCTATTGCGGAACATGAAACTGTTTTAATACCCACAAAAAACGCATACCCATGGAAACTACCAGTACCCGCAACGATTTAGCATTTTTGAAAGCCCTAGGCTTAAACGAATATAACGCTGGCGCCAGCACCGGTACCCAATGGCTTGATCACGGCACCGAGCTGATTGAGAGCTACAGCCCTGTAGATGGGCAGTTGATAGGCAGCGTATATGCAGCCACCAAAGAGAACTACGAAACCATTATAGCCACCGCCGAGGAATCGTTCCGCGTGTGGCGCACTTGGCCGGCACCTAAGCGCGGCGAGGTGGTGCGCCAGATAGGCGATGCCCTGCGCACATACAAAGAGCCATTGGGCAAACTGGTGAGCTACGAAATGGGCAAGAGCCTGCAAGAAGGTTATGGCGAAGTGCAGGAAATGATTGACATCTGCGATTTTGCGGTGGGCCTTTCGCGCCAGTTGCACGGGTTGACCATGCACAGCGAGCGCCCTAAACACCGCATGTATGAGCAGTACCATCCACTAGGGTTGGTAGGCGTTATCTCGGCTTTCAACTTCCCGGTGGCCGTATGGTCGTGGAACACTGCTCTGGCTTGGGTTTGTGGCGATGTATGCCTCTGGAAGCCATCGGAGAAAACCCCGTTGTGCGCCATTGCCTGCCAAAACATTATTAGTGAGGTTTTCCGCCAGAACGATGTGCCCGAGGGCGTATCGGGATTAATTATTGCTGGCCGCGAGGCTGGCGAGTGGATGAGCAACGATGGACGCATTCCGCTGGTATCAGCTACCGGTAGCACCCGTATGGGCAAAGCCGTGGGTGCCGCAATCGGTGCCCGCCTAGGACGTGCCTTGCTAGAGCTGGGCGGTAACAATGCCATCATCATCACCCCAAATGCGGACTTGGACATGAGCATCATCGGTGCGGTATTTGGCGCCGTGGGTACTGCCGGTCAGCGTTGCACCAGCACCCGTCGTCTCATCATCCACGACAGTGTATATGAAGAAGTGAAAAACCGCCTGGTGAAAGCCTATGGGCAGTTACGCATTGGTGACCCATTGGACCAACACAACCACGTGGGCCCACTGATTGATAAAGATGCGGTAAAAAGTTACCTACATGCCTTAGAGCAAGTAACCGCACAAGGCGGCACCTTTGCCGTGGAAGGCGGTGTTGTGGAAGGCGAAAAATACGCCTCTGGTTGCTACGTGAAGCCTGCCATTGCCGAAGTGGAAAACCATTTCGAGATTGTGCAGCACGAAACCTTCGCACCGATCTTATACCTTATTAAATACCACAAATTTGAAGAAGCGATAGCCTACCAAAACGGCGTGGTGCAAGGCCTTTCTTCAGCCATTATGACCACCAACCTGCGCGAAGCGGAACGTTTCCTTTCTGCCGAAGGTAGCGATTGTGGCATAGCCAACGTAAACATCGGTACCAGCGGTGCAGAGATAGGAGGTGCCTTTGGTGGCGAAAAAGAAACTGGCGGTGGCCGCGAATCCGGCTCGGATGCTTGGAAGGTGTACATGCGCCGCCAAACCAACACCATCAACTACAGCAACACGCTGCCATTGGCGCAAGGGATTAAGTTTGATTTGTAGGGTTTAGACTTGGGACACAAGACGCAAGACACAAGACTTGCTTCAAAATAGTAAAAAAGCCGAGTAGCAGGGATGTTGCTCGGCTTTTGTGCATTCAATTTGTAACGCTATAAGTCTAGATAATTATCACTTCGTGGGCGACAAAACCCACTTCATGAAGCAAACCGTGGTGTATTGTCCGTAGTCTGTGGTCTAACTTTGCTTTTTATAAACCCCCACCACGGTATGCCCAGGTATGGAACCAGCCATGCGCTTGATGCCGAACTGAGTGATGGGGTAAAGCGCGGCAGAGAGTACTTTGTTGAACTTGCTGTAAACGCCGCGGGTGGTGAGTATTTGGTTGTAGTATTTATAGTGGTAGTCTTGCAGCGGCTCGTAAGATAGCGAGGTTAGCTTGATAGGGAAGATATCGGTAAGGCCAGTGAGGGAGTTTTGGTCCCACAACCCCATGTGGTGGGGCGGCATGTTCATAATATCGAACGTGTGGTGCTTGATAAAGGATTCATTGTTGGGTACGCTGATGATAAGCGAGCCGTTGGGTTTCAGCAACTTGATGCAGGCATCCAAAAACGACCTCACATCGCTGATGTGCTCCAATACTTGAAAGCAGCACACCACATCGTACTGCCCTGGCTTTTCCTCGGCGAAGGCTTGTACGGTTTTCAAGTGGACTTTTACGCCGCCTTTGGCAGCCGCGGCTACTGAATCTGGATTCAGCTCTAAACCCTCCCCGGTTACACCATCCTGCGCCAAGCGTATCAAAAATGAACCATGGCCACAGCCCACTTCCAGTACATTATCCGTCTTGCGGATGAACTTGCTGCTTACATGGTCGTGTTCCCATTTCCAAGGGTTGTAGTACCAAGGGAAGGCTTGCAAATCTTGGTAAAACTGCCCGTCGCCGTCCACATTAAAGGGGTAAAAGAAGCGGTAATGCGTTTGGGGGCATTCGTAAACTTGCACTTCGCTAAGGCCTTTGAAGAACCGGCTCACGTCCATACGCAAGCGCTTTTTGTACTCGGTAACGATCCTATCCGTGGGGATACTCTTTATCAATACCGATTCAACGCCTTTTACCAGTGGACTCTCTATCATAGCCCTGCAAAGATATTCTATATAAGGCGTATTTCCGTTTTTAGAAGGATGAGGAGTTATCTCTTTCGCTTGGCCCATTTTTGGGCAACGGCAAGTGCTTCGCTGGCCAGACCGTTCAAATCGGGCGAGAACTTGAAGCCATAAGCCACCGATAGATAAACCGCTACAATAATGCTGGAGCGGATAAACGACTGCAGAAAGAGGTTATCAGGCATGGGGAGGTAATGAATAACCGCAAAGATGGCCGCAGCCGTCAATAGCGCCCATAGCATTTTTGGCGAGAAGGGCAGCAAGCGATACTTCCAATAAGCCAGAATCACATTGATAGTATTGAACACAAATACCGCAATTGCCGTGGCCATAGCAGCACCCAAAATGCCATAAATAGGTATCAGCAAATAGTTCATAGAAATAGTAAGCACCAGCAACAGCAACCCCGTGAACATGGTAAACCGGTAGTGCTTGGAGTAGATAATGATATCGCCGCTAAGGCCAGTTGACATATCGTACAGGCGCAATATGCCTATGGTAAACACCACACCCGCCCCTTCTCTATATATTTCAGGCATAAAGAAGTACAGCAAATCGAGGTTGAACCAAAGTAACAGGAACAGCACTAAGCCAATAATATACTCATTGAGCGCTACCTTTTTGTACAGGTGGTCAATCTCTTCCCTGTTATCCTTATTGAGCGCAGTAGCCAGTAGGGGTATGGTAACCCGGTGCAGGTAGCGCTGCGGCAACTGGATAACGGTAACAAAGTACAACGCCGTGGCATATATCGCTACGTTGGCTAGGCTATCCAGCATCCCTATCATCAAGGCATCCAGCTCATTTACCAATTGCCAAACGGTAGTGCCGAATATGGTAACCAGCCCGTAAAAGGCCATATCCTTCATTACGGAAGTCTCTACATAATCCTTCTTGGGTATGGTGAGGCCGTTGTCAAGGTAGAGTACATAGGCACCAAGTATCGCAAATGCCGTAACATAGGCGAACAAAAAGAGCCACATAAACCCTTCAAAATCCACCACCTGCAAGTAGAGCAGCACCAAGGATAGCAGGATAAAGAGCCGGATGTAAAGCTCCCGCAATATGGTGGGCACTACAATGCGTAACCTGGCACGAGAGTAGGCCTCCAATAAATTGAAGATGAGTATAGAGCCCGCCAAGGGTATTGCGAGGAAGAAAAAGCTTTCAATAAGCGCACTGCGCTCTTGGAA
Organism: Sphingobacteriales bacterium; assembly: GCA_027483645.1. Taxonomy (GTDB): domain Bacteria; phylum Bacteroidota; class Bacteroidia; order Chitinophagales; family CAIOSU01; genus CAIOSU01. The sequence continues at coordinate 533,998 of JAIXUD010000009.1, forward strand.
CTTATCGATGATTTCTTCCCTGAAAATGAACGTAGCCGTAATGATGGCGAGGAAGACGAAGATTACCCGTTTGAAATACCATACGTACATCCCTTTGCTATCGCCATGCCTATCTACAATGTATGATAGGTAGCGGCTTTGCATATTGCTGGTACCAAACTCAGAGAACTGCGCCAAGATAAAGGCGATGGATAGCACTACGCGGGTGATGCCAAACTCATCAGGGTCGGTAAGGCGGGGGAAGAGCAACAGCGTATTGATGGCACCCAGTAGAAAACCGGCGTACGATGCAATGCTGCTCTTAATACTTTGCCTAATTACAATACCCATAATGCTGTGCTGGGCAAAGCTAATACTTCTATAGTTGCGAAAATATTCATTGCGAAATTACCCATGAGTACTTTATCGTTGCCTATGCCTAAATTTGCCAAGACTAAAGCACCAGCACCTAATTGAAAAGCACCTTGAAAATAGTATCCCTCAGCACTTCCGACAAAAATGGAGGGGCCGCCATCTCGGCGTTCCGGGTGCATCAAGCTTTATGGCACAACCATATCGATTCGCACATGGTGGTGCAAGACCCACGCTCCGACGACCCTCGTGTGCACAGCATCGTTAATGGATATGTCGATCAAAAACTTGCACTGGCCCGTTACGCTTGGGAGAAATTGACCTTCCTGCCATACGAGCGCGACAAGAGTATTCGCTTTGCCTTTTCAATGTCCAATACTGCCGCTTCGCTATCGAAACATCCTTTGGTACTAGAAGCTGACATTATCCACTTCAATTGGATGCACCAGGGTTTGATGTCGATTGATGAAATGGGCAAGATATTCCAGCTGGGCAAACCCGTGGTATGGCTATTGCACGACATGTGGGCGTTTACAGGTGGCTGCCACTATGCGGGCGAAAGCAGAGGATTTGAAAGAGAATGCGGCAATTGCCAACAGTACCTCAAAAATCCTGGCCCGAACGACCTATCACATAGAATATGGCTCAAAAAGCAACAGACCTATGCAAATGCACCGCTTACCATTGTGGCATCAAGCAAGTGGTTGGCTGGCGAGGCGCGTAAGAGCAGCCTGTTCAAGGATTTTAATGTCTACGATATCCCCACTCCTATCAATCACGAAGAATTCTATCCAGAAGATAAAGCGACGGCCAAGAAGCGCTTTGGACTAAACCCCGATAAGCAATACCTATTGTTTGGCGCAATGAGCTTGGGCGATGAGCGCAAAGGTTTCAAATACCTAAAAGAAGCCGTAAACCAACTAGTATTGGCTGGAAAGCTGGATACCGACAAGGTAGAATTGGTAATATTTGGTAAAGACCGCCCAGAGGCACGTGAGGGTATTCCTTTAAAGGTTAACTTCCTCGGCCAGTTATCGAAAACTGAGGATTTACGAGCCGCTTACAATTGCGCCGACATCTTTGTATTGCCATCGTTAGAAGACAACCTGCCTAATACCATTATCGAGGCCATCTCTTGTGGGGTACCTTCAGTAGCGTTTGACTGTACAGGCGTACCTGAGATAGTTACCCATAAGGAAACAGGCTATCTCGCTCTATTCAAATCATCGGAGGGCATAGCAGCAGGCATACAATGGGTGCTAAACCACCCCGACCCTATAGCGCTTGGCAATGAAGCCCGCCGGCAATCGCTAAGCAAGTTTTCGGGCAAGGTTATTAGCGAGGCTTACGCTAAACTTTACAACCAATTACTTGGCAGGTGATTTAGGCTTTGGTTGTTGTGGCGCTACTGTTTGGGCTTGTGGCTCGTCCGTACCTTTTTTAAGGCGCATATAGATAAATCCACCCAACCCAACCAACAGCAATGAGGAGCATACTAATGCTACAATGCCGCCAGTTTTAGCATACGCTGGCTCAAACTTGAACTCGATAGTGTGCTCACCAGCAGGTACCACCAATGCGCGCAGCACATAGTTGGCGCGCAGGTGCTCCACTGGCTTTCCATCGATAAACGCCTTCCAGCTTTCACCATCAGGGTAGTAGATTTCCGAGAATACCACCAGCTCTTTATTGGCGCTCTTATAGCTGTATTTCAACTGGTCGGGCTTGTACTCGGTAAGGGTGACGGTGCCATTTGGGTCTGGTGAAGGGGTGAACCCAGCCAATTGCTCTTTAAAGCTATTGCGCACCAGTGCAGTAGTGCGGGTATCAATGTTCGATAGGCCGAATAGCTCTTCATCGGCAGTGTTGGCAGTGAGTACCGTTTTAGCAAACCAAGCATTGCCCGCAGCATATGGGTTGCGCACCACTTCATTGGCCTTTTTACCCAATATAAAGTAGCGGGTGTTCAGCATGTTCAGTACCGATAGGTTTTCTGGCACCGCCCCTTTTTGCAAGCCAGCCTGCAAGCTGCCCATATCTTTCATAATCTGGTTCTCGATTAACTCTTGGTAGGTACGCAACTTAGCGGCATGGTAGCCACCAACCGACTTGTGCCAGTAAGATGGGCTGGCATTGGTAAATGGCGAGCCGCCGGCAAAATTCAATACCCGGTAGCTGATGTCCTTATCTTGCAACACAGCCCTATCCGCTTCGGTAGGGATAAACATGTTATCATATTCTACCTTCGAAACGAAGTCGGAATCGTTAAGGTAGCGCTTGCTTACCTGCCATCCATCAACCACCACCAACAGGCCTAGTCCTATTACTAAGTATTGGCGTTTTAGTTTCTCAGTGAGCAAGGCCCAGATAAGGCCCGCGGAGGCAGCTACAAAGAACAAGGAACGGAGCGCATCAGTGGTTAGCATGCTTTTGCGGTCGGCCAGTTTGGTAGCAAGGTCGATATAACCTTCGCCTCCATCTTTATTACCGCTAAAATCAAAGAACATACCACTTCCCAATCCAAACACGAGCAATATACCACCTACAATACCTGCGGCAACTGTTAATTGCTTAATGGCTTGCTTCTTGTCCTTCGTATCCCAAATCTCTTTCAATCCCCAAAAACCCACCAACACGAATATGAGGTTGGTAATGGTTAATATCATCGATGGGGTGCGAAACTTGTTATACATCGGCACATTGTCAAACACCCAATAGTTAAGAGTCTCAAAATTTTTACCCCAAGAGAGCATCATGGTAAGCAAGGCAATACCCAGTAAAATCCATTTAACGGGATGCTTAATGACTACCATACCCAGCACAAACAAGAAGCATACAATAGCGCCAAAATAGATAGGGCCTGAAGTAAATGGTTGGTCGCCCCAATAGAGTTCGCTACCTGCAATCTGGTTAGCTACTTTCTCCGCTTCTGGTTTTGGATAGCCGTTTTGCATCAATAGCGCCGTCATCTTCTTATGCGATTCAGTACCCGTATAGTTACCACCGCTGCCACCACCTTTGTAGTTAGGTATCAATATGGTCATGGTTTCATCAATACCTTGGCTCCAGCTAAAGGCGTACTCTTTGGTAAGGCTACCTTCTTTATTTTCAACATTTGCTTGCGAAAGCTCGGATTTACCGCCACGGATGGTCGCGTGTGAGTAGTCGTAAGTGCCCCAAATCTGCACCGTATTGCTGCCTACGGCAAGCAAAGTAGCCACTACCAATATGCCGGTAGCTTTGGCTACGTTGGGCAAATCCTTTTTAACAAGTCCATAAATAACATAGAAAGCACCTAGCAAGCCACCAGCGATAAGGGTGTAGTAGGTTATCTGTATGTGGTTACTACGCAGTTGTAACGCCAAGAAGAAGCCTAACAATAAAGCCCCCGCAACCCATTTGCCTCGGTAAGCCAATATAATACCACCTAATACAGGCGCCATAAAAGCCATGGCGAGCACTTTGTTTAAGTGGCCAGCCTCAATACTCACCAAGTTAAACGAACCAAAAGCGAACCCCACTGCACCAATGGCACTTAGCCACACGTTTTTGGTAAGTGGATAGAGCAGTAGATACACGCCTACCATCAAATAAAACAGTAGGCTGGTCTCATTTACAAACAAATCGGAAACGAACACCATGATTTTGCCGATTAAGTTCATCGGGTAATCAAGCCAAATCTGTATAGATGGCATACCGCTGAACATGGAGTTGGTCCACAGCGTTTGCTCACCGGTATTTTTTACATACTCGGTTATCTCATGTTGCTGGCCCATGGCCTGGGTATAATCGTGCTGTGCGAGCACTTTGCCCTGCAACAGCGGCAGCAGGTACACGTAGCTTAAAGCAACAAAAATAAGTACGGCGATAAGATGCGGGAGGACGTTGGCTTTCCAGTCGATATTTTTCATCAGGTATTCCTTTTTTGAAGGCGGAAATAAAAGTAAGGATTAATGATTAATGTACCAATGTACTGATGTACCAATGTATCAATTGGGATTTGAAAATCTGAAAATGTACCAATTGAAAATGCTTTCATACCATTTTCATTTCCCCCTAGCAAGACAAATTACCACATCTTCAAATTGCGCAAGTCTTGTGTCTTGTGTATTGCGTCTTGTGCCTAAATCCTTACCTTTGCCCCCGAAACCGCTAAAGTGTATGGGAACCCGTGAGACCGTTTTGGTACTCGGCGCCAATGGACAGATTGGTACTGAGCTTGTAACAGCATTGCGCGCCAAGTATGGCAACGAAAATATAGTAGCATCCGACATTAGGGAGGCTGCCCAAAGTGATGGCCCCTTCGAGATACTGGACATTATGAATGCCGCGGCTGCCACCGAGGTAATCAAAAAATACAACGTAACGCAGATTTACCATCTAGCCGCCATACTTTCCGCCACTGGTGAAAAAAACCCTAGATTGGCTTGGCAAGTAAATATGGATGGCCTGTTGAACATCTTAGAAGCGAGCGCAGAGTTGGGTGTAAAGAAGGTATTTTGGCCGAGTTCTATTGCGGTATTTGGCAAGAACAGCCCCAAACGCCTTACCCCCCAATACACCATTACCGACCCCGATACCATTTATGGCATAAGCAAACTTGCCGGCGAACGCTGGTGCCAATACTATTACCGCACTCGCGGTTTGGATGTGCGCAGCATTCGTTACCCAGGGCTTATAAGCTATGCAAGTAAACCAGGCGGCGGCACTACCGACTATGCCGTAGAGATATTTCATGAGGCGCTTAAGCAAGGCAAATACACCAGCTTTATTAAAGAGAGCCAACTGCTGCCCATGATGTATATGCCTGATGCAATAAGGGCCACCATCGATTTGATGGAGGCTGATGCCGATAAACTACGCATCCGTTCTAGCTACAACATACACAGCCTTTCATTTTCGCCAGCGATGATTGCTGCGGCGATACAAATGCACTTGCCTGATTTCACTATAGATTATGCCGTAGATTTTAGGCAAAAGATTGCTGAGAGTTGGCCAGCCAGCCTGGAAGACAGCTACGCCCGGGTAGACTGGGGCTGGAAACCCTTATACGACCTTGCCGCTACCGTAAAGGATATGCTGGAGAATGTGGGCAAGAAAATATAATCAATACCCCATCACCTTATGTAGTTTATAGGTACAGTTGACAGTCCTATAGACTAAAACTTGTAAGCATAAGTAAGAAGGAATAGATAATTCGCGAAGGCGGCATCGCCGTGGCGCTCAATACCGGTATTTGCTTGGGTTTCCTTGTCCGTAAGGCTTTGTAAGCGATTACGGAATACCGCTACCGGAATATTCACATTCACTTCGTGCTTTTTCTTAAAGCGATAAGCCACACCAGGTTCAACTGATACTGCATAACCTGGCCTGCGGAAACCTTCGCTTTTTCCAAGAGCATCCCTTACAGGAACGCCTTCTATGCGAGCACCCAAAGTTATGTTAAGCGGATTGTTGGCAATAGGGTAAAAACTCACACCAGCGCGAGCCATAAACTGGTCGGGAATAGTCATAATTGCCTCATTGGCCAATAATGGACTTAAAGAGTCGCGATAGGTACGCACACCGTTAGTGTTCATTGGGTTAAACAGATAGAAGCCATTTGCGTAGGCATACAATCTATGCGCTATGTGGGTATACGCTTGGACTTCAACATTAAAGCCCCAACCACCATCTCCGGGCTGTATCGACTGATCCACGGGGCGCTCTTGTGGACCATTAACGGTATAAAAAATATCGGTGGTTTCCTCATTGCCAGTAGGTATTTTTATACCTCCACCAATTGAAAGATTGCGTTTCATAGACTTCTGCGGATCGAACAACCAATAGGTAGCAGTTAGGCGCATATCGCCGATGCCATAGGCCGTAGAACTGAACCGGCCCTTCCTATCATGTTCATAAAGCGATGAGCGAAATGAATAAACTAATGGCACGGTAGCATTAAGTACCAGCTTGCGGTTTACTGCATAGCTCAAGGTAATATCCAACGACGAGGTTTTATTGATTACTTCAGTGTGCTGCTCCAAACGCTCCTCTTGATAGTCGGTACCTTTATAATGCTTAAATGAGTGGAGATACCTATATCCTAACGTAAGCTGAAAATGCTTGGGTTGCAACATGCTGCTACTATCAGTAGTAGTACACATACCCATATGGCGAACTGCTACGCAGCCTTGCGCATAGGTATCGATGCTCGCAGTTATTGCAAATAGCATGATTACTACAGCCAAAAATGTTGTTTTGGTAGGTACCGATTTGCTCATACTCACAGTTTAATAAGTTAGTGTTGCTCGAATTTAACGAAATTAATTACATACGGTACAAAAAACCAGTATCCATAACAAAAAATTGTGCTAAACCTTCACCAACCGCTGCCTTACCGCCTCATATAGCACCATACCTGCAGCTACCGATACGTTCAACGATTCTGTGGCGCCGAGCATAGGTATTTTGAAGCTATCGTTGGCCAAGCTGGCTAGTTTACCGCTTACACCCTCCCCTTCTGAACCCATAATTATGGCAGTGGGTATACTGAAGTCTACTTCGTGCAGGTGCTTTTCGGCATCCATTTCACTTACAAGTATTTGCAGGCCGTTTAGCGTTAGCAAATCTACGGCATCTTCCAGCCTGTTCACCTTGCACACGGGGATGATGTTGAGCGCTCCTGCTGAGGCTTTAATCGCATCCGCGTGTATCAATGCACCACCGGTGGCAGGTACTACAATAGCCGAGGCACCGCAGCACTCCGCAGTGCGGGCTATGGCGCCAAAATTTCGCACATCGGTTACCCTATCCAACAACAAAAACAGCGGTACTTTATTCAAGTCATAGCTCTGCATCAGGATATCCTGCAAGTCATAGTATGATATCAGCGTACCGAAGCCAATCATCCCTTGATGGTTGTTTCGGGTTACTTTATTCAGCTTTTGATGGGGCACATACTGCACCGGTATGCCGGCATGGCGCGCCAAGGCGCCCACCTCCTTCATCTCCGCATTCGAGGTACCGTTTTGCATCAGTATCTTTTCAAAAGGCTTACCGGCCTTCAATGCCTCTATCAATGGGTGCTTACCGTATATTAAATTCTCTTCTTTCATTGAAGGCTGTATTGAATACGCTCTAAAGTAAAAAGCCCTCCCAAAGTGGGAGGGCCTTGTTTTGTTTTTCTCTTAAAATGCTCCCATTCCTTGTAGCTTCGTCAGCTCCGCATTCACCTCGTCAACCATTACCTGGTCTTGGTTCTGAGTAGCGATGCGCCTCAACTCCGATATGATAGCGATGGATTGGCGCATATCGTTTTCATGGTTTGGCTCAAAGTCTTTTATATCCTGCAAGTATGTGTATTCGGCCATGGTGTGGGCCAATAAGCCACGCATTAGCAACTGAGCCTTTTCAGTAGCGCCAGCCCTGTAATAAATATCTGGGTACCGCAGCATAAATACGTTGTATGGCACGGTTTCCTTTGGCATTACGCGAAGGCTCTCGTCCAATACTTTTATCGCCTCCGCTTTCTTGCCACTAGTAAGCATCTCCTCTGCCAACCTACCAAAGTTACTACGCAGGTTCATGGTCATACGCAAGATATTCTCATCCAAGTATATCCATTCTGGCACTTCAACGGTCAACTTAGTACCTGCTGCAACCGCATCGCTAGTAAGGTTATTTGCTTGTTTCAGCTCAGCAGGGGTCTTATTGAATTGCAAACCAATACTCACCAGCGTTTCGCCTTCTTTCGTAGTGTAAGTAATGGTCTTTTTGCGCTCAATGCCTCCCCAACGGAATTCATCCATGGCGGTTTTAAACATCCTATCCTGAGCAATGTAGCCGTTACCATCGTTGGCGGTTTCAATTGGCACAATACGGTAAGCCAATCCTTCTAATTGGAAGTATTTCTCTAGACCTAAGTATGAATCAGGGCTAACTGATACGGCAAAGTAAATAGGGCGCTCCCAAAGATTAGATGCAACGATGTCCAAGGTTACCAAGTCGTTTTTGAGCAAATTGTTTTTGTTTGCATCCATGCTCCAACGCAGTTGGTCTACTATGCGGTCGTAATATTCAGCTGGTACAATGTTGTTTGCTTTAATCTTCTCCTTATCCACCGGCATAAAGAAGTTTTTCACCGGGAAAACTTCCACCATCTCGCCACCTTGTGTTCCGCGCTTGTTGGCATCGTTGGCAATGTAAGCAATCACATCACTAAGGGGATAATAAGCACTTTGGTTGAACTTACCAGAATCATAAAAGCGCACCACATCACGAGTATTGCCACGGTATTTTTCAGGTGTAAGCGATAGCTTCACGGCCGGTGCCTCGTTCATCTTGTAATTCAGCTGCTGCACGTACCAGTCTACCCCTAGCAAGCTAAGGTTTACTACCCTAATGTCAGGCCTTATATTCTCTACTTCTTGGGCATACCACAGTGGGTATGTATCGTTGTCCCCTTGGGTAAATATGATAGCGTTCGGTGCACACGATTCTAGGTAGTTTATCGCAAAATCTCTTGCGGTATAGCGACCAGAGCGATCGTGGTCATCCCAGTTCTCTGATACCAATACCAGTGGTACCGAAAGGCTCACTACAAAAGCTAAGCCCAGTGATAGGGTATTTTTCAGCTTGGCATTTTCCAAAGCTTTGTAAAGGGCCAGCATACCGAAGCCAATCCACAAACAGAACGTAACAAAGGAGCCAACCAGCGTATAGTCACGCTCACGAGGCTCAAATGGCGGCGAGTTGAGGTATACCACTTGCAACACGCCCGTAAACAGGAACAATACCAAAATAATGGTGAAACCCTTCCAGTCGCGCTTGGCATGATAGAACATTCCCACAAGCCCAAGTATAAATGGCAACAGGAAGTACTTGTTCATGCCGGCATTCTCCTTACGCCACTCAGGCATATTGTCTGTAGGGCCAATAATTATTTCATCGATGAAATTGATACCAGTAATAAATTTGCCTTCGTTGTTATCAAACCTGCCTTGTATGTCGTTCTGCCTGCCAGAGAAGTTCCACATAAAGTAGCGTAGGTACATTACCCCAACTTGATAGTTCAAGAAGAAGCTAATGTTGTCGCGCTGCGAAACCAAATCCTTCACGGTATATTCGCCGCCCGATGTTTGGGCAAACTGTTGCGCTTGGGCCAATGCCTGCTGCCAACCAATACCGTCGCTAGAGAATTTTCTAATAGCATTGCCAGACCTATCAACCACCGCAAAATCGGGGTTAAGCATCGCACGGTAGGCTTGTACGTGGCGGTCGTCGTTCCAAGATCCCATACGGGGGAAGAACATCTTATCCGACTTACTAAAAGCGTAATCTACTTTTTTGCCGATGATCTCATATTTTACCTTACCATTAGCATCAGGCAATGGGAAGTAGCGGTTGCCATTATCTACAATTTCATTAGGGTAGGCGGTATAGTTAGGGCCATAAACCAATGCACGGCTGCCATATTGCTCACGGTTTAGGTAAGACTCTAGCATGAACACGTTATCGGGGTTATTCATGTTGATGGGTGTATCGGCACCTGCGCGTATCACTACAATTACGTAGGTGGAGAAGCCAATCATGGTCATCAAAAAGCATAACACACCTACATGTATTTTAGAACGACTTAGTGTCATCCCCAGCAACCTTACGGGTGCCAAAAGGCTTCCACGGGTAGCATACAAAGCATATGCAATTAACCCAAACAAGATGAGCACGAACAAACCAAAACCGGTACCAACACCCAAGCCGAAGCTGTTTACGGTGAGCAGCTCCATTTTAGCAATGATAGAGATAAGGCCGCTTACAATACCTTTGAAGAAGAATCCGAGGATAACGAAACCAACTGCTAGTGCAATTGTGATGCCCAATGGCCTTGGGTTTTGAAACTTCTTGAAGTAGTAAATCAATGCCATAGATGGGATGGCCAAGAAGCTAAGCAAATGGACACCGCTGGAAACGCCCAAAAGGAAGAAGGTTAAAACCAACCACTTATCGGCAGTTTCTTCAGGTGCGTTCTCCCATTTCAACATGGTCCAGAATACGAGCATCATAAAGAACAACGACATAGCGTACACCTCGCCCTCTACTGCCGAAAACCAAATGGTATCGGTAAAGGTACAAGCCAAGCCGCCAATAACGCCAGTTGCAATAATCAAGGCTGTCTGAAAGCCAGTTGGCTCGCTCACACCAGCCACAATTTTACGGGCAAAGTGCGTGGTAATCCAAAACAGGAACAGTACTGAAAAAGCACTGGTTAGACCCGAAAGGAAGTTCACCGTCCAAGCTATCCAATTTGGGTCATCGTTAGCAAACATGGTAAAGAGCCTGCCCAACAATAGAAACGTAGGAGCGCCCGGCGGGTGCACCACTTGAAGCCTATATGCACCGGAGATAAACTCACCACAATCCCAAAAACTGGTTGTGGATTCTAACGTGAGCGTGTACGTAACTAAAGCGACCAAAAAGACTAGCCAGCCTGCAATATCGTTCGCCAGTTTAAATTGTTTCATGAATGTGGTTTTATCAGAGCCCCCAAAATTAATAAAATAGGACGTAACCAATGCGATGGTTTGCGAATAGTGTAGATATTAGCAAATATTAACGCCAAAGTGCTCCCTATTTGCGGTTGTTCATGCTATTTATTTGATTGCGAATTGCCACCCCCTCTTGGTGCTGCGGATTGAGTTGCAGTGAGTAGTCCACCATTTCGATGCCCTCTTTTACCTTGCCTACATTCAGGTAGCATAAGCCCAAGCCGGAGTATAATTCTTCGTTTTTCTTTTGGGTGGATAGTGCTTTCTCAAAGTAAGGTATAGCCTCGGCAAATTTTCCTACCTGCAACAACTGCCTTGCTTGGTAGTCGCTCATATCGGTGCGTTTCAGTACGGCAACAATGGGCACTCCACCAGCTTCAACGGTATACACGGTGCCATCGGGTGGCCATAGGCCATTTTGTAGCTGGTAGGGGTTCACGTATTCTGAGTAGAAAATGGCATAATCCCATTCGGCATTGGTGCGGCCATGGAAGCGCTGGTATTGCAGCGCCACATTCTCCGCTTTGGTAGTAAGGTATACTTGGGCAGGATATACACAGTCGCTGGCAACTTTAATCGGTCGGCCAGCGCTGCCAATCTTCTCTTGCTCCAGCAGCCAAGTGGATGCCTCTTTTACCCCAATCATATAATAATCGGTAACATATTGGCCATAAGCTCCTTTAATACCGCCTACTAGCGGGTTGAAGTAAACGTATTGGTAGGCCCAGTTGGTAGCCATCCAAATAATAGATGATAAGCTAAGCACCACAAATAGGCCACCTACTACATACTTGGCCATGGCCTTATGCCACATGCGCAATACGTACTCAAAGCCAGCCGCGGCCACTATTACCAGCGCTGGGTATACAAATAATATGTGTCTCCAACCGTTGTAAACATTGGTATTGTTGTAACTCAAATATGCTAGTGGAAACAACGCCGTAAACAAAAGCAGGGCCCACAGGCCGATGTTTGTTTTGTTTCTGTTAAGTAGCAGCATTATCACACCGCCCAACAAGCCTACCAAAAAGGTAAGTGGCGCCGTCATGTAGATAAATTTAGTGAGGTAGTAGCTTGGCAAATCTTTTGAGCTTACCACCTGCCCTTCGAAGAGCTGATTGATAAATACGGGGAACTCCGACTGCTCTTTAAGCACCGCCAAGGGGTTGCCAAGCGGGTCAATCAAACCATACGGCCACAGCAACAAACCAATAAAGTAACCACCCACGCCAGCCACCAGCGCCTTAGCTACTGCTTTGCCCAAGTTGGCCATCGTAAAGCCGTTCTCCTTTTTGATAAACTGAAAGTAGCCCCAAAACAGCACGCAAAACATTGTGAAGTAAAAGAACAAGAGCAACGCCCCTACCCTAACATTGAGCGCTAGCGCCATGCCCAGCATCACCCCAATAGCGTTCTTCCAGCTTGGTGTTGGGAAGGCTTTCAAGAAACGGATGATGTAATAGGTAGCAATTACGTAGCCCATCGCGAAGGGAATATCCTTACTGTTCATCATGCCTTGGCCAATGAAGCTGGGCGACACCAGCAGTATGGCTACCGTAAATACGGCTGCCCGCCAACCAAGGAGCTCCTTAGCAATGAGGCCCGCAAACAACAAGCAGATTGCAGTAAAAAGGCCGAGCAGAAAGTGCCGCACATCAAAAAAGCCGGTATCCATATCAGTATGTATGCCTACCAGCTTGGCCGCCGCCATGGAAGTGAACTCAAAGAGGCCGCCATAGTTCATCAAGTTGCTCTCTTGCGGCACCATATCAATGTTGTATTGTTGGGTAACCAACTCTTGGCCGCCTTGCTTATAAACGGGCAATACCTCGTCTTTAGTTAAAAACACCCGCCTATCCTCACCGAAGCTGGTATAAAAAGGGATGATGTATTTGGCTATAAACACTTGAAATCGCTCGTCGCCATTGATGCCGGTTTGTATACTCAATATCGGTAGCAATATGCCCACCGCTATTATAAGGCCGAAAAACACCTTTTTAAACAAATCATCTTTCGTATCGATTACCATTAACGGCGGTGTGGCTTTGGTAGTGGCCATAGGGAGCGTGGTTTTGCGGGAGGGAAATTACGAAAAATGGCTTGTAACCTATTGATTAATATTGCAGGAAATATTTTTTCCGGAAAATTGAAATAAATTGTGGAAACCCTTTTCCGTTTTTTGAAGTAATTATATACCTTTGCAACTGCTACCAAGCATTGGTCTATGGTGTAATTGGTAACACGTCTGTTTTTGGTACAGAAGAGTCTAGGTTCGAGACCTAGTGGACCAACAGAAGGCCCCGCAGCAATGTGGGGCCTTTTTGTTTTTTCTTAAATTCGTCATTTCAATCCGCTCCCATGCGCAAAATAGAACATCTTGGCATCGCCGTAAAAGACCTTACCGCCAGCAACGAGCTTTTCAGCAAGCTGCTTAACGTATTACCCTACAAAACCGAATCGGTGGAGAGCGAAGGGGTAAACACTTCCTTTTTTCAGGTGGGCGAAACCAAGATTGAATTGCTGGAAGCCAGTAATGCCGATAGCGCAATAGCCAAGTTTATCGAGAAACGCGGCGAAGGCATTCACCACATTGCCTTTGATGTGGCCGATATACATGCCGAGGTAGCGCGCCTAAAAGCTGAAGGCTTCACCGTACTAAACGAAACCCCCAAACCGGGCGCCGACAACAAGCTGGTGGTATTTCTCCATCCAAAAAGCACCAACGGTGTGCTAATTGAACTTTGCCAAGAAAAATAAAGGCCGCCCCCTCTAAAGGGAACGGCCTTCTTATAACTGTGTATTTATTGGTGTAGCAGATTAATTAACTAACAAACGCTTGCTGATTTGCTCGCCTGTGTTTACGGTAATGGTAACAATATAGCTGCCGCTACTTAAGTCTACCAATGACATGCGGTGATACTGTGGATTTGCTACATTGCTATCGCTCAATATCAACCTACCGGTAAGGTCGTAAACCTCCACCTTATCAATGCTAAATGCCAATCCATCCAAAGATAAGTTAAGCTCGGTTGTGGTAGGGTTTGGATAAACATTCAGCAACGAATTGATTACATCAACTGTTGAAATGCCTACAGTAGGTGCATCAGAAGGGTCAACAGTTTCTACTGCAGTTGAGTCAACATTTTTAAATGCCTCCAAAGCACGTGGAACGAAGTAATTCATAACAGTGTCGATGTAGTTCAAAGCCTTAGGCTTGGTAGCGAATGGATTGGCCCTTGAGCCAAAGCCAGAATTGCCAACTGTTGCAGTGTCAATATTTGGATTATTAGGATCGTACCAAGACCATGGCTCGTAACCGTTCTCTCTAGCAGCGCCTGGGAATGGGAACAAACCTTCGAAACTAGTACGGCCTTCTGCCACTTGGGTGTAAGAATCAGTAAACGGAACAGTTGGTACCAGTTTATCTTGCAAGCCCAGCCTATTAGCCGCGCTGCTTATAGAGAAACTACCGCTCACTTCTACCACTGCTTGTTGTGTAGAAGAAACAATAACAACCGCGGTGCCGTATGGGGTAAGTGGGTCATTCTCGCCATGGAAAGAAACAATAGGAGCTTCACCGGCTTCAATCCAAGTAGTATCGCCAGTAGCGCCGCCCATGTTCAACACCACTTGCGGTGCCGAAGAGTAACCTATATTGCTTACAGAGTTAAAACCAACACGACCGCCTTCGCCATAAAAACCGCCAGTAACGGATTGGTCTACGAACGAATTGCCGTTTCCATCCAAAAATTTCAACAAATTCAACTCAGTTGTTTTGTTCAGCGAGTTTACGGCCAATGCAACATAACCACCAGAGTTGGTACCACCAACAATTACACGATATGGATCAATTTTGTAGATATTGGTGGTTGCAGCATCTTTACGGAAGTAGCGTATAGCCGACCGCGCATCTTGCTGTGCACGGTAAACCGCATTGATGATGGTTTTAGCACGTTCTACGTCGCTACTGCCAAATGGGTTCCAGCCGATGCGGTAGGTAAGTGCAACCGCCACAAAACCACGCTTGGCAAACTGTGTGCAAATTTCAACAACAGAACTATCACGGTTATCACCGAAAGGCAATGTGTTCAAGCCTTTAGGCAAGAAACTACCAGGGTGCATGAATATTACTACCGGGCGGGCACCATCAAAATATGTACCGCCAGTGGTATCATCAGCTGGCTCATAAACGTCCATCTGCAAATCTTGCAAAGCAGGTGAACCAGAAAGGAAAGAATAGTTTTGAGCATAAGTGACATCTAATGTAATGTCGACATCAGTGAAAACCTCATCAAGGTAACGGCTTTGCGCCGCAACACTGCCAACCGTGAACAGTGCTAATAGAAGTGTAAAAATGTTACGTTGCATAATAGGGGGTTTTTGGTTTTTATTATAGTATAATCATAAATATAGCGTTATTCTTGCAATAATAGGATGCTCAATAATTCAACTTTTTAAATTTTATCAAACTCAAACAAGATGGATACATAGGCCAATCTGCCTATGCGCGGGCCACCATAAGTTTGAAATTGCTTGTTATTGGTAAGGTTTGTAGCACCTAGCTTAAAGGTAGTATACCATTTAGGAACCTTGTAATTTATCTGCGCATCTAGCATATAATAGGATGGCACATACCCCGTAAACTGAGGTGAGCCTTCAAACTCAAAACCTTGCACCCATTTGTAATTGATGTTAAAGCCCCAGTTTTTAATGGTGGCATTGCCTATCTTTAATACTATATCGCGGCCTGATATACCCACATTAAACTTATGCTCAGGGGTATTGAAGGCGGGAATGATGGGGTCATCAGATCCTCTTCTATCTAGTTTATTCCAGCTGTAGTTTCCAGTAAGGGCATAATACTTTCCAAAACCATAGGTAACGGCTAGTGAGAAACCCTGCGTGGTAACCATATCGCGCGAGTTGGCGGAAACGCGATACCCATCAAAATTTTGCAATAGACCAGTGTTATCGTCAAAATCGGTTGTTACTCCAATTTGGTAGCCCAAGAAATCGGTATACCAACTAAAATAATAGCTACCGTCAACATAAACTCTTTTGCTGATAGTGCCGCGATATCCAAACTCTATAGATCTCACCTTTTCTGGCCGCACCGCCTCAATGTTGCTGTAGCTTAAAGTATCACGGTTGAGCGTCTCGTAATAATCATACAATGACTCGGTAGTTGCCAATGAATCGAATCCATCCAAGTTACCTACGAGCAAAGCTCGACCCACATTATAATATAGGTATTGGTCTTGTAGGGTTGGGTTTCTAATCGCTGAAGAAAATGATAAACGCAATGCGTTATCACCTTTTACCTTATATACGATTGATGCTGCGGGGGAAACCAAAACCTTAAAGTTTTGATTTTTATCTACCCGTGCCGTACCGGTAAGTATCAATTTATTCTCCAACAATCGCTTCTCTAGCCCTAAGTAAGTTCCAACTTCCCAGTTAGTAATTACTGTGCCAGCGGTATCGCTAAATATGGTACCCTCAGAGTTGGGCTGATAGTAGCGGAAACTTCCGCCCAAGGTTATATCTAGCCACCATGGAGTAAACTTATATTCGCCCTGTACATGGGTTAGTGCCGATTTATCAAAAAACCTAGAGCCCCCTTCCAAAAAGGTATTCCTGGATACAATTTCGTTGAACATGGAATCGAAACGCTCGGTGCCTGGTTCGAAATAGGCATTGGTGCCATTAGCGCTATCCACAATCTCGCGCACCATATTGTGCCATTTTATTAAAGAGTCAGAATATTGTTGCATTACTGCGTTGCTCAAGGCAATCATCGAGTCTCTAGTTTCACCAAACCAGAGTTGGGTGTACGCGGGATTGTTAGGGTCGGGGTAGCCAGGCAAATTGCGCACCAATGGTACTATCCTGCTATTATATTCAGTTTGGTAAGCTGTATACCAGCTATCATTGGAACGAGCGGCATCCTGCAACAAAAGCGCCGTAAATACGGCATCGTATGAGTCGCCCGCATTTTCGCGGGTATGGTATGCCCTAAAAAACCATTTGTTCTCCTCCCGAATTTCCGCCTTCATCTGGTGGAACATAAAACCCTTAAGACTGTAGCGGTTGTCGCCTTGGTATACTGTAGTACCAGTGCCAAAATTATAGGTAAAGATGGTTTCAATCTTAGGGTTTAGCATAAAATGCAAAGCCGTACCAGCCTTAACGTTTTTGGTGTTATAATCTACCAGGTCGCTTTCATTGTAACCAGTTCTGTAGGGTAAGCCCAAACCAGGGAAAGTACGTTCAGTGTATATTCTATCCTCAGGGTCGAGCGATACGGCAAAGAGCCTTTCATCACCGTATACATTTACAGCATCGTAACCACCAAAATTACTAACCCCCGTCTGTGATTGCTCTGTTGGGTCAAGGCTGTTGGCCACCCAATCGTCTGCACGCAAATACGAGAAGTTAACTTTAAACGCAAAAAGGTCATTGCCTTTATTGTTTTTAAAAGCCTTGGCATAGCGTACCGCACCTTCAAACATATTACGCTCGCCACCTTTCACCAAAACACTTAGCCCGCGATGGAAGAAAGGGCTTTTGGTTTGCATATTAATAACACCGTTAAATGCATTTGGGCCAAACAAGGCAGAGCTAGCACCTACTACCAAATCAACCTTCTGTATGTCCAATTCACTAGAGCCCACAAAGTTGCCCAGTGAGAAGTTTAATCCAGGTGCTTGGTTATCAGCCCCATCCACTAATTGAAGTGAGCGTACAGGACGAGTGCTATTAAAGCCACGAGTATTAACTACTACAAAACCGAAAGAAGCCGTGGTAACATCAACACCTTTCAAGGCTCCTAAACCATTATAAAAGCTGGAAGAAGGTGTTTCTTTGATTGCTGCCAAATTCATTGATTCAACGGTAAGCTCCTCCTCCAGCTGCTTTTCGGAGATACGGCCTGCTGATACTTCCACCCCCGCCACTTGTACCGCGTTGCCCACCAGCAATACATTTATGGGCCTTGATACGTTTTCGGTAGTTACTACCACCTGCTGGGAAATGTAGCCTAGGTAAGATATCTCCAAGGTTATTGGCAGCGGTGTGCCCAGCAAATCAATCTCGAACTTACCATCAAAATCGGTAGTAATGCCTAGGGTAGTGCCCTTTACTAAAATAGCCACAGCGTAAACGGGCTGTTTACTTTCAGAGTCAATAATGGTGCCCTTTATTACTTGTGCCTGTGTAACGGTGGCAGTAAGCAAAATCAACGTAAAGGCAATAAAAAATAATCCAAACTTAGAGTAGCGGGTATAAGTTTCTATCATAAGAGGCCACATTAGTTAGCGGGTCATCAAACATGGTTTGGTAAAGAACGCAAGTTTTCATTTAATAAAAAAATAACAGCGAGGCGAAATTGTTTTAACAAAACCCAACGCTACTACTCTTGTACATAAAACCACCATGGTAACTCTATGTATTTTTACCCGAGCAAAACTAGTGGCAGGTGCACTACAATTTGCAGTGTTTGCCTTATATTTACCCACTGCATAAAACTACCTTGATTGTGAAGCTATTACTAAGCATCTGCTCCCTTATAATATTAGGTTTCAATACTCTATCGGCACAAGACAACCCTGAAACGATTAGCGCAAAGCTGAACCCCCTATTGGTACAATTGAACGACTATGTAACAACTGCGCCGCTTGAGGATAAATATGAGCGGGTAAAGCAAGTACAGTTTTGGCTTGATGCGCTAGATGCTTACGCGAGCCTTGGCACCTTAAACCTTAACGATGATGTAGCAAAATTGGATGAGACCGAATTAGTGCTGCTAAACGAATTAACCACAGGTATTGCTACTATTACCAGTGGCAAACAAGACGACCCCGCAGCCGCTACCCAAGCCATAAAAGCCAAAATGCCCGCGGTAAAAAACCAGTTTCAGGTTGACAATAGCCTACCTTACACCTATTATGCTGGGCAAAATAGCAGTGTAACACTATCCTTTAAAGGGCAATTCCCGCTTTTACTAAAAGATACCAACGAGGTATACCTTACTAACGGAACCTTTAAAATAGGATACTCCCACGCCACCGATACCACCATCACGTTTCAGTTTTCCAGTGAGCAGTTGGGGCTAACCAACGCATCACCTATGTCAGTTAACCGGTTAGAGATGCATTTGGTAGGGCAAGTAGGCAAAAAAGTGAATAAGAAGAAGCAGTTCATATCAGTATATCACCTACAGGCCATCGCCTTACCTACTTCCCCTGGTAAGTTGACCATAACCCGCAACAGCAAATCGAGCAACACCGAAAAGCAAACCAAACGTACCCGCACCTTTTTGCTGAACGGCAGCAAGGGCAACCTAGTGGAAAAGCAGTGCATACCCAACCACGATGGTTGGAGCCTAATTCCCGAATCGGTAGACCTAGTGGTAGAATCATCAGGCGGACAGAAAAACAGGGATTGGGCGTATCGTAAAACCAACACGGGTGGCAAAACATGCTTCACTACCGAGGTGTTTTTCAACAGTTCGGGCCCCAGCGGCAAGCTAGAGTACCACTTGAAATATGACATACAACGCAGCACTAAAGCCGAGCAAACCGAAACCAGCGAAGTGGCCCTTTCTTGGGGAGAGAACAAACAATTGGATTTCGAACTGCCGATAATTAGCGTGGTTTATACCAATTTTTTAGGCGAAACCGTGAGGGTTGATGGCACCAGTTTTCAATCGCCATGGTTGCAACTGGAATTGAGGGGGCAGAACATTGCGGTAAAAACGCCCAACATTACAAGCCAAACCATTATTCCCTGAAGAAGATACTGCAATAAATGATAAACACTATTCGTATTTGTTTACTCCTATTGGTAGCGATGCTACCGGCGGTAAAGGCTATTGGCCAAAATGCCAAAGAAATAGCCTACCCCATAATGCGTGTGTATGCCGATAAGGAATATAAGGGCAGCAAACGCAATTATGCCATAGCTAGCGACAACCGTGGGCTGATGTACTTTGGCAACGAGAGCGGCATTATGGAATTTGACGGCACCCGTTGGCGCATCATTACTGTTCCGCCTGGTGCCATTGTGCGTGCCCTTACGGCAGATGCCAACGGCCGCATATATGCTGGCCTTGACGGCGACTTTGGGTACTTAAAGCCCGACTCAACGGGTAGCTTGGAGTATACATCGCTAGCCGCTGGCTTGGCGGGCGATGGCTCATTGGGTAGTTTCCTCAATGTGTTTACCAATGCCAATGCTACCTATTTCGTTTCCCTTAATAAGCTATTTGTATATAGCAATGGCAAAGTAACCGAAACGGTGCTGCCTGCCCCGCTGTTGCGCAACCCCGCTTTTTATATCAACAGCCAACTGTACCTATCCTTAACCGATATGGGCCTAAATGTGCTGGAGGGAAATGGTTTTAACAATGTATTTGGCGAAAAATATAACGCCTGGGCCAACGAAGGCATACAGGCAGTAGTGCCATTTGGCGATAAAAAGCTCCTAATTGCTCGCAAATTTGACGGCCTAATGTTGTGGAATGGCAGTGAACTGCAACCATTCCCTACCCAAGTAGACAATTACCTAAAAGAAAACCTCATTTCGGGCGGCATGGCCCTGCCCGATGGCAACATAGCCATTACTACCCTGCGTGGTGGCTTGGTTATTATTAATGCCAGCGGAAAGGTGAGCAATATTTTGAACCGTGAAAGTGGCTTGCCAGACAATACCATTAATTCCGCTTATTTAGATGGGCAAAAAGGGCTGTGGCTAGCTACCGATAATGGATTGGTAAGGGTTTCGCTCTACTCATCAGTTTATCTATTTAATGAGCGCTCTGGGCTACAGGGCAATGTAAATAGCATCGTTCGGCACAATGGCACCTTATATGTATCTACTACGCAAGGCATCTATCACCTAAAGGATGTAAGCAGCACCGAGCTTAGTAAGAGTTATTTTAAGTACCACTCCACTTTTACCGATATCCCGGGCTTTTATACCGAGTTCCATGGTATGATTAGCAATCCGCAGGGCTTGTTGATAGCAACTACCGATGGTATATACAACCTACAAGACAACCTGCCTACAAGGGTGATAAGCCCCAATACCCAGTTTCTATATGCACACCCTAAAAATGCCGATGTGGTTTTTGCGGGCTTAACCGATAGTTTGATTGCCCTAAAAAGCAATGGCAATAAATGGGAAGCACACCCCGCCTTCCAATCGATACCCGGTACATTTACTTCGGTAGTTATTATTGGCGACGGTATTTGGGCCGCCACCCAAAACGATGGCCTTATGTATATGCCATTGAACAAAGACCTTAGCCCAAAAAAGCCACAATACTATACCACCACCGAGGGTCTGCCAGCGAACAGCCTCAATAAGATCTTTTTAATGGATGGCAAACTGCTGGTAAGCACCAATGAAGGCGTATATCAGTTTGACGAGGCCCAAGGTAAGTTTTACCAATCATCGGTATTTGGTAAAGAGTTTAACGATGCTGGCAAACGCCTGGTAGCTATGATGCAGCTGTCCGATTCGGCATACTTTGTTGTCAGCAACTTGGATAAGGGCATTGCTAAAAACAACGGCAGTGGGTCTTATGAAATGACTACCCGGGCCTTTAATAACCTAGCCGACCGCTCATACAACACCATCTTCAAAGATAAAGATGGCCAAATATGGCTGGGTGGCAACCAAGGACTGATACGCCTTGCAGGCGAAACCATGGGTAGCGGCAATAGCTTTCAGTGCCTGATACGCCGCGTGCAACTAGGCGAAGGCGAAATGCTGTTTGATGGCACCTTCTTTAACGAGCAAGGCAACCCTGCACTAGAGCAGAACGAGTTGCTTACTCCTACCCTATCTTTTAATGATAATGCACTGAGATTTGACTTTGGTGCCACTAGCTACGATTTGCCAGAGTTTACCGAATACCAATACCAGTTGGTAGGCTTTGACCAAGACTGGAGCGAGTGGACCAGCGATACCAGGAAAGACTATACCAACCTACCCGAAGGTAGCTACAACTTTAAGGTACGAGCCCGCAATGCCTTTGATGAGCTGAGCACCGAAAACGAGTACTACTTTTCTATTACCCCGCCATGGTACCGTACTTGGTGGGCGTATATGCTTTTAATTGTCGCCATCGGTTTGCTTTTTTACCTCATCATCTTCATTCGCTCACGACAGTTGCGCGTGGAGAAAAAGAAACTGGAAGATTTGGTAACTGAGCGCACCAGCGAGCTAAAGGAATCTCAAAACCGATTAGTAGAGCAGCAGAAGCTAGCATCGCTTGGGCAGCTTACGGCGGGCATAGCTCACGAGATAAAGAACCCACTAAACTTTGTAAACAACTTTGCGGAGCTATCAGAAGAGTTGGTAAACGAGCTGGACGAAGAACTGAAGCAGCAACCGATAGCAGAAAAAGACCGTTCTAATATAGAAGACATACTAACCGACATAAGGCACAACGTGAAAAAAATAAACGAGCACGGAAAGCGCGCCGATGACATTGTAAAAGGCATGTTGATGCACTCCAGAAACCAAAGTAGCGAAAAAGAAGCTATTGACCTGAATAAAATGGTAGAAGAAAACGTAAACCTCGCATACCATGGCCTACGAAGTAAGCAGCAAGGGATAACAGTACATTTCGATAAACAATATGACGACGGCGTGCCACCAATAATGCTGGTGAAGCAAGATATATCCAGAGTAATACTGAATATAGCCAATAATGCTATTTATGCAGCGTTTAAAAAGAAGCAAACTATTGGCGAATCGTTTGCGCCTGTAGTTACAATTGGCACAAAACTGGTAGGTAATATGGCACAGGTTATTATTCGCGACAACGGTACGGGTATATCAAAGGAAAACCTTGATAAAATTTTTAACCCGTTCTTCACCACCAAACCAACTGGCGAAGGTACAGGCTTAGGACTCTCTATTAGTTACGATATAGTAGTGAAAGGGCATAGTGGAAAACTAGAATTGAACAGTAATGAAGGTGAATACACCGAGTTTGTTATTAGTTTGCCGGTATAAAAACTAGATCGAAAATTACGTTTTTATACGTAGATAAGCTTTATTTGTAGCAATATATAAATTGGATGTGGTGATGAAAATATTAGTGGTTGACGACGAAAGGGACGTGGAAGCACTTTTTCGCCAAAGATTCCGGAAGGAGTTGAGGGCGGGTGAAGTAGATTTCAAGTTTGTGTTTTCTGCTGAAGAAGCACTTGAATATCTGCGTCAGCTAAGTCCGTTTGATTTGGTACTGGTGCTATCCGACATCAATATGCCTGGCATGACGGGGTTGGAATTACTCAAAATAATAAAAGAACAGTTCCCCCACTTACGTGTGTTTATGATTTCGGCATACGGTGATGATCAAAACTATAGCACGGCCAAAACTTTTGGTGCCGACGATTTTGTAACCAAACCAGTAGATTTTACTAACTTGAGGGACAAAATTCTGTCTTTAAAGCAATGACAACACTTACGCCCCCCAAAATACTTCTGGTTGATGACGAACCAGATGCGGAAGACCTTTTTAGACAACGATTCCGTAAAAAAATTAGGCAAGGGGAAATGGAGCTATACTACGCCAACAATGGCGTTGCCGCCCTTAAGCACCTCAATGAAATGCCAGATGTTGATGTGGTAATTACCGACATCAATATGCCCGAAATGACTGGGCTAGAATTGCTTCAGAAAATAAAAGAAAACAAGTTTGTTGCACGGGTAATAGTAATGTCGGCCTACGGCGATATGGGCAACATACGTGCTGCCATGAACAAGGGAGCGTTCGACTTTATTACCAAACCCGTTGACTTTAACGACCTTGAACTTACCCTCAACAAAACCCTTGATGAGGTAGGCGAAATAAAAGAAGGGCAAAAAGCCAAGCACCAACTGGTAGATGCCGAACTGGCCCGAGAACGCGCCGAGCAAAGCAAAAAATTCAAGGAGCAGTTTTTGGCCAACATGAGCCACGAGATACGCACCCCGATGAATGCAGTGGTGGGCATGACTAACCTGTTGCTAAAATCGGAACTGGTACCGCAGCAGTTAAAGTACCTTAAAGCCATCAAGCAATCAGCAGATAACTTGATTGTAATTATCAATGATATACTTGACATAAGTAAGATAGAGGCCGGAAGACTGGAGTTTGAAAACGTTGACTTCTCGCTTGCCGAAGCTATGGACGGGGTACTGAACACCATTACATTCAAGGCCGAGGAGAAAGATCTGTCCGTAACCACCCTCATCGACGATAACGTACCACCAGTGCTAAAGGGCGACCCAGTGCGCCTCAACCAGATATTGCTAAACCTTGCCAGCAACGCGGTAAAGTTTACTGACATTGGCGGCATTACTATACAAGTGAGCATGCAAGGCTATGAAGACCGAAAGGTGCGGCTAAGATTTGATGTGATAGATACTGGCATCGGCATACCCGAAGATAGACTGGATGCCATTTTTGAGAGTTTCTCACAAGCAGACAGTACCACTACCCGAAAATATGGCGGTACCGGCTTAGGCCTCACCATCAGTAAACAGTTGGTGGAGCTACAAGACGGGCATATAGGTGTTACCAGCAAAGTAGGCCAAGGTACTACCTTCTACTTTGAGCTAGCCTTTGAGCCAGGCCAACTTGAAATAGCCGACAAAGCCGCCGACAAAGTAGCAGGCCCATCGATGAAAGGGGTGAAGATACTGTTGGCCGAGGATAACGCCTTCAACCAGATAGTAGCGCAAGATACCTTGGAAAACATGTTTGCAGGGGTAAGCGTGGAGATAGTAGAAAACGGCAAGTTGGCGGTAGATAAGGTTATGCAAAATCATTATGACCTGGTATTGATGGACATCAACATGCCCATTATGAACGGGCTGGAAGCTACCATTGCGATAAGAAAGCTGCCCGCACCCAATGGTAATAGCTTAATAATGGCCATGACCGCCAGTGCTACCCAAGAAGCTATATATGAGTGCACCCAAGCAGGCATGAACGATTACATATCCAAGCCATTTGTGCCAGAGGAACTGGAAGAGAAAATAACCCGCCTGCTCACCACACACCGAGGCTCATTGCAACAAGAGGTGAAAGATACTTTCGACGATAATGAGCCCTTGCACATATTGGTGGTTGATGATAACGATTTCAACCAGATGGTAGCTCAAGATACACTCAACGCCCTGTTCCCCGATGCGAAGCTAGACGAGGCGCTTAACGGTAAAATTGCCATTGATAAAATTGAGGCGGGCCACTACCACTTAATACTGATGGATATAAACATGCCTGTAATGGGCGGCCATGATGCTACGCGTTATATACGCACCCAGCTACCATCTCCAAAAAATGCAGTGCCGATAATGGCAATGACAGCCAATGTCGAGAAATTTGAGGTGGAAAGGTGTTTAGAATCAGGCATGAATGATTATATTAGCAAACCTTTTGACCCCGAGGATTTAAGGGGCAAAATTTTAAAGCTCACCAGCAAACCACAGCTTGCATAAAACCAATTTATGAGCGACAAGGTTACCGATCTTACATTCTTGGGCAGTTTCACTGGAAACGACCCACAGAAGATAAAACGATACGTACAGATGTTTCTGGATAGGGCGCCAGAGCAAGTAGAAGAGATACGCACTAGCCTTGGTACTGGCGACTATGACAACCTTCGGGTGGCCGCGCACTCCATTAAGCCGCAACTGGCTTATATGGGCATCAAAAGCTTGGAGCAAGATATACGTTCGATTGAAGAAATAAGTGGGTCAAAAAATAATTTGGATGCATTACCAGCCTTGATTGACAAGCTGGAAACCATTATGAAACAAGCCTTTGGCGAACTACGCGAATACGTAAGTGCCAATTAACTATATCACCACAAACCACTTTACCACCTATGGCTAACTCTGATACTCGCAGGATATTTTTGGTTGATGACGACCCTATGCACCTGCAAATGCTGAAAGACCACCTTTCAAGCAAGTTGAAACTGGACATTACCACCTTCTCAACCGGAGAAGATTGCTTGGCAAACTTGGACAAGCAGCCCGATGCAATTGTGTTGGACTATTACCTGAACAGCGTGGAGAAAAGTGCTGCCAACGGTATCGAAATCCTCAAAAAAATCAAAGCTCGCCAACCCGATACTGAAGTAGTAATGCTTTCGGGCCAAGAGAAAATTGAAATAGCTGTAGAAACTATGGCCTGCGGTGCTTTCGATTACGTTATCAAAAACGAGAGCTCTTTCCTCCGCACCGAAAACAAGCTAGTAAACGTTTTCAAGCACAAAAAACTGCAAGAAAACCTGAAGCTTTACAAGAAGGGTGTACTGTTTATGGGTATAGCCATTGCAGTAATCATAATTGTTGCTGTTATACTAGTAGCTACTGGAATAGCCAGTAAAAATCCTCAAGTTTCTCTGTAAAACTTAGTCTTTTTTCCTTAATTCCCTTTTCTATGGCTGATAGCTCAGCCAGCATATCCTTTATTAGCTTTCCAGTCAACCTGCGTAATCAAGGCTAAGGTATATCACATGATAAATCTCAGAAAAACAGTTAAGCATTAGCCCCTATCTTTACTAGCTAAATATCTCCATATTATGCAAATAGGATTTTACGGCGCAGCAGGTACAGTAACTGGAAGCAAGCATTTGATAACCCTCGATAACGGTAAGAATATACTATTAGATTGCGGCATGTTTCAAGGGCGAGGTAAGGCCACCGAAGAGCTAAATCTGCACTTGGGTTTTCAACCACATGAAGTGGATGTATTGATACTATCTCATGCTCACATTGACCACAGCGGCCTGATACCCAAATTGGTGAAAGACGGCTTTCGCGGAAACATATATTGTACACCAGCCACCGCCGACCTATGCGAACTAATGCTAGCCGATAGCGCCGGTATTCAAGAAAGTGAAGCGGCATATGTAAATAAAAAATTACTAAAAAAGGGTAAAAAACCAATTGAGCCCCTATACGGTACCGCCGATGCCGAGCGGTGCATGAAGCAGTACCGCACCATAAATTACGATACCCCTACGGAAGTGTTGCCCGGTGTGGAAGTGACCTTTACTGATGCGGGCCATATTATCGGCAGCGCGGTAGTAAACCTAAAAATTAGCGAAGGGCACCAAACCAAA
The DNA here is from genome assembly GCA_027483645.1 of Sphingobacteriales bacterium. Classification (GTDB taxonomy): domain Bacteria; phylum Bacteroidota; class Bacteroidia; order Chitinophagales; family CAIOSU01; genus CAIOSU01. Next base: position 561,011 of record JAIXUD010000009.1, read on the forward strand.
CGACTTACCTTCACAGGCGATATTGGTAAATACGGCAGCCGCATTCTGCGCGACCCGCAACCTTTTCCGCAGGCCGATTACATCATTTGTGAATCAACTTATGGCGATAGGCTACACGATGCTTTTGGCTCAGTAGAGAAAATATTGCTTAAGGTTGTGGAAGAAACGTGTGTGGCGAAAGGCGGTAAGCTCATCATACCCGCCTTCAGTGTAGGGCGCACGCAAGAGGTGGTAAACGTATTGAACAACCTGGAATTTGAAAAGAAGCTGCCGCACATACCCGTATATGTGGATAGCCCAATGGCCGTGGATGCTACCGAAATAATGCGCAGCCACCCGGAGTGTTTCAACGAGGATATGGTTGAATACATGCAGCAAGACCCTTCGCCATTTGGGTTTGACAGGCTGCACTACGTGCGCGATGTGGCCGATTCCATTGCGCTGAATACCATGAAGGGACCAGCAATCATAATCTCTGCATCGGGCATGGCAGAGGCCGGCCGCATAAAACACCACTTAAAAAACAATATTGAGGATGCCCGCAATACCGTGCTCATTGTGGGTTGGGCTACCCCAAGCAGCCTTGCTGGCCGACTACGGAATGGCGAAAAACTGGTGAGCATCTATGGCGATTGGTATAGCGTGAATGCTGATGTGGTAATCATGGACCCTTTTAGTGCCCATGGTGATTACAAGGAAATGCTGGAGTTTTTGAGCTGTCAAAAGCCCGAGCAAGTAAAACGCATGTTCTTAGTGCATGGCGACCCTGAGGTAATGCCCACATGGAAAAGCCATTTGCAGAATGCAGGCTTCAGCAATATTACCGTCAGCGAGTACCAGCATGTGTATGAGGTATTATAAGGACATAACAGCACTACTCATAAGTAGGGCAGGTATTGCCAACTTTCGGCCTTAATAGTACCCTGAAGCCAACATATGGGCTAGGGAGTTCAAATTCTTGCCTTTTAGTAATGGCACATTCGTCAATGGTGTTATCCCAGCTACCGCCTTTTATGTACCCTTCGCTAGTTAGTTCGGCTACTTTGCCAATTATATTATACAAGCCAAACTTGTTGGGATAGTAGCTTTCTATTTGCGCAGTAAGCCAAATACTGCCAATACCTTCGTTTTTCAAAAAAGCATTTTCATCAATGCGCTCTACCTTTACATTACAAAGCATATCGCCTTTTTCGTCGTAGGCATAGGGGCCGTACCAGGGATATGGGTTATCGAGAAAAGGTGCCGAAGCTGATATCCATTCATTTTCAGAAGGCAAGATGCACAACGCATTGGGCAGATTTAATTTAGGATCGGCTTTTACTTGCTTTGTTAACCAAGCACAAAAAGCATTGGCCTGAGCGACATCAATACCTACAACAGGAAAATTATGGTAAGCTGGATGTCGGAAATAATACTCCACCAAAGGGTTGCCATAAGTTAAGGCACTACGCCAGGAAAGTGTATCAGGTGTGTACTTCAGGGCATCTTCTGCCCTACCTTGTTTAATCAAATCATTCAAAAAAGCTAAATACTGCCCGTTGGTAATCTCTTGGCTCATATACAAACCACCAGGCACCCGCTGCAAGTTTAAATCAAGACTTTTGATATGGATGGCGTCATCTTTCTTCGCCATAACACCAAAAGAAAGTAATACACTTAGCAGTAAGAAAGTAAAGCTTTTCATCTTCGGATTTTTGACTATAACGGCAGATGCAAAAGATTATTACATGCGTAAATTACAAAATTTCACGCATAAAACTCCAATACTTTGCCAACTACAAAATCAACCTGCTCTTCCGTTAAATCATAATAAAGCGGCAGGCGCACCAAGCAGTGAGAATAATGCTGGGTATTGGGCAGGTGCGTAGGTTCGCTATGCTGCAGGTGGAAGGGGCTTTTATGCAACGACAGATAATGGAACACCGCCTGCACACCATGCTCCTTAAGGTGGTTGATTAAGGCGATGCGCTCATCAGCAGTAGCGCAGATGAGGTAAAACACATGCGCACTATGACTAGCATGTGCCGATACTACGGGTAGCTGTACCTGTTGCTGTACTTGCAAAATCCTCAGGGCATTGTAGTAGCGTTGCCACAGCTTGCGTCGGCGCTTTTGTATAGCATCTAGTTGCTCCAATTGTGCGAACAGAAATGCAGCGTTCAACTCCGATGGAGCAAATGAGGAGCCAGCATCAATCCATTCATACTTATCTATCTCGCCCCTTAAGAATGCCGAACGGTTGGTGCCCTTTTCGCGAAGTACTTCCGCACGCTTAATAAATCGCTCATCATTTATCACCAAAGCACCGCCTTCGCCAGCTATCACATTCTTGGTAGCATGGAAAGAGAACGCAGCCAAGTGGCCCAACATACCAGCAGGCTTACCCTTATAATAGGTATCCAAAGCGTGTGCGGCATCTTCCACTACATACAGGCCATATTCTTCGGCAATTTCATTAATGGCATCCATTTCGCAAGGGATACCGGCATAGTGCACTACTACAATAGCCTTGGTATTTGGGGTTACCAGGCTACGGATGCTCTCTGGGTCAATATTTGGGCCGTTGTTGGTGGAATCAGCAAAAAGTATCTTCGCCCCACGCAACATAAAGGCATTGGCACTAGAAACAAACGTGTAGGAAGGCACTATCACTTCATCGCCAGGGCCAATATCCAGCAGCAGTGCGGCTAGCTCTAGCGCGTCGGTACAACTGGTGGTAAGCAGGCACTCCTTAAACCCAAACTTTTCTTTGAGCAAGTTTTGGCACTTAACCGTAAACTGCCCATCGCCCGATACGGCCCCATCCTCAATGGCGGTTTGGATGTACCCTAACTCATTGCCCGTAATGTATGGTTTATTGAAAGGTATATCCATGCGGAATAGCCCCGTTGGCGGAAACTTGATAAAAATACTAAAATCTATTGTGATGCTGCAAACTAGCGTATTACCGTAAGTGGACCGGTAAGTACTTCGTTTATGTTATCCAGCTTTATGAGGTAATAATAAGTACCTGCAGGCGATTCGGTGCCGTTGTAGGTTCCATCCCAATTGCGGGTATATGGACCTTGGCGGTACATTTCGCTACCCCATCGGTTGAGGATAATAATTTCGTTGTTGGGATATAGACTCAGGTTACGTATGTTCCAGTTATCATTGGCCCCATCGCCGTTAGGTGTTATAGCATTAGGGATAAATAGTACCTCTCTAGGGTCAATCTCAGGACTGGTATATATCCAAACCGTATCCCCGGCTTTACAGCCAAACTCATTGGTAACGGTAAGCAAGAACTTAGTATCCTCAAACACATTCGCCAATGGATTTTGGCAAGTTGCGCAATTAATTACTGTATCGGGCGTCCATAGGTAATCTAGCCCTCCGTTGCCCTGAAGGGTAACATCGGCACCAAAATATACAGTGGTATCAAGGCCAGCATCTGGCACTGGCACTGCCCAAGCGGTAAGTAAGCTACCACTACCGTAAGCAATACAAGTAGTATCAACACCAATCGCCCAAATAGAATCGCCGCTGTTGAGGGTATTTACAATATAGGTATTGATATTGCTATCCTGCACCAGCTCGGTTCCATTGTAAAACTGGTAGCCCACAAAGCGCTCATCAATGGTAAAGGTGATAGTATCTCCAAAGCAAAATTCATCAAGGCCATTCACTTCAAATGGTTTGCTCACATTGCCGAGGGCAAATGCAGGTAGGGCAAAGTCGGCCCAATTGGTCACCTCCAAAGTGCTAAATGGCGCACCGATGATATTGCTTACCGTGCCTACATCTTCCCACTGTGGTTGGTTTTGCCAATGTAGGATATTTTCAAAAGCGCCGTCAGCCACATCATCATAGTAGAAACGTAAAGACGCTGGGTTGCTGCCCGAGGTTTGGCTGAAAATGCGATGATAATAATTTTCGTTCACAACGCAAATAGTTGGTTGGCGCACTTCCGTATCGAAGCCTTCAGTGGTTGCTAGCACATTGGCCATGCGTACTTTATAAACCCAAGCACTACCCAGCGATGGCGTAACCATTACCGGGCGGTAGCGGGCAGTGCCTAAACTTGACCCAACAGGGTACCAGTACTCACCAGTGCTGTTAGTAAAGCGGGCGAGGCCACCGTTTTCCAAACTGCTTACAAAGCCATCACCAATGTTAGTTACGGCGGTAAGTGCTGCATTGGTAACTGTAACGGTGTTTGTATCAAGGCTGAATTCTTTATCGTTTAGCAGTAGCTCTTCGTCCACTACCACATCTAAGTCGCCATATTTGTTGTTGGTGCCGCGCAAATCGAGCCTACCGAAGTGGGTTACATCATTGCCTTGTATGCGCTGTGCATCGCCATCGAGTATCACTGTTCCTCCAGCATTGGCGTTGAAGCCCGTATTGCCGGCATCATTTATCCAGTTGCCATACAAAAAAATACTATCGGTATTGTCTACAATGCCTGCATCGGTGCTTATGTAATCGCCATGTACAGAGATAAAAGCGCCATCTTTGATAGAGATGAGCGCACCTTTATTGCTTACCGAAAGCTGGGCAAATGCCGAGCCGAAAGCGAGTATAGAGCAAAGGAGGAGGAGAAACTGTTTCACTAGAACACTAAGTTACGCAAAAGACAAAAACTTTTCATAAATCGTCTTGAAATTAAAGAGTTAATGTTGGGGAGAATAGTTGCTTGGTGAGATGAAAGAAAAAAAATCTTATGGTACACCGCAGACCGACGTACCTTATTAAGGGTTCCCCAACGGGGCTAAGTATATTAGCATAGGGCTTTTCCGCCTTATGTACGGAATGGAAAGCACCTTAACTAATAACCTTAACACAGCTGCGCTCATACAAAGCAAGCTTCTTGTTTATCTTTGCCTGCAGCTAACCTATCGATATGAAAAATTACCTCCAATATGCCTTTGCGGCAGTTGTATTATTTACCGCTTGCAACCAAGAGCCTGCAACAGCGCCGATAGCTACAGAAGCGCCCGCCCCAAGCCCTTACAAAGATTCCGAATTTACGGTGCAGGCTATTTTGTACCACCAATTTGGCTCGGAGTACCGCGCTTTGTGCTACCAAGGGTATAACTTGGCCACTGAAAGGCTTATGGCAATTGTAAAAGCAAAACCTAAAGGCAAGCTGGCCATCATCACCGACCTTGACGAAACTGTGGTGGATAATAGCTACTACAATACTTGGCTGGTAAACGAAGGCGCCCTATACACCCCTGAAACCTGGAAACAGTGGACGGCTGAAAGCAAAGCCACTTTGGTACCGGGCAGCTTGGCTTTCTTTAAATTGGCCGACTCGTTGGGCGTTGAGATATTTTATGTATCCAACAGGGGTGTTGATGAATATAAGGCAACCCTAAAAAACATGCAAGAGCTGGGAATGCCGCAATTGGATAGCAGCCACTTTTACCTAAAAACCACTACCAGCGGCAAAGAAGAACGCAGGCAGAGCGTTGCAGCGTTGGGGTATGAAGTGGTAATGTTTTTGGGCGATAACCTTAACGACTTTTCGATGGCATTTGAGAAGCAGACCAACGAACGCCGCCATGCAATTGCTGATAGCTTGGAGGGAAGATTTGGCAAGGACTTTATCATCTTCCCGAATGCGATATACGGGGAGTGGGAAGTGGCACTGTACGATTACAACCATAAATTGACTGCTGCCGAAAAAGACTCCATCAGGAAGTCGGTATTAAAGGGATTTTAATATGGAGTCAAACGGTTTTTTGTGCTCCATTTTAAGCTGAATATTGGTACTGCGGGCGATTATCTCGAAGGTATTCATCGAACTCAATAACCAATTCGGAAAGGTCTTGAGCATGTGCCACATGTCGCATCTCTTCTGCAAGCGCAAACTGACCCTGCCTGCAATAGGTATAGAAACGGTTCCTAATTAGGTGCAGCATTATGTCATCTTGTCCGTAGCACATCAGTATCATAGTATTGTTTTTGTAAAGGTCACCATAGCACCAGCAACTACAAAAGCAATCTTTATGATCTTTAGGAAGTCTAAGGGCCAAAATAGCGTTTCAAATCCTTATTAAAATGCCATTTGTGAGCAGTAAGACTATTGAATACGAGATGATTATGGAAATATGTACTTTTAAGGCAAATGAGCTATTTTTAAGTGTTTATTCTATGAAAAAGGCATCATTATTCTGCTTTTTGGCCTGCATACTGCTACATTCTTGCCAAACTAATGAAGCAAAGATCACTGCCGATGGCTTTCGGGAATTTAAGCCAGGGTACTTTTGCCAACTAGAAGCGGTGGCCGTTGTTGGAGACACTATCATTATCGCCGGCTCTTATATACCTGAGGAGGACCCAAACTTAACTATACAGCCAGTACATTCATATTTGGCAGCCTTTGGCATGGATGGTGAGTTATATTGGGAGCAAAAGCCAGAGGTGGCTGATTATATTAGCTGGCAACAGTTGCTCCCATTGGCTAATGGGGGTATAAATGTAATTGGTATTGAAGAATCTCCAATAAATGGCTACGCCACGCATATCCAACAAGTAAACTTAAAAACCACCCGATTACAGCACTTTAAGCGCGTACCTGAAAAAGACTTGCCTGTAATAAATGATGCAGCCCTAAATAGTACCAATGAAACAGTTCTTCTTAAAACAATAAGGAACGATACAATGCAATGCAGCGATGTTCAGGTTATTGGTATTGAATTTGTTCGAGACATTCTCCCCGATTGTAGAAAGGGGCAATTGCAGCAAGCTAAATTTACAAGAGAATTTACTGCTTCCCTGGAATACCTTATTGCATACGGAAATGAAACATGGACCACTGAATTGTATTTCTATACCACAACGCAACTTCCATGGCAAATTCCACTGCCAAAGGAGTTTTCCCAAAATCTAGTGAACAATATTGAATATCAAAATTCAAAACACATTTTACTTGGCACAACCACCAAAAATGCCCAAGGCCCCTGCCTTTGGAAATCGGGAACCGATAGCACCTGGCAGCATACTTGCCTTGAATATTGGCCCCTGCACGGTACTGCGCAGCTCTTGCAATACAACGATTGCACTTTAATGGCCTTCAGCGCAGCCGATACCGTGAAGGCTTCGGCTAGCTATCTAGTAATGTTTGATAAGGACTTAAAGGTGATATGGGAACAAGAAATCTCTCGAACGGAAGTTTTTGTAATTAAGGATTTGGCCGTTCAGCACGATAACATAATTGTAGCAGGCACCATCGAAACCGAAGGCAAAGGCTCATCCATGGCCGTGAAAGTGATTACACTGCCCTCATCAAAGTGCAATACACTTTATTAGCTCGCTATTTTCAGCCAAAAATTATTTAATATTGGCTTTTCCATAAAATTTCTGGTAACTTTTGGCTAATCAATCCTCAACTATGAAACTACAATTTAACAGAACTGATAAAAAAATATCTTGGTTGGACATTATTATGGCCGTCGTGTTGATTCCTTTAATATCATTTATGACAACTGCTTTCAACTCCAACGACATTAACCATGACCCCAAAACAGACCTATACTGGCTGGTAGGCACTTGGGAAAATGCTGATAAAGCTGGTTTTTTTGAGAAGTGGGATTATGGCGTGAACGCCCTTACAGGAAAAGGCTACTCCATAAAAAAAGATAAAGAAAAGCTTGTTGAAACCTTGTCAATTACTTCGCAAGGTCATTCTTTGTTTTACCATGCAACGGTAGAAGGACAAAACGATGGTAAAACCATCACTTTCAAACTCACAAAAGCGGAAAATAATAGCTTCACATTTAGTAACCCCGAGCACGATTTCCCGCAGGATATTACTTACACCAAAGTGAGCAACGAAGCATTTAAGGCCGTGCTAACAGCCAAAGGCCCGAAAGGCGATGCGGTGTCAGTTACTTTAAACATGAAAAAAGTAAAGTAACAAGCTCTTGAGCAAGGGCAATTAACCCCGCAACCTATCCAACACCTCATTCACCATCCGCGCTTCCGATTCAGTAATTATTTGGATGCGCTTTTCGATTTGAGCAACAGTATCCTCTAGTGTTTTAAGTAATTCCAAGCCCTTTTCCGTAATGATAACATCTGCTTGGCGACGGTCGCTATCGTTTTCCTTGCGCACCACTAGCCCCTTTTGCTTTAGCTTTTCTACCAACCTTGATGCATTGCTCATCTTGTCGAGCATGCGTTCAATAAGTAAATTGATAGTGGCGGGATTGGGGTATTGGCCGCGCAGGATGCGTAGCACATTATACTGCTGCAGGGTAAGCCCGTTGGGTTTCAACAAGTCGGCATGCATCGATTTTACCCAACTACCGGTATAGATAAGATTTACCAGCAGTTTATGCTGTTCAGTTTTAAACTGCTTTTGCTTTATCTCGTCCTCCAGGCGCATATAAGCTAGGCTTACCTGCCGATTTTCTTCGGGTCGAAGGCTTCTACGGTATAGCCTGCAGGTATGGCAAAAATGCTGCCTGGGTCGCCCTCTTTAATATTGGTAGCAGTCATTACCATCGTAAAACCCATGCCATTTTGCTTTACTTCCAACTCAATCTTTAAAGGCAATCCTTTAATTTTATCAGTAAAGGCTGCCAAAGCCTCCATATTATCTACATTTTTGGGCATTATGGGTTGTAGCGCTTTTGCTGCCCAAATATATTGGGTCATAGTACCTTGCTCACTAACAATTACAACTTTGTACTTATCGCAGCTATAGCCTAGTATATCTACTTTTTCGCCAGTTTCGGTAATGGTAATGTTCGATTTTTTATCGTCGCTAGCGCTTATCTCTTGCGCTTTTTTAGACGGAACGCTTATTACATATGTTTTATTCTCCTTGGCAAGGTACAACACATCTGCTTGGCCGCCCATCATGCCACCGGTGGTTTCCATTTTAAAGTTACCGTTGCCGTAATGGTAAAGTTGCTTATTGGGCAACATGCTAGCAAATGCGGCTACGCCATCGCCTTTATACTCAACATTAAAGGAAACAGTACCGTTAAATTTGGTTTGTGCAATAGCAGCTGCACCAATCATTGTAATTATCAATACTATTAATAGCTTTTTCATAGGGATATGGTTTCAATATCTGTACCAAAAATAATAAATCCCAGCACAATTTAGTTATTAGTTAATGGTTATTGGTTTTAATGCGCGTTTTTGGCAACGCTTAGGAGTACGCACAACCGTGGAAAACTCAACATTATTTCCACTCCAATCCAAAGCATTTTTTGCCTATTTTTGCACCTTATGCACGAAAAAATTCTCATCGTCGATTTCGGTTCGCAATACACGCAATTAATCGCCCGTAGGGTGCGCGAACTCAATGTTTACAGTGAAATTGTTCCCTACACCAAAGTCCCAAAGCTGGATGATACCATCAAAGGTGTTATACTCTCCGGTAGCCCGTGTAGCGTGAACCAAGAGAACGCGCCAGATGTGGATGCCGATGCTTTGCTTAACCACCGCCCTGTATTGGGTGTTTGCTATGGTGCGCAGCTTTTGGCAAAAAAACTAGGCGGCGAGGTAACCCCAAGCAGCACCCGCGAATATGGCCGTGCCAACTTGGATACCATACATAGCAAAGACACCATTTTTAAAGGTATTAGCGACGGCACCCAAGTATGGATGAGCCACGGCGATACCGTGACCCGCCTGCCCGAGCAGTTTGAGCTATTGGCTAGTACCCGCAGCATCAATATTGCGGCCTACCAGAGTAAGCCGGGCGCTTACAAATTCCCGGTATTCGGCTTGCAGTTCCATCCAGAGGTTTACCACTCGTTGGAAGGTAGCATGTTGTTGAAGGATTTTGTGATTGACACCTGTGGCTGCACTGGCGACTGGACCCCAGCATCGTTTGTTGATGATACCGTAGCACAGATAAAAGCCACTGTTGGCAACGATAAAGTTGTTCTCGGCCTTTCGGGCGGAGTGGATAGTACTGTTGCGGCCATATTGCTGCACAAGGCTATCGGCCACAACCTTTATTGCGTGTTTGTAAACAACGGTGTGCTGCGCAAAGGCGAGTTTGATAGCGTACTAGAAAGTTATAAAGGACTTGGCTTGAACGTAATAGGTGCAGATGCATCTGACGATTTTATTAACGGCCTAGAAGGGGTAAGCGACCCGGAAACGAAGCGCAAGATTATCGGCAAAACGTTTATTGATGTTTTCGACCGCGAGGCGCATAGCATACAAGATGTAAAGTGGCTGGGCCAAGGCACCATCTACCCTGACGTTATCGAGTCGGTATCCGTACATGGGCCATCGGTTACTATTAAGAGCCACCACAACGTGGGTGGTTTGCCAGAGCGTATGGGCTTAAAAATTATTGAGCCGCTTCGCAACCTGTTTAAAGACGAAGTGCGCCGCGTAGGGCGCGAATTGAGCATACCCGAGAACATATTGAATCGCCACCCCTTCCCTGGGCCAGGCTTGGCGATACGCATTATTGGTGCCATAAGCCGCGAAAAGATTACCATTTTGCAGGAGGCTGATGCCATCTTCATTAACAACCTAAAAAAGCACAACCTATACAACGAAGTATGGCAAGCGGGCGTAATGCTGCTACCTGTGCAGAGCGTAGGCGTAATGGGCGATGAGCGCACCTACGAAAGTGTGGTTGCATTGCGTGCCGTAACCAGCACCGATGGCATGACAGCCGACTGGTGCCACCTGCCGTACGAGTTTTTGGCAGAGGTGAGCAACGAGATTATCAATAAAGTGAAAGGAATAAACCGTGTAGTATATGACATCAGCTCGAAACCACCGTCTACTATTGAGTGGGAGTAATATATGGCTATTGCTACTTTGCCTGCTTTGTGTAGGGGCTTGCGCTTCGCAAAAGAAGGGCGGTGGTCCTCCTAAAGGCTATGAGGTAGTGGGCGATACCAAAACCGATCCAAAAACACCTAAACCAGCGCCTGCCAAAACACAGAAAGATACAGTACCAATCCCGAAAGATGTTGTTAAGCCAGGTTCAGGTAAGTATACCCACAAGCCGGTTTATAATGTTGCGCTCGTGTTGCCCTTCTATCTTGATTCTTTCCCGACTGCCAATGGGGGCATTTACCCACCTTCGCGCATTGGGGTTGAATATTACAGAGGCGTTTTATTGGCTTTGGATACTTTAAAAACCCTAGGCCTGAGCGTAAAGCTACACGTATACGATAGCTACCCCGAGACCTATTTGGATGTATTGATAAAGAGCGGTGCCCTGAAACAGATGGACCTGATTATTGGCCCAGTGTTTAATAGCTCCATGAAATTGATGGCCCAGTACGCGCAAACAATCGGTGTGCCGGTATGGTCACCTTTCTCGCCAGCATCCGATATTACTACGCACAACCCGTTCTTTTTTATGTCGAACCCACGCATGGAAACCCATGCACGCCAAATGATGCAATATGTGGCAGATACCTTTAAAGAAAGTAAGATAACGATACTGTACCAAAACAACGACCAGGAGAAAGAGTACCTAAACCTGTACCGGAAATTTGTGGCAGACTACAACAAAGCCATTGACGACTCGCTTAAGGTGAACACCCGCTACCGAGTGGCCAAGCTAGTGGTAAATGAAAAATTGATTGAGGGCTATGGCAAAATATCCACAGGCCAGTTGAGTACCATGCTTAAAGATGGGGAGCACAACCTATTTATTGTGCCCAGTATGAAGGTTCCTTTTCTAGTAAATCTATTGAGGGAATTTTATCCGTTGGCCGCCAGCAACTTAATCAGCATCATCGGTACCCCTACCTTTGGCAATGATGTGGACTTACAACTGGACTATATAAATGCCTTAGACGTGCACTATACCCAAAGCTATTTTTTGAAGCCCGGCTTTTATGAAAGCGGTTTCTATGCAGCCTACTGGGCCCAGCACAAAGTAGAGCCATCGGAATATGCCGTAAACGGTTATGACCAGATGCTTTACCTTGGCATAATGCTCAAAAAGTACGGTATCAACTTTAGGGTTGAGTCAGGTAACGAAGTGGTAGAGGGCTTGGGCAATGGCTTTTCTATAAACCCGGTATTTGCTCCAGTTGTGGATGTTAAAGCGCCACCTGCTATCAATTATTGGGACAACCAGCACGTATACATCTTGCGCGTCAAGGATTTTACTGTTGAACGCGTAAGGTAACCATGGACGCAACTCGCAAACAATGGCTTATACGTGGGTTGGTGGTAATAGTGGCGCTGGCCATTATCGTAAGGCAATATGTGAAGTATAAAATTGCCCCCGAACTAAGCCTGCAGCAGGTAGAATTAGTAAGCTTGCAAGGGGATGCGGTAGACTTAGCTACCAACTATCAAGGCAAGCACCTATTGCTCACCACTTTTGCTACATGGTGCGGCCCTTGCCACGCTGAGGTGCCCGAGATGGAAAAAGTAAGGCCTCAATTAGAGGCAGCAGGCTTTGTGCTGATACACGTAAGCGATGAAGATGTGAACAAAATAAACGGCTTTATGCTTCAGAACCCTTCAGGTATTACCTATTTACAAAGCATCAGACCCCTTGCTGATATTGGGGCGCACACCTACCCGACCCATTTTGTATTCGATAAAACAGGTACTTTGCGCTTCAAGCAAACCGACCCTTTGGATTGGCAAAACCCTGAAACAGTACAGGAGTTGATTGATTTAGTAAATTAAATATTTTTCTCTTAGGCAACGAAACTATTAACTTTGTCGTTTACAGAGAACAACCACATACAATGAAAAAGCAAACCAACCACCGCATACCTACTTACATCTTTGTTATGGCAGCAGTACTAGGGAGCTGGGGCATTGCATTTTTTAAAGCCGTAATAGCATCTAGCTATCCCCTACTATCGGGCGCTAGCCTCCCTTCTACTGATTTGCAGTACCAGTATATTTTTGCGTTTTTGTTTCAGTAGAATAACCTTGCCTAGGACTATTGTCTATCCCGAGCATCTTAATTTCTTCAGGGTTATTGTTTACAATTGACATTTATGCATTTTTAACCACGAAGTACACGAAGGGAATCACAAAGAACACAAAGCACGTACTATTTACTTAGTGAACTTAGTGCCTTTTACTTAGTGAACTTAGTGCCTTTTACTTAGTGCTCTTAGTGGTTGAATTTTCTCACACCAATTATTACCCGCTACCAAGGAACCTTAATCTTGTCTTTAGCTTTTTTGGCTTCTTCTTCCGCTTTTTTGCGGGCGTCTTCTTTGGCTTTATTGGCAGCCTCTTCAGCTTTGCGCTTAGCCTCATCGGCTTGCCTTTTGGCTTCGGCTTCTGCTTTACGTTTCGCTTCTTCCGCTTGCTTTATGGCAGCGTCTTTTTGTGTGTTGAATTCTTCTTTCACCTTATCCACTTGATCGGTTACCAAATCTTTCACAGGGCTGGTAGAACCGCCTTTACCCAATAGCTTAATATCAATTTTCGGGTTGCTCATATCACCCGTAAGGCCAATACGGAAACGCAGCACATCCGGCAGCGCGGCTGGCGTAATGCCCGGCAGCGGCGACTGGGATAGTAGGCCATCAACCAAACCTTTGGCTGGACCCATTTTGTTGCTCGGCACATCCATCAGCACGCCATAGTCCATTACATTCAGTAAACTGTGCGAGCCCCCAATGTTCATGGCGATGTCTTGGTACTTTAAGTCAAAGGGCTCCACGAAGATTTTACCGTTTACCAATTTGATAATCGTCCACGATTTCGGAATGTCGATTGTTTTAAGCTGTGGCAGTTTAAATTTCTCGGCAAGGTTGTTCAATACTTTGTTGCCAGTAATCTGGGCACCGCTAAGCTCAACAGTGCCTTCACCCAACAAAGTAGTAAGGTCTGGAGCTAGGTCATCACCCAAGAAACCCTTCATATCAAACTGGGTACTAAACTTGCCATTAATTTGCTCCGCCAATGGCATAATCTTCTCTACCGAATTAAAAGTTTTGTATGCTTGCTGAATATCAACGTTGTTGAATGAAAACTTTAAATCGAGCGCAGGCCTTTCTGTTTGGAAGGTACTGTAAGTACCCGCTAAGGCCAGATCGCCATCCAATATGCGGGCCTTCAAATCAGTAATGGTTACTGTTTCATTCCTAATAGTGATGGTACCGCTGGCATTTTTAATCTCTATGTTATCATAAATAATGCGGCTCATAGTAGCAACCAAGGTAAAGTCAATATCAGCGGGCACATCAGCATTGGTGGCTTCCACGGTGGTATTGGTATTGCTCTCTTTATTGGTGCTGGTTGTAGTGGTGGTGGTAGTTTCCTCTGTCATAAACTCGTTAAGGTCAATCAACTTAGAGTTTAAGGTAAGATTGCCTTTTAGAACATCGCGAGCAAAAATGTAGTTAAGCAAATTATCAAATCGTCCCACGGCATCAAAGTCGCTACGGCCCAATTTCGCTACCAACTTATCCAAGGTTACAAACTGTGGGTTGAAGGTCATGTTCAGCGCATCCACCTGTATCGGCTGGGGCACATCAGGGCCAGCATAGCGCAGGTTGGTAATAGCAATAATACCGCTGGCATCAAAGTCTTGGTACTTCTCAGCTTCAATGGCGCTTAGGCGGCCTTTGGCGGTTACGTTCATATCTACCATGCCAGTTAGCGTTTCGCCTTTAGCCAACGGGTAGAAATTCTTCACATTATCCAAATTGATTTTGCCTTTCAGGCTGGCATCAATATTAGGGTCGCTTATAGGCGTACGCACATTTACACGGGCTTTAAAAGGGTCAGCACCGGCAACGAAATCAAACTTCGGTACATTTATCACTATTCTATCCAAGTCGCCACCCGGGCCTTTCACATCGGCTAATATGTTGATGCCGCTTACGCCCACAGGCAAATCAGGATATTGGAAACTGGCATTGTCTACCTTCAAGTTGAATGCAAATGCCGGGTAGCTCTCCCCTACTAGCTTACCTTTCGCATAACCATCAAGAGCAAGGCTGCCGGTAGTTTTTACGTCATCAAAGTTAGTTGCATATACGGCAGGCAATAGCGAAAGGATGTTTTTAAACTCCGTCTTTTTAGCAGCAAAGCTCAGGTCCATATCCATCGCGCCGTCGGCTAAAGTTTGCAACCAGCCATTAAAGCCTAGTTCCAATTGGTTTAATCGGATGGTGTTTTCTTTAAAGGTGTATTTACTGTTCGGCAGATCGAGGTTCAGGTCTAGCTTTGCATCTAATTCAGCTTTGCTTAGGTAAGCCATACCGCCACTTTTCACCGTAAGCGATTTGATGGTAGTGGTGGTGCTTAGGTCCACAATCTCTACGGCAAAGTCCCCTTTACCCTCGTGGTTCAGTTCTATTATTTCCGCATAGATGTCGCCAGCGCGGTCATCATATACAATATAGCCATTGGTAATGCTGTAGCCATTAATTTCGATAGCGGGTGTAGCACTGGTAGAGGTATCCACGGTTTCGCTAGGCTTCATAATATCGTAATTGGCTGTGCCATCTTTTAGCACTTTCACGTGTATGCGGGGCTCATTGAGCGCCACATTGCGTATAATGTATTGCTCACCCTTTATTACACTCATAATATCAAGGCTCACGGTCACGTCTTTTATACCCGCTAAGGTATCTCCCTCAAACGGGGCGCCGTTTACTACCGATACATCGCCTAAAGTAAGGCTGATGTTGGGGAAATCCTTAAAGATGGAAACGCTGAAATCGTCATCGCTAAAGTTTACCGTGGCGGTAAGATAGGTGTTGATTTGCGTTTTTGCAAAAGCTAACAATTGGTCTTTAAAGATAAACGGAATGGCGGCCAAAGCACCTATCAACAATACGATTACGATGACAAAGCCGATAATGATCTTACGTAGCATGTGCGGAAAATTTTCATAAAGATACCATTCTGCTTAAATTCGCAGCGAATGGAAGATTTGTTAAGCGTCCGTAAGCAAAAAATGCGCCAAGTATTGCAGCGCAGGCAACCTAATTTAACGGTAGTGCTGGAGGATGTGCACGACCCGCACAACCTTGCGGCAGTAATGCGTAGCTGCGATGCTGTGGGCATTATGGAGATCTATTTGGTAAATACCTTAACACCCCCCATAAACAAGTTGAGCAAGCGTAGCTCGGCAGGTGCCAAAAAGTGGGTGGAGCTGCATGCATTTGAGGACATTGATGCCTGTATGACTGCCGTAAAGGCAAAGTATGATAAGGTGTTCGCCACTCACCTAAGCCAAGATGCCGTAAGCTTGTACGATTTAGAACTAAAGGGCTCGGTAGCATTATTGTTCAGCAATGAGCGCATCGGCCTTTCGCCTAAAATATTGGAATATGCCGATAGTAACTTCATCATCCCTATGCAAGGCATGGTACAAAGCCTGAATATATCGGTTGCTTGTGCTGTAAGCCTATTTGAAGTGATGCGACAGCGGATTGATGGTGGGCAATACCAAGTACCACAACTACCACCCGAAACGCAAAGTAATATTTTTGAAGGATGGGTAAAACGCGAACTGTAAAGTTTTAGCGAGTAGTTACCGTTGGTATAGGCCGGGTTTAGTTTGATGTTTTGCAGAGTATCCCATATTGAAGTTAATAATCACAAGGTTAGTAACCTCATCAAATCTGTTACCCTTGCGAAAGTAGACCAGGTAAAGCGCGAAATGGCGTACCATGGCGATACCATCAACGCACCAGCCCGCAAACAGGAAGAGGGCAACAACTACCATGTAAACCTATTGATTTCGGCAGAAGCCCGAAACGTTTTGACTTTAAACGATTTTAGTGCCCTGCGCTCACTAGGCTCGCTCAAATTGCGAGGTAGGAAGGAAGATATTGAGGTGTTTACGATGTAGTGGCTTTTTAGTATGTTTGATAAAATACTCAATATGCAACAACACGAACAACTACTTGATGCCCCTATAAATGATATTAATAACACACCCATATACTCAAGCGTTGCTGTTGGGCTATTTACATTTTTCTTTACCCCCCTATTTGGGATGATATTGGCCTATCAAAACTTAAAGAGCGTAGGGAAGGCTAACCTGGGATTAAAGGTAGTGCTTGCCAGTATTGTAGCATTTACAGGATTGATAGTAGTCGAAATCTTTTACATAGAATTACCAGGTGTAGTAAATATGGGAGTAAGTATTGGGTTTGCTTTATTACTAGGCCGCAATTTGCACGATACATATATACCTAACCATAAGCAAATGCCCAAAAAGAAAATTTGGGTGCCGCTTGTTATTGGAATTGTACTATTGGTGATAATGGTAGTAGTGACTATAAACACGTTAGGATTGATAAGTTTATACTAATTAACTGGAGCTATACCGATTTAGGGTTAAAACTTTTTCACCTCACAATCAACACCTTGCACTACCACACCACCCACATTTAACACTTTTTAATGAACTAATGATTGACAATTGGGTTATTATATCATAGTTTAGCAGCCGAATGAAGATAACTACAAATATCACCCAAGCAATGAACAACATGATGTGTTGTTGCTGCTGTTGTATCGCCACCGGCGGACAGGGTGCATTGCATTTGTGTAGGTAATCTTTAACTAGAGAGAACGTAACCCAACACGAAAGTATATACAAAGCCCTTCCGCCAACGCGGAGGGGCTTTTTTCATTTTAACCTTTTACGAAACAATAACAGCTGGCCGCAAAACGTCAGCAATAAAACACAAAGCAATGAGTACCGTAACCGAAAATCAAATTGTAGCTACCGGAATCCCACGCATTGGCGATGCAGCACCAGACTTTACGGCCATTACTACCGTGGGCAGCCTAAACTTCTACGATTTCAAAAAAGATAGCTGGGCTATACTTTTCTCTCACCCTGCAGATTTTACGCCGGTATGCACTACCGAGCTGGTAGAGTTTGCCCGCGAGAAGGAGTTTTTTGCCGCTCGCAATACCAAATTGATTGGCGTGAGCATTGATAGCATACACAGCCATGTGGCTTGGGTGCAGAATGTAAGGGAGAAAGTGGGCGTGTACCTTGATTTCCCTATAGTTGCTGACTTGGATACCAAAGTAGCCCAACTGTATGGCATGATTCACCCAGGTGCTAGCGCAACCGCAACAGTACGTGCCGTATTCATCATCGATCCTAAGAATGTAATCCGCACCTTGATTTACTACCCACTAAACGTGGGCCGAAACTTGGATGAGATTAAACGTGTTATTGAAGCCCTACAAACGGCAGATAAGCACAGCGTAGCACTACCAGTTAACTGGCGCCCTGGCGATAAAGTAATCGTTCCAGCGCCAAAAACCTTGGCAGAAGTGGAAGAGCGCGTAGCCAACACCACTTACGAGAAAGTGGACTTTTACTTGAGTAAGAAAGATTTAGTGTAAAGAAGGGATGTACATCGTACATCAAGATAAGATGGTTTGTCAATAATGCCTACATTGACGCGGGATTCGAACTCTGCTGGTTCGAAAGGATACAGAGGTCGAATCCCGATACCAAATGCTAAAAGAGGAAATAGAAATTAGTAATTAGAAAACGAGGTGTGAAAATACAATTAACCAACCCGTAATTCGCAACTCGTAACCCGTAACTAAAAAACATGCTCATCAAAGAATCCAAATCGAGCTTACTGCATAGGGTTTTTTCATTGGAACCGTTTATCGGGAACACCCCCCTGTTCCCGATAAACGGAACTTTTACCAAGCCCGGCGTAACCATTTATGCTAAGCTGGAATGGTACCAATTGGGCAACAGCGTAAAGGCACGCCCTGCCTTCAACATCATTAAAGAAGCGGTAGCTTCTGGCAAACTGCACGAAGGCATACAACTGCTAGATGCCAGCAGCGGCAACACTGGCGTAGCCTACGGTGCCATTGGTGCAGCGCTGGGAATTCCGGTAACGCTTATATTACCAGAGAACGCCAGCCAACAAAAGAAAAACGCCCTAAAAGCACACGGCGTAAACATTATAGAAACCAGCCGCTTTGAAGGTACCGACGGTGCCCAAGAATATGCGCTTGAACTATACAACGCCAACCCAGAGCAGTACTACTATGCCGACCAGTATAGCAACGAAAATAACTGGAAGGCACACTATTACAGCACTGGCCGCGAAATATTTGACCAGACCCGAAGCAAGATAACCCACTTTGTGGCTGGCCTTGGCACTACGGGCACCTTTACCGGCACCGCCCGCCGATTGAAAGAAAACGACCCGCGTATCGAGGTAATCAGCTTACAACCCGACTTTGCCATGCATGGGCTGGAAGGTTGGAAGCACCTAGAGACCGCCAAAGTACCGAAGATATATGATGCCACGCTCGCCGACCGCAACTTGGAAGTAAGCACTGAAGAAGCTTATGCGCTGATAAAGGAAGTAGCTAAAAAAGATGGCCTGTTATTAAGCCCATCATCAGCAGCTAACTTGGTGGGCGCCATAAAGGTGGCTAACGAAATTGATAAAGGTGTAGTGGTAACGGTGTTTCCAGATCATGGAAGCAACTATCCGGAGCTGGCAATTTAGACGCAAGACACAAGACATAAGACACAAGATAAACCAGGGACATAATGAATTCTAAAATTCTAGAATTCTGTAAATTCTGATTCAGACAAAAAGACAATGGCAGATATAATAATAACAGAAAACGCTCGCAAAGTAATCCTGAAAGATGCGGAGCAAACGTACCCGCATGAATGCTGTGGTTTTTTCTACGGAACGGATGAAGATACACGCACCGTACTAGAAGCGATACCGGTAGAGAATACCAAAGAGGAAAACCGGGAACGGAGATTTGAGATTTCAGCTAAGGATTATCTGAAGGCAGAGCAATATGCGGATGAAAAAGGTCTGACTTTGCTAGGGGTATACCACAGCCACCCTGAGCACCCAGCCATCCCGAGTGAGCACGATTTGAGGCAGGCGTTGCCATACTTTTCGTACATCATTGTATCGGTAAAGAAAGCCAAAACCGTGAACGTACTCTCTTGGAAACTGAACGACCAAGGCCGTTTTGCAGAAGAGAAAGTAATCAACCAAAACAACCCGTTTGATGTGGATGTATTCTTATCAAGCTATCAATAAAACCAAGTTTTAACCAGTACCAATAACAAATCAACCAATAACAAGTAACCCTACAACAATGGCAAAAATTATTATCCCAACCCCGCTAAGGAAGTTTACAGATAACCAGAGCAGCTTTCAGGCAACTGCAAATAACGTGGGTGCGGCGTTGAGCGAATTGACCGAAACCTATCCGGGCATTAAAGGCCACCTATACGATGACCAAGGCCAAGTGCGGCAGTTCATCAAAGTATTCGTGGGCGAAGACGATATCAAATCGCTTGACAACGAAAATACGGCAGTAGAAACAGCAACGGTAATCAGCATAGTACCAGCGATAGCTGGCGGTTGTTGTTAGTATACCGTAATAACAAGGATAAAGAAAAGAACTTGTCCTCGCTTTCAGCGAGGACAACATAACGCTGAGCTTCCAGCTCGACACCATATATAAAAATGAGCCAAAGGCTCACCGTTAGTTCATCCTCGCTGAAAGCGAGGACGAGTAAAAAACAACCCATAACCCGTAACTCGAAACTCGTAACAAAATGTCTTTCAGTAAACAAGAATTAGAACGCTATAGCCGCCACATCATTATACCCGAATTTGGTATCGAGGGACAGCGAAAGCTTAAAGAGGCCAAAGTATTGGTGGTGGGCACTGGCGGCTTGGGCAGCCCGGTATTGTTGTACCTTGCCGCAGCCGGCGTGGGCACAATCGGTATTGTCGATTTTGATAAAGTGGACGATAGCAACTTGCAGCGCCAAGTATTATTTGGCGTTGGCGATGTGGGCCGCCCGAAGGTGGATGCCGCCGCCGACCGCCTACGTGCGCTGAACCCGTACATCAACATAGTAACCTACAACGTACAACTGCACAGCAGCAACGCACTGGATATTTTGAAAGACTACGACCTAGTTGCCGATGGCACGGATAACTTCCCTACCCGCTACTTGGTAAACGACGCTGCCGTAATATTGGGAAAAACCAATGTGTACGCCTCTATCTTCCGTTTCGATGGGCAGGTAACGGTTTTCAATTATAAACATGCCGACGGTACGTTTGGCCCGCATTACCGCGACCTGTACCCTACCCCTCCGCCTCCGGGCCTAGTGCCAAGCTGTGCTGAAGGTGGCGTGTTGGGTGTGTTGCCGGGTATTATCGGCAGCTTGCAAGCCAGCGAAGTAATTAAAGTAATTACAGGCATTGGCGAGCCATTGGTGGGTAAACTGTACTTGTTTGATGCGTTGAGCTTTGAGAGCCGCACGTTGAAATTCAAGAAAGACCCTGCCACGCCAAAGGTTGAAAAGCTGATTGATTATGAGCAATTTTGTGGTATTGTGAAACCGGCCGCCGAGGCTAAAAAAGACAATACCGTGAAAGAGATAAGCGTAAAAGAACTGAAAGCCCTGCAAGACCAAGGAGCTGACTTCCAACTGATTGACGTGCGCGAAGAGTACGAATATGAGATTGCGAACTTAGCCAACCTAGGTGCCGAACTGATACCACTAGCTACCGTACCTGCCAATGCCGAGCGCATTGCGAAGGACAAGCAAGTTATCATCCACTGCCGCAGCGGTGCCCGCAGTGGCAATGCCGTTCGCCTGCTAGAGAGTCAGTTTGGTTATGATAACTTGTATAATTTGAAAGGCGGTATTTTGGCCTATGCTGATGAAGTAGATACCTCTTTGGCGAAGTACTAATCTAGTTTCAAGTAGTGAGTATCAAGTATCAAGACTTAAATTCAACACATTACTCGTAACCCGTAACCCGTAACTCGAAACCAATAACCAATAACCAATGATCCAGTACACCCAAAATATGATGTGTTGTTGTTGCTGCCAACCGCGGCAACCGGATAGCTATTGGTGTAGGTAATAATATACTCCTCCATATGTGAACCCGGCCGGCTGCCATGCCCGTGCCGGGTTCTTTTTTACCCAAACCCAACGAAATTCTTTCAAATCAACCTTTTATAACCCATAAAATCCCTTTCCAATGAGTACCAACAAAAACTATCGTTACGAGACATTGCAATTGCACGCCGGCCAAGAAGTTGACCCAACTACTAAGAGCCGCGCAGTACCTATCTACCAAACCAGCTCATATGTGTTTGATAATACTGAGCATGCCGCCAACCTGTTTGGTTTGAAGGAGTTTGGCAACATCTATACCCGCATCATGAACCCCACTACCGATGTGTTCGAGAAGCGAGTGGCCGCTTTGGAAGGCGGTGTAGCTGCTGTAGCGGTGGGCTCGGGCCAAGCGGCGCAGTTCCTGGCCATCAACACCATTGCTGGTGCGGGCGATAACATCGTTACCACTTCTTTCTTGTACGGCGGTAGCTTCAACCAGTTTAAAGTAGGCTTTAAAAACTTGGGTATCGATTTCCGTTTTGCGGATGGCGATAAGCCAGAGAGCTTCGATGCGCTGATTGACGACCGCACTAAAGCTATTTATGTAGAGTCCATCGGCAACCCAGAGGCCAACATCCCTGATTTTGAGAAGCTGGCAGCAATCGCCAACAAGCATGGCATTCCGTTTATTGTAGACAATACTTTCGGTGCGGCTGGTTACCTCGTTCGCCCGATTGATTTCGGTGCCAACATTGTGGTACAATCTGCCACCAAATGGATAGGCGGCCACGGCACTAGCATCGGCGGTATTATTGTGGATGCAGGTAACTTCAACTGGGGCAATGGCAAATTTCCTGGCTTTACAGAGCCGAGCGAAGGCTACCACGGCCTAGTTTTCTGGGATGTGTTTGGTGCCAACGGCCCATTCGGCAACATCGCTTTCGCTATCAAAGCCCGTGTAGAAGGCCTGCGTGACTTCGGTGCCGCACTGAGCCCGTTCAACGCGTTCTTGTTTATACAAGGTTTGGAAACATTAAGCCTGCGCGTAGACCGCCACGTACAGAATGCCCAAAAGCTGGCTACTTGGCTTGAAAACCACGAGCAAGTGGAAAAAGTAAACTATGCTGGATTGGAAAGTAGCCCATACCACCACCTTGCCAAAAAGTACTTGCACAACGGCTATGGCGCGGTAATCAACTTTACTGTGAAAGGTGGTTACGAAGCAGCGAAAACCTTTATTAATAGCCTACAATTAGCGAGCCATTTGGCGAATGTGGGCGATGCCAAAACCTTGGTTATCCACCCGGCCAGCACCACCCACGAGCAACTGAGCGATGCCGAGCAACTGAGCACTGGTGTGCACAAAGGCCAAATCCGTATCTCGGTAGGTATTGAGCATATCGAGGACATCATTGCCGATTTGGAGAGCGCATTTGCTAAGGTTAATGAAGGGGAATTGGTAGCGTAAAACAATTTGAAAATGTGGCAATTTGAAAATTTGAAAATGGAATTACGTTAATTCTCTTACCGACTTTTTTTTTTTTTTTCATCTTCAAATTTTCAAATTAACCCTATGGCTGAAAAAAGATTTCAAATTCCCGATGGCCTCAGGCTGGAGAGTGGGCAAGCCCTTCTCCGGCCTGAAGTTGTTTATCATACTTACGGTACGCTAAGCCCTGCAAAAGATAATGTGGTATGGATATGCCATGCCCTCACCGCCAACGCCGATGCCGCCGATTGGTGGGATGGCTTGGTGGGCGAAGGCAAATTCTTGGATCCGGCGAAGTACTTTATTGTTTGCGCCAACATTCTCGGCTCTTGCTATGGCACTACCGGCCCGTTAAGTACAAATCCTGAAACGGGCGAACCTTACTACCATACCTTCCCGTTGATAACCGTGCGAGATATGGTAGAGGCGCATGTACTACTTCGTGAGCACTTGGGCATCGAGCGAATCCACTTGGCCATCGCGGGCTCTTTGGGTGGTCATCAAGTATTGGAGTGGCTGGTGCGAGAGCCAGGCATCTTTGACCAAGCAGCCGTTATAGCTACCAGTGCAAGGCATTCGCCGTGGGGAATTGCTTTTAATGAGAGCCAGCGCTTTGCCATAGAGCAAGACCCTACTTGGAAAGAAAGCAACGCAGAAGCAGGCCTATATGGCTTGAAAGTGGCCCGTGCCATCGCAATGCTTTCTTACCGCTCTTACGAAACCTACCATATAGCTCAACTAGATAAACCTGGAAAAATAGATGGCTACCGAGCCAGCAGCTACCAGCGTTATCAAGGCGAGAAGCTGGCCAAGCGCTTTAATACCTTTAGCTATTGGGCACTTAGCAAAGCCATGGACAGCCACGACCTAAGCCGAGAGCGGGGCGATAGTTTGGAAGCGGTGTTACAAAGTATCACTACCCCCCTACTCACGGTAAGCATCACCAGCGATTTGCTTTTCCCGCCGCACGAGCAGGAATTCATCGCGAGGCACGTGCAAAACGGCATCCATCAAAGCATTACTTCTATTTATGGGCACGATGGGTTCTTGTTGGAATTTGAAGCGTTAAGCAAACTATTGGTTGATTTCGTAAAAGCAACGAACGCTGCGCCAACCCTTGTCCTAACTTCCCGCGAGGACAATGTAACTCCGAGCTTTCAGCTCGACACATAATATGTAATAAATGAACCGAAGGCTCAACGTTACCACATCCTCGCTGGAAGCGAGGATGTATGTTGCGGATAATAACGACATACTTGATACTTGATACTTACAAAATGGATATAGCACTTTTCGGATTTGGATGCGTAGGCCAAGGCCTCTATGATGCCCTTGGACAGAGCCATGGTTTTAAGGCCGGCATCCAAAAAATTGGCGTAAAAGACCGCCACAAACTGCGCAAAATAGCCCTCGACCATTTCTCTTTTGATAGTCTGGAAATACTGGGCCGCAGCGACATACAAGCCATTGTGGAACTGGTGGACAATGCTGAAGACGCGCTGGACATAGTAACCAGCGCCATGCAGCGGGGCCTGCACGTGGTATCAGCCAACAAAAAGCTGCTGGCCGAGCATTTTGATGTGCTGTTTCAATTACAACAAAAGCATGGCGTGGCTTTACTTTACGAAGGCGCGTGCGCGGGTAGCATCCCTATCATTCGCAACTTGGAGGAGTATTACGATACCGAATCGCTTATCAGCGTCAGCGGCATCATCAACGGCAGCAGCAACTACATCCTCACACGTATGGACAGGGATGGGCTAGATTATGAAACCGCACTGAAACAAGCGCAGGAACTCGGTTTCGCCGAGATTGATCCTTGGCTGGATGTAGCGGGCTTCGACCCAAAATATAAACTGGTATTGCTGGTAGTGCATGCTTTTGGGGTAATATTCAAACCCGATGCGGTGCTCAACTTAGGCATACAAAACGTATCAGCCTTCGATATTGAACATGCCGCTTTGAAAGGACAGCGCATTAAGCTAGTAGCGTATGCCGCCCGCAACGGCAATAACATACAAGCCTTTGTACTGCCCAGGTTTGTGGGTAAGGAGAGCAACCTCATCAATATCGACAATGAGTACAACGCCGTAGAAATAGAAGGAGCATTTTCGGGCAAACAACTGTTGGTGGGCAAAGGCGCGGGCAGCTACCCTACCGGTGCGGCGGTATTGTCGGATGTGGCGGCACTTAGCCACCAATACCGCTATGAGTACAAAAAGCTGCACCAAAATATAGCCGCTAACGGGCATGGACTGCAAGATTTGGATAAAGATTTTACCCTAAAACTATACATCCGCTACCAAGATGATGCGCAGTTGCAAGCATTGGATATCAAAGAAGTGATAGAGCAATACACCTCTCCGCGCGCTAAATATTTGATAGCTGAAGTGGGCTTTGAATCGCTATATAATATCCGTGGAAAAGAGAATAAGCTGTTTGTGGCTTTGGTGGGGTAATATTGCGATATCCTATCTTGTTAGCGTAACGCTGATATCAATAAAGCCAGCATTAACACCAACTTCCACTTTGTTTTTCTTTTTTACATCCACGGGAAATTCTAGCTCGGCCGTACCACCAGCATTATCATCGAAATTCATGGTTAAGTTATCGCCATTAAGTTCCCATAAAAAGTCTTCTATCGGACCATTGCCTAAGTCAATCTCAAAAAATTCAGAACCGCTAGTGGTGCCACTATTATCATTATCAAAGGTAATGGTACCCCCATCAGAGGTATCCCAAGTGCCTGGCAAAACCTCAGCGGCATCTTTGCTGCAAGCGGTCATTAAAACAGTAATGGCTATCAATAGAATGGGTAGCAGATTTTTCATTATTATGGGTTTTGCATAAAGTTAGAGATAATAATTTGAGTTAATGCAATTATTACTTCGCCAGAGTTAAGTCCAAAAACCAAAACGCATGCTTAGAGTCGGCATAGGTTTGCGCCACTAATTCTCCTTTAACTATAGCAATAGGTTTGCTGAAGTATGGCGCATCAAATACAAATGTATGGAACTCGCCATTCTCGCCGCAGGGATCAACGGTTTCGGGCAAATCGGCCAATAGACCTTTATCAAACAACAGCCCAGCACAGCTTTCAGGCAATTTGCTACTATCCACACATACCAGTATCGTTTGTATATCGCTATTTATCACTTCTTGGGCTAGTTGGTCGGTTGGTTCTTTCCACAATGGGTAGATGCCCTTAATGTATGCTTGATTCAGCAATCCATCTCGATATTGCCGCAGGTCTTCAAGAAAAATATCGCCATAAATTACATGGTTGATGCCTTCTGTTTTTAACCAATCAAATACCTCCAAAAGCGACCGCTCATAGGCACTGTTATCCAGCGCCGTGGCAACGGGCATCCACTTGATGGGAATGCCGATCGCGGCTGCCTGACTTTCCATCAACTCTTTACGCACGCCGTGCATGCTTACCCGGCCGAGGGATTCGCTAATGGTGATGATTAGGCACTGCACTTGGTAATCCCCCTGTTGCATGATGCGCCATAGGGCTAGGGCACTGTCTTTGCCCCCACTCCAAAATATGGCTGCAGGTATGAGTTTGGCTTGGCTCAAGCCAGTTCCTCCACTTTGCTACGGATGGCTACCTTTTCGGGTTTATGGATGGCTGGTACGGTAATGGTAAAAATACTGCCGTGAGGTGTATTGTCTTTTACCGTTACCTCGCCCTTATGGTTTCGCACTACACGCTCAACAATAAACAAACCCAAACCCGTGCCTTTGGCAGTTCGGGTAAGCTCATTGCCCACCCTATAAAACTTCTTAAACACCTGCTTCTTATCTGCTGCCGAAATACCGATGCCAAAGTCAGCTATGGCAATATTCGCCACGCCACCTGTTGCACTAAGGGTTATCCGCACTACCCTACTTTCGCCCGAGTATTTCACGGCATTTTCAAGCAAGTTCCAAATGGCCGAGGTAAAAGGGGAAGGGTCTAGTGCCATCCACATGTTCTCTTTTATATCGGTTTCGAATGTCCACTGTTCGCCGTATTGGGTCTGCGCCTTCTGTACAAGGTCACTAACAAACGCCGATAGATTGGTCTCATCAAAACTGTAGGTATAAGAGAGTGATTCAATCTTCGCGGCCAGCAGTATATTGTCCACCAAGGTTTCAAGTCTATCTACATCAGCTACGGCATTATTTGCCAACTTCTTATACCTATCGTCCATCCCTGCCCATCGGTTAAGGGTTTGCAGGGAGAGTTTAATGGAAGTCATGGGCGATTTAAGCTCATGTGTAATGCTGAGCAGGAAATTGTTTTGCTGCCTCGCGAGGGCTATTTCTTTATAAAAAGTACGGGTTAATTGCCAAGCCCCTAAGGCTAAAAGCGACATAAAAACCAGCCCCTCGCTACGTATCATCCACTTTTGTCGATTAAATTTGGCATCCAAATCTTGGAAGTGGGGAGTGCTGAAGTATGTTCGGTCATCCAGCTGCAAATCGTTCTTGATGTTGTAAAGCACCTGCTCCTTTTCAGCAATCGCATCAAATGCCCGCATGTTCTTGTCAGACAAGAGATACGTCCACCACATATAGCTGGCAAATATGTAGAATATCACTACATAAAAAAGGGCTGGCGGACTGATGTATTTACTATTGGGCATAGCTCTTTATTTGTGCAAAGGGAGTTTCACCAAAAAGGTGGTGCCAACCTCAGGTTCACTGTTAAACCATACCTCACCGCCCGCGTTTTCCACTATCTGCTTGCTTATGGCCAAGCCGAGGCCCGTGCCAGAGCTTTTAGTAGTAAAGTTGGGCACAAACACCCGGCTGCGCTGCTCTTCGTTTATCCCTATACCATTATCTTTAACCCATACAGTGGTATAATGGTTCTCACGTTCAATGCCTATTTCTACCGTGCCATCCCTATCATCGGGTATAGCCTGCACTGCGTTCTTTACCAAGTTGTTAAACACCCGCAGCACTTGGTTTTTATCGGCATATATCCAAACAGGTTCGCCTCGGGTATGCACTATACTCACATTTTGCTCATCGCGGAACAAATCTGCTACCGATGCCACCACTTCCGCAATATCGAACACCTCATTGTGTGCCGTAGGCATCTTGGCAAAAGACGAAAACTCCGATGCTATGTGAGAAAGGCTGTCAATCTGCTCAATCATGGTAGCCATTACCCGCTGCGCCAGTACATCCACATTCGGGCGGCCATCGGCCATGGCGCGCTGTAAGTGCTGTATACTCAGCTTCATCGGTGTAAGCGGGTTCTTTATCTCGTGGGCAATCTGCTTAGCCATTTCGCGCCAAGCACTCTCCCTTTCTGATCGGGCCAGCAGGTCGGCGCTTTGCTCCAGCTCGCCTATCATTTTGTTGTATTCGTTTACCAGCTTGCCTATCTCATCGTTGTTCTTCCACTCAATCGGTTCGTTCTTACGGCCTAATTGGGTTTCTTTGATCTTTTCGCTGATAGCGGATAGTGGCGAAGTAATGGACCGAGAAAGTAAATAGGCAATAGAACCAGCCGCGATCAACAAAAGCACATACACGTTGATAAGCGCCACTAGGAACGATGATATTTCGCCTTGCAACTCCTTTTCCCTGGCAAAATATGGCAGGTTCAAGTAAGCCACCAACTCGCCGTTCATGTTGCGCAAGGGTACGTACACTGCCAAGTAGGTAAGGTCTCCGATGGCTTCGTTTTGGAGCACTTGCGAACGCTTATTTACTTCCAATTCCTTGTAAGCTATTGGGTTGATGACATCTGATAGCAGGCCCTTTTCAAATATATCGGGCTGGCTGGTATTGATGAGGCTGCCACTGCGATTGTATATGTTGATATCCATATTATGGATGTCGGCCAACGTAGGCAGGTCTGATTGGCGATCGTTTACGTTCTGTATTGAGCGGTAATCCCTTATCTGCAAGAAATCCTCGTTTTGGCGCAAGTTATATTCAATGGCCGATTTAATGGCAATTTGCTTACGGATGAGCCTATCAATGTGATAGAAATCATATTCGCCCCTGAAGTGCAGCAGCGTTACAAAACCAATGGTTAAGAAACTGAACACGAGCATCGCAATCATGGAGTACTGTATCTTATCTTTAAATGACAAGTCTAGTAGCCCGCGCCACGTGGTTTGCCGATTGTATAGCTTAATTATTACGCCCAACATGAGCACAATGAACGCAAAGAGCAAGTAAAGCCCGAATAGGTAAGAAAACAGCGTAACCGGCTGCAGCCAGCCGTCGCTAGGTTTGGAGATGATTACCCATTTATCATTACCTGCGAAGTATGCTAAGTGGCTGGTGCCATTGCGCACCCGGTGGAAATACTCCTCCTCAATTAGGCTATCCATCGGGAAATCGAATTCATAACTGTAGGCAAAGTTACCCTCCTTCCGTATCAAGTTACCGTTTTCGTAAACCGCATGGCTATACAGGTCGCTTTCCTCGGGTAGCTTTATTTTCTCCTCCAGCAGGAGCTCCGGGTATAGGTTGGTTTTGGCGTAGCTTTTCGGGTTCATCTCAATGATGATGGTACCGATAAACTTGTTTTTGTAGAGGATGGGCAGGTTGCACAGGTAAGCATAGCTACCGCCGGTTTTGGGTATGAAGTAAAGGTAGTCGCTCGGCGGGGTAAGCTCGGCATTCTCGTCCAGCAAGTCGAAGAACGAATCTCCCTCACCCAGTATCAAATCGCCAGACTTATTTATTAGGTAAATACTGATGTCATACTTATTAAAGTACCCCCCAAAATACAGCGTGCGTATACGCTTCACGATATCTTTGGTAGAGATAAAGGGCGTAAGGAAGTAGTTTTTCACAAACTGGTCGGCAAAAATGCGGTCTTGCAAATCAAGGAAGAGGTACTCGGTAATGCGATCGCGCTGGTCGGCTAGTTTGCGGGCTGAAGTTTTGCGTTGCTCCAGCTCGCGCATCTGGTTGTAGTGGTACATGTGCACCGATGAAAATACCGCGAACAAAATAATGAGTAAAGTAAGGTTGGTAAAACTGGTCAAGTCGCGCTCATGGCTCACCTGCCTCAGCATAAAACCCAAGTACAACAGCACCCAAGGCACGGATACGAGCAATACCATGGTTTCGCCAAGGGCAAATAGTATCACTAAAAAACCCAACCCTAAAACCAGCAGTGCAATTACATGAAACAAGGTAGGCAACTTGAAACCGCTGATGTACCGCACAAACTTGAACGTAAGCAAATAATAACTGAGCAACAACATACTGATGCCGAGCATGCCCAGCAAACTATAGCTGGTAAGGCTCATAAAGTTGTTCAAGTCGAACGGAATGCGAGAGTTGAGCATGAGGTTGTTGAACAACAGCCCAATCCAATAAGCACTTAAGAACAATAGGATGTAACTACCAACGGTGATGAGTTTGTTGGCCAAAGGCATGCGAAAATCGAGCTTCCGGAAAGGTGCATACCTGAACAAGAACCATGTGCTATTAAATAAGAAGAGTAGGTTAAAAAGCAAATCGCCCAGCGACTTGTTGATGGTAGACGAGGCGAAGTATTGCGGGTCGAACAAAGCGAGCTTGCTAAACTCTTTTGGCATATCCAATAGTACCATTACGGCCCTGATGCCTACCAATATGGCCAACAAAAATGCAAAGGCCCACCAGCCGTTACTTCTACGCTGTATGAATACTGCAAAAGTGTTTACCGCTGCCAGAATAAGCAATAGCATGGCAAATTGCATCCAAGCCAACGACTCGTTGGGCAACTTGTTGTATTGAAACATATCGGCACGCAAGTGAAACAAGGCTTTACCTTGCTGATCATTTACCGGTACCGCGTCGGGGAAACTCTCCAACTCCAACTGCACAAATGCTGGCATATTGAATTTGGGGTTGAACTGGTCTTTCAAGTATTGATTCTGCACCGGAAAATAGCTGTAGACCGGTACCATACCAATAAAGTAGTACTTGCTACCGGCAATTACCCTAGTGGTTTTCAATATTTGATAGTAGCTGCTTTGCTGTTTGAGGAAACTACTGCCTTCCTCAAGGGCTTTTGCCAAGAAAGGCGGTGGCACCGCATCGTTTTTACTCCAGAAAACCAAGGAATCATCAGAAAAGACCAGCAACTCATAAGGCCGGTTGCGAATGTCGTCAAGGCTTATCGAGTTGAAACGTTTCTTTACCACATCTTCAATAAGGGCTTGGTCGTTTACCAATGCCTTATAATCATCGGCCCATAGGTGCAGGCGGGTTTCCGTTTCGGCAGCTATTTGTGCCGTATTTACCCTCCAAGTACCCCGCCAATCGAGCAGCAAAGTAGTAAGCAGCACCAGCAAAAAACTGATGAGCAGGGTAAGAGATATTTTCAGGTAGCGATGCAAAATTGGTTATTAGTTACTGGTTATTGGTTATTGGTTATTGGTCAGGGTTAATTATTACTGATTTATTACTCAATAGTTAGAAGTGGTTGTCCGGTAAAAATAAAGAGGCAAAGTAGTTTATCGCAATTCATATCTGATAAATGCAAACCAATAACTAATAATTTATAACCAATAACCTGTAACTAAACATCATGGAAAACGAATACCCGGTAGCTGCACTACCGAAACGGTAGGGATGGTAGCACGGTACTCCGCGTTCATTACTGCTATAAACTCATTGGCTATCAAGGCCGCACCGCGCTGGCTGGGGTTCAACCCATCCAGCGAAAAAAAGCCCCCACTTACCAATTCATTGTTAAACTCTTGGCCGTTTATCTGCAAACCAGTCTCTAGCTTGGCATACAATGCATTAATATCCACCACGCTCAAGCCCTTCTCTTCAGCCAACTCCCGGATAATAACATTGTAACCCAACACCTGCGAGCGGATTTCGGCTAATTCGGCCTCATCCAACACATATTGTGCCGAAATGGGCGTTAAAGAGCCTAGAAATAAACATTTTACCGAGTCGAGCGGTAAGGTGAGTAGCAGCTTCTCTGTTGCCTTAATTTGGCGCTTGCCACCAGGCGCATTCGCATCGGCAATGATAAACGCATTCGGCCCCGGTTGAAACGAAATGCCCTGCCCTACATACGCTTGGTTGAGTGCATCAGCAAGGGGTTGGTCTAGCTCCAACGCGTTATAAGGTATGGTATTAAAAAACGGAAAGGCTGTGACATCAGGCAGAGTAGCAACAAAGCCCGCCGCGGCAGTATCTTGCGCTAAACTATCAACCAGCGGCAATAGGTAGTTGTAATATTGGATGGCAGCCGGGGCCGGTACTTGGCTAATGGCCTGGGCCAGCAAATCTTCCATACCCAGCCAAATGGTAAACAACCTGGGCGACTGGGCTAGGACAGCCTCAGCAACGGAAATGGAATCCAGTCCTGTGCGGAAATAGTACCTATTGCTTGCCGACAAATTGACGTTATCAATATCAGCGACCTTCAAAAACGGTATGCCCATGTTGCCATAAGGCCCACCCTTCGATGCGTAGAACGAGCTGGCAAAGGTACCATTGGTCACTTCCCTGCGCACCGGTATTACTGATGTTTCGCCCAAACAATCCTCCTTATTGCCTAGATCAAACTTGGCTAAAAGTATTCCATTTATAAAAGCAAATCCGCCCGTATCCGCCGTTAGCGGTTGGGTAAAGCTGTTGCCGCCCACCAACTGCAATTGTTGGGCGATTAATGCGGGATAACTATACTGCTGGGCCTCAAAATGTAATGCACCATCGGCAAAGCCAGCCGTTTCGCTGCCACCAATAGCCACATAGGGCGTTAGCGGTAGCACGCCACGGTTGATGGGGTCAGTATCCAACAGGTCTTTTCCGCAACCCGCAAGTACCAGCAAAGCTATGGCGTACCAATACTTCATGGGGCAGCGGGGGTTGTGGGGGTTGAAGGACTTTCTGGAGTTTCGGGCAGTAAAGGCTTGTTCTTCTTTCCAAAATTGAAATTGAGCGCCACCCCAAAGGTGATGCCCCTACCACGGTAGGTACCGCCCAACTTGGCGTAGTTTTCCGCTTGCTTTTCTGCACGGCCTACACCTTCTAGGTAGGTGAAGCTTACATCCAATTCAAAGCGCTCGCTGCTGCGCATGGTAGCGCCAAGGGTAATGGCAAACCTATCGGCATCGGGCGTTTCGGGTGATACAAAGCCGTCGCGCACAGGGTTCAAATCCAAGTAGGTACCCGCGCGAATGGTGAACGTACTATCAATATCATAACTGCCGCCCAAGCGAATAGTAAAAGCGTTTTTGAAGTTTCGAGGAAGGTAAATATCATCCAGTACGCTGGTATTCTCCTGGAAATCGATGGCAACGGTATCGTACACCTTCCAGCCCACATAGTTCACATCCAAATTGATGGCCAAGCGGGACTCAGGGCGGTAAGTGATGCCCATATCTAGTATCCAAGGGGTATTGAGTTCAGTACTGATGGCTGTATTGAGGAATGAATCGCGCAAGGCGGTTGGCACTGTAAAGCGCGCCTCGCCATTTTTAGCCTTATACTTGATGGCCGATTTGTAGCTTACCCCTACATCCAGCTTTTTGCTAATGCGCACATGCACCCCAGCGTTAAAGCCATAGCCGCCAGCTTTGCCGCTCAGCCTTGCCTCGCCATCCAAGCCTGATGGTAAGGTCACCGGCAGGTTGCGCGCAAGTGCCACACTACCGCGGCCATATATAAACCCAGCCCCAATGCCTACCCTATCTTTAATATTGTAACTGAACGTAGGCTGTATATGAATGGTGCGCAACGACGTGCTAGTAAGCACATATTTGCCTGCCCAGGTTCTACCCCAATCCACGCTGCTACCAAAGGGTGTATACACACCCAAGCCTATCTTCCAAGGTTGGTTTTGCTTGGCATTCCAGCTCCAGTAGGCAGCAAACGGGAAGGCAGCACCAGCATCCATATCGTATATGTCACCCGTACCTTCTTCCTTAAATTGAAGTTTAGGTAATAGCACATAGGCATTTACGCTCAAGTTGTTTTTGCGAGTAAGCGATAAACCGCCAGGATTGAAATAAATGGATGTGGCATCTAGCGGATTGGCAATGCCCGTATGGCCCATACCGGTTTGCTTGATGCCCTGTAGCGATACCTGAAAGCCGCCCGCGAATACCGCCGGGCTCCCTAAAAGCATCAACCACCAAGCCAACCACCTGTATGCCATGTTACTTGCCGTGGGTTTTTGCTTCGTTCCAAAGTAGGTCCATTTCGCCCAAGGTCATATCGCGCAGGTCGCGCTGCTGTTCTTTGGCTTTGGCCTCAATGTATTGAAAACGGTATTGGAATTTTTTATTGGTGCGCTCCAAGGCGCTTTCTGGATCTACATTGATAAACCGGGAGTAGTTAACGAGCGAAAACAGCAAGTCGCCGAACTCCTCTTCCACTTTCGCTGGGTCGGCGGCATCACCTTTGATTGTATGCTCCTTCAGCTCGGCAAGTTCCTCTTCTACTTTCTCCCAAACCTGCTCGCGGTTTTCCCACTCAAAGCCTACTTGTTTCGATTTGTCTTGCAACCTATAAGCCTTTACCATGGCAGGCAAAGAGACAGGCACGCCAGATAATACAGATTTCTTACCTTCCTTTAGCTTTATTTGCTCCCAGTTTTCCTTTACTTGGTCTTCCGTATCGGCCACCACATCGCCATATATATGCGGGTGTCGGGTTACTAGCTTATCACACAAGTCGTTGATAACGGTACTAATGTCAAAAGCGCCCTTTTCATCCCCAATTTTTGCATAAAACACGATGTGCAACAACACATCGCCCAGCTCTTCTTTAATGTTCTTCAAATCCTCCTCCAGTAAGGCATCTGCCAGCTCGTAGGTCTCTTCAATGGTGAGGTTTCGCAGGGTTTGGAAGGTTTGCTTACGGTCCCAGGGGCATTTTTCCCTCAGGTCGTCCATAATATTTAGCAACCTTTCAAAAGCTTTCAGTTTTTCCTGCATGGGGTTTGGTTACTGGTTATTGGTGGATTAGTTATTGGTTTTTTGTCACTCCAATAACCCTAGAACTTCCTCCCAAAACTACATAAAAGACGGCAATTGTACGGTGGTCGCCGCGGTAAGGATTGCCAGAAAACGCATTACGTGCGTCGGGCGAGGCCCGACGCTATCATTCTTATGGTCCGCCTCAGGCGGACATAACCGAATTGCGGATTCCCCAGCGGGGTCTGGTATATTAGCATAGGGCATTTCCGCCCTATGTACGTAACCCCCGACATAAAACCATACACCCCCATGTTACCATTTGTTAACCTTTTTCATAATTACTTTCTATTGTTAACGATAGTTTAGTAGCTTTAAGCAAAGCAATTGTTTATGCGCACTCTATACTTAGCAAGGCACGGAAAATCATCATGGGGATACCCGGAATTGGATGATAGCAAGCGCCCGCTAAAGCCTCGCGGCGAAAAAGACGCGCACTTTATGGGCAAGCTGCTGCGTAAAAAGGACATAAAAGCTGGCCTTATCATCAGCAGCCCTGCCACCCGCGCCTATGAAACGGCCGTAATATTTGCCGAGGAGTTGCGGTACGATGTGAAAGATATGGTAGTGAACAACGATCTATATCTCACCAGCATGCAAAAGGTATTAGAGGTGTTGAAGCAAGTGGATGATGAGCATAACGATGTGTTCGTTTTTGGGCACAACCCCGTAACACTTGAATTGGTAAACAACTTTGCGGATACCAACTTCGAAAATGTGCCCACCGCAGGCGTGGCCTGCATACAGTTTTCGGGCGATAGCTGGAAAGACGTAACGTTGCAAAATGGCCGGCTGCGTTGGCTTGATTACCCCTCGATGCACAAAGAGTAGAATCTATTACCCACCCTATGGTACTTCATCTTCCCAATCCAAATAAACTGGTTCTTCGGGTATTTCCCAGTCTTGCTGCTCTTTGTCGGTATTGTACTCTTCATAAACCCCTTTAATAGCATTTCTGATTTCTTCGCCTTGTTTCTTAAATTGCTGTTTTACCACTTGGCGATCAAATTTTATCTCTGGGTTATCTAGTGGGCCCTTCATGGTAATGAAGAAGTTGAAGCTGTTATCGTTCACTAGCTCGTACTCATCATCTTTGCGAGCATTCTTGCGGAATTTATTGGCGAGAATGTCGTAGATATTCAGTTTGATGCTGTAATCAATATAGTTATTAAAGGTATGCGTGCCCGAAATAGCCAAGTTGAGCGCAGATGATTTAATAATCATCTGCGGGAAATAAATTATCTCGTTCTTGATTTCGATCTGGTTCTGCAGAGTGGCAAACTTAATGTCCCTCAACTCATCAATCCTGATGAATTTGCTCAATTTTTCTATTGGCTTAAAGCCCACCAAGCGGCCATCTTTAATGGTGATATCAGCTAATAAGTACAGGGTTTTATATTCCAAATTGCCCTTATAAATATCAGCATTCAGCTTAAAGGTAGTAGAAAGTTTTCCTTTCAGGTTTTCATTGGTGAGATCGGTTTGCCCGAAGTTGTTCAATTCCCGCAGCATTTCGCTAATGTCCACGCTGTTTATGTTGCCATTAGTTACTGTCCGCAGCCAATCTCCATCACGGGTTATGGTACTGGTAAACCGCACATTGCCGCCAAACATGGCGGTATATATCTCATTCAGCACCACCTTGCCAGGTGTAAACATCACTTGGCCGTTTATCTCTTTTATGTTCAGTTTTTCGTGCTTAAAGTGGTCGCACCATAGCGTTATCTTGCCGGTCACGTTGGTAGCTAAGCGAGCCGTAGCACCGTTATCCTCCAACTCGGTAGCTTTGCCTGCTGATGCTGGTGCCTTAAAGTCATCCATATATAGGTAGTCAATCTTCAGCTGTAGGTCTACCTCAAGCGGTTTTACGTTGGCCTCTTTGTTAGTGGCAAGGGTGTAGTAATATCCTTTCCAATACTGTAGTTGCCCATCCAGTTGCGCCTTGAGGCCGGGCACTTGCACTTGTAGTTTTTCCATCTTCAATATCCATGGGCTCACCTCCACCTTCCCTTGGGCGAAGTAGAACGTATCCACACCATAATTCATGCGGGCCTCTTGAAAACTTAAGGTACCCCTAAGCTCTACCGGGCCTTCGTGATTGGTCATGCTCAGGTCGGCCAAGCTGCCCTTAAACGCCAAATCGTTAAACACGAGTTTACCCGATAGTTGGTGCACACCAGTAGTATCAGTGAGTATAGAGTTGAGCAAATCTAAAGATAATACGCCGTTGGCCACAAAATCATATAGCGGCGTTTCCAAGTTTTTGATGCTGGCTTTCAAATCCAGCTTCTCCCCTTCTAGCGTGGCGGTAAGTTCGTTTATCACTACCTCCGAAGTGCTCAGGCGCTGCTTGCTGCCGTTGGTAAAGCTGCCACTAAGGCTTACGTTTTCCACAGTGCGATTCAAGGGTACATATAGCACAGTGGCCTTGTTTAGCTCAAAGGCCATATCCACCCGCGGACTCTTGGTTTTAGAGAGTTCACCGTTTATTTTCAGGCCGAATTTCAACCCACCTTCAACTTGGTAATCTTTCGTGTAACTAAGTACCGAATCCGGGAAAAGCTGGAGGAAATTCGATACCGCCAAATCATGCCCTTGAATATCCAGATCAAATACTGTTTTCTCCTCGGGGACCTCAAAACTGCCCTTAACACTAAAATGGTTGCCCTGTATTTTGAGCGTCGGTATTTGTATGCGGTATGCATCCTTTTGAGGTAAGATGCGGATGTTGCCTTCCAATTCCATATTCTTGGCTTGGGCATAGTCGGTACCTTTTATGGTGAGGTGATTGGAAAGCAGCGTGGCTTCGGCTTCAATATATAAGTCGCTTTCGGTAAAGTTGCCTGCCACCTCGGCATCGTATACCTGTAGGTCGATAAGCACATTACTAGGCACATCCTCATAAATGTATTGCATGTTGCGGAGGGTGGCCGATGATAGGTTTACCAAGAAATGCGCCGCGCTAGTATCTACCTCTTCGGCAGGCTTCATTATCTGGAAATTGGTAACCCCCGGTGAGAGGGTGCGCATATGCATTTTGCCATCCTCAATCACAATGCCATGTATGTTCCAATCTTGGCTGATGAGCTCCCAGATATCGGCAAGCAGATACACCCGCTTGGCAATCAACAAAGTATCATCAGGCTCTTTGGTACTGCCCATTACCACTATATCCTTCAGCTCTAGCGATGCCTTTGGGAATTGGCTAAACACAGAGAACTCCAACCCGCCGCTAATCCTAATCGGGGTTTGGATATTGGCGTTCATTTCATCAATTACGCGCTTCTTTATCTCCTCCTCAAACACTACTGTGATTGTAATCAAACCCCCGATAATGAGCACCACCGTGCCCGCCACCGCCCACGCAGTGTATTTCAACCATTTCAATATCCTTTCCCGCTCCATAACTCAATAACGCTAACTGCCTGAAAATGTGTATACAAAGCTAGAAAGAATGAAATCAAGGCATCTTGTGGTTATTAACATGGGCGGGTGCCAATGTGTATTGAAATACAAACAGGTAAAACCATGTAAAGGAGCTATTTGAAGTACTGTACCTCAACAATTATCAAAACCAAAACTATCCCCACGCTCTCAACTTATTAATATTACCTCGTACTTTGCAACGCGTAAATACAAAATCGATTTCCTAATTTCTACTTCCTAAATACCTCCTATAAAATGAACTACTGGCTTGTAAAATCGGACCCGGAAACCTATGGTTGGCCCGAAATGAAGAAAGATAAAACTACCAACTGGAGCGGCGTGCGCAACCATTCGGCAAGGCTAAACCTGCTGGCAATGAAAAAAGGCGAAACGGTGCTCTTCTACCATAGCAACACTGATAAGGCCATAATGGGCACTACCAAAGTAAGCAAAGAAGCCTACCCCGATGACACTGCCGACGACCCACGCTGGGTAATGGTAGACCTAACCTTTGATACAGAATTTAAGACCATGGTTACGCTTGCCGACATGAAGCAGGTACCGGCACTTTCCCAAATCGGTCTTATCCGCATTGGCCGCCTATCGGTAATGCCAATTACGAAGGAGGAATATGATATAATTTTGAAGATGGGGGAATAATATTAGACCAAAGACGATGGACCACGGTTGATACAGATGGTAACACTCTAAGGCCAAGTTAGCCTTGCAACTTTGCGCCAAGCCAAAACCCTACAAATACCAGCAGCACGCCCAGTACATTAGTGAGCAGCATATATAGCATGGCCGACTTTACATCGCCAGCTTGGAAACGCTGCATTACTTCGAGTGCGAGGGACGAAAAAGTAGTAAAGCCGCCCAGCAAACCGATAAACAAAAAGTTTTTGGCAGCATCGCTCAGTTGGGGTACATCCAGCGCACCCCATAGCAGGCCAATAAGCAGTGACCCCAACATATTTACAGTAAAAGTACCAAGGGGCATACCCATCCACTCACTACGGCCTAACCACAGCAAGGCACCATATCTTCCTAAGATACCTAATGTTCCACCTATTAGCAGCGAGAGCAAATTGAGCATAGCTATCGTTTGATTATATTCCTGTTTTCAAAGCTAACCGTTTTATACCTTCTGTCTCTTGTAGGCATGTCAAATTATCAATTAACCAATAACCAGTAACTAATAACCAATAACCACACACCAATTAAAATTTTTCCTATAAAATGTAGCCAAAGTACTTGGGAGTAACAGGCAAAGCACCTATTTTTACACCCGCAAAGAAATCAAGACCTTAAAACTTGTCATGAAAAATACTCAAAATAAAGCGT
Organism: Sphingobacteriales bacterium; assembly: GCA_027483645.1. Lineage (GTDB taxonomy): Bacteria > Bacteroidota > Bacteroidia > Chitinophagales > CAIOSU01 > CAIOSU01. Next base: position 601,050 of record JAIXUD010000009.1, read on the forward strand.
TGTTCGATAAGGCAATCAAGATTGCCAAAGACGGGAAAGATATTACCGATGCCATTCCGGTATTGATGCAGTTGCGCGAGGCAAGCAAGGAAGCGAACGACCCTTTGGTGACCAAAGTACTTCGCTTGGCTAGCCAGCACATCGAAAACAATAGCAGTTTTGATGTGGCCGACCACTTTGAAGAAGAGCCACTACCAGATGACATGAGCAACCTGGAGTACTTTCTACAATTGGTAGCAGATAGTGACAACAAATTCAACCGTGAGGAGCTGGCCCAGTTTCGTGATATATTGACCCAACTAGCGCAATAAGCAGCTTCGCCTTCAACTAAATATCGAATAGCCCCGTGGTAAACACCGCGGGGCTATTTTCTTTTTATTAGTCGCTAATTAAATTCAACTGCTTATCTATTGCTAATGCACAACCATAGCGGGGAATTATATGCCGACATGAGAACCACCTACTGATTTATTTCTACAGAGTTAAGTAGGCCTCTTCAACCAATTTCAATACTACATCTAGATTATTGACAAGTCGTGCCCGCTGGCATTCCATTTGCTTTACCTTGTAACTGAAAAATAAAATTGCATAGTAGCACAATCATCCCACTTACTGTAGGATAACTATTTCGGGAGTTTTGTTAAGCTAATGCAACGTTCCACGCAAAAATTACCTCCATGTTAATAAAAAGTTAAAATGGACGAACTTAATGCTAACGAGCGTTTGGATACCGTATTCAAAACTATTTGCTCAACCACGCGTATATCGTCGTTATAATCTATTGACACATTACAGAAAACAAACTACTTTTAGGCTAGATTTCGAAGAGGTATTTTTATTTTTTGCCATACTTACGCTTTACTACTCTTAACTTTAGCATAACAGAACCACAATAACCGGATGGAAACCCGCCTATATTTTCATCCACCAAACCAACTTATACTGCCACAAAATGAGGAAAATTTATACTAGCCTTTCAACTGAACGGTTAAGAGGCTTTTTGCTGCCTATCTTGGGGTTGTTGTTTTTTGTTATTTCCCTACCTGTTTTTGGGCAAGTAAGTGGTTATACTACAACTATAACCTCGGGTACATATGCAGCCATTGCGGGCACTAGCGCTCATGCTAGTGGCTGGGATGATGCAGTAGCCAACGCTACCATACCATTTACCTTTACATTCAATGGCATAGGCTATACCAGTTGTTCCATCAACACCAACGGTTATATAACCTTTGGCACTACTGCATCAAGCAGCACTGGCTACACACCTATTTCGGCTACTACCGGCTATGCGGGGGCTATTTCGGCATTAGCGAGAGACTTGGGCGCTAATGGTTCGGCCATTACCTATACCACTTTGAATACAACGCCTAACAGAATTTTTGTAATCCAATGGGCCAATGCCTTAAGATTTAATACTACCACAACTGTTGCCGGTAACTTTAATTTTCAGATAAGGCTTTACGAAACCACTAATGTAATAGACCTGATGTATGGTGCTTGCGTACCCAGCACTACTAATGACTTGGGAGTTCAAGTAGGCCTTCGAGGTTCGGCAAATACTGACTTTAAAAACTTCTCACTTGCATCTGGCACAGGCCAATGGAGCGCCGCTGCTGCTGGTACACTCAATACCAATACTGTGAATACGCGCAGTACCAGCACCCAATACCCTTCCAACGGATTGATATATAGGTTTACGCCACCTACCTGTTCAGGCACCCCAACACCGCCCACTGCAGTTATAAGTGCAGCCAGCGGCCAAGCAGGAACTGCTTTCAACCTTACTTATTCTGGTGGCTCTACCGGTGGCGCATTTTCGAGCCTATGGCAATATTCTTATGACAATTCCACATGGACAGATTGGGGAACAAACAGCGGAACTCCATTTGCTGCTAGTGCACAAAGCACGCTATATGCTAGGGTAAAAAGAACTTGTAATACTTCCGGTCTTTCCGACTTCTCAAACGTAGTAACTTATACAGTTACCTCTTGGATAATGAGCAGCAACAACTCGGCTTACGCTTGTAGTGGCATTTTTTATGATTCAGGCGGCTCGGGGGGCTCTTATGGCAATAGCCAAGATTATACTTATACCTTTTACCCTGCGATAGGTACTACCGGCCAAAAGGTAAGGCTCACTTTTACAGCCTTTGCAACGGAGAACCTTTACGATGGCATGATGATTTATAATGGCAACTCCATTGCGGCACCATTACTTTCATCGGGATTGGGCGTAGGTTCGGATGCCACCACCTGCCCGGCAGGCTCATGGCGCGGAAGTGGAAGCCCAGGTACAATAACTTCTACCGCAGCCGATGGCTCATTAACCATTCGCTTTAGATCGGACAACCTTACTGTAGGCAATGGCTGGGCAGCAACGGTTTCGTGTTTCAACCCATGCACAGTTCCAACATCCTATTCGGTAACTGGCGGCGGCGCCCGCTGTACCACTGGTGCAGGTTTGGCCGTGGGCTTAAGTGGCTCACAAGCTGGCCTTAGTTACCAATTGTTTGATGATGGCTCGCCTGTAGGCACTGCCGTGGCAGGTACAGGTGCTGCTATAAGCTTTGGTGCGCAAACCGCAGCTGGCACCTACACCGTTGTTGCCAGCGCATCAGGTTTCTGTACCACCACCATGACGGGTAGCGTGGCTATTACCGTTGACCCTGTTTCTGTGCTCGGCACCCTCAACACCGCCGGCCCAGTAAGTACTTGCGACCACTTGGGCAACATTAGCCAAGTTACGCTAAGTGGGTTTACGGGTACGCCTAGCTGGGAGTATGGCGATGCCGCGGGCAACTGGTACGTTTGGAACATAAATGCAGCCAATGCGGGCACCTGCTGCTTTTACCCCAACCCCGGCGCAGACCGTATACGCGTAATTGTACAGAGCGGTGCTTGTGCTGCAACGGCCTATACCTCAACGGTATTGATACAGAACAGAAATGCGCCCGCCCCAACCACCCTAGCATCTACCGCCACTACTTACTGCCTGGCAGCAAGACCTACCAACATAACTCTTACAGCTACCTTCCCCGCCACTGGCGATATACTGCCGACTGCTAGTTTAGGCTATACCACCGTACAGTTCTATAGCGGCGCATGCGGCACGGGTACCTTGCTAGGTACTGGCACCATTAGCGGCAATACTGCCACCTATACCCTTACTGCCCCTTCTGTAACTACAACCTATTATGCAAGGTCAACCTCTAGTTGCGAGACAAGCCTTTGCTCCGAAGTAACTGTAACCGTAAACGACGTTCCGGCGCAGCCTGGCCTAGTTACCGGCTTGGCCGCACCTTGTTCAGGCTCAAGCCAAAACTATTTCGTAACCAACGTGCCAGGCACTACTTACACATGGGCTTTCCCAGGTAGTGGCTGGAGCATTACTGGCGGCACAGGCACCAGCTCAATAACCGTTACTGTAGGCAGCGGCACAGGCAGCATCACTGTTACGCCTTCCAACGGCTGTGGCACTGGCCCAGCGCGTACATTTGCCGTGGCTACTGGCGCAGGCCCTACTGTAATAGTAACCCCATCTGCAGGTTCTGCCTGCGGTGGTGTAGGAGTATCGCTTACTGCTAGCGGTGCTTCAACCTATAGTTGGTCACCATCTACTGGCTTATCAGCCACTACGGGTGCCACAGTAACCGCCAATCCTGTTTCGCAAACCACTTACACCGTAACCGAAACCAGCAGCGGTTGTGCCAACACCGCTACCGTGGTGGTAAGGGTAGGCACTACAGTAGATGCTACCGCAAACGTTTCTACTACTGCGGTTTGCCCAGGTGGCGCAGTTAACCTTACTTCAAGCGGCTCTCAAGCCAATGTTACCTTGCTATCTGGCACGGGTGATGGCGGTTTTGAAGCAGCTACCTCTACCCCAGCCGCCAATGGTTGGACAGTGGTAGGCACATCAACCCCTGCCTTTTATGTAGGTACCCCAGCAGGAGCGCAAAATGGCACCAAGGCCATGTTTGCGGGCACCAGCTCAGCGAGTAATTCTACCACAACCAGCACTTCTCGGGTCAATCACGTTTATAGGGATATTACCATTCCTGCTGGCTATACCAATGTATTTCTCAACTACTTCTTTGAGCAGCCCATTACTGACGATACTTACGAATACTTCCACATTTATACCACTACTACTGCGAACACACCAGTGGCAGGTACTATTCCAGGTGCCGGCTACACGCAGCGTTTTGTAAATACGGCTACAGCTTACGCTAATTTTACCGCTATGCCCCAAATTGATTTGAGTGCATTGGCTGGTACAACGGTACGCCTAGTATTTACTTACAGGTGCGATGGCGCATCACCGTATGGCAACCCAGCAATTGACAACATATCAATAGTAGGTACTCCACCAGCGGCCACATACTCCTACGCATGGAGTTCATCGCCTGCAGGGTTTACTTCTACCTCACAAAACCCTACTGCCAATCCAACCGTAGCTACCACTTATACCGTAACCGTAACCAATACAAGCAGCGGATGTAGCGATGTAGCAAGTACCGCTACCGTAAACATGAATGCGGTACCACAAGGCAGCCTTACCGCTGGTGGCACCGTTTGCGCTGGCGAAGATGCCAGCCTTACCTTTACCGCTACATCGGGTGTGGGGCCGTTCTCGGTAACCTATAGCAGCCAAACAACTACTGGTGTAGTAAGCGGCACACCGTTCCTTACCGAAAACCCAACAGTAAGCGGCACCAATAGCTACACCATGACCAGTGTAACATCGTCGCAGGGTTGCGTGCGCACCGCAAGCTTTACGGCGGCGGGCCCAGTTACTGTAACTGGAACCGCAGCAGCTACCGCGCCTACCACGCCTACCAGCAGCTACGATTGCAATACGGGTGCGGTAACCCTTACCACTTCGGGTGCAGGTGCTGGCGAATCGTATAAATGGTATACCGTTGCATCTGGTGGCACGGCAACCAATACGGGTGTTTCGTCAATTACCGTTACCCCAGTTAATTCAACAACTTACTATGCAGCCAAATACTACACCGCCGGCGGTGCTTGCGAAAGCCCCCGTGTATCGGTAACTGCTTGGGCAGAAGGTTTAGAAACCTATACCGCTAGCCGCGCCACCGGTATTGTTTATACCGATATATCTGCCGCTACGGCCGTTAGCTCATGGAGGAATGGTACCTCGGAAGATGATAACCTAAGCAATAACCTTAACATTGGTTTTAGCTTTCCTTATGATGGTGGATGGGTAAGCCAATTCCGGGTGTCATTGGATGGTTTTATAACCTTTAATACTAGCAGCAACGCCACTGGCAACTATGTCTACATTTGCGATGACGGTGATTCTTACTCAGCCGATAACACCCGATTTACCACAGGTGGACGTGCAGGAAGCTTGCAAACTATTGCCCCGTTTTACGATGACTTGCTAATAGATGATTTTACCCTAAATACCTCGGTGCATTACCAGCTAAGCGGCAGCTCCCCCAACCGCGTGTTAACCGTGCAATGGCGCGGCATGTCGAAGTATGTGGATACTGACAACTGCTCACCTTGTAGCTATGGTAACTATAACTTCCAAGTGAAATTGTACGAAACATCTGGCAATGTAGAATTTGTATATAGCACTATGACATCTACCATTGATGAAGACTCTAAGAATTACTCTTGTGGTCTAAATTCCGCATCGCTTGGTGGTACTTTAAACACGGCTAAGTTGTTTACCCAACAATCGCCCAATACAGCCACCTTTAGCAGCACAGCTCAAAACGGATTAACCACGGTACCTGCTACCAACTCACGCATTACGCTAACCCGTTCAGCTACCGTTACGCCTACCGTATTGCCTACTTGTATAGCATACAACTACCCTATAAACGGTGCTACTAACCAGTGTGGCAATGGTTTGCTATCCTGGAGTGCCGTTGATGGCAATCCGACCTCTTACGACGTTTACTTTGGTACATCCTCCACACCACCGCTGGTTGCAACTAGCGTAGCAAGTACTTATTACAATACAGGCAACCTCGGTTCAGGCACATACTATTGGAGAATCGTTCCAAAAAATGCCACCGGTACTGCTACAGCTACCATGCCTACATGGTCATTCACTACCAATGGGGTAAATAGTATAACAGGCTTTACCGTTAACAATGGCACAAAAGTGGGCAACACGGTTAGCCTTTGCGCTGGCGAATCGGTTACCATTACATTGACTGGAGTAATTGGGGAAGAAAGTGCTTTTGAATGGAGAGCGCCGTTTCTTTTCGACTTAGGTTGCGACATCAACCCACCTTTTCCTTTGTTTGGCAATTGCCAAGCTTCTTCTAGAACATTCTCCAATCTATCGGCTGGTACTTATGAGTATTACGTAACTTCTACGGGTTGTAATGGTGTTACCACTTGTTTAAACTTCTTTATTGATGTTGACGGCCTGGCAAACACTGCCCCAACTTCGATTGGCTCCAGTGCAGGCACCACTATTTGTGCAGGCACCTCAACAGTGCTTACCCCTGTAGGTGGTACATTGGGCGCAGGCGCCACATACGAATGGTTTACTGGTAGCTGTGGCAGCACGGTTATAGCAACTAGTAGTACTATAACGGTTTCGCCTACAGGCACAACTACCTATTTTGTAAGGCGCACTGGCGGAACTACATGTGCCAATACAACTACCTGCGCCAGCCAGACTATAACCGTACAGAGCGCCCTTGGTACCAATACCATCGCGGGTACACAAACCATTTGCGAAGGGCTTACCGCTACCTTAACAGGTAGTGCACCAAGCGGTGGCAGCGGCTCGTATACTTACGATTGGCAGAGCAGCACTACTTCGGCATCCGCAGGTTTTGGTTCGTTGGGTAGCAATACCATTGGCTACACATCAGGCACCTTGTCACAAACCACTTGGTTTAAACGCACTGTTACATCGGGCACCTGTACCACACCAAGCGAAAGCAACGTGATACAAGTAACCGTAACCCCTACCGTGGGTACGCCAGCGGCTATTACGATTTCGGCAGGTAGTGAGCCTAGTTGCCAATTGACTAGCGCAGGAGTAACCACTACGTATGCCACCGCGGCCACTAACAACACTGGCTACAACTGGAGCCTGAGTAACGGCGCGGCGGGCAGTATCAACTCATCGGGTGTTATGACCTGGACCAACGGCTTCTCGGGCACAGTGGATATAAGGGTTACTGCAAACGGATGTGGCGGACCCACCAACCCAGCTGTAACCAGGACGGTTACCATAGCAGCTACCGTAAGCACTCCATCATTTACCACAGGAGCTACAACCGTTTGCGCGGGCTCAACAGAAACCTACACAGCCACATCTACCGGTACGGTTACTTATAGCATAGTAGGCGGCATAGGTGCAAGCATTAACACTACAAGCGGCCAAGTGAGCAGCGTAACGGGCGGCTTCACCGTAAGGGCGAGCGCAGCGGGCTGTAACGGCCCGCTAACTGCGGACCGCGTGGTGACTGTAACGCCTAACGTGGGCACACCTAGCTTTACCGCCGGTGCCACTACGGTATGTATCGGCTCAACAGAGACCTATACCGCCACCGCCAGCAATGGAACGGTAACCTATAGCATCGTTAGCGGTGGGGCGAGTATTAACACTACTACTGGCCAAGTGAGCAGCGTAACCAGCGGATTTACCGTTAGGGCAACCGCAACTGGCTGTAACGGCCCAACTACCACCGACCGCATTGTGACCGTAACGCCTAACGTGGGTACGCCTAGCTTTACCGCTGGTGCTAGTACGGTTTGTATCGGTTCAACAGAGACCTACACCGCCACCGCCAGCAATGGAACGGTAACTTATAGTATCGTTAGTGGTGGGGCGAGTATTAACACTACTACCGGCCAAGTGAGCAGCGTAACCAGCGGATTTACAGTAAGGGCAACAGCCACAGGCTGTAACGGCCCTACCACTACCGACCGCATTGTAACCGTAACGCCTAACGTAGGCACGCCTAGCTTTACCGCTGGTGCCACAACGGTTTGTATCGGTTCAACAGAGACTTATACCGCAACCGCCAGCAATGGAACGGTAACTTATAGCATCGTTAGCGGTGGGGCGAGTATTAACACCACTACCGGCCAAGTGAGCAGCGTAACTAGCGGATTTACCGTAAGGGCAACCGCAACCGGCTGCAACGGCCCTACCACTGCCGACCGCGTGGTAACCGTAACTGGCAGCAACACACCAACCGTGAGCATTAGTGCCAACCCTGGTACTTCTATATGCGCAGGCGTTTCGGTTACGTTTACGGCTACGCCAGGCAATGGTGGCACCAGCCCAACTTACCAATGGACATTGAATGGCAGCAACGTGGGCACCGGGCCTAGCTACCCTAACTCTTCCCTCGCAGCGGGCGACGAGGTGGCTGTGGTAATGACCAGCAACGCCACTTGCCTAACAACCCCTACCGCTTCGGATATGGAAACCATAAGCATTGCACAGCCGAACCTTACCTCAATAAATGGTAGTGTAAGTACCCCAATGACCACTGGCGATTACTTATGGGCGGGTAATACTTCTACCAACTGGACAACCGCAAGCAACTGGTATGTACTCAACAGCAATGGCACCTTTGGTATTGCTAGTACAACACCTACCACTGCTACCAACGTGTATGTGGTGCTGCATACCGTGGCCCAGCAGTGTGTAAGCAGCACAGCCAATGCTACTATTAGTAGTACTTCCAATGGTGCCAATGTAACCATTGCTACTGGGGCTACTGTAACTGTGACTGGCAGTAACAACCTAAATGTAGCGGGCAACTGGCTAAGCCAAGGTACTTTTACCGCCTCAACCGGCACGGTAACTTTTACGGGTAGTGGCAACCGAACCATTACATCAAATGGCAACCTATTCCATTATCTAGTGGTAAACAAGTCATCCGGTAAAGTGACTATTACTGATGCTTTTGAGGCTACTGAAGAACTGACGGTAACCAATGGTACTTTCGAAACACCAAGCGGTATAACTGGAACAGCCAAGCGCATAAGCAATGCAACTACCGGCACGGTAAGGGTACTGGGTACTGGTACGCTTAGAGTGGAGCCTTGATAGAACAATAAAATACTTGAAATAGAAACAGCCCTATGCGATAAAAGTGTAGGGCTGTTTGCTTTATGGTAATTACAACTGATTGCTACACCGCCTTCAAGCTCAAATCCAAGCTCTTAACCGAGTGGGTTAAAGCACCCACGGAAATGAAATTGCAACCCGATTCGGCATAATCTCGCACATTCGATAGCACCACCCCACCCGACACCTCGGTTTCGTACCGGCCATTGATGAGGTTTACGGCTTCTTTAGCGCCTTCTGGGCTAAAGTTATCAATCATAATGCGATCGATACCGCCTACTGCCATTATTTCTTCTACTTGCTGTAGGCTTCCAGCTTCAATCTCGATGTTCAGTTTCAAGTTGTTCTCAGCAAGGTATTCGCTAACCCGGTTTATGGCTTGGCTCACCCCACCAGCATAGGCAATGTGGTTGTCCTTTATCATAATCATATCGAACAGACCAAAGCGGTGGTTCACCCCACCCCCTATGCGCACCGCCATCTTCTCAAACTGACGTAGTAGCGGCGTGGTTTTTCGGGTATCCAATATCTTGGCATTTGTTCCCTCAATAGCCTTTACAAACTTATTGGTAACGGTGGCTACACCGCTCATGCGCTGCATCATGTTCAATACAAGACGCTCGGCCATGAGTATGTTGCGGGCCTGGCCGGTTACATAAAAGGCCACGTCGCCATGCTTCACGTGGGCGCCATCTTGCAATACCACTTCCATTTGTAGCTCTGGGTCTATGCCCCTAAAAAGAGCCTCGGCTACTTCTACGCCTGCCAGTATGCCGTTGTCTTTAACCAATAAACGGGCGCGCGATGTTTGCCCAGCAGGTATGCAGGCCAATGAGGTATGGTCGCCGTCGCGGATATCTTCAGCTATCGCGAGCTCAACAAATTTATTCAGATCCAAGGGGAAGGAAATTTAAGAGGGACTAATCTTTTTCGAAACGCATCTCCTGTATATAGAATACAGTACCTTTCTGCTTTATGTAAACATAGGTACGGAAACTACCCCCACCGGTAACCAACGTACCGATACCGTATTGAGAACCCTCGTTGCTAGTACCTTTGTGGATGATATTGAACGAGGAAACAGGGTTTTTCGTAAAAAAGTCTTTAAGTACCATTTCGGCTTGGCTCTTGCTATACACCTTGCTCTCATTGTGAATGGTAATCTCGACACTAGTGTCAAAATATTTTGCCACTTCGCGGGCATTGCCAGAGCGTATGGCGAGGCTTATATCTTCCAACACTGCTGGCAGGAAAGCAGCTGTAGCCACAACACTCACCAATATAAACAGGATAACAGCTTGTACGGTTTTCTTCATCACGTTTGTTACTGATTTGCCCTGGAAAGGCTAAAATTATGCCAAACTCTTTACCCGATATACGGGTTATTACCCGTAATTTCGCACGGCCCCTGCTTGCAAGGGCAACGTTGGATAAAGATAGCATAATTCTATTTGCAAAGTAAAATGCAGCACCGCCACTTTTTAGTTATCCCTTGGTTTCTGGCACTTACGGCTTTGGCTGGCTGTGCCAAAAGCGATAAGCCTTTAGCGGTGGATTGTGCCGGGGTGCATTATTGCTTGGGCGCCTTTGTGCAACAAGAACTGCAAAGCTATGCAACCGCCCAGCCTAGTTTGGAAAAGTATGCTTACCTAAATGGGAAAGAAGAAACCAAGACCCTACAACTGGATGCGGCCCGCTGGCAGGTAGAGTTTACCGCATTTAAAGAAGCCGACATCGACAGGCCCGCTTTAAGGGGTAAATACTTGGTGGATACGTTGTACATGGACACCGACTCCCTTACCAAAGTAAGCTACATTGCCCAAGACCCCGACCTACGCACCCAGTACCTGCACCTTTATTTCAAGCCTAACGCTACTACCCCTAGCTATATAGAAGCGCACTTGGCTACCAGCAACGTTTTTTACCAATCTCAGCAAGATATCGCATTCGCTCCCGGAGAGTTTTACAGCATTAGCGGCTATCAGGATATTTGGCTGCTGGGCGAAGACAGCTTTGCAGTGAAGAGCGTTTTTGTGAAATGACGAACCCGCCCCTCACCACTTAATACTCGTCATAATTAGATAGGTGCCCAGCGAGATAGCACCGGTTAGCACCATCCCCCAAATGATATCCACTATTACTATCTGCCAAGGCCAACCCTTCAGCGTGGCCATGTTAGTGAGGTCGTAAGTGGCATAACACAATCCGCCCAGTATCGCCCCCTTCAATAAAGCCATTTGCCAACTGGCATCTTTAAGTGCAGGGTGAACAGCAAAATAAAGGATACCCCCAATATATAACGAATAAAAAATGATAGCAGCCGGCCAATTAACATCGGGCGACAGAAGGCTGCCCAGCTTTTCGCGATAGAAATCTTTGGCGATGAAGCCTAGCCATACCATATCAATTAATACGAACAGCACGGCAGCAATAATGTAGGAAACGAATATTTGCATTGGTACGATTTAGGCTGATACAACAAGTAATTCTCTCAATAGTTTTCAAACTTAATGATGGGTCAGGCCCTCCACAAACTGGGGTATGAGTGCCCATTGCCTGTCTCACCAAAACAAGATAACCATTTGTTTTTCAACCATTTAATTTTGTGGCTTGGTTTTTTCAGTACTTGTATCGAACTAAAAACTAAGCGCCATGAGCCAAGAAACATATAAAGGTAACTGGAATGTTATCAAAGGAAAATTGAAGCAATCGTATGCCAACCTTACTGAGGACGATTTAATGTATGCCGAGGGCAAAGAAGATGAACTTTTTGGCCGCCTGCAAAAGAAAGTAGGCAAAACCAAGCAAGAGATTAAGGACCAAATCGACTCTTGGTTGAAGTAAGCCAAAAACAATAAGACCGAAAGCCGGGGCTAGTTGCGACTAGTCCCGGCTTTTTCATTTTTTGCTATACCTCAATGTTACCAATAACTAATAACTAGTAACCAATTTAAAACCTGATTTTCACCCCGCCCAGCACATTGATGCCGGCTTGTGGGTAGTAGTAATTGTAATCGGCACGGGCTTCTTCGCCAGCGGTGTTGTACACCTCGCTAAAGGTGTAGCCGTTGCTTTCGTATAGTTGGTTGAAGATGTTGTTAACTAATACACTCAGGGTTACCTCTTTCAGCACCCAAAACTTGAACGTGTAGTTAAGGTTGAGATTGGTGGTAAAGTAACCATCCAGCTGACGGTCGTCGCTTTGGGTGTTGTCCAGGTATTGCTTGCCCACATACTTGTTGAGTAGCGAGATGTTGAAGCCCTTAACCGGTGTAAAGGTAATACCCAGCGCAGCTATCAAGCTCGGCGAAAAGGAGATATCGGTATTCTCGTAAATGTTGCGCTGCTCGCCAAGGAAGGTATAGTTCTCATCGTACACGTACAGCACCTCTTCAAAGTCTTTAATCTTATTGATGCTGTAAGTTACATTGGCGTTGATGTTCAGCCATTTTAGGGGTTTCACTGCGCCGACAAGCTCAATGCCCGTGCGGTAGCTTTGGTCAACATTGGTGCGGATGGGGGCTCCCACGTCGTTTAGCTCCCCGGTAAGTACCAACTGATCTTTATAGTTCATCAAGTAGTAGTTGGCCGTGAAGGCGTACTTGGTGCTGGTATATTGGTAGCCTACCTCCAAGTTGTATAACCGCTCGGCGGTGGGCTCAAGGCCGATGGGCGCATCTATAAAGTCTCCCCGCGTTGGCTCACGGTTACCAATGGCGAAGGTAGTGTATAATGCATTTTTAGTGTTGAAATCATAAGAAACACCAGCCTTTGGGTTGAAGAAGTGGAAGGTTTTATCCACTGAGATTACCCTGAGGTCGTTATCCGTGCCTTCCAGTTGATGGATGACGTTGCGGTACTGCAAGTCCACGAAGAAGCGCAGCTTTTCCTTCACCGCATAAGTGAGCTTTGCGTAGATGTTGCCGTCGTTTTTGTAGCCCTTGCTGTAGTAGTATTGGTGATCATTATCGCCCGTGGCAAACTCCGCCCAAATAACCCGACCAAAGTGCTCGCCGCGGTATTGGTTCCAGCCACCACCGAAGGTAAGGCCTAGCTTCTCGCCCTTATAAATGGCACTAAATACCGCACCATAAAAGTGGTTATCCAGCCAGCGGCGGCGCACCAAATCGGTACTGAAAACGGTATCAGCGCCGATGGTTACGGGGCTCAGCAGGTAGTCGGCCAAGTCCTCGTCTACCTTGTATTGCTCAAAGTAGCCGTAGCCGCGGGTGTAGTGCAGCGCCGGGTTTATGTACCACTTCTGCCCTATCTGGCGGCTGTAGATAAGCTGGTATTGGTCTTGCCTATAGTTGTCCACCTCGTTTTTGTATGGGTCACCGGCCTTGTTGAAGCCATCGGTACCGGCGCTGTTTTGGGTGCGGTCGGTGGCTAGGGTGGCCTCGTCCACGCCGTTCCAGGCTTGGTAGGTAACCTCCTTGCCGCCGAACACGTTCAGGCGCAGGATGTCCTTTTCGCCATAGTAAGCGCCAGAGATAAAGAACGAAGTGAGGTCGCTGGTGGCCCTATCGATGTACCCGTCCGATGCTATCTTGCTCAGCCTGCCCTGTACGGCAAACCTGTTGCCCATTAGCCCGGTTCCGAACTGCCCCTGTAGGCGATACGTATTGAACGAGCCGTAGCTGGCACCCACCTCGCCAAAGGCAATCTTGCTCGGGTCCATGGTTTGGATGTTTACGGTGCCGCCGAACGCGCCGCTGCCGTTGGTGCTGGTGCCCACGCCGCGCTGTATCTGTATATTGTCCACACTGCTGCCCAGGTCGGGCATGTTTACCCAAAACACCCCTTGGCTCTCGGCATCGTTGTAGGGTATGCCGTTGAGGGTAACGTTGATGCGGGTTTGGTCGCTGCCGCGTATGCGCAGGCCGGTGTAGCCCACGCCCGCACCGGCATCTGTAGTGCTTACCAGGCTGGGGGTTTGGTCGAGCAAAATGGGTAGGTCTTGCCCGAGGTTGAGCGGCTCAATGTCCTCGCGCTGCACGTTGGTGTGGGTTGTGGGCACCTCCTTACCGGCGCGGGTGGCATTGATAACGGCACCTTCCAAAAAGCCTTGCATAGCAATGCTGTCCACGGCCAAAGAATCGGTTTGCTGCGCCTGCGCAGCCATGGCAATAGCCCCAAAAAAGAGTGAAAGTAAAAAGGACTTCATAAAACGGTTTTAGGTTAGTTAAAACTTAAAACCGAGGTCTACCATAGGTAGGTAAGCATTACCAAATGCGACAGTGCCGCTCGCGATCGGCGCTGTCAGACTCCCTCCGCCGGTATTACCCGGATCAGGTTCATTGGGTGTAATCTCAGCCCCCGTATTGGCGGGGGCACCCCAGTCATTAACAAAGGCAAAGGTAGGGATAATGTGCAAATGTGCAAATGGGTTGATGTGCGAATGGCAGTTTTGTCGTCCACGAAGTGAGTATTGGTGGTGGTTTCAGCGCCAAAAATTACCGTATTAGCGCCGACCACCCCCAACCCCTCCTTGGCCAAAACGCGCAAATAAGGCTCGGCGAAGGAGGGGAGCTGCTTCAGTGCCGCGGTCAGAGGGTTTTGTCGTCCAGGAAGTGTGTATTGGTGATGGTTTGCGGGGAATAGTCAATTTGATGTCGAGAAGTCGGTAGCTCCCCTCCTTCGCGTGGCTAGGAGCGAAAGGCCAAGGAGGGGCTGGGGGGTGGTCAGCAGGGTTTTGTCGTGTACTTTTATGTAGTGGCGGTGTGGGTTTGCCACATCTCGCACAAGGCGAGAGCGAGGGGGTTGCGGCTTAGGTAGGCGCATGGGGTTGCAGAAGATGTAAGTTGCTGATTGTCAGGATATTGGCTTGGTAGCTTGGAGCCTAAAGTGTTGTTTTACAAGGGGTTACATTTACAGTGTTGCGCTTAGCAGGTAAATATTTACGAAAGATAAGGGAAAAGATAAACGTTAAGTTAGATAAGGCAATAAGAAAATAAGTTATATTGCATCGCATTCTTTCACTTATCTATTTGAACGCCCATATGTATTTACAAGCATTATCTATTAGGAATTTTAGATGTATTGAAAATTTAGACCTAAACTTCAATAAGGGGTTAAATATATTAATTGGCGAAAATAATGCTGGAAAAACGGCAATAATAGATGCATTAAGGATATGTTTTGGATATGGGGGGCAGAAGCGGGATTTGTATATTTCGTTATCTGAGTTTCACATTGTAAGAAACGAGGTAAAGCAAGGGGTAGGCGAAATTGAATTCCATTTAACTTTCTGCATAGAGGATGAGAAAGAGGTAGCATGGTTTAATGATTTGTATTCTGTTGACACAGATGGGAAACAAACTCTTCAGCTTCATTTTAGTTATCATCTTACCGAGGATAATCGGGTTAGATATCAGGTTTGGGGTGGTTCCAAAAAAGGCCAACCTATAGCCCCTGAAGTGCTTCATCTTATATATTACGTACATCTAGATGCTCTCCGAGATGCTGAACAATATTTACGGCCTATCAGAGGCAATAGATTGGGCCAGTTGTACTGTAATATTCAAATAGATAAAGACATTAAAAAGGATTTAGAAAGAAAATCAGAATTAGCTAAAAAAGTAAGGTCAGCGGTTGACTCAGAACCGGAATGGGTTAGCCATCTTTTGACTGGGAAAAAAAATATTAACGAACACTTAGAACACACAAGTTTCACTCATAAAAAGCAAGAAATTGATATATCTTTCTTGCCATTTGACTTTAGTAGGTTAGTTGATAATTTAAAAATACAAATGCCGGTTTATGCAGACGCTATCTTAAAAGGAGACCCCACAATTCAAAAACACTTTGAATTGTTTCAGAATGGTCTTGGTTACAATAACTTAATATACACAGCGACTATTTTAGGTGATTTGCAAGAGAGAAAGGCTTTACAAAATGAAGGTTATGCAGCTTTGCTAATTGAAGAACCTGAAGCACATTTGCATCCTCAGCTTCAGAATTTATTCTTTAGTTATCTCAATAAATTTGATACTGAAAAAGGATTTCAAATTTTCGTCACCTCACATTCGCCGACTATCACAGCCAAAGCAAAATTGGAAACGGTTATCGTTTTACAAAATCCATCCGGTAGCATAAATGCCTTATCAATATCTAAATCTGGCTTAGAGGAGAAAAATCGAAAATTCCTCCACAAATTTTTAGATGTTACTAAATCCCAAATGTTTTTTGCAAATGGGATTATTCTCGTCGAAGGAATATCGGAAGCTTTACTTCTACCGATATTCAGCGATATGATGGGTGAAGAGTTTAATGTTGAAAAGGCAGGGATTGAGCTCGTCAATATTAACGGGGTTGCATTTTCTCATTTTGCAAATCTTTTCAATAGTGAGGATGATAGTAAAAATTTGTCTTCACGATGCTCCTTAATTACAGATGATGATAGGGGTTCAGAATCTGATGAAATAGATTCTCGAGCAAAAATCGCCAAAGATTTAGAAAGAAAGAATCTCAAAGTGTATTTAGCGGAAAGGACTTTTGAGTTTGAATTGTTTATTGCAGGTAACAAGGATGTTTTAATATCAATTTTCACTGAAATGCATCCAGTAGCGGCATCACGAATCGGTGTCGACATTGATTTAAAGAAACATGCGGAAAATTTCTTAAAAAAAGTTACTGATAACAAAGCTAAATCTGAGTTGGCTCATAGATTGGCTGTTAAGCTTGGTGAAGATAAAATTGTAAGAGATGCATTTAAGATACCTCAATATCTTCAAAATGCAATTAAATACGCTGTAAAAGGATAGCATATGTTCAATGCACTATCTGATGCGCAAAGGGAAATTGTGTTAACAAAAAGTGGCAACTTTGTAGTAAGGGCATGTCCCGGAAGTGGAAAAACTTTTTGTGTTGCGGCAAGATTAGCACGATTAATTGAAAACTGGCCTTTGAAATATTCTGGAGTGGCAGCTTTGTCATTTACGAATGTCGCATGGCAGGAAATTGAAAAGAAGTATCGTGATGCTTTTAATATGGGTGATGATATACCCTTTCCTCATTTCCTAGGTACTATAGACAGTTTTATTAATCGGTTTATATTTTTGCCTCATGGCCACTTAATTTTAAAATGCCCTGATAGACCTATCTTGGTTGGTCAACCACATGGTATATGGACAGGCAAATTTTTTGCGCAAAGCTTTTTTGATAACCTCACCTATAATATTGAGGGTAATATTGTCGCAATTTCCGAAAGAAAAATGCCGTTAAATTGGAAAACAAACCAGTATATTTTAAATGCAAAAAAGGAACTTCTTAAAGCTGGTTATGCAACCCAATCAGATGCGAACTATTTTGCCATGAAAGTTTTAGAGGCTTTTCCACAAATAGCTAAATCTATTGCAAGAAGATTTCCTTACCTTATTGTTGACGAGGCGCAAGATACATCTGATATTCAAATGAGAATTATTGACCTATTAATTGAAAATGGGCTTTCCGAGGTCATGCTCGTTGGTGATCCTGATCAAGCAATTTTTGAATGGAATGATGCGAGGCCTGACTTGTTGATAAAGAAGTTTGATGAATGGCCCGCATCAATTTTATTGAATGAAAACAGAAGAAGTTCTCAGCACATTTGTAATGCAACATTTAGCACCTCATCTTTAGTTAAACCTTCCCTAGCTGTAAGTATTGACGTTAAGGACTTTACACACAAACCATCAATAATCACTTATAACGATAATAATTTACCTCAAATCGTTGCTGATTTTATAAAAGAATGTGAAAGTAATGGAATTGCGGTTTCTGAAAAAACTACATCAATAGTATATCGCAGTAAAGGGCTAATAAATGATATAACTGGTATCGAAGAGTTAAAAATTGATAAACCAGCTTGGGTTACTCATGATAATTATTCCAAGGATTTTGCGCGCGGTAAGTTTTTATATGATCATGGTGATTATAGAAATGGATTTAAGTCAATTGAAAAAGCCCTTATTAAACAAATGCTTGGACTTAGGCACTGCAGTGAAGAAGATATTAAAAAATTTATCAATAAAAATGGCTTCATAAAATTCAAGTCCGCTGTTTATAAGGTTATTAAATCATTGCCGAAAACTGATCGCGCAATAGGAGTATGGATAGCAGAAGCAAATGTATCTTTAAAGACATTAGGCGCACGATTTCATTTAAGCATAAATTCTGGGGGGCAGAATTATACTTTTGAACAGCTCTTTATTAATGATTCTAATATTCCTGTTAATCGCGGGTATCGATTAGGAACAGTTCACAGTGTAAAAGGAGAAACCTTTGATGCAACCCTTTTAATACTAAAAACAAGAGGTATAGGAAAAGCATATAAAACCTTACTCAAGGAGAATGTTATGATTGCTGATAGTGAAGAATTGAGAATAGCATATGTCGGCATGACCAGACCCCGAAAAATTCTTGTCCTAGCAGTTCCAAAAGTTGATAGAACAGCTTGGCAAATTAAATTTTCGAGTATTAAAGTTTTGTGAGACTGGAAGTCTACTTCCGGCGCAGTCTTTTGCTCATATTTACCCTTTCCTCTGCGGAAGCTGTGCTTCTGTAGTTACCCTAAAAAAACATCGGATGGAACTTCACCTTATCCACGGGGTTGAACTCCAGCGTGGGTGCGGGGATTTTTACAATATTGAACACGCCGAAGAGGGCGCGTAGGGCTTTGCTGCGGGTTTTGATGCGGGTGAGGTCGATGTCGAGTGAGAGGTAGAACTGCGGGTAGCGGCGCACGTCGGTACGTACTACCTGCTGGGCGGGGTCGCAGTCGCAAAACTCCACGTCGCGCTGTAGGCACCACTGGTTGCTGAAGCCGCCGTACATGCCGTTGGCGCCGTAGCCCACGGCCACGTTGAGCCACTTGGGGAAGTTGTTTTCGCGCTTGATGAACGACGATACGTTGAACGATGCCCAAGTGGTGATGGCGTTGTAATCTTTCAGCAGCACTTCGGGCGCGGTGGTGCCGTAGAGGCTGGCGGCGCGGGCCTCAAGGTCGGCGGGGTACGATGGGCGGTGCGCGGATATTTTGAGCACGATGCGCTGTTCGCCCCAGGTGAGCTCTTGCCCGATAACGAGCGCCGAGCCGAGCATGTTGGCCCCGAAATCGTAATAGCTAAAGCCCCACTTGTCGCTAAACCCGTCGAGCACCTCGATGCTGCTTTGCAGGAAGGTGCCGGTGAGGCCGCCCACCCACACGGCGGTGTGGTTTTTTACGCCCGTCCACCGGTACATGCCCATGGCCCAGCGGCTCTGGTAGTAGCTGTTGAAGATGTGGCCTGCCTTGTCCACGCCCATCCATTCGCGGCTATCATTGAAGCTGTGGAAGGTGCTGCGGGGGTAGTCTTTGTACCAATAGTAGTTGAGCCCGCCAAGGGCGAGGCCGTAGGTGCCGAGGATGCCGCCGGAAACGAGGCCTACTTTGAGGGGGTTCTTGATGGTATCGGGCTGGGTGAACCGCACACGTTGCTGGGCTTGGGCGGCGAGGGCGCTGCACCAAAGCAAAAGGGTAATGAGGATGATTTTATGGAGGGTTGTGGGCATTAGGGTTTGTCTAGTTGGTCCCACCAATCGGGTGTTTCTTCTTCTTTGTCTTTTAGCTTTTCGTATACCTGCAGCAGCAAAGCATTGTCTTCAGTACTTTCTACTAAGCGGTGCAATTCCTCCTTCAGTACTTTAGTAGTCATAATCACAATTTCAATACTAAGTTAGGTAAAAAATTCGCTTCGGGGATTGCAATTACACTAGGTGTTTCGTGACTGGTGTTATGTGTCCCTCACCTAGCCTCTCCCAGGGGGAGAGGGACTTTATACACCTCGTCTTTCGACTCGTTGTAAATGTTTTTTTTGAATAAAATTTAGCACAAGGTTCTTGCCGGAGGCAAGGAGGCATGGGTCCCTCTCCCTCTGGGAGAGGCTAGGTGATGGCACATAACACTGTAAACACTCTTCCTTAAATTAATCATTTTCCCCCTATCCGAACCTACATTTCTCCGAAAGGGTTAGTACATTTATCAGTATGTGATTGCCAACGTTGCCTAATTTATCTATCTTAGGATTATGAAAGTTCGTATCGAAATAGACGATAGCATTTTGAAAAAGGCTGCCAGCCTCACCGGCATTTCCGATAACCTGGAGTTAATTAACCTTGCGCTGCAAAAACTCATACAGCAGGCGCATGCCCAAGCTATGCTAGATTTGAAAGGCAAGGTGAAGTGGGAAGGGGATTTGGGTGAAATGCGTTCGTAATGGAAGGGCCTTTTTTGGTTGACACTTCTGTATGGATTGATTTCCTAAATGGCCGGGAAAGTACCCAAGTGGTATACCTAACCAAGTATTTAAATGAAGAGGGCTTGGTTTACATCACCCCCACAATTCTTCAAGAGGTATTGCAAGGTATTCGGGACGATAAGCAATACTTAGCGGTAAAGCAGACGCTTTTAAATTTTCTGATGCTAGATTGGCAGCCAGTAGAAGCGGCAATAGCCGCAGCGGATTTGTATCGGAAGCTTAGAAAAAGCGGTGTTACCATAAAAAAAGCCAATGATTGTTTGATAGCAGCTTATGCACTACAATTTAATGTGGCTTTATTGTGCTCCGATGCGGATTTCAACCTCATCGCTTCTAAAAGCGAGTTAAAAGTAATATAATTTCCCCCCATCCTGAACCTACATTTCTCCGCAAGGGTTAGTACATTTACTATAAACCAACTGACCATGCCAAACTATGATACCGTAGTGGATGCCCTGCACGACCTAAAGGCCCGGGGCTTTGATTTCGACTTCAACCTAAAAGAAACCTGCCTGCACTGTGCACAGCTTGATAAGGAGCTGAGCCCGGAGGATTTTGATGTGGTGGAAATATACCGCTTTGAAGGTGCCAGCAACCCCGATGACAACAGCATAGTGTATGCCATAGAAAGTACGGATGGGCTGAAAGGGACGCTGGTAAATGCTTACGGCATCTACTCTGACCCGGTGAGCGATGAATTGGTGGCTAAACTCGATATAAAGCGCTAATGGAAACTAAGATTACCAAAGACCACCTGCGGGCTTTCGAAACGTTTGCCGATGTGCCCGATGAAGACCTACAATGGCTGGTGTGCAACAGCCGCTACTACACCATTATGAAAGATGGCTACCTGTTTAAAGAGGGCGACGCTACTAATGAGATGCACATAGTGCTCTCTGGCAAGCTGCTGCTGTACTTTAACCAAAACGGCCAGCGCCGCGTGGCGGGCGAATTGGAGCCTGGTGAGGTAACAGGGGTGCTGCCCTACAGCCGCATGGTGAAGGCAGGCGGCAATGGGTTGGCGCTGGAGCATACGGATATGCTCTCGTTGCACCGCGACAGTTTCCTGGAAATGATACAGCAGCGCCACGCCCTTACGCAAAAGCTGGTAACGCTGATGACTAGCCGGGTGCGGGATTTTACGAAAATGCAATCGCAAAACGAAAAGATGATTTCGCTGGGCAAGCTCTCGGCAGGGCTAGCACACGAGCTTAACAACCCTGCAGCGGCCGTGGTGCGCAGTGCCAGCGAGCTGAAGAAGCACTTGGGTAACGTGCCCGATAAGTTTAAGCGGGTAATGCTGATAAAGGTAACCCCCGAGGTGGTGGACTGCGTAAATGACATACTATTTGCCAAGCTGCAAGGTAAAAATGCCCTGAAGCTGAGTATGCTGGAGCGCAGCGAGAAGGAAGACGATATGACCTATTGGATGGAGGACCACAACATTGATAACGGTGCCGACCTTGCGGAGAACTTTGCGGATTTTGGCTTTGAGCTGGAGGACTTGGATGTGCTGCTCGAACATGTGGGCGAGCAAGATATCGCCTCTGTGTTGGGCTGGATGGATAGTGTAATGGCTACCGAAAAGCTGGTGGGCGAAATTGAGGAGGCTAGTAAACGAATATCGGCGTTGGTGAATTCGGTGAAAAGCTACAGCCATATGGACCGCGCCAACGATACCGAGGCGGTGGACATACACGATGGCATACGCAGCACTATTACGCTGCTCAACCATAAGATTAAAAAGAACGGCGTAAAGGTGATTGAGACGTTTGATAGCTCGCTGCCGAAGGTGCCGATATTTGTGAGCGAGATGAACCAGGTATATACCAACCTGATTGACAACGCTGTAGATGCTATGGAGGGCCGCGAAGGGAATACGCTAGAGATAGCCACCAAACAGGAGCGCGAATCGGTGGTAATCAGCATTATTGATAACGGCCCCGGTATAGCAGACGACGTGGTAGACCAAATATTCGACCCATTCTTTACTACCAAAGCCGTGGGCAAAGGCAGTGGCCTGGGGTTGGAGGTGGTGCGCAACATTGTGGAGCAGCATAAAGGCACCATAACGGTTCACAGTAAGCCGGGCAGGACGGAGTTTCGGGTGTGTTTGCCGTTGGCTTAGACACAAGATATAAGACACAAGACACAAGACACAAGACATAAGACTTGCTTCAATTTGCTTCCGTGTGTTTCCGTGTGCTCCGTGGTTGTAACACAAACCACGGTACTTCAAGTTTAGAGCCTATTGCAAAGAGACCCCTCCGAAAAGGTCGGGGTGACAATACCGACTTAAGCAACCATCCCTTCCGCCATGCGCCGCTCTAGCGGGTGGTTTATGTTGCCGGGTTTTTCGGGTACTTGTGCCATCGCGTATTCGCTAAGGGCAGTGATGCTTAGGCTGGGGTTTACGCCTAGGTTGCAGGGGATGATGGAGCCATCGAGGATGTACATGTTCGGGTAGCCGTGTACTTCAAAGCGCTCGTTTACCACGCCTTTATCGGTGGTTTCGCCCATGGGGCAGCCGCCTAGTATGTGGGCCGTGGTGCTCATATTGAACATTACTTCTGTTACCGCATTCATCGGCACGCCGCCCGTTTTGGCAGCATAGCGGTTCATTACCTCCTGCCCGATGGGTATGTAGGCGGGTACTTTTGCCTGCCCGCTGTTATCAATGGCCATACTCCCCCCGCCAAACCAACTGCGTTTCCATACCATTTTCATGGAGTTATCCAGCGTTTGCATTACGAGGAATATAATGGAGGTGCGGGGCAAGTTGCGGGTAAATAGGAGCTTCATCATGGCGCCAGGCTTGGTAAGGATATTGCCAATCATTTTGGCTGTGCGGATGATGGGCCGCCCCTCGCCGGTGGCTAGGGTACTGAGCCGTACCATAGCATCGGAGCCGTCAGGGAATTTTACAATTTCCACATGCGTATGGTCGTCCGGATTGAATACCGAACTGATGGCCACGCCGTGGTTGAGGGTTTGGTTGCCGCCAACTACCCCGCACAGCGATTCGCTGTTGGTACGCAGGTTCTCGCCGAGGGTATTGCTCAGGTTGGGCAGGGTTTTGTAGTGGTACTTTTGTTTTAACAGCAAGTCCATAGTGCCCAGTACACCGCCGCTTACAACTAGTCCTTTGGCTTTATAAACCTGTACTTTCTTCCGAAACCACGAGGTACTGCTCTGGGTATGCACATGGTAGATGCCGTCGATGTGTTCAATGCGGGTTACCAGCGTTTCGGCTACTATCTCGGCGCCATATTGCTGGGCGAAGTAGAGGTAGTTTTTATCGAGTGTATTCTTGGCACCGTGCCTGCAGCCCACCATACAGCCCGCACACTCCACACAGCCCGTGCGCTTGGGGCCCAGGCCGTTGAAGTATGGGTCGGTAGCGTTCTTGGTATCACCGAAATAAACACCCACGTCTACTGGGGTATAGCTGCTCTCGCGGCCCATTTCGGTAGCGACGTCTTTAAGCAACTTGTCTTCAGGATATTCTTTAGCTACTTTGGTGCTGCCGAGCATAAACTGCGCCTTGCGGTAGTAAGGCATCAGTGTGGTCTTCCAATCCTTGATATGCGCCCATGCGGGGTTGCCGAAGAACGCATCCGGCGGCACAAACAGGGTGTTGGCATATACTAGGCTTCCACCGCCCACTCCTACCCCACTCAGTATAAACACATCTTTAAAAAAGGTCAGTTTTTGAAAGCCGAACCACTTCAGTGCTGGCGCCCATAGGTATTTAGGGGCGTTCCAATTGGTTTTAGGGAAGTCTTTGGCGGCGTAGTGCTTGCCTTTTTCCAATACGGTTACGTTGTAGCCCTTCTCCGCCAAGCGCATGGCCGAAACGCTTCCCCCGAAACCGGAACCGATGATGATGTAGTCTTTTAGTATCAAGGAATGCGTATAAAGTATCAAGTAGTAAGGAAAAATAATAGACAATATAGTGACTAAAAAGCAATTTTTTTAGCGCAATTGTCTGCTATCTACTGACTTAATCAATGATTATCAATTACATTAAAGCCCCTAAGCTACCAACCCTTACCCTGCATTGCCCACCAAAAAGTGAAAGTGGTAATAAGCAAATAAATAATGCCAAAACTAATGGCCCATTTTACATCCTTTAATAGGTAAAACGAAACCAGTGGTATTATTTGCAATGCATGCATGCCCAAAAAATGAGCAATGCGTAAATCGCCATGCTTGCGACTCCAACCAACTATGGGCAATCCTTCGGCTCCATCGGCTGCCCCAACGGTGTGTGCCAGCCTTGCTCCCATCACCAAACCCTCCAGGGCAAAAACCACAAATACGATGATGCCTAGGCGGATACCCCATAGATAAGCAGGCTCTAATTGTGGCAAACTTTGGGTAAAAAACAATAAACCGAAGTATGCCGTCCACAGGGCAATGGCAACGGCACAAAGTCCCATTACCCCAAACATAAACTCATGAAAATGCGTGGTTTTGTTAAAATGTGACAGTGTTCCTTTAGAGGCTTGAAAGCTAATATAAATGTCCTCAACTAATAAGAGGAAAACCAAACCCCATGAGTACCATTTTATGTTAGGCCCTTGGCCAAGGTAATGCAGGTACCAACCCATAGTATAGGCTAATAAGCCTGATGAAATCCAAAACTTAAATGGCTTATACCAAGCACTAGCGCCTTGTAATTTTATTGGATATAGGTAAACCAGAAAAAAACAGCCCAAAGCCATTAAAAAACTGATACTGCCAAAGTAAAATAGCACTTCGTTTCGATGTCGTAAGGTTTCTAAAAACTGCATATTACTTACTTGATTGGCTGGCTAAATGCTTCTTAATTTTCATCATGATAATATCAGGCGTTATTCGGGGCAGGTTCGAAATAAACCAATTATTGAAACCAATAACTTTATTACCGCTGCCCTCTAACAAGTGCTTTATTGCTAGTTTAGCTACAAACGCTGCCGGTACCGGTTTATTTGCGCTATAAGCATTGGTGGTAAGCATAGCGGTGCTATTAAAGCCAGTATCTACCGGGCCAGGACAAATAGATGAAACTACCACTCCACTGCCATCAAGTTCGGCAGCTAAGGTTTCGCTAAATGCCAAAACAAATGCTTTGGTTGCAGAATATACAGTGTAATACGGAAAAGGCAAAAACGAAAGCAACGATGCCACATTCATTATCTTCCCCTGCCCACGGCTTTTCATATCTCGCGCAAACAACTTGGTAAGCACCACTAGTGCCGTTATATTTAAGTTGATCATGCTTATCTCCGTATCTAAATCCGTTTCGGTAAAAGTACCATACAAACCTACACCTGCATTATTGATAAGGATATCTACTCGTAAGCCTTGTTGGGTTACCGAAGCATAAAGGGCTTTTGCCGCATCGGCACTTCCAATGTCTTGCGCAAATATGTGCACTGATATCCCGTATTGGCCAGCTAGCGCCAATTGCATTTCTATAAGTTTCTCATTGTTTCGGGCCACCAGTACCAAATCAATGTTTCGTGCGGCCAACTGCAGGGCCATGGCGTAGCCAATACCCGATGATGCACCCGTAATTAAAGCCAATTGCTTCATACACAAAATTAGTTTTTATAAACAAACGTCAAAAAATAAACAATGTTCATTTTTTGATAAAAAAATTATCCTTCCATCATCTTTACCAATTCTGCGTAGGCATTTTCCAAAATAGTATCTGGCTGCTTTAGGTTTACTCCATTAGCACGATTGCTTAAATGCAGGGAGCACATGCCATGTACCGACCCCCAAAACATATAAGCTAAAGGTTCAGCCTTATGACCCTTAAAATATCCTGCCTCAATACAAGCCTCCACTGTTTGTAGTAACATAGCAAAAGTAGCTTTGCCCTCGTTCCAATCCTTTGCCTGCATTTCATCCAGATAGGCAATAGGTGCAGGCAAACTAAACATCAAGGTATACATGTCAGGGTTAGCAATCGCAAAATCTATATAGGCTTTTCCTAATCCTTCAAGGCGCTTTAAAGGACTGTTTAGTAGTGGTAATTCATGCATGGTTCGGGCCAGCTCGGTAAACCCTTGGGCATGTAACGCATGAAAAATGGCATTTTTGTCTTTAAAATATAAATACACCGTGCCCACACTGTAATCAACCGCTTGGGCTATATTGCGCATAGTAGTGTGCTCAATACCCTTGTGCAAAAATAATTGACGAGCCGCTGCCAATATTTGCGATTGCAGTGCTAATTTCTCTTTTTCCCGTCGTTCGGCTACCCCCATAATGTTTAAAAATGATGTACAATGTACGATGTACAAAGTACAATGTAAAATGGTATGCTGATTTCCGTATAAAAATTACTAAAAAACAACCCTACTCAACTTTTTGCCCCAAGTTAGTGTTTACGCATGTAGTTATGGAAAATTCGACAATGACCGATTCACAAGAGATTAAGCTGGCGCAAACACAAAACCCAGTTTTGGATATCATCCGTAAGCGTTGGAGCGCACGATCTTTTAAGCCACAAGCCATCTCGCAGCAAGAGCTCGATACGCTTTTCGAGGCCGCCAGCTGGGCACCCAGCAGCATGAACGAGCAACCTTGGATGTACCTATATGCACTCAACGGCTCGCCAGCTTTTGAAGCTATATCGAATACCTTGAGCCCAGGAAACCAGCCGTGGGCCAAAAATGCGGCAGTTCTTATTGCCAGCCTTGCCCGCCGCACCCATGCCAACAATGGCATGATAAATAAATATGCTTGGTACGATACGGGTTCGGCCAACCAAAACCTGCTATTGCAGGCAGCCAGCCTGGGTATCTTGGGGCATGTAATGGGTGGTTTCCACTATGATAAGGCCACCGAAGTATTACAACTGCCGGAGGAAATTGAGCTGGTATGCTTGATTGCCTTGGGCTATAATGATGTACCTGAAAACCTAGAAGAACCCTTCCGCACCCGTGAGATAACCCCACGTAGCCGCCGAACGCTGGATACCTTTGTCTTTCAAGATACCCTCAACCCATAACCATGGTAGTAAAAGGGTCGCTTGGGAAAGAAGGTTACTATTTCCTGCTAGATACTGGCAAACGCACCATATTTGTGGATGAGCCAATAGAGAAAGGCGGCACTGATTTAGCGCCAAACCCATTGGAACTAATGCTCACCTCTCTGGCATCGTGCACCTGCGTTACGGTACAGATGTATGCCAAAACCAAAGGTTACCCGCTGGAGAAAATAGACGTGAAAGTAAACGGAACCATAGAAGCAGGTACTGGAAAACTGCTTGCCAACTGTGAGGTAACCCTCCACGGCCCATTGGATGAACCCCAGCGAAAGCGGCTACTGGGTATCGCCAACCGCTGCCCGGTCCACCGCATCCTCAGCCCTCAGAATGATATTATGACGAGGTTGATGGCTTACTAATGTACCGAGGGCGAAAAGGCCCTCGGCTATCATTCTGATGCCCTTTCAGGGCGACCTGTATTATTGATTTCCCTATAGGGTCTTGTACCAATAGCATAGTGGTGTAGCAAAATCTGAGGCAGATTTTATAAATTTACCTTACACCTACCTTCTTCATATGAGCACCACCAAAGAATACAGCAACGGTGAGGTAACCATTGTTTGGAAACCCGAAGTCTGCATCCACTCTGCCTTTTGCGTGGGCGGCTTGCCAGGCGTGTTTGACAACAAGGCCCGCCCTTGGATAAACGCTCAAGGTGCCACTACCGATGAAATACGCGCGCAAGTTGGTAAATGCCCATCGGGCGCACTTACTTATTACCTGAACAATGCCGAAGCCGAAGCACCTCAAATAGAAGCCGAATCGTTGGTGGAGCTAATGCCTAATGGCCCTGTACTGGTATATGGCAACATCCGCATAAAACACAGCGATGGCCGCGAGGAGCATAAAAACAAGGTAACTGCCCTATGCCGTTGCGGAGCCTCAGCCAACAAACCGTTTTGCGATGGCACACATCATAAGATTGGTTTCGAGGGCTAAGTTTCCAAATTCTTTCCCAAGCTTTTCCCTACCTTTTTACTAATTTTGGTTTCCGCTAAAGGCGCCTGCCCAAAAGCAGCCAATACTATGAAGAACCCGATTGAACTACTGGAAAGCAAACGCCAAGAAGCCCTGTTGGGTGGCGGCCAAAAACGCATTGATGCCCAACACGCCAAAGGCCGACTTACCGCCCGCGAGCGAATCCACTTTTTGCTGGATGAGGGTAGCTTTGAAGAAATAGGCATGCTGGTAACCCACCGCAGCACCGATTTCGGGATGGATAAGCAGGTCTTTCTGGGCGATGGTGTGGTTACTGGTTATGGCACCGTGAACGGCCGATTGATTTACGTTTTCTCACAAGATTTTACGGTGTTTGGCGGCTCGCTATCGGAAACCCATGCGGAGAAGATTGTGAAGATAATGGATATGGCCATGAAGAATGGCGCGCCCCTTATCGGCCTTAATGATAGCGGCGGTGCCCGTATACAGGAAGGTGTAGTTTCGCTGGGTGGCTATGCGGATATTTTTGTGCGCAACACCAAAGCAAGTGGCGTTATCCCACAGATAAGCGCCATCATGGGTCCATGCGCCGGTGGTGCAGTTTACTCGCCAGCCATTACCGATTTTACGCTGATGGTGGAGCACAGCAGCTACATGTTTGTAACCGGCCCGAACGTGGTTAAAACCGTTACCCATGAAGAGGTAACCAGCGAGGAACTTGGCGGTGCACAAGCGCACGCCAGTAAGAGCGGGGTTACGCACTTTAGTTGTGCCAACGAGATTGCCTGCATCAACCACATTAAGCAGTTGCTGAGCTATATGCCTCAAAACTGCGAGGATGATGCGCCTGTTTACCCTTACGAAGCCCCTGCCAACGAAACCCGCCAGCAATTGGCCGACATCATCCCCGCCAACCCACAGCAGCCTTATGATATGCGCGAGGTAATTGAGGGCACCGTGGATGAAGGCAGTTTCTTAGAAGTTCATAAAGATTTCGCAGAGAATATACTGGTAGGTTTTGCCCGCATTGGTGGCCGCAGCATTGGCGTAGTAGCCAACCAGCCTGCCCACCTAGCTGGGGTGTTGGATATCAACTCATCGCGCAAGGGTGCTCGTTTTGTGCGCTTTTGCGATGCGTTTAATATTCCGCTACTGGTGTTGGTGGATGTACCGGGCTTTTTGCCTGGTACCGACCAAGAGTGGCATGGTATTATTACCAACGGGGCCAAACTATTGTATGCTTTTAGCGAAGCTACCGTACCGAAGGTTACCGTTATTACCCGCAAAGCATACGGTGGTGCTTACGATGTAATGAATAGTAAGCACATCGGTGCCGATCTTAACTATGCTTGGCCTGCTGCTGAGATTGCCGTAATGGGTGCCAAAGGCGCTGCTGAAATCATCTTCAAGGGTGAGATTGCCGCTGCCGAAAACCCAGAGGCCAAACTACAGGAAAAGGTAGAAGACTATACCGAGAAGTTTGCCAACCCATACCGCGCCGCGGCCCGTGGGTTTATTGATGAGGTTATCCGCCCTGAAGAAACCCGCGCCAAGCTCCTCCGTGCCTTCAAAATGTTGGAGAACAAGGTGGAGGTAATGCCAAAGAAAAAGCACGGGAATATACCGTTGTAGGCTAGACACAAGATTGTTAGACGCAAGACACAAGAAATGTCATCCTGAGCTTTTGTCGAAGGACTGCTGCAACACAATACATGTCATCGCCAAACATAACATCGTCATTGCGAAGGCCTAATTGATATTGCGATTTGTGATGCCTTACAATGGCCTGTGGCAATCCCCTTAAATAAGGACTGCATTTACCCTTCCACTAATGTTAACGCATTATGTATATCAGGCCCTGGTCATCGCACATCAGTCTCTGTGGCAGGGGATTGCCACAGGCCATGGAAGTTTAGCACGGATTTTTAAAATCATGTAGGCCTTCGCAATGACGTACGTTTTGTATCACAATGACGCATATGGTTAACTAGTTTTTTCCTTATTTTTAAGGTATGCGCACCGTCATTGTCATCCTCTTTCTAGCAATAGCAATAAGCCTTCAAGCACAACCGCAATTCAACATTACGGAGCTGGCGCCGATGCCCATACCCATTGCGAATAATGCGGTAGTAGCTGCCGAGGTGCAAGGTGTGGAGTATGTATATAGTTTTGGGGGCATTCGCACTGGGCTTACTTATGCACAGCTCACCCTTAATGCTTACCGCTACCATGTTGCTACCGATACTTGGGATACGCTGCCTCCCCTACCCGATACGCTGGGTAAAATTGCTTCTGGGGCCAGCTATGTAAATGGCAAAATCTACATCATCGGTGGATACCACGTTTTCCCGAATGGCAATGAAATTAGCTCAAACCGGGTACATATCTTCGACCCAGCAACCAATACCTATCTGCCCGATGGTGCACCGATACCAGTACCTATTGACGACCAGGTACAAACCGTTTGGCGCGATAGCTTGATATATGTAGTGGCGGGTTGGAGTGATGTGGCACACGTAACCAATGTACAAATTTACAACCCTACCACCAACACTTGGAGTATAGGCAGCCCAATACCCAACACGCAGGATTACAAGGCTTTCGGTGCGAGCGGGGTAATGATTGATGATACCATTTTCTATATGGGCGGTGCCCGCACGGGGCTAAACTTTCCAGTGACACCGGAGTTGCGTAAAGGTATTGTTAACCCAAACGACCCTACCCAAATAACTTGGAGCTACAGCATTAAATACAACACCGCCGGCTACCGAATGGGCGCTGCTATTGCGGGCGATTGGGCGGTGTGGGTAGGTGGCGCGGGCAATACCTACAACTTTAATGCTGCTGCTTATGATGGCAGCGGGCTTGTAAACCCAGAGAACCGCATCATCCTATACAATCCTGCCTTGGACAGCCTTTTGATTTACACCGACTCTTTGCCGACGGCCTTTATGGACTTGCGGGGTACGGGGCAGTTGGATAGTAAGCGGTTTATTACCTGTGGAGGTTTGCTAGAAAATGCGGTTGTAAGCAATCGCACCTTTTTGTTTGAAGACATAACGCCAACGAGCATCAATGAGCCTACCAATTACCTTGATATACTTTTGTATCCCAACCCCACCCAAGGCAAGGTATCGATAGAAGCGCCTATGGATGCACAAGTAGCTGTAACGGATATGATGGGTAAAGTAATAATGCCGACGTTTCACCTTCAGCCCAGCGTAGCTACCAGCATTGAGTTACCCAGCAGTTTGCCCCAAGGGATGTACTGGATATGCGTTGAAACGGCAACAAACAAAAAAGTGGTGAAGTTGTTATTGCTGCGGTAGTTCAACGCATCCAATTTCCAGTGTTGAATTTCAATTTTAAATTGATAACCTTTACTACCTAACTAATCGATACTATGCAAGCCACCATTATTACTATCGGGGATGAATTGTTGTACGGTCAAACGGTGGATACCAACTCGGCATACATGGGCCGAGAGCTGGCATTGTTGGGCATACGTGTGCGAGAGATTCTCTCTATTAGCGATGATAAAGCGGCCATTCTGGAAGCACTAGCCCGTGCTGAGAATGCCTCCGATTTAGTATTGATTACAGGCGGACTAGGTCCTACCAAGGATGACATTACCAAGGTTACCCTTGCGGAATATTTCAATACCCCACTTGTAAGCAACCCTGAAATATTGGCTAAGCTAGAGGAGTTTTTTACCCGCCGCAACCGCCCGATGCTGCAAAGCAATGCTGACCAAGCCTTAATGCCCGAAGCCTGTATGCCCCTGCGCAACGACCGCGGCACAGCGTGGGGCATGTGGTTCGAGAAGAACGGGAAGGTATTTGTATCTATGCCGGGAGTACCTTTCGAAATGGAAGCCTTGATGCAGCAAGAAGTGCTGCCAAAGGCTAAGCAGTTTTTTAAACTGCCTGCCATCATCCACAAGCATATACTTACCGCTGGTGTGGGAGAATCGTTTTTGGCGGAGCGAATAGCAGCGTTTGAAGATAACTTACCAGAGGGTATAAAGCTTGCATACCTGCCTAGCGTAGGGGGCGTAAAACTGCGCCTTACCGCCGCTGGAGCTGAAAGAGAAGTTGTGCAGCAACTGCTGGATGCACAACTAGCGAAATTGCAACCGCTAATTGAAGAAGCCATTTACGGCTATGATGACGACACCTTGGAGGAAGTAATTGGAAAGAAATTGATTGAGATGGGTAAAACCTATTCCACAGCTGAAAGCTGTACAGGTGGGTATATTGCCCACCAGATAACTTTGGCGCCCGGAAGCAGCAAATATTACAATGGCTCCATAGTGAGCTATACCAACGAGGCCAAAAACGAGATACTGGGTGTAAAACAGGAAACCATTCGGGAACATGGGGCAGTAAGCGAGCAAACCGTTCGCGAAATGGTTGCTGGCGTTTGCAAAGGAATGCATACCGATTATGGAATTGCTACTTCGGGTATTGCTGGCCCAACCGGCGGAACAGCCGAAAAGCCAGTAGGTACGGTTTGGATTGCCTACGGCTCGCCAAACGACATCCGCACTAAGAAATACGAGTTTAAAGCCAGCCGTAAAATCAATATACAGCTTACGGGCTTAATGGCTTTGGAGCTGTTTAGAAAGTATTTGGAGGAGAAGGGGTGAATTTGAAGATTCCAGTCAATGAACGTCATTGTGTTTGGCACCCATTTCGGTAACCCCGCAATAAACCCTGCAACATTTAAGTTATCCTTTTGAAGCAGTCCTTCGACAAAAGCTCAGGCTGACATTTCTTGTGTCTTGTGTCTTGGTACTTGTATCTTTAGTAAAACGTAACTTTGCCCTATGAAGTACCTTGTTTTGTTGCTGGTATGGTTACCGGTGTTTTCGTTTGCTCAGGGTAAGGGCAAAGGAGGTGCTAAAAGCAAGTTGCCTGCCTTATCAGAGTCCAATAGGGAGAAGCTGCAAAATGCTGAGTTGGAGCTGAGCCACCTGGCTCTTACCATGTTTATGGACAGTAGCAACTTGGAGCGTATGCGGGCTTGCTATACCTTCATCCCTAAGTTTGTAGAGGCACTGAAGGTACCGGGTTCTTTTGCTTTCGCCTTTGATTCCGTGCCTATACTATCGCTGCAGTATCCTTCCGATTCTAGTTTTAGGGTGATTACCTGGCAAGTGGCTCTAGAAGGGGGGTCTTACCGCTACTTCGGCACCATACAAATGAACAAGGGCAAGGATTTGATGCTGTACCCGCTTATCGACCGCACCGATTCCATCGCCATGCCACAAGATACCTTGTTATCTCCAAGCTGCTGGTACGGAGCGTTTTACTACAATTTGATTGAGACCAAGGCGAAGGGCAAAACCTATTACACCCTTTTCGGGTTTGATGGTAATGATTTGTTTAGCCGTGTAAAGGTGATGGATGTGCTGCACTTTGAGGAGGGCAAGCCTGTATTTGGAGCACTGATTTTTGATATACC
Organism: Sphingobacteriales bacterium; assembly: GCA_027483645.1. Taxonomy (GTDB): domain Bacteria; phylum Bacteroidota; class Bacteroidia; order Chitinophagales; family CAIOSU01; genus CAIOSU01. Next base: position 634,867 of record JAIXUD010000009.1, read on the forward strand.
CGATACCATTGCAGAGACCTTCCCCTTTGCAGTGCGCAAGCCGCTCACGCGGTTCTTGGTTTATTATAAGTTTGATGCTCAGCTTACGCTCAATTACAACCCTGATGATGATATTGTGGTGTTCGATCACATCAAATCGGACCATGAGCATGGCAAGGATATACCGATTTCGCTAATACCCGATGGCAGCTACGATGCTTTTGAATGGAAAGAAGGCAAATGGAAGTACATCAGCAATGTGTACCAGTTGACCATAGATAGGGGAAACCCGCCGATGCCCAACCCTTCGCCAAATGTGAACGGCAACATCAACCAAAAACCAGATCCGTCAGAAGCACCTTGATGGTTTATGGAGTCGGTGGCTCTTCGCTAACCTTCATTTTGCCTGTTTTGCTTTTGCCAGTTGCTTCCGAGCTGGGCTCTTGTATGGGCTCAGGTTCAGGGTCTTTTAGGAGGTCTTCCTTGCTTTTGGGGCGTTTATCATAGCGCCAGTTAAAGTTCTCCAGCTTAAACGTTTCAGGGTTTACCAATTGTATCGGGTGGAAGGTGGCCTGTGGTTTGGTATAGAATTTAATGCGGTTCACCTTATCATCTTTCAAGTAAATCCACATTTCGCTGCACACGGCTTTATTGATGCCGAGGTACGCACTGCGAGAATCTTTGCCATAGTAAACGCTCTCGCCATTGCCCACCACGTGCATATTATCCAAGGTGCCATCTTTAAAATAGCCCCAAATATGCCTACCCTTTATCTGGTCGTATAGCTTGGGGAAAGACTCGTTGATGATAAACCCGTTCGGGAACAACTCTACCCTGTCCATCTTGTTGTTGGCCATGTACAGGTAGATAGTATCGCCCGTCATTTGGCTGTTATCACCCCAAAGGATGGGCTTGCGGTACATGCGTATGGTGCTATCGGCAAAGGAGTACAATAGCGAGTCGCAAGCCCCTTGCATATCGCTCTTGTACAAGCGCACATTATGGAAGGCAAACAGCTCACGCTGTTTTGTAGTATCAGTTTGTATAGCCAAGGTATCATTGCCAAGGGTATCAATACTCATCGAGTCTACGCGCAAAGCTATCGTTGTATCGATAGGTGCGGCAACCGGCGCAGCTATATGGCTAATTAGCGTATCAGCGGCAATATGCAGCGAGTCGCCATCCAATAAATAAGTAAGCAGCGGCTTCTGCGTAGCGATGATCGAATCGTTCAGCTCAAAGAAAATGGCTTTTCCGCCAGTGAGGATGATGTTTTGGTTGGTATCCACCCACGTAAATTTATGGTATGCCTCGCCATAGCCTCTTTTCTTTTCGTAGTATAGGCTATCGGCATAGAGTATCTGTGGAGGGCTGTCTAGTATCGTGTTCTTTCCGAAGGAAGATATCTCTGTTTTGCCGTTGTACCAGCCACTTTCGCAGTATATTTTACTATCGGGCGTGGTAATGTAGGTAGGGCCGTAAAAGTAGCTTATCTCCCGGTTTAGGTCATAGCCAAGTGTATCGCATTCAAGGGTGTAATTGGGGTTTACCAGCTTCACATTATAGCGGAAGTAAGCAATCTCCGTTTCGCTATAGTAGTAGCCCACATTGCTAACCAGGTCGGTTCCTTCGCTAACTACATGCCCACCATTACGGTATACGGCCGTTTTGGTTACCATATTATAGGTAAGGCGCTTGGTAGTGAGGGTCATGCGGGGTTCAATAAGGCGAACATTGCCATATAAGTCGGCAATTTTATCATCGCCGTTATACTTTAGCGAGTCGGCGTAAATATTCAGTTGGTCTTGGGTAATGTGTACGTTACCGAAGGCATCCACAGCATTGCGGTCTTCATAAAAAAAAGCACTGTCACAATCCATGTACACATCGCCCTGCTTCATCCGCACGTTGCCTACCAGTTTCCTAACAGGCTGGCCTGCGACTTTCTTCAGGCCGTCGGCATGTAGTATCTCTATCTTCTTTTTTTCTACCGATACATTAGTTTGCGACCATGCTGTTACAGCACAGGTAGTCAACAATAAAAAAAGAATTGAAAACCGCGTCATGGGTTACAGCTAATGGTGCCCCGCAAGTTCAAAAAGCAAGCCAAAATTACTCCTTAGGTTTTGTGGCAGCATCTTTCTCCTTTTTCTTATCTGATTTACTAAATACGGAGAAGTGCACATAGCGTTTCGGGTTTTCCTTAACATCTACCAAGAGGCTATCAAGGCTTTGCGTAGCCGCCTCTAGGTTATCATAAATCTGCCTATCATGTAGCAATAAGCCAATGGTACCCTCGCCTTCGTTAATAGTTTTCAATAGTATTTTGGCATGATTAAGTGTACTATCGATGGTGTTCAGCAATTTAGGTATATCGGCGGCGGCCAACGAACCGGTAAGATGGTTTAGGTTGGTAAAGGTAGAATCCAAGTTTTCGCCATTTCGCTCCACGATGGCCAATACGTCTTCCAAACCGCGCAAAATACCTTGGATGGTGGCCATTTCGGTAAGCAATAGAGAGTCTATGTGGCTAGCCAACAACGAGAACTTAGCAGTAGCGCTCTCCACGTTGTTCAAACTGTTGTTGATGGAATTGTTTTTCAAGATACCTTCTACCACAGCCATCACCGTATCTACCGATGAAATCAACCCTTCTGCTTTCAGCTTCAGTGGGGCAATCTGCTCGCTCACCATATCTTGCAAGTTCAATTCTGCATCGGCCAATAAAGTATCACCAGTTTCAATAAAGCCTGCAGCTGCATCACCCAGCTTTATATCCAACGCTTTGGTGCCCATTATATCTAGGCTCACCAGCTTCGCGGTAGAAAATTTAGGTATACGTACATTTTTCTCGCTGATTTTTATTTCGGCAACCAAATTGCCATCAGCTCGCATTTCTATCTTGCCTACCCGGCCTACGTTGTAGCCGTTTACCACAACAGCGCTTGAAGTGGTAAGGCCGTTTACATTGCTATATACAGCATACACCGTTATTGACTTATCAAACAAGTTATTGCCTTTCAAGAAGCTATATCCAATAATTAATATGGCTATGCCGAAGGCAGCCATAATGCCTACCTTAGTTTCGTCAGTTATTTTCACCAATAGCGGTTTTAGTCAATTGTAAAATTAAGGAAAACTTTTGGGTAATGGCATTTGCTGGCCTTGTATTGCAAATAAAGCTTAGCTGTGGCTACCTTATAAGACGGCTGAAATAGGCGAATATTGTATAGATTTAAAATGATTTTTTATTGGGCCGCTATTACAACGTATTTCCTAAAACTCATTACTTCCCGAGGGCGAAAAGGCCCTCGACTGTTATTCTTATGCTCATTTGGGGCAATGTCATTAAATTAAGAATCTGTTACTGCACATTACCAGAAACTCATTACGTCCCTAGGGCGGAAAGGCCCTAGGCTAACATTCTTATGCCCTTTCAGGGCGTACCATAATACGGGGCTATTGCAATATAACATAAGGCTCCCGCCCTGTGCTAAAACGCGCTATCAAACACGTTCTTCTTTCGGCTCAGTTTAAGTTCCTGTAGCACCTGCGATTTTACGTTAAGCTCGATGGCGTAAGTTTGGCGCTCCAGCGGGAAAGGCACCCAATTAAAACGCAGCACCCAGCAGTGCATATCACGTATCACGTTCATGCTGGCGTATACCAGTTTGTTTTGGCTGAAGTCGTAAGACGATTGTACGTCCACCTTCCACTTTTCGGTAATGGTAATATCCACGCCCAAGGTAATGCTGTTGCTGCTCACTACAAGGGTGTCAGGGTTGCCGCTTGCCCCCCTTCTCATACCGAAGTTATAGTTGAAGTTGAAGCTCCACGGCACATTAAAATCATAGTAGTTATTATAGTTGGCCATAATAATGTCGCGCTCTTGCTCGCGGCCCGGTTTTACACCTGGCACCTCGCTGCTGCCTTGCTTGGAGCGGAAACTACTGCCCACTGTAAAGTTGAAGCTGCGCAACTGCATCAATCGGCCGCTTTCTTCCAACAAAAATCTATCCACCCGCACATTTCGCTCATCATATACGTATGGGTCGAGAACCGTGGTAAAGTTGATGTTCAATTTATCAAATAAGGTAGTGTTCATGTTCATACCGAGCGGTGCCAAGCGCAACGAGTCGGCCGCGAAATTATAGGAAGTACTCAAGCTAAAGTTATCAATCAGCTTTATCTTTCTTTCATTTTTCACAGTATCCTTGCTACTAAAAACCTTCATCTCCAAGTTGTTGGTAATATTGATGCCTAGGCTCATCTGCTCACCTGTGGGCGGCCCCCCGAAGATGCTTTGCACCGGTTCGTATATGGAGTATAGTTGTCGGTCGCCCTCTTGGTTTGTCTGCACCTCTTTATAGTACCCCCAGCGCGGCTTACTAAAATCCGGGCGATAGGTAAAGGTAAGCGAGGGTGTCATTACATGGCGAATGGCCTTTAGCTTGCTGTTCTTAAACTGCAGCATACCAAATAACTTGGTGGTAATGGCGGTTTGGAAGTTAAAATCTCGGGCTGGTTTAAATTTATAAAAAGTATCCGCCTGTACCGTACCATAAAGGGTATCAATGGTAGTAATAGTGCTATCTCCCACCAATCTAGTAGTGGTTATGTACTGGGTGGTTGGGTCCCATTGCTTGTCAACGTTTTTTACATACCAAGTTTCGTTGTAATTAAACCTTGGGTTTACGGTAAAGTATTTAAAGATGCGGAAGTTGCTACCAATAGGTATAAAATGTTGCATACCGCTTTTCATGTTCTCCAACGTTTTTGTGCTGATGAAGTTAGAGTCGGTAGCCTCAATGGTATTGCGCAAGTTTACGGTGTAGCCTACAGTAATGGTTTCGTACCAAGCTTTTTTGGGTCCGGGTATTTTACGTTGGAACGGGGTAATGGTAGTGATGGCAAAGTTAATATCGGGCACTTGTAGCGTAATGGTACGGTTCAATAAGTTTTGATCGTGGCGGGCGTTTATGCTAAAGGTGAGGGGTTTACCCGTCCACGATTTGCTATAGCTCACGTTCGAGTTTAAGTTATTGCGCAATACCTGGCTTTGGTCGGTATTATTGGTGTTTCTATCGTAGGTAGCGGTACCCAAGTTTGCTTGTGCGGAGAACACGCTGCCTGGGCGGGCCTTGCTATCTTGCCTGTGGCTCCAGGTTACCCTAAAATCGTTTTGTACCGTAAAACTAGGTGCTTCCACATCGCCAGTGCGGTTTCGGTTGTAAGCCAGCAGTACGTTGCCATTAAACTTGTATCGCTTGCTGTAGCGCATGGTGTTGCCCAGGCCCCAGCTACCGTTGGTATATATAGAGCCGGTGAGGGCCATGTCAAAGTAGTCGCTTACATGGAAGTAATATCCCCCATCCCTAAAAAAGAAACCCCTATTTTGCTCCGCACCATATTGCGGCAGTATGATGCCCGAGCGGCGGTTTTTTTGAATAGGAAAAATACCGAACGGCGCAAATAGTGGCGTAGGTATATCGTGCACCACCAAGTTCGCGGGGCCTGATACTATTACCTTATCGGGTACCAGCTTTAGCCTTTTTGCGCTGATGTAAAAGTGTGGATGGTCTAAGTCGCAAGTAGTGTATTTGCCACCTTTGGCGTACCACTCCTCGTATTCGTTGCGCTTAATGGTATCGGCATGTATGTAGCCCTCGCCTTCTTGCGTACGCGCCTCAATCACTTTACCCTTCTTTGTTTTGAAGTTGTACATAATGGTTTTGGCATAGTACTCACTGGTAGCATCTTTAAATTTGGCCTTCTCAATCGGGTTGCCTAGCGAGTCTTTTTTCGATTCGGCAATTACTAAGTTGTTGGCCCAGTCCAGTTGTATGTAGTCGGCCTCCAGGGTTAAGTCTTTGTATATGATCACGGCATTGCCATACAGGTGCACCTTTTCGTCCAGTATATCATAGATAAGGCTATCATTGGCATTATACTGCACATCGGCATCAAAGGTATCTGCCGATATTTGGTACATCATTTCGTCGGGCGTAAGGGGCCTAATGGTATCCATGGTGCTACGGCTACTATCAGTTTGGAGGCTATCGCTTGGCAATATTATGCCCGCACTATCCGTTGGATTAGGTGGAAGGCTATCGTTACCGAGTAATTTGTTGCCTTTACGGTTTTTACCAGGGTTGAGGGGTATGGTATCAGTAACGGTGATGGTAGTATCACGAGACATTATTTTGCTGCTTTTACGACTTTGGCCCGTATTTGGCTGGGGGGTATCAACAGGCAGCGTTACGTTTGGGGCGGTATCGTACACCAAACAGGACGAAACACCCATGGCGGGCGTGTTAAATGCCACTGCTAGCGCAAGCAATAATAAAACACCTAGCAGCCTAGCCAATTTTTACGTTATTTTTGTAATGTAGTAGTTAAATAATGGGCGCTAAAATACAAAAGCTAAACGACACCCTATTGAACGCAAAAGGCGTAATCATAGTATTGTGGATTGCGTTGATGGTTTTTTTACCGTCGGCTAATTTCTCGTTGCCACCAGAGCAGGCCGATTTTAAAATTGATGTAGTAGTAATTGATGCCGGCCACGGTGGCCATGACCCCGGTACCATCGGCTTCAGCAAAACGCACGAAAAGAATATTGCCCTTGCCGTATCGTTAAAGGTGGGTGCTTATATTAAAGAGAATTACCCCAACATCAAAGTTATCTATACTCGCGATAAGGATGCTTTCGTAGAGCTACATGAGCGATCTAATATTGCCAATAAAGCCAAGGCTGACCTTTTTATATCCATCCATTGCAATGCCTTCTCGTCTAGCACCGTGCATGGTACCGAAGTGTTTGTACTGGGCTTGCACAAGAGTGCGGAGAATTTGGCGGTAGCGCAACGGGAAAACTCCGTAATATTAACCGAGGACGACCACGAAGGAAATTATGACGGATTCGACCCTAAATCACCAGAGGCTACTATTTTGATGGTGATGCACCAAAGTGCCTACATAGACCAAAGCATTAGCCTAGCACAAAAGCTCGATAAACAATTTACTGATAAAGTAAAACGTACCAGCCGGGGCGTAAAGCAGGCGGGATTTATTGTGCTGTACAAGAGCGCCATGCCCAGTGTGCTGGTAGAGCTGGGTTTCATTAGCAACAAAAACGAGGAAAGCTTTCTTACTACAGAAGAAGGGCAATCGTATATGGCATCAGCCATTTACCGAGCCTTTAAGGATTATAAGATAGAGTACGAAAAAAACGGCCCTAGCGGATTGACCAATACCGAGATACCCCCTGCCGAGGAGCCGGTAACCACTCCCGAGCCGCCAAAACCAGCGGATAAACCGACGCCTGACCCACCAAAAACGGCCGATAAACCAAAAGCTGACCCAACAAAAACCAACACGCCGCCGGTAGATAAGCCGAATAGCCCACCAAAGGATAAAGTAGTATTTAAAGTACAATTCTTATCATCTGATAAAGAATTGCCGCAAAGTGCACCTGAATTAAAAAAGGTAGATGGCTGGGAAGTACTAAAAGTGGATAAAAGGTACAAATATATTACCGGTGCGCTTGACACCTATGATGCAGCACTGAAACTGCAAAAACAGGTACGCACCCACTTTCCCGATGCCTTTATGGTGGCTTTTAAAAACGGTGTGCAAATAACCATTGCTGAGGCTAAGGCGCAATAGTTTACACCACGTGCGACAGACTACGGACCACCGTTTTTTCTTAACGTCCATGCTTCAGGAAATCCGCACTCCTTGCATCCCACCCCTAAAACCGTTATCATTGCTATATGCGCATCCTTGGTATCATCCCGTCCCGTTTTGCTTCTACCCGGTTTCCGGGCAAGCCATTAGTTGATATTGGCGGCAAGAGTATGATACAGCGAGTGTATGAGCAGGTGCTGAAAACAGGGGTGCTTGATGCCGTGGTAGTAGCTACCGATGATGAGCGCATTGCTAGCGAGTTGGAGCAGATTGGGGCAGCATATGTAATGACCGACCCGGAGCACCTGAACGGTACTATGCGATGTGCGGAGGTGATGAGCTACCCTGCCTTCAAAGATTTTGATGCCGTAATAAACATACAAGGCGACGAGCCTTTTATACACCCAGAGCAAATTGAGCTAGTAGCCGATACGCTAGCGCTTCATACTGATGGTATTGCTACTTTGGTGCGACGGATTGCAGACGCCGAAATGTACCAAAATCCCAATGTAGTAAAGGCAGTATTGGCCAATACGGGCAGGGCGTTGTACTTTAGCCGCGCACCACTACCCCACTATCGTGATGGTGGGTTTGAAGCCGCTTGGCAGCATGTGGGCATATATGGCTACCCAAGACAAGTGCTATTGCGACTAGCCAACCTAGACTCTACCCCGCTAGAAATTGCTGAAGGCTTGGAGCAACTGCGCTGGCTGGAGCACGATATCGACATCTATGCCGCCATTACGGAGTATGATACGCACGCCGTGGATACACCTGAAGATTTGGAGCGCCTTAAACGGAATTTTTTGTGATTACCGTAAAGGAAAACAAAACCGGAGGTTAACAACCGTCACTTACCCCGCCCACAGGTATTGCCCGCGCTAACGTACAGCGTGTGTAGCATTACGAAATAGCCAGTTATAGCACCGAGTGCACCTTTGCCGATGTGCTAGGCCTAACCCTTGACGAGAAAAAGAATGCTGATAGCCTGCTTACGCAGATTGCGGAAACCACCGTAAACCAACATGCGGATAAGAACCACTAAGCAGTAGTAAACTTACCCCTGAGCCCCCGGATGGTTTTAATAATCATTCGGGGTCTTTATTTATAAATATTTGCGCACAAATCGTTTCCCTACACACGCTTTTATATACCTACCAACAAAATACATTTTCAGATAAAGGGTGGAGGAATTTTCCGTATCTTTGAATGCGTTATTCACTAGCGCAATCCCCCCTTGCCATGACCAAGTATATCTTCGTGACCGGCGGCGTAACTTCCTCTTTAGGGAAGGGTATCTTCGCCGCCTCACTTGCCAAGCTTTTACAAGCACGCGGCTACCGCGTTACCATCCAGAAGTTCGACCCCTACATTAATGTAGACCCGGGTACGCTCAATCCGTATGAGCATGGCGAGTGCTATGTAACCGAAGATGGTGCCGAAACCGACCTTGACCTTGGTCACTATGAGCGTTTCCTAAGCGTTCCTACTACTCAGGCAAACAATATTACTACAGGAAGGGTATACCAATACGTTATCAACCAAGAACGGGCGGGGGCTTACTTGGGCAAAACGGTACAAGTAATACCGCACATTACCGACGAGATAAAGCGCCGCGCTAAGCTTTTGGGTGAAACCGGTGAATATGATATTGTAATTACCGAACTGGGAGGAACAGTAGGCGACATTGAATCGCTACCCTATATTGAGAGTCTACGCCAATTGCGCTGGGAACTGGGCAGTACCAACTGCTTGGTAATACACCTTACACTAATACCATACCTAAGCGCTGCCAAAGAACTCAAAACCAAGCCCACCCAACACTCCGTAAAGGAACTGCTGAAAAACGGCGTTCAACCCGATATACTAGTTTGCCGTACCGAGCACGACATTTCTGCTGACATAAGGGAGAAATTGGCACTGTTCTGCAACGTGGAGCGCAAATCAGTAATACAGGCTATGGACTGCGATAGCATTTACGAAGTGCCGCTGCAACAGCTGAAAGAAGATTTAGATATTACCGTGCTCAACAAGCTCAACCTGCCTACTGAAGGTACGCCTGATATGGAAACCTGGCGCGAGTTTGTACACAAACTATATAACCCCAAGCACCAAGTTCGTATTGGCTTAATTGGCAAATACATTGAACTACAAGATGCCTACAAATCCATTTTAGAATCGTTTATACACGCCGGTGTAGCCAACGATTGCAAGGTGAAAGTAGAAAGCGTACACAGTGAGAACATTACCGACGAGAACGCCGCACAGAAGCTCGGCCACTTTGATGCCATTTTGGTAGCCCCCGGTTTTGGCCCACGTGGCATTGAAGGCAAGATAAGTGCTATACGCTATGCCCGCGAAAACAACTTGCCATTTTTTGGTATTTGCCTAGGTATGCAATGTGCCGTAATTGAATATGCACGAAACGTGCTGGGCCTGCAAGATGCCCATAGTAGCGAAATGAACCCCAACGCGCCCCACCATGTAATTGATATGATGGAGGAGCAGAAAAAGATAGTAAACAAAGGCGGCACCATGCGCTTGGGCGCATACCCATGCAACCTTACCCCGGGCACCAAAGCTGCCGAAGCTTATGGCCTCCAACAGATAAGCGAGCGCCACCGCCACCGCTATGAGTTTAACAATACTTATGCCGAAAGTTTTAAGAACGGCGGCATGGTACTCTCGGGCATAAATCCTGGTAGCAACCTAGTCGAAATAGTCGAATTGCCTGAGCACCCATGGTTTGTGGGCGTGCAGTTCCACCCGGAGTTGAAGAGCACCGTGAGCAAGCCACACCCCCTATTTGTAGGCCTTGTAAATGCCGCCTTGCAACACAAGCAGGGTCGTGAACTGACCGAAACCGGCTCTACTCAAAAAAATATCATTTCTTATTCGTAAAATTGCAGCCCCTTACTACTTCAATAGAATACAATTTAAATGGACAGAAATAATGTAATCGGGCTGGTGCTCATAGCCATCATCTTACTTGGCTACTCCCTTTACACCATCAATACCACGCCTGAAAAACCGCCTGTAAAAGCAGGACAGACACAAGCGCCGAGTGATTCGCTGGGAGTAGCTGAAGTTGATACCCTTGGTGGTGTAGTAGCCAACGACAGCGCCACTGTAGCCGCATTTGGCAACGACAGTACCCTTAACATCGATAGCCTTAAAAACGCCGTTGCTACTGCCAAACTAACCCAACAGTATGGCGGATTTGCAACTGCGGTAACTGGCACTGAAGATACCTTTGTGCTGGAAAATGAAGAGCTGCGTGTAGTAGTATCAAGCCTGGGCGGCAATATTTCAAGCATCGAGTTAAAGAATTTCAAAACCTACGACCAAAAACCGCTGTATCTTACTACACCGGGCAACCAAAACTTCTCGCTGGTATTAAATACTAACGTAAAAACTAGCGATTTCTACTTCACCAGCACCGGAGTAGCCAAAAACGCCGACAGCCAAAAACTAGTGCTTACTGCTACGTCTGCCAGCGGCGGCACCCTACAATATATATACACATTGCCTGCAACGGGCTATTTGCTTGATTTTGACTTAGCACTAAGCAACCTTCAAGCCGATGTGGTAAAAAGTACCTACCTAGAGTTAACTTGGGACCGGAAAGTACAACAAGCCGAAAAAGATATTGAACAAGAGAACCGCAACTCTCGTCTATACTTCCGCGAGGGCGAGGAAGGTGTCGACTACCTGTCGGAAACAGAAGACGATGAGATAAAACCTACTGGCGATGCTGATTGGATAAGCTTTACGCAGCCGTTTTTCAACACTACCCTCATTAGTAAGGGCGAAGATGTTAAATTCAACGATTTAACGCTAATATCGAAGCTATCCAAACAGAAAGGCTATTTAAAGGAATACTCTAGCTCTATGTACGTGCCTTATAATAAGCTAGGCACACAGACGTATGATATGGAGTACTACCTAGGCCCCAACCACTACCAGACCCTGAAGAAGATGGATATGGACTTGGAAGAGGTGATTAACCTTGGCAGCGGCATCATGGCTTGGGTAGCTATCTTCAACAAGTACTTCATTATCCCCATCTTCAACTTCTTGGAGCCTATTGGCAATTACGGGGTTATCATTCTGCTACTCACCTTGCTGGTTAAGCTAGTTTTGTTCCCGCTTACCTACAAATCATACTTATCTCAGGCAAAAATGAAGGTGTTGAAACCTGAGTTGGATGAGCTGAAAGAAAGGTATAAAGATGACCAAGCCCGCTTCGGACAGGAGCAAATGAAGCTATGGAGCAAAGCGGGAGTTAATCCACTAGGTGGTTGCCTGCCTACACTATTGCAAATGCCGATATTGGTAGCGATGTACTACTTCTTCCCATCCTCAATAGAGTTGAGGCAGGAGAAGTTTTTATGGGCTGACGACTTGAGCACTTATGATAGCATTTACAACTTCGGTTTCAATGTGCCCCTTTATGGCGATCACATCAGCTTGTTTACCTTGTTGATGGCTGTTACCTCTATCATATATGCTGTGAGCAATGCACGCCTTACTGGCCAGCAAGAAGGGCCGCTAAAGTATATGCCTTATGTATTCCCTATCATGTTATTGGGCATATTCAATAGTTTCCCTGCAGCCCTTACCTACTACTACTTCTTGGCCAACGTGATTAGTTATGGCCAACAGTGGTTCATTAGGAAATTTATTGTTGACGAGGCCGCCTTGCACAAGCAAATGCAAGAGAAAAAAGCTAAGCCATCTAACCCTAACAGCTTTGGTAGCAAGATAAGCCGTGCCATGGAACAAGCCCAAAAAGCCCAAGCCGACCGGAATAAAACACCTAACAAGAAAAAATAAAACTTATCTTGTAATAATGGCCCTATCAAGATTTATAGCAGTTGTAGTATTGGTAATATTGATTGCTGCTTGTAGCCGAAACACTGCAAGTACCAGCGGTAACAGCGGCTATACCTACAACGAGCCGAAAAGTACCGATCCAAATGCGTACGATGCCAAGCCCAAAGAGCCCGTTGCACCACCAGTAGCGCAAGATACAACTTGGGAATTGGTTGAATCGCCGCCAGTACCTACTGACGGCCCTCAGCCTGCAGTGCCTGGAGACGAGTTTGCCAAACATGAGCCCTGGATGACACCCACGCCTGGCACTTACCTAGCAGTTAAGATTAAGAAAACACCTTGCTACGGTACCTGCCCCAGCTATACGGCCGCCATATATTCCGATGGCAGGGCATTTTTCCATGGTGAACGATTTGTGGAGCAGATAGGGTATTATCAGGGAAAGATTACCATAGCTCAGGTTGCGGGTTTAATTAAATTGGGCTATCAAAACAATTTTTTCAACCTTGCGAAAGAATATCCACTTGACGGTAACTATATTGTAGACCTGCCTACTACCGTGCTGCACCTTAACAGTAGCAAGGATAACAAAACAATTGTAGACCGAGGCAACTCTCCAACGGAATTAGATGTCTTAGAAGAAGCAACCCATAATTTATTGCAAAGTATTCAATGGTTGCCAATTAAGCAGTAATACACGTTGGTAATTCATTATTAAATCGTTATTTTTGACTCTTCACCAAAATCCCCAAATCGACAGGCTTATGAAAAGGTTTATTTTTACAGCTCTGCTCGGTAGTATAGTTACCCTGTCATTCGGTCAAAGTACCACTAATTTGGTACCGATGAAAATGAAAAGCCCAATTTGCGTGGGCGATGGTTATACTACTACTGGTGCACCAGCATCTACTAACAGTAATACCCACACCAATAATGGCCCCAGTGCTTCAACTGGCGGATCTCGTGCAGTTACCACCACCACTATCGGTAGCGCTGGTAATTTGCTTACCATATTGGATGGTTCAATTAACCGTATTGCGGCTAACAATACGCTCAATTCAGTAGTATTTATTCACCGTGCCGATCCAACCGTATTTCCTGCCCTTAACGTGGGTCAGTACTTGTACGATGTATCAGCCGATGGCGGCGCCACTTGGAACATTAACAACGGTCCATTGAACCCGACAGGTAATAACCAAACAACTGCCGGCCGTTACCCTAACGTGGTAATATACAACCCTCAAGGCAATACAAACCCTGCCAACGCTTACCTTGGTTATTTGGGTTCTTGGCTACCTTTCGCAGCTAGTGCTGCCGATTGGGATGGTTTGTTTACCGGTGTTGCCCGATTGAACAACAATGCGAGCACTTTTACTGAAACCATTTCTACCCCAAATAATAGCGACATTAGCATTGCTCGTGGCATGACCAATGGCATACCTGGCGTGTTTTGGGCAACGGATTGGTCTTTCGATGGCACGCAGAATAGCGATATTTTACTATACCGCGGTGTATGGAATTCATTCACTAATGATATCGATTGGAGCATTTATACAACCTTTACCCCTAACCATGAAGCAGCATTACTAAACGACGCAGCACCTACTGGCTTGAACATGGCTTTCGACCCAAGCGGCCGATATGGCTATGTAGTTTATACTGGCGATTTAGTTGGAGGTAATACAGGTTTCCTTGAGCCGGTAGTATATAGCACCAACGATGGTGGTGTAACCTGGACGGGCCCTGAGCAAATTTCTTTGGGTAGCATCGATATTATACAAGATAATTTGGTTGATACTACAGGTAACCCGACAACGGCTTTTGATTTGGACGTAGTAGTAGATGCTACTGGCAAACCACACATTGCTGTTGTTATTGGTACTTCTGGTGGCACCGACTACTCTATTGGTACTGGCACCGCTGCAGGTTTGGCGCTATATGACGTAACTATCGGCAACGACAATTGCGATTGGACTGCCTACCGCCTTTCTAGCATTGCTACTTTCCGTGGCACTTGGGCAGGCGATATAACTGAAGATAACCGCCCACAAGCCTCCATTTCAGCTGATGGCAATAAAGTTATTTTCAGTTGGTTGGATTCTGACCCAGCGGCTGCTGCAGGCGAAAACTCTCAGCCTAACTTCCACACCCGTGGTTTGGATATTGTAAGTGGCTTGGCTACTGTAGTTACTAACTGGACTGCTGGCGATGTAACTTGGGATGGTAGCGCATTGTTTGCTTCTTTGGCACCAACTAGCTTCCAATCAGGTAATACTGTGAAAGTACCTACAGTATTTGCAACTCTTGATCCGTTCACTTTGGATCCAGAGAACCCAGCAACTTTCCACTATGTACAAGATATACAGTACACGAATGCTGAGTTTACAGAAGACATTACCGCTCCTGAAATCGCTTTGAATGGCAGCAATCCACTTACTATTGTACAAAATGGTACTTACAATGAGCCAGGTGCAACCGTATCTGACAACGTAGGTGCTGGTGCCGTAGTAATTTCTGGTACTGTGAACACTGCGGTTGTAGGTTCTTACTTTGTAACATACACCGTGAGCGATAACGCTGGAAACGAAGCTTGTACAGTAATCCGTCGGGTTAATGTTGTAGCTGCACCAGATAATACTGCTCCTGTAATAGTAGTACAAGGTGCCAATCCACTTACTGTTGACGTTTGCGGATATTACAATGAGCCAGGTGCTACCGCTACAGATAACGTAGATGGTAACATTACCGGAAACATAACCAATGACGCTAACTTGGTACCTTTCGGTACTTTGGGCACGCAGGGCACCCCAGGCCAATATACCATTACCTATACTGTAACTGATGGTGCTGGTAATACTGGTACTGCAACTCGCACGGTTAATATTGTTGACCTTGGCCCAACTATCACCGTTGCTGGCGGCTTGGCTCAAACTATCGAGGTGTGCGATTCCTTCGTAACACCTAGTGCAACTGCTTTCGACAATTGCGATGGTTTTATTACCATTTCTGCTCCAACTGGTGCAGTAAACAATAAAGTAGCTGGTACTTACAACATTGTTTATACTGCTACTGATGGAAACAACAATACCACCACTTCTACTTTGGTAGTAACGGTGAGCCCTGACCAAACACCACCAGTAATCACCATCAGCGGTGCTTCTACCGTGTATGTTTACTTGGGCGATGCCTACAACGATGTGTTGCCTACTGCTGATGATTGTTCAGGTATATTGAGCCTTACCAGCAATGCCGGCACCTCAGTAAACGTGAGTACTGCAGGTACTTATACTGTTACTTACACAGCAACTGATAGCAACAGCCTAGTTTCAACTGCACAACGCACTGTAATAGTAGGTACTGAACCTGATCCACGTTTTACTTGGGCACCGGTTACAGGTTTCCCAGGCCGTATCCGTTTCCAAGATGCATCGTTGTACAACCCAACCTCTTGGTTGTGGGAATTTGGCGACCCTCTTGGAACTACCAATAACCAAACTGCTACCCCAACCTTTACCTACCCTGACCAAGGTGAGTATGAAGTTTGTTTGACTGCCCGCAATTTGTTTAACTCACCTCCTTTCAGCAAGCCTGCAGCAAAATACTGCGAAACTATTAACGTAGCTATCGGTATTAATGATGTAAGCATCTTGGAAAGGTCCATTAGCGTATACCCGAACCCAACTTCTGGTAACTTAACCATCAATGTAAAAGACCTTACTTTCGAAACAATGAACGTAAAAGTGTTTAACATGATTGGCGAGCGCGTATTGGCTGGCGAGTACACTAAAGTACAAGCACAAAGCAATATCAACTTGAACATCAGTGGTAATGCTTCTGGCATGTACATGATTCAAATTTCTACCGAACAAGGTGTAATTACTAAACGTATTAACTTGCAGAACGGTTTGTAATCTTGTTTTGATATTATAATACCCAAAAGGCCCTTGTTGAAAAACGAGGGCCTTTTGTTATTTTAGGCCTGCCGATATGAACAGCCACAACCCCAAAGAGCTTGTTTTTGTAAAACTACTGATGCCTTACTTGGCGGGTATAGTGGTTATTGTACTACTGCCACTTCAACAATTGCTTTGGCCTATTGGCGCCACGTTGGTAGCTATTTCTGCTTTACTGTTCATAGTCCATCGTAATTCCAAACCAGTCAGTAAGCCTTCGTACAGCGCGCAATGGGCGATTGTACTATATGGCTGGCTAGCTTTTGCCGGCATGTTGAACACCCAGTGGGCAAATCCAACTTTATCAACCCACTATTATGGCCACTATGTAGACGAGCCTGGGGCAATACTGCTATCAGTAGAGCATAAGCCAGTAGTAAAGGGGCTATACTACCAAACTTTAGCCAAAGTAACTGCTAAAAAACAAGGCGAGAAATTATACGCCATGAATGGCAAAGTAATGCTATACCTACCTATTGATAGCATGGCTGGCACAATAAAGTATGGCGATATACTTGCCGTAAATACCAGGCCAGAAGTGGTACCCCCGCCCAAAAACCCTTACGAATTTGATTACCAACAATACTTGGCCAACAAGCGCATCCACTATCAGCTAACCTCCAAAGCCGACCGCTGGTATGCTACCAGCAAAAATGACGGCCACTGGTTTTATAAAGGTTTGGAAACAGTACGGGAAAATGCCTTGGCTATTTTGCAAAGCCACCTGCCCGATACGGCGCACTATGGCGTAGCTAGTGCCATGTTGCTAGGCCATAGGGATGGTATTAGCCAAGAAGTGCTTATGCGATATTCATTAACGGGGGCCATACACGTGCTATCGGTTTCGGGTATGCACATGACGTTGATTTATGGGCTATTGGCCTTTGTGTTGATTCCGCTAAAGACTGCAAAAAAGCCTTGGTTGAGGCTGGTAGTAATACTGGCTATCATCTGGCTTTATGCCTGCCTTACCGAGCTATCGCCAGCGGTGGTGCGGGCATCCATTATGTTCAGCCTATTCGCCATCGGGCAAACCATTTACCGCAAACCCAACGCCCTCAACATTACCGCTGCATCGGCCCTGCTTATCTTGCTGTTCTACCCCATGCAGTTGTTGGATGTTGGCTTTCAACTATCCTATTTGGCCATGGTGGGCATCTTATTTTTGTATGGCCCAATAAGTGATTGGATACCTATAAAAAATAAATACCTGCGGCTGGTTTGGGAAGGCACTGCCCTCTCCATAGCTGCGCAGGCCGCTACCCTGCCACTTATTATGTATTACTTCCACCAAATGGCTATATATACTTTGCCAGCTAACTTGATTGTAATGCTGCTTGCACCGGTGGTAATGTATGCTGGGGTGGCGTTGCTATTACTGTATTGGATTCCAGGTTTGGGTTGGTTGATAGGCAAAGGATTGTGGGCGGGGCTGTGGCTAATGGACGAAAGCCTAAGGTACATTGCAGCCCTACCCTTTGCTGCATGGAAGGCGCTTTACCCAACACTGTTTCAGGTACTGCTATTATTTGGCATGGTAGGAGGTTGGATGCTCTCCACCCAAATGCGGAAGGTGAAACCAGTAATGGCGATAATGGCGATGCTGATATTGTACCTAGCATCTACTAGTTGGCAGTTGCATGAGCAAAAGCAGCAACAACAACTTGCGGTATACCACTACAACAAACAAACTGCCCTAGCAATACTCAATGGACAAGCAGCTACCCTGTGGCTGGACTGTGCCGCCCGCGCCGATACCAACAAACTGGAACGGAGTATCTACCCATTTCTACATGCTAATGGCATGGCTGCAACCCAAACCCACCTGCTTGATGAACCCAATAATGAATATGGTATGGTAGGTGCGCATCGGTTTGCGCTGTTGCAAAATTACCGTCGAAGCAATATACCCGCTGAAAAACTGAAAGTGGATTACTTGATTATTACCAGAAACCCATCGGTAAACATGGAGCAAATCAGGTGGGTTTACCAAGCGAAGTACATCATTTTTGATGGTAGCAACAATACCAAAGCAGTATCGAGGTGGATGAAGGAATGCAAAGTATTGGGGCTGGATTGCCAGAGCACCCGAGATGGGGCGTTTATTGCCAGTTGGTAAGCTCGCCCAACATACCCTCAATGGCGGCGTACACGGCATCCAATTGTGCATCGGTAATACAGTATGGCGGTAATATGTATACGGTATTGCCCAGCGGGCGCAGTAACACGCCTTGCTGAATAAAGTAATCATACATCTTATCGCGCAGATTGTGGAAGTAGCTGGTGCCGCCACCTACCTCAAATGCCAAAACGGTACCCAACACCCGGATACCTGATGTTTGCGGGTGTGCTACTAACCGCTCAGCAAAAGCATCGTGGCGGGCTTGTATATGGGCTATCTTGCTCAAGGTATTTTCTTGCTTAAACACTTCCAAACTGGCCAAGCCCGCGGCGCAGCCCAACGGGTTGGCGGTATAGCTGTGGCCATGAAAAAAGGTCTTCATCTTATCATCGGAAAGGAAGGCCTCATAAATTACCTCTGTGGCAGCTGTAATACCCATTGGCAAGAAACCGCCGGTAAGCCCTTTACTGAAACACATAATATCGGGCTGGGCGGTAAGATAGTCGCTAGCGAACATTTTACCCGTGCGGCCAAACCCTGTGAGCACCTCATCCAGTATCACTAGCGTATCGTACTTATGGCAAAGGGAGATAATGCTATCGAGCACTTCAGCGGTATACATCATCATACCAGCCGTGCCAAGCAGCAATGGTTCACCAATAAAGGAGGCCACGTTGCCACGGCGCAACAAGCCCTCCAATTGGTTGAGAGTCTCCTCCTCCTGGCCCGGCACTGGTACATCTACAAACTCTACCCTAAATAGCAAATCTACAAACGGCAGCGTAAACGCACTGCGCGAACTGATGGACATGGCCCCAAACGTATCGCCATGGTAGCTGTCCCTAAAGGCGATGATGGTATGGCGTTCCTCGCCCAAGTTGTACCAGTATTGCATTGCCATCTTTATGGCTACCTCATTGGCAGTAGAGCCATTATCGGAATAAAATACACGGTTTTGGTTATCGGGCAACAGGGCTAATAGTTTCTCGGCCAACTCTACCGCCGGGGCATGGGTAAACCCTGCGAATATTACCTGCTCCAGTGTCGCGGCTTGATGGGCTATGCGAGCGGCAATATGTGGGTGCCCGTGGCCATGCAAGTTGGTCCACCAACTGCTGATGGCATCAACATAAGTATCGCCGGCATCACTAGTCAGCTCCGCCCCCTTGCCGCTTACGATGGCTATCGGTTCGCCTGCGGTTTGCATTTGGGTATATGGGTGCCAGATGTGGCGCTGGTCGCGCTGGGAGAGGGTTGTCATGTTGCAAAGATAAGGCTAGTTATGGCAAATGGTTAAATGACCCCTCCCAAACCCTTTTTCAACTAATGTTTAAATACGATTACGATTATCCGTTTTAAAGCCATTTATTTGCGGCATAAAATGAAAATATGGGCAAATCTCTAGCACTCCTCTTCTTGGCCATTACGCTATATTCCTTTTCACAGGTGAAGGTATTAAAAACAGTTTCAGCCAACGTGCCTGTAGAGGGTGGCTTTTATACGTTTGAGAACAAGGAAGTAAAAGTGATTTATAACTTTTGGTCGGATCGTGGCATGTTTGCTTTTGCGCTACAGAACAAGTTGACCACCCCACTATACATCAATTGGGACAAAACGCACTTAATACTCAACGGCAATTTTTTGGATTATAGAGACGACAGACCTGCTAGTGATTGGTACGGCGATACCATGGGGCGAAGCACAGCCTTCAACTTTAAATGGGCTGAAAGGATCCTCAATACCACCATACAACCATTACTACCAACTGAAAAGATAACTGAATTGAAACCCAACGCCATACTGGCCACAGCCAAATTCAGGCTACTACAACTGGACTCTTACATGGGCGCGGCCGATTACGTAACCGATTGTGAAGAGGAGAAAAATAAAATGAAGATGCTGAAAAGGAGCTATAATGAAGATAACACGCCATTTGCTTTCTCCAATTATCTGTTGTACTCCGGCACAAACACTTTTGAACAAGCAGATACGCTACAACATCACTTTTGGGTGAACGAGATAATTAGGCCAAATCAGTTTAATGTAAATGCTAGTGCCACCGCCACTTGCCCGTTTGCACCACATACCAGCTACTATGTTTACATAAACTCGCCTAGATACTGATGCCCGAAGAATGTCTATGGAGATGGATACCCTCCAATGGTTAGGATATCAGAAACCTTACTTTACCGCCACATCCCTATAATACTGCAAATATGCTTTCCACTTGGGGTAGGTACCCCAGAAAGTGCCGTAGGGCGCACCTTTGCGATGGTTGGCTTTGGCAATTTGGTAAATAATGTCCCAATGGAAAATAAGTACTCGCCAAGCGGTAAAGATAGAACAGTTGGGGTCGTAGATATGGCCGGGCTCAGATGCAGCGCCGTTCACTTCCATTATTTTGATGCCTTCGCCACGGTATAGGGCTTCTATACTTTGGCACTTAATATCGTATCGGCCATAATAAACTCCAGGCGTATTTTGATTGATGGTATCAAATACCTCGCGCAACTGGGGGGTAATAAGATGATTACCATCCATAAACTTGGTGCCCCGGCTATGGTTGCCTATGTGCACCAATACCACATGCTCGCCCAGTGAGGGTATGCGGTATATTTCCTGGCCCAAACGCCCGTACAAGTCAGGCAACTGTAGCGTGCCCCTGTCGTTTTGCAGCAACAGGCTTTCAATATTATGCACCCCATCACCGGTTACGGAGAGGAAATCCTTCATGATAATGGAACTTACGTGTCCCTGCTTCTCATCAGGGTGGCGGTAGTAAAATACCCCCAGCTCAATAGGATAGGTGATAAACTCTTGTATTAAGTAGCGCACCTTCACCTTATCAATGTATGTTTGCAACTGCTCATCGCTATCAATTTTTTCCACCAACAAGCCACGCTCGCCTACATCGGGCTTGGCCACAATGGGGTAATCAAGCCCCTCTGCAAGCATCAATTGTTTAACGCTGGCCTGGCTGCTTCTCGGCTCAGGGTATATCGTTTTGGGCTTTAAATGAGCAGGTAACTTCTTAATAGAGGCTATCTTGGTTTCGCCAAATAGGCCACCCATATCCATAGCGGGATTTACCGCGCTTACAAATAGCCATGCTCGTGCCTTGAGGGCACAATATAGATAGTAAAAAAACACGGGCGTATAAACCACTTTAGTAGGCCAATACTCCCACTGCGTAAAGCGGATAAACTTACTGCGCCATTTGATACTAGGCTTAGATGAACCTTCACGCAAAATGGTTGTGGACATGGATGCTGAATGTGAAACGCAAATATGCGAAAATTATGCTGCAGAATGCCCTACCCGCGACCGTAAGGTTGAGGGTGCCACACCAAAATCAGCTGGTAAATGGTTGTCTGGCAATGCGGTGTGCACGCCAATTTTAATAAGCGCCATATGGTGTATGGCGTGATCAAACACATACAGCAACTCGCGCTCTACAATGGTTGGGACTTGTTGTACTACTCCTTGCTGGGTATATGGGTTTACCTCAAGCGTAATCACCCTATCCAGCGGCAGCACAGCCAAGGCTTCCAGCACCTCGTGCAACGCCTCAATGGCTTTTACCGGTTCTTCTTGTAGCTCCCGGTTGCGTAACCTTAGGTCATAGTTTACCATCCCAATTGCCGAATGGGCAATAAGGCATTGGTAAAACTCGATTATATGCCGCGTGTGCTCACCCAACGATGAACCGTTGAAAACCGCCAGCGGCTGCCGATAGTCAACCTCAGTAACTTGCTTCAAAAAATCAATAACACTATCTAAAATAACCTTGTTCGCTGCTAATAATGACATGCTTAATCACCCGCCGTTTGAAACATTTAAAAATCTATACCAGCCTATCTACCTGCAAATTTAACAACTAGTGGCAACCATTGCCTCCTGCGGATAAATAATATACCCAGACAGCTGAGGAACACCACCAGAGCCAGTATAAATAGACTGCCGCCATCGTTTTGCACCTCTATGCCCAATATGGCTAGGTGCGATAGTATAGCACCCGACATAGTACCTAGCCCAAGAACTGCGCCAAGCCAGGCGAACCTTGGTGTCAACAATAAGATGGACGCTATCAGCTCCACCACACCCGAACCGATACGGCCAAAAGGCTCAATACCTAAGGTGCTAAATATGTACACCGACTCGGGCGCGGCAGTAAACTTAAAAAATAGGGTTTGCAATAGTATTATTGCGGCTGTAAGCTGTAATACCCAGCTTACAATATTCAGTTGCTTGCTCATTGTTTGATGATTTTCTGCCAGTTGGCATCGGCACTAGCTTTTAGTTTAGCTTCGTTGGCGTTCCATTTAGGCAATGTGTTAGTAAAAAAGGCATTGTAAAACAGGTATAGCTTACCGTTCAATATTTTGTAGGTTTCAGGGTCTACGGATACCTTTTCGGCGTAGTCTCCCATGGCAAAGGCACACCATCCACCATATTGCGGCTCATACTTGGCAGGGTCTTTTTTGAAGGCTTCCAAGTGTGCGGCAGTAGTAAAGTAATACAATACCCCTTGGTGGCGTATGCTGTACTTGGAAGAGCCTTCAGCGGGCTTTCCCTCAAAATACGATACTGGGTCGTAGCCCTCTATGGCTAGGCCATTTTTGCCAAGGTTAAAATGTTTGATGCGTAAAGCTTCGGATTGGGCGCTGGCGGAAAGTGCAATGAACACAGTAAAAACCAGTAGTAAATATCTCATAATGATTTCTTTTTTACAAAGTAACCACTAAGCCCAAACTTAAAATGTCGGCTGCCCGACAGTAGTGAAAAGATTTTTCACCACTCCTTTTTTACCATTATCTCCTTTCGGTTGTAGGCGATGTTGCCCTGCTGCTCCAGCTCGCCAATTAGTTGTGCCACGGTTTGGCGGCTAGCGCATACAATGCTAGCGATATCTTGCTGGGTGAGGTAGTTGTGGATGCGGTAGAAGCCATCGGTTTCTTCTCCTTCGGCTTGGGCCCACTGCAATAAAAAATCGCGAAGGCGCTCCTTCACATCTTTAAAAACAAGGTTGGCGTAGCGGTTGCTGAGCTTTTTGAACTTGAGCCCCACCATTTTGGTATAGCTGAGGGCCAGTTTCGGGTCGGATGACAGTACGTTCTCAAAATCGGAGGTTAGGAAGGAGCAGATAATTACCTTATCGGATATTACCTGCGCAAACTCCGATGCTACCCCATCAGTGCCATTAAGGTCAAGTGCTCCAAAAAGGTCACCGGTTTGCAATATATCCTTTATGTTCTCCTTATCGCCATTGCGCTCAGAGATTCGAATCATGCCTTTTTTAAGGAAATAGATGCGTGAAGTGCCCTCACTACCAAAGTATATGTATTCCCCCTTGGCTGCGGTTTTATAACGGGTAATGATACAGAGCTTATTGATGTCGGAATTGCTGAGGGTGCGAAAGAGCTTGTGCTCGCGCAAATACCAATACTTAACTTCAGTTTGCTCCACCGCAATTACGATTATCTACTCAAATATAGGAAAATTGAGCGAGTGTTCCATTATCATATTGCCTTGTTACCTTCCCAATCTTACTTCCCCAGCATACTTCAAAATCACGTCTGCATCCAGCACCTCTTCCTCGTTTACACGGAGGATAACGGGTAGACCAGTATGTTTCAAAATGATACTTTCGGTGGCTGGATTTGAGGGGCCGTTGAACACGATTCCAGCAATATGGATGTGCCGATTTCGAAGCGCCTCGACTGATAAAAGGGTGTGATTGATGCTGCCGAGATAGATGCTCGACACTAAAATTACGGGCAGTTCCAAGTGCGCAATCAAGTCGACAATGAGGTCTTTTTCGTTGATGGGAACCATCAATCCACCTGCCCCTTCTACAATGATGGGGTGCTCGGTTTCGGGTAAACTAAAGTCCTCCAAGGCCATCCTTACTCCATCCACTTCACCAGCTTGGTGAGGCGATGCGGGAGTGTTCAATCGGTACCTTTCCGCATGCACTTGGCTTACTGGGTTAGATAAATTATTTAGCACAAAATCCGTGTCCGTTTCATTCAAGTTACCTGCCTGTACGGGTTTCCAATAGTCAGCTTGAAGCGCCTCGGTGAGAATGGTGGACACCACCGTTTTGCCAATACCAGTACCAATACCGGTCACAAAAAATCCTTTCATGATAGAGATGCTTTTATTGTATTGCACAAACCTAATACTTCTTCTTGAGTATTGAACTGGTGAAGGCAAATCCGTATGCGCTCCTTACCTCTGGGCACGGTTGGATATAGAATGGCCTTGGCATAAAAACCCGCCTCGGCCAACTGCTGCGAAACATGCTTTGCCAGCCCGTTGCCCGGTATAATTAGACTCTGAATTGGGCCTTTATTGAGGGATATCTCAGCACCTGACAAACCTTTTAAGTTTTGTTGAAGTGAATTTACTAAAATACTCATTTCTATATTTTTATGGTAGCTATTTGACAAAATGTCATACGCATTTTGTACCCATAAAAGGCTGTGTAGTGGCAGCGCCGTAGTGTAAATGAAGGAACGAGCGTAGTTCACCAAAAACTCCCTGAGTACAGCCGAGCCAAGCACGATAGCGCCGTGCCCTCCCAGGGCTTTCCCGAAGGTATGTACCCGGGCATAAACCCTGTTTTGTAACCCCAGATCCACTACCCTACCCTCCCCCTTCGGGCCGAATATGCCAGTGGCATGTGCCTCATCCACTACCAATTGGGCACTGTATTTTTCAGCTAAGGTTACCAGCTCCAACAGCGGGGCAAAGTCGCCATCCATGGAGTAGATGCTTTCCACGGCAATAAACTTGTTCCCAGCCGAAGCCTGTAGCTTTTCCTCTAAATCCACTAAGTCGTTATGCAAAAAATATGAGCGACCTGCTCGAGTCATTTTTAAGCCATCTCTTATGCTGGCATGTACCAGCTCATCGGCGTAAACTATATCGCCTGGCTGGGGTACCGCACCGAAAAATCCGATGTTGGCATCGTAGCCCGAATTGAAGATTAATCCCGCTTCGGCATCATGATAACCGGCGATGAAATGTTCAAGTTCTTCATACAATTGATGGTTGCCGCTGATAAGCCGCGAACCCGTTGCGCCTGATGGAAATTGCATGTGTTTTTTATACGCTTCATCCGTTTTTTCGCGAAGCTCTATGGACCTTGCTAAGCCCAAATAATCGTTGCTGGCGAAGTCGATCAAATGGCCGTTTTGCTCCAGTCGGCGGAGGGTAAGTTCTTCTTTGCGGGCATCTAAAAGCTGCTTCAATCGCTCGTCGGCGGATGGGTGGTGGGGTATCATAGTAATGGCAAGTTAGGTATTTTGGTTGACTGGTTGACTAGTTGATTAGTTAATTGGTTGATTGGCCAAAAAGGAAGGGGAGCAATAATATGCCATAGGTCTCTCAAATTCAGGGTTTAGGAAGTGAAACTTTTGAGAACCAGATTTTTCAGCCGAAGTAGGGTTGCAGATATTTTTCTATTTAATTTTGTACATTGCAGCAATACAGGAATGGAATCATAATTATGCAAACTAATACTCTTCTACTAATTATACTTCCAGTTATCTCTGCAGTTATTAGTAGCTATTTCACTACCTTTTATTTTGCCAATAAGCTGAAAAAGAATGAGGCAATACAAAAGTTTAAAGAAGAAAAATACTCCAATTTGATCCTCCATTTGCAGGGTTTTATTGGAGAAACGGCTAATAGAGAGACTAAAAGAAAGTTTTTTGAGGAACAGTACAAGTCTTGGCTATACAGTTCAGATGAAGTTGTTATTGCTATTAATGGTTTAATTACGCTTGCTAAAGAAGAGGAAGGTAAAGCACCAAATATTGAAAAAGGCAGACAAGCTATTGGAAATGTAATCCTTTCTATGCGAAAGGATTTACTAGGCACTACATCATTATCTCACAGAGACTTTGAATATACAGATGTGATTGAGAGAAAAAGGTAAATCATTAGCTTTCTACCGCATCAACCCCGCCACTGAGATATCCTCATCCAATTCTTCCCAGTGGATGCCCATTCCGCGACCTATAAGGCGGAAATTCTCGCGTTCCTTATCTGTGGCATCCCGTAATTTGGGAAACCAATCCAAAGGGACGGCAATCTCGCGCCCATCGTGCAACTGAACGTTAAGCTTATGGTTAGCAAACCATACTTTAATCGCGAATGCGGTTTCTTTATTTACCAAAATACTCATCCCACTTCTTAATAAAAAGTTCTCGATTTTCAACAACGATTTTCCGCATTTGGTTTATTTCCGCAGCATTAAAACCATACGAATTCGCTAATTCAACAGGTTCGAGCCAAAATTTTGCCGCATCATCGCCTTTTTCTACATGTATGTGCGCGGGTTCGTTTCCTTCATTGCTATAAAAGAAAAAACGAAACCCCAGCATCCTTAAAACCGTTGGCATAACATAAAGATACAAATCTTTAATAACCAATGAACAGCTTGCTTGCTTTCAACTATTTGCAAATTGCAAAACTTAATCGTAATATTGCAATATACAAATAGCAATTATGGGTGCCACCAAAACCGATCACTTTACCGACAGGCAAAATCAATTGGCTTTGCTTGCCAAAGCCTTGGGCCATCCGGCACGCATTGCCATCATAGACTACTTGCTGAAAGTGGATGCCTGTATTTGCGGCGACATTGTTAACGAATTGCCCTTGGCGCAGCCTACCGTATCACAACACTTAAAGGAGCTTAAAAACGCTGGGCTCATACAAGGCAATATTGAGGGAAATGCCATCTGTTACTGTATCAATGAAAATGCGCTAAACGACCTACAACAGTTTTTTACCAGCATTGCGACCAGTTTGGAAAAGAAAAAATCTGGTTGCTGCTAAAAACCCCTATCATGAAACTATCGCAAGTAAAGCAATACCTAGAAACGGCCGAAGCTGTTAACTTTCTGCTACCCAGCGGCACCAGCGTGCCCGAGCATTTCCATGTAACGGAAGTAGGCTCGGTAGGCAAGCACTTTATAGATTGTGGTGGCACCATCCGCAAAGAAAATGTTGTAAGCTTCCAACTATGGAACGCTAACGACATAGAGCACCGCCTAAAGCCACAAAAGCTATTGAACATCATCGCCCTTTCGGAAAGGAAACTGGGCATCGAGGACTGGGAAGTGGAGGTAGAATACCAAAGTGATACCATTGGTAAATACGGTTTGGATTTTAACGGCAAAGATTTTATCCTCACTACCAAACAAACGGATTGCCTTGCCAGCGACCAGTGCGGAGTACCCAAAGCCAGCGAAAGTTTGTTTACAGAAATCAATATCCTCACCACCCAAAACGCTTGCGGCCCTGATGGAAACTGTTGCTAAAACCAAAGCCTGGGCGGTAAAGTACCGTAAAGTAATACTCATAACCACATCGGTAATCGTTTTGAATGTGGTGTTTGGGTTCGACCCGAAGTTTACGATAATCAATATTGTTTGGCTATTTGTATGAAGAAGATATTGGTACTCTGTACCGGGAACAGTTGCCGTAGCCAAATGGCGGAGGGCTATTTGCGGCATTTTGCCGAGGGTAAGGCCGAGATTTATAGCGCGGGTATAGAAACCCATGGTGTAAATCCTAAGGCTATTGCCAGTATGAAGGAAGACGGTATAGATATATCGTGCCACACCTCCAACAATATGGAGGAGTACCGCCGTATCGACTTTGACTTTGTGATTACCGTATGCGACCACGCTAAGGAGCATTGCCCGTACTTCCCTACCAACGCCATACAGCTCCA
This sequence comes from Sphingobacteriales bacterium, assembly GCA_027483645.1. Taxonomy (GTDB): domain Bacteria; phylum Bacteroidota; class Bacteroidia; order Chitinophagales; family CAIOSU01; genus CAIOSU01. Next base: position 663,197 of record JAIXUD010000009.1, read on the forward strand.
CCAAAACTTTCCTGACCCAGCGAAGGCAAGTGGCACAGCAGCGGAAATTGAGGCGCAGTTTAGGGCCACGCGGGAGTTGATAAAGGATTATTGTGAGCGGTTTGTGGCGGAGTACTTGTAACGGTGTTTAACCACGGAGAACACGGAAAACACAGAAAAAAAATAGCCGTAGCAAAACAGACCCACTAGCACAATTATTGGGTCACTACCACTTTTTGGATGTAAGTGCGCTGTTGGCTATATAAGCGAACGATATACATCCCATTCTCCAAACCATCCATTTGCAATGCGCTACCAACGCTCTGCTTGCGCGCCACTACCTTGCCGCTTAAATCGCTCACTTCCATTTCGAATACTTCGCTGGTGGGCATTTCAATAGTAAACGAACCTTGGTTTGGGTTGGGGTAGATGGTTATGCTATGGCTATTTTTTGTTTCGGCTATACCTGTTGCACACTCCGTAAGGCCGCCGCCGTTTTCCGTGTAAATGAGTTTGTTGTAGCCGTAAGCGGCAACGCCGTGGTTAGCGTTGGAGAAGGCAATCTGCATTTCACGTTTGTTATTGAAAGTTGTATCCTCATAAACCAAGCACCAACTTTGGCCTTTATTTGAACTCCTATAAATCTGGGTATAAGATTGACTATTACCGTCTTCCAGGAAAGAATAGATGCCGATTGCATAAGCATGGTTGGCATCAGCCCTGCAAATATCATAAGCCCTAAAACGAGTGGGGATACCAATTGCCTGATGCCAATCAAAACCTGCATTATGGGTATAGTACATTAGCCCTTGCCCAGAAGAGGTGATGCCATCATTTCGATTATAAAACTCTATGCATTGGTACATGCTACTGGAGTTATCCGTCCAAACACTCCAGGTACGGCCACCATCTTGCGTAACCAACACATAGCCCGACTGCTCATCGTATATACTGCCGCAAGCCATATAGCCGAGAGAGCTATCAACAAAATGGATGTCGTTGATGTACTCAACATAAACAGGTAAGGGAATTGAATCCCAGGTTAAAGTGTTTATATCAAAGCGGGCGAAGAATTGTAGCCATAATCCGGATGATGGCTCGGTACTCATTACCAAGCCTAATGTATTATGACTAATAGGTACTACTTCCTCTAAAAAATAATCTAAAACGAGATTGGAAAGTAACGACTTTGTAAGCTCTAACTCCTTATTGTACATATTTAATTCGTAACCACTTGCATAAGGTTGATAGGGGTTCTGTGTTGGATTAGAGGTATTTGATGCAATTCCCTTTATCAAATAAACCGAAGTATCATATTGGGCGATGCGGTAGTTCTCACCAACAAAAAAACCACTATTGAAATAATAGCTAGTATCCCAATTTCTGCCCCCATCGATACTCTTTAAATAGCCACCCCTTATTTTGTTTGCTGCTTGGCTATTGTAATCATGGCTATATCCAGCCAACAGAACGGTACTATCACCTATATACTCAATATCATTAACCAAAAACATTGGCCCGTGTTGCGTATCTACCCCCACCTCCACCCAATCTTGGGCATTGCTGAACAAAGAAGATGAGGCTAGAAGCAACAGGAGTAAAGCCTTTTTCATATAAGTGGTTTATATGAAGATAGGCAAAATTTTAAATGGGTTGCAATATGGAACAATCTTTACCTCGATTATCGTTATCATTGCAAAACACCCCAGTTTATGTCTTGCACCAATCCCTTCGACCAGCACCTGAAAGACGCCGCCAAGCGCGATGAGGACCTGCTAAAACGCCGCCTGCCCGCGGATGACCCACAGGCAGACCAAGCAATATTGGATAAAATGAAGCGTGAACTGGAAAAGCTGCGCCAGCAAAATAGCTAGCGAAAGCCGATGCGGCCTGTACCTTTTACATGTAAAGTATCATCCGCTGCGCCTTGCTTAATAAGTTGAACATCGTACTTAAAACTTGTAGCACAGTAAGGAAAATACGCCCCGCCACCTGGGCTTTGGCTAATGGTGCCATCAATAGAAGTTACTACAAAAGTAGTGTCGGTAACTGCACTGAGGGATTGCCAAACGCCGCCCAATGTATCTGTATATTCTACAATAAATGCATTGGCGTTGTTATTAACAGCAGCAGCAATATAGTTATAGTGTTTACCCAGCTTCATACTACTACAAATACTGCCCGCAGTAACCTCGTAGGTGGTATCCGTAGCATTTATAACAGTATCTACCAGTCCATTGGCTACTATTGCGGCTATTGATATCTTAAAAGTGCCCTTTACATCACTTAGGCTATCCACCACGTCGTGTATGGTTTGTAAGATAAAAAGATGTCCACCATAGCTTTGATACCTTTGATTAACATCTACTTCATTAAGCCTCAAGTTACCACAGGGCTCACTCGTTACAAAAGTAAAATCACCCGCGATGCCATCCAGCCATATGGGGCGGGTTTCGGTACAGGTGTTGTCTTCATCTTGAGCTTCTTCATCTTTTTTGCAGGAGGTTGCAAGAAGAATAATAACGATGGTAAGAAACAAAATTGGTTGAAAGCGCATATTTCTCTTTTGCCCATATAAACTGCTTTGGTGTGCGTTTATTGTATACGGTTGGCAAAAATGATGCGAGTGTAAGGTATGGCTTACAAAATGTACTTATTGTGTGCTTTAAGCGCAACGAACGCAAAGATTAAACGCAACGTACGTAAACGATTTAACCACGGAAAGCAAGGAAAAACACGGAAATATTACGCCTGCACGCTCAGCAATTGCTCTTCATGGTTGTGCTGGTGGTCATGGTCGTGACCGCAGTTATTCGCGTTTTCATTTTTATATGCTTGGCGGGGGCTTAGGCCTAGCAGCTTAAACATGTCCATATCCTTCTTGAAATCAGGATTAGGGGTAGTGAGCAATGTATCGCCACTGAAAATGGAGTTGGCACCGGCCATAAAGCACAGGGCTTGGTCTTCAGTGGTCATCATTTCGCGGCCAGCCGAAAGGCGCACCATGGCATTGGGTATCAAAATACGGGCAGTAGCTATCATGCGCACCATTTCCCATACCGATACTCGGGGCTGCTCAGCCAATGGCGTACCTTCCACCGGTACCAAGGCGTTAACCGGCACACTCTCTGGGTGAATGGGCAAAGTAGCCAAGGTATACAGCATCCCGATGCGGTCTTCATCCGTTTCGCCCATACCGATAATACCACCACTGCATACGCTTATATTGGCATTGTTGATGCTACTGATGGTTTTCAGCCTATCCTTATAAGTACGGGTGGTAATGATATCGTCGTAAAACTCCTCTGATGTATCCAGGTTATGGTTGTATGCGTACAGGCCGGCTTCTTTGAGCTTTACGGCTTGGTCGTCGTTAAGCATACCAAGGGTACAGCAAACTTCCATACCTAGGTCGCTTACGCCACGCACCATATCCAACACCTTGTCGAAATCGCGGTTTTCGCGCACTTCGCGCCAAGCAGCACCCATGCAAAAGCGGGTGGCACCTGCATTCTTGGCCTTTTGGGCAGCATCCAGCACCACTTTGGCATCCAGCAGCTTATGCACCTTTACCCCAGTATTGTAGCGGGCCGCTTGCGGGCAGTAAGAACAATCTTCTGGGCAACCACCGGTCTTAATGGAAAGCAGTGTGCACACCTGTACTTCGCCGGTGGCGTGGTGCTCCCGGTGCACCGTGGCGGCGCGGTACATCAACTCCAATACTGGCGAGCTGTAAATTGCCCGTATCTCATCCAAACTCCAATCGTGCCTTATGGTTGCCATAGTGTATGCGTTGTTTCTGTTTTCCAAAAATACTACAAAGAATTCAATCTGTGCACATGGCATTCATTACGTCCGATGGGCTAAATGGCCCATCGCTAGCATTCTGATGCCCCTTCAGGGCGATGGTGCGAATATGTTTACTTTCCGATGGGCGGAAAAGCCCATCGCTAGCATTCGCCCGTTAAGACGATGGTTTTATTATGTTACGCCCTGAAGGGGCATAAGAATGATAGCGTCGGGCTTTTCCGCCCGACGTACGCAATGCGTTTCAATTTTAAATGCTCCAGTAAGCAAAAATCCCTTATCATATTCGATGGGCAAAAAGGCCCATCGCTAGCATTCTTGTGCCCCTTCAGGGCGTGAGTGAATAATATAGGCTTCAGTCCCAAACATAACGTTCATCGTATGCTACTTTGTGCTCTTTGAAAAACACTCGGCATTCGTCTTGAAAAGATTGTGTTTTATGATGTTCGTGTTGATTAGCGATATAGTTACAAACGGCAGGGATTTTAGAGGTGCTAACCGAAAATGCCGCATAACCATCTTGCCAATAGAAGCCCTTATATGGTTCACCTTGCTTTTTCATCCATAAGCTGGATTGTCCTTTCACTTCCTCCAACAACTTCATTACCGCTATCCTACGCGATAAACCGCATAGTATATGCACGTGGTCGTAATATCCACCCACTTTAATTGGGTAGCAATCCAACCCATTGCAAATGCCACCTAAATATTCATGAAGCCTGGGTTCAATCTCTAAGTCTATAGTTGGTTGCCGAAGCTTTGTACTGAAAATGAGGTGCAAATATATCTGCGAAAGTGATTGTGGCATATATGCATATTTGCCTACAAATAAGCTTTTAACTCTTTAAAATTCCAAATTGCTGTCACCATTTTTGTTTCGCCCCGAAGGGGCATAATAATGATAGCGTCGGGCTTTTCCGCCCGACGTACATATTGTATTATAAGGTTAGGATTAGAAAAGCCTGTATTATGTCCGATGGGCGAAAAAGCCCATCGCTAGCATTCTGGTGCCCTTGCAGGGCGGCGTTGCAAATATCTTTGCATTACGATGGCATTTCAGCCCGACGTAAGTAATGCTAACCACCCCCCACAAAGCAAAAAGCCAGTCCGGATCATAACTCCGTCTGGCATATTTTTGCTCTCAAAACTCAAAACCTCTTATCTCAATCTCTCACTGTTTTAAAATTTACTATTTCTCATTTCACCTTTCTTATTTACCTACTCAATTACCATCTGTTTAATATAGGTATCCTTGCCAGAGCCAATTTTCACAAAATAAATACCTGTGGCCAATTTGTCTCCTAGGTCAAGTTGAGTCTTAGTTTTGCCGGTGGTACCTAAAAGTTCGCTAAAGAATACCATCTGGCCAACGTTATTAAAAACCATCACGTTTACCTCATCAAATTCCGTTTCAAGCTGAATAGTAAAGACACCTTTGTTAGGGTTTGGGTAAATATCGAACGAAGTAACAGCACTACTGGTCATGGTTACTGAAACCATATCATAAGCTTTGCTTTTTCCATCAAAATCAGTTTGCCTCAACCTATAGTATGTTAGCCCCATTTCTGGGTGCTCGTCGTAGGTAAAGTATTTTTTCTCCGTTGAGTGACTTCCTGCACCTTTAACCGTTGCCACGGGCTCAAACTCTAACCCATCCAACGAACGCTCAATGGTGAAGTAATCATTGTTAATTTCCATCGAAACTATCCAATCCGCTCGTACTTGCTCCCCTTCAGGCTTGGCATCAAAACTTACTAAGTCGATAGGCAAACTACCGCCACTGTTTTGGCCTATACCAAAATCGGAAAAGGAAGTAAGCCCAGGTATCTTCGTTTTGCCAGTAGATGCTAACCTGTCTACCTCATTAAGTAATGAAATAGCCACGTTGCCATTGTTCCATGATTGTTTCCCTGACAGGGTTGGCCGCTTAATGAGCCTAAACTGGCCATTAATCAATCCTTGGAAATTTTGAGTATTTACCTCAATAGCGTAAGATCCGGTAATTGGCTGTATGTTTGGGTCTATGGTCCATATACCAGCTTGGTTAAGCTCAGTATATAGGTTGCCCTCGTCTTCCACATTTATCGGTTGGCCCTTTTCTTCAAGAGGCAAATCACCAAACTTGGCTGTAAGGTATGTTGGCCCTAGCATGTAGTTATTGGTAATTTTAGCCCAATAGTACTCATTTACACCACCATACCCCAATGGAAAATCATAACTTGATGCATTGGAGGCTATATATCTTCTAAGTTGCCCAACTACATAGCTATTAGCACTATGGCCAGTAATGGCACTAGCACTGGTGTTTGTAAGTATCAGCATATTAGCACCTGTGCCTATATTGCCATCTTGCATAGTTAACGTACCCGATACCGTTACCGGCCCCGCAAGGCTTACTTGTGGCGAAGTGTTTGAAGTGTTTCTTACCACTACGTTCAGGTACGTGTTATTATCGGTATTACCAGTGTTACGTTCCCAAAGTTGTGTAGCACTACCATTAAATACCAACGATGAGGTTGCGTTCATTGTAATCTTGCCAAACTTACTTGGCGAGGCATTTCGCAATATTGAGCCACCTAGTTCCAAAACACTGCTATTATTCAATATCAATTCCATGTTCTGATCTCTAACACCAGAGAAATTAACGTTGCCTGCAACTATTAACCTACTGCTGCTGCCCATAGTCATAATCATATCTGCATTGCTGGAAGTGTTGTTGTTTTTATACAGAACATTGCCATTAACCTGTATTGTATCATTAGCAGCATAAGTATTAATAAGTAAACTGCCCGAGCCGTTAACCATTGTCATATCTAGGTCTCCGTTTACCAGCAATTTAGCATTCGTGCCATTTAAACTGTTCAGTTTAATGGTAATGTTGGTGCCTCTTGCATGGTTGATTTTAAAGTTTCCATTAACAATAAACTTAGCCGAACCATCAATTTCTATTTCTATATTATTGCCGCCTGCAATAGTAGTTAAGCTAAAATCTTGCAGGATATTTAGGCTGTTGCTATTGGTGTAAGAAAGCTTGGTAATTGCAGCGTTTGTCTCTCGCAACAATAACGATTTAACAGTGTGGGTACTGTCAACAACTACCTGGTAACCTCTTATTGTTATGTCATCCAAATAACCCGGATATTTACCTCCCCCACCTGAGCATATACCACTCCATGTAGCCGCATTGCTCCAGTTTCCAGAAGCTATACAAGTGCAAGGTTGGGTTACTACAATAGACTTAGTAGTTTGGCAGCCTTTTGCATCGGTAACGGTAACACTATATGTTGCTGCTGTTAAAGCTGTTATTGTTTGCGTATTCCTTCCATTGCTCCACAGGTAAGTGTATGGTGCCGTGCCACCAGTTGGGGTAATAGTTGCGGAGCCATCGCTACCAGCAGGAACGCTCACATTGGTGGCAGTGCCCGTTGATACTAGTAAGGTCGGCTGAACAAGTATCTGTGTATCGATTGCCGTGCAGCCGTTTACATCTCTTGTAGTAACCAAATAGCTACCCGCTGGTAAGTTGCTCACAACTCTAGCGGTATCGCCATTATTCCACAAATAAGTATATGGGCTAGTACCTCCAGTAGTTGTAGCCGTGATGCTACCATTACTCAAGCCAAAACATGTAGGGTGAGTTGCTGTTACTGCCTTAGTTGAAACATTAAGCCTACTTGGAGGGGTATTTAGAAATACTACAGGTTGTGCAACGAAAGTCCTACGACCACAATTATCGGTTACTATTACGCTTATCACGCATTTGCTTTGTGGTGCCACGTTGCCTGAAGTAAATGTTACGTTTGCTTTATTGGTTTTGTTAAAAGTTCCGGCACAATTCGATGTCCACTCATAAGTATATGGTCCACTTCCGGTAGTAGCCGAAGCAGTTAAATTTATTGATTCGCCACTTACCATGGTACTTGGTATATTTGTTTGTACATCCAATCTTTTATCAATACTTGACATGATGATAAAGTTGAAAAAAGCACGCTGTGCTGCAACTTGGTTAGCTATTGAGCCTTTGCCATTAGAGGTGTGCCCTGCTTCGTACATTACCGTTCCGTTGGCTGGATTGTTGTAGCCAGGGCCGTATACTAATTTTACGCCTTTGCGGTTTCCTGAGCCATCGGCAGTGGTAATGGCTGCAGCGGTATTTGAGTTCCATGCGCCGGTTGTTACGGGTATATACCAATCTTCCGATCCGTTTTCCGTTGAAGGCGTTAAATCACCCATAAATTGCATTATTGGGTCGCTATTGTAAGCTGGGTTGTAAGTATATGGGCCAGTTAAATCATTGTGACTCTCGTTAATCAATCCGCCACAGCTACCACTTGAATAACATTGCAAGCCATTTGTCGACAAGAAATTCATTCGCTGAGATGGATTGCTAGGATTGAAAATGCCTTCTAACATACTCACTGCATGGCAACCTGACCAAATGTTACCTTTATATACGGTATTGAAGGTTCGCAAAAATGAGTGCTCAGCCCATGTTGGGTCAGCGTGAGGCAGTACGTATGTATCGTGGCAACCATTTAAGTTTGAAGGAAGGCCAACAGAATAAATAGAACTAGGAATGCCCGCATTGGTAAAGTATGGAATTACTAGGCTCTCATTATCTTGATCAACGATAAGATTAGAAAAGCCCGTTATGGTTTCAAATACCGGTGCCACAATATCGGCGGTAGTGGTTACACCCACTACACCCTGCGTTTGCCAATAAGCTATGCGGGCATTAACGGCTGATGAGCGGTACTCGGCCTCAATAATAAATGGCCCACCCCTAAAGCTATAGCCGTTGTATACAAAATCAACTCCGTCTTTTGATTTACTTCTGTTTATTATCCATTTTATGGGAATATTATAGTTTAGCACCAAATCGTAAATCATGCCATATGGCTTGAGGCCATTGCCAATGGTTTGAGGTACAACACCCATATTAACGATAAATGCACCACTTTTTATTTGATTGACATTATTTACAATAACTACATCGCTTGCAACTACCCCAGCATTATCGGTTACGCTAACTGAGTATACCCCAGCCTGTAGATTGGTAATGCTTTTGGCAGTGCTAAAGTTGCTCCATAAGTATGTATATGGTGGTGTACCCCCATATACGTTGGCCGTAGCAGAACCCAAAACACCTATATCTTGATCGGTAGTGTTAAACAAAACTGACAGGTTGCTGTACTCGGTAATAGGGGAGCATGCCGAAACTGAACAGCCACTAGCATCGGAAACCGTAACGCAATAATTGCCCATACAAAGTCCTGATCTATCTTGTGTGGTGGGGCCATCGCTCCAGCTGAATGTAAATGGTTCTTGACCCTGCAACATGGTAAGGTCAATGGTGCCACTGCAATCGGATATGCAATATACATTGGTACGTGTAAGGGCTACAATTGGACCGTTCGAGGCATTTACCAAGGTTGTACTTGTGGCAGTACAACCTTGATTATCAGTTACTGTGACGCGGTACTGGCCAGAGCATACATTCGTAATATTTTGTGTTGTTGCGCTGTTGTTCCAAATATAAGTGTAAGGGCTATTACCACCTTGAGGGGTAGTCTCAACCCTGCCATTGCACTGGTTTATGCAGTTTTCATTAAAGCTTTGTACTGCTAGGCTAACATTATTAACGCTGCCAATGGTAATTGAATCTGTTTTGGCACATCCCAATGCATCGGTTCCGGTCACCCTATAATTGCCGGCAGTAAGCGCCGCTATTGAAGTGCCAGTGGCACCCGTGCTCCAAACATAGCTTACACCACCAGTTGCAGTAAGGGTGGTTGATCCGCCTGGGCATACATTTTTAACGCCTGAAATACTGATAATTGGTGAGCTGTCGGTAATGGTAGTGCTAGCAGTCATTGTCCTGCCATGGTAATTGGTAGTCGTTACCGAATATACACCCGCTACAAGGCCAGAAATATCTTGTGTTGTTCGGCCATTGCTCCAAATGTAACTGAAACCCCCAATGGAATCGGGAGTTACAACCAAATTGATTGAACCTAGTACGTTACAAACACCATTGGTTTTGTTTATGCTTAAGGCATAATTATCCTTTAGGTTACCTCTTACCAAAATATTATCTACATGATAGTAATCACTACTACCATTGTTGGTGGCAATAATCTTGATTTTTACCGTGTTTCCGCTTAACCCCGTTTGGGTAGCAACGGCACTGGTAAAATCATCCGCTCTATTACCGTTTGTAGCAAAATTAATGTATGTACCTCCATCAATAGAATATAAAACTTGAATCCTATCGCTTGCTGATAGGTTACCTAATTCTGCTAAATCAATGGATATGGAAACGTTGTAATAGTTGGATATGTTAATGTCGTTTGAATAGAACAGCGCATCACAATCTGTTTCTCGTGCTTCAAGTCTGTTGGATATAACTTTGAAATAACGCGAACTTGATACAGGGCAGCCTGTCATGTCCAAATACCAATTAGTGCCGCTAGTGGCATTATTGGCTGCAGTAAAGGTTTCCGAAAGTATAGTGGTTTGTGCACTTCCTTGCCCAGCAGTTGTTAATAGTAAAAGTACCACCGCTATTATTATATAGCTTTCATTTTTGCAAATCTCCCCAAAGATGTTGCAACTTCTCTTTCCCTTGTTTAGCAATGCGTAAACAGATGCCATAATTGAAATAGGTTTTGAGTTTTTAGCCTTTCAAGTAGGTTTTGAGACCCTACTTGATGCACTATCACAAACTGTTCTACGCACTTCTACGTATTATGGTTACACCATTAATAGTAAAAATCAAAATAAAAATTAGCAGTACCTTTACTATACACATTAAGCTGGCCAATAACTTGTTTATTATTCACCACATTGCCTTTTGCTGGGTTTATAATATTGGTTCATATAAATGCTCTTTTTTCATTTTTTTATTTGAAATTGCAGTGAAGACACATTATCTTCCTTTTATCAAGTAAAGGAAAAAATTTATTAGTCGAATACGATTAGGTCAAAATTGGGGACAACTGCTAACCACGTAAAACATTGATTACCTATGGAACAAGTTAAAATCCTAATTGTAGATGACCACCCCATGATACGTTTGGGCATACGCTCAATATTGAACAACGTGGAGCACCTAAACGTAGCTGACGAAGCTAACAATGGTATAGAAGCACTCGGAAAACTTGAGAATGAGGAGTTCGATTTAGTGATAATGGATATAAAAATGCCTGAAATGAACGGCATTGAAGCGACTGAGGAAATTGTAAAGCTACACCCCAAAACTAAAGTACTGGCCATATCAATGTTCGATGAGCAACGGTATATTGTGAAGATGTTGCAAGCCGGTGCTATGGGATATGTTCTTAAAAATACCGGCAAAAACGAAATGGTGAACGCCATAAACTCTGTAATGGCAGGTGAGAGTTACTTCAGCCAAGAAGTAAGTACCATTATGATGTCGCAGTTTATGAACCGTAACGGAGCAATACCAACATCAGAACCAAAACATGATGTTGCACTAACCAAACGCGAAACGGAAATCATCCGCATGATTACTGAAGAGCTTACCAATGGCGAAATAGCCGAGCGCCTAGGCATCAGTTCTCGAACAGTAGACACGCACCGCCGCAACCTATTACAGAAGCTGGATGTGAAAAACACGGCTGGCTTGGTAAAATTCGCCATCCAGAATAACTTGTTGGAATAAAACCCTACCATGGCTCAAGATGGACTAAACGGCCATGACTCGCTCCGGAATTTCCTTTTCGATACCCTTGAATATGTTCCGCATGTTGATAGCACATCGCCCGTATCGGGCGGATGCATTAACACTTGTCTTAGGCTGGAGACCAACTCTGGCACCTTCTTTTTGAAATACAACCATGCTGACGCTTATGCAGGCATGATGGCTGCTGAAGCTTATGGGCTGGAGTTGCTGCGAAACACCAAAACCATAGGTATACCCAAAGTAGTAGCCCAAAACGAATCAGGCGGGGTGGATTTTTTGGTATTGGAATGGATTGAACCTGCCGACGAAGTGCCTGATTATTGGCAGCAGTTCGGGCGCGATATGGCTGCCCTGCACCGCAATAACTCTCGTTATTTTGGTTTGGACAAAGACAATTACATAGGCAGCCTGGCCCAATCGAACACCTTAATGGAGGACGGTATCGACTTCTTCATTAGTCAACGCTTGCAGCCGCAGCTGCAGCGCGCCATTGATAAAAAGCAACTGCCTCTTGCGGCCATCACGCAATTCGAGGCACTTTATACCAAACTGCCCTCATTGCTCCCGCTTGAACCGCCCGCACTGCTACACGGCGACTTGTGGAGCGGCAACTACCTAACAGGTCCCGATGGCAAAGCTTGGTTGGTTGACCCCTCGGTACATTACGGTTTTCGGGAGGCGGAGATTGCCTACACCCAACTCTTCGGTGGGTTTAACATCAACTTTTACAACGCCTATAACGATGTGTTCCCACTTTTGGAGGGCTTCCATGACCGCAACGAAATCTATAACCTATATCCGCTACTAGTACACGTAAACTTATTTGGTGGAAATTATGCCAAACAAGTAATGTCTATCTTGGAGGAGTATGGTTAATTTTGTTGCTTTCGCAAGTAATATGAACTACTTTTATTTCGTTTTGATTGATGTACATAGCGTTTAGCGCTTATTTCAATTTGGCATACTAGTTGCTTAAAGGGTAGTAAGAAAAATCGATAAAATGATACGTTTGTTAACCTTTTTGATGCTTTTGGTTGCCAGTGCGACCTTACAAGCCCAGGATAGCACCGGGTATATGACCCAGTATATTACCCCTGAAGGTGATACGCTTTATTTAGCCTCATTAGCCCCAGTTACCATATTAGAAAGGCGCGAGTTTAAAACCGATTTGGAGAGATCAAATTTCCGTAAGCTACAGCGCAACATGGCTATTGTATACCCTTATGCCGTAATGGCCAGGGAAATATATTTGGATATGCAGGATGACATGGCAGATATTGACAAACGCCGCCAAAAAAAGAAATACAAAAAAGAGCGCGAGGAAGAATTGAAGGCCGAATTTGAAGAAAAGCTTAAAAAACTTACCACTACCCAAGGCCGATTGCTGGTAATGATGATAAACCGCTATACTGGCAACAACTGTTATGCTTTGATAAAAGAGCTGAAGGGTGGTATGGCCGCATTCGGGTGGAACTTGATAGCCAAGCGCTGGGACTACGACTTGAAAGAACCTTATGTAGCCGCCAATAATCCGGATATGGAGTTTATCATCTATAAACTAGAGGAAGCGGAAAAGCTAAAGGCGAATCAATAGCGACTTACTACTTCCCTTACAATATCGGCGGGGCTTATCTCGCGCATACATTTAAAATGCCCTTCGGGGCATTTTTCATATCCAATTTTCGAGCACGGGCGGCAGTGCAAGCCTTTGGTTTCCATGATTACAGAAACCAAGCTGCTCGACTTTCCATAATAAGGATGCATCCCAAACTCCGGTATAGTATTGCCCCAAAGAGATATGATAGGCTTTTGAAACGCCGCGGCTATGTGCATCAGCCCCGTATCATTGCTTACTACTACCCTACCCTGCCTAACCAGCGATGCAGAACCATTCAGGTTGAACTGCCCGCAAGCATTCCATACCAATGGATTAGCACTTGCGGATACAATGGCTTCGCCAGCGGCTTTGTCTTCCGGACCCCCTAATAACACGATGGGGTGTGGTATTGCCTTACAAACTTTTGCGAGTAAGTCCACCGGGTATTGCTTGGTGGCGTGCTTGGCGCCGATAACGATGGCCACATAACCGTTGCGGTGGGTTTCGGGCAGTTGTTCGGTTGTTACTTCTTGAACCCGTGGGATGTAATATTCAAGCCCAAGGCCATCATCGGTTACACCCAGCGGTGCTGCGGCGGCTAAATACCTGTCAACTATATGCACGGGTAACAGCTTATCCACCTTAAACTTCACCATCAGCCACTTCTCGATGTTCATTTTATAGAACACCGACTCCCTTTTACCAAGCAGCTTGCGTATGGCAAAAGTGCGCTGGTTGTTGTGCAGGTCGATAATGTAATCGAAACCAAAAGTCTTCAAATACTTTACCGTAGGCAATAACCCATCTTGCAAAAAATGAAACTGATCGATATACGGGTTGCCTTCTAGAATAGAGGCAAACAACTTCTTGGTAAGAAAATGCACCTCCGCGCCGGGCACTTGCTGTTTCACGCACCTAACTACGGGCGTGGTGAGCACAATGTCTCCGATAGAACTAAAGCGGATGATGAGTATTTTCAAACTGTTTTTTTGCTCCTCTCCTGGAGCCTGCCGTTAGCATGTCGAACGGGGAGAGGTTGGGTGAGGGGTTTACTTCAAATACTTCGCTGCCTCTTCTGCATACACCTTCGCGCTAAACTCCAGCATACCCAGCGTACTCTCGCCCAATTGGCGTATCACCTTACCTGGAGAGCCTACGAACAACGAATAATCCGGTATCACCTCGCCTTCCTTTACCAAGGCATTGGCACCAATCACACAGCCTTTGCCAATCACCGCACCATTGAGTACTACGGCTTTTATACCGATAAGTGAATGGTCTCCAACGGTACAGCCGTGCAACACCGCACCGTGGCCAACGGTTACACCTTTGCCAACGGTAAGCGGCGTACCATGGTCTACATGCATAATCACCGCCTCCTGCACATTGCTATCGTCGCCAATGGTAATGCTGTCAAAATCAGCACGCAAGGTAGCCCCGTACCAAATGGAAACGCGGTTGCCCAGTGTTACATTGCCCAGCACATAAGCATTCGGCGCGACGAAAACGCCTTCGCCTTTGGTTACTTGGTTTTGGAGTTGTTGGAGGTAGGACATTGGTAGATTGGTTATTAGTTATTGGTTACTGGTATAAAACTAATCAACTAGAAGGTAATTATCCGCAAATGTTATGCATGATAGCATACACGCTGTCATTATCAGCTACGAAAATGTGTAAAAAAGAAGGAGAGGCATTGGTTAATGACCATTAATCTTCGTGGCAGGGGATTGCCACAGGCCATTGTAGAGCAATGCTCAGCCTCAAAATCATGTAGGCCTTCGCAATGACGTTCGTTTTTATTGGTTTTGTTTGTTTTTTGAAGCATCCATGGTCTATCGTCCTTGGTCCATCGTCCAAACTATATACTCAACAAGCCTTCCGGAATAATCATCTTGATGCTCTTGGCTTTGTGGTCAACGGATTGCACTAGCTCATCGGCCAGGGGCAAGAGGACTTCGCGGCCACGGTAAGTTATTTGGGCCAAATCGTGTGCGGGCATGGGCTCTATGCTTTCGATAGTGCCCACAAACTCGCCAGTCTCGGAGAATAGCATATAGCCTACTGCAAAATCGTAGGCGCTTTCTTGGATATCGGTAAAGAAGTATTCCTTCACCTTATCATCTTGCATATAGATGGCCTTGCCCGGCAACAGGGCGGCTTCCTCGGGGTTGTTCAATTCCTCCAGTTTCAGCAAATACTGGTCGTCGCCAGTGCCGTTCAGTTCTTCGGGAAAGTAAGGGAGGTTTTTGGCTTCGGTACCAATCAGCAAGGGTGGTAAATCATCCACCCATAAAGCAGTAAGAGGATAGCTGAAAGTAATTTTCAACCATCCTCTTATACCGTGTACTTTATGTACTTTGCCAACCTGAATGAGTTCCATTCAAAGGTTTTTATTGAGGCAAAAAATAAATATTATGCTTTCTCTTCGCCTTCTTCGGCAGCAGGAGCTTCTTCAGCGGCAGGGGCCTCTTCGGCCGCAGGCGCTTCAGCAACTTCGTTGGCTTCTTCAGTAGATGCAGTCTCAGCAGCAACTACGTCTTCGCTAACCTCTTCAGTAGCTTCTTCTTCGGCAGGGGCGTTGGCAGCCTCAGCTTCGGCAGCAGCTGCAGCAGCGGCAGCTTGTGCATCAGCAGCAGCTTTGGCACGTTTCCCAGCTTCTTCTGCGTCGCGTTTTTTGCGGGCGTCTTCTTTAGCTTTTGTTACGTTCTCAACCGCACCACTTACTTTGCCTTCGTGGCTCTGTAGGTATTCGGCATGCAACTGCTCTACTTGCTCCTCAGTAAGGGCACCTTTGTTAAGGCCGCGTACCAAGTGTTTTTTGTAAAGCACGCCTTTGTAAGAAAGGATGGCACGTACAGTATCCGTAGGTTCGGCACCGTTGTTCAACCATGAAAGGGCTTTGTCGCCGTCCAAAACGATTTTGGCAGGAACGGTAGTAGGGTCATAAGAACCTAGGCGCTCAATAAAACGACCATCGCGTGGTGATTTGCTATCAGCAGCAACGATAAAATAGTACGGGCGTTGTTTACGTCCGTGACGTTGTAATCTCAACTTAACCGGCATTGGTTACTTGTTTTTAATTGAATTAAAAGATGTATGGTATGCCTTCCCATTAATAAATAATGGGAGCGCAAAGATACGCAGATATTATTGAAAAGCAAACCGATCTAGACACAAGATTTAAGTCACAAGAAATGTTGTTCCGAATTTTTCACGAGGGACCTTCGCGCCGTTAAATGCTGAAGTTAATTCTCTTTTTGATCCTTTAATTTCTTCTAGTAAAATGGTTGAGTACTTTATCGCAAATGTCCATCTCCAACGCCCGAAAGTCTCTCTTGAAAAACATAGGATGACACGCTATTTTAGGTTCACCTAAACTGTCGTATATCTACCATCTTCGCTTTTCCATCGTAATTTGTACATTGTGCATCGTACATCAATTGCACAACAATCAATAAACTCCTATATTGTTTGTTGGAACACCGCTAAACCCTATATGAACCACCTTCTTCCCCTTTTGGCGCGCCTGCTGATGGTGCCGATATTTGTAAATGCCGCTTTTAGCAAAATCAATGACCCTATTAATACCGCCAAGTACATGCGCGAGGCAGGTATCGGCTTTGCAACCGAACTGTTTCTATATGGAGCCATAACTTTCCTTTTGTTAGGCAGCTTATCGTTGTTACTAGGGCTTAAAACAAGAGTAGGCATATTCTTGCTGCTGTTTTTCTTGGTACCTACTACATTGCTGTACCACTGGGATTTTTCTGGCCCGGAGGCAATGGGAGCATTGTTTTCCAACGCTGCCATTATCGGCGGTCTGATAGCCTTGCTAGCTTATGGGCCTGGAGGCATCAGTATAGATGCCAAGCTTAATAAAGTGAGGTAACTAATTAACCAATAACCAGTTAACAAATAACCATGTTCAGCGATAAGGTAGTGTGGGTTACGGGCGCCTCTTCGGGTATTGGCGAAGCTTTGGCCTTGGAGTTTGCCAAACAAGGAGCCAGTGTAATCATCTCTGCTCGGCGCGACGTGGAGTTGCTACGTGTACAACAAGCCTGCCCAGACCCGGGTAAAGTAAAACCATTGCCACTAGACCTAGCCATACAAGGCAACTTCACCGAACTTACCCAACAAGCCATTGCCTTCTTTGGGCACATCGATATCATGGTTCACAATGCCGGCATAAGCCAGCGCTCGCTAGCAAAAGACACCGCTGTAGAGGTGGACCGCAAGCTGATGGAAGTAAACTACCTAGGCACGGTGGCGCTTACTAAAGCTTTGCTACCACATTTCCTTAGCCGCAAGGCGGGGCAATTTGTGGTGATAACCAGTTTGGTGGGCATCATCGGCTCGCCGATGCGGTCGGGTTATGCAGCCAGCAAACATGCGCTGCATGGCTTTTTCGATAGTTTTAGGGCTGAGCTGGTGAAAGATCATATTGATGTAACCCTTATCTGCCCAGGCTATGTAACAACCGGGGTATCACTTAATGCCCTTACCGGTAACGGTACGCCACAAAATAGCATGGACGAGGCCACCGCCAACGGCCTAAGCCCTGTCGAGGCAGCCAAGCAAATGCTAACCGCTATACACAACAAAAAACTAGAGGTGTACGTAGGAAAAAAGGAAGTGTATGCTATTTATCTCAAGCGGTTCTTCCCAAGCATATTTGCGAAGATTTTGGCCAAAGCAAAAGTAACATGATGACCCTAGTTTTTGCGAGTTAATTTTGACTAAAAATGCATAATTTAACAACATAGCGATACAACCTAAACAGTTAATGTAAAGTCTGATAAACAAAGCGTGTTTTGTGTGAAACATAAAGAGCACTAAGAAACAAACCACTAAGAACACTAAGTCTTTATTTCCTTCGTGACCTTTGTGAAATTTGCCTTCGCGCCCTTAGTGTTAAAACACACCACCAATAACCTCCTCAACCCATTGCCCCATGAATCCTCTGTATATTTTGCTGGCCATCCCTTTCTTCTTCCTGCTTATGGGCGTTGAAATGCTGATTGGTCGCCTTCGGAATAAAAAATGGTATCGTTTCAACGACTCTATTACCAACCTTAACATTGGCATTGGGCAGCAAGCATTCAACATTTCATTCAAAGCTGTATTGATTGGTGCATACATCTTTATACAAGAGAACTGGGCGTTTACTTACATAGGCCCATCGGTTTGGTCATTTTTAGCCTGCTTGGTGCTATTCGATTTCTTCTTTTATTGGGCACACCGCTGGAGCCACGAAATCAATTTCTTTTGGGCAGCACACGTGGTACACCACAGCAGCGAAGAGTACAACCTATCGGTAGCGTTGCGCCAAAGCTGGTTCCATAACTTGATTGCCTTCTTTATCTTCTTGCCCATCCCCTTTTTCGGCTTCGACCCTAAACCGTTTTTTGCCGCAGCGGCGGTGCAAACCCTCTACCAGTTTTGGATACATACCAAGGCCGTAGGCAAATTCCCAAAGTGGTTTGAGTATATATTCAATACCCCATCTCACCACCGGGTGCACCACGGTGTTAACCCTAAATACATCGATAAAAACCATGCGGGTATGTTTATGATTTGGGACCGCTTGTTTGGCACCTTTCAAGCTGAAGAAGAAGAGCCTACATATGGTATTACCACCCAACTAAAAAGCTGGAACCCTGCTTGGGCAAACTTCCACTACTATGCCGAGATGTTTCAATCTGCCAAGCGCATGACGAGCTGGAAAGACAAGTTCCGAGTGATATTTGCACGCCCGGGTTGGTTGCCAGCGGAGTTGGGCGGTACGCAACCCATCCCCGAAGTGAAATCCGATTACAAACCATTTGATACGCCGGCCAACAAGGGCCTCAACTGGTATGTGGCCATGCAATTTGTTACCATCGCTGCGGGGTTGGTAGCGTTCATGTACTTTTTCGATCACATTAGCCCTTTCTACAGGGTGGCATTCTTAGGTCTTATCATCATTTCGGGCATGATTTGCGGTGCCATTTTTGAGAGCAAGCGCTGGGTAATAGTTGCCGAATATATGCGGCTGGCCCTAGTGGTTTTGAGCCTCAATACCTTCTATTATTTCCAGTACATCGATTGGTTTACCGTTATGTTAGTATCATCCCTCACGGCATTGCTACTTTTCGTAGCGTGGTTTACCATTAGCTGGCGCCGCTGGCTACCTACGGTTTAAACATAAAATTTACAACTAAGCGTTTATACCTAATACCTCATACACTTTAGGTTTATTTTGGTTTTGGGCCTGTTGAGCTTTTATTTTCGAGGCAATAATTATTACCTTTATGGTCATTACATTACCAAAAAGCTAATTTAATTGCAATGAAAACTGGAACAGTAAAATTTTTCAATGAATCCAAAGGTTTCGGGTTCATCGTTGATGATGAGACACAAAAAGAAGTATTTGTACACATCTCTGGCTTGGTTGACAAAATTAACCAAGGCGACAAAGTAACCTACGACGTAACAGAAGGCCGCAAAGGCCCTAACGCTATCGAAGTTCGCGTGGCCTAAGAGAACCACTGATGCCATCATTTTTTATCTCAACTCCTGCCCTACTCGGCAGGAGTTGTTGTTTTATGGCTTTGGGTACTTTCAAAAACTTACAATAAGCCTTTGCCTACTGCTGTGTTTTGATAACCGCCGAAGTATCCACCCCCTCCAACACCTCTATATTAATACCATCGCTAAGGCCGGTTTTTATCACACGTTTCTCAAACTTTTGTGGGGTGGTTTCTACTTCTACATAAGTGGTGTCGTTGGCCATTACCAAGTCGCGCTCAAGCAGGGCCAGCACGCTGTCGCGCTTCTCCAAAATAATATCGGCATTGCTGCTCATACCCGCACGTATAAAAACATCCTCGGGTTGGGTCATGGCGGCTTTTATCTCGAATTTAATAGTACCCTGGTCGGTTACACCCTTGGGACTAATGTATTCCAACGTGGCATCAAAAGTACGACCCTCAATGGCGCCAATGGTAATGCGCAAAGGCATACCTACCTTAATCTTACCTACTTCGCTTTCGTCAATGTTGCCTTTAAAAATCAGGTCGCTCATATCGGCAATAATGGCCACGGTGGTACCCTCGTTAAAGTTGTTGCTCTGTATTACCTGTGTGCCAACCTTTACGGGCACATCCAGCACCATACCATCAACGGTAGCCAGCACTATGGTGGTGGTTTGCTTGCTGCGGCTGCTGATGCCTTCCTTAATCAATTGCACGGTATTGAGCGCATTCTCATAATCCTCCCTGCTCTGTTCATATTGAAACAGAAACTGCTGAAACTCTACATCAGATATAGCTTTGGCTTCGTACAGCTTTTTGCGCCTGTCGTATTCTAGCTTGGCTTGCTCCATGGCAATGCGTGCTTTATTTACGGTCGATTCGGCGTTGCTGAGATTTACGTCATCGGGTATGATTTTAATGCGGGCAATCTTCTGGCCTTTCTTTACTTTTTGGCCAGCCTCCACAAACAGCTCATCGATGATACCGCTTATCTGGGGTTTCAGCGTTACCTCGCGCCGCGGCTCTACCGAGCCATTGGCAACGGTTTTAACTATAATATCGGTTTTGTACGGCTTGGAAGTTTCATACACCACCGGGTCTTGCTGGCTTTTGCTAAACAGGTAGTAACCCACGTAGCCAAACATGCCCAATAGCAGCAGAACAAAGAAAATGACCAGTATTCGTTTCATATTTTTTATTAGGAATTAGTAAGTAGGAATTAGGAACTAGAAATTCGTTTTATGAATAATAAAATCATTATTAGGGTACCTTGAATCGAGAATAAAGTAAGGAGGTTAAGCTTAGAAAGATCTAATTCCTAATTTCTATTTCCTGCCTCCAAATCACTCCGTCCTCAGCGCCGTTATCGGGTCTATCCTTACTGCTCGCCGCGCGGGGTACCACCCTGCCAACGTACCTATAACCACCAACACGATAATAGAAAATATGGCCGTGCCCGAGTCAATCTCTGGCCGGCGGAAAAGGCTAGGATCACCATCGTCACTGGCTACGGGCACCCCCACCACATAATCGGTAATGCTAATTAAAATTACCCCCACCGCTAAGCCCAGGCAACCCGATAGTAACGTAAGCAGAATCGACTCGCTCACTATCATGCCCAATATATTGCTAGGTGTTGCCCCCATCGCTTTGCGGATGCCAATCTCTTTGGTTCGCTCGGCCACCGAAATAAGCATAATGTTCATCACCCCAATGCCGCCCGCTATAAGCGTGCCCGTGCCCAGCACCAATATCACAAAATCGATACCTAGAAACAGGTTGCCAAACTTTGCCGCCTCCGATGCGGCATTGAAAGAACCCACAGCGCGCAAATCATCGGGGTGAATACTGTGCCGCCCCAGTAGTATCTTCTTTACTTTCATTTCCACCGCGTCAGGGTCGTAGCCAGGTTTTACGGATAGGGCAAACCAGCCGACATTTTCTCCCCAGTTAAACACCCGTTGAAAAGTGGTAAAAGGTATAAATAAGGTTCGTTGCTCCTCAATGGCTTCATTACCCTGCTTCATGGTTTTAAAGGTGCCCACCACTTTAAAAAATACGCCCTGCACCTTAATGTACGAACCCAATATCTCCTCATCGGGGGTATACAATTCTTCAACCAGCTTCTGCCCTATTACACAGACTTTTCTACGTTCGCTAACATCTAAATCATTTAGAAAGCGGCCTTGCTCAATGTCGAACTTCTGTATGTGAATGTAATCGGGGTAATCACCACAAACGGTATAGTTGCCCATCTTTACGTTACGACCAACGCTATTCTCTTCGCCGTAACCGCCCAATTGAGCACGTGGGCAGACGTACTTCAACTCAGGCACCTGCTCTTTAATCGCTGTAATATCATCATTCTTAAAATTATAAACCCTACCTGGCCGAAACCCTTTATGCGGCATAGTAGTCTTCTGAGACCATACGAACATGCAATTCATATCAAACCCATCGAACATGGCATGAATACCGTTCTGCAAGCCATTACCACCGCCCACCATTAGCACCAGCATGCATATACCCCAAAATACGCCCATAGAAGTAAGGAGCGTACGCAAGGGATTGCGTGCCATGGTACTTAATATTTCGAGCCATTTATCCATTTTTTGAGGAAATAGGAGTTAGGAAACAGAAATTAGGTTTCTGATAAGACGCATGCGTTTCATTTCTATTAAGCTTTTCAATTTTCATTTTTTCTAGTTACTAATTCCTCTTGCCTAATTCCTCCCTTCAAATATCTTTAATTGCCGTAATCGGGTTTACCCTTGCGGCGCGAATGGCGGGCAATAGACCTGCCAATACCCCTGCAACTATCAATATCACGGTAGCTGCCACCGCCACTTGCAAATCAACCTCAGGCCTACCGATGAAGCTATCGCTTTGCCCATGCTCATTTACCGTACTATCGCCCATAAAGCTGGCTATCAGTTCTATTAACCCAATACCCGCCAGCAGCCCGAGGTACCCGGCAAACACCGTCATCAACAAGGCTTCTTGCAATATCATTGCTATGATAGAGCCCGGCGTAGCACCCAACGCCATGCGGATGCCAATTTCGCGGGTGCGCTCTTTTACTGTTATTACCATAATGTTGCCGACTCCTACTATACCTATCAAAATGGTCATAATGCCCACAAACCACATAAAATAGTTGAGGTAGGTAAAGATGGCTTTTACACGCGCCACTTCCTTTAGGTTGTTATAGAAATTCACCGCATTTTCATCCTCGGGGTTAATGGAGTATTTATCCATTACCGTTTTCGTTATCTCAGCCTCTATCTTTTTGCTTTCCGCATAGTCGTCGGTATTCACCAGCAATATTATCTGGCCTAGTTCATTGGGCTTATCGTATAAATACTGCGTGGTGCTCATGGGAACATACATGCGCAGCATATCGCGCTCACCGCCAGGGTCAGTAAACACCCCGATGACCTTGTACATTACCCCGTTTACCGAAATAAATTTGCCCACTGCGTCTTCATCAGGTTCAAATAGTTGCTCATAGGCCATCTTGCCCAATACGGCCACCTTTTTGTTTTGCTTAATATCCGTATCGTTTATAAATCGCCCGCTGGTAATCCTTAGACTTTCAAGGTAGCGATAGCCCGTGGTAACGCCGATAAGCTCAAATGAGGTACTGCGCTTGCCATAGGTAATGGTGGGTGCCAACTCCCAATAATTGTTTCGCGCCGAGCCGCTTTCTACACCTTCCACCTTTTCAACCAGCAGGTTAAGGTCTTTGTTTTCCAACTTAATATCCCGGCCTGGTTTAAATCCTTTGTAAGCCAAGCTAGTGGTGCCTGTGTTTACCCAAATACTGTTTTGCGCATCGCCGGCAAAACCCGCCTCGGTACCGTTTTGCAGCGCCTTTACTACCCCCATGAGCACCACCAAAAGAAAGATACCCCAAGCGATACTGAACATGGTAAGCGCCACCCGCAAAGGATTACGCCCCATGGTACTCAATATTTCTTGCCACCTATCCAACATCGATACAAAACTAACGATAAGTAGGCAACCATTGGTACTAAGGCCCCAATCATCCGTCTATGAAATCGGGTGGGTTGCCGAAAAACTAATGAACCAACATTAACTTTTTGTCAAACATTTGCCCGCATAGCCCGTTTGTACTATTTTCGAACAACACACATCCTCACTCTATGGGTTTCCCTACGTTCTTCGTTGCATTTCTAGCTACTATTCTACCAATCGCCCTATTCGCCCAGATAAACCCAACCAAGGTTACCATCGCCCGCGATTCGTTTGGCGTGCCGCACATTTTCGCCAAAACCGATGCAGAAGTGGCTTACGGCCTAGCTTGGGCGCACTGTGAGGATAACTTTAAGGATATGCAGCTTACCATGCTGGCCGCCAAAGGCATGCTAGGCCAAGTGGAGGGCACCGATGGCGTACTGTTTGATTATGCCATGCAGTTCCTCGAGATTGACTCGATAGTAGAAGCCCGCTACGAAACCGATCTAACCCCACATTTCCGCGGGGTGCTAGATGGCTACGTGCAGGCCGTGAACGATTATGCAGCCAAATATCCCAAGGATATTATCCTTAAGAAATCCTTTCCGGTAGAAGGGAAGGATGTGATAAAAGGCTACGTGATGAATACCTCGCTAATGGCGGGGCTGGGCATGGCACTGAAGGCCGTGCGCGACAATAAGATAAACGAGTTTTTCTCTGCCAACGATGTGGGCAGCAATGCCGTAGCCGTTGACCCCAAGCACATGGCCGATGGCAAGGGCTACCTCTCCGTAAACTCTCATCAACCCATTGAAGGGCGATTTGCCTGGTACGAAGCGCACGTAAACAGCGAAGAAGGCTGGAACATGATAGGCGGTATTTTCCCCGGTGGCATCTCCATCTTTGTGGGCAGCAACCCGCACCTAGGCTGGGCGCACACCACCAACTACCACAACTTTGGCGACATCCACCTACTGGAAATCAACCCCAAAAACAAAAACCAATATAAATACGATGGCCAGTGGCGCGACTTCAAAACCAAAAAGGGCAAGCTGAAGATAAAGCTGGCGGGTGTGGTGATTGGCGTAAAACGTAAGCTGCAATGGTGCGAATACGGCCCTGTTTTCAAAACCAAACACGGCAGCTATGCCTTCCGTTTCCCAGGATATATGGACATACGGGCGGCGGAGCAATGGTTTAATATGAACAAGGCCACCAACTTTAAAGAATTTGAAACGGCCATAAAGATGCAGGCGGTGCCGCTCTTCAACATTGTGTATGCCGATGTGGATGGCAATATTATGCTGCACAGCGGCGGACGAGTGCCCCTACGCAACCCGAAGCTGGACTGGACTTTCCCTGTTACTGCGGCTACTTCTGCCTATAAATGGGACCAAATTGTGCCCCATTACCAAATGCCGCACGTAATAAACCCAGGCTGTGGCTATGTATTTAATGCCAACAATACGCCCCTAAAAGCAACTGGCGATAGTTGCGAATGGAAGGGTGATTTTGTAGGGGTGCAGCGGTTTATGTACAACCGCGGCGACCAGTTTGACCGCCTGATGAAGGAGGCCCCGCAACCCTTTACCGTGGAGCGCATGAACGAGATAAAATTCAACACCTCGTACGCGCCCAATGGCACCTATATGGCCCACTTTAAGGTGATGTACACGTTGGATGAAGCCAAATACCCCGACATTGCCGATGCCATACGCAAGCTAAAAAACTGGAACCTAAGCGGTGATGCCGATAACAAAGACGCCGCCCTTGCCTTGGTGATACACGACAAACTGCGCCTGAAACACGATGTACCCTTTGCCTTCTTGATGATTCAAAAGCAAGTGGTGAGCGAGGAGGATGCTGTTTGGGCGATACGGGAAGCCAAAAAATTCCTGCTAAAAACCCACGGCACTATGGATATAGCACTGGGCGAAGTGCAGCGCCACATCCGCGGCGATGTGAGCCTACCCGCACACGGACTGCGCGAAGTTTCCCGAGCGGCTGACGGCGTGTTGTACGACAAAAAGAAAGGCATCTACCGTGTAAAAGGTGGCGATGGCTATATACAGATAGTGCGCTACAGCAAAGAGAAAGGTGCCGAAATACTGAGCGTAAACGCCTATGGGGCCAGCGACCACCCTGATAGCCCTCACTATACTGACCAGATGGAGATGTTTACCAACCAACAGTTTAAACCGATGACGTTTGACAAGGCGATCATCTTGCGAGATGCTAAGAAGGTTTATACGCCTGGAAGTGTGGATTGGAATGGCGGCAAGTAAAGGTTACTTATCGTTTTGGGTGAATTGATACGGCACAAACAGCAGCACGCCAACTATAGCTTCATACAAAACCATTAATAAGCCCAATATGCCAAAGCCCCGGTTGCGCGTTTGCATAGCAGGGAAAGGCCCTGGAATAGTGTTTGGGTCGAATCCGCCTCGCGGTTTTTGGATGTAGTTACGCATTACGTAGCTGGCATTATCGGTAAGGATCTGGTTAAGCACATCCCAATCGGTCTGCCAGTAAACGTGCTTCAGCGAGTAGCCGCCGGTAAACTGTGCTTTGCGGATGATGAAAACCTCGTTTAAATCTAGCACTACGCTCAGCATATCATATGAAAATTGGGACGCCGGTTTAATGGGGTCGTGGGTATAAACCAATACCATGTCGGTATATAGCTCAATGTACCGAACGCATTTGAAGTACTTAAACAAGGCTATTAGCCACAGTATCACTACGCCCACTATTATACCCTTGGGCGGAAGGGCGCTAATTCCATACACACCCACAACCCACGCCGTAGCCAGCGCCGCCCAAAACACACCAATAACCCAACCCAGCGCAAACCAAGGCTTCTTAATTTTCACGGGCGGGGCATCGGGTAGAATGTCAAGTTTGGTGAAGACTTCAGGTGGCATGGGGAGTTTATAGCTTTGGTTCGTTATTTTATTAACACCTTGCTCCGGTGCAGGGGATTACTGCCAAGGCAGTGAAAATAGTTGCTTCAAGCCACTTACCTTCATCACAAACCGCAACATCAAGTAGGCTTTCGCAATGACGCGCTTTTTTATTTGTTGTTATGTAACAAACTCGCAACCCGTAACCCGTAACTCGCAACTACTTCTGAAGCGCCTTCGCAATCCCCGCTAAGCCCTCATTAATACTATCCATGCTCGAGACCACCTGCCCAATAGCGTTGTCGCCGGTGTGCAGATACTTTTGGTTTTTGCGGAAGGTTTCTTTGATACTTTCCCAACGTGCGGCTTCATCCTTTGTGAGCTTCCCTGTCAGTTCTTTAAACTTCAATAGGTTGGCCTCCGCATCGCGGGTAAGGGTTTGCGACTCTTGGGTGTAGTGGCTCATAATCATCGTATCCAGCTCGGCATCGTTCATCACCGGCATGATGCGGCCGCCAATCTTGTTCATATCGCGGTACGAACCCTGCAAACGGAACGCCGGTTCGGTGCGGTAGTCCTCAGCCTGACCAGCGGAGTAGATGTATGCTTGGTTTACGGTCAAGATGGTATCGCGCACCTTGATGAGCTTCTTCAACACCGAGGTGTATTCGCTTATCTCTTCTTGGCTGTGGTTGGCCTCGAACACCATACCCTCACCATCGCCGGTTTCGGCGAACTTGAGTAGTGGGTACAGGTCGTTCTGGCTCTTAGTGCTTAGGCGGTTGAGGACTGGGTTGGCAGAAAGGCTGTTCTCGATATAGCTGCTCTTAAAGTCGGCAGCGGTATCGCCAATTATGTCGCCCAAGTTATAAATGTCCGCACGGTTGGCCAACATATCCGGAATGCGGAAACGCTCTCCGCTCTCGGTATATGGGTTGCCCGCCATCACCACGCAAACCTTGCGCCCACGGAAATCGTAGGTTTTGGTGCGGCCCTTGTATACGCCTTCAATTTTGCGCTGCGCATCGCACAGGGAGATAAACTTCTGCAAAAACTCAGGGTTACAGTGCTGTATATCATCCACGTAAATCATTACGTTGTCGCCCATCTCGAAGCTCAGGTTCAGCTTCTCCAGTTCTTCCCGAGCGTTGGCGTTTGGCGCTTCCTGAGGGTCTAGTGAAGTTACGCTATGGCCGATTGCAGGGCCGTTAATCTTCATAAAGATAATACCCAGGCGGTTGGCTATGTACTCCATAATGGTGGTCTTACCGTAGCCCGGTGGCGATATCAGCAATAACATGCCCATGCGGTCGGTACGGGTGTTTTCCCCCGCCACGCCTATCTGCTTGGCCAGGTTGTCGCCTACCAAAGGCAGGTACACGTTGTTGATGAGCTTGTTGCGCACAAAGCTGGTGAGCACCTTCGGCTTAAACTCACTCAAACGCAACTGCTCGCTAAACTCGGCGGTCAACTGCTTCTTCAGGCTGGTATATTGCAAGAAGAGCGGCACGGTATGCCCATCAAAATGCCTTAACTTAAGCTGGTAAGTGTTGTAGTTAAGCAGGTACTTGCCGTTGTCAATTACCCGATGCGAGCCCACCAAACCGGTTAGCTCAGTTTTTAGCGATGCGTGGATAATGCGGGTCTCATCAAAGCTGCGGCTGAGTAGCAACACTGCTGTCTCGCAAATGTATTCGTCGCGGTCCAGTTGTTTACGGCTATCCACAAAGGCACGCAGCCACTTGCGGATGAGCTTATACGCTGCCGCCGGAGTATCTTGCACAGCCTTGATGCTCTGCTCAAACCGTTCTAAGCCATTGCTGGAGCCAAGGTGTTTCAAAAAGTCTTTGTACAATTCCGAGCTTTCGCGGTCGATTACAAAGTGATCGCCACGCACAATTTCATGGAACAAGTATTCGCCCGCATCGGCCACTACGGCCTCCTCGAAAAGCGGATTCGCGTCTACAAATAGCTGTATCTCGCCCTGCAATTCCTTAATCAAGTTGGTAAACTCCCGTGTATTCGGGAACACCTGCAATATCGCCCCAACGCCCTTCATTCGGTTGTTGAAGAACTTCTTGGTTTCCGGCGCGGCGAAGTGATTCCAGTACAAAGCCGCACAGGCGCGGGCTACGGTTGGGTAGCGCAGCAGGTCGGCATTTTGGTTGAGTTGCAGCAATGCGGAAAGTATCAGCGCGGCATCATGGTCATGAACACCCTTTATATAGCTTTCGTTGAAACGAGGCGCCATATATGTTTGCACCAGCTCAAGCAGTTCCTTTTCGGTAAGCTTATACAGCTCCTCCATGCGGGGAATAGCGATGTTGTTGCTGTTCTTACCAGTTCGCGCGGCTTGCAGCAGTTTGTAGCCCAAGTACTCCGCACGGTACACTTCCTCGTTTTCTGAGAGGGTGGTTTGCTCCCAAACCTCTTTCGTTGCGAGGAAACGGTCGTCTTTTATCTTCTCGAAAAAGTTTGTACCCGTAAGGTGATAGTACATATCGCCATCGCGGGTAATCACCGTTAGGTCGAGTGGCTGGGTGTTGGTATTGAAAAAGTGCTTACCGAATTGTATCGTGTTCGGACCGCCCTTAAACAGTTCTTGCTTGTCTTTTAGTTGGCGAATGGTCTCTTCCTGAACGGTTTTCAGGCGGCCTTGTATGTCGTCGGCCTTTACGCTGTCGCCTAGCTCTTGTAGTTGTTTGATGGCATCGCGCACCTTGTCCACCATCAAATCGCTGGCAAAGTATCCGTTTATTTCAGCTACCAAGGTTAACCCTGAGGCACGGTTGGCGATACCCTTCAATATGCGCTCTGCAGATTGCGCCAGGTTGCCCGTTTTGCGGTTTACCTGCTCAATCAACGTAACCTTGCGACTCTCGAATGCATTATAAACCTCCTCGCGCTTTTCGGATAGCTTCGATTGGAACTCCTCGAACTCCGCAAAGCGGCCTTCCAGTTCTTCCAACTGTACCATCAAGCGGTTGAGGTATTGCTCGCATTTTTCAGGCTTATCGCAGAGGTCGATGTAGTTGATTACAGCTTGCTCTACTAGTTTCAATTGCGCATTAAACTCGGCCTTGCCTTCCACACCGGCCAACTCTTGGCGCTTTTGCTTGAGCGTGGCCTTTACTTGGTTGAAGCGCGAGTAAATACTCGAAATATTATCGATAATGCGGGTCGTTTCTGTGGCATCGGCAATCTTCAGGTTGCTTACTATTTCAATAAGCATCTCCAGTTCTCCACTAGTTTTCTTGATGTCTTCCTCAATCTTATCAGCATCGGCAACCTTGGCCACCTTCTCAATGGCAGTTTTCAGTTCATCCACCTTGTTCTCGTAAGGCTTCAAAGAATCCTTACGCAACAAAAACTCCACGCAGCCTTGGGCCAGCTTGTCGTTATATTCGGCAACCAGCTTTTCGTATTGCTCTACCTTGGGCAGGTCGGTATAGCGAAGGTCTTTTAGGGAGATAATCTCACCCCTCAAAGTGCGCAGCTCCGCCAGATACTTTACAAAGTAGTTGATATCCTCCGCCGTAGAACGCTTAATGGCAGCGGTAATCTCGTCGGCTTTTTTAGTCACGGCCTGAATGCTCTCCGCAGTATTCTTGCGGATTCGGGTAACCCGCTCAAACTCCTCAATGGCACTCGAAGCGGTCTCCTGCAACTGCTTGAGCGGCTCGCCCAGGTTAAATGCCTCGGGGTTGTTTATCCAATGGAAACTATCGCGTATAACGCCAGATTTCTTCACCAAATCCACATATAGATTCAGGTAGCTATCTTCCTTCTCCAGCAAAGTCAAAAGCTCTTTGCTTTCGGCCATTGCTCGTACCAGGTCTTTATTGCCTACCTTATAGAGGTAATGATCTTGCCCGCGTGGCACTTCAAAATTGGGGCTATAAAATGGCGTCTGCCAAATCTGCAAAGCATGGTGCTTCTGGGCCTCCTGCGACGTGCGGAAATAGCACATCTCCCCATTATCAAAAATGGAATACCCTTGGCAGAACACAGGCGTTTCCACCTTCTGGCCAATCAGGTTATAGTTCAACAGCAGGTACTCTCCCGATTCTGGTTTGAAGAATACATATAAGAAGTCCTCGCCATTGGGTGAAGCAACTTTCTTTTCATACAAAAAGCCATCACCGTCATGCTCGAATACTTTGTATTCACCTGTTTGTAGATAATAACCTTGGCTAAAAATAATGCCATGGCTATCGGGCAACAGCACGCAGCTATCCTCCAGCGAGTCAATTCTTACCGCCTTCTGTATCTTTTCGTTGTAAACAATATAGCGGTACTTATGCTCTTGGTAAGGGCGTATTTTAAGGATGATGATATTGCCCACGATGGCGTAGTGCACTTCGGCATCGTCCAGCGTTTGCTCTGTATTTTCAACGGGCTCGCTGTAAATGCCTTGGCCTGAGGAGGTATTATCCTCCACCTTAATGGTCAGGTCGCCACCGATGGTTTCTACAAATATCCTATCAGCGATGGAGATGTGCGGGTATTTGCCCTCGCGGTGGTTGTCGCGGGTACTACGCTTCCACTTAAACTCGTGCTGGTCGGGGTACTTTACCTCGTGTTCGCTACGGTTGTCGATGTAGCGCAACTGGTTGCCCTGACGCGTCCATTTAAAGGCCTTAATGTCGGTCACCGACTTCCCGATGCGGAACACCATATAGATGTTCTGCCCAATTACGGCAAACTTCGCAAACTCGGTATCGCGATAGTACTTGTATAAGCCCTTAAAGTCTATTTCAAACTGCTGGTCGTTAATCAAATCTAGCGGCTCAGGCTTAAACTTTCGCTCTTCATAACGGTAGATGCTGAACACATCCTGCACATTGATTTCAGCCCGCAGGCCGAAATGCACATTATAGCCGA
Source organism: Sphingobacteriales bacterium (assembly GCA_027483645.1). Classification (GTDB taxonomy): domain Bacteria; phylum Bacteroidota; class Bacteroidia; order Chitinophagales; family CAIOSU01; genus CAIOSU01. The sequence goes on from JAIXUD010000009.1 coordinate 694,565, forward strand.
AGATGAAAATATTGCCCACCGGCACCATATCGCGGGCAATGCAGTTGTTCTCCGTGGTTACGTGCTCCGTAGCCAGCAGGCGGGTTTCCACCGCGCCAAACACCCCACGGCGCTCTTCGTTGAGCTGGCCCATGCGGTTGCGCAAGTCATCGCCCTGCGCACGAAGCCTGTTACGGATGATATCATACGTACCTTGCTCCAGTTGCACACTAGCTGGGGCGGCCGGTACTGCGGTTTCCTCTTGTTTTTTCTGTTTCGCCATTGTGGATTATTCAGCAATCGAGTTTATTACTCGTCCTCGTCTCTGACGAGGATGTAACGGACTTTGCGTCTCCGGACGCCCACATAATATGTACAAAGTCAAACCTATCAGAGAACTTGCCGCGTCGCCATTCGCCCAGTATGCTTGTATTACTTGGGCTTCTGGAGACGCGGTGTCCGTTTCATCCGCGTCTGAAGACGCGGACGAGTATATGATACTATCTATTACTTATGATACTTCTGTACTTGGTGGTCGCTGATGCCGGTTTGGCGGGCAACATCCATCAAGTTGCCAATCAGGCTGCGGCTTTCGTCATTATCAGCTTGGGTCATCAACTTGTATAACAGGGCGGCAATACTCAGGTTTTTTACATCCTCTGTGTTTACGCCAAACTTGTCCATCAAGCTTTTAAGGTTCAGTTTAAAACCGTTCTCCTGATCTGGGCTCAAGAAAGCTTGTGCTACATTTTGCAGCACTTCGCTGTTTTCTACCAGCCTATCCACCTGCTTACCGGCCGTAATGGCGTTCACTATGCGGTCAAAGAATACGGTCTCCCCGCCCACAATATCGATTTTGGCGGTTTTCAAAGCCTCACCCATTACCGAAGCCTGCGCCTGAGCAATGTCTTTCTGTATATTGATTTGAGCCAACTCCACTTGTTTCTCTTTGTCCAAACGCAACTTGAATTCCTCGTGGTCTCGACCAATGCCGTCCAACTTCTTCATTGCTTCGGCCTTCTCATAAATACCTTTGGCTTCAGCAACAGCTTTTTTCTCGATAACATCCGCTTCGGCTAGGCCTTGGCTTTGGATAACTTCCGCATGCACGTTACCGCTCTTACGGTCGGCTTCGGCTTTTACTTCGATGCCTTTGGCTTCAGCAATAGCTTTACGCTCAATAATGGCAGCTTCCGATGCGCCAAACTTTTCGTTGGCAGCAGCTTTGGCCTCGATAACTTGGGCTTCGGATAGGCCGATAGTGGCTTCTTCCCTGGCTTTGGCTTCGGCAATTATCTTGCGGCTCTCCGATTCGCGCGATGCAGCTTCTTTATTGGCATCGGCCTCAATAATCAACTGCTTGGCGCGGAACTCGCTGGCGCTGCGTTCGGCCTCAGCCTCTTTCACGCGCTGTACCAATAACTCCTCGGCACTCTTCTCAGCATGGGTAATGGCAACTTTTTTCTCCCTGTCTGCCAAAGCAAAAGCACGCAAGTCATTGATTTTCTCTTCTTCTTCAACCACCGTTTTTTCCAACATTACGCGCTCTTTAATCACGTCTTGTATGTTGCGGCGCTCTGTTTCCACGGCTTTCTCTTTCTCAATGTTAGCCAAAGTTACTATGCGCTCGCGCTCGGTTACTTCCAGCATACGGTCTTTTTCCACACGCTCGGTTTCCACGGCTTCGGTGCGCTCCTTGTTTTTGCGGGCCACGGTTACTTGGCGCAGTTTGTTCTCCTCGGCAATCTGTATTTCCTCCTCGGTGGCAATACGGGCATTCTCCGATTTTTTGCGCTCTTCCTCTTGTACCTTGGCGGTTTCGGCCTCTTCTCGGGCACGAACGGTCAATATTTCACGCTTCTGCTTTTCTTCTTTTTCGGCTAATTGGCGCTCCAATTCTAAGATAGCTTCACGGGCTTCCACGTCTTGCTTCTTGATGGTCTTCTCCTCATCGCGGCGGATCAGGTTGGCCTTCATTTTCTGTATGGCAGTCAACTCCACAATCTTCTTGATACCTTCAGCATCCAAGATGTTGTCTTGTTGTAAAAACTGCAACGGGGTTTGCTCCAAATAGTCAATAGCGCAGTCATCAAGGATGTAACCGTTCAAGTCGGTACCAATGATGTCCAATATCTCCAGCTTAAAGCGCTCACGGGCATCGTAAAGCTCCACAAAGTCGAACTTCTTACCCACGGTTTTCAAAGCCTCGGAGAACTTGGCCTCGAACAAGGTGTTCAAGGTCTCAATGCTCGATGCGCGGCCAGTACCGATGGTTTGAGCCACCTTCACCACGTCGTCGTGAGATTTGTTAACCCTAACGAAGAAGGCCACCTTAATGTCGGCGCGCATGTTATCCTTACAAATAAGGCCGTCTTTGCCTAGGCGGTCAATCTCTACCTTTTTTACGGATAGGTCCATCACCTCCATTCGGTGGATGATGGGTACCACCAACATACCGTTGAAGGCCACTTTGGTGCCGCCCAAACCGGTACGGATGAGGGCCTCGCCCTGTATAATCTTTTTGTACCACTTGGCGATGATGGCAAGCAGGCCGAAGAACAGCACTAAGCTTACCACTATAACTACCCAGAACATTTGTATTGGTAATCCTTCCATTTTTTGTTTGGTTAATTGGTTAGTAGTTAGTCCATGGTCCACAGTCGATGGTCCACGGTAATTGTTATCAGTTAATCCGTTAATCCGTATTTGATGAAATGCTAATTCCTAATTGCCCCTATATCTCGTCTTCGTCAACAGCTCCGGGTCTACAAACTCCAGCGCCAAACTATCCATTTGGAAACCTGTTTTATCCAGCCCGAGCCGCTGGATTACTTGTTTTTTAAATTCCGTTTCATGCTCCACCAAGGCTACCGATGGTATTTGGTCGCCCGTGTCTCGCACTGCTTTTTCCAGTGCATCTTCCAGTTGCATCAGCATACCAGCTTCTGCGTTGGTGCCTGTGCCGAAGTTTTTGGCCACCTGCTTCACGCCCTCCACATCGGGCTTTACCCTTATCAGTGCCACCACCCGAAGCTCCAGTTTCACGCCATCGGCACACTCCAGCGCTTTATCTTCGCGGCATTCGGCGGCTATCTTTTTCAGGGTAAGGTCGATGTTATCGTAGGCTTTTTTGCCTAGTAATTGCCAATAATATTGGAAATACACCGAATTCCCCTTTTTAATAACGGCTTGACCTTGCACCACCTTTCTATACCCAAGCAGAAACAGCACCGCGAGCAATACCACGCCCCCAAGTATGATTAACAGTATCTGCACAGTTTAGTCTATGGTTTCGTAGGTTTCTGCCCAATAAAACCGGTTGCCCTCGCCTTCGTCAGCGATGCTCACTTTGGAGCCTTTCGGCAGTTTTACCCCTTTTTTCGATTTTACGTTCACTATCATCGGGTCGCCGTTTACCATTATCTCGGCCTGGCCCAATTTATTTTCTTCCACGGTAACAGTTACTAAACCCGTACGGCCTAGGAAATCAATTGATTCCTCACCCTTGTAGCCTAGTTTTTTATAAAAACCGATCAACGGCGTAGTCACTATTTTCGACATGATAGCACCGCCAATCGCTGCAGGCAGTGTGTACAGCGCAGCCAACCAGCCCCAATCCCAAGGGTTTAGGTAGTAGTTTAGCAGCACATTTATCACCCAGCCGCTTAGGGCAAAAATGGTGAGGATTACCATCAGCGGCACCTCGCCCATGTTAAAGAACTTCATAAAACCGTGTAACCAGCTATCTGGGTCCACGCTGATGTCTTTATGGATATCAGAATCGCCGTCGAGGTCTAAGTCATGATCCACATGGGCATCCATGTCGATGTCTAGAAAGTCCATATCCGCCAAGCCCACAATTACCATAAGCCAATAGCCCACGCATAGCACCAATAGAATGGTCCAAGCAAGGTTGTGAAAGGATATGGCTTCTAAAAAGAGTTCCATGTTTTTTTAGTATCAAGACGCAAGTATCAAGTATCAAGTATCAAGTAGTGAGTATCAAGTACTTATTAACTACTCTCAAATTCTATGATTTGGCAATTAGGGGAGATTTTGGGTTGATGTTTCCATCAACCCATCTGTCCCTTTATTCCGAAATTTAATTAATTTATTAACTATTACCTACACTACCAGCGCTGTTGCTAGAGCTTTCTGGCAATGAAAGGGTCAAGCCCATTTTTGATTTTAGTTGTGCTAAAGCATCGTCGGCATCCACATAGCGGCGGTCAAGGGCCTTGTCAATCTCCTCGTCCACGCTCTTCGCTTCGTTCGCAATCTGTCCGTAAGATTCTGCCAAAGCCTCGTCTTGCAACACTTTATCCTTCATACGCTCTAGCATGGCTACGGTACTGTTACCATCAATCTGTGCCAATTGCTTGTTCAGGTTTTTGGTAGCGGTGCTCACCCTTACGCGGGCTTTCAGCGTGCGCAGCTCGTTCTCCCACTTGCTCACGTTGGCACGTATGGTTTTCACATTCGTGTCCAGTTGGGCCACTTGGGTCTCAAAGCGGGTTTGGTCGTCGTGCAGCTTGGTGGCGTGGCGGGTGTTTTCTTCCTGCTTTACCAAGGCTTCTTTAGCCAGGCGCTCCGCTTCGGTAGCGGCCAGTTCGCCTTTTTGGGCGCGCTTCAGCAATAGCATAGCTTTAGCTTCATAGTCCTTCGCTTTTTCGTGCGCTTCTTGCGCCTCGTTGCGGCTGCGGATGGCCATAGCCTTTACCTGTGCAAGGGCTTCAAGGCTCTTGTTAAGGTCTTCCTTCATATCGCGGATACCCTGCTCGGTAAGCTTTATGGGGTCTTCCAGCTTATCAATCGCCGAGTGTGTTTCGGCTTGGCCTATCGTAAAAAGTCTTTTGAATATATTCATGGCAATGTGATTTTCTTAGTTTTTAGAAAAGGCGATGATTTCGTCGGAATACTCGCTCATCAGCAACGACAGCGAATTGAGCGTGCCTTCCAGCTCATTGCGGTCTAGGTTTTCCAGTTGCACCGTATCGCGGAAGATTACCTTCGTACCCGTCTCGTCCAACACAAATGCGCCGTGGATAATGTCGCGGTTCTTTTTCAGCAAGCTCTTGAAAACGTCCTTTTCGTGGCTTACATCAAAAATAAACTGCTCGAATATAACGATCGGGTCGGCCAAGCCGATTACTAAATTGCGTATGCCATCATCTTCTTTCGATATCACCAAAACACCGTCAGTGGTATCTTCGTGGGTTATTTGGTATCCCAAATCCAGCAAAAAATCCTTTACTTTATTAAAGTGGTTTTCCATAGTTGTTCCTTTTGTTTTTAAACAGCTACCTAAGTTAGTAATTAGTTTGTGGAGTAATTAATAAATAGCCATATAGCATGAAGAAAGATTGATTGTTAATATTTACCTCACATGCTACATAGGCCATCCGTGGTTTTTAATGGCGTCCAACAAAAAAATTACACTCCTTAGTGGCTGTTTAGCGTGAAGCCTTCAGGCTGTAACACCCAAAGACTTCACGTTTTACACACCTTGCGAAGAGCCCTTTTGCTATCTTCGCTTTGATTGTGAAATTAAAATTACCAATAAAAATGGAATTTCCAAAAATATTGGCATAATTTAGAACAAATTTTTTGGCTATGTCGTGTATTGGCAAGAATATCAAGAAAATAAGGTCAGTAAAAAAAATCAACCAGGCCGACTTCGCCGACCTCTTTAACCTTGCCAGGGCAAGCGTTGGCAGTTACGAGGAGGGCCGAGCCGAACCAAAAATCGATACCGTTATCGCCATTGCCAACCATTTTGGCATCTCCATTGATTTGTTGTTGAAAAAAGAGCTTACCGTAAACGAGCTGTACCGTTTCGACATCTTTAAACCGGAACTACAACAATCCCTCGTAGCCGAGCCGCACGCGCATATATTACCTCCAACAGTTGCTGGTATCCCGCTGCTCACCGCTGCACATACCGGCGAGTACATATTGCAGAAAGGCGCTGCCGCCTTCGTAGGCCAATTGCCGCAACTACACTTGCCTTTCTTGCCGAAGGGTAATTACCGCGCCTTCGAAGTGATGGATAGTGATACGACATTCCATAAGGGCGATGTGGTGATCGGCCAAAAGCTCTCGCACAAGGAAAAACCCGAGCAAGGGCTATACTATATAGTGCTTACACCCACCAAGGTTATCATTAACCAAACCAACGCGCAGCTCACCATTACCGAGGAGATTGTGGAAAAATGGGAAGTGACGCATAGTATTGCCGCTTTTAAACCAATTGCTGCTGGTGATTTGGAGGAGCGATTGGCCAGGTTAGAGCGGTTGGTGGAGGGGTTGATTGGTTAATTGTAATTAGTCGACGGTCCACGGTCGATGGTCCACGGATGCTCCAAACTTTATTATGGTGTTTCACCAGCGAGGACCCTGAAACTGGGCTTTACCTTAAGTGAGGACGCTTGTTTAAGGGTGCTTACCACAACTTATCCGCCTTTATATTTTCAACCTTGTTTTCATAGTGCTTACTGAAATTAGGGAAAAAGTTGAGGCCAGTTCTCGCTTCAATATCATTTATACTAGCTACAAACGAAAGGTCAATTTTTTGTTTATGCTCAAGGTTTTGGGGGAAGATAAAGGACAGGTACTGCGAATTACTAGGTACGGAATGGTCATACTGAAAAGGTCTTACCAAAATGCAGTAAAATGCTTCCGGTATGGGGATGCGTGCTCCGTTTTTTCGGATTAGATATTCAGGATTAGCAGAGAATATCGGCCCAACAACCACCCACAAATGTTCCATAGGTGCTTTTTTCTTACCTGCTTGCGAAGTATCTACTTCTTTGTCGTAGCAATATTTGTTCAATATTTCTTCTTCCAGTTTTTGCCAAACTCCCTGGTTCAATCCTGCTTTTTGGGGTCCAATGTTACTCATTAGAAAAGTCTCCATTTGGCTAAGTTTACCATATTGGTTGTTAATGGCAGCGTTGGGCACTAGGTGCCCTCTGTCATATCCACCACCGTAAGTTTCGGTTCCAGTTTTGCAGGTATCGGGCAATCTGTTATCCTCCACAAAGAAAAGTGGTCTGGCAAAATCCGCATGTTTCTTTGCCTTAGAAACTTGGTAAGCAGCCCAAAGAGGTTGCTTGCGAAGTGGGGAATATCCTATTGCATACCCTTGGTTCACCAAAATAATTAGGGAATCACCGCAGTTTTGATTGAGCGGGGTGCCATGTATGCTGAAAACCTCAGTAAGGTGTGCTTGGGGCTTGCAAACATCCGCTATCATAGTGCAATTAGTTAAGCCATCTTGAGCCTGTGCCCAATTGAAACCACCCATCACCATAATTATAGCAACAAACAATCTGAAATATGCTAGATAAACTTTAAACATAAGGATGATTTTGTTGTAAAATTAAAATAAAATATGAATGCGTGGATCGATTTCGACTGGATACTAAAAATGCCAAGTTAAAGTTGCTTGATTGCCGTACCTTTGCACCCTCGAACCAAGCTGCCACCTAGGTTGTTATGGTTTTGTAATGGCTGAAAATCCCCTCCATACCGCTCCCCAAGGCTTTTACCTGGCCTTTGTACCCCGATACGATGTAGCGGGCACCTTGCATATGTTTACCCTCTACCTCATAAACCGACTGCCCGAAGAGGTACACTATGACTTCGACCTAGAAAAGAACAAGCAATGGCATGAGGGATTTGAGGGCCAAGTGAGCCCCGGCGATACCATTGTAATTACCGACCTTGATTTTATGGAGTTGGACAACCAGCCTATCATCAACTTGAAGTGCCGCGTTCGCTGGCAGGGCAAAACGGAGTTCTTCGAAAAATCCATACGCCCGAAGCCGAAGAACTTGTTGCAGCTAAAACACAATGAGTACCTAGAAGCACCTGCCTACCAATACGAACTGTGGATACCCAAAGCCACTAGTAATAAGCCCAATGCACCCGCCAAAACCATGGCCGTAGATACGGAGCTACTGCGCATGTATATGTTGCAAAACGGAACCCCTGTAGAGAAGGTAAGCATCAGCAGCACTCGCTTTGAGGTAGATTTGCACTTCGATGCCATCATGCCTGACGATGGCAGCCTATCATCCGGCGCCAAGTTCCATGTACAGATTGAGACGTTTCAAAAACAGCTGGACCTTGCCATTGCCAACGGCCAACACTATATGGTTTTCATACATGGTGTAGGCAGTGGCAAACTGAAAAAGGAACTATACAACCTCCTACAAAAGCATCCGCATGTGCGCTCCTACGGCCCATCGCTTGCACCTAAATATGGGTTTGGAGCTACGGAAGTGTATTTTTAGGGAGTATCAAGTAGTGAGTATCAAGCCTGCCTGCCGGTAGGCAGGTATCAAATACCGATACGAATACAGCTGAAGGAACAGTCCTCAGATACTTCCCCATTTGGAAACATCAATATAACTGATGGTTAATTATCTAGGTATTTCTGGAAACGCATAACGTACGTCGGGCGGTGCCCGACGCTAGTGATACCTATCCCCTTTGGGGAATACCACATTTGAAGCAACTCTTGATACTTGCTACTCACTACTTGATACTATCCCGCAATCGCCTGAATCAAATCATACTCGGTAATGATGTGCGTGGTACCGCCGATGTCCTTCACCAATACCGCGCTATTTTCACGATTGATGCGGGCAGAGATTTCTTTGCTAGTGGATGCCCAGTTTACGTAAGGGAAGGCTTTGCCCATTACGCTGCTTACCGCTTGGTTGCGCTCGGCACCATCTAGCAAGTGGGTAAGCAAGCTATGGTCTGTCACGGAGCCTACTGCTTCACTGTCCTTCATTACTGGCAATTGCGATAGACCCAATTGTTTCATCAGGGCAATCGCTTCTCCGAGGGTTTGATCGGGACTTACGGTCAGGAATTTCTTCAACTCCTTACGGCTTACAATACTGGCAGCAGTAATGTCTTTCGATTCCTCATCCAACCATTTACGGTCGCGCATCCACTCATCGTTGTACAATTTGCCTACGTAGCGGCTGCCATGGTCATGGAAAATTACCACCACCAAATCATCTTTAGTAAGGCCCTCTTTCAGTTGCAACAAACCAGCCACGGCGCTACCTGCGGAGTAGCCTACAAATATGCCTTCCTCTTTGGTAATGCGGCGGGCCATTACGGCACCATCCTTATCGGTAACTTTTACAAATTCATCAATCAGGCTAAAGTCAATGTTCAACGGAATAATGTCCTCGCCGATGCCTTCGGTTACGTAGGTATAGATTTCCTTTTCATCAATCTTACCGGTTTCGTGGTAAGCCTTCAAGGTAGATCCGTAGGTATCAATACCCCAAATCTTGATATTCGGGTTGCGCTCTTTTAGGTATTTACCAATGCCACTCACGGTACCGCCCGTGCCCACACCTACTACTAGGTGGGTTATCTTGCCTTCGGTTTGTTCCCAAATTTCAGGGCCTGTGGTTTCATAGTGCGCCAGGCGGTTGGCTAGGTTATCATATTGGTTTACGTAAAACGAATTCGGGGTTTCTTGTGCCAACCTTTTCGATACGCTGTAGTATGAGCGGGGGTCGGTAGGGTCAACATCGGTAGGGCACACAATTACTTCCGCACCCACGGCCTTCAATATATCAACCTTCTCTTTGCTCTGCTTGTCGGTAGTGGTAAAAATGCACTTATAACCTTTAATGATGGCGGCCAATGCCAAGCCCATGCCCGTATTGCCGCTGGTGCCCTCAATAATGGTGCCGCCCGGCTTTAGCAATCCTTGCTGCTCGGCAACTTCTACCATCTTCACCCCAATGCGGTCTTTAATGGAGTTGCCAGGGTTAAAACTATCAACCTTCGCCAGCACGGTAGCGGGTATATCGCCCACTACTTTGTTCAATTTCACCAATGGCGTGTTGCCTATTGTTTCCAGTATATTGTTGTAATACATGGTGCAAAGTTACCGATTTTTTTAGACGCAAGACACAAGAGGCCAGACACAAGATTTTTTAATTGCGGGTGTCAGAATCAGAAAAAAGCTAACTAAACCTAAACACCACCCTAAAATTAATCAGCCTTGCCGTGAGGTAATTGGGCACGGCGTAGGTGGTGTTATTGAGATCTTTGATCCAGAGATAGGATATCGTGTTGTTGATGCCAAGTAGGTTGTACACCTCAAGCGTGGCCCATACGTTTTCAAACGCTCTGCCGAAGCCTTTAGGGTCACTTTCCCGCTTTTTGATGCGGGTATCACGATTATACAGGCGGGCACTGAAACCGATATCTACCCTGCGGTATGGCGGTATGCGCAGCGTATCGCGGTAGCGGTCGTTATCCGGCGGGCCGAAAGGCAAGCCGCTGGCGAACACCAAGTTCAAGTGCATTTTAAAATTCTCGTTCTTCGGCAAATGGTCTTGGAAGAACATATTGAACACCACGCGCTGGTCGGTCGGGCGGGGGATGTTGCCCGGGTAGCGGCGCTCGCTGCTTACCGCATCTGGGGAGCCCGCTTCTACGGCATTGCCTGCCTCATCCAAATAAACGTCATAGAAGTCGCCATCAATATTTTCGGCAGTTTGCAAAATCGTCATGCTCACATACGATTCATTGTCTTTCACCAACTCACCGCTCAAGCGCAAATCTATACCCGCCACATACCCCGTTGAGCTGTTGCGGCCAGCATACCTGATGAGCACATTATCAAACTCATACGGCACCAAATCATACAGATACTTATAGTACAGCTCGGTAGAGAAGCGGAAAGGCCGGTTGAAAATTTTAAAACCATAATTAAAACCCAACAACGCGTGTACCGATTTCTGCGCCTTCAAATCCAGATTTACCTCGCCTTGTAAGTTGCGCATCTCGCGGTAGAATGGTGGCTGTGCATACAAGCCACCCGATGCGGTAATAATCACCTCGCGGCTTTTCTTCTTTAAGTCGGGGCGGTACGAAATCTGTGCGCGGGGGCTTACCACCAACTCTTTGTTCACATCCCACCAGGTAAAGCGGGCACCATAGTTTAGGCGGAAGGCACTGCTATCATCCACCATCCAAGTATCCATTACATAACCGCTAATACGGTTGGAGTTGAGCTCAAAATTTGATTTCAGCACATAATCCACCACCACTTCATCAGCGGCAAACGGCATGGAATACCCCGCGCTATCAATGCGTTTCCATTCATTTATACGGTCGTCAATTATCTCGCGCTGGTACTTTACGCCCCAGGCAATTTCGTGCGTGCCTTGCTGGCTTTTGCCTTGGTGCTCGGCATTGGCTACGGTCCAGTTCAGTTGGTTTCGGGCGAAGTTTTGCAATCCGCCCACGCCTAGGCTGTAGCGCACTTGGCCAAAGTCTTCGTCGCCCAGGTCGTTTTCTACCTCGCCAATAAAGTATTCGCCCAAAATATCGAACCGTTCATTTTCTTGCGACACATAAGCCGAGGCCATCCAGCGCAGCTCGGTTCTTTCGTTCAACGTTTGCACCAGCGCTAGGCCGTTCATATAGGTTTGGTAGCTATCGTTTTCTTGCCCGTCGAAGTAGATGTTCAGCCGTAGTACTTGATTGACCACGCCAAAGGTGGTTTCCCTATCCACGGGCTGAAAGGTAAAGCGGTTTCGGGCGTAGTTGGTTATCCATTCCAACCTTAGCTTGGGGTTGAATTGGTAAGTAAAGTACCCTTGCAAATCCAAGAACGACGGATTGTACTGCCCTTGGGTTTCCAAGCTTCTTAATATGTATTGGTTGCTCTTGTAACGGATGCCGGTAAGGAACGTGAATTTCTTGAAACCCTTTTTGTTGCGGATGGCTCCCTCCAAATGCGCCGAGCCACCCAGCAGACCTACGCTAAACGTACCCGCCAAAGAATCGGGCTGCTTGTACCACACGCCCAGTACCGACGACATTTTATCACCGTAATTGGCCGAAAAGCCACCCGCCGCAAATATGATAGAATCGGCCATATGCGGGTTGGCAAAACTCAATCCTTCCTGCTGACCGCTACGAATCAAAAACGGGCGGTACACCTCAAATCCGTTTACATAAACCAAGTTCTCGTCATAGTTACCACCACGCACACTATAGCTAGAGCTTAGCTCGTTGCTGCTGGTTACGCTGGTTACGGCTTTGAGTAGCGATGAAATATCATCGGCATTCGGGCTGGGGATGTAGCCGATAGTTCGGGTGGAGATGGATATTTGCCCGCCAATTAAATCATTATTGCCCGCATCTTCAGGTTCGTATTTAGCTTTAATTACCACTTCCGGAATATGGGCGCCAGGCTTTAGCCAAATGTTCACCTCAAACCGCTCGTTTGGTGATAAGTTAACCGCAATGGTATCAGGGGCGTGACCAACATAATTGAAAATAATTTGAAGCGGGAAATTGGCCGGTAGCCTAATTTGGTAGTTACCTCGTTCATTTACATCAGTGCCAAGCGTTTGCCCCTTTAGCACAAAAAACACCTTAGCTCCGACAAGAGGCTCATTATTCTCCCCTTTTACACTGCCATATAATATGCCGCTATCCTGTGCCAGCAGCGGGCTGATACCAAGTAGAAATAGGAGACTGAGGGTAATTGCGTATCGAAACATCAAAGCATAAACGTATTTCAGGCGAACTTGGTATTTACCTCTAGATTTTTCAATTGACTAATCATCGCTTTTGGGTCGGATGCACTGAAAACGGCACTGCCCGCCACAATCACATCAGCCCCTGCTCCAACTATGGCCGCAGCATTATTTATATCTACCCCACCATCAATCTCTATCAAAGCTTTTGAGCCACTTTCAGCAATCAGTTTGCGCAGCTTGGCAATCTTCTGCATGGTGCCGGGGATAAATTTTTGTCCACCGAAGCCAGGGTTTACGCTCATTAGGCATACCACATCCAAGTCCTGGATAATATCCTCCAACATGTGGATGGGGGTATGCGGGTTGATGGCCACACCAGCCTTCATGCCTGTCGCTTTAATCTGTTGGATGCCGCTGTGCAAGTGCAGGCAAGCCTCTAGGTGAATGGTAAGCTGCTGCGCACCCGCTTTATGGAAGTGGGTAATAAAGTTTTCCGGCTGCTCAATCATTAAGTGCACATCCAAAAACTTAGTTGATAGCGGTGCGAAATCTTTCAGCACCGTAATGCCGAAGGAGATATTCGGCACAAAGCGGCCATCCATAACATCTACGTGAATCCAGTCGGCCTCGCTTTCGTTAATCATCTCAATATCGCGGCCCAGCCAAGCAAAATTGGCCGATAGTATTGAAGGGGCTACCAAGTGCTTCATGGCTTCAAAAATAGGGAAATATTTTGGACCATGGACGATGGACGATAGACCATTGACTGCTGCCATTTTTTTATTATTAATACCCCTTATTGACTTTGTTGTGAAAAAAACATAACACATTGTCAATAAATGGATGACAGACGTTTTGGAAATTTCCAATAGCTTTTGGAACGACTATTGCAGAGCACCAATAAACTAACAAAATCAACCACCAATGAGCATCATCAACAAATGGGACACCGGCCAAGGCGGTATTATCGAAATATACCAAGCAGGAGACAAGTTAGCAGGCAAACTGGTGCAGAGCCAAGAACCTGACAGGCTGGACACCAAAAACCCTGACGCATCCAAACATACCCAAACCCTCATCGGCACCGACATCCTCAGGGGTTTCAAACAAACTGATAACGACACCTGGGAAGATGGGAAAGTGTATGACCCCACTTCTGGAAAAAGCTATTCGGCCAAGCTTACTTTGAAAGGCGACACGCTGAAAGTACGCGGATTTGTAGGTATGGCGTTGTTGGGTAAAACGGTGGAGTGGAAGAGAACTGCGTAGACCATGGACGATGGACCATGGACTGCTTCAATTTATCAAAATTCTAAAATTCTTCAATTCTGTAAACAATTTCACGCTTTTTAGCGTAATTCTGATTCAGACAAATTGTATTTTGGGCAGCAAACCACAACTCCATGAAACCACCTATTGCTTTCTGCTTAGCCTTATTACTATCAATATTTACCTTCGCCAGCACGCAAGCCTCCATTTTAGGAAAATGGTACACTACTGATAAAAGTGCCATGGTAGAAATATACCAGTGCGGCAGCAAGCTGTGCGGTAAAATAGTTTGGCTGAAAGAACCCAATAAAGACAACGGCACGCCCAAAACCGACGAAAATAACCCAGACAAAGCCAAGCACAATAACCCCATCATCGGCCTAAACATACTTACCGGCTTTGTTGCCGATGGCGATAATGAGTGGGAAGACGGCGAAGTTTACGACCCCGAGAACGGCAAAACCTACTCTTGCGAAATGACGCTTAACGGCAGTACGTTGGAGGTACGAGGATATATCGGCGTATCACTTTTTGGCAGAACCGAGAAGTGGACCAGGGCGCAATAGGGTTAATTTGTTATGGGTTAATTGGTTGATTAGTGAATCTATTTTGCAGCAAACCGTGGACCGTGGACCATCGACTGTTGACTTCTTACCAATTAACCAATCAACTAATTAACCAATAAACCTTTACTTTTGCTACATGAGCCACCCGCAAGTATTGTTGTTCGATGAGACCTCGGCCCGCAACAACCTGCTGCCATTTACCTTTACCCGTCCCGTTTGCGATATCCGTATCGGTATACTTACCATTAGGGAGAAATGGGAGCATGATTTGCAACTTACTGTAGGTGCAGTTACGCAAGATTACCTGAAAGCCAAGTTTCCTGGCCAGGTGGGCTCCGATAATATCTATATTAATGGGGCCATTTTGCCTGATGAAAAACTCGTTCTAGCAATCAACGCATTAAGCGAAGGCGAGGCGCTGTATCATCAAAAACTACTAGTGGCATACCACGGCAAAGGCGAATATGCTTCGGTAGAAAAAATAAACGCTTTGCCTGTTTCGGTAAAGGTAAAGCCTTACGATAATCCTGTTTTCCGCATCCACAACGTTTGGGATATTTTCAGCCAAAACGGCGCCGCCATTGAGGCCGACTTTGCCCGCCTTACCGCAGACAGAACCAGTGCCGTAGCCCACGAAAGCAATACGCTCATTAACCCAGAGAAGATCTTTATTGAAGCGGGTGCAACAGTGCTATGCTCGGTGTTGAACGCTAATGCTGGCCCCATTTACATTGGTAAAGATGCAGAGGTAATGGAAGGCAGCTTGGTGCGTGGGCCTTTCTCTTTGGGCGAGCATTCCACTTTAAAACTGGGCACCAAGATTTATGGCCCTACTACCATTGGCCCGCATAGCAAAATTGGCGGTGAGGTAAACAACAGTGTAGTATTTGGCTATACTAATAAAGGCCACGACGGCTTTTTGGGCAACTCGGTTATCGGCGAATGGTGCAACCTGGGTGCCGATACTAACAACAGCAACTTAAAAAACAACTATGGCAACGTAAAACTTTGGAACTACGACCGCACTGGCATGGTAGATACCGGGCTGCAGTTTTGTGGCCTCTTTATGGCCGACCATAGTAAATGCGGCATCAATACCATGTTCAATACCGGAACTGTGGTTGGCGTTAGTGCCAATGTATTTGGCGCAGGCTTTCCTCCAAATTTTATCCCATCCTTTTCGTGGGGCGGTGCCAGTGGTTTTACTACCTATCATTTACAAAAAGTATACGAGGTGGCGGAGCGTGTGCTTAGCCGCCGTGGGCTGGAATTTAGCAAAGAAGACAAGGCCATATTGAGTCACATTTTTGAACTTACGGCCCTGTACCGCAAAATGGAGCATCATGCCTGAAACAAGGGAAAAGATAATAGCCGCCAACTGGAAAATGAACAAAACCTTTCACGAGGGCTTGGCATTGTTGGTGGAGCTGAACATGTTGCTGGAGAGCGAACCCACTCAGCATACCGTAGTTGTGGCACCGCCATATATACACCTGCACAGCGCCGGCCATGCCGTTACTGATACGGGTATAAAAATAGCCGCGCAAAACTGCCACCAAGAAGCCAACGGTGCCTTTACTGGCGAAGTTTCGGCCAGTATGTTGGAATCGGTTGGGGTGGAGTTTGTGATACTGGGGCACAGCGAGCGTCGCCAGTACTTTGGTGAAACCGACGAATTGGTAGCCCAAAAAATAAAAACCGCAGCCGCTGCTGGCCTGAAGGTGATTTACTGCTGCGGCGAGCCACTAGAAGTGCGCCAAGAGGAAAAGCACTTTGAGCTAGTAAAACAGCAGATTACAAACGCTTTAAAAGACTTTCAACCCGGCGTGCTGAAAGACGTTGTAATCGCCTACGAGCCAGTTTGGGCCATCGGTACCGGCCTAACTGCTAGCCCCGAGCAGGCTCAAGAAATGCACGCCTTTATTCGCGAAACGCTGAAAGGCATTTTTGGCGAAAGCATTGCTAAAGCCACGCCGATACTATACGGCGGCAGCATGAAACCCGGCAACGCCAAAGCCCTGCTTAGCCAACCAGATGTGGATGGTGGGCTTATCGGTGGCGCATCCCTAGTAGCACAAGATTTTTTTGATATTATCCATAGCTTCCCTGCCTAAACAGCCCTAATGCAGTACATCGCTTTTACCTTCCCGATTACCGATACCGACAAACAAGAAATGCTATCCGCCCTACTGGATGGCCAAGGTTTTGAGGGATTTGAATTTCATGATGATGTGTTGAAGGCATTTGTGCCCGAAAACCTGTTGGATAAAGATGCGCTGGCCGAAACGTTGGCACAACTGGAACTTTCCGCCGACTACACTACCGAAATCATCCCTGAAACGAACTGGAACCAGGTTTGGGAAAGCAACTACAGCCCTATTTGGGTAGAAGATAAGGTATATATACATGCCACGTTTCACCCAGCCGAGGAGGCCCTGTATGAAGTGGTTATCGACCCAAAAATGTCTTTCGGCACCGGACACCACGAAACTACCTACATGATGGCGGCATCGATGCTGGAGGATGATTTCACTGGACATGACACACTAGACTTTGGTAGCGGTACGGGCATTTTGGCCATCCTCGCCCGCAAAATGAATGCGCCAAGCGTAGTAGCCATCGACCATGAAGAGTGGGCTTATAACAATTGCATCGAGAACGTGGCACTCAATAAAGTGGATAACATCACCGTTATAGAAGGTGACGAATCCACTATCCCGCACAAGCAGTTTGGCCGTATTTTAGCCAATGTGAATAAAAATGTTATTTTTCGGAACTTAGAACTGCTTTACGAGCGCTTGGAGCCCAACGGCTTTATCTATTTTAGCGGTCTATTGCACGAGGATGAAGCCGATATTATGGGCAAAGCAACCACCTTGGGTTTTGAATTGATTAGTAAAAAGACACGTGGTAATTGGATTTGCCTGAAAGTGAAGAAGTAACATGTACTTGAATTACCACGGCTGTTAAGCTGGGGAGACACCTAGAATCGCCACTGACATGAGATATATTTTACTGCTGTTGAGTTTATCTATTGGCCTGCACATTCAGGCGCAAACCATCACCAGCTTCCCTGCCGACCCGGCCGCCTTCTTGAAAGAGTTGGACAATTTTATGAACGCCACCAAACGTGACGATGCCAAAGTGGTAACGGAAAAATTCATGGCGCTCAACAAAGCCGGGAAGATAACACCAGACATGATTACGAAGGTGATTGAAAATGGCAACGCCATGCTGGCCAGCAAGCTACGAGCGGCACCGCACTTTGTTGATTACCTAACCGCCGTAAACCTATATGCAGAAAGCGGCACCACAGGCGATGTGTTTGGCAAGTGGTCGGGCATACTTAATGACGTTATCAAACTCCAGCGCAAAGGCAGCAGCAAAGAGTTTACGCAGTATATCGATTTCTCGGTGGGGCTTTTTAAGGAGAACGCCTTTTACTTCACCAAATCTAAAATGTGGAAGGCCAGCAGCAAAGTATATGAGCTGGGTTTTGCCAACGAAAAGCCTTTCGTGAAGTTTGCCAACACCGATATTATGGGTATTTCTAGTGCAGACACAGTGTTTGTATTTGGCACTTCGGGCACTTACTATCCTTTGGATGAACTTTGGGAAGGTGACAAAGGCAAGGTAAACTGGGTAAAAGTGGGCCTACCTGCCGACCAAGTTTATGCCGAATTGAAAGGCTACAAAATACCCATGGACAAGGCGGATTATACCGTGGATAGCGTAACATTCTACAACAAAACCTACTTCGATTTTGGCCTGCAAGGTTCGTTTAAAGATCGCTTGACCGCCCAAAAATCGATGACTGGCTTCCCAAATTTCGTTTCGTACCGTAAGGATTTGCCTATCAAAAATCTTGGCCCTAACATTCAGTACTTGGGTGGTTTTGCCATGGAAGGCTCTCAGATTGTTGGCGGTGGCGACAGTTTGAACAAGGCTACTTTGATTTTTACGCAAGATAATGGCCGCAAATCTGTAGAGGTGAAATCGAGCTATATCGTTATCAAAACCAATGATGAGCTTACCGCTAATAGCGCGGAGGTATCCATTTTCGTGGGCAAGGATTCCATTTATCATCCTGGCCTTACCATTAAGTACAAAATGCAAAAGCGAGAGCTGGCTTTTTATACCGGGGATGACGGAGTCGCGGCCAGTGCTTTCTATGATTCGTACCACCGCCACGAGTTTAATGCCGAGGCTATTGTATGGAACCTGAATGAGCCTAACCTGCAGATAAAAATGATGAGCGGCGCGGGCAAAAACCCGATGGCCGTTACTTCTTACGACTACTTTAGGAAAGGTGAGCTAGAGGTATACCAAGGGGCAATGGAC
Organism: Sphingobacteriales bacterium; assembly: GCA_027483645.1. Classification (GTDB taxonomy): domain Bacteria; phylum Bacteroidota; class Bacteroidia; order Chitinophagales; family CAIOSU01; genus CAIOSU01. The sequence goes on from JAIXUD010000009.1 coordinate 713,259, forward strand.
TTCAACCCCATTTCGTTGATTAAAATATATTGCGACGAAACCAACTCCCGCGACTTCTATGCCGAATCGTTGGCGAAGAGGATGAATAAAAGTTATACCACCAACACTATTATACGCCTACTATACAAGCTGGTGGAAGATGGGTTCATCTACTATGATAAAATTACGGATGTGGTAACGGTGAAAGACAAGGTGTTCAACTACGTGCTTTCCAATGCCGATAAAATTGACCACGACGTTATCAAGTTTAACTCCTACAGCACGAAAAACAACGCCACGCTTAGCTTGGATACATTTGATATGACCGTTACTGGCGTGAGCATGATTGTACTGAGCGACTCGCAAGATGTGCGCATTTTCCCTGGTGACAGCATCGACTTACGACTGCAGAAAGGTCAGGACATGGCCTTTTCCAACATTGTAATGGCTGGTATTGTTGACTTTGTCGGCGAGGGCTTTTTCTTTGAGTATGACTCTTTTAAAATTGATCTGACCGACCTTGCCGCGGCTACCATTAACGTGCCTACGGGCGAAAGGGATAAAGACGGCGACGGCATTTTCATACCGCTTCGTTCCAAAATTGAGGGCCTTACAGGATACTTGAACATCGCACAGCCAAACAACAAGGCAGGTATGAAGCCAGCGGCCAATTACCCCATCTTTACCAACCGGAAGAAATCATACGTATACTACTCGCAAGATACTATCCACTACGGCGCATATACCCGCGACAGCTTCTTTTTCGAGCTCGATCCGTTTCAACTCGATAGTCTTATCAGCTTCAACCCCTACCAAACCGATTTGGGCGGTAGGCTATACTCACACAGCATCTTCCCTACTTTCGATGAGAAACTAAAGATTCAGGATGACCTTTCACTCGGTTTTCACCGGGTTACTCCAGCTAAAGGTTTTGCCCTTTACAAAGGCAAAGGCACGTATACCGACAGCATCATGCTCAGCAACACGGGCTTGCGCGGTAAGGGTAAGGTGGACTACTTGTTTACCAGTTTCAACTCGCAAGATATCCTCTTCTTCCCTGATTCGTTGGATGCCATTACGGACTCCTTCAACATGAAGAAGACCACTTACAAGGGCTTTACTTACCCGTTGGTGGCAGGTTTTGATAATGCCATCCACTGGATACCTTATGGCGACAGTATGTACATCAAAATGCGAACCGTACCGTTTGTAATGTACGAGGAAGGCAGTTCGCTAAAAGGAAACCTGCTACTTACCGACAAGGGCTTGAAAGGCGATGGCCGATTCGAGTTTAAGGAGGCGGTACTAGCTTCTACACAGTTTAACTTCCAGAGCGAATCGATGAGCTCAGATACCATGAGCATGCAGATTAAATCAATTGGTGACGATAGGGTAACCTTCAACACGCCAAACGTGAGCGGCAATGTGGATTTCGTGAAACGGCAAGGCCAGTTTAAGGCAAACGACTTGAACATCCCTACCGACTTTAGCAACAACTACTACAAAACGGAAATCAACGAGTTCTTCTGGGATATGGACAAAAATATCCTCGACTTTAAAGCCCCTCCGGGAAGCGAAGGTGCTACTTTCGTATCCACCAAAAGCGACCAAGATTCGTTGAAATTCCTAGGTAAGCGTGGCATATTTGATATGACCAGCTCCATCATAGAGGTTACCGGCGTGCCTGAAGTGCGCGTGGCCGATGCCAGCATCATCCCCGATAGCGGCAAGGTGGTTATTGAGCCAGGCGGCTTGCTGCGTAAGCTCACCAACGCGGTAGTGATAGCTGATACAGCGAACAAATCGCACCGCCTATACAAAGCCGATTTGATTATAGAAAGCAAAAAAAGCTACAAGGGCAGTGGCTTGTACGATTACACCTATGGCAAAACCAAGCCACAGCCTATCTTCTTCAGCAACATACAAGTGAAGGACGAAACAGGCAAGCGTAAGCGCGTTTTCCTGAAAACGTATGCCGATACCGATATACCAGATACCACCGGCTTTATGCTGAACGACGGTTTTGCCTTTAAAGGCAAGGCTAAATTAGAAGCCGAATTGAAGAACCTAATGTTTGATGGCTTTGGCAAACTAACGTTACTTGACCCGCGCTTGGGCGAACAATATTGGTTCACGTTCGTGGATTCCATCGACCCGAATAACGCCATCATACACTACGACAAGGTATATAGCGACAAGCAAGACACGCTTACCGTGGGCATATACTACGACCCGCTGGATACCGTGAGCTTCTACCCAACCTTGATGCAACCGATGCACAACCCGAACGACTTCCCTACCCTGCAGGTAAAAGGTGTGGCGAAGTACGACGACTTGGTGAAAATCTACCGCTTCGGCAATGAAGAGCGCTTGGATAACAAGAGCGCGTTTGGCACTACGCTTACTTATGATACCAAGAACCAGTTAGTAAAAGGCGAGGGCAAAATGAACTTCCCGCTCAATTTTAACCCATTAAAGTTGATTACCTCTGGCAATGTGGTACACCGCATAGATTCCAACAAATTCGAGTTTACCACCACTATTGGCTTGGACTTGATAATGGACAAAGCCTTGCTGGAAATGTTTGCCCGCGATGTAATTGCCTTTAGCTTCGATAAGCCGAATGCCGACTACAGTGCCGATTTCTTCGAGAACTCCCTGAGCAACCTCATGGACAAAAACAAGGCGAAGAAAACCATTGACGACATGCGCAAAACCGGCGTGTTCGAAAAACCTAAAGAACTGAACACCAGCTTGGTGATAAGCAACGTGAAGCTGATTTATGACGAGTATTACCAAATCTTCCGTTCCGAAGGGCCGATAACTGTTTCGTATATTGGCGAAGCTGGCGTGCACAAGCAGCTTACTGGCTACATTGAGTTCGGTATGAGGCAGAACAATGACTTCTTCAACATCTACTTCGAGAGCACTTTTGACGACTGGTACTTCCTTACGTACAACAACAAAACATTGCAAATTGCCTCTAGTAAAGAAGACTTTAACAAACTGCTGGCTGTAATACCAGCCGAAAAACGCCAGGTTAAACAGCCTAACAATAGCTTTTATTTTTACACAATCAGCAACTTTGGGGCGATGCAAGCGTTTATTGATAGGATGAACAAAATTGCCAGTGGAGTGAGGGTGGATTTGGACCTATTCCCTAGCGACGAGGAAATGCTTGAAGATGAACTGGACGAGTTGCGCAGGCAATTGCTAGAAGAAGAGCTTATGAACGTGCCTGATGATGAGGAGCCTATTTATGAAGAAGAAGGCGACGCACCAAACTACGTAGACCCTAGGCCGAAGGACAACACCCCGCCGCCAGCGGATTTGGAAGAGCCTTCTGACGAGGAGGAGCCGAAAGGAGAAGACCCTAGCGATGTGGAGCCAACAGACGAAGAGCCGGTAACCCCTGACCCGAAAAAAGACAAAAAGAAAAAGAGCAAAGAAGAGGCACCTGAAGAAGGCACCGAGCCTGATGGTGAAGGGGCTGGAACCGAAGCTGAGCCAGCCAAAGAGGAAAATACCGTACCGGCAGAAATACTGGAGTGGGAACAAAACCAAGGGAAGAAGAAGAAGAAAAAAGACGAATAGACACTGTGTGACGAATGATACTGAAACTGTTGAGCTACATTATTGAGATACCCATTGAGACCCGAAATAGCGACCACAGCCCTAAACTAAGGGTAACTTTGAAAAGAGGCCGGTACGCCTTGGGAACGAACAATGTATATTACTCGCACGAAGACCAATACTCTTCGTTTAAGCAAGCGTTTGCGCAACTGCAGCCCACCCAGCGAGATACCAATAGGGTACTGGTGCTTGGCTATGGCCTTGGCAGCATACCACACATATTGCACAAGCACCACAATATTGGCGCGCATTACACTGCAGTAGATATTGACCCAGTTGTGGTGGGCATGGCACAGCGGTACGGCAATTTACCCAATGATAGTGTGGTGCATTGGATCAATAGCGACGCCCTATCTTACGTTACCTACAGCAACGAGCAGTACGATTTAATATGCATGGATGTATTTGTGGATGACACGATACCAGAGGCGTTCCTAAGAATGGAGTTTTTGATCGAGGCCGTAAAGTTGCTAAAGCCAGGAGGCAAATTCTTGTTTAGCCACCTTACTAGCACCCCTGCGCGGCAAGCCAAAGCTAAAAATTACCTAGAAGACGTTTTCAAAAGTGTTTTTCCTAATGCTACCTATATTGATACGGAAGCGGGTAATTGGGTATTGGTGGGGGAAAAAAATGTGTAGAATTATAGGTTATTTAACTTTGTTTCCTACTTTTATATCCGCAAGCTAACTAAAATTAAAAAGGGTTATGAAACTTAAGCTATCACTAGCGTTGGTGCTTCTTTGTGCCATATTTACTACCAGTGCTCAATCGTTCAAAGTAAAATGGGGGCCTGAGTATAAAAAAGAAGGGGGTTTGTTTTCAATCGACTACCTGCTGGGCAACGACGGAAAGCATTTCTATGCCTTGAGCAGCCCACTCGGCAATGCCAAGTTGCAGAAGTATGATTATAACTGCAAACTAATTTCCTCTACTCCATTTGAATTGGAAACTGGTAAGGGAAAAGCATCAATAAGCGATATGATTCGCTTGGGTGCCAAAACCTTTATACTACTTACCAGCCGCGACAAGAAAGCTGATATAGAGAACTACTACTACACTGAAATGAAAAATGGCAGTTTTAATAAGACCATCAAGAATTTCTATGCACTACCATTTGAGTTTGACCTGGTGGGCGGCAGTTTCAAGAAAAGTCCTAAAGGCAATTACATGGCCGTATTGGTAAATAGCAGGGGCAAAAACAAGGAAGAGGTGATGAAAGCTATTGTGTTTGATGACAACCTGAAGCTGGTCTGGGAAAAAACGATACCCTTAAAAATAAAGGATAAAAACATCTCTCTTGAAACCTATATAGTAGATAATAATGGCGATATGTTTCTATCAGCCAGGCATTTTGATTCTGATGAGGCTTACAAAAAAGGCTTACCAAAGTTTAAATACATAGTGTACAGGATAACTCCTACTGAGTTTATCAATACGGTTATAGACCTAGGTGATGGCACAGCGCCGTGGGATGCCGGTCTGTTTCCTTCTAACGGTGGTGTGTATATCGGTGGTTTCTATACCAAAACCAGCACTCCGAGAGGTAGCGCCGATGGCGTGTTTGTAAGCGAAGTGACTAATGGCAAAGCCAAATCAAATTCTTACCCGTTTACTGAGGAATTTTTGGAAGGCCTACAAACCAAAAAGCAGGATAAAAAAGATGAGGGCATAAGCAGGTTTAACATTGATTATTTGGTATTGCTAGCAGACGGTAGCCTATCGTTTATTGCCGAAAAATACTATATAACCACCCACACGGTAAGCAATGGAAAAACCACCACCACTTACTATGTATACCATAGCGAAGAAATTGTGGTTCCGCGGTTTAACAGTGATGGTAAGCTTATTGTAATGGAGAAGGTAGATAAGGTGTTTTCTTCAAGAAGCCCCATCATTGTATCGTACTCTTACTTTGTTAAGGATAACAATATTGCCTTGGTATACAACGACTTTAAAACCCGTGACGAGCGCAAGTCTTCTGGTAAAGGCCGTGCCATCTACACTGATATATCTTACCTATCAGGTACAGGCAAAGTAAAAACAGAGAACATATTTACCAGCAAAGACGTAGATAAATACTACATACCATCAGCCAGCATGGACCTCGGTAATGGTAGCCACGTAATAAAAGCCATTAGAGGCAAGACCTACGTATATGGCATCATTACGCCATGATTGCTCAATACTGAACATTTGGTTGAAACGTGATGTGAGGCTGTCTCGTAACTCGAGGCAGCCTCTTCTTTGTTTAAGCACTATCCTACAAAAGCATCTAGGTACAAACGATTCGACAGGCTTTATATTCTATTTTGACTGAGCCTCATTCGGGTATTAAGTAGGCTACACTCAATGCTTGATACTAGAGGATTTTATCCTGAGCTTTTGCTGAAAGACACTACTTGATACTATAAGAAAAGGCCATCCTTCATTACCAATTTCCTATCGGCCATATTGGCTAGGTCTTGATTATGGGTAACAATAACGAAGGTTTGGCCCAGCTCATCGCGCAGGCGGAAGAAGAGTTGGTGCAGATCGCGGCTGTTGTCGCTATCTAGGTTACCGCTCGGTTCGTCGGCAAGTACTATGGAGGGGTTATTGATAAGGGCACGGGCCACCGCTACGCGCTGCTGTTCGCCACCTGATAGCTCCCCCGGTTTGTGGGTGGCACGGGCTGCGAGGCCCAGCATATCCAGCAGTTTATGGGCTTTAGCCTCGGCTTCGGTTTGGCTCACTTTGGCTAGATAGGCGGGTATGCAAACATTCTCCAGCGCCGTAAACTCCGGCAGCAAGTGGTGAAACTGAAATACAAATCCAATATGCTTATTACGGAAACGGGCAAGCGCATTGCCACGCAGTTTGCTTATCTCCTCGCCGTTAATCCACAGTTGGCCGCTATCGGGCTGGTCGAGTGTTCCAAGGATGTGCAGCAGTGTGCTCTTCCCCGCGCCTGATGAGCCCACAATAGACACCACCTCACTCTTCGGTATATCCAGGTCAATGCCTTTCAATACCTTCAAGGCACCGTATGATTTCTGTAAATTTTGGGTCTTTAGCATTGAGCAAAATTAATGTACCAATGTGCAAATGTACCAATGTACCAATGAAAAACAAGATACTGATTTACCAATGCCTTAATTGCTCCTTTTTCTCCCTAAAACTAACTTGCTTTCACTGCGCAAGTGCACTTTCACATTCTTACATCGCTACATTAAAATCATTGGTACATTTGCACATTGATACATTAGCACATTAATTGCAGCAATACTTGATACTCACTACTTGATACTATGGAGTTTCGCAAATACAAAAATGGCCAAAGCTACTTCCGCATAACCGGCACGGAAGAAATGGATGAATTGAAACTGATGGGCAAATACTACAAAGTATACCACATAAAAGCCACCATACTGCCCGAGCGGGTGTTTATTGGCGACTTACTGGAACAGTACCACGAGTTTGCCGATGCCATCACCGAAGCAGAATATGAGCAGCTACTGCAATGGTGCAAGCAAAACCTAGAAGAGCTATAAAAAAACAATGGCCAAAGAGCGGTGCTCCTTGGCCATTAATATTTTAACAATTGGGTAGCGGTTACTTCTTTACGCCACCCTTAGTGTTGATGGTAAAGCTGTTAAAGAAGCCAGCTATGGCCGCATCATTTTGGTTAGCTGTAAGCGATGAAGCAGATAGCATGTAATACACATTGTCAATAACAATTACACGGTAAGCATAGGTATAATCGCCAATAATAAAGCTAGCGGCAAAGCCGTTTTGGCCCGCAGGTAAAGAACGCTTTTCAAGCACCAAGTCTTTACCCATTGTGGTTTTGTAGTAGTTCGCTTGGTCGGCTATCAATTTCATAAGCCTGCTTTCTATTCCGGCATCCATTTTCTCGGTAAGTGTAAGCGGGTATATAGTAACCAAGCTAAAGTTGTATAGCAAACCTTGTTCATAAGCCACCACCATCCGGTTGCCTTCGGTGCTTTTTTGCTCGCTGGTAGTATAGCCCTTCTGGAAACTGATGCCTACGGTATTAGCGGCAGGCTGGTAAGCTGGAGTATTGAATGCTTTGGTTTGTGCATTTACCAATTGGCCAAGGCCTAAAAACGCAGTAAGGAAAAGAAGTTTTATTTTCATGGTGTGGATGTTTGAATTTGGGGTATTTGGAGTTTATACGTGCAATATTACAATTTAGCTGCAACTTAGTCAATGAAAAATTTCACAGACCAACTCGGGCGAACCCTACAACTGCCCAACTACCCACTACGGATAGTAAGTGTAGTGCCATCTCAAACCGAATTGTTGCATTATTTGGGGTTAGAAAATAAAGTAGTGGGCATTACAAAATTTTGCATACACCCTACAGAGTGGTTCCATACCAAGGCCCGGGTAGGTGGTACCAAAAAACTCGACTTTGACCGCATCCGCAGCCTTCGTCCCGACCTTATTATAGCCAACAAAGAAGAAAATGAACAAAGCCAGATTGAGGCCTTAATGAAACAATACCCGGTTTGGATAAGCGACATCAATAAGCTGACTGATGCGGTGGATATGATACACGGAATTGGCAAGATAACCAATACACCTGCCCGAGCGCAACAATTGATATCCCAAGTACAACAAGGGTTTCAGGATATTGCACCATTACCCAGCACCCGCACTGCCTATTTCATTTGGCGCAAACCCTGGATGGTGGCGGGGCACACCACTTACATTAACGACTTGATGCTGCGCTGCGGGATGGCAAATGTATTTGACATCCATAACTCTCGCTACCCAGAAGTCACCAACGAGGATATAGCGGCCGCCAATCCGCAGCTGATATTGCTTTCATCAGAGCCTTACCCCTTTAAGGCCCTGCACATAGCAGAGCTACAAGCCCTCTGCCCACAAGCACGAGTGATGCTGGTGGATGGCGAGATGTTTAGTTGGTATGGTAGTAGGATGGTTGACGCTGCTGGGTATTTGAAGGGGTTGGTGGAAAAACTTCAATAGGATTTTTAATAGGTCCACACCAATCTTAAACTCTTCACATTGGTCATAAATGAGGGCAAGGTTTATACGCTAAGGCTATCTCCAATACTCATGTTTGTGATTACGGGCTATGTTATTAACTTGACGTTTAACACAATTTTAACACGAAAAATCATTTCCACCGTCCGTCGACTATGGACCATCAACCAAACCAACTATATTTGCACCTAATTACAAAAGAAAAACCACTCTGCATGTCATTAAGCAAGATACAGGAGCTATTGGGCGACAAAGCCAGCTACCTGCTGGAGCACGAAAGCAAGACCGTACATAAAGACCTGTTGCACTTGCCAGGCCCTGATTTTATCAACCGGGTATGGAAAGATAGCAACCGCAGCCCGCAAGTATTGCGCAACTTGGCTGCAATCAACAACCACGGCCGCTTGGCTGGTACTGGCTATGTGAGCATCCTACCGGTTGACCAAGGTATTGAGCACACCGCCAGCGCTTCTTTCGCGCCGAACCCTATCTACTTTGACTCTGAGAACATCGTGAAACTGGCCATCGAAGGCGGTTGCAATGCCGTGGCTTCTACCTACGGTGTACTGGGCAGTGTGGCCCGCAAGTATGCCCACCAGATACCGTTTATAGTTAAAATAAACCACAACCAACTGCTTACCTACCCCAATAAGTACGACCAGATTATGTTTGGTACCGTAAAGAACGCTTGGGATATGGGTGCTGCTGCCGTGGGTGCTACCATCTACTTCGGTAGTGAAGAAAGCAGCCGCCAGATTGTGGAAATTGCCGAGGCATTTGACTATGCCCATGAGCTGGGCATGGCTACGGTGCTGTGGTGCTACCTACGCAACAACGAATTTAAAGTGGGCGACCGCGACCACCATCTTTCTGCCGACGTTACCAGCCAAGCCAACCACTTGGGCGTAACCATACAGGCCGACATCATCAAACAGAAGCTGCCTGAAATTAACGGCGGTTTCAACGAGATTAAATCATTCGCCAAGACCCACAAAAAGGTTTATAGCGATTTGACCACGGATCACCCTATCGACCTGTGCCGCTACCAAGTAGTGAACTGCTACATGGGCCGCAATGGCCTCATCAACTCAGGCGGTGCCTCTAGCGGCGAGTCGGATTTGGTAGAAGCAGTAAGCACTGCGGTAATCAACAAGCGCGCCGGCGGTATGGGACTAATCAGCGGCCGTAAAGCCTTCCAACGCCCAATGAACGAAGGTGTTGCCATCTTGAATGCCATACAAGATGTGTACTTGGAGAAAGGGGTGACGATAGCTTAAAAATTAGACGCAAGACACAAGACGCAAGACACAAGACTTGCTTCAAAATACAAGAGGCTGGCAGCGATGCTGGCCTCTTTTTATTTATACCACTAACTCCGTGTTGTCATCCCGAGTTTTTCACGAGGGACCTTCGGGCGGGTAGGTTAGGTTCTTGAATTACCCACTAAATTATTTCCATAACACGGTTATTGACGCCTGGCATAACGCAACTTCACCCCCTCGGTGCCCGAAGGTCCCTCGTGAAAAACTCGGGATGACAATGTTGCGCAGGTGGGAAGGGTTTTCAATACCCACTCGCCGCATCCAGCACCGCCAAATCCTGAGCATCCAACTGCAACTTAGCCGAAGCCAACAGCTCTGTGAGCTGCTCGGGGTTGGTGGCGCTAGCAATAGGCGTTATGTTTGGTTGAGCTATTAGCCATGCCAAGGCCACTGAAGCGGGTGTGGTGTGGTATCGGGCGCTTACCTCGTCCAGCGCCTTTAATATGGCCAAGCCGCGTGGGTTAAGGTACTTGCCCATGCCACCCCCTCGCCTACTCTTACCAAAATCAGCCTCAGTGCGATACTTGCCAGTAAGGAAGCCACTTGCTAGGCTGAAGTAGCTGATAACATGCAGCTTGTTGGCCAGTACCACGGGCTTCATATCCTGCTCGTACTTTTCGCGGGCATATAGGTTGTATTCAGGTTGAAGGGTTTCGTAGCGGGCGAAACCTTGTTGGGCACTAATATCCAGTGCCTGTTGCAGGCGATCACCGCTATAGTTGCTGGCACCTATGGCTTTTACCTTGCCCGCTTTCACCAGTTCATCAAAAGCACCTAGCGTTTCTTCGAGTGCGGTATCGGGGTCATCTTTATGGGCTTGGTATAAATCAATGTAATCGGTTTGCAGGCGGTTGAGCGACCGCTCCACCGAGGCCAGTATATGCTTTCGGCTAAGGCCTTTGCCGTTCTCTTTCATATCCATGCCCACCTTGGTGGCAATTACCACCTCACTGCGGCGGTCGGTTTTCGCCAGCCAGTTGCCAATAATCGTCTCCGACTCGCCGCCTACATGCCCTTCGCCCCAAATGCTGTACACATCCGCCGTATCCACGAAGCTAAACCCCGCATCCACAAACTGATTGAGCAATTGGTGAGACATGGCTTCATCTATCGTCCACCCGAATACGTTGCCGCCAAAGGCTAGTTGGGGGAAGGTGGGGAGGGAGGGTTTTCCAAGTGTTTTCATAGCCAATAAATTATCTCACTTAAACTTACAAAAATAGTAGCTCACTTCCTGAATAATAGAATCCACTCTTGTCCTATAATCTGACGAATCCAAATTCAGACAAAGAATCACTCTAACCCACTCCACCACCCAACAAACTCCCCACTACCACCCAAATCCACAGCCTCGCCAATTAGTGGCGTTACCAGCGGAATGGCAGTACCAGCAGCAGCGGTAGTAGCACGCAAGATGGACTCATCCCACGCATGGTTAGCCATGCTGAATTTGCCCCAGTGCACCGGTAGTATGCGCTTGGCGCCCAAGTCTGTGCCGGCTTGTAGTATTTCCTCGGGCATCATGTGTATGTACTTCCAAGCCTTGTCGTACTGGCCACACTCCAGTATGGCCCAATCAATGGGGCCATACTTTGCGCCTATCTCAGCAAAGTGCGTGTCGTAGCCGCTGTCTCCGCCGATGTATATCTTTTGGGTGGGCGTTTGCAATACAAACGATACCCAAAGGCTCTGCTGTGCTGTTAGTCCACGGCCGGAGAAGTGCCGTGCCGGTAAGGTGTGCACCACAAAGCCACTATCCAGTTGCACCGTTTCGTTCCAGTCGTTTTCAATGATGCTGCTGGGGCTATATCCCCAACGCTCCAAGTGCGCGCCCGTGCCGAGGCCGGTGATGACCTTGCCTACCTTGGGTTTCAGTTCTAGGATGGTTTCATAGTCTAAGTGGTCGTAATGGTCGTGGGTGATGAAGAAGTAATCGATATTGGGCATATCGTCCACCGTGTAAACATCGGCACCGGCATAGCTCTTATTGCTAAAGCTTATGGGCGATGCCGCACCGCTAAACACCGGATCTACCAGAAACCTCTTCCCGTCAATCTGCAAAAAGTAGCTGCTGTGGCCAAACCATACCAGCACATTCTCGGTAGGGTCGAGGGTTAGCAGGTTAATCTTTTTAGAAGGTAGTTGCTTACTTGGCCTGCTGCGCTTATCGCCACCGAACAAAAACTCCGTCATTACGCCATAATAGCTAGCGCCCTCGGTAAGCTGCGGGGTGTGGTGCTGATTCTGAAACTTGCCGTCGCGGTAGTTGGGCGATTGCTGGATGCGCTCTAACCGCGCCCCGGTGGGCAACGCGCCAAACTGCGGCTGCTGTAGAAATATGATAACGCCAACAATCAACACTACTAGTAAAACCGCAATTGCAATGGCCATTCGTTTAAGGATTTTCTTCATAGATGTTATCGCGCACCGATAAGGTACTGGATAAACGGTTAGTCGATTGAAGGGGAAAGATATTGGACATTTAATAAAATTGAACCTATCCACTTCCCCATCTACCCACCCAAGCTATACCACCACACACTCTCCATACCACCCTAAAAAGCACGTGGATAACATGTGGATAAAAAACACGCTAATCCGCATCAAATAAGGCGGTTCGGGTTAATTTGCGTATATTTGTATATTGCTTGAAATAGTGTGAAATAAGGAAGAAAACATATGACTGATCAGAAGAAAAACGAATATTCCGCGTCGAATATCCAGGTACTCGAGGGATTGGAAGCGGTTCGTAAGCGCCCGGCCATGTACATTGGCGATATAGGCGTAAAAGGCCTTCACCACTTGGTATATGAGGTAGTTGATAACTCGATTGACGAGGCCCTTGCCGGATACTGCCGAAACATACAAGTTTTCATCCACGAAGACAACTCCATAAGCGTACACGATGATGGCCGCGGTATCCCTACCGATATGCACATCAAAGAAGGCCGCTCAGCTCTTGAAGTGGTAATGACCGTGCTACACGCCGGTGGTAAGTTTGATAAAGACACCTATAAAGTATCGGGCGGTTTGCACGGTGTGGGTGTATCGTGTGTAAACGCACTATCTAGCCACCTGCGTGCCGAAGTACACCGCAACGGTGCTATCTACGAGCAAGAGTATGCCATCGGTAAGCCACAGTATTCCGTTAGGGAGATTGGCAAATCAGACCGTACTGGTACCTCGGTTACCTTTACGCCCGATTCCAGCATCTTTACCACTACCGTTTACAATTACGAAACCTTGTCGGCGCGTCTGCGTGAGCTCTCGTACCTTAATAAAGGTATCAGTCTTACTATCACTGATCTGCGCGAGAAAGAAGAGGACGGCACCCACCCTACCGAAACCTTCTTTAGCGAAGGCGGCTTAAGCGAGTTTGTGCTGTACCTTGACCAGACCCGCGAGCAATTGCTGGAGAAGCCTATACACGTGGAAGGTGTACGTGATAACGTAGCGGTTGAGGTAGCGATAACCTACAACGCATCGTACAGTGAGAACATACATTCGTACGTAAACAACATCAATACTATTGAAGGCGGTACACACGTGGCGGGTTTCCGCGCGGCGATAACCCGCGTGTTCAAGGGCTATGGCGACAAACAAGGCATGTTCGAGAAGCTGAAGTTTGATGTTACCGGCGAGGATTTCCGTGAAGGACTGACTACCGTAATCTCGGTAAAGGTACCAGAGCCACAGTTTGAGGGCCAAACCAAAACCAAGCTGGGGAACAGCGAGGTAATGGGTATAGTAAATACCGCCGTGGGCGATGCCATAACGAACTTCTTGGAAGAGAACCCACGCGAGGCCCGTACCATCATCCAAAAGGTGATATTGGCCGCTACCGCACGCCACGCAGCCCGCAAGGCCCGCGAAATGGTGCAGCGTAAGAGCGTACTGGGCAGCAACAGCCTACCTGGTAAACTGGCCGATTGCGCGAGCAAAGACCCCGAAGCGAGCGAACTTTTCCTTGTCGAAGGAGACTCGGCGGGTGGTACTGCCAAACAAGGCCGCGACCGCCATTTTCAGGCCATCCTGCCGCTTCGTGGTAAGATATTGAACGTGGAGAAGGCTATGGAGTACAAGATCTATGAGAACGAGGAGATACGGAATATGTTTACCGCAATGGGGGTAAAGATTGGTACTGCCGAAGACGACAAGGCTTTGGATATCTCCAAACTGCGATACCACAAGATAGTCATCATGTGCGATGCGGACGTAGACGGTAGCCACATTACCACTTTGATCCTTACTTTCTTCTTCCGCTACATGCGTGCATTGGTGGAGCAGGGCTATATATACATTGCCGCGCCGCCGCTGTACTTGGTGAAGAAAGGCAAAGAGCAAGTATATTGCTGGAACGACCAGCAGCGCGACATTGCCATACAGCAGCTTGGCAAAGGCCGTGAAGATAGCGTGAACATACAGCGATACAAGGGCTTGGGTGAGATGAACGCAGAGCAACTGTGGGACACTACCATGGACCCGAATACCCGCACCCTGCGCCGCATCTCCATCGATAACGGCGCCGAAGCCGACCACACCTTCAGCATGTTGATGGGTGATGAGGTACCACCTCGCCGCGAGTTTATAGAGAAACACGCCAAGTACGCGAAAATCGACGTTTGATCGGCATTGCCATTTGCAAATACAAAAGCCCTTCAGTGTAATTCTGGAGGGCTTTTTTTATGTTTCGTTATCAACCCATAATGCGCGTCGTTGCGAGTATTAACTGCTCCCCCGGCGCGTCCAGAAACGAGATAACATTTTTGCGGAAGCAAGCTGTCACCCAGAGCGATAGTCGAAGGGTCTGCGAACGCGATGCGCTCCGAAGCTTTTCGCGTAGGAGTGCCAAGGACGAGCGCTACCCCTAGCTGTTATCCTACTTTTGCCTCGAACTAGAATTGTTAATAACAGGCACTTTTAATTTATGTCATAGTTAGAGCTTACTTGGTTTTGCCATTACCAACGCCTATCAATGGCTCGCGACAACGTCCCACTGCTTCTATTAGTATTCCCCCTGATGGGACAAGTAGTGCCCATGTAACCACAACCGTAAATGCATTATGTATTGGGTTCTTTGGTCAGCGAGGAATATTCTTCGTGGCAGGGGATTGCCACAGGCCATTGGAAGGCATTAGTAACCGCAAGATTATGTAGGCCTTCGCAATGACGTTCGTTTTGTGGTCGCTTACATAAAATACAATCCAAAAAATCCATAAATCTGACAAATCCAAATTCAGATAAACACGTTACTTCAACAATATCTTACGCTTCCTTTCCTTTTCATCAAGCTTTTGGCGCTGATCAAGGCTACAGGGGTAACCAAAGAGGCACTTGTCTTTAATGATATCTTCCACGTTTTCGGGCACCATATCCTCCCAGCCATCTTCTGCGGCTTTAATCATGGCCAAGACCTTATCCGAGAAAATATCGAGCACGGTTATGTCCACATTCTCTACGTCGCCTATTTTGTTGTTTTCTTGCAGGTGCTTATACAGGTACATTAAATCAGGCGGTACCGGGAAGTTTTTAGAGGTCATCAACTCCGTAGTGTTGGGTTGATTAGCTGGGTACACATACATCTT
This sequence comes from Sphingobacteriales bacterium, assembly GCA_027483645.1. GTDB lineage: Bacteria > Bacteroidota > Bacteroidia > Chitinophagales > CAIOSU01 > CAIOSU01. The sequence goes on from JAIXUD010000009.1 coordinate 728,791, forward strand.
TACATTGTTGCCAAACAAAATACCGAAAGACTCCAAGATGTTGCCCTTCAAATCGCCATAGTACTTGTTATCAAACAACTTGTGCATGGTAAGCGCTCCAAGTATAATACCCACCCGCTTTGTTTTGGTAACCCGGGAGAAGTAGTGTACCAGCTTATAATACTCACGGAAAGTGGATATCATTACCGTTTGCCCAAGCGAGCAAAGGATATCCACCCTATCCAAAAAGTCTTTTTCGTCAATCTTCCCTTCACTATGTAGCGCGTTTAGGGTAAGCTCGCTGATGACAATGGTATCTTCTGGCGTAACTTCTGGCTCTTTCAAAAATTGATCGAGGCTCTTGGTAAGCATGTCCATATTTACTTTCGTAACCGGTCGGAAACGGCCACGCAATACTAGTACATCCTTTTTGTACAATACCTCTGAAGCCTGCAACACGTTGCCCTGTGGGCCGAACATGGTGGCATTGGTAAGTCCATTTTTAACCAACTTCAATGCCAATAGCCGGTTATCTACGTCTTTAAAATCGGGCCCACTGATGCGGAACATATCAATCTCTATTCGGCCTGGCAGAATATTATCTACTAGCGAGTTGATGAGTTGCTCTAGGTCATTATAGTGGTAGTGGCAACCGTAAAGCAGGTTTACACCAACTATACCCAAGGCTTGCTGTTGCTCCAGCCCATCCACATCATGCATTACCACGTGTACTATGCAATCATTGGGTTCTGTTTCCGGGTTCAATTGAAAGCGAAGGCCCAACCAGCCATGACCTCGGTTAGTCCGCTGGTAGTTAAGGGTTTCCACGGTATCGGCCATCGCGAAGAACTTCGTATCGAACTTGCGGCTTTCCAAGCGGAGGTTCAGCAGTTCGTACTCATGCTCTAGCATGGTATCCAAGCGGGTTTCGCATACATAGCGCTTACATTTGCCATAGATGGCATCGCTAAAACTCATGTCGTAAGCCGACATGGTTTTGGCCACTGTGCCCGATGCACCGCCAGCTTTAAAGAAGTTGGCGGCAATCTCTTGCCCTGCACCAATCTCGGCAAACGAGCCATAAATGCCCAAATCCAAGTTAATGCGCAAAGCCTTTTCCTTGGTAGTAAGCGTACGGAAGTTTGTATCTGTAGTGTTCATGTCGAATCTATCCCTTGTTTTTTTATTAATGCACCCTGTCGCCTCGTAGTTCCAATCCCTTCATTATCTCGGCTTCTGCCACCAAATATTCTTGCCAGCGGACCTTCACCTCCTCTTCTGGGCAGTACTCACGGGCAAGGTCTAAAAATAGTCGATAATGGTTGGCTTCAGCCACCATAAAAGTATGGTAAAACTTGCGCAACTCCTCCGATTCCAGCTCTAGGCTCAGCACTCTAAAGCGCTCGCAGCTGCGGGCCTCAATCAGGGCGAAGCGCAATAGTTCTTCCAACAGGCGCTCTTCTTGCCTATCGGTTTTGCGCTCCAGTTTTCTCAGTTCGTTCACGTACTCGTCCTTGCGCTTATGGCCCAGCTTTAGTCCACGGTCTTTCAGGGCTTTCAGCACCAGGCGGAAATGGCCCCACTCTTCCGTTACTATCGGTGCCAATTCATCCACCAACCGTTCCCTATCAGGATAGCGGGCAATAAGTGAGATGCAGCTAAGGGCAGCCTTTTGTTCGCAGTAAGCGTGGTCGGTAAGTACTTCTTCCAAACTATGTTCGGCCAGGTTGGCCCATCGGGGGTCAGTAGGTAATTTTAAGCCCAGCATGTTGTACAGGTGTTATCAAACAAAGGTAGGGAAAAATGGCGGGAGGAGGGAGTGGAAACTGATAACCTTAACCGATTTCAATAATTCCAATTGTATCATCTGCAAACAACTTTTCTATGGCTTGCATTTTATTGAGTATCATATTTAGACAAGATAATGTAAATTGATTTCCGGTTCTAAACAAGATGACCTTCGGTGGAAAGCCCTTGTCTAACGACAGCCTTAGATAATCCTCATCATTTGTAACGATAATAAAATTTTCAGCCTTGGCAAACTGCCATATACTAACGTCAGTAGCAGGTTCTGGTAAAGAAGTTTGATTAACGTGAATGGTCTCCGGAAAATCTACTTGGAGCCTTTTTACTAAACGCCACGACAAGTTAGCATCTAATAACAGCTTCATGAAGCGGGAATTATTCTTTACATGCTATCCCTCTTTGCTGCAAAAGCTAAAACAGCATGGATACTTTCGATAGTAACCTCTGGAAAGTCTTCTATAATCTCTTCTTTAGTCATCCCAGAAGCAAGCCATTGCAATACGTCAGATACGGCTATTCGCGTACCTGTAATACACGGTTTGCCAAACCTTATTTCTGGGTTAATTGAGATAACGTTATTGAATTGATTCGTCTCCATTTGCACTAACATTTGCCATGTAAACATACAAAACAATCAATAAATTCCTCAATCTCCTCCCCCTACCCTATCTTGCATTAAACAATCCCCCAACTATATGAAACGTGTAACCTCCATCGGCGGCATATTCTTCAAAAGCCAAGACCCTGCAAAAACAAGGGAATGGTACAACCGCCACCTCGGCCTAAACACCAATGACTATGGCTCTACCTTCGAGTGGCGGCAAGCAGATGAGCCAGGGAAGAAAGGCTTTAGCCAATGGAGCCCTTTCAAGGATGACACCACATACTTTGCCCCATCGGAAAAGGAGTTTATGATAAACTACCGCGTGGAAGACCTGGAGTGGCTGGTGGGCGAGCTGAAGAAGGAAGGCGTTACAATTCTGGACGAAATCGAATCGTACGATTACGGCAAATTCGTGCACATCCTCGACCCAGAAGGCAACAAGATTGAGCTGTGGCAGCCCAACGACTTAGAATACGAAAAGCTTGGCGGGGGAACAACGAAATAGACCACGGACGACAGACCACAGACCACGGTGTCTTGTCCTGATATAGGTTGACAGTTCGGTTAATGGATGTTCTTATTTCTATGCCGCATAAAGTTCGGAAGGTTTTCTCATTTCCAGTGCCATATGCGGCCTTTTGTTGTTGTAAA